>OY970207.1:0-2160000 GCA_963711625.1 Vulcanimicrobiota bacterium
GGATTACCCGGCAGGCCGACGATCGGCTTCGCGCCGTCCGCGCCGAAGAGCGTCGGCTTTCCCGGCTTGATCCGCAGCCCGTGTACGACGATGCCGGGATCGCCGATCGCCGCGACGGCGTCCGGCAGACGATCGCGTTCGCCGACCGACGACCCGCCGGTGACGACGACCGCGTCGCACTCGGCGAGCGCGATCGCAGCGCCGCTTCGAAACTCGTCGCGCCTCGTCGCGCAGCGTCGGATAGTGGCGCGGCACCGCGCCCATCGCCGCAGCGACGCGGCAACGGCGTAGCGATTGGAATCGCGGATCTCGACCGCGAGCGGGCGTGACGCCGGGATCGACGAGCTCGTCGCCGCTCGAGAATACGGCGATCGACGGGACGCCGGTAGACGCGGAACCTCCGTCGCTCCGAGCGTCGCGAGCACGCCGACGTCGGCCGCACGAATGCGCCGGCGCGGGCGAAGGACCACCTCGCCGCGCCGCATGTCGGCCCCGCGTTCGACGACGTTCGTCGCCCGCTGCGACCGGCTCGCCGATCGAAACCGAGTCGCCCGCGACGCGCACGTCTTCGATCGGCACGACCGCATCGGCGCCGTCGGGAAGCATGCCGCCGGTCGGGAATGCGGGCTCGCCGCGCCGGCGCGGCAGCGTGGACTCGGGAGCGCCGCCCATGCGCACGTCGCCGGCGATCCGAAACTCGCCCGGCGTCTCGCTCGCGCGCACTGCGAATCCGTCCATCACCGAACGCGGCGCGGACGGATAATCGTCGTCGGCCGCGATCGGTTCGGCCAAAACGCGCCCGAGCGCCTGGCCGAGCGGCACGCGTTCGACAGCCGCCGGCGCAACCGGAACGCGCGCGAAGAACGCGACGATCGCCTGTCGGGGCGGCAGCAGCTTCTCGTCCATCAAATCCGGCCGCCGGTAGGACTGGATTTGCGGACTGCATAAGGGCGCGCTTCTCCATGCTCGACATCGCTCTCATTCGGCGCGATCCCGACCGCGTACGAGAATCGCTCGTTCGCCGCGGCCTCGATCCGTCGCCGGTCGACGACCTTCTGCGCTACGACGAGGAGTACCGCTCGGCGCTCACGGCCGTCGAGCGAGCCAAGGCCGAGAAGAACCGGCTCTCAGCGTCGATCGCGCAGGCGACCGATAAAGCGGCCGCGGCGCGCGAGCTGCGGCCGCAGCTCGACGAGATCGCACGGCGCATCGGCGAGCTCGAGGACAGCGCGCGTGCACTGTCGCCGACCGACGAGCGTTCGCCGCTGCTCGCGCTGCTCGACAACATGCCCAATCTGCTCGACGCCTCGGTGCCGGCCGGCACCGACGAAAACGCCAATGTCGAGGTGACCCGGTGGGGCGAGCCGCGCCGGTTCGATTTCGAACCCAAACCGCACTGGGAACTCGGTGAAGCGCTCGGCATTCTCGATTTCGCGCGCGCGGCGAAGCTGTCGGGCAGCCGCTTCGCGGCGTTGTCCGGATGCCGGCGCGCGCCTGTCGCGCGCGCTCGGAGCGTTCTTCCTCGATCGTGCCGCCGCGCGCGGCTACTACGAAGTTGCGCCTCCCCTGCTGGTCTCGCGGCAGACGATGTGGTCGACCGGCCAGCTCAGCAAGTTTGCCGACGCGATGTTTTCCGACGCGCAGGCCGACCTGTTCCTGATCCCGACCGGCGAGGTGCCGCTGACGGCGCTGCGCGGCGGCGAGATCCTCGAACCCGGCGAGCTGCCGCTGAAATACGTCGCGATGACGCCGTGCTTTCGCAAAGAGGCCGGCGCCGCCGGCAAGGACACGCGCGGGCTCATGCGCCTGCATCAGTTCGAAAAGGTCGAGCTCGTGTGGCTGGCGGATCCGCTGAAGTCGTTCGAGGCCCTCGAGACGCTGACGCGCGACGCCGAGTCGCTGCTCGAAGAGCTGCAGATTGCCGCATCGCGTCGTGGCGCTCTGCTCGGGCGACACCGGCTTCAACGCCGCCAAGACGTACGACGTCGAGGTATGGGTGCCCAGCAGCGACACCTATCGCGAGATCAGCTCGTGCTCGAACTGCACCGACTTCCAGGCGCGCCGCGCGTCGATCCGTTTTCGGCGCGACGCAGAGGCCAAGCCGGAGCTGGTGCACACGCTCAACGGATCGGGGCTCGCGATCGGGCGCACGCTGATCGCGCTGCTCGAGAACAATCAGCAAGCCGACGGATCGATTGCGATCCCGCCGGCGCTCCAGCCGTATACGGGGTTCGACCGGATCGGTTAGCTGAAACGTCTTGGATGAGCTCGAGCAGCACTTCGCGGTCGAGGTACCGGATGTGCCCGTGCTCGCGACGCAGCGCCTTGCGCGATTCCAGCTCGGCGATCGCGCGCGCCGCAACCTCCTTGACCGTGCCGCCGGCGGCGGCGATCTGCGACTGCGTGATCGTCGACAGCGATGCCGAGGCCGGCAGCGAGCCCGCGTTCGGGCATCGCATAGGGCAGCAACACGCGGGCGATGCGGCCGAGGATCGGCAGCGAGCCCTGCACGCTCAGGGCGTCGGCCAGCAGTCGAACTCGCTGCGCCATCACGATGCCCAGAGCGTTGGTGAGATCCGGGTAGCGCGCCGCGATGCGCGACACGACGTCCCACGGAATCTTGAGAACGTGCGCCGACTTCGAGAAGACGGAGATGCGCGCCATCTTCAGCCCGCGATCGAAGTATTCGGCCACGCCGAACAGTTCGTAGGGAAAGATTTCGTACAGGATGCGCTCGCGCTCGCGGCCACCACCGTTGGCGCGCGCGACGATGCCCTCGGTGACCATGCCGATGTACGGCCAGTCGATGTTTTCGGCCACCAACGTCTGCCCGCGGCGGCCGGTATGCCAGACCGACGCGGCGGCCAACTCGCCGCGCACGCCGCCATCGAGCGCCGCGAATGCCGGGCACCGGCTGATATGCTGCGCGGCCGCGCTGCGGTCCGTCGACTCGCCTGGACGATGCGTCAGGCGCAGCTGCCAGACTCGGCTCGCGACCCGGCGCGTCTCGACCACGAAGCGGTCCGGGCGGTCCTGCGTGACGCGCGACGAGAGCGCTCGGGGTTCGTTCTCCGTTATGAGGGTAAGGCAGGCTCCCGATGGAAGACGGTCGAGGGCTTTACGAACGAGATCGGGGCGCTCCCAAACCGGAAGGCCTCGCAGGTCGATTTCGGCTGGCTGTACCACCCTCGTCACGTTCTCGCCGGGCCAAGCGCTCTACTCCCTTAGAAATGGTCAATCGAGAGGAGTCAGCATGGTAAGGTCTTCGATTCTGCGCTTCGGGAGCTGCATCGCGCTCGCATGGGTGGCATTTGCCTCACCGAGCGCGGCGTCGGCGCAGGCGACTGACCTGCGCTTCACCACGGCGATAACCCAGGTCTACGGATCGGAGTACCCGATCACCGGGCGCCTCGATCTGCAAGTCTTCCCGGCCGGCACTCTGCGCGGCTATTACCACACCACCTTTAACAAGCTCTTCATCCCCGTCGCCGGCGGCCGCGACGGCAACTACATCTGGTTCGACATCGGGCCGTCGACCATCGATCTCGGCCTCGGCGCCGGCCCGCAAGGGAAGCTGCACGTCGTCGCGACGATGAATGGCGACGGGTCGTTCAAAGGACAGGTCTATCCGGAAACGGCCGCGGTGCTCTCCGGACTCTCCATGCAGTATCCGTTCAGCAATCCTTCGCCGACGTCCGCAAACTCCAACGATCAGTACGTCTTCGCTGCGACTCCGACGACCGAAATCGAACCCACACCGGGCCCCTAGAATCTAGTTCTTCACCGTCTTCCAGACCCGCGCGGGCGCGGGCGGAAGCGAGTCCATGTGCGCGAGAAAGAGCGTCAGCTGCCATAGCTGGCGCTCGTTGAGCGTTGCGCCGAACGCCGGCATTCCGGTGAGCCGAATGCCGTGCGCGATCTTCCAGTACGTCACGCCGTCGCTATCGTCTTCGACGCCGTCCTTCGCCAGTTGCGGCGGCTTCTGATAGAGCCCGCGCGCGACGTTGCTGGGTTTCGCATCGGCGGCGCCGTGGCAGACCGCGCAGTTTGCCGCATAGAGCCGTATCCCCGCGATCAGGTTCTCGTCATCGAGCGGCACCGGGTTGGCGCCTTTCGGCGCTTCGCGCGCGATCGTCGCGTGAAGCGAAGTGCGGGCCATCCAGCGCTCCAGCTTCCACGGCTTGGAGTCCGCATTGGCGGGCATCAAGCCGGCCACGATGCCGAGATAGGCGCACAGCGCCAGCGCCACGAGCGCCGCGACCACCCCGAGTACGAATCCACGTGCCATGCGCGGCGCTTCGACGCTAACCGGCCCTTAACCGGCGGCGCCAAACTCTCCACTCGTTATCAGGCGCCGTGGTTATCGTGGAAACGTCATGTCAACCATCACGATTCCCGCCTCGCGCGGACTCACCGTAACCGCGGTCACCAAGCTGCCGCGCTGGTCGTGGGCGGCGCTCGCCCTGCTGCTTGTGGCCGGCCTCGGCGCGTGGGCGCTGACGCGGGCGCACGCGAGCGACGACCTGATCACGGCGCCGGTGACGCAGGCGACGCTCGTGTCGTCGGTCACGGCCTCGGGCACGGTCAATCCGCAGAATCTCATCTCGGTCGGCACGCAAGTCTCCGGCACGATCGCCGCGATCGACGTCGACTACAACAGCAAGGTGAAGCGCGGCCAAGTGCTGGCGCGGCTCGATCCGAGCACCTTCGCGGCACAGCTGGCGCAGGCGCAAGCCGCGCTCGCGCAGGCACGCGCGCAGGTAGCGCAGGCGGCCGCCACGGCCCACGGCGCCGACTCGGGTGTCGAGGCCGCGAGCGCGACCGCCAATGCCGAAGCCGCGGCCGTCACCGCGGCCAACGCGAACGTCGCGAAAACGCAAGCGGCCCTCACGCTCGCGCAAAAGACCGCGACGCGCGACACGGCTTTGCTCTCGCAGGGCTACCTCGCGCAGAGCACCGTCGACGCCGACCGCGCGACGGTCGCGCAAGACGAGAGCGACGTGGCGTCGGCGCAGGCCGCCGTCGCGCAGGCCCGCGCACAGAACCTTGCCGGCTACGCCACCGTCAGCCAGGATTCGTCGACCGCGCAGAGCCAAGCCGCCAGCACGGAAGCCGCGCAAGCCAACGTGGCGGCGGCCGAGGCCGTCGTGCGCCAGGACGAACTCAATCTGCAGCACTCGGTGATTACGTCGCCGGTCGACGGCACCGTGGTGGCGCGCGACGTCTCCGTCGGCCAGACGGTCGCGGCGTCGCTGCAGACGCCCACGCTGTTCTCCATCGCGCAGAATCTCGCCAAGATGGAAGTCGACATCAACGTCGCGGAACCCGACATCGGCAACGTGAAGCCGGGCGCCTCAGTGGCGTTCTCGGTGCTCGCGTATCCGAACGAGAGCTTCCGCGGCACCGTATCGCAAGTGCGCATCAATCCGCAGACGCTCAACAACGTGGTGACCTACGACGTCGTCGTGTTCGCCGGCAATGCCGGCGGAAAATTGCTGCCGGGCATGACCGCAAACGCGACGATCGGCGTCGACAGCGCGCCGAAGGCGCTCGTGGTTCCCTTGGCCGCACTCCGAACGTCGGCGCCGGCGACGACGCCCTGGGGCGCGATAAGCGGCGCCGCGGCGGGCGCCGCGATCGCCTCGGGATCGACGGCAACGATTTTCGTGCAGCGCGGCGGTAAGCCGATCCGGATCGCCGTGCGCGTTCGCTTGACCAACGGCACGCAGGCCGCGGTCGAACCCCTGCAGGCGGGCTCGCTGGGGCCGGGCGACCGCGTCGTGATCGGATCGAAGAGCGCGCAGCGCGGGGCACGGTCGAGCGGCACACGGTCGCCGATGAGCGGATCGCCGATGAGCTCGATGCGGGGGATCCACTAATGGACGCCGTCGTCGACGTCGCCGGCCTCCGGAAAGAGTATGCGATGGGCGCCGACACGGTACGGGCGCTGCGCGGCGTCGATCTCTCGGTGCAGGCGGGCGAGTTCGTGGCCGTGATGGGCCCGTCGGGGTCGGGGAAGTCGACGTTCATGCACGTCGTCGGCCTGCTCGACACGCCGACCGGCGGCGACTACCGGTTCGAAGGCGCCGACGTGTCGCGCCTCGATGCCGACGCGCGCGCCGACATTCGCGGACGCCGCCTGGGCTTCGTTTTTCAGGCCTACAATCTGCTGCCGCGCACCACGGCGATCGAGAACGTCGAGCTTCCGATGGTTTACGCGGGAGTGCCCGAGACACGGCGCGAAGGCGATCGCGCTCGCCAAGCTCGAGATGGTGGGCATCGCCCATCTCGCGGGCCACCATCCGAACCAAATGTCGGGCGGACAACAGCAGCGCGTGGCGATCGCGCGTTCGCTCGTCAACGATCCGGGACTCATTCTGGCTGACGAACCGACGGGCGCGCTCGATACCAAGAGCTCGGAAGACGTGATGCGGCTTTTCACGACGCTCAACCGCGACGAGGGCATCACCGTGATGCTCGTGACGCACGAGGGCGACGTCGCCGCGTACGCGCGGCGCATCGTCACCTTCCGCGACGGCCTGATCACGAGCGACGCGCTCAACGAACGGCGGGCCGCATGAACGTCAAGGCTACGTTCGCTCTCGCGTTCGCGGCGCTGGTGCGCAACAAGGCACGCTCGCTGTTGACGATGCTCGGCATCGTGATCGGCGTGGCGGCCGTAATCGTGACCGTCGCGATCGGCGTCGGCGCTCGGACGTCGGTGCAGCAGAGCATCAACAGCCTGGGCTCGAACCTGATCGTCGTGCAGCCCGGCAGCGTCACGCAGACCGGCGCGCGCACAGGCTTCGGCGGCGCGTCGAGCCTCACGCCCGCCGACGGGCTGGCGATCGCGCAGCTGCCGGGCGTAGCGGCGGTTTCGCCCTCGGTCACGCTGCGCACGCAAATCGTCGCGGGCGCCAACAACTGGCAGACGACGATCACCGGCGTGGCTCCGACGTACACGTCGATCCGTTCGTGGCCGCTCGCGAACGGCCGGTTCTTCGGCGAGAACGAGGTGGCGTCGGCCGCGAAGGTCGCCGTGCTCGGACAGACCGTGGTGGGACAGCTATTTCCCGACGGCGGCTCGCCGGTGGGGCAGACCGTGCTGATCAGAGGAACCCCGTTCACGGTCGTGGGCACGCTCTCGCCGCTCGGCCAAAGCGGGCTAGGCCAGGACCAGGACGACATCGTGCTGATCCCCTATACGTCCGCGATGGAGCGGCTCACCGGGCTCACCACCGTGAACGCGCTGATGGTCTCGGCTGCCGAGGCACAGGAAATCGACGCGGTGACGCAGAGCGTCACGACGCTGCTCGAACAGCGCCACCGCATCGTGCCGCCGCAGACCGACGACTTTCAGGTGCGCAACTTGCAGGCCATCGCGCAGACCGCCTCGGCCACCGGAACCGTGATGGAGCTGCTGCTTGCGGGCGTCGCGGCGGTATCGCTGGTCGTCGGCGGCATCGGCATCATGAACATCATGCTCGTCTCGGTTACCGAGCGCACGCGCGAGATCGGACTGCGCATGGCCGTCGGCGCGCGCGCGAACACGATTCTGCGGCAGTTTCTCGCCGAATCGATCGTGCTCTCGACGATCGGCGGCCTGCTCGGCGTGATCGCCGGCGGCCTCGGTACGATCGCGCTGGCGCTGCTCACGCAGTGGCCGACGAGCGATTCCGCTGCAGTGGGTCCTCGCCTCGGTCGCGTTCTCGGCGATGGTCGGCATCTTCTTCGGCTACTATCCCGCACGGCAGGCGGCGGGGCTCAATCCGATCGAGGCGCTGCGGTTCGAATGACGTCGCGCATCGCGGTCATCGACGACGAACCGCATATCCGCGAGGTGCTCTCGCTCGCGCTCGGACACCACGGCTTCGCGGTGCGCTGCGCAGCCGACGGCGCAGCCGGGCTCGAGCTGGTCCGCGACTGGTCGCCCGACGTAATCGTGCTCGACGTCATGCTGCCGAAGGCGAGCGGCATCGAGCTGCTGCCGGAGATCAGGCGCGTCACCGACGCGCCGATCGTTATGCTCAGCGCGCGCGGCGAGGTCGAGGACAAGGTCGAGGGCCTCGCGCACGGCGCCGACGATTATATCAGCAAGCCGTTCGAGATCTCCGAGCTGCTCGCGCACATCGAGGCCAAGCTGCGACGGCCGCACATCGAGGCGCCCGAGGTGCTGCAGTACGAGGGCCTGAGCGTGGATCTGCACGAGCACGTGGTCGAGCGCGACGGACGCGGCTCGATCTCTCGCCGCTCGAGTACGACCTGCTCGTGACGCTGCTGCGCCGGCCGCGGCGCGTCTTTTCGCGCGACGAGCTTCTCGACGAGGTGTGGGGCGACGATGCCGACGTCGGCACCGGCGCCGTCGAGCGTTACATTTCGTATTTGCGCGGGAAGGTGGACGAGGGCTTCGACCGCCCGCTGATTCAAACCGTCCGCGGCGCGGGATACACGTTGCGTGCCTGAGCCGTTTTCGCGCCTTCGCCAAGCGTCTGACCAGCGGCTACGTGCTGCTCGCGGTGGCGCTGATCGTGCTCGTCGTGTCGACGACGAGCGTGCTCGCCTTCGCATCTGTACGTCGGCACGCTCAACGACGCGATCGGCACCGACGCCGAGCGCGCAACGCAACGGGCGTCTCGTCTACGAACGTCTGAACCGCCCGTTGTTCGCCTACGCGCCACAGCTCGCCGCCGAGATCGGCGGCCCACGCATCGTCGTGCGCATCTACGACGACGCGCACCGGCTGCTCGCCAGCAGCAACGCGGCGGACCCGAGGCTGGACGCTTCACGCGCGCCGCCGCGGCGGTCTTCGGTCTGCGCCCGGCGATCGTGGGCGTGGACGGGCGGCACGATCGTGATCGCGCCCGATTTCGCTGGCTTCGGCCAGCTGTTGGCGCATTATCTCGAGTTCGTGCTGCCGATCGGCGCGTTGGCCGTGCTCGCCGCGTGGCTGATCGGCCGCGCCGTGACGCGGCGCGCGATTACGCCGCTGCGCGATGTGGCACAGGCCCTGCGGCGCATCGCCGCCGGCAACTTCGCACCCGAGCCGCTTCCGGCCGAGACGAGCGACCTGCGCGAGCTCACTACGGCGTACAACGATCTCGCGCATCGCCTCACCGCGGCGACCGTGGAACGCGAACGCAACGAACTGCAGATGCGGCAGTTCGTCGCCGACGCCGGACACGAGCTGCGCACGCCGCTGACGGTCGTCATGGGCTACCTCGGCAGTCTTGCAGCAAGGCGTCGGTCGACGATCCGAGCGGCGTCGCGCAGGTCTACGAGACGATGCTCGCCGAGAGCCGCCGGATGCGCGACGTGATCGACAAGCTGATCCTGCTCGCACGGCTCGAGCGCCCGGCGGCACCGCGCACCGAAAGCGTCGACGCGGCGGCCGTCACGCAACGCGCGGCCGACGTCCTGGCGCCGTTCGCCGGCGATCGCCTCAACGTCCACATCGAGGCGACGCGGGGCACAGTCGATGCCGACGAAGACGAGCTCTACGAAGCGATCAAGAACGTGATCGAGAACGCGATCCGCTACGCTCCCGGCTCGCCGGTGATCGTCGACGTGGACGGCGGTGGCGACGGCGTCACGGTCGTCGTCGAGGATCGCGGCCCGGGCATGGACTCACAGGATCTCGAGCATGCATTCGACCGCTTCTATCGCGGCGGGACGCGAAGCGGCGACGGCTCCGGGCTCGGCCTCGCCATCGCCAAGCGCGCCGTCGAACGCATCGGCGGAACGATCGGGATCGAGAGCAGAATCGGCACCGGCACCAAGGTAACCATCTCGCTTCCTCGCGGGTAGTGACGGCCATGAGCGTCAAGGTTTACGGAATCAATCACATCGCGATCGACGTGGACGACATCGACAAGGCGGTCGCCTTTTATCAGCGACGTCTTCAATCTCGAGAAGCTCGACGAGGGCGAAGGCGACGCCTTTTTCAAAATCGGCGAGCACCAGTTTCTGGCGATGTTTGAAGTGGACGAGCTGCGGCCGAGCCGCACGCGGCACTTCGGGCTGATCGTTCGCGACGAAGCGCAGCTCGAGGAAGTGCGGGAGAAGCTGACGAACAAGTACGGAATCTCCTTGATTCCGCCGTTTCGATGCGATTTCATCGATCCGTTCGGCAATCGCGTGCAAGTGGTCGACTTACACGACGAGTCGCTCGTCTGGCTTCTGCCGTATCAAGAAGTGCAGCGGTCGTCACGTCGTAACGTGCTCGGGCCGAAAGCCGAGCCCCACCAGCCGGCCGGGAATGCGCGGAAGAAACGGAAGCACGCGAATCAGCCGCGGCAGCCTGCGCAGCAGCGGCGCACGCCCGTCGTGCGAGGACGCGACCGATGATCCTGCGCTGAATGAAGAGCTGCAGCGCCTGCGTGACTGCGCGCGGCCGGCTCGCGCCGGCGCTGAACGGCGCGCAGATCGTCGACCGTCACGCCGCCGCGCGAATTTTCGGCCCGAGCATGTTCGCCGCCGCGACCGCATCTTGAATCGCCAGGTTGATGCCGACGCCGCCGATCGGCGACATCGCGTGCGCGGCATCGCCGATGCAGAGCAGCCCGGGCCGATACCATCGCCGCAGGCGATTGACGCGCACGGTCAGCAGCTTGACGTCGTCCCAGCTCGCGAGTTCGCGCGACGCGATCGTGCAGGAACGGGACGATCGCGGCGATCTCGCTCCGGAACTCTTCCAGGCCGCGCGCGCGCAGCTCGGCGAGCGTTCCTTTCGGAATGACGTACGCGCACTGCCAGTAGGCGCCGCGATCGATCAGCGCCATGATGCGGCCGCCGCGAATATAGCCGAAGGTTTCGTGCGGATCGTCGGCGTGCTTCGTCGAGCCGCAGCCAGAGCACGTCCATCGGCGCTCCGAGCTCCATCGACGTCGAGGCCGGCGCTGCGACGCGATGCACCGATTCGCGACCGTCGGCGGCGATCGTGAGGTCGGCGCGAACCTCGAGCGGGCCCGTCGGGGTTTTCGCGCGCACGCCCGACGACGCGATCGTCCTTCCCACAGCAGGTCGCTCGCACGCGTCTGCATGCGCAGGTCGAAGTTCGGAAAACGCGCTCGCTTCTTCGGCCAGAAAGTTGAGAAAGTCCCACTGCGGCATGAACGCCAAGAACTTGCAGCGCGTCGGCAGGTGCGTGAAATCGGCGACCTTGACCGAGCGTGTCGCCGACATTGCCGGAGAGCGTCGTCACCTCTTGATGCGGACGCTGCAGAAACGATTCGAGTATCCCGAGCTCGTCCATCACCTCGAGCGTCGACGGATGGATCGTATCGCCGCGAAAGTCGCGCAGAAAATCGCCGTGCTTCTCGAGCAGGACGACCCGCACGCCGGCGCGAGCCAACAGCAGCGCCGCCATCATCCCGGCCGGCCCACCGCCACACGATGCAGCACGTTCGCGGCGCGGTCATCGCAGGTTCTGCATGTAAAAGTGGTAACGCGCGAACTCGGCTTCGCGCTTATCCACTCGCGCGACGCATGCCGCTGCAATCTCGTCGACGAAGTTCTCCAGCGAACGTTGGGCGACGCGCGGCATCAACGCCGCGTCGAGCAGCCTTCCGAAAAACTGCATCGGCAGCTCGTACGAGCCGCGCAAGAAATAGCATGGACTCGCCCATGCCGGCTGCGTCTCGACGCCCATCTGCCCGCGGAACGCGGGAAACGCCGACGGCAGGTTCGACCGTGGCAACGAAGCCGATATCGAAGGTCGCGGCGGCTCGTCTCGTCGGCGACGGTCAGATGCGATCGGCACCGCGACGTAGCCGACGTCGGGAAGCCGCAGGTCGCCCAAGTCGACGTGCAGCGCGAAGCCGCGCCACATGCCCGTCTGATCGGCGATCGCCTGCAGCAGTTCGCCCAACGCGTCGCGGCGGGATCGGCCGGAACGCGCAGGGAGCGCTGAAGTCGACATCGGCCACGCCGCTCGCGTTCTTCATTTTGCCGGCCAAGACCCGGGATACCGGGGTGCCCCCAGGAGAAGGCATACCTATCAGTAATATTAGGCATACCTAAAATGTCCCCGGCTCGCTCGCTTTGTTAGTGCGGCCGCCGTTCGCGCTGATCTTGTCCTCGCCGTCGCTTTCCCTTCGCGGTGCTCGGCCGACGCCGACGACGTCGGCGTCGCCGAACTCGACGACCGCGGGCCTGCAGCCGATCCGCGGGCCGATTCCGGCGGCTACGCCGGCGCCGGGCGAATCGGCGATCGTTCGCTCGTCCCGACGGCGCGTATCAAGCCATTCCGACTGCGCAGGGGCGCACGAAGACATTCCACATCGTCGAACGCGCCGCGCCGTGGACGCTGCAGCCCGGCTTGACCGTCATGGCCAACACGTACAACGGCGTGGTTCCCGGACCGGCGATCGTCGTGCGATCAAGGCGACACCGTCGTCATCGACTACACCAACGACGGACCAGTTCCCGACATCGATCCACCTGCACGGCGTACACGACATTCCCGACACGATGGACGGCGTCGGCGGCATCTCGCAGCCGCTGGTGCCGATCGGCGGCCACTTCGTCTACCGCTTCGTCGCCGATCAGCCGGGCACGTTCATGTATCACACGCACGACAACGAAGCGATGCTCGACTCGGGACTCTACGGCGCGATCATCGTCGAGCCGTCGAATCCGCGGCCGGTCGAGCGCGGCCTCGCGCACGATTATCTCGAGATCGTCTCGTCGTGGAGATCCAAAGCGGCGCCGAGAACCACTTCACGCTCAACGGCAAGGAGTATCCGGCGACGCGCGCAGCTCGACGTCCGAAGCGGCGAGCGATTTCGCATTCGCTGGATCAACATCTCGGGCGAAGAGTTCCACACCATGCACACGCACGGGCACTATCAGCAGATCATCGCGCGCGACGCCGCGCCGGTGGACTATCGCGACATTCAAGATACGGTGCTCGTCGCGCCGGGGCAGCGCGTCGACGTCGTCGTCAAGGCCGACGCGCAGCCGGGCACGTGGCTGTGCACTGCCACGTGCTGGACCACATCGAAGACGCGAGCGGAATGCCCGACGGCTTGATCACCGCGATCCACTACGCCGGAACGCCGAACACGCTCGCGTCGATGTACCGCGCGATGATGCCGACGTCAGACGCCGAGCAAGCACGCGCACTGAGCTTTGGCATGACCGTGCTGCTCGGTGCGATCGCCGGCTTCACGATCTTCCTGGGCTTGCCGATCGCTCGCGCGCGGCGCCTCTCGGCCGACACCGTCGCGCTGCTCAACGCGCTCGCGATCGGGATTCTGCTCTACCTCGTCGTCGAGATCGCGCAGAACGCCATCCTGCCGATCTCGACCGGCGTGAACGCGTGGCACGCCGGCACGGCGGCGTTCCCGCTCGCACTAGTGTCTCGTGTTCGTCGCCGGCCTGCTGATCGGATCTGGTCGGACTCGGCAGCGCGGCGACGCATTTTACGCGCCAGGCGGCCGCGCACGCCGACAATCCGGTCGTGCTGGCGGCAATCATCGCCATCGGGATCGGCGCGCACAACTTCGGCGAAGGCTTGGCCATCGGCGCGTCGGCCGCGTCGGGCGCGACGGCGGTCGCGCGTCGCGCTCATCGTCGGCTTTGGACTGCATAATGCCACCGAGGGCTTCGGCGTCGCCGCGCCGCTGGTGGGCCGCGTCGTTCCGACGTTGGGCGCAGATCGGTCTCGCCGGTCTGATCGCGGGCGGCCCGACGTTCGTCGGCACGATCGTCGGTTACAGCTTCTACTCGCCGATGCTCTCGGTGTTCTTCCTCGCAATCGCCATCGGCGCGCTCGTCTTCGTGATCGGCGAGCTGTGGAGCGTGCTGCGGCGAACCGGGCTCGACGGCGTCGGTCACCGCGACGATGTGCGCCGGCTTTTTGATCGCGATCGCGACCGAGATCTTCGTCGACATCAACGGCGGATGATCGCACGCGCATTCGCCATCGTCGCGTTGCTCGCCGTGACCTCCGCGTCGGCGAGCCGCGGTCTGGCGCAAACCCAACCGCGCGCGTTACGCATCACCAGCGGCCTGGAGAGCGCGTACTACGTCGCCGGGATGCCGCGCGCGCCGCACACGCTGGCCGACCGCATGCGCCACTATCGCGTTCCGGCAGTGAGCATCGCGGTGGTCGACGGCTATCGCTTGGTCTGGTCCTACGCGGCCGGACTGCGCGACGTCGCCGCCAAAGCGCCGGCTACGACCACAACGCTCTTCCAAGCGGCGTCGATGAGCAAGCCCGTTGCGGCCGCCGGCGTCCTGGCGCTCTTCGAACGGCGCGGGTTGAGCCTCGACGCCGACGTGAACACGCTGCTGCGATCGTGGCAGGTGACGTATCCGCCCGAGGTATCCGAACGCGTGACGATGCGCCGGCTGCTGAGCCACAGCGCGGGCACCAACGTGCACGGATTCGAGGGCTACGATCGTGACGCGCCGCTGCCGACTCTGGTGCAAGTGCTCGATGGCGCGCCGCCGTCGAATAGCGAGGCGGTGCGCGTGGTCGCGACGCCCGGCCGCGCGACCGAATACTCCGGCGGCGGCAGCTCGATCGCGCAGCAGCTGGCGGTCGACGTGAGCGGCGAGCCGTTTCCAACGCTCATGCACCAAACGCTGCTCGCACCGCTTGGGCATGACGAACAGCACCTTCGACCAGCCGTTGCCGCAATCGCTGTGGCGGCGCGCTGCCGGCGGCTACTACGGCGACGGCCAGCCGGTGCACCGGGGATGGCACGTTTACCCGACGATGGCCGCGGCCGGGCTCTGGACGACGCCGGCGGATCTCGCGGCATTCGTGATCGCCATCGAGAACGCGCTGCGCGGTCGCGGCAAGCCGCCGATCGACGCGACGGTCGCGCGCGAGATGACGACGCAAGCGTCGAAGGGCTTTGGGTTGGGGCCGGAAGTGCAATCGGGGTATTTCAGCCACAACGGCGCCAACGAAGGGTTTCAAGGCATATTCATCGGCCTCGATCGAGGCGGCCGCGGCGTCGTCGTGATGACCAACTCGGATAACGGACTGCTGCTGGCAGACGAGGTGGTGCACGCGGTCGCAAAGGCGTACGCGTGGCCCGTGCTTCAGCCGCAACCGAAGGCGGCGATGACGATCGGTGCCGCGACGATGCGCGGGTTCGCCGGAAAGTATGCGGCCAACTTGGGCGGCGAACGCGTGACGCTCGACGTTGCGATCGGCCGCGAAGCCGGCGCCGACGTGCTGTTGGTGAACAGCCGCTTACTCGGCAACGTCCCTTCGCGGCTCTACGCGTCGACGCCGCTGCGGTATTTTACGCTCGCTGGAGCCACGTTGGATTTCGCGCGCAACAACGCTGGGCGCGTCACGACCGTGCGGATCGGCACGATTGCGTTTACGCGCGTACGCTAAGGAGCGATACCGAAGGCCGTTCCCCAGCCGCCGTTGACGCCGCCGCCCTGCGTGGTGCCATAAAGCTTGCCGTTGAACTCGAGGAGCCGCGCAAACGGATATGCCCCGTCGGTCCCGGCCTTGAACCCATAGAGCACGCGCTCCGTGCCGCCGGTGGTGACCTTGAACACCGTCCCCCAGTTCCGCGAGCCGCCCTCATACGTGGTCCCGTAGAGCGCGCCGCCGACGGCCGCGAGCGCGGCGTACGGATACGCGCCATCGTTGCCGCTCTTGAATGAATACACCACGTGCTCTTGGCCGGACGTGCCACATTCGAACACCGTGCCGTAGCCGGAGGACCCGCCGTACTTCGTTGTGCCGTAGAGCTTGCCGCCGAGCGCGGTGAGGCCGGCGAACGGATAGCCCCCGTCGCTGCCGGCCTTGAAGCCATGCAGCACGCGCTCTCTGCCCGCAGCCGTCAGGCTGAAGACCGTGCCCCAACCGGCGCCTCCGCCCTGCATCGTGGTTCCGTACAGCATGCCGTTGAGCGCGATCAGTTTGCCGTAGGGATAGCCGCCGTCGCTGCCGGCCTTGAAGCGGTAGATCACGTGCGCCGGGCCGTTGGCCGGAGTGACGAACGCGGTTCCCCATCCGCCGTTGGCGCCGCCTTCGACCGTGGTGCCGTAGAGTTTCCCGCCAAGCAAGAGCAGACGGCCGTACGGAGCCGCGCCGTCGCTGCCGGCTTTAAACGTGTAGATGACGCGTTCTTGTCCGGCCGTGCTCGCCCAGAAGAGCGTGCCCCATCCCGTCGAGCCGCCGGCTTGCGTCGCGCCGTAGAGCTTGCCGTCAAACGCGACGAGTCCGCCGCACGGGTACGCGCCGTCGTTGCCGCCTTTGAAACTGTAGACGACGTGCTCCTGGCCCGACGTCGTGAGCTGGTAGATCGTTCCGTAGCCGTGCGCGCCGCCGAGGTCGGTCGTGCCGTAGAGCTTGCCGTTCACGGCCAAGAACT
This sequence comes from Vulcanimicrobiota bacterium, assembly GCA_963711625.1. GTDB lineage: Bacteria > Vulcanimicrobiota > Vulcanimicrobiia > Vulcanimicrobiales > Vulcanimicrobiaceae > Cybelea. Next base: position 16,350 of record OY970207.1, read on the forward strand.
CGCCGTAGGGATAGCCGCCGTCGTTGCCCGCTTTGAATTTGTAAAGCGACGTATATGTCGCCCCGGCGAGCGGCGCGGCCCGATCGCCGCGCGCCGTCGAGGGCGACGAACCGCAGAGCCACGCGCCGGCGGGGCGCACCGCCGAACTTCGGTGCGCCGGCGCGGTGGGAATCGTCGAGGCGGTACCGGCACATCCGGTCAGCACCGCGACCACGAGGAACGGCACGGTTCGTTTCATCGATACCGCTGTTTCGATTCGCCGGCAGGAACCGCTGCTGCCGAGCCTGCCAATTGCCCGTACATGCCGACCACTCACCCGCTTCGCGCTCCGTGGCTCGCACCGCGCTGCCTGCTTGCGACCTTGGTGCTCGCCGCGTGCCACGCCGGCGGCGGCCAAAGCGTTACGGCGCTGCCCCCGTCGGACGGTGCCGACGTGCGGCAGCAAGTGTGCCAGTCGCGCGTCAACGACACCGCGGCCAAGCTGGAGCAATGCATCACGCGAGCGTGGCTCTGGCGCCGGCTCGCCCACTTTCAGACGATCGCCGATGAGAACCCCGGCACTCTCGGACACGCGAATCGCGACACGGGCACACCCGGCTACGCGGCCTCGGCGACCTCCGTCGCGGGGCTCATGCAGCGCGCCGGCTATACGGTGACGGTGCAGAAATACCGGTATCGCAAGGTCGAACACCTCGGCACGCCGCGCTTGCGCACCGCAAGCCACAGTTACACGTTCGGCCAGGACTGGTTCGCCGCTCCGCAGTCGGCCGATGGCAACGTTACAGCTGCCGTTGAGGCACCGCTCGGTGACGGCACGGGCTGCTCGACGCGCGGCTTTGCGAGATTCACGCGCCACGACGTCGCCGTGATCGAACGCGGCGACTGCAGCTTCGACGCGCAAGTAGCCAACGCGCGCGCCGCCGGGGCCGATGCGGTCGTTCTCTACAGCGATACCCCCGGCGAAGTGGCTTACGAGGCGCGGCTCGTAGATCCGGCCGGCATCCCTGTGGCCGGCGTCGTGACCTATGCCGACGGACGCAGCCTGCTGCGGCGTCAGGCGTCGGGCGCTCCGCAGATCGCGCACGTCGAGATTCGCTCGCAAGCCAAGAGCAGGGTGGATTACAACGTGATCGCCGACTCGCCGTACGGCGACGCCAGCCGCATCGTGGTGATCGACGGGCACCTCGACTCGATCTTCGGCGCGGGGATGCTCGATAACGCGTCCGGATCGACGACCATCCTGGAGGTCGCGCTCAATCTCGCGCACACGCCGACGCGCAATCGCCTGCGCTACATCTGGTTCGGCGGCGAGGAGCTGGGGTTGCTCGGCTCGCGCTACTACACGACGCACCTGGCGAAGAGTGAACTGAGCAAGATCGCCTTCGACGTGGACGTCGACGTCACGGCCACCCCGAACTTCGACATCCTAATCGCGGATCCGAAACACGCCACGAAGGCGCGTGAGTTCCCGCCCAACGTCATCCCCGAGTCGAAGATCGGCAACGAGTACTTCGCGCAGTTCTTTCAATCCGGCGGCGTCGTGTCGCGCCCGGCGCGGTTCGGCAACGACGGCACCGACTCGCTCTCGTTCGCGTTCGCCGGCGTGCCCAACACGGGCATCCTGACCGAGCAAGACTGCTGCAAGCACGCGTGGGAGACCAAGCTGTGGGGCGGCTTCCTCGGCAACTACGAAGGTAACGTGCCCGGCGATGACGGCGGGTGCGTCGATCGCCCGCACCGCTGGTGCGACAACCTCTCGAACAACGATCCGTTCGTGTTCGAACTCGTGTCGAAGGCGGTGGCCTTCGTCACGTTCGAACTGGCCAACCGCAAGCGTTTTCCGAAGTAGCGAAAGGAGACTTCCGATGCGGACTCTGCTCACAGGCACAACGCTCGTCGCGCTCACGTTGCTGACGAGTTGTTCGACGAACTCGAGCGCGCCGTCGAACGCGAACTTCGCGCCGCTCGCCCGGCCGAACGCCGGCGTCGCGCGGCTTCCGAGCGCGCCGAAGTCCGGCCCTGCGTATGCGGGTGCTCACGATCTCTACGTCGCCGACTACGCGCGGGGCGCTATCGACGTCTTTCGCAACAAGGGCTACACGTTCGTGAACCGGATCACCGCGGGGGTCCGCTTGCCCCAAGCCGTCTCCCTCGACCGCGAGGGCAACCTCTACGTCGCCAACGGAGACCCGTCCGATATCGCGGAGTTCGCGCCCGGCGGGCTCTCACCGATCTTTGAGTACACCGCCGGAATGCAGCTTCCGGTCGATCTGACGGTCGACCGGAGCGGGAACGTCTTCGAGGCCGATTACGGAAGTTTCAAAACCGGCGCCGGCGGCTTCGTGAATGAGTACGCACAGCAGACCGACGCTCTGCTGCAGTCGTGTTCGTTGCCGGGCAGGGTCGAGGGCGTCGCGGTCGACGCTGCGGGCGACGTCTTCGCATCGTACAACGGCCACGGTACCGGGGGGCACTTCGTCGAGTTCAAAGGCGGATTGTCCGGCTGCAACGCCACGGAGCTGCACGTCCAAGCATTCGCGGCCGGCGGCATCGCGCTCGACAAGGATGCCAACCTCATCGTCGTCGATCAGCTCGCCCGCCGCGTGAAGGTGTTTCCACCGCCGTACCGGCACGACAAGCGGCGGCTGGGCGCGAACTACAAGAATCCGTTCCACGTCAAGCTCAACCGACGCAACACCCTTCTGTTCGTGACCGATACCAACGGCGAGAGCGTCGAGGTGATCGACTACGCAACGGGACGAATCGTGAAGAGACTCGATTCCTACAATGGCATCTCCCTCCCGTTCGGCGCAGTCGACGGACCGAACGCGGTGTACTAGCGCGCCGCTAAAGGAAAATCATGAAACACTTCGGCCTCGTTTCCCTCGCGCTCGTCGTTATGCTCCAGGCTACGGGATTCTGTGGCATTGCAGCGGCCGCCGAACTCGCGCCCGACGTTCAACGCGCCATCTCGACATCGGTCGGCAAGGAGCTTGCTGCGTACGGCGGCGCTCGGCCCGTACCCGGCGCGGTCGTCGGAGTGTGGGTACCCGGCAAAGGAGAGTTCACGAAAGGCTTTGGTTATTCGGACCTCGCGACGCATTCAGCGATGAGGCTGGACGATCACTTCCGCATCGGCAGCAACACGAAGACGTTCGTCGCGACCGTGCTTCTCCAGCTCGTCGATGAAAAGAAGCTGCGCCTCGACGACACCATCGCCGACTTCCAACTCGGGTTCGCGATCCCGAACGACCGCCAGATCACGCTGCGCCAGCTGGCTGAAATGCGAAGCGGAATCATCGACGCATACGCCGTTCCCGGCGTTCAGAAAGAAAGCGAGGCGGTGTGGTCGCGCCGGACGCCCCGGCAGTGGGTCGAGCTCGCCGCGAAGCAGCCGCCGCTGTTTCCTCCGGGGGCGAAGTACAACTACAGCAACACGAACTGGTTCTTGCTCGGACTCATCATCGAGAAAGTGACTCACGACGCGATCCAAAACGAGATCCATAAGCGTATCCTCGCCCCCATGAGCCTTACCGAGACGACGTTCCCGACAACGGATTGGGGCATGCCGGCGCCCTACGCGCATGGCTACTCGTTGAGCGACGGGCGGTGGATCGACGAGTCGGCGATTCTCGCGCCCTCGGTTTCGTGGGCAGCCGGGGTCATGATTTCCGATATGGCCGACATGAAGAAATGGGTCAAAGCCTACGTAACGGGGACGACGAACAGCGCGGCGTCGCAGAAGGCACGCCTAACCTGCCTGCCCACGGGCGTCGGAAATCTCTCGTTCGGTCTCGGCATCGGTTGTTCGGCCGGATGGTATGGGTACACCGGCGGGATCACCGGTTACAACACCGGAGCCTACTATATTCCCGCGGTCGGCGCGACGATCATTGTCTTCATCAACAGCCAACGGGAGAAGCCCTTTCCGGGCGTGGCAAACGCAATATTTCGCGACATTGCGAAGATCATCACGCCGAACAACGTTCCGTTCCTAAAGTGAGGTACCGATGTTTTGCGTCTTTTTGCTCGCAACCGCCCTCGACGTGTCCGGCGCGGCCGTAGCGGCCGCTTCGCCGACGCCTCCACCGATCTACGACAACGCGCCGCACTATTCACCCGACGGCGGTTCGCTCGCGTTTATCTCGAATCGCGGCGGCCAACGCCAGATCTACGTGATAGGAACCGACGGCACGGGCCTGACGGCAATACCCTCCCAGGTTCCCGGCGGCATTGGCAGCGTCGCATGGTTTCCAAGCGGGGACATCCTATTCACAACCTACGAGTTGCCCCTAGCGAGCGGTGCAGACGACAACATTTCCGCGGTCCGATTTCGGCGCATGTCTGTGTCGGGTGCCAATGGCCGCATCGTGTACCAAGGCATGAACGTCGAACGTCCGGCCTCGTCGCCCACGGGCCAGTCGCTAGTCTTCGAGGCGGAGCACGGTGCATTCGGAAGTCATCCGGATATCGATGTAATGACCTTTGACATTCCCACCTTGACCGCGCACACGCTTACGACGGGCGGTCAAAACGTGCGAGCCGCATGGTCTCCGGACGGCAATAAGATCGCGTACGCATGCGGCGAGAAGGCTGCGGACGAGTTGCAGATCTGTGTGATGGATGCCGATGGAGGTCACCCGAAAGCGATAACGAGCGGTCCCGGATCGCACGAGTGGCCGACGTGGTCGTCCGATTCGCATCGCATCGCCTATTTCATTTCTCAAAAGTCCGGCAGCACACTCGACTGCAATATCGCCGTCGTCGGTGACAGCGGTGGGGATCCAGTGGTGTTGACTCACCACACGGCCCCGCAGCGAGACGAGACGCCGTCGTGGTCACCGGACGGAGCGCATATCGCATTTCAAACCAACCGCCTCGGCAGCGGGATGCGTATTGCCGTAATGAACGCCGACGGAACGAACGTGCAAATGGTCACGAATTAGCAGCCGATGACGCGAAGCGCGGGCGTTGCCGCGGCGCTCCCAAGCGGCACGGTAACGTTCCTCTTCAGCGATATCGAAGGCAGCACTCAGCGCTGGGCGGCCCATCGTGCCGCGATGCAGGACGCCGTTCGGATTCACGACCGCGTCATGCGTGAGACGATCGCGACGAATCGCGGCCACGTCTTTAAAACCGTTGGAGATTCGTTCTGTGCCGCATTCTCGCAGCCCGAATCCGCCGCTTTAGCCGCGCTCGATGCGCAACGCGCGCTGGGGCGAGCCGACTTCTCGGCGGTTGGCGGGTTACGCGCCCGCATGGCGATCCACACCGGCACGGCCGATGAACGCGACGGCGACTACTTTGGGCCGACGCTCAATCGCGTGGCGCGCCTGCTGGCGCTCGGACACGGCGGCCAGGTCTTGCTGTCGACCGTTGCCGGTGCGCTCGTTCGCCAAGACCTGCCATCCGGGTCAACGCTGGCCGACTTGGGCGAGCACGTACTCAAAGACCACGAAGGGGCGGAGCGCGTCTATCAACTCGTGGCACCCGATCTGCAGCGTGAGTTTCCCGAGCTGCGCTCGCGAAAGGCGTTGCAGCCGTGGCTGGTTCCCGAGGCGATGCTCACGCGTTACTTCACCGGCCGCGACGATCTGCTCGCGCGCCTTCGCGAACAATTGCTGGAACGGCATCGAGCTGCGTTGAGCGGGCTTGGCGGCGCCGGCAAGACCCAGACCGCCATCGAGTACGCCAGACGCAATCGCTTCGAGTATCCCAACGGCGTCTTTTGGGTGAACGCGGAGACGCCCGGTGGACTCACGAGCGGCTTCGCCGAGATCGCCAAGGCCCTGGCGCTGCCCGCCGCCGATTCGAACGATTCCGATCGAGCCGTTCGAGCGGTGACGGAGTGGCTCGATCGGACCGATGGGTGGCTGCTGATTCTGGATAACGTTGACGACCGTCGCGAGGTGCGGAGGTTCTTGCCGGTACGCGGCACGGGCGATCTGCTGATTACGTCGCGTGGGTCGGTTTTCTCCGAGTTGGGCATCCCGCGGGCGCTCGAAGTACGGGAACTCGACGACGACGCTGCGACGGGCTTTCTTCTCGCCCGGACCGGACGTGACGAGGCGGATGCCACCGATCGTGCCGCGGCGGCAGAGCTTGCGGCGGAGCTCGGGCGTCTGCCGCTGGCGCTGGAACAGGCCGCCGCCTACATTGCGGAAACGAACGCCTTCTCCGCGTATCTCAGCGCGTTTCGCAAACGGCGCATCGCGCTGCTGGAGAGGGCCGCCGGACTCGTCGCGCACGACACGGTCGCGGTCACGTGGGCCGCAAACTTCGAGGCGGTCGAGGCGATCTCTGTTGCCGCGGCTGAGGTGCTCCGTGCCAGCGCACTCCTCGCACCAGATGAAATTCCCTTCGAACTCCTGCTGGATGGCGCGCAAGCTCTCGGTGAGCCGATCGCCCAGGCCCTCGTGGAATCCGACGATCTGGCGGTCGCCGAGTTATTGCGCCCGCTGGCGCGTTACTCGCTGGTGCGATCCGACGCGGCATCCGGCACGTTCAGCGTGCACCGTCTGGTTCAGGAGATCGTGTGGACGGCGATCGCAGAGCCGGACCGCCGAACCTACGTCGATCGAGCGGTATGCGCGCTGGATGCTGCGTTTCCTGAGGTGACATTTCCGGCGTGGAGTCGATGCGCGCGGCTCCTGCCGCACGTCGTCTCCATTGCCCGATGGCTCGACGAGTACGAGGTGCATCCGGGTGCCGCTAGCCGCCTGCTTAGCCGCGCCGGCCGGTACTTAGCGGAGCGCGGCCGGTATGCGGAGGCTCAGGCGCTGCATACGCGGGCGCTGCACGTTCGGGAAAGCGCCATCGGACCGGATCAACTAGAGATAGCCACGAGTCTCAACGATCTCGCGATCGTTCATTGGTATCGAGGCCAATACAACGAGGCGGAGCCATTGAATGAGCGCGCACTGGCGATCCGGGAACGTGCCCTTGCGTCCGATCATCCGAATGTTGCCAATAGCCTAACGCTCAAGGCGATGCTGTCCGCAGTTCAGGGCCGATTCGCCGACGCGCAGCCGCTTTACGAGCGGGCGCTGGCGATTCGCGAGCGAGCCTTTGGCCCCGAACACCCGCTCGTTGCCCGCAGTCTTAGCAATCTGGCCAACTATTACATGTCGCTTGGACGATACGCGGATGCGCCGGCGTTCTACGAGCGCGCGCTGGCGATTTGGAAGCACGCACTTGACCCTGAGGATCCCGACGTCGCCGCGGGTATGGATAATCTCGGGCGAGCGTATGCACGACTGGACCGGCATGCCGAGGCCGAGCCGCTCTTCCAACAGGCGCTGGACATTCGCGAGCGCACGCTCGGGCCCGAGCATCCAGACCTGCGGTACAGTCTCAACAATCTGGGGGATCTGTACGCCGCCGTCGGCGAGCATGCCGCAGCCGAGGCTCTTTACGAACGCGCGCTCTCCATTCTCGAACGCTCGCTCGGCCCCGATCATCATTCGGTGGCCGTCACCCTCACGGGCCTAGCCGACCTTCGCTCCCGTCAAGACCGACTTGACGATTCTGAGGTGCTCTATGCACGCGCGCTCGCCATTTACGAGCGTTCTGTTGGGCCCGATCACGAAGAGATTGCCAATTCGCTCATAGGATTCGCATCGCTTCGGGGGCAGCAGGGTAACGCGACACAGGCGCTTTCGCTCTACGAGCGCGCGCTGGGCATCAAAGGTCGAACATTTTCCGTGGAGCACCCCGAGCTCGCCGACCTCCGCAAACAAATAGATACGCTGCGCGCCGCGATAGCGCCAGAAGGACCTTCGCAGCTCGATTCCGTGTAGGTGACTTTCGCCTTATTAGAGGCTTTTCGCGTCAACGCACCTAAGTGCACTGAGCCCCCAAAGCAAAAACCCGAAAGGTTCCTATGAAAGTCAAAGAGACGATAGCGGAGATAATGCGCTGTCGCCTAGTAGACCCTGCTCGCGCTGCGACGCTCCAGGAGCAGCTTCTAAAAGGCGGGTCGGCCGTGCACGTCGATCCTAACGACAATCCCGATCTGAAGGCGGCTCGCGCCATGTTCGGCATTGTAGTGTCGAAAAACTGATCCGCAAGCAGTAAGCGCATGCGTTCATTCGCCCATCGCGACCGAGCCGGCAACACAGGCCCTTCCAGTTCGTAGGCCTGTTGTTCGGCGCCGCGCTGCTGGGCATGGGCGCAGCGAGCGCGAATCCGTCCACGCCGGGGGCGTCAACCTCGACTGCGACCCTCAAACCGACTAGCCGGACCGCGCCGCAGGCGATGGTAGCCTCGACGGCCCGGCAGATGCTGATTCCCGGCGCAGTCGTGCTCCTGCGCACGCCCTAGGGAGAGTTCGCGGCTGCCTACGGCATCACGAAGCTAGGCACGACGACTCGTCCAGACACCAACACCTACTTTCGAATCGCCTCGAACACCAAGACGATGACGGCCGCGTAATCGTGCAACTGGCCCAGGAAGGCAAGCTCAAGTTCAGCGACCCCGTTTCAAAATACTGCGGGGTGCCGAACGGCGACCAATCACCATTGCCGAGCTACTGCAAATGCGCAGCGGCCCCTACAACTACCTAGAATCCCCCAAGATCGCGGCGACTGCCGACCGCAATATGGGTAAAGTTTTGACTCCGGCCGAGTTGCTGGCGATCGCCTTCGCGCACAAACCCAACTTTGCGCCCGACGCGGACTACGAGTACAGCAACACCAACTACATCCTGCTAGGTCTCATCGTCGAAAAGGTTGGAGGCAAGACGCTGGCGTAGGCAATGCGAGTCCGATTGTTCGAGCCACTCGGCTTGTGGCACACCACGTTGCCTCCAAGCAACGTGACCGCACTGCCAAAACCGTACTCCCACGGATGCATGTATGGCAGTTCTTCGATGGCCTTCACGGGGACGCCACCATATTCGCCGGCGGTCAAGGCGGCTGCCCGCGCGGGCACCCTTTTGCCCACGGACTACACGAACCTGAACACCACCTTTGGCTGGGCGGCCGGGGCGCGGTCTCTAACGCGACGATCTCGCAACCTGGATCAAGGCATAGGTCTCCGGGCGCCTGTTCGACGCACAGTATCAACGGCTGTGGATCAACAGCCTGCGGACCGAGGACCCGAAGAAGCCGCACGGGCAGCAGTACGGTTACGGCATCATCCTCCTGAGGTGGGGAAAGAACTCCATGTACTATCACGGCGGCGAGACCGCCGGCTACAATTCGTTCATCGGCTACGATCCCGCCAATAAAGTGACGTTGATAGTGTGGACTAACTTGACCGTGTCGCTCGACGAAATCCCGACCGCGAACGCCCTAATGTTAAGAGTGTTAAATCAGATCTACGTCGAGTCACCGTTAAAGCCCACTCGGCAGCCGGGCTGACACTGGAGGAGAGGGAGGGATTCGAACCCTCGGAACGCTCATCGCGTTCTGCGGTTTTCAAGACCGCCGCATTCAACCGCTCTGCCACCTCTCCAAGCTATAAGAAAAGGCTCAGTTGCAACAATGTAGCCACAGCACCGCCAGCCGACCTACGGCGCTATCTTAAATACCGTGCCGTGGTTAGAGTTCCCGCCCTCGGCCGTGGTACCGAAAAGCGCCTCGCCAAATACAGTTAGGCCGGCCTTGGGTCCGATGCCATCCGCACCACTAAAAGAATGAAGCGTGCGTAGCTTGCCTTGGCGGGTGATCTCGAAGATCGTGCCGTCATTTCCTGCGCCGCCACGAAACGTCGTCCCGTAGAGTGCGTTCTTGAAAACGGTGAGCTTCCCGCGAGGCAGCCTGCCGTCGCTCCCGCTGAAGTTGTAGACTACCTTCTCCGTACCGTCTTTGCCGATGGAAAAGACGGTGCCGAAATCATTCGTCCCGCCACGGAGAGTCACGCCGTAGAGCACACCGTCGAAAGCCGTCAATCCCGCGCTCGGGGAAGAGCCGTCGCCGGCACCGCCTTTAAAACTGTAGAGAACCCGCTCGTTGCCGCGCGCGTTCACTTCAAAAATACAGCCCTTGTCGTTGGCGCCGCCGCCCTCCGTAACCCCGTAGAAGGTGCCGTGCATCGGCTCGAGACCGTCTCTAGGATTGGCGCAATCGGGCGCTCCTGTGAAGTCGTAGATGACACGCTCGTTCCCCACAGTATCCATGTCGAAGACGACTCCCTGCTGATTCGCACCGCCGGAAAAAGTCGTACCATAAAAGACGTCATCCTTTAACACGAGATCGCCTTCGGGCACCGCACCGTTCTTACGATTGAAGCTGTGGATGATGTCGAACTTCGAGTTATGGCGTATGTAGTACGCGGTTCCGGCCCGGTTTGCACCGCCGAAGTTCGTAGTGCCGTAGTATGCACCGTTAAAGTACGCAAAGCCGGAGCGAGGGGTGTGCGGCCCCGGCGAATCAAAACTGTGCAGCACTCTTTCGTTCCCGTTCTCGGCGACCTCATACACAGCACCACGGGCAGCCTGGGAGCCTCCACCGTTCGCCGTTGTCCCGTAGAATACGCCGGTAAACGTTCGGCTAACGGTCAGCGCCGAATCCGGAAACTGAGCGTCGGGCGTCCCCTTGAAGTTGTAAATCGTTTTGAAACTCGAACCCGGCGCCGTTTGTGCCACCGCATTCGAAGCCGGGGGGATCGAGGACGAAACGGGCACCTGCGAACACGCCGCGAGAATGGTGAGGGACAGCGTGCCGAATAAAGTCTGACGCATCCGGGGCCCTTCCTAACAAGCTGCTTGCGGTCTTCCCGAAGCTAAGGCATTATTCGTAACCTTCCTCCCGTTTGGTCGGAATCATGCTTACGTCGCCTTGGTCAGAATTGCGACTTGGCTTCGTGAATGGCCCACACTAAAGTCAGTACGCAAGCGGTGGGGGCCTAGTGCTGCGTGACCTCAAAGGCGTTCCCACAACCCGCGGCTTGCAGGCAATGATGGCCGCCGCCGCCCGAGGACGTAGTTCCGAAAAGATTGCCGGCACTGTCCAAGGTGACGGGAGTGAGCGGCGCGCCTCCGTCCTTGCCGTCGAACGTCCACAGGACCCTCTCCTTGTACGAGCCGGCCTTCAGTTCAAATACGGTGCCCGAATTCGACGTCCCGCCAAACGTCGTGCCGTAGATGTTGCCTCTTCCGTCAAACGTAACTCCGGCGTACGGATAGCCACCGTCCGCACCGCCGTTGAAGGCGTAAAGCGTCTCAAGGTCCCACGATCCGGTTTTTGAAGCGCGCAACCTATAAACCGTACCCTGCTTCTTAGCTCCCCCGCCCTGGGTCGTACCGTAGATGTTGCCCGCCGTATCGAGCACGGGAGCTCCCAACGGATACGTCGCGACGTTTTCGAACCTGAAAAGGATTCTTGGACTCCAGCTACCGTTCGTTCGTTTGAGCTCGAACACTATCGCCGGTTCGATGAGCCCGCATGAGAGTCCGAAAACGTTGCCGTTGGGATCCAAAACGAGTCCGCCGCTTACGCCGTTGGCGGCGGGCATTCCGAGGTCGTAAATGATCTTGTACCGCCAGCCGCGCTTTGAGGGGCTTATCTCGTAGACGCCTTCGGTCAGACCGCCGCCGTCGTGATATACGGTGTCGGTGCCGTACAAATTACCGGCCCGGTCCATGATCAGGCTGTTGAATGGATACGCATCGCCATTTCCAAAGTTGTGCAGAACCGTTTCAATCCAGCCGTGTGCCGTTCGGTGGAACCGGAACGCAACGCCGAGTTCGTTCGATCCCCCCTCCTGGGTCGTTCCGTACAAGTCTCCGTGCTTGTCGACAATGAGCGGCGTGAACGCGGGAAAGCCTCCGTCCAAGTAATTCTTAAACGTATGGAGGACCTTTTTTCGCCAGCCGCCCGCCCCGTTTGGCAATAGTTCGTAGAGCGTTCCATATCCCAAGCCACCGTCGGACGTCGTTCCGTAGTAGCCCGCGGCACCGCCCGGCGTCAGGGGCGACGGCAGATTGTTCTTATAGGTCGGGCTCCTAAACTTGTCCAACACGATCTCCTTCGGCGCGTGCCTCGCGTCAGCCGCGAACGAAGCGGCGCCGGAAGGCAACGCGGAGTATCCCGACAACGAACAGCCCCCCGTCAGGAGCACCGATAGCGCAACTCCGCTGATCTCCGCGATCGATCTCACGCGCCTTTCTCCAGCTGCACGACCAGCAGCACCGTATCGTCCGGCGGTCGTTGCGAACCCATCACACTGCGTTGGATAAAGGTCGCCGGGTGTTCCATGTGCGGGTTCTCGACCAGCCGCGCAACGGCTTGTATTATGGCGCGTTCGGCGCCTTCGATATCGTGTTTAAACTCGGTCAGCCCGTCGGTGTAAAAGAGCACGGCTGCCCCGGGTTCTAGCGTCGCCGTATGCGTTTCGGAATCGACCGACACGCCGACGCCGAATGGCAGCCCTCCGTGTGCGAGGGTGTGCCCGGGAGTGTTCGGCCCCGCAATTATCGCCGGCGGATGTCCCGCGCTCGCATAGCTGAGCGAAGCGAGATCCCGGCTTAGGATGGCGACGATGCCCGTCGCCGGCGCGCTCTGCTGCGAGCCTCGCGCGCGGCCGACCTTGGCCAAGATCTCGGCGGGATCTTCGGTCTCGAACGCCGCGACGAGGATGCTCCGTCGCAGGCGGGCCGCAGTGACCGCGGCCTCGAGCCCGTGCCCCGCCACATCGCCGATCGAAAAGACGATCCGCCCATCGGGCAGCTCGAACGCGTCGTACCAGTCGCCGCCGATGAGCGCTTCGCGTTCCGCCGCGATGTACAGCGCGTCGCACCGCAGGCCCGCCCTCTGCGGGAGGCGTTCGGGAAGAAACGCGCCCTGAAGCATTTCGGCGGAATGCTTCGTCTGCTCCAATAATGCCTGAAGATCGACGCGGGCGGCTTGCCGTTCGGCCGTGATGGCGCCGAGCACCAGACCGGTGATTGCGAAAACCGACATCCAGCTGTCGAGTTGCACGAGCCGCGCGTCGAGCGAGCCCGTGGCCCAGGGCCCAACGCCGTGGGCCGTCGCCCAAATGGCGAAGCCACAAATCACCGCGATTGCGGCAGTGGTTTCGCGTTGCCGGAAACGCAGCGCCGTCCAGATGACAAATGGATAGACGGAGAAACGCAGCGGGAAGTTCGTCAGAAACGAGACCGAGCTCGCGCCCAGCATCGTCGCGGCGAGGGCGATCAGTTCGAGAGAGCCGCCCTCCGCGTGTTCCTTTCTCTGAATGCTCGCGATCCACGTGAGCAGCAGCGGAGCGACGAAGAGCACGCCCATAGCGTCGCCCGCCCACCATACCCACCACACCGACGGGAAAGCGTGCCACGGAACGATTCGGGCGAGCGCGAGAACGGCGACGCCGTTGGTCGCGGACACGGTCATCGCAACTGCTGACCCGAACAACGCGAGCAGAAGAACGTCGCGCACGCGGTCGAGTGCGCTCTCAAAATGGAATCGTCGCAGCAGGAAGTTGCCGAAGACCGGCGCGAGCGTATTGCCCGTTGCGATTGCGGCTGCCGCCCAAGTCGGCTCCCCGGTGAGGGCATTGCTCGCGAATGCGCCGATCCAAATACCAGGCCAGACCCGATATCCCCAGAGTAAGAGGGCGGCGAGGGCGATTCCGGTGGGCGGCCAGACGGCCGTCACTTGCTTCGTCGCGAACGCCAGCGTGAACCCGAGCTTGGCCGCAACGAGATACGCGAGTGCCACCAGAAGCGGGATCAGAAGTCTCCCGCCGACGGTCTTCGTATCAAAGAGCCGCACGTTAGGGACGTTTTTCGTGTTTAGTGAGTCGCGATCCCCCAGATGCACCCAATCGTTTGGATCGTGCTGCTTGTAAAGAACGATGGCGTGAGCTTTGAGGTGAACTTCTTTGTCGCCGTCGGATACGAATAGATGCCGGCCGAACTACCGCAGTCGGCGTCGTAGAGGTTGCCGGCGCCGTCAAAATTGAGATCCGCACCGTACGGATTCGGCGCGAGTCCCGCCGAGTCCACAACGGTAGGCGCATCGCCCGACCGAAGCCGATCGTTAGCGAACTCCGCAATCGCTCCGGTCGTCGCGTTGGACGACACGTAGAGATTGCCTTTGGCGTCGAAAGCAAGTCCGCTGGGCGCGATGACGCCTTTTAGGTAGTACGGCTTGCGGTTGGAGATCGGCACCTTGAAGACCGCGATCGCCTTTGCTCCCGTGCTCGTGCCGGTGTTTGCGACGTAGAGATTTCCGTTCGCATCGAACCCTAGGCCCTGCGGCACGTCGAGTCCCAGCGTCAGCTTCGTCGCGGGCACCAACGTGCCACTCGACGTAAAGGGTCCGGTGTATTCGTAGACGGCGTTATCTCCAACCGAGGGAACCCACAGATCTCCCGAGGCGTCGAAGGCCATGTGGTCGGCATCGATGGGTCCGGACAACGTAAACGTTTTCTGCGGTGAGCTGCTCGAAGTCAGCGGCAGAGAGTACACTTGAACGATGCTCGAGTCGGAAGCGTGGCATGGCGACAGATTCATGATCCACAGCTTCGACCCGACGACGCGAATGGCGTTCGCGCAGACTAGTTGGTTCGTGCCGTTGCCGTTTACGTCGGTGACGTTCGACGACGATTTTAATGGCAGCTTCGCGATCTCGACCTGCGGCTTGGGCTGCGCGTAAAATAGCGTCCAATAGGCTTTGCTGCTAGCGGCGTCAGGTGCGACAGCGTTGCCCATACGTGCCGCCGCCGACTGCAATGGACCGCCGGGCGGGACCCGGGCGGGGAGCTGGCCGCCACAGCCGGGCAGGGCCGATACGATCAAGGGTATTGCAAGCGCAAAATACTTCACGGTGGAGAACCTCCGTAAGAGCTAATCGTCTTTACCGGGGGCCGGGAACCCACCTCCTGGTACGCCGGCGCTGCGCCTATTGGGTAGCGACGCGCAGTGTCGCCGGCTACGTCAGGATTCCACCGCCAGCAGTTCCCACTCTCCGGGGACGCCCTTGAGCGCGTGGCGTCCACGGCTCGAAAACCGCAGCGCAGATCCGGCCACGAGATCGCGAACGGTGTTCGAAACCAGCACGTCGTTCGGCCGAGCCTCCGCGAGCACGCGGGCCGCGATGTGCACCGCGATCCCGCCGACGTCGCCGCCGATCACCTCGCACTCGCCGGTGTGAAGTCCCGCGCGCATCTCAACGCCCAACGGCCGCACGCCGTCCACGAGCGCCATCGCGCAGCGAATCGCGCGTTCGGGTCCGTCGAACGTCGCGAGAAATCCGTCGCCGGTTGCCTTCACCTCGCGTCCGCGAAAGCGCTCGATCTCGCGTCGCACGAGCGCGTTGTGGCCGTCGAGCAGTTCGCGCCAGCGCCGGTCGCCCAGCGCGGTCGCCCGTTGTGTGGACTCCACGATATCGGTGAAGAGCACGGTCGCCAGCACCCGCTCGTGCATCGAGACCGGCCGCGTGCCCGTCAGGAACTCTTCGACCTCGTCCACGATCGCGTCCGCGTCGGCGCCGAACCAAATGTGGTCTTCGCCGGGAAGCTCGACGAACTTCGCGCCGGGAATCCGTTGCGCGATGTAGCGGCCTTCTTCGACGTTCGCGTCGCGATCGTCGGTGTGATGCACCACGAGCGTCGGCACGTGCACGGCCGCCAGCACGCCGCGCACGTCGACGTGGGTATTCATCCGCGCCAGCGTCACGGCGGCGCTCGGGCTGGCACTGGTTCGAAGATAGGTTGCGAACCATTGCGCGAATCGCGGGTCGTCGGCGCGGCTCGGCGCGATCGTCGCGAGGTCCACGGGGCCGCCCCAGCCTGCTTCCAACGACGCGATCCACGCCTCGCGCCGGTCGACCGTCGGCGCCCACGGATAGTCGGGCGACCACAGGCGCTTGGCGAACGCACCGTAGACCACGAGCGCCGACGTGCGCTGCGGATAGGTGGCGGCAAATAGAATGCCCAACCCCGCGCCTTCGCTGACGCCGAGCACGGCGGCTCGTTGCGACCCGGCCGCGTCGAGCACCGCGCGTACGTCGTCCATGCGCTGCTCCAGCGTCGGCAGCGCCGAGCTCGGAACGCGGTCCGACAGTCCGGTACCGCGCTTGTCGAATAGGATCAAACGGCTGAACGACGCCAGCCTGCGGTAGAAGCCGGCGAGCCCAGGCTCCTCCCAAGAGTACTCGAGGTTCGACACCCATCCCGATATCAGAATGAGGTCGAGCGGTCCGCCTCCCACGATCTGATACGCGATGTTGACGTCGCCGCTCTTTGCGTAGCGCGTGTCCGGCAAGGGTCGGCACTTTCGGTCCGGCGACGGGCGCCCCTGGCGGGGTCGTAACGAACGCTGCCGAACGTGCCTTCGCCTAACCCCTACTGCTACTCGACCAAGCTAGGAGGCACGCACTTGGGACCATCAGCACGCTGCGTTGCAGCAACCCTTGGCCTCGCCATGACGCTCACCGCTTGCGGAGGCCAAACGTCATCGCTGCTCCCCATGGGAGCGCCCGGCGCCGGAGGGACGACGGAGTCGAACGTTCGCACGTCGACGCCCGGTAAGCCGCTCGTATCGATTCCAAAGCTCTACGGAGATCTCGCATACACCGACGTCGGACGGCGTCCCGGCAACCAGCAAGTCCGCGTTTCGATAACGCTTCGCTACAATCATCAAGCGGAGCTCGACAAGTTCGTTGCCGGCGTCAACGATCCGCGCTCGGGAATGCATCGCAGTTTTCTCACGGCCAAGCAGTTCATCGAACGCTTCGCTCCGACGCACGCTCAAGAGGAACGCGTCGTGCGCGCGCTGGAACGCGCCGGCTTCAAGGTGGTGCAGCGGTTCGAAAATCGCACCATCGTCGATGCGACCGCGCGCAGTTCGGCCGTGGAACGCTTTTTCTCTACCGAGATCCACACCGTCCGCCAAGGCAAGCACGGCGAACGGTACACCAACGTGACGCCCGCCACGGTGCCGCCCGCGATCGCGCCCCTCGTGCGCGACGTCTCGCTCAACGATCTCATCGTCGTTCGCACCGTCGCCGAGCAGAATGGCGTCGAGACGCAGCGCACCGCGCCGCAGTTTGCGCACGACGCGATGGGGCGCGCCGTCATTCCGCTCGCAAGCGGCGGCGTGAGCCCCGGCGACTCGACCGGCGCGTTGGTCAACGGCAGCTTCGAGACCGGCTCGTTCAACCCCGGATGGATCAACGAGAGCACGCGCTCGAGCTATGCGACGGTCACCACGGCCCAAAAGGAGCAGGGTTCGTACTCGGCGTTCACCGGATCGCTCGCACCGCCGGAAGTCAACGGCTGGGGCGCCGTCGCGCAGCTGGTCACGGTGCCGGCGAACGGCGTCCTGAGCTTCTGGGTCTATCAGGGTTCGAACGAAGGCCAGATGGGATACGGCACCAAGTACGCCTGGCAAACGGGATACCTTCTCAACCAGCGCGGCACCATTCTCGACACGTTCTACAAGACCGTCAACAACACGAACGGCTGGGTGAACTACCAGGTCAACCTCAGCGCGTGGGCAGGTCAGAAAGACTACATCTACTTCGGCGTCTACGGCGACGGCTATTCGGGGACGTACGTCTATCAATACGTCGACAACGTGGCGTGGGTCGGCGCGTCGCCGTCTCCATCGCCGACGCCGACGGCAAAGCCGACCGCCACGCCGACCGCGCAACCGACGGCAACGCCGACCGCGCAACCGACGGCAACGCCCACCGCACAACCGACACCGACGCCCACGCCGACGTCAACGCCTAGCGGCGGTTGCAACGGCGCGGCGCCCGATAACGGTCCGCTGACCAACTCGACCGGCACGCTCGCCACCGGCGTCGCCAAGCCGTTCGACTTCCCCGTGCAGCACGGGTGCAACGGCGCCGGCTACACGGCCGCGATCGCCATCGACGATCCGGTGAACACCAGCTATCTCGCTACGTACCTGTCGGCGGCCGGCGTCACCGAAATCGGCTCCGTGACCAACGAAGCCGTTGACGGCGGCGGCAGCGGCGACGAACCGGAAACCGACCTCGACGTCCAGACCATCGCCGGCCTCGCGCCGGGCGCGAACATCATCGTCTACGATATGGGCTCGCTGACGGATCAGCATATCGAAGACACCTATAACAAGGTGCTTAGCGACGCCAAGGCCACGGCGGTCAACTCGTCGTTCGGCGGCTGCGAATCGAGCGACGTCTCCTTCGCGGATTCCACGAACGCCATCGCGCAACAGGGAGCGTCGGAGGGCGTCGAGTTCTCGGCCTCGAGCGGCGACACCGGAAGCAACGAGTGCGGCGGCAAGGGCGTTAGCGCGCCCGCCGGCGACCCGTACTTCTCGTCGATCGGCGGCATCAACTTCACCGACACCGCCCAGGGCGTTCTCACCAGCGTGACGATGGGCACTGCCAGCGGCGACTCCGGCGGCGGCGGCGTTTCCACCGTCTTCGCGCTTCCGAGTTACCAGACGGGGATCGTGGGCATGATCACGTCGGGACGCAATCAACCCGACATCTCGCTGCCGTTCTTCCCCGTCGCGGTCTATACCGGAGGGAGTTGGGGTGAATACCTCGGCACGTCGTGGTCGTCACCGGCCTCCGTCGCGCTGATCCTCGAAGCCAACGAACTCCACGGCACCAAGCTGGGCTGGGTCGATCCGACCATCTACAGTCTGTTCGCCTCGACCGGCTACTCCACGTACTACACGCCGTGCACGTCCGGCAGCAACGGCGCGTACTCGTGCAGTGCAACGCAATACAATCAAGCCGCCGGAATCGGCGCGCCGAAGGGCTGGGCACTCGCCAACGCCCTTTGACGCCTCGTAGTTTCGGCAACTAAAAGCGGGCCGCGCAATCGCGCGGCCCGTTCTCGTGCGCGGGTGACCAAGCCGCGGCGGCGCCTTTTTCATGATTTCTTTACGATGAATCGCTACGCTCTCTCGTGTCATGAAGCAAAGCACTCGATTTCAATGCGTCGAGCGACGCATCTTATCTATTGCGATCCTCATCGGGAGCTCGGCCGCCTTGGCCGCGTGCCAGGGCCACGGACTCGGCGCGGTGCCGGGCACCGCGCCGCAATCGCTCGCGGCCGCTCCCTCCTCCGGCAGTGCCGCGGCCGGCCGCACCGCAGGCGGCCGCGCGGGCACGGTCAACTGGCCGCAATACCGCTTCAACGCCGATCGAACGGGCTTCAATCCACGCGAAAACACCCTCAACCCGAGCAACGTGCCGCATCTGCAGCTCCTGTGGGCGGCCCAGCTGGGCGAGCTCGTCAATTATTCGTCTCCGGCCGTAGTGAACGGCACCGTCTACATCGCCTCGAGCGACGGGCGTCTGTGGGCCTATCCCGCCAACGGATGCGGAGCGAGTCTATGCTCGCAGCCCACATGGGTTTCCACGTCGATCGGACAGATGATGGACTCGCCGACCGTCGCGAACGGTTTCGTCTATATCGGTTCGCAGACGTCGTTCTCTTCCAACGACGGCAAGCTCGACGTCTTCGCGGCGTCGGGCTGCGGCCAGGCGGCGTGTCCGCCGCTCTGGCAGGGCCTCGCGGGCGACGAGTCCATCCTTCAATCGTCGCCGGCGGTGGCCAAAGGCCTCGTCTACGTCGGCTCGCACGACGGCAAGATGTACGTCTTCAATGCCAACGGCTGCGGCTCGAGCACGTGCATGCCGCTGTGGACCGCGCAGACCGGCGCGTCGATCGAATCGACCGCGACCGTCGATGGCAATAGGGTCTACATCGGATCCGACGACGGTAATCTCTACGCGTTCAAGGCTCGGGGCTGCGGGAAGGCGACATGCAAGCCGCTGTGGACCGGCCAGCTCGGCGACGCGGTGTTCGAATCATCGCCGGCCGTCGTAGGCAATCGCATCTACATCGGCTCGCAGCACTCCGTCTCGGCATTCAACGCCAACGGGTGCGGCAGCAAGAGCTGCATGCCGCTGTGGCGCGGGACGAACGGCAACGATTTCTTCAACGGCTCGCCGGCGATCGCCAAGGGCCGCCTCTACATCGGCGACGAGGACGGCGTGGCGGTCTTCAAGGCGAAGGGATGCGGCGCGTCGACGTGCACGCCGCTGTGGCTCGACTTCGGCGTTGGATTCCAGGCCGCGGTCGCTTCGTCGCCCACGGTCGCCAACGGCGTGGTCTATGCCGGGCGCAACACCGCCGAGGTGCTGGCGTGGAAGGCCGGTCCGTGCGGCAGCTTCGTCTGCGACAACATCTGGAGCGGCGCGACGAACGACGAGATCGTCACGTCCTCGCCGACGGTCGTGAACGGCCTCGTCTACATCGGCAGCGCCGATAAGAGCTTCCCCTCCGACATCCAGGGGCGGCTTTATGTCTACGGCGTGCGCGGCTCGGGCGCCGCGAAGTCACGTCCGCCGAAATAGCGCTTGATGGGCGGCGAGTATCCGATCCTGCGTCGGTAGGTCGACTGCGGTGGACCAGTCGCCGTGCTGGAACGTGCCGCCCAACACGATGCCGTCGTTGCGCGGAAACATGTACAGTCCGCCCGTGAGGTACGTGTAGTCGATAGCCGGCTGCGGTTCCAGGATCGTCAGCTGACCGCGCACCGGCTCGAGTGCGTTGTCGGCAAAGAGCTGCCGCGATCCCAGGCCGGTGCAGTTGAATACCACCGGCTCGTCGAGCGCGGCGATCTGGCGCGGAGACTCCAGCGTTCGCACGACGATCTTCCCGCCCCGCAGTAGAAAGTCACGCTCCACGGCCGGCAGGAACGTGTTCGGCTCGATCAACATCGTCGCGAACCGCCGAACGCTCGGATAACCGACGAACGGCGTCGACGCGGGGTCGATGGCTTCGACGTCGGCGTAGAGGTCGGCGATACCGGCCGACTCGGCATAGTCGAGTTCGTCGCGGGGGCCGCCCTCGCGCTTGAGCACGTAGTTGTTCAGCCACCGCACGCCGTACGTCGGTCCGACCATCAGCTGGAAACTGCGATTGGCGATGCGCGCGGCGCTGCGGAACGCATCGAGGAACGCCGGCGTTGCGGCATCGCTCGAGAAGACCGTCGTCGGCGTCCACTGCGCGCCCGCTATGTTCGAAGTGGTCTGCGGCGGCACCGCCGACGCATAGATCGTCACGGTCCAGCCGCGATCCTGCAGCACGCGCGCGGTGGTGAGACCGATCACGCCGCAGCCGAGTACGGCCGCTCTCGCAGGTGACCGGCTCCCTACGAGGTCGGCCGCCAGCGTCGCGCATCCCCACGACAAGCTGAAGCCTCCGCCGCCGTGACCGTAGTCGTGCACCAGTAGTTTGCCGCCCAGCGATTGGGCGCGCAGCACGAATCCAGCGGCGCGAAACGGCCGCAGACCTACGACCGTGCGGATCACGCGCGCCGCGTCGATGTCGACCGGCGTCAGCGCCGGGTCGAGCCGCACGAGCGTGCGCGGGCTCTCCGCCGCGCCGCGCCCGGCAACGAGCGCGGTCGCGCCGAGCGTCGCAACACCGATGAACGCCGCGCGCGAATAACGCATCGCTCGTTTTTATGAGAAATTGATAGACGTTCCCTTTCGGCGGGGCTAGGATATGCTCGTGAACAACTACGCTCGCTTTGCCGTCGCCGTCGCGGCGTTTGCGGTGCTCGGCGCGACCGGCGCGTCGCGCACGCCCGCGATGTTCCGCGGCGACGCGGCGCATCTCGGCGTCTACGATTCGACGGCGCCCACCCTGAAATCGGTCGCGTGGCGCTTTCAAACCAAGGGGAAGATCTTCTCGTCTCCGACGATCGACTCGGGAGTCGCATACGTCGGCAGCACCGACGGTCACCTCTACGCCGTCCGCGCCGGCGACGGCACCAAGCTCTGGGCGTTCGCGACGAGAGGCGCCGTCAACTCGACGCCCGCGGTCGCGAACGGGGCCGTCTTCTTCTCGAGTCTGGATGGCAACGTCTACGCCGTCAACGCGATCGCAGGAACGCAAAAGTGGCGGTTTCGTACCGAGGGCGAGCGCCGCTTCACCGCGCCCGGAATTCACGGCATCGCGCCGAGCACCGAATTAATGCCGGACCCGTTCGATGTGTTTCTTTCGTCCCCGGCGGTCGCCGGCGGCACGGTCTACATCGGCAGCGGCGATCACCACGTCTACGCCCTCGACGAGCAGAGCGGGGCTCTGCGCTGGAAGTTCGCGACCGGTAACGTGGTGCACGCGTCGCCCGCCGTTCACGAGGGGCTCGTCTTCATCGGCAGCTGGGACCGCTTCTTCTACGCGCTCGACGCCCGCACGGGAGCGGTAGTGTGGAAGTTCGCGACCGGCGACGATCGGACCACCTACAATCAGGTCGGCATTGCGGGATCGGCGGCGGTCGCCAACGGCATGGTCTACTTCGGCTGCCGCGACAGCCACTTCTACGCACTCGACGAAAAGACGGGAGCGCTGCGCTGGAAGCGCGACGAGCACGGCAGCTGGGTGATCGCGACGCCCGCGGTCGTCGGCGACACCGTCTACTACACCACGTCCGACGAACGCAAGTTCTTCGCCGTCGACGCCGCGACGGGTACGGTGCGGTTCAGCGCCGGCTACGGCGCGTTTGCGTTCTCGTCGCCGTCGCTCGCCGGCGGCGTCGCCTACTACGGAACGTTCGATGGGCGCCTCTACGGCATCGACGCGCGGTCCGGCGCCACCGTCGGGCAGTTCTCCACCGATGCGTCGGCGCGCAACCTCGACAAGCATCTCGACGCGAGCGGCAACCTGAGGATGGACGATTTCTACGCGGAGCCAACCCTCGACGGGACCATCCTGGGGCTCAACGGCGTCTACGGCCTCGGATCGATCGCGGGTTCGCCCGCGATCGCCGATGCAACCCTCTACATCGGCAGCACCGACGGCACGCTGTACGCCGTGCGCTGATTCGCCTACCGCGGACGCAGCACCAGCGTGCGAGCGGCGTTACGGCGCACCGCCTCTTCGCTAAAAGGCAGCGGCTGCAGCTGCCCGCGCACCCAGTCGTTGGTGAGATCCGTGTAATGCCGCGATCCCGGCTCGCCCGATTCGCCGCTCGGAATCGCGATGCCGCCGCGATCCCAGTCGCCGACGTCCCACACCGCCCGAAAGCCCTGCGCGAAGCCGGGCTCCTGCAGATGGATCGTGTACTCGTCGCCGGCGCCGGGCAGCCACGCTCCGTTGAGGAAGGCGAAGTTCATTGGTGCGAGCGGATGCTCGACGCGCGTGCCGCCGGCGTCGCGCCACGCGCGACGGTCGAACCCGAACGGAAGCGCGCCGTCGAGATACCGATCGACGGCGCCCGATGCAGCCTTCGCGGGCGTTCGCAGCGCGCTGAGCTGCGCGAGCTGCGTCGGTCCGTCGAAGAGCTCGGCGCGAATCGCGTGCTCGAGGGCGGCCGCCCGCGACGCGGGCGCGTAACGGCCGTCCCAGCGCCCCAGCGCGGCCACGATTGCCGGGCTGCCGTTGACTTCCGGATGCGCTCGCGCCAGCCGGACCAGCGCGCGGGCGATCTCCAAGTCGATCGGGGAGAGCGTGTCGAGCTGCATCGCCTTGAAGTAGGCGGTGTCGTATGTCCGCCGCGCGCGCAGCAGCTCGGAAATGCGATAGGCACGGTACGGCGCGTCGAACTGCGCAGAGAGGCGATACGGATAGTCGCGGCCGTAGCCCGCGTTATTCGCCGATAGCAGAATCGCATCTCGATCGGGATTGCGGCCCGGCAGCTTCGCAAACGGCAGCGGCGCGAAGTCGCGACGCAGGTCGCGTGCCCGATGCACGTAGCGTCCCCACGCGGGGTCGTTCGGCACGAGGCCGGCGACGTGAAACGCCGCCTCGCCGCCCGCATCGGCCACGATGAAGTTTTGCGGCGAGCCGCTGTAGTGCGCCAGCGCCGCCAGCGCCTCGCGCGCGCTGCGAGCGCGGTCCAGGGCGAAGACCGTCGCGATGGTCGAGCGCGGCTCGGCGTAAATCGGCCAGCGCACCAGCGCGACCGAATCGCGATCGTTCTCGTCCGGCACCGAGAAGTCGCGCGCCGTGCGATAGTACGTCGCGGTAGAGTCGGGCGCGAAGCGCACGTGAAACCGCTCGATTTGTCGGGCGCTGCGCGGCGGCCGCGGCACGTGAAAGAGGCTCGCCGTCGTCATCTCGGCGTTCGTCGACGCCCAGGCCACGCGCTCGTTGTGGCCGAGCACGACGCCCGGAATGCCGGGGATCGTCGCGCCGGCGGCGTGCTGCTCCGGCGACTCGATGTCGACGAGGTACCAAATGCCTGGAATCGTTAGATCGAGATGGGGATCGTTGGCAACCAAGGCGCGTCCGTCGCGCGAGCGCGCGGCCCCAGCGGCCCAGGCGTTGGAGCCGATCGACCTCGTTCGCGGCACGGTTGCGACGCCGTTGTCGTCACAATTCGATGGCACCGAGCTGCGGCGGGGCACGCGTGCCCCGTCGACCGTCACGTCGTAGCGGTCGTCGGAGAGCGGGAAAAGCGCGTCGAAGCAGCGCGGGCTCTCCCGCCGCCACGCGACGTCACGGACGAAGACGTCGTGCCACGGCTCCGCGAGCGCGAGCGACGCGACGATCGATACCGCGATCGAATCCTTCGGCGTCCACGGCGCGGGACGGTAAAGCAGCATCCGGAACTCGACCGGGAGCGGCTGCGCGGCGGCCGCGTTCACGCCGTCGCTGAACGCAACGAGCGCGTCGCGTTCGCGCGCATTCATCGCCCGCAGCTGGCGACCGGCAATGGCATTCACGTCGACGGCGCGCTGCGCCTCGTCGAGCGCAAGCGCCTTCGTACCGAGCACCTCGGCGAGACGCCCGTACGCGTAGCGGCGCGTGAGGTCGAGTTGGAAGAGGCGGTCCGACCCCTGCACGTAGCCCTCGGCGAAATAGAGATCGCGATCGTTGCCCGCACGGATGTGCGGAACGTCGCGTCCGTCGCGCACGATGGTGACCGGAGCGCGCAGCCCCGGCGCAACGATGGTGCCGCTCGTGGCTGCCGACTCGCGCAAGCCGTCGGCCACGTAGGCCGCATACGCGCCGGCGGCGCCGGCGAAACAGAGCGCCAATGCGATCGCGTGACGCCGGAGAGCCGCGCCGACGGCCGCCGAGGGCGCCGGGTCGGCGCACCGGAGCGCTCGAGGATCGGGCGGCTCGAAGAAACTCACTCCGTCAGGTTCAGCGCCTCGCGGCGCCCTCCCGTGACGGCAACGCCGGTCTCGGCTACGGGATGATGTGCGTGATCAGGAAGAGCAGGCCGCTCGCGAAGCCGCCGAAGATGTCGGAGTGTTTCGCGGCCTGCGGCACGTAGATAACGTCGCCCTTCTCGAGCGCGACGTCCGCGGCCACGTCGTGATCGTTGAGCGCGCGGTAGAGGTTGATCTCCTGCGTCTGCGAGCCGTTGGGGCCGTTGCGGACCAAGCGGATGTGATTGAGGTCGGCCTGCGAGTTCTGACTGTTGCCGGCCTTGGCGATGGCGACGGATACCCGGTCGCCTTCGTTCACCGAAACGTCGCCGGGATGATCGACGGCGCCGGAGACGTCGACCGTGAAGTGAATCGGCCCGGGAACGTAGACGACCGAACCCTCTTGCAGCGGGACGTCCACCGAAGTGTCGCCGCGCTGTAACAGATTTTGCAGCGAAACGACGGTGACTTTACCGGCCGCATCGGCGACGCGAGCGTCGGGAAAGGCGCCGTTGACGTTCACGATGCCGCCGGCCGCGGCGATCGCGTCGGTGAGCTTGGCATCCGAGCGCAGCTGGTACTTGCCCGGCAACTTGACGTCGCCGAGCACAAGCACGTCGGGCTGACCGAGCGTAACGATCGAAATCGTGATCACCGGGTGACGAACGTAGGACTTGAGCCGTCCGGTGAGGACCGTCGCGGCTTGGGCCGGTGTCTTTCCCCCGACCGGCACGCGACCGACGAGCGGATACTCGATGGTGCCGTCGGACAGCACCATGACGTTCTGAGTGAGCGTTTGGTCGCCGAAGACCAACACGTTGATCGTATCGCCCGGATGGATGACCGTCTGCGAGGCGGCAGCGCAAGGCAGCCCGGCCAGTAGACTCCAGGTGACGGCGAAGATCAACGCGGCAAGTCGGTATGCCACGTCTCTATGCTACGGCGGCGCAGCCCCGCCCACAACGTCCAGCAGGCGCGCCGCGGCGAGCCCGATGGTCCCGGACGGGGGGAAAGTCGGCCTAGAGAGCCTCTAAACGGCCTTGGCGCGGGTGGCCACGATCAGCGCGGCACGGGAGTGGACGCCGAAGGCGGCGCGCACCCTGGCCGCGTGGTTCTTGACGGTTTCGGGCGAGATGCCGAGGTTGGCCGCGATCGCCTTGTCGCTCAGGCCGTCGCAGATCAGCTCGAACACGCGGCGCTGCGCCGGCGTCAGCGCGGCGAAGCGCACGTCGGCCGCACCCGCGTCGCGCCGGCGAATGTCGGCTGCGACCGAGCTCTCCGAGAAGTCGGAAACCGCTTCACCGGCGATGCGCAACCAGGTCGAATCCTCGCTCACCGCGTGCAGGCGCAGCGCCGCCGCGGCGGCTCGCCACGCGTAGCCGATCGACTGAAACAGCGAATAGGCGCTCGTCAACAGCTCGACGCTCGCGGTCCGGCGTCCCGAAGCGGCGAGGATGCAGCCGCGGGCGTATTCTTCCATGGCGCGCATGCGCTGATCGCGCGCCAGCGCGAGCCGCGGCGACAGCGTCATCGGAATGCCATCATAGGTGTCCATCAGGCGATTCGCCGAGGCGAGGTCGCGATCGGCCGTGAGCTCGATGAGATTCAAAATCGCGACGCGCTCCTCGCCGGGCGACGTCCAGTCGGTTTCGTGCGCGCAGGCGACGGCGTGACGCAGCAGCGCGTCGCCGCTCGCGTCCTCGCCCGCCATGCGCGCGAGGTATGCCTGGTCGGCGTAACAGGCGGTGACCCATCGCACCGACGGCGCGATGTCACGCGCGAAGTACGCGTATTGCAGCGCCTTGTCATGAGAACCCCGCAGCGCGTAGGCCCACGCCAAGCCGCGGAAGGTCAAGAACCGTTCGCCCTCGAGGTCGGGCGTCCAGGGGAGCGATTCGCTCACGCGAACCGCGAAGTCGAACGCGCCGGGCGCCGCGATTTCGCGCACCAAATGCACGAGGGCGCGCGTGGCATTGGCGAGCAGCGTAACGTCGTAGGCGGACGGCGTATCGACGATGTGAGCGATCGCGCGTTCGAGCCAGCTCAACTGATCGCGGAAATCGCCGCGCAGCGCGGCGAGCCACGACCGCGCGTACAGCCACTGGCCGTAGAGATGGGGAGCCGATGCGACGTCGACCTCGTGCAAGGCCGAGTCCATCACGTCCGGGTCGCCCTCGACCCAGCCAAGAATCGTCCGCGCGTACGCTATTTCGAACCGCGCGTCGAGGCTGTAGACATCGGGACGAATGCCCATAAGAGCGCACCGCGCCATGGCGATCGAGCCCGCGAAGGAGTGGCACGTCGACTCGAGAGCCTTGAGCTGAGCCTCCTCCTCGGCCGTCGTGCGCCCGACATCGGCGATCACCGCCAACGCCTCGCGGTAGCGAGAGAGACGCATAAAGGTCCGGGCTCGCAAGATGCGGTCCGGTAATCTCGTCGAGCGATCCGTGAGCCGAAGAAAACCAGAAAGATCGCCCGTATTATACAGTTCGCGCGGTCTCAAAAATCGTTACCCCGGTGCCGGAGAGCCCTCCCTCCGGCTATGGTTGATAAACGGTTCTCTCGTTGCTTACTGCGCGAAAGGGGAAAGGTTACGCGATCGACGAGTCCGGCATCGAATGATGCGAGCGTTCGCAGGCCGCGGAGATCCCCGGCACGTTGTTGGTGGCGTAGCTCGCTATGGGCCCTCCGGGCGTGTCGATCGGCTGCGGTATCACCAAGCTGAGAAAAAATACTAAGAAGTGAGCCAACATCCTAAATCCTTTCGTCCTGAGAACGAACTCGGCGCGGCCGAACCGGACCGCACGCCTGCCCCTTCACCCCCCGGCCCGTGGATTCCGCTCGATCAGCCGCACCTCCGACCCAAAGAATTTCGCGTCCGACTTCACCAGGTAGTGCCTGGCAACGTAGCCTTCGAGAGCCGTGCAGCCGAACTGGACGTTGGACGAGGTGCATGCCCCGGCGGTCACTAGCCAGATCCGGCGCTCCCCCGGCATAACGGCGGCAAGCTCGGCCTGGTTGTGGATCACGAAGCTCGACACCCGGTAGCGACGGAAATTCACCCCGCGTGGCACGGGTACGATCGGGTTGGGGCCGTGGTAATAAAAGGAGAGCGGCAGTGCGTTCTCGGCCTCAAAGACCACGATCGGCTCGCCCGGGGTCTCGTTGGCCCGCAGGTAGGCCGCGACGCGCGGCCAGTCGCCCGGTTTCGCCAGCGCAGCGTACGTGTGACCCAAGGTCAGGAGTGAGAGCACGAACACGGCCGCCGACCAGGCCAGTGCCGCGCGGCGGCCGAGCGGCGCGCTAAGGTAGGCGAGCAGCGCGAACACGCTGATGGTGGCCGGCAGATAGAGCGACGCGGCGTGCCGGTCGAGGACGTGCACGCCCGACGCGTACGTTCCGGCCGTAAAGAGGACTCCCGCGCACGCCGTAATCACCACGATCGGCGCGGTCCCCGCCGGGCTGCGCTTCGGTCGCACCAGCAACAGGGCGGCGAAGATCAGCGCGACGAGGGCAACGTAGATGAACTTGGAGTGCACCACCGGCAAGGGCAGCACGTACCGCATCAAGATTCCGGCCAGATTCGCCGCCGCATGCGCCGGCGACGGCGCCGCGAACCCATCCTTGAAGTTCTGCACCTGGCCCGGGATAACGACGAGCATCGGCCCGAACGCCAGCGCGCCGGCGGCGGCTGCCGCGAGGAAGCGCAGCACCTGCCGGCGGTAGTAGATCACAACGGCGATTCCCTGAGCGGCGATCAGAAATGCCAGATAATATTGCGTGTAGAGCGCGATCGCCACGCAGGCAGCGTAGCCGATCGCCGACGCCGGCGAAGGCGGCTTCTTGACAAACGCGTCGTAAAACGTCAGCAGCAGCAGCGCGCAAACCAGCACCACGAGCGCGTACACGCGCATCTCGACGGCCGCCCACACGAGGAACGGGTTGCACGCCGTGACCGCGGCGACGAGCACCGGATTCTCGCGCGGCACGTAGCGGCGCGCGATCGCCGGCGCGAGGAGAACGGTGATTGCGATGCACGCCACCGAGAACAGTCGCAGGTGGAAGATGCCGTCGCCAAGGTGGCGCCACAGGTTCATCACGACGAAATAGAGCGGCGCGTTTTGCTCGAAGCCGATTGCCTCGGAAAACGCGTAGCCCACGCCGCGTCCGATCGTATGCAGCGTGTACGCCTCGTCTTGCCAGATGTTCAGCACCGCGGCGAGCGGCAGCGTGATCGCCAAATTGACCGCGGTCGCCACGAACGCCACTACGGGCAGGCGCCACGCCGTCGATGAAAGCCGCTCTGTTCGAGTCACCCGGCCGATTATAGCCTCGCGCGCACGGCCGGGCCAATGGCGACTTGGACCATAAAGGGCTGAACCGAAGGTCCCTAGCCGGACGCCCCGTCGTTGGCGTATCCTACAAGCAAGCATGGAAAAGCCGGGCGCTCGAGCGGCATTCGCCGCCGTAGCTTTGGGACTGGCTCTGGCAGCCCTCGCGCTGGCGCATCGCGGCAGCGTCGAGCACCAGAGCTTCAAGGCGTTCTATTGCGGCGGAACCGCGGTGCGCGAGCGGGCCGATCCATACACGGTCGAGCCGCTACGCTCGTGCGAGCGCGCCCTCGAGCTGGAGTCGCCGGCGCCCGGCTACGTCGAACCGGCGCCGATCCCGGGATACGTGCTGGCCTTCTTCGCGCCACTGTCGGCCCTACCGCCGACGGTGGCGGCCGAGATCTTTTCGCTGCTGCTGGTCGTCGCGTCCGCGCTGAGTGCCCTCGCGCTCGCGCCGCTCGTCCGCGCCCCGAGCTACGCAGTGCTGCTCGCGCTCGCCCCGCTGACGCTGCTCAACGCCGCCTACGGCGAGGTCCCGCCGCTAGCAACGCTCGCAATCTGCGCGTCGGCATACTTCCTTGCCAATCGCCGCTGGCACGCGGCGGGCGTCGCCGTGGCCCTCGCGCTCGTGCAACCCAATGTGGGCTTGCCTGCAGCGCTGGCCGTGCTGCTTTTCGTACCCAAGTCGCGCGTCGCGATCGTGGCGACGGGAGCGGCACTCGCGGCCCTCAGCGTCGCCGCGCTCGGCGTGTCGCGCAACGTCGAATATCTCACGCGCGTGCTGCCCATGATGGCCGACGCCGAGGTCGTAGCTTCGGATCAATATAGCCTGAGTCACCTGCTCTACGTCCTGGGGGTCCCGGCCGGCCTGGCACTCACGGTCGGAAAGGTCTGGTTCGCTGTCGCGGCCGTCGCCAGCATCGGGATAGCTGCGCGTTGTGCGGGCGAGGACCGCCGCGAGCTACTGGCGCTGCTCCCACCCGCCGCAGTGACGCTCTTCGGCATCTACCTGCACGACATTCAGATCATCATCGCGCTGCCCGCCGCGCTGATTCTCGCGGCCGGAACGAGCGGTGCCGCCCGCGCGATCGCGGTCGCCAGCTTGACGCTACTTGTGGTGGTGTGGACGCAGCAAGCACGTCCCATCGTGTTGTTCGTGGATGCCGCCGGCGCATTCGGCGGCGTTCTCGCGGTCTCCGCCGGGAGTCCGGCGCGGCGCGCGCTCTGGGGGGGCGCTGCCGCGGTTGCGGCTTGTGCCGCCGTCGTCGTTATTCAGCACGTCGTGACGCGTGGAGCGATGCAGTTCCTCACGCAGCCGTTCGACGCGCTGCCGAACGAGTTGTCTCCCATTGCCTGGAGCAGGTTCTTGCGCGCGACCCCGGCCTTGATGCGTCCGGTCCTCGCGCCGCAGATCGTAACATGGGTGGGCCTGATCGGGGTATTCGCGAGTGCCGCGCTGGGGCGCGGCGGCGCGAATCGCGTTACGCTAAGCCGATCCTGATCGCATGGACTGCGGCCTGCGAACGCGCGGTGCAGTGAATCTTCGCGAAGATGTGACTCACGTGGTTCTTGATTGTCTTCTCGGAGAGCACGAGGCGGCGACCGATGTCGCGATTCGAGAGCCCCTGAGCGATGAGGCGAATGATCTCCCGCTCGCGCGGTGAGAGTTCGTTGGTCAAACGCTTGCTGGGACCACGCCTGCGCAAGAGCGACGCGGCGACCCGAGGATCCACGTAACTGTGACCTTCGCCCAGGGTCTTGATGGCGGCAACGAGTTCTTGCAGCGACGAATCCTTGACGATGTAGGCATCGGCGCCCGCAGCCAGGCAGTGCTGCATCAGCTCTCCCTGAGTGTGCGCTGAGAGGGCGCAGACGCGCGTCTCGGGTGACCGGCTCTTGAAATGTTCGACCACGTCGTCGATCTCTTCGGTGTCGATGTCGATCACGACCACGTCGATGTCCTTGGCCATTAGGGCGGTTTCGCGACTGGCCGCGATGCCCACGACCTTGATATCGGGGTCGGCGGCAAGCACCTGTGCGATCGCCTTCGCGAAAAGCATCTGCTTTTCGATTATCAGGACGCGTAAAGCGCCCGTAGCATTCATCATACGTTCACAATCTCCAGGATGGGTGATGTCATCGGTGGGCACGCCGTATAAGGAATGCTAAGTACTGCCGGTTCCGACGGACTCAAGTGTGACATTGATGGGCAGGGCCCCACAACCCGATTTTCATGTGGGACATTTGGTCTATGAGTGCAAAGATTTCTTGACGCTTTACGCCCCAGTCCGCACGCCCAGCGGACTATTGATGGTAAGAAACTATCACAAGCCCGGACTCATACGACCTAGGTAGTACCTATAAATTTAGGGTGACTAAGGTCCTAAAACGCCCGATTCGGGGTTCTGAAAGCGTTTCTTAGGGGAGCCAGTCGCTGTGGTGGGCAGTGCCGCCCGACCCGATGTGATACCGCCACGAAGGGCGCGCCCGCTCCGGCTCGCCGCCATCCTCATGCTCGCCTTGGTGCTTATATTCGACGTGCCCGCTGCCTGTCCGTTCTTGAGCCGACCGCCGTTGCGGGCGCCGCCTTTCGTAAGTTGCGGTTTGATTGCGGGCCAGCCCAACAGCGTGGCTGCCATTTGCATGCGGTTGCGCGCATGGGTCTTGGAGATCATCCGCGCCACGTGGTCGTTGACCGTCGACTCCGCGAGGTTCAGTGCGGCCGCGATCTCCGCGATCGAACGGCCATCGAGCAGCCCGTGCAGCACCTCGCGCTCGCGGGAAGAGATGCGGAAGGCCGGCATCGCGTCTTCCGACTCATTGGCATCCTGGGAAAAGTCGAAGAAGACGCCGACGTGCGGCTCGTTGCGAAGCATCGGGACTACCCGCAGCGTCAGACCGTTCATCGGATGGCTCACGCGTTCGACGCACGTACCCGGGCGCGAGAAGTTCCACGATGCCGTGAGACGGCGGACCGCTTGATCGAAGAAGAGAGGCAAGCGTCGCTCTTCGGGACGCACGAGCTGCGCGAACTCGTTCGACTGTCCGTTGTTGCGGAACCATTCCATCTCGACTTCGTACGCCGAGTTGAGAAGAAAGAACGCCTCCGGACCTTCGCCGGCAGTGGGAAGCGGCACGTTTCGAGCGTCGGCGTAGATCGGCTCCAACTCCTCGACGATCTCGTCCATCGTCGAACGAACCGCGGTAGCGGCCGCCCGCAACGCATCGTCGGATGCCTCGCCAAATAGCACGACGACGGCCGCGGAGTGGCTCGGACCGATCGTAGCTGCCATGCCGAGCGCCAAGGGGTTGAGCGCGACCGGCTGCGGCGACGAGGGAAATGGCACCATGCGAAGGAGCGTGAGCGCCTCGCGATCCTCGACGTCCGGTCCCGACGTATCGAACGCCACGAGGTCGGCGTTGGAATCGAAGATGCCGAGAATCCAATCGCCCGCCGACGCCGCCCGGGCGCAGCGACGCAGGGCGGTCTCGAGGCGGCGCCGTCGCGAAGCCTCAAAATCTTCGAAGCCGGCGGGGGAGAACGAGGCAATCCCTCGCTCGAATTCCCGCATAGAACGTCCTTTCTAATGCCGCAAATGCGGCCGGGCGTCACTTAGGGACCGGGCCACCATCTTAACGGATGGTTCCTTTGCCATGCAACCGGAAGAGGCGTCAACCGGTTGCAAGCATCCCTTTTTAAGCGACTTTTCCTACACCCTTAACGAGAATGGAGGGCTCGGCGTTCGCGACGCCCATCATAGGCCCCACATCGAAGCCATCGGCCAGGGCGGCGATCGACGCGAGGACGGTACGCTCCTTGAGGTCGGGATCGAGGTTCATTGCCGGGAAAAATTGCAGCTCGGGGCAGTCCCGCGCGGTCAGAAAGTCGAGCGGGTGCAGCAGAATCGACGGCTCCGTCCGCGTCAGCCGGCACGCCGCGAGCGCCGCCTTGAAGTATGCGGCCGCGAGCGCGGGCGAAACGATGGCCAAATAGAGTACGTAGCTCACGTGGATCGGCGTCCGGAACCCTGGAAACGTCGTTACCGGTATCTCAGCGAGCGACCCGTTGGACAGCCCGATCGCGTGCTGCCGATTCGGCCGGAAGCCATCGCTGAAGCGTCCGAACAGATCCTCGCGCTCGGCGCGGGCCTCCGGGCTGAGCTTCGCGCTGCGGAAATAGTACGCGCGGGCGAGCGGTCCGATGTACGTCGGCAGCGACGATGCGTCGTACGCATAGCCCCGGTCCACGAGTACTTCCAAAATCGAATCCGAGCGCGTGAACCCCGGTCCGCGGAAACCGCGCGGGCGCACGCCGGTGACGCGTTCGATCGCTTCCTCAGCGGTCGCCAGCTCGTCGTCGATCGCGGCCTTGCCGCGACGGTGCATCCAGGGCTCGTGGTGATGCGAGTGGTTCGCGATCTCGTGGCCGCGCCGCGAGATCTCGGAGAGCACGTCGGCGTTCTCGGCCAGCGCCGCATCTTGGCCGACGATGAAAAACGTGATCCGCAAGCCGAGCGTGTCGAGCGTGTCGAGAACGCGCGGCACGAGCAGCGGCAGATACGACGGGAAGCTCTGCCACGCGCCATCGCCGTGCGTCTTCATGTACGACCACTTGTTGTCGAGGTCGAGCGAGAGCGACGCCTTCATGCGGGCACCGCCGTGATGGCCGGCGCGGGTGCGGGCTCCAGCAGCGCGGGCATCAGGCTGCGCGCCAGGCGCACGGTCTCGTTCACGTTGAGCGTACCGTTGACGATGTTCGCGCTGCTCGCCATGAACAGGCCGGGGACGCTGGTCCGCACGGGCGGCAGCCGTTCCGAATAGCCGAGCGTCGGGATCGGAAAGACGTACGGCACGCGCGAGACGCGAAATGCGCTGACGCGCTTGCGGTCGAAGGCCGGGTGCATTGCCTGCAGGCCCGAGAGAAACGAGGTTTCGATCTCCTCGTCGCTGCGGCGCAGTGCCGGATCGTCGTGCGCGACGTACTTGGGAAGATAGATCAAAGACTTTCCTCTAAATTCTTGACGGTCCACGAGCGCCGTCATCTCGATCACCGCGGTGAACGGGACGGTCGCATCGGCGATATTCGTGATGTAGTACGGGGTCAACGGCTCCTCGGTGAGGAGGGACGCGCAGACGATGCCTTGATACTCAACCCCTTCGCAGAGCGAGCGCTCGCGGTCGCTCAGCGTCGGGCAGACGCGCGCGGCGAGCGGTGCGGCGAGCGTCACCACGGCCTTGTCGAAGCGGCGGTGCTCGGAGTTGGCGACGATCGCGATGCCCCCCGGCACGGACTCCACACGTTCCACGCGGCACGACGTCTCAATGCGGACGCCGCGCTGGCGAAGGCGTTCCTCGAAGCGGCTCAGCGTTCGATCGTAGCCGCCGCGCACGTATCCGAACTGTTCGCGGCCGGCGCCGCTCTTTCGCGCGGCGTACATTCGCGCGATGATCGCCCAGATGAACGCCGCCGACGCGCGCGTGGCGTGCGGCCCCAGCTTGGCTCGCAGCAGCGGCAGCCAGATCTGCTCGACGGTCGCCCGCCCGCAGTTACGCGTGAGCCAGTCGACCGCGGTGAGTTTCTCGAGCGGCTGCCACCGCTCGATGCGCGACGCCTTGAGGATCGTCGCGCCCAAACGGGCCTTCTGAAGCAACGACAGCGGCGGAAAGCGCAGGTAGTCGAGCATCCCCGAGAACGGGTGCATCGCGCCGTCGACGAAGAAGCCGGTGCCGGGCTTGACCCACCGCAGCTCGTTCTCCAAGCCGAGCTCGGCCAGAAGCTCGCGCAGCGTCTCGTCGCTGTAGAGGGTCACGTGATAGTGCCGATCCCAGACGACGTCGCCGAGTTCCCACGGCGCGGCCAGTCCTCCGCAGCGCGGGCCGGCCTCGAAGATCGTGACGTCGTGCCCCGCCTTGGCGAGGTCCCACGCCAGCGTCATTCCGAGGAAGCCGCCGCCGACGATTCCGTAGCTCGTCATCGCAGACTCGGCTGCATTCCCATCTGCACCACGGCCGACCCCGAGAATGCATACTCGCCGAGGCACGACTGACAGCGAAGCGACGTCGGCCGCGAGCGCGAGGCGGACAGCGGCACCAGCGGATGCCCGCAGGCGCAGGCGTAGCCGACCGGACGCGCCGGGTTGCCGTGCACGATTGCGAAATCGGGAACGTCGCGGGTCACGACGGAGCCCATGCCCACCATCGCGAACCGGCCGATGTTCACGCCGGGTCCGATCGTCGCGTTCGCGCCGATGGTGGCTCCGGCGCCGACGACCGTGAGCAGCGTGTCGTCGGTCGGATCCGACGGCAGCAGCCGGTCGAGCTCCGGCGTCGTCGCGCGCGGGAATCGCTCGTTCGTGAAGGTGACGCCCGCGGCGATCATGGCGCCGCGCTCGATGGTGACGCCCGTGCAAACGTACACGAACGCGTTGATCTTCACGAGGTCCTTGATCTGTACGCCGTAGGCGATGTAGCTCTTCTCGCCGATGATGCAATCGGAGCCGATGGTGGTGGAGTGGCGGACGTGAACGCCATCCCAAATGGCCGTGTTGCGGCCGATGGTGACGCCCGGCTCGATGATCGCGGTCGGATGGACTGCCATTTAGCTCGCCGCCAGCCTTTCGGCCGAGCGCAGCGGCGCCAGCTCGAGCTCCTCGAGCTGCGATCCGATGCGTTCCCACCGGGCGCACTCCAGCGCCGCGTAGGCGGCCTGAACGACCTGCACCGAGGCCAGTCCGTCCTGGGGCGTGACGACCAGCTTCTCCGTGCCGTGAATCGCGCCGCAGAAGTTGTCGAGCTGATCGTGGAACGCCTGGATCTTGTTGTAGCCCTGCCCGAACACGCGCCACTCCGCCTGACGGTGGCGGCGAAAGCGCGACTCGCGCCATCCCACCAGGATCGTTCCGGCGCTGCCGTAGATCCGGACGAACGTCTCGAGCTCCTTGTCGATGCTCCACGATAGGTCGGCCGCGCCCATCACGCCCTCGTCGTTGTGGACGAAGAGACGGACGGTGTCCTCGACCGCGAGGCCCTGCATGCGCCGGCCCTCGACGACCTGGATGTCGCGCAAGTTGCCCAGCAGATAGCGGAGGATGTCGACGGCGTGCGTTCCGTTGTCGATGAGAACGCCGCCGCCGCTTACCGCAGCGTCGGAGTTCCAGCGGTTCCGCATGTCGACGAACGATGTGAACGCGTTCTCCGCGAAGACGAGGTCGCCGATCTCGCCGGCCAAGAGGATCTCGCGCGCCCGGCGCACGTCGGCCGCATAGCGGAACTTCGAAGCCATCGTTAGGACCATCCCGTTGCGCTCGGCCGTGGCAATCATCCGCCGCGCGGCCTGCACCGTGATGGCGAGCGGCTTCTCGCACAGAACGTGCTTGCCGTTCTGAAGCAGTTCGCACGTCACCGACTCGTGGGAAACGGGCGGCGTGCAGACGATTGCAGCGTCGAACTGCGCGCCGGCCAGCAGCGACGCCACCGATGTGTAGGCTTCGCAGCCGGCGAGATCGGCGTATTCCTTCGCCGCAGCGTCCCGAACGTCGCAGACGGCGACGATCGAGGCGCTCTTCATCTGTCTGAACGCGGCCTCGTAGGCGCGGGCGATGGCGCCCGCGCCGACGACGGCAAAACGTAGTTTCTTCACGCGGAGTGCCTCCATGTCAACGTGGCGGCCCCGTCGCGCATCGCGTCGGCGATGTACTCGACGTCGCTGTCGTCGTACCGGTCGTTCCACGGAACGACGAGGACGCGCTCGAGCGCTGCGGCGGTGCCGGGGAATCGTTCGGGGCTATAGTCGAGCGCCTCGGGACGAGCCAGCGTGAACGGATAGCCGCTGGTTCCAAACGTCTTGCGCTTCTGGAAGACGTCGCACATGAAGGCAGGCTTCTGGATGTAGCGCGGGGCGCTAACGATGCCTTGGGCCTTCAAAAGCTCGGCCAGCTCGACGACGGCCTGGGCCGGCATCGAATCGGCCGTGCGCACGCAGTACTTCCAGTAGCTGTGGTGCGCGCCGTCGAGAATGGCCGGCGTCGAGATCGCCTCGATCCCCGCGAGCTTCTCGGTGAGCATCTCGGCCAGCATTCGCCGGCGAGCTACGACCTTCGGAAGCTTTTCGAGCTGCGCGGAGCCCACGGCCCCGGCCAGCTCGGACATGCGGTAGTTCAGCGCGAGGAAGTAGTGATCGGGCTTGGGATCGCCGTAACCCCACGCCTTGTTGATGAAGAGGTAGATGCGGCGCGCGAGCGCGTCGTCGTTCGTGGTGACCAACCCGCCCTCGCCGGTCGTGATGTGCTTGCCCTGCTGCAGGCTGAAGCAGCCGATCGTCCCGACGGTGCCGACGAAGTTGCCCTTATATGCGGCGAGGAACGCCTGCGCGCAGTCCTCGATGACCGGGATGTTGCGGCGTTGCGCGACAGCGACGATCTCGTCGATCTCGCACGGGTTGCCGAAGAGGTGCGTCACGACGATGGCCTTCGTGCGCTCGCTGATGCGCGCTTCGATCGTGGCCGCGGTGACGTTGCCCGTCAGCGGGTCGACGTCGGCGAAGACCGGGATCGCACCCTGGTAGAGGATCGGAGTAAGCGCGCCCATGTCGGTGATGGGCGTCGTGATGATCTCGTCGCCCGGCTCGGGATCGAGCGCGGCGATTGCACAGTGAATCGCGGCCGTTCCCGACGAGCACGCGTACGCGTGCTTGACGCCCATCATCGCGGCGAACCGCGACTCGAGCGCGGCGACGTGAGTGCCTTTGGTGCTCGTCAGCGTGCCGCTCCGAAGCGCGGCGGAGACTGCGGCGATCTCCTCTTCGCCGAGCGTCCTACCCGATGCGTCCTGATCGGACGGCAGCGCTCTATGCGGTGCGAGAG
The DNA here is from genome assembly GCA_963711625.1 of Vulcanimicrobiota bacterium. Lineage (GTDB taxonomy): Bacteria > Vulcanimicrobiota > Vulcanimicrobiia > Vulcanimicrobiales > Vulcanimicrobiaceae > Cybelea. Next base: position 54,606 of record OY970207.1, read on the forward strand.
GAAGGGTCGTAGCCATTGTTGCGTCTTGCTCCGTTCGATTGAAGGTGCCGTTTCTGGATCAGCTTACGCCCCAGAAACGTGGTGATTTGCCCCGTAAATAGGGCCAAACTCGTGTACTGAATGACGATGGTCACGGTCGTGCCGATGGCGAGCGTCGTGCCGCTGACCCGGAAGATCAGGAGCAAGGCGACGACCAGCGGCAACAGTCCGGGGACGAGCCCGGGGACGGCGAGCCAGAGCGACGGCCGGTGCCGAAATGCGAGGCACAGCGTGTTCCAGATCTGTCCCGAGGTCTTGGCCAAGTTGAATCCGCCGCGGACCTGCCGGCGCTCTTGCGTCCACGCAAGGGTCGCGGGAACCTCAACGACATTCATCTGCTTGCGCAGCGCGTCGAGCAGCATCTCGGCCACGGCCGGCTTGTCGTCGCTGCGGAACTCGAGCTCGCGCACCGCCAAGGTGCGATACGCCCGCACCATGCAGGTCAGCGTAGCGTATCGTCCCCCCGTCGCGAGCGAGAGCAGCCGATTTGCCTCGCGGCTCAGCACGCGCCGGATGAAGGGCACGTTGACCACCGAGCCGCCGTGCATGTACGGCGACGCCAGTGCGATGTCGGCGTGGTTGGCCTCGAGCGCCTCGATCAGCTCCATAGCGACCGCCGGCGCATACGTCATATCGGCGTCCAGGCAGACGGCCAGTTCGGTGTCGACCGCGGCGAACGCCGTGCGTAACGCCGCGCCAAGCCCGCGGTTTTGCTCGTGGCGCAGCACGCGGACGTTGGGACGCCAGCGTGCGAACGTCGTCGCGAGCGCGTTGGTGTCGTCGTCGCTGCCGTCGTCGACGATGAGGAAGTGGAAATCGTAGCCGCCGCCGCGGTACACCGACAGGTAGTCGGCGAGCTGCGTCAGGGCGCCGGCGAACGTGCTGCCTTCGTTGTAGGCCGGAACGATGACGGTGACGCCGGTCATGCCGGACCTGCCGTCAACGCCGTATGCATACGAGCGAAGTAAGTGTCGTAATCGCTGATGACGACCGCGTCTTTGTTGACGACGATGCCTAAGAGGTTTTGAACCCCGATCAGGCTGAGCTGCTCGACGGCGCGTTTCGCATAGCTCTCTTCGGGGTCGTCCGCGGAGACGACGAACAGCGAGCCGTCGACGTGCGCCGCCACCATCAGGCCGTCCGAAACGGCGGCCAGCGCGGGCGTGTCGATGATCACGGTGCCGTAGCTTTTGCGAGCGGCGTCGAGCACGGCTTCGAACCGATCTTGCAGCAGCGACACGGGACTTGCGGGATCCGGACCGCTCGGCAGCACGTCGAGCCCGGGCGCAATGTGCTGTACGGCCGACTCGAGCGAGGCGGTTCCGTCGAGCACGCCGCTGAGGCCCACGTTGTTCTCGCAGAACGTGATGGAATGAATCGTCGGCTGACGCATGTCGGCATCGATCAGCAGCACGCCCGGCTGCAGGCTCGAGAGCGTCTTTGCCAGGTGATAGGCAACGGTCGACTTGCCCTCGCCGCGCCGCGCGCTCAGGATCGCGAGGCTCCGGATCGGACGCTTATTGCGCAGGCGCATCGTTACGCAGAGGTGGAGGAACGCCTCGACGGTCATCGAGTGGACCCACGGGAGCGCGCGCTGCTTCTTCTCGTCGAAGGCGGGGATACGCGCCACCACCGGCAGGCCCAGGATTCGGGCGAAGTCGCGGCCGGCGGACCGCCGCTCCATCCAGTCGAGGATGTAGACGACTGCCAAACCGAGCAAGAGCCCGATCGCTAGCCCGATCGGAAGGTTCATCTTCAGGCTCGGGCGCTTGACCGCAGAGTCGGCGGTGGCGGGCTGGACCACGACGATGTCGCTGATCGCCGTCTCCCTGGCCACCATGGCGTCGCTGTATTTCTGCGCCAAGGCGTTATAGACGTTAGCAGATCGCTTGGCTTCCTCCTGAATGGCCGCGAACTGCACCGCCTCCTGCGGCATGGACTTGGCCGCGGGCCGAGTGGCCTGCTTCTGGCTCCGCAACACCTTAAGCTGCCCCTGGTCGCCCTCGATCCTTGCCCGATAGGTGGCGGCCTGCTGCTGCAGACTTTGATAGATCGGGTTGGGGGCGACGGTGGTCTGGCTGATGACGGCGGCCGGCTGGGCGGCGATTTGAGCCGCCAGCGCGTCGCGCTGCTGGCGGAGGGCGATGACCGCCGGGTGCTGCGGCGTATACTTCTGTTGAGCGGCGGCGAGCTGGGTCTCGACGTCGGCCAGCTTGCCGCGCAGGTCCGAGGAGACCGGGTTGCGATCGACCTGCTGGGCGCTGTTGACCGTGCTCGACATCGACGCCAGTTGGCTGGTCACGCTCGCCAGCAGCGCCTTGGCCTCGCTGGCATCCACCGTAAGCTGGTCGACGTGCTGGTCGAGCGCGGTCATCCGGGAGACGACGTCCTGTTCGTGCACCGCCGCATCGATGTAGCCGTGGCTGGCTTGGAACTGCGCGAGGCGCGTGGCCGTCGCGTGCATTTGGTCCGCGGCCTGGGGCATCTCTTTCGACAGATAGTCGATCGCGGCGACGGCCTGGGACCGGACGAAGTCGCGCTCCTGATCCACGAAGGCGCTCGCGAAGGCGTTCGCGATGTCGGCCGATCGGTCGGGCGACGACCAGGAAACGTTGAGGTTCAGCAGCGAGGTGTTGACGATCGGCTGGACGCTGACGCGCCCGAGCAACTCCCTCGGCGACGCTTGCAAGTTCAGCTGAGTGACCACGCGCGAGGCGATGTCGCGCTGCTGGGCGAGCGCGGCGAACGTCTCGGCCGACTGCACGCCGGTCTGCAGCACCAAAGCGTTGAGGACCGGCAGCGCGGTCCCACTGTCGACCGGCGTGCCGCTGGAATCGGAGCGGCCAGCCAGGAGCCGGACCGTCGTGGTGTACGACTTCGGCATCAAGAGCGTTCCCAGGACGACGATCGCGGCGAAGCCGCCGGCGACCGCCGCGAAGAGGCGCCAACGCTTGAGGAGCGCGCGGAAAAGGTGCTCGAGGTCGCGCCCTTCGCTCGGCTGGGGCTGCGGTTCATGGTTCGCAAGGGCAGCATGCCCCGCGTACGGCGCTATTTCAGACATCGCCTTCAAATGGTACGCTGCGGCGCGGGCGGGCGTAAGGACGAGTCTGCTCAATGGGCGGGACCTTTGCAACAGGGTCTTGTTTCCTTTGGCCGCGAGTCACCCGGGGTAGTGCTAACGGCTCTGCGCGCATCGCGCGCAGCTGCGTATCATTTGAAGCATCCATGGCGACGCGCATCGTCGAACGTCCGACGCAGGTCCGGAAGTCAGTTATCGGCGGCCCACCGCGGGCTTATCCCGCGAAATGGGTTGCCATTCTGCTATTGACCGACGTCACGCTGTTCGTTTTGGCCTCGGCGTTCGGCGCCCTCATCGGCTTCCACCACTGGAACTCGCCTCGGATCCTGAGCCACTTGCTGATCGCCGACGCCATCTTCGTCGGCCTCTGGGTGCTCGTATTCGACCGCCTCGGCCTCTACCGGAAAACGTACGCGCTTTCGATCAAGGACGAGCTCTATTATACGGTAGCGGCGCTGATGCTCGGCACGATCCCGCAGATGGTGCTCTTCACGATCTACCCCGGCATCTCGACGTCGCGCGTGGCGCTGATCTTCGCGCTCCTGTTCTCGATCGTCATGGTCGGCTCGTCGCGCGCCGCCCTTCACACGCTCCGGCAGCGTCAGTGGTTCAAGAATCGCCGAAAGATCAGCATCGTCGGCACGGCCGAGAACGTGGAGTGCGTCGTCGAGAGCCTCGAGCCGCAGAGCGGCACCGAAACGCTGCTCATCGTCGTCGACGACTCCAGCGAGGCGATCGAGAAGATCGACCTGAGCCGCGATCCGCACCTGAAACGCATCGAGTGGTTCAACCACGCGCGCAACTGGGGCTGCGACTCGATCATCCTCACCGAGATGGTTCCGCCGACTCTGCTCGCCCACATCCTCGAGGTCGCCGCGACCGAGCGCATCCGGCTCGCGTTCGCTCCGCCTAAGGTGATGCGCTACAGCTACGATCTCTCTCTCCAGACCGACGGCCGTCAAGTGCTCATCGTGCCGGCTCGGCTGCGCGCCTGCACGCCGCGCGCACAGCTGGTCAAGCGCTTCACCGACATCATTTTTACCGCGTTCGCCCTGCTGCTCTTCGCCCCGGTCATGGCGATCGCGGCGATCGCGATCGTCATCGACTCGGGCTTCCCGATTCTCTACGCGCAAGAGCGCATAGGCCTCGGCGGCAAGCCGTTCAAAATCTTCAAGTTCCGGTCGATGCGCCAAGACGCCGAGCGCGAAGGCGGCGCCGTCTGGGCGACGACGAACGACCCGCGCAAAACGCGCATCGGCGGGTTCCTGCGCCGCTTCAGCATCGACGAGCTGCCGCAGCTCTTCAACGTGCTGCGCGGCGACATGTCGCTCGTGGGCCCGCGCCCCGAGCGCCCGATTTTCGTCGACCTGTTCCGGACGACGATGCCTCGCTACGACGAGCGGCATCTGGTGCGCCCCGGCATCACCGGCTGGTCGCACGTCCACATGAAGCGCAACGTCGATACGTCGGCCGCCGGCGAGCGGCTCGAGTACGACCTCCAATACCTCGAAAGCTGGTCCCTATACCTCGACGTGGCGGTTCTCTTCCAGACGCTCTGCGAGTTCTTGTTTCATCGGGCGGCGTGAGCCACGTGCGGGTGCTGCATATTTCGCCGTCGGTTCGCGGTTACGGCGCGGAACGGCTGGTCGTCGAGCTGCTCACGCATCTGCCCGACGGCAAGGTCGACGCCGCACTGCTTACGATCTACGAGCCGCCCGAGCACCTGCGCGATGCGCTTCCGTTTCCCGTCTTTCACGCCGGCCGCAAGAGTCGTAAGGATCGCTTCTTCTTCCTCTGGAATTTGATCCGCGAGATCCGGCGCTACCGCCCCGACATCGTCCACACGCACACGCACGTCGGCAAGTACTGGGGGCGGCTGGCCGCGCTCGCCGCTGGGAGCCGCTGCGTCGTCCATACCGAGCACAATCCGTGCGATTTCCGCCGTACGCCCGTCGAGCGCATCGCAGACTGGCTGCTGCACCGGCGGACCTCGCGCGTCGTGACGTTCTTCAAAGAACAGGGCCAGCGTATGAGCAGCTTCGAGCGGCTGCCGATGCGCAAGGTCGCCCTCATCCCCAACGGCCTCGCATTAGCCGCACCCGTGGAGAATCGCCTGCGCGCTCGGCAGCGGCTCGGCATCGCCCTGGACGAGTTCGCGATCATCGTCGTCGGCCGCATGGAGTACCAGAAGAATCACATCCTCGCGCTGCGCGCCTTCTCGGCACTCTATAAGCAGACGCGCGAGAAGGCGGTGCTTCTGTTCGCCGGGGCCGGCGAAAACGAGGTGATGCTGCGCGGCCTAGCCCGGGCGCTCGACATCGACGACCGCGTCCGCTTCCTCGGCTATCGCAGCGACCTGCAGGCGCTACTGCCCGGCGCCGACCTCGTGCTGATGACGTCGTGGTTCGAAGGCATGCCCCTCGCGCTGCTCGAGGCGATGACGGCGGGCGTGCCGATCGTCAGCACGCCGTGGCTCGGGGCACGCGAGATGCTCGGCGACGGACGCTTCGGGTTTCTCGCGGCCGACTTCGAACCGTTTCGCGTCGCCGCGCAGATCGAGCGCGCGATCGCGCATCCGCGCATGCGCCGGAGCATCGCCGAGCGCGCCCAGCGTCACGTCAAAGAGAGCTACCAGGTCGAACGGATGGTCGACGCACATCGCGAGCTTTACTTGCAGCTCAGCGGAGCGGCACGGTGAACGGCCCGCCGCGGCGACTCATCGTCGTCACGTCGCGTTTTCCGTTCGGCAGCCAGGAGTCGTACCTGCGCGGCGAACTCGCCGAGCTGGCGCGCTACTTCGACGAGCTCGTCATCGTGCCCGTGCGCCCGCCCGCCACGCCCGCGCAACACACCGTCCCGACCAACGCGCGCGTTCTCGCGTGGCCGCTCGCCAGCCCGCAGCTGCTGCGCCGCGCGCTCGCCGCACTGCGCGCGCGTCCCGCCGCGGCCGGCGGAGCGCTGCACGCGCTCGCCGCGTCGCGCGATCCGGGGCACGCCAAGAACTTCGCCGTCGCCGTCAAGGGCCTCGCGCTCGGACAGTGGGCGATGGAGCACGGCGCCGAGCACATTCACGCTTACTGGATGTCGACGCCGTCGACGGTCGCCATGATCGCCGCGCTGCACGAGCGGCCTGCCGTGGAGCGCGACGGCGCACCGCTGGGACATCTACGAGCGCAACGCGTTCGACGTCAAAGAGCGAAGCGTCTCGCTGATCCGCGTGATCTCCGAACGCGGCGCCGCCGACTTGCGCGCGCGCATGCCCGCGCTCAACGGACGCGTGGCGCACCTGCGTCTGGGCATCGCCGTCCCGCCGCTCGTCGCGCCGTCACACTACGGCGGCGAATTTCGCATCGCGTGCCCGGCCGCGCTGGTCGAGGTCAAGGGCCACGCGACGCTGCTCGATGCCCTCGTCCGGCTGCGCGACATGGGCGTTCCGGTTCGCTGCACGCTCTACGGCACCGGGCCGCTGCGCGACGAGCTCGAACGCGCGGCCGCCTCGCTCGACCTGGGCGACGCGGTGGAGTTCGCCGGATTCGTTCCGCAAAGCCGGCTGCACCACGAGTATCGCACCGGCCGCTTCGCGGCGATCGTGCTTTCGAGCCGCAGCGCCGGCGAGAAAATGATGGAAGGCGTTCCCTCGGCGCTGCTCGAGGCGATGGCGTTCGGCGTGCCGGTCGTGGCAACCGACTCCGGCAGCGTGGGCGAGGCCGTCGATCCGACGTCCGGGCTCTTGGTGCCGCCCGACGATCCCGGAGCGCTCGCAGCGGCGCTCTTCGACGTGTATCGCGATCCCGGCGCGGCGCGCGCGCGCGCCGGACGCGCTTACGAACTGGTTCGCGCGCGGCACGACGTGCGCGCGCAGATGCGCGAACTCGCGGCCGCGTTGCGCGGCAAGGATGGTGACTCATGAATATCTCAGTGATCGGTCTCGGTTACATCGGGCTCCCGACGGCGGCGCTCTTGGCCGGCCGCGGTCATCGGGTGTACGGCTACGACGTGAACTCGCGGCTGCGCCGCAGTTTGCAGCGCGGCCACGTCGCATGCGACGAGGCGCCGGTGAAGGAGGCCGTGCTCGAGGCGCTGGCGTCCGGGCGGCTTCACGTCGTCGACGGCATCCCCAGCGTGCAGGCCTACATCCTGTGCCTTCCCACGCCGACGCACGACGGCAAGCCCGATCTTCGCTTCGTCGAAGCCGCCGCCGCCGGCGTCGCCGCGGTCGCGGAGCCGGGCGCGATTTTGGTGCTCGAGTCGACCGTTCCGCCGGGCGCAACGGAGCGCGTGTTCGAGCGTGCGTTGAGCGGCGCCGGCAAGTCGATCGACGACTTCCATATCGCGCACTGCCCCGAGCGGGTGATTCCCGGCGCGATCATGGACGAGCTGCGCACCAACGGGCGCGTCGTCGGCGGGCGCACGCCGGCCGACGCCGAGATCGTCAAGCGTCTCTACGCGACGTTCTGCGAGAGCTCGATTTCGACCACGTCGATCCGTACCGCCGAGTTCGTGAAGGTGGTCGAAAACACGTTCCGCGACGTCAACATCGCGTTCGCCAACGAGCTCGCCATCGTCTCGGAAGAGCTCGGCATCGACGTGTGGGAGACGATCGACCTGGCCAACAAGCATCCGCGAGTCGACATCTTGCAGCCCGGACCGGGCGTCGGAGGTCACTGCATCCCCGTCGATCCACACTTCCTCTCCGACGCGAATCCGTTCGCGACCGAGCTCGTCCAGGCGGCTCGCCGTGTGAACGAGCGGATGCCGCACCGCATCGTGCGGCGCCTCGCCGACCTGGTCGAACCGGAACGCGGCCATAAGATCGCACTCCTGGGCGCGGCGTACAAGGCCGACGTCGACGACGCGCGCGAGAGCCCGACGGTGCACATCGACGCGCTGCTACGCGAGCGCGGCTACCTCACGGCGATCTACGACCCGCACGTGAAGCAGTTCCACCGTCCGCTCTGTTCGTCGCTCGACGAGGCCGTCAGCGGCGCCGACGCGATCGTCCTCGTGACGCCGCACTCGGAGTTCCGCTCGATCCGGCCCGCCGCCATGGCGTCGCTGATGCGTACGCCGCGCATGATCGATACGCGCCGCTTCTTCGACGCCTCCGAGTGGGAGGCGTGCGGCTTCACGTGTTACCTGCTGGGGCGTCCGTTGCGGCGTCTCGCCGCAGCGGCGGTCGCGTGAGCGGCGTCTTGCGACGGTTGGCATTGGGGTTCCCGGTGAGCTGGTCGCACCAACGGTCGTGGTCGCTCGAGTCGGTCTGCGATCCCGGCGCCGGACGCTACTTCGTCGAGTGGGATCCAGGCACCGGAACGTACGGCGAAGACTTCGACTGCGCGCCGCGCGACGCGAAGGGAGTGCTGCTCAGTGGAGCGGCCGAGGATTACCATCCGATCCGAATCGCGCAGTTCGCCCTGCACCGCTTCGGCGTCTGGCGATCGACCAACGACGTGGTCGCGCGGGAAGATTTCCTGGCGCAGGCCGCGTGGCTGCGCGACAACCAACAGGGCGGCTCGACGCCGGGCCTCTACCGATTCGACTTTCCGTGGAGCAAGTACGGGGCTCCGCCCGGATGGTCGTCCGCGATGGCGCAGGGCGAGGCGATCTCGGTGTTGCTGCGCGCCGACTCGATCGAGCCCGGGCGCGGGTTCGACGCCGGCGCGGTGCGCGCGACACTCCCGTTCCGCAACGACATCGATTCGGGCGGCGTCGTATGGGAATCGGGCAACGACGTCTTTTTCGAAGAGATCGCCAACGAGCACGCGCCGCACGTGCTCAACGGATGCATCTTCGCACTCTTCGGCGTCTGGGAGATCTGGATGCTGAGCGGCGAGCCGTGGCTGCAGCAGTTGGCGCAGCGGTGCATCGCAACTCTGCGGCGGTGGCTCCCGCGCTTCGATAGCGGCTGGTGGAGCCTCTACAGCCTGCTGGTGAGCGCGACGGATCAGCCGCACCTGGCGACGCTGAAGTACCATCAGTTCCACATCGCGCAGCTGCGCGTGCTCGCGCGGATGTTCGACGAGCCGTTCTTCGACGAGACCGCGTCGAAGTGGGCCGGCTACGTGCAGACGCCGGAGAGCCGCGCGCGGCTGCTCCGCGCCACGATCTGCAGTCTGCCCGAGCGTTTCTTAGGTCGCGACACCGTCGTCGGAGGAGCGCACACGTGAACGTCGCGGTCGCAACGCACTTTTATCCGCCCGAGCCCGGCGCCGGGGCGCTGCGCGTTCGCTCGATGGTCGACGCCTTCGCCGCCGCCGGGCACGACGTGACGGTCGTCACGGCATATCCGTCGTTTCCGCGCGGCGAGTTCTCCGAGCGCCGCCGCCCGATGGTGCGCGTCGAGCGCAACGGGCGTACGCGAATCGTAAGGCTGAACTCGCTGCTCGTCCCGCGGATGCCGGGATCGCGTCTGCTTCACTGGCTCTCGACCGCGGCCGCGCAGTCGCTCTATCTGCTCACGACGCGCGAGCGTTACGACGTGGTCGTAATCAGCTCGCCGCCGATCACGCTGGCGCTGCCGGGACTCGTCGGCGCGATGCGGCATCGCTCGAAACTGATCGTCGACGTGCGCGACGTATTCCCCGACCTCGGCGTGCAGCTCGGCATGTGGAAGCGCGACGGCTTAGTGGTGCGTGCGCTCGACAACCTGGTTCGCCGGCTCTACCGCCGCGCCGATCTCGTGGTCGTCGTCACGCCACACGGCCAAGAGCAGATCGCCGCCCGCGGAGTCGACCCCGCCCGCATCGTGCTCGCGCGCAACGCTTACGAGCGCAATCCCGAGGTGGGCGACCACGTTCGGCCGAGCAACGGCTTCACGGCGGTCTACGCCGGGAACCTCAGGACTGACGACCGACGTTGACGTGCTCGCGGACGCCGCGACGCTCGTTGCCAAGGACAACATCACGATCGAGATCATCGGCGACGGAGCGCAGCGCACGCATCTGGGCGAGCGCGTCGAACAAGAAGGCATTGCCAACCTGCGTCTCAAGGGCAGCTTTTCGCGTCCGCAGGCGCTCGCGATGGTGGCCAGCGCAGACGTTTCGATCATCCCGCTACGCAAGGGCTTGAAACAGAGTATCCCGACGAAGCTCTACGACTCGCTCTCGGTAGGCTGCCCCGTCGTGGTGGTCGCGGAAGGCGAGGCGGTTCAGGAAGGAACGTCGCTCGGCGTGATGTGCACGCCGGCCGGCGACGCGGAGGCGCTCGCCGACGTTTTGCGCCGGCTCTCGGCAATCGACAGGAGCGCGCTGCGCAAGTTAGGCGAGAGCGGAAAATCGCGGTTGAAGCTGCTGGCCGACCGTTCCGACATCATGGCGGGTCTCGTCGGCCGCGTCGCGGCGCTCGGCTGACGTCCTACCGCAACGTTGCGCAACAGCGCAACCATCGCAAAGGTGAGCCAAACGTACTTGTACTGAAAGAGATCGATCGTCATCGACACGGCGATGGTAGCGATCAGCGACGCCTCCATCACGATCCGGTAGTCGTACCACTCGTTCGTGCGATCGATATCGCGCAGCGAGCGGAACTGCGCCCAGAAGAACGCGGCGATCAGCGCCAACCCGATCACGCCCGTCTCGACGAGGTAATGCATGATGAGGTTGTGCGCCGGACCGTCCCAGCCGTACGCATACGGCTGGTGCGTCGTCAGATAGTAGAGATTGAAGGCCGTCTGGAAGTTCCCGATCCCATAGCCCTGAAGCAGCCGGTGCTTGGCGGCCTCGAGCGCGACCGCCCAGATCGAGGTGCGTCCGGAACCGCCCGTGTCCAGTGCCGTCGCGAACCGCAGGAAAACCGACGTCTGCACCGTGGTCGCCAGCAGCGCGACTCCCCCCAACGCCATTGCAAGTTTCAGCCGGTACTTCGTGCGCCACAAGTAGTACGCCGCGATCAGCCCCAGCGCGGTCACTCCCTCGCGCGAGCCGCTGAGCAGAATCGCGACCGCCAGCAGCGACAGTCCGCCGATGCACGCCAGGCGCGCCAGCAGCGATCGCACCCGCAGGCACCACATGCCGAGGATGGCCGCCGGGAAGATCAGCGCGTCGGAAAAGTGGTTTGGATCGATCTCGTACTGGCCGACGTGGATGATCAGGCGGCGCGTGGCGAGGCTCTCCTGCGCGAAGGTCGGGTCGTGGTAGAACATGTTGGCGCCGTAGGCGGCCGCGCAGACGCCACCGGTGACGACCAGCACGCACAGCAGACGGAACTGCGCGGGCGTGATGGGGATCATGCTCACTACGGCATAAAGCATCATCAGGCCGCCGTACGTGCCGATCATGGCAACGGCGATCTTCTGGTCGACGGCCCAGAGTGTGGTCGCGAGCATCCAGACCGCGAGCAAGGCTAAGATGCGGACGGGCTGCGACGAAAAGCTGAACAGATTGCGCCGTGCGATCCACAGCAGCAAAAACGCGCCGGCGACGATCCCGAGCAGCTTCGTGACTGTTCCGACCGAGCCGGTATTGAGCAGGTTGTCGAACGGAACGAGCACGACGTATAGGCCGAAGACCGTCTCGACCGGCCAGCGGAGCGCGGCGTATAGGGCAAAGGGCGCGATGACGAGCGCGATCGCCCCTGCGGTGACCAGGCTCATCCCGCTGAGGAGAACGAGCGCGGCGCCGATGGCGATCGGCACGACGGCCGCGAGCGCAGCGCGCGGCGCAAGCTGCGAGGTGGTAAACGTTGCCATGCCGGTGCTTCAACTATACGACCGGGCCAGCCGAGGGTCGAGAAGCAAAGGTCCCAGCAATGGGGACCAAGGGGTGATTGCAGCACCCCCCCGCCCGCGTAGACTATCAGCGTGACTCATGGGTTCTGGCCGTGGCAGCTCATAGCTGCCTTGGTACTCAACTGCGCCGTTCAGGCTCTGGCGATCGCGGCCTACGCCGCCCGGCTGGCCGGCGCGCGCTCGGGCCGGGTGGCAACGGCCATCTCGCTGTTCAACATATTCGCCACCAGCAGCCGGTTCGCGCAGATGCTCTATACGCCGATGCTCGGCGCGCTCTCCGACCGCGCCGCCGGAGCGATGCTGCACACCTATCAGTGGCAGCTGCGGGCCATCATCCTGTCGGGAACCGTGGGAGCGGTGATCGGCACGCTCGCCATTCCGACGTTCGTGATGTTCTACCTGCGCGCGATCCGCTCGCTCGAGCGCAACGGCAGCATTCCCAAGGCCGCGCTCGCGATGTTCCGCCCGGCGACGGTGGCCGCCGTCTTCGGCGAGGTCAAGTTCGGCGTCGCGACACGCTGGCGCGACCTCTCGTTCCGCAACGTGCCGAAAGACGTGCTGCTGCTCAACGTGATGGTGACGGCCGTGTACGGCGCGGGGATCGTGGCGGCGGCGTATGCGAGCGTGCTGCAGCCGCAGGCCGCACGCACCGCGGTGCTGTCGAGCGGACTCGTGAACGGGTTTGCGACGATCGCCTACAACATCATCGTGGATCCCGCCTCGGCGCTCATCACCGACCGCGCGGTGCGCGGCGACCGATCCATCGACGACGTCAAGGCGCTGGTGACCGGCCTGGCGTTTACCTCGGTCGCCGGGCTGCTGCTGTCACAGGCGCTGCTGCTGCCCGCCGCGTCGCTGATCGAGATCGGAGCGAAGTTTATCTCGGGACGTTAGGGCGCCTAATGGCCGGGGACGCGCTCGACGCGCCCGAGCGCGAGAACGTCAAAATCCGAGATGTGAATCGTCTCGAGCGAAGCAAGGTCGGATTCGCTCCAGCGATTCGAGCCGTCCAGCGGAATCGCGTCGTAGAGCTCGTTCGCGTGCGCCGTATCGGCGAGGTAGATGCCGTACGTCTTCATGGCTCGCGCGATCGCGGCGCTCTGCGGACCGAAGCGCGACGTATCGAAGGACGCCCGCAGCCGCAGGTGCGCGCCGTAGGGCAGCTGATAGCCGCCGCGCCCTTTGAACGCGATGCCCTCGGCGTCGCTGGCCGGCCGGACGAACGTCCACTGCGACACCGACCCGGCCGGGGCCGCCCAGTTCAGCGCGTGACGGATGCCGCTCGCGACTTCCTCCCAGCGCACTACGCCCGCGTAGATCGACAGCCCCGACGCCATTGCCGACGGCGAGCCGGGCGGCAACGGCGCGAAGGGACGGCGCAGTCCCCACACCGCGCCGCTGTACGCGGACAGGCCGCCGCCGGAAAACGTGGTGTCGTACGACTCGTAGAGCCGGCAGTCGTCGACCTGCACGACGATGGCGTGCGCGTCGCTCAACGGCTCGATCCGAAAGCCCGGCTGCCACGGATACGCGAGATCGAAGCTGTGGTACGGCACCTTCTGGCGCACGCGGAACGTGGGCGTCGCGCTCGTGGCGATGTTGATCGTCTCGACGGGCCGCGCCGCCATCCAGAAGCCGCTCGTGCTGCCGGCGGCGGCCATCGCCTGCACGTAGGCAACGCTGTCGCGATCGACCGGCGCCGACGTAACGGGCTGCGTGTAGGCGCTGTTCGATCCGAACAGGCCGCACGCCGCCAGCGCCGCCGCGCCTACCGGAGACGCGAGAGCGGCCGCTAGCACGGCGCTGCTACGGAAGCGTCTGAATCGGCGGAAGCTTGATGACGTCGAAGTCGCTCATCGAGATGTTCGAGAGCGACACTAAATCCGACCGGTTCCATGGATTGCTCCCGTATTCGTCGTTGGCGAAATAAATTCCGTTGGAGCTGGATCCGGTGTCCGAGAGATAGATGCCGTACGTCTTCATCGCGTTTGCCACCATCGTCGCCTGCGGTCCCCAGCCCGAGGTGCTGAACGAGGCCTTTAGACGCAAGCGCGCGCCGTACGGCAGCTGATACGCGCTGGTACCGTAGAACGCCAGGCGGTCGGTGTCGCTCGCCGGATCGACGAACTGATACTGCGCGACCGTGTGTGCGATACCGTCCCAGTTCAGCGCGTGGTTGATCGAGCCGGCCTCGTAGTCTTCCCACCGGACCATACCTGCGAAGAGCGACAAGCCCGATGCCATCGACGAGGGAGTGCCGGGCTGCAGCGGCTTGAACTTGCGCGTCAGGCGCCAGTTCGCGCCGCTGTACGCGCTAAGGGTGCCGTTCGAATAAGACGTGTCATATGCTTCGTAGAGATGGCAACTCTGCGTCTGCACGACCATCGCATGATGGTCGCCGAGCGGTTCGATGTAGAAGTTCGAGGCCCAAGGATACGGCACGGGAAACGAGTGATTGCGCGTTTTGGGAACGACGGTGAGGAGGGGCGTCTTGTTATCGGCAAGGTTGACTTGCTCGACGCCCGTGGAGGCATAGAATCCGTACGTGTCGCCGGCGCGAATCACGGAGCTGATGTAATCGGCGCTGTGGGGATCGATCGGCGAGCTCGTCACCGGCTTGGTGTAGGGACCGTTCTTGAAGGCCGGGCAGCCATAGTAGCCGGCGCCGTGTAGGCGGCCGGCCAAGGGCGCCGCGGGGGTCATCGTCGCGGGTTGCATCGTGCCCGTCGAACAGGCCGCCAGGGCGAGGGGCGCCATCCAAGAAGCCCGGGTACATCGAGCAGCGCGTCGCACAACATCCTCCTGAAGCCGGTGCGCCCGACGGCGCCGCTTGTTTCGTACGCTAGTACGAATTTACTATGGCCGGGTTCGGCTGGCCTAGCGGTATTCCATCCTCTAAAAGCCCCAGGATATGGGACGTTTGGACCATAGCCGGCAGCGAAGGTGCGGTCGCCTAGCGCCTTTAGTGGAAGTCGACCGGAACGTTCGAAGGCGGTTCGTGCTCGAAGAACGCCCTCGAGTACTTGGCCGTGATCGGCTTGAATTGGCGCTTCGGCTTATTGAAAGCGAACATATCGCTCATGCTGTTGGCACGCGTGTCGGTCGTGCCGAGCCGGCCGAGGTTCCAGGTGTCCTCGACGAACCGGATCACGCTGCCGAACTCATACTGCGTGTGGGACACATAGCCGGGCTTCGCGTAGGGCGATACGACGATCATCGGCACGCGGAAGCCTAGCCCGGCATAGTCGAGCTGCGGCGGGGCCACGTGGTCGTACCAGCCCCCCCAGTCGTCCCAGAGGATCACGATCGCCGTCGAGCTCCAATACTGGCTCTGGCCGATGGCGTTCACGACGCTGGCGACCCACGACGGCCCCTTGTCGGTGCTGCCGAAGCCGGCGTGATCCGAGTTGGTGCCGTCCGGGATGACCCACGAGACGGCGGGGAGATTTCCCGCCGTAATGTCGTTGAAGACGTTCGTCTCGGGCGAGGAGATGTTCGTGGTCCACTCGGGGCCGTTTCGGACCGGGTAGATCACGTCGAACGCATCCCAGTATGCGCCCGGAAGGCCTCCTTTGAAAAGGTCGGGCGTGTAGTACTTCCACGACACCGACTTCGCGTCGAGCAAGTCGCGCAGCGTCGCGTAACCCGGCGAGCTCGGGAATTTGTTCGAACACGGAAACGGCCCGCCCTGGACGTACTTCGTCGGAGTGATCAAGGGCGTCGTGGTTCCCGGCGCGGCGTCGCATCCCCACGGACCGTGCGTCGGAAAATCGATCAGGCTCTCCTGCGACGTCAGGGCGCTGCTGCCGCGAATGAGATCCTGATGCGCGGAGAAGCTGCCGCTGGTCTCGGTCGGAAACATGTGGTCGGCGAGCCCGTATTGCTCCGCCATCGTCCAGTACGGCCTTATCTGTTTTGGATTCACAAACTCATACGCGCACTTCGGGCAGTACTTGCTGTTGACGTACACGTTGTCCCAGCCGTCCATCTTGCCTTTGTCGTACTCGACGAGGAACGCGGCGTGGCTGTTCTCGTACTGCTTCGGGCTGAACAGCTTGCTCTTTTTGAGCTGGACCGTGCCGCCGGTGCTGTTCTTTCCCGAAGTCGCACCGTCGGCTCCCTTAAACGTCGCGAAGAGATTGTCGAAGCTATGGTTCTCCTGAACCACGATGACGATGTGCTTGATGTAGTTGCCGGACGAACCGCTCTGCGGCGCGACGAGCGATGGAAGCGCCGGCGCCCCGCCTCCAACGCCGGCGTTGCCGGAGCACGAGGCGAGAGCGACGCAAAGAAATAGACCCCCGAACAAAGACCGGGTCCCAAAACGGCCTCTTCGCATGATAGGTTGTGTTTGCTGCGCCGGGGGCCGCACTCCCGTCGAAGTTCGCGCCGGGGCCGCGAAATTGAGCCGTCCGGCTCATGGGCCCGCAAACGCCGCTTGCTTGCAACCGACTCGGGCCTGCGTGCGTCATCATGCACATGCACAACGTCAACGAATTGGAACGTCACCCCTCGCCGGCAGGACGGCCGCAGCCGCTAGCGCTCCACGCCGGACGGCTGTGGGTCGGCGCCTGGGACACCGACACCATCTACGCCCTCGATCCCGCGACGTGGTCGGTCGCGGCGGAGTTCGCGGCCCCGGGCAAGCCGTACGGTCTCGCGGAGTATCGCGGCGCGCTCTCCGCCGTGATATCGCTCGGCGACGACGACGACCGGTATCTCTTTCGCTTCGATCCGCAGCGCGGATTCGACGCCGAGAGCAAGACTGCGTGTCCGGATTTCACCGGTTCGCATCTGGCCGCCGACGGCGACACGCTCTACCTTTGCCAACAAGGGAAACGCCGCATCCTCGCCCTCGATCCCGACGGCACGGTGACGCGCGAGATCACGCTGCCGACGCACTGTCCCGGCTTCGGCTTTGGAGCTAACGGCGAATGCTTCATGATCTCCGCCGACGACGAGTGGGAGAACCTCGCGTTCTCGCGCCTTTCGTTGCGCGAGGGAACGGCGGAGGTGACGCCGCTCGAGGGCGTGCCGTTCGACGCGCGGGCGCTCGCCTTCGACGGATCTCGCTGGTGGACCAGTCATCGCGAGGCCAACGAACTGGTGGCGTTCTCGACCTAGCAAGGGTCGCGCTCGCGGGCCCTTGAACAGGCTGTGGCTTGCTTTGCCGCACCCAGGGCACCGGCGAAGCAGGGCCTGCTGAAATATTTCTCCCGAAAGGTAATCGAGAATGAAACGTCTTGTCATTTCCCTCGTCGGAGGCCTCGCACTCGCCGCATCGGCGATCGCTCCGGGAATCGCGAAGATGCCGAACCTTACCGGCACTTGGAGCATTCAACAGACGGGCGCGAATGGGGGCTCCACTTCCACTATCACGCTGACGCAATCGGGCAACGGGATCGTCGGCAACAACGCGGCGAACGGAAACGGCTTCAACGGCACGTTCGTCAACAACGTTCAGATCAACGGCAAGTGGCACGGCCCCGGCGGCGCGGGCTGGCTCACCGTCTACGTCAGCCCCAACGGTCACAGCCTCAACGGTACTTGGGGTTACAACGGGCGCCCCGCCAACGGCTCGTTCGTCGGCAACAAGGTGCTGCCGCCGTCGCCGATCACCGCCGCCGGAACTTGGAACGTCACGGGCGCGGGCGGTCCGACCGCCTTCATCGGAAAGATGGCCTGCACGCAGTCCGGTCCCAGCGTGGTCTGCCACGCCGGCGGAATGATCCTCAACGGAAAGTTCCGGACCAAGGATAAGGTGCGCGCCACGTGGACCGGCGGAGGAAGCTCCGGATGGTTCTCGTTCTGGTTCAACGGCGACAATAATAGCTTCAACGGCATCTGGGGCAAGGGCGCCGACTCGACGCCGCCGGTCGGGCGAGTCATCGGACAGCGCGCGCTCTAGCGAGGAGCAACTCTACATGCAGCTCGGGATGATCGGTCTGGGACGAATGGGCGCCAACATGGTCGAGCGTCTGATTCGCGCGGGCCACAGCTGCGTCGTCTACGATCGGAGCGCCGATGCGGTCAAAACGTCGGTTTCGGCCGGCGCCCTCGGCGCTTCGTCGCCCCAAGACTTCGTGCAAAAGCTCGAAAAGCCGCGCGCCGTCTGGTTGATGATTCCGGCGGCGGCGGTCGACGCGAGCATCACGGAGCTCGCGCCGTTGCTCGAAGCCGGCGACGCTCTCATCGACGGAGGCAACTCCTATTACATCGACGATATCCGGCGGTCGTCCTCGCTGAAACCGTCCGGCGTCGATTATCTTGACGTCGGAACGAGCGGCGGCGTGTGGGGGTTGGAACGCGGGTACTGCATGATGATCGGCGGTCCCGACGGCACCGTGAAACGGCTCGATCCGATCTTCGCGGCGCTCGCGCCCGGACGCGGCGACATTCCGCGCACGGCCGGGCGCGAGTCGTCCAGCGGAAGCGCGGAGCTCGGCTACCTGCACTGCGGGCCCAGCGGCGCCGGGCACTTCGTCAAAATGGTGCACAACGGCATCGAGTACGGCCTCATGGCGGCGTACGCCGAGGGCTTCAACATCCTGCGCAACGCGAACGTCGGCAAACAGAAACAGGTCGAGAGCGCCGAAATCACCCCGCTGCGCGATCCGGAGCACTACCAATACGACCTTAACCTGCCCGACGTCGCCGAGGTTTGGCGGCGCGGAAGCGTCGTCGCTTCATGGCTGCTCGACCTCACGGCGGCCGCGTTGATGCAGGATCCGACGCTCGAAAAGTTCGGCGGCAAGGTCGCCGACTCGGGCGAAGGACGCTGGACGATCAAAGCCGCGATCGACGAAGCGGTGCCCGCCCCGGTGCTGACGACGGCGCTGTACGAGCGCTTCTCGTCACGCGGCGACGCCGAGTTTGCCGACAAGATGCTGTCGGCGATGCGCTACGAGTTCGGCGGTCACCTCGAGCTGAAGTAGGCCGCCACCCGCAACCCCGTCCACACGCCGAGACAACCGATGGCCGTCGAGAGCAGTGCGCTCTCGACGGCCATCACTACAAGGATGCGCGGCGTCCAGCCCGGCACGTAGCCCGGGCCGATGAGCGCGGCGAAGTACCATCCCGCGGTCGCCTCCACGCCGGCCGCCACGGCGATTGCGACGATGCCCTCCCACGATCGGGCCGTGCGGCCCGCGTAAACGCCCATGAAGAACACGATCACGAGCGCGAGGACGAGGAACGAATTGTACGAGATCGTCAGCGCCTTGGCGATAAGCGCGGCGAACACGTCGTAGACCAACAGGATCGCCGAGAACAACAGCGCGTTACGCAGCACCCCGGACGCGAGCTCCTATCGCAGCACGAACGCGCCGACGATTCCGGCGCCGAGAACGAAAAACACGGGGTTGATCGAGGTGCGCACCACCGCGAAGAAAGTAATCAGGCCCAAGATCAGCGTGAGCCAGTTCGTGACCGCGCCCTTTCCGAACGTGATCAGACCGCCGACGGCCAAACCGATCGCGACGGGCCCGAGCCCCTTCTGAATTGATGCGCGCCACGGCCAGTTCTCCAAACGCTTCCACAAGCGGCCGACGAGGAACGTGAGCAAACCCGTCGGCAGGAAGAACGCGAGCGCACAGGCGACGGCCCCCGGGATGCCGCTGACCAGCTGCCCGATCTCGGCGACCATCATCATGTTCGGCCCCGGCGACATCTGGCCGGTGCTGTAGACGTGCGTCAGCTGTTCGGCCGTAAGCCAGTGATGCGTCTGGACGATCTCGACCTTCATCTCCGGGAACGCTGCCATGCCGCCGCCGACCGTCAGAAGGGAGAGATACGCGAAGACGCGGATCAGTGCAGGGATCTGATCCATTCTTCTTCCTCTTTGGCGGGCGCCTCGGGCTTCGTGCGCGGGCGATACGTGAAGATGGCCAGCGCCCCGACGGCGAGCAACGTGATCGGCACGCCCCACTTGAAGTAGTTGATGCCCAGGATCGCGGCTAGAACGAAGAACGCGTCGTAGAAGCCGCGCAGCGACTTCTTACCGATCTGAAACCACGTCGCGGCGAGCAGCCCGGTGGCGGCGGCGGCCACGCCGCGCAACGCGGCGTTGGCCAGCGGACGCGTGCCGGAGTTGGCATACACCATGCCCGCCGCCGTCATGAATACAAAGGCCGGCAGGCACATGCCCACCAGCGCGGCCGTGGATCCCATGGCGCCGCGCAGGCGATCGCCCGCGAGGATGGCGATGTTCGTGGCATTGAGGCCCGGCAGCGTGTTGCTGATCGCCGTGAGCTCGAGGAACTCAACGTCGTCGAACCATTTTTTCTGTGCAACGAGTCCGGTGCGCAGATAAGCAACGACGCCCCCGCCGAAGCTGATGGCGCCGATTTGCAGAAACGTGAGGAATATCTCGAGGACGGACGGCTTCTTCATCGTCCCGCCCATTCTATCAAACAAACGAACACTTGCGATATCCTGAAAACCGCAGGCCCGGGGGTTTTTGGGCCGGGGGCGTCGTACGGTCCCGCATCGTACAGGTTTGGGACGTCGCCGCTATGAGAGCTCGCGCCCTTCCGCTTGCCGCATTGCTCGCGAGCTGCACGCACGCGCCCGGATCGGCGGGCTTACCCGCCACGTCGACGCCGGCGCTGCCGGACGCGCGCGCAAGCGTGGCCTTCACGACTCTTTTCAGCTTCGACGCCACCGACGGGCGAACGCCGTACGCCACCCTGATCGCAGCGGATGGCGAGCTCCGCGGAACGACCTACGGCGGCGGCGCGCACGATTCCGGAACCGTTTTCGCGATCTCGACGACCGGCTCGCAGCGAGTGCTTCACGCGTTCAAAGGCGGCACCGACGGCGCGCAGCCGCAGGCCCCGCTGCTGCAGTCCGCGGGCGCCTTCTACGGAACGACGATCGACGGCGGCGGCCCGGGTGACGAAGGCATCGTGTTCAAAGTAACCGCGTCGGGAGCCGAGAGCGTGGTCCACCGCTTCAGGGGCGGACGCGACGGCGCGAGCCCGTATGCGGGGCTCGTGCCGGCGAACGGCGTGCTCTACGGCACGACCGCCGGCGGCGGAACGCACTCGGAGGGCACGATCTTCACCCTCTCGCCCGCCGGCACGGAGAACGTCGTGCACAGCTTCGGCAAACCGTTAGGCGACGGTTCGACGCCGTTGGCAGGGCTGACGCCGCTCGGGAAGACGCTCTATGGCACGACGGCGTTCGGCGGCGCATACTGCGCCGGCTACGGCTGCGGCGCCGTTTTCAGCATCGACGGCTCGGGCGCGGAACGCACGGTCTACAGCTTCGGCGGCGGCAAAGACGGATCGATGCCGTCGTCGGACTTGATCGTGCTCGGCGGCAAGCTTTACGGAACGACCGCGACCGGCGGCCGTTACCACAACGGGATCGCGTTCGCGCTCACGCCGTCGGGCAAGGAGACGATCCTCCACAGTTTCAAGGGCGGCAGCGACGGCGCGACGCCCAACGGATTGACCGTGATGAACGGCACGCTCTACGGCACGACCGCCGGGGGAGGCATGGGGCACGCAGGAACGATCTTCTCGCTCGCGACGTCCGGTGCGCAACGGATACTCTACTCGTTCACCGGCGGAAAGGACGGCTCGACGCCGCGCGCCGGTCTCGTCGCCGCCGGCGGAACGCTCTACGGCTCGACGGCCGAGGGCGGCGCGAACGGCGCCGGAACCATCTTCAGCATCGCGCCGTAGCGAGGCATCGCGTCAGCACCTGCGCGTAAGGCTATAGCCGCCGCCGCGCACGTGCTTGCCGTCCGACGACAACGTCAGCGTGTGGTTCCCGTAGTATGTGAGCGTGACGGTGTTGCCCTTGAGTCCCCAGTTTCCCGAAACGCCGTCGCTGTCGGTCACCTCGCCGGTGAGCGTCATCGTGAATGTGAGCTTGCTGTCGCCGTCCGACACCCACGTCCCGACGAGGCTGTTCGTCGCGCAGCCGGTCGGAATCGGCGTCGGCGTCGGAATGGCCGCCAGCGGCGTGATCGCGCCGCCGTAGAACTTGTGCGCGACGTCCAAGCAAAGAGCGTCGGCACCGTATGGGCTGTCGGGCAACTGCACGGCGCATGTGAACGTGACGACGTAGCCTTTCGAGAGCGCATAGCAGCGAACGACCGCAGAGCCGATCGGCGTGCCGGCCACACCGTTGCTGGAGTACGCGACCCACTCCCCGCTGCCGCCGCTCGACTCGGCTGCGTTTTGCAGGAATGCATCGAGCGACGACTTCGCCTTGCTGCCGCAGTCCGTAAGCGAACCGTCGGGACTGACGTGACGAATGCCGACCGAGAGGTCGACCGCCGCCGGTGCGTCCGCACGACACCAGACGAGAGCCGCGACCAGGGCGAGAGTGAGGAACCCAAAACGGCGTGCTGCGAGCGGTCTCAATGCGGGCCTCCCGTACCGAATGCGTCGGCGAGCTTCGCGCAAAGCGCGCTAGCGCCGTCGGGGTTGGGCGGCACCTGCGCCGCGCAGGTGAAGGTCACGAGATACCCTTGCTGGTCGTCGAGCGGATAGCAGTGAATCGCGGCGGCGGCAAACGAGTTGCCCGACGAATCCGGCGCCGACGAGCCCTTCCATTGACCGGTTTCTCCGACTTCGGCCGCGCTTTGGAGCACGGTGCTCAGCGCGTTCTTGGCTCCGTTGTTACACGCGCTCAGCGGCTGATTCTTCACGACCTTGCGAACGCCGACGTAGACGTCGAGCGCCGCGGGGGCCGTCGCGCGCGCCGACCCGAAGGCGAGGGTGAAGCCGACTGCCAGCACCGTGAAACGGTTGCAAAACGTTCTTGCCACGGGCGTCCTCCTGCATCGAAAGCGCTTAGACGGCCGCGCGGCCCTCCCCTATGGAGGCACCGGGCGCCGCCGCCGGAACAAAACCGCCATGAAATCGACCGTCACATTGGCTGCTCTCTGTGCGTTACTCGCCGGCGCCGCGGCGCTCGCGAACGCGCAGCCCCCCGCAGCGGGCGTCGTACCCGCGAGCGATCCGTTCGTTTGGCTGGAAGACGTCCACGGTGCGCGCGCCATGGCCTGGGTGGCGGCCGAGAACGCCAAGACGCTGCACGTCTTGCGGAGCGATCCCAACTTCAACGGTCTCTACGCGGACGCGCTGAAGATCGCGCAAGCGAAGGACCGCATCCCGAGCCCGTCGTTCATCGGCGGCCAGATCTACAACTTCTGGCAGGACGACGATCACGTGCGCGGCATCTGGCGCCGCACGACGCTCGGCGAGCTATCGCGACCGCGTCGCCCGCAGTGGACGACGGTGCTCGATCTCGATGCGCTCGCGAAGGCCGAGAACGCGAACTGGGTCTGGCAAGGCGCCGACTGCCGCTGGCCCGCCGAGCACCGCTGCCTGCTCGTGCTCTCGGACGGCGGCGAAGACGCGACGACCGTGCGCGAGTTCGATCTCGGCACCGCGCAGTTCGTGACGGACGGATTCGTGCTGCCGCGCGGCAAGCAGCGACGTCGCGTGGGACGGCCAGGACACGCTGCTCGTCTCGCGCGAGTGGATCCCGGGCGAGCTCACGACGTCGGGCTATCCGTACATCGTCAAGCGGCTCGTGCGCGGCCAGCCGCTCTCGAGCGCCGTCGAAGTCTTTCGCGGCGCGACGACCGACGGCGGCTACGGCGTGACGCCGATCGACGCTGCACGACGGCGCCGGCACACCGCTGACGCTGATCGTCGCGGCCGATCATCTACTTCGAGTCGAAGACAGTATCTCGTGACCGCGGCCGGGCCGTGAGCGAGCTCGGCGTTCCGCTGAAGTCGCAGCTCGTCGGCGCTCGTCGACGGGCAGGCTGCTCGTTCACGCTCTCAGCAGGACTGGACCGTCGGAGCGGACGCACGTATCCGCCGGGCTCGCTCGTCTCGCGTCGACCTCGGCCGCGGCGACGGCCGATCCTGCGCATCTCGCGCCCGTCGCCGGTCTATCGAGCCCGGACCGCGCGAGATCGCTCGACGGCGTCGGCAGACGACGCGTCGCGCCTCGTCGTCGTCGACCTATCGAGAACGTGCGCGGCCGCGCGTGGAGTCTACACGCGCGACGCCGACGGCGGCTGGTCGAAGCAACGACTCGCCCTCCCCGACAATCTCGTCGATCGTCGTCAACGACGCCGACCAGCACGGCAGCGAACGCGTTCGTGACGTCGACGAGCTTCCTGACGCCGAGCAGTCGCTGTGGCTCGCCGACGCCGGCGACGGCGCGCGTGCTCGACGGCAGAAGTCGCGCCGCGCGCTTCGACGCGTCCAGCGACACGGTCGAGCAGCTCGAGGCGACGTCGAAGGACGGCACGCAAGATTCCGTACTTCGTCGTGCATCCGAAGAGCGATGAAGCTCGACGGCACCAACCCGACGATCCTCTACGCCTACGGCGGCTTCGAGGTCTCGGAGACGCCGAACTACAGCGACATCGTCGGCAAGCTCTGGCTCGAGCGCGGCGGCGTGTACGTGCTGGCGAACATCCGCGGCGGCGGCGAGTTCGGCCCGGCGTGGCACGAGGCCGGACTCAAGACGCATCGGCAGGTGCATCTACGACGACTTCGCCGCGGTCGCGCAGGATCTGATCGCGCGCGAAGATCACGAGCCCGCGCCGGCTCGGCATCCAGGGCGGCTCGAACGGCGGCCTGCTGATGGGCGTCGAGTTGACGCAGCATCCCGAGCTGTGGAACGCCGTCGACATCCAGGTGCCGCTGCTCGACATGCTGCGCTTCGAGCAGATCGACGCCGGCGCGTCGTGGGTCGGCGAGTACGGCAGCGTCTCGAACGCCGGACGAGCGCGCGTTCCTCGCCTCGATCTCGCCGTACCAGAACCTCAAGGCCGGCGTGAAGTATCCGGAGCCGCTCATCTGGACGACGACGAAGGACGACCGCGTCGGCCCGCAGCACGCGCGCAAGTTCGCCGCGAAGATGGCGGCGATGGACGACCCGTATCTGTTCTACGAGGTGATCGAGGGCGGCCACGGCTCCGGCGCCAATCTACGCGAGAGCGCGCTCACCAGCGCGCTCGAGATGACGTATTTCATTCGGCGACTGATGTATCAATGATTATCCGCACCCTCGCGGCCCTGTGCCTCGCGTTTGCCGCAGGCTGCGTGAGTACCGGTATGGCTCCGGTTACAACGGCGCATTCGCCGCCGGCTCGCTTCGCGTCCATCGCGGGGCCCGGCGATTCGAGTGCCTCATCCCTCTACGTGGCCGACTCGGCCAACCCGGCCGTTGCCCAGGTCGACGTCTTGTTACAAAACCGTCTGCGTAAGGGCATCGTCGACACCGTCACCAAGCACATGCAGTATCCGGACGGGATCTTCATCGATCCGTCCGGCACGCTCTACGTTCCCAACGACGCCGAGAGCGGGCACGACACGGTTAAGGTCTACGCGCACGGCGGCCACAGCCCAGTCCGCGTTTACAAGGGAATATTTTGCGCGTTCGACGTCGTCGCCGCGTCCGACGGCACCGTCTACGTCGCGGACCCGTGCGGCGTCAATCATCACGGCCTCGTGCACGTCTTCGCGCCCGGCGGCACGAAACAAACGCGTGCGCTGCGCCCCGGATGCGCCCCTTACTCGGTTACGCTCGATGCTCAGAACGATCTGTACGTCGGCTGCCTCTTGCCGAACAGCTACTGGAGCCAGGTCAAGCGCTTTCTTCCCGGTGCCACCAAAGGCGTCGATCTGCTCCCGCCCAAAACCGTCTTCTTCATCGGCGGTATCGCCCTCGACAGTCACGGCGATCTGTTAGTCGAGGACGGCGGTCGAGCCGCCATCGACGTCTTTACCGCCGAGAACCAGCCGCCGTCGCGCGTCATTCCGACCGGTCAGACGTTTCCCTATCGCTTCGCACTCGACGCTCGAGAGAGCCGGCTTTACGTAGCGTCTCCCTTTCTGCCCGACTTGCGCGGCGACCGTTGGCACGCGCACAACGGCTCTGGTCCGAAGCGGCCGAACACGGTCGTCGTTCTCGACTACACGAGCGGCAGGCGATTATTCACGCTCCGGCACCTCGTGACGGAGTGGCTTCCCACGGGCATCGCGACGTATCCACCGGCGCCGTTCGGGCCTCCGTTTTAATCCTGAGGCCGCCGGCCTGGCACGCCGGGCTTTAGGGCCTACATGCTGGGTCGCATTGCTCTATAATACCAGCTGCGCTTAGAGTTACGCTTGTGCCGTGACGAACGTCGGCAAGCGTACGTCCATATTCGCGGCGCTGGCCTTTGTCAGCGCATGTGTGGGGCAGCACGGTGCCTCCATGCTCCCGAGTGGGCCCGGAGGCCGTCACGTTCGCTCGCACGACCAGTCGGCAACCTACGCAAGCGTCGTGCTCGCGGATCATCCGACCGGGTATTATCGGGTTGACGATACGGGCGCAATCGCCGTCGACAGCAGCGGCAACGGTTACACCGGGACGGTGGGCGTGTCGGTCCAGGAGGGCGCGGCCGGGTTAATCGTCGGTAGCGACGCCGCCATGACGTTTCCCGGCACAGCAACGGCTTCGGCCATCGTCAGTTTCCCGGAAATCAAAGCCATGGAGCCGACGACGAACGTCTCGCTCGAGGCATGGCTGCAGTTTGCCAAGGTGCCCAAGACGTACACGGTCGCCGTCGCATACGGCAGCGATCGCGTCTACGCACCGTACGACCTCTTCTTTAATTCCGGCGGCACGATCGTCGCGCAATTCTATACCACGGCCGGCGTGCTTGAAGTCAAAAGTCCGACTCCGCTAGCCGTCAACAAGACGTATCACGTGGTCGGCACGTTCAACGGGACGACGGGAAGCCTCTACGTCAACGGCGCGCTCGTCGCAACCGGCACGAAAGCCGGCACGCTGACCGGATACACCGCGAAGTATGGCCCCGCCATCGGCGACGACGCGCAACTCGAGGATCCGGCCTTCAACGGCACGCTCGACGAGGTGGCGATCTATGCCAACCAGACGTTAACGGCCGCGCAGGTTGCCAATCATTACGCCGCGGGCACAACTAATGTGACGCCGCCGCCAAGCCCGACTCCGCCGCCGACCCCGCCGCCTACGCCGCCGCCCACCTCCACCCCCGGCAACGGCAACTACCCGTCCGTCGTTCTTGGCGACGGGCCGACCGCGTACTATCATCTCGACGATACCGGGACGATCGCTTCCGATGCCAGCGGCAACGGCCTCAATGGTTCGATCGGTTCTTCTGTGACAACCGCCGCTGGAGGCCTGCCCCCCGCGTACGCCGACACGGCTATGAGTTTTCCCGGAGTTGCGACCGCGGCGGGCACCGTCTCCGTTCCGCAGACCACTACGTTACAGCCCGCTTCGGCGGTATCGCTCGAGGCGTGGCTGCAGTTTCCCAAAATCCCCGCAACATATACCTTCGCGGTCGGCTACGGCAGCGATTCGTCGTACGCGCCCTACGGGTTCTTCTTTAGGACGAACGGCCAAATTCTCGCGCAGTTTTACACGACGGGCGGCGTGCTGGAAGTCGGCTCGACGATCCGTCTTTCAACGAACACTCCGTATTACGTCGCCGCAACCTACGACGGCACGACCGGGCGCCTCTACATCAACGGCGTGCA
Organism: Vulcanimicrobiota bacterium; assembly: GCA_963711625.1. Taxonomy (GTDB): domain Bacteria; phylum Vulcanimicrobiota; class Vulcanimicrobiia; order Vulcanimicrobiales; family Vulcanimicrobiaceae; genus Cybelea. The sequence continues at coordinate 82,000 of OY970207.1, forward strand.
AAACGCCACTGGAACCGTGTCGGGCAAATTCGAGAATTACGCCCCCGGCTTCGGCTTTTCCATCGGCGACGATGCGGCGCGCAGCGATCCGGCCTTCGGCGGAACGATCGATGAGGTTGCGGTGTACGCCGGCAAGGTATTGACTTCCGCGCAGGTTCAGAATCACTACGTCGCCGGAACGACCGGACAAGGAGCGACGCCCACGCCCTCGCCGAGCCCGACGGCTACCCCGGCGTCCGCCACCGACTGGGATAGCTTCGGTTTCGACCTCAATCGTTCGGGCTACAACCCGAACGAGTCGACGATCGGGCCGGGCAACGTCGGCACGCTGCAAAAGGTCTGGGTCTACAACGTCGGCTCGTCGATGGTCCACGAACCAGTGTATGCTTACGGCGTCAACGTGAACGGACAGCCGACGAACGTCATCTATGCGGGATCGGAATACGGGTCGACGATGTACGCGATCAATGCGAGCACGGGCGCGACCGTGTGGCAGGACGCCGTGCCCTCGTCCACCTACAACTGCGGAAGGTCTAGCTCGCAGTTCTCGATCGGCGAAACGCCGGCGATCGATCGCGGGAAGAACCTGCTCTACTTCGCCGACGGTAAAGATCAGGTGCACGCCGTGGATTTGGGCACGGGGAGCGAGGCACCCGGCTGGCCGTTGACGATTGCAGACTACACGCCCGATCACAACTTCATGCACGGCGGCTTCACCTACAACCCTGCGAACGGTTTGCTCTACGCCGTCACCGGATCGACGTGCGACATCTCGCCGTGGTACGGCCGCATCGTTGCGATCAACACCACCGGGCCGGGCATCGCCGGCACGTTCTTTACAATGAGCGGCACATCGGCGCAAGGCCCCAGTGGCGGCGGCATATGGGGGCCCGGCGGCGCATCGATCGATCCATCCAACGGCTACGTGTTCGTCGCCACCGGTAATGCCGACACCACCGGCGGCGCGTCGCAGAACGCGTCGTATGCCGAGCAGGTCGTGGAGCTCTCGCCCACGCTCGGCTCCGTCCTGGCGAATAACTACCCCACGAATATCCCAATCATTTCCGGCGACGACGACTTCGATTTCGGCGCGACGCCGCTGGTTTTCCAGCCGCCGCTCTGTCCGACGCTCGTCGCCGCGGTGAACAAGTCGGGAATGTTCGAGCTCTACGACGAGTCCTCGATCAGCTCCGGACCCGTCCAATACATTGCGATGTCGGTACCGACGGACAGCGCCAGCTTCGTTGGGGTTCCAGCCTACGATCCGGCCACGGGTTACGTCTACGTCGGGATGCCCTCAACGAACGGCAGCTATCAGGCGGGGCTAGCGGCCTTTAGCGTGCAGGCGAACTGCACGCTGAATCCGACGCCCGTTTGGGCCGCGAGCTTCGGCCCCGACGGTGCCGGCGGTGGGCAAACTCCGCGTTCGCCGATCTCGATCGCCAACGGCGTCGTCTACGTGGGCAACTATACCGGCGACACGGAATACGCGTTCAGCGCCGCATCGGGGTCCCTGCTGTGGACTAACCCGCTCTCGAGTTGGGGGAACGTCGGCACGGTCGTCGCCAACGGAATGGTCTACGTGAGTGCGGCCGACGGAACGATAACGGCGTGGGCCTTACAGGGCCAAGCGCAATACCTGCGCAAGCGCGTTCGTCTCAATAAACACTCGTTCGTTCCGGTCCACCACCGGTCGCCGAGAGATCCGTGGTCGCCATGGAATAACGCGGTGCCCTTCAAAAAGCGGGTCGCCCCGTAGACGATTAAAGCCGTCGGTTAAATGCGTCCTTGCGGATCGACCGCCGGCTCCCCGCCGAGAATCGGCTTGAAGAACGCTTCGAACTCCGGATCCAGCGCCTGGCGCGATACGGCGTTTTCGAAAATCGCCCGGGTAATCGGCATGCGTGCGATTGGAACGAACGCCGACGTCCAGCTGCGCCAATGGTGGTCGTCGACAAGGGATCGTTTGCGCAAGAAATAAATGTCTTGCAGATTATCGATCCCGTTGCGCACGAATACCATCGACTTTAGATACTCCGGGTCGCGGTAGAGCTCGCGCAGCGCTGGATTCGAGCCAAGGTACTCGCTGACGGCTGCCGGGCTATTGACGAGCTGAGAACGCATTTCGTTGATTCGCTGGAGCATGGCGTCCTGAATTTCCATGGTCGCGGCTCGATGTGCCGCGTCCGCTTGACGCTTTGCGTTGAGCGCTTGCGTTCGCGCATACACCAGCGACAGGAGGCCGACACCCATTCCGGACAAGCCAAAGATGACGCCCAGATCCACGGAGCTAGCTTCGCGGCGGCAGCGACGGATGGTGGTCGGGATATGCCGGCGGCGCGTACTGCGGCGTCGGATGCGTCTCGAGCAGGTGCATTGCCGTGCGCACCGCCGCCTCGAGCTGCGGGTCGTGCCCTTGGCGCACGAGGGCGGGATCCTGCCACACCTCGATGTCGGGCGCGACGCCGTGCCCTTCCACTTCCCAGCGTCCGTGCAGCCCCCCGATCGCGATGCGCGGCGCGGTAACGGATCCGCCATCGATGAGCCGTGGGTAGCCGCCGATGCCGACCAGGCCGCCCCACGTGCGAACGCCCACGATGGGTCCGACCTTCGCCTTGCGGAACAGCCACGGCAACGCGTCGCCTCCGGACCCCGAGAACTGATTGACGATCAGCACCTTCGGCCCGTAGATTGCCATCAGGGGATCCAGCGACGTCTTTCCGTAGCGTGGAACCAAGATCGCCTCCGGCTTGCGGCTGAGGTAGTCGATGATGTAGTCGGCAACTTGTCCGCCGTGGTTGAACCGCTCGTCGAGCACGACGCCCTTCTTCTCGATCTGCGAAAAATAATAACGGTTGAAGTTCGTGAAGCCGCCGAACTCCGTGTCGGGCAGATAGACGTACGCGAGTTTCCCGCCGCTCAGCCGGTCGACGAGGCGGCGATTCGACTCGATCCACGCCAGGTTGCGCAGCGGAAAGTCATTCGCCACCGGAACGACCGTGACGCTGCGCGAATGCGCGCCTGCCGGATCGGGTCCGACCGTCAACACGACCTGTTTCCCTGCCGTCTGCTGGAAAAAGCTGTAGACGCTCTGCGTCGCACGAACCTCGCGGCCGTTGACCGCGAGCAGATACTCGCCCTCTTCCACCAGCTCTCCGGGCTGCGTGAGCGGCGCGCGCAGCTCGGGATTCCAGTTCTCGCCGTTGTAGACGCGCGCGAACCGATAACGATCGTGGTCGACGGTGTAGTCGGCACCGAGCAGCCCGACGTTGATACGCGGCACCTGCGGCGCGTTGCCGCCGCCCACGAACATGTGCCCCACCGACAAATAGCTGAGCATCTCCTGGAGCAGAAACGTCAGGTCGCCGCGCGCCCCGAGGCCGGTGAGGTAGGGCTCGAAGCGCCGCAGGGCTGCGGCGATGTTCAAGCCGTGATAATTCGGATCGTAGAAAAAGTCGCGCTCGATGCGCCACGTCTCGCGATACATCTGCCGCCAATCCAAGCGCGGATCCACATACGTCTCCATCGACGCGGTCGCCAACACGCCCTCGCCGGGCCGCGGCGGCGACTTCGCCGACACGACGAACCACATCGGACCGCGCTGGTAGAGCATCTTCTGCCCGTTGAACGACAGCGCGAACGCCGAGACCCCGTCGAGCAGCGGGGTGCTCGCGCGCGATGCCAGATCGAACTTCGAAACCGCGAGCGGCGGCGGCTCGTCGGTGATCGTCGCGATGGGCTGCGCGACGAGATAGAGCTCACCGGGGCCGCCCGCGGAGAGCCCGACGTAGTTCGCCTGCGCGACGGGCAAGGCGAGAATGCGCTGTAGGATGCCGTCGAAGTCGATCGTTATCTCGGGGCTCTCCGGTGCGGGGCGTTTCGTCGCGACGGGGTGCGGCGTCGCCGGCGTTTCCGGCTCGTCGCTCGTCACCGGCTCCTCGTCGCTCCGCGGGGCCGTAGGCGAGCTCGCGCCCCGCTGCAGCACCGCCACGTAGACGGCGCTGCTCACCGGCTGCGCGTCGCTGGTCATGTCGAGCGAATCCGCCGTGAGCCCGGTGTTCGTGCTGGACGTGAAGTATAGATACTTGCCGCTGCGGTCGAACACCGGATAGCGGCTGTCGCTCATGCCATCCGTGATCTGCGCACGCTTACCGTCGCTCAAGCGATAGGCGAGGACCGCGTGCAGCTGGTTGGCCAGCACGTTGTCGTAGGCCAGCCAGCGGCTATCGGGCGACCAGCTCTCGTCGAATGAGACGGGACCGAACGACTCGTAGGGCGACGTGTCCACCTTCACGGGCGCCGCACGGTCGATGTCGACGTACCAAAGGTTCAGGCGCACGTCGCTATAGGCGATCTTCTTGCTGTCCGGCGACCACGTCGGCCCATAGAAGAACGACGGCGACGGCCCGAGTGGAATCGCTCGCGGCGGCTGCAGGCCCTTCTGATCCTTGAGGCACAGCCGATACTCTCCCGACGCGTCGCAGAAATAGGCGATCCAGCGGCCGTTCGGCGACCAAGCCGGGTCGCGATTGGCGGTCCCCGGCACGCCGGTGAGATTGCGGACGTCTCCGTACTGCGTCGGCACCGAGAAGATCTGGCCGTGCGCCTCGAAGATCGCCCGCACGCCGGTCGGCGAGATGCCGGCATTGAGGATTTGGTCGCCGACCTTCTGCCAGTGCGGCCGCACCTGCTCGAGCTCGTCGCCGATCGTCACCGGAACCGGCTCGTCCGTCCGCGACGCCACGTCGTAGACGTGCAGCGAGTCGAACTTCGCGTACACGATGGCTCCCGCGCCGGCCGATGCCGACGTGATGTCGAAGCCGGCCGGACTCAACAGGCGCGTGACCGCGCGCGTGCTCACGTCGTACGCGAAGAGCGTCGCCGGACCGTCGCGGTCGGACACGAAGTAAACCTTGTCGCCGATCCACATCGGGTCGCCGTCGTTGGACCCGGGATGCGGCACCTTCACCACGCTGGAATCGGCGAGGTTGGCGATCCAGACCGGAGTCGTTTGGCCGCCGCGATAGCCCTTCCAATACGGCTCCCACTGGAAGTTCGGCACGTACGCGATGTGCGATCCGTCGGGCGAGTACGAGCCCTCCTCCGCCATCGAAAGCGGCAGTTGCGTGGGCATCGCGCTGCCGGAGAGCGCGATCGCGTAGAGCTGGTTTGGGTCGGAGTAGGCGGCGCGATGCGAACGGAAGAGCACGCGCGTTCCGTCGGGCGTCCACCCGACGGCGATGTCGCCGCCGTGATACGTCAGCCGGCGCGGCTGTCCACCATCCGACGGCACCACGTAGACGTCGGTGTTGCCGTCGTAGTTCGCCGTGAACGCGACCAACGAGCCGCTGGGCGAGAAATACGGGCCCGAGGCGAGGTCGTAGCCGGTGACCAAACGGCGAGCGCGGCCGCCGTGCCGCCCCACGATCCAGATGTAGCCGGCGTACCCGAACGCGATCTGAGTGCGGCTGATCGTTGGATCGCGCAGCAACAGCGGCGCCTCGGCGGCGCGCGCCGCGAGCGGCGCGGCGACGATCGCCGCCAGCGCGGCGACGAGCCAACATTTTTTCATAGCCGCATCAGGTGCTCGGCCTCTTCACTTTTTACTCCTGATCGGGCGGAATGTAGGACGGGCGTTCGTTGATGAAGCTCGACGACGGATAGGGCGTCCGAATCGGAGTAAAGTCGCGCGGACCCCGCGTGAAGTCGAAGCTGTCGCCGATGCTTGCGGCGCGCGTGTCTGTGAATCCTAGCGACGGCGGCCCGATCGGCGGAAGCCCGAAGGTCTCCTCGACGAACTTGAGGATGCTGCCGAATTCGTATTGGGTGTGCGACACGTACCCGCGCTTCGCGTAGGGCGAGACGACGATGCACGGCACGCGAATTCCCAAGCCGCGGAAGTCGAGTTGCGGAGGCGGCACGTCGTCGTACCAACCACCCCAGTCGTCCCACACGACGACGATGGCGGTCGACCTCCAATACCGGCTCTCGCCGATCGCGTTCACGATCGAGGCTACCCACGAGGGGCCGCGGTTGTAACCGCTGCCCGTGTGGTCCGAGTCGATCCAGTCCGGCGTCACCCACGACACCGAGGCCAGTTTGCCGTCGCGCACGTCGCGCAGGATCTTCGTCTGCGGCTTGATTACGTTCTTCCAGTCGGCGCCGTAGCGCACGCTGCGGATCGACTCGAACTCCGACCATACCTGACCGCCGATGCGCTCGAGCGGTGAGGCATAGTATTTCCACGACACGCCCGCCGCGTCGAGGCTATCGGCGATCGTAGGGAAATCGCGATAGCAGGGAAACGGGCCGTCGTAGCGCTCCACGCGTTTGGAGTCGATCGTGAACGACCGCGTGCCCGGCGGTGCGTCGCAGCCCCACGGCAACCCAGTGGGCGCGTCCACCTCGGCGATCGGCGTCGGCTTGATGGTGGTGTTGGCGGCGATCAGGCTCAGGTGGGCGGTGTAGCTCGGCCCGAACTCTGTCGGAAACATCCGGTCGGCGAGCACGTAGCGGCGGGCCATCTCCCAATAGGGCGCCGATTCGCGGCGCGGCACGTAAGCGTAGGCGAAGTCGAGCGGGCCGCCGTAGAAATGCTCGCGTTCGAAGCCGTCCATCTTCCCGCGGTTCCAGCCGGCGATTGCGTCGCGCCAGTTGTTCTCGATGTTGCCCGGGTTCTCGAGCGGCGTCGGTTGTAGTGCGACCTTTTTCGTGCCGGCGTAGCCGAATGCCGGAGCATCGGCGCCGGGAAAGCCGCTGAACAGATCGTCGAAGCTGCGGTTTTCTTGCACGACGATCACGACGTGCGCGATGGGTGTTGCCGGGCGCACCGGCGCCGCCGGAACCGCCGTGCCGGTGGCGGCGCCGCAGCCGGCGAGGCTCAGCAGCGTGAAAAGCGGGAGATACCGGTTCAATCTAGGCGCGAGATTCGAACTAGCGGTTGCGTTCCTTCGAGTATTCCGCGGCGACGTCGCGGTAAAGCGATCGGGTCGCCAGCGCCACGAGTTCCGCGACGCGGAAGAGGCCGTCCCCCGAAAAGGTGATCCCCTGCCACGCCACCCCCTCGTGACGATGGACCAGGGTGTACGTATCGTTGCCGACGTCGAAAATCGCGAACTCACTCGATTCGGCGACGAGACGCCCCTTCTCGAGGGTCTCACGGTCGATGCTTTCCACTAATTTCATGCGGATCTCCTAAGCCCGACGCGGTTCGACGGCTGGCGAGGGCTTCCCGCGGAGAGTATCTGGCCGGACGCCGGGGAAAGAACCTGGCAATGAAGCGCAAGCACCGGCGCCGGCTTTGGGGGGCGTCTGCTCTTGTGCTGGCGGCGGTAGTCGCGCTTGCTTTCTGGCAGTGGCAAGCGTTGGTACGCCTCGCGATCGTCGCGGCGGTCGAGGGCACGGCGCACGTTCGTCTGCACTTCGGACACGCGACGCTGCGGCCGAATCACGCGGTGCTCGTCAACGTCGTCGTCACGTCGCAGCGCGACGAGCCGATCGCGACGATCCCCCGTCTGTCGATCGCGTACGACCTGCGCGATCTGCTTCCCGGCGGCAGCCGACTCTTCGGATTGAAGAGCGTCGACGTCGAGTCGCCGCAGATCACGGTCCTCCGCCGCCCCGACGGAACGTACAACGTGCCGATCCCGCAACTCCCGTCCAAAAAGGGAGCGAAGGGACCGCCCGCGATCTTCCGCGCCGCGATTCGCAACGGCTCCGTCACGGTCGTCGACGAGAGCCGCAACGCGCTGCCCGGCTCCCATCGCCTGTATGTGGCCGACGTCGCGGCGGACGCCGACATAAACACGGCCGCGCGCTCGCGCTACGTCGCGTCCCTGCGCTACGGCGAGCGCCGCGACCGGCTCTTCCTCGTTCAAGGCCGCGGCGTCATGGACGTACCGGCGGGCTACGTCGATCAGCGATGGACCGCCGCGCAACTGCCGATCGCGGGGGCGGTCAACTTCGCGCTCGACTCGCCCGCGATGCGGGTGCGCTCCGGCACGCTGCGCGGCCTGGACGCGCGCTTTGCCGGCCTCGCGGACGCAAGCGGCGCCGTCGACGCGCATCTCGCCGCCACCGCGTTCCTGGCCGGAGCGCGGATCTCGGTCGCCGGCCTCGGCAAGCCCATCGAGGGCGTGCGCGGGCGAATCGACGTGTACGACGACGGATTGCTGACGCCGCACCTCGATGCGAGCGTCGCCGGCGTTGCGGCGCGCGTCAGCGGCGGCATCTATGGGCTGCGCGATCCGCACGTGCGGCTCGCCATTCGCGGCAGCGGCGACGTCGCTCGGCTGCGCTCGGCGTTTCCACAAGCCGAGCGTCTGCCGATGCGCGGCGCGCTGAGCTTCTCGATGCTCGTCAGCGGCGCCGCCGCGAAGGCGGTCACGTGGGTCGACGTACGCTCGCAGCATATCGCGTACGCCGGGTATCGGCTCGATCGCGTGCACGGGCTCGTCGCGTTCGACGGCCGCGAGGCCGACGTGATCCGCTTCGGCGCCGCGTATCGCGGCGTCGCCGTCGATGCCGGCGGCCGCATCGCGCTGCACCAGCAACCCGACGCGATCGAGATGCTGCTTGGCGTGCGCGCGTCGACGGCCGGCGTGCCGTATCTCGACTCCATCTTCCCCCACGTGCGGCTCGACGGTGCCGCGGTTGCGAGCGCGGACGATCCGAAGTCGATCGGCGTGCTCGGGGCCCTGTGGGGAGCCGGAGCGGGGCGCCGGCTCGACGCCATCGTCGACGTGAGCGGGCGCGGCGTCGGTTCCGTCGGACCGATCCACGTGCAAAACGGCGACGGTTCGCTCTACGCTCGCGTCGCGCTCGACCGGCCCCACGGGTCGGCGATCGGGCTCGTCGCGGCGCGCGACTTCCCGCTGCCGCCCGCGCGCGGCGCGCTGACCGGCGCGATTTTCGGCTCGCAATCGAACGCAGCGATCGCGGGACTCGGGTCGGCTCGGCTCCGGGGCGCGTGGGGAGCGGCGAGCGGCGCGGGCGATGTGACGCTGCGCGGCACGTCGTTGAGCGGAAGCGTCTACGGCAACGCGCTTGGCGAGATGGCGTACGGCGCGACGGTGAGCGGCACCACGCAATCGCCGCGTCTCGCCGGAACCGTCGTCGTCGCCGGCGGCCGCTATCGCGACTTTAGCGTCAATGCCAGCGCCGGCATCGACTTCGGTAACGGTTCCGCGCGCATCCACGACGCCGCAGCCGCGATCGGACCGCTGTTCGTCGGCGTCGCCGGCACGGTCGCGGGCATCGCGCCCGGCGCCATCGCTCCGCGCTACGATTTGGCCACGCAGATTCACTCGTCCGACGTCAGCACGCTGCTCGCCTCCGTGCAGCCGCGCACCGCCGCCCTCGTGCAGGGGAGCATCGACGCGGGTCTACGCGTGCGCGGGACGAGCGCATCGCCGTCGTTCGCGGGGACGATGAGCGCGCCCGAAGGCTCCGTCAACGGTCTGAGCTTCCGCGATCTCCGCAGCGATGTGCGCGGGAGCCTGAGCGCCGTGGCGATGCACGGCGGGCACGTCGTCGTCGGGTCGTCGCCGATAGCGTTCGGCGGCATGGCATCGCTCGCAAGCACCGACGTCGACGTGCGCGCACCGCAGCTCGATCTCGCCGATCTCAACGACTTCTTCGATACGGGCGACACCCTGGCCGGCACGGGGTCGCTCGTGCTGCGGGCGCGGGTGACCGGGACAAGGATCGACGCCACCAGCGGTTCCGCGTTCTTCTCCAGCGCGCGCTATCGCCGCATCGCGTTGGGCAACGTGGCCGCGCGGTGGCACAGCAGCGGCGGAACGATCGCGAGTTCGCTCGCGTTCGGCGGACCGACCGGCGAGGTGGCCCTGAACGGCAGCGTGGATCCCGCGGCGAAGCGGGCCAACCTCACGGCGACGGCGCGCAACGTCGACCTCTCGACGTGGCTGCCGATGCTCGGATATATGGTTCCGGTGACGGGCCGCCTCGACGCGCAGACGAGCCTCGCGGGAACCTATCCCGACGTCGCGCTGCGCCTGCACGCGGCGGTCATCGGCGGAACTGCGGGACGCGTCGCCGTCGAGCGGTTCGAAGTGAACGCCGCGGCCGCGCACGGCCGCGGCGAGATCTCTTCGGCGTCGCTCGACCTCGCGTCGCTGAAGACGACGGCGAACGGCACCTTCGGATTCCGGCCGAACGACCGTCTCGCGCTAACGATCGAGAGCACGAGCGCCGACGTCGGCAGCCTTTTGCACGACACGACGGGTGCGAAGTACGACGTGGGCGGGGCGCTGCACTCCACGCTGCGAGTAGAAGGAACGTTTGCGTATCCGAAGCTGCGCGACGCGCTCGCGCTGCAGTCGCTGCGCTACGGCAACCTCACGATTCCGAGCGTCAAGGGCGAGATCGACGCCGACCGTCATACGGTGGGCGTGCGCGGCGGCGAGGTCGATCTCGCGAAAGGCCGGGCGCTCTTCACGGCGCTGGTGCCGATCCGCGTGACGAACTCGGGCGTTGCCGCCGGCGGCGGCCCGGTCACCGGGTCGATCGCGGCGCAGGACGTCGAGCTTTCTAACTTCGCGGCGATGCTCCCGAAGGGCACGCAGCTCGCGGGACGCATCGACGGCAACGTCGACGCGGGCGGCACGATCGCGAATCCGCGAATCGGCGGCGCGCTGACGCTGCGCGACGGAACCTTCAGCGGCCCGATGGAGAAATCGCCGATCACCGGCATCACCGGCGAGCTCGCCCTCGACGGATCGCAGGTGCGGCTGCAATCGCGCGCCGCCGTCGGAGGCGGTCAGTTGACGGCGAGCGGAACCGCGACGCTTGCCGACCTTCGCCATCCCGCCGAGCTGGCGTTCTCGATCGATGCCCGGGCGCAGAACGCTCGTCTCGACCTGCCGTCGTACTTTACGGGGAACCTCAATGGCGACGTTGCAGTGGCCCGCGCGAGCGGGGCGCCGCCGCGAGCGAGCGGCAGCGTCGCCGTCTCCAATGCGCGCATCCCGCTCAACGCCTTTCTCAATTTCAAGGGCGGCGGACAGAGCGGCCCCGCCCTGCCCGAGGTCGCCTTCGCGAACCTGAGCATCACCGCCGGGCCGAACGTTCGCGTGCAGAGCGCCAACGTCGACATCGGCGCCACGGGCACCGCGACGCTCGGCGGGACGCTGCGCGCGCCCACGCTCGCCGGTTCCCTCAACTCGACCGGCGGAACGCTGAGCTTCTACCGCACCTTCAATCTCGAGAGCGGCACCGTCACGTTCGATCCCGCGAGCGGCCTCATTCCCGACGTCGACGCCGCGGCGACTACCTACGTGTCGGATCCGCCGACGGCGATCCGGCTGCACGTCACCGGTCCGGCAACCGACATGAACCTCGCGCTCGCGTCCGACCCGTCGTACAATCGCGAGCAGATCCTCGGCCTGCTCGTCGGTGCACAGCAGTTCGGCGCCGTGCGGGGCGTTGCGACGACGGGCAATCAGAGCTTTTCCGCCGGGTCGGCGCTCGCCAACGTTGGCCTCGGTCAACTCAACACGCTCTTCACGCGCAATCTGCTGCAACCGCTGTCGAGTTCGGTCGCCAGCGCCCTCGGATTTACGACGGTCGCGATCACGACCGACATCCAGACCGGATTGGGCATCAGCGCCGGCAAGTCGCTCGGCAAGAACATGCGCGCGATCTTCTCCCAGACGTTCGGCTACCCGAAGACCCAGGCGGTGACGCTCGAGGCGTATCCCGACAGCACGTCGGGCGCGAAGTTCACGTGGTACACGTCCACGGGGCCGACGCTGCTGGCGCTGCAGGGGCCGCAGCCCATCGGCATGGACGTGCTCAACCTCAATCGCTACACGCAGCTGCCGCCCGTGACGGGTAACAACGGCATCTCGCTCTCCTATCAGAGGAGGTTCTGGTGATCGCCCGTCACGCTGCGGTGCCGCTCGCGCTAGCGGCGCTCCTCTCGGCCGTCGCCGCACGCGCCGTGGAAGCGCCGGCCTACGTCGACGTGGCGCGCGCCGTCGCCGCGCATCCGCTGCACGCCATGCTCGCGCAGTACGATCGCGAGATCGCCGCCCTGCGCGCGACGCTGACCGTTCCGACGAGCGGCGCTCCCGCCGTACAGGCGCGCGCGGGCGCCGCGACGGTGGCGCGCGCGGCGGACTCGGCGCAGCCGCACCTGGGCGCCATCGCCGCACGGCCCGGCGCGGGCGACCGGGCGTTGGAACGCGACGCGATCGCATCCGCCGGATCGTCGCAACGCGCGGCCGACCGCGCGATGGCGGCGTACTCCGCAGAGCTGGCACGCGAGACGAGCGCGAGTCTCGCCGGCTACGGCCGCTCCATCGCCGAACGCAACGCGCGCGCCCTGGCGGCGCGGCGGCAGCAGCTTCGCGAGCGTGAGCTCACCCTCGCGTTCGACCTGGCCCGCAGCAACGGGGGACGCCGCCTCGCCTTGCGGCTCAAGCTCGACGACCTTCGACTCGATCGCTCCGACCGCACACGCGTCGCGGCCGAGCTCGCTGCGATGAACGCTCGCGAATCGCGCGCCGTCGACGCCATGCGCCGCGACGACGCCGGATTGCTGGCGGCGTACGAGCGCAAACTTCACGGCGACGGCACGGCGGAGTACGCGCGAATGGCCGCGCAGCTCGAAGCCAAGTCGGCCGCGAACTTGGCGACGAGGCGGCGCGTCCGCAGCGCCGGCACGAACGCGCCGGCGGCCAACGGACTAACGCAACAGACGGCGGCGTTCTCGGCAAGTTATCGCCCCAACGCCGACGCGCAGGCCGTGGCGGACAGGTTACACGGTGCGAGCGTTGATATCTCGCGGCGGTTTGCGGACCTCGGCGCAGCGGCCAGCGGGTCGCAGCGCGAGACGATCGCGCAGATCCGCACGCTGCAAGTCAACCGCGACGCGCTCTATCGTTCGATCGTTCGGCAGATCATGCGCGAAGCGGTCGCGGCAGCGAAGGCGCGCAACCTCCCGGGAGTAAGGGCGCACGCGGCGCGGCCGCGTGCCGGCGTCGACGTCACGCCGGCGGTGGAGGCGGCGCTGCGCCGCATCTGAGCGCGCGGTAGGCGTCGCATAACCTGCTGCGGCGGTCGCTCGTCGCGCTGTCCTTCGACTACGCGCCTTCGGCGCTTCGCTCAGGATGACAAGGGATGTTTTACGGCTGGCGGAGCGGTGGAGTGCCCATCCCCGACGCCGCGCGAATCGCGTCGATGTCTTTCACGAGCGCCTCGCCGGCGTCGCCCTTCGGCGGGCAGCTCAGGTCGGGCGAAACCCAGCCTTGCCAGTGGACGTGCGTCGACGTTCCGAACGACGCGCTCTTCATGCACGGAACCGTAGCGGCGTTGCCCTTGCGAGCGGCGGCGAGGTCGGCGAAGAAGCGCTTCGCCGTATCGGCCGGAATGGCAAACGCTTTCGGCGTGCCGGGCGTGCCGCCGCGGCTCTGCACGGTGACCGACCCCTTGCCGTCGGGCGATACCGCGATCGAATAGCCCACGGTGTTCGTGGAGCCGGAGTTGACAATGACGGCATTGTCGGCGGGCGTGGCGGCCACGAACGCTGCAATCGCGAGCGCGGCGAGGATGGTTGCGCGAACTGATGTTTGCACGATCAGAACGCGAACAGGCCCTTGGGCGTGCCCAAGCCGGTCGGCCCATCGAAGCCCGCGCGCGCCGTGCAGATGTAGAACACGGTCGACGCACAGTTGACGCCGAGCTTCGGATCGAGGTTGTTGCCCTTGAGCACGTCGTTGATGTGGCCCGTGTGGTGCTTCCAAACGTACGAGGCGCCCGACCCGGCGCCGGCGTTGGCCGCGAGCGCGAAGACGGCCGAAATGATCTGCGCCGACGCGCTCGTCCCTCCGAAGAGGAAGAAACAGTTCGGTGGAGTGCACCCCTCCTCTGAGTTGTAGGTGATCACCGGGTTGCGAAGCGACGCCGACGCCGACGTGTCGGCGGCGGAGCGCATGTGACACCCGCCGTCGGTCTGCCACGGCGGCTTGGCGATCTTCGTGCTGCACGCGCTGCCGGTCGCACCGCACGGGCCGCCACACGCGTCGAACGTCCAGTCATTCCATACGGTCTCCGACCAGCCGCGCTTGTTTGCGTGATCGCGCAGCAGGCGCGTGCCGCCCACGCAGACGACGTACGTGTACGTGCACGGCTGGATCGGGCCGCCGCCGAAGCGCGTGCCGCCGCCGTTGTCGCCCGCGGCAGCCGAAATTACGACGCCCGCCTGGTGGAAGATCGCGTTGTCGCCACCCTCGGGACCGTTGCCCCACGATGCGCCGATGAACTTCGCGCCCAGGCGGCCGGCCGTCTTCACTCCCGTGTACAGGTTATTCGTGAAGTCGTCGTTCGATTGTACCAAAATGATCTTACAGTTCGGGCAGATGCCCGAGACCATGTCGAGATCGAGGGATTGCTCGCCCTTCCAGTCGTCGCTGGGCGGCGGCTCGTTCGGAAGCGGCGACGTGCCGCCGTTCTGATTCACGATCCGCAGGCAATGCGACGCGACCGTGCACGGCGAGAGGCCCATCGTCTTGCGGAAGTACGCGAGGTCGGCCGCTGCGTGGTGGTAGCCGTACGCGTCCACGATGGCGACGACGCGTCCGTGGCCCTTATCGAGCGACGGCAGGTCGTAGGCCTGCTGCAGATCGAGCGGGCAGTAGCCCTCGTTCGTGTTGAACGGACACTTCTGGCCGGTCGCCTGCGGCGAAACCTGTTCGCTCGGCATGAAATCGGTGCGCATCTGCGCCAGACACCGCATGCGGCCGCTGCCGGCCGGCGCGCTGCAGAGATCGCGCACGGGATTGCTTGCGCGGAACGGAACCTCGCCGGTGTCGGGGCCGGTGGGAACGTCGTCGGACTGCAGAACCGAGACCTGCGCCGAACGCGAGACAGCCTGATTCTGCGGAACGAAGGATTGGCCGGTCGAGCCGCTCGAGCATGCGGCGAGCGAGACGACGGCAAATAGGCATAGAGCTTGAGCGAGTTTGCGGTTCACACGGGCCTCCCAATCAGTAACGCGGCCACTCGGGCCGTCGTTTCCCCTAGGCTGCGGAGAGTTCGCACGTCGGCCCTTCCGCCACCTATGCGCTGCCGCATCTCGACGCCACTGGGCCGGGATTTGTTGATCGTAGGCAACGGAAGCGCGATCGTGGCGAGTGACTTCGTCACGTCGCGCCGCCACGGCCGGAGCAAACCGACCGACGCGCTGCTCGCCGAGGCGGCCGCCCAGGTGCGGGCCTATTTCGCGCGCCGCCTGCGGCGATTCGACCTGCCGCTCGCGCTCGCGGGGACCGAGTTTCGCGTCAGCGTGTGGCGCGCCGTGTCGATGCTGGAGTTCGGCGAGTTCGTGTCGTACGCCGACGTCGCGCGCGCTATCGGGCACCCGCTCGCCCATCGCGGCGTGGCGAGCGCCATGGGAGCGACGCCGCTCGATCTCTTCGTCCCCGCGCATCGCGTCATCGGCGCCGACGGACGCATCAAGGGCGCGAGCCCGCGATCGCTGCGCCTACGCCTCGCGGCTTTCGAGCGCGCTTGAACCCGCCGCGCGGGGTGCGAACGACGCGTTCTCGATAGTCTCTTCGAGAAAGCGCGTTTGATAGGCGACGATATCGTCGACCAGCGGAAACTGCGGATGCCGGCGGACCGCCGCAAGGCGGTAGCGCGCACCGTCGCGCTCGAGAATTCGCCACCTCGTCATCAAAAGCAGGGCGCGGCGGACCAGCGCCCGCGGATTGCGCCTCAGCTCCGGATCGACGACGAGCGCCGCAGGAAGGTCCCCAAGGCGGGCCTCTACCGCGGCGCACGCTTCGTGGAGCGTGAAGCTCTGCGTGCGCCCGTCGACCCACGCGCCCAGCAAGTGACTCGCCGTCACGGGGCGGATCGCCGCTAACGCCTTCGCCATCTCGGCCATATCGCTGCCGGGGAACCGCACGATTCGGTAGAGCATCGAAAGACGCCGCGCAACGAACGGATCGTAGCTCACGCCGGCGAGATAGACCGTTGCGAGCGGAGCCAGCCGCTCGACTGCGCCGCGTAGCGGGCCGATGCGTCCGTCCGTGGAGTATCGGCCCTCTCCGGTGAGGTAGAACGTTCCGCCGGAACGAACCACGTGCTCCATGCGCGCGAGATCGCGCTCGACACTCTCGCGCGTCTCGGCGAGAATCTCGCTGCGGTACGGCTCGCGCATCGCAGCGACGCGCACCGACGTCAGCGAACGCGCGAAACACTCGCGGTTCCAAAGGTCCGAGGTCTTCGTTCCGGGCGGAAACGCCGCGGCCGTCCGTTCGTCGAAGAGATCGCCGAGCAGCAGCGGCCCGTGACGCCGCTGTGCCGACCACGCCAGCGCGGAGACCTGCCGCGAGCTCAGCTGGTTCTCGATCGGGAGCATTCCGAGCGCGGTAAAGAGCGTGCCCGCTTCCACGCGCCGCAGCAAAAAGCGCAGCCACGGCAGGCGCGCCCCCATGAACCCGGGATCGTACATGCGGCGCGAGCATGCGGTGAATACGGGGTGGCGCCACGGACCGCTGTCCATCGTGACGCCGGTCACGATCGTCATAGATTCCAAGTCGTGCTGGTGGTTGGCCACGATGAGCGTCGGTCCGCGGCGGCGCGGAACGCGGCCCCAGCAGCGCACGCGGTAAGCGAGCCGGTCCCACAGGCCGTTGCTCACCACCGCCGCCGCACGAATCGGCACGGCCCACATCGACGATAGCGGGCGGCGGCCGACCCGCAAGACGGTTACCGCGGCGAGCGCGAAGCTGAAGCCCGCAAGCCCGAACACGGCCTGATAGCCGGCGCGCGTACCGTGGAAGAGCCCGATCAGCCAGCCACCGACCAGCGGCGCGACGACGTTGGGAAGGAGCGTCGCGATTCCCCACAGGCCGAGGTCCCGCGCGACATCGCGCAGCCTGGGTATCGCGTCCATCGCGAGCGCCCAACCGCTAGAGATCACGCCGCCGAAGCCGATGCCGAACAGCACGGCGAACGGCAGCATCCACTTCAGCTCGGGCGCGAGCGCGAAGCCGATGGACGCGATTGCCATACAACCGCCGGCGATCGCGGTGACGATCTTGCGCGATACCTTATCCGAAAGAAAGCCGAGATACACGCTCGCGACCACGGCCCCGGCGATCGTGGCAAACGCGTACAGCGCCGTGCCGAATGAGGGATTGCTCACCTTCTGCACGTCGCGGAAGAAAAACAGCACGAACGTTTGCAGCATCACGAGCCCGAAGAATACGAGCGTGCGCGCGACGAACACCACGCCGAAGTCGTGCCAGTCGCGCACGCTCGCTCGTTCCTCGTCGCCGTAAATGCCGTCGCCGATGCCGAACAGCGAGAGTCCGCCGAGCGCCATGATGGCTGCGGCGGCCAAGAACGTCTGGCGCGGATCGGGCACAACGCCGGCGATGGCGAAGCCCAGGACGGTTCCGGCGAGCGTCATCGCGCCGCGCACCCCGGAGACGGCGCCCCAATTATCTCGTGGCACCGATTCGGGCAGCAGGGCTTGATACGCGCAGAGCGCGATGTTGGCGCCGACCGTCGCGACGACGAGCAGCACGGCGAACGTGAAAAGCGAGTGCGAGTACGAGAGCGCGACGAGCGCCGCTACGTCGATGATGAGGCCGGCGGCGACGAATGTCCGGCGCGAACTCCCTCGGCGCCGCAACGCGTCGGAGAGCCACCCGCCCAGCGGCGGCACGAGCATCGAGGCGAGCGCGGTGACGCTGGCGAGCACGGAGAGCACGAACACGTGGTCGGCCGGCGCGAGCGTGACGGTCGCGGCCGGCACGGCGATCGTCATCAACGCCGTGTCCTGGAACGTGAGCGGGAGCCACAGCGCGTTGAGCATGACCCAGGCGCGAATCTCGCGCGCGCGGATCGAGGCGGTCGACACGGGTTGGAGCTCTTTAGCTAGTGTTTGACGGCGTCGATGAGCACGATTCCGCGTCCCCCGAAATCGCGAAGCTGGTCGAGGGCGGCGACCGCCGCGCCAATGGGCGTGTTCGGATTCGTCGCCTCGGTGATGGAGAATCCCGTCTGCTTCTTCGCCTGCGCGTCGAGCGGGTCGCGCAGCATGCTGGGAACCTTCTTGAACCTGCCGATGAGCCCGAGCATCGGGCCGGCTTTTTCGTCGAGCGTTTGCGGATCGACCACGAGCACCGCCACGCCGTGCCGTTTACCTTGTTCCGCACCCTCGAAGACGACGAAGTCGATGCCGAGCGCTCGCGTGTGCGTGCGAACGGCTTCGACGCCGTTGCCCGACACCGCCACGTGGTAGCCGCTGGGCGGATGCGCGCCAAGATCGTCGAGCCACGCCTCGAGCGCCGGCATCAGCGCTTGGGTTCCGGCGACGACGTCGTGCCCGTCGTACGTGCCCGCGCCTTGAGAGAGCAGGCTGCTGTCGATGGTCCCGGGTTGCGATTTGACCGTGTTATGCCACTCGCGCGCCGACAGAACGTTGGCGCCGTCGAAGAGCGGAAAGGCAACTGGGTTGGTCGCGCTGGGGGAGGGGCTCCCTGCCGAGCCGTGATTCGACCCGGAACATGCCGCCAGGAGTGCCACGAGGAGGGCGGCAACGCGCGAATGCTTCACCGCGAAGGCGTTTCGAGGAGAAGCCCACCAGCCCCCGTAAGCGTCGAGCCGTGGCTCTTTCGTACGGATCGTACCTCAAAGTCGACGAACTGCTCGGCCTCCAGCAACCGCTCTCCCGGCCGGCGCATCACGACGAGATGCTCTTCATCATCATCCATCAGGTTTACGAGTTGTGGTTCAAGCAGCTCTTGCACGAGGTCGATGCGACGATGGAGGCGATCGACCGCGACGATCTGCTGCGTGTCGCCAAGCACTTTCGCCGGATCCATTCGATCCAGCGCCTGATCGAACAGCAAGTCGATATCCTCGAGACGATGACGCCACAAGAGTTCAACCAATTTCGCGACCATCTCAATCCCGCGAGCGGTTTCCAATCGGTGCAGTTCCGGGAGCTCGAGTTCGCCTGCGGCCTCCGCCGGACCGACCTGCTGAAGTGGATCGAGCTCGGTGCCGCGCAGCGCGAGCGGCTGGAACGCCGTTCGCGTGAGCCGTCGCTCTACGACCGCGTGAAGTCCCTGCTTCGCAGGCGGGGCTTCGCAGCGGATTCGAGCGAGCAGATGATCGAGAGCCTGCGCCAGATCTACTCGAACGAGGCTCAGAACTACGATCTGTATTTGCTCCTCGAGGATCTGATCGAGTTCGACGAGCGGTTTCTTCTCTGGCGCGGTCGCCACGTGCGCATGGTGGAGCGTATGATCGGCCAGAAGCACGGCACCGGCGGTTCCTTGGGCGCGAAGTATCTCGAGGGTACGCTCGGGTATCGCTTCTTCCCCGAGCTGTGGGATGTCCGCACGTACCTGGGAAAGGGAGGGTACGGATGAGCGAAACGCTGACCGGAGCCGCGCTGTCGGAACGGCGCGCGCAGTTCCCGATCCTCGAAAGCTCGACCTACCTGGTGAGTCACTCGATGGGCGCCGCGCCGCTCGGCGCGCGCGCGGCTCTCGACGCCTATTGGGCCGAATGGGCGGCGGATGGCCCGGAGGCGTGGGAGTTGTGGCTGCCGCGCATCGCCGAGATAGCCGACGGCATCGGCACGATCGTCGGCGCCGCACCCGGCACGGTGTTCTTGGGGCCGAACGTCTCGGTGCTGCAAGCGGCGATCGCGACCTGCATCGACTTCCGCGGCGAACGCAACGAGGTTGTGTACGAGGCGCTGCAGTTTCCGTCGCTCACGTACGTCTGGCGCGAATGGGAGCGCTACGGGGCCGCCGTCGTGGTGGTGCCGTCCGACGACGGCCGAACGATCCCGACCGAGCGTATCACTGCGGCAATCACCGAGAAGACCGCGATCGCCGTGATCTCGCACGCCTACTACGTGTCGGGCGCGCTCGCCGACGTTCGCGCAATTCAGGCGCACTGCCGGCGCGTGGGCGCTCTGCTCTGCGTGGACGCGTATCAGACGACGGGCATCTATCCCTACGACGTTACCGAGTGGGATTTGGATCTCGCGACGGGTGGCTCGCACAAGTGGCTCTGCGGCGGACCTGGGTGCGGCTGGATCTATTGCAAACCGTCGTTGCTCGACGGATTCCGCCCCGCGATCACCGGCTGGATGGCGCACGCGCGCCCCTTCGCGTTCGAACCCGCGCCGATCGTGCACGCGCCGTCGATGTATCGCTTCGGGCACGGAACGCCCACCATACCCGGCTACGTGGTGGCGCGACCGGGGCACGAGACGATCGCGTCGATCGGAGTGCCGCGCATTCGCGAGCACAACGTCCGTCTGACCCAGAAGATCGTCGAGATGGCGCTCGAGCGCGGCCTGCGCGTGAACTCGCCGCTCGAGCCGGAACGCCGCACGGGCTGGATCGGGCTCGACTTCGACGACGTCGAGACGGCGTTTCCGAAGTTGATCGCGCAGCGCGTGTTCGTCGACTACCGTCCCGGCTGCGGTATACGCGTCGGACCTCATTTCTATACCGTCGACGAAGAGATCGACGAATTCTTCAGGGTGCTCGACCGGTTGCGCTGATGGACGCGGCAACCATGATCGTCGACCACACCCGAATTGGCGCCGCGTTCCGGCGCCTTTCGCTTCCGGTCGCGGTGCAGATGCTTGGCGATCAGCTGCTCGGCACGGTCGACACCATCGCGATCGGCAGCATCGGCACGGTCGCCCTCGCCGGCGCGACGGCGGCGAACACGATCTTCATCGCGATCGTCTTCGCGGCGTCGGGATTCCTCAGCGGCACGTCGATCGTGGCGGCGCAGCGCATCGGCACCGGCGACGTCGACGGCTTCGCGCGGACGGTGCGAGCGGGCGCGCTGGTGCCGCTGCTCTTCGGCGTCGTCTGCTTCGCCGCGAGCCTGTTTCTAGCGCGCCCCGCGATCCACTCGCTGATCGGCACGCTGCCCAGCGCGCACGCGAGCGCTATCTACTTGATTCTACGCTGCGCGTCGATCGTGCCGGTCGTCTTATCGGGCTCGCTCATCGTCGGCCTGGGCGCCGCGGGAAACCGGCAGATCGGCGTGCTGGTGCTCGTCGTCGTCAACCTCGTGCACATCCCGCTGCTCCTGATGCTGGGCCTTGGCTGGTGGACGCACCACCCGTTCGGGATCGTCGGCGCGGGCGTCTCGTCGCTGCTCTCGGAGACGATCGCAGCGATCTACGCAATCGTTTACGTCGCACGTCGCCCCATCTATCGCGTCTTCGCCGACGTCAGCCTGTCGCTGCCGCTCGCGCGCCGATGCGCGGGACTGGGGCTGCCGGAAGCGATCTTCCTGCTGGGGGTGACGGTGCCCGACATCTTCATCGTCGCGATGCTCGCGCCGCTCGGCGCGATCGCGGTTGCCGCATTCCGAGCGCTCAACGTCGTCTCCGATCTGACGTTCGTCGTACCGAGCCCGCTGCAGAGCGCGGCGCAGATCGTGATCGGGCAGCGGCTCGGCGCGCGCGATCCCGAGGGCGCACGCTGGTTCTTCGAACGCGCGCTGCGCATCTCGCTGATCGTCACGGCGATCACGGGCGCTCTCACCGCCGCGCTCGCGTGGCCGTTGGCCTACATCTTCACGCTCGACGCGGCCGTGGCATCGATCGCCGCCCTGCCGCTCGCGCTGCATATGCTGACGCTGCCGCTCAAGGGATGGGCGATGGTCGCGCTCGCGCCGATCCGCGCGTCGGGTGACACTCGCTTCTCGATGACCGTCGGCATCCTGTGCAGCGCGTTGGTCATCCCGCTCGCGTGGGTCGGCATCGAGCGCCTGCGGCTGGGCCTCTACAGCGTCGCCCTGGGCTGGATCGTCGCGTGGGCGGTCCGGGCGCTGCTCACGCAATGGAAGCTGCGGGACGGCGCATGGATGCGGCGGGCGCCGCTCGCGGCCTAGAGAAGGTAGGAGCATGGCGTTCACCGAGGGGTTCATCTCGGATTTGGTTGGGCGCGCCGCGACGATCAACGATCTGCCGATCGGCAAGGTCGCCGATTTCCTGGTCGGCAAGCCCGATGCGGTCTTTCCGCAGGTTGACGGGCTCGTGATCAAGACCGCGCAGGGCCTGCGGTTCGCTCCGATCGAGACCGTGGCCGACGTCGATCGCGACGGTACGGTCGCGCTGACGATCGCGCCCAAAGAGCCCGCGCCGCCGGAGCAAGAGGAGCTTTATCTCGTCGCCGACCTGCTCGACAAGCAGATCGTCGACGTCGACGGGCGCAAGGTCGTGCGGATCAACGACATCGAGGTCGCCAACACCGGAGGGCGCCTGCGCGTCGTCGCCGCCGACGTCGGACTGGCCGGCTTGCTGCGGCGGCTGGGGCTGCGGTCGTTCGGCCAGCGCTGGCTCTCGCGCATCGGCAACGTGCGGCGCTCGATGATCGCGTGGGATTCCGTGGCGCCGATCCGCGACGCCAATCCGTCGCAGGTGCGGCTCTCGGTCAAGGAGGGCCGTTTGGCGCGGCTGCATCCGTCGGAACTCGCCGAGATCATCGGCGATCTCTCGTCGCGCGAGGCGCTCGCCGTCGTCGGACAGCTCGACGACGAGACCGCCGCCGATGCATTCGAACATCTCGACACCGAGACGCGCAAGAGCCTGATCGAAGACATCGGCACCGAGCGCGCCGCCGACATCATCGAGGAGATGGACGCCGACGACGCGGCCGATCTCCTCGCGGAGTTGCCGGAGGAACAGCAGACGCAGCTGCTCGCGGAGATGAACCGCTACACGGCCGGCGAGCTGCGCGAGCTCGTAAAATATCCGGAAGACACGGCCGGCGGCATGATGACGACGGATTACGTGTGGATCTATCCGCACCGTACGACCGAGGCGACCATCCGCAAGATCCGCGAGATCGCACCGGCCTCGGAGTTCATCTATTACCTGTACGTGCTCGACAAGGACGACCATTTGCTCGGCGCGCTCTCGCTGCGCACGCTGCTCCTCGCGCTGCCGACCGCGTTCATCGACCGCATCATGGAGACCGACCTGGTGACCGTCGAGCCGCAGAGCCCGGCCGTCGACGTGGCGTCGACGATCGCGAAGTACGATCTTTTGGCGCTGCCCGTCGTCGATGACGCCGGCAAGATGCTTGGCATCGTTACCGTCGACGACGCCATCGACGCGATCATGCCCGACGAGATTGCGAAGAAGCTGCCGCACCTGCGCACGCGTCATCACCCGCGCCACGCCGTGACGTGACGCCCGAACAAATCGTCGAATATACCGAGGCCCTCGCGCGCATCGCGGCGTCGGGCGGAGGCGCGAAGGCGCTCGCCGCGCACCTTGCGCTTACCGCGGGCGGCGGCGTGTTGGTCGAAGACGCGCAGTGGCGGCCGCTCGCAACGGCCGGTACCGGTCCGATGCCGGCGAGCGCGCGCGGCGTCGCCGAGAACGGCGCTGCGGGCCAAACTCTGGCGCTGACGGCGGGAACGCGGAAGATCGGGTGGCTCTCGCTGTTCGGGAACAGCTTTTCACCCGAGGCCGGGACGCTGTTGCGCCTGACCGCGGCGGCGATCGGACTCGAGCTCGGGCGCGACGGAACCCCCGCGCGCGCGCGACAGGCGGGATTCTGGGATCTCTTTCTCGCGCCCGCCTTCAACGACGCCGTCGCCGCACGCGACGAAGCGTCCGCGCGCGGGATCGACCTCGTTGCGAGCTACCTTCCGATCGTGCTGGAAGGCGAAACGGCGGACGGCGAGCGCGGCGGCACGTCGGATGCGGGCGAGCTGCGCGCGCTGGCGAGCGAGGCGTTTCGCGGGGGCAACGCCGATCTCGGATTCGCTGAACGCGGACCGGCGCTCGTCGTGTTCGTACCGGCGGCGCGCGCCGTCGACGCGAGCAACGCGAAGACCGCAGCCGGCCTGCTACCGAAGAACGCGGCCCGGCGCAAGACGCCGCTGCGAATCTCGGGCGGAGTCGGAACGGTTCAATCGCCCGACGCCGTGCACGCGGGCGTCGTGGCGGCGGAGGCCGCGCTCGCGATCGGACGACGCGTTTACGGACCGGGCCGAGTCGCGATCTACGACGAGCTCGGCGCGTATCCCCTGATCTTCCAAGGCGCCGATGTCGAACGGATGCGCGGCTTCGCTGCGGGCGTCTTAGAGCCGTTGCGGCAGTACGACGAGAAGCACGAAACCGAGCTCGAGCGCACGCTCAAGCTCTATTTCCAGGTCGGGCAAAACGTGAAGTCGGCCGCCGCAGCCCTGAACGTGCACCGGCACACGGTCTTCTACCGGCTGCGCCAGATCTGCGAGATCTGCGCCCGTTCCCTCGAAAGTCCTCACGATCAGCTCACCCTTCGGATGGCGGTTGCAATCGATGAACTCCACGACTCGATCTGAATGGCGGCGGCCTTCCGCGAAGCGGGAAGTCGTGCGGATCGCACGCGAGCAGAACGTGCGCTTCGTGCGGCTCGTGTTCGCCGACATCTTCGGCGTAAGCAAGAACGTGTCGATCCCCATCGACGAGCTCGAGACCGCGCTCGATGGCCGCGTGACGTTCGACGGCGGTTCGATCGACGGGTTCGTGCGCGGCGAGGAGCTTGACATGCTGCTTCGGCCCGATCCCTCGACGTTCGCGATCTATCCTTGGCGAGCGGCCGGCGACGCGTGCGAGGCACGGCTGATCTGCGACATCGCGATGCCCGACGGCACGCCCTTCGAGGGTTGTCCGAGGACCACGCTGCGGCGCGCGGTCGAGAGCGCCACCGCGCTGAACGGCGTGCGCGTCGGGCTCGAGATCGAATTCTATCTCTTCGAGCGCAAAGACGGCGCCGGCGGCGCCTCTACCGCAACCTCGGACGTGGGCTCGTACTTCGATTTCTCCGCGAACGACCGCGGCGAAGAGGCCCGCAACGCGATCGTCGCCGCGCTGCGCGCGATGGGCGTTCCGATCGCCTCGGCGCACCACGAGCACGGCGCCGGTCAGCACGAGATCGACGTGGCGCACGACGATCCGTTGACGGCCGCGGACCACGCGCTCACGCTGCGAA
This sequence comes from Vulcanimicrobiota bacterium, assembly GCA_963711625.1. Taxonomy (GTDB): domain Bacteria; phylum Vulcanimicrobiota; class Vulcanimicrobiia; order Vulcanimicrobiales; family Vulcanimicrobiaceae; genus Cybelea. The sequence continues at coordinate 107,013 of OY970207.1, forward strand.
CCATCGCCAAACACGTCGCCGCGGATTTCGCCCTCGAAGCCACGTTCATGCCCAAACCGCTCGCCGAGCGCGCGGGCAGCGGCCTGCACGCCGACTTCCGCTTGACCGATGCCGACGAGGCGACGACACTCTACGTCGTGGGCGGCCTTTTGGCGCATGCCGCGGCCACCACCGCGATCTGCAATCCCACCGTCAACTCGTACAAACGGCTCGTCGCGGCCTGGGACGCTCCGATCTACGCCGTGTGGTCGGAGCGCAGCGCCAACGCGCTAGTGCGCGTGCCGCCGGGCCAGGCTCCTCCGCGCATCGAAATGCGCAGCCCCGATCCGGCGTGCAATCCGTATCTCGCGCTAGCGGTGCTCATCGCGGCGGCCGCTGATGGCGCGAACACCGCGACGCTGCCCGGACCGGCGCTGGTCGGGTCGACGTATGACCTCACCGAGAAAGAGCGGCGCGAGCGCGGGATCCGCACGCTGCCGAAGTCGCTACGCCAGGCGATCGCCGAGCTCGACGGCGATCCCGTCGTGCGGTCCGCCCTCGGCGACCATCTCTACCACGCGTTTCGCGACGCCAAGCTGGAAGAGTACGAGCGGTACCGCCGCGCGGTGCACCCGTGGGAACGCGACCAGTACCTGAAGCTGTATTGAGATGAAGAGCCGCGCGTTCGCTCCCCTCGCCGCGGGTCTGATCGCCGCCGCGATCGCGGCGGTAGCCATAGGCGTGCTCGCACCGACGTGGCTGCCCGGTCACGTACGCGTGATCGCCTGCTACGACGCGGGGGTCGTCGTCATGTTGATGTGGTACGCGACCGTGATCGTGCGGGCCGGGCCGGCCGAAACGATGCGACACGCTAGCGCGGAGGATCCGGGGCGAAACTGGGCGTTCGTCATCACGCTCGTCGCCGTCGCGTTCGGTTTCTTCTCTGCCTTCGCGGTTCTCGGCCACGGGACGCAGGATCTGCCGGCGAAGTACCAACCGACCGTCGTCATCCTCGGATTCGCTGCGGTCGCGTTAGGATGGCTGCTGATTCACACCGTGTTCGTCTTTCGCTACGCGCGTCTCTACTATCGCGACCGCGACCGCAATCGTCAAAGCGATCGAGGCCTCAACTTCCCCGGCGGCGAGGACCCCGGCTACCTGGATCTTGCCTACTTCTCGCTCGTGGTCGGCATGACGTTCCAAGTATCGGACGTCCAGGTGACCGCCCGGAACGTTCGAGCGGTGGTGCTGTTGCAAGGCCTGATCTCGTTCTTCTACTACACGTCGCTCGTAGCGCTCGTCGTCAACATCGTCTCCGGCCTGTTGCATTAGCCCCGCTGCGGTCGAGCCCGATCGACGTCCGATCGTCCGCCGGGTTCGCGATGTAGCGGCCGCGAGGAGAGTTAGCTCGCGCGGCGGCGAAGCCACGTGCATTGAACGACCAAACCGCTTCGCGCCTCGGCGCGCTCGTTATCGTCTGTTTCATCGTGGCGTTGATCTTGCTGCTGCCGGAGCGCTACCACGTCATGCCCACGTGGGTCACCTATCTGGGCGTCGCCACGATGGTCGTCCCGATGGTGCTCGTGACGGCCCGTCCCCAAAACGCGCTCTGGCGGCGGATCGAGCGCGTCGCCGAGTTCACCGCGGTCGGGAGCGGGCTGCTCTTCAACTCCGCCACCGTTCTCCTCACGGCCTACAACCTCGTGGAGAATCCTAACAGGCTCGAGCCGGTTCCGCTCTTCTACACGTCGATCGGCGTGTGGGCGGGAAACATGCTAATCTTCACGCTGATTTATTGGCTGATCGACCGCGGCGGCCCCGACGCGCGTTTGAATCGGACGCATTCCTATCCGGACTTCGACTTCCCGGCGATGGACGACGAAGCGCACGTCGCGCCCGGATGGCAGCCCGGCATCATCGATTACCTGTTCTTGGGGTTCACCACCAACACGGCCTTCAGCCCGACCGAGGCGATGCCGCTGACGCCCCGGGCGAAGATCCTCGTCATGCTGCAGAGCAGCATCTCGCTGATCACGATCGCGATTGTCGCGGCGCGTACGATCAATATCTTGAAATGACTGCGTGTGGCGCAGCGCCTCAACCTTAATGTCGCGATCGACGACGCGCTCCCTCATCGCGTTTCTCGCCGCCGTTCGGGCCGCGCCCGCGATTGCAAGCTGCACCGGCGGTGCGGGGGCGTCGCCCGCTCCGGCGCCCGCCGCGTCTTCCGAACCCTCGCTTTACGACGTCGCGGACGAGATCTATACGATCGACCGAGCGGGAACGGCCTATTACTCATTTCAAGGCAACAATAGCGGCACCGCGAGGGCAAAACGCGAGCTCCGCTACAGCCGCAACCTCTGGAACGACTGCGCTGCGCTCCAGGTTCGGCTTCCGTTCGTAACGAGATATCCCACGGCACCGAACTCGTATTCTCCGAGGGTCAACCCTTACTCCGGATTCGGCAACGCCGAGCTTCGCTATTCGTACACGGGCGTGTCGAAAAGGCTCGATCACTGGCTCGAAATAGGAGCAGCCTTCCCCACCTCCTCGAACGGCGTCGCCAATCTCCAGACGGTGCTCAAGTTTCTCTACGCGACGAAGTGGAAGTGGGCCGGCGGATCCGTTGCCTACGTCAACGAGTACGACCAAACCGTCATCCGGCCACCCGGCGCCGGCGACACGAGCTTTTACGAGGGAAAACTGACCTTCCCCAACTATGCGTTCGTAGACTCACCCAGCCTGAAGGGTCTAAAAATATCGGCCATCTACAGCTACCGCGTGCTGTTTAACGACGGCGCCTTGGATCAGTCGGCCATCGGCGGCATTATCAACGGCAACATCAACGGCGTCGCCCTGAACTTCGTCGACCGGTGGGGCCTGGGCGGCCACGGCCCGTGGAAGTATAAAGTCGAGGCGAGTGCGGTGGCTCGGTTCTAAGCGGTCGCGGCTTGGCGACGCACGAGCGCCCAGGCGTGCTCCACGTCGGCGCGCCGGGTGCGCAGGTTGCCGACCGCCAGCCGGATCGCGTAGCGTCCGCGGATCTTCGTGTGCGAGACGAAGATCTCGCCCGTCGCGTTCACCGCGTGCAAGATGCGCGCGTTGAGCGCCTCCAGCGCCGTCTCGTCGAGACCGGCCGGCGCGAAGCGGAAACACACCACCGAGAACGGGTGCGGCGCGAGCACCTCCCACCCCGGCTCGGCCTCGACCCACGCTGCAAACTCCTGCGCCAGCGCCACGTGCTGGCGCAGCCGCCGCCGGATGCCTTCGGCGCCGAAGCGCCGCAACACGAACCAGAGCTTGAGCGCGCGGAAGCGGCGGCCGAGCTGCAACCCGTAGTCCATGTAGTTGACCACGTTCTCTTCGGGCGCGCTGAGATATTCGGGCACCAGGCTGAAGGCGCGGCGCACGACGGACTCGTCCTTAACGAAGAGCACCGAGCAATCCATCGGCACGAACATCCATTTGTGCGGGTTCACGACCAGCGAATCGGCGAGTTCCAGACCGTCGAGCGTGCTCGCGAACTCGGGCAACATCGCCGCGACCCCCGCATACGCCGCGTCGACGTGCAGCCACACGTTGTGCTCGTGCGCGACGGCGGCGATGGCGCGCACCGGATCGACCGACGTGGTCGACGTCGTGCCCACCGTCGCCACGATCGCGAACGGGCGCATCCCGCCGTTCACGTCCGACTCAATGCAGCCGCGCAGCGCGTCGGGGCGCATCCGGAACTCGGCGTCGCACGCGACGCGCACCACGTTGGCGCGTCCGACGCCGAGCGCGATCGCCGCCTTCTCGACGTGCGAGTGCGTTTCGTCCGTGATGTAGACGCGCAGCGGGGGCAGGTCGCGCCCGGTCATGCCGAGCTCGCGGATCCCGAACCCGAGCGCCTCGCGCGCGGCGGCGAGAGCGGTGAAGCCGGCAATCGAGGCCGTGTCGTAGATAACGCCGGTCCAGCTGCGCGGAACCCCGAGCAGCTGGCCCAGCCACCGCATCGTGACTTCCTCGAGCTCGGTCGCGGCCGGCGACGTTCGCCAGAGCATTGCCTTCACGTCGAGCGTGGCGGCCAACGCCTCGGCCGCCACGGCCACCGGCGCGGCGCTGGTGGCGAAATACGCGAAGAAGCGCGGGTGGTTCCAGTGCGTCGTGGCCGGCACGACCACCCGCTCGAAGTCGTCGAGGATGCGCTCGAACGGTTCGCCCTCCTCCGGCGCGTGTTCCGGCAGCGCGGCCACGACGTCGCCCGGGCGCACCTGCGGCATTACGCGGTACGACTCCGGATGCTCGAAGTACGCCGCGACCCACGCGGCGACGCGATCGAGATCGTCGCGAATCGCGCTCGGCCCGTCGTCCATGGATGGGGTGTTGGCGGCCCGCGCGGAGAAGGCCCGCGGATGAAGTACCGCACCTATCCGGGCACCGACGTGACCGTCAGCGAGGTGGGTTTCGGCCTCTGGACGACCGCCACGAGCTGGTGGGGCGAGAAGAGCGACGACGAGGCGGTTGTCATGCTGCGCGCCGCCGCCGATCTCGGGATAACGCTCTTCGATGCGGCCGACACCTATGGCAACGGACGCAGCGAGGAGCAGCTGGCCAAGGCCTTCGCCGGCCGCCGCGAACGCGTCGTCTACGCAACCAAGTTTGGCTACGACTTCTCCGGCGACAGCGGCGAGCGGCGCGGGCAGTCGGAGCTGCCGCAGGATTTCTCGCCCGCGTTCGTGCGGCGCGCGCTCGAGGCGTCGCTCCGACGGCTGGACACCGACTACGTGGACGTCTATCAGATGCACAACGCTCGCATGGCCCAGATCCGCGACGACGCGCTGTGGGAGCTGCTCGAGGCGCTCAAACGTGAGGGAAAGATTCGCACCTACGGCGTCGCCCTGGGGCCCGCGATCGGCTGGCTCTGCGAGGGCGTCGACGCCGTGCGCGACCGCAAGGTCCCGAGCCTGCAGATCATCTGGAACATGCTCGAGCAGTATCCCGGCGACGAGCAGATTCGCGCGGCGTACGATGCCGGCGCCCCCACCGGCTACATGATCCGCGTGCCGCACTCGAGCGGGATGCTCGAGGGTCACTACACCACCGAGACGACGTTTCCGAAAGGCGACCATCGTCGCCACCGGCCGCACGAGTGGCTGATCAACGGCGTGCAGAAAATCGAGCAGCTGCGTTTTCTCGAGCGGCCGGATCGTACGCTGGGACAGGCCGCGATCGCCTGGTTGCTGGCCGAGCCGCGCGTGATGAGCGTGCTTCCGAACATCTACGATCGCGCGCAGCTCGAGGAGTTCGCGCGCGCTTCCGAAGCGCCGGCGCTCACCGGTGACGAGCTGGCACGCGTCGACGCCCTCTACGCGCGCAACTTCGGCATCGAAGAGGCACCGATGACGTTCAAGGGCACGATGACCCGCGAGGCGGAGTCCGTGGCGCGATGAAACACGAGCACGTCGTCACGCCGCACGCTCCGAAGCCGATCGGGCCTTACAGTCAGGCTATCCAGTTCGGCAGCGAGCTCTTCTGCAGCGGTCAAATCGCGCTCGATCCGCAGACCGGCGAAATGGTCGACGGCGACGTCGGCGCGCAGACCGAGCGCGTGCTCCAGAATCTCGGCGCGGTGCTCTGCGCCGCCGGCTACACGTTCGCCGAGGTCGTCAAGACGACGATCTTCCTGATCGACATGAACGACTTCCCGGCCGTCAACAAAGTCTACGAGCACTACTTCGGCGCCAGCAAGCCGGCGCGCTCGACGGTCGCGGTAGCGGCGCTGCCGCGCGGCGCGCGCGTCGAAATCGACTGTATCGCGCGAGACTAGCGGCTACTGCGGGGACGAGGAAGGCGCCTGCATCAGGCGCACCGTCTCTTCTTTTGCAATCGCGGCGACGTCCGGGTCGAGCGACGTTTGCGCCTCCTTGAGCTCGGCGAGCGCGAGCGCCCGTTCGCCCTGCGCAGCGTAGGCGCGCGCTAGCAGATAGCGCACGCGGCCGTCGTACGGCGCCGCCGCGACGCCTTTGAGCAGCGCCGCCTGTGCCAGCGGATAGAGTCCGTTGTGCTCGTAGTCGATGCCCAGGTTGACGTACGACTCGGGAACGTAAGGGTTCACCGAGATCGCCTGCACGTAGTACGCTACCGCGCGCTTCCAATCCCCATGCGAATCGGCGAGGAAGCCGAAGTTCACGATCGCCTCGGGGCGCTCGGGCTCCAAGCGATGCGCCATCTTGAGCTCGTCGAACGCCTCGTCGTACTTGCCGGATTGGATCTTCGCGACCGCCAGGTTGTCGAGGCACGCGTAGTTGAGCGGGTCGACGTTGAGGCAGTCGGTGAGGAAGCTCGTCGCCATCCCCGGGTCGTGGAGATCGAGATAGGCCATGCCGAGACCGTTGAGCGCGGCGACCGATCGGGGCTGCGAATCGAGCGCGCGGCGAAAGTATCGAACCGCGTCGGCCGGACGGTGGATCGTCTCGTAGATCTCCGCGAGCTCCTCCTGCGCGTCGGAATCGTTGGGCTGCTCCGCCGCGGCGCGCTCCATTTGCGCCTGATATTGCTGCAGATCGCCCCTGCGCAAGTGCATGAAAACGAGGTCGCGGATGGAGTCGGTGCCGGGCAGCGCGCTCTCGAACTGGGAGATCGCGGCGTCGACTCGATTCTGCGTCGCGTAGACCACGCCGAGCCGGTTATGCGTCTCTTTGTCGTGCGGATTGCGCGCGAGGATCGCGCTGTAGACGGCCTCGGCGCGGTCGAAGCGGCCCTGCCGGTAGTACAGGTCGCCCAGGAACCGAGCCGCTTCGTCAGCCTCGGGATGCGTCGCGACGAACTCGGCGAGCTGCGTGACGGCCGCATCGAGCTGACCGGCCGCAATCAGCTGACGCGCGTACAGGATCGCGGCTTGCTGGTCGAGGCTCTTGTGTGCGTCGTTCGGAACAAAAATGCTCTGTGCCGCCGCCGGGCTGCCCGACACGGCAAACGCCGCCGACCCGAGCACCAGGAAGGCCACAACCGAGAGGGCGAGTCGCATCATTGACAAGTACCTCAACCCTACTATAGCGCACTTCTCGAGCGGGCCGTGACGGCCCGGGCGGCGCTAGTGGACGAGGGGCAGGACGTTGCTCGGCGTGATCGGATAGAAGGCCATCGCGACCACCGCGACGGCGCAGACGGCCGCGCTGGCCCACGCCAGCGGCACGAACGGGCGCAGGTCGCCGGCCTCGCCCTCGTCCCGGGCGTACATGGCGCGGATGACCTTCGCGTAGGCGTAAAGCGAGATCGCGGTTCCCACGATCAGCAGCGCCGCCAGCCAGAGATACCCCGTCGCGACACCGGTCGCCAAGATCAGGATCTTTCCGAGAAAGCCTGCGGTCGGCGGCAAGCCGGCCAACGCGAGCAGAAAGATCGTCATAGCGGCAGCCAGCCACGGCCGGCGCCGTCCCAAGCCGCGGTAGGCGCTCAGCTTCGCTCCCTCTTCGTGCTCGCCCGAGATCGCGGCCGCGACGGCGAACGCGCCGAGGTTCATCAACGCGTAGGCCGTGAGGTAGTATAGCGCGTAGCGAAGTCCGAGCGGCGTGGTGCCCGCGAGCGCGACCAGAATGTAGCCGACCTGCGCGATGCCGGAGTAGCCCAACAGCCGCTTGAGGTCGTGCTGCGCGAGCATGCCCACGTTGCCGGCGATCATCGAGATGCCCGCCACGATCCAGACCGGCAGCAGGAGGCGCTCCGCGATACCCGCCGGCAGCGCGGCATAGATAAAGCGCGCAAACACGGCAAGCACGCCGGCTTTGGTCGCGACGCTCATGAACGCGGTCACCGGCAGCGGGGCGCCCTCGAACACGTCGGGCGTCCACGCGTGGAATGGGACGAGGCTCAGCTTGAAGACCAGCCCGATCAGGAACATGCCCGCGCCGGTCCAAAACATCGGGTTGAACGCGAGCTGCGGCGCCACCAGATCGGCAAGCGACACGCTGCCGGTGGCGCCGAACAGCAGCGCGCTTCCGAAGAGTAAGAACCCAGTGGCAGTCGAGCTGAGGATCAGGTACTTTACCGCCGACTCGCGTGCGTCGCGCCGGTCGACGGCGCCGCACAGGGCGTAGAGGCCCAGCGACAGCAGCTCGAGGCCGAGGAAGATCATCAGCAGATTCGCGGCTCCCGCCATCAGCATCGCGCCGCACGCGCTCCACAGCATGATCGCCGTCATTCCGGCGACGCGTTGCGCGTTGCCGATCGTGCCGTAGAGCACGAGCGATCCCGCCGTGGCGAGCAGCACGATCTCCTGGAACACCGTCGCGAAGCCGCCGGTGATGAAGCCGCCGAAGAACGCGTCGTGGTGGTGGCCGAACTGACGCGCGGCGAGCACCGCGGCGGCGGCAACGCCCACGAGACCGATGCCGACCGGAAGCGAACGCTGCTCGCCGCGGCTCGAGAACAAATCGACGACGAGGACGGCCAGCGCGGCGACGGCTACGACGCTGACGGGCATGATGGCCGACCAGTCGGCCTGAGTGAACGGCATCGTCATCGCAGCAGCGGCCCCGGATAGACGCCCAACACGAGCAGCGCCGCGAGCAGCGGCGCGATGGCCAGCCCTTCGGCCCACGTGAGATCCGGGCGCACGGGAACGTCGGCGACCTCGGGGCCGTTCATCACGTCTTGGTAGAGGCGGATCATGTACGCCGAGGCGAGCACGATGGCGATGAGGGCGACGATGACGGGCCACACGTAGCCCGCCTGATAGACGCCGATGAGGATCACGAGCTCGCCCACAAATCCGGCCAAGCCCGGCAGGCCCAACGCGGCGAGGGCCGCGATGCACAGGGCGCCGGCGAGGCGCGGATTCTTCCAGCCCAACCCGCCGAGCCGCAGCAGCGAGCGCGTCTGCTCGCGTTCCTCGAGGTAGCCGATCAACAGGAACAGTGCCGCGGAGAAGAGTCCGTGCGCGACGATGTAAACGAGCGCGCCCTGCAGCGCGAGCGCGTTGCCCGACGCGATCGCGACGACGATCAGGCCAAGATGTGAGAGCGACGAGTAAGCGACGACGCGTTTGGCGTCGTTCTGCACGAGCGCGATCACGGCGCCGTAGATCAGCGAGATCGCGCCGAGCACCATCAGGAGGGTCGAGTATTGGTGCACGTAGGCGGGCAACACCGCGAGCGCGATGACGATGAAACCGTAGAGGCCGGCCTTCGACTGCACGGCCGACACGACCGACACCATCGGCGACGGCAGGCCGCTGTACGTCGGCGGCATCCAGGTGTGCAGCGGCCAGACCGGCGTCTTCACTAAGAACGCGAAGGCGAAGCCGGCGTAGATCCATGGGCCCCAGCTGCCCGCGAACTGCGCGCCGGCGCGACCGATCACGTCGGTCGATCCGTAGACCACCCCGAACGCGGCGGTCGCCAGCAGCAGCGTGAGGCCGCCGGCGAAGTTATAGATGAAGTACCGCCACGCGGTAGCGGGGTGCTCGCCCCAGCCGACGAGCCCGAAGAAGACCGGCACGAGCATGAGGTCCCAGAAGAGCGCGAAGACCAACAGATCGCGCGCCAAGAAGAGTCCCAGCATCGTTCCTTCGAGCAGCAGCATCAGCGCGACGAAGTCGCGCGCACGCGGCACGCGGCAGGCGGCGATGGAGCAGGCCGTGCACACGGCCAGGAGCAGCGCGATCCAGAACGAGACGTGCGTCGCACCGAAATGGAAGGCCGCCGTGAACGGGCGCGCCAGCCAGCGGAAGCTCCACTCGCCGTAGCGCTCCGCGAGCAGGGTGCCGAACGTAGCCGCGGCGACGGCCGTGCCGATCGCTCGCGACACCACCCGGTCGTCGCGGGGAAGCAGCATGAGCAGCGGCGCGACGGCGATCGGCAGCAGGATAGTGACGAGGACGAGCGGCATCAGCGAGCTCCAGCGACGGCGTAGTAGACGATGAAGCAGGCCGCGCCGAAGACGATCATCAGCGCGTACGCGCGCACGAACCCGGTCTGCAGCGAGCGCACGAGCGTGCCGAGCCATCCCGCCCAGCCGGCCAGATCGCGCACGGCTCCGTCGATTACGTGCGGGTCGAGGACGCGGCCGAACGCCAGGCCGAGGAACTGGGCCCCGCGCACGAAGACCGCGTTGATGATCGCGTCAACGTAGAACAGATTGGTCAGCACGGCCGGCATTCGCGCGGCCTCCGAATCGAGACGCTCGACGGCGTGGCTGCGCGCGGCGGCCGTGGCGTAGCGCGACCACGCGATCGCGAAGCCCACGACGACTAGCGCGAATACGAGCGCCGATGTCGCGCCCTCGGAGATCGCGGGCACCGTCGCCGGAACCGCCTGCGCGCCGAAGAGCGGCGCAAAGTAGTGGGCCCACGGCGAGTTCTCGCCGCCCGCCATGAGCGCGCCCCCGATGGCGACGGTCGGGACGACGAGGACCGCGACCGGCGCGTTCATGATCCAGCCCGGCATGTGCGGATGCTCGGAGTCGCCGCGATACTCGCCGAGGAACGCGACGAAGAGCAGCCGGAACATATAGTAGGACGTGATGCCGGCGGTCAGCGCGCCCACCGCGTAGAGCCACGGATGTCCGTGGACAAGCGCGCCGTAGATGACCTGGTCCTTCGAGAAGAACCCGCTGAACAGCGGCACGCCGCAGATCGAGAGCACGCCGGTCAGCATCACCCAGAACGCAAACGGCATCTTCTTCCACAGGCCGCCCATCTTGCGAATGTCCTGCTCGTTGGCCAGCGCGTGGATCACGAGTCCGGAGCCGAGGAACAGCTGCGCCTTGAAAAAGGCGTGCGTGAAGAAGTGCGCCACGCCACCCTCGTAGGCGCCCACCCCGACGCCCATCACCATGTAGCCGATCTGCGACATCGTCGAGTACGCAAGTATGCGCTTGATGTCCCACTGCGCCGTACCGAGGATCGCCCCCACGAGCGCGGTGAGGCCTCCGATCGTGCCGACCAGCATCTGCGCGTGCGGGCTCTGATTCCACAGCGGCGCGCAGCGCGCGATCAGATAGACGCCGGCGGTCACCATGGTCGCGGCGTGGATCAGCGCGGAGACCGGCGTCGGACCCTCCATCGCGTCGGGGAGCCAGGTGTGCAGCGGAATCTGCGCCGATTTCGCGGCGGCGGCGATGAACAGCGCGACGCAGATCGCAAAGATCAGCGGCTCGCCGAGCGAGCCCGCTGCAGCGAACGTCTCGCGATAGCCGATCGCATGGGTCGCAGCGACGATCAGCAAAATCGCGAACATCATTCCCGCGTCGCCGACCACGTTGATGACGAACGCCTTGCGCGCCGCAGCAACGGCAGTCGGACGCTCGAACCAGAACCCGATCAGGAAATACGAGGCTAGGCCGACGAGACCCCAGCCCACGAGCAAGCCGACAAAGTTGTCGGACAACACGAGTGTGAGCATCGCGAACACGAAGAAGCTCATGTAGGCGAAGAAACGAGCGTAGGCGCGGTCGCCTTCCATGTAGCCGATCGAGTAGAACACGATCAGGAACCCGACGCCCGTAATGACTAACGTCCACAACAGCGACAGCTGATCGAACAGTAAGCCGAACGCAAAGCCCGGCATCCACGTGACCAGCCGCTGCTCCGCGCCGCCGGTCGCGGTGCCGGCGCCCCACGAGAGGACGGTCAGCACGAACGACGCGCCGACCAGCGCGGCCGCCAGCCAGCCGGCGCGCTCGCGCAGCTGCGGCCCGAAGGCCCAGCAGATCACCGCACCCGCGAGCGGCAACAGCCACAACGCGAGCAGCATAGGATGCGTCATCCCATCCAGCCCGCCGTAACCGACGCCAATAAACCTCTATTTGATGCGTGGATCGCGATTTGTGTTGGGACTCCGCGAGCGAGGCGTCGCGACTTTTTCGGGCCAGCCACGGAGGGCTGTTTCAAAACTTCGTTCGCCCGAAAAAGCGCGCGAGCAGGAGCGGCACATGGAAGTGCCGCGACGAGCGTCCGAGCGACGGAGTCCCAATGCAAAGCGCTATCCACGCAGCGAACGCACCTCATCAACATCGACGTATTTCTCGGGCCGGAAGGTCGTCACGATGATCGCCAGCCCGATGGCCGCCTCTGCGGCCGCGACGGTGATCACGAGAAAGGCGAAGATCTGCCCCGCGTTCTGCAGCCACTGGCGCGCGAACGCGATGAGGAGCAGGTTGGAGGCGTTGAACATCAGCTCGATGCTCATCAGCATCACCAGCGGATTGCGGCGCACGACCACGCCCACGACGCCGATGAAGAACATGACGCCGGCGAGGGCGATGTAGTTGCCGATCGGTGCCGGCATCAGCCCTTGCCCTCGCGCAGGATCGCCTCGCGCATCGACCGGTCGACCTTGGCTTCGTTGCGGCGGGATGGCGTCTCACGCATCTGCTCGCCACCGAGCGTGATCACGCCGATAACGGCCACCATCAGGATCAGCGCCGTGACTTCAAAGGGCAGCAGCTGCACGGTAAAGAGGGCCTTGCCGAAGTCGGCCACGCTCCCGAAGGCGTTTGCGGCGCCGACGGGCCCCGTAGCGTGCTGCGGCGTCACGCCCGGCACGCTCGACACCGCGAAGACGAGAAAGCCGAGCGACGCCAGCACGAAGACCGCGGCCGGCAGCCAGATCTTCGGCAGCCGGTTCGGCCCGGTTGAGAACGGCGTCACGCCGCTGCTGAGCAGCGCGATCACGAACACGAAAAGGACGAGGATCGCGCCGGAGTAGACGATGATTTGGATGACGGCCAGAAACTCCGCCGAGAGCGTGACGTAGAGTACGGCCAGCGTCGCGAAATTCAACAGCAGCGCGACGACGCTATAGACCGGCTTGCTGGCCGAGATCGTCCACACCGCGCTCGCGACGAGAATGGCGCCGATGATCCAGAACGCCGTCATGGCGCGTCCTTCGGCGGGGGCAGCAACGTGAGGCCCTTGCGCTGCTTCGTGAGCACCTCGCCGCGCCACGTCGCGAGGTAGCCCGTCGCGATCTCGGTGGTCGACTTGATGTCGGCGACGCGACCGAGATCGCCCGGAATTCCGCCGGGGCGCTCGTCGGGCGGCGTGCCCACGCCGGCGTCGGGCGGAACGAGCAGACGGTCTTTGTCGTAGACGAACGAACCGCGCCGGAAATCCGCCATCTCGAACCGCGGCGTCAGCACGATTGCGTCGGTCGGGCACGCCTCTTCGCACATGCCGCAGAAGATGCAGCGCAGCTCGTCGATCTCGTAGCGTGCGGCATAGCGCTCGCCGGGAGAGCGACGGTCGTCGGGCGCGTTCTCGGCGCCGATGACGGTGATCGCGTTCGCCGGGCAGACGCTCGAGCAGAGCTCGCAACCGATGCACCGTTCCTTGCCGTCGTCGTAGCGGCGCAGCTCGTGCAGGCCGTGAAAGCGTGGCGCGTGCTGCTTCTTGCGCGACGGATACTGGATGGTGGGCCGCTTGCGAAACATGTACCCGAACGTAATCGCCAATCCGCGCAGGATCGCTCCCACGTTGAGCAGCCGCTTGCGGGACTTCATTGGAAGCTCATCCTTTATACGCCACGACGATGGCGGTGATCACCAGATTCAGCGTGGCCACCGGCAGCAGCACCTTCCAGCCGAACGCCATGAGGCGGTCGTAGCGCAGGCGCGGCAGCGTAGCGCGAATCCAGATGTAAAAGAACATGAAGCAGAGCACCTTCAGCACGAACCACACCACGCCGGGCACCATCGTCAGACCGAACGGCGCGTTCCAGCCGCCGAAGAACAGCAGCGTGGCGATGCACGAAACGGTGAGCATGTTGACGTATTCGGCGATGAAGAACAGCCCGAAGCGCAGGCCGGAGTACTCGGTGTGGAAGCCGCCTACGAGCTCGGTCTCGGCCTCGACCAGGTCGAACGGCGTGCGGTTCGTCTCGGCCACGGCGGTGATGACGTAGATAATGCAGCCGACGAACTGCGGCAGGACGAACCACATGCGATACTGCGCGTTGACGATCCCGTCGAGCGACGTCGTGCCGGCGAGGATCAACACGCCGATCAGCGAGAGCGACATAGCCAGCTCGTAACTGATCATCTGCGCAGTCGACCGAACGCTGCCCAGCAGCGGATACTTCGATCCCGAGGCCCAGCCGCCCAAGCAAATGCCGTAGACCCCGAGCGACGCGATCGCCAGGACGAGCAGGATGCCGGCGTTGACATTGCCGATCGACCACGCCACCCCCGACTTGGACGCGCCGAACGGGATCACGGCGTACACCGAAAATGCCGTCACCAGCGAGATGAACGGTGCGAGCTTGTACAGCAGCGGATCCGCGGTCTCGGGCGTAAGGTCTTCCTTGAGAATCAGCTTCGCCGCGTCGGCCGCCGGCTGCAGCAGGCCCCAGGGCCCGACGCGATTAGGCCCGGGACGCAGCTGCATCCACCCCAGGATCTTCCGCTCGGCGAGCATCATGTACGCAAACGCCGTCACCACGACGAAGAGCAGGATCGCCGACTTGACGAGCACGATCAGCCACAGCGGCATCGTTTACGCCCTCAATCCGGTCAGGCGCGGATCGTGTTGCCAGGTTCCGCCGCCGGAGAGAATCGGGGCCGCGGCCGGCTTGCCGTTGCGCCGGCTCTCGCCGCCTGCGAAACGCCCGTCGCCGAAGTCGAAGTTCGACTCGGCATGCGCGACGCGCTCGATTACGATGCGGTGCAAACTCTCGGGCGACGGCACAGATGCGCCAAGCTGCTCGGCGAGGCCGCACAGCATCTCGAGATCCGACTTCACGAACTCGGGCGCCTCCAGCGCCGCATTCACCGGCAAGAGATCGCCGCCGATGCCGAGGGTCGTACCGTGTTTTTCGAACGCGCCCTTGGCGGGCAGCACGAGCGTCGCCCGCGACGCCGTCTCGGTCATGAAAAGCTCGCTCACCACGAGGAAAGGGACTTTGGCGAGCGCGTCTGCCACCGCTGCGGTGCCGGCCGCGTTGCGCGCAGGGTTCGCCCCGAAGATCGAGAGCACCGAGAGCTCGCCCGCGATCAGCGCATCGAGCACCGGGCGTCCGTTTTCGGGCAACAGCCCCATGGCTTCAGCTCCGCGTGCGTTGGCCTGTTCGCTCGCGACGTACGTCGCGAGCTCGGGCACGTCCGCAAACGCCTCGGCGAAGCTGCGGCCGGTTTGCAGGTCGACGCCGTCCCAGATCAACGCGACGCGCGTCGCGTCGCCCGTCGCGCGCCGGGCTTCTCGCGCGTCGGCGACGGACACGATCTTCGCGCCGGTCAGGCGCGCCGCTTTCGCGACGCGCAGCCAGAGCACGGGCGCGCGCTCCTCGAGCGGAGCGCCGGCGATCACGATGGCCTGCGCGTCGTCGATCGCGTCGAGCGCCTTTCCGTGCCTGCCGGGCGACGCCTGACGCTGTGTGCCGGCGCGCCAATCCAGGCTCGTCACGCCGATCTCTTTGAACAAGTGCTGCAGCGCGAAGGCCTCTTCGTTGGTCAGGCGCCCGCCGCCGAGCGCGCCGACGCTGGCGGTTCCCTTCGCGGCGATCGCGTCGCGAATCGCCTTCGCCCACAGGATGAACGCGTCGTCCCAACCGATCTGTACCACGCGCCCGTCCTTGCGGTAGAGCGGTTGCGCGATCCGATCGGGCGACTCGTAGAAGCCCACGTTGTAGCGGCCGCGGTCGCAGAGCCAGCCGTCGGAGATCTCGTCTTCTTCCACCAGCATCGTTCGCAGCAGCGTGCCGTGCCGCACGTCGGCGAACTGCTGGCAGCCGACGGCGCACTGGGTACACGTCGTCGTCGTCCGGTTCAGATCCCAGGGACGCGACTTGAAGCGATAGCTCTTCGAGGTCAGCGCCCCGACGGGACAGAGCTCGGTGACGTTGCCGGTGAAGTTGTGCCGGTACGGACGGCCGGTCGCGGTCGCGATGATGTCGCGCGCGCCGCGATCCTTAACGACGAGCTGGCGTTCGCCGGCGATGATGTCGTCGAAGCGGACGCATCGCTGGCACACGATGCAGCGCTCTTCGTCGAGCACGATCGTCGGCCCGAGATCGACGGCCTTGGGCTTGGAAAGCTTGCGATCCGCGACGTCGGAGGTGCCGCGCGCGTACGCCATCGGCGTAGTCCTGGAGGTCGCATTCGCCGCCCTTGTCGCAGATCGGGACAGTCCAACGGATGGTTGACGAGGAAGAGCTCGAGGACGACCGCGCGCGCCTGCTCCACGCGCGCGCCCTGCGTCCGCACCACCATGCCGTCGGTCGCGATCGTGTTGCACGCGATCTGCAGCTTCGGCATCCCTTCGATCTCGACCATGCAGATGCGGCAGAGACCCGCGGGCCCAAGCTTCGTGTGATAGCAGTAGATCGGAATCTGCTGTTTGATCGTCTTGGCGGCCTCGACCAGCAGCGTGCCCTTCGGCACCGTGACGGGAACGCCGTCGATCGTGAGGCTGACCGACTCCGATCGTCATGCCGCCACGATCCGCGACTTGAACGCCTGTCGGGAAGCGCTCCATCACCGATTTCAAGAACGGCTCGATCGAGTCGCCGAGCGCGCAGAGGTTCAGGCCGGTGATCGAGCCCGAAACCCGCGCGAGCATCTCGTAGTCGCCGGGGACTCCGCGGTGCTGCACGAGACGGTCGAGCACGCGCGCCATCCAGCTGCCGCCCTCGCGGCACGGCGTGCACTGGCCGCACGACTCGTGCGCGAAGAAGCGGACCAGGTTGTAAGCCGCGTTCACGAAGTCGGTCGTGTCGTCGAACACGACGAACGCGCCCGAGCCGAGCATCGAGCCGGCCTTCGCCATGCTCTCGTAATCGTACGGCCAGTCCAGGTGCTCTTCGAAGATGCAGGCGGAGGAACCGCCGCCCGGCTGCACGGCCGCGAAGGTTCGCCCGGGGCGAAGGCCGCCGGCGATCTCGATGATCTCGCGCACCGTCGTGCCGAGCGGAATCTCGTAGTTGCCCGGCTTCTGCACGTGGCCGGACACGGAGACGATCTTATACCCCTTGCTGCGCTCGGTGCCGATCGCCGCGAACCATTCCGGCCCACGCTCGAGGATCGGCACGAGATAGGCGAGCGTCTCGACGTTGTTGACGACCGTCGGCATGCCGTACAGTCCCTCGATGGCCGGGAACGGCGGCTTGAGACGCGGTTCGCCGCGCTTGCCCTCGAGCGAGTTCAACAGGCCGTCTCCTCGCCGCAGATGTACGCGCCCGGCGCCGCGGTGCACGGTGACCTCGAGGTCGAATCCCGTGCCGAACAGGTTGTTGCCGACGTAGCCGGCCTGGCGCGCCTCCTCGAGCGCGGCGCAGAAGATCTCGTAGCCGCGTCTGAACTCGCCGCGTATATAGATGAACGCGTGGTGGCAGGCGATGCCGTACGCGCCGATCAGCATGCCCTCGAGCACGAGGTGCGGCGCGTACTCGAGCAGCATGTGGTCCTTGAACGTGCCCGGCTCGGCCTCGTCGCAGTTGCAGACGAGGTAGCGCAGCGGCTTGTCCTTGGGCAAAAACGACCACTTCCTGCCGGTCGGGAAGCCGGCGCCGCCGCGGCCGCGCAAACCGGACTTGTCGCACGCCTCAAGCACGTCGGCCGGCGTCAGTTCGCGCACCGCGCGCTCCCACTGGCGATACCCGCCGCGCTGCCGGTATGCCTCGATGCCGCGCATGTCGATCTCGCCGATGCCGGCGGTCAACACCTTAGTGACCGGCACGCGCCCCCTCTTCCTCGATCGTCTCGACGACGGCGCGCGAATCCACCACGGCGCGCTCCGACGTCTTACGGAACAGCTTGACGTCGCCGCTGATGATGTTGTCGAGCATGATGGTGCCGCTCGCATCGCCCAAGCCGCTCGCGTTGTTCGGGCTCTCGACGCCGCGCGCACCCGCCGACTTGCGCCCCGACGCGATCTGCGCGTCCTGCGCAATCTCCCACGTGGATCCCGGCGCTTCGGTCTGCGCCATCGGCGGCGTTGAGTACGTGCCGGCGCGCATCGCGCCGAGCAGCTCGTCGATCTTCTGCGGGTTCACGTCGTAGACGAAGTCCAGGTTGACCTGGACGGCCGTCGGACGATCGCACGCCGCGAGGCACTCGACCTCTTCGTAGGAGAACAGTCCGTCCGGCGTCGTCTGCAAATGCCCGACGCCAAGCTTCTCGCGGAAGCACGCCATCACGTCCTCGGCACCGTTGATCGTGCAGGCCAGGCCGCGGCAGACCTGCAGCACGTACCTGCCGACGGGGCGCCGGAAGAGCAGCGTGTAGAACGACACCGCGCCTTCGACTTCCGCCGGCGTGATCTCGAGCATCGCGGCGGCAGCGTCCATAGCCTGCGGGCTGACGTAGCCCTCGTGCTGCTGAAAGAGATGCATGATCGGCAGCAGCGCAGACCGCCTCTGTTCGTACCTCGCAATAATCTGCTCGCACTCCGGCTTCAACCGCTCCAACAGCGCGGGGAAGCTCTTCTCACGCTGGGTCACAAACCGGTCCGCTCGTCACGACGCCCTGAGCGCGCTCGTGCTGCCGGGTACTGCGCTGGGTCGCTCGTCGCGCCACATCGTGTGTCGCTCCTGCTACGCTGCCCTCGCGCCACCTCTTGAGGACAATTTTGACCTCCTGTCAATGGCGCTCGGGTCAGAGTCCCCTCCGCAGTACCCGGCAGCACGAGCGCGCTCATCGATCGACCTCGCCGAAGACAGGATCCAGCGACCCGATCATCACCACGAGGTCCGCGATGAGATTGCCGGGCGCGATGCCCTTGAGTGCCTGCAGATTGTACATGCTCGGCGGACGCGTGCGCACGCGGTAGGGGCGGTTCTCGCCGTTGCTGACGATGTAGTAGCCCAGCTCGCCGCGCGGCGACTCGATCGTCTGATACACGTCGCCCGGCGGGACGCGGAAGCCCTCGCTGATGATCTTGAAGTGGTGGATCAGCGCCTCCATCGAGAGCGCGATGGTCTCCTTGGGCGGGAGCGCAACCTTCGAGTCGTCGATCATCACCGGGCCCGGCGTGTCGAGCCGCCGGCGCGCCTGCTCGACGATGCGGATCGGATTCCTCCATCTCGTCGAGCCGCACGAGGAAGCGCGCGTACGCGTCGCCCTCGGCGCGCGTCGGGACGTCGAAATCGTAGGTGTCGTACCCGGTGTACGGAAACGCCCTGCGCACGTCGTAGGCGATGCCGCTGGCGCGCAGGCTCGGTCCGGTGACGCCCCACTGCAGCGCCTCTTCGGGCGCCAGGTAGCCGACGTCGATCGTGCGGTCCTGGAAGATCGGGTTCGCTTGGAGCAGTCCGCGGAGGTCGCGCATGCGGCCCGGAAACTTCTCGATCAGCGCGTCGAGCCGGGCGAGATAGCCGTCGGGCAGATCGCCGTTGACGCCGCCGACGCGCATGTAGTTGGGATGCATGCGCGCGCCGCCGGATGCCTCTTGCAGGTCGAGGATGTTCTCGCGAAGGTCGAAGCAGTAAAAGAACACCGAGATCGCGCCCAGGTCGATGCCGTGAGTGCCGAGCCACACACAATGCGACGCGAGCCTCGTGAGCTCCATCGAGAGGACGCGAATCACTTGCGCGCGTTCCGGGATGCGATCGGTGATGCCGAGCAGCTTTTCGACCGCGAGCGCGTAGCAGAGTGCGTTCGACGACGGCGCGAGGTAGTCCATGCGCTCGATCACGGTCTGCGCCTGCGTCCAGAACAGGCCTTCCGCCGTCTTCTCGATGCCGGTGTGCAGATAGCCGATCTCGGGCTCGGCCTTCACGACGTTCTCGCCGTCGATCTCGAGGACGATCTGCAAAACGCCGTGCGTCGATGGGTGCTGTGGCCCCATCGAGAGCACCATCGTGTTGCCGCTCTGGCTCACGACCTGCGGCGGCAACGGCAGCGCGGAGCTCACGACTCGCGTGCCCGCCTGACTTCTTCTTGCAGTGCCTCGAACGTGCGGCCGGAGGGCGGCGTGCCCGCGACGACGTTGGTCTTGTTGGCGAAATCCGGGCGCGGCGAGCGCTCGCGAGCGGGCCCGCGCATCGGATAATCCTTGCGAAGCGGGTGCCCTTCCCAATCATACGGCATCTGGATCCGGCGCAGGTCGGGGTGTCCGTCGAAAGCGATGCCGAACAGATCGAATACCTCCCGCTCGGCCCAGTCGGCAGATTTCCAGAGGTCCGTCGCCGTGGGCAGACGCTCTCCGTCGTCGACCCCGCAGAGGATGCGCGTGCGCGCCGGCGTGCCGACTTCGGCAACGCTCGCCGGCCCCGGCGCGAGCTTCATCAAGTGATAGACCACGTCGAAGCGCGGCTTGCGCTGCAGATAATCCACGGCGCCGAGATCGATCAGCATCGTGTAGCCGTCGCGACGCAGCGCGTCGAGCCGATCGTGCAGGTGCGCGGGTGCAACGCGCTCGATGACCGCATCTTCGATCGGCGAGCGCAGGCTGGGCGGGTCGATCGCTGAACCGGCGATCGGCGGAGTCTGCGTGCTAGGCACGGGGCACCTTCGAAATTACGGGGTTAGGCTCGCGCCAAAATGCCACCGCGACCGCCTTCGCGGATCTGTTGCTGAATAAGGTTTACCGCGTAGAGTAGCCCGTCGGGCGTCGGCGGACAGCCCGGAACGTAGACGTCGACGGGAACGATCGTGTCGATTCCCTGGATCACCGCGTAGTTGTCGAAGATGCCACCCGAGCTCGCGCACGCGCCCATCGAGATGACCCACTTCGGGTCCGGCATCTGATCGTAGAGCCGCTTGACGACCGGCCCCATCTTTTGCGCGACGCGGCCGGAGACGATCATGAGATCGGCCTGGCGGGGCGAGCTGCGAAAGACCTCGGAGCCGAATCGCGCGATGTCGTACTCCGGCGCCGTCGCGCTCATCATTTCGATCGCGCAGCAGGCCAAGCCCATCGTGAGCGGCCATACCGAAGAGCTCTGCGCCCAGCGCGCGACGTCGTCGAGTCGCGCCAGCATGAAGTGGCCCGGACTGGCGCTCATCGCCAGACGAAGCCCCCCTTCTTCCAAACGTAGGCATACCCGATGGCCAACACGACGATGAAGATCACCATCTCCAGCAGTCCGAAGACGCGCAGCGCGTGCATCTGCACCGCCCAAGGATAGAACGACGCCGCTTCGACGTCGAACACGACGAACAGCATCGCGATCAGATAGAACCGCACCGGAAAACGCCCAGTGACGAGCGACGTGGGCTCGACCCCGCACTCGTACGCCTCGCGCTTGTGCGCGTTGGGCTTGCCGCGTCCCAGCAGGCCGGGGAGCACAGTGAAGAACACGGCGGCGGCCACGGCGACGCACAGGTAGATCGCGACGGGGGCGTAGGGAGTCATGGCTTGTGAAGGTTGCACAAGCGACTCACGACCCCTGGCTACAAAAGTGGCTTCCTGCCGCCGCCTCGGTCGAGCGAGCCGACACGTTTTCGTACGCCGGCCCTGATACCATCACGTTTGTCGGCGCCCTCCCGGTTAGGGCCCCGGAGTGCGCCGACAGCTAGTAGTCCGCGAAATGCGATCGAGCCGCTCCTCGTCGCATACCAGGGGGCGTCCGCGGGAGGTGGTTTCTGGGGGAACTGCCTCCCACTTTCGTCGTAGAAGACCCGTGATGCGCTACGCCGTCTTGGGAATGCTCCTGCTCTTTGCGCTGGGCGACGGCTGCTCGGCGCCGCCGAACGTCGTCGGCGTTCAAGATTTCGGTCACGTCACCGGCCGAGTGCTCGACGCGATGACGAACCGGCCGATCCCTAACGCGTTGCTTTCTATCGGCTCGCTGTACACGGCCCGCGCCGACGTCAATGGCGCGTTTATGCTCCGCTCGGTCGACGGCGACCAGACCGTGACGGCGCGCGCCCCCGGCTACTCGACCGTGACCGCCGACACGACGATACCGAAGGACGGCACCGTCTCGATCGGCTACATCCGGCTGGTTCCGCTGATCTATCCGGCGGGCCAGCCGACGCTCGCCCCGCCGCCGATTCCGACCCCGCGGCCGTCGGCCACGCCCGAGGCGCCATCCTCGAGCAGCCCGGCCGCGAGCCAGCCGCCGCCCGCTGCCGGGTCCCCGGCACCGTCGGCCGCACCGGCCGTCACCCCGGCAAGCACGCCCGGGCCCTAAGGAACCTCAAAGGAACTCGCCCCACTCCGCCTTGGGCGTGGACCCTTGAGAATCCGTAAGCGAGGCGTCGCGACTTTTTCGGGCCAGCCACGGATGGCTGTTTCCAAACTTTGTTAGCCCGAAAAAGCGCGCGAGCAGGAGCGGCACACGACGTGCCGCGACGAACGTCCGAGCGACGGATTCCCAAGGTGCGAGCCCAAAGCAGAGTGCAGCGCCTTTCGTTCTGAGATTCATTAGTTGAGCCGCAGGGTCGCGAGGTCGAGGTCGTACTCGATCGAGCGATAGATGTCGTCGGGAATCTCGCCCGCCGATCGCATCGCGGCGATCGCGCGGCGCTCGGCGCCCAGGGCCTCCTTCTGAAGGTGGCGGTCGATGCGGCTCTCCGTCGCCTCGATCGCCTCTTCTTTTTCGGCCTTGCCCCGCAGCACGTTGATGCGCTGCTCGTACTCCTCCAGGACGCGCCCGAGGATCTCGCGTTCGAGCGGCGACTTGCGCCGCGCCTCGACGTCGCGCAGGCGAGCGATTCCGGCCTCGAGCGCGCGCACGCGCAAAGCCGTTTCGCGGCGCCGGCTGCGACTCGTCTCGGTCACGCCCAGCCACTCGATCAGCGGCCCGAGCGTCAGGCCCTGGAACACGAGCGTCACGAAGATCACGCAGAACGTGAAGAATATCGTCACGCTGCGCTGCGGGAACGGCTGGTCGCCGAGCGTGTACGGGAGCGCGAGCGCGATCGCGAGCGAGATGATGCCGCGCATGCCGGACCAGGACATCACGGCCACCTGCTGCCACGACATCGTCGGACTGCTCGCCCGCATGCGGCCGGTGACGAACCGCAGAAGATACGTCGCCGGGAAGACCCACGCGATCCGCACCACGATCACCGTCGCGCTCACGAGCAGCCCGTAGAGCGCGTAGTCTTTGACGTGCGGCATCAACGCCTCGATGATGCCCGGCAGCTCGACGCCGATCAGGAGAAACGCGAACGCGTTGAGCACGAAGGTCAGCAGCCGCCACACCGACGACCCAAGCACGCGCGTCTCCGGGTCGATGAAGAGCGTGGAACGCCGGCTGAGCACGATGCCGGCGGTAACGGCGGCGAGCACGCCCGAGACGTTGAGCTCTTCAGCAGGCAGATATGCCGCGAACGGCGCGAGCAGGAACACGACGCTGGCGATCATCGAATCGCCGTAACCGCGGCGCGACCAGTAACGCAGCGCACCTTCCAACAAGAACGCGACGGCCGCGCCGATCAGGATGCCGCCGGCCGCGACGACGATGAAGGCGCCGCTCGCATGCACCAGCGAGAACGCGCCCGTCACCGCGGCGGCGAGCGCGAACCGGTATAACACGAGCGCCGTCGCGTCGTTAACGAGGCACTCGCCGCTGACGATTGCGGCGACGCGCCGCGGGATCGCGATTCGCTCGAAGATCGCCTCGGACGCAACGGCGTCGGGCGGCGACACGATCGCGCCGAGCGTGAACGCCAGCGGCCACGCGAAGCCGGGAACCGTCGCGTGCACCACGGCGGCGACTACGACCATCGTCACGATGACCAGACCCACCGCGTGCAGGGAGATCGGCTGCGCGTTGCGGCGGAACTCGATCCAGTCAGTGCCCCACCCGGCGCTGTAGAGCAGCGGGGGCACGATGACGAGCATGATCATGTCGGGATCCACGTGCGGCCGCGGCAGGTGGCGCGAGAATCCCAGCACCACGCCGCCGATAACGAACGCGATGGGATACGGGATGCGCAGGCGCTTCGCACCCACGGCCAACACGACGACCGCCGCGAGAAACGTGACGAGGACGAGCGCTTCAGTCATCGAGATCGCCGATCGGCACGCCCAGAGCCCGAAGATCCACCGCGTAGCCGGCGACGACGAGATACGAGCGGTCCGCGCGCTTCGCGAGGCGCTGCACCATGCGACCCATCGCGTCGCGGAAGAGCCGCGCCGACGCCGCCACGGGCACGACGTCCCATCCGATCTGTTCGCTCACGGCGACGACGTACGCCGACGAGGCGAGCATCGCGTCGACGAATTGCGCCGCCTCGTCGTCGAGCTGCGATTCCGCCACCGTGTAGTCGATCTCGAGGAGATCGATGCGCGCCGCGATCCGGGTGGCCAGCCAGGTGCCGAGCGCGTCGACCACCAGGCACGCCGACGCCGGCGCCAGCCGGAACAGCGCGAGCTGCGCTTCGTGGCTCATACCGGCAGTCTCGACCGTCCGCCACGCGGCCGGCCGGTCGCGCACGTGACGCGTCAGGCGGGCGCGCCACTCGGCGTCTTCGGGCGCTCCGGCAGCGGTGGCGACGTAGGTTACGTCGCGTCCGCTCTCGCGCGCCAGCCGCACGCCGAACGCGCTCTTTCCCGAACGCACGGGTCCGGTGATGAAAACCACGGCCATGCGGTGGAGCTTCGACTCAGGGCGGCTTGCCGCCCCGCCGCGCCGAACCCGGGCACTGCATGCTGTTGAGTGTCCTGAGCATCGCGTTCGGAGTTACCGTGATCGCGCTGACGATGAGCGACGTCTTTCAGTCTGTGGTCATGCCTCGAGCGACCGGCCGCCGCTATCGCATCAGCTTCTTCGTGTGGCGCTTCATGTGGCGCGTGTGGCCGCGGCTGGCGTGGCGCGTGCACGCGCGGGATCCCGAGCGCCGCGAAGAGTTGCTCGCGGTGTTCGCGCCGTTCATGCTCATATCGCTGATCGGGCTCTGGGTCGCGGTGTTGATCTTCGGGTTCGGTGCGGTGCTATGGGGAATGCGCGGCGGCATCTCTCCGGCCCACCTCTCGTTCGGCACCACGCTCTACTTTGCCGGGACTTCGCTGCTGACGATCGGATTCGGCGACGTCGTGGGCCGCGGAACCGGTCCGCGGCTGGTGTCGGTGCTCGCGGCGCTCGCCGGCCTGTCGTTTCTCTCGATCCTCACCGCCTTTCTGTTCGCGATCTTCGGGTCGTTCCAGCAGCGCGAGACCTTCGTCGTGACGATCGCCGCGCGGGCCGGCACGCCGCCGAGCGGCGTCAACCTCTTGACGATCGCCGGCTATTCTCGCACGGCCGACGACCTGTCGCCGCTGATGATCGACGCTCAGCGCTGGGCCGCCGCCGTGATGGAGAGCCATCTCGCCTATCCGATGCTGGCGTTCTTCCGCTCGAGCCACGACGATCAGTCGTGGATCGGCACGCTGGGCACGCTGCTCGACGCGGCGACGCTGATGATGACGACCGTCGCCGGCGTGCGCGACGGTCAGGCTCGCATCTTCTACAACGTCGGACGCCATGCGACGCGCGACCTTTCCCGTTATTTCGAAGTCGGCGTCGCCGAGGAGTCGGCCGGCGTCGAGCGCGCGGAGTTCGAGCGCGCGTGCGATCGTCTCTCGGCGGCCGGCTATGAGTTGCGCGACCGCGACGAGGCGTGGTCGCGGTTCTCGAACCTACGCCGGAGCTACGCGCCGCACCTCAACGTGCTGGCACGCTTCTTCGAGATCCCGCCGCTGCAGTGGATCGGCGATCGTTCGATCATCGTTTCGGCGCATGGCGAGCGGGCCGTCAAAACCCATGCACACGGTCCGTACGATGAAGAAATTTCCTGACGTCATCGACCGGCAGCGCGAAGCCGATGCTGCGCTCGTCGTCGAACCGCGATTCGGCCACGCCGACGACCTCGCCGGTGTCGGCGATGAAAACCGGCGCGCCGCTCTCGCCCGGAACGATCGATAGCGTCACCTCGAGCGCGTCCTTGCGAATCGACGAGAGCCGCCCCGAATCCAGCGACGTCGCCAGGCCGAGGTTCTCGTCGTCGAACTCGTCGGGAATCGGATAACCGAGCAGTCCCAGCTCGCGGCCGATCTCGTTCGGCAGATGCGCCGCCGAGCCCAGCGCGACGACCGGCAGATTCGGGTGCGAGGTACGCAGCAGCGCGAGGTCGAGGTCGGTGTTTGCGGCGATAACGCGCGCCGGCGCCTTGACGCGGTTGCCGATCGTGACGTGAAGGTTCCAGGCCCCGTCGATCGCGTGCTGCACGGTGAGGATGTCGCTTCCCCAATTCCCCGAGGCGACGACGAACCCCGTGGCATAGGCATCGTCGTATTTGTGCTTCTTGCTCTCCGGCGGCACGCGCATCGAGAGCAGCACGACCGATGGCCGAACCCGGCGCACCGAGGCGACCAAGGCGTCGTCCGAGTTGCGCACGCAGCCTGCGGCGGCGAGCAAGGCGGCGGCCGCGACCAACGCTTTCACGGATGCAGTCCCAACCGTTCGGCGAGTGCGGCGCGCAACGCGTCGAGGCCTGCTCCGGTCGCCGCGCTAACGCGTAGCGCAACGGGCTCCTCCGACGCCTCCGGCATGCGCACGTCGCATTTGTTGAAGACGACCAGGCGCGGGGTCTTGTCGAGTTCGAGCTCGTGCAGGATGGCGTCCACGGCACGCCGCTGACGCGTCCACTGCGCATCGCCGGCGTCGAGCACGTGCACCAGCAGATCGGCGTCGCGCAGCTCCTCGAGCGTGGCGCGAAAGGCGTTGATGAGATCCGCGGGCAGGTCGGTGATGAATCCCACGGTATCGGTCATGCGAACGTACGCGCCGGGTCCCAGATACACGCGCCGCGTCGTCGGGTCGAGGGTCGCGAACGGCTGGTCGGCGACGTAGGCGTCGCTGCGCGCCAGCGCGTTGAGCAGCGACGACTTCCCGACGTTGGTGTATCCGACCAGCGCGACCAGCGGGTCGTGCCGTTGCCCGGACCGCCGCAGCGAGCGCTGCCGCCGCACGCCGGCGAGCGAGCGATTGAGCACGCGAATGCGCTCGGCGATGCGCCGGCGGTCGATCTCGAGCTTGGTCTCGCCGGGCCCGCGCGTGCCGATGCCGCCGCCCAGGCGGGAGAGGTCGGCGCCGACGCCGATGAGGTTCGACTGCCGGTAGCGCAGCTGCGCGAGCTCGACCTGCAGCTTGCCCTCGCGGCTGCGCGCGTGCCGGGCGAACACGTCGAGAATCAGCATGGTTCGGTCGACGATGGGAAGCGGAATCGCCTTCTCCAAGTTCTTACGCTGGCGCGGACGCAGCTCGTTGAACACCAAGATCAGCGTCGCCCGCGCCGCGAGCGCGATCTCCGCGATCTCGCGTGCCTTGCCGCTGCCGACGAGCGTAGCGGGATCCACCGCGTCGCGACGCTGAACGACGCGGCCGACGATCGTCGCGCCGGCGGCGGTCGCGAGCGCCTCCATCTCGGAAAGCTCGATCTCGATCGTCTCGGTCAGCGCGTGCGTTTCCACGGCCACGACGAGCGCGCGCTCCATCAGGGCGCTAAACCCGCGACCGGGCTCACGCGATCGACGAGCCACCGCAGTCCCGCGTTGTAGTTCGGGCCGGGGCGCTCGATCAGATTCGGATTCACGTAGTAGACGCGATGCAGCTTGACGGCCCGCAAGCTCCGCCACGGCTCGCGGTCCAGCTGTCCTTCCAGCCGCGTCGCCGGATCGGCGATTAGCAGGTCGGGCTGGTCGCGGACCAGCGCTTCGGCGCTGTACACGCCGTAGGCCCCGCGAAAGTTGCCGGCGGCGTTCGTCGCTCCGGCGAGCTCGAGCAGCGTGCTGATGTACGACGCCGCGCCGGTCGTCCAGATCGGCGTTGCGCCGAGCACCACGAACGCGCTCGGATGCCGCGCGTAGCGCAGCGTGCGCTGGTGGATTGCGGCGGTTTCGCGCTGCAGCCGCGCGACCACAGCGTCGGCCTGCCGGCGACGGCCGGTCAGCGTCCCGATCGCCCGCAGATTCGCAAAGATCCGATCGTAAGCGTCGTCGGGAAGCAGCACGACTGTGACGCGCGCGCGGCGCAGCGGCTCGACGAGGCGTGCCTGCGCCGGAATCCCGATCGCCACGCTCGGACGCAGCGCGAGGATCGCTTCGGCGTTGACGCTCGACGCGTCGGCGACGCGTGGCAACGACTTCGTCCCCGGTGCGTCCGTGAACACGGACACGGCCACGAGCTGCGAGCCGGCGCCGATCGCGTAGGCGTCGTCGGCGAACGAGGGCACCAGCGTCACGACGCGCCCCGCGGTGTGCGCCGGCCCGGCGTCGTGCGCGGGGCGGCCGGCGCACGCGGCGAGCGTCAGCGCACACGATGCCATTGCGAGCACGAGAGTCCGTTGCATCCGCCGTTCCGAGTACGGAGGAAGGAACGCGCCGACCTTTGCGCAATCGCGAAGATACGTTTGCGCGGGAAGCCGGTGAGACGCCGGCACGGTCGCGCCACTGTATGCGGGGAGCCGCCCGAACGCCACTGTCCTCGGAGAGGATGGGAAGGCTCGGGCAAACGGCAGCAATCCGCGAGTCAGGATACCGACGCAAACGAGATCGCACGATCCGCCTCGCGCAAAGGAAAGGATTGCCATGTTTGCTCCGCTTCTCGCGGCGGTCGCCATTGCCACCGCCTCCCCATCTCCCACGCCCAGCGTCGGTCCCGAGATCGCCCACGTCGTGACGAGCGATCGCAGCCTCGAGGCTGCCGCGCGCACCGCGCGCACGACGTACGTCGTGACGGCCGCGCAGATCGCGCGCGGACGGCGACCGCACCGTCGCCGACGCGCTCGACCGCGTGCCGGGTGTCAACGTCGTTCGCTACGGCGCCTTCGGCGCCGCGACGAGCGTCGGCATTCGCGGCAGCTCGTCGCAGCAAGTGCTCGTCCTCGTCGACGGACTGCCGATGGCCGGCAGCCAAATCAACGACGTCAATCTCGAGCAGTTCGCCGTGGGCGGGATCGATCGGATCGAGGTGGTCGAGGGCGGCGGCTCGACGCTCTACGGATCCGGCTCCATCGGCGGCGTGATCAACATCATCACGGCGCCGCAGCCGGCGCGCAGCGCCGCCACGTTCGCGACCGGCTCGTTCAACGAGCAGACGTATCTGCTGCAGGCGCCGTACGTCACGTTTCAACGCACGTACGCGACGAACGACTATTCCGTGGTCAACGGACCGAACCGCCAGAACTCCCAGGCCGGCCTGACTGCCGTGAGCGCGCGCTACGCCCACGCGATCGGGGCGCTCGAATTCACCCTGACGGGCGACATCGCCGACGCAACGTCCGGCGTGCCGGGCTCGCTCGACTTCTTCTCGCCGACCAGTGAACAGGGCAACGTCAATCGCGACGTGCGACTGAACGTGGAACATAAGGGCGCGCGTTCTACGACGTCGCTCGAGCTGGGCGCGTCGTCGCAGAGCCTTTCGTTCACGTGCAACACGCCGGTGGACGCGAGCTGTCCCAACGCGTTCTTTCCGACGCCGGCACCGCCGGCGACCACAAATCCGCCCTACGCGCAGACGCTCTACGACGAGCACTGGATGGCGAGCCTGCGCAACGTGACGGGCGACGACCGCCAGCGCCTGGTCTACGGCGTCGACTTGATGCGCGGCATCGCGCGTGTGGATCCGGGAACCGGCGGCGGATCGGCGCTGGCCGCCGACAACATGCCGATCTTCGATCCCTACGCGCAGACCGCAGCCTACGTGCAGTCGCAGTGGTTCGGCGGAAACGGCCAGCAATTCTACGCCGGCCTGCGCGGCGAGCGCGACGGAGGCGTGGGCGGCGCGTATTCGCCGTCGCTCGGTGCCATCGTGCCGTTCTCGAGCGACCTCGAGGTCAAGCTCAACGCCGCGACGGCCTTTCGGGCCCCGACGGCGGAGGAGCTCTACTATCCCGGTTTCTCGAATCCGAACCTCGCGCCCGAGCGGACGCGCGTCGGCGACGCGACCCTCGTCGCGCCGCGCCTCTGGGGCGGCGTGAGCTTCGGCTGGTTCGTGACGTCGGGTTCGAACTTGATCGTGTCGCCTCCGCCGCTGTACATTCCGGAAAACGTCGGCCATGCCTCGATCGAGGGCCTCTCGTTCACGGCGTCGACCCCGCGCGCGGCGGGTCTCGGCGCAGATCTCCAAGTCGTCAACCTGTATCGCGCGCAGAATCTCGACACCGATGCTCGCCTGCCCGGCCGTGGCCCCGTCTTCGCCGTGACGCTCGGTCTGAAGTTCGTTCCGCCGCCGACGAGCCGGTTCGACGGATTCCGCATCGTTGCGACCACGCAAGGTCCGCAAGAGAGCGCGGATCCGTTCCTGTCGCCGGCGTACGCCGTCTATCAGCCGGCGACGTTCACCGACGTGGACGCCTCGATCGGCTATCGGATCGCGCCGCAGATCGTCATCGCGCTGCGCGGCTACAACCTCGGCAACGACCGCTACGCGCTCTTCGCGGGGTTCCCGATGCCCGGGCGCGCGTTCGCCGTGGAGGTGCGCGGCCGCTGAACGGCACCTTCAAGCTCGTCCTCCTCGCCGCGCTCGCCGTCGTCGCGGGCGGCGCGAGCCTGCTCGTCGGCGGCACTCCGCTGTCGTTCGCGCAAATTGCCGGCGCGCTCTCGCATCCGGGCGGCACGGGTGTGCTGAACGCGATCGTCTGGCAGCTGCGCCTGCCGCGCGTCTGTGTGGGCGCGACGGTCGGCGCGTCGTTGGCGCTCTGCGGAACGATCCTGCAGGGTATGCTTCGCAATCCGCTGGTCGATCCATATCTCACCGGCGTCAGCGCCGCTGCGGCCGCAGCCATCGCCATCGCGATTCTCGCCGGCGCGGCGGCGGCGGCCACGCCCGCCATCGGCTTCGTCGCCGGTCTCGGCGCGGCGCTGCTCGTGGCGACGCTCGCGCGCCGCGGCGGCGGCATCGACCCGAGCCGCCTGATCCTCGCCGGCGTTTCGCTGTCGACGCTCTTCGCCGCCATCGTGACGCTCGCGATCGTGCGCGCGCAATCCAACGATTACGCGAGCGCGATTCTGGCGTGGCTCGCGGGCTCTATGGCAGGCCGAGGCTGGCACGACCTCGCCGTCGTCGGCGCCGTACGTCGCGCTCGGCACGCTGCTCGCAATCGTCTCTGTCGCGCCGCTCAACGCGCTGCGCATCGGCGAGCAGCGCGCGCGCGCGGTCGGCGTCGACGTCGATCGCGCGCAGTGGACGATCCTCGCCGCGGCGTCGTTACTCGCCGCCGGCAGCGTCGTCCTCGCCGGACTCGTCGGGTTCGTTGGGCTGATCGTGCCGCACGTGGCGCGCCGCATCGTCGGCTCGGATCTGCGCGTGCTGCTCCCCGCGAGCGCCGCCGTGGGCGCGGCGCTCTGCATGCTGGCCGACGCGATCTGCCGTCGCATCGTCGCGCCGGCGGAACTCCCGATCGGCGTGCTGCTGGCCTTCATCGGCGTGCCGGCGTTTCTCTACCTGTATCTTCGGCCCGCGGCGCCGTCGGGCGGCACGAGCAAATGATCGGACTGGACGGAGTCGCGCTGCGCGTCGGCGGCCGGGCCCTGCTAACGGACGTCGAGGCGAGCGTGGCCACCGGCGAGTTCGTGGCGCTCGTCGGCCCAAACGGCATCGGAAAGACGACGCTGCTGCGCGCGATCGCGGGGCTGCACGCCGCGAGCGCCGGGACCATCACGATCGACGGCGTTCCCAGCGCGCGGCTGCGGCCGCTCGAGCGCGCGCGGCGCGTCGCGTTCGTCACGGGCGACGAAACAGTGTTCGACGCGCTGACCGTAGAGGAAGTCGTCGCCGTCGGACGATTCCCGCATCGCCGCTGGTGGCGGTGGCAGGCCGGCGAAGACGACGACGACGCCGTCGTCGCGCGCGCTGCGTTCGGTTCGCATGGATGGCTTCGCGCGGCGTCTCTTTTCTACGCTGAGCGCCGGCGAACGTCAACGCGTGTGGATCGCGCTCGGGCTCGCGCAGGCGACGCCGATCCTGCTGCTGGACGAGCCGACGAGCCACCTCGACGTGCGCGTCGCGCACGATATCCTCGAGCTTGCTCCGCGGGCTTGCTCGCGACGGCAAGACCGTGGTCTGCGCGCTGCACGACCTCAACGAGGCCGCGGCCTATGCCGACCGCATCGCCCTGCTCGGCGAGGGGAAGCTGCTCGACGTTGCGCGGCCCGACGACCTGCTGGCCGGCGACGGCCCTGGAACGCGTCTACGGCATCGCGATGGAGCGGGTGCGAATTTCGGGCGGTCGCCTGCGCGTTTTCGTTCCTTAGGAGCCTAGTGAATCATCCGGACGTCCGAGCCCAGCACCCAGCGGATGAGGCCGTGCGCAGCGCCGCTCGTGATCGCAACGCCCACCGCGTCGGCCGGCGACGAGAAGATCGGCGACTCGACGTAGCTCGGCACGCACGAGATGACGTTGGCATGCGTCCCCGGCGCGACGACGAGGGCGTGCGGCAGCATCGCCTGTGCGACGTCGAACGACGCCGCACTATACGCGCGCAGGCGCGAGCGCGAGTCCCAAAGCAAAACGGATGGGTCGTCGGTGGTGCTGTAGAGCACGACCTTGTCGCCGCGGTGCACCTTGCACTCGGCCAGCACCGGGCCGAACGCCGCGAACCACAGCAGGCCGAATGCGATCAGCGCGAGCGTGGCCCTAATCATTGGAACGCTCCGCGTCGACGATACGAATGGCGAGGATCGCGAGGTCGTCGCGCAGACGATTGCCCCCGCGCGCCTTCACGTCGGCGACCAGCTCGTCGGCCAGCTGCTGCGCGTGCGTGCCGGCGCCGGCGATGAGCTCCATCGCGCCCTCGCCCAGCAGCTGCTTTCCGGCTCGATTGCGCACCTCGGTCAGGCCGTCGGTCGTGAGCACGAGCATGTCGCCCGGGCTGCAGGTCGAGCGTCTCGGTTGCAAACGGCTCCTCCATGACGCCGAGCACGGGGCCGGTGACGGCGAGCTGACGAACGCCTTCGCGCCCGCGCACGTACGCGCAGTCGTGCCCCGCGCTGCCGTACCGAAGCTGCAGCGCGTCCGTGTCGAGCACGCCGACGAACATCGAGACGAAGAGGTACGGGTTACCGACCGCCCGCGAGAAGGCCGAGATTGAACTCCGCCAGGATGGCCGCGGGATCGCTCTGCCGCAGCGCGATGGCCCGGATCATGAACTTGATGAACGCGGTGAGCACCGCGGCGTCCACGCCCTTGCCGCTGATGTCGGCGATCAAGACGAGGGCGCGCGTGCTCGAGAGGCGGTAGACGTCGAACACGTCGCCGCCGACCGCCAAGTGGCTCGTCGCGGAGACGTAGGCCGTCCCGACCTCGCAGTGCGGCAGCGGCACCGATTCGCTGCGAAACGCGCGCTGCAGGATCTCGGAGATCGTGCGCTCTTCCTCCAGCTCGCGGTTGAGTCGCGAACGATACGCGTTGAACAGGATGGCGAGCAAGCCGAACGCGAGCACCCAGAACGCACGGAGGTAAGACGACCGGTCGAGCTGCTGCTGCGTGCTGTGCACGAGCGCGGCGTCGGTCGCCGCCAGGGCTTCGCGGATCGCGGCGACGGTCCGCGACTCGTAATCGGAGAACAGCTTGTTGCGCTTGTCCAGCTCGACGAGGCGGTTGCGCGGATTGCGCAGCAGCGGGGCTGCCACGTCGGCGCGCCACCGGGACTGCAGGTCGCCGTACGTGTTCAGCAGCTCGCGCGCTCCCGGAAGCTGCTCGCCCAGCTTATTGCGGATCGAGCTCTGCTTCGCGTCGTACCCCGCTGCCGCTTGATGGTACTGCGCGACGTAGAACGGGTCGCGTGTCAGCGAGTATCCGCGCAGCGAGTTCTCCTCGTCGATCTGCAAGCGCAGCAGCTCCTCGAGCTCGATCTGGGCTTCCTGAATCTGTGCCTGCGCGGGCGAACGTGTTGGCCAGCTCCGCGCGCGTCTCGAACGTGCCTTGAACGGCAAAACCCAGCGTGACCACGAGGAACGCGGTCATTAAGAGCGTCCCGGTCATGCGTGCGAGCGGTGCGTTCTTCACGAAGGCGTCACCGAAGCACGGTCGAAGAACGGCTGGCTGTGCGGGTCCAGGTGAATCCCACTATATTCAAATCCTACGACGTCCGCGGGGTTTATCCGTCCGAGCTGAGCGACGACGTCGCATACGCCATCGGGCGCTGCTTCGTGCCGCTGCTCGGGGCCGGGGCCTCGAAGGAGGATCGCACGGTCGTGGCGGTCGGCCGCGACATGCGCCCCTCGGGCCTGAAAGTTGGCCGATGCGTTCGCTCGCGGCGTCACCGACGCCGGGGCCGACGTGGTCGATATCGGAATGGTCTCGACCGACGCACTGTACTTCGCGGTCGGAAAGTTCGATTTCGACGGCGGCGTGATGATCACGGCCTCGCACAACCCCGCCGAGTACAACGGCATGAAGTTCACACGCTCGCAGGCGCAAGCCATCTCGCTCGACACCGGTCTGGCGACGATCCGCGAGCAGCTCGCGTGCGGGCGAACTTCCGCCCAAGGCCGAGAAACCCGGCACCGTCACGCAGCGCGACGTGCTCGACGACTTCGCGCAACACTGCCTGTCGTTCGTCGATCGCGCGAAGATCAAGCCGTTCAAGCTCGCCGTCGACGCCGGCAACGGAATGGCCGGCGAAACCGTTCCGTCACGTCTTCAAGAGCCTGCCGTGCGAGCTGGTGCCGATCTACTTCGAGCTCGACGGCAGCTTTCCGAATCATCCGGCGAGCCCGATCGAGCCCGAGAACATGATCGATCTCCAGGCGCAAGTCCGTAAGCACGGTTGCGATCTCGGCGTCGCCTTCGACGGTGATGCCGATCGGATGTTCATCGTCGACGAGAAGGCCGAGCTGGTCGACGGCAGCACCGTGACGGCGCTCGTCGCGATCAACACGCTCAAGAGGTACCCTGGCGCGAAGATCCTCTACAATTTAATCTGCAGCCGCAGCGTACCCGAGCTGATCAGCAAAGCCGGCGGCGTCCCCGTGCGATCGAAAGTCGGGCACTCAATCATCAAGGCCGAGATGCGCGATCAAGACATCGTCTTCGGCGGCGAGCACAGCGGCCATTTCTACTTCAAAGACAACTGGTACGCCGACTCTGGAATGATCGCCCTTTTGCAGTGCCTCGAGC
Organism: Vulcanimicrobiota bacterium; assembly: GCA_963711625.1. Classification (GTDB taxonomy): domain Bacteria; phylum Vulcanimicrobiota; class Vulcanimicrobiia; order Vulcanimicrobiales; family Vulcanimicrobiaceae; genus Cybelea. Next base: position 141,957 of record OY970207.1, read on the forward strand.
TCTTCAGCGAGGCCGGAAAACCCGTCAGCGAGGTCATCGCGCCCATCGACACGCGGTTTCGCTCGGGCGAGATCAACAGCAAGGTCGACGACGTCGCCGCCAAGCTTGGCGCAATCGAAGAGCGCTATTCCGACGCCGAGATCGATCACCTCGACGGCGTTACAATCGCATACCCGCACTGGTGGATGAACGTTCGTCCGTCGAATACCGAGCCGCTGCTGCGGCTCAACGTCGAGGGCGACACGAAAGAACTGATGGAACGGCACCGCGACGAAGCGCTCGCGCTGATCCGGGGTTAGCGAGTCTCCGTGACGGCGACGCTGCTCGGGCCCGCCTTCATCGCCGTGGGCGACGGCACGTCGGCGTTCGGACGCTTGGCCGTCGAGAACGGACGCATAGCGGGCGTGCTCGCGGCGGACGGGCCGACTGACTATCCGCTGCCGCCCGGCAGCACGATCGCCCCCGGACTGATCGACGTCCATACCAACGGTGCGGGCGAATATCTCTTCAATCGCGACCAGGGCAACGCGGTCGGCATTGCCGGCACGACGTATGCCGCCAACGGCGCAACGGGATTCGTCGCCGGCGTGATGACGGCGCCGTGGGAGTCGATGCTTCACGCGGCTGCCGAGCTCGTCGAGGCCGCGAACCAGCTCGAGGAGGACGCTCCCGCGGGGGCTCGCTGTCTGGGCGTGCACTTCGAAGGCCCGTTCCTCAACGCCAAGTTCCGGCGCATCCACCGCAACGAGTGGCTGCTGCCGGCGAGCGCGGCGCGGGCCCAAGAGATGGTCGACGCGTGCAAGGGCGCCTGCCTCTTGGTAACGATGGCGCCCGAGATCGACGGCGCGAGCGACGCGCTGCGAGTCTTCCTGGAGAACGAGGTGGTCTGCTCGGCGGGGCACACCGCCGCGCGCTACCGGGAGGGCATGCTCGCCATCGGGCTCGGGTTCCGGTCGCTCACGCACGCCTTCAACGGGATGCCGCCGCTCGATCACCGCGATCCGTCGATCCTCGCCGCCTTCATCCAAGACCGGCGCACGCTGGTGCAGGTGATCTGCGACGGATTCCACGTGTCGCCGGTGATGATCGACATCCTCCACCGCACGCTCGGCGACCGCGTCGTGCTGGCCACCGACAACATGCCGGTGGCCGACCCGGGCTATCACATCGAGGGCGGCGTCATGCGCGCCGCCGACGGCACGATCGCCGGAAGCGCGCTGCAAATCGACGAGGCGCTGCGCAACTACATGTCTTACGCGCAGATCCCGTTCGCGCAGGCCGTCGTCGCGGCGACGCACGCGCCGGCTCGGCTCATCCGCCACGATGGCGAGATGGGCCGCATCGCGCGCGGGATGCGCGCCGACCTCTCGTTCTGGGACAAGGAGTATCAGGTCGTCGGAACGATGGTCGGCGGTCGCTTCGTCTACAACGCGATCGAGGTCGCCGTCTAACGAGCCTGCGTTCGTTACTGCTGCGGGACCGCGGCCAGCCCGTCGTCCGAATCGGAGATCGCCGTGCGCTGCGCCGCCGAGCGCAGCATGACCACGGCCGCGTAGATCACGACCGCGACTACGAGCCACCGCACCGCCGACAGCGGCAGCGATTTCACGATGTACGCGGCGATCAGAACGCCCGGTATCCCGCCCAGCGTCAGGCCGATCGCGGCCCGCATCGAGAACGCATCGAAGCGGATGAAGCGCAGGCTCGCGACGGGCATCAAGAACGCGCACGACCCCATCATGATCGGAAACGCCGCGATGGGGTTCATACCGAGCAGGCTCACGAGAATCATGCACGGCGCGTAGAATCCGATTCCGATCGTCATCAGCGCACCGAGACACAGACTCGCCACGACGCCGATTCAGGAGCCGGGTGCCCGACAGGCCGAGCGCCGTGCCGGTGAGTCCGAACTGGCTTCCCTTTAGGTTACTCATGACGAACAGCGCGGCCGCCGCCAACAGCGCGGCGCCCATCCCGATCTGCACGTAGCGTCGCGGCAGGCGCGCCACGAGCCCCGCGCCGAGCCACGCCCCGACAACCGCCGCGAGAATCAGAAGCAGCAGCGTCGGCGGCTCGACGGCGATGATGCCGATGAAGATCGCCGCCTCGACGACCGTCGGCAGGGCGTGCCCCACGTTGAGCGTCCCCGGTATCCGCTCGTCGGGGACGAAGCGAAGGAACTTGAAGAGCGACGTGGTCGTCGCGAACGAGCCGATGCCAAGCGTGTCGAGGAAGTTGGTGACGAAGCCGATCGCGATGGAGATCGCAGCGGGAATCGGCTCGGGCATGAGAGGACGATGCCGGGGAATCGCGCGCGCCAGCGCGACGACCGCCATCAGGCCTACGGCGGCGAGACCGATGAAGAGCAACGTGTGAACGGTCATTCGGGCTCCTATGAAGCGTCGAGTTCGCGCATCGCCGCGGCGTTGAAGTACGCCGCGCGCGGATGGTGCATCACGATCGCCGCGGTGGATTGCTCGGGAACGATCTGAAAGGCCTGCGTCAGCGTGACGCCGATGGCGGCGGTCGCATCGAGCAGCCTGAAGACGGCCTCGTGCGCTTCGAGGTCGGGACAGGCGCCGTAGCCCCACGAGTAACGCTTTCCCCGTCCCTCGGGCAGGCCGAGTTCGCGCCGCACGCGGCGGTGCGTCCACTCGGCGAGCGCCTCGGCGGATTGCACGGAGAAGCCGTGCAGGAAGTACGACTCGCTATAATCCCCCGCCGCTTGCAGCTCCTCCACGCGGCGCCCCACCTCGCTGCCGATCGTGACGACCTGCAGCGCGACGACGTCGGCGGCCGCGCCGCCGGCCGGCTCGCGCAGGTAATCCGCCAGGCAAAGATGCTCGCCGCCGGGCTGCCGCGGGAAGGTCATCCGCGCGATCTCGTGACGCGGGTCGGCCGGATCGTAGAAGATCACGTCGTCGCCGGACCCGCTCGCCGGAAAGTACCCGTACGCGACGCGCGGTTGCAGCAGCGCTCCGCGCGCCGCCTCCGCTTGATAACGCATCAGCCGCGGCTCGAACTCCTGCGCGACGAGCCGTTCGAACGCGGCTCCCTTCGTGTTCGCGCCGCCCCACGAGAGCCGGTAGAGACTGCGCAGATCGAAGCACTCCCAGAGCTCGCGCACGTCGATGCCGTCGATGGTGCGCTCGCCCCAGAACGGCGGCGACGGTGTGTCGGCGGGCTGCGACTTCACGGCGGAGATCGCGGGTCGCGCGCCGGATGCCGGCGTCGCGCGACGGCGGTCGCGATGCGCGAGCGCGTCGACCTTGGCGCGTTCGACCAGGTCGTGCCGGCGCTGCGGATCGCTCGTGAGGGCGTCGACGACGTCGAGCCCTTCGAACGCATCCTTGGCGTAGAACAGGCCCGGCTCGAAGAACCGGGCGCCGTCATCGAGCAGCGCGATGCGCCGGCCGAAGTCGCGATTGATCGCGGCGCCGCCGACGATCACCGGGAAGCTCAACCCCCGCGCGTCCTGCTCGGCCACACAGACCGGCATCTGCTTGCTGGTCGACACCAGCAGGGCGGAGAGCCCGATCGCGTCGGCGTTCACTTCGACGGCCTTCTCGAGAATCGTATTCATCGGCACCTGCTTGCCGAGGTCGTGCACCGTGTAGCCGTTGTTGGCCAAGATCGTGTGCACCAGATTCTTGCCGATGTCGTGCACGTCGCCGAAGACCGTCGCGAGGACGACCGTCCCCTTCGTCGTGCCCTCGCGGCGTTCGAGAAACTGCTCCAGGTGCGCGACCGCCTTCTTCATCACCTCGGCGCACTGCAAAACGAACGGCAGGATCAGGTCGCCACGTCCGAAGCGATCGCCGACGTCCTTCATGGCGGGGAGCAGAATCTGGTTGAGCACGTCGACCGGCGAGTAGCTCTTGCAGCGCCTCGTCGATCTTCGCCTCGATGCCGTCCTTGCGCCGCCGCAGGATCGCCTGATGGATGCGTTCCTCGACGGGCGCGGCGGCTTCGGCGGCCTCGTCGATGCCCGGTGCGCTCGCCGGCGCGCCGCTCGAAGCCTCGAAGTGCTCGATCAGGCGCGTCAGCGCGTCGGGACGGCGGTTGAACACGAGGTCGTCGCAGAGCTCGCGTACGCTCTGCTCGACCTCGAAGTACGGCACGATCTCCTTGGGGTGCACCAGCGCGCAGTCCAGGCCGGCCTCGACGCAGTGGTGCAGAAAGACCGAGTTCAAGGCGGCGCGCGCGTCCGGCTTGAGGCCGAACGAGACGTTCGAGATGCCGAGCGACGTCAGCACGCCCGGCAGCTCGCGCTTGATCGCGGCGGATGCCCTCGATCGTCTCCGTCGCGGACGTCAGGAACTCGGCCTCGCCCGTAGCGAGCGTGAACGTGAGCGGGTCGAAGATCAGCGCGCCCGCCGGCAGTCCGTACTCGCCGACGACGATGTCGTAGATCCGGCGCGCGACCTCGGCCTTGCGCTCCGCAGTCTTGGCCATCCCGCCTTCGTCGATCGTCAACGCGACGACGGCTGCGCCGTGTTCGAGCGCCATCGGCAACACGGAGTCGATCTTGGCGCGCCCGGCTTCCAGGTGCACCGAGTTGAGGATCGCGCGGCCGGGATAGTTGCGCAGCGCCGTCTCGAGCACTTTCGGCTCGGTCGAGTCGATCGCGAGCGGCGCCTCGATCGATTGGGCGAGCCGGCGAACGAGCTGGCGCATCTGCTCGTCTTCGTCGGGCCGCTCGGTCAGCGCGCAGCAGAGGTCGAGCACGTGCGCGCCACCCTCGACCTGCTCGCGTGCCACGAGCACGACGTCGTCGTAGCGGTCCTCGAGCAGCAGACGCTTGATCTTGCGCGAGCCCTGCGAGTTGATGCGTTCGCCGACGATGAGCGGCCGCGGCTGCTGCTCGAGGGCGACGGCCGTGATAGCCGATGCGACTTCTTCGCCTCGGGGCGCGACGCGGCGCGGCTTGCGCGAGACATTCGCGACGGCGTCGCGCAGCGCGGTGATGTGAGCGGGCGTCGTGCCGCAGCATCCGCCGACGGCGTTCACGCCGAAGTCGGCGACGAACGCGGCGAGCTCTCGCGCCAGCTCTTCCGGGCTCTCCGGATAGATCGTCTCGCCGTTCGGCCCCATCAACGGGAGGCCCGCGTTGGGCACGACGGTGACGAAACAGGGCGCGTTCTCGCAGAGGTAGCGGATCGAATCGCGCATCTGCGCGGGTCCGGTCGAGCAGTTGAGCCCGATCGACTCGACGCCGAGCGCGCCGAGCGTCGCGCAGATCGCGCGGATGTCGGTGCCCAGCAGCATGCGCCCCTCGGTGATCAACGTCGGCTGCGCCTGGATCGGCACGCGGCGCATTCCGCGCGCGAACTCTTGGCGGATGCCGGCGACCGCAGCTTTCAGCTCGAGCAAGTCCTGCATGGTCTCGAGCAGCAGCAGGTCGGCGCCCCCGTCGACGAGCGCGCGCGCCTGTTCGCCGTAGAGATCGCGCAGCTGCTCGTACGTGACGTTCGAGAGCGACGGATCCGACGACGATATCAGCATGCCGGTCGGTCCCATCGAGCCCGCGACGAAGCGCGGCTGCGTCGCCGTCGAAAATGCGTCGCAGGCCTCGCGCGCCAGCTGCGCCGCTCGCAGGTTTATCTCGCGGGTCTGACCGCCGAGCGCGTATTCGTCGAGTTTGAGCCGCGTAGCGGTGAACGTGTCGGTTTCGACGACGTCGGCGCCGGCTTCGAGATACGCGCGGTGCACGGCGCGCACCAGATCGGGCCGCGTGAGCACGAGCGCCTCGTTGCAACCGCGGTAAGGCGCCCCACCGAAATCGTCGTCGGATAGTTCGAGCGCCATGAGCTGCGTACCCATGGCGCCGTCGAAGATTGCGACTCGCTGTGCGAGCAGGTTCAGATATTCAGACATTCGCCCTTTCGACGGCTTCGATGGGCGCCACGCGAATCTCCCCCACCGCGCGGCCCGCCCGATTATAGACGATAGGGCGAGCGAATCGAGCGAGTTCGCCGGCCGCGGCCTCGTTCAGCAGCCCCAAGCGATGCAGCACGGCGACGGTCGACGGCCCGCGTCCTCGCGCGCTGCCGTCGAGCACCTTCGACGCGTAGCCGCATCCCTGAGCGACGGCACCGACGCCGCTGACGCCTTCGGCTCCGGCCTTCGAGACGAGGTTGCCGCGGGCGGCGAGCATGATCTCGGTGTCGATCTGTCGCGTGCCGGCGACGTAGACGGGAAACTCGAGCATCGCCGCGCGCACGACGCCCAGCGCCTGCGCGTCGGTATCGCTCACGCCATCGAGCGACGCGAGGCGCGCGAACGAGGTCGCGGCGTTGCGCAAGCCCGTCGCGTAGACCGGGATCCCGCAGCCGTCGGTTCCCAGAGGCCATCGGTGGGCGTCGTCGTCGGAGACGCGCGCGCAAAACTCCAGGATGTACTGCTGCGCCGGGTTCGATGCGCTCAAGTACGTGCCCGGATCCGCGCCGAGCATCAAGCACAGCGCCAGGATGCCCGCGTGCTTGCCCGAGCAGTTGTTGTGTAGCGTCGACGGCTTCGTGCCGGCGGCGCGCAGCGCGGCGGCTGCCTTGTCATCGTACGGCGGATGCACGCCGCACTGGAGCGCGAGCTCGTCCATGCCGATCTTCTGCAGGATCGATCGCACGGCGTCGACGTGGAACGGTTCGCCCGAGTGCGACGCCGACATCACCGCGATCTCGCGCGCGCCGAAGCCGAAGCGGTCGGACGCACCTGCCTCGACCACGGCGGCCGCGATGAACGGTTTCGCCGACGACCGGAGGAACACCGGAGCGGCCACGTCGCCGGCCGCGAAGAGCACCCGTCCCCGCGCGTCGGCCACGCATGCGGCGACGCGGTGAACCGACTCGACGAGATCGCCGCGGGTTACTTCGACGAAAAGATCGGGCGCGTCGTTCAAACCAGTGCGGGTTCGACGACCGTCGCTTCTTGCTCGCTGAAGACCGGATTGCTGAGATAGCGCTCGCCGGTGTCGCAAGCGATCGTGACGATCGTCTTGCCGCGCGACTCCGGCCGCGACGCGACCTGCAACGCCGCCCACACGTTCGCGCCGCTCGAGATACCCACCAGCATCCCCTCTTCGCGCGCCAAACGGCGCGCAGTCGCGATCGCGTCGGCGTCGGTGACACGGATCACTTCGTCGTAGATCTCCGTGTTGAGCACCTTCGGCACGAAGCCGGTGCCGGTGCCTTGGATCTTGTGCGGGCCCGGCTGTCCGCCCGAAAGCACGGGCGACGCGTCGGGCTCGACGGCGACCATGCGCACCTCGGCCTTGCGCGACTTGAGCACCTCGCCCACGCCGGTAATCGTTCCGCCGGTTCCGACGGCTGCGACGACGATGTCGATCGCGCCGTCGGTGTCGCGCCAGATCTCTTCGGCGGTCGTGCGGCGGTGAATCTCGGGGTTGGCCGGATTTTCGAACTGCTGCGGCATGAAGTACTTCGAGGGCGCCGTAGCGAGAATTTCGTTCGCGCGCGCAATGGCGCGCTTCATTCCCTCGGCCCCCGGCGTCAGCACGACCTGCGCGCCGTAGGCCTTGAGCAGGTTCCGGCGCTCGATCGTCATCGTGTCTGGCATCACGAGGATCAGCGGATAGCCTTTCGCGGCAGCGACGAAGGCGAGCGCGATGCCGGTGTTGCCGCTCGTCGGCTCGATGATCGTCATGCCCGGCAGGAGCCGCCCGTCGCGCTCGGCGGCCTCGATCATGGCGACACCGATCCGATCCTTCACGGAGCCGGCGGGGTTGAACGACTCCATCTTCACGAGCAGCGTCCCGGGAAGGTCTTTTCCGAGCCGCGGCAATTTGACCAGCGGGGTGTTGCCGAACGTGTCGGCGAGGTTGTCGTAGATGCGTGCCATGGTAACTGCTTAACCTCCGGGCTTGCGCGAACGTTTGCGGCCCCTTCTCTGGCCTCGCCCCGATTTCCGTCGCGGAAGGAAGCGTGCGACCGGGGGCGAGTATCAGCGACCATGCACGCTCGCTCGTACGCGGTCGCGCCGGCCGCCCTCATCGCACTCTCGCTCGCAGCGCCCGCGGCGCCGGTCCGCGCCGACGGACGGTCGCTCGGCGCCGCGCTCGACGCCGTGTCGCAGTATGCCCCGGCCGCGTTGCGCCAGCAGGGCACGCCGGGGCTGTCGGTGGCCATCACGGATCGCACGCACACCCTGCGCGTCATCACACTCGGATACGCCAACCGCGAAACGCGCGAGCCGGTGACGGCCGCGACGCGCTTCGCCATCGGCTCGATCACGAAGTCGATGACCGCGCTGGCGTTGCTCCAGCTCAAGGACGCCGGGCGCTTGGATCTCGGGGCGCCCGTGCGACGCTACCTGCCGTGGTTCGCGATCCCGAGCCGCGGTCGTCCGGTGCTCGTGCATCAGCTGCTCTCGCACACGGCGGGTCTGCCCGATGACTTCGCCGCCGAGGCGGGCTACGTCTACAACATCGTCGCGCTGCGGCGAGCCGCGACCATTTATCCGCCTGGAACGGCATGGGCCTATTCGAACGACGGTTACGGCGTTGCGGGCGCGGTGCTGGCGCAGGTCGACCGGCGATCGTGGGCCGACTCCGTCGACGCGCGCGTCCTCGACCCGATCGGAATGTCGGAGAGCTCCGACGTCTTCACGCCGCTCGCGATGGCGGGGGGAGCGGTCGGCTATCAGTTCCGCGACAACGACCGCCCCGCGCCGCTCGATCCCCCGCTCGTGCAATCGCCGCCGCTCGACTTCGTCGATCCCGCGGGCTCGGTGCTCTCGACGCCCGAGGACATGGCACGGTACATGCGCTTCTACTTAAACGGAGGGAAGACGGCGAGCGGAACGCGCCTGATTTCGCCGGCGACGTTCGGCGCCATGACGAGAGCCGACGCGCTGCGCAACGGGAAGCCGGCGGGATCGCCCGGGGTCGAGCTGAGCGAGGCGCCGGCGTTCTACCGCGCCTACGGGTACGGGCTCTCCGTCTTCGACGAGGGCGGCGACCACGTGATCGGCCACACGGGAGGCGTCTCAGGCTACACGGCCTGCATGCAGATGAACCTGACGCGCGGATTCGGCGTGATCGCGTTCGCCAATCTGGTCGAGGCGCCGCTGCATCCGTGCGCGATCGTGCTCTATGCGATGCGCGCTCTGCGCGCGCAGAGCCTAGGGGAACCGATTCCGCCTCCGAACCCGGCGCCGGATCCGGCGCACGTGGATCGTGCCGCCGACTACACCGGCATCTATACGTCCGCGAGCGGCGCGTCGCTGCAAGTGGTCGGGCGCGACGGCCGGCTGACGATGACCGACGGCGCGAAGACGATCGCGCTTTATCCGCGCGGGCCCGGGCTCTTCTGGGCCGACGACCCGAAGTACGCGATGTTTCTTCTCGCGTTCGGTCGCGATCGCGGCGGCCGCGTCGTGGAGATGACCTACGGCTCGCAGTGGTTTCCGAACGAGCGCTACAGGGGGCCGCACACGTTCTCGTATCCGGCGGCGTGGAACTCGCTGGTGGGACGGTACGAGAACACGTATCTCGGCTCGCCGTTCATCACGCGCGTCGTTATCGTGAAGAACAAGCTAACGCTCGACGGAACCGACGCGCTGCATCCGCTTCCCAACGGCGCATTCTCGCTGGGCGGCTCGGTCGTGCGCTTCGACGCCTACGCCGGAAGAACGCCGCAACGCCTGAGCGTGGACGAGACGCGCCTGTACCGCGTCGAGCTGCCGTAGCTGCGTTCCGCTCTTGCCATCCTGCTATTGAACGGCGTGAACCCTCACCGCCCCGTCGAAGCCCTTGAGCATAACCGTGCCGAGGTCTTTGAACTCCAAGCTCTTCCCAATGCACAGTTCGGCGACCACGTTGGAGACCAAACTTTGCTGCGGCTGCGCGTGCGAACAAAGTCTCGACGCGAGTTGCACCGTCGTTCCAAAGAGGTCTCGATTAGCTTCCACAGGTTCTCCCGCCGCGGCGCCGATCCGAACCTTCACACAGCAGTCGTCGCCCTGCCACGCATGCCCCGATAGCTTTTGGTGAATTTGGGTCGCACAGCGAACCGCAGCCGCCGCCGAGAAGAACGAAGCCATGACACCATCGCCCGTGTGTTTGATCGCGCGCCCCCCGGACGACTCCAAAGCCCTTCGCACGATGTCGTCGTGAATCTTAAACAACGTCATGCTGGCATCATCCCCAAGGCGTTGAGTCAGCGATGTCGAGCCCACAATATCCGTGAACAGAATCGTCCTAATGCCGGGATCGCGCTCGTTGCTGCCACCCGGCAGAAGGGCCGCACCTTCCGAGTTCACTTCACACCCGCCGAGGAAGCCCTCCGCCACCTCGGGCGCGACTTCGATGATCTTCTCGGCGACCAGGCCATGTGCTTCGCGATGCACGCTCATGGCTGCCTCGGGATTCGGCGCACTGCAAAGGCAGAATACCTTGCCTTGCGCCTCGTTGAGCCAATACTTGTGATAGACGACGTCGTACTTCCCTTGAGTCGCGACGTCGGCCAGATGCGCAGCGCCAACGGCCGCCGCCGTTACCCCGGGAATCTCGTGGATGTCCATGTAAATGGGCATGCCGTATTCCTCGCCCTAGCGCCTAAGCCAAAACACTTGTAGTAACGGAAATCTCGGGCGGTTGCCGTAGCGTCTGATAGACGACGCAATACCGCTCCGTTAAGCGAATCAGTGTGGCTATCTGTTCCTCGGACGCGTCGGTGTGCAGGGCGAAGCCAATCCGAATACCGGCAAACCCAACGGGCGCGTCTTTTCCGACCCCCAGCGTTCCTCGAAAATCGAGATCGCCCTCAGCTCGAACCACGCCATCTCGAATTTGAATTCCTAGTGCTGTGGCGACGGCGTTCAAAGTAACTCCGGCGCAGGCGACAAGTGCCTCCAGCAACATGTCGCCGGAGCAGGCGCTCAATCCGGTTCCACCCGTTGCGGGATGTAACCCGGCGTCGATGAGGGCTTTCCCCGTTTGCACGTTGCAAGTAATACCATCGCCAAGATGCCCTTCGGCTCTAAGCGTGACGAGGGCTGAGTCCGGATTCGTCCTGTATTGCTCTTTTATCGGCGCTTGAATCGCGCGAAGCTGCTCAGAGTCGATAATCGTAAAACTCCGATCTTTTATAAGCGGCCAAGTGAGTTCGCCAAAAGCAATCCGCCCCCCGCCACCCTACTCGGATGACCCGCCGCGTCTAGCTGCCGATGTCCCAGAGCAGGCCGAGGTCCTTCTTGGCGAAGGAGCGGAACGCAATGAGCGTTTCGGTGCTCAGGATACCTTCCAGCGCGGCGACGCGGTCGGTGACGAGATCGTTGAGCTCCTCGTGTTGCCGCACGCGCGCGACGGCTATCAGATCGTAGGGCCCAGCGACGGAGTAGACCTCCGCGATGCCGTCGACGGCAAGCAAGTCCTCGGCAAGCGAGCGCAGGCGCGGACGCTCGACGTTCATGAGGATGAACGCTGTGACCACGTTACGCGGCCCCCGAGCGGGCTTTCAATTCCCCGCCGCAGTTGGGGCAGCGATCGTTCATCGCCGCGGCACACGCGGCGCAGAACGTGCAGTCGTAAGAGCAGGACCGTGCGTCGGTATCGCTCGGGAAACGCGCGCCGCAGCGCTCGCAGGAGCTTTTCATTTAGAAGTCTATATGCCGCGCATCGCGCCGGCCCCTGGCTCCGCCGGCGCAGGAGAGGTGACGAATGAAAGCCATCGTAGTCGAGCGCCTCGGCGCACCGGGTTCGCTGCAAGAACTTGCCACGCCGAAGCCGGGACCGCACGAAATCCTCATTCGCGTTACCGCGGCTGGGGTCAACCCGATCGACTGGAAGCGGCGCGAACGCAACGATCGCGCGTTTCCGTTCGTGCTGGGCCAGGATTTCGCCGGCGTCGTGAGTGCGACCGGCGAGAGGGTTCGCAAGTACAACGAGGGCGAGCGCGTGTTCGGCATCGCGCGCCGCGGAGCGTTCGCGCAGTATGCGGTTGTGCCCGAAGACGACCGCGAAGCCCCGGTCGCAAAGATACCCGATGTCGTCGGCGACGCCGATGCGGCCGCATTACCGACGGCCGGTATCACCGCGCTCGGCGGCTTGGACGCGCTGAAGGTGACGGGGGGAACGACGGTGCTCGTGCTCGGCGCCACCGGCGGCGTCGGCGGCTTCGCCGTGCAGATCGCGAAGGACCGCGGAGCGCACGTGATCGGGACCGGAAGCGCTGCGAACGAGGCGCTTGCGAGGTCGCTGGGCGTCGACGAGTTCGTGGCCTACGACCGCAGCGACGTCGTCGAGGCGGTAAAGGCGGCGCATCCGGACGGAATCGACGCCGCGCTGGATCTCGTCGACGACGCCGCGGCGCTCGAGCGCGTCGCGACGCTCCTGCGCGACGGTGGCGCGATCGCGTCGACGATCGGCTCGGTCGACGAAGCGTGGTTCGCGAGCCGCAAGGTCACGGCGCAGAATCTGTTCGCGATGGACACGCCGGCATGGTCGCATGCGGGCCTGCGCGCGCTGCTCGACCTGCTCGAGCGCGGCGTCATCCGGGTGACCATCGCGCGCGAGCGCCCGCTCTCCGAGACCATCGCCGCGCTCGAAGAGAGCAAGGCCGGCAAGGTGACCGGCAAGCTCGTGATCACGGTGGACTAGCGCTACTTGTTTTTGAAACGGGCGACGCGCTTTTCGTTGTAGGCGGCGAGGCCTTCTTTCGCGTCTTCGCTCTTGAACAGCAGCGATTGGAGCTCGCGTTCGAGCGCGAGCGCGTCTTGCAACGGCAGCTCCGCGCCGGTCTGAACGCTGCGCTTGATGTGTCCCACGGCCATCGGCGCCTTGTTGGGCGAGCAGAACTGCTTGGCGTAATCGGTAATCTGCTCGCGAAACTCTTGCGCGCTGCCTTCGTAGAGGTCGTTGATCATGCCCCACTCGAGCGCCTGTTCGTAGCTCACGGTCTTGCCGGTCACCATCATTTCAATCGCGCGCGACTTGCCGACGAGCCGGGCGAGCCGCTGCGTTCCGCCCGTGCCGGGCAGCACGCCGAGCGCGACCTCGGGCAGGCCGATCTTCCCGGCGTCCTTGCGCGCGATTCGGATGTCCGCCGCCATCGCGATCTCCAAGCCGCCGCCGACGCAGTGGCCGTTGAGCGCCGCGATCACGAGCTTGGGTGTCTGCTCGAGCCGCGACAGCGTCTCGTTGGCGTGCAGGCAGAACATATATTTAAACTCGGGCGTCACCTGATTGAGCATTCCGATGTTGGCGCCGGCCGAGAAGAACTTTTCGCCCTTGCCGGTGAGCACGATCACCTCGACCTCGGGGTCGAAGCGTGCGTCGAGAATCGCGTCGTCGAGCTGGCGCATCATCTCGTGCGTGTAGGTGTTGGCCGGCGGATCGTCCATCTCGACGAAGCCGACGTGGCCGTCCTTGAAATAGTTGATGACGCGCTTGCCGTCGAACGCGCGGGCCTCCCGCCCAAACGGCGTCTGCGCGGCCCCGTTAACAGTCGTGCTCATGCCAGGCTCCCTTTCGGTGCGATCCAGTTCGGGTTCTTGAAAATTTCCTTGAGCTGCGCCTCGTCGTCGGCCGACGGCAGCGCGGTCGGGGCGTAGGCCGCCCACTCTTCTTCGGTCAGTTTCCGGCCGTCGACCGCATAGCGCTGCCCGGCGAAGTCTCCGATCTTCCGATTGAACCTCATGTCGGGGACGACCAGTCTCGTCTCGCTCGCATTCACCTCGTTTACGCGCGCTACCGTCGCCGCGGCCTCGTCGTAGAACTGCTGCCGCGCGCGCTCGTTGAGGTGCTCCTTGTCCACGCCGTCGTCCGTCTTGTCCTCATCGACACGGCCCTTGATGCCCCATGTGTACGCCCACTGCGCCGAGCCGGAGTGATCGGTGCCGAAGAGATCGAGCGATCCGGAGAACCACTTGTTGTAGTACTTCTGCTGGATCTCGACCGGAACCATTCCGGCCTTCGCGATGCGCCGCAGACCCGTGATGCCGGTGCCCATGTGGAACGCCTCCTCGCGTAGCATCGGTCCCATCGACGCCGCGAGCGGCGCGAAACTCGAGTGCGAGAGCATCGTCAGCTGGAACTTGCCGTCGCGATCCATGAAGTTCGTGTAGGCGAAGAAATCCAGCCAGTGCGTGACGTCGTCGTTGAACGCGTTGAGCAGCCGGTTCTTCTTGCCGAATGCGCGCCGCTCGAGCATCTTCTGCGCCTCGATCTTGCCCTCGCTGCCGAAGTGATCCACCATCAGGTGGCACATCTGGTAGCCATGACGCGTCTCTTCGACCATGATGCGCACGAGCGACGCGAGGTCGTACTCGGTCGGCGCGTTGTTGACCAGAAAGCGCTGCTGTTCGTTCGAGGCGAACTCGGTGTCGCCCTGATAGACGACCATGTTGAGCACAGCGTCGCGCATGCGCTGATCGGGGATCTCGCGCACCCGCTCCCACCGGCGGTCGCCCTTGAAATCGCCGAAGTAAATCTCCTCGGTGGGCAGCTGGCCGTACTTCGCCTCGAAGGTGTAGCCGGGCATGAAGCGGTCGACGAGCTCGCGGTCGAGGCCGATGTCGCGGCGCCACTCGTCGAGCATGACGATCCAGTCGTCAAAAGTAGAAACTCGGCTCACGGTTCGTTACCTTCCAGTATATGACGGATTTCTTGTCGAGCGACGGGAGTACCGTTATACTAAGACCGTGGAGAGGAGGTGTCAAGCTTGGAACTTCGACCGGCTGCGGGTGAGGTGAGCGGCGAGCGGACCGTCGCGCGGCCAATTTCCTTTATCTTCACGCTGTACGGCGACATGGTGTACCGGCGGGCGGGCGACGGCTCGCTCTGGATCGGGGGCCTGATCCGTCTCATGGCCTGCTTCGGCGTCTCGGCGCAGGCCGTTCGCCAGGGTACCTCGCGCATGGTAGGTCAGGGGTGGCTCGTCGCCCACCGCCGTGGAAATCGCGCCTTTTACTCCGTCACGGCACGGGGGCGCCGGCGTATCGAGGAGCTCAGCCCGCGGATCTACGGCCCGGTGATCGAGTGGGACGGCCGGTGGCGCCTGCTGACCTATGCCATCGGCGAGGCGAACCGCAAGGGCCGCGACCGGCTACGCAAGGAGCTCGGCGCCCTGGGGTGGGCGCAGCTCTCGCCGTCGACCTGGATCTCGCCCTCCGACACGCTGGTCGCCGCACGCGAAGCCGCCCGCGCGACCCACACCCTCGACGCCGTCAACCTGTTCAGCAGCGAGTACAGCGGGCCGCTCTCCGACCGCGAGCTGCTCGAACGCTGCTGGGACGTCGACGCCATCGCCGCAGCGTATCGCGGTTTCGTCGCCCGCTACGAGCCGCGGCTCGCCCGCGAGCGGGAGCGCGGCGACCGCACCGACGAGGACGCACTCGTCGAGCGACTCTGGCTCGTTCACGACTACCGCAAGTTCGCGTACCTCGATCCGGGCCTGCCCAGCGAACTGCTGCCGGCGCACTGGCCGGGGACCGCCGCCGCGGCGCTCTTCCGCGAATACCACGCCGCGCTCGACGTCAAATCACAACGTTACTTTCATCTTTGCACGCAGGAGTGAAACGGGTCCGCGCCTCGGGGCGTCGAAGCGACCCGGCCATGCCCAAACGCCTCTTGCTCGTACTTGTGGTCGCCGGCCCTCGCAATCGTCGCGTGTAGCAGCAGTTCGACCAGCGCCGACGCCCACGTCGTCGCCCGTCTCGCCTCACCCCAATCCGTCGATCACGAAGGCGGCCATCCTCGTCACGATCCTCGGGACGCCGCAGCCGCACATTCCGGTCGAGGAGTCGACGCCGAAGAACACGTCGAGCCCGCGGCCCGGAACGCCCTTCGACATCGAGAAAACGAACAAGAAAGGCGTGGCGCACTTCTTCCACCTCAAGCCGAGCAAGACGTATTGCTGGGTGGCGGTCATCGACTCGATCAAGTTTTCGGAGTGCGCGGGCTGGGCCGTCTGGCAAGGGACGCAGATCAACCTCGGCACGTAAAAGAGCCTCGCTTAAGCGCATCGAGGCTTTTTCGTCTTGAATCCGTTATTCGTCGTCGTGCAGGTGGAGGTGACAGCCGTCTTCCGCGTCGGACAGCACGTCGCGCGCCTCTGCGAGCACTGCCGTCGATAGCGGGTGGCTCGGCGGCTCGATCGATCCCTCCGGCGCCAAGAACTCGACCTCGCTCCAATCCTCCCACGTCTCGAGCGGCTCGCCGTCGAGCACGGCGGGAAACCGGACGCAGAAGCCTTGATCGAGGTGCAGGCCGACCACGCTCACCTCGGTGCCGCGCGGAAAATACGTGCCATCCTTCCAGAGCGTGCCGTACGTCGTGCTGTATTGTCCGCCGATCTTCAGCGGTTCGTCCATGTCGCTCCTATACCCCGAACGGGTCCTTTGACTTCTGACCGATGTAGGTAAGCACGCTCTTGGTTTCGGAGTACAGCCGCATCGTCTCCATTCCGAGCTCGCGCCCGTAACCGGACTCCTTGTATCCGCCGAACGGAACGCCCGGGAACACGGCGTAGGGCGTGTTGATCGCGACCGATCCGCTGCGGATCGCGGCGGCGACGCGGTTCGCTCGTCCGATGTCGTTCGACCACACGCTCGCGGCCAGTCCGTATTCGCTGGCGTTGGCGAGCGCGATCGCCTCAGCCTCATCTTCGAAGCGCACGAAGGTCGCGACCGGACCGAAGATCTCCTCGCGAGCGATACGGTGCGAGCCTTCCGCCTCGAACACCGTCGGCATCCAGAACGTGCCGCCCGCGAACGCGTCGCCCGGCATCGCGGGCTGCGCGCCGGCGAGTGCTTTCGCGCCTTCGGCGACGCCGATCTCGCAGTAGCGGCGAATCTTGTCGTATTGATCGCGGCCGGTGATGGCGCCGATGTGCGTCGCGGGATCCTCCGGGTCGCCGACGCGCAACCGCTGTGACTTCTCGACGAAGCTGCTCAGGAAACGATCGTAGATGCCGGATTGCAGCAGGATGCGCGATCGCGCCTCGCAGCACTGGCCGGCGTTGTAGAACACCCCGTAGAGCGCGCCGGCCACGGCAGCGGCGCACGTCGGCGTCGTCGAAGACGACCGACGGCGACTTGCCGCCCAGCTCCAGCGTGACGCGCTTTAGCGTCTGCGCGGCGACCGCAGCGACGTTCTTTCCCGTCGCGGTCGAGCCGGTGAACGCGATCTTGTCGATGCCGGGATGCTCGACCATCGCGCCGCCGATCTCGCGCGTCGCGCCGGTGATGACGTTGAGCACGCCTTCCGGCACACCGGCCTCGAGCGCGAGACGTCCGAGCTCGATCGCAGTGAGCGGCGTCACCGACGACGGCTTCAGCACGATCGTGCATCCGGCAGCCAAAGCCGGCGCGACCTTCCAAGACGCCAGCAGCAACGGAAAGTTCCAAGGCACGATCGCGCCGACCACGCCGACCGGCTCGCGCACGGTGTTCGCGAGGTAGCCCGGGATCGGCGGCGGCAGCGTGTCGCCATAATTCTTCGTGGCCGCGCCGGCGTAGAACTCGAACGTGTCGACGATGGCGCTCATCTCGCCCTTGGCCGTGCCGATGGTCTTGCCGTTGTCGCGCACTTCGAGCAGCGCCAGATCGTCGGCTCGCTCCGCGATGAGCTGCGCCAACTTGTAGACGATCTTCGCACGGCGCGACGCCGCCATCGTCGGCCACTTCCCGGCGTCGAAGGCGCGCCGCGCCGACGCAACGGCCGCATTTACGTCGTCGCGCGTCGCGTCGGCGACGTCGGCGAGCTTCGCCCCGGTCGCCGGATTGCGGTCGTCGTAGGTAGCGCCGTCCGAGGCGTCGCGCCACTGCCCGCCGACGAGGAGCTGCGTTTTCGTCATGACCGAGGTCGTGCTCATCCGCCGCGCCTTCTACCCGACGCGCTCGAATACCGTTGCGACGCCCTGCCCGACGCCGACGCACATCGTTGCAAGGCCGTAGCGGCCGCCGCGCCGGCGTAGCTCGTGCAGCAGCGTGGTCGCGATACGCGCCCCGCTGGCACCGAGCGGATGCCCGAGCGCGATCGCGCCGCCGTTGGGATTCGTGCGCTCCGGATTCAGTTGAAGGTCGCGCGCACAGGCGATGGCCTGCGCCGCGAAGGCCTCGTTGATCTCCGCCACATCCAGCTGCGAAACGCCGATGCCGGCGCGCTGCAACGCCTTGCGCGTCGCCGGTATCGGGCCGAGTCCCATGAGGTCCGGCGCGACGCCGGCCGACGCGCTTGCCACGAAGCGAGCCATCGGTGTCAGACCTAAGCTCTTCGCTCGCTCCGCCTCGCAGAGCAGCAGGGCTGCCGCGCCGTCGTTGATGCCCGACGAGTTGCCCGCCGTCACGCTGCCGCCCGCTTTGAACGCCGGCGCGAGTTTGGCGAGCGCATCGAGGGTGGTGCCCGGGCGAGGATGCTCGTCGGCGCAGACGATCGTCTCCTTGCCTCGATCGTCGCGAACGCACACGCTCTCGATCTCGTCGTCGAAGGCGCCGCGCTCCACCGCGGCCTTGCATTTCATCTGTGAGTCATACGCGAAACGGTCTTGCTCGTCGCGCGCGATTCCATACAGTTCGGCGACCCGCTCGGCGGTTTCGCCGAGCGAGATGGTCCAGTCGTGCGGCATCGCCGGATTGGTCATGCGCCATCCCAACACCGTGTCGAAGAGGTGCTGCTTCCGTCCAAAGGGCGCGTCGCTCTTGGGCAGTACGTAGGGCGCGCGCGTCATCGACTCGACGCCGCCGGCCACGACGACGTCGGCATCCCCGAACGCGATCGCGTGCGCCGCCGAGTTGATCGCCGTAAGGCTCGACGCGCAGAGCCGGTTCAGCGTCACGCCGGGCACCTCGACCGGCAGCTGCGCGAGCAAGACCGCCATGCGCGCCACGTTGCGATTGTCCTCGCCGCTTTGATTGGCCGCCCCGAAGTAGACGTCGTCAACGGCCTCGGGCGCGACGCCCGAGCGACGAACGACCGCCCGCAGCGCTGCGGCAGCCAGATCGTCTGGGCGCACGCTCGCGAGCCGTCCGTTGATGCGCCCTATCGGGGTGCGCACTGCGTCGATCACCCAGACGTCGCGGTTCATCCGGGCACCTGTTCGGGCGCGGGCTCTTCCGGTAGGTCGAGGATCCACAGCGAGCGATGCGGCGCAAACTCGTCGCCGTCGGCGGCGGCGAGCCGCTGCAAAATGCGCTTGATGCGCGCGCCGCCGATCTCGCGGCCCCACGCGATCGGCCCGAGCGGATAGTTCGCGCCGAGCGCCAACGCGGTATCCACGTCCTCGACCGATGCGACGCCTTCGCCGACGGCGACGAGAGCCTCGTTCACAATTGAGCCGACGGTTCGGCCGAGAAACAGTCCGGGCACGTCCTCGACCAGCACGCTGCCCTTTCCCGCGGCGGCGAAGACCTCTTGCGCGAGTTCCAGCGCGTCGTCCGAGACGGTCTCGGAGTCGACGATCTCGACGGCGCTCTGCCCCTCGAGCGATCCGAGGATTCCGTAGCCGACCAGCCGTTCGGGATGACGCAGGCGCTGCGCGCAGGCTTCGATGTCGGTCGCATAGGCGTCGACGAACAGCACGGCCTCGGCGGCAAGCAGCGCGTCGAGCCGCTCCGCGATCTCGGCGCGATCGCTCGCGCCGTCGCCGACGTCGATGACGATCGTGGCGTCGTGCGGCAAATCGTCGAGCAGTTCGTCGTGCTCGACACGCACCACGCGCGCGTAGCGGCGCTCCAGCAGCTCGGCGAGCTCCTCGGCCACGCCACCGTAACCGACGATCGCGACGAGCTCTTCCGAATCGCCTTCTTCGGGCAATGGCGGAGGCGACGTGTCGAGCCGCTGCGGATTCCCGTCGCGATACTCGTAGAACCCGGCGCCGCACTTGCGGCCGAGCAATCCTTGCGTCACCATGTTCTGCTGCGTCGCCACCGGCGCTAGCCGTTCCGCTTCCGTGCGTGCGTAGACGGACTGCGTCGTCGCGAGGTTCACGTCGAGTCCGATGAGATCCATCAACTCAAACGGCCCCATTCTAAAGCCCACGGCCCGTGCCAACGCGTCGAGCTCTGTAACCGAGGCGGCGCCCGCCTCGAGCGCGCGCAGCGACTGAAGATAGTAGGGGCGGGCAACGCGGTTGACGATGAAGCCGGGCGTATCCGCCGTGACCACCGGCGTCTTGCCGATCCGCTCGGCAAAATCGAGCGCGCGGTCGATCGCGTCGCCGGCGGTCTGCGGCGCGTGGACGACCTCGACCAGCTCCATGCGCGTCGCCGGGTTAAAGAAATGAAGGCCGACCACCCGCTCGGGGTGCGCGGCCGCGACGGCGAGGTCGCCGACGGAGAGCGACGACGTGTTGGTGCCGATCACGGCGTCGGGCGGAAGCACCGCCGAGAGCGCGGCCAGGACGTCGCACTTGAGGTCGAAGCGCTCCGGAACCGCCTCGATCGCGATCGCTGCGTCGCTGCGCTCCGGGATCGACTCCGTCCAGCGGATCCGCTCAAGCGCTTCCCGATCGCCGATCCGCTCCGCTTCTCGCTCCAGCAGCGCTCGGCTGCGCTCACGAGCCGTCTCGATCGGCTCGACGATCGCGACGTCGTACCCCCCGCGCGCGGCCACGAACGCGATGCCCGATCCCATCGTTCCACCGCCCACAACCAGCAACCGATCCGCCATGCGCCTTCCTTCGCGAAGGAAGGATGAAACCTGCTGCGGGCCGTTGAGGTAGGTGGGAGTGCCATGAAAAATATGACCAAGCCCGCCATGCATCCCGCGGTCGCGCTCTTCGTCAAGATCACGGCGGTCGTGGCGGTGGCGCTCATCGTCCTCTGGATCGCAGACAAGCTGCTGCGGGTGGTTTTCGTCGCGGCCATCGTCGCGGCGATCGCGGTCGGCGTGATCCTCCTTTATAACTTCTTCCGCCGCCGGTCGAACTCTCCGGTTATTCGCTAAGCCACGCCTCGAGCGCCGCGGTCACGCGGCCCGGCTCCTCGAGCATCGGCATGTGAGCGCTCGCGACGCACACCTCCAGCCTCCCGCGCGCGAAGCGCGCCGCGTCGCCGCGCGACTCCTCCATCGGTATAACCGCGTCCTCCCCGCCGGCGATCACCAACACCGGCACGTCGAGATCTCCGGCGATGTCGTCCGACGCCGGCCGCGCCGCCATGCCGCGCAGCGTTGCGGCCGCGCCGGCCGCACCGTTGCTGCGCGCGATCGCATAGGCGCGCTCAACGATTTCCGGCCTATTTCCGCGCCTTTTCGGCGGAAATATGCGCGGAAGATACGCCTGCACCGCCGGCTCGATGCTGCCGTCGGCTTCGAGCTGATCCGCCAGCTTTCGGCGCGCGCCGGCCTCGTCGGGAGTGTCCGCGCGCAGACGGCTTGCAACCAGCGCGAGGTGCGTCACGCGCTCCGTGTACATGCGCGCGAAGGCGAGCGCGACGTAGCCTCCGAGCGAATGACCGACCAGCGCTGCGCGATCGATCGCGAGCGCGTCGAGCAGCGCGGCGACGTCGGCCGCGAGCCGCTCCATGAGATACGGACCGTCGGGTGCGCTCGACGCTCCGGCCCCGCGCAAGTCCGGCGAGAGCACGCGCGACGTCCGCGCGAGCGCTTCCGATTGCGTCTCCCAGATTGCGCGAGCGAACGGAAATCCGTGGATCAACACAACTGCGCGCTCTCGTTCTCGACCGTCGACACGTGCGTCGATGCGTGCGCCGTCATCGGCAAAAACTTGCATTGAACCTCGTAATACTGTATAAGGTAGGCAACACCCCTGGTCGGTTGCTCGACCAGAGAAAGGACGACTCGTACCAACGATGGCAGTTCGAAAGAAAGCCGCTCGCAAAAAGGCGGCCGTGAAAAAGGCGGTCGTCGGAGCGTTGGTCCGCAAGGCGGTCCGTAAGCGCGTTCGACGAAAGGTGGCGCGCAAGGCCGTCCGCCGTAAGGTTGCACGCAAGGTAGTTCGGAAAAAGGCGCGCCGGAAAGTGGCCCGCAAGGCCGTTCGCCGGAAAGTAGCCCGCAAGGCGGTTCGCCGGAAAGTAGCCCGCAAGGCGGTTCGCAAGAAGGCGGTTCGCAAGGCGGTTCGCAAAAAGGCCCGGCGCAAGAAGGCCTAACCGACACCCAACGAACTCCGCTCGTACATGACGAGCGGAGTTATTTAAGCGAGTCGCCGCGTGCGGCTCGCTTTTTTTACACCGTCCGCACCGCCGGACGCGTAAACCAGATCGCGAGAAAGAGAACGGTACAGACGGCGCCGGCGATGGCAAACGTCGGCCGAAGGCCTAGCACCGAGGCGATCGCGCCGTCGACGAGGGCGCCGAGCGGCACGACTCCGATCGCAATCATCGTATAAATGGAGAGCACCCGCCCACGAACCTCATCGGGCGAAAGGACCTGGATCAGCGTGTTCGTGACACCCAGCGACGCGAGCGTCCCGACTCCGATTACGAACAACAACGGCAGCGCGAGGGCTAGCGTCGGGACGAACGCCAGTGCGAACACGCCGGCCGACATCACCAGTCCGGACTGCAGCCACAGGCTCGAGCGCCGCTCGCGCTGCGCGAAGTATGCCGTGACGAGCGCGCCGCCGAAGCCGCCGATGCCGATTGCCGAGACGGCCCATCCGAGTCCGCTCGCACCGACGTGCAATACGTTGACGGCTAACGCCGCGATCAGCTGGCTGTATGGGCGCGTCAGCACCGCCGTGACGAACTGCGCGAGCACGATCCAGCGCAGCGCCGGATGCCGCACGATGAAGATGATGCCTTGCTGCATCGCGAGCAGCGTCGGCTCGCGACGCCGCGCCGACGGCGGTGACGGGCGCATCAGCATCACGGCGACGATCACCGCGAGTGTCGCCGCGGCGTTAAAGTAGAACGCTCCGGAGACACCGATCCAGACGATCAGCAGACCGGCGAGCGCGGGGCCGATCACCGCGGGCGCGTTGAACGCGACCGAGTTGAGGCCCACGGCGTTGCCCAGGTACTCGCGGTCGACGAGCATGGGCACCCAGCTCTGG
This sequence comes from Vulcanimicrobiota bacterium, assembly GCA_963711625.1. GTDB lineage: Bacteria > Vulcanimicrobiota > Vulcanimicrobiia > Vulcanimicrobiales > Vulcanimicrobiaceae > Cybelea. The sequence goes on from OY970207.1 coordinate 164,927, forward strand.
CGCGTCGGCGAGTCGAAGCCGTTCGCCGCCGAATTCACAGCCGACAGCGCCACCAGCGAGGCCAGGTCGAGCCGGTGGAGCGTGGCGAGCACCGCCAGCACCAAGGCCGTCAGCGCCATCGTCCCGTTCGTCACGAACAACACGCGGCGGCGCGGCAGGTGATCCGCCACGACCCCGGCGAGCGGCGAGAGCAGCAGCACCGGGAGGGCCCGCGCCGCGCCGAGGATGCCCAGGTCGAGCGCCGCCTGATGCTGCGAGCCCGCCATCTGCGCGACGAAAAATCCCATGGCGGTGAACTGCATCCACGTGCCGAGGTTCGAGATCAAGAGGCCGAGCCAGAGCAGCCTGAAGTCGCGGTAACGCAGCGCGGTGAGGATCGAGGCGCGACGCGGAAGGCTCTCCTCCGCTTCGACGTCGCGCGACGGCGGTTGCGTCACTCGCCGCGGGCTCGCACCGCGGCCACGACGAGCGCCGCACATTGCGCCGCGTCGATTCGAGACGCGTCGATGCACAGATCGTAGTTGCGGGGATCGCCGAACGCCAGGCCGTAGCGATCTTTGATGTAAGCGCTGCGGGCGCGGTCCACGCGGTCGAGCTCGGCTTCTGCGACCTCGTGCCGCGTTCCAATCGCGCGGGCGACGCGGTCGATGCGCCACTCCCGTGGCGCGTACACGAAGAGCCGCAGCACGTCCGGCCGCGCGCCGAGGATCGCCGCGGCCCCGCGTCCGACGATCACCGCATTACCCCGCGCGGCGTAGTCACGCACCGCGGTTTGCACCGCGCGAAACAGCTCGTCGTCGAACGGTTCGACGGCCGACGCCTCGGCGAGTTCCGGCGTCGCTCGTTCGAGGCCCGTAAGCAGAAGCTCGCCCAGGCCGCGCGCCGCGTCTTCGTTGGCCTCGACGGCCTCGGGCGAAACGCGCAGCCGCTTTGCGACGACGACAGGCAGTTGCTGATCTACGTAGCGGTAGCCGAGGTCGGAGGCCACTGCCTTCGCGATCGCCAGGGCGCCCGATCCGTACTCGTTCGAGACCGTTACTATCACCGGGGAAAGAGTACGCAGCGACGAACGCTTCGATCCTGCCGATCGTAGAAACGCGCGACTTGCGCAAAGTCTTTCGCACTCGCAAGCGCATGCCGGGCGCCCTCGGCGCGCTGCGTTCCCTTTTCACGCGCCAGTGCGAGGAGCGCGTTGCGGTCGACGACGTCACCTTCTCGCTCGAACCGGGCGAGCTGGTCGGCTACATCGGCCCCAACGGCGCCGGCAAATCCACGACGATCAAGATGCTGACCGGCATCCTGGTCCCCACGTCGGGCGAGGTGCGCGTCGCCGGACTCGTGCCGTGGAAGCGCCGCAAGGAGAACGCGCGCAACATCGGCGTCGTGTTCGGGCAGCGCAGCCAGCTCTATTGGGACCTTCCGCTGATCGAATCGTTCGAGCTGCTGCGCGCCATCTACGGCGTGCCCAACGATCAGTACCGGCGCAACATGGGTGAGTTCGTCGAGATCCTCGAGATGGACGAGTTCCTGCGCACGCCGGTGCGCCAGCTCTCGCTCGGCCAGCGAATGCGCGGCGACTTCGCGGCGGCTTTGCTCCACGGTCCGCGGATCGTGTATCTCGACGAGCCGACGATCGGCCTCGACGTCGTCGCGAAGGAGGCGATTCGCGAGTTCATCGCCCGCATCAATTCGGAGCGCGGCACGACGATCGTGCTGACGACGCACGACCTCGCCGACGTCGAGCGCCTCTGCCGCCGAATCGTCCTGATCGATCGCGGTACGATCATCTTCGACGGCGACATCGAACGGATCAAGGGCGAGTACGGCCGGTTTCGCACGCTCGTCGTCCAGTTCAGCGATCGGGTGGAGCGGCCGCATCTCGAGGGCGCCTCGCTGGAATCGAGCGACGGCGCGAGCGCGCGCTTCCGCTTCGACCGTAACCTGCAGCGCGCCGATCTGTTGGTGCGGCAAGCGAGCGAGCGTTACCGCGTCGAAGACGTGAGCCTCGAGGAGCCGGACCTGGAGTCGATCATTCGCCGGATCTACGTCGAGGGGTACGACCGCCCGTCGGAGGAAGACGCGTCATGATTTTTTCCAGCGGCACGAAGCGCCCGAAGATCCACTCCAGCGCATACGTCGCTCCGACGGCAACGGTCGCCGGCGACGTTACGATCGGAGCCGGCTGCGCGGTGCTGCACGGCGCCGTCATCACGGCGGAGGGCGCGCCGATCATCCTCGGCGCCGATACGGTCGTCATGGAGAACGCCGTGCTGCGAGCCAGCGGCGGCAGCGTCTTGCGGTTCCCGCTCTCGATCGGGGAGCGCTGCATCGTCGGCCCCCACGCCTACGTCGTCGGCGCGACCATCGAGGACGGTTGCTTCGTGGCCGGCGGTGCCCGGGTGTTCAACAAGGCCCGGCTGGCCGCCGGCACGAGCGTTCCGATGCACCACCTGGCCTACGGAGATCCCGCGACGATCTGCTCGTCCGACCGCGCCGCCGAAGTCCTCGAAAGCACCGAGTTCTACGCCGACGTCTTCAACCTCGAGCCCGGCGACGACGTTCGCGCGCGCGCCGCGCAGACGTACGCCAAGTTCTTGCGCAAGACGCACGCCCAGGATTCTGCGATGGAACAGCACCGCAACGTCAAGCCGCCGCCGCGACGCTCCGGCGACGAGCCGCCGCCCACTCAAGCGACGCAGGTGGACAAGGTCGTCGACGTGATGATGCTGGAGCTCGAAGAAATGGAGCACCGGCGGCAAGAGTCGATCAAGCGGCAAAAGGGGCTCTAGCCGTTCCACCGGCGCTGCTGCCGTACGTCGAATTCGCCAAGAAGGCGTTCGCGCGTGAGGCGACCTACCGAATGGAGGTCTTCACCGAGATCGGCTCGCTGGTGCTGCGCGTCTACATCCTGCGGGCGCTCTGGACCGCCCTGTACGCGCGCAACGCCGCGCCCCTCAACCTGCCCCTGCACAGCATGATCACGTATGCCACCATGGCGATGCTGATGTCGCTGATCCTGGAAGTCGACGGGACGCGTCTTATTCGCGAGAAGATCCGCGAGGGCACGATCGCGACCGATCTGATGAAGCCGATCAGCGTTCCGCTCTATTTCTTCAGCGACGGGTTCGGTCAGACGCTGCTGCACGTGCTGCTCGTCGTGCCGTCGCTCCTCTGCGCCCTGCTGCTGGTGCATATCGACGTGCCGCCGCTACCGACGTTCGCCGCGTTTTTGGCGGCCTTCGTAGTGGGATACGGGGTCAACTTCTTCCTTAATTTCCTGATGAACTGCGTGGCGTTCTGGACGCTGGAGACGTTCGCCGCGCAGCTCATCGTGCGCTGGGCCTCGGACCTTCTCTCGGGGCAGATCATTCCGCTCACGCTTTTCCCGGGTTTCGTAGGACGAATCGTCTTCGCGCTGCCGTTTGCGGCCATCTACTCGACACCGCTGCTCATCTACGTCGGCGTCATTCCGCCGTCGCAATGGGCCACGAGCATCGCGGTTCAATGCGCTTGGCTGGTCCTTTTCGCCGCCCTATCGTCGGTCGTGTGGCGCGCGGCCGCGAACCGCGTCGTGATCCAGGGCGGATAGCGCCGCGCCGTTACGGCGCGAATGCTTCGTCGACGTAGCACCAGCGCCAGGCTTCTCCCGGCTGGAACGAACGAATCACCGGATGATGCGTGGCGTGGAAGTGTTTGGTGGCGTGCGTGTTCTTCGACGAGTCGCAACAGCCAACGTGCCCGCAGGTCAGGCACAGCCGCAGGTGCACCCACGTGTCGCCGGTCTTCAAGCAGTCCTCGCAGCCCTGCGGCGTGCGCGGCGCGGGGTCACCCGCCGCCTCGATGTGCTCGCAGGCCCCGTTCACGCTGCCACCTCGGGCGTGTCCCACAGCACGACGTCGCCGCGCCCCTTCACCGCGAGCTGGGGAACGTCGTAGAGACGAACCGAGTCGCCGGCGCCCAGCTGCTCGCCATTGGCCTCGACGGCGCCGCCCGCGACGAAGAGATATCCGTAACGGCGAGGCGCGAAGTCGGCGACGATCCGCTCACCGTCGACGGCCGAGACGCGCAGCGTCGCATCTTGCGTGATCCGGATCGGCGCGTTAACGTTCGGATCGCCGCTGACGACGTCGAGCCACCGGTTGCGCCGATCGTCCAGCGAGAAATCCATTTGCCCGTAGGACGGCGGCGTGCCCACGCGCCCCGGCAGCACCCACATCTGCACGAGGTGTAGCGGCTGGTCGGCGCTGTTGTTGTACTCGCTGTGACGCACGCCGGTCCCCGCGCTCATGAACTGAACGCCGCCGGGACCGACCACACCGTGGTTGCCGAGGCTGTCGCGATGTGCGAGCTCGCCCGAGAGCACGTAGGTCACGATCTCCATGTCGCGGTGCGAGTGCGTCGGAAACCCGCTCGCCGGCGCGATGGTGTCGTCGTTGAAGACGCGCAGCGCGCCCCAGTTGACGTTCGCGGGATCGAAATAATCGGCGAAGCTGAAAGAGTAGTAGGTATCGAGCCAGCCGTGCTCTGCGTGTTCGCGCTCCTTCGAACGAACGACGGCAAAGACGGGCGGGCGGGACATTATGGCGGCCATGCAGCCTTCAACCGGCGCGCTCGGGCGTGAGGTTGCGCAGGCGCCCGAGCAGCAGGTGGTAGTACAGCATGCCACGCACCGGCCCAAGCGCCGCCAAGAGCTCGTCCTGGTCGACGTGCGCCTTCCCTGCGAGAAGGGCCAGGGACCGCGCGACCCCGGAGTCGCGCAGCGGAAACGTGTCGAGGCGTCCCAGCCCGCGCAGCGAGATCACCGCGGCGCTCCACGGTCCGATCCCGCGGATGGTGCAGAGACGCTCGGCGGCCTGCGGCGTCGACAGCCCCTCGAACGCGCTTTCGTCGATGGCTCCGCTCGCCGCGGCCTCGGCCGCCGACCGCAGGTGAGCGATCTTGTTGCCGGAGATGCCGGCGCCGCGGAGCGCCGCCTCGCCGCATTCGACCCAGCGCGGCGGCGGAGGAAACACCGTGCACTCGACCGCGCCGGCGGAAACCCGCTCGCCGAGCAGCTCTACCGTGCGGCGCATGATCGCGGCGGCGGCGTGGATCGAGATCTGCTGGAAGAGAATCGCGTGCGCGCACGCCTCCCAAAGCGACGGGTAACGCGGCGGCCGGAGACCGCGCAACTCGGCCGCGAGCGGCGCCAGCCAAGTGACGCGCCGGCTCCGCTCGTACCATTCCGAGAGATCCACGTCCGTGCCGAGCATTTGCGCGACGACCGGGTGCCAGCGATCGACGCGGCGACCGGTCGCCCGCACTTCGATCGCGCGCTCGCCTCGCTGGCGAACGGCGAGCAGCGCGGCGCCGTCGCGATCGCGCAGAGCCCGGTAGTACGTTCCGTCGGCGCCAACCACGTCAACGGCGTTGCTCGCGAGGCGCCGCAAGGCGTCGACCGTCAGGTCGAGGCGAAACGGTTCGCGGACGGGGAGCAGCTGCGCGGCCCCGAAACGCATCACCGATGCTCCGCGCCTATCTGCAATACTGGCGAATCAATATCCTCACCCTGATCGAGTACCGCGCGAACTTCGTGATGTGGTTCGTCTTCACGATCGTCTATCACGGTGTGGCGCTCGGAGCGCTGTACGTAACGATGCGCCAATTCCCCTCGATGAACGGCTGGGACTTCCGGGAGATGTTCTTCCTGTACGCCCTCTGGATGACCGGACACGAGCTGCACAACACGCTCTTTTTCACCGTCGTGAGTGTCCCCGACTACGTGCGCGAGGGGCGCTTCGACCGCTTCCTCGTGCGCCCGCTCGACACGTTGTTCCAGGTGCTGACCGTGCCCCAGCAGATCGTCCCCGACGGCCTCGTTCTGGCCGTGGCGACGCTGGCGGTAGCGACCGCATGGACGCACGTCCGCATCGACTGGGTCTTCGTCGTCTTCGTGCCCCTCGTCGTCATCGGCGGCGCGCTGATCGACCTCGGAATCTCGCTGGCGGTAGCGACCTCCTCGTTCTGGTTTATCCGGGTCGATACGCTGCGCTGGGTGGTGATGTCGCTCGAGCAAGACTTCACGCGTTATCCCATCAGCATCTACGCGCGCGGCGTGCGCATCGTGCTGACCTTCGTGCTGCCGTTCGCGTTCATGAACTACTTCCCGGCCACGTACTTCTTGCAGAAGGCCGACGTTGGACTGCATCTCAATCCGGCCGTCGGCCTGTTGACGCCCGCGATCGGCTTCGCGTGGCTCGCCGCCTCGTACGCGTTCTGGCTCGTCGGCCTGCGCCACTACCAGGGGACCGGGTCGTGAGGCGCGCCGCCTTCTTGACCTCGGCGGCCGCAACGATCGCCGCGCGGCCCGCGCTCGCATCCGCTTCGATGCACGCGAAAGTGCACGCCATCGCGCGCACCATGCCGGGGCGAATCGGCGTCTACGCTCGCACGATGGCCCCCGGCCTGCCGCTGATCGCCTACGACTCCGGTGCGCGCTTCCCGACCGCGTCGGTCATCAAGGTGCTGATCATGGTGACCGCCTACGCGATGGCTGAAGCCCATCCGGGGGCAATGGACGCCGAGATACACTTTCATCGCAGCGAGCTGATCGGCGGTTCCGATTTCCTGGCCGGCCAGCCCGACGGCCGCCGCTTCACGGTGCGACAGCTCATTAGGCCGATGATCCAAGTCAGCGACAACACCGCAGCCAACCTCCTGATCGCCCATTTCGGCGTAAGTACGATCAATGCGGTCGGCAAGCGCGCCGGGATGCATCACACGCATCTCGCGCGGCAATTTCTAGATTATACGGCGATCGTGCATCACCACGACAACGTCTCGACACCGGCCGACATGGGACGGCTGCTCTACGTCATCGAGCGCGGCGCCCGCGAAGGCGTCGGGACGATCGTTTCGTCGCGGCACTGCCGCGCGATGGTAGACGTGATGCTGGGGCAGACCGACCGCGACGGGATTCCCGCCGGACTTCCGCGCCACACGCAGGTCGCGAACAAGACCGGCGCAATCGAGGGCACGCGCAACGACGTCGCGATCGTCGAGCCGTTCGGCGATTCGCCCTTCGTCCTGGCCATCATGACGTCCGATGCGTATGACTACTCGGCGTCGTACGCCGCGATCCACGCGGTCGCGCGCGCGACCTATTCGGCCGTCGCGAAGTCGTTCGCGTAGGGCGCGCTACTCGGGCGGCCGCAGGACCGGATGGCCGTATGCCTCGCCGCTGCTCAGCGTCGCGAGCTTCGCCGCACGGGTTAGCCGCTTGAACCTGGCCTCTTGCGACCTCGCCGCGGCGTACGTCGGCGGATGCCACCATGCCAACAGGCGCACCGGGAGCCGGGCGCGCGTGTACTTGGCTCCGTTGCGTCCCCTGTGCGCCGTGAGCCGGCGCAGCAGGTCGACGGTTGCGCCGGTATACAGCGAGCCGTCGCTGCACGTGAGGACGTAGACGGAGGGTCTCACGATGGGAGCTACCCTTGCGCGCGTAAAAAGGTTGCTCCATGAAGATCGCACTCCTCGGCGTCCTGCTGCTCGCCTCCGCCGGCTCTGACTCGCCGCTGCCCGCGCCGGCGCCGTACACACCCATCGCCGCTATGGTCGACGCGGTGCGGGCCGACCGGCTGGGGGCCTCCGATGCGAAGCTCGTCGGATTCGGCACGCGCAACGATTTCTCGGAGACTGCGTCGACCCGCAATCGGGGAGTGTTCGCGGCGCGCGACTGGATCGCGTCGGAGTTCCGCAGCATCGCGGCCGGCGCGAACGGCCGCATGAGCGTTGCACTCGACACGTACCTCCAGGCGAAGACGCCCAAGACGCCCCGCGCGGTGACGGAGTCGAGCGTCGTCGCAACGCTGCGAGGGTCGGAGCCGGGCCGCGTCTACGTGATGTCCAGTCATTTCGACGACTGCGACGGTCACTGCACCGATGGCGCCGGGACCGCGCCCGGCGCCGACGACAACGGCTCGGGCGTCGCGGCCGTGCTGGAGGCCGCGCGCGTGATGGCCGCCACGCCATTCCGCGGCACGATCGTCTTCGCGTGCTTCGACGGCGAGGAGCTCGGCCTGTGGGGATCCGATCACTACGCGCGCGAGCTCGCCGCTCGCCGCGCGCCGGTGCTCGCGGTGCTCAACAACGACATCGTCGGAAACTCTACCGGCGGAGACGGCGCGTCGGAACCAAACGTCATCCGGGTCTTCAGCCAAGGGCTCCCGCAGGGCGCCGACTTCGACCGCGTCAACCTCGTCGGCTCCGAGAACGACTCTCCGTCGCGCGAGCTGTCGCGCTTCATCGCCGAGGTCGTCCCCGCGTACGTTCCCGGATTCACCGTGCGGCAGATCTTCCGGGCGGATCGCTTCCTGCGCGGCGGCGATCAGGAGTCGTTTCAAGCGGCCGGCTATGCGGCCGCGATCCGCTTCGTGGAACCGCACGAAAACTTCACGCACCAGCATCAGGACGTGCGCGTCGAAAACGGCGTGCAATACGGCGACCTGCCGCAGTACGTCGATCCGCAGTACTTGCGCCGCGCGACGCAGGCCAACGTGGCGGCGCTCGCCACGCTCGCACTCGGGCCGGCTCCCCCCGGCGACGCGAAGCTGGTGCTCAAACGCCTCGGCTATGACTCGACGCTGCGCTGGCAGCGCGCGGCGAACGCGGCATCGTATGAGATCGTGTGGCGCGCGAGCGATGCGCCGGACTGGCAGCACGCGCGCGACGTCGGCGACGTCACCGAAGCGACCGTGCCGGTATCGAAGGACGACTACGTGCTCGGCGTGCGCAGCGTCGATGATCGCGGCCTGCGCAGCCCGGTGATCTATCCCGTCGCAGCCCGCGAGTAGCCCGGCTCCGCGCAGCCGCGTTCGACGGGCCAGACGGCGCGCAGCACGCTCTTGAAGCGCGCCCGCTGCGCGATCGGTTCGAACCACGGGAGACTGCGCAGCATCAGCAGCGCCGGCTCGCAGCGCGCAAGACCGCGCTCGAGATGCCCCAGCGCTTCCTCGAGCCGTCCGAGGCCGACCGCGACGGTCGCGAGGTTGAAACCGGCGACGTACTCGGTCGACGCCATCTCGAGCAACCGGCGATAGATGCTCTCGGCCCGCTCACCGTCGCCGCACTCCGCGTAGGCGCGGCCCAGCAGCGGCAGGCGCAGAGCGATGTCCTCGGCACGATCCTGCGGCAGCAGCAGCAGGTCGGCGAGCGCCTCGGCGGGCTGGCCCGACAGGATGAATGCCTGGGCTCGGTGCCGGCGCGCCATCGCGAAGTCCGGCCCGCCGTCGATGAGGCTCGAAAGCGCGTCGATCGCGCGCCGGAACTCCCCCGTGTGCAAATAGATTCGCGCGAGCGCGAGCTGAAGCACAGGTGACGACGGCTCGACGAGGACGGCTCGCTGCATCTGACGCAACGACCTGGCGCCGTCGCCTTTGCACATGTAGAACCATGCGGACGTGACGCAGACCGACGTCGACTTGGGGTTGAGCCGGATCGCCGTCTCGATCTCGCGCTCGGCCTCGCACCAGTTCCAATCGCAGAAGAGCAGGATGTTGCCGAGCGTCGCGCGGGCCTCGGCCGAGGAAGGATCGATCTCCAGCGCGCGCACGATCGCGGCCTTTGCCTTGGGAAACGTGTACGAGCCCGGAGCGTACCAGCATTCCGCCATGAGCGCATGCGCCCGCGCGAGCCCGATCAGGGCGGGAACGTGGTCGCGGTCCACGCGCAGCACCGCTTCGAACTGCTCGGCTGCGGTCGCGAGCGCACTCGCCGTTCGCTTTTCGAGGAGATACGCTCCGCGCCAATAGTGCTCGAGCGCCTCGGGCGGGCCGCCGAAGAGCGGATCGGCGGCCTCGTCGCCCGAGCCCGTCGCGTGCGGCAGCGGCGGAGCGACGACGCTCACGGGCGCGACGAAACGATAGCCCTTGCCCCGAACGGTAACGACGTAGGCTCGGTCCCTCGCCCGCTCGTCGAGCAGCTGCCGCAACATGTACATATGCTGCGACAGGTTGCCGTCGCTCACCGCGGCCTCAGGCCAGACGCGCGACGCAATCGTCTCCTTGTCGATGACGCTGCCGTTGGAATGTATGAGCAGCGCCAAGAGGCGGGCGAGCCTCTCCGGCAATGGAACGACGACGTTACCGTGCGCGAGTAACCCGCGCGCCGGGTCGAACCGGAACGAGCCGAACGCGTAGACCGGTTGCATCATCAACTCTCAAGTGCTCGATGGGGGTGCGTTGTGACTGAACCCCTCTTTGGTCGTTTTGATATTTCTTGAACTTGAACTTCACTGATGCGAATTCGCGCCTTTACAAACCGCGTTCAACAACCATCAAAAGGTTGCAATCCCAAACGTTGCCAACGCGATTCGTACGCACGCGCATACGACGCGCGCGCTCGGAGATTATCAGCGAAGGGAAAGCACAACAATGAAAAAGCAACGCACGCTTCGTGCCGTAAGCACGGCATTGGCGTTTTTGGCCGCTCTCCTGTTCCAGGAAACGTGGGCACTGGCGGGAGTCACCGGAAACGTCAACGGCATCGTACGCGACGCCACCGGCGCCCCTCTCGCCGGCGTGAGCATACGTGCCACATCGCCGTCGCAGACGTCTTCGGCGACGACCGACGCGGCCGGTCACTTCGTCCTCTTGTCGCTCGCACCCGACACCTACACGTTCAACCTCAGTAAAGCGGGTTATCAAGAAGCCTCGTTCGCGGGCAACACGGTGTTCGCCGACCAGACGCAACAGCTGGCCTTCACGATGACGAAAAAGCTGAAGCAGATTGCGCTGGTCACGTCGCAGGCCGGCTCGTCGATCGTCAAGTCCGGCGTCGGCGGCGATCTCTATAGCGTCAACGCAACGCAGGCCGCGGCCGCCGCCGCGCTCGGCGGAGGCGGCAATCTCAACAACGCCTACTCGGCGATGGCGTCGGTTCCGGGCATCCAGACGTCGATGACCGGCGCGGGCTGGATGACGAACTCCACCTACGTCCGCGGTCAGAACGCGTACTACACGGGATACGAGTACGACGGGATCCCGGTCAACCGCGCGTTCGACAACTACAACTCCTCGACGGAGTCGACGCTCGGCATGCAAGAGCTGCAGGTCTACACCGGGGGCGGACCCGCGTCGGTCGCCACGTCGGGAACGTCGGGATTCATCAATCAGGTAATCAAGTCGGGCACCTATCCGGGGTTCGCCAGCGCGAACCTGGGCATCGGGACCCCCACCTACTACCATCAAGGTCAGGTCGAGTTCGGAGGCTCGACCCCGGACCGCACCTTCAGTTACTACGTCGGCTTGAGCGGCTACAACTCGGCGTATCGCGTGTACGACACGTCCAATCTCGCAGCCCTAGCCGTTCCGGGAAACTACTTCTCGGGCAACTCCGCGATCGCGCTGGGAATCGGCTACGGATTCGGCAGCGATCAAGTGCTGGCCGTGGGGCCGACGTGCCTCACGGGTACGTGCCAAGGCGTCAAGCCGGTGTGCCCGCTGGTCGGGAAGCCGTGGTCGGCCCCGGCGCAAGGGTGCTGGCAGTACTATAACGGAACGTTCGGCGCCACGTCGCAGATCAGCGACCGCGAGAACGTCATCAACCTCCACCTCGGCATCCCGCGCTCCAACGGGCTGCGCGACGACCTGCAGCTGCTGTGGAGCGGTTCGGCGCTCAACAACTACGCCTACGTTTCGCCCGACGCCGCCGGCCCGGGCAACAACCAGTTCATCTACTCGTTCTACAACACGATGTATCACGCGCCGACGTGCGGACCGGAGACGATCGCTCCCGGCCTCAACGTCAACGGCTGCTCGGGCGTCGGCCAAGTCGTTTCGCTATCGCCGTTCTTCAAGTGCGGCGTCTCGCCGCCGAGTTTCCCCGGGCTTGCCTGCGGGCCGACGTACCTCGCGTACGCCGACGGCGTCGCCTACAACCTGCCCTTCGGCACGGCAATTGCAAAGAGCGCATCGTCGATCAAGGCGCCGTCGCCCTACTATGCGCCCGACACGCCGGCACACGCATTCAACGGGCCGATTCCGCTCAACGACCAAGGCATCAACGTCAACCAGAACGACACCGGCGTCACGAAGGTGCAGTTCACGCACGCGCTCAGCCAGTCGGCATACCTGCGGCTCTACGGCTACACGTTCTACTCCGATTGGCTGGAGAACGCGCCGTTCAACGGCGCGACGGACCAACTCCTCGCGGGCTTCAACGGCGCGGCGCAGTATCAGCTCATCACGCACACGGCCGGCGGCGCGCTCGATTTCCAAGACCAGCTCAACAGCCAGCACCTCATCACGCTCAACGGAAACTACTCGACCGCCGGCGTGGTCCGGCTCAACAATAACTCGGCGCTGGCGGGCCTGGAGGACTCTCCGATCGGTTACATGTCGGGCGGAGCGAACGGCTTCGTCTGCTACGGCAATCGCGGCAACAACCCGTCGGCACAGTTCGGCTACGCCGTTCCCTGCCTCAATAGCCGTTACTACGACACCACCATCACGACGCCGTCGGGCGTCAGTTGCGCGAAGAAGTACGATCCGTCGTGCGTCCTCTCGCCGACCTGGACCAGCGACGCCATCGGCGGACCGTCCGGCTTCGCTCCGGCGGGCACGCCCGCGGCGAAGGCCGGGGCGACGTGGGACACTCTCTGGAGCGGCAACGTCACGGGATCGTACAACAGCGTGCGGCCTCGATTCACCAATGCGGCGCTGAGCGATCAGTTCCGGCCCAGCGACAAGTTCATGATCAACGCGTCGCTGCGCTACGACAACTTCACCTACGTCCTGCCCGACTCGGCCAGCGGCGCGGGCGCGTTCTATGCCAACATGACCGCAAACTACACGTGTGTCATGCCCGGAACGAATCAGGTGCTGACGGTGCCGCTCGCGCCCGGCCAGTTCCCGCCCGCGTCGGCGCAGTACGTCAACGGCGACTGCAACGCGGCGGCGACGGCGCTCCACCCCTCTGGACCACACACCGGCTGGGTGCACCCCAACGGCACCGTGCAGCATGGCGTGACGTCGCCGAACTTCACCGCGGCTTCGCCGGGCTCGTACGCGCTCAACTACTGGGAGCCGCGGATCTCGGCCACGTACACCCAGTCGCCGGATACCGTATGGCGCTTCTCGGCGGGACGCTTTACGCAGCCGCCGATCTCAGCATCGGTCCAATACCTCAGCGCGTCGGGCGACGACCGCTCGGTATGGAACAACACGATGAACCTGGGATTCTACTCGCCGTTCCATCCGATCCCCGGCGTCTCGTCGGCGCAGTACGACGCGTCGCTCGAGCACCACTTTCGCGGCACCGACGTCAGCGTCAAGGTCACACCGTTCTACACCTGGGTCTCGAACTGGCAGCAGCAGACGTTCATCGGCGCCGGCTTCGTGACGCAAGTGCCGGTCGGCGTCAACCGGTCCTACGGCGCCGAGTTCCTCCTCAGCAAGGGGGACTTCAGCCGTAACGGCTTCTCCGGACAGCTGGCCTTCACGTACACCAACTCGAAGATTCAGTTCCAGGACATTCCCCTGAGCACCGGCGGTGTGATTCCCAACACGATGACCACCATCAATCAGGCGATCGGCCAATACAATGCTCTGACGAAGGCCGGCGGCGGAAGCCCGTGCTATCGCAACGGTCAGGCCGTATCGTGCAACGCCAAGCCCGTCACCATGGGAAGCACGACCTACGACGTGATCCTCAACCCCTACTACAACGCGCCGTCGCAGGGGCTCCTCGATCCCGGGGGCTGGTATCGCCCCTACTCGACTGCGATCGCGCCGAACTTGAACGGGAGCATCATCAGCTACATCTCGCCCGAGGTGGCCTCGCTGATCTTGAGCTACCGCAAGAACCGGTTCTCGGTCACGCCGAGCCTCGCGTTCCAGGCCGGCGGGTACTATGGCAGCCCGCTCGACATCGAAGGTCTCGATCCGCGCACGTGCGTCTCGAACTCGTTGTCGACGGGCATCACGAAGGCGTCGCCCAAGACCAACCCGCTGAAGTGCAACTACCTCACGACGACGTCGGCGGGGAGTGGCGCGTTCGGCTTCCTCTACATCCCAAACCCGCAGACCGGCAGCTTCGCGTTCGGCTCGTATCAAAACCCGAGCTTCATGGTGGGCAACTTGCAGTTCTCCTACGACGTCACTCCCAAACTCCGGGTGACGCTGCTGGGAACGAACATCTTCCACGCGTGTTTCGGCGGCTCGTCCGAGCCGTGGACCACGTACTTCTCGCCGGGCGGAAGCACGTGCGGGTACGCACCCGCCGGCGGCTCGCTCAACAGCACCCTCTATCCGAGCAACTTCTACAACGGGACCGGCATCAACGACGTCGCGGCCAACAAGGCGCGCACGCCGGCCGCATTCCAACAGAGCTATCTGCCGACGCTGGGCAACAACGGCGCGATCGGCAGCGTGCTCCAGCCGTTCAACGTGTACCTCAACGCGCAGATCAAGATGTAGCGCGTTTCACGGGGGACCTCCGAGGAAAGCGGGGGCCCCCCTCCGTCACACCGCCGCGAAAGAAAGCGTTATCTCCGGCATGACCGGCCGGACACGCCGCCTTGCGGGCGCCGTTGCGCCCGTGCTCGCAATTCTAGCGGCGCTCGCCGCCGGCGCCGCGACCGGCGAGCCGGGGCAGATCGCGAGCTTCGAGGGAGGCGCCGGTTGGCTCAACAGCCCGCCGCTCGATCCCGCGCAGCTCAAGGGCAAGGTCGTGCTCGTGGACTTTTGGGAGTACACCTGCATCAACTGCCTGCGCACCCTGCCCTATCTACGCGAGTGGTATAAGCGGTACGGCGATAAGGGCTTCGTCATCGTTGGCGTGCACTCGCCGGAGTTCGACTTCTCGGGCCGGCGCGACAACGTCGAGGCCGCGACGAAGCGCCTCGACGTGACGTGGCCGGTGGTGCTCGACGATCAGTTCGTGATCTGGAAGCGGTACGGCAACAACCTGTGGCCGCACGAGTACCTCTTCGATCAAGCCGGGCGCCTCGTCGAGAGCTTCGCGGGCGAGGGCGGCTACGCGCAGACCGAAGCGCGAATTCAGATGCTGCTCAAGGCGGCCAATCCGCACGTGACTTTCCCGCACGTCATGGCGCTGCTGCCCCAGGACAGCTACGACAAGCCGGGCGCCGTCTGCTATCCGCACACGCCCGAGCTGCTGGTTGGACGGACCGATATCGCCAACGCCGGTCCGCGCAACGATCCGTCGCAAACGACGAACTACAACGACGACGGAGCGAACTCGAAGGACGGCGCGATTTACCTCCAAGGCTATTGGCGCCTTTCGCGCGAGGCGGCCGTCTCGGGAGAGAGCCGCGGCTACTTCACGATGCGCTACCACGCAATCCAGGTGATGGCAGTGATGAAGCCGGAAGACGGGGGCTCGGTTCGCGTCGTCGTCACGCAGGACGGAAAGCCCGTCGCCCCGGGCGACGCCGGTAAAGACGTTCGCTTCGACGGCAAGGGCGAATCGTATATCACCGTCGACGCGCCGCGCTCGTACGACGTGATCATGAACGCGCAATTCGGGCAGCACGAGCTGCGCCTGGCCCCCGCCGGCGAAGGCCTGGGAATCTACGACCTCGCGTTCGAGTCGTGCGAAGTCCCGGGCTCGAGGCAGTAGTGCGCAACTCGCGAGCCGTCCAGGCGGCCGTGCTGGCCGGGGTCGCGGGCGCCGCGCTGATCGACGTTTATCTAATGATCGCCGACTGGCTGCTCAATCGGAAGGCAACCCCGCTGGGCTTGATGCAGTGGGACGCGTCCAACGTCTTAGGAACGGCGTCCTACAGCGAGGGATGGGTCAGCGCCGTCGTCGGAACCGTTCTGCATTTCAGCGTGAGCATCGTCTGGGCGGCGCTCTTCGTGGCGGCCGCAACGCGTGTCGAGTGGCTCGTCCGACGCCCGTTGCTCTCGGGCACGCTGCTCGGTCTCGTGGCGTTGGGCGTGATGCGCGTTATCATCCACTTCGGCCACGCGGTCGTCCCGCCGTTTCGCGACGTCGTTCACTTCGCCAACATACTCGTCGCCCACGTCGTCTTCTTCGGCATCCCCGTCGCGCTCGTCGCGGCGCGGCTGTTACGCGAGCGCCGGCTCCGAGTCGCGTAGCAGCTCCAGCGACGCGTCCGCTGCGGCGAGCGTCGCGTCGACGTCGTCCGGCGTGTGGGCGACCGAAACGAACATGACCTCGTTCTGCGACGGCGCCAGCAGGACGCCCCGTTCCAGCATCGCGCGATAGTAGCGCGAGTACGCCTCTTTGTCGGCGGCGCGCGCGTCGTCGAAGTTGCGGGTCGGCGCGCCGGCGCGGAACTTGAAGTCGACGATCGATTCCTGCTGGACGACGGCATACGGAAGCTCGCGCCGCGCGAAGATCGCGCGGAGACCGTCGGCCAATCGTTTGGCGACGGCGTTCATCTGCGCGTAGTACTCGGGATGACGTTCGAGCAGATCGATCACGCGATGCGCCATCCCGACGCAGAACGGATTGCCGCCGTGGGTGCCGCCCGTGAACGTATCGCCCGCCGGCGCGAGCACCGCCATCACGTCGCGGCGACCGCCGAACGCAGCGATCGGCAGGCCTCCGCCCATGATCTTGCCGAGCGCGGTGAGATCGGGCGAAACGCCCGTGCCTCCCTGCGCGCCCGGCAAACCGAAGCGCAGCCACGTGATGACTTCATCGAACACGAGCAGGGACGCCCCACCGGATCGCGCGCTCGCGCAGGCCTTCGAGAAACCCCGGTTCGGGCGCGACGAAGCCCATGTTGCCGGCGATTGGCTCGACCACGATCGCGGCGAGGTCGTCGCGGCGTCCGCTCGACGCGTCGTCGACCGAGGCGAGATCGTTGTATCGCGCAACGAGGACGTCGCGGCGAACGCCGTCCGGGATGCCTCCGCGGCCGGCCGCCGACGCGCCCGCGTCGAGCAACGCCAGGTCGAAATGTCCGTGGTAACAGCCGGCGAACTTGAGAATCGCGTTGCGGCCGGTAAAGGCCCGGGCGACGCGAACGGCGCTCATCATCGCTTCGGTTCCGGTCGTGACGAAGCGCAGTCGCTCCATCGTGGGCAGGTGACGGCGGACGCGCTCGGCGAGCCGCACTTCTTCCGCGTGCGTCGATCCCCACACGTAGCCGCCGCGTGCGAGCTCGTCCAGCCCCGTCGTCAGTGCGGTGTGCGTATGCCCGAACAGCAGCGGACCGTAGGCCATGACGTAGTCGACGTACCGGCGCCCCTCGGCGTCATAGGCATGGGCGCCGAGCGCCGACTCCGCGACGAACATCGGAGCGCCCACTCCCCACCCCGAACGCACGGGTGAGTCGCAGCCGCCCGCCAAAACTCCCAACGCGCGCTCGACGTGCATACCTCCGCGCCGTTCGCAGGTTCAACCGAGAAGCCATGCCCCCGATCGACATCGAGATCACGCCCCAGACGAACATTAAAGAGCTCGTCGCGCGCCTGCCGGTCGCGGCCGACGTGATGAACGCGTTTGGGCTGGGCTGCAGCGGCTGCGGCGTGAGCAAGTACGAGACCATCGAGCAGGGCGCACGGGCGCACGGCCTGCGGCTCGAGCCCATCGTCGCCGCGCTCGGCCAGGCGGCACGTACCGGCTCGGTCCCGCCCGTCGCCGACGAGGACCGCCGCCCGGCGCGACGTGCGCCCGGCGCCTTCGCGGGCCGCGCGCGGATCGCCCACGTCGTACCGGTGATGTCGGGCAAAGGTGGTGTCGGCAAGTCGCTCGTCACCGCGATGCTCGCGATCGGACTGCGCGAGGCGCATTATCGCGTGGGCATCCTCGATGCCGACATTACGGGGCCGTCGATCCCCAAGCTCTTCGGGCTCACGCAGCCCCTATCGATCGAGGCCGACCCCGTGAAGACCACGCCGCAGGGCCAGCCGCAGCCGTTGATCACCCCGGCGATCTCGCGCAGCGCGATCGAGATCGTCAGTTCGAATTTGCTGTCCGACCGCGAGGACAGGGCGATGATCTGGCGCGGACCGATCGTCGCCGGCGTGATTCGGCAGTTCTACGAGCAGGTGCTGTGGAGCGATCTCGACTTCTTGCTGGTGGACTTGCCGCCGGGTACCTCGGACGCGCCGTTAACCGTGCTGCAGTCGCTCTCGATTGACGGCGTCGTGCTCGTGACGATGCCGCAGGCGCTCGCGACGATGGTCGTGCGCAAGGCGGCGAACCTGGTCCGCCAGCTCGGAAAACCGATCCTGGGCATCGTCGAAAACATGTCGTACTTCGCCGCTCCCGACACCGGCAAGCAGTACGAGATCTTCGGCCCGTCCTACGCCGACCGCGTTGCGGAGCTGGCGCAGGCTCCGGTGCTGGCGCGCATTCCGATCGACCCCCGCAAGGCTCGCCTGGCCGACGAAGGCCGGATCGAAGAGCTCGACGATCCGATCTGCGCGCTGTTGGCGAAGCGCCTCCTGGAACGGCTTGCCGAACTGCCTAAGACCAAAGAGACTATTTCCATCATTTAGGCATTAGATGAGCAAGAGCAAGCTGTTACTGGGGCTCGGCGCGGGGATTGCCGCCGGATACGCGATCGCGTGCGCGTTCGAAGCGGTGCGCGAATGGCGTTCGCCCTCGCCGTCTCGCGAGAGGGACGCCGCGGCCTACGCAAGCGTTCGGCGAACGCTCGAAGTCGCCGACACGGTGCGATCCACGATCGGCTTCGCCGCCTTCGCGTACGGACCCGTCGCGGGCGCGCTCGACCGCGCAACGCGAGGCGCGCCGGCGTGGCTGCGTCCAGCGCTCTTCTTCGCTCCGCTGTCGCTCGGCACGGCGCTGATGGACCTTCCGGCGTCGTTCGTGTCCGGCTACACCCTGGAACGTCGCTTCGGACTCAGCGATCAGAGCAGGCACGGCTGGCTGGATGAGTATGCGAAAGGCTCGCTGATCTCCGCCGGCGTCTCGGCGTTTCTCGCGACGCTGCTCGGTTTTGCCGTCGAACGCGCGCCGCGGCGCTGGCCGTGGCTGGCCGGCCTCGGCGCGCTTCCACTGTTCGTCGCCGCCAACGTGATCGTGCCGCTCTACGTGCTGCCGCTTTTCAACAAATTCGAGCCGGTGACGGGATCGCTCGAAGAGCGTCTGCGCCGGCTCGCGGCGCGATTCGGCGTCGGCGACGCGGCGATTCTGCGGATGAACATGAGCAAGCAAACGCGCAAGGCCAACGCGTTCGTCACCGGCATCGGCACGACGCACCGAATCGTGCTGGGCGACACGCTGATCGACGCCTTTCCCGAGAACGAGATCGAGTTCGTGGTCGCGCACGAGCTCGGGCACTACGTTAACAAGGACACGTGGCGCATGATCGCGCTCGGTGAAGCGCTGAGCCTCGCGTTGTTCCTGATCGCGAACGCGTTTTCGCTACGCGATCGCGAGGAGCGCAAGGGCACGGCCCTGCTCGTCGCGCGCCTCTACGCCGTCATGCTGATCGCAACGCAGGCACTTCGCCCGCTGCTGTTCGCCTTCTCGCGCTCGCGCGAATGGGCCGCCGACCGGTTTGCGCTCGCGGCCACCTACGACGCTCCGGGAGGCGCGGCGGCGTTCCGCCGCCTGCGCGATCAAAACCTCGCCGACGAGGATCCGCCGGCGTGGTACGAGCTCTTCTTCGCCTCGCACCCGTCGCTGCGCGCGCGAATCGCGGCGCTCGAGGCGAACTAAACCAGCACCACCGAGGGCCGCGTCCGCAGCCAGGACGCGAGATCGGTCTTCGGCGTGACGAATGCGCCCGTTCGCAGCTCCTCGCGCAGCTCGCCGAACAGGCCAAAGCCTTCGGCGAATGCGTCGTGCTTGTGGATGGACTCCTCGTTGACTTGGCTCGCGAAGATGAACGTCTCGTCGCCGAGATCCGCATACATGTCGAGCGCGCGCGCCAGGATGCCGCGCACCACATCTTCGACGAACTTGGGATTGTTGTGCGCCTTGTTGACGACGAAGAACTCGTCGGGCCGCTTCAGCAGATCGTAGGTCTCGCTCGACATCGAGTTTTCCACGATCTCGACCAGGTCTTCGGCGCGCACGGCATCGGAATGCTCCTCGTCCGAGCCGAGCAGAATCGAACCGCGCCCGCGCTGATTGTGCGTCGCGACGGGCAGCGCGTCGAGCGCGCGCGTCGCCTCGGCCTCGGTGAAGCCCACGTCGGCGAGTTCGTGCAACGAGTGCTCTCGTACCATCGCCTGGGCGCAGGGGCACGCCGTCATGCCCTCAGCCTCGACGCCGACCACACGCCGCGTTCCGCTCTCGTCGGCATGCGCGATGCCGACGAGCGTGTACGTCTCCTCGCCGCGCTTGCCGCTGACCGGCGTCCAGCGCTCGATGCCGAACTCGGCGCGCAACCGCACGTCGGCTGTGACCGCCCGCTGGCTGCGCACGATCTCGCGCGCGATCGCTTCCGCCAGGCCTTCGATTCGCGCCGGCGTCGCGTCGCGCGCCAGCACGTCGAGCGTCGCCTCCTCGAGGATTTCCGCAAAACGCGACATGTGCACGCCCGATTTGTCGAGCGCCAGATCGGCGACCATCGCGAACTCGGCGTTATAGACGCGCGGACGTCCGTCGATCTCCAGATGCACGACGCGCCGCACGCCGGAGACGCCCGCGCGATTGAGCGAGAGCCGAATCTCCGGCTCCTCCGATTGGCGATCGGTGTCGAACCGTAGGCTGCGCTCGCGCCGGCGAACGCTGCCGTCCGCAGGCGGCAACGCCAGGTGCGGCGCGATCTCGGCGAGCGGCGCGACGTTATACGGGCGCACGTCCAAATGCGGCTGAATCACCTCACCGTCGAAGACCAGCAGGTCCACGTCGATCGGACGCGCCGCGAGCCGCCGCGTTCCTCGCGCCCGGCCGACCGCCACCTCGACGCCGCGCGCGAAGTGTCTGAATGCCTCGGCATCCATCTCGGTCGTAAGGGCTGCGGCGACGTTCAGGTAGGCGGGGCCCTCGGCTCCGTGCGCTGCCGCCGACTCGTAGAACGACGAGACCGCCGTGATCTGCGCGCGCACCCGCAACCGCTGGAGCGACGCGAGGATGTTGGCTTGACGGTCGCCCGAAATTCGAGCCGATCCCGATGTAGATGACGTGCATTCCGTTGCTCCCTTCGCGCTCGTAAGCCGGAATTCCGCACGAAGGCCGCGTATCGTAGCCGAGCGATGCAGAACGACCCCGTGTATCCCTACGTTCTCGATCCCCTGCTCACGACGCAGGTGTGGGGCGGCGACGAGCTCGTGCGCGTGTACGGCAAACACGGCGATCCAACGGCTCGTTTGGGCGAGTCGTGGGAGTGCTGGGACGCCGATCGCGTCACCAACGGCGCGCTGACGGGCAGCACCGTCGCCGATCTGCGGGGCCGTCTCGGCGCCGAACTGCTCGGCGATCTCGACCCACATCGGATCTTTCCGGTGCTGACGAAGATCATCACGGCGCACGACTGGCTCTCGGTGCAGGTTCATCCCGACGACGCCTACGCGCAGCGCGTCGAACATCAGCCCTTCGGCAAGACGGAGTGCTGGTACGTGCTTGCCGCCGGGCCCGGCTCGGAGATCGTGTACGGCTGGGCGCGCGACACGTCGCGCGAAGAGTACGAGCGCCGTGTGGCCGATGGAACGCTCGGCGAACTGCTGCGTCACATTCCCCTCCAAGCCGGAGACACGGTCTACATTCCGAACGGTTTGGTGCACGCCATCGGTCCCGGCTTGACCGTTTTCGAGACGCAGCAAGCTTCCGACTTGACGTACCGGATGTTCGACTACAATCGCGTCGGCCTGGACGGCAAGCCGCGCGAGCTCCACGTGCAAAAGGCGGCCGATGTCCTGAACTACAAGGCGACGACCGCCGGGACGCTGCTGCAGGTTTCCTATCGCTTCGAAAATTTGGAGCGCACCGCGCTGATCGCCGACGACCACTTCGTGGTAGAAAGGATCGTCGCCGGCCGCGAACCGGCGTCGATCGCGACGCAGGGTCGCCCCCTTATCCTGATGTCGCTCGACGCTCACCTCGACGTGACGAGCGGCTCGTCGACGGTCGCGTTGCCGCCCTACCAGACCGTGCTCGTGCCCGCCTCCGCGCGGTGGTGCACCGTCGCCGCGACGCGTGGCGACTCCGCCGCCTTCATGTTCGTAACGCCGCCCGCGAGCCGCGAGCAGCTCGCAGCGCGGCTGCTCGCCGCCGGCGTCGACCAGGGCCGGATCGACCGCTTCATGGACCAGTTTTGAGGCCTCGAATCCGCCCGGGCGCCGCGCGCGTTCTATTAGGCGTATGAACACGCAAACCGCGACTTTCGCGGCCGGATGCTTCTGGGGCGTCGAGGCCGCGTTTCGTCAGATCCCCGGGGTTGTCGATGCCGTCTCCGGCTATACGGGCGGCACTGCCGAGAACCCCACCTATCGCCAAGTCTGCGGCCACACCACCGGGCACGCCGAGGCGGTCGAGGTCACGTTCGACCCGCAGCGCATAACCTACGATCAGTTGCTCGACGCCTTCTGGGAGATTCACGACCCGACGCAACTCAATCGCCAAGGTCCCGATGTAGGCGATCAGTACCGCTCGGCGATCTTTACGCACGGTGACGACCAGATGCGCGCAGCGATCGCGTCACGCGACCGCGAGCAGGCCAAGCTCGGCCGCCCGATCGCCACGCAGATTCTTCCGGCGCCGCGATTCTGGCCGGCCGAAGAGTACCATCAGCGCTACTTCGAAAAGAACGGCGGCGGCGCGTGTCACATCGTTCCGAGCATCGCGCGATGACGCGCGGCGAGTTCGCAGTTGCGGCCGCGGCGTTCGCGATGCTCGGCGTTACCGCACGGGCATCGGCCGGTGAAGGCTACGCGGTCGCGCACAGCGACGCTCAGTGGCGGGCGCTGCTCGGCGCGCAGCGCTACGAGATACTGCGCATGGACGGCACGGAGCCCGCGTTCTCGAGCCCGCTAATCGCCGAGAACCGGCCGGGCATCTATCGCTGCGCGGGCTGCGACCTCGCGCTCTTCACGTCGAGGACGAAGTACGACAGCCGCGACGGCTGGCCGTCGTTCTGGAACGTGCTCCCAAACGCAACGCGAACCAAGGCGGATTACGCGCTCATCGAGCAGCGCACGGAAGTGCATTGCCGGCAGTGCGGCGGGCATCTGGGTCACATTTTCGACGACGGCCCCGCACCCACGCACCTGCGATACTGCATCGACGGGCTCGCGCTGCGCTTCGTTCCCGGCACGGCGTAAGTTCACCGTTGCGGATTCTCGTCACCAACGATGACGGAATCGACTCGCCCGGCATCCACGCCCTGGTCGACGTGCTCGCGCCCGCCCACGAGGTGGTCGTCGTCGCGCCCTCGGGAAACCGAAGCGGCGTCTCGCACGCGATCACGGCCGACGAGGCGATTACGATGGAACGCCGGCACGATGTGGCGGTGCTCGCATATGCGTGCTCGGGAACTCCGGCCGACTGCGTCTTCCTCGGATCGACGGAGCTCGGCGCAACGCCGCAGCTCGTGATCAGCGGCATCAACCACGGCCCCAACCTCGCCGACGACGTAAATTACTCGGGCACCGTGGCGGCCGCCGTGGAGGCGGCACTGCTCGGCATTCCCGCGCTGGCCGTCTCGCTGGCGTCGGATCACGACGAGCCCTCCGCGCGGCGCCACTGGGAGAGTGCCGCGGAGATCGTGCGGCGCTGCGTCGACGAGGCGTTCGACGAGCTCCGCGACGCGGCCAGCTATTGGAATTTGAATGTACCCAACGTGCCGGTCGAGCGGATCGCCGGCATTGCCGTGACGCGGCTGGGCCGCAAGCGCATCTGCGGACGAATGGTGGGCGAAGAGCACGGAGGCGCGACCCAATACTATCGCGCGTGGGAGTCGCCGTTCGAGACCGACCGCGACACGCTCGGCACCGACATCGGCGCCGTGCACGCCGGCTACGCTAGTTTGACTCCGCTTTTGCTCGACCGCACGGCCGAGGCGGGCTTAGCGGCGCTCTCCGCACTCACCGGCGCGCGATAGCCGCTCGGGAGCCGCCGTCCGAGAACGCCGGCAACCGCCGCAAGCCGGTGCATCAAGCGTTCGAACGCGGCGCAGTCGAGCGACTGCGCGCCGTCGGACAGGGCGTTCGGCGGATCCGGATGCACCTCGATGAGCAGGCCGTGCGCGCCGGCCGCGATGCTGGCGACGGCGATTGGCGGCACCAGGCGCGCAATCCCCATGGCGTGCGAGGGATCCACGATCACGGGAAGGTGGGTCATCTCTTCGAGCAGCGGCACCACCGAGATGTCGAGCAGGTTGCGCGTCGCGACGTCGAACGACCGCACGCCGCGCTCGCATAGCACCACGTTTTCGTTGCCCCCGAGCAGGATATACTCGGCCGCAAGCAGCCACTCTTGGACGGTCGCGGAAAGCCCGCGCTTGAGCAGCACCGGCATCGCCGTCACTCCGACCTCGCGGAGCAGCGGAAAGTTCTGCATGTTGCGCGTGCCGATCTGCAGCATGTCCGCGTAGCTCGCCACCTTCTCGACGTCGCGCGGATCCATCACTTCGGTGACCACGGCCAATCCGTAGCGATCGCCCGCGAAGCGCAGCATCTTGAGCGCCTCCTCGCCGAGGCCTTGGAACGAGTATGGCGACGTGCGCGGCTTGTAGGCTCCGCCGCGCAGGACGTTCGCTCCCGCTGCGGCTACGCCGCGCGCGGCGGCGTCGAGCTGTTCGCTCGATTCCACGCCGCAAGGTCCGGCGCAGATCGCGATCTCGTCGCCGCCGAACGTCGCCCCCGTGCGCAGGCGTACGATGGTTCGCTCGCCCCGAGCGTCGCGCCGGACCAGACGGTACGACTGCGGTACGTTCACGCCTCGCTCCACCTTATCGCCTTCGACCGGCCCCGCGAGCCTTCATCCTCGCTCGCTCGCGGCAGCAGGCGAGTGCCGAGCCGGAGTATGAATCAGGCGGCCAATGGAGCACGTCGCCGTGACGGGGATGGGAATCGTATCGCCGGTCGGCAGCGGCGTGCGGTTCTCCTGGCGGCACTTGCTGGAAGCCCGGCGTGCGATCGCGCCGATCGCCGGCGCCTCGCGACTCTCGGGAAACGGCCTGTGGGCGGCGGTGCCGGATTTTCTCGCGTCGAGCGCACTGCCTCGCGCAGCGCTGCGGAACACCGACCGCTTTACCCAATACGCGATGGCGGCCGCTGCGGAGGCACTCGACCACGCGCGGCTCGATCCGCCCGAGACGCGAACCGCGATCGTCATCGGCAACACGATGGGCGGCTTTTCGACGGTCGCGCAGGCGCAGTCGCGCTTCGCGGCAGACGCCCACTCCGTTACGTGTACCGCGGACGCGAGCCGGTCATCACGTCGATCAAGGGACATCTCGGGCACAGCATGGGGAGCGCCGGCGCGATGTGCGCGATCGCGGGGATCGCCCGCATGCACGACGACACGATTCCGCCGACGAATGGGAACCCGGCGCGTCGATCCGGCGACGCGCTTCGACTTGGTGATGCGGCAGCCGCGAACGCGCTCCTACTCGGCCTTTCAGGTGAACGCGTTCGGCTTCGGCGGGCAGAACGCGTCGCTGATCGTGTCGCTGTGACGGCGCGGCAGGGCGGCCGCGCTCGCGGTCGGAAGCTCCGCTGAGAGCGACGACGATGAAGCTGCTGGTCAAGGGAACGAACGGGCCGCTGGCCGGTGAGATCAACGTCCCGCCGTCGAAGTATCACGCGCATCGCGCGCTCGTTTTGGCGTCGCTCGCACCGGGAACGAGCCGCATCACCGGCCTCTCCGACGCCCGCCACGTCCAGTACACGATGAACGTCCTGCGTGCGCTGGGCACGGAAATCGTCGCCGACGGTGACTCGCTGCTCGTGCACGGAGGTCCGTACCGGGTGAAGCGCAGCGTCGTCTCGGTCGGCAGCTCCGGCTCGACGCTCTACTTCATGATCGGCCTCGCGTCGTTGGCCGACGCGCCCGTCACGCTCACCGCACAGAAGTACTTCCGCCGTCGTCCGGTCGGACCGCTGCTCGACGCTCTCGCCCGCATGGGGGTCGTCTTTCGATCCGCCGATGGGTGTCCGCCCATCGCGATCGAACCGGGGCCCCCGCGCGGCGGCAGGATCTCGATTCCTGGAACGCTGTCGCAGTGGATTTCAGGTCTGTTGCTGCTGGCGCCGTTCGCCACGCAACGCACGGTCGTCGAGGTCGACGGCGAGCTCAACGAACGTCCCTACGTCGAATTGACGGCGACCATGATGCGCGAGTTCGGTTTGGAGGTCGGCGTAACGTCCGATTGGCGGCGTTTCGAGATCGAACCGAACCAGCAAGCGCGCCCGGCGAACCTAGAGCTTCCGCCGGACGTCGGATCCGCGGCCTTCGGTCTCGCGGTCACCGCGATCCATCCCTCGGACGTGCTCTTCCGCGGTCTCGCCGCGCCGCCCGGCGAACCGCTCGACCATCCCGAGGCCGCGTTCGTCGAGATCGTCCGCGCGATGGGCTTGCCGATGACCTACGACCGCACTGCCCGAAGCATTCGCGTGAAACACGACGGCGCCGAACTCCAAGGCCTCCGCATCGACTGCCGCGACATCCCCGACATGCTGCCGATTCTCACTGCTCTCGGCACGTTCGCGCGCGGCGAAACGGTGCTCGAGCACGTCGGACACGTACGCTTGAAGGAGTCCGATCGCGTCGCCGCGATGCTGCAGCTCAATCGAATGGGGGGCAACGTGGAAGTTCACGACGATCGGCTCGTCATCGGCGGCGTCGAGCGGCTCTCGGGCGCGGCCCTTTCGTCGTTCAACGACCATCGCGTCCTCATGTCGCTCGCCGTCGCCGCGTCGCGGGCACGGGGCGAGAGCACGCTTACCTATCCACACGCATACCAGGTCTCTTATCCGCAGTTCTACGATGCGCTGCGCGCTATCGGCGTTCCGATGTCAATGGCCGGCGCGCCGGCACACCGAGCCGGACCGAGCGACGAATCGCCGATGCTGGATGCGGATCGCGCCGCGCAGCTCACGCTCGACGAACGGCTGCGTTCGGTTTGTGCGAGGCGGCCGGACGATCTCGCCGTGATCGAAGCGCGCGATGCCGGCGACGCGACGCTCACGTGGAGACAGCTGCTCGATCGCGTGGAGCGCTCGGCGGCGCTCTTCCTGCGCTTGGGCGTTCGGCCGGGGGAGTGCGTGGCCTATCAGCTGCCCAACTGTCTCGAGTTCGTGGTTGTGACGCTCGCCGTGCTTCGGATCGGCGCAATCTGCTGCCCGCTGATGCCGATCTTCCGCGAGCGCGAGGTCGCGTTCTGCCTGCGGCGCTCGGGCGCACGCGTGCTGGTCGTTCCCGATGAGGCCCGCGGCCGCCACCACGCCGAGGAGGTTGCGGCGCTGCTTGCGGAGGCTTCGATCTTCAACGGCCAGCTGCCGCTGCGGTTGGAGCACGTGCTCGTCTCGTCCGGCGAACGCAAGACACACGCCCTTCCCGCGGCCGACAACGACAACGGCACGGTCAACTGGCTGCGCCTGCAAGATGCGCTGGCCGCGATCGAGGTCGGCGCCGCCGAGCGGGAAGCGCGTCCCATCGATCCAAAGGCACCCGCGCAGCTGCTCTTCACATCGGGGACGTCGGGCGAACCCAAGGGCGTGCTGCATCGCAACGATGTGTTGATGCGCGCGGCCGCGATGGAGGTCGAGCATCTCGACCTGAACGCGGACGACCGCATCTACGTCCCCTCGCCACTCGCACATCAGACCGGTTTCCTCTACGGCATGTGGCTAGCCATCGTGATGGGCGTTCCTCAGATCGTCCAACCCGTGTGGGACGCGACCCGCGCCCTGCGGGCTCTGGGCGATTGGCGCGGCACGTTCGTGCAAGCGGCGACGCCGTTCTTGGCCGACCTCGTCAAGGCGGTCGAGGCGGGAGACCAAGCGCCGCCGGCGCTGCGCATCTTCGTGGCGACTGGCGCCGCGGTACCGCGTCCGCTGGCGGAGCGTGCGACGCGCATTCTCGGCACGACGGTCTGCGGAGGGTGGGGAACGACCGAATCGTGTCTCGGCTCGCTATCGGCTCCCGGCGACGAGCCGTCGAAGGTATGGGGAACCGACGGGCGTGCGCTGCGCGGCATCCGCCTGCGCATCACCGACGCGCAGGGGCGCGTGCTCGGGCCCGGGGAGGAAGGCAACTTCGAGGTCGCGTCGCCGACGATGTTCGAAGGTTACGTCGATCATCCGGACTGGACGGCGGCCGCGTTCTCGCCGGGCGGGTGGTTTCGCACCGGCGACCTCGGCACGCTCGACGAGTCCGGCTACGTCCGTATCACCGGCCGCGTCCGCGACGTCATCAACCGCGGCGGCGAGAAGATTCCGGTCGCCGAGGTGGAGCAGCTGCTGAACGACCATCCGGCGATCGCCGATGTCGCGATCGTCGCAATGCCCGACGCGCGGCTCGGCGAGCGCGCCTGCGCATTCGTCGTGCTCGCCGGCGCTGCGCCGTTCGATTTCAGACGAATGCAGCACTATCTCGGCGCGTGTCAGGTGGCCAAGCAATACTGGCCCGAGCGCCTCGAGATCGTAGCGGAGCTTCCGCGCACGCCGTCGGGCAAGGTGCAGAAATACGTGCTGCGCGACCGGGCGCAGGCGCTGCGCCCGCACGAACGCGAGGAGGCCATCTCCTGACGTCGTTTGCCCAGCGCAAGCGCGAGATCGCCGAGTACGTCGCCGGCCCCGCCGAAGAGTGGGGACGGCGGATCGAGGCCGAGCGCAGCGTGCCGCCCGAGCTCTGGGACGAGCTGCGCGAACGCGGGTATCTCTCGCTTGCGGCGCCGGCCGAGTATGGCGGCGGCGCGATCCCGTTTTCGAGCTACCTAGAGCTGATCGAGCTCTTCTCGATGTGTCATGCATCGATCCGCATGATCGTGCACGTCGTCAACGGCACGTGGCGTGCGATGGATCGCTTCGCGACCGCCGAGCAGCGCCGCATCTTCGTGATTCCGTCGGTGAAGGGCGCGATCACGATCGCGTTCACACTGACCGAGCAGACCGCCGGCACGGGAGCCGATCTGCGTTCGAGCGTCTCGCGCGAAGGCGACACGTACTATCTCAGCGGCGAGAAGCATCTCATCACGTTCGGTACGATCTGCAACTACTGGCTTCTCTTCGCGCGGCTCGAGGGAACGCGCGGCGCCGACGGAACCGTCGCTTTGCTCGTCGACCGCCACTCGCCGGGCGCGAGCGTGACCGCTATGGACGAGTCGATGGGCGTGCGCGGCACGGATCACGCCCGTCTGAGCTTCGCCCGCACGCCGGTGCCGGTTGCGAACCGGCTGGGAGACGAGGGCCAAGGACTCGAGATCGCGCTCGGCGGATTTCTGACGCCGAGCCGCATTTCGGTGGCGATGAGCTGCGTGGGGCTCGCGCGCCGGGCGCACGAGCTCGCGATCGAATACGCCGGCAAGCGCGCGACATTCGGAAAGACGCTTGCGGCGCGGCAGGCGATCCGCTTCATGATCGCCGAGAACGCTACCGACATCGAGGCCACGCGCGCGCTGACGCTCCACGCCGCGCGCCGGTGGGAGGAGGGCGACGAAAATGCTGCAATGCTGTCGTCGATGTCGAAGCTGCAGGCCGTAGACATGCTGACGCGCGTCACCGACAAAGCGTTGCAGATCCACGGTGGACTTGGTTTCTGGCAGCCCAACGCGATCGAACGCGTCTATCGCGACGCGCGCGCGCAGCGTTTCGAAGAAGGCACCAACGAGATTCAAAAGACGGTGATCGCACGCGAGCTGCTCGGCAAGGCAGACGTGTGATGCGCCGGTTCGAGGGGAAGGTCTCGCTCGTTACCGGCAGCTCCCGGGGGATCGGCCGGGCGCTCGCCGTGACGCTGGCGCGCGAGGGCGCGAGCGTCGCCGTCAATTTCAATCGCAACGCCGATCTCGCCGACGCGACGGCACGCGAGATCCGCGCGCTTGGCTCGCGCGCGATCGCCGTGCAAGCGAACGTCGAGAATCCCGAGGAGATCGACCGCCTCTTCGACGCGATCGCGTCCGAGTTTGGCCGCCTCGACCACTTCGTGTCGAACGCGGCGGCCAGCTCGTTCAAGAAGATCGCCGATCTCAAGGCGCACAACCTAGACCGCTCGTTCGCTCTGAACGTGCGGGCATTCGTGTTGGGCGCCCAGCGCGCCATCCGGTTGATGGACCGGGGCGGCCGCATCGCCGTGCTCTCGAGCTACGGCAGCATACGCGCCTACCCTACTTATGCGAACCTGGGGTCGAACAAGGCTGCGATCGAGGCCTGGGTGCGCTACATGGCGGTCGAGTTCGCGCCGCGCGGTA
This sequence comes from Vulcanimicrobiota bacterium, assembly GCA_963711625.1. GTDB lineage: Bacteria > Vulcanimicrobiota > Vulcanimicrobiia > Vulcanimicrobiales > Vulcanimicrobiaceae > Cybelea. Next base: position 195,228 of record OY970207.1, read on the forward strand.
TCAACGTCAACGCGATCAACGGCGGATTGATCGATACCGAATCGTGCGCGTATTTCTACGAGAACGTCCCGGGGATGGCGCCGATCGAGTCGGTGTTGTCGAAGGTGCCGAAGGGACGAATGGGAACGCCGCAAGAGGTAGCCGACACGATCGCCTTCCTGCTCGCGCCCGAGTCGGAATACATCACCGGCCAGACGATCTGCGTGGACGGCGGCTTGAGCGTGATCGCGCCGCCGTTTTACTCCGACACCAAACCACCGCTGACCATCGAGTAACGGTCGCGATGCTCGTGCGCGCGCTCGATGCCGGATCCGTCGGCGGCTTGCGCCTGCCCAATCGCATCGTCATGGGCTCGATGCATCTCGGCTTCGAATCGGACGGCGCCGCACTGGCGGCGTTCTACGCCGAGCGTGCGCGCGGCGGCGCCGGGCTCATCGTGACGGGGGGATCGGCCGTCAATCGCGCCGGCGCCGGTGGAAAGCACTACAGCTTCGTCAACGACACGGCTTCGGCGGGCCCCCTGCGCGCCGCCTCGCAAGCGGTTCACCGCGAAGGCGGATGCATAGCGCTGCAGCTTTTCCACGCGGGACGCTATGCGCTCCATTCGTCGTTCGGCCTGCAGCCGGTCGCGCCGTCCGCGGTGCCGTCGCGCTTTTCCCCGGATCCGCCGCGCGCGCTCGACGATGCGGAGATCCTGGAAACGATCGGCGACTTCGCAAGCGCCGCGGCGCGGGCGCGCGAGCTTGGCTTCGACGCCGTCGAGGTGATGGCGTCGGAAGGCTATCTCATCAATCAGTTCCTGTCGCCGTTGACAAACCGGCGCGACGACGACTGGGGCGGCGACGTGCAACGGCGGATGCGATTCGCGCGCGAAGTGCTGCGTGGCATCCGCGCCAGCGCCGGCGCCGATTACCCGGTGATCTTCCGCATCTCGGGCGCCGACCTGATGGCCGGATCTTCGAGCGAGGCCGAGACGCTCGAATTTGCGCGGACGCTCGCCGCCGACGGCGTCGACGCGCTCAACGTCGGCATCGGTTGGCACGAGTCGCCGACTCCCACCGTGCAGCACCTTGTGCCGAGCGGCGTGTGGGTGCCGTATGCCGCGGCGATCAAGCGCGTCGCCGGCGGCGTGCCGGTGATCGCCAGCAATCGCATCAACTCACTCGCCGCGGCTGATGGCGTGCTCGCGTCGCGAGTCGTCGATTTCGTCTCGATGGCCCGGCCGTTTCTGGCCGACGCCCAGCTGGTCGCCAAGGCGGCGCGCGGAGACGCCGCCCTGGTGAACACGTGCATCGCGTGCAATCAGGCATGCATCGATCGCTCGTTGCTCGACGCACCGGTCTCGTGCATGGTGAACCCGCGTGCGGGCCGCGAGCTCGAGTTCCCCGAGGCCGTCGCGGCAGAAAGCGCGCCGCGGCGCTTCGCCGTGATCGGTGGCGGACCGGCCGGCATGGAAAGTGCGCGCGCGCTGGCGGCGCTGGGCCACCGCGTCGAGCTCTTCGAAACGGCCGCGGAGCTCGGCGGCCAGTTCCGCATGGCGCGGCGCATCCCGGGCAAGCGCGATTTCGGCGAGACGATCCGGTATTTCACGAACGAGCTGGACCGGCTCGGCGTCGACGTGCACCTCGAAAGCCGCCTGACGGACGTGTCCTCGCTGCGCGCGTACGACGGCATCGTGCTTGCGACCGGCGTGGTGCCGCGGGCGGCGCGCATCGCCGGCGATGGGTTGCCGCACGTAATCTCGTACGCGCAGCTGCTGCTGGGCGAGCGACGTGCCGGCGAGCGAGCGGCAATCGTCGGCGCCGGCGGGATCGGCGTCGACGTCGCGCACTACTTGAGTTTCGGCGAAGCAAACGTCGACGAGAGCACGCGCTTCCTCTACGAGCAGGGCCTCGCGGCGCCCGACGGCGGCGCGCTGGTCGTCACGGGGCGAACGCGGGTCGCGCTCATGCGCCGCGGGACGACGATAGGCTCCGGCATCGGCAAGACGACGCGCTGGGCGGTGCTGCGCGCGTTGCGCACCGCGGGCGTCGAGGCGATGGCGAACGTCGCCTATGAGGCGATCGTGCCCGGTGGCATCCGGATACGCACGCCGAACGGGGAAGGCCGCACGATCGAGGTCGACACGGTGGTGATGGCGGCGGGCCAGGAGCGCAACGACGGATTACTCGAGCCGATTCGCGCGCTCGGCGTTCCGTTTCGCGTTGCCGGCGGCGCGCGCGACGCGAGCGACCTCAACGCGGTGCGCGCATTCGACGACGGGCTGCGTGCGGCGCACGATCTCGCGGCCGGCGGCTAGGTGGCGGGCTTCAGCAGCGACTGCAGCCGCGCGACGTGCTCGGCGAACGCCTCGCGGCCGCGCTTCGTCAGCCGGTACCGCGTGAGCGGTCGCCGGTTGACGAACGACTTCTCCTCGTCCACGTAGCCGGCTTCGACGAGCTTCGCGACGTGGGCGCCGAGATTGCCGTTGCTCACGTCGAGCGACCGCGCCAGCTCGGCGAACGCGACCCACTCGAAGTTGAGGAGCTCGGCGACGACGCCGAGGCGGACCTTGGAGAGCAGCAGCTCATCCATCTTTTGCGAGGTTCCTTAGTCGCGCGCGAGCAGCTCGGACGCTCCGAAACCCGCGTAGCCGAGGAACATGCCGGCGGCCAGGACGTAGCCGACGACGGCCGACGGTGAGAAGTTGGCGACGATCAGCGATGCGAGGACGATGACTCCGCAGATCTGCGCGCGACGGTTTCCGTGCATGCCGATATAGAGCAGAACGATGGTCTCGACGACGCTCCAGATTCCGGCGGCCGCGGCACCCTCGAAGATACGGAAGCCGGCGACGGTCACGATGAACGCGACACCCACCGTCAGCCACAGAACGTTGAAGAACTCCCGCTGCACGAGCGAGGCGCGTGAAAGCGTGCGTCGGGTAAACGCGCCGCGCAGGACGGAAAACGCGCCGCACGCCGCCAGTATGGCGGGGACCAACCAGAGCGTCGCGCCCGGCACGACCCCGTTTTTTACGAGCCCGATGATTAACGGCACGGCCGCAGAACCGATGCCCCAGGCGACGAAATACTCGCCGCCGGCACACAGCCGCGAATGCGATTCGGCCAGAATGCGTTCGACGAGCTCCAGGTGATCGCGCGCTTGCGTGGCGTCGAGCCGGTCCACGTCAGAACGCCCCCATGCCGAGCAGCAGCAGTCCGGCGATCGCTGCCGCGACCCAAGCCGCGGCCTGCGCCCATGGATTGCCCCCGGCGAGATGCCAGAGCGACGCGACCGCGTAGCCGTAGCATCCCCAGACGAAGGCGAGATTGCCGGCGCACAGCGGCCGGGCGAGTGAAGGAACGGTATTCAGAGTAATCTGTTTCATAGACTATTCTGTTTTAGCACCAATCTGTGCGGCCGTCAAGGACTCGGGACGTGCGCAATGGCACGTTGACGGCTCGGGCCCTCCCTGCTATCGTACCGAGGTCATGTACGCGATCATTGAGGCGGGCGGCAAGCAATATCGAGTCGCCGAGGGCGACGTCATCCGTTGCGATCTCGTCGCCAGCGAGGTGGGCTCCGACGTGACCTTCGACCGCGTCGTTGCTGCCGGGGGCGGCGATTCGCTGCGGATCGGCACCCCGACCGTCGACGGCGCCACCGTCTCGGGCACGGTCGTGCGGCAGGGCAAGGACAAGAAGATCCTCGTCTTCCGCTATAAGCCGAAGAAGCGGGTACGCAAGCTCAACGGCCACCGCCAGCCCTACGCCGAAGTCAAGATCACCAAGATCACGCTCCCCTAACGCGCCGAGGCCAGAATGGTCGAGGTTACCTTCTTCCGTGACGGCCGCGGCCGCCTTGCGGGCTTTGCGGCGCAGGGACATGCGGATTTCGCCGATGCCGGCGAAGACATTGTGTGCGCGGCGGTCTCCGCGGTCTTACAGGCCGCAGCCCTGGGGCTCACCGAGCACGCCCGGGCCGCGATGGAGACGCGACGCGAGGCCGGCGTCCTGGAGCTACGCTGGGGAGACGACGAGCGTGACCGCGAGAGCGTGGCTGCAATTGCGGCGACCGCGGAGCTCGCGGTGGAGCAGATTGCGACGCGTTTTCCGAAACACGTGCGCCTCAAACGGGTAAGACAGCAGGCAAAATAAAGGAGATCACGATGTCTGAGAGTTTCCGCACCACGCCCCCCGACCAGCCCTGGTCGGGCTCTGCCAATGCCGGCAACGGCTACCAGAGCGGCTTTGGCGAGAAGGCTCCGCCGCACGAGAGCGACGACGCCGGCGAAGCCGGCAAGATTCTCCTCGCCGGCGTGCTGGGCGGACTGCTCTCCGCCGCGGGGTACATGATCTACCGCCGGCTGCCCGACGAACAGAAGCAGCGCCTCCACTCGCAAGTGCGAACGCTCGTGCAGCAACGCATTACGGAGATCCGCCAGAACTTCAATATCTAAAGCTCCGGATCGGGCTTCGGCTCGGGCTGGGGCGGAAGCGGCGGTACCGGAGCGATCGGCGGCTCCGATGAGTCGGCGGCTCGCTCCATCTCGGCGATGAACGATTGCGACGTGTTCTGGACTTCCCGCATGAAACGGCCGGCCTGACGCATCAGCTTCGGCAGCCGGTCCGGCCCGAAGAGCAAGAGCGCGAGGATGGAGACGACCAGGACGTCGGGTACGGAAAACATCGGATGCTAGGGACGCTCATTCAGGGAGCGGCACGCCACTTCCGCCGAGCTCCCGGAAGGGCTTGCCTGCGCAGCCGTGCAAGCATCACGACCCGCCCGTGAAGATCATATACACACGCGGCAACCGCACCGAGACGCTAGCCTCGCTGGCGACGCTGCGGAAGATCCTCAACCGGTTCGTTGCGCACCGCGTCTTCTACGAAGTGTCGAGCCGCAGCAAGCGCGGTCATGAGTTCTTTTCCACTAAGAACGTCTTCGTGGTCGGGCTGATCGAAGTGACCAACTTCGACCACCTCAAGATCCTCTTCTTCGATGCGAATAGCCCCTCGCACTCGATCGAAATCCTCAATCCGCAGACGATGCGAATCTACGACGAGATGCCGGGGCGCGGCTTCGCCGTCTCGTTCATCAGCGGCGACGCCGACGGCGTCGAGACGCGCTGCTATATCCGCGACGAGGGCGAAGACGGCGACGCGATCCACGAACGCACGGCGCTCGAGAAAATTACGCTGCCCCAGCTCTTCGAATACCTCGAAGAGATCACCGCCGCCGAGCCCGCCGCCAAAAACTCGCCCCACTAGCGGGCGCGCGCGCCGCTAGGCGCTGCGCATGGCGCAGCGCTTTCACCGCTTCGGCCAGGCGTCCGGCACGCTTGTAGGCGACGCTCAGATTGAGATGCGCGACGGCGTGATCGGGGTCGGTGCGCACGGCCTTCTCATAGCGCGCGATCGCGCCATCCACGTCGCCGTCTTCGAGCAGCAGGTTGCCCAGATTCGCCTCGGCCGGCGCGTGCCGGCCCGCCGCCTCGAGGGCCGCCGTGAAGTCGGCGCGCGCAAGCTCGCGCCGGCCCAATCCGATTCGCGCGACGCCGCGTTTGTTGAGCAAAAACGCCCGTTCGTCGGCACCGCGTTCCTCGAGCTCCAGCAGCTCGGTGAATGCCGCGTCCGCGCCGGAAAAGTCGCGGCGGTCGAGCGCCGCCAGCGCGCAAGCAAATCGGCCGTCATCCCGAAACACGGTCCCTCTGTGTTCACGATCGACGTCGTCACGCTTTTTCCGGAGGTCTTCGCGCCGTTCGTCGGCTTGTCGATCGTGGGCCGCTCGGTCGAGCATGGTCTGGCAACCGTTCGCTATCACCATCTGCTCGACGAGCTCGCCGACGGCGAGCGAGCCGACGACTCGCCCTTCGGCGGGGGTCCGGGAATGGTGCTGCGCATCGAGCCCATCGCCCGCACGCTCGACAAGATCGCCGCGGAGGCTGCCGGGGAGCGTTTCGCGATCGTGGTGCCCAGCCCAAGCGGCGCCCCCTTCACTCACGACGATGCCGCCCGCTGGGCGGCGCTGGACCGGCTGATCCTCGTGTGCGGCCACTACGAGGGCATCGACGATCGCCTCCTGCAGCTCTACCCGCTCGAGGAACGGTCGCTCGGCGATTTCGTGCTGACGGGCGGCGAGATACCCGCCCTCGCCTTCATGGATGCGACGATTCGCCTGCTGCCCGGCGCCGTGCGGCCGGACTCCCTGACGAGCGAGTCGTTCGCGGACGGAACGCTCGACTATCCGAGCTTCACCCGGCCGGCCGTCTTCCGCGGCGTCGACGTGCCGCCGGTGCTGCTCTCGGGCGACCACGCCAAGATCGCGCGCTGGCGGCGCGAACAGTCTCGGCTGCGCACGGCGGCCCGCAGGCGGGACCTGCTGGACGCCCTGCAAGAGGATGCCTTGCAGGGCGACGAAGGCCCGTGATAGGATACGGTGGTTTCCGCCGGGCTCCGCGCCCGGCTCTTCTGTGCTCGGCCCCTTCGACTACGCTCCCTTCGACTCGCTTCGTTCGCTCAGGATGACAAAGTAATGAACGTTATCGACGCACTCAACCGCGATCAGCTCAAAGACAACCTGCCTGACTTCCGCACCGGCGACACCGTCAAGGTGTACTCCAAGGTCGTCGAAGGCGGGAAGGAGCGCACGCAGATGTTCGAAGGCGTCGTCATCGTGCGCAAGGGCGGCGCCGCCGGCGAATCGATAACCGTCCGCCGAATCGCCCACGGGGTCGGCGTCGAGAAGACGTTCTTGCTGCACAGCCCGCGGGTCGAGCGAATCGAAGTCGGCAGGCGTGGCGTCGTTTCGCGCAGCCGGCTCTACTATTTGAGCGAGAAGGTCGGCAAGGCCGCGCGAATCAAGGAAAAAAAGGCCAAAGGTGGTTAGAGCTGCGCTCTGACACCGCTGCAGCTGGTCGGCATCCTCTGCATTTTGGGCATCGCGCGTCTCGTACTCTCCGGCAAACCCGCCGTCCGCGGATATCTCGACGCTTCGATCGTCGCGGTGCTGCTCGCGCTCTTCCTGATTACATTCGTCATCCGCACGTTCTACATTCCCTCGGTGTCGATGGTTCCCACGTTGAAGGTGGGCGACGTGCTGCTGGTGGACGAAATCGCATACCGCCTGCGCCGGCCGGCGGAGGGCGACATCGCCATCTTCGCGCCGCCGGTCGCGGCGGGCGGCAACGACTTCGTCAAGCGTGTGATTGGCATTCCGGGCGACTCCATCACGATCTCTGGCGGCAGGGTGTACCGCAACGGCACGGCCCTCGACGAACCGTACGAGAATCAGCCGCCGCGCTACGACTTGGCGATTCGCGACTACGGGATCTACGTGGACGGTACGGCGCTCGACCCGCGCGTCGCAAACGTGCCGCCGCGCGCGCTGTGGCCGGCACCCGATCGCATACCGGCGGGCTTCTATTTCGTGCTGGGCGACAACCGCAACTACTCCGACGACTCGCACGTGTGGGGCTTCGCGCAGAGTCGCGGGTTCATCGGCCGCGCCTTTCTGACCGTCTGGCCGCTCGATCGTCTAAGCGTGCTGGCCAAGTGAGCCTCGCATGACGCCCTACGAGCTTCTAACGATCGTCGCCGTGATCGGCGCCGCGCGCGTGGTCCTCTCGCTGCGGCCGGTCGTAGCCGGATCGTCGGGCCGGAGCACGGCCATCGCGCGCGAGTTTCTGGATCCGTTCATCGTCGCCGGCATCGCGGCGTGGGTGCTTATCACGTTCGTGGCGCGGACCTATTACATTCCGTCGGGATCGATGCTGCCGACGCTCCAGATCCACGACGTCTTATTGGTCGACAAATTCGAATACCGCTTCCATCCGCCCAACGAGGGCGACATCGTCGTCTTCCCGCCGCCAGTCCCGACGCCCGACGACTTCATCAAGCGCGTGATCGGCCGCCCAGGCGACACGCTGCGCGTTGCCAACGGCGTCGTCTACATCAACGGCACGGCGCTGAAGGAACCGTATACCGCCGAGAAGCCCGCGTACAACTTGCAGATTCGCGACTACGGGATCTACGTGAGCTACGGCGCCGGGTGGCAGCGGATCGACCCGCACGAGGGCAACGTTCCCGCCGCTTCGACCTGGACCGCTCCGGATCGCATCCCGCCCCACTGCTACATCATGCTCGGGGACAATCGCAACGATTCCGAGGACTCGCACATCTGGGGCTTCGCGCAAGACGACGGGAACTTCGCGAGCGGTCCGCGAGCCGGAACCCGGGCGGGCTTCACGGGCCGCGCGTTTCTCATCTTCTGGCCGCCCTCGCAAGCCAAGATTCTGTGACCGCCTGAGCGAAGACGGACTTCCGTGGTCCGCTTCTTGCGCTGGCGATCGGTGGCGAACATGGCTTTGCAGCTGGCGCTGCTCGCGACCCTCGTCGCAGCGTTCTTCGTCCGTCTCCCGCAAGTCGCCGGTCTGTCGATGGAGCCCCACATCCGCTCGGGCGAGTACGTCGTGATCAATACGTTCGCGTACCGCTTCGGTTCGCCGCACCGCGGCGAGATCGTCGCCTTCCGTCACGACGGCGACGGCCGCGGCGTCTTCATCAAGCGCGTGATCGGCCTGCCGGGCGATCGGATTCGAATCGATGGCGGCCAAGTCTACGTCAATGGGACCAAGCTCGGCGAGCCGTACGTGCGCCACGCCGACGACCGATCCTTCGCCGAGGTCTCGGTCCCGCCGTCGTCGGTCTACGTACTGGGCGACAACCGCGCCGAGAGCGAGGACTCGCGCTTCTTCGGCCCGGTGGGAGACGACCGGCTAATGGGCCGCGCCGTCGCGGGGATCTGGCCGCCGCGCATGCTCGGGGGATTGTGAGCGGCGTGGAGCGGCAGATCTCGTGGTATCCCGGGCACATGGCGAAGGCGGCGCGCCAGATGCGCGAGTCCCTGCGCATTATCGACATCGTCGTCGAGGTGGTCGATGCGCGCATTGTGCGCAGCGGCCGCAATCCGCTGCTCGACCAGCTGGCCGAGCGGCGAGCGCGCGTCGTCACGCTGGACCGCGGCGATCTCGCCGACCCGGCGACGACGAAAGGCTGGCTCCGCGCACTCGCCGATGCCGGCGCTCCGGCGGTCGCCGTCGACGGGCGCATCCCGCGCAGCGTGTCGCGCGTGGCCGCGGCGATGAAGCGCGCGTCGTCGGAGCTGCGCCCCGCCGCCGGCATCTCGCGCGCGATGATCGTCGGCGTGCCGAACTCCGGCAAGTCGACCATCGTCAACGCCTTGCTCGGCCGCAGCGCCGCGAAGACCGAAGACCGCGCCGGCGTGACGCGCCATCCGCAATGGTTCCGCCTCGCGCGCGACCTTGAGCTGATGGATACGCCGGGCGTGCTGCCGCCGAAAATTCCCGACGCCGCAGCGCAATGGAAGCTCGCGATCTGCGGCGCCATCCCTCGCGAGCGCTACGATCCCCAAGAAGTGGCGGCTGCGTTTCACGCGTGGCTCGTGGCGCGCACCCCGAGCACCGTGGTTCCCGACCTGCAGGCGTTCGCGGAGCGGCGCGGCTTCGTGCGGCGCGGCGGCGAGATTGACTATCACAACGCAGCCCAGTCGTACATCCGCGCGTTCAACGACGGCGCGTTCGGACGAATTTCGCTGGAGAGCCCGGATGACGGCGAAGCAGCGTAAGGCGCGTAACGCCTACGAGCGCGAGCGGCGCAGGCTGCATCGCCTGCATCGCTTCGAGTATGCCGCGCGCGAACGCGGCTTCACGCTGGTCGGCGGTGTCGACGAGGTGGGACGCGGGCCGCTCGCCGGTCCCGTCGTCGCCGCATGCGTCGTCGCCGAACAGCCGCTGTTCATCAAAGGGCTCAACGATTCGAAGTTGGTGCGCGCGGACGTGCGAGCAACCATCGCCGACGAGATCAGGATACGGGCAACGGCGTGGGCGCTGGGCAGCGCCTGCGTCGCCGAGATCGATCGGCTCAACATCTACTGGGCGAGCGTCCTGGCGATGGAGCGCGCGATCGCGTCGCTCCCGGCCGTCCCGCAATATCTGATCACCGACGCGGTGCGAATCCGATCGTTTACGGGCCCTCAGGAGCCGCTGATCCATGGCGACGCCCTGTGTGCGGTCGTCGCCGCCGCGTCGATCTTGGCAAAGGTCCATCGCGACGCGCTCATGGTCGAGCTCGACAAGGAAGACGCGCGCTACGGCTTCGCCCATCACAAGGGTTACTCAACGCCGCTGCACATCGAGGCGCTGCGCGTCCACGGACCAAGCGTGCACCATCGGGCGAACTGGGCTCGCGTGCGCGACGCGCAGCTCGCCCTGGCCTTCGATAGCATCGACGACTTGGAAGCGTCGGTTGGATAGCGGCGCAAAGGGCAAGGCAGGCGAGGACCGCGCGACGGCGTTCCTCGGCCGTCGTGGTTATCGCGTCCTCGCCCGCAACGTGCGCGTGCCGGGCGGCGAGATCGATGCGGTCTGCATGGATGGGCCGACGCTCGTGATCGTCGAAGTGAAGCGCCGTGATACGGCGACGTTCGGCTCTGCATTGCGTTCCGTCGACGGCCGCAAACGCGCGCGGCTGCGCAGGGCCGCCGCGGACTACGCGCAGATCGTGGCGCCGTCGGCCAACGTGCGATTCGACGTAGTCACGCTGGACGGACCGCGGCTGAGCCTGCACCGAAACGCCTTTTAGGAACCTAGTGGCTGAAAAAACGTCCGGCGCCAAGCCGGAGCTGCGCCGGACCGTGACGCCGTGGGGCTCGTTCTCCTGGGGCTACTCCGACGTGGGCGCAGACATCTTCGTCGGCCTCGGGCTGGTGCTCGCCTGGGCCGCCGGCGCGTCGAACGTCGCCTTCCTCTTCGCGGGCGTCGTCTACGTGTGCATTGGCCTGGCGTACACGGAGCTCGCCGCGACCTACCCCGTGGCGGGAGGCGGCCAGTATTTCGTGATGCGCGGCCTCGGCGATATCTTCGGCTTCATCGCCGGCTGGGCCGTGCTGCTCGACTTCACAATCGACGTGACGCTCTTCGCGTGGAGCTCGGTGGATTACACGAGCCAACTCTTGCCGGCACTTGTCAACTCGACGCATCCCTGGCTTCACTTCCTGGTGGTGCTGGGTCTCGTCGTCGCGTTGTGCCTGCTCAACGTCGTCGGCGTGCGCGAGAGCACGGCGTTCAACGGCGTCGTTTCCGCGCTCGACGTCTTAAGCGAAACGGCGATCCTGTGCTTCGGATTTCTCTTTGCGTTTCGTCCGCACTTGTTGATCCACGCAATGCAGTTCAACTGGCCGTCGCCGTACGCGCTGATGCTGGGCACGTCATTGGCGATCGTCTCGTTCGTCGGGCTGGAGTCGATCTCACAGGCCGCGCAAGAGACGCAGCGCCCCGCCTCCATCATCCCGCGCACGTCCGTCGCGTTGATTTTGACGATCCTTATCTTCGCACTGGCCTACTCGAACCTCGCGCTCGGCCTGCAGCCCTGGCACCCAATCGTAGGCGCCGGCGGGCATCCGATGCAGTTCTGGCAGATCTTCCCGCACAACGCCGACAACCAGGGCAAGGCCGTGGCGCTACTGGCCGCGCAGGTGCCGTACTACGGCGCCTTCGCCGCGCTCTACGTGCCGGTGCTCGGTGCGGTGCTGCTGCTGATCTCGTCGAACTCAGGCGTGTTCGGCAGTTCGCGCATCGCCTATGCGATGAGCAGCAGCAACTTGCTGCCGTCGCTCTTCCAGCGCGTGCACCGGACCTTCCGGACGCCCATGATCTCGATCGTGTTCTTCTCGACCATCGCCGTCATCGAACTGATTTTCGCCGCGGCGCCGTCGTTGTTTCCGTCGATGACGGCGCTGTACGGACACTTCTTCCACGGCGAGAACGGCCTCGAGTTCCTGGCCGACCTCTACGCCTTCGGTGCGGCCACCAGCTACTCGTTCGTCTTCCTCGGCCTTATCGGGTTGCGGCTGACCGACCCTTTGAGCCCGCGCAAGTTCAAGATTCCTCTGAACATTCCGCTGCAGTTCCGCGGCGAACGCGTCGACTTTCCGATCGTCGCCGTGATCGGCTTCATCGGAATCTTCTCGATCCTGATCTTCACGCTGTTCACGCACGCGCTCGGCCGCATCTTCGGCCCCAGCTGGCTGTTGTTGGGCTTCATTCTCTACCTGGTCTATCGGCGATACCGGCGCTTGCCGCTGTTCCGCTCCCAGCCGCGCGACTGGCGCACGGTTCAGGTCGACATCCTGCGGCGCTCGGGCGAGCTGGAGCTGATGGACGAGTACATCGCGAACGTCAAGGCGAGCGATGCGCGGCGCGCCAAGCAAGGAACCTGACGATGCTGATCGTGCGCGCCGTCCTTGCCGTTTTCATGATCGCCCTCGGGCTGCTCATCCTAATCGAGATGCTGCAGTCGATTCACGCCGGGCTTGCGATCGTGCCCGGAGTGGTGCTGGCCGCCGCGATGATCGCGCTCGGCACACACCGGCTCCGGCTGATCCTGCGCGCGCGGCGAATGACGTGACCTCACTCTCGAGCGACGTCCACGTGACGCTCGCCGGCGCCGCGATCGCGCTCGCGATCGCCGTCGCGATCGGCGCGACGCTGCGCTGGATGCTGACGCTTCCGCCGTCGTACGTTCAGATGATCGCGGAGAAGGCCGAGCACGATCTCGAGGAGATGGTCGGCAGTCTGATCGTCGCGTTCTCCCCGGAGATCGAATCCGCTCACATGATGGCGCTCGCGGTGAAACTGGCGCGCGGCGAGCGCTCCGAACTCCTCGCGCTGTACGTGATCGAGGTGCCCTACACGCTGCCGCCCGACGCCGACATGCCGGCAGAGGAACGCGAGGCGCTCGACGCGCTCGGCGCGGCCGAGACCATCGCCAACGCGAACAACGTCACGATTCGAACCGAGACGATCAAGGCTCGCTCGACGAAACACGCGGTCTTGGACGCGGCGAAACGCGAGAAGGCGAACCTAATCATTCTGGGCTCGTTCCGCGAAGGTAAGTATAGCGGCGCACCGCTCGGCCGCACGATCGAAGAGATCGCGGCGGACGCAAAATGCGATGTCCTCATCGGCGTCGAAGGCAAACACGGTACGCTCTTGATGGACGAGAGCGCGCAATCCGGCTCTTAAGTAGACGCTCTCTCGAGGAGGAACGAGTTGAAATTTGAACGTGGGTCATCGTTTTTGAGTGCGACCGTCGCGGCGTTCGCGATCGCGATGTGGCCCGGCGGCGCAGTCGTGGCCGCGAACTCGGCTCCGGCGATCGTGGCGTTCGATCAGGCCTTCGCCGCGACGAACGACTACACGTGCGTGCTGCACGTTCACGAAGCGAAGGGCACAGCGACGCAAGATCGCGTCTATTCGTATCAATTCATGAAGCCGCACTTCGCTAAGACGCTGATCCTCGACGGCGACGGCAAGGGTTCGGGCGGCGTGTGGGCCGGCGGCGACCAGATCAGCGGCCACCAAGGCGGCATACTCTCGGGATTTCACAAGAAGGTCAGTTTGAACGATCCGCGCGCGGTTTCGCTGCGGGGCGTCACGATTCCGGAGGGTTTGCTGCAGCGCATCGTCGCGAACTACGCGACGACGCCCGGCAAACTGACGCAGACGGACGGCGGCAAGATCGGCGGCGTGCCGACCGACCGCCTCGACCTCAAGGTGACGGACCCCGGCTCGAACGGCGACATCTCGGAAGAGATTTTGTATTTGTCGAAAGAGACCCACTGGCCGATCCGGCAGGTCATGTACTCGGGGTCGCAGATCGTCTTGGACGAAACGGTCAACGACCTCAAGACCAACGTCGGCCTGACGCAGTCGGACTTTCCCTTCTAAGCCGCCGCTGCGCAGCGGCAAAGCAGGATGAGCCGCTTGGCCGGGCGGAGCAAGCCGGGTGGCCTCCGCTCCGCAGGTCTTTATCTGCCATTCCTCCGTTGACGCGGCTACTGCGTCTGAAATCTGCCGGCGGCTAGAAGCCAGCGGAATCCGGTGCTGGATAGCGCCGCGCGACCCGCTCCCCGGAATCCCTTACGGCCAGCAGATCGTAGACGCGATCGCCGCCTCGAGCGTGGTTCTACTGGTCTTCTCGTCCCACGCGAACGAGTCGCGCCCCGTGCTCAGCGAGCTGGAACTCGCGGCCAATCGAGACAAAATTATTTTGCCGGTCCGCATAGAGGACGTCGCCCCCTCGCCCCGCCTCGAGTTCTACGTACGCGCCATTCACTGGTTCGATGGCGCCACCCGGCCGTTGGATGGCGTCTGGCCCGAGCTCCTCGCCGACGTAGAGAGTCTCGTCGCTCCCGTGCAACCCGCGACGGAATCCACCGATGCGCCGGCAAAGCCATCGCCGGTCACGCGGGCGCCCAATAATTTGCCGTCGCAAGTCACGACCTTCGTCGGCCGCGAGCAGTCGATGGTCGAGATCGAGAAGCTGCTGCAAAGTAATCGGCTCGTGACGATCGTCGGCAGCGGCGGCGCTGGTAAAACCCGTACTGCCATTCAAGCGGGCTGGGCAATGTTGGGCCAGTTCTCCGACGGAGTCTGGCTTATCGAGCTCGCGCCGGTTTCCAACGGTTCGTTGGTCGCCGGAACGATCGCTTTGGCGCTTGGCGTACGCGAATCGACGGATCGTCCGGTTCTCGAAACCCTGCTGGACGATCTTAGGCTACGGCGAGCGCTGCTCGTCGTCGATAACTGCGAGCATGTAATCGACGACGTGCGGATCGTTGCAAACGCGATTCTCCGGGCCTGCCCGGCGGTTCGCATCCTCGCGACGAGTCGCGAGAGCTTGAACATAGGGGGCGAGCGCGTCTTTCGCCTACCATCGCTGGCGGTGCCCCCGCTCGGCCAAACCGTCACCGCTCGATCGGCCGTAAAATATGGCGCAATGACCCTCTTCGCCGATCGCGCGCTCGCCTCGGACGGACGCTTTACCCTCACCGACGAGAACGTTGGAGCCGTGGCGGAGATCTGCCGCCGGCTCGACGGCATCCCGCTGGCGATCGAGCTCGCGGCGGCTCGGGTCAAGGTGCTGTCGCCGCAGCAGCTCGCGCAGCGGCTCGACGAGCGCTTTCGCGTTCTGACGGGCGGCGACCGCAGCGCGCTGCCGCGCCACCAGACGATGCGCGCGCTGATCGACTGGAGCTACGACCTGCTATCCGACACGGAGCGTTCCCTCTTCAGGAAGCTGTCGGTCTTCGCCGACGGCTTCTCACTCGACGGCGCGACCGCCGTCTGCAGCGACGCAACGGCCGACGAGATCGCGATTTTGGATTCGATCACGTCGCTCGTGGACAAATCGCTCGTACAGACCGATCCGGGCGTCGAGGACCGTTACCGTCTGCTCGAATCGACACGGCAATATGCGCGGGAGAAGCTCGAGGAGCAGCACGAGTCCGACCAATGCTCGGAACGGCTCCTCGCATATCTCACCGAACTCTTCAGAAAATCGGGCGAGCAATACGAGACGACGATGTCGGGCACCGTTTCAAATCTTGCGCCGGAGCTCCAAGACGCGCGAAACGCGCTCGAACGAGCCGAGCACGATGCCGTTACGAAAGCCGTGGACTTCTTCTTAGCGACCCGCCTGTGGGTTCAGCTCGGACTCAATCGTGAAGCGATCGATCGCGCGAGGCATCTCGTAGCGCTCCTCGGCGACGGTAACGACGCGCGGCTCGCTCGTCTCTGGGAGAGGATCGCGGTGTGCGCCGCCAACATCGGCCACAGCGCCGTCGCTCTAGAAGGAGCGGAGCGCGCCGTTCGATACGCGCGTGATTCAGGCGACCCGGGAATCCTCGCGGATTGCTTGCTGAGATACGCCGACGTGATCGCGCACGCTCGCCGTTTCGACGAAGCCGTAGCGGCGATTGACGAAGCCGAGGCGATCGGGCCTTCGACGCTCCGCCGCGATCAACAAGCGATTTACGTGAGGGCCGTAACTGCTTTGATACGAGGGGACCTGGACGCCGCGGCTGCGTCTTTTGCACGCTCGCGCGAGATCTTCGTTGCGGCGGCCAACGATGAGGGGATCGTTTCGGCGTCGCTCAATCTGGCGGAAAACTATCACGCGCGGGGCGCCACCCATGAAGCAATCGAGGTCGCGAAGAGCGCGCTCCCCTCGGCGGAGAAGCTGCCCGACCGAAGCACCTGGGCACAACTCGTACGCAACCTAGCGGGCTACCTCGGCGCCGCGGGAGATGCAGCCGGGGCGCGCCGCGCGGCGGCTGAAGCGATAGCTTTCTACGGCTCCGACGATCCCGACGGACCGCTCGCGGCGATCGCCCTCGAGCACTTGGCCCTCTGTCTCGCACTCGACGGCGACTTCCAAAATGCGGCAATCCTCGAAGGCTACTCCGAGGCGACGCTTAAGCGGCTCGGGTTCGAGCGAGAATACACGGAACGCACGTCCCACGAACGCCTGCTCGCGGTGCTCGCGAAGAACCTATCCGACGGAGAACTCACAGCGTTGACGTCCTTCGGTTCGCACACGAGCGCCGTCGATGCCCTCGCGATCTCGCGGCGGGGCGACGCAATGGCCTAAGGGAGCGTCACGCTCGTAACGACGTCCTGCGCGTTGCTCTTCGTGTAGACTTGGATTCGGCATATTCCGGCGCCCAGCGCGTTGATACCGAAGATCAACTCGGCGTGACCGCCCTTGGTGCCGCCTTTGACGTAACCGCTGGTGCATACTTTGGGCGACTCATCCTTAGTAAAGAAGGGGCCGCTGTGCGCGTTGAGAGGGCTCACTCCGGATCCGATACCTTGCGGATCAGTGATCACTCCGACGGCGGCGCTGTCGTTTTTTTCAATGGGCGCCAGCATCAGCCTCGGCAGAAGGCCCCAGTACTTCTGCGGCAGATAAACGGCATGAGCCAGGCAAACGCCCTTCCAGGCGTCGCCGCACGTGCCGCTCGCGGCGTACCACGCACCGTGAACGGCTGCGGCTACTCCGTTGTCCGACTGGTTGCCGGAGAATGAGGCGGACGGAAATATGGCCCAAACGCTCGGCGTGCTTGGAGGATTCGCGGACGGCTGGTACGTCCCCAATCCCGGGAACCGAAGGTCCAGCTTACCGCTCGACGCATAATAAAGCACCGAGCCCGGAATTCCCGAGGCGGATTTGTACGCGGAAACGTGATTCGCGGTAACGGCCGGCCCATTATCCCACGTTACCGTATTGTTCGAGCCCGATTCCCTCAGCAAATAAAACCCGTGATCGGGCTGCCAGCGGAAGTTCGCGTTGTTCCCCCCCGCGCCGACCGCCAAGGCCTGCGCCCCCGAGGCATCCGTTATCGTCGAGAAGTATGGCGAAGGATTGAAGTTGCTCGGAACTTCGTCGACGCACGACTGTTTATAAGTCTGCGGCGAGACGCGCCAGATGTTTCCACGCGCGGGCGGCGCCGAACCATCGTTGATCCCGAGGACATACAGGTCACCCCCATAGTACAGCGCCACGTCGCCAACGCTGAAACCGAGGTATCCGCTGTCTAAGCACGACCGCTTCAAGGCGATGATCCGATCGGCTTTCAGCGCGTCGCTCGAGCTCTCGATGAGGACGGGGGTTCCATTCTGATTCTGTTTGCAATACGTTCCGGTGCAGCTGCTGATCCAAAGATTTTTTGCGTCGTCCTCGACGAAGCCGGATGGCTCGCCGAACTGCCCCGTCTTCAACGTTTGCAAGCTGCCTTCTGAGAACCGCTTCTTCGGCATGCGCAGGGCGGGCAGATCGTGCGCCCACGTTCCTACCGGCTGAAAGGTAGATATCCAAAGCGCGCCGTTGCTCGATATGTAAAGCTGACTTACGCCGGGAACCGACTTCAGTGGGACGTAGTCAACCGATCCGGATCCCACAAGGCTGAAGCGCCCGAGTTCGGTCTTGCACGGCGCCTTACGACAGCCGCCGTAGCTCTCATCGTTAACCGCAAAATAGACGGTATTGCCGTCCGCCGATACGGCAACTGGGCCTGGCCCCGCGCTGACGTTATTCGGTCCGACCGGGTGGTAGATGACACCGCTCGTCGCGCGAAGATTGGCTTTCCCGGCCACGCCGGAGCCGGCCTCGGCAGCCTCGAGCGTCCCAGTTCCGGAACCCGACGTACCCGTCAACGGTTCGTTCCAGCCGACCGTTAGCGCTTCCGCATCGGCCGTCGTGTTGAGCGTCGTACCGGAGGGGACCAAGGCGGAACTGGCCGTGATGGAAAGAGGGCGTTGGTAAGGGCCGACGATTACCTCGTGCTGGGCGTCGGACGCTACGATCCAGACGTGCTGAGTTTGACCCAACGCAAGGCGAGAACTCTCGCCCAGTCGAGATACCTGAAAGGGCACGACCCCGATTTTCGAAATGGCGATGGGCGAGGATCCCTCAAGCACAGCCAAATGGGGCGCAGATGACTTCCTTCCGTTCGGCTTCGCGAGGTAGACGGGAAAGGCGCCACTCGCTGCGATCGTACCCGACGAGTCGATCTCGACCTGGTTAAGCGTATTTTCGGGTGGGCTGAAGTTGACGACGCACACGTAGATGCTTCCACTCGGCGGGCACGTCGCTTTTGCTACTACGGCGTCGGTGTCGCCTCCAATCGTGTCGGTGATCGTCACTTGCGAGCCAGGTTGGACGATGCGAACGCACACCGTGAGCGTTAGCGTTGGAGAGCAACCGCTCGATCCCCGGTGTGCTGCAGCATTGGGAACGGGTAACGCGGAGGTTGCAGAATCGGCGTGGCATCCGGCCGTAAGCGCAAGCATAACGACGCCCAGGCCGACAAAATAGAGACTCTTCATCTCCGCCTCCTAGAACGAGAACAGCAGGCCGTTCCGTGAAAAACGTTCGCTGCTGGTCTGACCGTGCCGTCGAGACTACTCCTTCGGCGGCAATCGTCCTTCGTCGTCGGAAGGATTATCCTAGTAAAGCAGGGCTTCGCAACGCCACCTTCCGATGCTATGATGTAGGGGGCTCTTTAAATTGCGTCAGAGCGTCCGACGGGGGCGGCAGAGATGCTTAGACCAGCCTTCTTCAATGGCGCCGACGGGCGGTTGACGAGTGAATCGGACCGCCGGCCTTCCTCATGCCTTCTCGCCAAACGCTGGATTACACGACAGAATCGGGAGGCAACGTGCGTGCTCTGAAACTGTTACTCGTCGGTGTCATGCTCGCGGGCTGTTCGCGGGTTGCGGAGCCGTCGGCCCTTCCCGGCGGGATTTCGGCATACTCGGCGCCACGGCCACTGGCGACCCCGAACTACAAGGTGCTCTACCGATTTAGGTCGCTGCCGGACGCCAACTCGCCCACCACGGATTTAGTGCTCGCGCCGCAATCGTCTGGCGGCATGTTGTACGGTACTAGTTACGGGGGCGGCCTGAACAAAGGCCGCTGCAACAATGGTTGCGGGACCGTCTATTCGATCGACCCACGCAGCGGAAACGAACAGGTGCTGTACCGATTTAAGGGGGGCACCGATGGCGCTATCCCCCAGGCCGGGCTCAACCCCAACGCCGGCGACAAGCTCTATGGTACGACGTTTTTTGGCGGCAATACCGGACCGAACTGCTATATCGGTCGCGGTTGCGGGACGATCTTCGACATCGACGTCTCGGCTCCAACGAGTTATGAGGTGGCGTATCGCTTCTCCGGCCGTGACGACGGCTCCAACCCGGTCGGAGGCCGCCATTTCATCGGCAGCGGATCCGGCGGCACATTCTACGGCACGACGGAGTATGGCGGGTCGTATAATTTCGGCACCGTCTATTCGTTCAGCACGGCCGGCAAAAGCGTAAAGATTCTTCATTCGTTCGCGGGGGCGCCGCACGACGGGGCCTACCCAGTCGGAGAAATCAATGCGACCGGTTGTCCAACAAGCTGTAAATTCTACGGTGTGACGAGAGAGGGCGGGACGTCCAACGTTGGGACCATCTTCGAGTTGAGGCAAGGAACGTCGGCCTATAAACGGGTCATACTTCATAGCTTTACCGTCGCGGAAGGAGATGAACCCGTCGGGGTGGAGTTGTCGCCGAGCGGCAATCAAGTGCTCTACGGAGCCGCATCGCGGGACGGCGCCAACAGCCGTGGCAGCATTTTCTCTTACGGGCTGAAAAACAATACGTTTGCGATACTGCACAGCTTCACCGGTGCCGTAAGTGGCAACGACGGAGCGCTGCCCTATGCACGCCCGATACTCTACGGCGGCAACGTGCTATACGGCACAACTCAAGGAGGCGGCGCGCGGGGTAGTGGGACGGTGTATGAAATAAAGGATTTGAACGGCTCTCCAAAAGAGTGCGTCATTCACAGTTTCCCCGATCCCAGCGTTCCGGGAGGAGACGGCGTCCGACCCGATTCCCCTTTGCGGGAGTTCAAAGACCTGAACAACGTGTTTTATGGAACTACCGTGCAGGGGCCACAAACCGGCAGTTCAGATAAGGGCTACGGCACCGTTTTTCAGATCTCGCCGAACGCGCCGTGTCAGTCAGGCAACAGAGCGACGGTGCGTCACCGCGCTAGGTAGCGCTTTCGCAGCTCGTCGAGCACGACCGCCAGCAGGATGACCGCGCCGAGCAGCACCTTCTGGACGTACGAATCGACGTTGAGCAGGTTCATTGCGTTGTAGAGCACGCCGATGAGCAGCGCTCCGAAGAACGTCCCCACCACGCTGCCGCGGCCGCCCGTCAGGCTGGTGCCGCCGACGACGACCGCCGCGATCGACTCGAGGAGCTCGTCGCCGGTTCCGGTCTGAGGCGAGCCCGACGAGAAGAGCGCCATGTACAGGAACCCGACGATGGCCGCGCAGGCGCCGCTGATCACGTAGACTGTCGTCTTCACGCGCGCCACGTTGATGCCGGCGAGCCGCGCGGCTTCTTCGTTGCCACCGATGGCAAACACGTAGCGGCCGAAACGCGTCCGCGTGAGCAGCACCGATGCGGCGACGATCACGACGATCATCCAGATCACCGGAATCGGGATGCTGGGCAGGTGCAGCGCGCCGGTCACGCCGCCGAGGAACGAGCCGATGCCGGTTTTTTGGAAATCGGAGCTCTGCAGCGCGACGGGACGGCCGTGCGCGAGGATGAACGCCGCACCGAGCGCCATCTCGAGCATCGCAAGCGTCGTGATGAAGGGCGGAAGGTTGAGCTTGACGACCGGTAGCGCATTGATCCACCCGGCGATGCTGCCGACGGCGATCGCGACGACGAGCGTCGCGGCGATCAGCGGGAATCCGCTCAAGTGGACGGAGTTGGCGAAGAGCGCGGCTACGACGCCGGTCAGTGCGACCAGCGATCCAACCGAGAGATCGATGCCGCCCGTGACGATCACGAACGTCTGCCCGACGCCGAGCACGCAGTTGTACGTGATCTGGCGCAGCACGCGGACGATGTTGCTGGGCTCGAGGAACGAGCCGTGCGACGCGATGTCGACGACGACGACTAACACGACCAGGAACGCCGCAGCCCCGGCAATCCGCAGCCAAAACATCGTGCGGTCGCGAGGGTTCACGCGGCCGCTCCCGTCGCCGCGGCAATGACGCGATCGGGCGTTGCGTCGCCGCGAGCCAGCTCGGCGACGATGCCGCCGTCGCGCACCACCAAGACTCGGTGCGACATGCCCAGCACCTCGGGCAGATCGCTCGAGACCATCACGATCGCCGCGCCGCCGGCGGCGAGCTCGACCATCAGCTTGTAGATCTCGGCCTTCGCGCCCACGTCGATTCCGCGCGTGGGCTCGTCGAAGAGAAAGACGCGCGCATTGCCGAGCAGCCATTTGGCGAGCACGACCTTCTGTTGCGTTCCGCCGGATAGATTGCGCGCGAGCTGCTCCGTTCCGGGCGTCCGGATTTGCAGTTCGTCAATCATGCGCCGCGTCGCCGCGCGCTCGCGCACCAGGCTCACCAGCAGATCACGATCCACGAACTCATCGAGATGGGCGAGCGTCACGTTCTCGCGCACGCTCATGCCCAGCACGAGCCCCTGCGTCTTGCGATCCTCCGTGATCAAGGCGACCCCCGCAGCGATGGCCGCCGGGATGCGGCCCACCGGCAGCGCGACGCCGTCGACACGCACCTGGCCGCTCGTCGTGCGGTCGGCGCCGGCGATCGCGCGCAGGATCTCCGTCCGGCCGGCGCCGATCAGGCCGGCCAGCCCCACGATCTCGCCCGCGCGTACTGCGAAGCTGACGCCGCCGAAGATGCCCGCCCTCGTCAGCCCCTCCACTTGCAGGCGCGGCGCCGCGCCGGGGGCCGGTGCGGGAAGGTCGGGGAACTGCGTGCCGACCTGACGGCCCACCATCGCCTCGACGATCGCGTCGGGCGGGAACACCCGCGCGGCTCGCGTGGCGACGATCCGGCCGTCGCGCATCACGGTCACGCGGTCGGCGATTCGCGGCAGCTCCTCCATCCGATGCGAGATGTAGATGATGCCGGCGCCGTTCTCGCGCAGCCGCCGCACGATGGCGAAGAGCCGCTCGATCTCGCGATCGGAGAGCGCCGCCGTCGGCTCGTCCATGACGATGATCCGGGCACGCGTCGCCAGCGCCTTCGCGATCTCCACCGATTGCTGCTGCCCGACCGACAGCGACGAGACGGGGACGTGCGCGGGCAGCTGGAGGCCGAGCTCGGCGAGCGCCGCATCCGAGCGGGCACGCACGGCGGCCGCGTCGATGAAACCCGCGCGCGTCGGCTCGAGCCCGAGGCTCACGTTTGCGGGCACCGTGAGTTGCGGCACGAGCGTGAACTCTTGATAGATCATGCCGATCCCGAGCCGTCTCGCCTCCTGCGGCGAACCGATCTTGACTTGCACGCCGTCGATGAAAATCTCGCCCTCGTCGGCCTGCAACGCGCCGGCCAGGATCTTCATCAGCGTCGATTTACCGGCCCCGTTTTCGCCGACGAGTACGACCACCTCGCCTGCGTCGAGCGTCAGCGAAACGTCTGCGAGCGCGCGTACGCCGGGAAAGCGCTTTCCAACCCCGCGCATTTCGAGCAGCGGCGCCACGCGTGCGAACCGATCCTTAAGGGGTGGGCTTGGCGTCGGCGCGCGTGTACGTTCCGACGTCGATCTTCACGGCCGGCGGTGGCTTTTTGCCCGAAAAATACTGGTCGATCACGTCGATCGTCGTGCCGCCGATCTTGGCCGGATACTGGATCGCGTCGCCGTACATCTCGCCTGCCGCGATGGCGCGGCGCGCCTCGGGCGTAGCGTCATAACCCACGATGGCGATCTTTCCGCTCAGGCCCGCGGCCTTGACCGCGGCCAGCGCACCCAGCGCGGAATCGTCGTTGATGCCGAAGATCCCCTTGAGGTCGCGATGCGCCTGCAAGATGTCGCCGGTGTCGCTGTTTGCCTTGTCGCGCGTACCGCCGGAGTCGACGTCGGCGACGATCTTCACCGACGGACAGAGCTGCGCGATCGCCTGTTTGAAGCCTTTGACTCGATCCTGAACGCTCGTCACCTCCGGCTCGTCGATGATCGCGATGCTGCCGCTCTTGCCGACTCCCTCGCAGAGCAGCTTGCCGGCGGCGAAACCGCCCTGAACGTTGTCGCTCGCGACGTGCGCGACGACGTTGCCTTGTTTGCTCGTGTTCGCGATGTCGGCCGTGAAGACCGGAATGTTCGCGGCGTTCGCTTCGGCGATCGCGCTGCCGATCGCGGTGGAATCGTAGGGCGTCAGGACGATCGCGTCGACGTGCTTGGAGATGAAGTCTTCGACTTGACTCTGCTGACGCGCGTTGTCGCGGCTCGCGTCGACGACCACGAGCGCGTAGCCGTGCTTCGCAGCAGCGCTTCGCATGCCCGATTCCATGTCTTGATAGAACTGCGCCTCGCGGTTTTGAATCGAGACGCCGATGGTCTTGTGGCCGCCGGCCTGCGCCGCCGGCGACGCCGACGCGCTCGACTGCGAGGTTCCTCGCGAGCAGCCCGCCGCGAGCGAGCACGCGAGGAGGGCCCAGACGATGCGAGCGAGCGGGTTGTTCAAGTCCTTCTCCTTCGGGAAGCGGCCATCGCTGCGGTGGTTTGGGCGGTCGGCGCGGCCCGGCCTGTTTTTACCCTGTCCACAGCCTGTGACATTATCTTGTGCAATCTGTGGAGAAGGGGACCGGCCGGACCCCTTGCCAATGCCCCGGATAGGAGGCTTTTGCGCCGGTGCCAGGCACGTTTCCAAGCGGCGTCGTGACGTTTCTTTTCACCGATATCGAGGGCAGCACCAAGCTCTGGGAGCGCTGCCCCGACGTGATGCGCGACGCCCTTTCCGACCACGATCGCATTCTGCGGGACGCCGTGGTGGCGAACGAGGGCGTGGTTTTCAAGGCCGTCGGAGACGCCTTTTGCTGCGCATTTTCTGCGCCCGAGAGGGCGGTTCGCGCGTCCATCGACGCCCAGCGGTCGCTGCAGGGCCGTCAGTGGCCGGGCGATCTTGGCGGCCTGCGCGTTCGCGCCGGGATCCACTCCGGCAGCGCCGTCCAGCGTGACGACGATTACTTCGGCCCGACGCTCAACCGCACCGCGCGCCTGATGTCCATCGCGTACGGCGAGCAGATTTTGGTCTCGGCCGCCACTGAGGCGCTGCTCCGTGACGTGCTCGGCGACGACGTGTCGCTGCGCGATTTGGGAACGCACCGGCTCAAAGACCTGAGCCGGCCCGAGACCACGTATCAAGTCGTGGCGCCGGGCATCCGAACCGAGTTTCCCGCGCTCAACACGCTCGATTCGCGGCCGAACAATCTCCCGTCGCAGGCGTCGAGCTTCGTCGGACGCGAAACCGAACTCGCCGAGTTGTGCGAGCTCGTGCGCGAGCGGCGCGTCGTCACGATCACAGGTCCGGGCGGCATGGGTAAGACGCGGACCTCGCTGCAAGTCGCCGCGGCACTTCTCGACGAGTACCCCAACGGCGCGTGGTTCGTCGACCTCAGCGGATTGAAGGATGCGTCGCTGGTCGCACAATCTATCGGCGCGACGCTTCGCATCAGCGAGTTACCCAACGAGACGATGCGCGCGACGCTGCTCAACGAACTGCGCGAAAAGCGCATGCTCCTGGTAATCGATAACGC
Organism: Vulcanimicrobiota bacterium; assembly: GCA_963711625.1. GTDB lineage: Bacteria > Vulcanimicrobiota > Vulcanimicrobiia > Vulcanimicrobiales > Vulcanimicrobiaceae > Cybelea. The sequence goes on from OY970207.1 coordinate 220,212, forward strand.
CGAGCATCTGATCGCGGAGGTCACGGCGGTCGTCGGCGATCTGGTCGCCCGGTGCCCCGGGGTGTCGATGCTCGTGACCAGCCGCGAGCCGCTGCACGTGGCGGGCGAGCAGGTTTATCGTTTGACGCCGATGTCGTCGGCGCCGGACGACGCGGTCCTCGCGGCGTTGGCAGAGCACGACGCCACACGGCTCTTCCTCGAACGAGCTCGCGAGAGCGCGCCGAGACTTTCGCCGAGCGCCGCCGACGCCAAGGCGATCGTCTCGCTCTGCCGCCGGCTCGAAGGCATCCCGCTCGCGATCGAGCTGGCGGCCGCGCGCGTGGGTCTGCTCTCGCTGCAGCAGCTCGACCGGCGTCTGGCGGAAGGTCTGGCCGTGCTCGCGGCGCGTGGCGTGGCGAGCGACCGTCATCACACGCTCGAGGCGACGATCGATTGGAGCTATCGTCTGCTCGACGGCGAGGAGAAGCGACTCTTCGAGTGCGTCAGCATCTTCAGCGACGGCTTCACGCTGGAGGCGTGCGAAACTGTCGCTCCGGCGGCGACGTTGTCGACGCCGGTGCTTGACGTGCTGCAGTCGCTCGTCGACAAGTCGCTGGTGACGTCCGCCGCAAACGGACATGCGCGATTCGCGATGCTCGAGGCAGTCCACGACTATGCGGGCTTGCACCGCAAGCGAAGGGGCGCCTACGGCTCGCTGCCGACTGCGCATTTCGCTTTCTATCTGGCGCTCGCAAACCGTTATCAAGAGGGTGGCGATGCCTCTGCTCGGAGCGCGTGGATCGAAGCCCTCTCGGCCGACATCTCCAATTGCCGCAGCGCGCTCGAGTGGTCGCTCGAGGCGAAAGATCGCAGAACCGGCGAACTGCTCTGCGGTCTCGCCGTGTTTTGGCAAAGCACTGGGCGCCTGACCGAGGGTAGAGCTTGGCTCGACCTCTACCTTCGGCGACGCAAGAGCGGCGATGCGCTCTACCCACGCGTGCTGCGCTTCGCCGCGTTCTTCGCGGCGTCGCGGGACGATCACGACGCGGCCCTGCGGCTGACGTCGCGTCTGCTCCGACTCGCTCGACGGCGCGGTGACGCCCTGATGGAGGGCGAAGCGCTGCATACAAAGGCCGCGATCGAACAACGCCGCGGTGATACGGCCAAGGCGCTGGCGCTGTTCTCCAAAGCGCTGGCATTGTTCGAGCGGGCTCACAACGATCGCAACGCCCTCGTGGCACTACTGAATATAGTCAACGCGCTAATGGCGTCGGATGACCACTCGCGCAGCGCGCGGTTTCTCGAGCGAGCAGGGCGGCTGGCGCCACGCGTTGCAGACGACGAGCTGACGGCGGTCGTGTTTGGACTTCGGGGATCGCTCGCGCTCCAAGAAGGCCGCCTCGACGACGCCGAACACTTAATCCGCGAGGCCCTGTCGCTTGAGACCGCGGCGGGCAGCGCGCGGCGCATCGAGGATCTCAACTCTCTCGCCGACGTCCGCGCCGCTCAGGGTGCTCTCGACGACGCTAAGAGACTCGTTGCCGAGAGTCTCTCACTCTCGCTGCCGCTCGAAGAGCATCACAACATCATCCGGTCGTTCGAGATCTCAGCGTGTATCGCGCAGGCGGCCGGCCTCGACGACGCAGTGCTATTACTTTCGACCGCTCGAGCCATGCGAGAGAAATACGCCTACTACACGCAGCCGCTGCTCGGAATGAAGGAGCTCGAAGCATCACTCCGCACGCGGATGGGAGACGAGTTCGAGCTCCTCTCCGAAGAGGACGTACTCCCGGGCTGGCGAGCACTCGCGGAGTCTTTGCTTAGCGACCTCAGCCCGGTTCGCCGAACTTGACGAATACGTAGACGGTCGAAAACTCGCCGAGATGCACCGGAGGTGCTTCCGCGGACTCGCTCACCGTGGCATTCGGAAGGATGTAAGCTAGATCGTAACCGTTGCAGACGGGAATCGGATCGTTCGGCTCGGCCGAAACGATTTTGACGCTATGCACGACCTGAGGCTCACACGGCTCCGTTCGACCAGTTGACGTGAACGTGAGGCCGATCGGGCTATAACCCCGTTCGACGCGCTGTGGGGCGCCCAAATTGAGGCCGATCGGGCTGTAGTGGCGCTTGGCCTCGTGCTCGCGATTGTCTTCCTTCTTGTGATCAGTCATTTGAAACAGTCCCCTGAGCTATGCCGAGAACCCTTTCGTTTGGCTAGCTTGACTTGTGTGGCGGCTTGCGAGTGCACGAGGCTGGGTCCAATACGTAGATCAAGAGATCTGAGTCGGCGGCGTTGCTGTACTTCGTGTTGCCGTTTCTGTCTGTGGGGAGGACTCGGACATGATGGACCGCCGCTACAAGTCTTTCGTTTGCCCCGGCCGGCGGCATCATATTTGGGTCCTGCGCAATGATCCAGACATACTTCGTCGATCCATCGTTGCAGGTGTCGAACGTTAGGCCGATCGGGCTATAGCCGCGGACTTGAGTTTTCGTCGCTGCGACTCTCGCGCTCGTCGCCGCATGCGCTACGGTGACCGGAGTTCCCCGTGAGACGATCAGGACGATGGCTACAATCCATCCCAACCCTAGCCAGCCCATGAACAATCGACGCCAGTTCGAACCGCGTTCCCAAACATTCATCGTGGCGACCTCCTTTGAGCGTGCGTTAGGTCGCTTTGCTTCTTCGGAGTCCGGTCGCTTCCTATGGCGCCGATTCGCTGTCCTGATCGGCCCAGTTGTCGGCCAACGGCGTGCGCAGAAAGCTCGGCGGGGACATGCCGTCCGGGTTCTTCTTCACCCACGCGGCGGCGCGGGCGGCGAGATATTCGAAGTCGTGGTACTGCGCGGCGCCGCGCGTGCGCCGCATGATCGCGATCGCCGGCGACACCTGGCGCCAGCAGTGGACGATGAGGCGCGCGAAGAGATCCATGAACGTGTCTTCGGAGACGAGGCCGCGCTTCACGAGCGTGCCCATCTCGTTGAGCCAGTTACACGCGATCATCTCCGGATGAAGCGCGGGATCGATGAATCCGATCGCTTCCAACTGCCGGCGATACTCTCGGCCCTCCAATCGCTCCGATAACTGCGCCTGAACGTAACTGAGCGCTGCTTGCAGCTCCGGCGCGCGAAAATCGCGCTCCAGCGAGAGCAACGCTTCCAGCTGATTGCCGGCACGGATATGACGAAGCTGGACGAACGCCGCAATGGCGGTCACCAAGACCACTATAAACGTTCCCGCCTCGGAGAGCGCGCTCACCCACTCAGGAGCCATCGCAAACGTGTTCCTTGGAACGGCCGGGGACCCCTAGACGCTCGGTCGCCGCGGCGCAGAGGGAACCGTATGCTCTCCGTCTCCTTTTCGGCGGCTATGCTCGGCATCGAAGGCTACGTCGTGCGCGTCGAATCCGACAGCTCGCCCGGAACGCCGGCGTTTGCGATCATCGGCCTGCCGGATCGCGCGCTCGGCGAGGCTCGCGAACGCGTGCGCGCCGCCATCATCAATTCGGGCTTTGCATATCCCGCAGGGAGGTTGCTGGTGAATCTATCGCCAGCCGACGTGCGGAAGGGCGGCCCGGCGTTCGACCTCGCGATCGCGCTCGCATTGCTCGGAATGGAAGGCCAGGTCGAGGTGCCAGCGTTGCGCGAGTTCATCGCGCTGGGAGAGTTGGCCCTCGACGGAAAGCTGCAGCCGGTGAGCGGCATCCTGCCCATGGTGCTCGGCGCGCGAAATGCCGGGTTCTCGAAGCTCATCGTACCGGCGACCAACGCCGACGAAGCCGCTCTCGTCGACGGGATCGAACTCTACGCCGTCGAGTCGCTCCAAGCGGCCGTCGCCGTGCTGGGTGGACACGGCTTGAAGTGGCGGCGGCGAACGACGGCGCCCGCGCTCGAGATTGCCGACGACGGTGCGCACGGCGACCTCAAAGACGTTCGCGGACAAGTCGCGGCAAAACGCGCACTCGAGATCGCCGCAGCCGGCGGGCACAACCTGTTGCTTGTCGGTCCGCCCGGCTGCGGCAAAACCATGCTGGCGCGCCGCCTGCCGTCGGTTCTGCCCGCGATGTCGCTCAACGAGGCGCTCGACGTCACCAAGATCTATAGCGTCGCGGGGCTTTTGCTCGGTCGATCCGGCATCGTCCAGGTTCGTCCGTTTCGATTTCCGCACCATACGATCAGCCAGACCGCACTCGTCGGCGGCGGCGCGCTCGCCAAACCGGGTGAAATCTCGCTCGCGCATCACGGAGTCCTTTTTCTCGACGAGTTGCCGGAATTCTCGCGCAGCGCGATCGAGGTGATGCGGCAACCGCTGGAAGAAGGCACCGTTACGATCGCTCGCGCCGCCGGCACGTTTACCTATCCGGCACGTTTTCAGCTCGTCGCTTCGATGAATCCGTGTCCCTGCGGCTATCGCGGCACCCGCAACGCCGAATGCCGGTGCGACGACGCAATGGTGGCGAAGTACGTAAGCAAGCTCTCTGGCCCGCTGCTCGACCGCATCGACCTGCAGATCGAAATCGCGCGCGTCGCGTTCGACGACATGGTGCGCTACGACGGCGCCGAGTCGTCGGTGCGGATTCGCGAGCGCGTCGTCGCCGCGCGGGATCGCCAGCGCAAGCGGTTCACCGGCACCGCCTTTTCATCCAACGCCGAGATTCCCGGTAACGCGATGCGGCGCTACTGCCCGCTCGACGAAGCCGCGATGCGCCTCCTGGCCCATGCCAGCGCAAAGCGCCAGTTCTCCGCACGCGCGCTCGACCGCATCGCACGCGTCGCGCGTACCATCGCCGATTTGGCCGGAGACGATACGATTCGTGCCGAGTACGTCGCCGAGGCGGTGCAGTACCGCAGTTTAGAGCGGCTCGGCGCCGCGGCTTAGAGAAGGCTGCGCGCCGCGGCATAACGTACAGGGAGCGCCATGCGCAAGGCCCTCTTCGTCGTTGCCTGCTGCGTCGCGGTCGCGCCGGCAATCGCCGGCGCGGCGGAACCGAATCCGACCGCGCTCGTGGATACGTTCGTCGGTACGTCGGGCACGCCGATCGGCGGCCCGATCGACACGTTCCCCGGCGCCGACGTGCCGTTCGGGATGGTGCAGTGGAGTCCCGACACGCCGTCGCAAAACGCGGGCGGCGGTTACGAATACGCCGACCACGACATCACGGGATTTAGCCTGACGCATCTCAGCGGGCCGGGCTGCAGCGTCTTCGGCGACTTCGGCGTTTTGCCGGTGGTCGGCGCGATCCCGGCCGATCCCGCATCGGCTCGCGCGCCGTTTTCGCACGCCGACGAGGAGAGCGCTCCGGGCTGGTATGCCGTCTCGCTCGGTGCGCCGAAGGTCCGGGCCGAGTTGAGCGTCACGCGGCACACGGGCATCGCTCGGTTCACGTTTCCTTCCGCCGCTCGCGCCAATCTGCTGTTCAACGTGTCGTCCAATCAGGCCGGCGTCACCGATGCGGGCGTTCGAATCGACGGGCCCGATCGCATCTCGGGATCGGCATCGAGCGGCTTCTTCTGCGGGATGCCGGATCGATACACGGTCTATTTCGCGGCGCGTTTCAGCCGCCCGTTCGTCGAGTCCGGCACCTGGAACGGCACGCAGCTCTCTCGCGTTTCGGGCAGCGCGCGAGGTCCCAACACCGGCGCGTGGGTCACGTTCGACGCGACGAACGATCCCCGGGTGGTCGTGACGGTAGGGCTGTCATTCGTCAGCGTGGCCGGCGCACGCGCCAACCTCGACGCCGAAGAGCACGGCTGGGACCCCGTTGCCGTCCGCAATCGCGCAACCGAAATGTGGGACGGAATGCTGCGCCGCATCGAGATATCCGGCGGAACCCCCGCCGAAAGGCGCACGTTCTACACGGCGTTTTACCACACGCTGCTGCATCCCAACGTCGTCAGCGACGTGAACGGCCAATACACCGGCTTCGACGGAAGGGTGCACCACGTTCGAGCCGGGCACGACGAATACGCCAACTACTCCGATTGGGACATCTACCGCACCGAAGCCCCGCTGCTCGCGCTCGTCGCTCCCGGCGAGACGAGCGACATGATGCAATCGCTCGTCGACGCCGCGCGGCAAGACCAAGGGTGGCTTCCGCGGTGGGCCCTCGTCAACGGCCCGACGAGCGTCATGGGCGGCGATTCGATCGATCCCGTCATCGCCGGCGCCTACGCGTTCGGCGCTCGCGATTTCGACGCGCGCGCAGCGCTGGCGGCGATGGTCAAAGGCGCCTCATCGACGGCGCCGCCGTATGGCCAGGGCTGGTACATCCCGCGCTGGGAGCTCCACGACGAGTATCTGCGGCGCGGTTATGTCGTGAACACGCACACGACGTCGGTGGCGCCCGTGCCGAACGGCGCGTCGGAGACGCTCGAATACGCACTCGACGACTTTTCTCTCGCGCGGCTGGCGCGTTCGCTCCGCGACGCGCGAATCAACGCCGACTTCATGCGTCGTGCGTCGAACTGGATGACGCTGTTCGACGGGTCGACCGGCTCGATCGCTCCGCGCGACGCCGACGGCGCCTTCATGAACGCGGCGATCACGGAGAACGGACAAAGCGGCTTTCAAGAGGGCAACGCCGCGCAGTACACGTGGATGGTGCCCCAGGATCTTCGCGATCTCTTCGCCGCTATGGGCGGCGCGTCCGCCGCCGCCGCGAAGCTCGACACGTTCTTCTCGCAGCTCAACGCCGGCCAAGACAAGCCCTACGCCTGGCTCGGCAACGAACCGAGCCTCGGTGCTCCGTGGTCGTACCTGTCGGTCGGCAAACCGTGGCGTGCGCAATCGATCGTGCGCGAGGCCCTCACGACCCTCTACTTTGACAAGCCCGACGGGCTACCAGGAAACGACGATCTCGGAACCATGAGCGCCTGGTACATCTGGTGCGCGATCGGACTCTATCCGCAGAATCCCGCCGTGCGCTCTCTCGACGTCGGAACGCCGCTCTTCTCCGCCGTGACGCTGCGCTCGCCGGGCGGCCCAACTATCGCCGTCTCATCGCCGCTCAGCTCCGATGCCAACGCCTACGTGCAGTCGTTGAACCTCGACGGGCGCCCGAGCGATCGCACGTGGCTCGCGCTTCCCGCGCACGGAACCGTACGGCTCGACGTTGCGGCCGGTCCCCGTCCGAACGAGCGTTGGGGACGCGACGCGGCCTCGTGGCCACCGTCGTTTTCAACCGTCGCGCTGGCGCTGCCGCCATCGACGCCGGCGGCACTGCAAACCGACCCGCACAGCATTCGAATCAACGCCGGCGCCCGCACCACGGTCGAGTTGCGGATCTCCAACGCCGCGGGGAAGAGTCCGGTGACGGTCGGGTGGCGCGCCACGGTCCCGAACGGCTTGACCGTGGATCGGCGCAGCGGTTCGGCGACGATTGCCGCGGGCGCGTCGGAGGCGGTGCCCGTCGCCGTAAGCGCCGATGCGTCGCTGCGTGCCGGCTACTACGACGTGCGGTTCGACGCAACCGCGGGCAACGGCGCGGCGATCGAGCACGTGTCCGTCAGCGCACTCGTCACCAGCGGCGGGCAGCGCCCGTCGCTGGCCTACGCGGAAAACCGATTCGGCAATACGATCACGCCCATCGACCTCGCCACCGATGCGACCGGCCCCGAGATTCCCGTCGGGGAACAACCGCGCGACGCCGTACTCGGCGCCGACGGCCAACTGCTCTACGTCGCAGATCTCGGCGGGAACTCGATCAGCGTGGTCGATACGAGCGCGGCGCGAACGGTCGCAACCGTCAAGGTGGGCTCGTCGCCGAACGGCGTGGCGCTCTCGCCCGACGGGAAGACGCTCTGGCTGGCCAACGCCGACGATGCGACGATCGAGTCGATCGACACGGCGACGCTGAAACCGGGGCGCACGATCGGCGTCGGCAGCCGGCCGCGCTCCGTCGCAATCGCGCCGGACGGCGTGATGCTCTACGTGAGCAATGGCGGATCGAACACCGTCACGCCGGTTGACCTTCGCTCGAATGCGGCGCAGACTCCAATCGCGGTCGGCACGCGGCCGGCAGGGCTCGCCGTCACGCCCGACGGGCGGCGTCTCTACGTGGTCGACAGCGCGTCGAACGACGTTCGTGCGATCGACCTCGTCACGCGCGCGGCCGGGCCGCCGATCCGGGTTGGCGTCTATCCGATGCAAATCGCGATCGCGCACGGCGGTCGCATCGCCTACGTCACCAACTACGGCAACGCGACGGTCACGCCGATCGACCTGATGACCGGCACCGCGCGCGCCGCCATCGACGTCGGCGGCTCGCCCTACGGCGTGGCGATGACTTCCAACGGAACGGCGCTGGTTATCGCGCGACGGGACAACGCCTGTGTGTTCGTGGACGTCGCCACGGGGCGCGTCGGCAAGCCGATCCTGCTAGGAAACGGCCCCTATACGATCGCCGTTCCGTAGCGGCGCGGCGACCTACGACGGCGCGGCGTCGAACTGCGGGATGGCATCGCCGTCGAGAAATACGCCGAGCTCCCGCGGCGAGAACTGCAGTCCCGCCCAGAACGCGCCGAACTCGCCGTAACGCGCGCTCGCTTCGTCGAAACGCATCTCGTAGATCAGCTTCTTGAACACCAGCGGATCGTCGGCATAGAGGTCGACCCCCCACTCGAAGTCGTCGAAGCCGATCGAGCCCGAGATCACTTGCGTGATGCGGCCATGATACGATCGGCCCACGACGCCGTGCTCGCTCATCATCTTCGCACGCGCTTCGAAGCCCAGGATGTACCAGTTCTGCACCTCGCCGCGCCGCTTGCTCATTGGATAGAAGCACTGATAGCGACGCGCGGGAATCTTCGCCCACAGGCGGGGACCGACATACGGGCTCTCAGCCTGTTTTCGAATCAACTCGTCGAACGCGGCGATCCATTCGGGCGATTGCGGCGCCATGCCCCGTTGGCCGAGCTCGGCGTGGATCTTCCCCGTCGCGTCGTAGAGGCCCAACTCGAGCACCGAGACGTACGACCCCTGCGGCCTAAGGAACTCGCGCAGCTCCAGCTTGTCGACGAGCGTTTGCGCGTATGCTAGGCCGTCGAACGTGCGGGCGTAATGCGTCAGCATGAGATCGCCCTTGTGGCCGACGATCTGCGTGAGACCGACGTCGCCGTCGTCGCTGCCCTTGAGATGATCCACGAGATCGGCAGCGTGCCCCGCGTACTTGTCGCGCCGCTTCTCCGGCAGCGCGTCCCAGCGCCGGCGGTCGAGCGAGAAGATGCGGTGGAGAATCCACCAGCCTTCGAGCGACTCGGGGACGTTTTGATCGCGCATGCTATCGGTTCGCCTTCGACAACGCCTTCGCGCGTTTCACCTCGGCTTCGACCTCGGCCTCCAACCGGTCGGGGTGCTCGCGATACTTCGCCCAGAGCGGCGGCGTGTGCGCGATGTCGTTGAGCACCCGCGCGTATACCGCGTTGACGGGCGTCGGGACGCGGAACTCGAGTCCGGCGGTCGCCACGGCGCCGTTGAGCACGTCGACCTCAGTCTGCGGCCGCGCGCGGCGCAGGTCGATCAGCAGCGAGGGCGGCTTCGTGCCCCGCGCGCCGGCGATGCTGTGCGTCAGGAGCGAGCGCGAGACCGGGCTCGGCAGCGCGGCGACGCGGAACAGCGCGCGCACGGGATAACGCGGCAGATCGATCGGCTCGATGCCCATCGCCTGCATCACGGCGCGAACCTCGCGGATCATGCGGATCTCGAGCGTGAATATCTTGTCGAAGTGGACGAACCGGTTCGGCAGCACGTTGAGGATCGCACAGCTCGCGTTCGCGACCACGTTCAGCGCGAGCTTGCTCCATTTCAGCGCGCGCCAGTCTTCTACCACCTTCACCGTCACCCCGGTGCTCGCGAAGGTCGCAGAGAGCCAATTGTAGGCGTTCGCGCCGACCGGCGCCAGCGCCAGGCCGCCCTCTTTCGCAGGACGTGCGTTCCCATCGCGGTCGCGGTCGATCGGCGTGGTCAGCGCCGCGGCGACCACGTTGTCGGCGCCGAACGCGGCCGCGAGCCGCTCCTCGTTGCCAACGCCGTTCTGCGGCGAGACGAACACGCATTTCTCGGGATACGCAATGGCCTTGCGCAGCGTCTCGATCGCCGCCTCGGTATCGTACGCCTTGGTCGCAACGATCGCGACGTCCGCATCGTAGGGCTGCACGTCTTCCACGTTGCGCGGCGCGTACGCGATGTCGACTCCGACGCCACGCAGCAGATCGCCGACGTAAGTGCCCATCGCGCCCTTGCCGACGATGTAGACGTTCATGCCGAAACACCCGTCGATCCGAAGGCGCCGTCGCCGCGCGCCGTCGCCGGCAACTCGTTTACGACGTCGAATGCCGCGTGCACCACGGGCGCGACGACGATTTGCGCGATGCGGTCGCCGCGCCGGATCACGACCGGGTCGGCGCCCAGATTCGCCAGCACGACGTGCACCTCGCCGCGATAGTCACAGTCGATGGTCCCGGGCGCGTTGAGGCACGTGACGCCGCTGCGGATCGCCAAACCGCTGCGCGGACGTATCTGCGCCTCGTACCCGAACGGCAGCGCGATGGCAAAGCCGGCCGGCACCAGCGCGCGCGCTCCCGGTAAGAGCGTCAGCGCTTCGGTGACGGCGGCGCACACGTCGGCGCCGGCGGCGTGCTCGGACATGTACTCGGGAATCGGCAACCCCTCGCCGTGCGGCAGGCGAGCAAGAGCGATGCGCACGCTTTCCATCAGCTAGCGGAGATTACGCTAAAGCTGTGCGAGTTCTTCGCGGAAGCTTTCGATGTCGCGGAACGAGCGGTAGACGCTGGCGAAGCGGATGTATGCCACCGGATCGAGCTTCCGAAGCTCCTCCATCAGCTTCTCGCCCACCAGGGCCGACTGCACCTCGCTCTCCCCGCGCGCGAAGAGCTCGCGCTCGAGGTCGGCGGCGACGGCTTCCATGCGACTCTCGGAGATCGGGCGCTTTTCACAGGCCTTGCGTAGGCCTGCCAAGATCTTTTCGCGACTATACTGCTCGCGCCGCCCGTCCTTCTTAACGACGAAGAGGCGGGGGACTTCCATCCGCTCGTAGGTGGTAAATCGATGCTTGCAGCGCGGATCCAAACACTCGCGCCGCCGGCGAACCACGGTCTCGTCGTCGCGCGAGTCGACGACGCGCGTCTCACTCTTGCGGCAGGTCGGGCAGGTCAGCGGTAAGTCCCTCCCACGGCATATCTTGTGGGTGAACGTATTATACGTCACTATGGGTGGGAACGCAAAAAGCCCCAACGCGTCGCACGCGTTGGGACCTTCGCGAACGAAGCGCTTGCGCGCTTAAGCGGCGCCGATCTTAAACATCTTGGTGCCACAGACGGGACACTTGCCTTCCACTGCGGGACGACCGTTTTTCATTTGGATCTGGACCGCGTCTTTGATCTCTCGCTTGGCCTTGCACTTGACGCAATACGCTTCAGCTGCCAATTCAGGTACCTCCGTTTGCGGCCAGCCTATTCCGTTGGCCGTCAGCGATTCCCCCCGCTGCCCAAGGCTAGCAACCGGGCCGAGGGGGCGTGAAGGAGCCGGGATGACCGGCCCATCATACGTTCCCCGCGACCGCATCGAAGCCGCCCGGGGCGGCCGGGGCTTCGAGGCGGCCGCGCTCGGTTTGTGGTGCCGCGGCGACCTCGCCGGCCTGGAGCTGCCCTCCATCGCGATCGTAGGTACCCGGGCAGCCACCCCGTACGGCCGCCGCCTCGCCCATCGATTCGCTGCCGAGCTGGGGCGCGCGGGCTGCTGCATCGTCTCGGGCCTGGCGCTTGGGATCGATGCTGCCGCCCACGAGGGTGCGCTCGAGGCGGGCGCCCCAACCGTTGCGGTGTTGGGCGGCGGCCACTCCCGTTTCTTCCCGCGGCGCAACGCAGAGCTCGCCGAGCGGATCGTCGCCCAGGGCGGCGCCGTGCTTTCGCCCTTCCCGCCCGACCAGATCGCTGCACCCTGGCAGTTCCTGGCCCGCAATGGCGTCGTGGCGGCGATCTCCGACGCGGTGCTGGTGGTCGAGGCACCGGCGCGCAGCGGCGCCCTGAATACGGCGAGTTGGGCGGCTGGGCGCATTCCCGTGCTGGCGATTCCCGGCGACGTCGACCGCAAGCACGTCGCCGGCTGCCTGGCCCTGATCCGCGACGGGGCCACCCTCGCGCGGACACCGCAGGACGTGCTCGAGGCGATCGGCCGCCTGACCTTGACCGCCGCGCCGTCGGCCCCGCCGCCCCCTGGCGATCCGGTCGCGCGGACGCTGCTCGAGGCGCTCGACGCCGGAGCGTCGGACCTCGATGAGATCGTCGCGCGCAGCGGCGTACAGGCCGCGACGGCGCTTGCCGCGCTGACGATGCTCGAGTTCGACGGCGCCATCGAATCGCGCGGCGCAGCACGCTACGCGCGGGTCGCAACTCTATCGAGCGGCGAACATGCGGCGAGATGACGCCCCCTACTGCTCGCTCCGCCTCGCCGGTCGACGACGCGCTGCGCGCCTTCGCTGTCGCCGCGAGTGCCGCGCTCGCCGAACGTTACGCCGTGCCGCCGCCGGCCGTCGCGTTCGAGGCGCCGCGCCGCCCCGAGTTCGGCGACTTCTCTACCAACGTCGCGTTCTCGCTCGCGAAGGCGGCGCGCCGCTCGCCGCAAGAGATCGCCGCCGACCTCGTCGCCGATCTCACGCGCGGCGCCCCCGATCTGGCAGCTCTCTTCGCGGCCGTCGATCCGGTCGCGGGGTTCGTCAACGTACGGCTTGCGCCCGCGATCTGGCACTCGGCGATCGAGCGCATCCTTCGCGACGGCGATCGCTTCGGCGAGGCACCGAGCAACGGCGCGCGCGTATCGCTCGAGTTCGGCAGCGCGAACCCCACCGGTCCCCTCGTCGTCGTGCAAGGACGCTCGATGTCGGTCGGCGCCACGCTCGCCAACGCGATGCGGTTTCGCGGATACGACGTCTTCGTCGAATGGATCATCAACGACGCCGGAGGCCAGCTCGACGCCTTGGGGCGGTCGATCTACGCGCGCTACCGGCAGCTGTTCGACCCGGCGTACCCGCTGCCCGAAGACGGTTATCCCGGCAACTATCTAATTCCGATCGCGCAGCAGATACGCGACCGCGACGGCGACCGCTGGATAGCGGCGCCGGAAGACGAATGGCTTGCGTTCTTCTCGCGGTTCGGACGCGACGAGCTCGTGGCGCAGCAGCAGCGCACCGCGCGGCGCTTCGGCGTGACGTACGATCACTGGCAGAGCGAACGCGAGCTGCACGAAACCGGCAAGGTGCGCGAAGGCGTCGAGCGCATGACCGAACTCGGGCTCACCTACGAGAGCGAGGGCGCCCTGTTCTTCCGCGCGACGCGCTTCGGCGACGACAAGGATCGCGTGCTGCTTCGGCGCGACGGCCGGCCGACGTACTTCTGCATGGACGTCGCCTACCATTACCAGAAACTCAAGCGCAGCGACCGCGTCGTCGACATCCTGGGGCCCGACCACCACGGTTATATCGAGCGGCTCAAGGGCATGGCTTCGGCGCTGGGCTATCCGGGACGTCTCGAGGTCGCGATAGCCCAACAGGTCGCACTGATGCGCGGCAGCGAGCAGGTGTCGATGAGCAAACGCGCCGGTGAGATCGTGACGCTCGACGAGATCCTCGACGAGGTCGGCATCGACGCGGCGCGCTTCTTCTTCATCATGCCCGCGGTCGAGTCGCCGCTGACCTTCGATCTGACCCTCGCGGTCGAGCGCGACAACGAGAACCCGGTCTACTACGTGCAATACGGCCACGCGCGCATCGCGTCGGTGCTGCGGCGCGCGCCCGAGCAGGACGTGCGCGACGCGCATGGGGCGCCGCTCGATCCACTCGTTCATCCGTCAGAGCTCGCGCTGGCGCGCCGGCTGGCCGAGTTTCCGAGCGTCGTAGCCGGGATCGTCGAGCATTTGGCGCCGCACCGGCTCGCGCGGTACGCGCGCGACGTCGCGTCGGACTTCCATCAGCTTTACACCGAGTGCAAGATCCTCGCGGACGAACGCGAGCTGCGGCTCGCGCGCCTCGCGCTCTGCATCGCCGCCAAGGTCGTGTTGGCACGCGCGCTCGCGCTCGCCGGCGTCTCGGCGCCGGACTCGATGTAACCGCGCGCCCGTGGCGGGACTGCCGGCCGCGTTCTGGCTGCTCGGCCTCTTCGTAGCGGCCCCGGCGCTGCGGACGAGCGAGCGTTACGGCTTCCCCGACCGGCTGCGCGACGCGCTGATCATCGGCGTCGCGATTCCGCTCGCGCTCGGTCTCGTGCACGCGCTCTATCCGCCGGCGTGCTGGGCGGCGCTCGCGGGCTGCATCGCCGTCGCGTTTGCGCGCGATCGCCTCGCGATTGCCGGCGCACGAAGGGAACGGCGCGCGCTGCCGCCGCCCTACGTGTTGATCGGCGCGCTCGCGGCGATTGCGTGGCCGCAGCTCATGCGCCCGCTGCTCGACGGCGACTCGCTCTCCTACCATCTGCCCAACGCGGCCGCGTTCGTGCAGGCGCACTCCGTTTGGACCACCGCGACGCGCTATTGGTGGTATCCGCCCGCCTCCGAGCTGTTCGCCGGCGGCCTCTACGCGGTCGGCGGCCCGTTCGCGGTGCCATGGGCCGGCGTCGGAGCGCTGGCGCTGCTCGGATTCCGCGTTGCGGCGTGGGCCCGCGACGCGTTCCCGGCGCCGCCGCTCGCGACCGACGCGCTCGCGGCGGCACTCGTCACGGTCTATCCGGTCGCGATCCAGGGTTCCACGCTGCAGAACGACGTCTGGCTCGCCGCGTTCTGGCTGGAGAGCCTGTGGTGCGCGCGGCGCATCGCCGACGCGAGCGCGGCGCGAACGCTCGCCGTCACCGCGTTGATCAAGCCGCAAGGCTGGCTGTTGGCCGCGATCGCGCTGATCGCGTGCAAGGCGCCTCGCAGGCTGTGGCTATCCGCAGCGGGCGGCATCGCGATTTGGCTGCTGCACGACGCAGTCCTTTGGCGAGGCGCCGCCATTGCGCCGCAGAGCACGGCTGTCGCGAGTGTGTTTGGATCTACCATCGCCGCGCATGGCCTGCCGGCGCTCGCGCTGCTCGCGCGCGTCACGCTCGCCGTATCGCCGTTCGGGCTGCTGGCGCTCTGCGCAGCACTCGCCGGCCCGCTGCTGTCCCGCCGCGACCGGCGGCTCGGATGGGCGGCGTTCGCGTCGGCGCTGCTGTTCCTCGCGCTGCCCTTCGGATACGCGACGTCGGTGGCACAGCTCGCGACGGGCGCGTCGCTGCGCTTTGCGGCGCCCGCGATCGCGATCGGCGCCGTGCTGCTCGCGCCCGTCGTTCGGCGCTACGCCGGCGTCGCTACGATCGTGCTGCTCGCATCGACGCTCTATGGAATCGCGTACGTGCTGGCGATCTTCTGGAACGACGGCGGCACGCACGTCGCAATCGCCGTCGCCGTGCTGGCCGTCGCGATCGCGGTCGTCGCGCGCGGGCGGCGGATCACGTGGCTCAATGCGCTCGCCTTCGGCGTGGCCGTCGCCGGTTCGATACACCTCGCGGCGCGCCATCCGATCGACTATTACGCCGACGCGCTGCGCGTGGGCGGCGTGCGGCCCGGTATCTATCGCTGGATCGAGAGCACGCGCCCGTCCACGATCGGCGGCTGGGGCCTGCGCCTCGGAGTCGTCAACGTGCTGGCGCCGGAGACGCGAACGCTCGACCTTCCCGACGCGACGCCCTGCGCGCAGGCGCGCAAGGAGGGCGCGCTGCTCGTCGGGGTGGCGCAGAGCGATCGATCGCCGGCGTCGAACGCGCTGCGGTTGAGCGCCGCGCGCGCGTGCGGGAAGCCGCTCTACGCCGACGCCGGCGGCGTCGCCGTCGCGCCCTAGGGAACCTTGCTTTTTTCGTAACGCGAGTTGATCCACGGCGCCATGAAATAACGCCAGAGGATCTTGATCAGAGCGGCTGCGGGAATGCCCAGGATTAGACCCGGGACTCCGAAAAGCTCGCCGCCGGCAAAGACCGCGAAAAGCGATCCGATCGGCCCGACCCCGACCGATTTGCCCATGATTTTCGGCACGAGCACATTGTCGCTGATGCGCGCCATGAAGAACATGATGATCTGAACCCCGACGATCATCCACAGTCCCTGCGGCGCGCTTACAGGAATGGCGATGATCTCGGCGACGAGCATGCCGATGATCGGAATGGCGTAGGCGACGCCGGAGATGATACCGATGATCAGCGAGAATTTGAAGCCGATGATTGCGCAGGCGATGGCGATTACGGCACCGGTGATGGCGCAGACGATGATCTGGCCGGAGATGTAGTTGGCGAAGAGCGCCGTCACTTCGGCCGCGAGCCTGCGCGCCGTTTCCCGTCTACTCGGCGGAAAGAGCGAGGTGAACGTCTCGGAAATCTGCGTATCGTTGAGCAGGAAGAAGAATGAGAGAATGATCGCCGAGAACGCGATGAAGAAGGCCGTGGCGGTGTTGAGGGCGATTGTGCCGATCGATGCGAGCGTCGCCGTGACGGCGCCGGAGAACTGAGCGCCGCCGATCTTGCCGAAGTTGAAGCCCGTCGCCGGGATCTTCAGCATCGGAAAGTGCTGGTCGAGAGAGGTCTCCGCGCTCAGCGCCCAGCTCTGCAGCGTGGTCGCGTAGGTCGGGACGTTTGCGGCGAGCACCTGCAGCTGATTGATCGTGAGCGGCACGACGATAACCAGGAACAGGCCAACCACCACGATCAGCCCGACGAAGACGATGGAGATCGCGAGCGCCTTCGGCATACGCCGCTCCAGCCGCGCCGCGACCGGCTGCACCCCGAACGCAATGAAGGCCGCGATCACAAAGATCGTGATCGTCCGCGGAATGTGGCGGGCGAACCAGAACGCCAGCACGACGACGACGATCGCACTCGCGATCGCTCCGGCGCGGCGCCAGCCGTCGCCCGTTAGAGCCGTTTGCATAGGAGCCGCCGTTCCGTGCGGTAACCGGCCCGATCGTAGAGACGGCGCGCCGCCTCGTTCTCTTCGGTCACCATGAGGGACATATACGGCAGGCCGCGTCTTCGGGCCTCATCTTCCGCCGCTGCCAGCAGCGCGGCACCCGCGCCGGCGCCGCGCGACCCGGGCTCGACGGCCATGTAAGCCACGAAACCCTGCGGCAACAGCGTCACCTCGTCGGGCAAATCGTCGAGCAGCAGCAGGAATCCGACGCGCCGTCCGGCGCGGCGGGCGATCAGCGTCACGTGACTCTGGCCGTCCACGATCGAACGCAGCCGGTCGAACGCCTCGCGCGCCATGCCTTCGCTCGTCGGCCGTATCGACGCGACGCTAGACATCACGCAGCTCCGTCCCAGCGCAGTGACGAAATCGCGATCGGCCGCGCCTTCCACTCCACGCGCGGCCGCCGTGATTTCGACGCTCACGTGCGGCGCGAACCGGGATCGGTGAGGGGCTCTCCCGTCCGGCACTGCGGGCAATCGAGCGGATCGTAGGAGACGATGGGAAGTTCGAGCAGCACGTGCATCGGAACGTCGGCGACTCTCTCGCGCTGCCGCAGTACGATGATGCCGAGGCCCACGATCTGCGCGCCCCGGGCGCGCACGACGTCGATCGTCTCGCGCACCGAGAGCCCCGTGGTCACCACGTCTTCGACGAGCAGCGCGCGGTCGTGCGAACCGAGCGCGAAACCGCGCCGCAGCGTCGGAACGCCGTTCTCCTTCTCGACGAAGATCGCTTTCGTTCCGAGATGGCGCGCGACTTCGTAGGCCAGCAGAATGCCGCCGACGGCCGCGCCGACGACAACCGTCGGGTGCTCCGAACGAAAGTTTTCGGCGATCGCGAGCGCGACGGGTTCCAACAGCGCGGGATCCTCGAGTATGCGAAACTTCTGAACGAAGCGATCGCTGTGACGCCCCGAGCTCAAGCGGAAGTGCCCGTCGAGCAGCGCGCCGTGCTGGGCGAGCGCGCGCTGCAAGTCGAACTCGGGCCCGGTCATGCGCGAACGGTCATCTCCTCGAGGATGGCCTTGGCCGCCGCGAGCGGATCGGCCGCCTCGACGATCGGCCGTCCGACCACGATGTAGTCGGCGCCGGCGGCGACTGCCTGTGCGGGCGTCGTCACGCGCTTCTGGTCGGCGTGGGCGCTCCCGGTCGGCCGGATGCCGGGGGTCAGCGTGAGGAAATCGTCGCCGAAGAAGCGCTTGAGGTCGAGCACTTCATGGGCGCTGCACACGACCCCGGCGCACCCGGCGTCGCGCGCCAGCGCGGCCAGGCGAATCGCGTTCTCGCCAGGGCCGCCCTGCAGGCCGAGCTCGTTGAGATCCTCCGGCGCGATGCTGGTGAGCAGCGTCACGGCGAAGACGTGCGGAGTCTCGATGCCGAGCTCGGCGGCGCGCTCGGCCGCGGCGTCGACGGCGGCGCGCATCATCTCGAGGCCCCCGAGGGCGTGCACGTTGACGATGTGCGTGCCGGGACGCACGAGCTGGCTCATCGCGGCGCCGACCGTGCGCGGGATGTCGTGCAGCTTGGCATCGACGAACGTGCGGACGTCGCGAGACTCGCAGTACGACAGGATTGCTTCGGGATAGCCGCAGAGCGCTTCGAGCCCGATCTTGACGATGACGTCGAGCTCGTAAAGCCGGTCGACGAGCGCCTCGGCGGCCTCGGGCGTCGGCACGTCGAGCGCGACGATCAGCTGGGCCATCGCGGCTCCCTCAACCTTCATCTCCTTCGTATTGATCGGGCGTGGCGAAGCCCACGTTCGCCATTCCGATAATCGCTTCCATTCCGCCAAGGTTGCGGCGTGCGAGATACGATTGCAGCTCCGCCGCGATGCGCTCGGGTATGCGCGGATCGGTGAAGTTCGCCGTACCGATCGAAACGGCCGTAGCGCCCGCCAAGAAAAACTCGAGCGCATCCGACACGGTCTCGATTCCGCCTTGTCCGACGATCGGAATCTTCACCGCCTGCGCGACCTCGTAGACCGCGAGCACTGCGATCGGGCGGATCGCCGGCCCGGACAGGCCGCCGCTCACGTTGCCCAGCCGCGGACGCCAGCCCTCGACGTCGATCGCCATGCCGCGCACGGTGTTGATCACGGCCAGTGCGTCGGCCCCCGCCGCCTCGGCCGCGCGCGCCACCGTCGCGATGTCGGTGACGTTGGGCGAGAGCTTGACGATGAGCGTCTTGTCGGTGGTCGAGCGCGCAGCGCGCACGACTTCACCCGTCAGGCGCGGGTCGCAGCCGAAGGTCTCGCCCTCGCTGGCCACGTTCGGGCACGAGACGTTGAGCTCGACCGCCGCAATCTCGTCGCGCGCGGCCAGCCGCTCGCACACGTATGCGTAGTCGTCGACGGAGAAGCCCGCGACGCTGCCGACGATCTTGCATGGCCGGCCGGCATATTTGTGCAGCTCCCGCTTCAAGTACCAGTCGAGACCGGGATTCTGCAGGCCGATGGCGTTGAGCATCCCCGCCGGCGTGTGCACGAGGCGCGGAGTCGGATTGCCCAGCCGCGGAAGCCGCGTCACGCTCTTGAGCACGATGGCGCCGATCTTCGAGAGGTCGGCGAACGGCGCGTACTCCTCGCCGGATCCGTAGCATCCGCTGCCCATGAGCGTCGGGTAGGCCAGCTCGAGTTTTCCCAGCTTCGTTGCGAGGCTCGGGCGCGCGTTCACCATCGCAGCTCGTGGGCCCAAAAGACCGGCCCCTCCTTGCAGACTCGCGCATAGACGACGTCGCTGCCGCCCTCCGATGCCGGCGGAAAGCTCGGCGCCTGCGCGCTGCTAGCCACGAGCGGAACGACGCAGCCCCAACATCCGCCGACACCGCACCCGAACGTTTCCTCGAGCGAGAGCTGCGCGCGAACGCCGAACTGCGCTGCGACGCGCGCGACGGCGTGCAGCATCGGCGACGGGCCGCACGCATAGATCATGTCGGGCGGCGACGATCGAGCGAGCGCGTCGGTGACGAAGCCGAGCTCGCCGCGCGTGCCGTCGTCGGTGGTCAAAACGAGGTCGCACCCCGCGTCTGCAAAACGCTGCGCGTCGACGAGCAGCTCCGCAGTGCGAGCACCGTAGAAGAGCCGCACGCGAGCTCCGTCGCGCAGAAGCGACTGCGCGCACGTCAACACCGACGCGATGCCGACGCCGCCCGCGACGATCGCGACGTCACGCGCGCCCACCGAGCAATCGAACCCGTTGCCGAGCGGCCCTACCACGTCGAGGCGGTCGCCACGGCGCAGCTCGCTCAGCTCGCGCGTTCGCTTGCCCGTTATAAAGAAAAGGAGGCTTGCGAGCTTGCCTCCCGTTTCGTAGACGGCGAGCGCGGTTGCCGCGGATTCGCCGCTCGGGGGGATCGCCATCACGTACTGCCCCGGGCGCGTCGTGCGCGCCAGGCCGGGCGCGTCGAGCGACACGAGCACTACGCCGGCCGCGAGCTCGCGCCGTTCGATGACCGTGGTCGCATGCACGCCGGCATGAAGGTCGCGTGTTGCCATACTCTACGGAGATTTTCTACAAATTCTTAGAAAAATCTCCGGAAATCGATGCACTCCCTTGCTACTCGGGCCGTTATACTGTATAGAGAGCGTAAACTATCGGAAAGGAGGGGCCGAAGATGGCAGGTCTCATCGTCTTCAAATCGCTAGCCGACGCACTCAGAGCGGGCTATCAGGTTTACGATCGGACTGCTGACGGATATCTGGTCAGGACACGCACGGCCGCGGGCTGGGCGATGGCCTTGGTCTCCTGCAAGTAGCAGTATCGTCTTTATTCCAAAAAGCAATGCCGCCGGTCAACCGACCGGCGGCATTGCTTTGTCGCGATGACGCTCTAGCCCCGATAATCCGGCGGCGAGGCCGGCTTCTCGATCTCGGGGATCGGCCCGGGTCGCCAGCCGCCGTACGTGGGCGGCGGCGGCATCGCGCTGCCGGCTTGCGGACCAGGCGCGGCGGCCGGGCCGCCGGGGGCCGTAGTCGTGTAGCCCGTGCGGGCCGCGGGGGGTCCGAAGCTGGCACCGTTGAGCACCGCTCCGATGATTTGCGCGATCCCGACGAAGAGGGGAATCAAGCCGCCGAGCAGCCATGGCCCCGGGAGGAACGTGCCGTCCCCGTGGTAGCCGATGAACCCCAGGCCGATCAGGAGCGCGAGGCCGATGAACGCGACCTGCATGCCGCGGCGCAGCTGGTGCTGAGCGTAGAAGTCGTGATAAGCGACCTGATCCGGCGTAACCTGCGCCGTCCCCGGCGCCCAGCCGTATTTCATCGCCCGCTTCAGATCGCGGGGATTCGGCGGCGGCACGAGCCCGCGACGCAGCATCTCCATGCGTTCCTGGTGCGCCAGCACTCGCGAGACGATGAATGCGGCAATCGGTGCGCCGAAGATGAAGACGATCGCAACGAGCGGTATCAGATTATCATAGTCCATTATTGTATGGATTCTCCGTTTGTATGAATGCTAATCGATCCGTCGGACGTGCTGACTTTCATCGAGCCGGTGGCCGCACCCAGCCGGATCGTGCGTTGTGCTGCGTCGTTCGGGTCAAGGTTCGTTCCGTCGACGGTGATTCGTCCGTCGCGTGTGGAGGCGTCGATCGCGAGGTTGGCGTTGGGCGCGAGAGAGAGGTGGATCGAGCCGTCGTCGGTGCTAAGCGTTGCGTCGCCGGTCACGTTCAAGGACTCGGCCTCGATCCTGCCGTCGCGCGTCTGCGCGAGCAGCGATCCGACCGCCACATTCTTGAGGACGATTCGACCATCGTTCGACGTCATGCCGAGACGGTCACCGCGCACGTTCGTCGCGTTGACCGAACCGTCGTCGCTCCGCGCGTCGATCGTGCCCTCGAGGTCGGCTAGGGTTATCCGGCCGTCCTGCGAGTGAACGGTCACGCCGCCGGTGATTCCGCGGACCTCGGCTCCGGAGCTGCCGGAGATCTCGAGTCGCGAGCCGCTCGGCACGGCCACTTCGACGGCCTGCCGGCTAAAACCAAAGATTTGAAAGGTGAGCCGCCCAGTGCCCGGCCGCTCGATGCGAACGCCGTCGAGCGTGCGCGTCACGTGCAACTGCGGATATCGTCTGCCTGAGTAGACGCCACCGTGCATCTCCGTGAGGTCGCGTACGTGGACGAGACCGTCGTTGGAGACGCCAACGCTGATGCGCGACGACGAATCGTCGATAACGACTCGTGGCGCGGCTCCGGCCGCCACCGGCGCGACCGACGCCGCGGCGAAATCGATGTGGTGCATGCCGGCCGCCCAGGTCCTCCCGCCGTGCACGGTATAGAGTGCCATGCCGGCGATCAGGACTTCGGCGGCGATCAGCATGCCGACGATCGAGGCGCGCGACACTTAGAGCCGCGGCCCCCAGCCGTCGAAGGTGGGGCGCAACGATTGCGCGGAGTTCCGCTCGTCGTTGGGCAGCGTCGGCATCGCCGGGTCCGACCGGGCGCCGCCGGGAAGGGTTTTGTTCGGGATCGTGGTCATTTGTGGTTTGGGCCTCCGTAAAAGTTCCTGCCCTAGGTACGAGCGACGGGGGCCGTTGTTTCGTCGCCGCAGGCGGGGTAGCCGCGGGGCGATCCTTCGAAACAATCCGCGCTCCTCGCGCGTAATCCAAGCGTGTCGGCAGTGTTGGCGGAAGCCCCGCCGCGCCGAGTGAGAGCAGAGCCTGACGACGGTGAGCTCGTAGCGCTGGCGCTACGGGGCCACCCCGAAGCGTTCACTACCCTCGTCGAGCGGTACGACCGAGCCGTCTATCATTTGTCCTACCGAACGCTTCGCGATGTGGAGGAAGCCCGTGACGCAACCCAAGAGGCATTCTTCAAGGCCTTCCGCAGCCTGCGGACGTTCAAGCCCGGCGCGAAGTTCTCGACCTGGATCTTCGCAATCGCCTACCACGCCTGTTGCGACCGGCTCAACCGCCGCAAGCGCTTCACCGGCGAGGAGCTGCCGGAGCGCGCCGACGCCGGACCCGGGCCTGAGGCTCAGGTGATCGCCCTCGACGAGGCCTCCCGGCTGCGCGCCGCGATCGAAGCACTGCCGGAGAAGTACCGAACGGTCATCACGCTCTTCCACCTGCAGGGGAAGCAATACGAGGAGATCGCGACGGTGCTCGGCCTCCCGATGGGTACGGTCAAGACACACTTATTTCGCGCGAAGGAGCATCTACGAAGGCTTCTCGGCGAAATGGAGGTAACGGAAACATGAACATGGACGACCTGGAACGCGCGATCTTCGAGCTGCCGCTCGAGGAGCCGCCCGCCGGTATGCGAGCCTCGATCCTGATGGCGACGGCGTACCGCCCCGCGCCTGCCTTCTCCGTCGTCGAGCTCGCGACGCTCGGCGCACTAGGGGCGGTCGCCCTGTGGCTGGTCGTCTTGCTCGTGCTGGGCGGCGGAACGCTCTTCGTTCAGACCCTGGAGACCATCGGGTCGGTGCTCTCGCGGTCGCTTTCGAACACTGCCACCGTTATGTGGCTGGCCGCCGGGGGCGCCACCGCGCTCTGGCTTACGCTGTTCACCGGGCACCATCACCATCCAATGGCGGCGCTTCCTCACAGGTCCGAGGGGTGAACCAGCCGATAAACTATCGGCATGGAGAAACACGTACCCCAGGGGCGCCGCGCGTATAGGGTCCTCGTCATCGAGGACGACGCGGCAATCAGCCGCGTGCTGCAGCTCGAGCTCGAGCACGAACGGTACGAGGTCGAGATCGCGCGCGACGGACTGTCGGGCCTCGAGAAGGCCCTCAAAGAACCCGATCTGGTCATCCTCGATCTGATGCTGCCGCGGATGGACGGCATCGAGGTCTGCAAGCGGATACGCGCCAAGAGCCGCGTTCCGATCATCATGCTGACGGCGCACGACCGCGTCCCCGATCGCGTCGCGGGCCTCGACGTCGGCGCCGACGACTACGTGACGAAGCCGTTCTCGACCGAAGAGCTGCTCGCGCGGGTCCGCGCGCGGCTGCGCGAACGCACGCCACAAGGCAACGTGATCGAGTACCGCGACGTGGTCATGGACCGCGACCGTCACGAGGTGCATCGCGGCGGGAAGCCGATCTCGCTGACCGCCAAAGAGTACGCGCTGCTCGAGTACCTGCTGCTGCACCGCAACAAGGTCCACACGCGCGACGAGCTCTTCAACGGCGTCTGGGGCAGCGATTTTCTCGGCGATTCCAACCTGATCGACGTCTACATCCGCTACCTGCGCGGCAAGATCGACGACGGATTCGACGACAAGCTGATCACGACGGTCCGCGGCGTCGGCTACACCATCAAGGATTGATGTGGCCCTTGATTCCCGACGAGTGCCGCTCAGGGGGACGTTAGCCGTCGCCGCGGGTCGCTCGTCGCGCCACATCGTGTGGCGCTCCTGCTACGCCGCGCTCGCGCCACCTGCTGCGGTAAGTCATGACCTCCTGTCAATGGCGCTCGCGTCGGAGTCCCCGCGACGATGGCTAATCGTCCCCCCACGGGCGCTCTCCGTTTATTTGAGAGCGATCCCCCATCGTGTCGCTTAAGTGGCGGATTGCTCTCGGATATTCCGCATTGCTGGTCGTCGCGATCATCGCGATGAGCTGGATCATCGTGTGGCGCTTCGAGCAGATCCTCTACGATCAGGCGGAGACCACGGTGAACGCGACGATGCGCTCGATCGTACAGTTCACCCAGCAGTCCGCGACGCCGTTCTCGCTGGAAGACTCGTCGGCCGGAACGCTGCAGTTTCTATTCAACAGCAATAACTTAGCGCAGTGGAACTCGGCAACGAGTTTCGTTCAGGTGGATTCCAGCGCCGGCTATCCGCTGGCGAAGACGGCGAATCTCGGCGCCGCGACGATTCCCGCCAATCCGAAACTCTCCGGCGCGCGCGACCGCGCGTTCCGGCAGGTGACGATCGGCGGCCGACCGTTTTTGGTCGAGGACCGCTTCGTCAAGGCCGGGTCGAACGCGGCGGTGATCCACGTGGCCGAGCCGCTCGACACGCTGAAGCGCACGTTCGCCCGCGCGACCGAGGCGATCCTCATCGTGCTCGGCACGACCGCGGCCGCGGTCGTGCTGTTCTCCATCGTGCTCGCGTCGCAGGCGACGACACCGATCAACGAGCTGTCGCGCGAGATGCGCGAGATCACCACCGACCGGTTGGCGCTCGCCGCCGGTTCGGTCGACCGGACGCGGCGCGGACTCGCCTTGCGGCGCCGCCGCGACGAGATCGGGCGGCTGGCGGCGAGCTTCAACGACTTGCTGGCGCGGCTGGCCGACGCGTTCGCACGCGAGCGGCAGTTCATCTCCGACGCGTCGCACGAGCTCAAGACGCCGCTAACGTCGATAAATGCTAACGCGCAGATGCTGCTGCGCTGGGGCGATCAGGATCCGACGATCCGTCGCGAGAGCCTCGAGACGATTGCGCGCGAGAGCGCCGACCTGGCCGGCATGGTGAACGGAATGCTCACCCTTGCCAAGGCCGATCGCGGGGACGAGATTCCCAAAGAGCCGCTTTCGCTGGCCCAAATCGCCAGCGAGGTCGTCCAGAACGCGGCCGCGCGCGCGGGCGAAAAGAACATCGCCCTAGCTTTCCGGCACGCCGGAACGCCGATCGTCTATGGCGATGCCCATCTGCTGCGCCAGCTCATCGGCAATCTCGTCGACAATGCCATCAAGTTCAGCGAGGACGGAACCGTAAGCGTCGACGTCGGCGAGAACCGCGCTTCCGCCTGGATCGAGGTTGCCGACAGCGGCCCCGGCATCGCGGAGGCCGAGCTGGCTCACGTCTTCGAGCGTTTCTACCGCGCCGATAAGGCCCGCTCACGCATCGTACCGGGTACGGGTCTCGGCTTAGCGATCGTACGCTCGATTGCTCGCGTGCACGGGGGTGAGGCGACGGCGGGACAGGCACCCGGCGGCGGCGCACTGCTGCGCGTTCTCTTACCACGCGTCCAGCCTCCGTTCACCGCGCTCTCATGATGGACGGTGTGCCGCCCCGATACAATGGAGCGGTGCACGGAGGTAGATTGGGACGCGGGGCCGCCGTGGCTTTGTTCGTCTCACTCGTTTATCTGACACTCGCCGGCCCGGTGCGCGCCGACGAGCAGTTCGACGTAGGTCCGTCGCCCGTCCTCAACGTGAACGTCACTCGCGGCCAGGTGACGATCCAGACCTGGGACCGCCCGCAGGTGATGATCTCCGCCGAGAACTCGCCCAGCATCCGGCATCTGACGCCGGAAGAGGTGGATCCGGGAATTCCGCGCCAGATGCAGATGGCAGCCCACCGCATTCAGACAGAGCACGGCCCCGTGACGCTGCCCGCCGAGTCGTTCGTGCTGCCCGATCTGCCGGGCGCGAAGCACGACGCGATCGTCGTTCGCGGAAGCGGGAACATGACGATTAACATTCCGCGCGGCACCGCGCTCGTGCTTGCGCACCTGCGCGCCGGCCGCCTCACGCTCGACAACTACCACGGCGTCTTCATCACGCACGTGCGCGCGGCGCAGATCGCGCTCAATGACGTAACCGGCACGGGCTTCGTCGAATCGCTGAAGGGCCGCGTCGTCGCGAAGAACTCCACCTTCGATCGGCTGCGTGTCCGGACGGCCACCGCCGACATGCTCTTCCAAAACTGCACGTCGCAGCAGATCCAGGCGACGAGCACGTACGGCTCGATCGTCTACGACGACGGCAGCTTCGAGGCCGGGCTCGCGCGCTTCGAATCGGAGCACGGCAACGTGGCGTTGGGAGTGCGGGGTAACGCGCAGATCGGCGCGCACAGCGGCGCCGGCCACGTCGAGTCCAGCTTCGCCGATTCGGCGCAAGTGCACGGCGATCCGACCACCAAACAGGCGACGGTCGGCGGCGGCGGGCCCGTCGTCACCGCGACGTCGAAAAACGGATCGGTCTATCTCTACAGCGGCTCGATGAACGAGCACCCGCACGTGCGCCAGGAGCTCAGCGGCAGTACCCAGCTCCCGATGCGCCTGCAAAGCGTGCCGCCGGCACGGGCGCCGGTCAGCCGGCCGCCGCCGCCGTAACCTCAGTCTCCAGGTCCAGCAGCATCCCGTCGTAGGCCGCAATCGCTCGCAAGCCGAGTTCGTCTTCAACTTCTTGCGCGAGGCGGCGCGGATCGGCCTCGAGCATCGGCGTGCCGAAGTGCTGAAACACGGCGACCTTCGGGCGCACGTCGGCAACGACGCGGCGGGCATCGGGCCATGCGAAATGATCGACGTTCATGTCGTCGCGGAAGCGCAAGACGTTGATCACCAGCACGTCCGGCCGGCGCGCGGCGTAATCGGCTGCGAGCCCGTCAAAGTATTTGCCGCACGGCAGATAGGCGACGCGCAGACCCGCGTGCACGAAATGCAGCCCGTGCGTTTCGACGGCATGGACGTGGCGCATCGAGGTGTAGAGCTCGACCTCGCCGATCGCGTACGGACCGCTGCTCGCCTCGAGCGTCACGACGCGCTCGACGAAGCGGCGCGCGTAGGGCAGCACGACGGGCCCATTGTCGAACGCGTCGGCGGGCGCGAGCAGCGCGCCGCGACGGCGGAAGCCGCCCGAGGTCATCGCCTCGATCAAGACGTTGACGTCGCTCGAGTGATCGAGGTGCTTGTGCGAGAGCACGATGGCGTCGAGCTCGCGCGGATTACACGGCGGCACGTGCGAGAGCGCGCGCACCAGCGCGCCGGGCCCCGGATCGACGTGAATCTGCGTCTCGCCGAAGCGCAGCCACATCCCACCCGACGCGCGCAGCTGGCGCGCCACGACGAAGCGCGCGCCGCCGCTTCCGAGGAAGAGGATCGACGACGCCATGCTACGCCAGTACCGGGAGCTGGCCGAATTGACCGTTGAGCACGCCCGCCGAGGGCCGTCCCAGCCAGCGTTCGAGCACGGTCGCATAGACGCTGCGAAAATCGACGGTATAGCGGACGTTGCCCATGTTGGTCGCGCCAAGGTCGGGAGCCGCGCCGTAGATGCCGCCGCGGACGCCGCCCCCGATCAGGAACAGCGGCGACGCCTCGCCGTGATCGGTGCCGCGGCTTCCGTTCTCTTCGATGCGCCGCCCGAACTCGCTGAAGGTGACGGTAAGCACGCGCCGGTCGTTTCCGTGGGCGGCCAAGTCGTCGTAGAAGGCGCCCAGGGCGCTCGAGAACTGCATGAGGAGCTGATTCTGCGTCGCCTTCTGATTGACGTGCGTATCAAAGGAGCCGTGCTCCACGTAGATCGCCCTGGTGCCGAGGTTGCTGCCGACGATTTGCGCCGCGAGCGCGAGGCTGCGCCCGAGCCCCGTCGCCGGATACGCGGCCTTCGGGACGTAGCCTGCGACGAGCCGTGGCAGCTCCTCGGAGCTGCGCTGCGCGTTGCCTTCGATCTCCATTACGTGCGCGAGGTACGGCGAGTCGAACGGCAGGCTCCTGTCGCTCGCCTGACGCGCGAACGCGCTGCGCGCGCGCCGGTCGCGATCGGCCGTCATCGCATACTGCCCGAGCCCCGGAATCGCGGGGATGTCGGTGCGATCGGAGATCATTGCCTCCGGCAGCACCTTTGAGATGGCGACGCCTTTGAACAGACTCTCGCGCGGCAGCTGCGACTCGTCGAAATACCGGCCGAGCCAGCCGGTGTGCCGGTAGCGATCGGGCGCGGCCGTCTGCCAGATCTCGGTCGAGCGAAAGTGCGAGTGGTCGGGATTGGGGTAGCCCACGCCCTGAACGATCGCGACCATACCCTTGTCGTACAGGGCCTTGAGCGATCGCATACCGGGATTGAGGCCGATGCGGCCGTCGATCGCAAGCACGTCGTTGGGCGCGATCGCCAGACCCGGACGCAGGCGGTAGTAGCGCTCGTCGCCGTGCGGCACGACGCAGTTCAGGCCATCGTTGCCGCCGTAGAGGTTGATCAGCACCAGGCAGCGCCCGGCGCTCCCCGGCAGCCCCGGCAACGGCGCCTGCGCAAGCGCCCGCGCGAAGACGTGCTCGGTGTTCGCGATCACCGCGAGTCCCGAGGCCGTGGAGAGCAAGAAGTTGCTTCGCTTCATCGCGTTAGTTCAGTTGGAAGGCCGGCGTGGCCATCGCGAGATACACCGCGCCGCTGACGCGCTGATCGTAGTTCTCGGGCGTGAGCGATGCGAGCGCGGCGCTGCCGGATCCGCCCAAATAACCGCCGAGCTGGGCGAGCGATTCCGGCGCAACGTCGCTCTGCAGAACGTTCGCCGTGATCGCGTGCGCCGCGCCTTTCGGCGCCTCCGGGAGCGCGCGCAGCCACGACGATTGGCCGAGCGTCTGCGATCCGAGCAGTCGCGTCAAAAAGTTCTGGCGCGCGATCATCGTGCCGCTCGTCAGCCAGTTTTCGCCGCCCGGCCAGCCCGCGACGCTTGGCGGATAGAATAGGCGCTGGCCCATTTGCGCCAGCGCGGGCAGCGCGTCATCGTCGATCGAGGCGAGCCCCAGCGCCTTGTACGATCCCACGACGAACTCGACGGGGCTCTTGACCAGGGCCCTATAGGAACGCTCGCTGTAGAAGACGCTGCTGCTCAAGATCGCGGCGACGACGGGAGCAAGCTCGTAGTCGTGCGAGCGCAATAGCGAGGCGATCCGGTCGACGAGCTCCGGCTCCGGATCGTTGTAGACGAACCAGTTGAGCAGGCTCGCAGCGAAGAACCGCGCGCACTGCGGCTGCGCGAAGATGATGTCGACGACGTCATCGCCGGTCAGCGCACCCGTGCGGCCGAGGAACGTCTTCTGCCCGGCGTCGTGCAGCGCGGGATCGAACGAGACCGCGTTCGCGCGCCGATTCACGCGCCAACCGGTCCACGCCCGTGCCGACTCGCGCACGTCCGACTCGGAATAGTTGCCGATGCCGAGCGTGAAGAGCTCCATCAGCTCGCGCGCGTAGTTTTCATTCGGATTCGCCGCGACGTTCTGCGCCCCGTTGAGATAGAGCAGCATCGCCCCGCCCTTGGAGACGGCGCGCGTCAGGTCCCTCAGATTGCCGAGCGCGCTACGCCGGAAGAGCGCGTTCTGATCGTACGTGATCGCCGGAAACATCGGCGTCGCGCGCGAGGTGAAGTGACCGTGAAAGTAGAGCGTCATCTTCTCTTGCAGCGGCGACGGCGACGCCAGCATCCGGTCGAGCCACCACAGCTGCAGCGCGGCGATCGCTTCGCGCCGCGCGCGAAACCGCTCTTGGCGTGTCGCCATTTGCGCCGCAGCGCCGGCATCGCGCAGCGGCGGCGGAGCGATGGCATCGGGCGGCGTCAGCGCGAGCAACGACGCGACGGCGTCGCCGGCCCGCATTCCGGCGTAGCGGCGAATCTCGTCGGGCGTCCCTCCGAAGCCGGCGCGCCGAAGCAGATGCGCCGCACCGCGCGCGCCTAATACGGTGCGATACGGTTGGAGCGCCGTCGAGAAATCGGGCCGGCCCTGCGGACGCAGGATACCGCCGACGTCGACCTGAGCCGAGGCGGTCATCTCGACCTAGCTACGAGCCCGGCGAGCGACGGCCCTCGCGAATTCTCCGACGTCTAACCGGGCTCTCAGACGGCCGTGACGAATGGCCGCGGCGATGGCGCTATTGGAGTCACGTCTCGACCGAAATTCCGAGACCTTCGCTGCGAACGCCCGGCGGATGGAGCGTCTCGTCGCCGAGCTGCGCGAGCGGCTGATCGCCGTTCGTGATGGGGGCGGCCCCGACGCGGTCGAGAAGCACCGGCGTCGCAATAAGCTCACCGCGCGCGAACGCATCGACCGCTTGATCGATCCGGGCTCCGACTTTCTCGAGTTTTCCGCGCTCGCCGCCTTCGACATGTACGGCGGCGACTCACCTGCCGCGGGCATGCTGACGGGCATCGGCCTCGTGGAAGGACAGCACTGCACGATCGTCGCCAACGACGCAACCGTCAAGGGCGGCACGTATTATCCGATGACGGTGAAGAAACATCTGCGCGCGCAGGAGATTGCCGAGCAGAACCACTTGCCGTGCATTTACCTCGTCGATTCCGGCGGTGCGTTCTTGCCGCTGCAGGCCGACGTCTTTCCCGATCGCGATCACTTCGGCCGTATCTTTTACAATCAGGCGCGCATGTCGGGGAAGCGCATCGCACAGATCGCCGCCGTGATGGGATCGTGCACCGCGGGCGGCGCCTACGTTCCAGCGATGAGCGACGAGACCGTCATCGTGAAGGGACGGGGCACGATCTTCCTCGGCGGACCGCCGCTGGTGAAGGCGGCGACCGGCGAAGAGGTCACGGCCGAGGAGCTGGGCGGAGCCGACGTGCACACGCGAATTTCCGGCGTGGCGGATCACTTCGCCAACGACGACCCGCAGGCGCTCGCGATGGTGCGCGAGATCGTGAGTCACCTGCACCTCGAGCTGCCGCGCCAGTGGGACCGCAGCGATCCGCTACCGCCGAAGTACGACCCGTGCGACATCTACGGTACGATCCCCGCCGACAGCCGCGTGGGCTACGACGTGCGCGAGGTAGTGGCGCGCCTCGTCGATGCGTCGGAGTTCCACGAGTTCAAGTCGCGCTACGGCACGACGCTCGTGTGTGGGTTCGCGCGCATCGAAGGCCATCCGATCGGAATTCTCGCCAACAACGGCATCCTGTTCAGCGAAAGCGCGCTCAAGGGGGCGCACTTCATCGAGCTCTGCGCACAGCGTGGAACGCCGCTCCTCTTCCTCCAGAACATCACGGGGTTCATGGTCGGCAAGGAGTACGAGAACCGCGGCATCGCAAAGGACGGCGCCAAGCTCGTGACCGCCGTCGCGTGCGCCGAGGTCCCGAAGTTCACCGTCGTCATCGGCGGCAGCTTCGGCGCGGGCAACTACGGGATGTGCGGGCGCGCCTACTCGCCGCGCCAGCTCTGGATGTGGCCCAACGCGCGCATCAGCGTTATGGGCGGCCCGCAGGCGGCCAGCGTGCTCTCGACGGTCAAGGGCGAGATGACGGCCGGTGAAAAGACGGCGTTCGAAGCGCCGATCCTCGAGAAGTACGAGCGCGAAGGCAGTCCCTATTACTCCACGGCCCGGCTGTGGGATGACGGCATCATCGACCCGCTCGACACCCGACGCGTCATCGCCATGGGCCTCGACGCTGCCGCGCACGCGCCGCAGCCGCGCACGCACTTCGGCGTGTTTCGGATGTAGGAAACCTCGCTTACTTCGTCTTGAAGTAGCTCGGCGTCTCGACCCACCGCACGCCGTTGTAGCGCAGCACCGCCGTCGCGTGGTTCTTCGTCGGACAGCACATCGGCGCGTTGGCGTCGTAATACGGGCCCGTCAACTCGATCGAGACGTGGTCGGCGCCGATCTTCGCGATCAGGTCGCAGGGATTGACCACCGAGACCGCGCGGAACACGTTGTCGCTCGATCCGGCCTTGAGCACCGTCACCGCTGCGCTGCCGCAGTCGGCGGCCATCTCGTGCGACTGCACGACGAGCTGCGCGGCCCCGCCGCCCATCAGCGGCGCCGCGCCGACGATGTGCAGCTGCTGCACCGGGAACCACATCTTCGCGCCGCTCGCCTGCGCCACGCGTTCGAGCGGGCCGCCGTTGGCCGGCGACTGATACCGCAGCCGGAACGTACTCTGACGGGGCGCGTATACCGACAGATACCACTGGTAAAAGGTCTGGCCGTTTCCGGAGCCCACGACCTTCTTGCTCGCCACCGCGCGCCACGGGCCGCCGGGCGCGGACGGCGTGAGATCGGCGGTCTGGCTCTGCACGACCGTTCCCGGCGCTGCGGGGACCAAGGCGGGACCCTGCGCGTGCGCCGACGCGGCGACGGCGAGCGCGGCAACGATGACGAAGGCGACGACGCGATGCGATCTGTTCATCGGCTCGCGTTTCGACGGCCGCCGGCCGCGGACTTGCGCGAGACTTGCCGGCCTAGGGGCGCAGGACGTTCGCCGGCAGCGTGGTGGGCAGGTTGTAGCCTCCCGCGGCCGCCGGAGGCGCGCGTACGATTTGGGCCAGCATGTCGTCCCACGCCTGCGTGAGGATCGGCAGCAGCGTGACGAGCCGGTGGATCCCGCCGGGTTGCGAGTAGAACGAAACGTCGAGCCCCGCGCTCTGGAGAAACAGCGCGGTAGCCGTGGGATACTGCGTGGGAATGCTCTCGTCGGCGCTTCCCGTCAGCACGTAGAACGGCGTCCGGCGCATCAGGCCCACGACGCGCGACGAATCCGATCCCAAAAGGCCGCCGGCGATGCACATGACGGCGGACCAGTCGTTCGGATGAACCGGCGCTACTTCGAACACCGAGAAGCCGCCCATCGAGTAGCCCGCGAGGAAGCGCTTGCGCGGATCGATCGCAAAGGCGCTCGTCGCGGCATGCAAGGCGTCGTAGACGTCGGAGACGGAACCGCGAAAGTCGTAATAGCCGCGGCCGTAGGGCGCGACGACGATCGTTCCGGTTCGCTCCGCGAGATCTTCGATGTAGGGCGGCCCGAGCAGCTCCGTCTCGGATTGCGGGTGCCCGTGCAGAAGAACGATCAGCGGCGCGGGCGCCCGCGGCGAGTACCGTCGCGGAACGTAGACCGCGACGGGCTGCATCGTTCCGTCCTTCGACGATCGCACCAGCACTTCGCCGAGCCCTCGCACCGACGACATCGAGGCGTAATCGGCGTGCGTCAGCTGCCATGCCAGGCTGAGGTCGAGGCCGGCGATCTGTGCCACGGTCTGCGCCCACTGCGCAGCGGTGTAGCCCAGCGGAACGTCCCGGTCGCCGGCGAAGTCGGCGTCTTCCAAAAGACGCTCGTAGTAATCGTATGCGGTGTCGCGGCCGGCCGCAGGAGCGATGCGCGCGATGTTCGCGAGATACGCTTGCGCGGCGGCATTCAGCGAGACGCGCTGATCGCCCGCGGTACTCCCCACAAGGAGGAGAGTCAGAGCAGCGGTGCCGACCAGCGCGTCCCTGGTCATGACAGTGTCGTAACGCTTCGCCGGAGCGGCCCGTGACGCGGTGCGCGCGTCAAATGCCGGCGTACCACTCGTAGCCCTGGTCTTCCCAATAGCCGCCACGGCCGCCGGCGATGCGAGCGAAGGTTCCCACAACCTCGATCCTCGCGATCCACTTCGCGCTCTTATAGCCCAGCTGAGTCGGCACTCGCAGGCGAACGGGGGCGCCGTGGTCGGGGTCGAGCAGCGCGCCGTTGAGGCGCGTCGCAAGCAGCGCCTGCGGATGGCGCGCCTGATGCATGTCGAGGCTCTCGTAGTAGAGGTTCCCGGCGCCGTCGTTGTCCATGCAACGGAAGACGGCGTAACGCGCGTCGTCGTGCGGCACGACCGCCGCGAGCACCGCGGCGAGCGGCACGCCGCTCCACTTCCCGATCGCGCTCCAGCCCTCCACGCAGTCGTGACGCGTGATCTGCGTCTGCTGCGGCATCCGCTCGAGCTCGGCCAGCGAGAACGCGCCGGGCCGCTCGACGGCGCCGTCGACGACCAGGCGGTACGCGGCAAAGCCGGCGGTCAGCAGGCGCTGGTAGTGGGCATCGGACGGCGTCGCGAAGCCGTTGACGCGAAACTGACGATCGACGTCGCGGTCGCGGTACTCGCGAGCGAGGCCCCGCGTTCCGATCAGAGCGTGGTTCAGCGGCTCGGCCGCTTCGAGCAGGCGCCGCACGGCGTCGTTTTCGTTGAGCCGCGACGAGATCGGCCCGCAGCCGGCCAGCACCGACGCGGCCGAGGCAATGAAGACCCGGCGCTTCACAAGCGATACCAGCCGGTGATCATCGAGCGCATCTGGTTGACGAAGCCCTGCGTGGCGACCTGGAATACGTGAACGGCGAAGAATCCAAGCAGCGCCAGCATGCCGGCGAAATGCCACAATCGCGCGAACTGACGGCCGCCGAAGACGACCGTCAACGGGTTCGCGATCGCGTCGATGCCCGGCGACAGCGCGAGTCCGGTGAGAACGACGAGCGGAGCGGCGACGAAGAGCACGATCGTGTACGCCGCCTTCTGTAGCGGATTGTAAACGCCGTGCGGCGGCGGCGTCTTGCGCAGCTTGAGGTAGTACGCCTGCATCGGCCACAGCTTGCCCAGATCGCTGCGTCGCAATACCATCTCGCGCAGGTTGCCCTTGATCGCGCTCGCAATCAGCCACGCCAACCAGCAGAGCGCGGCGATCCAGGCGAAGAACAGATGCCAGCGGCGGCCGCTCGCAAGGTCTTGATAGCCCGGAATCGTGATCGACGCCCCAAACGCATGCGCGCCACGCGCGCCCATTCCGTCGCCGGTCCATCCGAGCCAACCCGTGGTGGTGAAGGTGTGGCCGAAGATCGTGGTCGTTCCGACGCCGTCGGACGGCGAACCGATGGCGACCACCCGCCGCGCGGGATCGCTCTTGTCCGAAGCGTCGAGGTTCGGCGAGGCGTTGAAGATCTGCAGCCCGCTGCCGACCAGCACGGCGAAGGCGAGCACCCACAGCCAGTGACTCGCGCGAACGACCGGCGTGTAGCGATAGACGGCGCGGCGTGGGGCGTTCATTGCTCTAGAGTATAACGCGCGCGAGGCCCGTTTGGATGGGGGCGCGAACCCCGGCGACCATGGCCGAGATTCAGCTCGCCGTCGCCGACGGCATTGCCCGCATCACGCTCGCGCGGCCGGAGGTTCGCAACGCGTTCAACGCCGAGGTCATCGCGCAGCTCCACGAGACGTTCTCCCGCATCACCGCCGCCGACGACGTGCGCGCCGTCGTCCTCGCCGGCGAGGGGGCGGCGTTCTGCGGCGGCGCCGACATCAACTGGATGCGCGCGTCGCTCGACCTGACGTTCGAAGCAAACGTCGCGGATGCCGAGCGCATGAGCGACATGTTCCGCGCGATCGACAACTGTCCCAAACCGGTGATCGGCAGGGTCCACGGCGCGGCGCTGGGCGGCGGCGCCGGCCTCGCCGCCGTCTGCGACATCGTGGTCGCCGCCGACGACGCGATCTTCGGTTTCACCGAGGTAAAGCTCGGGATCATTCCCGCCGTCATCTCGCCGTTCGTCTTGGCGAAGATCGGCGCGTCGCACGCGCGCGCGCTCTTCCTCACCGGCGAACGCTTCGACGCGCGCGCGCCAAGGCGATCGGCTTGGTTCACGAGATCGTCGCACCGGACGAGCTCGACGCGGCGGTCGAGCGGCGCATCGCCGAGCTGCGCACCGCCGGGCCCGAGGCGATCGGCGCTGCGAAGCTGCTGATCCGCCGCGTGCTCGACAACACATACGACGAATCGCGCGCGATTACGACCGCCGCGATCGCGCAGCAGCGCGTGACGCCCGAGGGCCAAGAGGGCTTGCGCGCGTTTCTCGAGCGGCGCCCGGCGTCGTTCTCGAAGCCGTCGTAACGTAGCGCCGTGATCGAGCGCCTGCTGATCGCCAACCGCGGCGAGATCGCCGTGCGCGTCGCGCGCGCGGCGCGCGAGATGGGCATCGTTCCGCTCGGCATCTACTCCGAGGCCGACGCACAGGCATACCACCTCGTTTCATGGACGACGTGCGCTGCGTCGGGCCTGCTCCAGCGACGGAATCGTACCTCGACGGAGCGGCGATCGTCGCCGCGGCGAAGGCGATGAGGGCCGACGCCGTTCATCCCGGCTACGGCTTTCTCTCCGAACGCGCGCCGTTCGCGCAGATGGTTCGCGACGCCGGGCTGATCTTCGTCGGCCCCACGCCGGACGCGATGGCGGCGATGGGCAGCAAGATCGAGGCGAAGCGCCGCGTGCGCGCGTTCGACGTGCCGACGGTCCCCGGCTACGACGGCGACGATCAGTCGCTCGCGACGCTGCGCGCCGAGGCCGAGCGCATCGGTTTTCCGCTGCTGATCAAGGCGAGCGCGGGCGGCGGCGGCCGCGGGATGCGCGTCGTCGAGGGGGCCGAGCAGTTCGACGAGGCGCTCGAGGCGCGAAGCGCGAAGCCGCTGGCGGCGTTCGGCGACGACGCCGTGCTGCTCGAGCGCTATCTGCGCGATCCGCGCCACATCGAGTTCCAGATCCTCGCCGACGCACACGGACACGTCGCTCCATCTCGGCGAGCGTGAGTGCTCGATCCAGCGGCGCCACCAGAAGATCGTCGAGGAGGCGCCGTCGGTCGCGCTGACCCCCGAGCTGCGCGCCGAGATGGGCGCGGCCGCGGTGCGCGCGGCGGAGTCGGTCGGCTATACGAACGCCGGCACGTGCGAGTTCATGCTCGATAGCGACGGACGCTACTACTTTCTCGAGATGAACGCGCGGCTGCAGGTCGAGCACCCGGTCACCGAGCTCGTCTACGGCATCGATCTGGTGCAGTGGCAGCTGCGCATCGCGTCGGGCGAACGGCTGACGCTCGCCGCAGGCCGAGCTCGCGCCGCGCGGCTGGGCGATCGAGAGCGCGCATCTACGCCGAGGATCCCGCCAACGACATGTTGCCCTCGACGGGAACGATCGACGCGCTGGTCGGCGCCCGAGGGACCCGGCGTGCGCGTCGATGCGGGCGTCGCGACCGGCAGCGAGGTGAGCCACTACTACGACCCGATGCTCGCCAAGCTCATCGTGTACGGCAGCGATCGGGCGTCGGCGATCGCGCGCCTGCAGGGCGCGCTGCGACGACTTCGCGATCGGCGGCGTGCGCACGAACTTGCCGCTGCTGCTGTGGATCGCGCGCGACGACGCGTTTCGCGCCGGCGATACCACGACGAGCTTTCTCGCGCAGCGCCTCGACGAATCGACGTTCGCGCGCTCGGGCGCGCCGGACCGGGCGGGCGCTGCTCGCGGCGGCCGCGCTGCTTGCCGACGGACGAGCTCCGTGGCGGATCGGCGACGTGGGGATCCCGCTGCGACTGCAAAGCGGCGAGACCGTCGTCGCGCTGACGGCGGACGCCGGCGACCAGCCCGGGCGCGTGGCGCATCACCGGCGACCGCCACGGCGAGCTTCGCGCACGCCGCACGGGCGACACCGTCGCCGCCGAGTTCGACGGCGACGCGATCGCCGGCCGCGTTTGGTATTCCGGCGCGGGCGTCGACGCGCTCGTTGACGGCCGCACGTGGACGTTTGCGCCGGCGGCGGCGCCGGCGGTCGACGCGCACGGAGCCGGTGCAGCGGCTGCCGCCGGCGGCAGCGTGACCGCGCCGATGCCGGGCAAGATCGTGAAAGTCGCCGTGCGCGAAGGCGAGTCGGTCGACGAGCGCGAGCTCTTGATCGTGCTCGAGGCGATGAAGATGGAACACCGCATCGAGGCGTCCACCGACGCGACGGTGCGCTCGGTCCTCGTCAAGGAGGGACAGATCGTCGCGGCCGGCACCCCGCTGGTGGAACTCGGATGAGGCCCGAGCGGGTCGTTAGTTGGCGATGAGTCTTCCCGCGAGCGTCACGCTCTTCGAGATGGGCGCGCGCGACGGACTGCAGAACGAAGGCGCGCTGATCTCGACCGACGACAAGGTCCGCTATATCGATCTGCTCTCCGAGACCGGGCTGAGGTGGATCGAGGCGACCTCGTTCGTCAGCCCCAAGGCGATTCCGCAGCTCGCCGACGCGGCCGACGTGTTCGCGCGCATTCGCAAGGCGCCGGCCGTGCGCTATCCGGTGCTCGTGCCGAACCTCAAAGGCTACGACCGCGCTCGCGCCGCCGGCGCCGACGCGATCGCGGTGTTCACCGCGGCGTCGGAGGCGTTCACGAAGCGCAACATCAACATGACGATCGACGAGTCGCTCGCGACGTTTGCCGATGTCGTTCGCGCGGCCAAGACGCGACGGCGTGTGGGTGCGCGGCTACGTTTCGACCGCGTTCGGCTCTCCGTTCGGCGACGTCGTTACGCCGCAGATGGTGTGCGACGTCAGCATCAAGCTGATGGACATGGGCTGCGACGAGCTCTCGATCGGCGACACGATCGGCGTCGGCGTTCCCAGCCAGGTCGACGCGCTGGTGCCGCTGCTCGCGGCAGCGCATTCCGCTCGATGCGATCGCGATGCACTTCCACGACACGCGCGGCACCGCGCTCGCCAACGTCTACGCCGCGCTGCAGTGCGGCATCTCGAAGTTCGACGCGTCGTCGGGCGGCCTCGGCGGCTGCCCCTACGCGCCCGGCGCGACCGGCAACGTCGGCACCGAAGACGTGCTCTATCTGCTGCACCAGATGGGCATCGAAACCGGCGTCGATCTCGACAAAGTGCGCGCGGCCTCGCGCTTCATCGCCGGCGTCGTCGACCACGCGCTGACGAGCAAAGCCTACCAAGCGATGGAAGCCGCCGCCTCTGCCTTGTCATCCTGAGCGGAGCTCGCGAAGCGAGCGTAGTCGAAGGGCGGCGCGACGAACGTCTTCGCGGGAATGGCAAGCTTTTAGTTCGAGTCGAGCGGTCCTTCGACTCCGCGCCTTGCGCTTCGCTCAGGATGACAACGTTTGGCCTAGCGCAGCGCGAGAGGGATGACGAAGCGCGTTGCCGTGTGCGATTCGTTGTAGGCGCTGATCTTGTTGTCGACCAGGCCGGCTGCGATACCGGTGGAGCGGACTTCCGCGTCGGTCGGCGTCGCGCCGCGGCCCTTGGGGTGAAAGACCCACAGAGCGCCGCTCGGCTTGAGATACGCGGCGGCACGTGCGACGCGGAACAGATCGCGCGGCCCGTCGATGCGGAGGAAGATGAGGTCGTAGCGCGTGCGCAGCGCCAGCGACGCAGCCTTCGCCAACCGCGCGTTGAGGGCGATCGCAAACGTCTCCTCGTGCCGTCCGACGAGCGCGACGTGCGCGTCCGGCACGACGCCCAGCTTCTCGAACAGGGATCGTTGGGAGTAGTCGCGCTCGGCTCGCGCAGGCATCAGAAACCCAGGTTCTTTGGTTTCGGTGGAATCTCCGTGTACGCCATCGGCCGATCCCACCAGTCGTGACGCGCGAGCACGAAGCAGCGCGTCGCTCGGTGGCGGCGGCAGACGCAGTTCGAGCGCGAGTTCGTACGCGGCGAGGTAGCGGTCGATCATTCGCTCGAGGCTGAACTTGCGCTCCACGTGCGTCGCGGCAAGCGCGCCGGTCGAGCGTTGCGAGCAACGGCACCTTTGCCGCAGCCTCCTCATCGCGGTCGCACAGAAATCCCGTCACACCGTCGATCGACGATCTCGGGCAGCGAGCCCATCCGCGCGCCGAGCACCGGCGTGCCGCAGGCCATCGCCTCGATCGTCGTCAGCCCGAACCGCTCGGGGCGCGTCGTCATGTGGACGAGCGCGAGCGCGTTAGCCAGCAGCTCGTTGCGCGCCTCGCGCTCGACTGCGCCGAGAAACTGCACGCGATCGCCGTCGATGTGCGGCGCGACGCACTCGCGGAAGTACGCCTCGTCTTGCGGGATCGCTGCGATCTTCAGCCGTACCCCCGCGCGCCGCGCGATCTCGATCGCGAGGTGCGTGCCCTTCTCGGGGTGAAAACGTCCGAGGAAGCAGAGATACTCGCCCGGGCGGTCGACGAACGGGAACTGCGCCGGATCGATGCCGTTATACGTCGTCGCGAGGTAGTCGAGGCCGGGATCGCGGTCTGCGTCGGAGATCGAGCAGTAGAAGCTGCGCGCCGCGCCGGCGTAGTAGGCCGCGAGAATCTGCGGCGACGAAAAGCCGTGCACCGTCGTGACCAACGGCGGCGTCTCGGAGCCGAGCGCGTAGGTCAGCGGCTTCCAGTCGAGATGGTTGTTGATCAGATCGAACTCGCCCGCGCGGCGGAAACACTCCGCGATGTGCAGCGCCGTGAACACCTCGCCGTTGAGCACGGGATCCTCGTTGAGACCGACCGGCACCACCGAGACGAGCCGCCCGTCGAAGCGCGAGTCGCCGGCGGCGAAGAGCGTCACGTCGAGGCCGCGGCGGCGCATTCCATCGGCGACGTTGAACGCCATCTGCTCCCACGGCCCGTAGCCGGGCGGAGGCGCCGGCCACGAGATCGCGGCCAGCACGGCGAGCCGCAGGCCGCGAAGCTCCACTAGCGGTCGTCGTCGACGATGTGGCGGTCGTTGTCGGCAACCGCCAGGTTGAAGTGGGTTCGCCGGATCAGCTTCTGCATGGAGACCTCGGAGAAGGGCGGCACCATTGCCGGGCGCGTGTAGTCGAACATGTCGCTCAGATCGTCGTCGGTGGCGTCGCGCTGGCCCATGTTGCCCAGCGCCCAGTTCTTCTCGATGAACGTCGTGATGGCCGTCGACTCGCGCTGCCGGTGCGAGACGAACGGAATCGCGTCGGGGTGCTGCGGGTCGTAGTTCGACTTCGCCCACGCGGAGAGCACCACGATCGGAATGCGAAAGCCCCAGGTTGTGCCCGTCGGGGCCGGGCGGCGGCGGAACGTGGTCGTACCACCCGCCGGAGTCGTCCCACGTAGACGATCAGGGCGCTGTCTTTATAGTAGTTGCACTGCGGTGTTGCGTGACGGCTCTGCACCAGCGCCAAATACACCGAGCCGACCCAGCCGGGACCGCCTGCGCTCAGGCTGCCTGCGTGGTCGGAGTCGAGGTAGTTCGGCATGACGAACGACACCTGCGGAAGCCGGCACCGCGCGATGTCGCTCAAAACCGTGCTCGACGGCGTGACGACGTTGCGCTGCCAATCGCGGCCCGTAGCGGATCCTTCGAAACGCGTCGTAGATGTTCACGGACGGATCGGTCACGTCGTTGTAGCGCGCCGGTGTAATACTTCCACGTCACGTGCGACGCATCGAGCAGATCGGCGATCGACGTCTGGTCGAAGCACGGAAAGACGCCGGGGGCGATCATTCCGTCGCCCGTAGGGCCGAAGATCGGCACCGTCGTGCCCGGCTTCGCGTCGCAGCCCCAAATCGAATCGTTGGGGTTGCCAGCGATACGGCTCTGTCCGGTAGCCAGCGTATAGTGACTCGGGAACGTCGGCACCAGCCGCGGGGCGAAGTTGCGGTCGGCGAGCGCATAGCGCGCCGCCAGCAGGTGATAGATCGTCGTTTCCGCGTCGGGGAGATACGCGTAGGCGAAGTCGGGCGGCGGTTTCAAAAAGCCGATCACGCTGCGGACTGGAACGCTGCCAAAGCCGTCCATCTTGCCGTGATTCCACTCGTCGAGCAGAGCGAGATGCGTGTGCCGCGGATCGGCTGGATACTCGAACGACACCGGCTTGAGCTCGATCCTCTCGCCGTCGACGGTGGCGGTCTGCGACGTGTCGGCCCCGGGATAGGGACCGCCGTGCGCCACGACCGACGACGCGAACAGGTTATCGAACGTGCGGTTCTCCTGCAGCATGACGATCACGTGCCGAATCGGGCTGCCGACGACCGGCTGGCCGAGGAGCGTCGGATTGCCGCCGATCGGAGCGGTCACGCCGCTCAAACCGATCACGACGGCCGCGGCAACCGCGTTGCGGATCATTGAATCGCGCCGTTTTTGAACACGAGCTGCGGCTCGCGCAGCGCCCGTACGTCCTCGCCGGCATCGCGCGGCAGCAGCAACATGTCGGCAGGCTCGCCGACGGCGATCAGGCCGCGATGAAGGCCCACCAGCTCGGCCGCGACGTTGGTCGCGGCGTGCAGGGCCTGCTGCGGCGTCATGCCGAGCAGCGACCACATCAGCTCGAGCTCCTGCCCGTAGTTCTCGTGGTAGTTGTAGGGCGTGCCCGCGTCGGAGCCGCCCGCGATGCGTACGCCGCCCTCATAGGCGCGCCGGATGTTGGTGAGCATCACCTCGTTGAGACCGCGCGCCTTCTCCACCACGTAGCGCGGCTGCGTGCCGTCCTCGAGGTGCGCCATAATGCAGGTCGGCGCGCTCAGCGTCGGCACCAGATAGACGTTGCGCTCTTTAAAGAGCGCAATCGCCTCGTCGTCGAGCATCGTGCCGTGCTCGATCGAGTCGATGCCGGCGCGGAGCGCGTTCTTGATGCCCTGCGTGCCAATCGCGTGCGCCGCGACGCGAAGCCCGTGCCGGTGCGCCTCGTCGATCGCCGCGGCGAGCTCGTCGTAGGTGAGCTGCGCGTTGCCGGGCACTGCACCCTTCGTCATCACGCCGCCGGTCGCAATCATCTTGATGCAGTCGGCGCCGCCCCACATCTGCTCGCGCACCGCCTTGCGCGCGTCCCACGGCGAGTCGACCGCGCGCCCGATGGGCCAGCCGTGCCCGCCGGTCATGCAGAGCACCGCGCCCGCCGCTCGCATGCGCGGGCCGCGTATGCGACCCTCCTCGATGGCGTCGCGCACGTCGGCGGCGATTCGGTTCGAGCTGCCCACGTCGCGGATCGTCGTGACCCCGGCCTTCACCGACTTGGCGGCGTTCTCGACGGCGCGCAGCAGCCGCTGATTCGGCGTGGTCGTCTGAATCATTCCCATCATGTCGGGCTCGCCGCTGCCT
The DNA here is from genome assembly GCA_963711625.1 of Vulcanimicrobiota bacterium. GTDB lineage: Bacteria > Vulcanimicrobiota > Vulcanimicrobiia > Vulcanimicrobiales > Vulcanimicrobiaceae > Cybelea. The sequence goes on from OY970207.1 coordinate 263,433, forward strand.
TCGAGGTGCGCGTGCGCGTTGACCAGGCCCGGCGTCACGCACGCCGCTTCGAGATCGCACTCGCCCGTCGCGGCGCGGATCCCCGCGATATGGCCGCCGTCGATCATCACGTCGACCCGCTGCTTCGGCGGCTCGAGCGTGCCGTCGTAGAGAACCCCGGCTCGGACGATCATACGCACTCCTCTAGTGGAACTGGATATTCGTAAGGCTGCTCACGCCGTTGATGATGAGCTGGACGGCAATGGCGGCCACGATGATGCCGACGATACGCCCCACGGCGTCGATCCCGGTCTCGCCGAACCAGCGCGTCAGCGTCTGCGCTCCGCGCATGAACCCGTAAGTGATCGCCATGACGAGCAGCGCCATCGCCACGAAGATGCCGCCGTTGAGATAGTGGTGCGTGTCGGTCGGATTCACGAGGGCGACGCTGGCGGTCAGCGCGCCGGGACCGGTGATGATCGGAATCCCGAGCGGAAACACCGAGGGATCGCTCGTGGGTCCCGCCGTCGCCTTCGCGCTGTCGGCCGTCTGGCGATCGGTCTTCTCGGCGAACACCATGTCGGCGCCGACCTTGAGCAGCAGCAGCCCGCCCGCGATCTTAAACGCGCCGATCTCGACGCCCAGCGCGTTGAGCAGCGCCTCGCCGGCGAACGCGAACGCGATCAGGGCGATCGTGGCGACGATGGTCGCGCGTCTGGCGATCTGCGCCTGCTCTTGCGCGCTGCGCCCCTCGGTGAGCGTGGCGAACGCCGCGGCTGCCTCGATGGGATTGAGCATCGCCAGCAGCGTCACGAAAACGTAGAACGCCTCGCCGGCTTGCGCGGTCAGCATGCGGGCTCCCAGCGCAGCTTGGCGTGCGCGGCTTTCGCGCGGGCCACGGCGGCGGCGTCGACCGGACCGTCGACGAGCATCGTGAAGTGGCCCATCTTCCGCCGCGCGACCGCGTGGCGCTTCCCGTAGACGTGCAGCACGATCGACGGATCGCTCAAAAGATCGCGGACCCCCGCAAGCCGGTCGCCCGCGCCGTCGCCCAGCACGTTCATCATGATCGCATTGGCGAGCAGGCGCGGGGGCGAGAGCGGCAGGTCGCAGATCGCGCGCACGTGCTGCTCGTACTGCGAACAGGGCGTCACGTCGATCGTGTAGTGGCCGCTGTTGTGCGGGCGCGGCGCGATCTCGTTCAACAAGCAGCCGGCCCTCGGTGTCGAGAAAGAACTCGACGCAGTAGGTACCGACGATGCCGAGGCCGCGGCCGACGACGGCCGCCATCGCCTTGAGCCCGCTCGGCGATCGCCGAATCCACGCGCGCCGGCGCGATCGTCATCGCGAGGATGCCACGGTCGTGCGTGTTCTCGGCGACCGGATACGCGACGATCTCGTCGCGTACGCTGCGCGTGGCGACGACGCTGAGCTCGCAGCGGAGCGGCACGAGGCGTTCGAAGATGAGGTCGGCGCCGCCGGCGCTATCGAGCGCAGCGCGCGCCTCCTCGAGCGACTCGACGCGCCATTGGCCCTTGCCGTCGTATCCGCCGCGCACGGTCTTGATGACGGCCGGGAAGCCGATCGCGCGCGCCGCGGCGGCGAGATCGGAGGCGTCGCGCACCGGCGCAAAATCCGTCGTCGCGATGCCGGCACTCGCGCGCGAACTGCTTCTCGGCGAGGCGATCCTGCGTGACACGCAGCACGCCGCTTGCCGGCGTCACGCGGTGTCCGAGCGTTTCCAAGTGCCGCACCGAGGCGATGTCGATGTTCTCGAATTCGTAGGTGACCACGTCGCTGCGCCGGCCCAGCTCCTCGATCGCGGCCAAGTCGTCGTAGGCCGCGACGATCTGCTCGTCGGCGACCTGACCGCACGGCGAGAGTTCCTGCGGGTCGAGCGTGATCACGTGATAGCCCATCCGCTTGGCATCGAGCGCGAACATGCGGCCGAGTTGGCCGCCGCCGATCACGCCGATCGTTTCGACGAACTTCAATCGAGCGACACTGGAGGCCGCCGCGTCGTGCATGCGCGCGACGTAGGCCGCAAGGCGCGCAGCAACGCCGGGGTCGCGCTAGTGCGACGATGCGCGCCGCGAACAGCGCGGCGTTGACGGCGCCGCCGATCGCCATCGTCGCGACCGGGACGCCGGGCGGCATCTGCACGATCGAGAGCAGCGAATCGAGCCCGCCGGCGCGAGCCGAACCGACCGGCACGCCAATGACCGGGCACCAGCGTCTTCGCCGCGGTCATCCCCGGCAAGGTGCGCCGCGCCGCCGGCGCCGGCGATGATCGCGAGCAGGCCGCGGCTCGCGGCCGAGGCCGCGTATTCGAACATCTCGTCGGGCATGCGGTGCGCGGACACGACGCGCACTTCGCACGGAACGTCGAGCTCGTCGAGCGTCTCGCGCGCGCCCGACATCGTCTCCCAATCGGAACGGCTCCCCATGATGATGCCGACGACCGGTGATCTGCCCTGCTTTCGCCATCGCCCGGAACTTCGCCGCGACCCTACCTTGTCATCCTAAGCGGAGCGCCGAGCGGCGTAGCGAAGTCGCCGGACATGTCTCGTTTTCTCCTCGGCATCAACTATTGGCCGCGCCGCAGCGCGATGTATATGTGGGAACGGTTCGACCTCGGCGAGATCGCCGACGACCTCGCGCGTATCAAGGCGCTGGGACTCGACGTCGTGCGCTTCTTTCTGATGTGGGAGGCGTTTCAACCGCACCCCGGCGCCATGGATCAAGGCGCGCTGCGCAAATTCGACGCGGTGATGGACGCGGATGGCCGACACCGGCCTGCACGCGATGCCGACGCTGTTCTGCGGCCACATGAGCGGTGTCAACTGGCTGCCGGCCTGGACGCTCGAGCACGAGCGCCAGCACGGGCCGCTTCCGAACGATCGCCGGCGGCACGGTCACCGTACGGCGCGATCGGCGACTTCTACGCCGACCCCGACCTGCTGCGTGCGCAGACGCTCTTCGCGCGGCGCATCGGCGAGCGCGCGCGCGAACATCCGGCGCTCTTCGCCTGGGATCTCGGCAACGAGTTTTCAAACCTGCGCGAGCCCGCTACGGCCGCCGACGCCGCGGAGTGGAGCACGCGGTTGAGCGAACGCCTTGCTGCGAAGCGTCCGGCGCCGGCGCGACCGGCGGAATGCACGGCGAAGACCTCGATCACGACCGGCGCCTGCGGCCGTCGAGCATCGCGGTGCCATGGCCGTTTGCGACGATGCACGGGTACTCCGTCTACAGCGCCTTCGCGCGCGGCCGTCTCGACACCAACGTGGTGCCGTTCCTGTGCCAGCTGCAGCAGTCGTTCAGCGGCAAGCCCGTGCTGTTCACGGAGCTCGGGAACCCCGAGTGCCCGCCGGGCGTCGCTCGCATCGACGGCTTTGCGTGTCTCGACGAGAACGAGCTTGCCGAATACGCGGCCGGCGCCATCGACCGGCTGCACGCGCGCGGCGCGCTCGGAGCGTTTTGGTGGTGCTGGGCCGACTACGATCCCGCGCTTGCGAACCTGCCGCCGTTCGACCAAGCGCCGCACGAGCTGCACTTCGGCGTCGTACGCAGCGACGGCACGCTGAAACCGGTCGCGCAAACGCTGGCGCGGCTCGCGCGGAGAACGGCGCACCGTCGCGGATACGCGTACCCGCGCCGATTGCGGCCGAAGCCGAGCACTACGCGGGACTGCCGCAAAGCATCGTGAGCGAGTACCGCGCCTACTGCAATGCCAATGCCTGAGACGCGCGCGATCGTCATCACGGGCGCGAGCTCCGGCATCGGGCGGGCGCTCGCGCTGGAGGCCGCGCGCAACGGTTACCGCGTTGTGGCGACGGCGCGGCGCGCCGAGCTGCTCGACGAACTTGCCACCGAAGTCCGCGCGGCCGGCGGTGAGTGCGTGACGCTTGCCGGCGACGTGACGGGTGCCGAGATGCCGGCGCGCACTGGTCGCGGCGGCCATGCAGCGCTTCGGCCGGATTGATGCGGTGGTGAACAACGCCGGCCTCGGCGCCCGCGGATTGCTGTTCGACAAGAGCGACGCGGAACTCGACGCACAGTGGCGGCTGCACGTTGTGGCGCCGCTTCGCCTCGCCCGGGCCTCTCTATCCGAGCTCGAACGAACGCGCGGCATGCTGGTGTTCCTCGGCTCGGGTATCGCGCGCGTCCCGTTGCCCAACTACGGCGGATACGCGCTTGCCAAGGCCGCGATCCGAGCCGCGGCGATTGCGCTGCGGCGCGAGTTGAAGTCGCGCGGCGTCGCCGTGACGTACGTCGACCCGGGCGTGGTCGCTTCGGAGTTTCACTCGCGGCTGGGCATCGAGCGCACCACGTTGGCAGCGCCGGCCGAGCGGGTGGCGCGCGCGATCCTGCGCGGGATCGCCCGGCGATCCGCCGTGGTCAACGCAGTGCCTTGGCAGACCGCCGCGACTGCGCTCGGCGAATGGTCCGGCACGCTGGCCGACCCGATGGTGATCAAACACTTCACCGCTAAAGCTTCGCCTCGTCATCCTGAACCTTGTCATCCTGAGCGCAGGCGCGAAGCGCCGGAGTCGAACGGGCGAAGGACAACGCGACGCCGGCGTTTCATTTGACAGGGCTCTCGAGCCGGTGGCGCGGCGCATGGAACGCGTAAAACTCTCGCCCGAGTTTCTGCGCGAGGCCCTCGTGCCGGGGGCGATGCTCGAGCTCAACGATACTCGCGATGCGGTGGGCCGGCATGCCGAACAAGAACGAACGCGCGGCGCTGCACGAAGCGCTCGACGCGCTCGAATCGGCCGGCTATCTAGAACGCTTGGAGGACGAAACGTGGAAGGTTCGTACGCGCCGCCGATTGAGCGGTACGCTTGCTGGGGTCGCGCTCGCGGTGACGTTCGCCGGCGGCATCGCGCGCGCTTCGGTCGGACCGATCGAGCAGACCGGGGTCTTCGCCCTGCTCGGCGGCACGCCGAAGATCGTCTCGAAGTTCTGGGCCGTGCAGGGACCCGGGCTTAGCGCGACGCTCAAGGTGCGCCAGTACACGCTCGGCGGAGCCACGCCGCTCCTCAACTACGACGTCGACATGGAGCGCGTGATGCATCTGGTCGTGGTTCGCGACGACTTTGCCACGTTCGCTCACCTGCACCCCGACTTCGACACGACCACCGGCACGTTCTCGGCCAGGTTCACCAAGACGCCGAACCACAGTTATTACGTCTACGCGGATAGCGACGCCGCACGGCATCGGACAGCAAGTCTTTCGATTCACGATGGAGGCCGACGGGCCGCTCGCGAACGCAGCGCCCTCGGTCGCGGCCTCGGCCCCGGCGTGGCGGCGGGCCCCTACGTGGTGACGCTCGAGCGCACGACGCTTCCCGCCAACGCGCCGATCGAGCTGAAGGTCACCGTCACAAAGGACGGACGACCGGCCCACGGGCTCGGCACGTACCTCGGCGCCGCAGCCCACGCGGTGTTCCTCAGCGTCGTCCACGCTGCAGTACGTTCACCTGCATCCGACGGTGCCCGGCGGCGCCGGCGGCATGACCGGCATGGCGATGGGCACGCCCGCGGGCCCGCTGATGCGAATGCGCGTGCCGGCGCTGCCGCCGGGCACGTACAAGCTGTGGCTTCAGTTCCGCGGCGCGAACGACAAGGTGTACACCGCGCCGTTTACGATACGCTCGCAGTGATCCGGCGCCAGCCGCTGCTTCGCTGCGATGGCCGCGAAGAACAGCAGCGTCGCGAGCAGCACGATCGTCGCGCCGCTCGACGCTCGCACGTAATACGACAGGTACAGGCCGCCGACCGTGCTGGCCGCGCCGAACAGCGCGGCGAGCGCCATCATCGGCGCGAAGCGCGACGTGAGCTGATAGGCGGCGGCGGCGGGCGTGACCAGCAGCGCCGCGACGAGCACGATGCCCACGGCCTGCAGCGCGACGACGATCGTCAGCGCGAGCATAACGAGCAGCGCGTACTCGTAGACCGGCGCGGCGATGCCGCTCGCCTGCGCGACGACCGGATCGAACGAGGTGTAGAGCAAGCCCGCGATAGAACACTGCGACCGCGGCCGCGACGACAACGCTCAGAGCGAGGATCAGCCACAGGTCTTGCGGCTGCACCGCCAGGATGTCGCCGAAGAGAAAGCTCTGCAGATCGACGGCGTAGCTGCGCTGCTGGCTCATCAGGAAGACGCCGAGCGCAAACATGCCGGTGAAGAGCACGCCGATCGTCGTGTCGAGCGAGATGCGGCCGCGGCGATGCACGAAGCCGATGCCGAGCGCCGTGACGACCGCGACGATCGCCGCGCCGATGTAGAAGTTCGCGCCGCGCAGATAGGCGATGACGATGCCGGCAAACGAGGCGTGCGCGATGCCGTCGCCGATGAACGAGAGCCTGCCGCAGCATCGACGTAGGTGCCCATCGTCGAGCAGAGCAGACCCACGGCGAGCGCGGCGACGAACGCGCGCTGCATGAACGCGTAGTGAAACGGCGCGACGAGCGCGTCGAACATTAGGGTCGCATCTCCGGATGCGCCGCGTGCGCTGCGTGCGGCTCGTGATCGTGGCGCAGATGGCCGTGCGTGTGCGTGTGCTCGCGAATCGCGGCGTACGCGCCCGACTCGACGACCTCGCGCGGCGTGCCGAGCGCGAGCACGCGGCGGTCGAGCACGAGCAGCCGGTCGAACCATTCGTCGACGCGGTCGAGATCGTGCGTCGTCATGAGGACCGGCAGCCCGCGATCGACGAGCTCGCGCACGACGGTCGCGCAGCGCCTCTTCCGTCGCGGCGTCGACGCCGGTCGTCGGCTCGTCGAGCAGCAGCAGCTGCGGCTCCTGGGCGATCGCGCGCGCGACGAAGACGCGCTGCTGTTGGCCGCCGGAGAGCTTGCGCGATGTGACGATCGGCCAGCGCGCCCATGTTCACCGCCTCGAGCGCGCCGCGCACGACGTCGCGGTCGCGCGGCCCAAAGCGCTGCCAGAATCGCAGCCGCGCGAAACGGCCCATCGCGACGACGTCCCACACCGTCGCCGGAAACGACCAGTCGACGGCTTCGACCTGCGGCACGTAGGCAATCGGTTCCGGGCGGCAGCCGGCGCGGCTGCGAGCCCAAGCACGCGCAGCTCGCCGCGCGTCGGCGTCAGCAGGCCGGCGATGGTCTTGAGCAGCGTCGACTTTCCCGAGCCGTTCGGGCCCGACGATGCCGAGCGCTTCGCCGTAGTGCACGGTTAGCGTCGCACCGACGAGCGCCGTGAAGTCGTCGTAGCGGACGACGAGATCGCGCGCGACGACGGCGTCGCCCTTCCGCCTTCATTTCAGCGCCGCCACGATTACGTTGGTGTCGTAGGTCAGCATCTCGAAATAGTTGGCGACGCGCGGATCGGTGCCGATCGAGTCGTCGTAGAGGTCCTCGACCACCTTGATGCCGGCGCCCTGCGCGATGGCGTAGAGCAGCTTCGGGCTGTATTCCGGCTCGCTGAAGACGGCGCGCACGTCGTGCGCTTGGCGAGGTCGATCAGGCCGGCGATCTGCGCCGGATTCGGTTCCTGGCCCGGATTGCGCTCGACGAAGCCCAGCGTCGTGATGCCGAAACGATCGTTGTAATACTGCCAGGCGTTGTGGAAGACGATCATGTACCGGCGGCCGGCGGAATCGTAGCGATCCGGGCGCGGATATGCATCGTGAGCTCGTCGAGGCGCGCGTTGTAGCCGGCGGCGTTGCGGCGATAGGCGGCGGCGTGCGCGGGATCGACCGCGATCAGCGCATCGCGGATCGCGAGCACGTAGCGCTTGGCGAGCACGGGGTCCATCCATAGATGCGGGTTGAGATTCTTCACGGGCAGCCCGTCGGTGCAGACGACGACGCGCAAATCGCGCGACCCAGCGTCGCGGAGCAGGCGGTCGAGCCACGACTCGAGGCCGGCGCCGTTTTCGACGAGCAAGTTCGCGTCGGCGACCGTCGCGACGTCTTGCGGTGCCGGCTGGAACGTCTCCGGCGATGCGCCGACCGGAACGATGTTCTTCACGATCACGTACTCGCCGCCGACGCCTTGCACGAACGAGTTCAGCGTCGAGATGGTTGTCGCCGACACGAACCTTCGCCTGCGCGTTAGCGCCGTTGGGCTGCCGGATGTCGAACGGCGAGCGGTGCGCGCACGCCACGAGAACCACGATCGCTGCCGCCAGCGCGGCGCGCTTCAACGACAGGCGCTGCATCGCCCGAAGAACTCCATCGCGTGGCCGTCGAGCTCGAAGCCGTGCAGCGAGCGCAATGACTCGGCGAACTGCTCCATCGCGGTGCAATCGACGTCTTCGACGCGGCCGCAGTTGGCGCAGATCGCGTGGTGGTGGTGACGCGCCGGCTCGCAAACCATGTAGGTCGCCTCGCCCTCGGGATCGCTCCGAGCGGTCACGTCGCCTTTCGTTAGTAGACGGTCGAGCGTGCGATACACCGTCGAGAGCGAGACGCGAGCGCCCGCGCGCTCGAGACGCTCGTGAATTTCCGCCGCGGACAGGAAGCGCGGCTCTCGATTGAGGATCGACGCGATCAACTCGCGCGGACGCGTGACGTAATCCGACCGGGTGCCCATGACGCCGACCTATTTGCGAATCGTTCGCAAAAACCTTCTACTCGGAGTCGGCGATGGGCTCGGAGTCGGGCACGCGGCGATGGCCGCCTTCGCCTTAGCGTGGATGCCGTCGCGCCAGTAGGCGGACGTTTCCGGCCACGCGGGGAGCGTCAAGCCGGCAGACGCCGCGCGGGTTTGCACCTTCGGAATCACATCGGCAAAGGCCGCGGGCACGGCGCCGTTGTTTTCGTTGACCAGGTTGGCGAGCGCGAGCCAGGCGTCCGAGAGCATCATCGTCGGCAGGGCCTGCGCGGCCGCGGGGCACGAGCCGTTGAGCCGGGCGGCGATGTCGGATTCCAAGGCCAGCGCCCACGCCGAGGTGGCCGCAATCTGCGCGAACATCGCTGCCCGCTGCGACTCGCTGCTGCAAATGCTGCTGAGGATCTCACGCTCCTCGTTCAGCATTGAGAGGACGTCGAGGATGGCGCCGTAGCGCTGGACGAGCTGCGACGGGCCGTTGCCCGGCGAGTGCCGGTCGTAATCGCGAACGCGCGATTGCGCGTCGTCGATGGTCTGGGCGTTGCATCGATTCACCGCGACCTTGGCGGGCGCAGGAAGCGTGCCCGCCGTTGCGAGCCCCGGCTGCATGCCGAGGGCCAGGGCGAGGATGGTCGTCTGGACGGACTTGCGCATTCGCTTTGACAGGTGCCCAGGACGGCGCGTACAATCCTCCAGGTCGCCGCGGCGCCGGCGTGGGGATGTAGCTCAGCTGGTAGAGCACTTGCTTCGCATGTAAGGGGTCCGGGGTTCGAGTCCCCGCATCTCCACCAACGGAACGTTATTGCCGTCACATTTTGCGGGCATCGCCCGCTACGCTGGTCGTGTTAGTCTCGATCTTGCTTGCGGTGGCGACCGCGGCAGCTAGCATTCCGTCAGGGCCTTCCGGCGACGCGTTCTATACGCCGCCGCGCCCGCTGCCATCGGAGATCGAGGGATCGATCGTGTGGGCGCAGCCGTTTAGCGGCGGCGCGGCGTTGCCGTCGGCCTCGAAGAACTATCGAATGCTCTACGAGACGCTTTCGCCGCGCAGTGTCTTCATAGCGATCTCGGGTACGCTTGCGATTCCCAAGGGCGCCCCGCCGCCGCGCGGGTGGCCGTTGATCAGTTGGGCGCACGGCACGGTCGGCAACGCGCCGGAGTGCGCACCGTCGCGATGGACCAAGCTGAGCCTCGAACAACAAATGCTGGATGCGTTCGTGCAGCGCGGCTACGCGGTCGCGGAGACCGATTACGAAGGGAACGGCACGCCCGGGATCCATCCGTACATGGTCGCTGCGACCCTCGCCCGCGACGTGAGCGACATCGCGGTTGCATCGCGCGAACTCGATCCGCAGATCAGTCGCGACTGGGTCGTCATGGGGCACTCTGAAGGCGGCGGCGTTGCACTCGCCACGGCTGCGTTCGGTCAGCAACTGGCGCCGAACCTGAACCTGCTCGGCGCCGTTGGGTACGCACCCGTTGCGTATCCCGCAGCGACCCTGACCTACGAACTTCACAGTCACTCGCCGAACGGCGGTCTCGTGGCCCTGGGGCTCTTGATCGAAGGCTTCGCGACCGTCGATCCCCAGGTTGTGCCGTCACAAATCTTGGAGCCGAAGTTCCTGCCGCTCTTGGCAGAGCTGCAACAGCACTGCATTTACGATCTCCTTGAGCACTCCGACTGGTCGACGACGATTCCCGCCACGATCTTTCGGCCGCAAGGGCAAGGCTCGCTAGAAGCGCTGTACGCAGATTTACGGCAAAACGAGGTCGCCGATTTCCCGATTTCGGTGCCGACGCTCATCTTGAATGGTCTTTCCGATACGATGGTCAGCTCGGAGGGCTCGATTACCGTCGCGGATCGCCTTCGGCGCAACGGCACGCCGGTAACCTTCAAGGCCTATCTCGGAGCAACACACGCTTCGGTTCTCGCCGTCAGTGTGAATGATGTCGCGCCGTGGCTCGCGCAGCGATTCGCCGGCGCCGGAGCGCACTAGCCAAGGCGAGCGGATCCCGGTCAAGCACGGTCGAAGAGATTACAATGCGGGCAATTTTCGTCGGCATTTTAGCATTTGCTGTCGCCGGTTGCGCGCAGGGCTCAAGTCTTGCACCAACACTCTCTTTGCCGAACAAGGCGTCCGGCCTTAGCGGTAGCACCGGTTATCGCACGCTCTACAGCTTTTTCGGCTCGCCCGACGACGGCGTTCGTCCGACGACGGCACTCGTGTGGCTAAGCGGAACGCTGTACGGAACGACGGTAGGGGGCGGAGCTCACGATTACCCTCAATGTCAAAGCTGCGGCACGGTCTACTCGGTGACGCCGACCGGCGCCGAAACGGTGCTCCACCGGTTTTCCGGACCGCCCGACGGCGGCTCGCCAGAGGGTGACCTCGTCGCCGCACACGGTGTCTTCTACGGTACAACCACTTATGGCGGGGCGAACCAGTGCGCGAAGCGTGGATGCGGCACCGTCTACACTATCTCGCCCGACTGGACGGAGAAGACGTTGTACTCGTTTGCCGGCGTTAGTCCCGGCCGTCATGATGGAGCGGATCCGCGTGGCGGCCTTATTGCCCGCGGAAACAACGGGTTCTACGGAACGACGTCGCACGGCGGTTCGGGTTTCGGCACGGTGTTTTCCGTGCTGAGCAGCGGAGACGAAAAGGTGATCTATCGCTTCGCCGGGTCTCCTAACGATGGCGACTCTCCTGTCGGCGATCTCGCGGAGCTCCATCGCACGTTCTTCGGCGTCACGGAGAAAGGCGGCGCTCATAACTTGGGCACCATCTTTGAGGTAACGGTCAATGGAAGCGAAAAGGTATTGCGCAGCTTCGACGGTGCGGACGGTGCAGATCCGGCCGGCGGCCTCGGGGCGTTCAACGGCATGCTGTACGGCGTGACCACCGGCGGCGGCCCGTACGAACGCGGCGTCGTATTTTCGATCACAACGGCGGGCGATTATCACGTCATCCACGCGTTTCGCGGATCGGAGCACGGCGATGGAGCCGCCCCGTGGTCGCCGCCCATTTTGGTCAGCGGAACCGTGCTTTACGGAACAACGCACGGCGGCGGCGGCCGAGGACGCGGCGCGATCTACCAAATCGACCAAAACGGCAAAGAAACCGTGCTCCACAGTTTCGGGCCGCGGCCCGACGGCGAGCGACCCGTAGGGAAGCTGCTCTTTTACGACGGCACGCTCTACGGCACGACGGCACACGGCGGCGAGAAGCACGCGGGAACCGTCTTCTCGCTGACGCCGTAAGCGGAGAGGCGGTTACGGGCTTGCCGCACCCTAATGCTTCGGTCCCCGCATCAAAGTAACGCGTACGTTGAGCGGCCTTTAGGGCTGCGCGTCTCGGGTCAGCACGATGCCGTTCGGCTGGGCTCCATGCTTGAAGAGGATATCCTTGCGCGACGCGCCGCCCTCTGAGTACCGATACTTATCGGCCGAACTTACGAGGACCTTAGGTTCGCGTGGCCGAGCCGCATCCGCCACCCAGACGTTCTTGTTCGCCCGGGTGAACGCGAAGCTTACCGGATCGCCGGCGCCCGTGAGCGGCGTCGTCGCAATCGGCATACCCAACGAGCCCTGCACGGGTGCGTTGTAGGTGAAGATCGTGAGGTTCTCCTGGTCGTCCAATGCGATTTCGCCAGTCGACGAAACTGCGATGCCACCCGGGAACCCGACGGAGTTGCCGGTGGCCAGGATGGCGATCGCCTTCCCGCTAACGCCGCCAACGACTTCTCCGGCGACGAACGCGCCGGACGCGTTCGTGCCGTCGATGTAGAGGTTGCCCTTGTCGTCGAACGCGTCGAAAAAGACTTCAGCGAAATTGGCGTTCGAAAGCGTCGTCAGAAGCGCGCCACCCTTATTGAAGAAGCTGACGCTTCCGGGCCCGTCGCTCGTCGTGAGGATGTTCGTCACCCCGAGATTACCCTTGCTATCGATCGTCACGCTTGCGGGATACTCGGCCGGGTCATTAATGGTCGTCGGCGTACCCTTGAATCCTGCGGCGTACACCTGAATGCGGCTATTGCGCGTATCGGCGACGTAAAGGTTCCCCGCTGTATCGAGCGCGAGACCCTGTGGCTGCGAGAAGCCGGTCAGTTGCGCAGTCTGGCCGCCCGCGGCATTGAAAATATCGACAACGTTGTCGGATGCATCGGAAACAATGATAGACGCGCCGCCCTTTGCATTGATTTCATTGCTAACGAAAGCCGTAGCTGGAAGGTTGGAGTGCAGTTCCGGAACGCCCGGACGCAGGACGCTAGAGCTGACGGACCGCGGCGAAAAGGCTGAGCTTACCGCGGGAGCTCCGGCACCGCCCGAGCAACCCGCCAGAAGTGCAAGAGCCAAGGTTCCGCTTAAGACGTACTCAAGCCGTGAGGGGATAGGCATTAATGAAATTCTCCAATGATCTTAGAACTGTGAGTGACTAGCGTACCGGCGCATACGGCCTTAGGCCGTGGTCGATTCGCATGTTTGTGCGAGCCACGGCTAAGGAATAGCACGAACGCGAGGCGAGGAAAAGCAACTAATACTGTCCATTATCGGTTTATCGGAGGTCGAAGAAAAAGGACTGTGAAGGCGGAACTGCGTCGCGTTCTAGCGGGCGGATCCCAGATGCCGATCGCGATTTCAAGGCGGCGCGCCTGCCTCGCCGCGAGCGCATTCGGGCTTGGCGCGTCTGGCCTGCACGCGCTCCGGACCTTCGCAGCGGAAGGCCAACGACTAGATGTCGTGCTCGCCATCGACCCGACGGGACGACCCACTCGCCCTTGGCTCGATGCAATTCGGGACCGCGTGTCCGCCGACGAACTCGCTGAGATCGCCGCCACGGCACGACCGATGACGGCTGATGAGCAAGGCTGGGCCGAACTGATTCGCCGGATCGCGCCCGTATGGTTCGGCGGCGTGGCGGTGCTGAATGAACCGTTCCGCCACGTGACTCCGCCGGCCCGGACGCAGGTCGTGCTCGGCCACGGCGGCGGGGATGATGCATTCGGAACGCCCCCGGATGTCATGGCCTTCGACCTCTCGGCCTTGGCGAAGGCCTATGCCGACCGCAACGAAGCCGCGCGCGAGGCGCTGATGTCGCGCCTGCTCTCGCACGAATACACGCACCTGCTGGCGGTGCCGTACCTAAACCAACTCGGCTGGACCGAAGCCTGGGCCGCGGTGCGGCCGTACCGCTGGGCGCTGCGCGTGCTCTACAACGAGGGCCTCGGCAACATGCGCTCGGTCGAAGGCGACGCGCGCTGGACCACGCCGTCCGGCCACCCCACCGACCGAGCGCGCGAGGCACTGGCGCGGCTCACGCCGATCCTGGCGGAACGACTCCAAGCGTTGGCCGGCGATCCTGCGCCCGACGTTGCGAAAGATCTTCTGCGCAACATTTCCCAAGGACCATTCGCCGGGAAGTGGGGCGCGCTGCCCGTGGCGCTCTGGCTCGCAGCCGACACCGGCTTCCGGCCCGAGCGCATCGCCCGCTGGGTGGAAGCGGGACCGCCGGGCATGTTGCAGCTGGCGGCGGCCCACGCGGACCCGGCTTACGCCGCGGTGTTCGAGACGCTGGAACACCACCCGCTGTGACGTCGCCTCAGCTTTTCGTACCGTGGTTTATGTTCTGTTACTCGAGACCGCAGGATTTTTTGGCCTAGCATCCACTCATCCCGACATGCAGTTCATTTCGATTTCGCGCCGCCTCACCGAGCGATTTTCCGACGAGCAGTTCGCCGCGCATATCGATGCCGAGCGAGAACGGGTGCGCGAGCTCTACCGGGACGGCGTCGTTCGTTCCATCTGGAGCAGAAAGGACGCGGCGGGTGCGGTGATGCTGCTCGAGTGCGCCGACGAAGTGGCGGCACGCGCAGCCGTAGGTTCGTTGCCACTTGCGCAGCGGGAAATGCTCGAAGTGGCTATCCTACCGCTGGGGCCCTATCCCGCCTTCTTCCCCATACCGTAGCGGCATCGGGGCGGCAGCTCGTCGCGATTAGCGGATGACCATGTAACTCTGAACGTGCCACGACGCGATCAGAACGAAGCAGCCCATGGCAAACGTGGCCAGGCCTGCGAGTAAGCACAAATCCTTTAACTCTTTCGCCACGCAGCCAGCTTACCGGCTCGCGCGTACGGAAACGTTACACGAGGCAGGTGACCACGGCGCGCTGTTTGGCCGCGGCGTCCACGTAGAAGTCGCGTAAGCGCCGAAGGCCGTCCAGAACCCACTCCGAGTCCGACGCCTGCCACCCCGGATAAATGCCGAGGTCGGACATCCGCTCGGGGTCGAAGCGCGCGAAGGCCTCCGATTCGAGTTCGGACCCGCTCAACGCCTCGGCGAACTCCGCGACCTGCGCGGCATCGAAGTATCGCGGGGGCCCGTATCCCGAAAAGCCCTCGTCGTCCTCGCCCAGCGCGCTGCCTCCCAAAACCGCTTGGCTCAAGAGCGCCGCGCCGGGTTCCGCTTCACCGCACAGAACGTAGTGAACGCCATGCCATGCCTTATCGAGCGAGAGCATCGCGTCGGGGCGACCCGGCACCTGAGCCGAACGGCGAGACCGGCCCCGTTCCATCATCTTCAAGATCTCGTCCCCGCCCAGGGCGCGAGCCCAATCCTCCGGCGTTTTGCCCAGCCGCTCGGCGAGCCGCTGCTGCAGCGCCGGATCGAGCTTCGAAAGGCTGTCCGCGAGCATTTGCGGCCCTACAGCGCGCACCCGCTCTTGCATCACCTTCGAGAGGTTGACGAAGGCGTCGGGCATTGCGCTCTCCCCTTGGAAGAGAGCCTCCACCGACGAAGGGTCGGCTCTGAATCGGGCCAGCTGGGCGCTATCCACCTGAACGAAAGTTGCGGTCATCGACATGGTCGCAGTAATTAGTGCACCGGCGGTTCAACTCCTTAACCGGACGAAACGATCGCCCGGGTTACGTACTGATCGGCCACGGAATAGTACAGATAAATTGCATCTGCGATCCGGACGCTCGAAGCGGCAAAGGCTATGTCCGAGTCGTCCGCGTTACGTCTAACGTGCGGCAGAATTAACGGCGAGATCCGACCCTACTGCGGACCTGAGTGTAGTCGGCGTCGAACGCGATCCAGCCGATGCGCCATTGCGCGCTCGCCGTTGCGCCGTTGTAAAACATGACGGGTTCCCCGCCGTCCGATTCGACAATCGGCCCCGTGCTGAGGTGCCATGAGTCCCAGCTCTCAGGACGACGTTCGAACAGGGGCGGCAACACACGCCACGGTCCGGTGACGTTCGCCGAGCGGGCAAGCCCAATCTTCGACTTGCCTTCATTCGCGTACTCAAAGAACAGGCGCCACGTGCCGTCGGACGCCCGCACGATCGTAGCCTCTTTGGGGTTGACTACCTGCTCGGACGATGCGAGCGCGATGCCCTTCTTCTGCAAATGGTGAACGTCCGGGCCGGTCGCCAGAAGAAGCTCGCCTCGCTTCAGATGTTCGTTCCAGCCGGTATAGTAAACGTAATAACTGCCGGCGACCCGAGCGACCGTGGGATCTTCGCAACCACCGCTGTCGTAGGCTCCCGGCACGTCGGGACCTGGTGCTATCGCCGGCGTGTCGTCGAGCACGAAGCGCAACCCGTCCACCGACGAGCCGTGATGGATTCTCGCTACTTTCTGCGCGGGATCGTCCGAACGGTTCACGACGCGTAACAGCAACTCGAATCGACCGTCTTCTTGCCAGACGCACGGGCTCAACTTATACATGCCGGCAAGCTCGCTCGAGCACTCAAACGTCACGTCATCGAGTCGTAACAGGCGATAATCAAAGTTCATCGGCGTAACGCAGCTCTGCCCGATATAGGCCGCTAGTCGGCCCAGCGCACGGCGCCTCGCTCCTCGAGTTCGTCGTAGCGAAGCACCTTGTAAACGCCGACCGACACGAGCCAGCTCGCGAGGAAGAGGCCGATAATCACGAAGCCGAGCATCCCAAAGTTCTCGTTTACGGTTTTGATCGCATCCCAAGCCCCGCCGCTGAGCGCAAGCCGGTCCGCGATGACGCTGGTCGCTTCGATCGCGCCGACGATCAGCGCGACGAGCACCGAAACTAGCGTGATGACGAGGTTGTAGTAGAGCTTGCGCATCGGCTTAACGAAGGCCCACCCGTACGCGCCTACCATTACGATTCCGTCCGTCGTATCGATCAACGACATGCCCGCGGCAAAGAGCAGTGGAAAGAGCAAGATCGCGAACACCGGGAGGCCTTTTCCGGCCTCGATCGCTGCAATGCCGAGGAGTGCCACCTCCGTAGCGGTATCGAATCCGAGACCGAAGAGGACACCGATCGGATACATCTTCCAGCTTCGGTCGACCATCTTGAGGAGCGGGCGGAAGAACCGGCCGATCAGGCCGCGGCGGTCGAGCATCGTATCGAGCGCACGGTCTTCGATCGTCTCCCCCCGGCGCGCCCGGCCGAACGCGGCAAAGATATCGAACAGGACGAAGAGATTGATGGCCGCCACCAGCAACAAGAAGGTAGCCGAGACCGACGTTCCCACAAGCGCGCCGACGCGTTGAAACGATGGCAAGTGGTCTTTGACCATGGCCGCACCGACGGCAATAGCGAGCGATAGCAGCACGACAACGGTTGAGTGACCGAGCGAAAAGAAGAACCCGACTCCCAGGGGCCGCTGGCGCTCCTGCATGAGCTTGCGAGTGACGTTGTCGATCGCGCAGATGTGATCGGCATCCACGGCATGGCGCAGTCCGAACGTGAAGGCGAGTAAGGCCGTTCCGAGCAGCACGGGGTGCGACCGGAAGGCCAAGAACGACAGCACCCACGCACCGACGTTGATGCCGATGAGGACGGCGTACAGGCGGAGAACGCGCGCCTGCACGTCAGCCGCCGCCCATTACGGCAAGCATGCGACGGGCGTCGGCGGCGTAGAACGGGTGAAATCGATCGTCGGCGGCGAGAGCCACGCGGAGGCGGCGCCGCGCTTCGTCGAGGTGGCCTGTGTGCCATGCGATGACTCCGGCGTGATATTGGAGCTCGGGATCCTGCGTCTCGTAACGCGTCGCTCGCACCGCGTAGGCCCGTGCCGCCTGCCAGCGTCCCATCGCCGCCAGCACCCAGGCCATCGTATCGTCGGCGTAGATTTCGTTTCCTCGTTTCGCGACGTCGCTCCGCGCGGCGCGCACGGCGTCATCTAAGCGCTCGCGATGCTCGGCGTAGTACATTGCGAGCAGCCGGTCGTTGATGCCTTGCGCGTTGAAGAGGCGCTGCTCGGCACGGATGAGGGCGTCGGTTTTGCGCGCGCCGTCGTCGTCGCCCAGCGCGCGCTGCGCATCCGCCTGGTATCCGAGCGCCTGCGGAAGCGGATACAGGGCGGCGCTGCGCTTGGCCGACGTCGAGCGTACGCACCCAGTCCCGCTGCGCGCGATACAGCTTCGCCTGAAATAGCCACGCCATCGCGTTGTCGGGAAACACGCGCAACGCCTCGGCGAACTCCGCGCCCGCCGCGCCCTCGTCGCCCGCCTCGAACGCGAGCTGCGCGTCGCGCACGTGGTACCACGAGCGCGTATAGGCCGGCACGGTCAGCATCCGATCGACGAGTGCCGTGGCCTCGGCCATCTGCACGCGCGCACCCGCCAGGTTGCCGGTGAGCTCGTCGTAGCGGGCACGGATCGACATCCAGGTTGGATTCGGATCGTTTTGCGCCGGGTGAGCGAGAACGCGTGCCGCCTGCTCGTAGCGCCCCATCTCCATTAGGATCGACGCCGTCTGCGCGCGTGCGCTGTCGTCGAATGGCACCGCCTGCAGGGCGGCGCGCTCCGACGTGAGTGCGGCCGCGAAGCGATGGAGGGTGACGTCGCTTGCCGCCAATACGCTCAGTGCCTGCGGATTGCCCCACGGCTGCAATCGGAGCGACCGGTTGGCCATCGCCGCGGCGCGAGCGACGTCGTTGAGATCGCCGGCCTCACGAAATCGCTGAAGATATTCGGCGCCCAGCATGCGTGGCGTTACCTGGTCGTCGGGATCGCGCCGTACTTGAGCTTCGTAGAATCCGACGGTTGCATTCCGGCGGAGATAGTCCGTCGCGATCGGCGCACCGATCGCTCGCCGCAGGACGATGCGCTGCGAACCACCCTCCCCCGACGGCGATTGCCGCCACGGAGGCGACAATCGCCCCAGTCCGCCTCACGGTCAGAGAGGAGCCTGGACGTACGGGAACGTCGTCGTGTTGGACTTATCGTACGCGACGTTGTCCGTGGTGAGGCACGGCGCTTCCTTATGATCGTCGGGAATAAGGCCGAGGGCCGAGAGGGTGTTTCCGAAGATAGCACCGAGCGAGATGTCGATGATGTCGTCGTCGAGTGCGCGGCCGCCGAACTTGCTGCCGGTCGCACCGCCGGTTTCGTAGCCGAGGTACGCGGCCTTTTTTACGTTCTGCGAAAGGTCGGCTTTCATGACGTTCGGATAGAGGACGGCCTGCAGCGTTTCCGCCCACGTCTTACTGCGAAACGCCAGCGAGAACGACTTGATCTGCGTTTTTAGCACCGGATCGTCGTAGGGTTCCGAGCGATTCGTCTTGTTGTGATCTTCAAACATTTCGAAGGCTTCCTTGACCGCCGGCCTCGACAGGAGCTCGATCTGCGTGTACGCGACTTGGTTGCCGGAGGCCCCTCACCGCGGGAGCTTGCGGATTCACCGGAGCCAAAGCGGAAGAGTTCGAACTGCAGCCCCCCGCGATCGCGCCCGCGACCGCGAGTGCGATGAGGCCGAGCGTGTAACGTGATTTCATGATCAATTCTCCTATTCCGACTGACCGTCGGGCGTACCGGTCGTGGCCCACAGGGCGATCACTCCCGGAGATCCGCTCGCGGGCGCAAGCATCTTCTTGGGCATCTCGACAACGATCGACAGGACATCGTACGGGGCGAGGTAGTCGTGCGGCTTTTTGATGGCGCAGCCGTTGGATCCGGCCGTTCCGTAGTCTTGACCGTTGAGAATGATCCTCTGATTGGCCGAGGCGAAGCGGAACGACGTTGCCGTTGCCGGTGGCGTGTGCGGATGGTTCATGTAGTTGCGATCCGGAACGATCTTAAAGAACTGAGCCAGGTCGAAGTAGAACGGGTCGCGCCGCGGCCCAACGAAAACCTTGATCCCGTTCTTGAGCTTGGCCACCGATCCGAACGCGAACGAGCCGGTCTGGGGCACGAGCGTGTTGGTCGTCCCAACCTCGTTCGGTGCGGCGGGGCCGTAGAGCGTGACACGCTGTGACGTCCCGGTCGAATCTGCGGTGAACTGAATGACGGTGTCCTCCTTGATCGAGTTCGATCCGACTCCGTTCGTTGCGAGCTTGAACTGATAGAGCACGTTGGGATCCAGAGCGATGCCGCCCGTCATTCCGGTCGGAATCAGCGGCCGCACGTCCATCGCCAGCGCGACCCGCGAGGCATCGTGCGGATCCGGAAAGGCGTAAACGTCGGTGATGTCGGCAAGTGGGTTTTTTACGACGGTCGGCGAGTCTTGGTGATCGGAACCTCGCGCTGTCTTGAACGAGTAGAGCGAGATCGAGAACGCGAGTAGAAAGACCGCCGCCATTGTTCCAACGGAGCGAAGCAGCCTCATAGGGTCTCCTTTACTACCAGTGTGCGGCGCGTAGGCCGCGTTGAGAGAAAAGCAGAGAAAAAAGCAAAACCGGCTACGCAGAGAAGCGCCGAGGCGATCGTAGCCGCCTCGGAGACGCGAATGCCCTGGGCGGCGAGACCTTGCGCGAGCATGACCGATCCGATCACGGAAATGACGCCGCCAGTGACAAAGGGCGCTACGCTCGCGGCGCGCACGAACTCCGACCGCCGCCCGAGCCATGCCGCGCCGCGGACGACTCCGAACCCAAGCCCGCTGAGAACGGAGGCCAGCCCGAGGCTAAAGACAACGATCAGTGCGAGCCCGTATCCGACGCGGTGCAGGTGCAACGCGGTGAGCAGCACGACGATCGCCGCCGGGCACGGCGCGACGCCCCCGCTCATCGCCGCCACGACCGCGCTGCCGAAGCGGAGCGGCGCGGACCCCGCAATCGCGTGCGCGTGCCCGTGGCCCTCGTGGTGGTGGTCGTGATCGTGGCGATGCGCGGCCGCATGCGTCAGAGCAGCGGATAGGCTACGCGCGCCGATGAAGGCCACGGCGACGCCGGAGACCAGTGTGATCCACGTAAAGAGCGTTTCCGTCGCGAAGCCGGCGGCGAAGGTAAGCACGATGCCCAGCAGCACGACGGCGATCGTGTGGGCAAACGTGAGTGCCATCGCCAGAATCGCGGCCTGCTTCACCGTGGCTCGCGCGCCGACGAGCGTAAACGCGAGGAGCGCCTTCCCGTGGCCGGGCTCGAGCCCGTGCAACGCCCCGAGCCCGAACGCGGCCAGTACCGTCAACAGCACCCAGACTGGCGTTTGCGCGTTTCGCGCGACGAGATCGGACAGCAAGGACGGCCGCACGATCGACGTCGCGCCGGATGCGCTCGTGTCGTCGCCGCTCACTCGCACGTGTGCGATACGCCCATCGAATACGTCGAACGTGGCGGCGTCGTTCTGCCGCGGCGAGCCGACGAGCGCGCTAGGGTAGGAGCGCAGCTCGTCGGTCGGATCCGTCAAGCCCGGCAAAACGATGTCTTTCCAACCGATGCGCCGCTCGGCATAAACGCGATCGCGCACCGAAATCGCCGCTTTCGAATGAAGGGGGGCCGTATAGTCGCCGGTCCAATACAGGATGGGCAAGCCGCCCGCGCCGGCGCGCGTTCGTGCAGCGACGCGCTCGAGCCGCAACGCGAGCGAGACGCCGTCGACCTTCACCGAGAGGCCGTCGGCGACGAGCGCGCCCTCGCCGTTCGCCCATTCGCGCATTCGCGCCGCGTTCCACGCTCCGCCCGCGTGCGTGATTTGGAACGTTGGAATCTCTGCGATATCGAGAACGTAACGGATACGGAGCTCGGCGGCGCTCGTGCGGATACGCGCAAGATGGTTGATCGTGAAGTTGCCGAGTGGATGGGCAGCCGCATTGCCCATCGCCAGAAACGGCAAGGTCGCCCCCCACAGGATCAACGCCGCTACTCGTATCACGCCCGCACATCCCTTCTTATTTCCGGCTAAACGTTCGCGGAGTGGGCTTGGATTGGGGTGGGGAAATAATTCTTTGGCTCTGTATCCTGAATGAAACATAGGCGCGGATCCGGGCGTATGGCCGACGTGCGGTCTCGGGCGATGGTCTATTCGATTCTAGGGATCGTCTTGGCGATTTCCATTACGGCTACGATGGATGCCACCGGCCTGACGATGTTTAGCGCGCTGCCGCTCATGCCGATTGCATTGGGGCTGTGGGGACTCCAACGTCTCTCGCGCGTCCGGGTGGGCCTGAAGGCCGGGCGACCAGTCGACTATGTCCTCGCCGTTGCGTATCCCTTGATAGTGCTGGGGTTCGCCACGTCGATTGCAATGCTCAGCGGCGCCGCTCATCCGGCCCACTTTGGTGTGCCGGCGATATATCGCGTTATGATCTCGTCGGCGGCCGGCATTCTGGCAGCGCTGTTGACCGAGGAGGGTTTCTTTCGAGGATGGTTGTGGGGATCGCTAGCGTCCGCCGATGTCGGACGCTATCGGATCCTCATCGTTACAAGCCTCGCTTTTGCCGCGTGGCACATTTCGTACGCCACCCTCGCAAAGGGATATGTATTACCCCCCATTCAGGTCACGATCTTCATTGCCAATGCTGCCGCGATGGGGGCGATCTGGGGGCTGCTCCGTCTGATATCCGGTTCGATAGTCGTGTCGTCCGTCAGTCATAGCGTGTGGAACGCTATTGCGTACGCACTATTCGGTGAAGGCCCCAAGGTTGGATTGCTGGGAGTTACGCAAACAAGTCTGTACGGCGCCGAGGTTGGCGTCGTGGGCCTCGTTCTCAACTGCAGCTTTGCGCTAGCCCTATTCGTGGTGCATCTGAAGCGTTCGAGGATTCCGGGTCCGAGGTGGGACTCAGGGAAGCGGACCGAGGGCTAGGACGAGCGCGTACCAGGTGTTCGCGCCGACGATGCCGTCAACGACGACGGGTTCGTCGACCAATGCGGCTTGGTTGTCGCGTACGTACGTTTGAAACGCGCGCACCGCAGCCTCGGTCAAAGGGCCGAAATCACCGTCGACGGCGAGATTCTTACATTCAGGCAAATCCCGATACCGCAGTTGGTCCTGAACGGCACTGACTGCGTCGCCTTGATCGCCTTGAGAAACCTCGACGATGAGGGCGGGCCATGTCTGATTGCCGACGATTCCATCGGACGTCAGGCCGCGGTCGGATTGAAAAGCTTTGATTGCCGCCGTGGTCTGCGGTCCGACTTGACCGTCGACGGTGACACTGTAGCCTTGTGCGCGCAGGAGATATTGTACGCTATCCGCGAGCGGTCCAATCCTCCCAGTTTCGACGTGGATCCAATTCTTTGCCATGGTTCACTCTCTCATTTCAGCACCTCGACGCGTTCGTGGCCGAAGCGACCTCGCCCCCTGCGCCAAGGGATTTGCCGAGCGGCTCGACTACTAACGAAGAAACGCACGGAACGTGCCTTAGCAGACGAAAGCGAGTGAGCCGTATGAAAACCTGGTCGGCGGCGGACTTCGATCCTCAAACAATCGGAAGGTTTTGCGATGTGGTCATGAAGGGCGGAGTGACGAGCGGGATCGTCTACCCGCGCGCGCTTTGCCACCTTGCGACGAGATTCAATCTTCGAAATATCGGTGGGACGTCGGTTGGGGCTATTGCAGCCGCTATTGCCGCGGCCGCCGAGTATCAGCGCCGAAAGACGCAAAGTGCGGCCGGATATCTAGCCCTCGCCAAGGTTCCCGAGTTCCTCTCCCGCGGCGACTCGCTGATCCGCTTATTCGCGGCCGACGCGGGCGCCGCGGCGTTGGTTCGTATCGGCCTGAAATTCATCTCCAGCGCGCCTCTCGTTTTGCGCCTCGCGCTGGTAGTCGGAGCCGCCGCGAAGGAATATTGGTGGCAAGCCCTCGTCCCGATTCTCGCATTGGGTTACTGCTTTCTTTTGCCGGACCTTTTCGCGGCCAAGCCAGGCTCTTTACTGCAGTTGTCGACGTGGTGGGCGCTTATCGCTCACGCTTTCGTTCCCTTACTTCTGTTAGCGCTCTTGTCGACACTAGCGTTGTTTGCGATAGCGCTCCGCCGGTGCTGGTCGGTCCTAACGAAAAACGACTACGGGTTTTGCCACGCCTACGATGGTGCGGCGGCAGACACGTTCAAGGCGAGCCTGGATCGCCTGACTGCAAGCGGAAAGAGCATCGTCGATCTTGCGCCCGCCGACACGCCGCCGCTCTTCAATTGGCTGGAAGCCTATATCGCGCACGCTGCCGGCCGGACCCCCGAAGCAGCGCCGCTGACTATTGGCGACCTACGGGACGTGCCGCTTCCGAGCTGGTTTCCGGGTGACGATCGCCCAAGCATCGACTTTCAAACCATTACCACGTGTCTGACTCTAGGCCGTCCGTTCGGCCTTCCATTCGACTCCGAGCGCTGCGGGCACCGGCAAGGTCTTCCCAACCGCCGTCCCGATCGGCCGACGTTGTATTTTCTCGAGTCCGATCTCTGCAAGTACTTTTCTGAGGTAACTCTCGCACATTTGAAAATGAAAGGTGGAGAGGCGCTCGGCGTTCGGCCGGTCGACGCTCAAGGGCGACCGCTCGGGACGGTTTACCGCTTTCCCACAGGCGAAGATTTGCCGCTCGTCGTGGCGGTGCGGATGAGCATGTCTTTCCCCATCCTCTTTTGTGCGCTACGCCTGTGGGCGGAATCGCCGGATGGCAGGTGCCTCCAGCCGATGTGGTTTTCCGATGGAGGGCTGAGCAGCAATTTTCCCGTTCATCTCTTCGACGGTCCGTTGCCGCGTTGGCCGACGTTCGCGTTGGATTTGCTCGACGGTGGCACGGCACAGCGTGTCGTGCACGGCAAGGTTGTCGTACCGGTTCCTGCCGGCGACGCGTTTCTGGAGAGCGACGATTCCAGCGTGCCGCTTGAAAGCAGCTATCCGCTTTCGGGGCCAAACGGCCGCGGCTCGATCCTGGAGTTCGCGTCCGCTCTGATCGATGCCATGAGGAACTGGCAGGATATGACCTTAGGGGCCTTGCCGGGAAACGCGAGCCGAACGATCGGCATCCGGTTGCCGGCCGATGAAGGCGGCCTCAACTTGACGATGACTCAAGATCAAGTCCTCGACCTCATTGCCAGAGGTGATCTCGCCGGCGAATCTCTCGTCAATCGCTTCGTTGCCGGCGATGAGCATTACGACACGCCATCGTGGCGCACCCAGCGTTGGTTACGCTATCTAGCGACCATGCAGGCTACGACGCGATGGCTGGAATCGTTTCGGAATTGCTATAAGTCGCGGCACTGGCTCAAACAAGATACCTACAAGCATCTGAGCGAGCAAAGCTATCTTTGCAACAAAGGCGCTCCCGCAATGCACGAACCCGTTAAGCGGTGGCCGGATCGCGATTCCGCCACGGCCGCCGCAACGGTAAGCACTCAGCTCGAGAGTCTAACGTTCTCAGCAGAAAGCGCCGATGCGTTTGCGATCACGGCACCTATTCCGGAAGCCGGCGTGCGTCTCCGAGCGCCGCTGTAGCGCAGCTAGCCGTTTTCGCGCAACGCGCTCACGATTGCACCTGGAAGATTCCGAAGCTCTTGCAGCATCAGCGCTTGCACCTCGCGCATCGACTCTAGGGCGGCATTGCTTTGGCTCTGCATGGTGTCTAGCGCCGCCCCTACCCCATGCGCGAGGACGAGCAACGCCTCCGATTCGTCGGGGGCATACGCCTCGCCGTCGCGCTTAGGCCCACAGATGAGCGCGCCGATAAGGTCGCCGCGTGAGATCATCGGGAACGCGAACTCGCCGCGTAACTGCGAATTGGAAAGCAAGTGCAAGTCGATTGGCTTGTTCCACGCGCGAAGCGCGACAATGCCCGGATCGTTTTCGCCGACTTCCGTGCGATGGCCATCGGTGGTGGAAGCGTAAGCGGCTACGCCTTCGCGGACGAGGATCGCCGCGCCGCTCGCGCTCGTATGCTGATTGACCGTCTGGACAGCACGATCCAGCAGCGTCGAGCGATCGGAAATATAGGATGCCTCGTGCGCGAAGCGGCGTAACGCCGACTCATCGTCATGCCGCTTTCTGAAAAAGACGCGATCGACGAATCGCTCAACGTACAAATGAATGTAACGCAGCGAGACGCCTAGACCGAGCGCCACGACCATGCCGATGATGGCGCTGGTCGTGTGGGTTGCGCTGGTGAGCCAGGCACCGGCAGCCCATTCGGCCAGAATGAACGCGCCGATCACAATCGCCGAGACGATCGTGAAGACGGCGGCGCGGTTCACGAAAAAGCCGACGTCGATGAGCCGGCGGCTGAGCGCCGCGTAGGTCAGCGCAACCGGCGCGGTGAGTAACACTAGAGCGCTAACGACGCCAACGACGATGGAAAACGTGTACGATGGCGACGACGAGCTTGCAATCACACCTGCGACGTAAAAGCAGAAAAAGGCTGCAAGAGGTACGAGCGTCCATACCGCTCGCTGACGCTCGACGCCGCGCGACGCAGCGATTGCCATGAGGCCGCAGAGAACTGCCATGAGGACCGCGGCCGCGACGGAGAGTAACCCCGCAAACCCCTCAACGAAAGGAACCGGATCGAACCATAGCGTGATAACGCCGGCAAGCCCGACTAACGAGATCACGATGTAAATCGCAAGAAACGCGTAACACAGCCGCTGTGCGGCGCGGCGAGGCCGCGAGAGGGGCCGAGCGAAGCCGCTTGAGAACGCCGCCAATAAGGCCACCGCCAACGGCGCGACGATGCTCATGCAGACGTTCAAGACGACGTACACCCAAACCCACGGCGCCGCGAACCCGATAAGAGCGCCGGTAAAGACAAAGGCGGCGAGCCACAGAGATAGCAGTCGCATTTGGAGCACATCGGGGCGGCGCCATGCAATCAGAGCTGCAAACAGCAGCAGCCACAGATCCGCCAGCGTGCTGAGCCAGAAGCGCCACGTAAGTCTTGGCGCCTGTGGTATGACCGTAAGCTTTCTTGGCAGCGAACCGCTACGCACCGAAAGGACGAGAGGTCGTCCGTTAAGCGGCGCGTCAAAAAGGGAGTAGCGCTCGACGAGGGTATTCGCACGGATGTCGATGAGATCGCCTCGACGAAGGCCGGCTCGGGCGGCCGGCCCGTCGCGGTCGATCGAAGTAATCACGACGTTGAACGGCTTCGAAGAAGCGCCGGAATTGGCGCCCCACGAGCCCAGCCAGGGTTGGGCGCCCCCCATTCCGGTCGCGTTAAGCACACTCGCTACTAGAACGAGCGCCGCAAGAGCGCAAATCGCCAGCAGCACCGGGCGCCATGCAACTCGTCTCACGCTCGTCCGCTAACGACCCAGATTCTCGATGCCGTAGTGTTTGAACACCGGCCAGAGTCGCGGCAGCGGGGGACGCATTCCGCGGCATACGACGATCGGCCGATCGCGCTCGTACGGCATCGCGTAGGGTGATGTCCCAAACGTGGCGACCACGCGCGCCGAATCGCAGATCCTGGACCACTGCGCAGGATCCACGTTAACCGCGAGCACGACAGAGCCGTCATAGCCGCGCGGCCCCCACAGATAGTAATTGTTGTTCCCGCTGAGCGCCGGAGGGAGGCCCTTGCCATAATAATCGATCGCCGCCGCTTCGCCGTAGTTGGAAGCGAAGATCGCGGCCTTTGCGCGATCCGCCGACGGCAGAGCGGCGTATGCTGCCTCGACGCCGTGCGCGAGGTCGGGCCAGCCGAACTCGTCGGAGAGCATCTGCATCAGCGGCGCACCGATGCCCGCGGCTTCGACCGGACGCGGCCGCGGATGCATGCCGTCCATCATCGTCTTGAGTCGGTCCGGCGGTATCACCGGCAGCACGAGCGGCAGCGAGAGCGCACCATTTACGGCAACGAGACCCGCCCAGAGCGCGACGGCCCAGCGCGGAATTCGCGTGCACGCAGCGGCGCCCAGCGCGAACATGGTCGGATAAGCGCCCGCGAGGTAGTAGTCTTTGCCGTGCGTCGCCAAAATGAAGACTGCCATCGCGACGAAGGCGATCGACAAGAATCGAAACTGCGCGAGCCGCGCCGAGACAAACGGCGCAACGATCGCCACAATCCAGAGCGGAGCGAGGACCATATTCACCGCCAGGATCTGGTCGATCGTGAAGGAGAACGGCGTCCCCGTGAAGTTTCCGGTGTTGTCGTTGCGAACCAGCTCGAGGAACGGAAACCCGTGCACGCCTTGCCAAATCACGTTTGGCAGCGCGAGCACGGCAAAGACGAGCGTGCCGATCCAAAAATCGCGAGAGCGAAGCGCCGCTCGTGGTCCGGCGAGCGCTAGCCCGAGCGCGAGCCAGAGCGCCCAAAAGAAAACGCCGTACTTTGCCTCAAAGGCGACGCCGGTGGTCGCGCCGGCCCACCAGAAGGCGCGCGGCTCGGCGAGCAGGAGCGCGCGTGCGATGAAGTAGGCGATCAGCGTGAAGGCGACCGGCTCGAAGGTGGACGTGGAGAGCGTCGCGGTCATCGCCGTCACCAGCGTGGCGCTTGCAGCTGCGATCGCGGCAAGCCAGGCGCCGCGCGTGCTCGCGCCAAGCAGTTGCGCCAGCATCACCGTGACCGGCACGAGGAGCGCGGCGGCTAACACCGCCGGCAGGCGCAAGAACCAGAGATTGACCCCGGCGAATTGCGTCAGCGCCGCGAGCAATGGAACCAGCGGCGGTTGATCGACGTAGCCAAACGCCGGGTGACGCCCGCAGATAATGAAGTAGAGCTCGTTTCGAAACGCGCCGTACTCCGTGGCAACCGCAAGGTGCACCACCGCGACGATTGCAGCGACGCTCCACGCCGCCCAGAGTGCTCCTCGATCAACTCCACCGGCACTTCGGCGTCCTACGACGGCCGTTGACATGCGGCGCACTACGCCGCCGGCGTTACCCCGTCCCCCCGCCACAGGCACTTCGGCCCAGCCGGCGGCGAACCGTTACTGCCGCGCCATTATCATGTTGAGGACCTGTTCGCGATTCAGCAGGTGATCGGCGCTCTCACCGCTGGTTTCGATGACCACGACGCCTGCACCGTGCCATTGAAGGCGCTCTCTTCGGGAGGCATCTCCGGCGTCATCGGAGAGCCGCGCTTGACGCCGACGTCGGAAGTCTCGTCGGCTGAGAACACCATGGGAACGGTCTCGTTCAACGCGGCCGCTGCCAACGGCCTTGCCGTCGATGTAGAGCGTCACGGTACCGCCCTTTGCAAGGCCGCCGCCATCGTAGGCAAACTCCATCCTGACCTGATGCGTTCCCGGCGGTTAGCGGCTGCGTGGAGTCGATCACGGTTTCGCGAAGGCCGACGAAATTGTAGAGATATGTCAGCTTGCCGTCCTTGACGTAGAACATCCATCCACCGCCGATCCCGCCCTGCGATAGGATGACCCCGTTGCGCCGGTTTCCCTTCGGGAACGACGACCTGCGCGGTGATCGAGTGGCTCTTGTTCTTGACGTTGATGAGGCCGTTTTCGTTGAGCGCGCCCATGCCGTTGGCAAGGACTTGAGAGTCGCCCCGCACGAGCACCGGCCTGCCCGCGAGGTCGGAGTTGAAGCGCTCGGCGCGTGCGATCGTCCATCGGCAACACGTTGTTGCGCGTCGCTTCGATGATCCACAGGCGCTGAAGCTCGTGCAGTTTGTCCGGCATCTCTTTCGAGAGATCGTGCGCCTGCGACCAATCCTTGTTCGTGTCGTACAGCTCCCACACGTCATCGTCAAACGGCGGCGCTCTCCCGTCAAGATCCAGGGCGTGCGGTGGCGCGTTACCGCGGTCCACCCTTTGTGATAAATTCCGCGATTGCCGAACATTTCGAAGTATTGCGTTTCGTGGCGTTCGGCCGCCGCCGCGTCGTCGAAGCTGTAGAGCATGCTGACGCCCTGCATCGGAACCTGCCCGACGCTGTTGACCATGTAGGGTTCGGGCAATCTGCGCGGCCTCGAGAACCGTCGGCGCCACGTCGATGACGTGGTGGAACTGATGGCGCATCTCGCCTTTCGCCTTGATGCCCTTCGGCCAGCGAACGATCGTGCCGTTGCGCGTGCCGCCCCAGTGCGAGGCGACCTGCTTGGTCCACTGATACGGCGTGTCCATGGCGTGCGCCCAGCCGACCGCATAGTGGTTGTAGGACTCCGGGCCGCCGAGCTTGTCGATGCGCTGCGTCAGGAAGTCGACCGTTTCGAGCGCGTTCATTCCGTTGAACGGGATCATTTCGTTGAACGTGCCTTGCGGCGTGCCTTCGGCGGATGCGCCGTTGTCGCCGATGATGTAGTAGATCAGCGTATCGTCGAGCGCCTCGATCTGATCGAGCGCGTCGATGAGGCGGCCGATGTGATAATCGGCGAACTGAAAAGAAGCCGGCGTAGACTTCCATCTCGCGCGCGAGCACGCGCTGGAACTCGGGCGTTTGAGAATCCCACGACGGAATCTCCTTCGGGCGCGCCGTGAGCTCGCAATCCTGCGGAATCACGCCGAGCTGCTTTCTGACGCGCAAACGTCTCTTCGCGCAGCTTGTCCCAGCCTTGGTCGAACTTGCCTTTGTACTTGTCGGCCCATTCTTTGGGCACGTGATGCGGTGCGTGCGTGGCGCCTGGTGCGAAATACATGAAGAACGGCTTATCTCCGGCCAGCAGTCGCTGCTGGCGCACCCACGCAATCGCGCGATCCGTCATGTCCTCCATGAAATGATAGCCCTCTTCGGGCGTCTTCGGCGGCTCGACGGCTTTCGTGCCCTCGTGAATCGACGGATACCATTGATTGGTCTCGCCAGCGACGAAACCGTAGAAGTATTCGAAGCCGGAGCCCGTCGGCCAGCGATCGAACGGGCCTACGGGGCTGGCTTCCCAGACCGGGACCTCGTGGCACTTGCCGAACTGCGCGGTCGAATAGCCGTTGAGCCGAAGAATCTCCGGCAGCGGCGCCATCGAGTTGGGTCGCATCGACGTGTAGCCGGGAGCCGAGGTCGCGATCTCCGTGATGCCGCCCATTCCGACGGTATGGTGATTTCGTCCGCTCAAGAGCGCCGCACGCGTCGGCGAGCACAGGGCCGTGGTGTGAAATCGCGTGTAGCGCAAGTCCGTCCTTCGCGATTCGTTCCGCGGTTGGCGCCTGGCACGGCCCTCCGAAAGCGCTCGATGCACCGAACCCGACGTCGTCGATCAGAACGATCAGGACGTTAGGGGCACCCTTGGGCGGACGCAACGGTTCGATCGGCGGAAACTTTGAGTCCGGATCCTTCGCATCGTATGCGACGAATCCGGCATAGGGCCGGTCGGGAATCGGCAGCACCTCACGTTGAATATTTTTCGAGGAATCCGCGTTGCCGTTGGAATTGGCCATCGTTGCCTCCATGATTCGCAGTGTCTCGACTCATCAGGGGGCTTGAGTGAGCCCGAGGCATACGGTAAAAGACGAAGCTCCCCTTCTTGGAAACGCGGCGACGCACGATGCTTTGTACGCGTAATAAGATTGTGTTAAGCAACGCTTTCGAACGAACGCTAGGTGTCGCTCAAAACACTGCCACGGCGTGGCCGTTCGACGCCTAGGCGCGGACGGATCGGAACGTCGCGCGCACGTCTTCGCAGAAGAGTTGCGGCTGCTCCCACGCCGCAAAGTGGCCGCCTACGTCGTGCTTCTTGTAGTAGACCAGCTTCGGATACGCCTTCTCCGACCAGCTCCGCGGCGCACAGTAGAGCTCGTGGGGAAACGCGCTGACACCGGTCGGAATGGTGATGCCCTTGACGTCGAAAAAGTCGAGCTTGTTCTCCCAGTAAAGACGCGCCGACGAGATCCCCGTGTTCGTCAGCCAGTACATCGTGATGTTGTCGAGCACGTCGTCTCGCGACAGGCCGCCGGGGGTCCCGGTGAACGCCGGCGCGATCATCTCGTAACTATCCTTGTCGTGATCGAGAATCCAGGCTGCTAAGCCAATCGGTGAATCCATCAACGCATAGAGTGTCTGTGGGCGGTTGCTCATCTCGGCGGCATAGCCGAGATGATGTGCGTAGAAGTCCTTGAGCTGCTCGAACGCGTGCAGTTCGTCGCCCGCAAGGCCCGGCGGCGCCGCGCCGGCCGCCTTGGCTGCGGCCAAGATATCCGCGGGCACGGTACCCGGCATGTTGCTGTGAATGGCCAGCACCTGTGCCGGCGCGACGAGCGCGAGCTCTTGCGTGACGGCCGCACCCCAGTCGCCGCCCTGGGCCGTGAACTTCGGATATCCGAGCCGCTCCATCAACACGACCCACGTCTTTGCGATGCGTACCGGATCCCAGCCCAGGGTCGCCGGCTCGGGCGAATACCCGTAGCCGGGTATCGACGGGATCACGAGATGGAACGCGTCCGCCGCGCTCGCGCCGTGGGCCGTCGGATTGGTCAGGGGCTCGATGATCTTGGTCTGCTCGATGACCGACCCGGGCCACCCGTGCGTGACGATCAGCGGCAGCGCGTTGTCGTGTTTGGAACGCACGTGCATGAAGTGAATGTTCTGCCCGTCGATCTCCGTCACGAACTGCGGTATCGCGTTGAGCTCCGCCTCACACTTCCGCCAATCGTAGCCGTTCGCCCAATAGGCCGCGAGCGCTTGCATGGTGGCCAACTGCACGCCTTGCGACTGGTCCGGAACGAGTTCCCGTGTGGGCCATCGCGTCGCCTTGACGCGCCGCCGCAGCTCGACGAGCTCGTTGTCGGAGGTATTCAACTTCGGAAACGGTCGGACGGCCGTCGTGCTGGCCCCGGTCGATTCTTGCACCTGCGTCATACTCTTCGTGCCCTCAGAAGCGTTCTTGGTAGAGGTAGATCGCGCACAGCCGAAGATGGCCAGCTGCGTCGCCGCGAGACTCACGGTAGCTGCATTTACGAAACGGCTGCGTTGCAATCAAGATGTCCTAAAGAAGTCGGTGCCTGTTGGGGACGATTCCCGTTCGACCCGCGCCCTTCGGTAGCCTTCGCTCCGAAGGGGCGAGCGCGCGCCGCGCCGCAGAAGGTAGTGCCATGGCCCGCCGTCCCAGCCTTTCATAATGCGCCAAACGATTTCGCGCGGACTCTTAATACTCGTGACGCTATTCGTCGTTGCCGTTTACTACTTGCCGATCGGTCACGTCGATTTTGTCGAAAGCTGGGGTGAGGGCACGTTCGGCATCACGATTCCAGCGCGGGGGACGGTCGTCATCGGTGTCGATCGTAACTCGTCGGCGGATCGTGCGGGCGTTCGCGCCGGCGACGTGCTGGTCGATCGCGGTGATTTCGAAACCGCGGCCAGGGTCCGCTCCGCGTATGTGGGAGAACACGAAACGCTTACCTTGCGGCGCGGCAGAGCGACCTACTCCGTCACGTTGACGGCGGCACCGATCCCGAGCTTCGGGTTTTGGCAGCGCGTGGGAGGTGTACTCGCATACCTACCCCCGACCGTCTTCCTGATCGTAGCGTTCCTACTCGTCTTTCTGCGTCCGTCGATCATGTCGTGGTCGCTCTACGTCTTCGCAGTCGGTTATTTTGGGACCGGCCCGGTCTTCATGTACTGGGCGCACGTGCTGGTGCCGCCGGCCTTCGTGGTGCTCTCCTTCGTGCTGAGCACGGTCTTCGGACCGTGGAGCGTCTTGCCGCTGGTGCCGTTCGTCTTGCGGTTTCCGAACGGCGACGTTCTCGGATGGCGCCGCCGGATCGACTCATTCGTATGGGCGTTTTTGGCCTTAGCGTACGTGATGTACGTGGTCGAATGGCGCGCGTACATGGCGCAAGAGTCGCTGCCGGCGTGGGACCCGATCGCAAGCACGGCGATTCCTCTCGCAGCCTTCGTCTTTGCCGGGTTGATCCTCGCGAAGAACGTCGCCATGGCGACTCCGAGCGACCGGCAACGCTGGGGATTTCTCGCAATCGGCACTCTCGCGTCGTTTCTCGCCTACGCGATTTACTTCGTTCCCGGCGTGCCGTTTGCCGTCGGCCAGGTCATCGGTTTTGCCGTGGTGTTGATGCCGATCTGCATTGCCTACGCCGTGTTTCGCCTGCGCGTGCTCGACGTGAATTTCGTGTTGAACCGGGCCTTGGTGTACGGCGCGCTCTCGCTCTGCGTGATCGCGTTCATCTCAATCCTTGACTGGTTCTTTTCGCGCGCCGTCGCCTTCGGGCGCCTGGCGATCGGAATCGAATTGCTGGCCACGATCGGGGTCGGCTTCTTGCTCGATCGAATCAATCGGCTGATCGAGCGTTTCGTCGAAACGATCTTCTTCCGCAGGCGACGAATGGCGGAAAATCACCTGCGACGCGCGGCCTCCGCGCTTCCGTTTGCCACCGACGAGGACGCGATCGTCGAAGGCCTCGTGCAGGTGCCGGTCGATGCGCTCGAGCTTGCCGCCGCCGCCCTCTATCGGCGATCCTCGGGCGGCATCCGGTTCGAAGGAGTTGCCACCGCGCGCCAAACGCAGATCGCGCCTCCCGGATTCGGCGAGAACGATCTGCTCGTCCGCATGCTTCTCGCCGACGAGCGGATCGTGTGGTTGGACGACCTGCGCTCGTACCTCGATTCTGCGACGGCTGCGATCTATAGCCTTGCCGTCCCCGTGACGGTGCGACACGAGTTGGTTAGCTTCACATTATACGGCGCGCATGCCAACGGCGCGCAGCTCGACCCCGAGGAGGTCGCGCTGCTCGAGGAGCTCGCGCGCGAAGCCGCGCGAGCGTACGACCACGTCGAAGCCGAACGAGCGCGCCGCCGCTATCTCGAGCTCGTGGAGCGGCAGCCCTCGCATCCGTTCGCGCCGGCGGCCGATCTCGGCTAGCTGCCGAAGTTCGCTGCCAGGAAGTTCAGCGTCGCTCGGTACGCGATCGGTGCGTGCAACCCGAAGGGCAGCACTTCAAAAGCGTGCTCCGTCCACGGGAGTTCCACATACGTGACGTTCGTCCCGGCCGCGCGGAGGGCGTCGCGAAACTTGCGTGAGTAGCGAACGTCGACCACGTGATCGCGCCCGGCGTAGATCAAAAGAACCGGCGGTAAACCGCGACGAACGAATCCAAGCGGCGACGCCGCGGCGTAACGATCCGGCGCGCCGGCCGGGGTGCCGCCTATATAGTTTTGGATGACGGCGCGGACGCCGATGGGGTCGGGAACGGGCGGATACTTCCACCCCATCGCGAGGTCGACCGCGCCGGAGTAACTGATAAGCGCGGCTACCGGAGATTTCGGTTCGAAGGCGATCAGCTCCGCCAGTTCGCCGCCGGATGAATGCCCCAGCACTGCCGTGCGCTGCGTATCGATGTTGTAACGGCGCGCATCCTTCCGGATCAGGGAAATCTCGCGGCGCACGTCGCCGAGCGCCACGGGGAAACGGTATGCCGGGGCGTGGCGATAGGCCAGGGCGAAGACGGCGTAGCCCTGATGAGCGAGTGCTCGGTTGAGCGCACCATCGCTGCGCGGACTCCCGCTTCTCCAGGCGCCGCCGTAGATCGCAAAAACCGCGGGCGTGCGGTGTGCTGCAGCGGGTAAATACGCTCGGATCTCGGCGGCCACGGGTCCCAACCTAACGGGTATCGAGTGCTCCGCAATCGGAACGTCGAAGCTGCGATATGCGACCGGGCGAACGGCATCGCTGCCGATAAGCGCGAGCAACGGCAGAGCGCAGACGACGCAGTTAGCCGCGAACACCGCTGCCCCAGCGCCCCCCTTTCGCCCCACCGTCAATAACGTCAGGACGAGAAAAAGCCCGTTCGCGGCCAGCAGATACACGCTGAGCTCAATCGATGCGACAGCCAGTACGATCGTCGGTTCGTTGAAAGGCGGAATAACGATCCACACGCAGAGCGACGCAAGCAAGACGGAGAGAACTAATAACAGCCGGGCGCCTAGGACGGAACGCCGAGCGTCTGCGTATCCACGACCGTTATCCGGCTGCACGAACTCCACCGGCGGCCCACCAAACCCAGGCGATGAGAGCGAGCTGCACCGGAAGGCGCACGTACAGAGCCCAACCGGGAGCAATATCGGAATAACGCCCGGCATGAAGCGCCATATCGACGTTGGCGGGGAACACCGCGATCAGCAGTGCCACGAGTCCGGCGGCCGCAAGGCGCCTAAGGGGCGATATCAACACGCCGATTCCTCCCAAACATTCGCAGATGCCACTAATCGCAACGAACGCGGCGTGCTCCGGAAGATACGATGGGACGATACGCACATAGAAAGCAAAATGCACGAAATGATTGACGCCTGAGGCGACAAAGAATAGCCCCAACAGCACCCGCGCGACCGCCCGCGGTTCAACAGCACGAATCCTCAACTATACTCGGATTCAAGGAACTTATAAAGCACCCTACTAACCAAGTGCCAAATGCACTGGAGCGGCGAGGCTGCGCTCAATATCGTTCTCATCGTTACCGGTACGCTGACGGCCGCAGCCGGGCTCGGACTCCTCGCGCCGCGCCAAGTGTCGGCCTTCTTCTTCGGAATGCCGGCCGACGATGCCACGACGATCTTGCTCGTGCGTCACTGGTGTCTGCTGATTGCGCTCATTGGCGGCTTACTGATCTACGCCGGCAGCCACGCGCAGGTTCGCGAGCCGGTCATGATCGCGGCCGCCATCGAAAAGGTCGTCCTCGCGGCGCTGGTCGTCGCCAGCCCGCTGCGCAAACGCCCTGTGACCGTAGCTATCGTCAGCGCCGACGTCGTCATGGCAGCGCTCTACGTAACGTTTCTTTTACGGTGAAAGGGTCGGTGCATGTGAACGCCAGGCTTTTCGCACTCATCGCGCTCGGAATGACCGTGGGCTGCTCGACGAGCGGACCGTCTACTCCACCCGCATCGGCGCTGCCAGCGCCCGGGCCGCACGCGCCGAGCGGCAACGGCTATATCCAGCACGTGGTCGTCATTATCCAAGAGAATCGCAGCTTCGAAAACTTGTTTGCCGGATTTCCCGGCGCCGATGCCCCGCTCTACGGCCATGCCTTCCATCGGCACCGGCGGATCAAAGTGAACCTGCACGAAACGAATTTCGAGACGAATCCGAACCTGCCGCACACGTGGCAGTCGGCGATCGCCGGATGGCACAATGGTAAGATGGACGGTTTCCACACCGGTCCCCGCAATAATTTCGCCGCCTACGCCTACATGAATCACGCCGAAATTGCCCCGTACTGGGCGATGGCCCAACAATACGTGCTCGCCGACAAGATGTTCCCGAGCGAGTTCGGCGGCAGCTATACGGCCCACATGTTCGCGGTCGCGGGCAACGACGACATCAGCAACACGACCGCCGAGGTCAACATTCCGTCGCACGCCCCCAACGACTGCGACTCGCCCCCGCAGACGAAGAGCTCGCTCGTCGACGTCAATCGCAACGTCGGCCGCGGCAACGGTCCGTTTCCGTGCTTCTCGCAATTCGAGAGCCTCGCAAACGTGCTCGACGCTGCAGGCCTCTCGTGGCGGTACTACATCCACCGCCATCTCAACGGCGGCATCTACTCCCCGTTCGAAGCGCTCGCCTACGTGCGGTACGGCGCCGACTGGGATGCCGACGTCATTGCGCCCGAGACCCGCGTGCTGACCGACATCCCGAACGGGAATCTGGCGGCGGTCACCTGGATCACGCCCAAGCGCAACAACTCCGACCTCCCCGGCACGCGCAGCGACCACGGGCCGTCGTGGGTCACCGCCATCGTGAACGAGATCGGCGAGAGCCAGTACTGGACGTCCAGCGCCATCGTACTCATCTGGGATGAGTGGGGCGGCTGGTTCGACAACGCGCCGCCACCGCAGCGCGACTTCCGCGGATTGGGAATCCGCGTTCCGTGCCTCATCATCTCGCCCTACGCCAAAGAGGGACCCTCCCGGGCCGGACACGTTTCGCACACGAAGTACGAGTACGGAAGCATTCTAAAGTTCGTCGAGGAGGTCTTTAGCCTGCCGCAGATCGGGCCGGCGTCGGAGGGGTACACCGACTCGCGCGCCGCGAGCCTCGCCAATAGCTTCGACTTCACGCAGTCCCCGCGCAAATTCACGCCGTTCGGCTCGAAGTATCCCGCGTCGTACTTCGTCCACGAGCCGCCGTCGAACGCACCGGTCGACGATCAGTAGCTAGAAGCGGTACGCCTCGCCCCGCGAGATAAAAAATCCGTGGCCCGAGGCGTTCTTACAGCGAAAGCCGGCGCTCGACGACGCGCACGACAAACCGTCGCGTGCCCACGTCGATCCGTATTTTAACACCGACCCCACGCCCAGTGCGGTGTCGCCGGCGCACACGACCGACGCCGGACCTGCTTTGTGAAGCCAGAAGCCTTGGCCCCAGTCGAACTCGCAGCTCTTCGGCATCGGCGGCAACGGCTTGACGCCGTCTCGCACGTCGCAGCGCAGCGTGCCGAGATCGGGCGCGTACGCGCAGCCGATGTTGCCGGTCGGAGACCGGAAGAAGCTATCGTCGGCGCTCGCCGGACGCGCGATGAGGGCCGGCACGGCGACAAGCGATGCGGCGACGAGCCAAATACGTACTTGGCACATAGTGCTCAGCGATTAGGAAAGAGGGCCTTGCGGCCCTCTTTCTCCCCCTTCCCTCTACGCGAAAACTACTGCGCTACTTCGATCGATAGGGCCGCATGAAGCGGCTCGCCCCGTACCTTCGCGACGACGGAGCAGTGGAACGGCCCGCCGCGCAACGCGATCACCTTGTAGATGTTGATGCGATACTTCTTGATTCGAGCGAAACCGATTTGAGCCAAGTCGACGCGGCCCGTACAGTCGTCCACGAGGCGCAGCGGCCGGCGAGGCCCCTCGTAGAACAGTTTCGCCTGCTGCCTAACGTCCTTCTGCAGCATCAGCCGATCCGGACGCCAGAATAGCTTCGCCTGTGCCATGTCACGCGAGATGCCGGCACTCTGTTGGGCGTTTCCAGGGGAACCCGGGGTTTTCGCTGCGTTCGTTTGGGGTATTGCTCCCGGGCCCGTCGAGACGTTGCCGGGACCGCCGCACGCGCTCAAGAGGAGAGCTGTGAGCGCCGCGGAGGCGATGATCCGAGAAGAGCTCATGTGTGGAAACCTCCTACCTGCATAGAGTAGGAGCGCAAGCGTACGCGCGTCTAGCGACCGGCGTCATAAATGCGCGCGTTTGCAACCGATATATTTTGACCTAATACAACAATTTCAAAGTAAGTTGACGCAACTTACAATTTCCTGCGTGCAAATCCACGCAAGTGAGCACGCACATGCGATGGCTACGATCGCAGCGAACGAAGGTCGACGTATTCGATCCACTCTCCGGCGCGTGCCGGATTTCCCCGGGCGACGGGCTCGTCGATCCGCGTAACGCGGAGGTCGAGCACCACGTTGCCCCGCACCCAGGTGCGTTCGTCGCGCGATCGCCAGCCGTCGCCGCGCAGGCGGGCGCGGTTTTGGCGTTCCGCCGCATCGAGCCCGGCCTTGGTGAGCTTCTCCGCCGAGATGCCCACGTTGATCTCCTCGATGCGGTCGCCGCGTTTTCGCGACGTCGTGATGTAGTAGTAGCGGCAGCGCCGGAACGTCGTCGCCGTGCCGGCCACGCGGTAGTCGAAGATCGCCGCGCCGCCGTACCGCGCACCGCTGAAGAG
This sequence comes from Vulcanimicrobiota bacterium, assembly GCA_963711625.1. Classification (GTDB taxonomy): domain Bacteria; phylum Vulcanimicrobiota; class Vulcanimicrobiia; order Vulcanimicrobiales; family Vulcanimicrobiaceae; genus Cybelea. Next base: position 302,677 of record OY970207.1, read on the forward strand.
CCCCGAGGTCGCGCCGCGCCGGACGCGCAGGGTCGATTGCGCGAGCATCCGGCTCGCCGGCATGCCCGGGGCCGCGACCAGCGTGCCCCCCACCGGCATGCGCGCGATCGCCTTCGCCGCCTCGCTCGCAGCCGGCGACGACTCCCCTGCGAAGAATCCGTCATGGATCGCGGCGGGCAAGCCGACGGCGAGACCGAGCGCCATGAGCGCCCAGAACGCGCCGACGATCCACCACGAGTAATCGACGGCGACCTGCACCGGCGCTAAGTCGCGATTGCCGATCGCGACTTGAAAGCCCAGCACCAGCTTCACCATCACCGGCACGAGGGAGAACCCGAACGCGACGAAGAGCGTGAAGAACACGATCTTCGCGGGCGTCTCGAAGGCGGTCGGATCCTTCACCGCGCCCGACGCGATCAGCGCATTCCCGGCGAAGACTGCCAGCAGCAGCGCCGCGAAGATCGCGCCGGCGACCAGCGCCGGTACGCGCACTCCGCCCATGTCGGAAGGCTTCGCAGCCGGCGGCCGCGTATCCGCCGCCGGCCAATTCGATGATTACAGCATTCGTTCACGCTTTCCGTGGTCGGCAATCCGCCAGATGCGCTGCGATGAAGTCCGCGATGTCGCGCGTCCCGGTCACGAAGAGCCGCTTTCCGGAGGCCACCTCGTGCACCGAGCCGCGCCACTCGTCGGCGCCGGCCGGCTCCTCGGGCAGCCACATGCGCACGAGAAACGTGACGTCTCGCCGTTTCGAGTCCACGTCGACAGCCTATCCGGCCGCCGTGCCGCCGGCGTGCGGGGCGCGTCCCATTCGTCCAAGACGGTGCCCGCTCCGGCGTGTCATCCTCGCGGTGGGGTGACGATGGACGTACTCTTGAGCGCGCTGATGGCGGTGAGCGGTACCGCCCTCCCGTCGGCACTGGCCGATGGGAGGTTCTTCTACGAGCCAACGGTCGCCGGACGGCGGCTGCGAATCTGGCTCGATACCGACGGCAGCGGCTTCGTGACGGAAGCCTGCGCGAAGTCGCTGGGACTCGCCGGCAAGGTGGTTGCACTTCCGCCGCCGGTCGTGCCACCACTCGCGGGCGAAGGACGACTGCCGGTTTTCGCACCAGATCCGGCGGATCGCATCTTCGACGGCATCGACGCGCAGTTCGGGGCCGGCTGGTTCGCGGGCCGCGTCGTGCTGCTCGACTACCCGCGCGCTCGCCTCGAGATACTCACGGAGCCGGGTGCACGGCCCGGCGGACTCGGACGCGCGCCGATGACGATCGCCCGCGGATTTGCGACGGTGCCGGTGACCGTCGGCGACGAACGCGTCGCGATGAGCTTCGATTCCGCCGCGACCGTCGCGCTCACTCCCGAGGCGACGGCGGCCATGCACGATCGGTGGGGATCCGTGCGCGCCGCGAGCTTCGTCACCGCGGCTCTCATGCAGAGGTGGCACACGGCGCATCCGCAATGGCGCTACATCCGCCGCGCCGGCGGCCCGGGCATCGACGCGATCGAGGCGCCGCGCCTGGCGATCGGCACCTATCGCGCCGCGAGCGTGTGGTTCACAACGCGTCCGAACGACGACGTGTTCGAGGGCGAACGCGTGAGCGGCAAGATCGGGCCGACGGCCTTCTTCGAAGCCGCCGTGACCCTCGACTATCCGTCAGGCCACATCTACTTCGATCCGTGAACGCCTAAGGACCGTCGCAACCGTCGACGATCACCATGTCGGTCGCGCTCAGACTCTGGCGCAATGCCTTGGCCGGCGCGTACGACTCGGACTCCCACCACTCCACCGCGCGTTCGTACGACTCGAATTCCAGCACGACGAGGCGCGTCGGGCGCCAGCCGCCCTCGACCACCTTCATTTTACCGCCGCGCACCACGTAGCGCCCGCCGAACTCCTTGACGGTGTCTTGCGCCATCGCCTTGTACTCCTCGTACCGGTGTGGGTCTCTCGTGTCGACGTTCACGATCACGTACGCGCTCATGCCATTCCATTCTCCGTCTCGTATTGATAAGGTAGTGGCATGCGTTTCGACTATCATATCGTCGACGTCTTCACCCGCACGCCGCTCGAGGGCAACCCGCTCGCGGTGGTCGCCGACGCATCGGGCTTAGACGCCGCCACGATGCAGCGGGTCGCCAAGGAGTTCAACCTCGCCGAGACGTCGTTCATCCTGCCGAACGAATCGACGAGCGCAGCCACGCGGGTCCGAATCTTCACCCCCAACAACGAGATGGAGTTCGCGGGCCACCCGACGATCGGCACGGCCTACGTGCTGCGCCGGCTGGCGATCGTGCCCGCGAGCGCGACGAGCTTCACGCTGGCCGAGAACGTCGGCCCAATCGCGGTGCGCGTCGACGCGGGCGACGATCCGCTGCTCTGGCTCACGACTCCCGCGATTCGAAGCCTCGGCGTCTTCCCGCGCGAGGCCTGCGCCGCGGCGGTGCGCCTGGGCGCCGGCGAACTCGCGCCGGACGTGCCGTGCGAGATGCTCTCGGCCGGTCACCCGATGCTGTTCGTCGCGGCCGCGGATGCGGCGACGGTCGACCGCGCGAGTATCGACGACGCGTTGGCGGAGTCGCTTCTCGCCGGTCCGCACGCGAATGCCGGGATCTTCGTCTTCGCTCCGACGCCGGCCGGCGCGTATTCCCGCATGTTCGCGCCGCAGATGGGCATCCGCGAAGATCCCGCGACGGGCGGCGCGACCGGGCCGCTCGCGGCCTTCATGATGAAGTACGGCCTGGTGAGCGGCGACGACGGCACGCGGTTCGTGAGCGAGCAAGGCACCAAGATGGGGCGGCGCAGCCTGCTGCACGTGCACGTTCGCGGCGCGCAGGGCCGCGACGGAATAGAGGTGGGGGGCCACGTCGCGCACGTCGCGACGGGCACGTTCGACGCTCGCTAACTCTTCTGCGAGGTTCCCGATCCCATCAGGGTCCACGTCGCACCGGCATCGGTCGAGTATTCGCTTCGCCAGCGATAGAGCGTGGGGCTCGCCCAGACATTGAGCGTGCGAATCATCACTTGCTTGTCGCCGTCGGTGAACGAAAATGGATACGAGATCGTATTGCCGTCTACGGTGATTGCCGACGTCGTGGATCGTCCCGCGCGAATGCTATAGAAACGATACTCGTGGGTGGCGTCCTCATAGCTATAAACGCCGAGATCGTACTCGCGCGCATCGCCGTCCGCGACCTTCTGCTGGCAGACCATATACGAGCGGTCGATCGCCCACGCACAGATCGTCGTCGCCGTCGTCGCGCGCGCCTTGCTGTAAGCGGTCTGAACGAACGTCCCCTGGCTGTGCCACGCGCCTTCGAAACGCCCGAGCTCGTCGATCGGCGACGCCGCCGCCGGCTGCGCCTGCAGCAACACGGCGCATACCGTCAACGCTCCAATTGCTGCCCTCACCTTCATTCCTCCGCGGCAACGTGATACTGTGCGTGCAATACGCTGCCTTGCCCCCGATGCCTGTTGAGCGCCAGCCGAAGCCGCAGACCGGCACTGCCGGTCGGGCGCCGCGCCTGCCGGCACACAGGTGAGGCGCTCCGTTATCGGTAAGTCGGTCGTCGCCGTTAGGCCGTAGCACCGTTGCGCCGTTACAGGAGTTGATGATGAAGCTTTCGTTTGGGACGCTCGTACTCACGAGCGCCGTTCTCTTTGCCGGATGCGCCGGCACCGGAACCACTTCGCCGCAATTCGGCACTGCGCTCCCGAGCCAACCATCGGCTCAAGCGCTATCCGCGGCGCTTCCCGACGGGGCCGATGCGTCGCAGACCGCGGCTGCCGCATACTGCACGCACACGCGCGGCGACGTGATCGTTCGCCGTCCCGTCTACGGAAGCAATGGATCGCAGCTGCTCTTTCTCGCCGGCAAGCAAAGCTTCTGTCAGTACACCAGCAAGAAGGACGGCTCGCGGATCCACATTTTGCTGAGCACGCTTTATACGAAGAAACCGACGCTGGCCGCGCTCGCATACATCATCGCGCCGCCGACCGGGTCGTGCCAAGGGAATCCCGCGTCGTGCTACTGCACGCTGCTCGGTGGTTCCGACCAGTTCGGCGGCACGAGCGGGGCCGGCGGCGGCTGGTATAACAAGAATTCGGTCGACCAAACCCTCGAGGCTTGCATCTTCCCCGACCTGTCGTCCATCGACTCGTGGGGCCTCGCCTATCACGCCAACGGGATCGTTCGCGGCATCAACCTCGAGAAGGTGCTGCGCTACAAATATCCCGGCAAGACCTAGAGGTTCCCTAGGTCCCGTAGCGGCGCTGGCGTGCCGCGAAATCGGCCAGCGCCGCGCCGAGGTGGCTCGCGTCGAAGTCCGGCCAATACGTCGGCGTCGCCCAGAACTCCGCGTACGCCGCCTGAAATAAGAGGAAGTTCGAGAGCCGCAGCTCACCGCCGGTCCGAACGATCAGGTCGGGATCGGGCAGGCCCGCCGTGTAGAGGCGGCTCTGAAGCGTATGCTCGTCGATCGAGTCGGCATCGAGAACGCCCGCGCGTACCTCTTGCACGAGCGTGCGCACGGCGTCGCCGATCTCGCGGCGGCCGCCGTAATCGATGGCGAGGTTGAGCAGAATGCCGCGGTTGTGCGACGTCTCGGCCACGAGCCGTTCGAGGGCCACTCGCGTTCGCGACGGCAATCGTTCGCTGCGGCCGCAGAGGCGAACGCGCACGCCCTCGCGGGCGAGGCGCCGAAGCTCCCCGTGCGCGGCGCGCGCGCAGAGGTCCATCAGCAGGCCGACCTCGCTTTGGGGACGATCCCAGTTTTCTTCCGAGAACGCATACGCGGTCACCACGCGCACTCCGGCCTCGCCGGCCGCGTGCAGCGTGCGGCGCAACGCCCCGATGCCGCGACGATAGCCGCACGCGATCGGAAGGCCGCGCTCTGTGGCCCAGCGGCGGTTGCCGTCCATGATGATGGCGACGTGGCGCGGCGTCACGTCGTCGCCAGCTTCGCGTGCGCGGCTGCCTGCGACCGCTCGTGGACGTCGCGCACCACCGCCTCGAGCTCGTCGACGTAGGCGAGAAAGCGTTGGCGCCCGCGCTTTGTGATGCGATACACCGTTTGCGGACGGCCCGAGCCGCGCTGCTTCTCCGTGGTCACGATGCCGAGCTCCGCGAGCGCGTGCACGTGCCGGTTGAGGTTGCCGTCCGAGAGATCGCACGAAGCTTGCAGCTCGGTGAAGCTGAGCCCGTCGGGGTGCGCGATCAGACAAGTGCAGATCGCCAGCCGCCCGCGCTCGTGGAAGATCCGCTCGAGGCCCGGATACGAGAACGGGGCCTGGCGCGAGCTCACGGCCGCCGCTCCTTCCAAATGATGCAGCCGATGGCGACCTGGCCTACGCCGAAGCCCAGCGGCATCACCCACCACGAAAGCGCAATGTCGCGCAACGGCGAGACGAGAAAGAGCGCGGCGAGCGCGCAGAAACCCAGCGTGACCGGCATCGTCGACGCGGGGATCGCTTCGCGCGACGCAAACAGGCCGATCGCATACAGCGCGAACCACGCGCCAGGCAAGAGCAGATACTCGGAACGATCGATCAGTGCGACCGTCAGCAGGCCGCCGAGAACGATGGCCGGTGCGATCGAGCGCGCTGCGGTGCGGAAGCCACTCGCGGCGGCGGGGCCGCGATTCCTCCACAGCCATATGCCTACGGCGCCGTAGTTCAGCAGCAGCGCCGCCGCCAAGCAGCTCATCCAGATGAGAACGTACCGGTGCAGCGCGGCGGCGTCCGCCGGAAGCGGGGTGGTCGCGCGCTGCGCGTATCCGGCGATCAACGCGCCCACGCCGCTCGCGATCGCGGCCGGAGCCGAATACCCCTCGAACCGCTGGATTCGGACGAGCCGGTCGCGGACCTCGGCGAGATCGGAAAGCGCGCGCTGTAGCTCCACTGCACTTTACTTTGTAACACAAAGTTTAGGCGATTGCAAACGGCCCGGGAGAGGCCGAGGTCTCACGGCAAAAGAACCTTCGGAGCATCATGGAGATAGAGAAGCTACGGGACGGGATCGTCGACGCGGACGCAACCGGATTGATCGGCGGCGAGGAGCTCATCACGCAGGCCGAGACCATGCTCCCGCTCTTGCCGCGCGACGACCTGCACGCCGCCCTGCCTCCCGACCACGGCGCGCACGAGACGATCGACCGCCTTCATGCCGACGTCATCGCCGCCTCGCCCGACCGCCGGTCGATCGAGCGGCACGTCGGTCATCTGCGCGGACTGCCCGAACTCGAAGCGATCGTCGCCAACTGGTGGGAGGACCCGCGAACGCAACGCTTCATGGGTAACCTAGGTCAGATCGGCCTGTAATTTAATCCAACGTATTCGCTTTGTTGACGCATTAACGCAGACGTTTCATGGCATACTTCTCGAGATGACGCCTTCAGTTCGTCGCTTATTCTCCTTTATGACGGCGGCGATTCTCACGGCCTGCGGCGCCCCCGCGCAAACGGTCCCCGGCGCCGGCCTTCCGCCGGCAGCGCGCGGAAACGGACCGGCAAGCACCGGGATCAACCTGTCTTTCAAGACGCTCGACGATAAGCCGTACACGTCGTTCAACGAGCTGCTCGGCATCAATAACAACGAACGGATCGTCGGTTACTTCGGCAGCGGCAAGCAGAGCGATCCGAGCGTGGGCTACCTCATCTTTCCGCCCTACCAACCGAACAACTACCGCAAGATCCAGTATCCCACGGCTCCCCAAACCGTCGCCACCGCACTCAACGACCGGCGCACGATCGCCGGCTACTACTTCGACCCGTATAAGAAGGCGACGTTTGGTTTCGCGTACGTCAAAGGGCTCTGGTTCGCTTACGAAAATCCGAACGCCCGCGGCGCTACAACGGAGATCGTCGGCCTCAACGACGACGGGATAGCGGTCGGTTTCTACAAGTCCGGCAAGGAGATGGGTTCGTTCGAGATGCCGATCGCGACCGGCAAGTTCACGCCGATCAACGCGCCGCCCAGCATGGGCACCAACCTTTATCTCACGGCGATCAACGGACACGAAGACGTGGTCGGCTACTTGACGTCGCCCTCGGGAACCACGATGGGATACGTGCGCAAGGGCAGCACGGGCAAGGTGCGCACTCTCGGCTTCCCGTACGCCGCCTCGACGCAGTTCCTGGGAATCACCGTCGACGACCGGATCGTCGGCAGCTTCGTCGATGCCTCGGGCAACACGCACGGCTTCCTTCTGATGCATCCGTTCTTCGAGGGCATCACATGGCAGCAGATCGACGAACCCGATGCGGCCGGGGTCACGGTAATAACCGGAATCAACATGCACAACGACATGGTCGGCTGGTACGTCGACAGCCACGGCACCCACCACGGCTTCTTGGCCACGCCGAAGTGACGGCGGTAGGAAGAGCATCTAACAAACCCGTAAGCTGACGTCTCACCGCTCTTCTCGGAGCATCCGATGACACGACGTCTCCTCACGTTTGCAATTGCCCTCGCTTGGCTTGCCGGATGCGGCGGCCACGGCACTGCGCCCACGAACGCGCTTCCCCCGCTCGCGAATCGGTCGCTGCCCGCGCGGACGGCCGGCAACGCCGACCTGCCCGAACCCCCGGTGGTCAAGGCAAGCGGCGGCGTTGCGAGCCTCTTGCTAATCGTGAACGAGAACAAGGCCACCGGTCAGCCCGAGTTCGAGTTCGATCACATGCGCAACGTCGCGCCGACCATCGTGGTGAAGCCGGGCGAGACGATCCAGGTCGACCTGCGCAACAATCTGCCATCGGAGCCACCGCCCGGCAGCCACGTGATGCGCGACGACGTCAACCTGCACTTCCATGGCTTGGGCGTGTCGCCCGAGCGGCCGCAGGACGACGTGCTCGACGTGATGGTGAAGCCGGGTAAGAAGACGCGCTACGTGATTCCGATTCCCACCAATCAGGAACCGGGGCTCTACTGGTATCACCCGCACATGCATGGCGTCGTCAACTTTCAAGTCGGTTCTAGCGGCATGTCGGGCGCGATCGTCGTGGAGGGGCTGACGCACCACCTGCCCGGCCTGTCTAAGATGAAACAGCGCGTCATCATCGTACGTGCGACCGGCGTGGGCGGCGACGCGATGCCGGATATGGCGGGCACGTCCGGCATGGGCCAGGTGCGGCCGCTCGGCTCGAATACCAATCCGTGCACGTTCAAAGACGGGCTGACCGTGACGCTCAACGGGGTGAGCAGGCCCGACATCGCGATCGCGCCCGGCGAGCGGCAGTTCTTCCGCGTGGTGAACGCCACGGGACACAAGACGCTGCGGCTCAACGTCGAGGGCGAGAAGGTCGAGCTCGTCGCGGTCGACGGCTTCGCACTCGACACCAATCCGAGCACGCCCCCGACGCGCACCGAATCGTCGGTCATCGTGCCGCCGGCCGGGCGAGCCGAGTTCGTGGTCACCGGCCCCGCGGCCGGGCATGCGAAGTTTCAAACGCTCTGCTACAACACGGGGCCAAACGGCGATGCCGATCCCTATCTGGAGCTGGCGCGCCTCGTGGCGCCGAAACACCACCGCGACGGCGGCGACTTCTCGAGGGCGCCGCTGACTGTCGGCGCCCCGCTGCCGCGCAACGTCTACACCACGTCGCTGCCGGCACCCGCCGCAAAGCGCCTCGTGATCTTCAGCGAGAACAACAAGCCGCACTTCTTCATCAACGGCAAGAGCTTCGCGATGCGTGCGCCCCCGATGTTCGTGGTGCACACCGGAACCGTCGAGGAATGGAAGATCGTCAACGTCACCCAGGAGGTTCACGATTTTCACATCCATCAGATGCACTTCTTGATCGAAAGCATCAACGGAAAGCGATTGGAGCACCCGTACTGGGCCGACAGCGTGATCGTGCCGCACCGCTCGACCACCGGTCTCGGCGAGAAGCACAGCGTGCCCGGCTCGATCGTCCTGCTAATGGATTTCCGCGACCCGGTGATCCGCGGCGAATTCCTCTTCCACTGCCACATCCTCGATCACGAAGATCAGGGGATGATGGCCAAGATTCAAGCCATTTAAGGAGATCCTCGTGCTGCGAACCAATGCGTACTCACGGCTTGCAGGCGCGCTCGCCTGCGTCTCGGCGCTTGCCGCCGCAGGCTGCGCGAACGGAGGAGCGGTTTCGTCGGTACCCGCCGGCCCCGACTGGAGCTACTCCGGCGGCGTGCTCTACCACGCCCCGCACTATTCCCCCACGCTCGACGCGGCGCGGAAGCAAATTCAGCCCGACGTGTTCGTGGGCTACCATGGCGGTCCGGTGCTGGTCAACCCGAAGGTTTACCTCATCTTCTGGGGCTACAAAAAGTACGGCGACCCGAAGAACGTGCAGAAGCTGCTCGAGACCTACACCAAGAACATGGGCGGCAGCGGCTATAACAACATCATGACCCAATACTACGAACAGGTCGGGGCGAGCACGATCAACATCACCAACCCGCGCAATCAGTACGGCGGCAGCTGGAATGACGAGTCGGCCATCCCTAAGAGCCCGAGCGACGCGCAGACGGCGGCGGAAGCGCTGCGGGGCGTAGCGCACTTCGGCTACAATGCGAACGGTCTCTACATCGTCGCGACGGCGCACGGGCGCAGCGAGAAGGGGTTCGGATCGCATTGGTGCTCCTATCACAGCGACACGCCGTATCAGCAGCAGCTGGTCGCCTACTCGAACCTGCCCTACATGCCCGACGCCGGCAAGCAGTGCGGCGCGAACTTCGTCACGCCGCCCTCGGACGAGAGCGGCGCCGACGAGGGCGTGACGATCCTCGGCGGCCACGAGTACGGCGAAGCGTACACGGATCCGTATCCATATAGCGCCTGGAACGGCAGCAGCGGCGAGATCGCCGACATTTGCGCGTTTCACAACATCCAAAACGATCCGTTCGGCACGAAATCCTACACCATGCAGCCGCTGCTCAGCAACGCGAGCGGCTCGTGCGTCCACTCCTACCCATAGCGCTCGACCGCCGTTACGTTTCGCCCGGCTTAGCCCCCACCGAGCGCAGATTCGCCAGTTTGCTCAGCGCGTCGAACCAAAACGGCGCGCCGAGCGACGCCGCGATCGCCGTGACGAGCAGTCCGACGACCTTGTGCCACCACGGGTTGACGAAGTCGTCGCTATGCCAACCGATCGGCACGGGTAGCGCGGCGACCTGTGCGTTGACGTTATCGACCTCGTCGCCCAGCGCCGCGGGAGGATGCTGCTGCCCGTTCTTGAGCAGCGCGTCGGCCTTCGATGCGAGCGCCGCGGCGACGACGCCCTGGCTCGTCAGCTGCTTGTAGACCTTGAAGCTGTCGACGTTGAGGATCCCGACCACGCAGATCGCGATCACCGCGATGACCGCTTGCGTGTTGCGCTTGTAGGCACCGCCGACGCGGTCCATGTAGGCGTCGTACCACTCCACGACCTGGCGGTGGAGACGCTCGTAGTCGTCACCGGCACTTCGAACGAACGCGCCGATGGCGCCGCTCGCCGGGCTCCGCGCGAGCAGCGCGCTCGCCGCCGGCGCTGCGACTGCGGCGGCGTCTGCCGCCTGCGGCCCGGCGGAGTGCGACGGCATGACGGTATCGAGCAGCGCCGACGCGAACAGCGCCGGCTCGATATAGGCGGGGCTCTTCGGGCCGCCCTTGGGCGCGGCCGGGATCGCGGAGTGATCGAGCACCGTGCGCGCCAGGTCGCTGCCGAGCAGCGAATCGAGCGCGTCCTTCAGCGTGTTGGCCCGCAGGGACAGCGCACTCGAGAGCAGCTCGTTGATCGACGAACAGATCAGGCTCACGGCGAGAAATACGATGACCATCCCGATGACGACGTCGAGCGATTGCAAGTTCATGGCCGCTCACCGTTCGCCGGATGCGAAGCGCCCGACCCCTGCGTGGAACACGGGCGGAGTGCGGCGCCGGTGGACGATGCGATCGACGTGCCCGCGAGGATCGCGAGCACCGCGGCGCCGAGCGCGGCGGCCTTGAGATAGCGCCATCCCCTTTGCAGGCCGGGCTGCGGAGGGCCGCCGGTTGAGGGTGACGGGAGAGAGCCCATACAAGTCTTTCCTCCTCTCGTGGTGCCTATCCTAACAGCAAGCGCGGAACGATGCCAGGCATATGGCACTCCGGCAGCGCACGATGGCGCCATGTCCGCGAGGTTCCCCTAAGGCATGCAGCGAGTCGACGGGCGGCTCGTCTTTGCGGCGAGCGATCTCAACGACTACCTCGAGTGCAAGCGCCTAACGGAGCTCGAGCTGCAGGTCGCGCTTGGAGAGGCCGTCCGGCCCGAGGGCGACGATCCGCAAGCCGCGCTACTGCGGCGAAAGGGCGAAGAGCACGAGCGGCGCCATCTCGAGACGCTGCATCGGTTGCACCCCGGCGACGTCGAGGTGTTCGGCCGCGCAGCCGGCGGCGTCGAGTCGTACCTCGACGCGCAACGCCGCACGCTCGAGGCGATGCGCGCCGGAAAGCACGTCATCTATCAGGCAACGTTCTTCGACGGCCGCTTCATCGGACGCGCCGATTTCCTGATGCGCGTTCCCACGCCCACGGAGCTCGGCGACTACGGCTACGAAGTCGTCGATACGAAGCTCGGGCTGCGGCCGAAGCCCTACTATCTAGTGCAGGTCTGTAACTATAGCGAGCATCTGCAGCGCCTGCAGGGCCGCCTGCCCGAGTTCGGCCGCGTCGTCTTCGGCGACGGCGCGGAGAAACGGTTCCGGCTCCACGACTACATGGCGTACTACCGCCATCTCAAGGCGTCGTTCCTCGATTTCGTCGACGCGGCTGCGCAAAACGCGATCGATGGCCTTGCCGAGTATCCGTTCGAGCGCGCGCACTGCTCGGTCTGCGAATGGACAGCCGCCTGCGAGCAGCGGCGCCGCGGGGACGATCACCTCAGCCTCGTCGCGTGGATCCGGCGCGATCAGATCGCGAAACTCGAAGAGGCCGGCATCGCCACGCTGACGCAGCTCGCACGCGCCGCCACGGCGCGCCGGCCCGCGGGCATGCGCGCCGACACCTTCGAGAAGCTGCGCCGGCAGGCATCGCTGCAAGAACGCGGGCGAACCGAACCGGTCTACGAGCTGGTGCGCCACGAGCCGCCGCTGGGCTTTGCTCTGCTTCCACCGCCCGCGGCGGGCGACGTGTTCTTCGACATGGAGGGCGACCCGCTCTACGAGCCCGGCCGCGGCCTCGAATATCTCTTCGGCTGCTGGTTGCCCGACGACGAGACGCCGTTTCGCGCCTTCTGGGGCGTGGATCGAGCTGGAGAGAGGCGCGCGTTCGAGGCGTTCATCGATTTCGTCACCGCGCGCCGCCGGCAGTATCCCGGGCTGCACGTCTACCACTATGCGAGCTACGAAAAGTCGGCGCTGCGCCGCCTCGCGCAGCAGCACTGCACGCGCGAGGATCAAGTCGACGACCTGCTGCGCGGCGAGGTGTTGGTCGATCTCTTCGCCGTCGTGCGCCAGGCGCTCGCGATCTCCGAAGAACGCTACGGCCTAAAGAATATGGAGCGCTTCTACGACCTGCAGCGCGCGACCGAAGTCAAAAAGGGCGACCAGTCGATCGTGATGTTCGAACGCTGGCGCGACGATCGCGACCAGGCCATTCTCGACGACATCGAACGTTACAATCGCGACGACTGCCGGTCGACGCAGCTGCTGCGGGACTGGCTGTTGGCCCGCCGCTCCGACGCCATGGCGCAGTTCGGCATCGACTTTCCGCCCCGCTCCGACAAGGCGTACGAGGAAACCGCGCCGGACGCGGACGCCGAGGCGCGCTCCGAGCTCGAGCGCGAGCTGCTCGACGGCATACCGGTGCCCCAGAACGAGCAAGAGTACCTCGAGATGTCGCCGGCGGTCTGCACGCGGTATCTTCTGGGACACCTGTTGGCCTACCATCGCCGCGAAGAGAAGCCGGCCTGGTGGGAGTACTTCGACAGGTTCGAAAACGTCGATCTGCTGCTCGAGTTCGATAAAAGTGCGATCGGGGGCCTGACCGTTCGCGACGACGCGCCGGTCTACAACGAGAAGAACAGCAAAGTCTACAGCTACTCGTTTCCCGATCAGCCGCACAAGCTGTCGGCCGGCGACGCCGTCGAAAATCCGCGAACGCGCCGCCGCGCCGGGACGATCCACTCGATCGACAACGATCGCAACGTACTCGAGCTCAAGACGACGCTCGATGAGAACGCGGCGCGCGCGATCGCGGAGCTGACGCCGGGTGCGCCGCCGGGCACCCGCGAGCAGCGCGGTGCGCTCGCGCGTCTGGCGCGGTCGTTCGTGGCCAAAAAGCTCGCGCAGGAGCATCCCGCGACGAACGACCTCCTGATCAACGCCGACCCACGCGTACCGGGACGGCGCGTGCTCCAGCCGAACGAGGTGACGGCCGACGCCGTCTCCGAAGTCGCCCGAGCACTGGACGACAGCTACCTGTTCGTGCAGGGGCCGCCAGGAAGCGGAAAGAGCACGATCGGATCGCGGGTGATCTGCGACTTGCTCGCGGCCGGCAAGCGCGTTGCCGTGACGAGCAACAGTCATAAGGCGATCCACAACCTGCTGCACAAGGTCGAGGAGTGCACGCTGGAGCGGGGCTCGCGCTTTCGCGGGCTCTACAAATGCAGTGCCGGCAATGCAGAATCGGTATATACGTCGCGGTCGGCGGCGCCCTGCATCGAGTCGGTGAAGAGCAACGATCCATTTTCCTACGACGACTACGACCTCGCGGGGGGCACCGGCTGGCTCTTCGCGCGTGAAGAGCTGACCGGCGCGTTCGACTATCTCTTCATCGACGAAGCCGGACAGGTGTCGCTTGCCGACGCGCTCGCCGTTTCACTCTGCGCGCGCAACGTCGTTCTACTCGGCGATCCGTCCCAGCTGGCACAGGTCAGCCAGGGGCGCCAGGCGCCACACGTGGGCGACTCGGTGCTCGAGCATCTGCTCGGCGACCGCCAAACGGTGCCGGAGCGGCGCGGTGTCTTCCTCGACGTGTCGTACCGCATGCAGCACGACATCTGCGCCTTCGTCTCCGACGCGATGTACGGCGATCGGCTGCGTCCGGCCTCGGCGACACGCGTGCATCGGATCGTGATGCCCACGCACGAGCTGGCCGGCCTCTACTTCGCCGGGATCGAGCACGCGGGCAATGGGTCGAGCTCGCTCGAGGAGGCAGCCGAGATCGTGCGTCGCATCGCGCAGCTGCTCGACGGCGGGCAGGTCGTTGATTCGCGGCCGCCCGAGCACAAGGGCGCCCCTCGCCCGTTGACCGCGCGCGATATCATCGTCGTCACGCCGTACAACGCTCAGCGCAGGCTCGTCGCCGAATCGTTGCAGCGCGCGGGGTTCCACGGCGTCGACGTCGGGACCGTCGACAAGTTCCAGGGGCAGGAGGCGCCCGTGGTCTTCTACTCGATGGCCACGTCGAGCGGCGAGGACGTCCCGCGCAACGTGGAGTTCCTCTTCGATCGCAACCGCTTCAACGTCGCGATCTCGCGGGCCCGAGCCGTCAGCGTTCTCGTCTGCAGCCCGCGTCTGCTCGACATCCCGTGCCGCACGCCGGATCAGATGGCACTCGCGAACCTTCTCTGTTCGTTTGCCGAGCGCGCGGTGTCAGCTCGCGTGGAGGCCGGAGTTTCGGCGTAGGGACGTCGCTACGGCCCGTGCGTACCGTCGCATGGAGGCGTCGCGCGAAGGCGCCGGCGCTGCTTCGTGCCATCAAAAACGCGCGAGGCTCTAGACGGCGAACGTCACCGTCGTCCCATGAGACGAGCGGTTGAGCTCCAGCTCTTGGGTCGTCGCGCGGAGAATCGCCAGGCCGCGTCCGCGCTCGGCGTCGGGATTCGCCTCGCGCCACGTTCCGAGGTCTTGCACCTCGCCGTGCACGCGGCCGGCGCGAAGCGAGAGACGAACTACGAAATCGCCCTTCGCACCGAGGTACGCGTGTTCGACGGCGTTGGCGACGGCCTCACCGACCGCGATCGTCAAATCGAAGGTGCGTTCGGGACCGAGCTTGGCGACGCGCGCGTAGCGTGACGCGAGTCGCCGCGCGATCGCGGCGGACGTCGGAGCGGCGGGCAGGCGCAGCTCGACGTCATCGGGTTGTGCCGGCAACAGCGTCGCGGCGAGCAAGGCGATGTCGTCGAACGGCTCTTCGTCGAGCATCTTCCGCAGCAGGCCGCCGGCACCGTCGGGACTGATGTCGGTCACCCGGGCGGTGAGCGCGTCGAGAAGCCGTAGGCTATCGCGTTCGATGTTTCGTCCGAACTCGATGAGGCCGTCGGTGTACAGCAGCAGCGTGTCGTACGGCTTCAGGGTCGCGCGCAGCGCGGGGAACGGAGCGGCGTCGTCGACGCCCAGTGGGATGCCGCCGCCGGACAGGTAGCGCGCGGCGCTCGCCAGCGGAGAGAGCGCGGGCGGCGGATGGCCCGAGCACGAGTAGTCGAACGTCGCGCGTTTCACGTCGATCACACCGAACACGGCCGTGATGATGGGGCGATCTTCGTTAAGCATCAGGGCGTTGTTCGCCCGCTGCATGGTCTGAGCCGGAGGCATGCCGTCGAGCGCGCTCAGGCGCAGAGCCTGGCGCGCCTCGTTCATGGCGACGGCCGCTTCGAGCCCGTGGCCGCCGACGTCGCCGATCGAGATCGCGATCTGACCGTCGGCGAGTGCGAATGCGTCGTACCAATCACCGCCAACGCGCGACCCGCGTTCCGCGGGGCGGTAAGCGTAGCTGAACTCGATCCGGTCGCTCGACGGAAGACGCGCGGGAAGCATCGCGCGTTGGAGCGCGGCGGCGACCCGGTGTTCGCGCTCGTAGAGCCGCGAGTTGTCGATCGCAAGCGCCGCGCGCTGCGCCAGCTCCTCGGCGATGTGCTGAGCGGCGGCGGGACGCCTTGACGCGGGATCCATGTCGACGAGATGCAGCGTCCCTTGCGTGCGACCGTGGGCGACCAGCGGCACGATCACCGCAGTTCCAAGGCCGGCGGCCTCGTAGATCGCCCGATCGTCCGCCTCGCCGACGTTCTCGTTCACGGCGCGCATCGTTCCGGCGTGGTCGAGCGCGCGCGTTTGCGACTGCCGCAGCACTTGCGGCGAGCCGAACGTCGCGTTACGGTGCGTGACGACGGTGTGGCCCACGAGGCGCTGAAGCAGATCGTTGAGCTGCGGATCACGATGGCGAACCGCCTCGACGACCAGTTGATCGTCGCCGGTGAGCGACTGCACCTGGCACCAATCGGCGAACGCGGGAACGCAGAGCTCCGTGATTCGCTGCAGCACCGTCGGGACGTCGAGGGTCGAGCCCAAGACGTCGCTTGCGTGCAGCAAGAAAGCCTCGCGCTCTTCGGCGCGCTTTTGCTCGTCGATGTCGGTCGCGGTCGAAAAGTAGCGAACGATCGCGCCGTCGCGCGAACGCAGCGCCACCGCGCGGGCCAAGAACCAGCGGTATTCGCCGGAATGCGAGCGCACCCGAGCCTCCGCCGAGAAATCCCGGCCGGCCCTCGCCGATTCGCGCAGTCCCGCCTCGAGGTTCGGCAGGTCGTCTGGATGGATCGCCGCGCGCCACCCGCCGTGTTCGAACGTCTGCGCGCGGCTGAAGCCGGTGAACTCGAACCAGCGCCGGTTGAAGTAATCGATGCGGCCGTCGGGACCGGCAGTGCAAACGATTTGGGGAATGACGTCGGCAAGCATACGGAGGCCGCGCTCGTTCGCTGTACCCGCGCGAGACCGTTTGGTGCGGCTCTTTCCCCTATTCACTAGCTCCGTTCGCGTACTCCCAAGGTCGGCCTGATTCAACACCGGTGCGCCGGCATCCCCACGGAAGGGCACGGTCGCCCGCTTAGGTCAGCGCCGCCCCCGCGGACTTCGAAAGCACGAACGCGTGACTTCGGATGAATCGTGCCCACGACTCGTGCGGGCGAAGCGCTCGAAAGCGGCGACGGCACGCGATGAGGACGTGCGCGGTGACGAGAGCGTCGCCGAGAGCACGATGCGCGGGCAGATCCTCGCCGGTTAGGCGATCGATCCCGAGGAACCGCCGCAGCGTCTGATTCTTATGATTCGGGGCCTCGGGGATGAGAGCGCGCGCCAAGCGCATCGTGCACAGCGCCGCGCCGCCGGCCGGGGCGCCCACGAACGAGAGATCGAACCGTGCGCAGTGCGCCGTGACGAGGCGGCCGCGGCAGAGCCTGCGCGCGTGCCGCAGCGCGGCGCAAACGTTCGGCGCATCGCGGACCATGCCATCAGTGATACCGTGAATCGCGGACGCCGACGGCGGGATGGCGATGCCCGGATTCACCAGCATTGTCCACCGGCCAACGACCCGGTCGCCGTCGACCAGCGCGCACGCGATCTCGACGATGCGGTCGGTGACGGGACGCAACCCCGTCGTCTCGACGTCGATCACGCAGTAGCGCTCCACGGACATGGAGCGAGCGTACGGCGCCTAAGTGCCACCTGTGTGGCAGACTACTTGCGGCGTTCCATCCAGCGATCGGGGTGCGCGAGCGACTCGAAGCCGTGACGCGCGTACACCTCATGGGCGTCGCGCGTGGCCAGAATCCAGCGCGACACGTCGCGCACGTCGGGTGCGGAGAGCACCGTCTCGAGCATCCACGTTCCCAGCCCGCGCCCGCGATACGCTCGGTCGAGAATTACGTCGCAGAGCCACGCGAACGTCACGTAGTCCGTTACCACGCGGGCGAGCCCGACCAGCCGGCCCTCGCGCGGCTCGTAAAGCCCGAAACAGAGTGAGCCCCGCAGCGAACGCTCCGTAACGTCGCGGGGGCGCGTCGCCGCCCAGTAGCTGGAGCGCAACAGTAGCTCGACGGCCTCGGGTTCGAGACGCGCCGGGTCGCTGCTGACGACGAAACCGTCGCGTTCCGCGAACACTACATTGGAGTGAGTGAGAGCGAATCCGTGTTGAGCGTGTAGTTTCCGGCCTGCACCAGATTGTTGGGGTTCGCGCAGATCACGCTGTTTTGCGGTCCGTAGACGACCACCAGGCCCGCTGGGCCGCACTGCACCTGCACCAACTGATAGTTCTGAAGGAACGTGTATCCGGGGCTGCTCGGCTGCACCTGATACGAGTTATACGTAACGTTGTTCGAGGCGATCGAGCCGTAGACGGCTGCCGACGTTACGCCGATCGCCATCGCGCCCCAGAAGCCGCCGCCCCAGTATCCGGTCGCCGGATACCAAGCCGCCCCGTGGTTCCAGCCCCACGCGCCGCCGTAGTTGACCGGATTGTTGATGACGGTGCGATTCACGTTGTTGTTGACGTTGCGGTTGATGTTGTTATTGTTGAAGTTGCCGTTGTTGTTTCCGTTGTTGCGGTTGCCGTTATTCCGGTTGCCGTTGCCGACGTTGCCGTTGCCGGCGTTGCCGTTGCCGACATTGCCGTTGCCGCGGTTACCGTTACCGGCGTTGCCGTTATTCCGGTTGCCGTTACCGGCGTTGCCGTTGCCGCGGTTACCGTTGCTCAGATTACCGCTATTGCCCCGGTTGCCGCCGTTCATGCCGCCACCGCTGGGCCGGGTCGTCGGTGCGCGGCCCGTGTCGCGGGAGAGGTTGAAGCCGCCGCCGCCACCACCGCTGGGAGCGCGCATTCCGCCGCCACCGCCGCCACCGCCGCCACCGCGCATTCCGCCGCCACCGCCGCCACCGCCGCCACCGCGCATTCCGCCGCCGCCGCGTCCGCCACCGCCGCCGCCCCGGCCCGCCGAGGCAACCGCCGGTTGGAGGGCGAGCAGAATCGCCGCCACCAAGCAGAGATACTTCATTTACTTCACCACCTTGTCGATGCGGCCGCTCAGGCTCACGTACGTGCCGCGGTCGGTCGAGAAAGAGAGTAGGATACTGTGCGGGGGAACCTTGGTCGTCGAGAGGAGCAACTGCTGCGGCTCGCTGGTAGAGTTCACATAGATGGTTCCGTGCTTGAGATCGATGGCACTGGTCTTGCCGGCTTGGACGAGGGTCGCGCTGGTAGCGAAGCAGATCATGAGGTCGCCCTGATACGAACAGGCGGCTCGATTGATCACCAGCGTGCCTTTTCCGTCTTTGGTCGTCATGTAGAGCGCGTTATGGATGACTTTGATCCCGACGTCGTTGTAGGTGTTCGTTTCACCATCGGCCTGGCGGATCAGGACCGTCCCCATCGCTGCGGCAGGGGCCGCACCGAGGGCGAGCGAGGCGACGAGAGCCACCAGCGCCGCGCAGGCCGTGGTGCCGCGGATCGGTAGTTTCATGAGAGTCTCCCCCCGGAAGAAAGCAGAAGGAGGGCTTCTGCAGCCTCAGTCTACTTACTGCAGCGCCGACCCGGCCGGGGACGTCTCGGGATGCTCGAAGGGCAGGGAAGCTTCAGGCTTTCTTCATGGGTGGCCGATAGCATCAGAAAGCGGTCTGAGATGCCGTGCGTGGCGAGGTGGCAGTGTCTGGGGGAAACTGGTCGAGCGCCACGGCACCTCAGCCGCTTTTTTTATTGGGCTTTCAGGGCGCCGCGCCGGGATTTTAAAAAAAAAAGAAGCGGGTGCGCCAGTTGGGACTCCAGCGCACCCGCGAGGACAAGCCTTGATCACCCTGCTGGGAATCTCGACTCGCCTATCCCTCCGAGAAGAAAGTGTCGACGGTTTCGTCTTTGAGCGCGCTGCGCAAGACGAGCCGCAACTCTTCCCAGCCGCGGTAGCCGTGCGCGGAGACGGCATGCTCGACTGCCGCATCGAGAACTTCAGTCTCCGATCCGGAGATGCGCAACGAGCAGCTCCCCCGGCTGTCGAACTCGCGGCAATCGATATATTTGCGCGTTCTTAGTTTGGTCGGCACGCCACGGGATGGTACCGCCCAAAGGTCAAGAAATGGTCAAGCTTGGCTCGCCACGCTCCGTGACGGCGGCCGAATCGGTAGGGCCAGAACGAACGTGCTCCCGGCGCCGAACCGGCTTGCGACGGTAACGTCGCCACCGTGACGGCGGGCCAGCGCGCGAGCGATCGCGAGACCGAGCCCGGATCCATGGGGCGCCCGAGCGAAATCGGCCCGCCAAAAGCGGTCGAAGACGCGCTCGATGTTCTCGGGCGCGATTCCTACGCCCGTATCGCTCACGACGACCTGGAATTCGGCTCCCTGCCGTCGGACCTGCGCCGAGACGCGTCCTCCTGCGGGCGTGTATCGTAGCGCGTTTTCGAGCAGGTTCGCGACGATGCGCTCGATCTGGTCGGGGTTGCCGTATACGATCGCCGGCTTTTCCGCCGCGACGAGCAGCGCGATGCCCGCTTCCGCGAACCGCACCCGAAAATGCCCGGCGAGCTTCTCGGAGATCTCATCGAGGTCGACCACGTAAAGCTCGCGCTCTAACGACCGGTCGGCGCCGGCGAGCAGCAGCAGGTCGCTGGTAAGACGCGACATCTGCCGCGCCCCATCGGCGATCGTTTGAAAGCGCGCTCGGTCGTGCGCCGGATTGCGGTCGGAATCGCGCAGCGCAGCGTCCGCGCTGGCCGCGATCACCGTCAACGGCCCGCGCAGTTCGTGCGACGCGTTGTCGGTGAATTCGCGCAACGTGCGAAAGCTCTGTTCCACCGGCCGCACCGCGCGGCGCGCCAGCGCGAGGCCGCCCGCGGCGGCGCCGACTACCGCGAGCAACGTTCCCAGCAGCAAACCCGTGTCGAGATACCGCACGTCGGCACGAGTGCGGCTGTTCGACTCGCTAGCGACGACCGTTCCCACCGTCTGATGCGTCCGGGGATTGCGGATCGGCGTGGTCACGCTGTCGAAGAGTTTGTGTGAGGAACGCGAGACCGGGGTCAGGCCCTCGGCGGCGAGCAGCCGTCCGTAGCGGTCGAACCACTGGAGGCCTTGATCTTCCGTGAGCAAGGCCGCATTGGAGATTTCGGCCTTGTCGATCGCGAGCGTGTTCCCCGTGAAGAGTACGCTCCGCATGCCGGCACGCGCTATGTCTGCGAGGCGTGAGGTGGTCTGCTCGTCGATGATGGCGACGACAGCGAACCGCACGGTGACCGCGGCCACTGCGAAGATTGCGGCAAACGCGAGCATGTAGGAGAGCAGCAGGCGGCGCTCCAGCGCGAGCGGCGCGGAGCCGGATTCACGAACCCAAGTCCGCAAGGCGGTACCCCATGCCGTAGACGTTCTCGATCGGATCGTCGACGGCGCCGACCGTCCGCAGCTTGCGGCGGAGGTTCGTGATGTGCGTTTTGATCGAATCGCGCCCCGCGTCGTCGTTGAACGTGGTCACCTTCTCGCGCAGGAGACGCCGGCTGAACACCTGCAGCGGGCTGTGCATCAACGTCTCGAGGATCGTGTATTCCGTGCCCGTCAACGGGACCGGCGTTTCGCCGTAGGTCACGAGCCGACGGCTCGGATCGAGGCGCAATCGGCCGCGCTCGATGACCGGCTGACGCACGTTGCCTTGCCGCCGCGAAACCGCGCGAATTCGCGCCGAAAGTTCGGATAGATCGAACGGTTTCACGATGTAGTCGTCGGCGCCGGCGTCGAGCGCTCGGACTTTGTCGCGCACGTCGTCGCGCGACGTGACGATCAAGATGAAGGCCTTCGACCGCGCGGCGCGCAGTCGGCGGCACAGCTCGAGCCCGTCGAGGCCCGGCAGTAAGATGTCGAGCAGCACGACGTCGTACACGTCGGTCAGGGCGAAGTCGAGGCCGATTCGCCCGTCCTCGACGACTTCCACGGCGTGGTGCTGCCGGCGCAGATCCTCGACCATGGATTGATGGATCCGCGGATCGTCCTCGACGATCAGTATCCGCATCGCAATCTGCTACGCTCGGCGCACGGGTAGTCCTGCGTTAGGACGGCTCACTCGACGCGCAGCGGCGCCTCTTCGACCTGCGCGTCGCCGGGCGTGTTGCGCGCGATGATGTAGAGCTCGTACCAATGCCGCCGCGAGAGCGGCGGCAGCTCGAGCACGTGCGTGTGGAAGCGGTACACGCCGGGGGCGACGTGCTTGCTGTTGATAGAGAAGGCGGCCGTCCGCACTTCCACCGACGCTACGTTAGTGCTCGTCAGAATCGTGCCGTCGAACCAGCTGCCGGGCTCGATGGTCAGCGTCGAAACCCATATACGGACGATTCGGGGGGGCGCGTTCGGCGCGGCGACCGGCGGCGTTGGCCATACATGCGGTTGCTTCGCGGAAACGAGGAGATTCGGCGGAACCGCAACCGGCTTGGGCGAACATCCGATGAGCGCCGCCGCAAGTGCCGCCGCGGGCCACCATAAAAGGACGCTACGAAAAGGGTTTCGAGGCGAGTCGAAGGATGACTGCCGACACATGAACCTAGTGGAATTGCTTTCCCCTCGGGCGGAAGCCGAGCCTTCCATTTCGCGGCTCGACCTCCACGTCGAGAGTTCCGGGACGCCGAGCCGGCTGGATTGGCTGCTCACGTTCGCGGGCCTATGGATCATGACCGGCCTCTTCATCGACGCGCACCAGCATCTCTTCCTCGCGGTCGAATCGTTCTTGAACCCCTGGCACATGACCATGTACAGCGGCGCGGTGTTCGCGGCCATCGTCTTGGGCGTGACCATCGCTCGCAACTACCGTCGCTGCGGATCGTTCTGGAAGGCGGTTCCCGCCGGCTACGCCCAGAGCGTCTTCGGGGTGGCGGGGCTGCTCGTGGGCGGAGCGCTCGATTTCGTCTGGCACGGCTTCTTCGGATTTGAGCACCAGCTCGATCTGCTGCTGAGCCCGCCGCACTTGTTCTTATTGACCGGGCTCTTCTTCCTCATCACGGGCCCCGTGCGCAGCGCACTGTTACGACCGAACGCGGACAACCTGCTCGGACAGCTGCCGATGCTCGTTTCGCTCGGACTGGCGTTCGAGATCATCCAGTTCGTCACGCAGTACGGCTTCTATCCCGAGGCGCTGATGCGCGACCATCCCCTGTCGCAGACGGCCTTCGCGCGCGATCAGTTCGTGTTGTCGGTCTTCCTCTTCTATCGTCAGGCGCTCGAGATCGCGATCGTAGTCTGGCAGAGCCTGCTGGTCGCGGCGGCGGTCTTGTATCTCTGCGTGCGCCGGCGGCTGCATTTTGGCGCGCTCGCCGTGCTCTGCGTCGTCGAGAAGCTCTGGATCGGCGGCGAGCTCTCGAGCGATCGCGTGGAGCTTCTGCTGGTCGTGCTCGCATCGGTCGCCGCGGGACTCGCCGGCGACCTTATCGTGGCGAAGCTGCGAGCCTCGGCGCGCAACCCCAATGCGTTCCGGCTCCTGGGCTTCGTCGTGCCGTCGGCATACTTCGCGGCCTACTTCGCGCTCGCGGTGCCGATGTTCGGAGGCACGTGGTGGGACGCCAGCTTCGTGTTCGGATCGATCGCCGAAGCGGGCCTCGTGGGGCTTTGCGTCAGTCAGCTCTTCTTAGCGGGGTCGCAAACGAGCACTAGCGCTTCGTGAAGCTCTACCCGAGCGCGTACGCGCTCGCGCTCGGTACCATCGTCCTGCACCTCGCCTTCTGCCACCGCTTCGGATACTATCGCGACGAGCTCTACTTCATCGACTGCGCGAAGCATCTCGCGTGGGGCTACGTCGATCAGCCACCCCTCGCGCCGTTCGTCACCTGGCTGACCGGGCCATGGGGCTATCCAGTGTGGGGTCTGCGTTTCTTTCCCGGCGTGCTGGCCGGCGTCACGGTGCTCTTCGGGTGCGCCATCGCGCGCGAGCTGCGGGGCGGAGCGTTCGCGCAGACGCTGACCGGTCTCACCATCGTGCTCGCGCCCGGGCTGATCGGCATCGCCTACGGCCTCTCCACCGAGCTGCTTTCCCCCGCTGCGTGGACCGCCCTGATCTATCTCACGATTCGCCTGGTCAAGACCGGCGACGAGCGGCTCTACGTTCCGATCGCTCTCGTCGTCACCCTGGGACTCTATGCGAAGTATTCGATTGCGGCGTGCGCCGTGGCGCTCGCGATCGGACTGTTGGCGACCGGGCACGCCAAGCTGCTGCGTTCTCGCTGGCTGGCGTTCGGCGTCGTCCTGACGCTGCTGCTCATCCTGCCCAACGCGCTATGGCAGATCCGTCACGCCTTTCCGATGCTCGAGGTGCTGCACAACGACCAGCTCAATCGCCACGCGTTGGCCAACGGAATGGCCGACGAATCGCCGAACCGCTGGATCAACGCGCTCTATATGTTCGGCCTGCAGTTCGCGTACAACAACCCGCTCTTCGCCCCCGTTTGGATCTGGGGATTGGTGTGGCTCTGGTCGTTTCGGTCCGACGGAGAGCGCACGCCCTTCCGCTATCTCACCGTCGCCTATCTCTTGCTGCTCGGTCTGCTAATTGCGACGATCGGGCGCGGCTATTACATCCAGGGGCTCTATCCCGCGCTGTTCGCCGCGGGCGCGGTGGCGATCGAGGGCGCCGTGGCCGCTCGGCGCGGCCTGCGCGGCGGCGATCGTCGCCCTCGCCGTACTTGCCGGGCTCCCAATGTTTCCGCTCTCGCTCCCGATCCTGCCGCTGCCGCAGTACATGGCCTACGAGCGCGCGATCGGCTTGAGCCGCCCCGCGTCCCCCGACGGAAAGCGGCATCTGATCAATCCGATGTTCGCCGATCAGCTCGGCTGGAAGACGATGACGCAGACGGTGGCCGCCGCGTACCGGTCGCTGCCGCCGGCGCAACGCAAGATCACGGCGGTTTTTGCCGATCGCTACGCTTACGCCGGTGCGCTCGACTACTACGGGCCGCGCTACGGCCTGCCCCCCGTCATCAGCCCCAACAACTCGTATTATCTGTGGGGCACGCGCGGTTACAGCGGACGCTCGATGCTGGCCGTCGGCGCGACGGACTATTGGCTGCTGCTGCATTGGTTCGGAAGCGTGCGGCAGATCGCGGTCTATCGCAACGACTATCGCTGGATGCTCGAGGGACCGCTCCCGATCTACATTTGTACCCGCCCGCGCGTTCCGCTGGCGGCGATGTGGCCGGCCCTGAAGTACTACGGCCTGTGAGCGGCTCGCGGGAAGGATTCATTTAGCCGCTGGTCCCAAGGTAAGCGCCCATGGAAAACGTGCACGCCGAGCGCTCCGCGGGCTGGTCCGTCCTATGCTACGTCGCGCTGCTGGTGCTTGCGACGCTTCTCACAAACGGCATGCCGTCGCTGACGTACAAGCCCGGCGTCGCCGCGCTGTCGATCGACTCGCACCGGTTTAGCCTGCTGCTTGGCGCGTGGCTCACGTTTCCGGCGGCAGCGTTCTTCCTGTGGTTTCTGGTGGGGCTGCGCAGCTATCTCAGTAACGCACCGGGCCGGCAGGAGGGCCTGCCGACGTTCGCGCTCGTCGCAGGCGTGGTGATGGTCGCAAATTCCCTCTGGTCGGCCGGCATGCTGACCGCCGCGCTCTACGCGGGGCCCGACCTCTTTGAGTCACACGCGCTCTCGAGCATCTTCGACGCGTACTTCTTTACGCAAGGCGGCCTCGGCTACGCGCCCGTAGCGATCTTCATCTTCGCGGCCGCTCACAGCATGCGACGCCACGAACGGGCGCCGGCGTGGCTTGCCGTGCTCGGCTATCTCGCGGCGCTCGGCGCCGGGATCGCGACGCTCTCGATATTCTTCGGAAGCGATTCCATCATGGCGCCGAGTCAACCGGGTCCGGGCTACGTCGGCGCAGTTCCGAGCGCCCTCTGGCTGCTCGCGACGGGCCTGGTACTGGTGTTTCAGAGCAGCCGCGGATCGGCCTCGTCGAGCACGTCCGGCGCGTCGTAGTTCGCGTCGTTCACTCGTTTCGAGACCTCGCGCGCGCGCATCAGCCGGGCGTCGAGAGGGCGCAGCACCGCGGCGGCGGCCTCCGGCGGCAGCGGCTCCGGATCGAGCCATAGATCGACCGCGGAGCCGGTGAGAATCACCGGCATGCGGTCGTGCACGGGCGCGACGAGCGCGTTAGGCTCGCAGGTCGCGACGTCGCAGGCCGTGGCGCCGTCGAACGTCTCCCAGAGACCGGCAAACGCGAACGGCTCGCCGGACGCGAGCGTGAAGTAGTACGGGCGTCCGGCCGACCACTCGTAGAAGCCGTCGGCGAACTCGATGCAGCGCCGCCGAACTGAAGCGCGCCGCGCCGCGATCGACTCACCACGCACGTTGATGCGCCCGCGCACGCCCCAGCGGAGCTCCTCGACTCGATCGCTTCCGTCGTTGCGCACGCCCAGCACGTTCTGAGAGGGCGCGATATTGTAGCGCGGGAGCCGCGTCTCGCTGAACTCGGGGAATCGAAAGCGGGGGAATGCGGACGCCAGGGCTTGCGGCCGCGCGAGCGTGAATCTACCGCACATGACGGTTCTCGTTCGAGCACTCGCCGGCCTCGCGCTCTTCGCCGTCACGTATTTCGACGCGCACAATCACATCACGGGAGTTCTTCCCTATCAGGCCTACGCCAATCTTCCAGCCTTCATCGAAAGCCTCTCCGCGCCGGGCCATGCCGTCGGATTCGACGATCGCCTCGCGCTCTACCGGTACCTGGACGATACGTGGTACCGTCAACGAGGCGCAGCCCTTGACGACCGGCTCTTCTCACCGGCTGACGGACAGCGCTTCGCGCTCGGAGCCCGCGGCGCGCTCGTGGTCTATAGGGGCGAAGTAGCCGGCAGCGCGGGCGCGCTCGACGGAACGCTGGAACGCGTGCTCACGGCGACGCCGTGGACCGAGTTCGACAGCGCCTACGCGTTTCGCGGCGGCCCTGCCGGCTCGTATCTGCGCGACCGCTTCTACGGCGGCAGCGACGACCGCCTCAACGCCGATCTGTGCAAGGCCACGATTCTCGAGCTCGCGCATACCCACATCGACGCGTCGGAGCAGTCGCTGCCCTTCGTGGGCGGCTGGCGGTTCGATCGCGGCACCTCCGGCGCGCTCGAAACGATCGAGTGCGTGCTGCGCGCTCCTGCCGATCGTGGGCTCCGCGCCGTCCTGAGCGCGGAGAACGAAGGTCTGCCGTCGATCAAGATCGTGCTGATGACCCACACGGCGCAGCTCGCAGCGCTCGCGGGTGGGTCGACCTACAGCGAGTGGTCGCTGCGCGGCGCCTGCGCGGCAGTCGCGTTGCCACGAGGACTGGTGACGCCGCCGAACGCCGTCTACGACGCGTTGATGGGTTGGAACCAAGGGAAGGCGGTGGTTCCCGCGGGCGAAGCGCGACGCTACTTCGACGACGTCGTCGGCATCGACACGGCGGCGCCGGAGACGACGTGCTTCACACCGCAGGGCATGGCGCAGTACGAGGAGCTGATCGGCGCGGTGTACCGCGCGTCGAAGGCGCGGCGCCTTGCGGGTTGGCACGGCAAGCTGCTCGTGCACACGCACGCCGGCGAGGGCGCCGTGATCGACTACGCGCCGACCCCGCCGCAGCAGCCGTGGACGTTCGAGGGCCTCTTCGCGCAGCTGCCGCCCGCGCGCCGCAACGCGGCACAGGCGCAGGCCAACATATCCATACTGCTCGGCGCTATCGGCGACTTCGAGCGGCGCCACCCCGACGCACGAACGTACGTAGTGTTCCGGCTTGCGCACGCCACGTGGGCGACTCCGGAACAGGCGCAGACGATGCACGACGAAGGCGTCGAGGCCGACGTCAACCTCGAGAGCAACGTCGCGACGGGCGCGTATCCGATCTCGCGCATGCCGATCGGCAGCGACACCCTGCTCGGCCGCATCGCGCCGCTGGCGAGCGATCCAGCGACGAACTTCGCGCTCAACGACCTGCTGGGCACGCTCGTGAAGGATCCGACGGATCCGCAGCAGGTGGGCGACGTCCTGGGCGCCGCGTCCCTACGGCACCTGCTTGGAGCGCACGTGCTCTGCCTGTTAGGCACCGACGCGGGCGGCGTGGAGCATTCGGGCATCGTCAAGGAGTACGAGTACGCCGGCGCGCTGATCGCGTATTGGAACCGCTCCGATCCGGCGTTTCGCGCGCGATTCGGCGGGGCCGGAGTCGCGACGCTGTTCGACAACGTCCGCCTGCACCTCGCCAATATGGCCTCGGATTCCGCCCCCACACCGCAAAAGTAGGCCCAAGCGGCCGGCGTGTTGCATAATTGGGGTGGCTTTCCCGTCACTTACGAGGAGAACGTATCGTGTTTCGACGTTATGCTTTGGCTCTGATCGCCGGCGTTTTCGCCTGCGCGCCGCTCGCGGCGGCGGCGCAGCCCGCCGGCCCGCGCCCCTCGATCGCAGTCCTCGACTTCTCGACCCGCGGGTTGACGTCG
Organism: Vulcanimicrobiota bacterium; assembly: GCA_963711625.1. Classification (GTDB taxonomy): domain Bacteria; phylum Vulcanimicrobiota; class Vulcanimicrobiia; order Vulcanimicrobiales; family Vulcanimicrobiaceae; genus Cybelea. Next base: position 330,859 of record OY970207.1, read on the forward strand.
GACTGGTACGGTTCGTTCCAGCCGGGCGTGGCGCTGAGCGATCTGGTCACCGATCAGATCGTCAACGGGGGGCGGTTCAACGTCGTCGACCGCTCGCACCTGAGCTCGACCCTGGGCGAGCACCAGCTCGCGGCAAGCGGTGAGGTCGACCCACAGTCGGCGATCAGTGCGGGCCGCATGGTCGGCGCACGCTACCTGGTGACGGGCAACGTTCTGCAACTGGATCAGACGGGCGCGAGTGGAGCGAGCGCCGGGAGCTGGCTTCCGGGCGTCGTCGGCGCAGCGGCAGGGAGCGTCTCGACGCATCGCGTGACGATCAAGGTTGCTGTGCGCGTAATCGACGCGAAGACCGGGCAGATCGTGCAAAGCTTCTCCGACGAGGCGACGCGGACCGGAACGTCGTGGAACGCCGGCGGATTCGCCGGCTACGGCGCCGGCTCGTACAGCAACTCGACGTTCGTAAACAGCGACATGGGACATCTGATCGACGACGAGGCGGGGAAGATCGCCTCGACGCTCGACCCGAGCCGGTTCAACTCCGGTCCGGTCGCGCCGACGCTGACGGGCCACATCGCGGCGATCGACGGCGGCAACGTCATCATTGACATCGGCGCCAACGTCGGCGTATCGGCCGGCCAGATGTTCGACATCGTCAAACAGAAGTCGATCGTCGATCCGACCACCCACCAGGTGCTCCACGTCGACGAGAAGATGGGACGGCTGCAGATCGACAGCGTGAGTTCCAACGCATCGGTCGGCCACGTCGTGTCGGGCAAGGCCGCCGTCCGTCTGACGGTGACGTCCTCGCCGTAGCAAAGGTCTCTACGCGGTTGCGGTGATCCTGGCGACGGCGCGCTCGACCTTGATGAGCCGCGTCTTCGTCATGCGATCGTGCAGCAGGACGCGGCGCCAAATGAAACTCAGCGGAACGATCAGCCACCAGACCGCGAACACGATGAAGTAGCGGCCGATGGTCCGCCAGACGCTCGGTTTGCGGAAGTCCTCGGTGACGACGCGCAACCCGGCAATCATCATCCCGAATGTCTGCCCCGCCACGATCACCAGCAGCGCAAGGTAAAGCGGAAACCAAAAGAAGAAGCCGAGCCGCCGAATCAGGCCGTTGACATAGCCGACGAGTCCGTCGAAGGACAGCGGCACGTCTTCGTTGCCCACGCGCACGGCCACGCGGCGCTCGCCGAGCACCAGTGGCCCGACCGTCGCCTCGTCGGTGGGCATTGGCGAAGGCGACGCCTGCGGTTGGCGCGTCGTTCCGTGCCGCTTGCCCTTGATCGAGAGCGAACCGAGCACGGGTTCGGAGATCGAGACGTCGCCCGGCTCGACAGCGACGCGGTTCGACGTGCGTTCGCCGACGACGCTCCCGCCGAACGACGTGATGATCGCCGTCACGACCACCGCGTCGATGCCCCACGCTGCGAAGCGGCGCCACCAGCCCGCGCAGTCGCGCGACTCGACGCGAGTTTCACCTGGCGCCGGCAGCGCCGGCGGTTCCTCGCTGCGCTCGCGCAGGAACCATGCCTCCGCGTCCGCGTACGCCTGGGTCGCAACGAAATGACGCAGCGACGCGATGCGACGCGTTGCATACGGCTCGGCGCTCAACCACTCGCCCCACCGCAGCACGGAGTCGGCTTGCACCTCTTCATGCTGGTCGGCGAACGCCTCGTAGTCCACCTTTCGCCCGAACTCGTGAAACGCGGCGATGCCCATCGCGCGAACGGCGGCATCGACGCTGCCGCAGCAGAGCACGCCAACTTTGTCGCACGTCAGCGCGCAGCGCCGCAGCCACGCTCCGAAGATCAGGGAGATGAGCGGGTTCTCGTTGCCGTTCACGCTCAGCAGGGAGTGGAAGCGCGTGTGACCGGCGGCGATGTGACCAAGCTCGCGGCCGACCATGAACGCAAGCTCGTCGTCGGCAAAGAGCTCGATCCAGTGGCTCGAGAGCACGAGCGCGTAGGGCGCGCCGAAGCCGAGGGCGACGACCGGCACGTAGTTGTCCTCCCGCACGAAGATCACCGGCATCGGGATCTCGAGGGCCGCGCACGCGCGCCGCACGATGACGAAAACGCGCGGGTATTGCCGCTCGTGCACGCGCACGCTCGACCCGAGCAGCCTGCCCCGCGCGAGCGTGACGTAGACCATCGCGATCACGATGAACAGGGCGACCTGCGACGCCCCGATCGATTCGTGCAGGACGAAGCCGATTCCGAGGGCGGCCGGCAGCGCGAAGAACGCGGTCAGCCAGAAGGCCGTCTGCTCCGACGGCTCTCGCAGCGTTCCGGGGCCCTCGAACAGCGCCTGCATCAGCTGCCCTTTGCCATGAAGTAAAACATTCCGGCCGTCGCGCCGGCCATCAGCGTCACGGTGCCCCATCCCCAGGCTCGGGCGAGCGTCGAGCTGGACCACTTCCCCATGATCCGCTTATTCGACGCCAGCCACACGATGGCGGCGATCAGGGGAACGGCGGCGACCCCGTTGAGAATGGCCGACCAGAACAGCGCCTTGATCGCGTCGACGTGCAGCAGGTTCATCGTGATGCCGATCAAGATGCCGATCGCGACGATGCCGTAGAAGCGGGGGGCACGGCGAACCGGTTCGTTGAGCCCCTCGCGGAATCTGAACGTCTCCGCGGCGACGTAGGCCGACGACGTCGCGAGCACGGGCACCGCCAGCACGCCCGTGCCGACCATCCCCAGCGCGAAGAGCAGTTCGGCGAAGTGTCCGGCCAGTGGCCGCAGGGCACGGGCGGCCTCCGCGGCCGTCGCAATTGCCTGGCCGTGAGCGCCGAGCGTCGCCGCCGTCGTGACGATGATGAAGAACGCGACGATGTTGGAGTAAATCATGCCGACGTTCACGTCGGCATGCATGTCGGCCAGCGCGCGTGCGTCGGTGCCGCGCCGCGATGCGACCGTCTTCTGGCCGGCCTTCTTCTCCTCTTCGATCATCAACGATGCTTGCCAGTAGAAAAGGTAGGGCGTGATCGTTGTCCCGAGCACGCCGACCATCGTCGACAGCCACGTCGCATCGAAATGCAAACGCGGAATCGCGAAGTGGATCAGGACTTGCGTCCACGGAGGATGCACGACGAACGCCGTCACGACGTAGGCGAATAGCGTAAGCGTGAGCCACTTGAAAGCCTTTTCCAGCACCCTGTAGGACAGCCACGTCTCTGCCGCGATCAAACCGACGCCAAAGAGAAAGACCAGCGCCTCCGGCGGAACCGGCACGACGAGGTTCGTCGCGGCGGCCATGCCGCCGATGTCGGCGCCGACGTTGAACGTGTTCGCGACGATGACCAGGCCGGCCAGCGGGTACGCGAACGCCGGAGGCAGGCGCTTGCGCATTACCGCCGCTAGACCTACGCCGTTGACCATCGCGATACGGGCACACATGCCCTGAATCACCGCCATCATCGGCGTCGAGATCAGCGTCAGCCAGAGCAGCGAATAGCCGGTGGTCGCGCCCGCGACCGAGTAGGTCGAGATGCCGGAGGGATCGTCGTCCGCAGCTCCGGTGATCAGCCCCGGCCCGAGATTCGCGAAGAACTTACGGACGTTCAAAGGCGGCCGCGATCTCGCTGCCGGGGATCGCCCCGCGCACGGATGCGAGGTCGCCCGCCCGCAGCGCGTGCGCCGTCTGCACCAGCGCGGTCATCGCGACGCGGTAGAGCGCACCGCCGACGCTCACTCGCACGACGCCCGCGGCCGCAAGCTCCGACAGAGGAACGGTGCCGTTTTCCGGACCGATCAGCACGTTTACCGGCTTCGGCGCTACGGCGCGCACGACGGCTCGAACGGCGTCCATATCCGGCAGACAGGGAGCGTAGAGCACGTCCGCGCCCACTTCGGCGAACGCGGCGAGCCGCGCGATCGTGTCGTCGAGATCGGGATTGCCCTGCAGGAAGTTGTCCGTCCGGCCGGTGAGCACGATGCGTCCGCGCGCCGCGCCGGCGGCAGCGCGAACGCGCGCGACGGCATCGTCGAACGCGTGGAGAGGCCTCGCCGGATCCGCGGTTGTGTCCTCGATGCCGAGTCCGGCCAAACCGGCGTCGATTGCGGCGCGAACCGTTGCGGCGCAGTCTTGCGGATCGGCGCCGAAACCGTCTTCGAGATCGCCGTTGACGGGCAAGCCGCCCGCTCGTGACAAAAGCGCCGCGTGCGCGATCGCGTCGTCGCGGGTGATCTCGCGGCATCCATCGCGGCGGCCCAGCGAGAGGGCCAGCCCGAGCGAGGTGCTCCCCAGCGCTTCGAAGCCGGCGCGCGCGAGCAGCGCCGCCGACGCAGCATCCCATGCGTTGGGCATGACGAACGCGACGCCGGGCCGTTCGTGCAGCGCCCGGAATCGTTCGTAGGCAGTCATTCGCGCGTTCTTCGCCAGGACCCGAGCGAAGCCATAGAAGAATCGCCCATCGTGTCACGCTTCGCGGCGTTCCTCTTGGCCGCCGTCGCACTCGCCCTCAACGTCGCCGCCTCGGCCGAGATCTTCGAACCGCCGGGCGCGCTGGGCTATCGGCTGACCTACACCGACGGCTTCCGAGTCGCGGCGGTCGATGCCGGCAGCGCGGCGGCGCGCGCCGGGATCGCGGCCGGCGACCAACTCGACGTGGCGCGATCGACGCTCCACGACCGCATCGTGGCGCTCGAGTACCGGCCGCCGCTCGCCGGCGAATCGGTTTCGTTCGCGGTCAATCGCCGCGGCCGGCCCGCCGCGGTCGACGTCACCCTTCGCGCCGAGACGCCGACGCGCGAGGAGGCGCGGCAAGCGCAGTTCTCCCCGCTAACGTCGCTGCTGCACCTTACCGGATTCGCGTACATCGGAGTCGCGCTGTTCATCCTGTTACGCAGGCCTAACCGGATGACGTGGGGACTCTTTCTCTATCTCATCTCCGCGGCCAACGCGACGCAGCACCGCTTCCCCGACGCGCTCTTTCCGTTGGCGCAGTTCGCATCGGACATCATCGATATCGCCGGGCCAATCGGCCTGCTGATCTTCGCGGCACGGTTTCCGCACGACGAGGCACGCGGATGGGAGGCATGGATCGACCGGCTCGCAATTCCCATCGGCGCTATCTTCGCCGTGCCCAACATCGCCTGGGACGCGACGTCGCTGTTGGCGGGTCAGAGCCCGCCCCCGTGGATGTCGCTCGGATCGACCGCCGGCGCGCTCGGTTTGATCCTCGCGTCCGGCGGGACGCTGCTCGCGAGCTACTTCGGCGATCCGCCGGCCGAACGCCGGCGGCTCGCGTGGGCCATCCTCGGCGTTCTCTTCACGCTGCCAAGCTACGCGTCCGAGTGGGGACGGTACTGGTCGACGACCTATCTCATCGCCACGTCCGAGGCGCTGGTGTGGATCGCGACGGTCCTCTACGCGTGCGCGCCGTTCGCGCTCGCGTACGCGGTTGTGCGCAGCCGCGTGTTCGACGTGTCGTTCGTGATCGGGCGCACGCTGATCTATACCATCCTCACCGGCACCATCTTCGCGTTCTTCGCGCTCGTCGAGTGGATCGCGGGACGCTTGCTCGAAGGCAGCGGCGTCACGATGGCGCTCGTAGCGATCGCCGCCATCGGCGTGGCCTTCTCGCTCGAATTCCTTTATGCAAAGGTCGAACTGTTCGTCGAGCGCGTGCTCTTTCGCCGGCGACGCCAGGCCGAACGGCATCTCGAAGGCGTTGCCGAACGGCTGCGATCCGCCGCCAGCCGCGAGCACGTCGAAAAGGCGCTGGTGCACGAGCCCATACGCGCCTACGCACTGACGTCGGCGACATTATTCGTGCGCGACGAGTCGGGCGCGCTGTCGCGCGGTGGCGAGACGCTCGACCGCAACCTAGCGGTGAAGTTGGGCGGCGCGCGCCGCAGCGTGCGACTCGAGGGCGACCCGGTGCTCGCCGTGCCCGTCTACGTGCGTGCGCGGCTCGAAGCGGTGGCCCTTTACGGCGCCCACGTCAACGGCGAGGACATCGCGCCCGACGAAGCGGCCTCGCTGGAAGCGATCGGCGCGGCCGCGGGTCTCGCCTACGACCACCTCGAGGCCGCGCGCGTCCGCAACGAGGCCACGAGGTGGCGCCGGCTCGCTGAGCGGCAGGCGCGCGAGCTCGCCGCGCTGCGCGAGCGGCTCGGGCGGGACCGTCCATAGGGGCGCCGCAGCGGCCGAAATCCGTTCGGTCCCGATGCGTGCAGGGTCGTCCGATCCGAATGTTTCGCTTGCCGGCTTGGCCGGGTATATGAGCGACACCCAGCCAGCCTACTCACTAAAGGAGGGAGCTCTCGATGATTCGCTCCATGGCGATCTCCCTCGTCGTGCTCGCGCAGATTCCGCTCTGCGTTCGCGCGTGCGACGGGGCCGATCCGGCGATCACTTCCGTGTCGCTCCAGGCGATGACGCACACCCGGTATCTCGACCTGTACCACGTCACGGCGACGGTCAAGAACGTCGGTAGCGAGGCGCAAGCCGGTAACGTGATGCAGTTCGTCGACGTCGGTCAGTACGGGCGCCGGCTCGACGACCGCGGCGTGCCGCCGCTGGCGCCGGGCCAGTCCTACACCGTTACGTACGTCTGGCCGCGCTCCACCGATGCCGGCAGGTGGACCTCGCCGCTCGACTTCCACGTCCGGACCGTCGCGCCGTCGCAGGCTTGCACCCCTGCGAAGGGCGGCCAAATCACCGTATAGGAAGCTTCGGAAGCGTCCCGGGCGCGAGCCGCTCGGCCATCTCGGCGAAGATGTGCTGGCTCGCGTTCGGGTAGTTCCCCTCCGCGTCGAACGCGCTCGGCGCGTACGTCGTCACGACGGCAATCGTGAGCCGGCGCGACGGAAGATAGCCGACGGTGCCGCCGCATCCCGAGAAGCTCTTGATTTGCACGATCCACGGGCCGAGGAGAACGACGCCCAGCCCGTAGTTGAACTGCGCGGTGAGCCGCCGGCACGCATCGCACTTGGGCACCGCGTGACCGAAGCCCACCAGATGCGGGACGATCTGTGCCGCCGCCGAGCTCTTCGAGAGAAGCGAGCCCGTTGCGACCAGCTCTATCGATTGCGCCATGTCGGCGATATCGCTGACTTGCACGGCCCCCGTGCCGGTGGTCCACGACGGATCCCAGAACGTCGCGTCTTCGTAGAACGGCACGGACGCCGGCACACGCAGGTCGCCGCGCCGCTCGGAGCTGTAGGCGTGCAGCACGGGCGGGGGAATGTCGGGAGTATCGATGCTGCGCGTCTGCGCGAGCCGCATCGGACCCATGACGTATTTTTGTAGCGCCGCGGCCAGCGGCATTCCCGTGACCTTCTCGATCACTCGCCCGAGGATGACGTAGTTCGTGTGCGAGTAGCCGAAGTTCGTTCCCGGCGGGAACATCATCGGCTTGCGCACGCCGATCGAGATGAGCTCGTCGGACGTCCAGTGGCGGAACGGATGCAGGTTGACGTCTTTCAGCACCTCTGGTTGATAGACGTAGTCGGCGTAGCCCGACGTCATGTCGGCAAGGTTGCGGAGCGAGATCCGATCCGCGTAGGGCAGGCTCGGGAAATAGCGCGCCAGCTTGTCGTCGAGCCGCACCTTCTTCTCGTCGACGAGCTCGAGCAGCGTCGTCGCCATGTAGGTGAACGCCATGGCGCCGTTGCGGAAATGCATCGCCGCGGTGGCCGGCACGCCGGTCATCGACTCGCCCATCGCCCCCGCGTACGCCTGCTGGCCGTCTGAGTTCACACGCACGATAAGAGCCTTGAGATGATAGCGGGCCATGGCCGCGCGAGCGACGGCCTCCGCCGAGCTCGACTCGGAGGCGGATGCCCGGACAGCGAGGAGCCAAGCGGCGCTCGCCAAAAGTGCAATCCATCGAGGCATAGGCCCGCTCGCATTCGCCTCGGCGCCGAGGTTCCCCGGGAGCGTGCAGCCCCGCAACGACGGGTATATCGCAGACAGCTAGCCTCTAGGAGGTCCTCATATGTATCGAACGATCATTCTCGCCTTGGCGGCGCTCGTGCCGCTCACCACGGCGGCCGCGCAGGCCGCGACCTGCAACGGCGTCGACGTCGCCATCACCTCGGTCAAGGTGAGCAACGTGACCACTACGGGCGCCATCAATCGTTACACGATCGCAACGACCTTGACCAATCTCGGCACGGTAGGTCAGCGCTCGAACGTCCTTTCGACGGTGGACATCTCGCAGTACGGAGTGAAACTCGACGCTCACGGCGTACCGCCGCTGGCCCCGGGGCAGAGCTCCACGTTCACTTGGGTCTGGCAGCGCTCGTCCGATGCCGGGAAAGGCACGTCCGCGATCGATTTCAAGTTTGCGATCCAGCCGCCGGTCCCGCCGGGCCAAGAAGAGTGCAACACGGCCAACGATCACTACACGCTGACGATCTAACCGGCTCAGGCAGCGCCCCGTGCGCGTGGGGATCGACGTCGGCGGAACGTTCACCGACCTCGTCGCGACCGATCCGCGCGGCGTCGTCGTGGCGCTCAAGGTTCCTAGCACGCCGAGCGCGCCGCACCGCGCCGTCATCCACGCGCTTGCGGCGCTGCTCGCCCGCTGCGAATCGCCGCGCGCCATCGAGTTTTTCGCGCACTCGACGACGATCGCGACGAACGCGTTGCTCGGCCAGCTCGGGCTCGAGCTGCCGCGCGTCGCGCTCGTTACGACGGACGGCTTTCGCGACGTCATCGAGATCGGGCGGCAGAACCGCAGCGAGGTCTACAACCTCCTCGTCGAGCGGCCCCGCCCGCTGGTCGCGCGCGAGGATCGCTTTACCGTGCGCGAGCGCGATCGGGCCGGACGGCGACGTGCTCGTTCCACTCGACGAGGAATCGCTCGCGCGCGTGTGCTCGTATCTGCAGGGCCGCGGGATCGCAGCCGTCGCGATCTGCTTGCTGCACTCGTACGCCAACGACGCGCACGAACGGCGCGTCGCGGCGGCGCTGCAGACCGCGCTTCCCGGCGTTCGCATCACGCGGTCGTCGGAGGTCGATCCGCAGTATCGCGAGTACGAGCGCTTCTCCACGACCGTCGTCAACGCGGCGCTCGCGCCGATCGTCGAACGGTATCTCGAGCAGTTCGTCGCCGAGCTGCAACGCAGCGGCGTGGAAGCGCCGCTCTACGTGATGCGCAGCGACGGCGGGATGGCGTCGCCGCGCACGTTGCTCGCGCGGCCGGCGGCGATCATCGAGAGCGGTCCTGCGAGCGGCGTGATCGCGGCCGCGGCGCTCGGCCGCCGCATCGGGGCAAGGCGCCTGCTCTCGTTCGACATGGGCGGCACGACCGCGAAGGCGGGCACGATCGTCGACGGCATCGTGCAGGTCGCCGGCGAGTTCGAAGCGGCGGGACGGACGCACAGCGGCCGCGCGATCAAAGGCAGCGGCTACCCCGTTCGCTTTCCGTTCGTCGACCTCGCGGAAGTCAGCGCGGGCGGCGGCACGATCGCGTGGATCGACGACGCCGGCTCGCTGCGCGTCGGACCGCTCTCGGCCGGCGCCGATCCGGGTCCGGCGTGTTACGGCAACTCCGATCGCGCGACCGTCACCGATGCCAACGTCGTGCTCGGCCGCCTCAACCAGCGCATCTGCTCGGCGGCGCGTTTCCGATCGACGCGTCGCGCGCTCGCGACGCCGTCGAACGGATGCGCGCATGCTCGGGATGGACGTCGAAGCCGCAGCGGCCGGAATCGTTACGCTCGTCGACGCCGAGATGGCGAAGGTGCTGCGCATCGTCACCGTCGAGCGCGGCCTCGATCCGCGCGAGTTCACGCTCGTCGCGTTCGGCGGCGGCGGCCCGCTGCACGCCTGCGCGCTGGCCGACGGACCTCGGCGTCGCGCGCGTCATCGTTCCGCCGCATCCCGGCCTCTTCTCGGCCCACGGACTGCTCGACGCGCCGACTGCACGTGGAGCGACGTGCGCTCGGTGCTGCGCTGTCGCCGACGAGCTCGACGGCAAGGCCGAGGGTCGAGCCTTCGCCGCCGTCGAGTCGCGCGCGGCCGCGGCAGCTCGCGCAGCAAGGCGCCGATGCGGCGACGATCGCGTTCCGTCGCGAGTACGACGCACGCTATCGCGGACAGAGCTTCGAGCTGACCGTCGCGCACGATCCGTCGGCACTCGCGGTCGCGTCGAACTTTCACCGCGCGCACCGCACGCGCTACGGCTACGACGCGCCCGGCGAGCCCATCGAAATCGTCAACGCGCGTCTGACCGCGACGGCACGCGTCGCGTGGGCGCCGCCGCGGCGAAGCAAGGGCGGCTTCGCCGCCGGCGGGGCCGGCCGCGCCGAGCGCGCGCGCCGTCTGGATCGACGGCGCGCTTCGCCGACGTGCCCGTGTACCAGCGCGCGCGTCGCTGCGGCACACGATCGAATCGACGGACCGGCGATCGTCGAGCAGTACGACAGCACCGACGTACGTCGCGCCCGGCTGGACGGTCGTCGCGGAGCGACGACCTGCTCGTCCTCGAGCGCGAGACGGCGCCGATGATCGATCCGATCACCGTCGGAAGTCATCAAGAGCGCGCTCGTCTACGCAGCGAAGAGATGGGTATCGCCGTGCGCAACGCGCGTACTCGCCGAACATCAAGGAGCGGCTCGATCATTCGTGCGCGCTGTTCGACCGCTCGCGGCCGGCTGATCGCGCAGGCCGAGCACATTCCGGTGCATCTCGGCTCGCTGCCGTGGGGGCTGCGGCAAATGCTCGATGCCGTCGAACGCGAGTACGGCGGCATGCGCGAAGGCGAGATGTGGGTCGTCAACGATCCGTACATCACGGGCACGCACCTCAACGACGTCACCGTCATCCGCCCGGTCTTCGCCGGCGGCCGCTCGTCGGCTACGCCGCGAACAAAGCGCATCACACCGACGTCGGCGGCGCGGTGCCGGGATCGATGCCGGCCGACGCCGCCGAGCTCTTCGCCGAAGGCCTGGTCGCTTCCGCCGATGCGCCTCGTGCGCGGCGATCGCGTCGTCGACGAGATCGTCGCTATCGTGCGGGCGAACTCGCGCACGCCCGACGCGCGCAGCGGCGATCTGCGCGCGCAGATCGCGGGCAACTACACCGGCGAGCGGCGGCTGCTCGAACTGTGCGAACGCTACGGCGTCGAGACGTTCGACGCGGCGATCGGCAACGGCACTCGACGACAGCGAGCGCCGCATGCGCGCCGCGCTGCGCGCGCTCGGCGACGGCACGTTCGAGGCGCGCGATTACCTCGAAGACCGCGACGGACGATCCGAGCGATCGCGCATCGCGCTGCGGCTCGACGCTGCGCGACGGGAGCGCGCGGCTCGACTACACCGGGACGTCGCCGCAAGTGGACTTTCCGCTCAACGCCGTGTTCGGCGTCACGCTTTCGGGCGTGCACTACGCGCTGCGCGCGGTCACCGATCCGACGATTCCGATGAACGAGGGCTGCTTTCGTCCCGTCGAGCGTCGTTCGCGCCGGAGGGTACGTTGCTCAATCCGCGCCGGCCGGCGCCGGTCTCCGGCGGCAACGTCGAGACGAGCACGCGCAACGCCGACGTCGTGCTGCAAGCGCTCGCGCTCGCCGCGCCCGGACGCGTCCCGGCGTGCAGCGGCGGAACGATGAGCAACGTGATGCTCGGCGGCACGCGCGGCGACGGCTCGACCTGGGCGTTCTACGAGACCAACGGCTGCGGGATGGGCGCGCGGCCGAACGCCGACGGCATCGACGGCATCCACTGCCACATGACCAACACGCTGAACACGCCGATCGAAGCGATCGAACGCGAGTATCCGCTGCGCGTCACGCGGTACGAGTTCGCGGAAGGGACCGGCGGCGCGGGCCGGCATCGCGGCGGAGACGGTTTGATTCGATCGATCGAACTCGTGGAAGGCTCCGCGCGAGGCGACGCTGCTGGCCGATCGACACGTGCTGCCGCCGCCCGGCGCGCTCGGCGGTGAGCCCGGCACGTGCGGCGGCACTCCCTCACGCGCGACGGCACAACGACGCCGCTGCGAGCGAAGACGAGTCTGCCGCTCCGCCCCGGCGACGTGCTGACGATTGCGACGCCCGGCGGCGGCGGCTACGGCAAGAAAGGCTAGAACCTTCCGCAGGGGCCTTAGAGCGGCGAGTCGCGCAGCGCCCGCCCCGGTCGCTCCAGCCCAAAGCGCGCGGTGCAGAGAAGATCGACCACGCGAATCGCGCTCCGGCGCGGCGAGAAGCGGCGGCGTGCGTCGGCCGCGACGAGATCGCCGTACCGCGCACGTAAAGCGCGATCCTCAACGAAGCGCGCGACCGGCGCGCGCATCGCGTCGCACCGCGCGAAAAGCGCGACATCGGAAGCGAAGAGCGAGCGCAGATCTTCCCGATCGTCGACCACGGCGGGGAGGCCGGCTTGGGCCAACAGCACGTTGCCGAACGCGCTCGGGTCGGTGAGGCCCAAGTGCACCACGCACGCGAGCTCGCGGCGCTCCGCGCCCAGCAAGAGCTGCGGCGTGACGCGAACGACCGGATAACTGCAACCCGCTTCGAACGCACGCACGTCGCCGTCCGCGCCGGCAACTCCGACCGCCGTGCAGGACGCGCCGTCCGCGCGCCGTGCGCCGAGCCGCGCGACGCGATCCGCCGACGCGCACGGAAGCCACGCCACCTCGAGTGCGGCCGCGCCGAACGTCCGCAGCACGGCGCGTCCGCGTGCGTCGAGCGCGACGGCGACGCCCGGCGCCGGCGGCTCGTCCGAAAACCACGCGAGGTTCGCAGCGTGGCGAAAGCGCCGATCGAGGTGCCGCCAAGGGGGTATGGCGCCGCGCACGATCGGATGACCGAAGCCGCGTAGCGCGCCCTCGAGATCGCCGAGCGCCGCCGCGAGCAGCGGGTCCCGCGATGCGTCGCGCACGACGATCGCGCCTACCTCGCCGCGCGCCGTCCGCGGGAGTACCGACATGCTTGCGGACCAGCGCGCGTAGAAGTGGCGCTCGTTCTCGGCCTCGCGCTCGAACCGCCCCGCCGACGCCGCCTCGTAGTGCGCGAAGCGCGCGCCGGCGACGTACGCGATCGTTAGGCCCCGCTCGCGCGCGCGCAGGCAGAGATCGACGTCTTCGAACCCGTTGACGAACGACTCGTCGAAGCCGCCGTTCTCGACGAACCACTGCGTGCGCACGGCCATCGCGGCGCCCGAGACGCCGAGCGCATCGCACGACCGGCGGACGGCGCCGAGATCGGGCGGCAAGTTGCGGCAGGCGTAGTGCCAGTGCGCGTTGGGCAGCACGACCAACCCGGCGGCCTGCGTGACCCCGTCTTCGAAGAAAAGCGCGCCGCCCGCGATCGCCACGTCGGCGCGATCGAACGCGGCCGCGAGCGGCGTCAGGGCGTCGCCGATGGGATAGGCGTCGTTGTTCAACAGCAGCGTGACGGGCGCTCGCGCCAGACGCGCCCCGGCGTTACAGGCCCCCGCGAAATTGAGGTTCGTCTCGTTACGAACGTACCGCACCCACGGGAAAGACGCGATGGATTCGGGCGTCTCGTCCGGCGACGCGTTGTCGACCACGATCGCTTCGAAACCCGTGGCGCTCACGTCGCGCAGGCGTTCCAGTTCGCGCAGGCAGCGCTCGGTCAGCCACCAGTTGCCGTAGACGGGAACGACGACGCTGAGCCCGGGGGCCGTCACGTTCGAACGCTGATTCGTTCCAGCAGCTCCTGCTTCGTTTCGGGCACCATCGCTTTGACGAAGACGATCGTGACCACACAAAGCAACGCGTAGAGCGAGAACGTAGCCGGGCTCCCCAACCGGTCGATCATCGTCAGAAAGAACTGGGACACGAGGAAATTCCCCACCCAATTTGCCAGCGTCGACAGCGACATGCCGAGCCCGCGCACGCCGAGCGGGAAGATCTCGGATATCAAGAGCCACACGATGGGACCGAGGCTGAACGCGAAGCAGCCAACGTAGACCATCATGCTCCAGAGCGCGATCGTCCCGAGGGCGCCGGAGAGCTTCGGGTGCGCGAACGAGAACGCCAGCGCCGCGAGCGCGACGCACATGCCGGTGATGCCCGCGTAGAGCAGCGGCTTGCGGCCGAGGCGGTCGACGAAGAAGATTGCGACCAGAGTCATCACGCAGTTGACGCCCCCCACGAGCGACTGCGCGAGGATCGACGCCGACGCCGACGTTATGCCGGCCATCTGGAAGATCTGCGGCCCGTAGTAGATGACCGTGTTGATGCCGGTGATCTGTTGAAGAACGGCGAGCGAGACGCCGATGAAGAGCACCAGCCGGATGGCGGGCTGGCGAAACGCCTCGAAGCCCGCGCTCTTCGTCTGGAGGCTATCGAGGATCGAACCCTCTTCGCGCTCGGCCTCCCCGGAATCGCCGTAGATGCGCGCGAGCTCCGCGCGGGCGCGCTGCGTTTGCAAGACCTTGAAGAGATAGCGCGGGCTCTCCGGCATCCCGACCATTCCCGCAACCAGGATCACCGAAGGAATGAGCGCCAGGCCGAGCATCGTGCGCCACTCGCCGCCGCCCGCCAGCGCAAAGTCGATCAAGTACGCAGCGAGGATGCCGATCGTGATTGCGAACTGGTAGAGGGAAACGAGCGCGCCGCGTGACGACGACGGCGCGACCTCGGAGATGTAGAGGGGCGCGACGACGGAGCTGAAGCCGATTCCGACGCCGACGACGAATCGGCCCGCGAGAAGAACGCCTTCGTTGGGGGTGAGCGCCGAGACGATCGCACCAACGAAGAATACGACTCCCGCGATCAACAGGGTGATCCGCCGGCCGATGCGGTCCGCGATGCCTCCGGCCACAACCGCACCGGCCATGCATCCGATCAGCACGACGCTGATCGTGAAGGCCTCGAGACGCGCGTCCAGCCCGAAATCTTTGGTGATGAACAGGATGGCGCCCGAGATCACGCCGGTGTCGTAGCCGAACAGCAAACCGCCCAGCGCGGCAACCGAGGCGACCAAGAGAACGTGCGGCCTCATGCAGGCGGTTTTGCAATCGAGGTTCGAACGCTCCTCCAATGGAGCTCGCTCCCGACGCTCTCGCCTACTCGCGCACCCACGGGATGCACGCGCTCGTCGTGGCGCGCGGCGCGGACGTGCTCCATGAAGAGTACGCCGGCGGGTTCGATGCGGGCCGCGCGCACCCGCTCTACAGCGGAACCAAGAGCTTCTGGGGCGCCGCCGCGCTGAGCGCGCGCGACGACGGATTGCTCGAGCTCGACGAACCGGTCGCGCAGACGATCCCACGGTGGCGCGACGATCCGTGGAAGCGGCGCGTGACGCTGCGGATGCTGCTGTCGTTGACGGCGGGCTTTGGGTTCGGCGGCCTCGGGGCGAGCGTCCCCACCTACGAGCGCGCGCTCGCCACGGACCTGCGCGACGAGCCCGGCTCGCGCTTCACCTACGGCGGCGTTCCGCTGCAGGTGTTCGGTGCGGTGTTCGCGGCGAAGCTCGCGCCTGCGGGGCGCACCCCACACGAGTATTTGCGCGAACGCGTGCTCGACCCGGCCGGCGTCCGAATCGGCGGTTGGCGCGCGCGCGACGACGGAACGAGCCCGTTACCCACGGGCGCGTCGTTGACCGCGCGCGATTGGCTCGCCTATGGACGATTCGTCAACGGCGCGCGCGTCTCGCTCGCCGAGTGCTTCGAGGGCTCGGCCGCCAACGGGCGGTACGGCCTGGGCTGGTGGCTCGGCGCGGCCGGTGCGCCCGGCGACCTGGTCTACGCGAGCGGCTCGGCGGGGCAGGCGCTCTACCTCGTGCCGTCGCTCGACCTCGCGATCGTGCGTTTTGGCAAGAGCACGTCGTACCGTCACGAATCCTTCCTGAAGAGATTCTTTCGATGACGCTTGCACGAACGGCGCGCCTTTGGACGACGGCGGTTCTCGTGTGGTCGCTGAGCGGATGCGCGGCGGCCCGGCCGCCTGCTTTGCCGTACATGCGAAGCGACGTCGCCATCCGCGAGCTCGCCGGCACGGGGGCGGGCAAGATCGACCACGTCGTGTTCGTTCTTCAAGAGAACCGCAGCTTCGACAACCTCTTCCAGGGATATCCGGGCGCAGATACCGTCTCTTCCGGAAAAGACTCTTCCGGAAAGACGATTCGGCTGCGCCCGGTCTCGCTGGCGGAGAATTACATCCTCACGCACTCGGCCGAGTCGATGTTTGCCGCGTGCGACGGAACGGGCAAGCTGCCGGGGACCGACTGCCGCATGGACGGCTTCGACCGCGAGCAGAACATCGGCGGCCCCAAGAACCCCGAATACGTCTACGTTCCGCACAAGGAATCGAAGCCGTACTTCGACATGGCGCGCGAAGGCGTCTTGGCGGATCGCATGTTTCCCTCGCAGCTCGATCTGAGTTTCTCCGCCCATCAATACGCCATCGCCGCCCAAGCCGCGTGGAGCGTCGACCTGCCATCGAACGGCTGGGGTTGCACCGGCGGCCAGACCGACACGGTCGCGACGATCACGAAACAGCGCACCGTGGACGGCCCCCGAATCAGGCCCTGCTTCGACTACACGACGCTCGGCGACGAGCTCGACGGAGCCAAGCTGACGTGGCGATTCTACGCGAGCGCCTACGGCAGCAAGTCGAGCGGCGACGCCGCGTACTGGTCGAGCTATCAGGCGGTGCGGCACATCTATCGCGGCCCCGATTGGAAGAACGACGTCGTTTCGCCCAACTGGAAGTTCATCACCGACGTACGCGCCGGCAAGCTCGCCAACTTCACCTGGATCACGCCGGTCTGCACCGACTCCGACCACGTGAGCTGCGGCGGCGGCAACGGGCCGTCGTGGGTGGCCGCGCTGGTGAATGCAGTGGGTACGAGCAAGTTTTGGAACTCGACGGCGATCTTCATCATGTGGGACGACTGGGGCGGCCTCTACGATCACGTCCCGCCCCCGTACGTCGGGCGTGACGGCTTGGGCATTCGCGTCCCGCTGCTGATCGTGTCGCCCTACGCCAGGGCGAATCGCGTCTCGCACGTCCAGTACGAGACGGCGAGCATCTTGCGATTCGCAGAGGATCTCTTCGGTTTGCCGAGGATGGCGGAGGCCGACCGGCGGGCCGCCTCGCCGGCGGCCGACTGTTTCGATTTCGCACAGCCACCGCGGAAGTTCGTCAAGATTCGCGCACCACTGCCGCCGAAGTTTTTTATGGGCGAAGATGGCGAGTATACGGCGCCGGATTTCGAATAGCGCGGCTTTCGCGGGCGCCTGTGCGCTGGCCGGCTGCTCGTACGGCTCGCAGACCGCGCTGCCGTACATGCGCGGCGATCGCGCCCTCACCGAGCTTTACGCAACCGGCGCCGGCAAGATCACGCACGTGGTCTACATACTGCAAGAGAACCGCAGCTTCGACAACCTCTTTCAGGGCTATCCCGGCGCGGACACCGTGCCGAGCGGCAAGGATACGAAGGGCAGGACGATCGAGCTGGCGCCGGTGAGCCTGGCCCGGCACTATCAGGTCGATCACTCGGCTCAGGCGATGTTCGCCGCCTGCGATGGAACCGGAAAACTCCCGGGAACGAAGTGCAGGATGGACGGCTTCGACAACGAGGTCCACTTCGGCGGCGGCCCCCACCCCGCGTACGTTTACGTTGCGCATTCCGATTCGAAGCCGTACTTCGACATGGCGCACCGGTGGGTCGTCGCCGACCGAACGTTCCAGTCACAGCTCGACGAGAGCTTCAGCGCGCACCAGTACGCGATTGCCGCGCAGGCGGCCGCGAGCGTCAACGTCCCGATCGGCAAATGGGGCTGCGGCGGCGGGTCGCGCAACTTCGTCGCCACGATCACGACGGATCGCAATCCGAATGGACCACAGGTCGACCCGTGCTTCGATTATACGACGCTCGGCGACGAGCTCGATGCCGCGGGACTCACCTGGCGATTCTACGCCAGCTCCTACGGCAGCCGCGCCAGCGGCGACGGCGCGGAGTGGTCCGGATACCAGGCCGTGAAGCACGTCTACTACGGGCCCGACTGGACGAACGACGTCGTCTCGCCGAACTGGAAGTTCATCACCGACGTGCGAGCGGGAACGCTCGCCAACTTCACGTGGATCACGCCCGTGTGCAGCGACTCGGATCACGTGAACTGCGGGGGCGGTCACGGCCCGTCGTGGGTCGCGGCGCTCGTCAACACCGTCGGCAAGAGCAAGTTTTGGGACAGCACGGCGATATTCGTGCTGTGGGACGACTGGGGTGGACTCTACGATCACGTCCCTCCGCCCTACCGCGACTACGACGGCTTAGGGTTCCGCGTCCCGCTGCTCGTGATCTCGCCGTACGCCAAGCACGACCACGTGTCGCACGTCCAGTACGAATCGTCGAGCATCTTGAGGTTCGCCGAGGATCTCTTCGGCCTCGGCCGGCTCGCTCAGGCCGACAAGCGCGCCGCCTCGCCCGCAACCGACTGCTTCGATTTCACGCAGCCTCCGCGCGAGTTCGTGAAAATTCGCGCGCCGCTGCCGCCAAGCTACTTCATGCGGAAGAACGGAGAGTACGCGGCGCCGGATTACGAGTAGGTTACGGCGCGACGGGACTTAGCCCGTCGAGGGGCTTGATACCGGCGTTCTTCAGCAGAGCCTGGAGCCGGCCGAGCGTGCCTACGTAGTCGTTGTAGCCCTCCATCGCCTGGGCGTACGCCGCGTCGAAGCGTTTGGCGAAATCGAGCTGCGCCGCGGTCGGCGGCAGCTGCGAACCGCCGAATCCGGTGCGCGGAACCGACTCGCGAAGCGACCCGGCTCGTTGGATCGAGTCCTCGTCGTTCTTGTAGTCCGCCGTGAACGCCGCGAAAACGTGTTGCCGGCGGGCCTGCGCGTCCGCGATTTGGCTCCCGAGCGACACATCGTTCTTCGCCGCCTTGGCCGCGGCCGCGAGCGACTTCGCGATCGCGTCGAGGTTGTTGAGCGCCTCATCGATCTTGGCGTAGATGACGGAGTATTTCTCTGCGTAGTCGTAGCCCGCCTGATACTGCGCGGGCGTCCAGGCGTCGCGCGGGTCGCCCTTCACGACGACCGTCGTCTGCAGCGTCCGCGCACCGAGCGCGAGGCGAACGGTGTACGTGCCGGGGACGACGATCGGACCGGTCTTCGGCCCTTGATACTCTTCGCGCGCGGCGCCGTGCCATTTTGCCGGCGCGTCTTCGGTGAAGTCCCAGACGTAGCGATTGATACCGGCCTTGTTCGAAACGTACGGCTCGTCTTTGCCCTTGACTTTATGCGTTCCGCTCGCGCTGCGGATCACGCGGCCGCCGGCATCGAGCACCTGAAGCGACGGCGGACTTTTCTGGGGGGCGCTCTGGTAGAAGTCGACGATGGCGCCCTTGGGCGGATTCTCGCCCGCGAACCGCGTGTAGATGCCCAGATCGTTCGAGTGATAATGATACTCGTAGGCGGGCCGCGCCGCGAAGAGCATCGCGCCGGCGGTTTCGGCGCTTCCAAGCTGCTGAATCGAACCGAGGTCGTCGAGGATCCACGCGTCGCGGCCGTGCGTGGCCACGACCAAGTCGTCGAACTGCGGCTGGATGCGGATGTCCCGCACCGAGACCGGCGGCAGGTTCATGCGGAAGTCTTGCCAGTGCGCGCCCGCGTCGAACGAGATCCACAGCCCCGTCTCCGTTCCGGCGTAGAGCAGATATGGATTGCGGATGTCGGGGCGAACCGTGCGCACGTACTGGTTGGGCGGCAGCCCGTTGACGATCTTCGTCCACGTGGCGCCATAGTCGTGCGTCACGTAGAGATAGGGGGCGTAGTCGCCGAGACGATGGTTGTCGGCGATCGCATAAGCGGTGCCGGCGACGAGCGGCGACGGGGCGGCGGTCTCGATGCGCGCGTACTGCGGAGTGCCCGGCGGCGTGACGTTGCGCCAGTGGGCGCCGTCGTCGCGCGTCACTTGCACGTAACCGTCGTCGGTGCCGACCCAGATCTCGCCGCGATCGATCGGCGAACCCTCGATATAGAGGATCGTGTCGGAATATTCGGCGCCCGAGACGTCCTTCGCGAGCGGACCGCCGGTCGGCGCTTGATGTTCCTTGATGTTGCGCGTTAGGTCCGGGCTGATCGTGGTCCACGTTGCACCGCGATCGGCCGATTGGAAGACGACGTTCGCGCCGAACCACGCCGTCGACTTGCCGTCCCCCACGGCGCCGGGCCATGGAGCGAACGCGATCGGCGAGTCCCAGTTGAAGCGATACGGGACCGCCCGCAAGTCAAACGGCCCGAGAAAGCTTCCCGGGAATGGATCGTACGGCCGGATGAAGCGGCTGACTTCGGTCTTGCGGTCGAAGATCGTAAGCGCGCCGTCCTCCAGGTCGGCCCACACGTAGCGCGAGTCGGCCGGATCGGGGACGGTCCAGACGCCGTCGCCGCCGACCACGTCGATCCAATGACGGTCGAGGATGCCCTCGCTATCCAGCGAGTTTTCCGGTCCGCAGAACCCGCCGTTGTCCTGGAACGCGGTGCACACTTGATATGGATTCTCATCCGAGAGGCCCACGTGATAGATCTGCCCGATCGTCAGGTTCCGAGAGAACGACCAGTGCTTCAGGTCGGTGGTCAGCGCGTAGCCGCCGTCTTCGCCCACCACGATGCGCTTAGGATTGCGCGGGTCGATCCAAATCGCGTGATAGTCGACGTGGATGTCCTTCGCAATCTCCGCGAACTTCCGGCCGCCGTCCTTGCTCTCGGCGAGCATCTCCGAGACGGCGTACACGTGGTCGGCGTTGCGCGGATCGACGGCGATGTGAGTGAAATAGAACGGCCGCTGGTCGACCAGCGTATCGCTGCTGGTCAACGTCCAGTGCGCGCCGGCGTCGTCGGAGCGCCATAAGATGCCCCCCTTCGCCTCGATCAGCGCGAAGACGCGATCGGGACGGCTCGGCGCGACGGCGAGCCCGATGCGCCCGGTCAGCCCCGATGGGAGACCGTTGCCGGTCAGTTTCTTCCAGGTGCGCCCGCCGTCGGTCGACTTGAAGAGGCCGCCGTCGGCGCCGCCGCTCGTAAACGTCCAGGGCACGCGACGAAAATGCCACATTCCGGCATAGACGATGCCGGCGTTTCGGGGATCGAGCGCGACGTCGCTCGCGCCGCTGGACGGCGAGAGGTACAAGGTCTTGTTCCACGTTCCGCCGCCGTCGAACGTCACGTAGACGCCGCGATCCGCCGAGTCTTTGAACGGATCGCCGAACGCAGCGACGACGACGTGGCGCGGGTCGCGCGGATCGATCGCGATGCGCGCGATGCTCCACACGCCGGCCAGCCCGACGCGGCGCCACGTCTTGGCGCCGTCGGTCGTCTTGTAGAGCCCGTCGCCGTAGCTCACGTCGTTACGGGGATTCGCCTCGCCGGTGCCGGCCCACACCACCCGCTCGTCACGCGGATCGATCGCGACCGCGCCGACGGCCGCGACGGCCTTCTTCTCGAAAACCGGCTGCCACGTCGCGCCGCCGTCGGCCGATTTCCAGACGCCGCCGCCCGCGGTTCCCAGGTAATACAGCTGATCGTCTTGTGGCGTTCCGGCGACCGCGGCGACGCGACCGCCCGACACGGCCGGGCCGATCGAGCGCCACGAAAGATTGGCATACGCAGCGGTTGCCAGCAGAAGTGTGGGGACCAGCATCACTACGGCGTGATAGATTTGACGGCCGGCAACGTTTTCATACCGGCCTGCTTCAGCGCCGCATTGACGGTCGGCAGCTGCCCGCTCACGAAGGCGTTGTAGCGCGCGACTCCGGCACCGTACATAGCGTCGACCCGCGCAAGGAAGCTCTCGACTGCCGGCGTGACCAGGCCCTGCGCCGCAAAATAGGCGCCGAAGACGTCCTCGTGCAGTTTACCTTCGTCTTCCGTGCCTTCGCCGCGAATGTTCACGGCGAGCGAGTCGAAGAGCGCTTGCCGTGCGGTGGCGACCGCGTCGAGCTTCGTCGAGAGGGCCGAGTTACCGGCCGTCTTCGCCGTGGTCGAGGCCGTGTCCAGCGCTTTCTTCAGGTCGTCTAGGCTGTTGAGCATCGTGTCGATCTGCGAGAGATGCCCCATCTGGCGCATCGCCGCGTCGAAGCTCCGTTGGTAATCCGACTGGCTGTAGAGCGAGCGCGGATCCGGGAGCACCTTGAAGTGCTGCACGTACGTGTGCCCGGCGAGCGTCATCCGCGCGGAGTAGCTGCCGGGGACGACCCCCGGTCCGCTGCTTGGGCCCTGGGAGAACGGATTGCCGGCGGTCCACTTCACCGGCCCGTTGACGGTGAAGTCCCACGTGTAGCGGTTCAGGCCGACCTTGTTCGTAATATACGGGACGTCTTTGCCGCCGATCTTGTGCGTCCCCGAGACGCTGCGAATCACGCGGCCGCGCGCGTCGAGGATGTCGATAGCCGGAGCGCCCTTCTGCGGCGCGCCCTGGTAGAACGTGAGCGTCACACCGTACGGCGGGTTGTCGGCGGCGTAGTTCGTGTAGGTTCCCTCGTCGTTCGAGTGCTGCGTCCATTCGACGCCGGCGCGCGGTAGAAAGAGCCACGTGTTCCGGGCGACGGCCTGCTGCAGCTCCTGCACCGGACGGACGTCGTCCATGATGTAGGCCGACCGGCCGTGCGTGGCGATGACGAGATCGTCGTACTGCGGCTGCATGCGGATGTCGTGCACCGAGACCGTGGGCAGATCGTTCTTGAACGACTGCCAGTTGGCGCCGCCATCGAACGAGATCCAAATGCCCTCTTCGGTTCCAAGATAGACGATGTTGCGATCGCGAATGTCGGGACGGATCGCGCGCGCCCATTCGCCGGAGGGCAGCCCCGCGACGATCTTCGTCCAGTGTGCGCCGTCGTCGTGGGTGACCCAGGCGTAGGGCGCGCTGTCGCCCATCTCGTGCGCGTCCTCGATCGCGAATGCCGTGCGCGCGACGAGCGTCGAGGGAGCCACGGTTGCGAAGCGTCCGAACTCCGGCGCGCCCGGCGGCGTAACGTTCGTCCAATGCTTGCCGGCGTCGCGAGTGAGTTGCACCAGGCCATCGTCGGTGCCCACCCAGATCTCGCCCTTCCTCAGCGTCGAGGCTTCGATGTCGAGGATGGTGTCGGAGTACTCGGCGCCAGAAACGTCGTTCGTGATCGGTCCGCCCGCCGTGATCTGATGCGACTTGAGGTTGCGCGTCAGGTCGGGGCTGATCGCAATCCAGCTTCGTCCGCGATCGGTCGTCTGGAACACGACGTTGCCGCCGTACCAGCCGATGAGTTTGCCGCTCGCGCTACGCCACGGCGCGAACGCGATCGGGGATTCCCAGTTGAAACGATACTTGCTCGTCGAGAGGTCCCACGACTCTTTGCCGGTGGATATGTAAGGCTGGCCCGACCACTGATCTTGCGTCACGCGGTTGTAGATCGTGAGCGCCCCGTCTTGTGAGTCCGACCAGATCCAGTTCGGATCGTCGGGCTCCGGCAGGCCCCAGGTGCCGTCGCCGCCGGCCGTCGCGATCCAGTTTTTGTTCTGAATTCCCGATTGATCGAGCGAGTTGGAAGGTGCGCACCAGCCGTTGTTGTCTTGCAGTCCGGCACAGACCGTGTACGGATTGTCGTTGCCGAGGCCGACGCGATAGATCTGACCGATCGGCATGTTCGCCGAGAAGAACCAGTTCTCGCCGCCGTCGAGCGTCAGCCCGTAGCCGCCATCCTCGCCAAGCATGATGCGTTTGGGATCGTTGGGCGCGATCCAGATGGCGTGAAAGTCGGAGTGCACGCTGTCCGCGATGGACTTGAAGTTCTTGCCGCCGTCAGTGCTTAGCATCGTCTGAAACGAGAGCGCGTAGACGCGGTCGGGATTCTTTGGATCGACCTCGACGTGCGTGAAGTAGAACGGACGCGCGTTGACGAGCGTGTCGTCGCTGACCATCGTCCAGTTGGCCCCGCCGTCCTGCGAGCGCCACAGAACGCCCTTCGACGACTCGATTAACGCATAGACCCGGTTTCCGTCGCTCGGCGCGACGGCGACGCCGATGCGGCCGGTCGGCCCGGGCGGCAGTCCGTGGCCTTCGAGCTTCGTCCACGTGCCGCCGCCGTCGCTCGACTTGTAGAGCCCGTCTTCGTCGCCGCCGCTGACGAACGTCCACGGGCGCCGTTGAAACTTCCAGATGCCGGCGTAAATCACGCTCGGGTTCTGCGCGTCCATCGCGAGGTCCGACGCGCCGCTCTCTGGGCCAACCGAGAGCGTCTGCTTCCACGTCTTGCCGCCGTCGTCGGTCACGAAGACGCCGCGCTGCGAGCTGTCCGCGAAGACGTCGCCGAGCGCGCCTACGGTCACGTGATTGTGGTTGCGCGGGTCCACCAGGATGCGGGAGATGTATTTCGTCCCCTTCAGGCCGGTGTTCGTCCAGGTCTCGCCGCCGTCGGCGCTGCGGTAAACGCCGTCGCCATAGCTCACGTCGTTGCGTGGATTCGTCTCGCCGGTACCGACCCACACGATGTTGTTGTCGGTAGGATCGACGGTCACCGCGCCGATCGCGCCCGTCCCCTGCTTCTCGAAGACCGGATCCCAAGTTTGAGCGCCGTTTGCCGACTTCCACACCCCGCCGCCGGCCGCCCCTACGTAGTAGAGCTTGGGATCGGTGGCGGACCCGGCTACGGCCGCGACGCGTCCGCCCGTCCCCGCCGGCCCGATGGCGCGCCAGCTCATGTTGCCGAACGCCGGCCCTGGCGTCGGCGTAGGCGACGCGGAGGCCGCCGGCGAGGG
Source organism: Vulcanimicrobiota bacterium (assembly GCA_963711625.1). Taxonomy (GTDB): domain Bacteria; phylum Vulcanimicrobiota; class Vulcanimicrobiia; order Vulcanimicrobiales; family Vulcanimicrobiaceae; genus Cybelea. The sequence continues at coordinate 355,531 of OY970207.1, forward strand.
CGATGGCGTCGGCGACGCGGCGAGGGCCGGGTTCGTCGCCGGCGCCTGAGCGGTGGTGAAGAGTAGCGTGGCAGAACCGAGCAACGCGAGCAGCAGCAACGAGCGTCCCATCAAAACTCCTATCATCCTCCTCGAATCGATGCTCTACCGCCGGAAGCGGCAATCCTGCGGACGCACGCTCAAAGAAGCATCAAAGGCGAGCTTCAATTGCGCGGAACGGCCGCGCGATGCGTTTGGTAAAACGGAACGTTTACATGGATCGCATACCATTGCGACCAAGCGATCATCCCGCACATGATCGCGAAGAGCGCGATGACGGCGATCAGAGCCCAACGCCGCCGGGAGCCGACGACGGGAGGCTCTTGGCCGGAAGGCGCGGTTGGCGTGCGGCGCGAACCCACCGGCCCAATATGCGCAGGATCGCCCCCAGGCTCCTGGCGCTCGTAGCTTTCATTGCTTGTTTGCTTCTTTGCACGTTAGCGCCGGCGCGAGCGGCCCATCAAACGGTTCACGCGACGCCGACGGCGATCGCGGTCTACGCTAAGGTGCTGAGCCACATCAACCCCCAGATGCCCCGCTGGCAGAGCCGCGATCTGGCGCGCCGCGTTTTGGTCAGCGCAGAGCGCTGGCGGCTCGATGCGAACATGCTCGTGGCGATCGTCACGGTCGAATCGCGCTGGCACACGCACGCGGTATCGCGCTCCGGGGCCATCGGGCTCGGCCAACTGATGCCCGGCACCGCGGCGGGGCTGGGCGTCAATCCGCGCGACCCGGGCGAGAATCTCTCCGGCGCCGCGCGCTATCTTCGGGGTTTGGTGGGCCGTTTTGGAACCAAGCATTACGAGCTCGTGTTCGCGGCCTACAACGCTGGGCCGAAGGCGGTGACGCAATACGGCGGGATCCCGCCGTTCTTCGAGACCGAGAACTACGTCGCCCGAGTGCTCGACACGTGGCAGTACCTCACCAGGACCGTGCGGCTGCCGGCGGCCGCGTTCGCCGCCGGGCTTCCGGCCCACGGCCTCGACATCGACTACTGGCTCGAAGCTAACTCTCCGCAGTAGTAGCCGCGCCAGCCAGGCGCAAGATGCGCTCGACCGCCGCGCCGAGCTCGTGCGGACCGGCGATGCGCAGCGGAATGGCGCCGGCGTTGCGCGCAGCCTCGACGTCGCTTTCGCGATCGCCCACCACCACGACGCACCCCGGATCGACGCCGAGCGCGCGAGCCGCGTCGAGAATTAGCTTCGGCTTCGGCTTGCGGCACTCGCACGAGTCGTCGGGCGCGTGCGGACAGACGAAGAACCCGGCGAACGGTCCGAGCAGCTCGTCGACCCGCCGGTTGACCGCGTCCACGGCATCGGCCGTGACGAGCCCGCGCCCGATTCCGCTCTGGTTGCTCACGACAGCGAGCGGCAGCCCCGCCGCCCGCAGGCGATCGAGCAAAGCCCTCGCGCCAGGTGCCGGCTCGACGCGGTCGGGATCGCCGTTGTACGGCACGTCGACCACGATGGTCTCGTCACGATCGAAAACCACGGCGCATGGCCGCGATCCCGTCACGGCGCCGAAAGCCGCAACCGGCGCGCGAGCCACGACGCCAGCAGCATGAAGTAGGCCGGCGCTCGCGGCACGTCGCGCGCAAGGGCCGCGGCGCTTACATCCATCCTTTCGTGAACGACGAAATTCATGTCGTGGTCTGCGCGGGCGACGACCGCAAACTCCACGTTCGAGTGCGCCGCGGCGAGCACTCGCAGCCGATCCACCGTCGTTGCGACGGGGATCCATGGGTCGTCCGTCCCGTAGATGAATAGCGCCGGCGCGCGAATCCGTTCGATTGCCGCGAGCGGGTCGTCGTCCATCTGCTTGCGCCATGACGACGTCGAGGGATCGTTGGTGAGGTCATGAGCCGACGGCATGTACATGAGGTCGAACCACGGTTTCGCGTCGATCTTCGATAGTGCTGCGATGGCCGTCGAGCGGGGGACGTCGCCGCGCAAATAGCCGGTCCAGGCGTTGCGCGCGGCGAGCATAGCGGCGACGTCTGCGTCGGAGTACCCGCCGACGCGAAGACGATTTGCCATCGCGAACTGCATCTGCGCTTCCGGGGTTACGAGCGGCGCCGAGACGGACACTGCAAAAGCAGCGTTTGCGTCGCGCTCCGCGGCGAAGATCGCGAGCCAGCCGCCTTGGCTCAATCCCCAATAACCGATGCGCCTCGGATCGATCGCTGGCAGCAGCGCGATCGCACGAGCCCCGGCGATCCCGTCGTCGGCAAGGGTCTCGTAGGGAACGTTAGGGGTGCCCGCCGAGCTTCCGGTTCCGCGCCGATCGAACACGAGGGCGGCGATGCCGATGGCCGGCAACCCCTCGCGCAAATGCGCGTAAAGGGGCGCGCCGGCATCGCCGACCCCGGCCGCGTGAAACACGACGACCGCCGGAACCGAGTGCGAGACCTCGGGTCGATACAGCGTCGCGTGAAACGTCACCCCATCGTTTTGGAAAACGACGGCTTGCGTTACCGTAGCCGGGACCCCGGGTGCCTCCCAGGACGGCGCCCCCAGCGCCGCGGCGACGCTTGAAGCGAAAATCGGCGCGACGAGAGCGGCGCTACGGAGCAACCGGCACATAGACCTCGGCGCCCTGCTCGAGGAACTCGCGCGACTTCTCCTCCATGCCGCGCTGAGCGTATTCGCGCACCTCTTGCGTGATCTTCATCGAGCAGAAGTGCGGGCCGCACATCGAGCAGAAGTGCGCGATCTTCGCACCGGGTGCCGGCAGCGTCTCGTCGTGGAACTCGCGCGCGGTTTCGGGATCGAGCGAGAGATTGAACTGATCCTCCCAGCGGAACTCGAAACGGGCTTTCGAGAGCACGTCGTCCCAGTGCGCGGCGCCCGCGTGCCCCTTCGCGAGATCCGCGGCGTGCGCCGCGATCTTATAGGCGATCACGCCGTCCTTCACGTCCTTCTTGTTCGGCAGGCCGAGGTGCTCTTTCGGCGTGACGTAGCAGAGCATCGCGGTGCCGAACCAGCCGATCATGGCCGCGCCGATCGCGCTCGTAATGTGATCGTAGCCCGGCGCGACGTCGGTGACGAGCGGGCCGAGCGTGTAGAACGGCGCCTCTTTGCACACCTCGAGCTGTTTGCGCATGTTCTCTTCGATCAGGTGCATCGGCACGTGGCCCGGCCCCTCGATCATCACCTGCACGTCGTGCTTCCACGCGACGTCGGTCAGCTCGCCGAGCGTCTCCAGCTCCGCGAACTGAGCGGCGTCGTTCGCGTCGGCGGTGCAGCCGGGGCGCAGCCCGTCGCCGAGCGAGAAGGCGACGTCGTAGGTCTTCATGATCTCGCAGATCTCTTCGAAGTGCTCGTAGAGGAAGTTCTCGCGATGATGCGCGAGGCACCACTTCGCCAGGATCGACCCGCCGCGCGACACGATGCCGGTGATTCGGTCAGCCGTGAGCGGAACGTAGCGCAGCAGCACGCCGGCGTGGATGGTGAAGTAGTCCACGCCCTGCTCCGCTTGTTCGATCAGCGTGTCGGCGAAGAGCTCCCACGTCAGGTCTTCGGCCTTGCCGCCGACCTTCTCGAGCGCCTGATAGATCGGAACGGTTCCGATCGGGACCGGCGAGTTGCGCAGAATCCACTCGCGCGTTTCGTGGATGTTCTTACCGGTCGAGAGATCCATCACCGTGTCGGCGCCCCAGCGCGTGGCCCACGTCATCTTCTCGACTTCTTCGTCGATCGACGAGCTGACGGCGGAGTTGCCGATGTTCGCGTTGATCTTCACGAGGAAGTTGCGGCCGATGATCATCGGCTCGCTCTCGGGATGATTCACGTTCGACGGCAGAATCGCGCGGCCGCGCAGCAATTTCGGCGCGCACGCACTCCGGCTCGACGCTCTCGCGCAGCGCCACGAACTCCATCTCGCGGCGTGATCTCGCCGCGACGCGCGTAGTGCATCTGCGTGACGTTCGCGCCCGGGCGCGCGCGCCGCGGGCGACGCGCCTGCGGAAAGCGGAGGTCGTCGAGATCGCGCATCGCGTCGCGGCCGCGCCGGTAGAGCGACGACGGATTGTCGAGCGTCACGGTGTCGGCGCGTGCGTCGATCCACGCCTCGCGAAGCGGCGTCAATCCGCGGCGAAAATCCACGGCGCCCTGGGGGTCCGTGTGCGGGCCGCCGTGTCGTAGAGCGTGTGAATCGTCCCATCGGTCAACGCGACCGCGCGACGCGGAACTCGAATGGAAGGGTCGGAACCCTCGACGTAAACTTTCATCTGCTCCCTCCCTACGCCGGCATTACCCGGGTCAGGTTCATGACGGTCGACGCGCGGCGAGTTTTTTGGTCGGGCGCGCCCTCTCAGCTGGACGAGCTGAATTACGCGGTCGGGTGCCGTTCCCATGCGCGGCAATGGAACCTGCCAAGGCACCGATTGGATGGAGCCGCTTGGAAGAACTCGCCGCCACGGGCTCTAATGATGGGCCCAGCATGGCGATGACTCTTCCCGACCCGGATCCTCAAGAGACCCGCGAGTGGCTCGACGCCATGCGCGGCGTGCTGGCGGCCGAGGGCCCCGAGCGCGCCCGCGCGCTCATCGAGTCGCTGGTCGACGAGGCGCAGGGTGCCGGCGCTCACGTAGCGCTCGGGCCTACGACTCCCTACGTGAACACGATTCCGGTCGATCGCCAGCCGGCGATGCCCGGCGATCGCGAGCTCGAGGCGCAGCTGCGTCACTACATTCGATGGAACGCGCTGGCGATGGTCGTGCGGGCGAACAAGATCAGCTCGGAGCTCGGCGGCCACGTCGCGAGCTTCGCATCGGCCGCCACGCTCTACGACGTCGGCTTCAACCACTTCTTCCGCGCGCCGAGCAGCACGTTCGGCGGCGATCTCGTCTTCTTCCAGGGCCACTCCTCGCCCGGCGTCTACGCGCGCGCCTATCTCGAAGGGCGCATCAGCGAGGCGCAGCTGGAGCACTTCCGGCAGGAGGTCGAGCGCCAAGGCCTCTCGTCGTATCCGCATCCCTGGCTGATGCCCGACTTCTGGCAGTTCCCCACCGTGTCGATGGGGCTCGGGCCGATCATGTCGATCTATCAGGCCCGCTTCATGCGCTACCTGCACGACCGCGGTCTCGCCGACACGGCGGGACGGAAGGTCTGGGCCTTCGTCGGCGACGGCGAGACCGACGAGCCCGAATCGCTCGGCGCGATCTCGCTCGCCGGGCGCGAAAAGCTCGACAACCTCATCTGGGTGGTCAATGCGAACCTGCAGCGACTCGACGGCCCGGTGCGCGGCAACGGCAAGATCATCCAAGAGCTCGAGGGCGTCTTCAAGGGCGCCGGCTGGAACGTCATCAAGGTGATCTGGGGGAGCCGCTGGGACCAGCTGCTCGCCGCCGACGACAGCGGCCGTCTCGTGCAGCTGATGACCGAGTGTGTCGACGGCGACTACCAGACGTTCAAGTCGCGCGACGGCAAATACGTGCGCGAGGCGTTCTTCAATCGTTATCCCGAAACGAAGGCGCTGGTCGAGGACTGGAGCGACGACGAGATCTGGGCCCTCCAGCGCGGCGGACACGACTCGCTCAAGGTTTACGCCGCCTATAAGGCCGCCGTCGAGCACCGCGGGCGGCCGACCGTCGTTCTGGCCAAGACGATCAAGGGCTACGGGATGGGCGAGGCCGGCGAAGCTCAGAACATCGCGCATCAAGCCAAGAAGATGGAGGTCGAGGCGATGCGCAAGTTCCGCGATCGCTTCTCCCTTCCGATCTCGGATGCGGCGATCGGCGGCGAGAAGATTCCGTTCTACAAGCCGCCGGACGACGCGCCGGAAATGCAGTATCTGCGTGGGCGGTTGGCGGAACTCGGCAGCGTGCCGCAGCGGCGCCGCACGTCGGCGGCGCTGAGCGTGCCGGAGCTCTCGGCCTTCGACGCGCAGCTGCAAGGCACGGGCGACCGGCACATCTCCAGCACGATGGCCTTCGTGCGCATCCTCAACACGATCGCCCGCGACAAGAAGATCGGCGCGCGCGTCGTCCCCATCGTCGCCGACGAGTCCCGCACGTTCGGCATGGAAGGCATGTTCCGCCAGCTCGGGATCTACTCGTCGGTTGGGCAGCTTTACCGTCCGCAAGACTCCGAACAGCTGATGTGGTATCGCGAGGACAAGCTCGGGCAGATCCTGCAGGAGGGCATCAACGAGGCGGGCGCGCTGTCGTCGTGGATCGCCGCCGGCACGTCGTATTCGAATCACGATCTGCCGATGATTCCGTTCTACATCTTCTACTCGATGTTCGGATTCCAGCGCGTCGGCGACCTCACGTGGGCCGCGGGCGACAGCCGCACGCGCGGCTTCCTGCTCGGTGCGACGTCCGGGCGCACCACCCTCAACGGCGAAGGCCTGCAGCACGAAGACGGCAGCAGCCAAGTCGCGGCCTCCTTCGTTCCCAACTGCGTGAGCTTCGATCCGACCTATGCGTACGAGCTCGCGGTCGTCGTGCAGGACGGCCTGCGCCGAATGCTCGTCGAGCAGGAAGATGTGTACTACTACATCACGCTGATGAACGAGAACTACCAGCATCCACCAATGCCCGAGGGCGCGCGCGACGGCATCTTGCGGGGCATGTATCTGTTAAAAGACGGAGGCGCCGCCGATGCCAAGTCGCTCCGCGTCCAGCTCTTCGGCTCAGGCGCGATCTTGCGCGAGGTCGAAGCCGCCGCGACTCTGCTCGCCGACGACTGGGGCGTCGCGAGCGACGTGTGGGGCGTCACCAGCTTCAACGAGCTGCAGCGCGACGGCGTTGCGGCCCATCGCTGGAACATGCTGCATCCGCAGGAGCAGCCTCGGCTCTCGTACGTCGAGCAGTGCCTGAAGGACCGCCGCGGCCCGGGCGTGGCCGCGACCGACTACATCCGGCTCTACGCCGAACAGATACGTCCGTTCGTGAATCGCCGCTACGTCGCGCTCGGAACCGACGGCTACGGACGCAGCGACTTCCGGCGCAAGCTGCGCGAGTTCTTCGAGGTCGATCGCCACTTCGTCACGCTCGCCGCGCTACGCGCGCTCGCGGACGACGGAACGATCCCGCACGCCACCGTCGCGAAGGCGATCGAGAAGTACGGCATCGATCCGAACAAACCGAACCCAATTACATGCTGACGTGTTGCGCCGGATGACCCTCGTGCCGCCTCGGGTCGCTCGTCGCCCCACTTCCTGTGGGGCTCCTGCTACGCCGCGCTCGCGCCACCTGCTAATGAACGTTATGACATCCTGTCAATGGCGCTCGCGTCGGAGTCCCCGCGGCGGCACGAGGGTCATTCGGCGCAACGCAAAGGTGATGAGTATATGAGCGACACGATCGAGGTACGCGTACCCGACATCGGCGACTTCAAGGAAGTGCCGGTAATCGAGGTGTTGGTCAAAGCGGGCGATCGAGTCAAGAAGAACGACTCGCTCATCACGCTCGAGAGCGAGAAGGCCTCGATGGAAGTGCCGGCCGAGGCGGATGGCGTCGTGCAAGACGTCAAGGTGAAGGTCGGCGACAAAGTCTCCGTGGGCGCTCCGATCCTCGTGCTCGGCGTCGAGGGCGGCGAGAAGCCCGGCAGCGCCTGCGGCCAAGCCGCCGGAATCGGCCAAAGAGAAGCCGCAAGCGAAACAGCCGGATTCAGCGGCCGCGAAGCCGGCGCCGGCTCCGGCGCCTGCTGCCGTTGGTTCGACGGCGAGTGACGCTCCCGTGCACGCCAGTCCGGTCGTGCGCCGTCTCGCACGCGAGCGCGGCGTAGATCTGCGGCGCATCGCGGGCACCGGTCCGAGCGGACGAGTGACGCAAGACGACGTCTCGGCGTTTCTGCGCGGATCGCAAGGCGCGGGCGGGAATGCGTTCGCGGGCCTACCGCCGTGGCCCAAGCTGGACTTCGCGCAGTACGGCGCCACCGAGCGCAAACCGCTCTCGCGCATCAAGCGGCTCTCGGGGCCCAACCTGCACCGAAATTGGGTCGGCATTCCGCACATCACGAACTACGACGAGGCCGATGTCACGTCGATCGAGGCGCTGCGCAACGAGGTCAACGCCGAGCAGGCGAAGTCCGGCGGACCGAAGCTGACGATGCTCGCGTTTTTGATTCGCGCCTCGGTGGCTGCCCTGCAGCGTTTTCCGGAGTTCAACGCCTCGCTCGACGGCGAGGAGCTGATCTACAAACACTACTACAACATCGGCTTCGCGGCCGACACGCCCGACGGTCTCGTCGTTCCGGTGATCAAGGGCGCCGAGGTCAAGGGTCTGATCGAGCTCGCGCGCGAGGCGCAAGAGCTCGCGGGGAAGGCGCGCGAGGGAAAGCTGACGCTGGCACAGATGCAAGGCGGCACGTTCACGATCTCGTCGATCGGCGGCATCGGCGGCACGGCCTTCACGCAGATCGTCAACGCGCCCGAGGTCGCGATCCTCGGAGCGACGCGCGCGGCGATGAAGCCGGCGTGGGACGGAAAGCAATTCGTGCCGCGCCTGATGCTGCCCATCAGCGTGAGCTACGACCACCGAGTGGTCGACGGCGCGGGCGCCGCGCGCTTCCTCGTCTACATCGCCGAGCTGCTGGCGGACTTCCGGAGGGTGATGCTCTAGCCGCCGCCATACATGACAGTAGATGTCATGTATGAGGCCGTATGCTGTGGACATGATAAAAGGAATCGACATCGCAGCATATCTCGTGAAGGACCCCAAGGCGGCAATCGCCTTCTACCGCGACGTGCTCGGCATGAAGCCGACGGAGATCGATCGAGGAGGGCCGCGGCGCAGAGTTCACCCTTGCCGACGGATCGACGTTCGGCGTCTGGAAGCCCGAGGACGGCGAGACGGGCGGCGCAATGATGTTCGCGGTGGACGACGCGAAGGCGGCGGTGGAGCACTACCGCGCCAAGGGTCTCCAGCTCAGCGACGTCGTCGAGTCGCCGGTTTGCTACATGGCGTTCGGCAGCGATCCGGAAGGCAACGGCTTTATCATTCACCAGCGTAAAGCGTGAGCGCGCGCCGCGCTGCGGCGACCATTTCGTCGCGCAGCGCGACGGGCTCGAGCAGCGTCGCGGCGTCCGACCATGCGAGCGCTTGGAATAGCGCGACCTGGGTGCCCGGAAACGTCACGCGTACGATCGTCTCGCGCTTGCCGCGCGAGACGATTTCTGCCGGCCAATAGGCGGTCACGCGCTCGAGCGCGTCGTTGCGCGTTCGCAGCGTGACGACGCAGTCGTAGTTCCTCGACGCCTCGGCGAAGCGCGCCGACGATTCGCTCCAGTAGCGCTCGAGGTCGAAACCCGCCGGGCGCTCGAAGCGCTCGGCCGACTCGTCGGCGCGCCGGACGCGCTCTACGCGAAAGCTGCGCAACTCGTCGTCGCAACGGGCGACGAGATACCAGACCCCGGCCTTCGAAACGAGTCCGAGCGGGTCGACCGTACGCGTGGACCGCGTGCGATTGCGATCTTCGTAATGAATCCGCACTCGGCGCTCCTCCCAGACGGCGCGGCGCAGCGTGGCCAAGATCTCGCGCGGCGGCTCGGGCTGATTCCAGCGGCGTCCGTCGAGATGGATGCGCGAGCGCGATTTTTCGGCTGCGCGCTGCGCGACGCCGGCGAGGCTGCCGTGCAGCTTTTCGAGGGCGCGGTTGAATCCGCGCTCGAGACCCAGATCGGCGAGCGGACTCGCCCCCGAGACGAAAAGCGCTCGGATCTCTTCCTCGCTGAAGTGGGTGAGTGCCCGGCGATACCCGTCGGCGAGCACGATCCCGCCGTTCGATCCGCGCTCCGCGTACAGCGGAACGCCCGCGGCGCACAGCGCGTCGACGTCGCGGTAGATCGTGCGCTCCGACACCTCCAGGCTCTCGGCCAACACGCGTGCGCTGCACTGGCGCCGCGACTGTAGCAACAGGAGGAGCGCGATGAGACGGTCGGCCTTCACGACTCCATGAAACTACGGAAACATGACACCCTATGTCAACTATCCCCTCTCCGCGTTCGGCGGGGAAAACGAGTACCTAGGTCAACTTCCGCCGAAGAACTTTCAACGGACTTCCGTGGGAGGTAGTTATGCAAGCACGCGGTCGCTTTGCCGTCGCTTCGAGCTCTACCGTTGGGAACCCAGGACCTCCCGTTCGACCGCCCGGTATTGCCGGGGCGTGCCTCGCGGTCGCGCTCGCCGCCTGCATAGCTTCGGCGCTTCACCCTATGAGGAGAAGACCATGAACAAGCACCTCACCGCTAGCCTATTACTGGGCAGCTTTGCGGCGTTCGCGTCGGGCTGTTCGAACTCGGGAGGCGGCGCGGCGCTCCCGTCAATGCCCTCGGCGCAACGCGCCTCGCCGGCGTCGCTGCCGAAGTTTCGAGGGCACGTCCGGATCCGCGAGTTCTCGGATCTTCCGACGTACTCGACGTATTACACTCCAGCATCGGTTGCCGCGGGGCCGGACGGAAAGCTCTGGGTCATTGACACGATCGATCAGGACTTCGGCGCGAACGCCGTCGTTGCAATCGCGACGTCCGGAAAGCGCCGCAATACCTTCTACTACCCCGGCCTGAGCAGCGAAGGAGCCGGATTTCAAGACATCGCTGCCGGCGCGGACGGGGCGCTATGGATCACGGACCAGTACAATCAGCAGATCGTCAGGATGACGACGAAGGGATCTTTTACGAATTTCGCGATGCCCGGCTTCGTCTCGCCGTTCGCCATAACGGCCGGCCCCGATCACGCCCTCTGGTTCACGGCGCAGACGAGTTCCGGAAACGCGATCGGTCGTATCACGACCGCGGGACGAATCAAATTGTATGCGAACCCGGCCCAGGCGTCGGACATCGCCGCCGGCCCCGACGGCGCGCTTTGGTTCACCGAAGACGAAGTCGATCGCATCGCCCGCATCACGACGCGTGGAAGGATCACGGAATACTCCCAGGGCATCACCCCGGGCTCGCGGCCGCTTTCGATCACCCCGGGGCCGGATGGCGCACTCTGGTTCACCGAATCGGCCGGCGGCCGGATCGGCCGCATCACGACTTCCGGAAGCGTCACCGAGTACTCACGCGGCATCACCCCGTCCGAGCAACCCTACGATCTCGCAGCGGGACCGGACGGCGCGATCTGGTTCACCGAGTCAAAGCAGTATGCTAGTTTCGCTCAAGTCGGCCGAATCTCGATGAGCGGCAGGATCAATCAATACTCGAAAGGCCTCGACCGCGAATCCGAACCTACGAGCATCGTAGCGGGCCCCGACAACAGGATGTGGTTCGTCGAATCGGCCGCCGATAAGATGGGCCGCCTTACGATTTAACAGCGCGCCTACTTCAGGTAGCGTGTTGCGGCCGCGTCGAGAACGATGCGCGCCACTCGCGATCCCCGGCGCGCAGCACCCAGACGAACGAGCGGTCGGGCGGCAGCGGCATCCCCGTGACGTTGACGGCGAAGGGCGCGTTGATCGAGGCGCCCGGTTTCGTGCCGGGAGGGCGGCCAACTTCGATCTCGCTCTCCATGTGCACCGAGCTGAACGTTTCCGGGCCGCTTTGGAGGACGATCGGTTTGCCGTCGGCATCCAGCAGATCGAGCGTCCACTTGATCTTGCGATTCGTCTCGTCCCACGGAACGTGTAGGATGAACGCCACGGCGGACGGCGCGGTCAACGGACTGCCCGTGTGAGTCCAGCCAATGCCCAGCGCGTGCAGCTTACCGTCGGGCGAGACCTGCGCCGAGTCGGCTAAGAAGAGCGTCGCGTCCACGGCCTCAGGCCTTCGTCCGGCGCGCGGCCAGCTGGCGCAGCACGTATTGCAGGATGCCGCCGTTCCGGTAGTATTCCGCTTCGTTGGGCGTGTCGATGCGCACGCGCACGTCGAACTCGATGGCGCGTCCGCTTCGCGGATCCGTCGCCTTCACCCGCGCGTGCATCCGCGGACGAACTCCTTCGGAAAGACCCGTCACGTCGTAGATCTCCTCGCCGTCGAGGCCGTACGTGGAGCGGTCGGCTCCGCCGACGTATTCCAACGGCAGCACGCCCATGCCGATCAGGTTGCTGCGATGGATGCGCTCGAACGACTCGGCGATGACGGCCTTGATGCCGAGCAGGTATGGGCCTTTCGCCGCCCAGTCGCGCGACGAGCCCGAGCCGTACTCCTTCCCGGCGAGCACGATCAGCGGCGTACCGTCGGCGGCGTACTTGCGCGACGCGTCGTAGATCGGCATCTCTTCGTTCGCCGGCAGGTAGCGCGTCACGCCTCCCTCGACGCCCGGCACTAAGGCGTTGCGCAAGCGCACGTTGGCGAACGTACCGCGAACCATCACTTCGTGATTGCCGCGCCGCGCGCCGTAGGAGTTGAAGTCGCGGGGCTCGACGCCGTGCTCCATCAGATACTCTGCCGGCGGGGCCACCGCGCGCGATGCTGCCGGCCGGCGAGATGTGATCGGTCGTCACCGAATCTCCCAGCACGGCGATGACGCGCGCGCCGATCACGTCGCACACCGGCGCCGGCCGCTGCAGGCATCCCGTCGAAGTAGGGCGGCCGCTTGACGTACTCGGACGCGGGGTCCCAATGATAGCGCCCGCTCGCGACGACGTCGAGCTCGCGCCAGTTGTCGTCGCCCTTGAACACGTCGGCGTATTCGCGTTCGAACATCTCCTTGCCGATGCACGACGCCATCGTCGCCGCGATCGCGTCGTTGCTCGGCCAGATCTCACGCAAGTAGACCGGCTTGCCGTCGCTACCGGTACCGAGCGGCTCGGTCGTCAGATCGACGTCCATGCGCCCGGCGAGCGCGTAGGCGACGACGAGCGGCGGTGAGGCGAGATAGTTCGCGCGCACCTGCGGATGGATGCGACCCTCGAAGTTCCGGTTGCCGGACAGGACGGCAGCCACGATTAGGTCGGCGTCGGCGACGGTCTCTGCGATGTCGCTGGGCAGCGGGCCTGAGTTGCCGATGCACGTCGTGCAGCCGTAGCCGACCAGGTTGAAGCCGAGCTCGTCGAGGTATGTCTGCAGGCCGGCCTTGGCGAGATAATCGGTGACGACTTTCGAGCCGGGCGCGAGCGACGTCTTCACCCACGCCCGCGTCTGCAGCCCGCGTTGCACCGCGTTGCGCGCCAGCAATCCGGCGCCGATGAGCACCGACGGATTCGACGTGTTGGTGCAGCTGGTGATGGCGGCGATCACAACCGATCCGTCGTCGACGCGATCCATCGTCTGCGCGATGACGGCCGTTCCGCCGCCTCCCTCGTCCTCGAAACGCGCGACCGCGCCGTTGGCGCGTTCGCGAGCGGCGATCCAGTCGTTGAGTGCGTGCCCGAACGATTCTTTGACGGCATGGAGCGCCACGCGGTCTTGCGGCCGGCGGGGTCCGGCGAGGCTCGGCTCGACCGCGGCGAGATCGAGGGCGAGCGTATCGGCGAACTCGGGATCCGGCGACGCGTCGGTGCGAAAGAGGCCCTGCGCCTTCGCGTATGCCTCAACGAGCTCGATCTGTTCGCGCGGTCGCCCCGTGAGCCGCAGATACTCGAGCGTTCGATCGTCGATCGGGAAGATCGCGACCGTCGACCCAAACTCCGGCGACATGTTGCTGATCGTCGTGCGATCCACGACGGGAAGCGCGGACAGGCCAGAGCCGTAGAACTCGACGAACTTTCCGACGACGCCTTTCTTGCGCAGCAGTTCGGCGACGGTGAGCACGAGGTCGGTCGCGGTGACGCCTTCGCGCAGCGCGCCGTCGAGCCGGAACCCGATGACCTCGGGGATCAGCATCGTCACGGGTTGGCCCAGCATCGCGGCCTCGGCCTCGATGCCGCCGACGCCCCACGCCAGCACTCCCAAACCGTTGACCATCGTCGTGTGCGAATCGGTGCCGACGGCCGTGTCGGGATAGGCGAGCGGCGCGTCGCCGGAGTCCGCCGCACCGAAGACGACGCGCGCGAGATACTCGATGTTCACCTGATGCACGATGCCGGTTCCCGGCGGGACGACGCGCAGGCCGGCCAGCGCCGACTTTCCCCACTTGAGAAACGCATAGCGCTCGCGGTTGCGCTCGAACTCGAGGTCGGTGTTCTTCGCCAGCGCGTCGCTCGAACCGAAGTAGTCGGCTTGCACCGAATGGTCGATGACCATCTCGACGGGCTGCAGCGGGTTGATCGCCTCGGGATCGCCGCCTATGTCGGCCATCGCATCGCGCATGGCCGCCAGGTCGACGACGCACGGTACGCCCGTGAAATCCTGCAGCAGGACGCGCGCCGGCGTGAACGCGATCTCGCGCTCCTGCGGCGGCGCGCCGGCGCTCCAGCGCGCCAGCGCTTCGACGTCGTCGCGAACCACCGCGAGCCCGTCTTCGAAGCGCAGCAAATTCTCCAGCAAGATCTTGAGCGAGAACGGCATTCGCTCGAGTTTGGCGATACCCGACTGCTCGAGCGCCGCCAAACGAAAGTAGCGGTACGCGCGGTCGCCGACGCGCAGCGTATCGAGCGCTTTGAAGCTATTGGGATGTAGGTTCATCGGTCAATCGTACTTTGGGATCGCCGCCCGCGTAGCCTTCGATCCGCAGCGCGGCCTCGCCCGACAGCAGGCACCAGAGGGGATCGGCCACGAGCGCGAGGCGCCAGGGTTGCAGCGCGAGCACGCGCTCGAAGCTCGCGCGATCCTGCGGAATGTCGCGAGCGAGGCGCTCGAGCGCAGCGCGCGGCACGAGCAGGCTCGCGGGCAGCGATGCGTCGCGCGCGATCTCGGCGATGGCCGCGCCGAGCAGCGCCACCATCGCATCGCGCGCCGGCGCCGCGGATCGCGCGGGTCGCTGCGGCAAGATCCGCCTCGTCGAGCGCCTGACCGCGGGCCACGGCCTGCAAGATCGCGGGGCCGAGCTGTCGTTTCATTCCGCCGTCGAGGCGGCGGAGCTGCGCGAGATCCTCGAGCTTTGCCGGCTTGACGACGGCCAAGCCCGAGACCACGTCGTCGGGCAAGATGTAACGCACCGGCAGGTCGCGCTCGCGCGCGACGCGCTCGCGCAGCTTCACGATTTCATTGAGTACGCCCAGGTCCCGGCGGCTCATGCGCGTCGCGCCGGGAATGCGCAGGTACGCGCGCCGTTCGTCGATGCGATAGCGCTCGATATCGCCGAGCTCCGCACACTCCTCGTACACCCATTCGTAGCGGCCCCTGCGATCCAGGCCGTCGCGCAGCGAGTCGTAGAGCGGCAAAAGGTACGCAACGTCGCCGACGAGATATTCGATTTGCCGATCCGAGAACGGACGCGCCGACCAGTCGCTGACCGTCTGCGACTTCGTCAGTTTCACACCGCAGACGCCGCGCACTAGGTCGGCCAGCGACACCTGCATTCCGTAGCCGAGGAACGCGGCGGCGACCTGCGTGTCGAACACGCGCGGCGGCACCAGGTCGAAGCGATCGGCGAAGATCTTCAGGTCGGCGGAAAGTGCGTGACCGACAACGGTCGTGTGCGTGAGCGCCAGCGCGAGCGGGCGCAGCTCGGGGAGTGCGAGCGCATCGACGATCGCGGCGCCGTCGTCGAACGCGAGCTGCACGACCATCAGCCGCGGTGAATACGTGCGCTCCGCGTGAAACTCGGTGTCGAGACCAACGCGATCGGCCGCGGCGACCCGCTCGCAGAGCGGTCCGAGGTCGGAGTTACCGGCGACGATCAGTGGTGCGGTCACGGCGGCGGCGACACCGGCGATTGGCGGTGGAACGGGAAATGCGGGCAGCGATGCCGGTGGCAGTAGTCGCGTGCGTAGTGGCGCGCGCGCGATTCGTATCCGTGGACCGCGAACGTCACGCGGTCGCCGAAGATCGTCAGCAGTGCGCAGATCGGCACCGCAATCGCGCACATCGTCCACACGTGAACCCACACCGGCACGCGAAACGCCGCCGCCGTCGCGGTCGCGACGGTTCCGCCAAGGCCGGGTATGACGCGAACGGCCAGCAAGAACGCCGGCGAACCCACCGGGAAGCGCTTGACCCACGCCGGAAGACGGTGCAGATATTCCTGAACCCGGAACACGTTGGAGGCGTGCGCGTTGATCCAATAGCCGAGCAGCGCCGCGCCAACCAGACCGAAGACGTCCACCAGCGTTCCCTTGACCGGCCCGAAGATGGCGCCGTTCATGATGGCCAGCGCGTCGGTCATCGAAAACGGGGCCGACGCGACCACGACGAAGACCGCGACCGCCAGCGGATACGCAAACGGTCCGATCGTGCGGATCTCGTGCGCGACGTGCGGCTGATCCCGAATCACCCAGTACGCGAGCGCGAACGAGGCGAGGAGCAACGCGAGCGCGGCGACCTTGCGAAGGAGAGGAGTCAAGCGATGGCAATCAGGGCGATCATCACACTGCTGTGCGGTGTTGGGCTCTACGCCTCGCTTTTCATGCTGGAGAAGAGCCGGCGCGCCGCGCGGGGCGAGATCGAAGGTCCCAGTGTGGTGAAATCTCCGAGGGCGCACCTTTTCGGCGCTCCTAACTCGCTGCTCGGGGCGATCTACTATCCCGCGCTGGCCGCGGCGGTTTGGTTCGCGCACGGGGTGGTCCCGGCGTTTGCGATCCTGGCGGCTGCGCTGCTCGCGGCTGCCACTTCGGCCCTGCTAGGCTACTCGCTGCTCTTCGTGACGCGGCGGGCATGCCCGTACTGCTGGACCTCCCACGCGGTAAACTGGGCGCTCCTGGGCCTGTGCCTCTGGTTATTTCTTCCGAATGTCTTGAGTCCGGGTATCCGATTTTGGTAGAATCGGCCTCTCTGGTGAGGACGGCACGAACGGTCGCCGACACCGCCCGGAGAGAGGGCCGGCCGCGTAGCGTTAGTTCTACGCTCCGGTGAACGGCAGATTGAATAGGGGGCTGCGCGAGTGCGCGGCCCCTCTGCTATTCGAGATCGGCGATCATCGCGCGATAGACAGGGTCGCTGGTCGGCGACCCGGTGAAGAATGCCTCGAGCATCTCCTGCGCCACGGCAGCCGCGGTCGCCCGCAGACTCAGGCAGAGGACGTTCGCATCGTTCCATTCGCGCGCGCCGCGCGCGGTCGCTGCGTCGCCACAAAGCGCGGCGCGTATGCCGGGAACCTTGTTGGCTGCGATGCTGACGCCGGTTCCGGTCCAGCAGCAGAGCACGCCGTAGCGCGTGTCTCCTCGTGCGACCGATTCGCCGACCGCCCGCCCCACCGACGGCCACGCATCGGCCGCCCCCGGCGCCAGCGCTCCGAACTTCACCACCTCGTGACTGCGTTCGCGCAGCCAGCGCTCGATCGCGTCGGGAAGCTCGCCCGCTAAGTCGCTGCCAAGTGCCACTCGCATGGAGAGGTTTTCGCCGCGCGTTGGCGGCACACTAGCCGTCCCATGAATGCGGTGCGTTTGGCCGCGACGGTGATCCTGGCGCGAGCTCCGCTCGAGGTCTATCTGACGCGACGCAGCTCGCGCAGCGCGTTCGCGCCCGACGCATTCGTCTTTCCCGGCGGCACCATCGAGCCCCAGGACGCGTCACGGGACGCGCGTGAGCGCACGCTCGGCTTAGAGAACGACCACGTGGCGCGCGCGTTTCGCGCCGAGATCCACGACGAGCTGCCGTCCGATGAGGCGCCCGTCGACGAGGTCGGGGCGCGCGCCCTATTCGTGGCCGCGCTTCGCGAGCTCTTCGAAGAGGCCGGCGTTCTGCTGGCGCGTTCGCGTAGCGGCGCGGCGATCGACGCCTCGGCTCTCGCGTCGGTCGCGGTGACGGAGCAGCGTTTGGCGGTGCGCGATGGCTCGCTCACCTTCGCCGATTTCCTGCGTGCACACGAATGGTACGCCGACGCCGGTGCGCTCGCGCTCTTCTCGCACTGGATCACGCCGCGCAGCGAGCGCCGGCGCTACAACACGCACTTCTTTTTCGCGCCGGCACCGCCGGGCCAGGCGGCGCTTGCCGACGCGGTCGAAACGCACGACGGCATCTGGATTGCCCCCGCAGTGGCGCTTGAACGCTATCGCGCCGGAACGATGCATCTGGTCTATCCGACGATCAAACATTTGACGCGCCTGGCGGCGTTCGATTCGGTCGATCGGGCGCTCGAGTTCGCGCGGACCAAGGCGGTGCTCACGATCCTTCCGAACGATGCGGGCGGCGATTTCGCGATTCCGGCCGCGCTCGAAGACGCGTGGTAACGCTCGTTCGCGCTCCCAACCCGTCGCCGATGACGCTGACCGGCACGAACTCCTACGTCGTCGATTGTGGAGGCGGCGCCGCCCTGGTCGTCGATCCGGGGCCGGCCATCGAATCGCACGTGCAGAGGCTACTCGCCGCGGCGCACGACCGCGGGCTCGCCGTCGCCGCAATTGCGGTCACGCACGGCCATCCCGATCACGCGCCCGCCGCGGCGCCGCTCGCCGCCGCGACGCGTGCGCCGGTCTACGCGCATCCCAACGGCAGCGTAGCGCGCGACGCCGACCTGCCGCTCGAGGGCGAGCTGCGCTTGGGCGATACGACGCTGCGCGTGATCGACGCGCCCGGCCACACCTTCGACCACGCAGCGTTCTACCTGCCGCGCGACGGCGCGCTCTTCACCGGCGACGTCATCTTAGGCGAGGGGACGTCGGTGATCGCGCCACCGGGCGGAGCGATGCGTCCCTATCAGCGTACGCTGCAACGGCTCGCCGATGAGTTCGGCGACGCTCGCGCCATCTACGGCGGCCACGGGCCCGTCGTCTCCGCTCCACGATCGAAGATCGAGGAGTACATCGACCACCGGAAAATGCGCGAGCGGCAGATCGTCGACGCGCTGCGCGAACGCCCGGCCACGATTCCCGATTTAGTGAAACACATCTACGGCGCGCACCGTCAGGCGCTCTGGCCGGCGATGGCACGCCAAGTCCTCGCGCATCTCATCGCTCTCGAGGATGAGGGCGCGGTCGTTTCGCGAACGCTGGCGCGAGCCATGACCGGCGACGAGACCGCAATCTTGAATCCGCGCATCGAGGAGATCCTCGGCCCCGACGAGGCCGCGGTTGCGATCGCGGAGCTCGGCACCGAGATGCGGCTCGAATCGCTCGCCGAGTACGCTCTAACGGACCGCTCGCAATGACGCGCGCGCGGACGGTTGCGTTGTGGGCGGTCGTCGCGGTCCTCGCCGCGTGCTCGCAGCCCGGTGGCGGACCGGCGCTGCCGCCCCACCCCGGCTCGTCTCAGACCTCGTGCTACGTCGTGAAGGTAGATCCGACCGACGTCAAGGCCACGATCACGTTCTACGGCTGGCCCGACAACGCGCCGCCCGGGAACAAGATCGCGCATCCTGTCCTGCACGGCCACGCCGGCGGCGACGGGACCTATTGCAATCCCACGACGTTTGCGACCGAGCGCAAGAATAACGACCAGATCCCCTACGGCATCAAAATCTACGTGCCGTTTCTCAAGCAATACTTCATTCGCGAGGATCTGTGCACCACGTCCGGCCCACCGACGGGCAGCGGCAGCAACGGCTGCTATCGGCTCTGGTTCGATCTTTGGATCGGCGGCAACAAGAGCTCGAAGAAGCACGCGGTTTTCGCGTGCGAGCGAGGCTTGACGCCCAACCGCCAAGTTCCCGTCATTCTCTGGCCGCGCGACGGGATGCCGGTGCACCACGCCGGCCCGCTTTATCGCAATCAGCCGCCGCCCGACGGAACGTGCGACGGCAAACGCTTGTCGTCCTGATCAGAGCGCACACTCCACTCTGTCACCCTGAGCCCCTTCGACTCGCTCCGCTCGCTCAGGATAAACTCCGGCGCGCAGCGCCGTAGTCGAAGGGCGGGTAGCGTAGTCGCCGGCGAAACGCGTGATCCATCGTTCCCGCGAAGACGCTCGTCGCGCCCGCCTCCATGCGGCGCTCCTACTTCGCTGCTTTTTCGGGAGAACAAAGTTTTGAAGCGGCCCTCCGGGCCGGCCCGAAAAAGTCAGAGACTTCGCTTGGAACGATAGACCACGCGTTCGCGACAGCCGAGCATGCGCTTTCGCCCTTCGACTACGGCGCTGCTCAGTGTGACGTGGTCAGGACGATCTTGCCGAACTGGCTCGATTCGGCGAGCCGCGCGAACGCGGCCGTCGCGTCGTCGAGCGCGAACGTGCGGTCGATCGCCGGGCGCAGATCGCCGTCGAATAGCCGGAGCATTGCCGCGAAGTCCTGCGGACTTCCCATCGACGTACCGAGAATCGTCACGTGTTTCCAGAACAGCGGGAACATCTTGATCGATGCGTTACCGTTCGTGCCGCCGTAGATCGCGATCCGCCCGCCCGGCCGCACGACGTCGATCGCGGCGCGTAGCGTGTCGCCACCCGATGAATCCACGACGAGATCCACTTGCTCCGCCGCTCGCAGCGTCTTGGCCCAATCGGGCGACGTAGCGTAGTTGATGGTGACGTCGGCGCCGAGCTCCTTTGCCCGCGCCAGCTTCTCGTCGCTGCTCGAGGTAACGATCGCGCGCGCACCGGCGCGTTTTGCAAAGAGCAGCACGAACGTCTGCACGCCGCCGCCGATGCCGGTGACGAGCACCGACTCGCCCGCCTGCAGCGCGCCGCGCGTGAAGAGCGCGCGATACGCCGTCAGGCCGGCGAGCGGAATCGCGGCGGCTTCCTCCATCGACAGCCCCGCCGGCTTGCGATACACGTTGGCCGCCGGCACCGCGACGTAGCCGGCGAACGTTCCGTCGCGCGGCATTCCGAGGATCGACGACGCCGCGGCGTCCCAGACGCGCGGATCGTCGCCCCATCCGAGCATGGGATCGATCACCACCTCGTCGCCGACGCGCAGATCCCCGTCACCGGCGCCGAGCTGCGCGATCTCGCCCGCGCCGTCGGAACCGAGCGTGACCGGCAGGCGCACGTTGGGATAGAGACCTTGCGTGATGAAGAGGTCGCGGCGGTTCAGCGCCGCGGCCCGGATGCAAACCAGCGCTTCGTCCTGGCGAATTGGCGGGCGATCGAGCTCGTCGACCCGCAACTGCTCCGGACCGCCCATTTCGTGCAGACGCAGAGCCTTCATCGTTCCGCTATTCGTGGAAGGTCAAGATGAACTTTACCGCGGCCGGCTGCACGAAGAGCGCATCGGTCGGCACGTTCGCCAGAAACTGCGTGTTGGACGGCCCGGGGTAGAGCCCGCGATACGGCGTGCCGGCATCGTAGCGGGCGAACGGGCCCGACGCGGTGTTGAAAATATTCGTCGCCGCAACCGTGAAGTCGAGGCGCCCGAAGTTCTTCCCGATCGCGCCGTCGACCAGCGTATAGGGCGGCTGGTTGAGCGTGTTGTTCTTACCGGCGAACGTGAACGCGGTAGACGCGTGCCACCCGTTCTGCGACCAGAGGAACATGGCCGATCCCTGCTGCTGGGGAACGCCGAGGAACTGCTGGTTGTCGATCAGGGTACCGCCCGACGTCGGATTCGACACGAACGGACCGAGCGCGTACGGATAGGCCACGTTGAGTCCGTAGGAGAGCGTCGCCGTCACGTGGATGCGCGGGAACGCCTGCTTGTAGCGCGCCTCGGCGCCTTCGTACACCGCATTCCCGATGTTGATGGGAATCTCGTACGCGAAGCCCTGGGGCGTGCCGCAGAAGCTCTTCGCGCCGCCGCCGGGATAGAAGTTCTCGATCGTGTCGCGCAGGTTGGAACGATAGATCGAAACGTCGAGGTTCGACGTGCTCGAAAACAGATGCGAGAAGCCCAGCTCGTACTCGGTGGCGTGCTCCGGCTTCTCGGCGGGATCCCCGTTGGGCGCTACGCAGTTGGAGTCCATCGGCCCGGCGGCCGGATTGGGCTGCAGCTTGCCGTCGACGAGCACCGGCGGAAAGAAATAGAGTTCCGCGAGCAACGGCGAGCGGAATCCCGTGCCCACGGAGAAGCGCGCGACGCTCGACGTGCCGAGATCCTGGCTCAGCCCGAGCCGCCAGTTAAGCGTGTTGCCGAACGTCGAGTAATTAGCGTCGTAGAGACCGGCCGAGAGGCGGGTGGTCCTCCCGAGTTGCTGGGCGCCGCGCAAAAAATACGAGTTGATGCTCTGCGACAGCGTCTGCGTGATTCCCAGCCCCTGCAGCGACTCCTGACGCGCGTAGCCGCCGAAGGCGAACTCGCTCTCATCGAACGTCCGTCCCCACGAGAGGCCCTCGTTGTAGCGCGTGTCGAGGTGCGACACGTCGTACGGTGACACGCCGCCGCCCTCGAAGTCGACGTTGTTGTCGGTGGCGTAGAAGTCGGCGAGCAGCGTGCCGGCGCCGATCGGCACGCGCCCGTAGCCGTCGTACGCGCGAATGCTCTGGGCGAAGTTCGCGCTGCCCTGCCCGACGTGCTCGCCGAACACCGGATTGGAAACCTCGTTCGGCGATCCCGACGACGGCGGGGCGAAGGCGCAGCCGGGGCCTGGCCCGCTGAACACGCACGTCGGATTGCCCGCGATGCCGTTGAGCGCGCTCGACTCGTCGCGGTTGTCGCCCAGCGTGAAGAGGCGGAATCCGACGTCCGCGCGCTGCGAGAAGTTGTAGTCGAGATTCACCAGGCCGAGCATCGCCGCGATCGACGAGCCGAGATGCACCTGGACCGGGCAGTTGGGCGTCTTCGTCTTCGTTGCAGGCCCGCAGTAAGCCGGCAGGTTGTTCGACGGCACGACGGAGTCGTATTCGTTCACCTGTCCGATCTGCTGGAAGTCGTTCCCGGCCAGCGCGTATCCGAGCTTGCCGATCGAGCCGGTGGCGTTGACCCACGTCTGCGTCATGCCGTACGAACCTGCCGACGCCGAGAATGCCACATGGTCTTCCTGCGTCGGCCGCAGCGAGACGAGGTTCACCGCGCCGCCGAACGTGTTGCTTCCCTCCGCGTCGGTCGGCCCCAGTCCTTCCGTCACGCTAACGCTGCTAAAGCCCGGAACGCCGAACTGCGACAGGTCGATGTCGCCGGTATTGCCGTCGTTGAGCTGCTGACCGTCGAGCGTGACCATCGCTTCCGACGGATCGGGACCGCGCAGCGACACGACGGCCGGCGTCGTCGGCGCGCCGGCGTCGGGCCGCTGGATGATGACGGACGGGACCTGCCCGAGCGCTTCGAGCACCTGCGTGTAGCCCAGCGCGTCCATCTGCGAGCGCGACACCTCCATCTCGGGGATCACGTTGCGATCGAGCGTGAACCCGCCGTTGACGGTCACCTGCCCGATCGTTCGCAGCTTCGGTGCATCGCTCGGCTCGAGCGCGACGTCGATGTGCGCTCCGTCGCCCACCGGGCCCGTGTTCACGGTGACGGCCGCGTAGCCGCGCGCGACGACGGTCAGATCGTAGCGCCCGGCCGGAATTTCGACGGAGAAGGTTCCATGCACGTCGGTCGTCGTGGAGACCGTCTTCTGTCCGCGCAGCGTCACCTGCGCGTGGGCGATCGGAGCCCCGCTGGGGGCGTGGACCGTGCCGCCGATCAGGCAGCAGGCTGCAATCACGATTGGAAGCATGGCAAGGGCTGGTTCGCCCACTCGGGCGCGCCAGGCCTTCAGGTGCGGCCCGACGTAGAACGTGGCGTGAATAATCCAGGCAGCGGACTTCGCGCGTTCCTACGCGGCGTCGCGCGCGTTCAACGCACGTTCAAGCTCGAGATCGGCCCGCTGCGCGCGAGCGGATTGCCGGCGGTCTTACTCGGCGTCACCGGCATCGTTCTTGCGAGCGGCGTGACCGCTGCGCTCAGCCGCGGCGCGACGCGTCTGCCCGAGACCCTGGGCGAGGCGCGCGGCCTCGCCGAGGCGATCAACGCGCGCGCGCCGAGGCTCAAGTCGTGATCGAGAGCCGGGCGCTCACCAGCCTGATTCGCGCCGAACTGCCCGATGCCGAAGTCGGAGTGATGGACCGAACGGGGACGATGGATCACTTCAACGTCACCGTGCGCTCGAAGGCGTTCGCGGGTAAGACTCTGATCGAACAGCATCAGCTCGTGTACGGCGCACTCAAAGGCGCCCTCAAAGACGGCCGCGTGCACGCGGTCGAACTCAAGACGATTGTTGCGGAGGAATGACGATGCCGACGGATTTTAACGAAGAGATCGCGCGCGAGGTCGCCGAGAACACGATCCTCGTCTACGGCAAGGGCACGAAGGCCGCCCCGCGCTGCGGCTTCACACTCGAGACGATCGAGTTTTTCAACGGCTTCGGTTATCCGTTCGAAGTGATCGACGTGCTGGAAAACGTGCCCAAGCGCGAGGCGCTCTCAGAGATGACGAACTGGCCGACGCTGCCGAAGGTCTTCATCGGCGGCACGTTCTACGGCGACACCGACGTCCTCGGGCCGATGGCGCAGAACGGCGAGCTGCAGGCGAAGCTCGACGAAGCGTTCGGCGGGCGGCGCCCGGAGCAAAAACAGACCATCGACCTGCGCTAGCGTGTTCACCACGATCGTCTCGTCCGAGGCGCTGCGCGAGCGGCTCGGCGATCCGCAGCTCGTCGTGTTCGACTGCCGCCACTCGCTGGCAGATTTCGCGTTAGGACGACGCCTCTACGACGAGTCGCACATACCCGGCGCGACCTTTGCGTCGGTCGAAGAGCACCTCGCCGGAGAGAAGAGCGGGAAGAACGGGCGCCACCCGCTGCCCGACCCACTGCGCTTCGCGCGCTTTCTCCGAACGGCCGGCGTCGACGATGCGTCGCAAATCGTTGCCTACGACGGCGGCGCCGACATGTTTGCCGCGCGCATGTGGTTTCTCACACGCTGGCTCGGCCACGATGCAGTGGCCGTGCTCGACGGCGGCTTCGCCGCCTGGCGCGCGCTCGGATATCCAGTCACCGCCGACCCGTCCAAAGCCGCGCGTGAAGGAACGCTGACCGTACGACTGCGCCCCGAGCATCTCGTCGACGCCGCGCACGTGCACGACCGCCTCTATAGCCCGAACATGCACCTCGTCGACGCGCGCGCGAAAGAGCGCTACACCGGGGAAACGGAGACGATCGATCCCGTCGGCGGGCACATTCCCGGCGCGAGACATCGATGGTTCAAAGAGAACTTCGACGCGGAGGGGCGGTTGAAATCGCCCGAACTGCTGCGCGAAGAGTTCGAGCGCGCCGGCTTCGATCCGCAGCGCACGGTGCATCAATGCGGCTCCGGCGTATCCTCGGCGGTGAACTACCTGGCGATGGAACACGCGGGGCTAACCGGCTCGCGCATCTACAACGGATCGTGGAGCGAATGGGTCTCCGACCCGTCACGCCCAATCGAAACCGGCCCGAAGTAACTTGGAAGATTAAACGCGCAGCGGCGTTGCACGCGTGTTCATTCTTTCGGGCAACGGACTGACCGTTCCAGAGGTGGCGCGACGAGCGTCTTCGCGGGAACGGTTAGTCCGTCGCCCGGAAGAAGCGTCCTTCGACTCCGCTCGCTACGCTCGCTGCGCTCAGGATGACAAGTGGGATTTCGCGGGTGGCGGAACTGCGAACGGTTTTGCGATTGCGCCGGCGGGCGAAGCCTGCAGGCGGTCGAGCTCCTTGCTCGTCGGCTGTTGTGAGAAGTCGCGGCACGTGTCGACGAAGCAGTAGAACCCGAACGGCTCGTCGCCGCGGTTCACGAACTGATGCAGCTCGAGCGGACCGACGTAGATCACGTCGTTGGGCCCGATCTCGCTCGCCGTGTCGCCGATCACCGCGTAGCCGAGGCCCTTGCGCACGATGACGTAGTGCTCGTGCTCGTGCTTTTCGAGTCGCGACGCGGCGCCGGGCGCGACCTCGAAGTAGCGCAGCTCCATGCGCGGTCCGGGCTCGCTTGGATCGGCCCTGCGCGATCCCACGATGGTGTGGCGCGCGACGCCGGTTCCGGTTGCCTGCGGAGTATAGCCGGCAGGCTCGACGCCTTCCCAACCCGTCCCGGTCGCTCGAACTACTCGTCGCTGCATAGCCGCCTCACGATAGCATATCGCCGCCACCGCGGCCAGGGCATGCCTGGCGACCCGCGAACAAGCGCGCTATGCGGACGATTCTTTATACGGCGCGCCGCGCGGCATGCTTCGGCGCGGCTGCAGCCATCCTATCGGCGTGCAGCGCGGCGCAGCCGACACTCACTCCCCCAGCGACCGCGCAGCAGAGCGCGCATCGCCAGCGCGCCGCCGGGTCGGGCGATCTTCTCTACGTCGGCGGAAACCACGTCGTTCAAGTGTACGCTTACCCCGACGGAACGGCCGCGGGGTCGTTCAAGACGCCCGGCGCCGTCAGCTCGGTGTGTTCCGACACGAGCGGCAACGTCTTCGTCACCGAGTTGCCGAAGCGCAACTCGCCCGACGGCACCGGCTCGGTGATCGAGTACGCGCACGGCGGCACCTCGCCGATCGCGTCGCTGACCGTTCCGTCAGGTGAGATGCCCATGGACTGCGCGAGCGATGCGAGCACCGGCAACCTCGCCGTCACGATGCAGAGCAGCGCAAGCTACGCACCAACCGTGGCGATCTATGCGGGCGGCAGCGGCAAGCCGGCGATGCACGACAGCTCCGCGCTGGGCGCGGATCCGTCGTGCGGCTACGATGTGCAGGGGAACCTATTCGTTACGAGCGGCGGCAATGTGATGGCCGAGCTCGCCGCCGGCAAGAAGTCGTTTGCAACGATCACGCTGAATCGCACGCTCGGCGGCGTGAAGCACGTGCAGTGGGACGGCGGCGATCTGGCGCTGCAGTCGTTCCATGTCACGCATCACAACGGCGAGAAGCTATGGGAGCGCGTCTTTCGCGTGAAAGTCTCCGGCGCCAGCGGAAAGATCGTGGGCATCAGCGAGTTCACGGGTTGGTCGGAGAAGGTTTCCGGCGGTTCCTGGATCGACGGCGACACGATCGTCGCGACTCCGTTCTCGAACTTGTCGTTCTATAAGTATCCCGACGGCGGCAAGCCCACGAAGGTCATCCACCTCTCGAGCCACATGGCGGCGGTAACGATCAGCAGCGGCGGCTAAATGCCCCGCTACTGGCTGTTGAAGACCGAGCCCAGCGCCTTCTCCTTCGAACAGCTCCGGGCGGACGGCACCACGCCCTGGACGGGCGTCCGCAACTTCCAGGCGCGCAACAACATGATGGAGATGGGCGTCGGCGACCTCGCGCTTTTCTACCACTCCAGCATCGCGCAGCCCGCGGCGGTCGGCGTCTGCCGGGTGTCCAAGGCCGCCTATCCCGACTTCACGCAGTTCGACCGCGCGAGCGACTATTTCGACGGCCGCGCGCGCGAGGGGAAGCCGATCTGGTACATGGTCGACGTCGAGTACGTCTTGGGATTTGCCAAGCCGGTGACGCTGGCCGAAATGCGCACCGACCCGCGGCTGGTTGGCATGGCGTTGTTGCGGCGCGGGCAACGGCTCTCCGTGCAGCCCGTCATGCCGCACGAATGGAAGATCGTCGTCGAGCTCGCTACGACGCCTGCGTGAGGAAGACGCGCTGCGCGTCGATCGGCATCTCGCCCGGACCCGCCGTCAACCGCTTGTAACGTCCGTCCACTTGCAGCTCGCGACTCTTCACGTTGTCGGCAAGCAGCACGGTGAGGATGTGCGTGGCGATCGTCTCGGCCACGACCGGGTCGAGCACCGGAACGACCAGCTCGACGCGGCGGTCGAGGTTGCGGCCCATCCAGTCGGCGCTCGCGATGAACATCTCGCGCTCGTCGCCGTTCTCGAAGACGTACATTCGCGAGTGTTCCAGGAAGCGCCCCACGATGCTGCGCACGCGAATGTTCTCGCTCACGCCCGGTACGCCGGGCCGCAGCACGCACATGCCGCGCACCAGCAGGTCGATCGGCACGCCGGCTTGCGACGCGCGGTAGAGCGCGCGTACGACGTCGCCCTCGGTGATCGCGTTGAGCTTGGCGCGGATGCCCGCGGGCCGGCCCGCGCGCGCGTGATCGGTCTCGCGATCGATGCGTGCGATCAGCTCGCGGCGGAACGTGACCGGCGCGACCCAAAGGTCTTCGTAATCCGTGACCTTCGAGAATCCGGTCAGCGCGTTGAAGAGCTGCGTGTCGTCGGTGCCGAGCTCGGGCCGGCAGTGAAAAGGCTCAGATCGGTGTAGAGCAGCGCCGTCTTCTCGTTGTAGTTGCCGGTGCCGAAGTGCATGTAGCGGCGCAGACCGTCCTCGTCTTCGCGGACGACCAGCAGCGTCTTCGCGTGCATCTTCTGATTGGCGAAGCCGTAGACGACGTGCGCGCCCGCGCGCTCCAGGCGCTTGGCCCATTCGATGTTGTTCTCTTCGTCGAACCGCGCCTTGAGCTCGATGATCACCGCGACTTGCTTCTCGTTCTCGGCGGCGTCAGCAGCGCGCGCACGATCGGCGAGTTCTTGCCCGACGTGCGATACAGCGTCGCCTTGATCGCGAGCACTTTCGGGTCCTCGGCCGCCTGCTGCACGAACTGAACCACCGGATCGAACGATTCGTACGGGTGGTGCAGCAGGATGTCGCCCTCGCGAATCTGCGCGAAGATGTCGGTCGCGCCGATCAGCCGCTTCGGAATCGCCGGCATGAACGGCCGGTCGCGCAGCGTCTCGTATCCCGGCAGGTTCACGATCTGCCATAGATCGCTGAGCGCCATCATGCCGTCGATCTCGTAACAGTCGACGGGCTCGAGCTCGAGCGAGTCGAAGAGGAAATCGCGCATGTACTCCGGCATGCCGCGCTCGATCTCCAAGCGCACCGGCTCGCCGAAGCGCCGGCGCCGCAGTTCCGATTCGATCGCGCGCAGCAGGTCGTCGGCCTCGTCTTCCTGCAGGTCGAGATCGGCGTCGCGCGTCACGCGGAAGAGGTACGAGTCGCGGACGTGCATGCCGGGGAACAGGCCGTCGAGATGGTGCGCGATCAGATCCTCGAGCAGCACGAAGCGGCGCTCGCCGGGCGCCCCGCCATCGACCGGCACGAAGCGCGGCAGCGTCTGCGGAATCTTCACGCGCGCGAAGTGCAGCTCGATGCCGTCGCGCGTAGCCTCCTCCAGCTCGACCGCGAGCGAGAGCGAGAGGTTCGAGATGTACGGGAACGGATGGCCGCTGTCGACCGCGAGCGGGGTGAGCACCGGAAACACCGACTCGTCGAAGGTCCGCTCCAATGCGCTCTGCGTGTCGTCGTCGAGCTCCGCCACTCGCAGCAGGCGGATGCCCTCGCGCTCGAGCGCGGGGAGCAGTTCCTCGTTGAGCAGGCGCATCTGCTGCGGCAGCGAGCCGCGCAGGCGCTGCGAGATCGCCTCGAGATGCTCCGTCGGCGTGCGGCCGTCGTCGGAGCGCCGCATGACCTGCGCCTCGATCTGCTGCTTGATCGCCGCGACCCGGATCATGAAGAACTCGTCGAGATTGGTGCCGTAGATCGCGACGAATTTCAGGCGCTCGAGCAGCGGGTTGCGGGCGTCGAGGCCCTCCTCCAGCACGCGGTCGTTGAACTCGAGCCACGAGAGCTCGCGGCTGATGTAGAGCGACGGATCGTCGAGCGTTGCGACGGGAATGGCGGCCTGCGGCGTATGCGGCTGGGTGATCATCGGCGTAGTCTGCTTAGCGGCCGGGGCCGGGTTTCGCCTCCCGCGCGGCAAAAAACTTAGCCTCACATGGCCGAACTGCCGGCTCACGTCGCCCAGCATCTCGCGCTGGCCTTCTCGTCGCTCACGCTGGCGCTCGCCGCGGGCCTCCCCTTGGGCGTCCTCGCCGCCGAGCGGGCCGCGCTGCGCGGCTGGCTCTTGGCGCTGGCAGGAATCGGCCGGACGATTCCGAGCCTCGCCGTGCTGATGCTCCTGCTGCCCTGGCTCGGCGTCGGCTCGGCGCCGGCGATCGTCGCGCTGGCGCTGCTCGCGATTCCGCCAATCGTCATCAGCGTCGATCTGGGCATCCGCGGCGTGCCCGCCGCGGCGCTCGACGCCGCGACCGGGATGGGGATGACGCCGCTGCAGCGCTTCGCACGCGTCGTCGTGCCCTTCGCACTTCCGGTCTCGTTGGCCGGATTGCGCACGGCGGCGACGGAGACCATCGCGAGCGCCACGCTCGCAACGTTCATCGGCGCGGGCGGCCTCGGCGACGAGATCGTGCGCGGCCTGCAGACCGACGATCCGCCGCTGCTGTTCGCCGCGGCGGCGGCGGTGGCGATCCTCGCCCTTGCGGCCGACGCGGCGCTGAGCGCCGCGGGCCGGGTCGCCGCGCGCGCGTGACGATCTCTCGGCGGCGCGCGCTCGCGCTCTTCGGCGCCGCGCCGGCGCTCGCGAGCTGCGGTTTGCGCGGCTCGCGCGTCGCCGTCGGCTCGAAGAATTTCACGGAATCCTTCGTCATCGCCGAGATCTACGCGCAGGCGCTCGAGGGCGCCGGCATGCGAGTGGATCGGCTGTTCAATCTGGGTTCCACGCAGATCGCGATGGCGGCGATGCGGCGCGGCGACGTCGATCTCTATCCCGAGTACACCGGCACCGCGCTGATCGACGTGCTGCACCTCGCCCCGATCCCCGATCCGAAGAAGGCATACGACGTGGTCGCCCGGCTCTTTCGGGAGCGCTACGGCATCGTCTGGCTCGAGCCGTCGCCGATGAACGACTCGCAGGGTCTCGCGACGACACGCGAGATTGCCGCCAGCAAACGCATTGCGACCCTTTCCGACGTGGCACGCGCCGCTCCGGCGCTTCGGCTAGCGACGATTCAGGAGTTCCTGGCGCGGCCCGACGGCCTGCCCGGGCTGCAGCGGTTCTACGGCGGGTTTCGCTTCGGCGAGGTGCGCACGTACGACATCGCGCTGAAGTATCGCGCGCTGGCCGAGGGAAAGGCCGACGTCGCGAGCGCGTTCACGACCGACGGCGAGATCGCCACCGACTCGCTGGTCGTGCTGCGCGACGACCGGCACTTCTGGTCGGCGTATAACGTCGCGCCCGTCGTGCGCGCGAAGACGCTGGACGCGCGTCCGCACATCGCGCGCGTGCTCGACGCCGTCTCGCGCCGCATCACCGATCGCGCCGCCCGTTCGATGAACGCGGCCGTCGAGCGTTTCTCGCAAGACCCGGCCGACGTCGCCGCCGCGTTCCTTCGCTCGCGAGGATCGCAGAGTTGAACGCGGCGGCCATCGCGTTCGATCGCGCGACCGTTCGCTATGCCGGAGCCGGCCGCAGCGCGATCGACGGCATCACGTTCGACGTCGCCGGCGGCGAGCTCGTCGTGCTTCTCGGGCCGTCGGGCTGCGGCAAGTCGACGCTGTTGCGCACCGTTAATCGCCTGGTGCCGCTCGACGCCGGGCGCGTGTCGATCGACGGCACCGACGTGCAGGATCTCGACCCCGTCGAGCTCCGCCGCAGCATCGGTTACGCGATTCAGGCCGTGGGACTCTTCGCGCACATGACGGTCGCGCAGAACATCGCGGTCGTGCCGTCGCTGCGCGGCTGGGAGAAGCGGGAGATCGCGGCGCGCGTGGACGAGCTGCTGACGCTCGTCGGGCTCGACCCCGCGGTCTATCGGAGCCGCCGGCCGAGCGAGCTCTCCGGCGGCGAGGCGCAGCGCGTCGGCGTGGCGCGAGCCATCGCCGCCCGACCGCGTGCGCTGCTGATGGACGAGCCGTTCGGCGCCGTCGACGTGGTCGTCCGCAACACGCTGCAGCGCGAGCTGGTGCGCATCGTCGCCGAGCTGCGCACGACCACGCTGTTCGTCACGCACGACGTCGACGAGGCGTTCCGGCTCGCCGACCGGATCGTCGTGATGCGCGAGGGGCGCATCGAGCAAGTCGACGCGCCGCTCGCGCTCTTCGAGAGCCCCGCGACGCCCTACGTGCGCGAGCTGGTGCACGCGGGCGACGACGTGTACCGGCGCTACTTCGAGCGCGGACGCGAGCAACTGCGGTCGTGAACTATCTGGCCGCGCACCCGCTGCGCGTGGCCGCGCTCGCGGCGGGGCACCTCGAGCTCGTGGCGGCCGCGCTCGTCGTCGCCCTCGCGATCGCGGTTCCCCTCGGCCTGCTTGCTGCACGCCGGCCGCGGCTCGCGCCGTGGCTGCTCGGTGCGCTGGGCGCGATCTACACGATCCCGAGCCTCGCGCTGCTCGCGGCACTGGTTGCGGCGTTCGGCTTGGGCTACACGCCGGTCTTCGCGGCGCTCGTGGTCTACGCGCAGTTCATGCTGGCGCGCAACGTGACGGCCGGCATCGTCGGCGTCGATCGCGCGCAAGTCGACGCCGCGCGGGGCCTCGGCATGTCGTCCGCGCAGATCCTGCTGCGCGTGGAGTTCCCGCAGGCGCTGCCCGTGCTCATCGGCGGCGTACGCATCGCCGCGATCGCGATGATCGCGATCGCGACGCTCGGAGGCTACGTGGGAGGAATCGGCCTGGGCGTACTGATCTTCAACGGCCTGACGCTGCACCAGCCGCAGATGATCGTCGCGGGAAGCCTCGCGGCCTGCGCGCTGGCGATCGGCGTGGACGCGACGCTGCGCCTCGCCGAACGCCTCGCTAGATAGCCTCGATCTTCGCCATCATCCCCAGATCTTCGTGATCGAGGATGTGGCAGTGGAACACGAACTCGCCCTTGATGACCGGGTCGCGGAAGTCCATCAACATGACGACCGAACCCGGCACGCTGTGTTGCTCGCCCGGACCCGTGGTCGAGCGGTGCGGCACGATCACGCTGTCGGCCCAGTACGGACGCGCCAGCTTCTTGCCGTTGATGCTCTCCACCAAGAAGTGGATCTGATGGATGTGGAAGTCGTGGATTTCCTGCGTGACGTTCTCCACCTTCCACTCCTCGATCGTCCCGGTGTGCACCACGAACATCGGCGGCGCGTGCATCGAGAAGCTCTTGCCGTTGATGAAGAAGTGAGGCTTGTTGTTCTCACTGAAGATCACGAGGCGTTTCGCCGACGGTGCGGGCAGCGACGTATTGTAGTAATTGCTCGGCAGCGGCTCGCCGACCGTCAGCGGCGCCTTCGAGAAGTCTCCGCCGTCGCGGTGCTTTGGCGCCTGGATGTGGGCGAGGTAGAGATACGGATCGGAGTCGCCGTTCGGCCCGGTATTGTAGCAGAGCGTCCGGAACTTCGCGTGGCCGCTGGCCGGCCCGGTCACGACGAACTCGGCGCGGCCGGCGGGGGGAATCGTGACGGTCTTCTCGGTGAAGGTCGGTGGGTTGCTCGGATTGGTATCGTATGCGAAGCCGTCGATGGCCACGACCTCTTCCGTGGTTCCCTCGAGGTTGAGGCGCAGCGTCTTGTGGCCCGTCGCATTGACCACGCGGAAGAACTGCTTCTCACCCGGCGAGATCGAGATAACCGGATGGTAGGCGCCGTTCATCGACAGCGTGAGCCCGTCTTTGAAGGTGCATGGGTTGGTGTTCGAGCCGGCCGGATGGACGTGCGGACCGCCTGCCATGTTGGACATGCCGGGCATACCGTCCATGTCGTCGCCCGCGGTCTGCGGCCCCAAATTGACGCCGATGCCGGTCGCGTGAAACACGATGACGCGCTGCTTCATCTTCGATAGGCCGGGGATGTGCTTCTCGAGGCCGTCGAGGACGATGGCTCCGGACATTCCGCCCTCACCCACCTGGTAGCTGGTCTGCCCGTGGATGTGCGGATGGTACCAGTAGAGGCCCGGCGGTTGGTTCTTCGGCACGTGAACGACGTAGTGCAGCTTCTGACCCGGCTTGGCCATCAAGCCGAGCACGTTGTCGCTGTGCCCCTCCGGAGAGACGGTGAATCCGTGGAAGTGCAGGTTCATATACGCGGCCGCCCCGGTGCTGGGCGGAAGGGCGTCGGTCACGTCGACGACGATCGTCTCGCCGGGCTTGAGTTCGATCGTTGGAGCGACGCCGTGCTGGTACTGATATTGAAACGACGGAAGCCCGGTGGCCGGGTCGATGTTGGCGATGAGCGAAATCTTCGCGACCCCGTGCTCCGACTTAACCACGGGATACTCCGGCAACTCGTTGACGTTGGTGTCGTGCGACGACGGCTTTACGCCGGCGGGCACGCTGGAAACCGGGGGATTCGTCGGACCGCTAGCGCCGCCGCCGCATCCGGCAAGCCAGGCAAGCGCAACGAAGAGTGTTATCAAACGCCGCATGATGGTGCTCCGCTCCTACTCACGAACTAACAAGTGAACGCTAAAACGCCCCGCTCCGTCGCGCCATGCGGACTCGGGCCGAAAACCTGCCGCGCGTCCGAGGCCGACGATCTCGTCGTCGCTGAACTTATAAGAGGATTCGGTTTGAATCCTCTCGCCGGCCGCAAGGCTGACTTGCAAGCCGAGCGTGCCGATGGTCGCGATCGTGGCGTCGCGCGCCTCGAGGAACGAGTCGACCGATCCGCGCCGTTCGTCGTAGCGCGCGACGTGCGCGAAGTTGCGTGGATCGAAGTCGGCGTCGAGCTCGCGGTTGACGCGCGCGAGCATATTGCGGTTGAATGCGGCGGTCACGCCCGCAGGGTCGTCGTAGGCGAGCTCGAGCGTCGCGCGATCTTTCTTCAGGTCGGCGCCGAGCAACAGCCCGTCGCCGGGACGCAGTGCGCCGCCGAGCAGCCGCAACAGCAGCGCCGCCTCGTCGGGCTCGTAGTTTCCGACGTTCGAGCCCATCAGCATCGCGAGCATCTTGCGCTCCGGCACGATCGCCCGCGATTCCAACACGTCGAAGTAATCGCCGGCGTACGCGCGCACCCGCAGTCGGGGATAGGCCTCGACGAGCGCGAGCGACGACGCGCGAACGGCCTCGACCGAGATGTCGATCGGGCTGTAACACAGGTCGGTCTGCACGCGCAGCGCCTCTCCGATTAGAATGCGCGTTTTGATCGCGCTTCCGCTGCCGAGCTCGAGAAAATCGACCGGCGCGTCGAGCAAGCGAACCATCTGCCAGCCCCAGCGCGAGAGAATCTCGGTCTCGGCGCGAGTCAAATAGTATTCCGGCAATCGCGTGATCGCGTCGAAGAGCGCGGACCCGACGTCGTCGTAGAAATACTTCGAAGGCAAGCGTTTGGGCTCGGATCCCAGGCCGCTCGCCACGTCGTCGGCGAACGAGGGCACGCCGCGCGACCGGGGCACAGTGATGAGCTCGAATCGGTCGTCGACCGCGCTGCCGATGGTCACCCCGGCGCTGTTCCCGCGGGGGCCGCCGCTAAACCTCCTTTGCGGGGCCGGTCGCAGCGTCCCGAAGCCGCGATTTGCGAAAGCCGTAGAGCGCGTAGACGACGATCCCGATCGCGAACCAGATCGCGTATCGCTTGAACGTCATGAGCTCCAGGCCGGTCACGAGATACAGGCACGACACGGCTCCGGCGATCGCGAAGAGCGGCAAGAGGGGCGCGCGGAACGGCCGCTTCGCATTCGGATT
Organism: Vulcanimicrobiota bacterium; assembly: GCA_963711625.1. Classification (GTDB taxonomy): domain Bacteria; phylum Vulcanimicrobiota; class Vulcanimicrobiia; order Vulcanimicrobiales; family Vulcanimicrobiaceae; genus Cybelea. Next base: position 390,755 of record OY970207.1, read on the forward strand.
GACGACGCGCAACACCAAGACGCCGGCGCACACGATCGCGAACGCGACGAGCGTGCCGATGTTCACGAGCTTCAACAGCGCTGTGAGCGGCAGTACCGCGGCGAAGACCGCGACGATCGCACCGGTGACGAGCGTCATACGCGCGGGCGTTCGAAACACGTTGTGAATGCGCGCGACGCCCGGCGGCAGCATGCGGTCGCGCGCCATCACGTAGAAGATGCGCACCTGTCCGAGCAGCGACGTGAGCATGACGGTCGCGTTTCCGGCCAGGCCGCCGATCGCGACGATCCAATAGAGCGTGTGGCTCTTGCTCACGGATCCGAGCGCGTCGAGCATCGCGGCGCCGTCGGAGAGGCGGTCGAAACGCAGCACGCCCACCGTGCACAGGGTGAGCGCCACGTACAGGATCCCGCCGAGAGCCAGAGCGAGGATGATGCCGATCGGGATGTCGCGCTCGGGCCGCGTCGCCTCCTCCGAGGCGACCGTCACGGTGTCGAAGCCGATGTACGCGAAGAACACGAGCGCGGTGCTCGCGACGACGCCGTGATAGCCGAACGGCGCGAACGGGTGCAAGTTGGCGGGATTGACGGCGTGCGCCACGGCCGCGATGAAGACCAGCATCGCGACGATCTGCACCACGACGAGCGCGCCGTTAACGCCCGCCGACTCGCGAATTCCGACGGCGACGAGCACGGCGACAGCCAGCGTCGCGAAACACGCGAAGACGTCGACTTGGACGTGCGGACCCGCGAGGTTCGCCGTCTGAGCCCACGCGGGAAAGACGATACCCACGTTGGCCAGCATGTGCTGGAAGTAATCGGAGAGCGACGACGCCGTCGGCGCCAATGACAGGCCGTATTCCAGGATCAGGTCCCAGCCGATGATCCACGCGATCACTTCGCCGAGCGTGGCGTACGCATAGGTGTAAGCGCTGCCCGCGACCGGGACCATCGCGGCGAACTCCGCATAGCAGAGGGCGACGCAGAGGCTCACCAATCCCGAGAGCACGTAGGCTAGAATGACGCCGGGCCCCGCGGCGTGGGCGCCGGCCCCTATGGTCGGAAAGATGCCGCCCAGCATCGTGCCCAGCCCGATGGCCGTGAGCGCCGGCCACCCCAGCACGCGCCGTAGACTCGGACCGGATTCGCCGTGCGCCGTCCACCCGATCGGTTGACAGGCGAAGAGCCGTGTTAGGAGGCCGACTCGCGCCAAAGGGTCAGGGCTTCGCGCAGAGTTCTCGCAACGCCGCCTCCGCGCTCGGATTCGACGGGGTTTGCACGGGTCGCACGTACATCGCCAGGTAGCTGCTGCCGACCACGTTCGTGAGCACCATCTCGACGCGCTCGCTTCCGCCCTTCGACGTGCCGTGCGCCACGAACAAAGCGGCGGGCTGTTTTCCGCAAATGGTGATTGCCGTCTTGCGCTCGATGGCGACGTTCGAGAGCGAACCGTTCACCTTCGAGTTGTTGAAGACGTCGCTGGGTTTGAGCGGCGTCGGCGATTTAAAGAGCATCAGCACCTCGCGGTCGTTGGACGGCGGACGCCAGAACTGCATGAAGCCCATGATTCCCGGCGACGAGCTCCAGCCTGCGGGCGGCTTGAAGGTCAGGCCGTCAGCCGGGCTTGCGGCCAAGGAACAGCCGGCCAGTGCGAGGAGGGCGAGCATCGTTGCCCCGCTTCGTAACGGCATCCCGGGCAGTTTCGTCCGCTACCCGTGCTTGTCATCCCTTCGACGCGGCGCTACGCGCCTTGCTCAGGACTTCGGCCCTAAGGAAGCTCGTAGGATATTATGCGCGCCCAGCGATCGAAGATCAGCGCGACGTACTCGCGGGTCTCCGCGTACGGCGGCACGCCGCGGTACTCGGCTACGGCCAACGGACCGGCGTTGTAGGCGGCCAGGGCGGCCGCGTACGGATCGGTGTAGCGGTCGCGATACGCGGTGACGTAACTTCCCAGCAGCGCGCCCGCGCCGTCGATCGAGGAGAGCGGATCGTACGGGTCGACGCCCGCGCCCGCGGCCGTCTCCGGCATGAACTGCGCGATACCGATCGCACCGGCAAGCGACTGCGCCCGCGGGTCGTAGGCCGATTCTTGCAACAGCGCGGCGGCGAGGAACTCCGGCGGCAGGCCGTTCGCCCGTGCCGCTCGCGCCGTCTCGTCCGCGAAGATCAGCGCCGCGGCCGCGACGATGCGCGGGTTCGTGTGGAGGATCGCGCGCGCGATGGCCAGCTCGGGTCCCGCGACGGGGGGCCCGTCGCGAACGAGCACGGCCCCCTTGAGCGCATCAACGCCGCCGGGCGACGGCCAGCTTAGGGCGAAGTTCGTTACGCGATCGAGCCGCGCGGGCGTAACGGCAATGCCGTTGCGGTGGTATATGGTATGAACGTTACAGCCTGCCAGCGAGATCAACACCAGCATGCTCTTCATTGCCGCTTTCATCGTTACGCTCGTCGCGGGCGACTTCGCGTCGACGTTTTTCTACCACGTGCCGCAGCATCTCTGGTTTACGCTGCACCTGCGCACCCACCACGACCGGCGGCGGTCGTACTTCGATCACGCCGTCATCTCAACCAATCCGGCCGTCCTGCTCGACGGCTTGCTCGGTGCACTACCTTATCTTGCGGTCGCCATGGTGGCATCGCGGCTCTCCTGGCCGGGAGCCGTCGCCGGACTGGCGGCCGGGCAGCTCCACGTCTGGTGGCGGCACACCACCGATTTGGGCTGGCAGACGCCGGCGTGGCTGAAAACGGTCGTGCGCCCGCTCGGCGTGGTGCTCCCCGAGGACCACGACGGCCACCACCGAAACCCCGACATCGAGTTTGGCGATATCTTCCGCTTCTACGACGCGCCGGCTCGGGCGCTCTTGGCCTGGTTCGCTCCGACGAGCCGGCGGGCGCGCAATGCCGGCCGGCGCGTGACGAGGAGGGCGGCGGCCAGAGCCTAATCGGGAGAGCGTATGACCAAACGGGCCCTTCTGCTGATCTCGGACACCGGCGGCGGCCATCGCAGCGCCGCCAACGCGATCGCCGCGGCCCTCGACGAGACAAAGGCACCGGACCGCTTCGAGACGCCGCATCGAAGACGTCGCCGCCCACTGCGCCTTCCCGCTGACGCAACTCGGACTCGGCTACAGCATGGCCCTACGCTACGCGCCTCCGGTCTACGGCGCGCTCTACCATGCCACCAACGGCCGGCGCCGCTACCGGGCCCTGGTTCGCTTCTGCGAGCCGCTCTATCGCGAACGCCTGCGCGATCTCTTCATCGACTACCAGCCCGACGTGATCGTCTCGGTGCATCCGCTGCTCAACCACGCCGCGCTGCGCGCTCGCGACGACGCCGCGATGCAGCCACGTCCCGGTCGTCACGGTCATCACCGATCTCGGCAAAGTCCACGAGTCGTGGCTGGTGCCCGAGGCCGACGCCATGGTCGTGCCGGCACGCGAGGTCTACGCCGCGCGCGCTCTCGCGCGGCGTCCCGCCCGCCCGGCTGCGCCTGCTCGGCCACCCGATCCATCCGAAGTTCGACGACGTCACCGGCAGCAAGGCCGACCTGCGCGCGCAACTCGACCTTTCGCCCGACACGCCGGCGGTGATGCTGATGGCCGGCGGCGAGGGCGGCGGCAAGCTGCTCTCGACGACGCTCGCGCTCGCCCGCGCCCGGCTGCCCATCGAGCTGGTCGTCGTCTGCGGACGCAACGAGCACCTCGCCCAAAAGCTGACCGAGCTCGCGGCAACGCTGCCGACGCCGATGCAGGTGCTCGGCTTTACCGATAAGATCCCGGAGTATTTCCGCGCCGTCGACCTGCTCGTCACCAAGGCCGGTCCGGGCACGCTGGCCGAGGCCAACGCCGCGCAGCTGCCGGTCGTCGTGTACGACTACGTTCCGGGCCAGGAGCGCGGCAACGTCGACTTCGTGCGGCACAACGGCCTCGGCATGATCGCCCTTCAGGGAGCCTCGACCGTCGTCTCGGCGGTGCGCACGCTGATCTCGACGCCCGAGCGCCTCGCCGCGATCCGGCACAATCAAGAGATCGTCGCGCCGCGGCGCAGTTCGCGTCGGATTGCGGCATTGATCACCGCGATCGCCGAGAGCGGGGCGATCCCCGCCTCGGACGACGTGGCGGTTCGCCCGTTGCGAACGGCCGCCGCCGCAGTCTAGACGCTAGAAGGCGCCGATTCCGTTCGGGGTGCCCCAGCCGGTGCACGTGTTGTACTGGCCCATCGTGTAGACGGCGCAGCTGCCACCCGGCATGTAAAGGAAGCGATGGTGCCGCGTCACCCAGAACGTTCGGCCGCCGTTTTGTTTGTTCGCGTCCCCCGCGAGCCCGAAGACGCCGGCCAAGAGCGGCGTCGATACGCTCGTGCCGCTGAGCGTCAGCCAGCCGCCATAACCGTAGGAGTCGTAGACGGCCACGTTCGCCCCGACCGCAGCCGCATCGTTGGCGAGGCGCCAGGAACACGTAGTGTCGTGCTGCCACTTCGGCTTGTTGACACCGGTGGCGCAGCCGCCCCCGGAGACGCCATAGATCTGCTCGCTATATTGCGAGCCGGTCTTCGACAGCACCGTGGCGCCGACGGAGACGACGCTCCCGAATCCCGCCGGCAGGCCGACGAAGCCTGAGCCGGCGTCGCCGGAGGCTGCCAGATACGTCACGCCCTTGTGGCTGAAACTCTTCTCGTCGGCACACTGCGCGCCGGTGCATCCCCAGCTGTTGCTGACGACGTGCGCACCCAGCTTGACCGCCTGGACCTCGGCCGCGGCGAGATCCTTCGACTTCGCGCTGTTGGCTTCGATTAAATAGATCGTGCAGAGCGGGCAGACGGCCGCGGTCATCTGCACGTCGAGATCGGTCTCGACGCCCCAGCCGGTATTGCCGGCCGGATAGTTTTGCATCTCGCCGCTCTGGTTGTATTTGACGAAGGATCCGGCTGCGAGACCGAACTGCGCTCGGTACGCCGCGAGATCCGAGGCGACGTTCGGGTTGTCGTAGGCGCTGACGATCGCGACGATCTGTCCCGCGCCTTTCGTCGCCGACGGCAAGTTGTATCGCGTTTGGAAATCGGCCGGTCCCCACCCCGCGATGGCGCGCCCGATGCCCTGCGCATCGATGCGCGCGAAGCAGCGGCTCTCGCCCGCGCGAACGTCCGGACAGGCCGCCGTCCCCGGCGAGGTGCGAGCGGCCGTCCAGCCCGGCCCGAGGGGTTGAATCGGGGTCATCGCCGACTCTGTCCCAGCGCACCCAGTCAACAGAACGGCCGTCGTGCAAAGCCCAATGAGCTGACGCATATTCACGCTCCCGTTATCTCTCAAGAGACGTCGTTGCCGACTGTCCGGCCTTACTTTCGTGCCGCCGACGATCATCGCTGCGTACCGTTCCATACGATACCGCCGGGAAGAATCTCGGGGGCTCGCGGAGGCTGGCGAAAATCGAAATCCGCGCGAAGGTCGCCGAGCATCGGCACGCTTTCGCGGACCGTCGGCCGGCGATCGGGCCGGCCGTCGGTCTTCGGATCGATGCGCCTCCCGCCGAGGAAATCGTCCTCGATGAATTTGACGTACGCGTCGTGGCTGAGCGTCTGATGGTCGACGAAGCCTTTGCGCGCGTACGGACTGATGACGATTCCGGGCACGCGAATCCCGTAGCCGTTGACGTCGACGCGAGGCGGCACGACGTGGTCGTAGAATCCGCCCCAGTCGTCCCAGCTCAGAAAGATCGCGGTGCTCTTCCAGTCCGGGCCGCGCATGATCGCGTCGACGAGACCGGTGACGTAGGCCTGGCCCCGGCTCACGAGCGCGGGCGGATGCTCGCTGTACGGGCCGGACGGCGCGATCCACGACGACGTTGGGCAGCGTGCCGTTGCGCGCCGCCACGTAGAAGTCGCGCAGGTCGCGAACGTTGCGCAACTCGCCGTCGCGCTTGACGGTATCGAAGTACGGCAGAACGTTCCAGATGCCCGGCGTCTTGGCGCGCTGCGGCACGGGAGCGCACGCTTCGTAGTCGTTCGCGCAATCCGGCTCGGTGCCGGCCATCACGTAGTACGCCCAGCTGACGCCGTGCGCATGGAGGAGATACGTGAGATCGGTCCAGGCGTAGTCGGGCGGAGGCCGCACGCGGCCTTTGCGCGCGCCGAAATCGGGCGGAAGATCGGGCCGCTGCAGCTCGTTCGTGCAGCTCATCGGATCGCCGGCGCGGTCGCACGCCGCCGACCATTCGGAAACCATGAAGAGGTGCTGCGGCAGGCTCCACGACGCGTTCGGTTCGAAGAGCCGATCCTGCAGCACGTAGTCGCGTGCGTACTTCCAGTAGTTGGGAATCTCGCGGTCGTCGTGGTAGCCCATGACCTCGACGCTGCCGGCGCAGTTGGGAGCGTCGGGATCGCGGCACCGCCGGCGGCGGCGCTCCGCCGATGCGACGAAACCGTCCATCTTGCCGCCGTCGATGTCGTCGACCGACGCCTTCGCCGTGTGCGGCCCGCCGCGGTTCGCATCCTTCGCGTCGTGAAACGGCCGCACGCAGTTGCCCCCGCGCGGATCGGGCACGCAGACGGACGGCACGCCGTTGTGCATCGGGATGCCGTCGGCGCCGGGAAAGGTGCCGAAGTAGGTATCGAACGAGCGGTTCTCCTGCATGATGATCACGACGTGCTGGATCTTGTGAATCGGATCGCCGCTCTGCGACCGCACGGGCAGCGCCGCGGGCGCCGCGGACAGCGCGAGAATCAGCGCGAGAAAGAGCCCCTTACGCAGTGGCGGCCGCACCGGTCGTGAGCCCCCCGCGCAGCGCCATCGTCGCCGCGCCGACCTGTCCCGCGTCGTTCCCGAGCGACGCCACGACGATGTCCGTCGTGCCCTTGGGCACCATCGTCGTCAGCGCGTCGACTTGCGGGCGAACGGCGTCGAGCATGAAGTCGCCCGCGCTCGACACGCCGCCGCCCAGCGCGATCTTCTGCGGATTGACGAACGCGATGATGTTCGCGAGTCCGATCGCCAGGTCGCCGATAAAGTTCTTCCAGGCCGCCAGCGCGTGGCCGTCGCCGGCCTGCGCCGCGCGCCGGATCTTCTTCGAGCTCAGCTTGTCGCGCGCGACGTCGAGCAGCTCGCTGCGCGGAAACGACGGCGCGACCGCGAACGCGTGCCGGATCAGTCCGGTCCCGGACGCCTGCGCCTCGAAGCAACCGATCTTTCCGCAGCCGCACACGAACCCGTCGGTGGGACGGATCTGGTGGTGGCCGATCTCGCCGGCGCCCCAATGGCTGCCCAACACCAGCTCGCCACGCGCGACGATGCCGCCGCCGATTCCGGTGCCGAGCGTGAGCAGAACGAAATCCTTCGTTTGCTTGCCGGTGCCGAACGTGTACTCGCCCAGCGTCGCGCAGCGCGCGTCGTTGGCCACGAAGACCGGCATTTCGAACTTCTTCCGCAGCGCCGCGCCGAGCGGCGCGTCCTGCCAGCCGAAGTTGGGACTGTAGAGCACGGCGCCGGACGCGGCGTCGATGTTGCCCGGCGACCCGATGCCGATGCCCACGACGTTGCCCGGCATCCTTCAGCGCCGCCCCGATCGTGGCGTCGAGCGCCGCGATCACGGCCTCGAATCGAAGGTCCTCGAGGTCTTCCTCGTGCTGACGCTGGATCGTACCGTCCTCGGTTACCACGGCGGCGGTCACGTGAGAACCGCCGAGATCGACGCCGATAGCCGTTCGCATGCCCGCTATCTTTGGCGCCGGGCACAGGCGGTACCCGCAAGGCGCGGGAATCGAAGTTCCGTTATGGACACCATCGATCTCACCAAGCTGCGGTCGTTCGCGCGCCGCACCGGACAACCGACGCACCCGGAGCTCCTCGACGCCCGGCCCCTCGAACACGTCAATCGGATCGAAATCGACGAAGAGCACATCACGATCGAGTTCGACGAGAAGACGACGCGCTATTACAACCTCAACGAGATCACGAAGCGCGAGTGGGTGTATAAGTATAACGACGACCCGGAGTTCGTCGGCGCAATCCGCCGCGTGATCGAGCTCGCGCGAACGCATCTACGCGACCTGCCCGAGAACGTCGCGTGTCCGCCCGGCTGCGCGGAGTGCTGCAGCGGCTACGAGCCGTTCGTGAGCAAGGCCGACGTGCAGCGCATCGCCGAGCACCTGGGCATGAGCTACGACGAGACGATGCGCCGCTACGTGGTCCACCGCCCGTCGGCCGACGGCTTCCACGTCGGCTGGCTGCGCAAAGTCGGCGACGAGCTCGCCGACCAGTGCGTCTTCCTCATGGGCAGCCGCAGCGGCCGGCACTACTGCGGCATCTACGAGGGACGCCCGCACGACTGCCGCGAGTTCACGCCGATCGGCTGCACCGACGTCGACGAGTCGCTGCCGCGCAAGACGTCGTGGAAGATCGGACCGGCGTTTTCACCCAAGCGCCGCGGCAACGGCCGGCGCAACGGCAAACGGCTTTGAAGCGCGCCGCCGCACTGGCGGCCGCGCTCGGGCTCGTCGCGTTCGCCTACGCGACGGCGCGAGCGGCAGGCGTCTCGCCCTCGCTCTACCGCGCGCTGCACTGGCGTTTCGTCGGGCCGATGCGCGGCGGGCGCACCGTCGCTATCGCCGGCGTCGCCGAACAACCCAACGTGTTCTACATCGGAGTCGCCAACGGCGGCGTTTGGAAGACGCACGATGCGGGCCGCACGTGGGCGCCGATCTTCGACCGCGAGGGCACCGGCTCGATCGGCGCGATCGCCGTCGCGGCGAGCAATCCGCAGATCGTCTACGCCGGCAGCGGCGAAGGCTTGCAGCGTCCCGATCTCGCCGTCGGCGACGGCGTCTACAAATCGACCGACGGCGGACGCACGTGGACGCATCTCGGACTGCGCGACGGACAGCAGATCGCCGCAATGGCCGTCGATCCGCGCGACCCGAACCGGCTCTTCGTCGCCGTGCTCGGCCATCCGTACGGTCCGAATTCGGAACGCGGCATCTATCGATCGCTCGACGGCGGCGCGAGTTTTCAGCGCGTGCTCTACGCAAACGACGACGTCGGCGCGTTCGACGTCGCAATCGACCCGCGCGAATCCGCAGGTCGTCTACGCGACGCTCTGGGCGGCGCGCCAGGCGCCGTGGGAGATCGGCGGCTCGTTCGAAATTGAGGGCAGCGGCATCTTCAAATCGACCGACGGCGGGACGACGTGGACGAAGCTGACCGCCGGGCTGCCGTCGCGCATCGGGCGCTCCGAAATCGCGATCGCGCCGAGCAACTCCAACGTGGTGTACGCCTATGCCGACGTCGAGACAAAGGGCGACGACGCGGGTGCGCTCTACCGCAGCGACGACGCCGGCGCCCACTTCGCTCGCGTCAACGCCGAGGACGAGATCGCGCAGCGCGGCGACGATCTCATCTCGCTCGCGGTCGATCCGCGCGATCCGCAGACCGTCTATTTGACGAACACGTCGGCATACCGCTCGACGGACGGCGGAAAGACGCTCGTGCCGTTCAAAGGCGCGCCGGGCGGCGACGACTATCACAAAGTGTGGATCAATCCGCGCGACGGTGCCATCATCGCGTTCGCCGCGCGACCAGGGGGCGACGATCTCGGTGGATGGCGGCGCCACCTGGAGCTCGTGGTACAACCAGCCGACGGCGCAGATGTTCCACGTCAACGCGGACAACCGGTTTCCGTACCGGGTCTGCGGCGGACAGCAGGAGAGCGGCTCGGCGTGCGTGCTCAGCCGCGGCGACTGGGGCATGACGACGCAGCGCGATTGGTATACGGCCGGCGCGCAGGAGTACGGCTACGTCGTTCCCGATCCGCTGCACGCCGGCGTCTACTACGGCGGGAAGGTCGAGCGGTTCGACGAGCACACGGCACAGCAGCAGGAGGTCTCACCCATCGCGTTGCCGTCGAAGCGCTTTCGCACCGTTCGCACGGAACCGCTCGCGTTCGATCATTTCGACGAGCACCGGCTGTACTTCGGAGCCAACGTGGTGTTCGCGACCGAGAACGGCGGCCAGCGCTGGCACCAAATCAGCCCCGACCTGACGCGCGAGCGGCCCGCCGTGCCGGTCGAGATCCGCGCGTTCGAAGGCGACGATCCGCAACGCGGCGGCCACCGCGGCGTGGTGTACGCGTTCGCGCCGTCGTACGTACATGCGGGCACGATCTGGGCCGGCACCGACGACGGGCTCGTCTGGGTAACCCACGACGCGGCGGGCTCGTCGCCGCGCATTGGAAGAACGTCACGCCGCCCGCGCTGACCCCGTGGAGCAAGGTCGCGCAGATCGACGCCTCGCGATTCGACGACCGTACCGCATTCGTCGCCGTCACGCGGTTTCGCCTCGACGACCTGCGTCCGTACGTCTACGTCACGCGCGACGGCGGCGCGACCTGGCGCCTCGCGGTTGACGGGCTGCCGATGCAACCGGTCAACGCGGTTCGTCAAGACCCGGTCGAGCCGCGCCTGCTCTACGCGGCGACCGAAAACGGCGTCTACGTATCGTTCGACTTCGGCGCGCACTGGCAGTCGCTGCAACTCGACCTCCCGCACACGTCCGTGCGCGACCTGATCCTTCACGACAACGACGCCATCGTCGCGACGCACGGACGCGGATTCTGGATCCTCAACGACGTCGAGCCGCTGCGCGAGCTGGCGAGCGCACGACTCGAACTGCCGCATTTGTTCGCTCCCGCACTCGCCTACCGCGTGCGCCGAAGCACGAACACCGACACGCCGCTGCCGCCCGAGGAGCCGACCGGCGAGAATCCGCCGGCCGGAGCGATCGTGGATTACGCGCTCGCGTCGCCGGCACACCGCGTCGTCCTGTCGTTCTACGACGCGTCGGGCCGGCTCGTTCGCCGCTACGCGAGCGACGACCGCCGCGCCGCCGCCGATTCCGCATCTCGACAAGCCCGCGTACTGGGAGCGCCCGTTCGCGGCGCCGCCGGCCGGCGCGGGAATGCATCGCTTCGTGTGGGATCTGCGCGAGGCGCCGCCGCGGGCGCTCGCGCAAGACTTGCCGATCTCCGCGGTGCCGCACGACACGCCGCGCGTGCCCGAAGGCCCGCTCGTCGTGCCCGGCCGCTACACCGTGCGCCTCGACGTCGACGGCAGGACGCAGGCGCGAACGCTGGAGGTGAAGATGGATCCGCGCGTCGCGATCTCACTCGGCGCGCTGGAACGGCAGTATCGCCTCGCGCGGCAGCTGGCGGCGGTGATGGATCGGAGTTACGTGCGCGGCGACGGGGCGCTCAACGGCAGGGCGGCGTTCCTACTCGATACGATCGAGGGTGCCGACGCAGCGCCCACCGAGCAGGCCGTCGAAGCGGTTCGGGCGCTCGTGGGGGCGAAGGAAGCGCGCCCATGATCTCTCTCCCGGCGAAAGGGGACCTATGAAACGTCTTAGCCTCATGCTCGCGACGCTCGTCGTGGTCGCGCTCTCTCAGTCAGCCACCGCGGGTGCGGCGACCTCGACGCTGACCGTCTCTCTGGCCGAACAGAACGGCTCCGGCGAGAGCGGAACCGCGACGCTGACGCAGACCGGGCCCGACGTGAGCGTCGTCATCGCGCTCAAGGGTGCGCCGGCGACGCCGCAGCCCGCGCACATTCACTCGGGCACGTGCAGCGACCTCGGCGGCGTGGCCAACGCGCTCACCAACGTCGTCGCGGGCAGCTCGACGACCGTCGTGAAGGGCACCACCATCGACGCGCTCCTCGCGAAGCCGATGGCGATAAACGTTCACGAAAGCGCGGAGAACTTAGGCAAGTACGTCGCCTGCGGAAACATCGTCGCGCAGTAACTCGCCATAGCGGACGGGGTCGACGTTTCCGCCGCTGACGATCGCACCGACGCGCTTGCCGGCGATGCCGGGGATGCGTCCGTGCAGGAGCGCGGCGAGGGGCGCGGCCCCGCTCGGCTCGATCACGAGCTTCATCCGCTCGAACGCGAATCGCATCGCCGCGCGCAGTTCGTCGTCGGTCACGGTGACGACGGCGCAGCCGTGCTCGCGCGCGAGGGCGAAAGTCAGATCGCTGCCGGAAGTCGTCTGCAGCCCGTCCGCGATCGTCTTGGGGACGGGGATCGACACGCGCTCGCCCCGCGCGAGTGACTGCGCGAAGTCGTCGCCGGCACGCGGCTCGACGCCGAAGATCGCGGTCTTGGGATCGACGGAGTGCGCGGCGATCGCGGTGCCGCTCATGAGTCCGCCTCCGCCCACCGGAACCACGATCGCGTCGAGCGGTTCGGCGTCTTCCAACAGCTCCAGCGCCGCCGTGCCCGCGCCCGCGACGATGCGCGGATCGTCGAAGGGCGGCACCACGATGGCGCCGCGCTCCGCAGCCACGGCGCGCGCGATCTCCTCGCGATGCGAGCGTTCGCGCTCGTAATGCACGACGTCGGCCCCGTACTCGCGCGTGGCCGCCAGCTTGACCGCGGGCACGTCGTAGGGCATCACGATCGTCGCGGGAATGCCGAGCAGGCGCGCCGCCAGCGCCACCCCCTGGGCGTGGTTGCCGCTCGAGAACGCGACGACGCCGCGCCGCCGTTCCTCGGCCGAGAGCGACGACAAGAAGTTGTACGCGCCGCGAAACTTGAACGCGCCCATGCGCTGCAGGTTCTCGCACTTCACGAACACCCGGGCGCCGCAACGCTCGTCGAGCGTCCGCGAGCTCACGACCGGCGTCCTATGCGCGACGCCGGCGAGCAGCCGCGCCGCCGCGCGGACGTCCGCGGCCGTTACGTGGACGCCATGCGAAAGTTCCAGTTGACCACTTTCCCGTTCTCATCGAGGCGCATCCGCTCGACGTACGCGTGCTTTTGGAACTTCACGTCGAAGCAGTGCCAGCCCGCCTCGCAGCCCGTCGTCGTCTCCTTGACGGAGACCAGCTTGCCTTGCGCGTTGAGCTCGTCGGACCACTGCGCGATCTGCACCCGCGTGATCGCGACGCTCTTCCCGATGTCACTCTGTACGGGTGATAGGTCGTTCGCGATCACCGCGCGCGTGATCCGCTCGGCCTCCCGTTCGTTGCGGTTCTGAAACGAGCAACCCGCCAGCAGCGCGGCAACCGCCGCGAGCGCCAGCGCCTTCGATATTTTCACGATGCCAGGGCCTCCTCGCCTGTCTGCGCGGAGAAGGCAACGAAGGCAAGTTGCGTGTTCCACTCCCGCGCCAGACGCACGCTCCACTCGCTCTCGAAGAGCGCGACCGGACGTCCCGCCCAGTCCTCGACCAGCCGGGCGTTCGACGGGAGCTGCGCGCGCGCGACCGCGTCGGCGTCGCCCTCGACGTGCAGCGCCAGCGTCAACGGAAGCGTCATCAACGCGGTCTTCACGTTGTATTCCGATTCGAGGCGATACTTCGCCACCTCGAATTGGAGTTCGCCCACCGCCCCGAGAATCGGCTCGGTTCGCGGCGTGCCCCACGGATAGAAGACCTGCACGGCGCCCTCTTCACGCAACTGCGAAATGCCCTTTCCAAACGCTTTGTAACCTGCCGTGTCGATACTCCGGATCGCCGCGAAATGTTCCGGGGCGAAGGCCGGAATCGGGGGGAAGGTAACGGGCGCGCCCTCGTAGAGGCTGTCGCCGATCGCGAAGGCGCCCGGGTTCGCGAGTCCAACGACGTCGCCCGCATAGGCCACGTCGAGTGACTCGCGGTCGTCCGCGAAAAGCCGCATGGCGCGCGAGAGGCGCACCGATGCGCCGGTGCGGGCGTTGCGCACGCTCATGTCGCGCGCGAACTCGCCCGAGCACACGCGCACGAATGCGACGCGGTCGCGATGACGGGGATCCATGTTAGCTTGGATCTTGAAGACGAAGCCGCTGAACGAGTCCGCCGCCGGATCGATCCCGGCGCGTGGCGCCGGCGGCGGCGCCAACTCGACGAACTCGTCGAGGAAGAGCTGCACTCCGAAATTCGTCACGGCGCTCCCGAAAAAGACCGGCGTGATCTCGCCGCGCAGCATCGCCTCGCGGTCGAACCGCTCGCCCGCGCCGTCGAGCAGCTCTATGCCCTCGTGAAACTGCTCGAACACAATGTCGCTCACGAGCTCGCGCAGCTTGGGGTCGGCCACGTTGGTAACCGAGACGGCGGCGCGGGTGGCGCCGTGGGCGGCGCGCTCGAAGCGATGCACCGTGCGCGTGCGGCGGTCGTAGACGCCGTGGAAATCGTCGCCGCTGCCCAGCGGCCAGTTCATCGGGAATGCGCCGATTCCAAGCACGCTCTCCAACTCGTCCAGCAGCTCCAGCGGGTCGCGGCTCGGCCGATCGAGCTTGTTCATGAACGTAAAAAGCGGAATTCCGCGCTCGCGGCAGATCGCGAAGAGCTTGCGCGTCTGCGGCTCGACGCCCTTAGCGGCGTCGATCAGCATCACGGCGCTGTCGGCGGCGAGCAGCGTACGATAGGTGTCTTCGCCGAAGTCTTGGTGGCCCGGCGTGTCGAGCAGGTTGATCGTGTAACCGGAGTACGGGAACTGCAGTACCGTCGACGTGATCGAGATGCCGCGTTCGCGCTCGAGCGCCATCCAGTCGCTGGTCGCCTGACGCTGCCGCTTGCGCGCCGAAACCTGGCCCGCGACGTGGATTGCACCGCCGTAGAGCAGCAGCTTTTCGGTAAGCGTCGTCTTGCCCGCGTCGGGATGCGAGATGATCGCGAACGTTCGCCGCCTATTGACCTGTTCAGATATCGTTTGCGTTTCCATTATCGTCGCGCCGGTTGATAGACCCGCAGCTCGGCACCGCCGGACGTCTCGCGGATGAGCGCGAGGAGGCCGTCCGCACGGTAGAATCGCACGCGGGGCGGAATTCGGAGCCGGTCGGTTCCGCGCACGACGTACGCCTCCTCTCCGACGATCCGAATATTGCAATCACCATACACCAAGGTCGCCGGCGGCACAATCTCCGTCGCCCCCGCGGGCAGGTGCGCCCGAACGTAGGCGCTAGGCCCGTTCGATTCGGACGTCTGCGTGAGGCACTCCGGCAGCGCGGAGAGCGCCCATGAGGCGTCGCCCCGCAGCGAGCCGTCGGGCCCGAGCTCCGTGCGGCTCGCGCCGCCGGGCTTCGCCGGAACGCGCGCGTAGACCGACGCGATCTTGATGCGAATGAGATCGCGATTCACCCAGCCCGCGACGATGATGCCGATGCCGAAGACGATCGCCGCCGATAGTAGCAAATATTTTAGCATGGCGAGCGTAAGGAGCCTGAAGTAGATCCGATGCCCCACAGCGAGGCCTCCGACTTTTCCGCAAAAGACAGGATGTCGTATTCCTTTGCTGTTGCGGAAAAGCGGCGGAGCAGGAGGCCACATGGAGGTGGCCGACGAGCGTCCGAGTCGTGGGGCATCGCGTCTACTTCAGGCTCCGATGCGCAGCCTCGCGGCTCCAATCGAGTGGTCGCCCATTCCGTAGTACACGTCGTACGTGCGTTCGCCGAGATCGGGGCGCGGATCGAGGCCGGTCGGAAAGACGACGTTGTCGACGATGCCGTGTCGCTCGCGCCGCGATTCGGGCGTCATGATCGGCTCGGGCGAGCGGTACAGCACGTGATGCGGGCGCTCCAGATCGTGAACGACGATGCCCGCACTGTAGCGCAGCGACGGCTTGCGACGGCGGTCGTCGATCACGTCGACGCCATGAAAGATCGATAGCCAGCCCTCGGTGCCGCCGATCGTCACGCGAACGGGAGGCGTGCCCGCGCCGATCTTGATCGAGCCCCACTGCGCGTCTGGACACAGCACCTGGGCGCTCTCCGACACGTTGCAGAGATTGGCGCGATCCTTCAGCGCCGGGCCGAGCGGCACGTACGCGATGCGAATGGACTCGCGATCGTCGAATGGCAGGTGCTCGATCATCGGAATCGCCGCGCGCCCGTCGACGCTGGACAGATGCAGCATCGGCCGGTGGTAGAATGCGAGGCTGCGCCGGCCTTTCGGCGAGATCACGGGCTCGGGGAAGAACGCTGCGTCCTTGTCGTCGCCGACGACGTTCGCGGTCCCCGCGAAGCGGACCGGACCCAAACGCTGCCAGGCGCGAGCGTCGTCGGAGACCGCGAGCGCGATGCGCGGCCCGTCGGGACCAAACGCGGTGTAGGTCATCACGTACGCCTCGAGCGCCGGCACGTAGGTGACGCGTGGATCCTCGCAGCCGTAGCCCGGATGCGGACGCAGTTCGTACGGTGCCTCGGGCTCGAGCGCGAAACCTAGCCGCTTCACATCGAAGCCTGCGTCTACGGCGCGCACCCTCGCAGTGCCGACGCGCGAGATGTTGCCCTCGGCGACGCAACGCGGATAGAGCAGCAACTCGCCGTCGCTTGCGCGGGCCGCTCCGGGGTTCAAGATGCCGCCCGCCTCGGCGGGATCGCCGTCGGGTTCCATCACGAGGCCAAGGCGCTCGACACGCGCGTCGATTCGATCGATGCGCTCGGGCGCGGGCAACTGTTTGCGCGAAGAGATCACGTCGCTAAAACTACGGCCTACGGCAGATACGTCGATGCAATCGGCTCGTTGCTCGGCGTCACCACCTCGACGCGAACGCCACGGCGATAGACGCTGTTGGGAACGATCCACAGCGTGTAGGTGCGGTATTGGGCCGACGGCTCGCCGCCGTCGGCCGGCGCCTGCTCGAACGCCACGATGCGCACGCGCTGACTGTTGGCGCCGATCGATTCGACTATCTGTTTGTAACCCGTCCGGTCGTGTGGCCCCATGAGCAACACCGCGCCGAACTCACCTTTATAGTGGACGGGTGCATGAATCCCGAGCTTGCCCAGGGACACTGCATCGCGTACTATGGTGATTTGGTTCCCTCCTAGAACGGTGGTTGTGCCTGTTGAGAGCGTCTTTACGCGAATCTCACGACATCCGACCAGCAAAACGAGCCCCAGGGCTAGACCCGCCAGGGCCGACCAGCGCTTCACGGCCAGGCGCTTCGCCCGTGCGTACCGGCGGCCTCCCCGCCGCGTGAAAATTTTATCCACCGGCAACCTATTTGTCATTGCCCGGACGCCGCCGCCGACGTTAGGCTTAAGACTCGGATGAAGCGTCTGCTGATCTTGGCGCTGGCGACGGACCTCGCCGCCCTGCTGACCCTGATGCTGGGGAGTTGGACGCGCATCAATGGCGCCGGCCTGACCTGCCCCGACTGGCCGCTCTGCCACGGCCGCCTGCTCCCGCCCATGGGGGGCGGCACCTTCTGGGAGTGGCTGCACCGCCTGCTTGCGTTTTCAGTGGCCCCGCTCGTCGTCGCGCTCGTCGCCGCGGCGTGGCGGCGGCGCGCCCGCTCGCCATTCATCGCGCCGACGCTGGCAACCATCGCGATCGTCTTCATCGTCCAGGTCTTCCTCGGTGCCGAAACGGTGCGCCTCGGCAACAGCCCCCTTTCCGTCGTGCTGCATTGGGCTACGGCCATGGCGCTGATCGCGTCGGTCTCCGCGATGGCGGTGTTCGCCGCCGCGTCGGAATCGCCCGATCGCGGCGACCGGGCGGCGCGGATCTCACCGGCGTTGATCGCCGTGCTGAGCGTCACGGCCGCCGTAGGGTTCGCGACGATGTGCGTGGGCGCGTACGTGAGCTCGAGCGGCGCGGGCCTGGCCTGTCTTTCGATTCCCGGCTGCGCGGGCAACGTCGTGGTGTACACCACGGGACAATACGTGCAGATGTTGCATCGGGTCGCGGCCGCGTCCACGCTGGTTTGCGCCGCCGGAGCGTTCGGTCTGGCGTGGGCACAAGGCGCCTCGCCGCGCGTTCGCGCCGCGGTCTCGGCCGGCGTCGCGCTCGTCGCGCTGCAAGTGCTGCTGGGGCTGCTCAACGTCGCGCTTCGTCTGCCGACGAATCTGCGCGAGGCGCACGCCGTCAACGCGGCGCTCGTGTTCCTGGCGTTCTTCGTCGCGACGGCGTTCGCGATGCTCGACGCCGGAGCGGCCGAGCGCGCCGGGGCCATTTCCGAGAGCGTCGCGCGCCGGTGAGGGTCGCCGCGCTCGTCGCCGATTACTACGAACTATCGAAGCCGCGCATCATCATGTTGCTGCTCGTCACCACCGCCGCGGCGATGGTGATGGCCGCACGCGGCATTCCTCACGCGAGCCTGCTTTTCTGGACGCTGCTCGCGGGTGCGCTAGCAGCGGCGTCGGCCGGGGCGTTCAACTGCGTGTGGGACGCCGACATCGACCGCGTGATGAAGCGCACGGCGAATCGCCCGATCCCGCAAGGCCGGATCTCCCGCCGCGACGCGACGATCTACGCCGTCGCCGCCGGCGCGATCTCGTTCGCCCTCTTCTATTTCCTTGTCGATCCGCTCGCCGCGTGGCTCTCGCTCGCCGGGAACGTCTACTACGTCGTCGTCTACACGATGTGGCTCAAGCGCATCACGCCGCTCAACATCGTCGTGGGCGGAGCGGCGGGCTCGGTGCCGCCCCTGGTGGGTTGGGCCGCGGTGACGCACGGCGTCGGCGCTCCGGCGCTCGGCCTCTTCGCGCTGATCTTCCTGTGGACGCCCCCGCACTTCTGGTCGCTCGCGCTGATGACCGAGACCGAATACGGCAAGGCCAAGATTCCGATGCTGCCCAACGTCTGCGGGCGCGAGCGTACGAAGCGCGAGATCGTGTATTACACGATCCTTTTGGTTGCAGCGTCGCTCGTGCTGTACCCCTTGCACGTGATGGGGGCGTTCTACTTCGCCGCCGCCGCCGTACTGGGCGGCATCTTCCTGCTCGACGCGCTGCGCACGTGGCGCGAACAGGCCGGCACGATCCAAGCCCGCAGGCTCTTCCGCTTCTCGCTGCTCTACCTGGCGCTGATGTGCGCGGTGATGGTGATCGACCGCATCGTAACGTGAACCGGCTGCTCGCGACGCTCTCGCTCGGCGTCTTCGCCGGCGCACTCGACTTGAGCGTGCTATCGCCGGCCCTCCCCGCACTCGGCCGCGCGTTTGCCGTGCAGACCAACGACCTAGCGTGGGTCTTCACGATCTATCTGCTCGTCACCGTTCTTTCGATCGCGCTCGCGAGCACGCTCGCCGACCGCTACGGACGGCGACCCGTCTACTTGGCGTGCCTCGCGCTCTTCGCGATCGGCAGCATTCTAGCGATCCTCGCGCCCAGCTACGCCGTGTTCTTGATCGCGCGCGGGTTACAGGCGCTCGGAGCCGGGGGAATCTTCCCAGTCGCCACCGCGGCAATCGGCGACGTCGTTCCCGCGAACCGGCGCGGAGCGGCACTCGGCATCGTCGCAGCGACGTGGGGGCTCGCCGCCGTCATCGGCCCGCTGATCGGCGGCATCGTGACGCACTTCGTATCGTGGCGCTGGATTTTCGTCGCCAACGTGCCGCTCGCGGCCGTCGTCTTCGCGCTGGCATTGCGCGACGTGCCGGCCGACGCACCGCGCCGGCGCGAGCCGCTCGACGCGGGGGGCTTGGCATTGCTCTGCCTCGGTTTGCTCGCACTCACCGACGGGCTGATCGCGGCGCGCTGGCTCATCGGACTCGCGGGCATCGCGATCCTGGCGTGCTTCGCGATCTGGGAAACGGCGGCGCGTGCCCCGATCGTACCGCTCGAGCTGCTGCGCACGCCACAGCTCGTGAAGACGTACGTGCTCGAGATCGTCATCGGCGTTCTCGAGGGCTCGCTGTTCTTCATCCCGACCGTCCTGGTGGGCGCACAGGGGCTTTCGTATCTCGCCGCCGGCGTCATCGCGGCGGTGGGCGCGTTCACGTTCGTCGCCGTGATTCCGTCGTCGGGGCGCGCGCTCGACCGCGTGGGTAGCCGCGACGTGCTGTTGTTCGGCGCGATCCTCACCGAGCTGGGGCTCGCGATCTTCGCGCTCGGTTTTCAATCGCTCGCGCTCGCGGTGGTGGCCGTGATCGTGGCGGGCGGCGGATTCGGGGCGCTCTTGGGAGCGCCGACGCGCTACATCGTGACGAACGAGACGCCCGAACGCGCGCGCGCCACCGCCGTGGGATTCTTGAGCCAAGCGCTGATCGTCGGGCAGATTCTCGGCAGCTCGCTCGCCGGTGGGCTCTTCGGCCTCGCGACGAACGAGATCGCCGGATACCGCAACGCCTACCTCGCATTCTGTGCCGTCGCATTCGTAGCGCTGCTGATCGCCGCCACGCTGAAGTCGCAGCACGGCGAGCGCTCGCGTCCGATCGAAGAGGCAGCAGCCGGAGCGCTTTGAAAGTTGAACCAGCCGCCTCCGCTCGAAAACTATAACGTCTTTTCCTCGGACCGGCCGCTCGCCGGCGCGCTCGCGGGTGAAGCGCCGGGAGCGGCAAGGGGCGAGCTGACGCTGCTCGGCGAGGTCGCAGGCCGAGCTGAGACAATCGCGCTCGGATTCGAGGCCAACGAACACCCGCCGCAACTGCGTACGCACGATCGATTCGGCAACCGCATCGACGAGGTGGCGTTTCATCCCGCGTGGCACGCGTTGATGCGGCACGCGGCGTCGGCGGGGCTTGCCGGCGCTCCGTGGGCTGACCGCGAGCCGTTTGCGCACCTGCGCCGCGCCGCGAAGTTCTACGTGTGGGGACAGGTCGAGTCGGGCCACGGATGCCCGATCTCGATGACCTATGCCTCGGTGCCCGTCGTGCGCTCGCAACCGGACCTCGCCGCGGCGTGGTGCGCCGCGCTCACGGCGCGCGACTACGATCCGCGGCTGATTCCGGTCGCCCAAAAACCCGCTGCGCTGTGCGGAATGGCGATGACCGAGAAGCAAGGCGGCTCCGACGTTCGCGCGAACGAGACGCACGCGGTGCCGGCCGCGGCTCCCGGCCCGGGGCGCGAGTATCTGCTGTCCGGCCACAAGTGGTTCTGCAGCGCACCGATGAACGACGCGTTTCTCGTGCTTGCTCAGGCGGTTGCGCGCCACGGCAAATCGGGCGAACGGCTCTCGTGTTTTCTGGTGCCGCGCGTGCTGCCCGACGGCACGCGCAATTCGTTCGCGCTCGTGCGCCTCAAAGACAAGCTCGGCAATCGCAGCAACGCTTCGGCCGAGGTCGAATTCGACGGCACGCGCGGTTTTCTGATCGGCGACGAAGGGGACGGCCTGGCGCGCATCGTCGAGATGGTCAACTTCACGCGACTCGACTGCGCGATCGGGTCGGCCGCGCTGCTTCGCGCCGCACTCGTGCAGGCGATCCATCACACCGCCCATCGGCGCGCTTTCGGCGCGTTGCTGATCGACGCGCCGCTGATGCGCAACGTGCTCGCGGATCTCGCGCTAGAATCGGAAGCCGCCCTGCTGCTCTGCCTGCGCGTGGCGCGCGCAATCGACGACGCCGAACGCGATTCGCGCGCCGCGGCGCTCAAGCGTATTGGCACGGCGCTGGGCAAGTACTACGTCTGCAAGCGGACGCCGGCGGCGCTCGCCGAGGCGCTGGAGTGCCTCGGCGGCAACGGCTACGTCGAGGAGTCGGTCATGCCGCGACTCTATCGCGAGGCGCCGCTCAATTCGATCTGGGAGGGGTCGGGCAACGTCAACGCGCTCGACGTGCTGCGCGTCCTGCGCAAGCAGCCCGAAGCGCTAGCGGCGCTGCGCGACGAGATCGCCGCGTGCGGCGAGCCGCGCGTCGTTCGCGCGGCGGGGTCGCTGGCGACCGAACTGCGCGACGCCGGCGGCGACGAGTCGCAGGCGCGGCGCGCCGCGGAGCGGCTTACGCTGCTGTGGCAAGCGGCGCTGCTTGCCCGTCACGCGCCGGCCGCCGTCGCCGGCGCGTTCGTCGCGAGCCGGATCGAGGGCGACTGGGGCCGCACGCTCGGCACGCTTCCGCGCGGCTGCGCGCTGCGCGACATCGTGGATCGCGCCGCGCCGCGCGAGACGGCGCTCGCGTAATGCCCCTGGCAGGGAACGATCCGCGTACGCGCGCGCTCGCGCGCCGTCCGTGGACGCGGCAAGAACGCCGCATCGTCTGGCGCGGCCTCACCGGCCGCTTCGCGCTCGCAATCGAGCCGCTGATCGGAGCGATCTTCATGGCGGCGCTGACCTGGGGCATCCTCTACCGCGCGCGCCACGTGCCCTCGGACGCCACGCTCGCCAAGATCGCGTGGATCTTCGCGCTGGGCGCGATCGCCTTCGGCGGCTACTTCGTCGCCGTGCTCGTTGCGCCGGTGGCCGCCTACCTGCAGACGTTCCGCCCGATCTTCATCCTCGACGGTTACGTGCGATATCGCGCGCCCGACGAGCGCTCCCGCCCCGATGCGTGCGGCTACGCCGCGGTGCTCTTCGCCGACGGCTCCGTCGCCGGCGAGTGGGAATGGCTCGGCCGGCGGAGCTTGCCCGACGCGACGATACCGGCGCTCGTCGAATACTCGGCCTACGCGGGCATCCACAAGATCGACGGACGACCGACGGGCCTGCTGCCGGACGACGAACTCCCGCTCCTAGCGATAGGGATTGCAACCCGGCGCGGCAAGCGGACGGACTTGTGATCATTTCGACCGCTTCGGCGGCCAACGCGCGCGGCTCGAAGCCGCCGAAACGATACTGCGTAAAGGCTATTGTGTGTTATGCAGAGGCACGCGCAGAGTCGTGTCGGACGGCCAGTGGTGACCGTAGCCGGACATCAGACAGACGGACGCGCCGATCGCGAAGATAATCACCAGACCGAGCACGGCGACGCGGTGGAGCGCAGTCGGGATGCCGCGGCTCTCGGGGACTTTGCTGTAATCGAGTCGCTCGTCCTCGCGTGAGATCATGACTACGCCCCCTTCGGGGCGAAGCCGATGACGTTCAGTCCCGCCAGCAGCGCCAGGATCGCGCCCAGTCCCAGCAGCGCGAGCATCAGCTTGAAGACCTGGTTCTCGACTCCGGTGGAACGCCAGTCCTTGTAGAGCGCGTAGAACGCTACGACGGCCACGACGACGCCGGCGATCACCGCTCCCAACCGTTCGACTATCACGGTATTCACGTTCGAGCGCTCCTTAAATCAAGTAGAAGATCGAGAACAGCGCGACCCAGATCACGTCGACGAAGTGCCAGTAGAGCGTTCCCGCCGTGATCCCGAAGAACTTCCCGCGGGTGTAGACGCCGGCCGCCGACTGCAGCACGAGCACCGTCAGATAGCAGACGCCTAACAAGACGTGCATTCCGTGCATGCCGGTGAGCGTGAAGAACGATGCGCCGAAGATGCCGCTGCCCGCCCACGTGATGTGCTCGCCGTAGATCAGGTGCGTGTACTCGTAGGCCTGGCCGCCGAGGAAGGCCGCGCCCAGCACGATGGTCGCGAGCAGGAACCCCATGTACTGCCATGAACTTGTTGTGCTTGAAGTTCTCGAGCGCGTAGTGCATCGTCGCGCCCGATCCGAAGAGCACGACCGAGTTCCAGGCGGCGAACGCGACATCGAGGCGCGGGTATGCCGGGCGGCGGCCATCCTTGGCCGCTGTTGCGCAGGTAGAGATAGGCGAAGATGAACGACGAGAACAGGACGCAGTCGCTGATCAGGAAGAGCAAGAAGCCCTGGAGCCGGAGCTCCCGGGTCTCGACGTAGAGCTGATCGACGTCTCCGTGGGCGTCGTGCGCCATCGCCGCGGTCGTCATCAATGCGCTCCCGCACCGACCGGCGGCGGCGCGTCGGTGAGCTCGTCGTCGAGCCCCTGGTACGGCAGCGGCTGACCGAAGTCATAGGGCAGGCCGTAGACCGTGGGGATGTGCTTGAAGTTGTAGTAGTGCGGCGGCGACGGGATCTGCCACTCGAGCGTCCGGGCGCCCCACGGGTTGGGGCCGGAGCGCTTGCCGTTGCGTATGCTCCAGATGCACGTTGACGAAGAAAATCAGGATCGCGAGCGTCATCAGGTACGACGAGACCGACTCGAAGCGGTTCCAGAACGTGAACTGCGGGTCGTACGTCGCGACCTCGCGCGGCATGCCCAGCATGCCGAGCCAGTGCATCGGAACGAACGTGCCGTTGAAACCGATGAAGAACAGCCAGAAGTGGATCTTCCCCAGCGTCTCGTTCAGCAGGCGTCCCGACATCTTCGGGAACCAGTAGTACATGCCCGGCGAAGATCGCCCATGAGGCTCCCGCCGACCAGCACGTAGTGGATGTGCCCGACGATGAAGTACGTGCCGTGCACGTGCAGATCGAACGGTATCGCCGCAAGGAAGATGCCGGTGATGCCGCCAAGCGTGAACAGCCCGATGAAGCCGATCGCGAAGAGCATCGCCGTGGTGTAGTGGATCTTGCCGCCGAAGAGCGTCGCCGTCCACGAGAAGATCTTGATGCCCGTCGGCACGCCGATGACGAACGTGATGATCATGAACGGCAGTTGCAAGAACGGCGCGAGGCCCGACGTGAACATGTGGTGCGCCCACACCATGAAGCCGGCGAGCGCGATGGCCATCGACGAGAAGGCGATTAGCTTGTAGCCGAATATCGGCTTGCGCGCGAACGTCGGCAGGACCTCGGAGATGATGCCGAACGCCGGCAGGATCATGATGTAGACGGCGGGGTGCGAGTAGAACCAGAACATGTGCTGCCACATGACCGGGCTGCCGCCTTTGGCCGGGTCGAAGAACGGCACGCCGAACTCGCGGTTGATGAAGAGCGCCGCGAGCGCCGCGGCGAGCGCGGTCGTCGCGATCATCAGCAGCGGCGCGGTGGCGAACTGGCCCCACACGAACAGCGGCATGCGCGTGAACGTCATGCCGGGGGCGCGCATCTTCAAGATCGTAACGACGAAGTTGATGCCCGTCATCGTGGAGCTGACGCCGACCAAGAAGATCGCGGCGCACCACATCGAGGTTCCGGCCGCGCCCTGGAGCGAGACCGGCGGATACTCCATCCAGCCGGCGGTCGGCGCGCCCATCAGGAACGACGCGAAGAGCATGAGGCCGGACACCGGGAAGATCCAGAAGCTCAGCATGTTCAGCCACGGGAACGCGACGTCGCGCGCGCCGATCTGCAGCGGGAAGACGAGGTTGCCGAACCCGCCGGTGAGCAGCGGGATGACCACCAGCCATACCATCGGCGCTGCCGTGCACGCTGTAGATCTCGTTGTACGTGTCGGCCGCGACGAAGCCGCCGTTGGGATTGAGCAGCTGCGTCCGAATCGCCTCGGCGAGCAAGCCCGAAAGCATGAAGAAGACGAATCCGGTGATGATGTACTGGATGCCGATGATCTTGTGATCGAGCGAGAAGACGTATCGCCGAACGAACCCCTGGGGCTCGGGATGGATGTGGTCGGCGATTCCGCCCGAGTGTACCGCTGCTACTGCCATTGTGCCTTCAATTTTATCACTTGAGAGTATCCAAGAATGCCACGAGGTCCGCGATGTCTTTCGCGGACAGCCCGTTGGCCGTCGCGTTCGGCATCGTGCCCATGCTGCCGATGTAACCGTGCTGCAGGACGTCTGCTACGTTTTGCGGCGTCGCCGGTTTCCCGGTGACGAGATTGGGATGCGACGGGTCGTGAAGAACGCCCGCGAGCCCTGGCCCGACGAGGGTCTGCGAGAACGGTGCAAGCTTATGGCACGCGGAGCATTTCTGTGCGAAGAGCGCCTTGCCCGACGGCGCGCTGCCGCCCGCCAGCGAAACGGCCGCGCCGCCCGCGGCGGGAAGCGCGTTGCTCACATGGGCGTTCTTTTGCTGCCACATCTTGAACCATTTGTCGAAGGCCGGCTTCTCTTCGATCACGAGGTACTGCTTGTTCATCTCGCTGTGGAGCGCGCCGCAGAACTGCGTGCAGATGATCGGGTAGCGTCCGTCGAGGCGCGGAGTGAAGCGGATCGTGGTAACCAGGCCGGGCACCGTGTCGTTCTTCAGGCGCATGGCCGGCACCCAAAAGCCGTGGATCACGTCGGCCGCCGTTAGGTTCAGCGTCACCGGCACGTTCTTTGGCAGGTGCATCTCGTTCGTCACCTCGCCGTTGATCTGCGGATAGCGGAACGAGAAGTAGAACTGGTGGCCGATCGCCTCGACGACGAGCCCGTTTTCCGGCTCGAGCATCACTTCGTACCAGATGCGGACGGAGATGACCGAGAGCAGCACGACGAAGAGCACCGGGATCAGCGTCCACCAGAACTCCAACTTGCGGTTGTCGTGGATCTGCGCGCCGATCGCGTCGGGCGGGTCGGTCGCCTTCGCGCGGAACGCGATCGCGAAATAGATGAGATATCCGGCCACGAAGATCCAGAGCGCGCTGCCGGTGGCCGCCATGAAGCGGAACAACCGGTCGACCTGCCGCGCGGTGATGATCGCAGCCGGCAGGTACGTCTCCAACGGAAACTGATACCAGAAGACGATCGACGCGACCGCGAGAATTGCCAGGATTGCCGTGGCGGTCCAGAATCCGCGGCCGAGGTGGATGGGCTGCGCTCTGTTCTCAACCAAAAAAAGCTCTCTCCCCACACTCACTATAGACGTAGAATCGCCGGCGCGCACCGACTAAATGGGCTCTTAAGGTACTCTGTCGGCCGCCCCTGCAAACTCGCGCACCAGCCAATCGACGTTCGTGATGGCGCTACCGACGACCACCGCATCCGCCCCTGCGTCCAGCGCCGCGCGAACCTCGGCCGGCGAGCGGACCCCGCCTTCGCAGAGGCAGAATCGGCGTAGTTGCGCGAGTTCGCGCACCAGTTCGAGTGCGGGGAGCGCGGCGCCCGCCGTCTCGGCCGTATAGCCGCAGAGCGTTGACGCCACCACATCCGCACCGGCGTCCGCCGCGGCCGCCGCGTCGGCCGCAGTCGCACAATCCGCAAGCGCCAGGCGGTCGTGCGCGTGAATCTCCGCGATGAGGACGCCCACGTCGTCGCCGCCGGGGCGGCGGCGCGGTGTCGCGTCGAACGCCACGATCTCCGCTCCTGCGGCGACGATCGCGCGTACCTCGTCGAGCGTCGGGGTGATGTAGGGC
Source organism: Vulcanimicrobiota bacterium (assembly GCA_963711625.1). GTDB lineage: Bacteria > Vulcanimicrobiota > Vulcanimicrobiia > Vulcanimicrobiales > Vulcanimicrobiaceae > Cybelea. Next base: position 417,574 of record OY970207.1, read on the forward strand.
TCGAAGCCCGGATACTCGCGCTTGATCAATCCAACCATCGGCAGCGCGACGCGCGCCCGCACGGCGCGCAGATGCGTCCTCGCCGGCGACGCGCACGGCGACCGCGCCGCCGTCCTGCGCCGCGCGCGCCATGGCGGCGATGATCGACGGATCGTCGATCGCCGAGCCGCGCCACGCCTGCACCGACACGATGAGGCCGCCGCGCAGCGATTCGAGCACACTCACGAGCGCAGCTCCGTCACGCCGCGTCCGAGTTCGCGATAGGCGAGCAGGAGGGCCCCGGCCGCCGGGTCGTAGCGCGGCTGCACGATCTCGGCTCCGGACGCCGACGCCAGCACGCCCGCCGCGACGCGGTCGCCGAAATCCGGCGTCGGCGAAGCAACCTCCAACGAGGGCCACGTGCGGGGGCACGCCGGCCTCGACGGCTTTGCGCACGAGCTCGACGATCCGGTCTGCGCCGCGATATGCGAGCGCGCGGAACGCGTCAAAGCGCATCGCATCGGGGGCGAACGACGCCACCCGCGCGCGCGTGATCTCTCCTTTATAGAACGCGTGCGCGAGAGCGCGCAGGGAACGCGCTCCGAAGAAGTCGCAGGCGGCCTCGCGCTCGCCGGCTAACGAGGCCTCACCGTCGTCGTAGGCGCGCATCAGCATCGCCAGCGCGTCGCTCGCGATGCGAAACGCGCTTCCCTCGTCACCGAACAGAAAGCCCCAGCCGCCGAGCGTCGTCGACGAGCCGTTCTCCGCGCGCCCGTAGACCACCGAGCCCGTGCCGCCGATCACCACGATGCCGGCCCGTCCGCCGAGCGCCCCGGCGTGCGCGATCGGCGTGTCGTGCATCAACAGCACGCGCTCCGACGGCAGCGCGAGCGTGCGCCCGTACACGCGCCCGTCGTAGCCGCTGACGCCGGCGACGATTGCGTCGAAGCGCGCGCCGTCGGACAGGCCCGCGTTGCGGCGCGCGTCGTCGAGCGCTTCGCGCAGCGCGTCGAACAGGCGCGTCGATTCCGGACCGACGCCAACCTCGTCGGCGGGACCCGCGGCGCCGCGGCCGAGCACGCGGCCGTGCTCGTCGCCGATCACTGCGACGGTCGAGCTTTGCCCGCCGTCGATGCCCGCGACGAGCGTCACGTCGCATCCTCGACCATCAGCCCGCGAGCGAAAGCGCCGGCGGCCGATTCGCGCTCGGCGCGGCCGGCGAGCACGCGCACCTCGCCGATGCGTTCGCGGTGATGGTAGAGCTCGTGCCCCACGGCAAGCGCCACGAACTCCCCCAGCTCGCGCACGCCCAGCGTGCCCGCGACGCGCAAGTTTATGCGAATCTCCGGAATGGCCGCGTCGTATTCGGAACGCAGCTCGGCGCTTCCCCAATCGCCTAGGTCGGCGAAGCGGACCGCGACGCCGTAGGCGTGCGCGCGCGCAATTGCGTTCACAGGAGCACGCCGTCGTCCACGAGTCGCGCGCGCAAATCGCGCGTGTCCACGTCGCCGGCGCGTATGCCGCGCTCGCAGGCCAGCGCCGCGGCGGTTCCCGCGGCTTGGCCCAACGTCATCACCGTCGGCGTCAGCCGCGTCGACGCGAGCGCCTCGTGCGTCGTGGAGATGCAGCGGCCGGCAACCAGCAACTGCTCGCGATTGACGGGCAGCAAGGTGCGATAGGGAATCTCGTAGCTCTCGCCCGGCGCCAACCGGTGGGTCGTGGTTCCGCTGCCGCTAGGATTGTGGAGGTCGATCGGATAGGCGCTGCGCGCGACGGCATCGTCGAAGTGCCGCGCCTCCAGCACGTCGTCGCGCGTCAGCGTGTAGCGGCCCTCTATGCGCCGCGATTCGCGAATCCCCACCTGCGTGCCGCTGGCCGCGATCCGCGCGTTTTGGAACCCCGGCACGCGCGCGCGAAAGAAGTCGAGCAGCTGCATCGCCTGCAGGCGCGACTCGACCTCGGCGCGGGTCAGGTCGTCGGGATCGAGCGGGTCGATGTCGACGACGCGCGTCATGTTGACGGTCACCTCATCGGGATACGGAGAGATGAAGAACGACACCAGCTCGCGCGGCACGTTTACGACGCCGTCGTCGATCGCGCGTTGCCACAGCGAGTAGAGTCCCGCCACGGCGGTGAGCGCGCCGGGCGTGCGCTCCTGGGGCGTTAGCGAAGTCCGCATTTCGTCGGGGTTCGCGCGCAGGTAGCTCGCCAGTTCGCCGAGGTCGACGTGGCTGAGCCGGAACATCAGCGTGGCCGGCTGCACGCGGCCGCGCTCGTCGCCCTGCTGCGTCGGCACGCCGGCCGAAGCCGCAACCAGCGCATCGGCGGTCGCGTCGATCGTCACCGTCGCGCTTTTCGTCCGCGAGCCGCCGACCGTGGCAAACGTTGCGCCCGAAACGGTTACGCCGTCGCAAAGCGCGTCGAGGAAGTAGGCGTGCAGCAGCAGCGACACGCCGGCATCGCGCATCATCTCCAGGAGCACCGCTTTGTGCACCTCGGGATCGAACGGCGTGATCGTCGCTACGTAGTCCGACGAGTCGGGCAGGTGCCCCGGCGAAGCCGCCTTTGCGCATCAGGCGCTCCACGATCTCTTGCGCGATGCCGCCGACGATGCGCTCGCCTCCGGAGTGAAACGTCATCCACGGTCCCACCATCGCCGCCGTCGCCGTGCCGCCGAGAAATCCGTAGCGTTCCGCCAAAAGCGTTCGCGCGCCGCGACGCGCAGCCGCGATCGCCGCGGCGCAGCCGGCGTTCCCGCCGCCGACGACCAGCACGTCGAAATCGGGCATGGAGGCCATTTCCGCGTCGTCCAAAATAACCCGCCATGACGTCGCGGCTCGCTACGATGGCGCAGCGTTGATCTATCGCGTCAAGCCCATCGCGCGCATTCTCGCCGAGGGCAGCGACGAGGAACGCGGACTGAAGCGCTCGCTGGGCCGGTGGGCGTTGACCGCGATGGGCGTTGGCGCCATCATCGGCACGGGCATCTTCGTGCTGACCGGCATCGGTGCGGCGACGCGCGCAGGCCCGGGCCTCACGATTTCGTTCGTCATCGCCGGCATCGTCGCCGGACTCGCCGCGCTCTGTTACGCCGAGGTCTCGAGCAAAGTCCCCATCGCCGGATCCGCCTACACGTACACGTACTCGACGCTGGGCGAGCTTTTCGCGTGGATCGTCGGCTGGGATCTCGTGCTCGAATATGCGCTCGGCGCGGCGACGGTGAGCGTCGGCTGGTCCGGCTACTTCACCTACATCCTACACACGCTCAACATCTGGGACGTGCCGCAAGCGTGGCAGCATTGCCGTTGGGACCCAACGCCCGGCATCGCCAACCTCCCAGCGGCGGCGATCATTCTGATCATCACGGCGCTGCTCGTGAAGGGAACCCGCGAGTCCGGGACCTTCAACGCGGCGATCGTGGCGTTCAAGGTGGCGGTCGTGCTCTTCTTCATCGCCATCGGCGTGGGGCACGTTAACCCGGCAAACTATCACCTGCCGCCCGGACCGAGCACCGGCGCCGGCGGCTTTCTGCCGTTCGGCATCGGCGGCGTGCTCGGCGGCGCGGCCTTCATGTTCTTCGCGTACATCGGATTCGACGCGGTGTCGACCGCGGCCGAGGAGGCTCGCAACCCAGGCAAGGATCTGCCGTTCGGCATCGTCACGAGCCTCGTCATCTGCACCATCCTCTATATCGTCGTCGTCGCGATCCTCACCGGCATGGTGCCGTTCAACAAGCTCAACGTCACCTATCCCGTCGCGTTCGCGGTCAACAGCGTCGGACTGGCCTGGGCGGGCGTTGTGATCGCGGTCGGGGCGATCGCCGGTCTCACGACGGTGCTGCTCGTTCAGATGTACGGCCAAACGCGCATCTTCTACGCGATGTCGCGCGACGGTCTCGTGCCGCCGTTTTTCGTCAAGCTGCATCCCGCGTGGCGAACTCCGTGGCGCTCGCAGATCTTCTTCGGCATCCTCATCGCCGCGGGAGCGGCGTTCTTCCCTATCAACGTGCTCACGTCGCTGGCCAACATGGGAACGTTCGTCGCGTTCGTGCTCGTCGCTATCGCCGTGCCCCGCCTGCGCAGCCACTATCCCCAGCTAAAAGGATCGTTCACGGTTCCCTTCGGACCCTACGTGATTCCGGCCGCAGCGGTGCTCAGCACGCTCGGGATGATCTACTATTTGAAGAACGGCAACCCAACCGCGTGGGGGTTCTTCCCGATCGCATGGCTCGGATTCGTCGTATGGTCGGTCGCCGGTCTGTTGTTGTACTTTGTCTACGGCCGGCACAAGAGCGCGCTCGCGCCGTCGACAACGGAAGGACGGTTCCCATAGGGACCCAAATAACCGGCCATGCAAGTGCAGCTCGCCGCGCAGGAGCGCAATTGGGCGATGGCCGCGCATCTGAGCGCGCTCGTCGCGGTCGCCGGATTCCCCTTCGGCCATATCATCGGACCGCTCGTCGTCTATCTGGCGAAGGCGCGCGAATCCGAGTTCGTCGCGGAGCACGCGCGCGCATCGCTGAACTATCAGATCACCGTTTCGATCTTGGCGGTCCTCGGCGGGATCGTCGCGGTCGCCGCCATGTTCGGATTGATCATTCCGCTGAGCTCGGGGGGCGGTGCGGCCGCGGGAGTTTCTCTGGTAGCCATGTGGATCGTCTTCGGTGCTGCGGCGCTGGGCATCGTGATCGCCTCGATTGTGTTCATCGTCATCGGAACGATCGCCGCCAGCGACGGTCGTCCGTACAGCTACCCGTTTGCCATCCGCTTCTTGCGTTAGGGGTTCGACATGTTCTTGCAACGAGTTAAGCCGCTTTCGCGCATTCTGGCCGAGGGCAGCGACGATCAGCACGGCCTAAAGCGCTCGCTCGGGCCCTGGGCGCTGACCGCCATGGGCATCGGCGCGATCATCGGCACGGGGATCTTCGTGTTGACCGGCGTGGCATCGGCGACACGCGCGGGACCGTCGATCACCCTCTCGTTCGTCGTGGCCGGCTTCGTGAGCGCGCTCGCCGCCCTCTGCTATGCGGAAGTGTCGAGCAAGATCCCGATTTCGGGGAGCGCCTACACGTATACGTACGCGACGATGGGCGAGCTGCTCGCGTGGATCATCGGCTGGGATCTCGTTCTGGAATACGCACTCGGCGCCGCGACCGTCAGCATCGGCTGGTCCGGCTACTTCACGAACATCCTGCACCAGACAGGCCTCGCGTGGCTCAACATCCCGCCCGAATGGTCCAACGGGCCGCACTGGGGCCTGGCCGGCCAAGCGGGAGTCTCCGGTTTCGCAAATCTTCCCGCCGCCGCCATCATCCTCGTCATCACCGCGCTGCTCGCGCGCGGCACGCGCGAGTCGGGTTCCGTCAACGCCGTCATCGTCGCCATCAAGCTGCTGATCGTGCTCTTCTTCATCGCGGTAGGCGTGGGCCACATCAACGGCGCGAACTATCACCTTCCGGCGGGAGGCCCCGCAGGGCTGGGCGGCTACTTCCCCTTCGGCTGGAGCGGCATGCTGGGCGGCGCGGCGTTCATCTTCTTCGCCTACATCGGCTTCGACGCCGTGTCGACGACCGCGGAAGAGGCGCGCAACCCCGGGCGCGACCTGCCCTTCGGCATCATCATGAGCCTGGTGATCTGCACGGTGCTCTACATCATCGTCGTCGCGATTCTCAACGGCATGGTGCCGTTCTTCAAGCTCAACGTCGCGTTCCCGGTGGCGTTCGCCATGAACTACGTCGGCCTGGGATGGGCCGGCGTGATCATCTCGATCGGGGCGATCGCCGGACTGACGACCGTCTTGCTTGTGATGATGTTCGGGCAAAGCCGCGTCTTCTTTGCCATGTCGCGCGATGGTTTGATCCCGGCGTCGTTCACGCGCATCCATCCGACGTGGCGGACGCCGATCTTCTCGACCGTCTTCTTCGGCATCTGCATCGCGCTGATCGCGGCCTTCACGCCGATCAACCTCGTGGGATCGCTCACCAACATGGGCACGCTCTTCGCCTTCATGCTCGTTTCGATCGCGGTCCCAATCCTGCGCATTCGCCACCCGGAGATGCAGGGATCGTTCAAGCTGCCGCTCGGGCCGTTCGTAATCCCGGTGCTCTCGGCCGTCACGGCGCTCGGATTGATCGGCTATCTCAAGGTCGGCAACCCGCTCGCGTGGGGATTCTTCCCCATCGTCTGGCTGTGGTTCTTGATCTGGCTCGCCATCGGCCTCGTCTTCTACTACACGTACGGCCATAAGAAAAGCACTGTCGCACTCGAGCAGGCCGAAGGCTTGGCCGTCAAACAGCCGCCCGTGAATTAGAGACCACTATCGTCACGTGCGTCCTACGCTTCGCGCGCGACGACGAGCAGCGCAACGGGCTCGTCGGGCGCGCAGCCGTCGGTCTCTTCGGTCGCAAGCGCAACGGCCTGATCGGTGCTCGATAGCCCTTCGTACGCGGCGACCCGCCCGCCGCGCAGCAGGTAGAGAGCGGGTAACGCGCGGCCGACGTCACCGAAGCGCGTCGCCCGTTCGACCCCGTCGCGGACGCGATCGCCAAGCTCGCCGACCGTCGTCACGACGCATTGCGGGTCGATCAGAGCGAGTCGTATCACGCCGCCATCGTCGAGCACGCGCACGTCGCGGATCGAGTGCGCGCGCCGCAGGCGGGCAGCGGGCGCGCGCGACAGTGCGTACGCGGTGAGCCCGCGCGTGAGCTCGATCGTCTCGAGGTCGGATGCGGCGCAGCGCAGCGATTGCGCGGCGGCGGCGCGCCGCTCGTCCGGTCCGTACGCCGCGCCTGCGGCCGACTCGACGAGTGCGGTCGCGCCCGAGGCCGTCGCGCGGACGCGATTGCGCTGCGGGTCGATCTCCAGCTCCACCTCCACGCGGTCCGGCGCGGCGCCGGCGGCGACGACGCGGTCGGCCGCCTCGCGCCGGATCCGCGCGAGTTCCTCGGGCGACGGCGAGAGTATCGTGCGCTCCACGACGTCACGCACGAGCGCGAGCGCCACGCCGATCGGCGCGATCACCTCGGCGTCGCGTGCGATTCGATACGGAAGGCTCATCGCCGCCGCGGCCGCCGGCACCAGCGCGCCCGCGCCGCCTCCGCCGCCTACGATAACGACGCTGCTCGCGTCGAGCGCGTAGTCCGCGATCAGCGCGTCGATCGTGCCGCGCAGGGTCTCGCCGGCGACGCGTAACGCCTCGCGGGCGATCCCGAGCGCGTCGCCGCCTGCGTGCTGCGCCAGCAGCTCGAACGCTCGGCGCGCGCTCTCGGCGTTGCCGCGCGCGAACGCGCCGTCGGGGACGAGCCCCAGCAGGTTCGCGGCGCACGTCGTCGTGGGCGCGATTCGCGTTCCGTCACGCGCGACGAGGGCCGCGTACTCGGCGCGCTCGAAGCGCGCACCGTCGAGCAGCTCCGGCGCGACGAACGACGCGTAGACGCACCCCGCGATGTGGGCGCTGCGCGGCCCGACGCCCGCGACGCCGCGCTCGCCGAGCCGTAACATGCTGCCGCCGCCGACGCCCAGCGTGCGCACGTCGAGCGTACGCAACATCGTGCGGTGCCCGCCGACGATCGCGGCGTGCATCTGCGGGCGGCCGCCGCGAATCGCCGAGCAATCCGAGCTGGTGCCGCCGACCTCGACGAAGATCCCGTCGCTTAGGCGTTCGTAGAGCAGCGCGCCCGCGATGCCGGCCGCCGGCCCCGAGAGCAGCGTCTGGATCGGCCGGCGCTCGATCTCGCGCACGTCCATCACGCCCCCGTCGCTGCGCATGACCATCAGCGGCGCGGGGATCGCCGCGGCGTTGACCGCCTCCAACGTCATGCGTGCGGTGCGGATCATGCGAGGCAGGATCGCCGCGTTGAGGGCCGCGGTGCGCGTGCGCGCACGCAGGCCGTAGGCGGCGCTCACGTCGTGGCCGCTGGTCGCCTCGACGCCGCGCTCGCGCGCCAGCTCGACCGCGCGCGTTTCGCGCGCCGGCCGGTCGACGCCGAAGCTCTCGCTGGCCGCGATCGCCTGCGCGCCGCGCCCGATCAAGCGCTCGATGCCCGACCGCATCGCGGCCTCGTCGTCGGCGCGTACGAAGTCGAAATCGGGCGCGAACGGTGCTCCGCCGGTCGGAAACGCAGCGAAGCGCATTTGTCGCCGCGACAGCCACGCCAGTCCGTCGAGCAGTCCCAGTACGCCGACCTTCGCGAGATCGCCCTCGAGCAGCGCGTTCGTCGCCTGCGTCGTGGAGTGTGCGATGAACGCGATGCCGCGCGCGTCGACCGCCGGACTCGCCAGCAGCCGCTCGATACCGGCCACGATGCCGGCGGCGACGCCACGCTCGTCGTGATGCGTCGTGGGCACCTTCACCGCCGCGACGAGCTCGCGCGTGGCCGCGTCGATGGCCACGACGTCGGTGAACGTACCGCCGACGTCGATGCCGACGCGCAGCGTCCGGCGGGGCTCGGTCATCGCCAGTCGGCGACCAGTACGTAGGTGACCGTGACGAGCTCGACGGCACCGTCGCGCCGGTAGCGGTGGAAGAGCGCGCGCAGTTCGTTCTGCAGCCGTTGCGCGTCGGGACCGGACGCCGGGAGATACGACGACGATGCGGCGCGGCCAACGAGCGCGTCGCGATCGAGCGACTGCCGCGAGAGATGTTCGGCGCGCGTAACGCGAGCGCCGGGAAAGGCCTCGAACACCGCGAGTGCCCGCGCGCGCAGCGCCTCCGTGTCGTCGGTGGCGTACGCGCGGACGACGTCGCCGTAGGCGCGCGTGAACTCGTCGCCCTCGTGGCGCTCGTATTGCAGCAGCACGGCTCGCCTGCGCGCGATGCGGCGAAACTCGCCCATCACTTCGGGCGTCGCAAACCAGTGAAACGCCTGGCACGCGATGACGGCGTCGACGCTCGCGCCGGCCAGACCCGTGCGTTCTGCGGTTCCTTCGCGCCACGTCACGCGCGCGTGCGGCTGCGCCGCCTCGCGCATCCGCGCGTTGGGCTCGATCGCGATCACCGAAACGCCCCGGTCGGCGAAGAGGCGCGACGAGATGCCCGTGCCCGCACCGACGTCGGCGATCTCGAGCGCGCTCGGATCGCCCAGGCCGTTGAGCGCCGCATCGATGGCCTCGGGCGGGTACGCGGGCCGAAACGCCGCATACGCCCCCGCCCGGTCGCTAAATCTACCGGTCGGATTCATGCCGCGAACGGCGCCGCGAGTCGGATCTGCAGCGCTTTGCCGTCGCGCAGCACATCGAATGTGTGCGGCCTTCCGTCGTACGGACGCCGCTGGGACTGGTACGTTCCCAGCATCCACCACGGCTGGCCGTCGATGTTCTCCACGATGTCGCCCGAGCGCAGGCCCGCCGTGTAGGCCGGTCCGCCCGCGCGCACGTAGGCGCGCAGATTCCCGTCGACGCTCTTGAAGAACGCGTAGTAGTACGTCGGCTTGTCGCCGGGGCTCGTGGCCAGCCCGTCCGCGAAAAGGTTTTTGCTGCGCGTTGGCTGCGCCGTGGCCCAGCCGCGCAGGCGTGCCACGCCGTCGAGCGCGAGCGAACGCGCCTCGTCTTGGGTCGGCGGGGGCGCGACGACGTGGTGGTCGTGCCACTCGGTCACGATCCACCCGCCGCAGTCTTGCAGCCGCAATCCGACGTCGAGGTCGGTGCCCTCGATCAGTGCGAACGTCGACGCGCCGACCAGCACGTAGGCCGCGTAGCGTTTGTTCGTGCAGTCGCTCGCGTTTGGATCGTCGTGCAAGCGCGTCGTCTGCCAGACGCCGCCGGCCAGCCCCGCGGCGGCCGCATCGGCGGCCGCGCGCCCCAACGCGGTGCCGTCGTCGTCGATCGCGATGCGATTGCGCGCCGACTCGGGCGAATAGAGCCCGGGAAACAACTCGCCGGCCAGCGCAGCGCCTGCCGCGTGGGCGAACGCGCGCACTCCGAACAGCGACGGCGAGAACAACACCACGGCGAGGGTCGCCGCGACGGCAACCGCGGTCTGAAAGGGCAGGGTGCGCTTCGTGATCGCGTCGATGCGAACGCCGGTGAAGTTCGCGATCCACACGTTGGCGGTATTCGTGGGATCGCAGACGTTCTGCACCTGCACGACGGCCATGATCGCGGCGACCAGAACGACCGGCGGCAGCACGTTGGCCGCGAGCATCGCCGTGAAGATCGCGATGCCCACGCCGAACGGATTGAGCGGGCCGCGATAGAGCACGAGCGGGCTCGCCACGCCGAAAAGCAGCACGTAGGCAACGGGGTTTCGCAGCCACGCACCCGCGAGAGGCCGAAGCGCGGCGGCAAACTGCGGCTCCTTGGTGGCGACGAGCAACATCCCGATTCCCATGAACAGCAGCACCGCGGGCGCCACGTCCTCGAAGCCGCGAATCGCGGCGGCCACCAGCCGCTGCACCGCCAACGCCGGCCGCGTGACGACCACGCCGTAGACCGCGGCGACCAGGAAGGCCGGCGCGGCGTCCATCTTCAGTGCGTAGTAGAACGCGAGCGGGAGCAACGGCGTGACGAGCGCGATTGCAGGGACGCGCGGGCGCTCCTCGGGCTCGGCGCGCACGGCCCACGTCGCGTAACCTCGATCGCGCGCGAACGACACGGCGGCGTAGATTAGCAGCGCGAGGGCGTCGATCAGACCGAGCACGATCGAATACCGGAACAGCTGCTCGCGCGACACGCCGAAGTACGTGGTGTAGAACGTCCAGTTGGCGATGTTGAAGATGTAGCCGAACGCGAAGCTCATCAGAAACAGCGTCGCCGCGATCGTGCGCGGTACGCCGGCCGTCATCATGATCGGCAGCACGATCGAGCCCACCATGATGATGCCGCCGAGCCCCGAGAGCGCGGTGAAGAGCAGCGCGACGATCGCGCACAGCCCCAGCGACAGCGCCATCGGATGCTCGCCTCCGTACTCCGCCGCGAGGTCGACGATGGCGCGCGCGATGCCGGTCTCGATCGTCACGCGGCCGAGGAGTGCGCCGAAGATCACCGCCACGTAGAACGGCGCCAGACTCGCCGCGCCCCCGGTCACGATGCCGCCGAGGCGCGCGGCGGGAACGCCCGCCGCCAGCGCCATCACGATCGCCATCACGGGTACGGCGACGAGCGCCGGCACCGCCCGCAGGTACATCAGCACCGCGAAGAAGGCGAAGACCAGGAGGATTAGCGCGGCGGTCACGGCGAGAAGACGCCGGCCAGCGGCGGCAGCGCGCCGGTCTGCACGTACTGCCGCGTGACGCCGTAGAACGCATCGGCGTATTTGATCGCCTGCGCCGCGGCCAAATGGTAGCGCTCGAGGTTGCTCGCGAGGTGCCCGTCGCGGCTTTCGTAGCGCCAGGCGCGCTCGTAGAGCGGAGCGAGGTCCTCGAAGGCGTCGCGCAGCTCCCACATCCAGTAGCGGCACCAGAAGAGATCGCGTAACGTTCGGTCGCGATCCGTCCCGGCGTGCGCCAGCGCGTCGGCGTACATCGCGCGGACCTCGGAGCCGATCTGGAACTTACGCGCCAGCGCGTCGTAGCGCCGGGCGGCGAGGAACGTCACGAATGCCGCGTTGGCGTGCAGCGGCGGCGCGCTTGAAATAGCGGTCCTCTTCCACCGCTTCAGCCTCGCGGCGAGCTCGGCTCAGATCCACGTTGGCGACCTGCGCCGCGGCAGCCGAGTCGAACGGGCCGGCCCAGAAGAGCGCGTCGGTCTGTCCGTACGAATAGTTCGGCGGCTCGAGCAGCCGCAGCGTCGCGCCGAGGCGGAGTGCATCGGTACCAAACGACGGATCGCCGGCGCCGAAGAACGCGTACGGAAAATCGGCGGCGAAGCGCTCGCGCGGCGCGTCGCCGCTCTCCCAGGCAGCGGCGGCGGCGTAGATCACCGGATACCACGTGGCCTCGTAGAGCGTCTCGCCGTCGTCGTGCCAGACGGTTTGAAATAAGCCCAGCACTCCTGCGGCTTTGCCCTGGCCGATAAAGCGGCGCTCGTTCGCGAGCGCCATGTCGACGTTGGGGAAGATTTCGTTCCAGTTGCTCGAGCCGGGCGCGACCATCTGCTCGAACCCGCCGCGCGCGATCGTTTGAATGTAGGGCTCGAACGTCTTCTCGTCGCCGTAGTGCCAGTTGACGACCACTGCGCTGCGCGGAATCAGCCGCAGGATTCCCGGATCGCTCTGGATGCCGTCGTCCCAGAGCATCAGCCGCGCGCCGGACGGCGCGATCAGGCGATTCATCGCCACGATGTGGTCGGCGTATGCTTGCGATCGTCCGCGCTGCGCGACGTAGTCCTGCGTCCGCCCGAGGCCGAGCGTCGCGGTCTCGTCGGACCCGATGTGAAAGAACGGCGGCCGCCCGACCGCCGCGAGCTCCTGCGCGACGATCCGTGCGAGATACTCCTGTGAGAGAGCGACGTTGGGCGCGAGCAAAAACCCGTGCGGAAGCTCGGCCGCGTCCGCGTAGCGCTCGACGCGCAGCGTATTGTGCATGTGTGCGAAACTCTGCTGCTCGGGAATCAGCGCCACGTGGAAACGCGCCGCGTATCGCGTCAGGTCGCGCAACTGGCCCGGCGTGATGCCATCGAGCGGCGCCGGCAGCGGGTCGGTCGGGCTGACGAACACGTGCTCCATGTACGGCGAGTACCCGTTCATCTTGAACGTGGCGATCGTCCGGATCCGCTCTTCGAAGTAGTGCATCGTCGGCAGCGGGCCGCGCGATACGTCGTCGGAGAGCACGCGCCAGCGCAGCGCCGGGCGGTCCTCGATTCGAACGCACGGCATCGTCCACGCGCCGTTCGTCCGCAGCGGCAACTGCGCGAGCGTCATTGCGGCGTAGAACGCGCCGGCGGCGTCGGCGCTCGCAATCGCGACGCGGCCGGCGGTCACCGTCAGCCGGTAACCCTGCGGCGGCAGCGCCGCGTCGCGACGCATCGCGATGGCCGGCGCCGCCGACGAGCGCAGCTTTCCGATGCCGAGCGCGCTCCAGCGTTCGTCTACGAGCTCGCGCGCGGCCGTGTCGAAGGTCGCCCCGACGGTGACGGGCACCGGCACGCCGCGCGCGCACGGCACGACGTCGACGGACGCGGGCCGAGGAACGAGATGCAGCGCCGCCGCCGCGATTGCGAAGAGCGGCGTCAACGCGGTTACGGCGTGGCCGCTGCGGCCGCTCTCAGCACCGCGTCACGGCGGTCGAGCATCGCGGCCACCTCGTCGAAGTAGCCCGCCACCGACGCGCAGTCGACGTCCGCCGCTCGGTTGGCGACGTCGAGCGTGGTCACGTCCTCGACGGCGACCTCGCCGCCGTCGTTCGACCCGGCCGCGCCGTCGTGATTGCTGAACGCGCGCGGATCCGCGAACCCGACGCGCAGCAGCAGAGCGCCGAGGCGCGCTTGCACGTCCGGCGACAGGGCACAGCGCACCCCCATGTCGGCGAGCGCCTCGCCCAGATACGAGCGCACGTACTCGTCGGAACGACGCCGGTCGAGGTGATTGTCGTAGCCCGGGAACCCGCTTATTCGTTCGCGCAACTGCTCCAGCGGCTCCATGGCGGCACAGGTACGACGCAGCCCGCCGGAGGGCCTCGAACTCGCCCTGGGAAGATAGCGGTGGTGAAGCACACGTCCTGGCCCGCGTATCTGGTCGCGGCGGCCTGCTTTGCGATCGCGCTGGTGTCATCGATCGCCAACATCTCGCTGATCGGCCAACTCAAGCAGGAGCAGCGCGAGCGCGCGACGCTCTCCGAGCGGTCGGCCGCGCTCGCCCGGAGCCTCGTCAACGAACGCCTGGCGCTGTTCGATATGCTCGATAGCCACGCGCAACGCTATCGGATCGGCGACGGTGAAGTCGTCGCCGGCGGGGGCCGCATCTATCTCGCCCTGCGGGACCTGCCGCAGCCGCCGCGCGGCAAAGTGTATCAGGCATGGACGGAGTCGCAAGGATCGTCCAAAGAGCTGCCGTCACCGTCGTTCCTGCCCGACGCGCGCGGCATCGCGCTGGTCGTGCTCGCCGCCGACGCGCATTCCACTGCGGCCGTTTCCGTGACGCTCGAACCCGAAGGCGGCAGCAAGGATCCCACCGGCAAGGCGTTGATGAGCGTGGCGCTGCACGCCCAATGATCCAGGCGGTCTCGCCGGCGATGCAGGCGCGCGCGCTCGAGTATCTGGCGCGCAAACCATATGAAAACGTCTTCCTCAGCCACGTCGTGCTGCACGACCGGCCTCCCGACGCGCGCCGCAACGTGGCGGTCGCCCTCGAAGGTGACGCCGTCGCGGGCGTCGTTTACTGCGGACGCCAGCTCGTGATCGCCGCCGAGCCCGAGGCGCTGCCCCCGTTCGGCGAGTACGCCAAGCGCCATCGCGGCGAGCGCATGATCGTCGGCGAGCGCGGGACCGTGCGCGACTTCTGGGAAATCGTGCGGTCCTGGCACGTGCCGCCGCGGATCGTGCGCGACCGGCAGCTCGTGATGGCGATCGACCGCGAACGTCTTCGCCCGATCGAGCGGCGCGTGCTCGTACGCTCGGCGAAGATGGAGGAGTGGGGCGCGGTCGCCGACGGCTCCGCCGAGATGGTGCGGCAAGAGCTCGAGTACGATCCGCGCCGCGGCTCCGCCGATTTCACCGCCGGCATCCGTCAGATGATCGAACGCCGCCTGTGGTGGGTCGGAACCCACGACGGCAGGCTCTGCTTCTTCTGCCACGTCGGCCCCTCGAGCGAGCAGACGCTGCAGCTGCAGGGCATTTGGACGCCACCCGAACTGCGCGGCCGGGGATTGGCGACGGCCGCGCTCGCGGCGATCTGCGATCGCCTGCTCGAGGTGACGCCGACGCTATCGCTCTACGTCAACGATTTCAACGAGGCTGCGATCTCGCTCTATCGCCGCGTCGGCTTCCGTCACGTGGCGGATTTTCAGACCATACTATTCTGAGGATTCATCAAACTCTAGGCGCACGCCGATCGTTGCTTAGAACGCCCGGGTCAGGACGAAGTTCACTTGCGCGCCTTGCAGCACGAATGCGTTGGGCGTGATCATCGGATTGCCGGGCACCGTTCCGTAGAGAACGCCGCCGCCGACGACCGTGAAGGGGTCGGCGTAGACGTTGGTCAGGTTCGTTCCGTAGAGCCCGTACTCGAAGCCTGCGTTCCGGTAGGCGACGTGGGCGTCGAGGGTGGCGTACGGCGAGCGGTTGAGTTCGTTGTAGAAGCCTTCATAGTTCAAGTGCGCCCCGTAGGCGAGTCCGTTCGCCGGCTCGTTCTCCACTGCGAGGTACGCCTTGTGCAGCGGCTGCCCCAGCGTTTGCTCGCCGACGACGAGCGTTCCGTCTTGGATCGAGTCCGGAATTACCGTCAGGTGCGAGCTGTCGACGTCCCAACCAGCGAGAAGGTGCGCGTTTCCTCCGAGCTGCTGATCGGCGTGCAGGTCGAGGCCGCGGTAGATGGCGTTGCCGGCGTTTACCGGCATGCTGATCGGGCACGGCACCGGCTTGCGCCTCGTCTCGCAGTGCGGTATCGGATCGACCTCGAGCTGCGCCGCGGGCGATCGCAGGTTCGTCTGGTAGAGATCGCCCGAGAGTTTGAGCGCGTGGCCGCGTCCGCCGAAGATCTGCTCGGCGCCCAGATCGTAGTCGGTGGCGAAGTCGGGCTTGAGGTTGGGATTGCCGATGAAGACGATGCCGCCGATCGGAACGCGCTCGCCGGGCGGGGGAACGACGAGCTCGGAGAGTTGCGGCGTTTGGTACGTGGTCCCTATCGAGAAACGGACGGCCGTGTTGCCGGTCGGCGTCCACGTGAGGCCCGCGCGCGGATCGAAGCTCGTGCCGAAGGTGCTGTCGTCGCTGTAGTAGGCGGCGGCGGCGAAGTGCCAATGGCTCGACGGGTCGCCGGTATATCGCAGCACGGCCGAGCGCTGCGTTTGCGACAGCGCGAGATTCTGAACCGGCGGCTCGTCGGCGAGCGGCAGGAGTCCCGAGTTGGTCAGGTTCGACATCGGAGTCGGAACGGGCCCTCCGGGGCCGATCGGCGGCCCGACCGGAACGCCGTCGACGATCACCTGACCCTGTACGAAGTTGCTGGTCAGGCTCTCGGTATAGAGATCGTACTTCAGCGAGAGCGTGCCTTTGCTGAAGTGATGGTCGATCTCGAGCCAGTCGTCGCCGAGCAGGTCTCGCTGATCGTAGAGGTAGGGCTGCGTCTGGGCGCCCGGTCCGTCGACCGATTGCGCGGCCACGCTCGTGAGATGGCTGTAGAGCAGCACGTTGGCCGGCGCGCCGTCGACCAACTGGCTTCCGAGCGGCACCTGCGCGTCGAACCCGTAGTTGGATTGGTGCGCTGCCAGCGTCGTGCCGGCGAAGCTTTGGAATGTGCCGGTGTCGGCGGCGTCCAACGGCGACACTCCCCCCGGCCGTGGAATGGTATCGTCGCCTCCTCCGCCCCCGAATCCGGGCGGCGTGAAGTTGGTGAGCAATGCCGAATCGTCTTTGAACACGTTCTGATTTCGGAAGTTGAACTGCAGGTAGCCGTAGCCGTTCGGGCCGCCCAGCTGATAGCGCAGCTTCGTCAACAGCGAGCTGCCGTACATACCGCTGCCGACGAACTGCGGCACGCTATCGTCGGGATCGCCGTTGGGGAGCGGCGCGAGGATCGTCTGATTCACCGACCCGTTCGCGGTGACGCCGTGCGCCGAAAACGCGTAGCCGAAGCGGCCGTCGGTGCCGGTGCTCTGGATCGTTGAGCCGAAGTTGCCGTAGGAACCGCCGAAGATCCGCAGCAGTGAGTGCGGCGTGGCCGTGGGCTGCAGCGTGACGATGTTGATGCCGCCGCCGATCGTGTTGGGCCCGATGAGCGACGAAGGCGAGATGCCGTAGACGAGCTGCACGTCTTGGAGCGCCGCCGGGTCGACGAGTGAGAGATCGAAGTCGCCCGTTGTCCCGTTGTTGACGGGGTGGCCGTCGATGTCGACGAGCGTCTCGGTCGGGTCCGGTCCGCGCACCGCAAACACCTGCGTCGCGTTGCTTCCGCCGCCGAGCGGCAGGACGGGCGTCGTCGAGAGCTGGCTCCAGATCATCGGCCCCACGGACGGCACGCCGGCGGCGGCGGCGTTCTGCGCGTCGAGCGTGGCAGTCGGTGCTGACGACGTCGAGACGGTCTCGCCCGTCGAGGCCCGCACCTGACCGATAACGGTAAGCGAGTTCGTGGTTGCCGGGGAGAGCGAGATGAGGAGCAGCGTGTTGTTCGGGTCGAACGTCACCGTGCGTTGCGTGATCGACTCGTACCCGGCGGCCGACGCGGCGAGTGCGTATGTGCCGCCCGGCAGGCTCTTGAAGACGACGCTGCCGTGCGCGTCGCTGACGGACCGGTGCGACGTGCCCGGCGAGGAGAGGACGACCGTGGCGCCGGCGATCGGCGTGCCGTCGTTCGCGGTGACGGAACCGGCGACGTCGATCGTGGCTTGCGCCCACGCGCAACCGAAACCCGAGAGAAAGAGCGCTATGGCAATGGATACGCACGACGCGCGCGCGCGAACGAGGGAAATCCCCATGGAGCTACTCCTGTGAAGCGTCTGCTAGTTGTTGGGAACTAGGCGAAGACGATCGCAGGAGGCCCGCGCTTGGATAAGCGGAACGCGTGCGCCGCTCGCCGGCGGCGCGGGGTGAAGCGCTGCGCGTCAAGGTCGTAGCCGTTCGGACGTATAGCGGCGGTGGCACGCCCCAGCAGCGTCTCGATCATGGTGACGATCGAATCGCGGTGGGAGATGAGCCAGCGGGCGATCGCGTACACGAGCAGCGCGACGACGCCTGCGCAGGCGAGTGTCGTTACGAGGCCGAGCAGAATGGATCCGCCGAAGGCGTCGTCGAGACCGTCCACGGATACGCCGTCGAGCCGCCCGTCGAGCAACTCCATGGCGGGCACCATAAGGGCACTCGTGGCTACTGCGCCGACCAGCAGGCCGGCCGTTTCACGCAGGCGCAGTACCGGCCGCGCAAGCCGGCCGCGGTTGGCCGTCGCGATGTCGCAACAGATCCGCAGCCCACGAGCAGCCAGAACGGCGGCGACAGCCAGTGCTAGACCCGTGACCAGCTCGCGCGAGTCGTGCGCGAGATGGTCGTAGCTGTCGCGCGCGAGGACGTAGTCACCGACGACGTCGATCGCATAATGCGCCAGTGCCGCTCCGGCAGCAGCGGCACATAAGGCGAGCGAAACGAGCGTCCGAAACCCGACACGCACGAGTCGCCGCTTCGACGCTCTTCAAATGCGTCCTATGAAAGAGCGAAGGAACCGGCCGCTAGACCGGTTCCTTCGCTTCTTTCCCTGCGAAAGTCTAGTGCGAGGGCGCGATCCAGACCTGGCCGCCGGCCCACTTCACCTGAACCGGCACGCACGATGCGGTTTGCGATCCGGCATAGGTCACGTCGTTGTACAGCGGCAGCGTGTGATTGATCGTAGCGCCTGGCGCGAACGAACCCACATCCTCGATGCGGCGGAGAAAGTGCTGGGCCGCGTTGCGATAGCCGACCAGGAAGGTGACGCTGGCGGCGGTCTTCTTGCCGAGGTTGACGTACACGATGTTCGTGCCGCCGGCCATGTGGCTCATCGGCTTCGGCTTCGCGACGGTGCAGCTCTTGATGAGGATCGGCGCGGC
Source organism: Vulcanimicrobiota bacterium (assembly GCA_963711625.1). Taxonomy (GTDB): domain Bacteria; phylum Vulcanimicrobiota; class Vulcanimicrobiia; order Vulcanimicrobiales; family Vulcanimicrobiaceae; genus Cybelea. Next base: position 436,157 of record OY970207.1, read on the forward strand.
AGCCCGCGCCGTTCCGATCGACGCCGTGGCTGCCGCAACTCCGGCGAGCGTTACGGCGACGATGCGACCGAAAGACTTCATTCCGTTTTCTCTCCCTGAATGATACGAAGTAAGCAGGAGGCAGCCTTCCTTTCTAATCGAGCGCTTCCCTTCAGGCCAGCATTCCTTCCGCGACCGCGTGCTCGTCGCTCCACGAGCGCCCCTCGTCCAAGTGCTCCGCGAGCGCGCTCTCGCCGAGTGCCCCGCGCAACGCCGCCAGCACCGCGCCGTACTCGCGCTCTTCCGTATATTCGCGGCGCGTGCCCAGCGCGGCGAGCCGGGCGTCGACATAGCCGACCAGCCGCGCGGCGCGAACGCGCCCGTCGCGGCTGTCTTCAGCAGCGGCCGGGCGCAGCGCTGCGACCGCCGCCAGATGCTGGAGCGCCCACGTGACGGCGACTTGGTGGTGAGTATCGCGCGCCATCGCGAGCGCTGTGCGGCCCGACGCGCGCGCCTCGTCGTAGCGCTCGAGCGCTACGAGATAGGCCGTAACGTTGCACGTCATCAAACCCACGCGTGACGTGAACGACGCCTCGCCGTGCATCGCGATTGCATCCGATGTCAGCCGGAGCGCGGCCTCCGCGTTGCCCGCGTGAAACTCGGCCTCGGCCAAGTTGTTCGCCAGCGCCGCGGCCAGGCGATCGGCGCCGTTCGCTTTGAAGATTGCGAGCGCGTCGCCGTGGAGCCGGCGCGCGCCGTCGAAGTCGCCGAGCACGTTGCGCGCGATGCCGAGATTCTCCAGCGCCGCAGCGGCCAAGATCCGGTCGTCCAGCGCTTCGAACGCGGTATGCGCGTCGCGCAGCAGCGCTTCACCTTCCTCGACGCGGCCGAGAAAGACGAGACCGCGCCCCGCGTGCCGTTGCGCCTGCGCGGTGCCGGCGGGATCGCCGAGTTCTTCGTAGCGTCGCATCGCGCGCAGCGCCGCTGCGTAACTCGCTTCATGCAGACCCAGCACGCCGTCGATCTGAGCCTCGGCCAGTTCGAGCTGTGCCACGACCTGCGGCGGCGTTGTGTCGTCCGCCGACGCCTGCGCGGCGAGGATCCAGCGGCGTCCTTCGGCAGCGTGCAGAAACGCGAAGTGCCGCCCGAGCGCGGCGGCCAAGCGCTGGCCCAGAGGTACGTCGCCGCGCGCACCGAGCGTCCAATCGAGCGCCGCGCGCCAGTTTTCGAGCTCCGGCTCCACGAGCGCGAACCATTGCGCGTCCCGCGTGCTGTTGTAGATGCGCTCGAAGCGATCGGCCAGCGCCAAATACGCGTGCGCGTGCGCGAGCGCCGTCGATTCGAGTTCGCCGTGCTCGACGAGCTTCTCGCGCGCGTACTGCCGCGTCGACTCGAGCATGCGGTAGCGGCCGTCGCCGGCCGGATCCGCCGCGGCCAGGGACTTGTCGACCAGCGAGGAGAGCACGTCGAGCGTCTCTAGCTCGTCGCCGCCGCCGCAGACCTCGGCGGCGCTCTCCAGCGTGGCGCCCCCCGCGAACATCGAAAGCTTCCGAAAGACCGCACGCTCACGCTCGGGGAGCAGGTCGTAACTCCAGTCGATGAGCGCGCGCATCGTCTGATGACGCGGCAGCGCGCTGCGGTCGCCGCCGGTGAGCACGCGAAAGCGCTCGTCGAGCCGCTGCACGATCTGCAGGGGCGAGAGCACCTTCACGCGCGCGGCGGCGAGCTCGATTGCGAGCGGAATACCGTCGAGCCGGCGCGCGATCTCCACGACGTGCGACGCGTTCTCGTCGCTCAGCGCGAACGCGGCGTACGAGGCCCGGGCGCGATCGACGAAGAGCGCGACCGCCGCGGGCTCCGCGAGCGACGGCAGGCGAAATGCTCGTTCGCCGGCGATATTGAGGCCCTCGCGACTCGTCGCCAGAACGCGCACGCCCGGGCAGTCACGCAAAGTCGCGGCGACGACTCCCCGCACCGCGTCGATCACGTGCTCGCAGTTGTCGAGCACCAGCAAGAGCTGCCGTCGCTGCAGATACGCGACGAGCGTCTGAGCGAGCGGGCGATCCGGCGACTCGCGCAAGCCGAGCACGCGCGCGACGGCGGCCGGCACGAGCGACGCGTCGGGAAGCGACGCGAGCTCGACGAACCAGACGCCGTCGGCAAACGATTCCAACAGTTCGGCAGCGCTCTGAATCGAGCACCGCGTTTTCCCCGAGCCACCGCTTCCGACCAGCGTCACCAGCCGGTGGTCGCGCAACAGCGCCGTGATCTCCGCCAGATCGCGTTCGCGACCTACGAACGTCGTGAGCTGCGCGGGTAGATTGTTCGGTAGTCCACCGAGGGAACGCAAGGCGGGAAACTCCGCCGCGAGGCCAATCGCCTCGACCTGATAGACGCGCTCGGGATGCGCGAGATCGCGGAGCCGATGCGCGCCGAGGTCGCGCAGGGAGCTGTCGCTCGGCATCTCGTCGCGCAGCAAGTCGGCGGCCGTGCGCGACACTAAGATTTGGCCGCCGTGACCGATCGCCAGCAGCCTGGCCACGCGATTGACGGCGGGCCCGAAGTAGTCGCCGTCGCGTTCGTCGGCCACGCCGGTGTGAAGCGCCGTTCGTACCGGCACGCCACCGGCGGCCGCGAAGTCTTCGGCCGCAAGCGCCCGCGCAGCTGCGAGCGCGGCCGCGAGTGCGCTGGCAGCGGTGGGGAAGGCCGCGCAGAACGCGTCGCCGACCGTCTTGAACAGAAAGCCGCCGCTGCTCTCGATGGCGTCGCGCACGATCGCGTCGTGGCGGGCCAGCGCGGCGCTCATGGCGTCGCGATCGCGCTCCCACCGCTGCGTGCTGCCTTCGATGTCGGTGAATAGGAACGTGACCGTGCCGGACGGACGCATGGGGTTCGGACCCTTCGTTGCGAGGAAGGGCGCCTCCTGAGGTGAAGGCCCGCACATGAGTCCGTTCTGCCGTTGCCCGCACGCGCCGTTCTCCCGACGCGTCTTCGACGAGGCGCAGCTCGCGCTGGGACGGCGCGCCTTCCTGACCGGCGCCGCCGCGGCGTCGCTCGCGCTTCTGCTGCCGCGGCTCGCGCGAGCCGCGGGCGTCACGGTGCTCAAGTCCGCGCGACTCTTCGACGGCCGCTCGATGCGGACGCCGGGCGTGCTGGTGGTGAGCGGCGACCGCATCGTCTCGATGCACGAGGGCGACGCCGGAAGCGGCGCGGCTTCGCTCGATCTCGGCGACGCTACGATCATGCCCGGCCTGATCGACTGCCACACGCACATCGCCGACTTTGTGGTGCCGTCGCGCTACATCGTGCTGCAGATGCCGCAGTACCGCTCGGCCGATAACGTGCCGGAGGCGACGATCTACAGCGTGCGCAACGCGCAAGCGATGCTGCGCAACGGGTTTACGACGATCCGCGACGTGGGTGGCGGCGCCGGCATCGATCTCGCGATCCGCAACGCCATCGCCAATGGCGCGATCGTGGGTCCGCGCGTGCTGGCCGCCGGGCAGGCGCTCACGATCACCGGCGGCCACGGCGACTCGAACGACGTGCCGGGGTGGGTCGACGAAGACCCGAGCGTACGGGGCGGCGCGGTGTCGTACGGGCCGTATGGATTCCGTGAAGTCGTGCGACAGCACGTCAAGCTGCACGTGGACGTGATCAAGATCCTGGCCACCGGCGGCGTTCTCTCGTACGGCGACGTGTGGGACATCCCGCAGTTCAACCTCGACGAGGTGCAAGCCGTGGTCGAGGAATCCACGAAGTTCAAGCGCAAGGTTGCGGCGCACGCGCACGGCGACGCCGGCATCGCCATCGCGGTGGAGGGCGGCGTGCACTCCGTCGAGCACGGCACCGGCGTTAGCGAGAAGACGCTGGGGAACATGCAACAGCGCGGCACCAGCCTCGTGCCGACGATCTGGGCGCTCGACTCCATCCTGCAGCCGGGCAATCCGAATCGCGTGCCGGCTCAATCGATCGCGAAGGCGCAGTACGCGGCAGAGCTCCGCAACGCGGGCATGCATCGCGCGATCGGGTCGAACGTCACGATCGCGTACGGCACCGACGCCGGCGTCTTTCCGCACGCGCAGAACAACAAAGACTTCGCTTTGCTCGCGGGCCTGGGGATGCGGCCGATCGACGTCTTGCGCAGTGCCACGTGGAACGCCGCGCAGCTCATCGGCACGAGCGACCGGGGCATGCTGGCGGCCGGCAAGCTCGCGGACGTTGCCGTGTTCCAGGGCGATCCCACGCGCGATATCGCGCTCATGGAGCGCCCGCCTGCGCTCGTGCTGCTCGGCGGCGCCAAGGTAGACCTCGCACGGCTGCCCGGCCCGCCAGCATAAGATTGCGCAAAACGGGGAACGATGTTGGCATATGAGCGCAGCGTCGCGAAGCCCCGCGCAAATCAGCCGAATGATCGCCGAGGGCGTGGCCGCCGAAGTAACGCGTACCGTTCGGTGCGACGCGCACGGCGAAGCGCCGGCCGTGACGATCGTCGCGGCGGAAGCCGACGGCCTGGAATACGCAATTTCCGGTTGCTGCGATGCTTTGCGCAAGAAAGCGCGTGCCGCCGTCGACGGAATGCTCGGGGCCGAGCAACCTGACGAGAGGGCCGCGCAGCACGGCGGCTCTGACGAATACTCCATGGCCTAGCGGGCACCGTCGTTCCCAGAGGGTGAGCCGAATGGCTCATTTTTCAATTTTCGGCCATTTTTGGGGGGGAGCGGCCTCCACCAGGAACGGAACCGGCAGTCCTTATGAGATCACATCATCTTGTTTCTTGCATTCTCGTGGCCGCACTCGCTGCATGCAGTGGACCCGGCGCGAACCCCGCGACGTCCTCGCTCGTTCCCTCCGCGCAGTCGAAAGTGCGCCAGGGCGGTTCGAGTAACAAAATTTCTCACGTCGTCGTCGTGATTCAAACGAATCGCAGCTTCGATAATCTCTTTGCGACGTTTCCGGGCGCGCAAGGCACGACAACCGGGCAGATGCCCAACGGCCAGACCATCGCGCTCAAGAAGAGTCATCTCTACGATCCGAAGCTGTATCAGAACAGCCGGGCCGCATTTCAAGTCGACTACAACGGCGGCCTGATGGATGGCTGGAGCAACGTCTACGTCAATCGAAAGCCGTGCCCGACCTGCGCCTATGCCTACGTCGATCCGGCGCAAATCAAGCCCTACTGGACGATGGCGAAGAAGTACGTGCTGGCCGACAACATGTTCCCGACCGAGAACAGCGGCGACTTCAGCGCGCATCAGGATTTGATTCGCGGAAGCTCGGCCATCGACGCCCACTCGAGCGTCGTCGACTTCCCGACGCACGGACCGTGGGGGTGCGACGCTCAGAAGGGCACGACGACGCCGCTCGTCAACGACAGCGGCCAATACATCCAAAAGGGTCCGTACCCGTGCTTCACCTACACGACGCTTCGCGATCTGCTCGACGCGCAGCACCTGTCGTGGAAGTACTACGTGCCGCAGCTCTTGAGCGGCGGTCTGGCCGGCGCGTACTGGAATCCGTTCGACGCGATTAGCGCCGTTCGCAACGGCCCCGAATGGACCAACAACGTCTCGTCACCGGAGACCACGTTCTTCACGGACGTTTCCAAAGGCACCCTTCCGGCGATGTCGTGGGTGTCGCCCAACAACGCGAACTCCGATCACGCCGGCTTCGGCAAGCAGGACACCGGGCCGGCGTGGGTGGCCAAGATCGTCAACGCCATCGGCACCAGCAAGTATTGGAACTCAACCGCAATCGTCGTGGTGTGGGAGGATTGGGGCGGCTGGTACGACCACGTTCCGCCGCCGCAGCTCGACTACGCCGGGCTCGGCATCCGCGTTCCGATGATCGTCGTCTCGCCGTATGCGAAGAGCGCGTACGTCTCGCACACGCAGTACGAGTTCGGCAGCATCATCCGGTTCATCGAAGACACCTACGGGCTCGGGCGGCTCAACACTACCGATACGCGCGCCACGAGCATCGGCGACGCGTTCGACTTCACGCAGCCGGCGCGGAAGTTCACAAAGATCCCTACCAAGTAGCAGGAGGCGGTGCGGAATCGTCCGCGCCGTATGGGGGTAGGGACGACGGGATGGGGACACAACCCCATCCCGTCCGTCTATTTCATCGCGCCGGAGATCGCAGCCGGGTCGATGATCGTGATGCTGTCGGAGCCGTAGTTGCACAGAAAGATCGCCGAGCCGCTGCGCGTCACGGCGAACTGCCGCGGAAACGCGCCGACCGGGATCTGCCCGACGACGCGATGCGTCGCGGCATCGATCACGCCCATCGTTTGGTTGCCGGTCCCCTTGGCGAAGCGATTGCTGTTGCCGACGAGCACGTAGCGGCCGTCGGGCGTCACGACGACAGGCACCGGGGCGGAGCCGACCGCGACGCGCGCGATCTGCGGGCGGGATGCGCCGGCGACGAGTTTGGCCGTGGAGAAAGCGAGGACGGCGGCGTCGCCGCGCGCCGTGACCCAGAGCGTCGCTCCATCAGGTGAGAGCGCTGCGCGCACGGGATGACAGCCGGCCGCGACGTTCGAAACGATTGCATGCGCGGGATCGTTGACCGCCTTCGCGACGTCGATGGTAACGATCGCACCGGGCGCCGTCTTCGCGCCGGCCTCGCCCCCCTCGAGCGGGCACGTGTGCGGATAGCCATAGCGGCGCAACGCAACCTGTACGGTGACGAACAGGTACTTGCGATCGTTCGAGAGGACGAGTCCCACTGGTGCATTGCCGACCAGGATCTCGGATGCGATCGCACTGTGTCCGGCGCCAGGCGTGCGGGCTTTGTCGATGTCGAGCGCGGTGAGCGTGCCGGTCTGCTCTTCGGCGACGAAGGCGTAACGGTCGCCCGGGGCAATCGCAGCGTAGATCGCGCCGCCGTCGTCTCCGGGGACGTCTTCGACGAAGCCGGCGATCGCATCGCCCGGCGCTCCTTCCAGCGCCCGTTCCACGTCGAGCAGCGCTATAAACGAGTCGTCGGGAACGACGAGCGTCTTGCCGTCGTCGGTGAGCGCCGGGATCGCGGGCTGGTTCTCGAGCGGAATGGTGCGCTCGAAGCGATAGCGGCCGTCGCGGCAGCGAAGAATCGCGATACCGTTGGGCTGCGTGGGATTCGTGGAGTTGAGCGAGACGAAGAGGGTTTGTTCGTCGGCGGTCGCGACCGCGCCGATCGGAGCGCCGGGAACGCTGACGTCGTAGATCTCCCCGCCGCCGCAGCGCGAGGCCGCGCCCTGTGGCGGCGCGACCGGTGCTTGAGTTGCCGCCGCCAAGAGAACGGTCGCGATCATCGCTTCATTCTACCCACGGCGAGACCTCCGCTCCATCAAACGGCGGTCAAAACGAATTGCGCGGCGATTAGGTCGAATCGCGCGGATCGTCCTTGGCGGCGATGATGGGCTCGAAGCGGCGGTCGGGCACGAACCACAGCGCGGCGACGCCGACGAAGATCACGTCGGAGACGGGCGTCCAGACGAACGCGAAGACGAGCGCCAGCACGTAGAGCACGACGGAGCCGCGGCCCTTGAGGTCGGTCCGAAGCGCCGCGGCAAAGGCACCGTCGCGAGGGTTCAGGCGCAGCAGCGCCTGCTGCAAGATCGTGTACGCGAGGGCGCTGAGCAGCAGCACGGCGCCGTACGCGGCGGTCGGCGCGGCGGCCGTCGGGTTGCGGCCGAGCCACGCCGTGGTGAAGGGAACGAGCGAGAGCCAGAACAGCAGGTGCAGGTTGCACCACATCGCGCGACCGTCGATGCCGCGCGTCGCGCGGAGCATGTGATGGTGGTTGTTCCAGTAGATGCCGATGAAGGTGAAGCTGAGCGCGTAGGCGGCGAACGTGGGCCACACCTGGAGCAGCGCGGAGAGCGCCGTCGATTCGGGCGGCCGCAGCTCGAGCACCATGATGGTGATGATGACGGCGATGACGCCGTCGCTGAACGCCTCCAGGCGGTCGCTCTCAGTGAAAAAGCGGAGCATGACGACCTTTCGGCGGGAGCGCGGTTCCACCGGCGCAAAGCGTTGGCTGCATGACGGCATCGTATAACATCCGCAACGACGGCCCCTCGTGGCCGAAGATCGACGTGGCCGATTGGGCGGAGACGAAGCGGGGTCTCCACGCCTATGCACAGATGGTGGGCAAGATCAGGCTGGCCGCGAGCCCGGTGCAGCCGAACTGGATGTTTACGGCGCTCTACCTGACGCCGCGCGGGCTGACGACGGGGGCGATTCCGTGGCGCGACACGTCGTTCGACGTGACGATCGACTTCTTCGAGTCCGCGATCGTGCTGCTGCGAAGCGACGGAGCGCGAACGAGCGTTCCGCTCGTTCCGGCGCGGACGGTGGCAGAGATTTACGCCGATTTGAGCAAAGCGCTGCGTGGGCTGGGCGTGGACGTGAAGATCACGACGGTTCCGCAAGAGGTGCCCGACACGACGCCGTTCGACGAGGACCGTCGCCCGAGCGAATACGATCCGGCGGCCGCGCTGCGATGGTTCACGCTCTCGACGACCGTGACGGGCCTGTTCGACGTCTGGCGCACGCCGTTTTTCGGCCGGACGGGAATCCAAGTGTGGTGGGGAGCGCTCGACGTCGCGGTGATGCTGTTCAGCGGCCGGAAGGTGAAGCCGCCGACGGATCGCGGATATCTCATGAAGTACGACCTTGACGCGGAGCTGATGAACGTCGGGCTCTACTTCGGCGACGCTGCGAATCCGCCGTTCTTCTACGGCTACATCTATCCGCAGCCGCCGGGCGCGGAATCGATCACGATCGCGCCGGCAGAGGCCGCATGGTCCACGCAGTTGAGCGAGTGGGTGCTGCCCTACAAGGCCGTGCGCGAATCGGTCGATCCGCACGCGACGCTGCGGACCTTCCTCGACTCGATCTACGAACAATGCTTCTCAGCCGCGGGCTGGCCGCGGGGCGAGTTTACTTACGATCTGCCGCCGCTCGCCGTCAGGACCAGGCGTAGCAGGCTCAGCCTCGGCTAGCGAGATCGGTCGTTCTATTCGAGCAGTTTCTCGATCTCGATCGGCAAAGTGCGCACGCGAACGCCCGTCGCGTGATAGACTGCCGACGCAATGGCCGACGCGACCCCCGCGAGGCCGATCTCGCCGACGCCGCGGGCGCCCAGCTCGTTCACCTTCGTATCCGGATAGTCGAGGAACGTGACGTCAATCCGCGGCGTGTCGGCGTTCGTCGCGACGATGTAGTCGGCCAGGTTGCCGTTGATCGGCGCGCCGGTGCGCGGCTCGTAGTGCGTTTGCTCGAAGAGCGCCATGCCCACGCCCATCACCACCGAGCCTTCGATTTGATTGCGCGCGGTGCGCGGGTTGATGATGCGGCCGGCGTCGACGACCGTGACGACTCGGTTGACCCGCAGCCGCGCGATTTCGGGCTGCCACCCAACCTCGACGAACTGCGCGCCGTACGAGTGCAGCGAATACTTCGGGCGCTCTCCGCCCAGTTCGCGGGCGGCTTTTCCGGTGCCCGAGACCATGGCGACCGACGCATGTCGCAGGACCTCGTGGAAATCGATCTGCTTACCGTCGGAGCCGTTACGTGCGACGATCTTTCCTCGCTCAAAGGTCAGATCGTCCGGCGACCAATCCTCGAACGGCGCCTTCTTCTGCGTTCTCGCGAGATCGATCGCCGACGCCATGGCCGCCCGCACCGCCTCTAAGACGGCGGGGATCACCGACGACGTCACCAGCGAGCCGCCCGAGGTCGGTCCCGGCGGCAAGCGGGTGTCGCCTAGATCTACCACGATTCGCTCGATCGGAATTCCGGTCGTTTCGGCGACGATTTGGGCGAGCACGGTGTAGGTGCCGGTGCCGATGTCCTGCGTGCCGATCGCAACGCGAGCCGAGCCGTCGGCGCGGAGTTCTACGCGCGCTTCAGCCGCAAAACGCCCTGCAATCCAAGAGCAGCCGGCGACTCCCCAACCGAGAGTCGTTCCGTCTTTGCGCATCGACCCGACCTCAGCCGAGCGCTCGGACCAACCGAACTTTTCCGCGCCGACCTTCAAGCATTCGGCGTAGTGCCGCGAGGAGAAGCGCACGTCGAGGTCCTGATCTCGCTTCGGCTCGTTCCGCAGGCGAAGTCGCACGGGATCCATGCCGAGTTCGATCGCCAGCTCGTCGTACGCCGACTCGGTCGCAAACAGACCCGGGACCGCGCCGGGACCACGCATCGCGGTGGGCGACCCGACGTTCCGTCGCGTCTGTGCCGTCGTCACGAGAAGGTTCTTGGTTCCGTACAAATACGGCGTTGCCTCGCCGCAGTTCTCGTCGTACTCATCCAGCATGCCGGCGTCGTTGATCGATTCGTGCCGAAGAGAGGTCAGCTTCCCGTCGCGCTGCGCGCTCATCCGTACGCGTTGCTGCGTCCGCGCGCGATGACCGACCGTTTGAAACATCTCTTTTCGCGTGACTACCAGCTTGACGGGGCGCCCGAGGTTCCGCGCGGCCGCCGCCGCGAGGGTCCCGTGCGTCCACGGCCAGAGCTTGCCGCCGAAGCCGGAACCGAGGAACTTCATGACGATCCGCACGTTCTCGCGCGGCACACCGAGGATCTCGCTGACGACGTTGCGATGGTTGACGATCGCTTGCGTGGTTTCGTAGAGCGTGAAGCAATCGCCGTCGACGGTTGCAACCGATGCGTGCAGCTCGATGGGGTTGTGTGTTTCCGCCGGCGTCACGTACGTGTGGTCGATTCTGACGGGCGAAGCGTCGTACGCGCCCTCGGGATCGCCGCGCCGGTTCACCTCGGCAGGCTCGTCGTCCGCGACGAGTTCGAGTTCGACGTTGGGAGCAGCGACGTCCGCATACTCGATCTCGACCAGCGCCGCCGCAGCGGTCGCTTCTTCGAACGTCTCGGCGACGACGAGCGCCACGTACTGGCCGTAATAGCGAATCACGTCGTCGGCAAACGGCGGCCGGGCCTCGTCGATAGCGCCGGCGTCGGGCGACGGCTTGTAGAGCGCCCCGATGTTGCCACGATGATAGATCTCGATGACGCCCGGCATCTGCCGCGCCTGCAAAAGGTTCAGCGCAGCGATTCCCCCGTTCGCGATCGTGCTCCCGACCGGCACCGCGTACGCCAGGTTCTCCGGCGTGCGATCGGACGTATACGCCGCGGCCCCGCTCACTTTGAGGGGCCCGTCGATGCGGGCCAACGATTGACCGACGATCGTTGTGCCCATCGGCTATGCGAGCCCCGTAGCCAGGCTCAACGCATGCACGAGGCAGCGCTTCGCGAGCTCGACCTTGAAGCCGTTCTGCGATTGAGGCATCGCATCGCGCAGAAGAACGGCCGCCGCCGCTTCGAAGCGCTCGCGCGTCGCCGGGTGCCCCTCCAGCGCCGCTTCGACGCCGCGGTCGCGCCACGGTTTGGTGGCGATCCCGCCCATCGCCACGCGCACGCGCAGCATCGAGTCATCCCTCATCGTCACCGCGACCGCCGCCGATGCGAGCGCGAATTCATACGATGCTCGATCGCGGAGTTTCAGGTAGACCGATCTCGACCCGGCGGCCGGCGGCGGCAGCGTCACCGCGGTCACCAGTTCCCCCGGTTCGAGGACGGTCTCACGCTCGGGGGTCTGGCCCGGCAATAGGTAAAAGGCCTCAATCGGCACGCGTCGGTCGCCGTCGGGGCTCGTGACGTGAACCGTGGCCTCGAGCGCCGCAAGCGCGACGTTTTGATCGGAGGGGTTCGTCGCGATGCACGACGCGCTCGTCCCCAGGATCGCGAGGTTCCGGTTGAATCCTGCGATCGCCGCGCAGCCGCTTCCGGGCGAACGCTTGTTGCACGCCATCGCGGTGTCGCGAAAATAGACGCAGCGCGTACGCTGCAAGAGGTTTCCGCCGGTCGAAGCCATGTTGCGCAACTGCGCCGATGCGCCCGAAAGCAACGCTTGCGACAGCAGCGGATAATCGCTCGCGACAATGGGGTGATGGGCAACGTCCGAGTTCCGCGCTAGGGCACCGATACGCAGGCCGCCGTCGGGCGTTCGGGTCACGTCGGCGAGCGGAAGAGAGTTGATGTCGATCACTTCCGCGGGCTGCTCGACGTCGAGCTTCATGAGATCGACCAGCGTCGTGCCTCCCGCCACGAACTTGACATTGCGGTTGGCGTCGCGAAGCGCGTCCGCCACGCTGTGCGCGCGCGAAAAGGTGAACGGGTTCACGCCGGCTCCGCCCGCCGCACGGATTGAATCGCGGACACGATATTCTGATAGGCGCCGCAGCGACAGATATTTCCGCTCATGAGTTCGGCGACGTCGGCGTCGGACGGCCCGCACGGCTCGGCCAGGAGCGCGACCGCCGACATGATTTGGCCCGGCGTACAATACCCGCACTGGTAGCCGTCCCACTCTAGGAATGCCGACTGCACCGGATGTAAGCCGTCGGGCGTCCCCAGGCCCTCGATCGTGTCGATCGCCGAGCCCTCGTGCATCGCCGCGAACGAGAGACACGAGTTGACTCGTCGTCCGTCGACGTGCACCGTGCAAGCGCCGCATTGCCCGTGGTCGCAACCTTTTTTGGTGCCGGTAAGGCCGAGCGTCTCGCGCAGCGTATCGAGCAACGTCGCGCGCGAATCGACCGTCAGCTCGACCGGCCTTCCGTTGACGGTAAACGTGACCTCGATGCGCTCGACGCGCCGTTCATCGCCGGCCATGACCCAATCTCGTTACGTGCAAGAGCTAGTCGCTCCTATCTTGCTCGGCGGTCCGCTGATCGGAAGGGCATCGCGCGACCCCACGGCGTACGTTCATCCGCATACCCAAAAAAAGGAGCGCCTCACGACAATGGACGATGCTCGACGGCTAGCGGCAGCGCTCAACGCGATCGTAAACGATCGGCAGTTTTCCAACTCAAAGGCTCGCGGCGCGGCGCGCCAGGAGACTGCCGTGAACTGGCCGGCGACCAAGCGGCTTAATGAAGACTTCAACGCCGAGGTCGACGGATTCGAGTCGTTCGTCATGAACGACGGCAGCGTTTGCGCTTGGAAGCCCGGGCAGTACCGCTACGCGGCCGAGCGCGGAGGCTCGTAACACTTTCCACGCCCTTAACTGCTGCTGAGGTAACCGCTGAGTTTCGCGCGCGACGCGATGCCGAGTTTTTGATATGCCGATGCCAGATGCTTCTCGACCGTTTTGTGCGTGATCGACAACTGCTCGGCGATCTCGAGATTCGTTCTGCCTGCGGCGGCGAGCGACGCTATCTCGCGCTCGCGCGCCGACAGCGACCTGAGAGGGCCGTCCCCGCTCGTGTCATCGCTGCCGAGGCGATGCGCGTCATAAATCGCCCCGCAACGGCTGAATAGTTCGCGCGCGCCCCCGAGATCGCCCGCCGCTTCCAGGGCTTGCGCCTCGAGCAGCGGCATCCGCAAGCGCCGGAAGCCGGCCGCGGCAGATCTCGCCAGCGCGATCGTTTCATCCGTACGGCCGCCTCGTGCGCGTTCGATCGCATCGAAGAGCGCCAGCGCCGGGCGCTCGGGCGTCTCGACGGCAGCATCCGCGGCTCGTTCGAGGTGGGTTCGCGCGCGCAGCCGGTCCTCGCGGTCGCCGTAACGGCCCACCGCGAGCAGCGTCATCACGTTGCCGCGCATAAGCTCGCAGTCCGGCAGGGCGCGGTGCAAAAGGGCAGCAGCGTCGCGGTCGCGACCTCGGCGAATCATGATTTCGGCGAAACCGGCGCCGCACTCCGGCTCCGGTTTCGCCGAAATCGTCGCTTCGAATCCCTCGAACCATTTTTCGACCAACGCTCGATCGTCGAGCGCCGCGCCGATCACCGTCCCCCAGGCGGTCGCGAAAACGATGTTTACGTGATTCTCGCTCGACGTCGAGACGCGCTCGACTTCCATTCTCGCCTGCGCTAGGTTACCTCGCATCAGCGAGCAGAGCGAAGCGAACGCATAGGCCATCTCCTCACAGTGGCGGCTGCGCGCATCTTTCGACAACTGGAGCGCCCGGTCGATTTGCGCTCGAGCTTCCTCGTGAAGGCCGAAGAACGAAAGACACATCGCCCCATTGATGTGCGCGCCCGCTGCGACCGTCACCGACCCGCTCGCGTCCGCGGCCGCGACCCAGGTCGCGAATTCCCGACGAAAGAGATCGAGGTCGCCGACGGTCATCGCGACGAACGCTGCGACGTTGTGGAAACGGAGCGCGACGTCCGCCGCCTCTCGCAGCGCGCGGGGATCGACGCGGTCGAGATGATATCGCGCGCGGGTCGGAAATCCGAACGTCCCCGCGAGCCACGCCAGGCCCAAATGTGCGCGGCTCCGTGCGCGGTATTCCGCGGCGTCCAAGCGTACGAGCATCGTTTCGAGCGGCGCCGTCGGTTCCGGCTGTCCGGCCCCGTACGCCGTAATGGCCGCCGTCGCGCGGCAACTCGCTTCAAATTCGTGAGCGCCCGCGCGTTCGAAGATGTCGGCTGCTTCCGCATACGACGCTTGCGCTTCTTTCGTCAACCCCAGCGCGAGGCGTCGATCCGCGATTTTCCTGACGATCGATCCGCGCGCGAGCGCGTCTCCGCCGAACTCGAGCGCACGCTCGTAGAAGGCGATGGCATCTTCGTGAGCGTGGACCGCCGCGGCGGCGTCGCCGGCTCGTTCGTTGTAGTCCGTCGCTTTTGCCGGGTCCTTTGCCGCCCACCAGTGGTAGGCGAGCCGCTCGAGCGAGCGCTGCTCCAGGGGCGCCGCTTCGAGAGCGAGCCCGATCGTGCGATGGCGCGGCTGCAGCTCCGCTCCGAGGAACTCGCTGTAGATGGCGTCGCGCGTCAAACCGTGCCGGAAGCGAAAGGTCCCGGGGCCGGCTTCTTCGACGAGTTGATAGTCGCGAGCGCGTCGCAGCGCCGGCAGTATGGCCGTCGTGTCGGTCTCCAGCGTTGCAGCAAGCAGATTTAGCCCAAACGTGCGGCCGATCAGGGCGGCCTGCTCGACCACGCGGCGTTCGCCGGCGTCGAGCGGCCGCAACCGTTCCAAGAGCGTCGCGCGAACCGATTGCGGTAAGTCATGCCGTCGCTGCGTTTCGGCGTCGACGGACATCTGCTCGACGGCGCTCTTCAGCAGCTCTTCGGTAAAGAACGGGTTGCCGTCGCCTGCGATCGCAACAGCGCGGCGCGCCTCTTCCGGCAACGGGATCTCAGCGAGAGCCTCGTCGATAAACGCGCGCAAGTCGGAGCCGCGCAGGGGGCCGAGCTCGATGCGCGCGGCGCGCGCGCCGCGCGCGATCTTTGCCATCGCGTTCGTGGAGGGATTGGCCGGATGCAGCTCGTCCGCGCGGACCGACGCGACGACCAGCACCCGCATGCGATCGAGCTTGGGCCCGAGATAGGCGAGCACATCGAGCGTCGCGGCATCGGCCCAGTGCAGGTCCTCGACGACGAGGATCAGCGCGCTCCGAGCGGCGATCGATCCGATACGATCGACGATCGTGTCGAACTGCTCGCGCCTGGTAGCGGCCGCGGCCAACTCGAATTTCGCCGCACTGACGTGTGCGAGCGCCTCTAAAATCGGCCCGTAGGGTGGCCGTGCGAACTCGAGGCAGGCGCCGTGTCCCACCTTCCAACGCGCGTAAGCCAGCGACTTGCAAAACTCCGCGATGAGGCGCGATTTGCCGACGCCGGCATCGCCGCTTACGAGCACGAAACCGCCATGCGAGCGGCCGGCTTCGAGCCGGCGCTCGTGAAGGTAGGCGAGCTCCTGCCGACGACCAATAAACGGCCGGCAGAGCACGGGCCGCACGATCATAGAGCCGCCTTAGGTTCGCTGCAGCAAGAGCCCCTGCCTATGCGCCGCCGAGGGTGTCGAGTTTTTCCGTCAGACGGCGATACGCCACGGAGTCTACTTCGATCAAGCTTCGCGCTCGCGCATAATAGCGTAGCGCGTCGGTGCTCGCGTGGACGGCGGCGGCGTTATCACCGGCGATCTCGTTGTAGCGCAGAGCACGCCGCACGTCTCCACCGGCCCAAGAGTGATAGGCGAGTTCTTCGAACGAGACATCGCTGGCGGCGTTTCGCAACTGCTCGAGCACCCGTGCAATTCGCCGGTGCAGCGGACGCGTTCTCGTTTCCAAGAACTCCGAATAAATGATGTCACGCGTCAGTGCGTGGCGGAAAGCGTATCGGCGATCCCCCATTACGACCATCAGCTGAAGCTTGCACGCCTCTCGCAGAGCGGGGCGCACGTGCTCTTCGGTCCGCTTGGACGTCGCGGCCAGAACCTCGAGATCGAACTCTCGGCCTATGACTGAGGCTCGCATGACGGCCTCTCGCGCGCGGCGATCCAATCGTCGAAAGCGGCGCAGGACGCTAGTTCGCAGTACGTCGGGAATCGACACTCGGCAACGATAGCGCGCCATCCGCCCCGCGGGTATGGGGGGCGTCCCTAATCGTTGGCGTCGGAGAGGTAGGGTCGCCCCCCATACTGCGCGCCGGGCGAACGGTGATACGCTTCGCGCGTCCCGATTGCTTCGGGCGCCGTTTTGCCGTTAAGGAGGTATCATGTTCCGCCGGAATTTGCTAGGGCCGTCGCCGATGGCGTTCCTGGCCGCCGTCGTTACGATCGTGCTGGGCGGCTGCGCCGGCACGACGGCCATTTCACCGCCAACCGTCGTACCGGGCTCCGGTGCGCTGCCGAGCTTCGGCTCCAGCGCGAGCCGGCCCGACCTTAGCCCGCCGCCAAAATGCAAAGGTCAAAAGAATACCAAGCTCTATGCCGAGGTTGCCACGCAAAACGTGAAAACCCCGGGCGGCTCTTTATGCGTTCCCTCGTTCGGCGGTTGGGGCGGGGCATTGCAGTATCCCGACCTGAAGTATTCGCAGACCTTTACCATCCAGTTGATCAGCAGCACGAAGGCTTACGCTTCAGGGAAATGGCCGCCGAACGGCTCGCAGAAGCCGGTGTTTTACCTTCAATATTCGTTCAGCGGGTTTCCGACGTTCGGTACCACGTTGCCGAAAGGCAATCCGATGGTGAGCAGTCACGTTTTCGCCGGCAAACCCTACACGGTTGCGCTGTGGGAGAACGTCATCGTCGGCTGGACGGAACTGGGCTCGTGTTATGTCGATGCCACGAAGTCATCGAAGTATGGCGGACAGCTGTCAAAGGTTGGCGGCGTCTTCGACAATGTGGCCTACCGTGAATCGGCGGGCGTACTCGAAGTCTTCAAGGGCAAACTCGTAAGCAATCCCTGCTGAGAACTGGATCCCGCTCTCGACGGACGCTCTTCCTTACGGCTCGCGAGCGCCCGTCGAGAGCTTCGTACGCCTACGGAGCTACGACCACGTCGAAGTCCGATACGGTAAGGCTCGAGATCGCCGTCTCGTCGGAACTCGTCCATACCGGCGCTCCGTTTTTGTCGTTCACAAAAACGATCGAATTGCAGCAGCCGGTATCGTATCCGTAGGCGCCGTAATGCTTGAGCGCCTCGGCGACAACCTTCGCCTCCCTGGGGAAAGAGGAGTCGTTGAACGTTGCCTTTAGCCGAATGTGGGCACCGTACGGCATGGGCGTGTCGCTCGGCGGACCCTGATAGGCCAAATCGTCGGTGCAATCGGTCATTCCGGCCGGCGAGACGCACGCACTCTGCGACCAAGTGTGCGCCACGCCGTCCCATCCGATCGCATGCAAGATCACGCCGGCGGTGAGCTCCTCGGGACGAACGGCGAGCAACCCGATTGGGATACCGCTGGCGGTGGAAGTCGCGCCCTGGTTCTGGCGAACAAACGCCTTCGTCAAGTCCCACATTCCGCCGTTATACATCGACAGGCTTCCGCCGCTGTAGGTCGTGTCGTAACCCTCGAAGTACTGGCAGCTCGTGTGTTGCAAGACGAGGGCATGGGCGTCGCTCATCGGCGAGATGTAAAAGTTGGAAGCCCACGGCCATGGCGAGTAGGGCGTGTGCCACTTGACCTTCCCGTAGACGGGAACCAGCGGCGTAGAGGACGTCGCCATGTTGATGAGCTCGTTCGTCGTCGGCGCCCAAGCGTTGAACTTTCCGCCGCCGCCGGCGTCGTTCGTGGCCTTGATGTAGGCGGCGCTGTGGGAGTCGATTTGCGCGGAGGAGATGTTGGTCTGCCACACGTCGCCGGACTGATACGGACAGCCCAAGAAGTCTTTGCCCAGGCTCGCACCGTCGCCGGCCGGGGCCGTTACGTTAGGCTGCGAAACGGCCGGCTGGGTCGCCAAGCCGCTGCAGTTCGTCAAAAAAGCGATAATAATTAAGCCGCTGAGTGGGTTGCGCATTGAATTGGGGAATTCATTTGCAAGTTACCCTTCCGCCCGGTCTTCGCATCTCGCGAAGCGAATGGTCGCGATCCGCGACGACGTTGGGCTAATATGAATGAGAACTCCGCGCACTATGGCACGAACGCATCGCGTTAACCTGTCAACGCTGGATTAGAATCTCAAAGCCTACGCGGTGCTTGAAAGCTCGATAAGCAAACGCATCCAGGCGTCGCACGAGCACGCTAAGCCGACCGTCAAGCTTACGGGCGACCTTCTTCATCGCGTTGAAACTGCAAAGCAATTCCGCATCCGTTCGAAAGGTCGCCAGTTTCTTGAATAAGAGCGAGAGAGCGCGCTGCTCGGCCAGCACGTCGGGCGGGCAAAGCCTGCGTCATTTTGGCCGTAACGTTAGATCCGTGCCTCGTAGGTACTTTCGTACGATGGCGAACCCTTGCGAACGTGTCGCCAAAACTGGGCCATTTTGCACGAAGGGCGCGAAGACCACATAGAAGTGCAGCCCGTTCTTGATCGATTCTGTCTGGTAGGCTGGGTAGTGAACTCTGCCGTTAGAGCAAATCACTTCCATCCACTGCAATATGGTCGCCGCGCCCGATCTACGGCAGCGAATCGATTTGTGATGTGACCTAATGCCTGCGCTTGTGCGATCGCCTCGTCTTCGGTCGTCGGGCCGCCCTAGCTAATAAACGCGCGAGACTATCTTCGCCGAGGGCTTTGCGTGGCAGTCCAGAGCAACATGGTAATATGGACGATCTCGGTCCTCCCAAGTCTCCGGGGCCAGCAAGGTAGCTTCGGCGAAGCCGAAGGGTCGAGCCAGCTGCCGCGTAATCCGATGCCGTGAGTTCACTTCAATATGAGGCCGCAGCAACGCTATTACCGCGACATGCTGCGGCGAACGAGCGATCATGAACACGTGTTGAGCTAAGGAGCTAAGGCCGGTGTGACTGCAATGCCGAACGGGCCGCCTGCGAAAGGGATCGTCTTTGTCGCGGATCCGCCCGCCGGGAAAGCATACTTGGGAACGAATGTGTCAGAGGAGTCGGCAACGTACAGATGGGTTGCTGGAAGCGAGGAACGCAAAATCGAACGTAACAAATGGATGGCTAGTATCCAGCGTCATCGTAGACACGGAATTACCGAGGGAGCGCGTTCTCGGGTGTTTGTAGGCATAAATAATCGGTGATCCACTGCTTACCGGACAGCATTCAGCGATTGCACTACGGTCGGCCTTGTCGATATGGGTCCCCCTCGGCCCGCGTACCATATTACCAGTCGTAAGTACGTCGACGACCTTCGCGTGACAACGGCCCCTGACTCTGCCGAAGACCATCGCGCTACCGCTGTTCGCGCCATCTATAAAAAGATCTCCTTATGGTCGAACCCGGCGAAGTAGACATTGGGGTCAGAATATAATTTCGCTGGGCGGTTACAGCTCCGGCAGCGAGCACGTGGATCTTCCGGGCCTCGCGAAGAGATGGTGACGAATCGGCGGTAAGTGTGGTTCGTACGTCAATTCCATGGTGCTGACCACCGTGACCCCCGTGCCTAACGAAACGGTCAAACAATACGGGCCCGTTCGGCGGTCCCCGGAGGACAGCCGTTTTCGCAGTTCGACGTCCCCGGCGACGCACGATCCGCGAACCGCTTGCTTCGCGATGCGCTGCGCCGCTTTACCACGCTGGACTAGCGTACGCTGACCGTGCCGATCATGTTCTCGGTATCGTCATGAAAGAGGCAGTGGTACGTGTAGGTGCCGGCCTTAATGAAGGTCAGGCTGTAGCTTTGTCCCGGAAACAAGGGACCGGAGTTCGTCACCACGGTTCCGTCATACGTCGTTCCGCCGGATGGCGGCGAGAACGGGGGCAGATTCGGAAACCGCCGCCCGGCAATTCCGAGCGTCACGGTGTGCGGAAAGTTGTTCGAAAGATTCGTCCAGGTTATCGTCGCTCCCACGGCAATGGCGACGGTCTGATCGCTACTCGACTTACTATCGAGGAAGCGCACGACCGTAGACGTCGAAGGCGGCCCCGTATTCAACTTCGGAGCAATTCCGGCAGCAAGGTGCGTTCCGCCAACTCGATAGGGGAACTCGTTGATCGACGCCGCGGCGTTCGCGAGGTCGCTCGAGATCATGTCCTGCGCCGCGCTAGTATACTGCTTCTGTGCTCGCGGATAAGGAGCGCCGGCAGTCTGCACCGTGATACTTCCGACCATACCGCCCTTCAATCCGCCATGGAGAAGGCAGTAGTACTTGTACGCACCGGGCTTTGGAAACGTTAGCGTGTAGCTGCCGCCAAGCAACTTGAATCCCGAGCTCGTGTACGTCGAGCCGTCGTAAATAGAACCGCCCGCAGGGATAGGCACGGTGGGGTCGGTGGGTGGCGGCAACGATTTGCGATTTCCTAGGAATGTGACCGTGTGAGGCTCGCCCGCCGGAAAGCCCCAAGTTATGCTGTCCCCAGCATCAATGGTGATTGAGGTCGTGTAGAATTGCAAACCTTGATTGGCCTCGTGCGCGCTTGACGCGCCCGCCTGCAATGTCCAAGTCATCGCCGGCGGCGCCGGCGGAGTAGTGTTCGGCGTGGATCCCGTGCATCCAGCGACGAACCCAAATGCCAGGAGGGAAGCTGCGCTCAGAACTTTCATGAATAATTCTCCGAGAGTTAGGGGCCATCAAGGTTCACATTGCTTACCGCCGCGACCGACAAGCCGTACATCGAGGACCGCAACGGTGGCTGGAGAACTAATAAGGGTTCCTAAGCATATAGTAAGGTTTCCTAACAATACGCGAGGTGGCTCTTCTTGTCAAGGTCAAATAGCCGGCCCCGCCGGCGCGTGGCTCCGCCCCCCGATCCCGCGTCGCTCGGGCGGCTCGTCGGCCCCATCTATGCTTCCTTCGTGGGGCAGATCACGGACCGGCTTCGCGCCGAAACGCAAGGTCAGATTCGCGCTGCGCATTCGCCAATTTTTATCTACATTGAGGATGAAGGCAGTACGCTGACTGAGCTGGCCGCCAAGGCGCGTATGACGACACCGGCGATGAAAGAACTTATCGACGACCTGGAAGCTTCCGGATATGTCGTCCGTTTGCCAAATCCAAGAGACCGTCGCTCAAAACTGATTTTTACGACCGACCGCGGTGAGCGGATTATCGAGCGAGGCCGCGCCATCATCGCTGAAATTGAAGGGGACTGGGAGAAAACTCTGGGCAAGCGCCGCTTCAAGGTATTAAAAGCCAGCCTACGGCTCATCCTGGATTCTGAAAGGACGCGCCGGTAGCATTGGGAGGCCACTTCCTCAGACCCGCCGGCTCTGGGACGTACTAAAATCTCTTCAAAGCCCAAAAGCCAACGCGGCCGGACCATCTACATCATACTGGATCGTTCGATTGGGAGTGGTTGCGCTTTCTGGATAAACGGTAATATTTTGTCCGGGGGCCCGCAGTGAGCCGCTTCGCCTTTAGGAGAAAATCGTTTGCACTAGCCTCGAGCTTGCGCGGTCGTTCGATACACCGTTATATGGTCGTTAGACGAAGATTCGTCGAATCCGCGAAAGGGCAAGCAGACTGATCCGTTTTTCGCTGGCGCCAACGGAAATCGAACCCGCGCCCGTCGACAAACTTTGGATGACACGCGGCTATCGCTGGGGGGAACTCGCCGTAGTCAGGGTCAAGAGCCAAGCATGGAACCAGCACGCTTTGCCCTACACGACGTTAGGGAGTTGCACCGTGATTCGACTCGGTGATCACGTCATCGTGAAAGGCGAGGACGAGGAAGCGATCGTTACCGCCGTGCATCCCGACTCACAGGTCGAAATCGAGTTCCTTCATGCGCCGGAGGGAGGACCGCGGCGCAGGCGCTACGCCGCCGAAGCGCTCGAGAAAGTCTCGCGGACCTCCTAATCCGCCTACTACATGCTTTTCTTGACTGGGATGTTCGTCAGTGGCCCTTCTCCGCCGACCTGCTCGATGGTATCGCCCTGTGCGACCGACCAGTGATGGACGCCTGCTGGGACTGCAATGAACGACCCGGCCGGTAGCACCCGCGCGTTAGATTTGTCGATGGTATCACCTGTCCCGAACAAAAGCGTTCCTTGGATCACGGTGATATATTCGGCGTGCGAATGGTAATGCGGCTTGTTTGTGTAGCCGTCGGGCATCTTGACGCGAATGATTGCGGTGCCGGATGAGTTCGGATTGCCGACCATCACGGCATTCCAAGAGCCCTTCGCAGGACCGGTGGCGGCCACCCAGTGGAGGCTATGAGACGTAAAAAAGACCGGAGCTGACTGCATCGCGGCGAGCGTCGCGCCGGCAGTCACGAGCAGCCCCAAAACGAGCCACGAGAAGAGTTTCATAGACATCCTTTCATCGAAAACCTAATAGAAATGCAGCGCGATTGCTTGCCCCCTTCGCTACTACGAAGACGGGGGCCCTTTGTGAAAGAGATGGTCGCTAGAACGCCCCGATGCTGAGTGCTGCGTGGGCCGCTCCGCCCGATTTCCCGGGCGGATGCGTACCAAACGGTGTAGCGAAAGGCGCGGTTCGCCGTAAACCTCCGTAAAATACAGGCGGAAGAACGTAAGTGGCGTGAGCGTTTTGACTTGGCGGGAGCGTGTAGGAATCGAACCTACCAGTCGCCTTGCGACGACCTCAGCGATTTTGAAGACCGTGCGAGCCACCAGACCCGTACGCTCCCATGATGATAAAGGCGTTTGCTCACAGGCCTACGTGACGACGCCGGAAGGCCCTGCCCGAGCTTGTCTTTCAATGGCCGCCGCCACTCGGAATGCCCTCGCAGCAGGCGTCTAAGCGCGCCGCATGGGCACAAGGGCGAACGTGAGGCGTGGTAAGCTGACTCGGCCCGGGAGGGACGAAAACGAGCATCGGCGGTCACACGTCTTCTCGGCGCGCGGTCGGTTACCGAAACGATCGACTCGTATGTTTTTTGAACTCGCATATCGCGAAATGGGCCCGGCTGATGCCGGGCCCATTCGTCTGCTGAGGAAGTACTACTCTAAGTAACGTTCGCGATCGAACTTACTGTATGATGGCCGATCCGATCGGCTGGCTCTGGCCGCTGATGGTCAGAGTCGGGCTGCCGCCGGCGGGGTACTTATAGAGCTGGGTTGAGGCTCCGCCCGCATCCGGCACTGCGACGGCCTTCTTCAGGATGAAGCACTGTACCGCATCCGATGCAGCGGTGAGGCCAGTCGTTCCCGTCACCGAGGCGGTGGATCCGCTTACGTTCGCCTGGTAAAGGACCGAATATCCGGACGAGCCACTCTGGTCGCCGATCGCGAGCGCTCCGTCGGCAAACTGAACGGTGCCGGGGAAGTTGATGGTAGCGCCGCTCACCGAGAGAGCCGTGAACGAACTCGCGCTCTTCTTGAGCTCAGCGAGCTGGTACACGCCGTTGACGTCCGAACCCGACACGAACAGGTTGCTATTGGCGTCGTAGCCGAGGAAATACACGCGCGTCATTGTCGTGACCGCATAGTTCGTGGGCGTGCTCGAGGGGTTGGCATAGATCGACACGCTGCCGTTACCACCGGCCGTCGTGATGATGTTCGAAACGGCAAGGTTTCCGGTATTCTTGTCATACGAACAGCCCACCGGGTACTGGCCCGAATCATTGATCGTTTTGATCGGGCTCGTGCCGCCGGCCTTGTACTCAAGCAGTTGCGACGCGGTGGTGCTCGAGATCCACACATCCTTGCCTTGCACGCACTCGCCTTGCGGCTCGCTAAAGCCCGTCAGCGTTCCGACGGGGGTGCCGCTCGGATAATGGTAGACGTAGACGTCGTTGGTTCCGGAATCCGAAACGTAGAGATACAGCTTTTTCTTATGCTTGTCTGGGGTCATCCAAGATTTGCCGTGGTCCGGATGCACGATTCGCGTGATCCCGGGCAGGGTCGTGAGCGTGTTCATGCTCCCGCGCACCTGTTGGTTCGCCGGAGGATTTAAACTCGGGCCAAGCCCTGATTGGCTTGTGCCGCCGGCGCAGCCGGCGAGTATACCAGCGGCCGCAGTGACGCCTAATGCGTACTTGGCCGAACTAACGATATTCATTCGAGACTATTACTCCTTAGCGTGGGGGGTTGAGAATGGGACTTTCAGACCAGCAGACCTGGTCCGTTCGACTCGGGGGCCTATGCCCCGAGGGCACGGGTCGTTTGGCGCACTGCATCAAGCCCACCTGCCGCAGAATTGCGCACCGTTTCGATATTGCAAACCGTTGCATGCATGAAGCTTGTGAGTGGCTCTTTGCTCTAAGAGAAACATCGCACACTCGCGAATCCTATCATCGCGAATGATAGGCCCATCAGGGTCTGTTTTCGTTATCGCTCCGAGTCAACGGAGCGTTTAATTATATTTAGAGTCCAACAGCCTTAGTTAAGCACTTGGTGAACGAACGAAATCGCGATCGAACCTTCGCCGACCGCCGATGCCACGCGTTTCACACTGCCGCCGCGGATGTCGCCGACTGCGAAAACGCCGGGCAAGCTCGTCTCGAGCAAGTAGGGTGGGCGCGTGAGCGGCCAACGTGCCGATGCCAAGTCGTCCACGCTTAAGGCGGCGCCCGTTTTGACGAAGCCCTTGTCGTCGAGCGTGAGGCAGCCGTCGAGCCATTCGGTATACGGCACCGCCCCCGTCATCATGAACACGTGATGGATTGCGCGCTCTTTCGTCGTTCCGGATTCGTTGTTCTTCCAGCGAACGGTTTCGAGACCGCCGGCGCCGAGCAACGCGACGATCTCGGTGTGCAACAGCAGCTCGATGTTCGGCGTCTCCTCGATGCGCCGGCTAAGGTAGCGCGACATGCTATCGGCTAAGGTGCCCGATCGCACTAGAATGTAGACTCGCGCCGCGGTCTTTGAAAGAAAGATTGCCGCTTGACCGGCGGAATTGCCCCCGCCGACGACGATAACTTCATCCCCCGCGCAGAGCTGCGACTCGAGGGAGGTCGCACCGTAGTATATTCCGGCTCCTTCATAGTGTTCCAAATTCTCGAGTTGCGGCTTGCGATAGCATACGCCACCCGCAATGACAATCGCTCGCGCCCGAATGTCGATCCCGCCTTCCAAGCTTACCTGATAAGGTTGGCTTTCGCAGTGCAGACGCGTCGCGCGATCGATCAGAAGTTCTGCGCCGAACTTTTCGGCCTGCACGTACGCGCGCTCCGCAAGCTCCAGCCCCGACACCCCGTTGGGAAATCCCAGATAGTTCTCGATCCGCGAGCTCGAGCCGGCCTGTCCGCCGGGCGCGTTCGCCTCGATCACCAGCACGTCGAGTCCTTCGGAAGCGCCGTACACCGCAGCTGCTAACCCCGACGGCCCAGCGCCGATGACCAGCAGTTCGCGCACGTGGGTGCGGTCGATCGACTCGTTAAAACCCAGACACTCCGCGACTTCTCGATTCGATGGATTGCGCAACGCCATCTGGCCACGGCATATCACGACGGGAATCTCATTGGCCGCGACACCGAACGTCTTCATTAAATGCTCGGCTTCGGCCTCGCGCTCGAGGTCGAGGTACGCGTACGGATGGCCGTTGCGCACGAGAAACTCTTGAAGCCGCAGCGTGTCGGCGGAGTGCGCGGAACCAACCAAAACGACGTCGCCGATCCCGGCGGCCACCAGCCCAACGCGGCGCCAGATGAACGCTCGCATTATGAGCTCGCCGATCTCGGCGTCGGTCTGCACGATCGTCATCATCGCAGCGCGGTCGAGCTCGATCAGCTCGCTGGGCTTCGAGGCCTGGATACGAAACATCGCGCGGCGGCCCGACAGTGTGTTGATCTCGCCGTTGAACTGACCGCGTCCGCTCAGCCTGATGATCCCGTGGCCGAGTTCGGTGGGGCGAACCGCCTCGAGTTCGCCCGAGAGCAGCACAAAAAAGGGAATCGGTGCGTCGCCTTGCTGGATGAGCACCTCGCCGGCGGCCGCAGTTCGCCGGCGTCCGTGGCGCGCGATGCGTTCGATCTGCTCGTCGGAGAGTGCGGGAAAGACCTCTTCGAGGGGCGCTGCCATCGGGACGTCGGTCGAGCTCATCCTAGCGCGGTGTCTGACACCGCATCGAGCGTTTCCTGGCTGAGCTGCCAGCGTGCACGCACGCCGCATTTGCTGAAGACGGATTCCAGCGGTCGCGGGTCAATAGCCCGCTCGAAACCGGGGCGAAACACCCGCCGCCGGCAGACCGGTGGAGATAACGCCTACGGTTTCGCGCCCTTGATCGATCCGTAGACGAACGGGATGTGCGTGGGCGTTATGATGCGCGCGATGTCGCGCACCATAACGCTGGCCACGCCTTCGACCGGCTCCGGCGCCTGGTACGTGATCCAGGCTACGACCGTGAGGCCGGTACGCGGCGAGTAATAATCCGCGGTGTTGTACCCGGGCAGCGCTCCCGTATAGCCATACCAGCCCGCGCTGCACGTAATGCCCAAGCCGAACGACGTGTTGCCTATGAACGGGATGCAGTTGATCAGGTCGCGATACGTCGCGGCTCCGCTGGCCTGGCCCGTCGCGTACAGCTTGATCCACCGCCGGATATCGCGCATGTCCGAGATCATCGCGCCGGCCGACCACATGAAGGCGACGGGCACCGTGTTGCTCACGTCTTGCCAGTTGCGGTGCTTGTCGAGGGTGTAACCGCGGGCCCACGGCCCGGGCATCGCTTCGGTGACCGGGAACGATGTCTCCGTCAGGCCGAACGGCTCGATCAGACGCTTGCGGATCTGATTGCCGATGGTGTCGTGCGTGAGGCTCTCGACGATCGCGCCCAGCAGCAAGTAGTTGGTGTTACTGTAACGGTAGCCCTTATTGGGCGCGAAGTACGGCTTCTGCTGCGCGGCCCAGCCGATAAGCAGCTGCGGGCTGAAATTCTTTGGCACCTTCCAGTTTAGCTTCGCGAACTGCGGCGTGTCGTAGGCCTCGAACAGGCCGCTGCGCATGTCGCAAAGCTCGCGCACCGTTATGTTCTTTGCGTTGGGAATGGCCACGCCCAGCGAGAAGCGGCTCAAGGGATCGTCGAGGCTCAGCTTCTTCTCGCCGACGAGCTGCAGCAAGACGCCGATCACGAACGTTTTGGTGTTGCTGCCGATGCGGAAATGATCGGCCGCCGTCAGCGCGACGTGGTGTTGCAAGTCGGCATAGCCGAAGGCGCGGACGAAGCTGGCACCGTGGTCGTCCCAGACGCCAATCAGCGCCGCCGGCAGCGGCGTGCGTCCGCCGAAGCGTTTACGATCCTTCTCGATCGCAGCGACGATGGCCGACTGCACGGCCGGGCTCGAAACCGACCGCGAAGCGGCCGCCGATGTGGCGACGGGAACGGCGAACGAAGACCCAATGATGAAGGCGGCGAACGCGAGCGACGATACATTGCGCACGCTCGTGCTATTGACGGGCGCGCCGCAGCGGCCCTGCCGTCGCCGGTGGGGAGCGACGGGCAGGCGCGCGAACGGCGCCACCCGAACGCCGGCCGACGGGAGGCTTCTATGCACGCACCTTCGCATCGCACTGCCCGCGGCGGCGCCGCCCTCGCGGCATCTCTGTTCCTCTCGACCTTCGCCGTCTCCGCGGCGCCAACCGGCGCGGGCGCCGCGCCGGGCGCCTCAACCGCCGCCGTGCCGTCCGATATTCGCGCGGTCTTCAACAAACCACGCTACAAGAACGGCGTCTGGGGTCTGCGGGTGCTCGACGGCGACAAGGTGATTCTCGATTTCAACTCCGGGCGCCGCTTCTACATCGGATCCGTTCGCAAGGTCTTCAGCGTCGGCCAGCTGCTCAACGCCGTCGGTCCCGACCACACGTACGACACCCCCGTGTTTCGCACCGGGACCGTCGATGCCGGTGGCGTGCTGCACGGCAATCTCATCGTCGTCGCCTCGGGCGACCTCACGATGGGCGGACGAACGAATCCCGACGGAAGCATCGCGGTCAGCAACTGGGATCACAACGAGGCCGACGGCCTGGGAAACGCCATTCTGACCAAGCCGAATCCGCTGGCCGGCTACGCCAAGCTCGCAGGCGCCGTGCGAGCCGCCGGCATCAAGCGCGTTGCCGGCAACGTCGTCATCGACGACCGCCTGTTCGCGCCGTTCTTCTTCCGCGGCCAGTTCAACGTGCGTCCGATCTTCATCAACGACGACGTGGTGGACGTGTCGATCGCGCCCGGCGGTGCGACCGGCACGCTCGCAAAGCTCACCTCACGGCCGAAGTCGGCGGCGCTGCGCGTAGTCAACGCGCTGCGCGTCGGAGCGCCCGACTCGAAGGATACGCTCAAGATCGATCCGGAGCTGCCCGCCTGCATCGGACAGCCCGCCTGCACGGCGACGATTGCGGGCTCGCTGCCCAGCAACTATAAGCCGCCCCTCACCGGCACGCCGACCCTCGTGCAGACCGTGCGCATCGTGCAGCCATCGAACTACGCGCGCACGGTCTTCATCGAAGCGCTGCGCGCGGCGGGCGTCGCCGTCGCCGCGGCGCCGGTGCAGCAGAATCCGGTCGGACTGCTCCCGGCCAAGGGCTCGTATCAAGCCGCCAACAAAGTCGCCGAGCTCACCGGGATGCGCTACGGCCAAGACGCCAAATTCATCCTGAAGATCAGCTACAACATCGGCGCCGACACGAGCCTCGTGCTGCTCGGCGTCAAGAACGGCGCGCCGTCCATGGATGGGGCGCTCGCATACGAGCGCAGGGACCTCGCCGCGCACTGGGGTGTCGCGAGCGATCAATATCACTTCGTCGACGGCAGCGGCGGCGGTGAAACGACCGCGACGAACTCCGCCGTCACGAAGATGCTCGAGGAACTAGCCAAGAGCCCTGCGTCGCAGGCGTTCGTCGACGCGCTACCGATTTTGGGCGTGGACGGATCGTTGGGGTTCGTGACGGATTTCAAGACGGACCCAACGTTGGCCGGGGCCGCCGACAACGTCCGCGCCAAGACCGGAACGTACGTCGGGCCATCAAAGACCGGCTCCATGGAGCTCAAGGGACAGGCGTTCGGCGGTTACATCACCACCAAGAGCGGTCGGCACCTGACGTATCAGCTGGTGGTCAACAACATACCGATCGCGAAGATCCTCGACCTGACGAACGTGTTTCAGGACGAAGGCGCGATCTCGGCGATGCTGTGGCGGGACTACTGAAGCGCCTCGATCCATTCGCGGACCCGCCACCCGGCGACGACACCGTTGAGCACGAACGGATCGTTGCGCGCGAACGATTCGGCGGCCTCGCGCGTCGTAAACACCGCCAGCGCGCCCTCCTTCGGGTTCGAAAACGGGCCGACCATTAGCAGCGTGCCGTCATCGACGAACGCTTTCCAATGCGCGCGATGCGCCGCGCCGTGGATCGGCGCCTTCTCCAACACGTCGTCGGCGGCATCGTAGAGTAAGACGTATTTCATCATCAAGGAGTAGTTCCACATGCGAACGGCTGCACTTCTCGTCCTCGGCGCGCTCTGCGCCCTCGGAGCGTCTGCGCCCGCGCCCGCCACGCCCGGAGGCATTCCGCTCGACGCTCCCTGGAAGCAGAAGATCTTCGATCTCGCGCACGACCGCTTCATCCACCCCGCCTGGGGCTGGCAGCACTCGGAGCGCAATTATCTTCTGGCCGTCGTATTGGCCAAAGGCGACGCGATGACCGTCGATCTCGACGTGCTCTTCGCCGCCGCGTTCCTCCACGACATGGCGGCCTTCATGCCGTGTCCCGACAAGAAGATGGAGCACGGCGACTGCGCGGCACAGCAGAGCGGCGCGATCCTGCGCGACGCCGGATTTCCCATGCAGAAGTTCCGGGCGGTGCAGGCCGCCGAGCGTGGCCATATGTATTACAGCAACCCCGGCACGAACCCGGAGGCGATCGTGCTGCACGACGCCGACTCGTTGGACTTTCTCGGCTACATCGGCGCCGCGCGGATGATCGCTCTCACGGGCGAAAAAGCGGGCAGCTTCGACCCGGCCGTCGCGACGCTGCAGACGTTCGTCGAGCAGATTCCGCCGCACCTCATCACGGCCACAGGCAAAAGCATCGGCGCCCAGCGGGCGCAAGAGCTGCGCGCGTTCATCGCGCAGCTGCGGCGCGAGGAAGCGGCAACGCCCGACGTGCCGTAGCGCCAAATCGGCCTGCGAACCAAAACCAAAGGGCCTCGTCCACCGTTATCGTGGTGAGGCCCCGGTTCGAGCCGAATAAATCTGGGGTTCGCTCGGTCCGGGGCCTTGAACGACGCTTGTCGAAGCGAGCGGCGGGAGGTTTCCGTTGCATGAGTGAGACTCGATTTTCCATTGCCGCGCGCCGGGCGACGCCGTTTCTGGCGGTGTTGCTGGCCGGGCCGTTTCTAGGCCCTGCGCCGGTGCTGGCCGACGACGTGCAGTACGCCCCGGGCGTCTGGCATTATCGCTCGGTGTCGTGCGTGGACACGACGGTGCGCTCCGTCGAGCCGCGCCTCACCAGCGCGGGCGCGAAGGTGACCGCGCAGGACTTCGTGCAGAGCGGCGTCGTCGTCGACTTCAACACGACGCTGGGATCGGATCCCGCGAACCCGCGGATGCGCGCGTCGGTAACCCACTATCAAGACACGGCCGGCAACACGATCATGATGCGGGAACATTCCGGCGACCGCGTCCAGGTGTGCTTCGTGTCGCGGCCGGCGCCGACGGTCTATTGCAATCCCGACAAGGACGGCCGCGGCCGCGTGTTTCGCGTGTACGATTATCGTCAACGTTCGCAGTACGCGGGGATGAACAGCGAGCACGACTGCGGCGGCGCCTAGCGCGCGTCACGCGTTGGCGTCGTCGGCCTCGAGGATGTCGAGTATCTTGGAAAGGTCGGGACGTGTCTGCATTACTGGATGGCGCTCGCGTATCAGCCGCTGGTCGTCGGCCAGCATGCGCTCGACGACGAAGGTTTCGAGCTTGGCGTTAAGCTCGGGCGCGGTCGAAACGTCGATCCGTGCGCCCAACCAGTCGGCGACGGCGGCCTCGTCGGGCGCTGCCGCCACGGCGTTGCGAAACTCGTCCATGTCGAGTCCGAGGCGCCGGACGGCGTACGCGCTGAATCCGCGGTCGTGGTTGAGGTAAGACCCCATCTGCCCCCCTGGCAGCGAAGCGCGCAGTTTGTCGATCGTGCGCGGTAACAGGTAAAAGCCGAGAAGCGTCTCGCGGGGGCCGCGCGGCGGATGCCGACGGAGATCGAGCGGGCTCATGCCGATCCGCGTTCGCGAGGGCGCGCCGTGGGCCTTGGAACTCACGGCGCGCTCTCGCATTTGGGACGAAAGCGCTAATGCTGCAGCGCTAGGTATGCCGGCCCATTCAGCGTCGTGTTCGCGCCGGAGATCGTGCGAAGCGGCGTCGCGTTACCGTTGGCGTTCGCGGCGTACTCCTTGATCGCTTGTCCGGTAAAGTCGGCCGCATAGATGTGATCCTTTCCGTCGGCGGCTACTCCGGCTGGGTACGAGAGCCCGGTGATCAGCGCAGTGTGCGCGACGTTGCCGCTTGCGCCCGCCGCGAAGACGAGCACGCCTGCACCCTCGTCGGCGACGAGGAGACGGCCCTTGGAGTCGATCGCCAGCGCAAACGGCTTCACGAGGCCGGTGTTGCTTCCGCCGATCGTCGCCACGGGCGTGGCGTTGCCGTTCGCCCCTTTGGCGAAGATCTCGATCGCCGACGACGAGCCGCACGCCACGTAGAGGCGGCCCTTGGAATCCATCGCCATGCCCAGCGGCAAGTCCAGTAGCGTGTTGGTTCCGCTGATGGTCTTGATCGGGGCGACGTTGCCATGCGCGCCGGCCGCGTACTCGGTAACCGCGGCGCCCGAGTAGTTGGTCACCCACAGGTTGCCGGACGGATCGACGAAGATGCCTTCGGTTGGCCCCAGGTTCGATTTCGAACCGCCGATGACTCGCTTCGGCTTCACGTTGCCGTCGGCGTCGGACGAGAAGACCTGGACGGTGTTCCCGCCGTCGTCGGCTTCGTAGATGTTTCCATTCGCATCGAGGGCGAGGGCGTCGGGCTCGAACATCTTAGTCTTGGATCCGCCGATCGATACGAGGGGAGCGACGTTGCCGGTGCTCTTCGAGTCGAATGCGAGCACGGTGCCCCCGTCGCGGTTGGCGGTAAAAATGCGGACCTTGTGGTCGGGCTGCACGGCATCGCTGGGCTGCACGGCATTGCCGGGCCGCGCGAGGGCGGCTGCCGCCGGGACGTACGCGCCGGTCGCGGTCTGGCCGGTACAGGCGGAAAGGCCCGAGGCCAGCAGAAGAGCCGGCACGCCGTGCCGGCACAGGCTTGAAAGGGACATTCTCTCTCCTTAAAAGTGAGCTTGAGTGCCCATCGTAGCGGGACCGGCGTACGAAAGCGTACGGGGCCGGGAGGCCGCACCGCGCGCCGAGAAGCCCCGCCTTCGCGTGGGAAACGTCGTCGCGAGGAAGCGCGGGCACCTCGACATTCGGCTGCTGGGACACTTAGAGATCGCGCTTGACGGCGAGCCGTTTCTGCTTTCGACGCCGCGTAAATCGCTACAGGTCCTGGCCTACCTGCTGCTGCATCGCGCGGCGCCGGTGTCGCGCGAGTACCTCGCGTTTCTGCTCTATCCCGACGACGAAGAGGGCGCCGCACGCTCGAAGCTGCGCGCGACGCTGCGCGATCTGCTGCGCGCGGTGCCGCAGCCGGCCGAGCACTACATCTACGTCGACGCCGAGAAACTCGCGTGGAATCAGGATGCCGACGTGTGGCTCGACGTCGACGCGTTCGTCGAGGCGTCGAGCGATCGCGGGCCGGCTCGCCGAAGCGATCGACCTCTACCGCGGCGACCTGCTGCCCGAGATCTACGACGAGTGGCTCGACGCCATTCGCGAGCGTCATCGCAACGCGTATCTGCGCTGTCTCGCCGAGCGCGTGTCGGAGGCACGGCGCAACGCCGACCACGCGCTCGCCATCGAAATGGCGCGCAGAATCCTCGCGGTGGACCCCTGGCGCGAGGACGTGGTGCGCCGGATCATCTCGATGCGCTACGAGAGCGGCGACCGCGCGGGAGCACTGCGCGAATACGAGGAGTTCGCCAACCGCCTGCGCGCGGAGATGGGCACCGAGCCGATGGCCGAGACCGCCGCGGTCGCCGAAGGCATCGCGCGCGGCGATGCGGTGGCCGAAGCCGACGCCGACGACGAGTGGAAGGCCGGAGCCGGCTCGGCGGTGCTGCCGTTCGTGGGCCGGCGCGACGAGATGGACCGGCTGCTCGAGACCTGGGGCCGAGTTGCGCGCGGGCGCGGCGCGTGCGCGTTCATCGGCGGCGAGCCCGGCATCGGCAAGTCGCGCATCGCGCTCGAGCTGGCCCACGCGGTGGAGGAACGCGGCGGTCGCGTGCTCTTCGGCGCAACCAGCGCGCCCGAGGCGCAGCCCTACGAAAGCGTCGTCGACGCTCTGCGTTCCGCGCTCGCGCTGGTCGCGTCGCTCCGGCCGAGCATTGCGTTGGCGTGCGTCTCGACGCTGATGCCGGAGATCCAGGTCCGGGTCGGGCTTCCACCCGTGCCGCGCCTCGACGGCGAGAGCGAGCGCATTCGCCTCTTCGAGTCGCTCTTCCGTTGCCTTGCCGATCTCGCGGCGCCGCGCCCCTTGCTGCTCGTGCTCGAAGATCTGCACTGGGCGCAGCCGGCATCGCTGGAGCTGCTGCAATTCTTGCTGCGACGCATCGCCGGCGTTCCCGTGATGATCGTCGTCACGCACCGCGACGAGGATTCCCCGGCACTCGAGGCGCTGCAACGGCTGCGGCGCGAGGCGCGCGCCACCGCGGGCGCGCAAAACCTGTGGCTGACGCGCCTGTCGGTAAGCGACGTCGAGGAGCTCCGCACGACCTTGGCCGACGTGCGCGATCGCCCGGCGGAGAGTCTGCTCGCGGCATCCCAGGGAAACCCGCTCTTCCTCACCCAGCTCGTCGTCGAGGTGCGCGAGGGCGACGGCGCCGCGGCGCCCCCGTCGCTGCAGGCAGCGGTCGAGCGGCGCGTGGAGCGCCTCTCCGATCCGGCCCGCACCGTGGCGGAGATGGCCGCGTGCATCGGCGATCGGTTCTCGCTCGACGCGCTGCGCGAGGTCAGCGCGTGGGACGAAGGCGCGCTCGCCGACGCGCTCGACGAGCTGCTCGACCGGCGCATCATCCGCGAAGGCGGCGGGCGCGGGATTCTCGAGTACGCCTTCTCGCACCATCTCGTGCACGACGCCATCGTTCGCGCGATCCCACCGAAGGATGCCGCGACGCGGCGCCGGCGCGTCGCGCGCGTGCTCGAGCGGCTCTATCCGGAGCGCGTAACGGAGCTCTCGGCGCTGCTCGCCGGCCACTACGAAGCCGCCGGCGACGTCGAGAACGCGGCGCGCTGCTATCTGGCCGCGGTGCGCCGCTCCATCTCGGTGGGCGCCCTCAACGAAGCGCGGACGCAGTGCGAACGCGGCCTCGCGCTCGATTCGGGGCCGCGCGCGCGCGCCGACCTCCTGCTCGAGCAGGTGACGCTCGAGTCGCGCCGCGGCGACCGCGAGACCTGGAACGCCGCGCTGCTGGAGCTCGAACGCGTGGATGCCCAGCTGGGCGACGTCGAGCTGCATCGCTCGACGCTGCTGCACCGCATCGAGCTGGCATGCACCATTGGCGACAGCGCCATGCACGAGCGCGCGGCGCGTGACTTGAGCGCATGCACGCCGTCGGACGATGCGCGCTGGAGCGCGGCGCTGCATCTGTCCGAGGCGAAGCTGGCATTCGCGCTGGGTCATCTCGCGGATGCGCAAGAGGCCGGCGAGGAGGCGCTGGCGCGCAGCCGCGCCGCGGGCGACGACGCCGGCACGACGCAGGCGATCTGCACGCTCGCGAAGGTCGCGGCGCACCGCGGCCAGCTCTCCGTCGCCGAAGGGCTCTGCGACGAGGCCGCGGCGGTCGCCGCGCGTGCCGAGGATCCGCTACTCGAGCAGCTCGCGCTCAACAGCGGATGGATCGTGGCGTACCAGCGCCGCGACATCAATCGCTGCTTCGAGCTGGCCACGCGATACCTCGAGCTGGCGATCAAATTGGGCGATCGCCCGGGCGAGGCGCACGCGCACGACCGGCTGGCGATCGCCCTCACCGCCGCCGGCTCGCAATACGTGCAGGCGCGCGAGCACTTCGCGGCCGCCTACCGCATCTACGTCGAAACGGGGAACGTCACCGGCCGTGCGGGGCTCCTGCTCAATCAGTCACTGCTCGAGACGCGCCTCGGTTTCTTCGACCGCGCCGCCGCCAACACGGAGAAGGCCGTGGAGCTGTTCGACAGCGCGAACGACGAGCGCGGACGCGTCGGCGGCCTGACCAACCTCATCTTCCTGCGAGCGTGCACCGGCGACCTCGACGGCGCGCGCGAAGCGGGCGAGTTGGCGCTGCAGCTGGCGCGCCGGCTCGGCTACGGGCTGCTCGAGGCGTCTGCGCTGGAAAACTTGGGCAACGCCGAGGCCGCCGCCGGCAACTATGCGCGCGCGGTCGAGATGGCCGATGCGTCGTTCGCCGTTCGTTCCAAGTCCGAGTCGCAGGTGTGGTCGAGCAAGACGCTCGCAGACGTCGCGATCTGGCACGCCGCGCTCGGAAACCTGCCGGCGGCCCGCGACGCGATTGCACGCATGATGTTGGACGAGGACGCGATCATGCGGGGCTCGGAGTGGCCCGCGTATTGCTACTGGGCGGCCGCGCAGATCTTTCGCCGCACGCAAGAGTCGCGCGAGGCGTCGCGCTCCCTCGACAAGGCGCGCCGGCTCGTGATGGCGATGGCGCGCGACCTCGAGCCCGACGACCGCGAGCGTTTCCTGGCGATTCCGTGGCACGCGGACCTGTCGCAGGCGGCGGCGACCGACGTCTGGCCCGACCCGCCGCGCTAGTGGTGGAAGCCGGTCCCCTCCGACGGCGTGATCTCGGGGCTCGGGTGGCTTTTTAGGAACTCCAGCGCGGCCTTGAAGTCGCGCATCAGCAGCGTCGCAAAGTCCATTTGGAATCCGCGCCGGCACATGAGGCGGATGATGCTGATCTTCGACGCCTTGCCGGAGAGCGCGAACGCCGGCACTTGCCACCCGCTCATGCGCAGACGATCGGACAGATCGTAGAGCGTGTAGCCGGGATCTTCGCCCTCCTTTATGCGGAAGCTCACGGCCGGGATTCCGACTTTGGGATCGCCGTTGCAGAAGAACTCGAACGGCCCGAGCTTCGAGATCTCCGCGGCGAGATAGGCCGCGACGTGATAGGCCGACATCTGCGTCTTCGCGTAGCCCTCGCGCCCGAGACGGATGAAATCGTAGTACTGCGCGATCACCTGTCCCGCCGGGCGCGAGAAGTTGATCGCGATCGTGCCGACGCTGCCGCCGAGGTAGTCGACGTCGAAGACCAGATCTCTCGGCAGCGCGTCGGCGTCGCGCCAGATGATCCACCCGCAGCCGAGTGGGGCGAGCCCGTACTTGTGCCCCGACGTGCTGATCGACTTCACCCGCGGCAGCCGGAAATCCCAGACGACGTCGGGCGCGCAGAACGGCGCCAGAAAACCACCGCTGGCCGCGTCGACGTGCATGTCGACGTCCAAGCCTTTACGCTTTTGCAGATCGTCGAGCGCATCGTGCAGCGGCTCGGGAAACTCGAAGTTGCCCGTGTACGTCACCCCGAAGGTCGGCACGACGCCGATCGTGTTCTCGTCGATCGCGTCGAGCATGCGCTGCGG
Organism: Vulcanimicrobiota bacterium; assembly: GCA_963711625.1. GTDB lineage: Bacteria > Vulcanimicrobiota > Vulcanimicrobiia > Vulcanimicrobiales > Vulcanimicrobiaceae > Cybelea. The sequence continues at coordinate 473,105 of OY970207.1, forward strand.
ATCCATGAACAGCCGGCCCGGTTCCATCGGGATCTCGCGCATCTCGACGTCCCAGTAGCGCGCGAACTTGTGCCAGCACACCTGCACCGGCCCGCACACGAAGTTGGGCTTGTCGGCCGGCTTCTTCATTGCGGCCCGCTTCGCGCGCCACCGCCACTTCATCGCCATGCCGCCCAGCATGCATGCCTCGCTCGACCCGATCGTGTTCGTGCCCGTCGCCTCCTGCGCGGCCGGCGCGTTCCACAGGTCGGCCATCATGTTGACGCACTTGCGGTCGATCACCGCCGACTGCGGATACTCTTCCTTGTCGATCCAGTTCTTGTTCATCGAAAGGTCCATCAGCCGGTGCACGTACTCGTCGTCCCAGGTCTGGCAAAACGTCGCCAGGTTCTGGCGCGCGTTTCCGTCGAGGAAGAGCTCGTCGCTCACCAGCTGGAACGCCGCCTCGGGCGCCATCTCCGAAAGCGGAAACGTGCGGTCGGGCGCCGCGCTCTCGAGCGTACGCGAGCCGAACAGCGGATCGTAGGCGGGATTCGAGGCGCGTTTCTTCGGCACGATGTGACTCCTTCTCGCTAGCGAATGGCGACGGGGACGCTCTGCTGCGCGACGGCGCCCGCCGAGTTGCGGGCGATGATCTGCAGCGTGAGCGTGTGGCTCATGAAGATCGGAAGGCGCGGCACTTGCGCCGTCGACTCGAAGTGCCCGACGTCGGTCTTCGCCATGCCGGCGCCGTAGCCGCCGACGCGCAGCTCGACGCTCGCGACGTTCGACGACGTCAGTACGACGATTTTCAGCGAGTCGCCGGCGCGCGGCGTGGTCGAACTCAGGTTCACCCACAGGATCTGCGGCGCGGCGTCGGGCGCCAGCATGAGGATCGTCGGCGTCGCGACGGGCGTGGGCGACGGGCTCGGGCTCGGCGCCGGGCTCGTGCTGGGCGCCGGGGACGGACTGGGCGATGGGGTCGCGGCCAGAAGCAAACAGGCGGCGGCACATATTGCGCGCATGCGGGAGAGGTTCGCGACGCGGGTTTGGTTCCCGCGCGCGATGCGGCGAATCGTTTTGTCCTGCAGGAGAGTCGCGAACACCTCGACGAGCAGGACGCAGAAGAGGGCCGCCGCTAACCAAGGCGGCGGTGAGAACTCGCTCCGACATCCGTAACGTCGCGATCGTCGCGCACGTCGATCACGGCAAGACCACGCTGGTCGACGCGATGCTCAAGCCAGAGCGGCGTCTTTCGCGAGGGCCAGCACGTGGCGACGCGCGTGCTCGATTCCAACCCCTCGAGCGCGAGCGCGGCATCACGATCCTCGTCCAAGAACACCGCCATCCGTCACGGCGACGTGAAGTTCAACATCGTCGACACGCCCGGCCACTCCGATTTCGGCGGCGAGGTCGAGCGCGTGCTGCAGATGGTACAGGGCGTGCTGCTGCTGGTCGACGCCGCCGAAGGCGTGATGCCGCAGACGCGCTTCGTGCTGCGCAAGGCGCTCGAGCTCGACCTGCGCGCGATCGTCGTCGTCAACAAGATCGATCGCAAGGATGCGCGCGCTCAAGAGGTCGTGAACCAGACGTTCGATCTCTTCGTCGAGCTCGGCGCCAACGACGAGCAGGCCGACTTCGCCGTGCTCTTCACCAACGCCAAGGCCGGCATCGCGAAACGCGCGCTCTCGGACGACTAGCGACTCGCTCGAGCCGCTCTTCGAGACGATCGTCGCGCACGTGCCCGAGCCGCCGGCGGAGGAGGGGCCGTTCCAGCTGCTGATCTCGGCGATCGACCACAACCGCTACGTCGGACGCATCGGCATCGGCCGGATCTTCCGCGGCAGCTCGCGGCGCAACGATCCGATCGTCAAGATCGCGCGCGACGGCACGGTCACGGCCGGGCTGCGGCTCGACGACGCTGCTCACGTTCGCCGGCCTCGAGCGCATCGACGTCGAGGAGGCGTCGGCCGGCGACATCGTCTGCGTCTCGGGCATCGACGAGCTCAACATCGGCGACACGATCGCCGACGCGAGCGCGCCCGAAGCGATCGGCGGCCGTCGCCGTCGACGAGCCGACGGTCTCGATGTTCTTCAGCGTCAACAACTCGCCGTTCGCGGGACGCGAGGGCAAGTATCTCACGTCGCGGCAGATTCGCGAGCGCCTGATGCGCGAGCTCGAGTCGAACGTCGCGCTGCGCGTGGCCGACACCGACTCGCCCGACACGTTCGAGGTGCGCGGACGCGGCGAGCTGCACTCTGGCGATCCTCATCGAGACGATGCGCCGCGAAGGCTACGAGTTGGCCGTCTCCAAGCCGCAGGTCATCATCACCGAGCGCGACGGCCGGCGCTACGAGCCGGTCGAGTACGTGGTGGTCGACGTGCCCGAAGCAGTACTCGGGCGCGGTGATCGAGGCGCTGGGCCGGCGCAAGGCCGCGATGTCGAACATGTTTCTCGTCGGCGACGTGCAGCGTCTCGAATACACGATGCCGACGCGCGCGATCTTCGGTCTGCGCGGCGAGCTTGCTGACACTCACGCGCGGCACGGCGGTGCTCTCGCACACCTACTACGACCACCAGCCGTGGCAGGGCGAACTGCCAGGCCGCAGCGTCGGCGCGCTGGTCGCCAGCGAGACGGGCCGGACCACGGGCTATGCGATGATGGGACTCGAGCAGCGCGGGCGGTTCTTCGTCGGCCCCGGCGTCGACGTGTACGAGGGCATGATCGTCGGGCGCTCCAACGACGAATACGACGTGGCGCTCAACGTGGTGCGTGAGAAGAAGCTCACGAACATGCGCGCCGCGGGCTCCGACGAGAACGTGAAGCTGGCGCCGCCCGAAGCAGCTGTCGCTCGAGCGCGCGATCGAGTTCATCGACGACGACGAGCTCGTGGAGGTGACCCCCGTTTCGATCCGGCTGCGCAAGCGGATCCTCGACGAGGGCGACCGCCTGCGGCTCCGCAAACGCGAGGCGGCTAGGGCGTAGGCGAGAGGTGCCGGCTCAGGTAGTCGGCGGTCGCGGTGTCGGCCTCGAGCCAAGACGCGTAGCGGAAGAACCCGTGGATCTCGTTGGGAATGACGATCTGCTCGAACGGCACGTGGGCGATGCGCAGCCGCTCGACGAGATCGACCATCTGATGGAACTCGACGTTGCGGTCGTCGTCGCCCTGAATCAGCAGCACGGGCGACTTCCACGTGGCGATCGCCGAGTCGGGTGACGACTCCCACGCCAGCTTCATCAGTGCCTTCGTGTTGTAGCGCTCGTAGCGCTTGAGCTGCGTGAAGCCCCAGACCGGATTGTCGATGTCGAGCGACCAGTCGTGCACGCCGTGCAAATCGACGCCGGCCTTGAAGATGTTGGAGTTGCGCGCCAGCGCCAGCGCGGTGAGGTACCCGCCGTAGGAGCCGCCCCAAATTCCGATCCGGTTGGAATCGACGCTCGCGTCGCGCTGCAGAAACCGCGCGGCGGCCAGCACGTCTCGATATTCGGAGGCGCCGGTCGGGCCCCAGCGAGCCGGATAGTGGAAGTCGTGGCCGTAGCCGATACCCAGCCGATAGTTGACCGACAGCACCACGAACCCGCGGCTCGCGAGATATTGGTTCACGGCGTAAGCGTTGGAATAGTAATCCATGTAGTGCCACGTCAGCAGCATCTGTCGCGGCGGGCCGCCGTGGACGAAGATCACCGCCGGATGCTTGCCGCCGCTGCGCGGTGCGAAAATCTGCCCGTGAATCTGCCAGCCGTCGGCGGAACGGAACGACACCTCCTGCGGCGTCACGAGCTCCGACGACGGAAAATCGCCGGCCAGCCGATCGGCGTCGAGCGCGCGCTGCGCGCCGCCGGAGAGCAGCGTTACCAACAGCGGCTGCTCTGCGGTGGCGCGGTTGAACGCGACGGCGTCGCCGGCCAACGCCACGGGGCTCGTCTCGCTGCTGGCGCCGCTCGTCAGCTGCGTGACGGCGCCGGTGGAGGCATCCGCGCGAAACACGTGCCGGCGATCGTCGTCGCCCGACGCCGACCCGGTATTCGCCGTGTAGACGACGGTGCGCCGATCCGGTGCCATCGAAACGTCTTCCACCATGAAGTCGCCCGGCGTGAGCAGGCGCGCCGCGCCACCGGCGGCGGAAACCGCGTAGAGATGCAGCCAGTTGTTCTGCGAGCTCTTAAAGACGAGGGTATCGCCCGCCGCCCACTCCATGAACGGGCCGCCGGCGCTCTGCGGCAGCGATCCGCGCAGCGTGGCGCTGCTGCTCCACGCGAGCGATGCGGCGCCGGAGCGCGCATCGCCAACCCAGATCTGCCACGGCGTGGGCGCCCACAGCAGCGGGTCCTGCGGAGGTCCGCCGTCGCCGTGCAACCGGACGAACGCGATGCGCGCGCCGTCGGGCGACCAGCGCGGCATGAAGTCTTGCGACGTCGTCGGCGCGAGAAACTCGATCGGCGTGCTGTCGTTGCGATAGATGCCGATGAAGCTGTGATCGGTGCGGACGGAGACGAATGCGAGCGCCGTGCCGTCGGGCGACCACTGTAGCTCCGAATCCTGTCCGCGATCGAAGAACATCCGCTTGGGGGCGGCGCTGCCGTCGATCGGCGCAATCATCGCCGCGCCGTCGTTCGCGTACGCCACGCGCGTGCCGTCGGGCGAGATGACCGGCGCGTCCCCCGTGCCGAGCAACTTCGGCGTCCCACCGGCCGTGGCTGCGGACCACACCTGCATCTCCGGCTGCACCGGGCTGCGCGCCGCGTTCGGCTGCAGCGGCAGCGGCCAGTTTGCGTCGTGATCGCCGCCGCGCACGTAGACGACGTGCGAGCCGTCGTTGGAGATAGCGAGATCGCTGAGCTCCTGCCCGTCGTCGCCGGCCGAGGCGAACAGCTGCACCGGCGTGAAGCCGGGCGCCCCCGCGAACCACAGCGACCGGACGCCGCGCGTCACCAGCGCGTAGGCAATGGCCGTTCCCTTGTCGTCGCGCGCGAGCGCGGCGGGGAACGGATAGCTCAAAATCTGGGCGAGCGTAAAAGCAGCAACAAGCACAGCGTGATGTTACGCCGGTGCGGCTGCTTGCTCCCCCACTTTGAACGTCAGCTCGGCGCGGTTCTCGTCGAAGGCGACGTCTACGGTCTCGCCGTCGCGGATCTCGCCCGCGAGCATCTTGCGCCCGAGCGGCGTTTCGATCTCCTTCTGAATCGCGCGCTTGAGCGGCCGCGCGCCGTAGGCCGGATCGTAGCCGACGCTTCACCAGGTGCCGCTTCGCCGCGTCGGTCAGCTCCAGCGTGATGTGCCGCTCCGCCAGCCGCGCGCGCAGGCGGTCGCAGCTGGATCTCGACGATCTCCTTCAGCTGCTCTTCCGTCAGCGCGTGGAAGACGATGATCTCGTCGACGCGGTTGAGGAACTCCGGCCGGAAGTGCTGGCGCAGCTCGTCCAGCACCGTCGCTCCTTCATGCGTCGTACTCCTCGCCGTCGAAGGCGCCCTGATACTCCAGGATGCGCTGGCTGCCGATGTTCGACGTCATGATGACGATCGTGTTCTTGAAATCGACCGTGCGGCCCTGACCGTCGGTCAGCCGGCCGTCGTCGAGGATCTGCAGGAAGCACGTTGAACACGTCGTGGTGCGCCTTCTCGATCTCGTCGAACAGGACCACGCGAGTACGGCCGGCGGCGCACCGCCTCGGTGAGCTGGCCGCCCTCCTCGTAGCCGACGTACCCGGCGGCGCGCCGACCAGCCGCGCGACCGTGTGCTTCTCCTGATACTCCGACATGTCGATGCGGATCATCGCGCGCTCGTCGTCGAACAGGAACTCCGCCAGCGCCCGCGCCAGCTCCGTCTTGCCGACGCCGGTCGGGCCCGAGGAAGATGAACGAGCCGATCGGCCGGTTCGGATCCTTCAGCCCCGAGCGCGCGCGCACCACCGCCTCGGCGACGGCGTCGACCGCTTCGTCCTGGCCGATGACGCGCTTGTGCAGCTCTTCCTCGAGGTGCAGCAGCTTCTGCATCTCGCCTTCGAGCAGCTTCGACACCGGAACGCCGGTCCAGCGGCTGACCACGCTCGGCGATGTCCTCCTCGTCGACTTCTTCCTTCGAGAGGCGCGTCGCCGTCGCTTGTGCGCGAGCTGCTCCTCTTCTTCGGCCAGCTGCTTTCTCCAGCTGCGCGAGCTTGCCGTACTTCAGCTCGGCGGCGCGGTTCAGATCGTACTGCCGCTCGGCCTGCTCGATCTCGACCTTCGTCTGCTCGATCTGCTCGCGCAGCTCGCGCAGCTTGACGGCCGCGTCCTTCTCGGCCTGCCAGCGCGCGCTGCAAGCGCGTCTGGTCCTCGCTGCAGCTCCGCCAGTTCCTTCTCGAGCTTGCTCCAGCCGCTCGCTGCGACGCCGGCGTCCTTCTCCTTGCGCAGCGCCTCGCGCTCGATCTCGAGCTGCATGATGCGCCGCGACACCTCGTCGAGCTCCGCCGGCATCGAGTCGATCTCGGTGCGCAGCTTCGCCGCCGCCTCGTCGACCAGGTCGATCGCCTTGTCGGGCAGGAAGCGGTCGGTGATGTAGCGGTTGCGACAGCACCGCCGCCGCCACCAGCGCCGCGTCCTTGATGCGCACGCCGTGGTGCGACTTCGTAGCGCTCGCGCAGGCCGCGCAGGATCGAGATCGTGTCCTCGACCGACGGCTGATCGACCAGCACCGGCTGGAAGCGGCGCTCGAGCGCCGCGTCCTTCTCGATGTACTTGCGGTACTCGTCGAGCGTGGTCGCGCCGATGCAGTGCAGCTCGCCGCGCGCCAGCATCGGCTTGAGCAGGTTGCCGGCGTCCATCGCGCCTTCGGCCTTGCCCGCGCCGACGACGGTGTGCAGCTCGTCGATGAAGAGGATGATCTGCCCCTCGGACTCCTGCACTTCCTTGAGCACGGCCTTGAGGCGCTCTTCGAACTCGCCGCGATACTTCGCGCCGGCGATCAGCGCGCCCATGTCGAGCGCGACGATGCGCTTGTTCTTCAGCCCCTCGGGCACGTCGCCGCGCACGATGCGCTGCGCCAGCCCTTCGACGATCGCGGTCTTGCCGACGCCCGGCTCGCCGATGAGCACCGGATTGTTCTTGGTGCGCCGCGAGAGCACCTGGATGACGCGGCGAATCTCTTCGTCGCGGCCGATGACCGGATCGAGCTTGCCGCGCTGCCGCTTCGGCGTGAGGTCGCGGCCGTACCGCTCGAGCGCCTCGTACGTGCCTTCGGGATTCTGCGTGGTGACGCGCTGGTTGCCGCGCACCTCGCGCAGCGCCTGCAGCAGCTTGTCGCGCGTGACGCCCGCATCGCGGAAGAGCCGCCCGACCGCGCCCGTCGCCTCGGCCATCGCGAGCAGCAGGTGCTCGACCGAGACGTAGTCGTCTTGCAGCGCCTTGGCCTCGTCCTCGGCCACGCTCATGATGCGCGCGAGCTCGGGCGAGAGCGTGACCTGTGCGCTGTCGGCGTTCGCACCGCTCAGCCGCGGGAGCCGGCCGATCGCGTCGTCGGCGTTGCGCGCGAACGCCTTGGCATCGGCGCCGGCGGCCGCGAGGACGTCGGGCGCGATGCCGCGTTCCTGATCGAGCAGCGCCGCGAGCATGTGCTCGGGCGTCGTCTGCGTGTTGTGTTCGTTGAGGGCGCGCGAATAGGCGGCGTTGAGCCCGTCGGCGACGCGCTCCGTCATCTTCTCTACGTTCATGTACCACTCATCATACAGCGGGCGGAAATCATTGGTTGCAGGGCGTTAGATGCCCTTGTAGGCGCTTTGGATCTCGTCGAGCGTGGCTTGGTACGCCGCCGCCTGCGCGAGCTGCGCCGCGTTCGGCGCGGCGTACGACGTGCCCATCCGGGAGAGCAGGTCGAGCAGGTGCTCGCGAAGCTGCGCCGGTCCGTTGAGATCCTCGATGTTGATCGGATCGTACGTGAGGCGGTGCTTGAACGCGATCAGCCGCGCGCGTTGCGCGGGGGTCGCAGACTTGAGCCGCGCGTCGATCGCGTTGAGCATGGTGTCGACGGCACTCAGCTCGCCGAACACCTGCGTGAGGAACGCGTGGCGGCGCCGCGCTTGCGCGAGATCCGGATCGCGGGGATCGACCTTCACTACCAGCGGTCGATCCGCGACGACGCCGTCGGCGGTCAACGCAACGGTGTACGTTCCCGGAACCACTTCGGGCCCTTCGGCCGGGCCGCGGTTCTCCTCGTACGTGCCGTTCCATTTCACCGGCCCGTCCTCGTTGAGATCCCACGATGCGCGGTTGATGCCGGCGCGCCTCGGCACGTTCGGGCTCTCGAGGTGCGCCACCGTCTTGCCGTTTGCGTCGAGGATCGCGATCGATGCCGCTTTCGGAGCGCGCGCGAGATAGTAGGTGACGATCGCGCCCGGCGCGTTTGGCCCCACGAACTCGTTGGGCGGCACTTTCGGATCGGTGAACGTGTTCACGGGCGGCCACTGCCACATGCGGACGGCGTCGCGCGGCTGATACAGCGTCACCGCCGGCGTCTGCGCGCCCTGCCACTGCTGCAGCGCGGTCAGGTCGTCGAGTATCCAGACGCCGCGCCCGTGCGACGCGACCACAAGATCGTTGGCCGCGGTTTGCATCTCGAGGTCGTAGATCGCCGTCGCCGGCATGTTGAGGCGCAGCGGCTGCCACGACGCGCCGCCATCGAACGTCACCCACACGCCGCGATTCGTGCCGGCGTAGAGCAGCGCCGGATTGTGCGGGTCTTGACGGATCGCGCGCGCGAACTGATTCTCCGGAAGATTTCCCGCGATCGAATGCCACGACGCGCCGAAGTCGTCGGTGCGCAAAAGGTAGGGATGTTCGTCGCCGAGCAGGTGCCGCTCGATCGTGATGAAGGCCGTTCCCGCGGCGAAACGCCCCGGCTCGACGCACATGACGCGGCCCCATGGCGGCACGAGGATCGCCGGCGGCGAGACGTTGCTCCACGCCTGCCCACCATCTCTCGACAGCTGCACCAGGCCGTCGTCCGTGGCGGCCCAGATGACGCCGGCGTCGAGCTTCGTCGTCGCGAGGTAGAGGATCGTGTCGTAGAACTCGGCGCCCGACTGATCGTTGGCGATCGGGCCGCCCGACTCGTGCTGTTTGCTCGCGTCGTTGCGCGTGAGGTCGGGGCTGATGACGGTCCACGTCGTCGCCGCGATCCGCGCTCTCGAACACGACGTTGCCGCCCACGAGCACCTTGCCGTCGCCGGTGAACGCGATCGGCGTGTCCCAGTTGAAGCGCCATCGCAGAACCCGCGCGGGAAGCTCGCCGTTCGATTCGGCGTCGGGCGACACGTCCGCGGCTTGGCGGGTGCGCGCGTTCCAAAGGTAGACCTGCCCGGTGTCGGAGTTCGTCGACGTCGACCAGATCAGGTCGGGGTCCTTCGGATCGACGACCGCCCACATGCCGTCGCCCGGCCCCACCGTATACCAGTTGCGATTCATCACGCCGATGCCGTTGGGCGGCGACGACGAGCCGCACCACGAGTTGTCGTCCTGCAGCCCTACGCAGACGCGGTAATTCAACGCCTGCGGCCCCAGGCCGACGTGATACGGCTGCGCAAACGGCAGATCGTAGGGCTGCCAGAAGTGCGCGCCGCCGTCGGACGAGAGGATCACGCCTTCGTCGCTGCCGTTGATGATGCGCCGTCCGTCGGCCGACCACCAGATCGAGTGATAGTCCCAGCCGGCTCCGGTCGCGATCGGATGGAACGAGCGGCCGCCGTTGGTGCTCATCGTGAGAATCAACGACACGTTGATCAGGCGGTCGGCGTTCGCCGGATCGACGAAGACGCTGCTGAAGTAGAAGGCGCGCGCGCCGAGATACGCGCTGTGCGGCATGCTTCGCCACGTCGCGCCGCCGTTGTCGGAGCGCCACAGTTCGCCCGCCCGCGCCTGCATCGCGGCGTAGATCCTGCCGCCGCGCCCGGCCGCCAGGCCGATACGGCCGGTGAGGCCCGCCGGCAAGCCGTTACCAACGAGTTTGCGCCACGTCGCGCCGCCGTCGTCGGAGCGATAGATGCCGCCCTGCGGACCGCCGCTATCGAGCCGCCACGGAGCGCGGCGAACCTGCCACACGCCGGCGAACAGCGTCGACGGCCGGCCGGGAGCGCGCACGAGCGACGACACGCCGCTCGCAGGCCCGGCGTAGAGCGTGCGCGTCCAGTGAGCGCCGGCGTCGCGCGTTAGGTAGACGCCGCGCTCCGGCGAATCGGCGGCCACGCGCCCGAGAACGCCCACCACGACGACGCGCGGGTCGCGTGGATCGATTGCGACCCCCGATATATGCGCTGAACGGAATAGCCCCGCGTGTTGCCACGTCGCACCGCCATCGGTGCTGTGATACATGCCGTCGCCCGACTCGGCGTCGTTGCGCGGATTCGGCTCGCCGGTTCCCACCCAGACGTTGCGATCGTCGCGCGGCGCGATCGCGATCGCGCCGATCGGAGCGGCCGGCTCGCGATCGAAGACGGGCGTCCACGACGCGCCGCCGTCCGTGCTCTTGAAGACGCCGCCGCCGGCGCCGCCCGCGTAGTAGAGGCTCGCGTCGCGATCGCTCCCGGCCACCGCGGTGCTGCGCCCGCCCGAGATCGCGGGGCCGATCTCGCGATATTTCAGACCGCCCAGGGCATCGCTGCCCGATACGGCAGTCGCCGGCAGCGCGGTCGCCGCCAGCGTTACGGCGAGAAGAATGACTCTGCGCACCGGGCTACCGTTCGAGGGCGACCGTCACGGCGCCGTCTTCCTTCCAGGCCGCGCCGAGCGCCATGACCTCGGGAAGGCGCGCGCCCAGCGCCGATTGCAGCGACGCCATCACCCGGTCGTACTCTTGCCGTTCGGTGTACTCGCGGGCCGCCTCGAGTTCGGTCAACCGCGCCTCGACGAAGCCCAATAGCATCGCGGCGCGCTCGCGCCCGCGCGCGGCGGCGCGCTTGTCACGATAGTGCTGCAGCGCGTCGACGGCTGCGAAATGCTGCAGCACGAGGGCCGTCAACACCGTCGCCTTCACGTCGCGCGCCGCGCGCAGCGCCTGTTCCGCGTGACTGGACGCGTCGTCGAAACAATCCAGTGCGACGAGATACGCCGCCATGTTGCAAAGGTCGAGGGCGCTCGCACGGCGGTTCTGTGTCGCCTCGTGGCCGGCGCGCGCCTCTTCGGCGCGCTGCAGCGCGGCGGCCGCGTCGCCGGCGGCGAATTCGACCTCGGCTAAGTGACCCGCGATCGACGCCGCCGGCCGCTCGAGGTCCTGCGCGACGTAATACGACAACGCTTCCGCATAGAAGCGGCGCGCGCCCTCGATGTCGCCGCGGCGCGACCGAAGCGTGCCGAGATCGCCGAGCACCAGCGCCTGCAGCCGGCCGTTCTCGAGCCGCCGCGCCGATACGAGCGTACGTTCCAGCAGCGCTTCGCCCTCGTCGGCGCGGCCCAGCGCGCCGAGCGCGGTGCCGGCCGCGAGCCGCGCTCGCGCGCCCTGCAGCTCGTCGAATCCCGTGGTGAGGTTCAGCGCGACCTCCGCGGAGGCGAGCGACGGCGTGTACTCGCCCAGCGCGGCCGAGAGCTCGGCGTCGGCGATGTACAGCTGTACCACGTCCGACGCCGGCGTCGCTTCGTCGATGGCTTGGATGCCCTCGCGAACCCAGCGGCGTCCCTCCACCGGCGCCAGCGAGTACCACACGCGTTCGAGCGCCCCGGCCAGCTGGCGTCCCGACCGAACGTCGCGCCGTTCTCCCAGCGACCACGCGAGCGCGATGCGCCAGTTGTCGAGCTCCGCACGTGCCTCGCGCAGCCATGCGCGCTCGCGCGCGTCGTACCAGTCCCGATTCAAGCGCTCGGCCACGCCGAGGAACGTGAGGGCGTGGCGATGCGACAGCGCTTGACGCTCGCCGCGTTGGCCCAGTCGATCCGCTGCATACTGCCGAACCGCCTCGAGCAGATGGTAGCGCGCGTCCCCGCGGGAGAAGTCGACGATCACGAGCGACTGCGCGACGAGCGAGGTCAGGTGCTCCAGCAAGTCCTCGCGTGGAAGGTTGTCGTCGGCGCAGACGGCCGACGCGGCCTCGAGCGTGAACCCGCCCGCGAAGATCGAGAGGCGGTCGAACAGCAGGCGAAGCGGCGCGGAGAGCAGGTCGTAGCTCCAGTCGATCACGGCGCTCATCGTGCGATGGCGCGGCACGACGGCCTCGTCGTTGTGCGCCAAGAGATCGAAAACCTTATCGAGCCGTTCCGCGATCTGGCGCGGCGACAGGACGGTGGCGCGGGCCGCCGCGAGCTCGAGCGCGAGCGGCACTCCGTCCAAGCGGCGGCAGATCTCGATCACCGGCTCGACGTTCTCGCGCGTCAGCGAGAAGCGTGCGTCGTTTGCCCGCACGCGATCGACGAACAGCGCGACGGCGCCGTAGCCCATGGCTTCGTCTGGAGACGTCGACGCCTCCGGAACCGCGAGCGGGGGAATGCGATACACGCGTTCGCCCGTGACGCGAAGCGGCTCGCGGCTCGTCGCGAGGACCGCAACGGTGGGGCACTCGCGCAACAGCGAGCCGGCGACCAGACGTGCTTGGTCGATCACGTGCTCGCAGTTGTCGAGAACGATCAGGAGGCGCTTTTGCGCGAGATACGATACGAGCGTGTCGAGCAGCGGGCGGCGCGGCGACTCGGGCACCCGAAGCGTGGCGGCCACCGCGCCGGCGACCAGGGTAGGGTCCCCGACCGGAGCGAGTTCAACGAACCAGACGCCGTCGGGGAATCGTTCGAGGACGTGTTTACCCACCTCGACCGCGACGCGCGTCTTCCCCACGCCACCCGTGCCGACGAGGCTTGCGAGCGGTGCGGCCGCGATGAGATCGGACACCTCGCGCACCTCGTCGTCGCGCCCGAAGAAGGTGCTGAGCTGACGCGGCAGGTTGTGCGCCGGCGGTTCGCTTTCGGCGAGCCGCGTGCCGCGAGCGCGCCGAGCCGAGAGCTCGAGCGCCGAGCGGGCCTGCGCGGGCAGGTCGAGCGCGTCGGCGATGCGCTCGAGCGTCTTGCGATAGGGCACCTTGCGATACCCGCGCTCGAGCGCGCTGATCGCCTGAACGCTGACGAGCGCGCGATCTGCGAGCTGCTGCTGCGAAAGGCCGGCCTCTACTCGATATGACTTGAGCAGGGTCGCCAGATCGGCGGTCGCCGCGCGTTCGCCCGCGGCGGCGGACAACGGAGCCACGAGACTCGGCGTTCGCGCCTGCCTGCGTTAGTCCATGCGGCCCGCGGGCGTTCTGTTAGCTGCCCGGCGCGGGAGCGATGCCGAACGGCGGATCGGTGGGTCCGCCGGCGGCCGGCTCGTGATATTCCAGCTTCCCGCTTTTGGTATTCACGGCGTCGATGTATCCGGTGGCGTCGGCGATCCACAGGTTCTTGCTCTTGTAGTCGAAGTTGATGTTGATCGGGTCGCCGAATCCGCTCGCAAACAGCTTGCAGTTCGACGTTCCCTTGCACTTGTACACGCCGCTGGCCTGATCGACGTAATACAGGTTGCCGTGCTGGTCGAACGCGACGCCGCCGGCGTTGGCGATCGACGGAATGACGACGGCCCCCGGCGCCGGCGCAGCCGTCGAACTCGACGATCGATCCGCTGCCGCTGGCGGTGGCGTTGAAGCTCCAGTAGCAGTTGCCGTGCGCGTCGATCGCGATGCCCATGCCGTGGAGCACGCCGTTGCCGTAGGTGAGGACGCGTGACGGCTCGGCTTGCCGGTTCAGATAGACGCTGACGCTGCCGGCGCCCCCGGAACCGTTCGCGCCGTTGGAGACCGCCACGAGCCGCCGGCTCGGATTGACGGCGACGTTGACGGGCACGTAACCGTAATCGTCGAGCGTACCAACCGGGCCGGCGGGCCCGTGCTTCGTGGAACGGAAGATCAAGACGTTCGCATGGCCGCCGTTCGCGACGTACCACCAGCCGTTGCGCGTCGTCATCGTGCCTTGCGGCGCGGAGACGCCGTTGGTGATCGTCTCGTACGGCGTGAGCGAGAAGCCGTTGCGCTGGTAGACCTGAAGGTCGTGACCGTAGAACTGCGCCGCGTACATCCACCCGCCGAACTTCGAAGCGTCGTCGCGGACGCTCGCGCCGGCGTCGCTTGCCAACGAGCGCGGATTCGCGAGCAGTTGCTGCGCCGTGCCCTCGGGCATGCCGGCAGGCGAGCCCGCGCCGCAGCCGCTGAGCAAAGCAACGGTCGCCGCCGCGGAGACGAAAAATCGGCCGGCGTTATGAACGGTCATGTCTCGCTCTTCTTTCAAATCGTTGAATCCTGTCCCTTGTCAGGAGACCCGCCCCGCAGCCAGTGAGACCGTCAAACCGGCTGCGGGGCGGGCTGGGGCGCGAAGCTCCCGAGCTAGAGCGAATTCGTGATGCTGAGTTGAGCCCAGCCTATACGCTTGCCATGCTTGAAGCTGAGGTAGTCGAACTCGGCAGTACAGGAACCCGTCGTCGGCCCGGCAGTTACCACCCACATGTTGCCGGATCCCTGAGCGACCGTCGCGACGCCCGAGGGACCGCCGCAGTCGTCGTACTCCGGAAGTGGCCCTTCTTTTTTCGGGTGCGGACCGTGACCGAATCCGGCCGGGCTCGACGCGGTGAAATCGATCGAACACGGCGTGACGCGAACGCCGCCGTGAGCGGGGCAGTGACCCTTGACCTGAGGCAGCGAGACCGGCGAGTGGAGGCCAGCGTAGAGGTCGCTTGGGTCGGCGCCGACGGGCTGAGCTGCTGTCCGGAGCAGCCGGCGAGAATCGCCACCGCGGCGATCGCTGCAAAAGCGCTAAACAAGTATCGGGAAGCTACCACTATTCATTTCTCCTTGCAGAAGCTGCGAACCGTAGTCGAGTCTCGACGCGTGTCCGCATGATACCACCGTGAAATCGAGCGCGAATCATGCACTCGCCACTGTGTGCGCAACTGTAGGATAAACTGTGTGAGTCAGCCTCGATCCGAGTCGGTGTCCACTCCCGACCGCGCGTCGATCGCGGCGGCCAGCGGTTGCAGGAGGAGGTTCAACAGAATAATGGCCGCAGCACCTGCCGTGGCTTCGGGCCAGTAGCCGAAGCCGGCGAGCGCACCGACGGCGGCCGTCGCCCAGATGGTCGCGGCCGTGTTCAGGCCGGTGACGTTGAGACCCGTACGAAGGATCACGCCGCCGGCGATGAAGCCGACGCCCGTGACGACTCCCGCGACGATGCGCGTCGTGTCGCCCGCTCCCAGGGTCGTATCCAGCAGCGCGAAGAGTGCGGCGCCGATCGCGACCAGGCTGCTGGTGTGCAGACCGGCGGCGCGCTGACGCCACTGCCGCTCGAAGCCGATCGCAATCCCGAGGATCGCCGCCACGCCGAGGCGCGCGAGAAACTGGAGCAACACGGGATCCTTCATACCGGCGAACACCGTGGAAGCCGCTCGTTGGTCGAATACGGCGAGGCGACCACGCAGTGCATCGGCCTGGGGGGAATCGGCGGAGCCGGCAGCTTCTCGCGCACCGGCGTGAGCCGATGCTGCGCACTCTGGTTCCAGGTGTTGGCACGCAGCCTCACCGGTTCGCAGCCGCCGCCGTTCCAAAAGCCGGACTGCGTTCCGTCGCGGCGCACCTCGGTAGCGACGTTTTCCGCGATCGTCTCCGGACCGCACGGCGTTTTGTATTGATTCCAGACGTACAGAGCCGTGTTGCCGCCGCCACGCACCGGGTTCCGGTTGATGACCCGGTTGTTTGCGACGCGTCCGTTTCTGCCGCTCGCTATGCCGATGCCGCACTCGCCCGAATCGACAATCCGATTGCGCACGAACGCAACGTCGTCGGCACCGTCGTCGGCCAAGATGCCGCAGCCCGATGGGCTCTGGCCACCCGTCACGTAATTGCCCTCTGCGACCAAACGATCGCCTTTACCGAAATTGATCGAGTCCTCCTGATCGCCGGGATAGAGATAGCGTTTGGTGTCGATGCTGCTAAGCGTGTAGTTGTCGCGCACGGTAATATCGTTTGAGTGCCACGCCGCAACGTTCTGCCCGCGCGGAAACGGCCCGCGCGGGTTTAGCAGAAAGTTTCCAGCGACCTCGACGCTCGCTGACGCCTGGGACTCGACGTTCGACTCGCCGTAGGCAATCACGTTTCCGCGAATCGTGACGTTCCGCGCATCGCGCACGAAAATGCCGTCGTCGTTGTCGCAGCATCCCCGGCTAAGGGTTTCGGGGTGGATATAGCTGTCGTAAATTCGAATGTCGCCGCCGCCCGCGACGCTAATGCCGTTTCCGCCGCACGGACCGATCGTCGAAGCCTCGACCGTGATGTCGAACGAATCTTGCAGCGTGAGGCAGTCGCCGGACTGCGACGTCAGATGCAGGTGGCGGAAAACGCGGTGGCGCTGGTGCCGCACGATCATCGCCGGCCGTGCCGTCGCGCCGACTGCCGGCGCGCGCTCCAGCCCCAGCGGAGCTGCCGCCGGCGCGCAGCCGCTCACCAGCCCCACAGCGAGAATGCAACGAAAGCCGCCGAGCGACGCCATTCCCTAGCGCCTTCCGCGGCGGCGCAATGGAATCCCGGCGTTCACGGCGCCCCCGCCAGCCGGGCGAACATGAGCGCGTCGCAAAGGTTGCCGTCGCGATCCAAGTAGTACGCTCGCAGGGTTCCCTCGAGCGAGAATCCACATTTTTGCAGCACGCGCGCGGAGGCCGCATTGGCGACGAAGACGGTCGCTTCGAGCCGGCTGACGGTGCCGCTTGCCAGGGCGTGGTCGGCCAGCGTGCCCGCAGCGTCGGTTCCGATGCCCCGTCCCCAATACGTCTCGCCCAGCCAGTATCCGAAGATCGCGTTCGCGCCGCGCTCTCCCGTGCGGGGTTCGTAGCCGATGCCTCCTGCAAGCGCGCGACCGATCTCGATGGCGTAGTGGTGCGCAGGCCCGTCGCTCGTCGCGTGCGCGAGCCATTTTTCGGCGTCGAGCGGCGTGTACGGACTCGGGAATGCCCGCGTCATCCAGCGAGCGACGTTGGGGTTATCGGCGACGGCGCACAGCGCCGCCGCGTCGTCGAGCCGGTACGGACGCAGCCGGCAGAGTTTCCCGTCGAGCACGCTCCCGCTCACGGCGCTGTCTGCGGCGCTTTGCGCAGCGTGCGGTAATCACCGTTGCGGATCGTCACGCCGTGCGCGTCGAGCCACTCGAGCAGCGGAACGGCGTATTTGCGCGACGTTCCGAGGAGATCGCGAAAATCCGACGCCGTCATGCGCTCGCGGCGCTCCAGCAGCGACTCGACGCGCGCGCGGATCTCGCCGATCTGCGAACCGCGGTAGAGATCGTCGCCCACGCGCACGAGCTCGCCGCGAGCGAGCATCGTGTCGAATGCCTTGACGATGCCCGGCACCCGCGCGGTCTTCACCGTCGCGGCGGCGCCGCCGAACGGAATGGGCAGCAACGGCTGCGACGCATCGACCGTCATGAGGTGCTCGAAGAACGCGGCTTGCTCGGTCGTCAGCGCTGGGCGATGCGCCGGCGCCGCGTAGTATCCGCCACGGCGCGCGAGGCGGCCGTCGTCGACGAACTGCTCGGTGACGCGAACGAACAGCGCCTCGTTGACCTGGAGCGCGCGCGAGAGAGCGATCGACGTCAGCCCCATCCCCCACGGCTCGATGCGATGCGCCTCGTCGAGTTGTTCGAGCGCTCGTTCCACCAACGCGCGCGCCGCGTTCGCATCGACGTACGCGGGCGGCCGGGCGACGGCGAGCACGTCGCCGCGCTCGGCGAGCCGGCTCAGCACGCCGCGCGCCACGCTCTCCCGAAGGTTCGCCGCGACGGCGATCGCGTTGAGCTCGACTGCGTCGCCTCCGGCGCGGCGCAGGATCGCGAGCACGGCGTCGTCGGCGGAGCCGCCGGCCTCGACGGCCTCGGCGGTCACGACGCCTTCGACGTAACCGCCGCCGAGCAGCGTCATCGGCGATGGACGTCGCAGCACGAACCGGACGCCGGGGAACGCAACGACGGGCTCGCGCAGGTGCAGTTCCGCGCGCATCTCTTCGCTGGCGCTCGGCGCGTCGGTCACGAGCGTCCCGAGCACCTCGGCCGAGCCGACGTACGCGCGCACCGGCGTGCGCCGCCGCGCGATCGGCGGCGCGCTCTGCAGCGGAACGAAGCGCACCGCGAAGCTGCGGCTCGCCGCGAACTCGCGTCCGACGATCGCGTGGCCTCGCGCGGCCTCGCTGCGGTCGATTCCGGGTAAGTTGAGCGCCACGCGCGATCCCGCCTCGACGCGCAGCCGCGTCGATTCGAAGACGCCGATGCTGCGCACGTGGGCCGCCTTGCCGCCTGGCTCGAGCACGAGGGTCTCGCCGGCCTCGATGCTGCCCTGCATCAGCGTGCCGGTGACGACCGTGCCGAGCCCGGGCAGCGCGAAGGCGCGGTCGATCGGCAAATAGACGGGCGCGGCGGCGTTGCGCGGCGGCATCTGCGCGAGGGCGTCGTGCAACACTTCTTGTAGCGCGTCGACGTTCTCTCCCGTCGCGGCCGACACGGCGAGGATCGGCGCCGCGGCCGCGATCGTTCCCTGCAAGCCGTCGGCGACCCGCGCGATCGCGGCATCGCGCGCGCCGGGCTCGACGAGGTCGATCTTGTTCGCCGCGACGATAACGCGCCGCACGTTGAGGAACTGCAAAATCTGAAGGTGCTCGATCGTCTGCGGCATCACGCCTTCGTTCGCGTCGACCACGAGCAGCAGCAGCTCCATGCCCGCCGCGCCGGCCAGCATGTTGTGCAGGAACCGCTCGTGTCCGGGAACGTCGACGATGCCGCCCTCGACGCCGTCGTCGAAGCGCAGGTGCGCGAAGCCGAGATCGAGGGTCATGCCGCGCTCGCGCTCCTCGGGCCAGCGGTCGGGATCGGTTCCCGTCAGCGCCGCGATCAACGCCGATTTGCCGTGATCGACGTGCCCCGCGGTTCCGACGACGTGCACGTCAGCCTGCCGCTTTTGCGTGCCCGATGCGGTAGTCGTCGAGAATTTCGCGGGCCGCGCGAAACCCCGACTCGGCTCCGCCTTCCATGAAGCCCTGAAACTCGATCGACGTGTGCTCGCCGGCGAAGTGCACGCGCCCCTGCGGTGTCGGCTCGTGGCCGGCGATCGTGGTGTACTGACCGACGAGCCAGCACGAGTAGCTAGCGAGGATGTTGGGATCCGCCTGCGCGTTGCCCATCGTCGCCTTGCCGTTCCACGTCGAGGAGACGCCCGGCCAGATGCGGTCGAGCTGCTCGAAAAAGCTTCCGACGTGTCGCCGAACGGCGGCGGACTCGGCGATGGTCGCGTAGGGGACCGGCGGAAGATCGACCATCGCGGGGCCGGCGGCGGTGAATACCTCGATGAGGCCGTCCGAGCCTCGCTGCCCCAGCGAATAGTCCAGCGAGCTCTGCACGCGCAGCGTGGTCCAGATCTGTCCGGTGGTGGGTTCGGGCCAGGGATGATTTGGCCGCATCCACTTGCGCGCGTCGAACTGCAGGTGCAGCTTCGTATGATAGCCGTACCCGAGATTCTGGATCGCGTTGACCTTTCCGGAGTCGAATCCCGCACCCGAGTAGTCGAGCCCGCGCAGCACCATGAACGGGATCGCCAGCACGACGCGGTCGGCGTAGACCGTTTCTGTCGATCCGCGATGGTCGAAGCGCAGTTCGTAGGTGCCGTTGCTCATCCGCCGGATCGCCGCGAGCCGGTGCTCGAGCGCGATACTGCCCGGCGGCAGCGCCGCGGCGATCGCTTCGGGCAGCGCCTGACTCCCGCGCGCCAGGATGTAGCGCTGATTCGAGTAGCCGAGCACGTTGAGCTGCCGATCGGCCGCAAACGTGGGCTGCGCGCCCAGCTGCATGACCAGGTTGAGCGCGCTGAGCTCCTCGATCTCGCGTCCGTATTCGTTGCGGTACGCCTCTTTGATGAGCCGCCCGAGCTGCGAGTTCGCGCCGCCGGGCACGTAGCGCACGATCCAATCGCGCATGCTCATCGCGTCGATGCGGCGCGCCGTCGGAGTCGCGTTCGCGTAGGTCGTGTTCGGATTGCACTTGCCGAGTTGCTCTTGCAGGATCGGGTAGACCTTGGCGAAGTCGTGGTCGGCGTCGGTCATGGCATAGTACCGGCCATCGAGATAGCACGTGTCGCGGGCGTGCGCGGGCCGCGCCGCGTGCGTGTCGAGCAGGCCAAGGCCGAAGCGCCGCGCGAGGCCGCGGATGTTGGCGTGCGTCGAGTCGACCATCGCGCCGCACCACTCGGTGTGCTGACCCTGGCTCCAGTAGCGGCGCTCGGAGTGCATGCGTCCGCCGACCCGCGTCGACGACTCGTAGACCATCGACTCGATGCCCGCGTCTTTAAGGTGGAGCGCCGTCACGAGGCCGGCGATGCCCGCGCCGACCACCGCGACGCGCTCGCGCCCGCGCGCGGCCGAACCGCCGCACGCGACCAACTGCGGAAGCGCCGCCGCGCCGAGCGCCGCGATTCCGGCACCGCGAATGAAGTCTCGACGCCTCACGTCGTAGCGAGCCGCGTCAAAGCTTGATGTTGAGGTCGGCGAAGAAGCCGAATGGCTGCGTCACCGACGAGATGCCCACCTCGGTGATGTTGTAGAACGTGCCGTAGGGATATTTTAGCTGCACGGGCGGATTCTTCACGAAGTTGCCGGCAGGCGGCAGAATGTTCGACGGCAGGGTGGAGTAGACGCACGTCACGGAATTGTCCCACGCATAGCCGCGCTGGAAGCAGCCGTTATAGAGGTTGACCGCCTGAACCGTGAGCGTCATTCGCGGCGTCACGTCATAGCTCGCCTGAAGGTTCAACGAGAGCTGCGCCGGCTGCACGAACGCGCCGAGGTTGTCGAACTTGCTGCTGTACGGGTCGGGCAGGAAGATCGCGCCGGTCGTGCCGCCCGGGCAGTTCGCGCCGGGCGTCATCGGCGTCTTGACCGGCTGCGACGAGCACGACTGCGGAACGTAGCCGGGCCAGACGAGCGGCGAGCCGTAGTTCGAGCCGTCCATGTAACGCAGCGACGGCGTCACTGCGAAGCGCCCTTTGCGATAGTTGACGACCAGCGACGCGACGTCGGGCACCGAGTAGCCGTTGGCGGCGTTGAAGGGGCTCGGAATCACGTCGTAGGGTGCGTACCAGCCGTTGGTATCGAACAGCGGTTGCAGCGGATCGTTATAGTACGGGTTGGGAATCTTCAGCTTGCCCTGATCCGGCGTGCCGGACTGGTTATTGCGCAGCAGCGACGCCGAGTTGCCGGCATACGCGCCGCTCCCGCATGCCGCCCAGTTATGAGAGGTTTTCGTCACTGCGGAGCACGCCTTCGTGTAGGAGTTGTACAGTTCGACCTGCTGGTTGAGTGCGTCGATCACGCTGACGCCATTGATGGGTTTGTAGCTGATCTGATTCTCGGTATGCGTGTAGGAGAACAGCCCCGAGAAGCCGTCGCGGCTGAAGTCGCCGTACTGCATCGAGAACTCGACGCCGTACGAGCGCTGCGTGCCGACGTTGAGGCCCGCAAGCGTTCCCTGCACGGCGTTGATCGCCTGAAACTGCAACTCGTTGCTGGTGTTGCGATAGAACGGCGTGACCTTGTAGGAGAGCTGCGTGCCCTTCACGTGCTTCTCGAGCGAAAGGTCGAAGTTGTCGGACGTGTCGGGGTAGATCGCGTGATCCGGTGTGTGGTAGCCGTAGGGGTAGAACTGCGAGATGAACGACGCCAGATTCTGCTGGTAGGTGTTGTACTGGTAGTACGACGAGCCTTCCGCGCGGGCGTAGTGGCCGGCCGAGCCGCGGACGACGGTGTCGTTGTTGATCGTGTACGTGAAAGCGAAGCGCGGCTGAAAGACGTTCGACACGTTGGTGCCCGCGCCGACGTTGTAAAGCCCGTTGCCCGAATCGGTCATCGGCGCAAGGCCCGCGTTACACGACCCGAACGATTGCGAACCCGGGTTCCACGTCCACTGCGGCGTCGAGCCGGGGCCGCCGCAATGCTCTCGGTTGTACGCGTCGAACCAGAACTGCCGCGCGGGATAGCCGTCTTCCAAATCGTTGGTCTTGTACATGAAATGGTCGAGCCGCGCCCCCACGTTCACCACGAGCCGGTCGTTGGGCTGCCAGAGATCGGTCAGTGCGTACGACGAGAAGTAGGGCCGCACGTTGTCGACCTGGGCGCTCGCGCCGTTCTCGGTCATCATCCAGCGCGCACCGGCGCGCGCCGCCGGCGAGCCGCGCGGTGCGACGCCCGGTACCAGGTTGAAGTTGTAGCTGCCTTCGCCCGGATAACATCCCGACGGCGTGAGACATCCACCCTGGCTGCCGCGGTCGAAACAGCTCCACGGCTGCCCCGTGCGGTAGTTGTAACACGTGCCGTTGGGCGTTCCGTAGTTGGAGAGAATGGTGCCGAGGCCGGTCGGTGCGAGGCTGTTCGTGACCGGGTCGGTCGAGCTGAACATCGCGTTGTACGTCTGCAGCTTCTGCGTGTTGTACGACGCCTCGGCCGTGATCAGGTTCTGCGCGGCGAGCTGGTTCGAGTAGATGAGGCCGCCGCCGTAGCCGTGCTCGAGCACCTCGTAATCGGCGGGGTCCGATCCGAACACAAGCTGCGCGCTGTCGGGGCCGTTAATGAACCAGTTCGAGTACTCGCCGTAAACGAGAGCGCGCAGGTAGGAGTGCGTGTCGAAGTTCTTTTGGAACTGCACCTTCTCGATAGAGTAGCCGTTCCAGTTGCCGTCGCGATCGCTGATGCCGACGGGTCCGCCGATCGCGCGTCCCGTCGGGCTGCTTGGAAACAGGCCGACGTAGGTCGCGTTGGGATCCGGCGCCTGCATGAGCGGCCCGCGGTAGTAGAGCGAGTCGAGGTAGGGCATCGGATAGCCGATGCCCGTCTTCTTGCCCACCAGCGGCGTGTAGCCGATGTCGTTGGCCGAGCTGTAGAACTGCGCCGCGATGCCGCCCGTGACGTAGAGGATCTGAATGTCGTCCTTCAGCGGGGAGTCGCGGTGCGGCACGCCGATGTGCAGATTGACCACGTTCTCGCGGTCGAAGTCCATCGCTTGCGTGTAGCTGTAGCCCGGCTGACCGATGAAGCCGTAGTTCGGCGCCTTGCCGTGCGACCCGTCGAGGATGTTATAGACGTTGTTGCTCGTGGGAACGCTGAGGGGGTAGAAATACAGCGGCTCGCTGACGCCGCCGAAGTTATCGCCGTAGCGAAACGTCTGATTCGTGCCCGAGAGCCCGACGTAGTATGAGAAGAGCCGGTCGGGCGTTGCGCCGCCGGCCTCGACCGTCGCCTGATGGTAGAACGTCGGCGCCCCGATGCCGAGGTCGGCGTTGGCGTAACCCGGATAGGTGCCGGTCTTGATCACCTGGTTGATATAGCCGGCCAGGCCCGACGAGTTCGACGTCGCGGGCGTTCCGCCGGTGTAGACCTGCACCTCTTGGTTGCCCAGCGACGTCAGCGTCGCGATCGGCGCGAGGTCGGATTGGCGCGTGGTCGGCAGGCCGTCGAACTCGTACGCCACCTGATCGACGTCGCCGCCGCGCACGTACACGCTCTGATACCAGCCCTGCTGGTTCGACGGGATGTTGACGCCGGGAGCGGTTGCGATCGCGCCGTACGCTTGGGTCAACGAGCCCGAGCCGGCGAGCGTCGACGCGGCCTTCTGCCCGGCGGCGTTCACCGAGAAGACGTCGCTCGTGACGCCAGAGTGCACCAGCGACTGCGTGGTGCGCGCCGTCGCGCGGGCGATCGTCTTCAGCGCCTGCTGCAGCGTTAGGATAGCGGTGGCCGATTGATCGGCCACCACGCTGATGCCGGGTTCCGACAGCGGATCGTAACCCGTCTTGCTCGCACTCACCGTATACGTGTCGGGCTGCAGCGAGATGAACGAGTACTGGCCGCCCGCGTCGGTAGCCGTCTGCGCCGTCTGCGACGGCGACGCGGCGGTCACGACGGCGCCCGCGATCGGCGCGTGGCTCGTCGCGTCGACGACGCGGCCGCGCAACGTGCCGGTGGTTCCGGCCCTCCCGTCGAGCGGCAGAGCCGCCAGCGCGAGCAAGACCAGCGTTCCGAGCAGCTTTTTCATAAAGAAGAGCGGCTTTAAACTCGCCGAATAAGACTTCCTCGCCGTGGACACAAGAGTAAGAGAAAATACGCCCGATTCGGCCGTCGGGGCGTCGCTGGCGCGACGCCGCGCCGAAAGCGTCGCGCGCGGCGTGGCCACCGCCCATCCCCTGTTTATCGCCCGCGCCGCCGGCGCCGCGCTGTGGGACGTCGAGGGACGGCGCTATATCGACTTCGTCGGCGGCATCGGCACGCTCAACACCGGCCACGCGAACCCGAGAGTCGTCGCCGCGATCGCCGAACAGGCCGAAAAGCTCACCCACGCGTGCTTCCAGGTCGCGATGTACGAGCCGTACGTGCGCGTGGCGGAAGAGCTCAACCGCCGCGCGCCGGGCGCATCGCGCAAGAAGACGCTCTTGATTTCAACCGGCGCAGAGGCGACGGAGAACGCGGTGAAGATCGCCCGCGAGTACACGCGCCGGCCCGCCGTCGTCGCCTTCACCCACGGATACCACGGACGCACGCTGCTGGCCCTGACGATGACGGGCAAGGACGAGCCCTACAAACAGCACTTCGGTCCGTTCTGCAGCGAGATCTATCACGCGCCGTTTCCCTACGAACACCACGGCGTCACCACCGAGCACGCCGTCGCGGGGCTCGAACGGCTCTTCGCCGAGACGGTTGCGCCCAGCCGCGTCGCGGCGCTGATCGTCGAGCCGGTGCTCGGCGAGGGCGGCTTCGTGCCCGCCCCGGCGGCGTTCTTGCAACGGCTGCGCAGCATCGCCGACGCTCACGGCATCGTGCTGATCGCCGACGAGATTCAGACAGGATTCGGCCGCACCGGCACGATGTTCGCTTGCGAACACTACGGTATCGAACCCGATCTCATCGCCGTCGCGAAATCGCTCGCGGGCGGCCTGCCGTTGGCGGCCGTCGTCGGCAAGGCCGAGATCATGGACGCGCCGGAGCCCGGCGGCCTGGGCGGAACGTTTGCCGGGAATCCGATTGCGTGTGCGGCGGCGCTCGAGGTGCTCGAGATCATGGACGACGCGTTTTTGGCACGCGCGCGCGCGGTCGGCGAGCGAATTGCCGCGGCGCTGCACGCGCTCAAGGCGGAGTTTTCGCAGGTCGACGACGTGCGCGGCCTGGGCGCAATGATGGCGATGGAGCTGCCGGCGAAGGCGCCCGAGGTCGTTGCAGCCGCGCGCGAGCGCGGGCTGTTGCTGCTTTTGGCGGGCCATCGCGACGTCATTCGAATTCTCGTTCCGCTCGTCATCGGCGACGAGGAGCTCGACGAAGGGCTCGCGATCCTGCGGGCCGCCATGCACGACGTCTTTACGAGGTGATAGAAAATTAGCCGGTGAGCGAGAACGTAACGTCTACGAGTATACGCAGCGCGTCCTAGATCTGATCGAAAGACCCGAGATCACGCCGTCGGAGGCGGCGTGGATCACGCGCGAGACGGTCGACGGTTTCCGCGATCACGTCAATCCGGGCTTCCTCGAGTATCGCAAGGCGACCGATCCCGAAGGCGCCGGCGCCGTCGTCGAATGGGCCGACGCCGGACCGAACTCCTACCGCGACGTCACGGGCCGGCGAATACATCGACTGCCTCGGCGGATTCGGCATCTTCAACGTCGGCCACCGCAACCCGAAGGTCGTCAAAGCCGTCAGCGACGCAGCTGCAACGCCAACCGCTGCACAGCCAAGACTTGCTCGATCCGTTGCGCGCGATGCTCGCGAAGGCGCTCTCGATGCTGACGCCGGGAGGTCTCGACTTCAGTTTCTTCTGCAACAGCGGCACCGAGGCGGTCGAGGGCGCGCTCAAGCTCGCGCGCGCCTACGATCCCACGAAGCAGACGATCGTCGCGGCGACCAAGGGCTTCCACGGCAAGAGCTACGGCTCGCTGTCGGCCAGCGCCAAGGCCGAGTTCCGCCGGCCGTTCGGGCCGATGCTGCCGAACATCGAGCACGTTCCGTTCAACGATCTGCCGGCGCTGCGCGACATGATGACGTCGTGCAAGGCGGTCGGCGAAGACGTCGGTGCGGTGCTGCTCGAGCCGATCCAAGGCGAGGGCGGCGTCAACATTCCCGACGACGACTACTTGCCCGGCGTGCGCGCGCTGTGCGACGAGTTCGGCTCGCTGTTGATCCTCGACGAGGTGCAGACCGGCATGGGCCGCACCGGCAAGATGTTCTGCTGCGAGCACTACGGCATCGCGCCGGATCTCATGTGCCTGGCCAAGGCCTTCGGCGGCGGCGTGATGCCGGCCGGAGCGGTCGTCGGCCGGCGCGAGATCTTCTCGCGGCTCTTCGATAACCCGTTCCTCCACACGTCGACCTTCGGCGGCAATCCGCTCGCGTGCGCGGCCGCGCTCGCGACGATCAACGTTCTGATCGAGGATAAGCTGCCGCAGCGCGCCGCGATGCTGGGCGAGCGAATGCTGGCTGGCTTGCGCGCCGCCGCCGCGGGCCACGACGACATCGTCGTCGACGTTCGCGGCAAGGGACTGTTGATGGCGCTCGAGTTTCACGACGAGCGACCGGCTTCGAGCTTGGCAAACGGATGCTCGACCGCGGCGTGCTCGTCTCCGGCACGCTCGTCAACGCACGCGTCATCCGCGTCGAGCCGCCGCTCACCATCACCGAGGCCGAAGCCGACTACGTCTGCCAATCGGTCGGGGAAAGCCTCGCCACCATGAGTGCCGCCGCAACCCCTTTGTCATCCTGAGCGGAGTGCCCGTAGGGCACGCAGTCGAAGGACAGAGCTAGAATCCCAAGGAGCGTTAAAATGCAAACCGATTCCCAGCCGATCGTCAACTCGGACGAAATTCTGAGCAAACTTCCGCGCGTCGGCGGCGTCGTGCCGATGTACGTCGACGGCGGTTGGAAGCTCGCATCCGACGGCGGGACGCGCGAGCTGATCAATCCGTCCAACGGCCGATCGATCGCGACGGTCGCCGAGGCGACCGCCGACGACGCGTACGCCGCGATCGCGGCGGCGCGCAAGGCGTTCGACGACGGGCCGTGGGGATCGACGAGCGCCGTGGAACGCGCCGCGATGCTCTTCCGCGTGGCCGACGCCATCGACGCCAATCGCGACGAGTTCATGCGCATCGACACGATCAACAACGGCAAGCCGCTGCGCGAGACGGAGTACGACGCGATCGACGCGGCGAATTGCTTCCGCTACTACGCCGGTCACGCCACCAAGCCGCACGGCCAGACGTTCGACGTGCCGGCGCCTTCGCAAACGTTCACCGTGCGCGAGCCGATCGGCGTGTGCGGGCAGATCGTGCCGTGGAACTATCCGCTGCTGATGGCCGTGTGGAAGCTCGCGCCCGCGCTGGCGGCGGGAAACGTGTGCGTCCTCAAGCCGTCGGAGCTGACGCCGCTCTCCGCGATCCGGCTGGCGAGCATCTTCGACCAGCTCGGATTCCCGCCGGGCGTCGTCAACGTCGTGACGGGAACGGGCGCCACGGCCGGCCATGCAATAGCGGCCAGCGAGCACGTCGACAAGATCGCGTTCACCGGCGGCACCAAGACCGGGCGCAGCATCATGCACGACGCGACGACGAACCTCAAAAAAATCTCGCTCGAGCTCGGCGGGAAGTCGCCCAACGTCGTGTTCGCCGACGCCGACTTCGACACGGCGATCGACTACGCGCTGTTCGGCATCTTCGCCAACGCGGGACAGGTCTGCTCGGCCGGATCGCGGCTGATCCTCGAGCGCAGCCTCCACGACCGGTTTCTCGACCGGCTCGTCGAGCGCGCGAACAAGATTCGCGTGGGCGATGGCTTCGACCCCGAGAGTGAGATGGGGCCGATCGTCTCGCCGGTGCATCGCGAACGCGTCGAAGCGTACATTCAAACGGGTAAGGAAGAGGGCGCGGAGCTGCTGTGCGGCGGCGAGCGCCTCGGCGGCGAACTCGCCGCCGGAAACTTCATTGCACCGACGATCTTCGCCAAGACGATGCCCACGATGCGCATCGTGCAAGAGGAGATCTTCGGCCCGGTGCTCGTCGTGCAGACGTTCGATGACGAAGCCGAGGCCATCGCGCTCGCCAACGACACGATTTACGGCCTGGCCGGCGCCGTGTTCACGCAAGACATCGCGAAGGCGCACCGCGTGATCCGCAAGATGCGCGCGGGCATCACGTGGATCAACACCTACCATCCGACCTATAACGAAGCGCCGTGGGGCGGCTACAAGCAATCGGGCATCGGACGCGAGCTCGGAACGTATGGCTACGACGCGTATACCGAGGTCAAGCAGATCAACGTCAATCTCGACGTCGAGCCTTCGGGTTGGTTTTCAGAGTAGAGAGGGTATTGGCTATGAACGTCATCCTTGCGGGCGTCATTTTTTCATCCACGCTTGCGCTCGCATCGGCGCAGCCCGCGGCTGCCGCCGCCGGAGCGGCCGTGCCGTGCAGCAATACTCAGAGCGGCCACGGCGTCGCGATACAATCCTGCTCCTTCACGCTCGAGTCGTCGCCCGGCGGGAACGCGAACTATTTCGTGAACGTTACAATCGAGTACAAAGCCTCCAGCCCGACGAAGGCCGTGCGGTTTAGGTGCACGCTGAGCAACGCGAGCTCGAAGGTTCCGCAATTTGGCGTCTTGCGGCAGTCCGGATCGGCGCTTAAGTTCGTCTCCCCGTTCGTGTCTTCGTCGAGCCCGCTGAAGTCGGTCGCGTGCGCCGTTGACGCGACGTGAGCAATACCGAAACGGCTCCGCGACTCAAGCCGCCCCCCTCACGCGTGTGGTTCATCGTTGCGGCGATTGCCGCGGTCGTCACCGTTGCCGCCGGCGCTCTGCAGTGGTACACGTACCAGAAGGACCTCAGGGAAGCAGCTCAGGCTTACCGGTTCAATCACGTCGAGGTGGTCTTGACTCAGCCTCCGTTTGATGGCATTTCGACGCAGATCGAGGGAAACCGGTGGCTGCCCAACGGCCCCAGTGATATCGTGAAGAACCCTGAGTCGATTGCGCTGTACGATACGATAACACTCAAACTGCACGCGCTCGCGACGGGGTCGGACTGCTCGCCCAGCAACATCGTCGCGTATCAAGTTCTCCTCGACGCTCCAGGCTTCACCGTCGATAAAATCGGCGATGCGCTCCGCTCGCGCAAGATGATTCTCGCTTCGGCATGCAGCCTCTCGTCTAAAGCACCGCCGGCTGCGGAGCCCTGGCGGTGGAACCTGATGGCGACGACGCCCGGCAATCACGTGGTAACGCTGCTCATGCAGGCACTCGACAACAGCAAAAACGTTATCGATTCGCGTGAAGTCGACATTCCAGTCTTCGTGCCGACCCCACCGCAGACGCTCGCGGCTAACATCGGACTTATCTCCGTGCTCGTCACAATCGTCACCGCCATGATCGGCCTTTGGGAGCGCTACAGGCCGAAGCCAACGGAGTCAGTCGACTCCGGCTAACCCCTCGCGAGCTGCTTGGGTAAGGGGATGGCCGGCGCCGAGCGCGTTCTCGCGGATTGTTAAGACTCGCTCGCGCAGCGATCGCGCATCGTCCGGCCTCCCTTGCTCGGCGTAGACGGCGGCCAGGCCTTCGAGGCTCGTTGCGACGTCGGGATGATCGGCGCCGAGCGACTTCTCGCCAATCGCGAGCGCGCGGGCGAACAGTTCCTCGGCCTCGCGAAACCGCCCTTGGTACGCGTACGCGTTCGCCAAATCGCCCAGAGTATTGGCGACGAGGGGATGATCGGGCCCGAGCGCCTTCTTTTGAATTTCGAGCGCGCGCGCGTGCAGCGCATCGGCTTCGCCGTACCGGCCCTGATGCACGTGCACCTTCCCCAACCCGTTGAGCGTCATCGCAACCAGAGGATGATCGGAGCCGAGGGTTTTCTCCCAAATCCTCAACGCGCGCTCGAACGGCGCCTCCGCTTCGACATACCTGCCTTGGCGATCGTATACGATGGCCAGATTGTTGAGCGACGTAGCAACCTCGGGATGTTCGGCGCCAAGCGTCTTTTCTCGTACCGCCAGCGCGCGCAGAAGGAGTTGCTCCGCCTCGTGATAACGCCCCTGGTGCTCGTAAACGTTCGCGAGCCCATTCAGAGTGTTGGCGACGCTGATGTGCTCGGGACCAAGCGCCCTCTCTTTGATTGCCAGGGCGCGCCCGAAGAGCGCCACCGACTGAGCGTAGCGCGCCTGGTGGAAATGCACGATCGCGAGGCCGTTGAGATTTTTCAGGATTTCTGCCGAATCTCGCCCGAGGGTGCTCTCCATGATCTCCAGTGCGCGAACGTGCAGCGGTTCCGCGTCAGCGTACCTTCCTTGTTCGCTGTAGACCGTCGCAAGGCCATACAAGGTATCGGCGACGTCGATGTGGCTCGGGCCTAGATTGCGTTCGCGCATCGTCAGCGCACGGGCGAGCAGCGATTCCGATTCGACATATGCGCCGCGCTCGCGAAGATAAATACCACAGCCGGCGGCGAGGTGAGCCGCATGGTCCGTCACGGCGTCGGCCGGCAACGCGTCGAGCACCGCCAACGCGTGGGGCAAAAGCCGCGCGCATTGCGGCCATTCCGCGAAAGCAGCGAGCGGAAAAAGCGCGTCCGCCACAACGATTGCCGTCGCGCTCCACTCGGCTGGGCCGTTACGAGCGATGTCTTGGGCCGCAAGCCGAACGAGGCGGTGAATGCTGTACGTTTGCGCCGCCGGCGAAAACGTCAGCAGCGAGAGGCGATCGAGAGTGCCCAGCGCTTCGTCGACGCGCAGGCCGTCATGCAGGGCGGTGCGCAAATCGAGCGCCGGGGCTTCGCCGGGCAGGTCGGGCCGAACTTCGGAATAGAGTTCGGCCGGCTGGCGGAACAGCTCGTCGGGGACGTCGTCGGGCGCGAATCTGGCGGCAAGACAGAGAATTGCCGCGGCGCCCGGCGCTTGTTGCTCGGCCTCGGCGATGGCCGCCTGGAAGGTTGCAAACACCGAGAGCGGATACTCAGCGTTGCGCGGTGCGCGCGCCAGCTGATCGGTGATGCGTTCGCGGTAGCGCGCCGCGCTCACCGTCCGCGTGCTGCGAAGATAGGCGGCAGCGTGCGCCAGCGCCAACGGAAGCGAGCCGAGCGCGTCGATCAGCGCGTGCGCGTCGGCCTCGGCAAGGTCGTCCCTGCGGCTCTCGCTTCGCAGATACTCGAGGCTCTCGCTCGGTGACAACGTCGACAGCGCAATAGCCGCCACTTCCGGGGGCCATGCGGCATTGCGCGACGTTACCAGCGCCTGTGAGCCCGTGCGTGGGCGCCACGCGCGAAGCAGCGATTCGTCATCGAGATTGTCGAATATCAGCAACACGGGTTTCGCGAACCCACTCAGCAAGGTATCCGCGACCTGCCGTGCAGCCGCGCGGCGATCGGGGAGCTCGTCGAGGCCGCGCACGAAGAACGCACCAAGGCGCCCAAGGTCGTGGATCACATTGCTTTCGCTCTCAGCATTCAGCCACCAGATCAACGAGTACCGCTCGCGGTTACGCCAAGCGTACTCACGCGCCAGCGATGACTTGCCCGTACCCCCCAAACCGTGGATCGCCGCAACCGCATCGTGGTCGTTCAGCGCCCCGGCGAGCGCCTCCAGCTCGTCGTCGCGTCCCGTAAACGCGGCCATCGGCCGAACGGCCTCGGCATCGAGAATCGAACGCGGCGCCCGCCAGTACGGTCCCGCGATGGGCGCTCGCGCACGCGCCTCCGGCGCGACCGCGTCGCGAACGACCTGCTCGAGCAACGCACGGTTTTCGCGGATGGGGACCAGGTCCCAATACGCGATCCCCGCCAGCAAACCGGATGGCTCGCACTCGACGAGGCGCAGCAGGACGAGCCGCGACTTCTTGTTGAGCGGATCGCTGGCGATGGCATTCTGCCACTCAGCGGCGCAGTAGTCGCTGCCCAGATATTCGGGTGAGAGCAGTGCAACGACGCGTGCGCCGTCGCTAAGCGCTGTATGGATGCGCTCGATGAAGTTGCGATTCGAGAAATCCCACTGCTGCAAGACGACGCCGTAACCGGCCGATTCCAAGACGCGACCGATCTCGGCGGCGAATGCTTCGTCCGCGCCGGCACGGCTGATGAAAAGCGTCTTTGAGGCGCCCGCCATTGGGCTAGCTTCCCTGCGGACCAAAGGCTTTCCGGTCGCGCTGGAACCATCCGAAGGGCGGGCACCCGGCGCAAGGCCGGCTATCTAGGATTATTGAAATCGCCCGGACTCTTGCCAGCGGCCGTCCCTCGGCGGAGGTCACCCCGGCTACGACGAGATCATAGTTACTTGGTAGATGGGTCACGCGGCGAGCAAAAGCTGATTTTTCGCATCAGCTCAAGTCGATAATTCATAAAATTCGTTCTGCTCGCGAGTGGGAACGATCGTTCGAGCGCGGAAGGCCTTTGCCAGGCGCTTTATGCGAGGCCGCACAACGTTTCGCACACATGGTACGATTACGGCAGCATCTTGCGATACATCGAGGAGACGTTCGATCTCGGTTCCCTCGGCACGACAGACGCGACGGCGAATTCGCTTGCCGACAGCTTCGACTACTCGCAGCGTCCGATCGCCTTTACCGCGGCACGGTTGCCGCACGCATCCAAGTGCGCCGGGGGCGATTCGACGCCGGAATTGACACAAGAAATCATCGAGCACGACGGCGGCGTCCCGCAGTGACCTTGCCGGCCAAGGACAAACCCGGCGGAGCCTATGTTAAGATAACGTAGGTACACCCGGTGTACGAGGAGCAAGGTGATGAACTTTAGCGTGTTGCGGCAACATGGGTCGGTCGTGCTGTCGGTTGGCGTGCTCGTGGCTTGCAGTAGCGGCGGCATTCAAAGTAGCCCGCCAGTGGCCGTTCAGCCTCAGAGTCCGACGAATCCGGCCTTAAAAGGACGCTCGCTTCTCTATATATCCGACCCCATCAAAAGCGTCGTAAACATCTACTCGTACCCGCAAGTCGAGCTCGTCGGCAGGCTGAGCGCCGTTGAAGACCCGGAAGGACTTTGCACCGATAAGGCCGGTAACGTTTGGGTCGTAGAAACGCTGTATTCGAAGATCGTTGAGTTCGCGCGCGGCGGAACGAAACCGATCGCGACTCTCACAGATGGCGCGGAGTATCCCGACGGCTGCGCGGTCAACCCCAGAACTGGGGATCTCGCCGTTGCGAACAACAACAATGAAGGCTCGGATGCAGGCAGCGTAGCGATCTACGAACGGGGTAGAGGCGAGCCCACGATCTACTCGGATCGCGCCATCTATTTTATCTATTTCCTG
Source organism: Vulcanimicrobiota bacterium (assembly GCA_963711625.1). GTDB lineage: Bacteria > Vulcanimicrobiota > Vulcanimicrobiia > Vulcanimicrobiales > Vulcanimicrobiaceae > Cybelea. The sequence continues at coordinate 506,409 of OY970207.1, forward strand.
GACTACGATACTCGCGGAAACCTATTCGTCGATGGGACCTCGTGGAACGACCATGGCCAGGGATTCAGGTACGCGGAACTTCCGAGCGGCGCGAGCAAGCTGGTCAACATCAAGATCCGGGGCGCCAAAATCAAGTTTCCCGGCGGCGTCCAGCATGACCACGGCGGCATAGCGATCGGCGACGGAAGGAAACCAGTGATATATCAAACGTCTGGTGGAACGGTCACGGGCCGCACCGTGCTCGACCGTCTCTGCAAGGTGACTGAGTTCTTTATCGAAGGCGCGCAGGTTATTGCGCCAAATACGTGCGGGACCATTGGTCACCCCGGACGTAAAAGTGTCCTTATCTACAAATATCCAGCCGGCGGAACGCCCGTCAAGAAACTGACCGGATTCACGGTTCCGTTCGGCGTCGTCGTCACCGAGTAACGAAAGACGGCCGACTCCGCATTACTCAGGTTTCACCTACGCCCCGGAAGTCTTACGCGCGTAGTATTGAAAGCTGCGACGTGAAATGGAAGGAAGCATCGTGTCGAAGAACGGCGGCATCATCGGGGTATCGGATCATGGCGGTTGGGCCGTACTCGTGACGGTCGCGCTCGATGGGACGCTCCTCGACCGCCGGCGCGTGGAACTCGTGGACGACGACCTGCCGGCGATTCCCCATCATCACGAAGCCCAGGGGCTTCCGCCGGATGAGGCCGTGGCGTTGGTAGGGCGCGTGCGTACCTCGACGGAGCGGCACGCAGTAGTCGCGCTGGACGCCGTCGCGACTGCCGTGCCGCGCATCCTCGGGGTGGCCCTGCGCAGCCGCCCACAGCTTCCGCCGACGGTTATCGAACGCATTAGGGACTACCGCGCACGGAACGTCGCCGACTGGGTGATGTACCGTGAGGCGTTGGCCGCCGCTGCCGACGCGCGCGGCTGGCCGGTCTACTGGTACGACGCGAAGAACGTCACCAGCTCGGCGAGCGAGGCACTGCGCGTCGCGAGCTTCGACGCCCACTTTCTCCATTTGCGCACGGCCGTCGGGCCGCCGTGGAACAACGACCACAAGCTCGCAATGGCGGCGGCGATCGTTGCGGGCAAGGCGCTTAAGGGTTAGGGTGACAACAGAGCGCCGACGACCGTCGCGTCTTCTTCGGGCGCGACCGTTCGCAGGTCGAGCACCACGCGCCCTTCCTCGATGCGAGCAACGATCGGCGGCGTTCCCCGGCGTAGCCGCGCCGCGAGCTCGTCGGGCCGCGGCGTCGTAATGGCGACGGCGATCGACGGCACCGCATCCTGCGGCAGCGCGCCGCCGCCGACGTACGCCTCGCTGTCGATAACGCGCGCAGCCGGGATCGCCGCGGCGTAGGCCTTCGCGCGCTCGCCCAGCTCGTCGAGCGTTGCCGAGAGCATGCGATAGAGCGGAATCCGCTCGCGCGAACCGTCGCGATGCAGCAGCAGCGTCGCACCGAGCGCCGCGAGCGTCAGCTTCCCGACGCGCAGCGCGCGCAGCAGCGGATTGCTGCGCAGCCGCGCCACGAGCGGAGCGCGCCCCGCGATCACGCCCGCCTGCGGGCCGCCCAGCAGCTTGTCGCCGGAGAACGTGACCAGCCCCACTCCGTCGTCGAGCGCCTCGCGAACCGTCCGCTCGTGCGCCGCGCCGAACGCACGGAGATCGGCCGGCGCGCCGCTGCCCAAATCTTCGACGACCGGAACGCCGGCGCGGCGTCCCAGTTCGACCAGCTCCCGCGCCTCGACGCCCTGCGCGAAGCCCTCGATGCGGTAGTTCGACGGATGCGTCCGCAACAGCAGCGCGGTGCGCGGCGAGAGCGCCCGCTCGAAGTCTTCGATATAGACGCGATTGGTCGTCCCGACTTCCACCAGCGCCGCGCCGCTGCGCTCCAGCACCTCGGGCACGCGGAAACCGCCCCCGATCTCAACCAGCTCGTTGCGCGCCACCACCACTTCGCGCCCCTTCGCGAACGTGTCGAGCACCAGCAGCACGGCGGCCGCGCAGTTGTTGACCACGAGCGAGTCGCTCGCGCCGGTCACGTCGTTCAATAGCCCGCCGATGCGTGCGTGGCGCGAGCCGCGCTCGCCCGTCTCCAGATCGTATTCGACGTTCGAATAGCCGCCCGCGACGCTCGCGACGGCCTCGACCGCCTCGGCCGCCAGCGGCGCCCGCCCGAGATTCGTGTGGATCAGAATGCCAGTCGCGTTGATGACGCGCGTGAGTCGTTGCGCCCGCATCGCCTCGAGCCGTTCGACGGCCTCGATCACGAGCGCCTCGTACTCGCCGCCCCCGGAAACGCGCGCGCGGCCGAAAACTTCTTCGACCGCGCTTCGCGTTGCGTTTCTTCCCAGCAGGCGTTCGTACTGCTCCACCCTCTCGTCGGCCAGCATCCGGTGCATGGCCGGAATGGATCTCACGCCACGTGTTTACCGAGCATCGACGTCACCACGTTTTCGGGCACGTAGCCGACGATGCGATCGACCGGCTGGCCTCCCTTGAACAGAATCAGGCACGGGATGCCCGACACCTGGTACTGGCCCGCGAGCGTCGGATTCTCGTCGGTGTTCAGCTTCACGAACTTCGCCTTGCCGGCGTGCGCGGCGGCGACTTTCTCGACGATCGGGCCGAGCATGCGGCACGGGCCGCACCACGGCGCCCAAAAATCCACGAGCACGGGCTGCGAGTTTTGCAGCACCTCGGTCTCGAAGTTGCCCTGGGTAACGTCTGGTAATGCGCTCATATACCTAATCAACACTCCTACAGTTCGGTTTGTTGCGGTTCGCCCGTGATGTCGGTGATCTGCTTGGCTTGTTTGCCGAGGTTGGTGATGGCGATGACCTCGTCGCCCTCGCCCAGCCGCTGCAAGCGAACGCCCTTGGCATCGCGCCCCGTCTTGCGAATCTCGCCGACCTTGATCCGGATCACCTGATTGCCCGACGTGATCATCAGCAGCTGGTCTTCCGGCGCCACGAGGATCTGGTCGACGACCTTCCCGATGTCGTCGCGCTGGCGGGCAAACGCCTTCACGCCCTTGCCGCCGCGTGACGTGTGGCGGTAGTCGCCGATCGGCGTCCGCTTACCGAACGCGAGCGACGTGACGAGCAAGACCTCCTTGCGGTGGTCTTCGACCACGTCCATCGCCACCACGGTGTCGCCCTTCTCCAGCGACATCGCCTTCACGCCGCGCGCCGCGCGGCCCATCGGCCGCACGCCCTTCTCGTTGAAGTGCACGGCCATTCCGGCCGTAGAGGCCAGGATGATGTCGCGCGATCCGTCGGATAAGTCGACGGCCAGCAACTCGTCGCCGGTGTCGAGGTTGATCGCAATCAGGCCGTTGCGCCGAACGTTGGCGAACTCCGAGAGCTTCGTCTTCTTGATTACGCCCTGCTTCGTCACCATCACGAGGTACTTCTCGCCCTCGAACTTGTCGATCGGGAAGACGGCCGTCACCTGTTCCCCCGGCGGCAGCGTTAGCAGGTTGACGAGCGCGGTGCCGCGCGCCTGGCGGGTGGTGTCGGGAATCTCGTAGCCGCGCAGCCTGTAGACGCGACCGAGATTTGTGAAGAACAGCACGTGATCGTGCGTCTTGGTCACGAAGAAGTTGTTCACCACGTCCTCGCGCTTGAGGTTCGCGATGCCGGTGACGCCGCGCCCGCCGCGCAGCTGCGTGCGGAACGTGTCGACCGAGACGCGCTTGATGTAGCCGCCGACGGTGTAGGTCACAACCACGTCGATATTCGGCGTGATCTGCTCGATCGAAATCTCGTCCTCGGCGGGCTCCACGTTGGTACGCCGCTCGTCGCCGAACCGCTTCTTGGTATCGAGCGTCTCGCTCTTCACGATGCCGGCGATGCGCCGCGGGCTGCGCAGGATGTCTTGCAGCTCGGCGATCGTCTTGATCAGCTCGGCGTACTCGTCCTCGATCTTCTTACGCTCCAGGCCGACCAGCGTGCGCAGTCGCATGTCGACGATGGCCTGCGCCTGCACTTCGCTCAGGCTGAAACGCTCCGATAGCCGGGTCTTGGCCTCGTCGGTGGTCTGGCTGCCGCGCACGATCTCGATGACCTCGTCGATGTTGTCGAGGGCAATGCGGTAGCCTTCGAGCAGGTGCGCGCGTTCCTCGGCCTTGCGCAGGTCGTAGCGCGTGCGGCGCGTGATGACGTCTTTACGGTGGGCGATGAAGTGCTCGAGCAGCTGCTTGAGCGTGAGCACCTGCGGCTCGATCGCGACGGTGCCGTTGGCGCGCGGCGGTCCGACGGGCACCAGCGCGAGCATGTTGAATCCGAACGTCGCCTGCAGCGGCGTGTGCTTGAAGAGCTGGTTGAGAACGATCTTCGGCGTCGCGCTCTTCTGCAGCTCGACGACGACGCGCATGCCCTTGCGGTTCGACTCGTCGTCCAAGCGCGCGATGCCGGTGATGCGCTTCTCCGAATACGCCTCGGAAATGGCCTCGATGATGCGTCCCTTGTACACCTGGTAGGGGATCTCGGTGATGACGATCTTGTGTTTGCCGCGCTCTTCCACGATCTCGGCCTTGCCGCGAATCGTTATGGATCCGCGGCCCGTCTTATACGCCTCGCGAATCGCCTCGTGCCCCAAAATCGTGCCGCCGGTCGGAAAGTCGGGGCCCGCGACGATGTCGCACAGATCGTCGTCGGTGGTCGCGGGATCGTCGATCAGCGCGACGATCGCGTCGGAGATCTCGCTGAGGTTGTGCGGCGGAATGTTCGTCGCCATACCGACCGCGATGCCGCTCGATCCGTTGACGAGCAGCTGCGGAAGCCGGCCGGGTAACACGCTCGGCTCGACGCCCTGGTTGTCGAAGTTGGCGACGAACGGTACGGTCTCTTTGTCGATGTCGGCCAGCACGTCGAGCGCAGTGCGCGCGAGACGCGCCTCGGTATAGCGGTAGGCCGCCGGCGGGTCGGGGTCGATCGACCCGAAGTTGCCGTGACCGTCGACCAGCGGGTAGCGGAGCGTGAAGTCCTGCGCCATTCGCACGAGCGCGTCGTAGACGGAGCTGTCGCCGTGAGGGTGGTAGCTCTTGAGCACCTCGCCGATGATTCCGGCGCACTTGCGATGCTGCTTGCTGGGGTCCATGCCCATCTCGCGCATCGCGTAGAGAATCCGCCGCTGCACGGGCTTGAGGCCGTCGCGCACGTCGGGCAGCGCGCGCGAGGCGATGACCGACATCGCATACGAGAGATAGCTCTCCCGCATCTCATCTTCGACGTTGACCTGCGATACGATATCGTTGTTCAATACTCACCTATACTCATGAAGGACGCCCTTCGACTCGGCCTCGAGCAGCCCCGTTGCGCTTGACCCTTCCGACGGAAGAGGACTTCAACGCGTTTGCCGCGGACTTCGCGTGCCGCCTCCGGTCCGGCGACGTGGTCGCGCTCTCCGGCCCGGTCGGCGCCGGCAAGACCGCGTTCGTTCGGGCCGCGGTGCGCGCGCTCCACGGCGCCGATCAGAGCACGAGCCCAACCTTCACGTTCCGCCACCGCTACGACGGCGATCCGCCGATCGACCACATCGACTTCTTCCGCATCGAGGACCCCGGTGAGACCACCGAGCTCGGTCTTGAGGACGCATTCGACGGCCGGTCGATCGTGCTCGTGGAGTGGTGGCGCAATGCGCCGGACGCCATCCCGCCGCGCCGATACGAAATAGAAATCGAAGGCGCCGGCGAACTACCGCGCACGCTCTCTGTTCGCCCGCCGGAATGAACGTTCTTGCTGTCGACGGAGCGTTCGGAGCCTTCTCCGCCGCGGTCGCCGCCGGGGAGGCGGTCGTCGCATCGCGCAGCGAGCCGGGAAACGTTGCGCTCGAGCGCGGCCTGACCATCGTGGCCGAGGTCATGCACCACGCGGCGCTGCCGCCCGAACGGATCGACCGCTTGGCGGTCGGCGTCGGCCCGGGCGGCTTCACCGGGCTGCGGATCGCGATCGCGTACGCGAAATCGCTGGCCGCGGTCTGGCGATGCCCGCTGGTGCCGATCGATTCGTTCGACCTGCTGGAGCACGGCCGCCGGTTCGATGCGGTGCTCGCCGTCGTCGTCGGGCGTCCGGGCGTGATCTCCGCGCGTTACCGCGAGGGCGCGCAGTCGCGGCGCGCCTCGGGCCGCATCGCCGACGTCCTTGCCGAGGTGCTACCGGCCTCGCTGCGCGGAGGGCTCGACGTCGTCGGCGCGCCGAAGGACGTGCTGCACGCGCTTGCCGAACGCGACATCATCGTGCGTCCCGTCGAACCCGCCGTCACTCCCGCCGCGGCCGCCGCCGCGCTGGCGGCGGCGTCGCGCACGCCGGCCGCCAGCCCGCACGAAGTGCGCGCCGACTACGGCGAGCTTCCGGCCGCAAAAGCCCCGAGATTCTAAGGCCCGTTCGTCCATGAAGATGGAGCTCGAGCGGCCTGCAGAGCGGCCAGGCCGATTCTCAATCGCGCCAATGACGACGTCGGACATTCCGGTCGTCACGCGGATCGAGCGCGAGTGCTTCTCCACCGTGTGGCCGTCGGACGCGTTCTTCAACGAGGTGAACACCAACAAGCTCGCCCACTACTTCGTGGGGCGCGTGGACGACCGCGTGGTCGCCTACGGCGGTCTGTGGGTGATTTTGGAAGACTCACACATCACGACGCTCGCCGTCGATCCGGCATATCGTCGCCGCCGTTTCGGCGAGGTGCTGCTGCGCCGCCTCATCGACGAAGCGATCGAACGCGGCGCCGCTTGGATGACGCTCGAGGTGCGCGAGAGCAACGTCTCGGCGCAGCAGCTGTATCGCAAGTACGGCTTTACGACGGTGACGATGCGCACCGGCTACTACAGCGACGACAACGAGAGCGCCCTCATCATGTGGGCGGGCAGCCTGCGCAGCGAGCTCTACCGCAACCGACTTGCGGTGCTGCGCGGTCGTTTCGAACAAGAATGAGGGACGTCACCTTTACGCAGCTCGCGCGGCGGGTCCGCGACCACATTGGTCAGGAACATCGCTATACCCACAGCGTGCGCGTGGCGCGTTGCGCCGAGCAGCTCGCGCGGCGTCACGGGGCCGACGCCCGCAAGGCGCGCGTCGCCGGAATGCTGCACGACCTCGCTCGCCTCTATTCGCCGGAGCGCCTGATCGCGGAGTGCGAGGCGCGCGGCATCGAGATCGAGCCGGGCGCCCGCGCGCGGCCGGTCCTGTTGCATGCTCGACTCGGCGCGGCGCTCGCTCGCGAGCTCTTCGGCGTCGAGGATGCCGAGATTCTTTCCGCCATAGAAAAGCACACGGTCTCGGCCGAGGTGATGTCGCCGCTCGATGCGATCGTCTATCTGGCGGACTCGCTCGAACCGGAGCGCGCTTTCCCCGAACGTTCGGGCTTGTGGCGCCTGGCGCTGCGCGATCTGGACGCTGCGATGCGCGAGACGGTTGCACTCTCCCAACGCCGCCACGAGGCCAAGCTCGCCGCAGCGGAGGCTCGGGCATCAGCGAGCTAATCGACGTCGTGCGCGAGAGCGCGCTCGACAAGAAGGGAGAGGCGTTTGCCGCCATCGACGTGGGCAGCCGAACCATTCTGGCCGACACGTTCGCGATCGTCACCGGCCGCTCGAAGGTCCAGACGCGCGCCATCGCCGACGCGGTGGTCGAGGCGGTGCGCCACCACGGCTACACGCTCTCGCGCATGGAGGGATATGCCGACGGGTCGTGGATTCTCATCGACTTGGGCAACGTCATCGTGCACGTCTTTACGCCGGATGAGCGCGCCTTCTACAATTTGGAGCGGCTGTGGTCGTTCGACTTCCAGGATGACAAGGGGCGGAAACGTGAAGCGCAATAAGGGCTCGCATCAAACGAAGGTCAAGCGCGCGCGGATCGACTTCTGGAAGCGCTTCGGCGTGTGGGTGTTCATCGTGTTCTTCGCGCTTAGCGTCGCCGGCGGTCTGCTCATCGTGACGAGCCACTTAGGTTCGCAATGAGTCACGAAGCGCTGCTCACCGACGTCGCGGCGCTGCACGCCGCGCACGTCCTCACGCCGTGGGTGGCGCAGGGCAATCGCAAGCCGCCCATGATCGTCCGCGGCGAGGGATGCCATCTCTACGACGACCGCGGCGCGCGCTACCTCGACCTGTCGGCCGGCCTCGTCGCCGTCAACCTCGGCCACGGCCACGCGGGCGTCGCCGATGCAATCGCCGAACAAGCGCACCGGCTGGCGTACGTCGCGCCGAGCTTCGCCAACGACAAGCGCGCGGCGCTCGCACGCGCGATCGTCGACATCGCTCCGTGGCCGGAAGGCGGCCGCGTCTTCTTCACCGCCGGCGGCGGCGAGGCTAACGAAGACGCGGTCAAGTTCGCGCGCGCGCTCACGGGGCGGCACAAGGTGCTCACCGCGTACCGTTCGTTCCACGGCTCCGCGCCGGGCGCGGGTACGCTGACCGGCGAGAACCGGCGCTGGCCCAACGAACCCGGCATGGCCGGCGTCGTGCGTTTCTTCGCGCCGTTTCCGTATCGCAGCCCGTTCCACACGCGCGACCCGGGCGAAGAGACCGATCGCGCGATCGCCCATCTCGAGGAGATCGTCGCCTACGAGGGCGGCGATCGCATCGCGGCGCTGCTGATCGAGCCCGTCGTCGGAACCAACGGCGTGATCGTCTATCCCGACGGCTACCTGGCACGCGTGCGAGAACTGTGCGACCGCTTCGGCATCTTGCTGCTCTTCGACGAAGTAATGACCGGCTTCGGACGCACGGGTGAAGCCTTCGCCTCGCAGCGTTTCGACGTGACGCCGGACGCCTTCTCGTTCGCCAAAGGCGTCACGTCGGCGTACGTGCCGCTTGGCGGCGTCGCTTTGCGCGAATCGCTCGCCGCGCACTTCGACCGCCACGCATTGCCCAGCGGACACACGTTCAGCGGCCACCCGCTGGCGATGGCTGCGGGCGTGGCCGCGCTGCGCGCGTATCGCGACGAGCGCCTCTTCGAACGCGCGCGGCTGCTCGAGAACAAGCTGCGCGACCGCTTCGACGCGCTGCAGGTGGCGCACCCGACCGTCGGCGAGGCCCGCGGCGTCGGCGCGTTCTTCGGCCTCGAGCTGGTTGCGAACCGCGCGACGCGCGCGCCACTCGTACCGTGGCAGGGCGAACGAACGCTGCAGGCCTTCTTCAACGACCTGCTGGCGCACGGGCTCTATCTCTACGGGCGCTACAACGTCGCGATCGTTTCGCCGCCGCTGACGATTTCCGACGAGGAGCTCGACGAAGGCTTCTCCATCCTCGACGCGGGGCTCACCCGCCTGGAGGCGGCAGCGTGACGCGCCTTGACGTCCGCGACAAGGCAACGCGCGAGCTGATCGGCGCGATAGCGGTCGCGCAGCGCGACGATACGTCGCGCGCCGTGGGCGCCGCGCGTACGGCGTTCGCGTCGTGGCGCGAGGTGCCGGTGGTGGAACGCGCGCGCGTGCTCTTTCGCTACGCCGACGCGCTCGAGCGGCGCCGCGAGAGTCTGGCCGTCTCCGTGTCGCGCGAGAACGGCAAGACGCTGGCCGACGCGCGCGGCGAGGTGCGCCGCGGCATCGAGGCCGTCGAGTTCGCGTGCGGCATGCCGTCGCTCATGATGGGCGACGCGTTGCCCGACGTGGCGCGCGGAATCGACGCCGTGTCCGTGCGCTATCCGCTGGGCGTCTGCGCGGGGATCACGCCGTTCAACTTTCCCGCGATGATCCCGCTGTGGATGTTTCCCATCGCGATCGCAGCCGGCAACACGTTCGTGCTCAAGCCGTCGCCGCAGACGCCGCTCACGTCGGAGCTGCTGCGCGAGATTGCGGGCGAGTGCGGCTTTCCCCCCGGCGTGCTCGAGGTGGTGCACGGCGGCGCCGAGACCGCGGAGGCGCTGATCGGTCATCCCGACGTCGCGGCGATCTCGTTCGTCGGATCGTCGCAGGCGGCACGCCGCGTGCAAGAGCGCGCCGTGCGCGAGCACAAGCGCGTCCAGGCGCTGGGCGGCGCGAAGAACTACCTCGTGGTGATGGCCGACGCCGTCGATAACGCAACGTGCGACGCCGTTATCGCGTCCGCTTTCGGCGGCGCAGGGCAGCGCTGCTTGGCGGGCTCGGTCGTGGTCGCGGTGGGCGCGGCGGGCGATCCCCTCGCCGCGATGCTCGCCGATGCCGCCGGCAGGCTGCGCCTGGGCCGGGGAACCGACGAGGGCGTGGAGATGGGGCCGGTCGTGAGCGACGACGCGATCGCGCGCATCGAGGGCTACGTCGAGAGGGCGCGCGCGGCCGGAGTGCCGGTGCTGCTCGAGCCGCGCACCGCGCCGAGCGGCGGCTCCTTTACCGCGCCGGTGATCTTCGACCGCGTCGATCCCGAAAGCGAGCTCGCTCGTGACGAGATCTTCGGCCCGGTTCTCGCGATCGTGCGCGTCGCGACGCTCGACGAGGCGATCGCAGTCGCCAACCGATCGCGCTACGGCAACGCGTCCTCGATCTTCACGCGCGACGGCGGAAGCGCGCGCAGGTTCGCGGCGGGAATCGAGGTCGGCATGGTCGGCATCAACGTGGGCGTGGCCGCGCCGATGGCGTTCTTCCCGTTCGGCGGGGTCAAGGATTCGATCTTCGGCGACCTGCGCTGCCACGGCAAAGACGCCGTCGCGTTCTACACGCAGCAGCGCGTGGTGATTAGCCGGTGGCCCTCCTGAATCGCGACGCCAGCCAACCCACGACGACGAACACCACAAAGACGTAACCGAACCATTGCTGCGGCGGCGCCGGCACGGGATAGAACAGCGTGACCGCAGTTAGCAGCAGCAACAGCAGCGCGACGCCCGAGACGGCCGCGTCGACCGCGCGCAGCGCGTGCAGCCGCCTGCAGTAGGCCACGGCGGCGATCGCGATCAGGATGTAGATAAGAATGAATCCGAACGAGCTGAGCGCTCCGCAGTAATCGAAGACGTCGATCGGCGCGACCCGCAACGCCAGGGCCCCGACCGCGATCGCCAGCGTCACCGCCACTACGACGGTCACGGCGACGTGCGGGGTGTCGTGCCGCGGCTCGATACGCGCGAATGCGGGCGGCAGCAGCCCGGACTGCGCCATCGCGAACGCGATACGCCCGGCCGTCGTGATGCACGCCAGACACACCGAGAACGCGCTGAACACGGCGCCGATCGTGATCGGGACGGCCAGGTATCCGATGCCGTAGCCCGCGGCGATCGCCTGCAACGGGAACTGCTCCTTGTCGAGATGGCCGCCGAGATGCACGAGGCCTGCGATCTCGGCGTAGGTCGCGACCACGAAGAACGCCGCGGCGAAAATCACGCTGCCGATGACGGCGCGCGGAATCGTCACGAGCGGCTGCTTCGCCTCGGCCCCGAACGCCGTGGCGCTCTCGAACCCGACGAAGCTAAACACCGCGAACGCGATGGCGGGCCCCACGCCGCCCGGAAATCCGCCGGCGAGGTGCAGCTGATTTGCGTCGAGCGACCACCCGTGAGCGTGCAGAACGATCGCCACCAGCACGCAGATGATGCCGACCGAGATCACTTCGAGCACGAGCATGACGATCGCGGACACTTGCACCCCGCGATAGGCAGCCTGCCACGCGATCGCCGCCAGCACCGCGACGATCGCAACGTCGGGCGCGTGCACACCGACCGTCGAGAGCAGGCGCCCGACGAAGAGCGCCATCGCACCGAGCACGGCGGCCGCGACGAAGCCGTAGGCCCAGAGCAGCGTCCAACCGCCAATCGCGCCGGCCGCCGGGCCGAGGTTGTCGGCTACGTAGCCGTACATCGATCCGGCAGCGGTCGAACGGCGCGCGAACTGGTTGACGCAGAACGCGACGAACACGAGCATGGTGCCGCCGACTACGTAGGCGAGCCACGTGCCGTTGCCGGCGAGCGCGAACATGTAGGGCGCAATGAGAATCGGCGTCATGCTCGGCCCGATCAGGGCAATGGACGTCGCCAGGACCTCGATGAAGCTCAGCGATCCCGCCTTCATCCACAGACTCTGAGCCGCCGGGAACCGCGGTTCCCGCAGCGGCCCGAAACTTCGCCGCGGGCGGCGCGGTAGGAGCCCGCATGAAACCGCTCTCGATCCGGGCCGCGACGCTCGCGGCGACCGGCCTGATGCTCGCAGCCGCGAGCGCGCCGGCCGCGGCCCGTGACTTCGTGCAAGACCAGGCCGGCATGTTCTCGGCCGCCACGGTCTCGCAGCTGAACACGCGCATCGGCAACTTTAACGCGCAGACCGGCAAGGAGATCGTGGTCGTCACCACGGGCTCGCTCGGCTCGTCGACGCTGCAGGACGCCGCGACGACCGCCTTCTCGCAGCAAAACGTCAACGGCGTGCTGATCTTCATCGCGCGCGACGACCGGCGCGACATCATCGTGCCCGATCGCGCCGGAAGGCAGGCGGGCTGGTTCACGCCCGACGTGCTTCGCTCGGTCCGCACGGCGATGGAGAGCCAGTTCAAGAGCGAGAATTACGACGCCGGCATCACCGGCGCGGTCGATGCGATTCTCAACGTCTACCGCTCGCATCTCGGCGGTCTACGCCAGCCGGGCACAAGCCTCGCGGTGCCGGCGCAGCGTAGTCAACTGCCCTCCACAGGAGTTCACATCTCAATGTTTTGGTGGCTCATCATCGCCGTCGTCGGCTTTCTGATTCTGCGCTCGATCTTGCGCGCGTTCTCAGGACCGCGCTATTCCGGGGTGCCGGGTGCGCCCGGCACCCCGCCGCCCGGCACGCCCGGCGGCCCCGCCTACGGGCCGGGACCGGGTTACGGATACGGCGGCTACGGCGGCGGCGGAAGTTTCTGGAGCGGATTGCTCGGCGGCCTCGGCGGCGCGTGGCTCGGCAACGAACTGTTCCGCGGCGGAGGTGGCGGCATCGCACCGACCCAAGCCGGGCAGCTACCGCCCGATGCGGGCGGCAGCTGGGGCGGCGACACCGGCGCCGGGTGGCAGAGCGACGCCGGACAGGCCGACACGAGCGGCGCGAGCGCCGGCGACTGGAGCGGCGGCGGCTTCGGCGGCGGCGACGGCGGCAGTTTCGGCGGCGGCGACATGGGTGGGGGAGGCGGAGACAGCGGCGGCGGATGGTAGGCGTCTATGCGACGCCTCCCGCCTCTTTTTTTAGCCCTTCTCTTCGGAACCCCAACGATCGCCGCCGCGGCGACGGCCGGATCGAGTGACGCCTCGTACTCGGGCGCGCTGCACTGGCGGCTGATCGGTCCGTTTCGCGGCGGACGCGCGCTCGCCGTGACGGGCGTGCCCGGCGAGCCCAACCACTTCTACTTCGGCGCAGTGGACGGCGGCGTGTGGGAGACCGACGACGCCGGGCGCACGTGGAAGCCGATCTTCGATCGAGAGGACATTGCTTCGATCGGCGCGATCGCGGTGGCGCCGAGCAGCCCGCGCGTAATGTACGTCGGCACCGGCGAGGCCGACATGCGCTCGGACATCGCCTACGGCGACGGCGTGTATCGCTCGAACGATGGCGGTGCGACGTGGACGCATCTCGGGTTGACCGATACGAAGCAGATCGGTGCGATCGTCGTCGATCCGCGCGACGCCAACGTGGCCTACGTCGCGGCGCTCGGCCATCAATACGGCCCCAACGCAGAGCGCGGCGTCTTCAAGACGACCGACGGCGGTAAGACGTGGAGCAAGATCCTCTATAAGAATGCCGACACCGGAGCGATCTCGCTCGCGATGGAGCCCGGCAATCCCAACGTGCTCTATGCGGCGCTTTGGCAGACGCGCCGCCCGCCGTGGAACGTCTATCCTCCCTCGAACGGCCCGGGCAGCGGCCTCTACAAGAGCAGCGACGCGGGCGCGACGTGGACGCAGCTCGTCGCCGGGCTGCCGGCGCACGTTGGGCACATCGGGCTCGCGATCTCGGCCGCCGCGCCGCATCGCGTCTACGCCAACGTGGACAGCGTCGCCGGAAAGGGCGGGATCTATCGCTCCGACGACGACGGCGCGACGTGGGCCCACGTCACCAGCGAGGAGCGCCTGTGGCAGCGCGGCTGGTACTTCAGCGGCATCACGGCCGACCCACGCAATCCCGACGTCGTCTATGTGATGAACACCGCGATGTATCGCTCGAACGACGGCGGAAAGAACTTCGAAGCGATCTTGGGCGACCCGAGCGGCAACGATTTTCACACGCTCTGGATCGACCCCGGCGACGCGAGTCGCATGATTCTCGGAACCGACCAGGGCGTGGTCGTGAGCGTCAACCGAGCGAAGACTTGGAGCTCGTGGTACAACCAGCCCACCGCGCAGTTCTACCACGTCGTCACCGACAACGCGTTTCCGTATTCGGCGTACGGCGCGCAGCAAGACTCCGGCGCTGCGATCGCGACGAGCATGAGCAAGTACGGCGCGATCTCGCAGCAAGACTTCCGCCCCATCGACGCCGGCGGCGAGAACGGCACGCTCGCGCCCGATCCCAAGCGCAAGTGGCTGGTTTACGGCGACTCGAGCGGTCAGGGCGGCCCAACGGTGACGCGGGAAATTCCGACCAGCGGGTGGGAGCAGAACGTCGATCCCGTCATAACGCATCCGGGCACGATCTGGCGCAACACGTGGACGCTGCCGCTGGCGTTCTCGCCGGTCGACCGCGTCTCGCTCTACTTCGGCCATCAAAACGTCTTTCGTTCGCGCGACGGCGGCGAGACGTGGAGCGTCGTCAGTCCCGATCTCTCGCGCGCGAACGAAGGCACGCCGTCGAATCTCGACGCGCCCTCGCTGGCCGACGATAACGGGATCCGCCGGCACGGCGTGGTCTACGCAATCGCGCCCTCGCCGCTGCGCGCCGGAGTCGTGTGGGCCGGCACCGACGACGGCTACATCTGGGTGACTCGCGACGCCGCGAACTCGGGCCAGCCACACTGGCACAACGTCACGCCGCCGCAGCTCACGGCGTGGAGCAAGGTCGGCATCATCGAGGCCGGCCATTTCGACGCGGCCACGGCGTACGCCGCGATCGACCGGCATCGACTCGACGACTACAAGCCGTATGTCTATCGCACCCACGACGGAGGCAAAACGTGGACGCTCGCAGCGAACGGCATTCCCGACGGCTCCTTCGTCAACGCGGTGCGCGAGGATCCGAAGGTGCGCGGCATGCTTTACGCGGGCACGGAGCGCGGGGTCTACGTATCGTTCGACGACGGCGACCACTGGCGCCCGCTGCAGCAGAACCTTCCCGTGACGTCGATCCGCGACATCGCGGTGCACGGCGACGACGTGGTGATCGCGACGCACGGCCGCGCGTTCTGGGTGATGGACGACGTCGCGCCGCTCCGGCAGGCCGGCGAAGTGCACGCCGCGCAGGGTGCGTATCTCTTCGCGCCGGCCGTTGCGTATCGCGTACGGCCCGGAAACCAGGAGGGCACGCCGCTGCCGCTCGACGAGCCGCAGGTCGACAACGCGCCCGTCGGCCTTTACGTCGACTACTATCTCGCCGAAACGGCGCGCACGCCCGTGGTGATGGAGATCCTTTCCGGCAACGCCGTCGTTCGCCGCTGGTCGAGCGCCAATCCGCCGAAGGCCGTCGATCCGAAGACGCTTGCGTACACGACGCACTGGGTGACGGAGCATCCGGCGCCGTCCGCGTCGGAGGGCGCGCACCGCTTCGTGTGGGACTTCCACGAAGAGTCGCCCGACGGGCCGCTCGTGCCGCCCGGCACGTACACCGTGCGCATGACCGTCGACGGCAAGACCTACGACAGCGCCGCCACCGTGCTGCGCGACCCGCGCATCTCAGCCAGCGACGCCGACCTGCGCGCGCAGTACGAGCTGGCGAAGCAGGTCGCCGCGCTCGAGACGCAGGTGAAGGCGGCGCGCGCGCGCGCGCAGCGCGTCGACGCCGCGAAACTGTCGGCCGAGCGGGCGCGCGACCTCAAGCTGGAGATCGTCGGCGAGAGCCCACCGGACAATCCCGACGATTCCGTCGGCTCGTACTCGCGCGATTTCACGAGCTTCCTCTACCTGCAGGGCGCGCTCGACTATCTCGAGAGCGCCGTCGAGAGCGCGGACGCGCCGCCGACGCCGGACATGCGCACCGCCTTCGTCAAGCTCAACGGGATCTATAAAGCGACGTTAGCGCGGCTCCAAGCGCTGGAGCACTGAGCCGGAAGCCCTTTCGCGCTAGCGGCCGGCCTGCAGCGTCGCGGCGTACCAGCGCTCCAGGTCGTCGTGGAACTGCACGAGCGCCTGCTGGTGCAGATACACCATGTGCCCCGACTCGTAGAAGCCGTAGCTGATGTTCGACTGCAGCTGCGGCGGCAGGTTGAGATGGTTGAGCGTGTAGACCGTCGCGAAGAACGGCGTCGCGAAATCGTAGTAGCCGTTCGCGGAAAACACGCGCAGGTTCGGATTGAACGTCATCGCCGCCGCCAGGTCCTGGGCCGTGTTGGTCGGCAGGCTGCCGTTGTGCTTCCAGTCCCACTGCTGGAACACGCTGTAGGTGGGGCGATAGATCAGGTCGGTGTGATAGCCCAAGACGTCGCGAATGAAGTAGTTTCCCGAGCCGACGAACGCATCGTCGATCGCCGAGTCGGTTGGGTCGAAATCGGCCCGGTCGTTGATGCGGTCGAGCGTGAACGACGTGTAGCGTGCGTCGTAGCGGCCGGTCACCAAGCCGTTGTTGCGGAACAGCTCGGTCGTGTAGCGCCAGTACGGAACGCGTAGATTCGAGCTGCGGATATAGCGCTCCGACAGCCCCGTGTATTGATGGAGCTTGGCGACGACGTCGTTGTACGTCGACGGTGAGAGCCTCGCTCCTTGCGCGAGCGCGTTGAGGTACTCGCCCATCGCGAAGCTTTCGACTTGGGGCAGCAGCGCGTCCAGCGTCGTCTGCGGGCCGGGCAGCGTGTGGTGATACCACGACGCCGCGGTCTCGGTCGGAAGGTAGAGCGGGAACGCCCAATCGCCGCCGCCGATCGCGGTCGGTGTGAAATTGACGTCCCAATCCAGGGAGAAGTCGAGCACCGACGAGAGCAGAACGACGCCGTTGATGCCGACGCCCTGGCGCTGCAGCGCGTTCACCAGCATCGCCGAACGCGGCGTGCCGTACGACTCGCCGAACAGGAACTTCGGCGAGTTCCAGCGGCTGAACGCCGTGACGTAGCGGCTTACGAACTGGCCGAACGCGCGAACGTCGGGGTCGACGCCGAAGAAGTCGCTCGGCTTCCCGGGCGGAGCGATGCGGCTGAACCCGGTGTCGGGCGCGTCGACGAACACGAGGTCGGAGCGGTCGAGCAGCGAGTACTGGTTCTCGACGAGGTTGAACGGCGCGTTGGGCGTCGGCTGCGCGTCGCCGACGATCACGCGCATGGGTCCGAACGAGCCCATGCGCAACCAGATCGTGGAGCTGCCCGGCCCGCCGTTGTAGAAGAACGTCACCGGCCGCGAGCGCGGATCCACCCCGTCGGCCGTGAAGGCCGTGTAGAACATCCGGCACGTGACCTCGCCCTTGTCGTTTTGCAGCGCGATCGTGCCGGCGCGCGCCGTGTACGGGTAGACCTTCCCGCCCAGAGTGATCGTGTGCTTGGTCACGGAATCGGGCGCGACGGCTGACGACGGCGGCGCGGGGGGCGCGCTCGCCGGCGGAGCCGGCGCGGCACCCAGCAGGGCGGCGGTCAGGATTGCGAGCGCGATCTTATACATGATTCAGCGCTCCCGCATACCAGCGTTCGAGATCGTCGTGAAACTGCGCGAGCGCGCTGCGATGCAGATAGACCATGTGACCGGAAACGTAAAAGCCATAAGTGATGTTCTTTTGAATCGCGGGCGCCAGGTAGAGGTGGTTGAGCGCGTAGGCCGTCGCGAAGAAGGGCGTCGCGAAATCGAAGTAGCCGTTCGCCGAGAATACCTTCATGCTGGGGTTGTACGTCATCGTCTGCGCGAGGTCGGGCGTGACGTTGAGCGTCTGGACGTTGGGGCCGTGTTTGAAATCCCAGGTCTCGCCGTCGGCGAAGATCAGGTCGTAGATCTCCGAGCGGTAGGGCACCGGCGAGTTGTACTTGAGCACTTGGCGCAGATAATAGTTGCTGGTGGACACGAACGCCGAGTCGATCGCCGCGTCGGTCGCGTCCCAGTCGGGCGAGACCTCGGGCCGATCGAGCACGTAGGTCTGGAAGCGCGCGTCTATGCGGCCGACGGTGACGCCCCGCTCGCGCAGGAGCTCGTTCTCGAAGCGATCGTAAGGGATGCGCAGGTTGGAGTTGCGGATGTACTGTTCGGAGAGGCCCGTGTAGCGGTGCAGCTTCGCGACCACGTCGTTATAGCGGTCGGGCGCGAGCCGCGCGCCTTCACCAAGAGCGTCGAGGTACTCGGTGAGCGCGAAGTTCTCCACCTCGGGAATCAGCGTGTTGAGCGGCGGCGGGCCGTTGAGCGCGTGGTGGTACCAGGCCGTCGCGCACTCCGTCGGCAGATAGAGGATGTAGCCCCAGTCGTTGCCGCCGACGGGCGAGCCGTCGTTGTAGTCGATGTTCGCGTTGAGGAACGACGAGAGCAGCACCACGCCGTTCAGACCGACCCCGTGGTCTTGCAGATACTTCGCCAGCACCGACGAGCGCAGCGTGCCGTAGGACTCGCCGAACAGAAAGCGGGGCGAGTTCCAGCGATTGAAGTTGGTGAGGTAACGCTGGATGAACTGGCCGAAGGCCGCCACGTCTTGATCGACGCCCCAGAAGTCCTTGCGCGTGCCGACGCCGATGAAGCGGCCGTAACCGCTGCCCGGCATGTCGATGAAGACCAGGTCGGTCTTGTCCAGCAGGCTGTACTGATTGGCGACGAGGCGGTAGGGCGGCGGGCCGGTCAGGCCGCCGTCGCGCGTGACCACACGGACGGGCCCGAACGATCCCATGCGCAGCCACATCGTCGAGCTGCCCGGACCGCCGTTGTAGAGGAAGGTCACCGGGCGAGACGACGAGTTGGAGCCGTCGACCGTGTAGGCCGTATAGAAAATGCGCGCCGTCGGCTGGTCGTCCTCGTTGCGCAGCGTGATGGTTCCGGCGCGAGCGGTGTACGCAAGCGTGCGGCCCCCGAGGACGATCGTGTGGCTCGTCACAGCGTCGGGCGTCAGCGCCGGAATCGCCGGCGGTTTGGCGGGCGCTCGTGCCGGTAAGCCGAGCAGAAGCACGGCAGCCACTAGAACGAGCCACGGTTTGAACGACAACGAAGAGACCTCCAATGCGAACGCGGATTATTGCCTTCGGGGCTCGACGCTCCTGCAGACGGTCCGTGCGCGGCCGCTCAAAGTTTGTTCAAAGCGTGGTATGGACGGGCGTTTCGTCCACGTACGCGCGCGCGATATCGGCGGCGTAGCGCTCTTCGACCACGCGCCGCTTGATCTTCATTGACGGAGACAGCTCGCCGCCCTCGACGCTGAACTCGTGAGGAATCACGACGATCCGGCGGATCTGCTCGTAGGTCGCCAGCCCGTGCGTCTGCCGGTGCACCTCGCGCGACAGAAACGAGCGCACCTCGTCGCGGCGGGCCAGCATGTCGAGCGGGGCGTCGGTCGGCAAGGCGGGCATCTCTTGGCGCAGCAGCGGCCAGTTCGGGCAGATCAGCGCGATCGGATACGGGCGGCCGCTGCCGAGCACCATCGCCTGCGTCACGAAGATCGATCGCTTGATGCTGGCCTCGATGCGCGCGGGAGAGATCCATTTGCCGGTGCCCGCCTTAAAGATCTCGCCCTTCCGGTCGGTGATGCGCAGGAAGCCCTTCGCGTCGAGATCGCCCACGTCACCGGTGTGCAGCCAACCCTCGACGATCGCGGCGGCGGTGGCCTCGGGGTCGCGGTAGTAGCCCTGCATCACGTTGCGCCCGCGAACCAGCACCTCGCCGTCGTCCGATATGCGCACGTCGACGCCGGTGATCGGCCGGCCCACGGCGCCGTACTCGTTCTCGGAGAGGCGGCTGACCGACGTGACGGGCGAGGTCTCGGTCTGTCCGTAGCCCTGCATGATCGGAACGCCCATACCCAGGAACGTCATCGCAGTGTCCACGTGGAGCGGAGCGCTGCCGCTGGTGAGGAACTTCACGCGATCGAGCCCGAGCGCGCGCCGGATTTTCACGAGCACGAGCTTTTCCGCGAGCGCGTGCTGCAGCGCGAGCCACGGCGACGGCGGCGGCCCGAACGTTGTCGCGAACGCGTAGCGCCGCGCGGCCGAGAGCGCCCACGGCACCAGCTTGCGCTGCAGGCCGCGAGCGCCGCGGGCCTGGCCCTTCACGCCGGCGAGCACGCGATCGAAGATGCGCGGCACCGCCGTCATCTCGGCGGGGCGAACGTCGCGCAGGTCGCGCAGCAGTTCGTTGGGCTCGCGGCAGATGAAGTAGCGCACCTTGGCAACGAGATAGATGTAGATGAGCGTGTGCTCGTAGATGTGTGAATACGGCAGCACCGAGAGCACGTCGCGTCCGCCCTCGATTCCCTCGAAGCCGCACGTGAGCGAAACTTGCGCGTCGAAGGCCAGGTTGTCGTGCGACAGCATGACGCCCTTGGGCAAGCCGGTCGTGCCCGACGTGTAGATCAACACGGCAAGATCGTCGGGCACCAGTGTGGCCTCGTAGGCGCCCGGCAGCTCGGGTCGCGCCGCGCACACCTCCGCGCCGCGCGCCTCGAACGCGGTAAGCCCGTCGGCATCGTTCGAATCGAGCCGCACCGCGCGCGGCTCGGCTGCACCCGCGGCGCGCACGCGCTCGAGCGTCGCGGCTGAATCGACGAAGATCAGCTTCGCGCCGGAATGCTGCAGGATGTAGCCCATGTGATCGAGCGCCTGAGTCGGATAGATCGGAACGACGACGCAGCCGGCGAAGAGCGCGGCAAAATCACACACCACCCAATCCACGCAGTTGTGCGAGATCAGCGCGACGCGGTCGCCGGCGGCGAGTCCCGCGTCGCGAATCGCGCACGCGACGCGCTCGACGCGCTCGATCAGCCGCTCGCTCGACGTCGCCTTCCACGTCCCGTCCTCACGCTCGAGCAGCACTTCGGGGCGCGGCTGTGCGAGCACTCGCCGAATCAAGTTCGGAAGCGTCTCCTTCACGGGAAGCGCCGCGCCGGTCATTAGGCTTCTCCCAATGCGCTTCGGGCGGCAAGCCCCCCTTTCAGGCGTTATCTAAGGCTCGCGCAGATAGGGACGCGCGCGATCGAGCCGTGACGCCGTCATGCCCGCGACGTCGAGCAACTCGTCGAGCGAGGCGAAGTCGCCTTCGCGCGAGCGCAGCTCGACGATGCGCCCCGCAATCGCGCGCCCGATTCCGGGAACGGCGGCGAGCCGGTCGGCGCCGGCGGCGTTGACGTCGACGCTGCCTTCGGGCGGAGGCGAGGCCGAGCGACGGCGTGCGGCGTGGCTCGTGAAGCGAGCGCGCGGCGCGGCTTCACCGGCGACCGGCACCTCGATCTCGTCGCCGTCGGCGGCGCGCTGCGCCAGGTTGACGCCGCCCGGCTGCGCGTCGGAGCGAAGCCCGCCGGCCAGCGCGACGGCCCGGTCGTAGCGGTCGCCCGGCGCTAAGCGGTAGAGCCCGGGCTGCCGCACGGCCCCAGCCACGTAGACGACCACCTCGCCGCCGGCCGCCTGCGCTTGCGCCCGCAGCGCACCGCGGCGCGAACGCGCGCCGCCGAGCGACGGAGTGTCGAGTGGCGCGGGCGAGGAGGCGGCTGCAACGAGGGCCGGTCCGCGCGCCGGATGCCAAAGGGCAAAGGCCGCGACGCCGAGCGCAGCGGCGACCAAGGCGTACTTCTGCAGCATGGCGTTCCATCACGACCGGCGGGACGGGCGAAAAGGGTGGCGGAGGCTCGCCGGAGTCGTGTACGATGGCGCTCATGTACGATTTCGCGTCCGTCGAGCAGAAGTGGCAGTCGCGCTGGGAACGCGACGCGCTGCATCGCGCTCGCGACGACGGCCCGAAGCCGAAATACTACACGATGGAGATGCTGCCGTATCCGTCGGGCGATCTGCACGTCGGCCACGCGAAAAACTACACCCTGGGCGATGCGGTGGCTCGGATGATGCGCATGCTCGGACACGACGTGCTGCATCCGATGGGCTGGGACGCCTTCGGGCTGCCGGCCGAGAACGCCGCGATCGACCGCGGGATCGACCCGGCGGCGTGGACCGTCGAGAACATCCTGCACATGCGGCGTCAGATCCGGTTGATGGGAACCAGCTACGACTGGACGCGCGAGATCGCGACCTGCGAGCCCGAGTACTATCGCTGGAATCAGTGGCTCTTCTTGCGCCTGTTCGAGCGCGGTCTGGCCTACAAGCGCGAGGCGCCGGTCAACTGGTGCCCGCACGACCGCACCGTGCTGGCGAACGAGCAGGTGATCGACGGACGCTGCTGGCGCTGCGAGCACCTCGTCGAGCGGCGCAACCTGTCGCAGTGGTTTTTGCGGATCACGGCCTACGCCGACCGTCTGCTCGACGACTTGGCGAAGCTCGGCGGATGGCCGGAGCGCACGCGCACGATGCAGCGCAACTGGATCGGCCGCAGCGAGGGCGCGCGCGTCACGTTCGCGATCGACGGAATCGACGAGCCGGTCGAAGTGTTCACGACGCGCGTCGACACGCTGTTCGGCGCCACGTTCTTGGCCGTTGCGCCGGAGCACCGGATCGTCGCCGAGATCGAGAAGCTCGTTTCCGACGAGCGTCGCGCGGCCATCGCCGCGTTCGTCGAGAGCCTCAAGTCGAAATCGGAGCTCGAGCGCACGAGCCTGATGGAAAAGCAGGGCATCTTCACCGGCGCCTATGCGACCCATCCGCTCTCCGGCGAACGCGTGCCGATTTGGGTGACCAACTACGTGCTGGCCGAGTACGGGAGCGGCGCGGTGATGGGCGTGCCGGCGCACGACGAGCGCGACTTCGACTTTGCGACGAAGCACGGGTTGCCGGTGACGTCGCGTGATCGTTCCGGAAGAAACCGGCACCGGCGCGGGCGCGGACCTGCCGTTCGTCGACGACGGAACGCTCGTTGCGAGCGGCGAGTTCACCGGCATGCCCAGCGCCGAGGCGCGTGAGGCGCTGGCAAAGCATCTCGAGGCGGCCGGCCAAGGCGAGAAGAGCGTCGGCTACAAGCTGCGCGACTGGCTCATCTCGCGTCAGCGCTATTGGGGCACGCCGATTCCGATCGTGCTACTGCCCGCGCTGCGGCGAGGTCGCCGTGCCCGACGACCAGCTGCCGGTCATGCTCCCGCCGCGGGAGCGCGTGCGCGCGGAGGGATCGGGATCGCCGCTGGCATCCATTCCGGAGTTCGTGGAGACGACGTGTCCGAAGTGCGGCGGGCCCGCGCGCCGCGAGAGCGACACGATGGACACGTTCTTCGAGTCGTCGTGGTATTACTTGCGCTACCTCGACCCGCACAACGACCAGCGGCCGTGGGCGCTCGAGCGCGCCCAACGTGGATGAACGTCGATCAGTACATCGGCGGGGCCGAGCATACGGTGCTGCACCTGCTCTACTCGCGCTTCTTCTACAAGTTCTTCCACGATCAGGGCTGGGTGAGCGGCTCGGACGAGCCGTTCGAACGGCTCTTCCATCAGGGTCTCGTTCTGCGCGACGGCGAGAAGATGTCGAAGTCGCGCGGCAACGTGGTCGGCATCGACGAGACGGCCGCGAAGAGCGGCGTCGACGCGATGCGGCTGTTCCTGCTCTACGTCACGCCGCCCGAAGAGACGAGTAACTGGACCGAGGACGGCATCAGCGGGCGCGTGCGCCTGCTGAACCGGATCTGGCGCGCCTGCGAACCGCATTTCGACGCGACTCGCTCGTCATCCCGAGCGTAGCGCGCACACACCTCGCGAAAAGACCCTGCTGCGCGCGGTGCACGTCGCCGCGAAGTCGGCGATCGACGAGACCCTGTCGCGCCGCTTTCATTACAACACGACGATTGCGAAGCTCGACGAGTTGGTGAACCTGATGACGGCGGCCGCGGGCGATGCCGTCGCCGGCGATGCTGTACGCGGCGAGCGTGCTGCCGATCGTGATCGCACCGTTCGCCCCGCACATCGCCGAGGAACTGTGGGAGCGGATGGGGCACGCGACGTCGGTGCATCTGGAACCCTATCTCGAGCCCGACGAGCGGGCGCTGGCGGTCGAAGAGATCACGCTGGTGGTCCAAGTCAACGGCAAGGTTCGGGCGCGCATCGCGGCCGGCTTGGGCGTGAGCGAAGACGAGGCCGTGGCGCTTGCGATGGCCGAGCCGAACGTGCGGGCGCACCTCGACGGCAAGGAGCTGCGCAAGCGAATCTACGTGCCGGGAAAGCTGCTCAACCTGGTGGCGGCATGAGCGACCCGCAGAAGATTTCGACTGCGGTCTGCATCGTCGGCGGAGGACCGTGCGGGGTGATGCTCGGCGTGCTGCTGGCGCGAGCGGGCGTCGACGTCGTGGTGCTCGAGAAGTATCCCGACTTCTTCCGCGACTTTCGCGGCGACACGATCCACCCGTCTACCCTACAGCTGCTTTACGAGCTCGGATGGCTCGACGATTTTCTGAAGCTGCCGCACGACGAGGTCCATCGCGCGACGGTCAACATCGCGGGCGAGACGATGCAGGTCGCCGATATGTCGCATCTTCCGACGCACTGCAAGTTCGTCGCATTGATGCCGCAGTGGGATTTCCTGAACTTCTTAGTCGAGCGTGGCCGCGCGTATCCCACCTTCCACTTGATGATGCAAACGCAGGGGACCGGACTGATCGAGGCCGACGGACGCGTAACCGGCGTCCGAGCGAAAAACTCCAGCGGTGACGTCGAGATCGCGGCAAGGCTCGTGGTCGGTGCAGACGGCCGTCATTCGACGATCCGGGAGCTCGCGGGATTCGCCGTTGAGGATCTCGGCGCGCCGATGGACGTGCTCTGGATGCGCATTCCCAAACATCCCAGCGACAAGCTGCAGCAGCTCGGGACGATTCGGACCGGTCACATGATCGTGACCCTGGACCGGGGCGATTACTGGCAGTGCGCCTACCTCATTCCGAAGGGCGGGTTCGACGAGCTCAAGACCCAGGGAATCGAAGCCCTCCGGCGCGGGGTCGTCGAGCTCGCACCGTTTCTCGCCGATCGAGTCGGCGCGCTCGACGACTGGTCGAAGATCTCGATGCTGCTGGTTCGGGTCGATCGGTTGGACCTCTGGCATCGGCCCGGGCTTCTCTGCATCGGCGACGCGGCGCACGCGATGTCGCCGATCGGCGGCATCGGCATCAACCTTGCGATTCAAGACGCCGTCGCCGCGGCAAACATCCTCTGGGCTCCGCTGCGGAATGGAGAGACCCCGACCGAAACCGATCTCCAGCACGTGCAAGACCGCCGGATGTTCCCGACCAAAGTGACGCAAGCGTTCCAGCTGTTCGTCCAGGATCGCGCCATCGATCCGATCTTGCACGGCGCCGAGATCGAGAGACCGCCGCTGGTCGTCCGGCTCTTCAACGAGTTTCCCGCGCTTCGCCGCCTGCCCGCGCGGTTGATCGGCATGGGTGTTCGGCCCGAGCACGTGCGGACCCCCGACGCGTTCGCGACGTAACCCGCACAGCATTAGCCATCCTCGCGCGCGAGCATCTCGCGATAGATCGCGCACACGCGTTCCAGCGTATCGATCTCAGCGGCGGGCTTGTCGTCGCGGATGCGAACGATGCGCGGGAAACGCAGGCTGAAGCCGCTCTCGTGCAGATCGCTCTCCTGAATCACGTCGAACGCGACCTCGAGCACGACCGACGGTTCCACTGGAAGCTCGTGCGAGCGCGCCTTCTCGCGTTGCGCCGACTGCGGCAATCGATGGTCGAGGAACCACGGCGTCAGCTCCGCGATCTCGGCGTCGGTCAAGCCGGAGTAGGCCTTGCCGATCGTCAGCAGCCGCCCGTCGTCGCCGCGCACGGCGAATGTGTAGTCCGACAGCACGTTCGCGCGCTTGCCGTTTCCCCACTCGACGGCAACCACCACGACATCGAGCGTCGAGAGCTCGCGCTTGAGCTTGAGCCACCATTTTCCGCGGCGACCGGGCGCGTAGGGCGAGTCGGCGCGCTTGAGCATCAGGCCCTCGTTGCCGCGCGCTCGCGCCGCCTCGAAGCGCTCGTTCACGCCGGGCGCGGGCAGTTCGCCGGCGCTCTGGAACGGCGCGTGCATCAGGTGCGCGCCGGGCGCGAACAGATCGGCAAGACGTTCGCGACGTACCGCTAGCGGTTCGTCGAGCAGCAGCTCGCCGCCGCGCGCCAGCAGGTCGAACGCGACGTACGCGATCGGAACGTCGCGCTGAAGCTCCTCGTCGATCGTCTTGCGCTGCAGTCGCGCCTGCAGCGAGCGAAACGGCAGCACGCGACCGTCGCGTGCGGCAACGATCTCGCCGTCGAGGATCGCGTCGCCGGAAACGGCCTGCAGCGCCGACGCCACTTCGGGATACGAAGCCGTAACGTCGTTGAGCCGGCGCGAGAACAGGCGAACGTCGCCGTTGCGGACGTGCGCCTGCGCGCGGATGCCGTCGTACTTGTCTTCGACGATCCATTGGGCGCCGGCGAGCTCGGCATAGGTGTCGCCGTACGGCACCGGCGTGGCGAGCATGAACCCGATCGGCGCGCCGTACTCGACGCGCAGCTCGGCCAGCGTCCCGTGCTTGGCAGCGAGCGCCACTGCACCGACGTCGCCGGCCGCCATCGCCCCGCGGCGCACGGCCGCAGGATCGGCGTCGAAGGCGCGGGCGATCGCGTCGAGCACAAGCCCTTCGCGCAGGCCCACGCGCAGGTCGCCCGTGACGATCTTCACCACGTACGTCGCCTCGAGCGGATCGTCGCATCCGCGCAGGATACGCTCGAGCACGGCTTCGCGCCGCTTGCCGGCGCGCTTCCCCGACGCCTCTGCGATCTCGCCGAACAGCGCGTCGAGTACGGCCGGCGTCAAGCGATCGCGGAAGAGCTGAGCGTCGCGCGGCGCGCGCAGCAGCGGGCCGAGCGCCGCGCCGAGGTCGCCGGTCTCGCGATAGCCGCGCCCGAGCGCGGCATCGTCGAAACCCCACACGCGTTGCGCCACCTCGACGATCGTGCGCCCGCCGATCGACAGCGTGCGGCGATCGCGCGCCGCAAAGGGCGTTCCGGTGAAGAACCGCGCGGCGGCGAGCAAATCGGCGTCGTCGAGCGCCGCGAGATACTCCGCGAGGATGGCGATCTTCTCGAGCTTGGCGGGAACCGCGGCGATGCGCTGCGCCGCGGCCGCGAAGCGCTGCATCGTTACCGCGCGGGCGTCAGCCGCTCGAAATATTCGTAGGTCGCGCGGATTCCGTCGATGAGCGGGGTCGAGGGCGACCAGCCGAGCTCGGCGCGGGCTCGCGACGAGTCGAACTGCGCGTCGCGAGCGTCGCCGACACGCGCGGGCGCGTGCTCCACGGGCGACTCGAAGCCGCTAATCTCGACGAGCGCGCGATAGATCGCGTTGACGCTGGTCTTGACGCCGGTGCCGATCACGTAGCATCCGCCCGAGCCGCGCTCGAGCGCCGCGATGTTGGCCCTCGCGACGTCGGCGACGTAGACGTAGTCGCGGGTCTGCTCGCCGTCCCAGTCGATGCGCACCGGCGCGTGCGCGAGAAATTTGCCGATGAAGATCGACACCACCCCGGCCTCGCCGTTCGGATCTTGGCGCGGCCCGTAGACGTTGCCGTAGCGCAGGGCGGTGAAATCGAGGTCCTTGCTCTCGCGGAAGAAGCGCAGGTAGTGCTCCGCCACCATCTTGGTGATGCCGTAAGGCGACGAGGGTTGCTGCGGGGTGTCGTCGGTGATGGGGAACCGCTCGGGCGTGCCGAACGACGCGCCGCTCGCGGCAAAGATCACCTTGCGAGCCCCGCTCTTGCGCGCTTGCTCGAGCACGTTGAGCAGGCCCACGACGTTCACTTGCGCGTCGTAGATCGGATCGCGCGACGAGATCGCCACCGAGTGCTGGGCGGCGTGATGGTTCACGACGTCGGGCTTGAAATCGGCGAAGACGCGGGCGATGCCCTCGTCGCGGATGTCCATGTGCACCAGCGACACGCCGTCGGCGACGTTGGCTCGCCGCCCGCCGCCGTGCTCCCAGAGCGAATCCACGACCAGCAAGTCGTGCCCGGCGGCGAGGTATGCGTCGACGACATGAGAGCCGATGAAGCCGGCCCCGCCGGTAACGATGATTCGCAAAATGCTTCCCTTCTGGCAGTTCGCAAGGTCTGGTTGGCGCGCGGGCTCGTCGCAGGAGACGGGCGATGCCGCCGTTCGCGCTCCTTCTCTGCGCCGCTGCCGCAGTACTCGGAACGCTGGCCGCGGCCCCGCTGTCCGCCGATCTGCGGATCTGCGTGGACGCCGGCCTGGCGCTGCTCGCGCTGGCCGTGGGGTCGGGCCGGTGCGGCTCGCCGCGTTTTCGCGCGATCCTGGCCGGCGCCTTCGTGACCGCCGCGCTCAACGCCGGATTGCGTCCGGATT
Source organism: Vulcanimicrobiota bacterium (assembly GCA_963711625.1). Taxonomy (GTDB): domain Bacteria; phylum Vulcanimicrobiota; class Vulcanimicrobiia; order Vulcanimicrobiales; family Vulcanimicrobiaceae; genus Cybelea. Next base: position 534,841 of record OY970207.1, read on the forward strand.
CGCCACCGGGCGCCTTCACGGATCGGACCTCGCGCTTTCGGGCGATCGTGCTCGACGCGAGCGTCGCGACCGACGGTTCCACGGCGCTCACGATCGCGCTCGACGACGGCCGGCACGCGATCGCGCGCGTGCGTGGCGCGGCGCCGCCTCCCGGCTCGCGTGTTCGTTTTGCGCGGCCGGCTCGAGCCGTTCGATGCGAGCCGCAATCCCGACGAGCCCAGCGAACTCGACCTCGAGCGCGAGCGCGGCCTCGACGCGCGGGTCGGCGCCGCCTCGATACTCGCCGTCGCGGCGGGCGATCCGTGGGACGCTGCCACGTGGCTCGCGCGGGCGCACGAATGGGCGCACGCGCGGCTGCGCGATGGCGTCGGCGAGCCCGGCGCATCGGTCGTGGCGGGCGAGCTGTGGGGAGAGCGCTCCGCGCTGCCGCCCGAGTTGCGGGCGGAGTTTCAAGAGACCGGCACGGTGCACGTGCTCGTCACCGCGGGACTGCACCTCGGCGCGGTCGCCGCGCTGGCACTCGCACTCCTGACGTGGCTCGCGCTGCCGCGTTGGTTAACGTGCGGCGCGGCAATCGCGCTGATCTGGGGGTTTGCGTGGTGGAGCGGCGGCCAGCTGCCGGCGATACGCGCCGCGACGATGGCCACCGCGGCGCTCTGCGCGCGCGGCTTCGGTCGCGCGACGCTGTCGTGGAACGCACTGGCAATCGCGGCGCTCGTCGTGGCGTTCGTCCGGCCGGCGAGCGTAGCGACGGTATCGTTCGCGCTCTCGTTCTCGTGCGTCGGCGCGATCTTCACGTCCGCTCCCGCACTGGAACGGTGGATCGAAGCGCGCGTTGCGCTGCCCGACCGCGTGCGCGAGGCGCTCGTGCTTTCGGTCGCGACGCAGATCGGCGTCTGGCCGTTGGGTGCGGCGGCGTTCCTGCAGTTCACGCCCTACGCGATAGCGGCCAACTTCGCGATCGTACCGTGCGTCGCCGCGACGATGGCGCTCGGCGCCGCGCAGCTCGCGTTGTCGTGGTGCGTTCCGCTCGCGCAGGCCTGCGCGAACCTCGAGTCGTGGCTGCTCGCGTGGATGCTCGGCGTGGTTCAGACGGTGAGCGCGCTTCCCGGCGCGGCGATACCGATGACGCCGGCGCCGGCCTGGTGCGTCGCGCTCTACGACGCGGCACTGCTCGCGGCGCCGGCGCTCTGGGCGCGCGGCGCGCGGACGCCGGCCGTTGCGGCGCTGCTCCTCGCGACGATCTGGATGCTCGCGCCGCCGCGCGCGATGGATCCTCGACTGCGCATCACGGTGCTCGACGTCGGTCAGGCCGACGCGATCGTGGTGCAAACCCCGCGCGGGCACGCGCTGCTCGTCGACGCCGGCGGCCGGCTCGAGCGCGGCGCGCCCGGTGCCGATTCGCTAGCGGAACAGGTCGGCGAACGCATCGTTGTGCCGTTCTTGCTGCGCCATGGTATCCACGCGCTCGACGCGATCGTGCTCTCGCATCCGCACGGCGACCACGCCGGCGGCGTAGCGCCGGTGCTTCGCCGCTTACGCGTGGACGAGGTTGCGGACAGCGGACAGGCCTACGGCGGGCACGCCTATCGCGACGCGCTGGCGACGGCGCGCGCGCGACGGCGTACCGATCGTGTATCCGCGAGCGGGCGCGGCGTGGCGCACGGACGACGGCGTTACGTTGCGCTTCGTCGGGCCGTCGCAGCCGTTCATCGGCGGCACGAATGCGATCAACAGCAACTCGGTAGCCTTCGTACTGCAATACGGCCGGTTTCGCATGCTGTTCACCGGCGACGCGGGCAGCGAATCGGAACGCCGGTTTCTCGCGGAGGGTTTCGACCTGCATGCCGACGTGCTCAAGGTCGGTCATCATGGGTCGGCCTACGGCACGTCGCCGCAATTCCTCGCGGCTGTTTCGCCGCGCTACGCGATTATTTCGGTCGGCAGGCACAATCTATTCGGCCATCCGGCACTCGCGACGCTCGATACCCTGCGACGGTTCGGCGTCGAAGTGTATCGCACCGACGAAGACGGCGCGGTCACGGTGCTAACAGATGGAAGGAGCGTCGAGATCTCGAACGTGCTGCACCGCCCCACAGTACCGTAACGAGCCCAAAACGAGGCCGCAGAGACATGCGATGGCTGATGAGGCTGAAACGCTCTACCAACAAGCGCTACGCGAGGCGACAACTGCCTCGCCGAACTTCGCTCGCGCCGCAACGTTGCTCAAAGAGGCTGCCCGGCTCGGGCACCCAAAGGCGACCTATGCGTTAGCCACGTGGCACCTCTTCGGCAAGGAGCCATTCATAACGCGCGATTATGAAGAGGCAGCGCGCCTCTTGCAGCTGGCCGCTGCGGCGGGCGTTCCGGATGCGATGTACGACCTCGCCGTGACGTACGAGAAGGGCAAGGGGATCGCTAAAAACGAGCGCGAGGCGTTCGAGTATTATTTACGGGCCGCGATACGGGGCGACGCTAAGGCGATCTTTGCGGTCGGAAGGTGCCTCTTTTGGGGCATCGGCGTCGCACAGGATCAACAGGTCGCCCGGCTCTGGCTGGATCGCGCCGAGGAGCTCGGCACGTACGAACCCGAGTCCAGCGTCGAGTAATGCAGAAGGGGAACCCGTTGGATTCCCCTTCGCCCTTAGCCTTCGTCGGAGTTAGCCTCGCGGCGGTCTGCCGTGGCCACCTCCGCCACCACCACCAGGACGACCGCCGGACATGCCGCCGTGCGGAGCGCCGCCGCCGTGCGGAGCGCCGCCGCCGGGCCGGCTCCCGTGCATGGCGCCCGACCCGTGTGAGTAGCCTGACGGGTGTGAGTAGTGCGCTGCACCGGACGATCCCCGATTGCCATAGGCCATCGCGGAGCTGTGATGCGTGGTCAACTTCGGCGCGTTGTGCGCGGCCGTCACCGGAGCACCGCGATGCGATGACGCCGACCCACCGTGGTGCGCCACCGCGTTGTGGTGCGTTGTCGCAGAGGAGTTGTGATGCGCCACCGACGCGTTGTGATGCTTCGCTGTGACCGGGGCGCCGTGGTGCGACGAGGCGACTGCGGCGTGGTTATGTCCCGCCGCCGCGCGGTTGTGATGCGTGGCCGCGCTGACTTTGCCGTGCGCAACGTTCGAACGATTCGCACCGCGCAGCGATCGCTGCACCGCCGCGACCCGCGGGTGACCGTGGTTGACTGACGCGAGCTGCCCTCGATTCCGGGCCGCCGCCTGCTGGTGCAGGCGCTGGGCGGTCGTTCCGGAGATACCGTGCCGTCGAGCGGCTCGCTGCGCCGGAGTGGGCCGCGCGTGGATGCCGCCGCGACCGCCGTTGAAGCTGACGCGCGATCCCCGATTGACCACGTTCCGATTGATGACGGTCTTGTTGAACGTATTGTGGATCACCGTACGGTTGACGTTCGTGACGGCGGTGTTGTAGTTGAACGCGCCGCCCGACCAGTAGCCGCCGACGAAGCCGGTGCCGTAGTAACCGTAGCCGTAGTTGATTCCGCCGTAGAAGCCGACGGTCGGTCCCCAATAGCCCGGACTCCACGCGTACGCGCCGCTGGAGTAACCCCAGTAACCGGGTGTCCAGTAGTAGCCGACGACGGGCGGCGGCGTCCAGTAGCCGGGGATCCAGTAGTAACCGTACGTTCCCCAGCCCCAGTAGCCGGGGATCCATTGGTAGTTCGGATATGGCGCCGGGGGCTGTGCGTATACCGGCAATGCCGGCGGAGCGTATCCGGCAGAAATGCCGACGCCCCAGCCGCCGCCGGCGTAGCCGACGCCGATCCCCCACGAAACCTGTGCCGAAGCGCTCAGCGGCGCGGCGGCCAGCAGAAGGGGCACGATGAGCGCGGTGATCGATGATTTTATTCGCATACGTTACCTCGACCGGCGCGCGGCGGCGCCGGGACAGACGTAAACGCTCTACCCCTAACGCCGGCTCGCTAACTGGCCCTTAACCGATTTTTTACGTGCGCGACCCTGTATTGCAGACAGGCGGCCGCACGCCGTCGCGATACCGCGCTTTACCCGGGAGTCGAGCGAACGCTTTGTGGTCGTTCTATGTCGCGTCGCGCTGCGACGACGACAAGGACGAGCAGACTCGGAACAACCCGCCCAGCACGAGCGCGAATACTACGACGCCCGCGACGGTGGCAACCGGCGCGAACGAGTCGCCGACCAGCCCGAGCGGCGTCGCGTTGCTGCCGAACACGATCAGCGCCGCGAGCAAAACGCCGAACAAGCTCTCGCCGACAATCATGCCGGACGCGACGAGGATGCCGAGCTGCCGGGCGCGATCGGCCTGAGGCTGCGTAGCGGCCCAGCGGTTGTACCACCAGCCGAGTACCGCGCCGAGCACGACCGGCGCCGTCGTCGATGCCGGCAGATAGATGCCGAGCCCGACCGCGAGCGGCGGCAGCGCGAACCGCTTCGTCGCGCGCAGCGCCTCGTCCACCGCGACGACCAGCGCGCCGACCAGCGCGCCGATACCGATGAGACTCCAGTCGATCTGTCCGCCGATCACGCCCTTCGCCAGTGCGGAGATCAGCGTCGCCTGCGGCGCGGGCAGCGGCTGCATGCCGGCGTGCACGCCCGGCGCGCCGACGAAGCCGTACGCGCGACTGAGCAGGTTGAGGATCGGCGGGATCACGAGCGCACCCACCGCAACGCCCGCGACCAGCGCGATCTGCTGCCGCCACGGTGTCGCGTCGACGAGCTGGCCGGTCTTGAGGTCTTGCAAATTGTCGTTCGAGATCGTCGCTACGCACAGCAGCACGGCGGTGACGAACAGCGCGTACGCGATCATCTGCAGCACGCCGGGAGCGCCTACACCTCGCGCGATTGCGAGTACGATTAGCGACGCACCGAGCACCGAGAGAATCGCGAGCCCGGAGACCGGGCTGTTCGACGACCCGATCAGACCCGCCATGTACCCGCACGCCGCCGCGACGAAGAACCCCGCGACGACGACGTAGATCAGCGCCGCGAGCGTCAACGCGCCGGCGAGCGGCGCCAGCGCGCCGTGCGCGAGAAACGTCCACAGCAGAATCGCGAGCGGCACGAGACAGACGACGCTGATGAGCGCGACGATGCCGATCGGCAGGTCGCGCTCGGTGCGCGGCAGCTCCTCCGCCGACGTGCGCCGCTTGCGCTGCGCGGCGATCGCCGACATGACGCCAAGCGCGACGGGCCGCGCGATCCGGCCGAGCGACCAGAGTGCCGCGACGCCGATCGCGCCCGCGCCGATGAAGCGCACCTTGTGCGACCACACGGCGGTCGCGACGTCGGCCGCAGCGCCCGCCGCCGGATGCATCGCGGTAAGCAACGGCGTGGCGACGCCCCACGCGATGACGAGCCCGGCGAAGATCGCCGCGCCCACTGTGATGCCGATCAGCTGCCCGGCTCCTACGAGGGCGAGCGATAATCCGAAGCCCATGCCCGTCGCCGCGTTACCGGCGCGAAAGTAACCCGCGATCTCGCCCGCAAAGATCTTGGTCGCGACGACCAGGGCGAAGCCGGCCGACGCCACCGTCCCCGCGATCAGCGCCAGCAGGCCTTCGCGATTTCCCTCCGCGCCCGAGCCCGCGCCGGCGCCGACCTTGAGCACCTCACCCGCCGCCACGCCCTCGGGAAACGGCAGATCCGAACCCGTCACCAGCGCGCGCCGCAGCGGCACGCTGTACATCACGCCCAGCGTGCCACCGATGGCGCAGATTGCGAACGTCTCGGCGAACGGAAACCCCGTCCACCAGCCGATCATGACGAGGCCCGGCAACACGAAGATCACCGCCGAGAGCGTTCCGGCGGCCGACGCGATCGTCTGCACGATGTTGTTCTCATAGATCGTCGCGCCGCGAAACGCGCGGAGCGCCGCCATCGAGATGACCGCGGCGGGGATCGACGAGGCGAACGTGAGGCCGACCTTCAGGCCCAAGTAGACGTTGGCCGCGGTGAAGACGAGCGTGATCGCCGCGCCCAAGATGAATCCGCGCAGAGTGAGCTCCGCCCGGCCTTCCATTGGGCGCTTGATTGCGTGCCGCGCGCAACGTCGCCTTCCGATTCAAAAGGCAAAGCCCGCGGCGTTAGCAGCGGGCTTTGCGGTATCCCCGGTCTTGTGCCGCCTGTTTGAGACCCTTGCAGGCCTCCCACCGACGTCGATCCGGATTTCGATCGGCACTCACTCGGATTCGTCGCTCTCGCGACGTGGTCGTCTACGTGCTGCCGGTCGCGGCTCGATACACTCCGCACTTCGTCGTTGGACGAAGTGATTGCATGCTAACAAAGCACGGCGAGCCGTACAAGGCACAAATCGTCGAGTCCACAAGGGCTCCACAAGAAATTGCGGTTACCCACAACTTATGGACACGACGCGCCGAAGGCGCCTATGATAGCGCCGTTACGGACGCATCGTCGAGGCGGGTGTCGGCGACGGCGAAACCATCGGCGACATCGTTGGCGCCGGCTGGGCCGTGGCCGCAACGGTCGTCGCACCGGCGATGCACGCTCCGGCGAGAATAATGCCGGCAAACCATCGTTTCATGTAGATTCCTCTCCCTTTGGGCTGCTTGCGGTGTCCCATCGGGCTCGTACCCCGCGATGCCGCCGCCTTAAACTAAGCGAGCGCCGTCCGATCGCCGACCGCATACCGCCGCCCGACCGGCGGGTATTAAGCGATGGGGGAGAAGCGGCGATGCGGACCGCAATCACCTAGAGAGCAAGCATGGGCGTCATCGATCTAACCTATACGGAAGGCCTGGCCGCGGAAACCGAGCCGATCCTGCGGCGGGCGGAACGAGTGATTCCCCGCGTCGAGTGGCCTTTGCACGCGCCCTACATCGCGGCGATCAACCGCCTCAAGCGCGAGCGCAATGCCGTGATCTTGGCCCACAACTACCAGGTGCCCGAGATCTTCTACACGGTGGCCGATATCGTCGGCGACTCGCTGGCCCTGGCGATGCAGGCCGCCCGCACCGACGCCGACGTCATCGTGCTCTGCGGCGTCCACTTTATGGCCGAGACGGCGAAGCTGGTGAATCCGTCCAAGACGGTGCTCGTGCCCGACCTGCGGGCCGGCTGCTCGCTGGCGGAATCGATCACGGCCGCCGACGTCCGGTTGCTGCGCGAGCGCTATCCCGATACACCGGTCGTCACCTACGTCAACACCTCGGCGGACGTCAAGGCAGAATCCGATGTCTGCGTGACCAGCGGCAACGCGGTGCAGATCGTCGAGGCGCTCGGCGTCCCGCGCGTTATCTTTCTTCCCGACGAGTATCTCGCGAAGTACGTCGCCTCGAAGACGAAGGTCGAGATCATCGCCTGGAAAGGCCACTGCGAGGTGCACGAGCGATTCACCGGCGAGGACGTGCGCCGCTTCCGGCGCGACGACCCGTCGCTCGTCGTGCTCGCCCATCCCGAGTGTCCGCCCGACGTGCTTGCCGAGGCCGACTACGTCGGCTCGACGCAAGGCATGTCGGAGTATGTGGGGACCGTTGGGCACGCACGCGTCCTGCTCATGACCGAGTGCTCGATGGCCGACAACGTGTCGGCTCGCTATCCGGAGGTCGAGTTCGTTCGCCCCTGCAACCTGTGTCCGCACATGAAGCGCAACACGCTGCCGAAGGTGCTGCACAGCCTCGAGGCGATGGAGTACGAGGTGACGATCGATCCCGAGGTCGCGCAGCGCGCGCGCCGCGCCGTCGACCGGATGCTCGACTACAGCCGCGCGGTCCGCGACTAAGAGGCCTCCGTGGAAACGCAGCGGAGCGACGTGCTCGTCGTCGGGGCCGGCATCGCCGGTTTGATCGCGGCGCTCAAACTCGCGCCCGCGGGCGTCACCGTGCTCTGCAAGACGCGCCTGGGCAAGGGCGCCGCCACCGACTGGGCGCAGGGCGGCATCGCCGCGGCGATGGGCAAAGACGACTCGCCCCGGCTGCACGCGATCGACACGCAGCGCGCCGGCGCCGGCATCAACGATCACAAGATCGTGGAGATTCTCACCCGCGACGCTCCGGCGCGCGTCGAGGAGCTGCTCGAGCTGGGCGCCGCGTTCGACCGCACCGCGGGCGGCGAGCTCGCGCTCGGACGCGAGGCCGCGCACCAGCGCCGCCGCATCGTGAAGGCGGGGGGCGACGCCACGGGCCACGAGATCCTCAAGACGCTCATCGAGGCCGTTCGTGCGCATCCCGCGATCCGCGTCGTCGAGGACGTGACGGCCGAGGATATGATCGTCGACGACGGCCGCGTGCGCGGCGTCGCGGCGATCGACAACGCGAGCGGCGAGCACGTTGCGTTTCGTGCCGCCGCCGTCGTGCTGGCCACGGGCGGGATGGGGCGCCTCTACCGCTACACCACCAACCCCGTCGAGGCCACCGGAGACGGCATCGCGATGGCGGCACGCGCCGGCGCGCTGCTCGCCGACATGGAGTTCGTTCAGTTCCATCCCACCGCGCTCGCGATCGGGCGCGATCCCATGCCGCTCGTCACCGAGGCCGTGCGCGGCGAAGGCGCCACGCTCGTCAACGATCTCGGCGAACGCTTCATGCCGGCACTGCACCCCGACGCCGAGCTGGCGCCGCGCGACGTCGTCGCGCGCGCCATCTTCGAACAGCAGCAGCGCGGGCGCACCGTCGGTCTCGACGCCCACACGGCCATCGGCGCCAAGTTCCCCGAGCAGTTCCCGACGGTCTTCGGCTTCTGCATTGCCGCCGGCATCGATCCACGAGTGCAAAACATCCCGGTCGCGCCGGCCGCCCACTATCATATGGGCGGCATCGCGGTCGACGAGTGGGGACGCACGTCACTCGATGGACTCTGGGCGTGCGGCGAGACCAGCGCAACCGGCGTGCACGGCGCGAATCGCCTCGCGAGCAATTCGCTGCTCGAGGCGCTCGTCTACGGCTCGCGCGTCGCAACCGACATCGCCAACGCACAGACCGCCCCCGCGTCGGGCGGCCGCACGCGCGCCGGCAAGGCGCGACCGGTCGGGTCGCGGCGCTCGCAGACCACCGTGGCGCAGGCGCTGAGCGACGTGCGCAGCGTCATGTACTCGAACGTTGGATTGCTTCGCAACGAAGCCGGGCTGCGCGAGGCGCTGCGGCGCATTCGCGAGCTCGACGACGAGCTGGGAAGTGAGGCCGGCGAGCTGCGCAACCTCCTCGTCGTCGGACGCCTCATCGCCGAGGCCGCGCTCGACCGTCACGAAAGCCGCGGCAGCCACTACCGCACCGACTATCCGCAGGCCGATGAAGCCTTCGCAAAACGCTCGTTCACGCGACTCCTCAGCGTCGCTTAGCCTGCTGGCGGAGCCGCTGGTCCGCGCGGCGCTGCTCGAGGACGTCGGCCACGGCGGCGACCTGACGACCGACGCCATCGTCGAGCCCGACGCGACGACCACGGCGCGCATCGTCGCGCGCCGCGATGGAATCGTCGCGGGCATCGGCGTGGCGCCGCTCGCGTTCACGCTGCTCGACGAGCGCGTCGAGTTCTCTTCGCGCGCCGACGACGGCGACCGCATCGCGGCCGGCGGCTGCGCCGCGGAAATCTTCGGGCACGCGCGCGCAATCCTCACCGGCGAGCGCACCGCGCTCAACCTGCTGTGCCGGCTCTCCGGCATCGCCACGGCAACGCGCGGGCTGGTCGACGCGGTCGCGGACACGCGCGCGAAGATCGCCGACACGCGCAAGACCACGCCGGGGCTGCGCGCGCTCGAGCGCTACGCGGTTCGCTGCGGTGGCGGCGTGAACCATCGCTTCGGGCTCGACGACGGCGTGCTGATCAAAGACAACCACATCGCGGTCGCCGGCTCGATCCGCGACGCGGTCGCCGCGGCGCGCGCCGCCGTCGGGCACATGGTGAAGGTTGAGGTCGAGGTCGACACGCTCGAGCAACTGCGCGAAGCGCTCGACACGCCGATCGACGCCGTGTTGCTCGACAACATGACGCCGGCGCAGTTGGCGGATGCCGTGCGGATCGTCGAGGGCCGCGTCGTCACCGAGGCGAGCGGCGGCGTCACCGCGCAGAACGTCCGCGAGATCGCGAACAGCGGCGTCGACGTGATCAGCGTCGGCTGGCTGACCCACAGCGCGCCCGCGCTGGACTTCGGCCTCGATATGGGCTAGTGCGAGGCGAGGAGCTCGATCGCGACGACGGCGCCCACCGCGGCGACGAATAGCGAGACCAGATATCCCGTGACGTTCGAGAGCGTCTCGACGCGCCCGGCGCGCAAGCCGCGGTCGGTCGCGGCGTAGCGCCACGCTCCGAGCAGGGCGACCAGGATGCCGAAGAGCGCCATCGCCGTTCCAAAGGCGCCGGAAAGTCCCGGTGCGGGCGCCGTGCGGTGCGCCAGAACCGAGAACTCGCGGGCGAAGAGCGAAAACCGCGCGATCACGAACCCGAACGCAATGAACGCTAGTGCCGTTCGCACGTAGGCCAAGTAGGTGCGCTCGTTCGCGAGCGTGTCGGTCGCGCGAACCGGGTCCTGAGGGAGGGGCGGCGGATCGGCCGGCATGACCCGTCGTCGCTTCAGCGAATCTCCGCCGAACCATGTCTGCCGAGAAAAACCTCGAGCGGCCGCAGGACGCCGCCAAAGCCAGCCACGATTTCATTCCCCCGACGGCGCTCGTCGAGTTCATGTCGAGCGACTGGATCGACCGTCCGGTCGAGCAGGAGCACCAGCCGCAGGCCGATCGGTTCGCGCAGCGACGTGAGGCGCTCTCGAAGGCGTATCCGGGAACGTACCTCGTGCTGCCGGCGGGCCGCGAGCGCGTGCGCGCCAACGACACGTTCTTCCGCTTTCGGCCGTCGAGCGACTTCGCGTATTTGATCGGCGGCGGCGAGCCCGGTTCGGCGCTCGTGCTCGAGCCCCACGGCAGCGGGCATCGCAGCGTGCTCTTCGTGCCCGCGCACAACCGCGGCACCGCCGAGTTCTTCGCCGATCGCGTCTACGGCGAGTTGTGGGTCGGGCGCCACCGCGGCGTCGAGGAAAGCCGCACGTACTACGGCGTCGACGACTGCCGTCCGATGGCGCGACTCGGCGATTACCTGCAGGATCTGCGCGATCGCGGCTATCCGCTGCGCCTGTCGCGCGGGCACGACGACGAGATCGATCGCCGCTTCGACGCGAACGATGGCGACGACGAGCTGGCCGAACGCCTCTCCGAGATGCGGCTGGTCAAGGACGAGTACGAGCTCGACGAGCTCCGCAAAGCGTGCGCCATCTCCAAGCGTGCGTTCGAAGACGCGATCCGCGCGATGCACGGAGCGGCGAGCGAGCGCGCGATCGAGGCCGCATTCTGGAGCCGCGCGCGCATCGACGCCAACGACGTCGGATATTTAACGATCGCGGCCGCCGCCGAGCACGCCTGCACGCTGCACTGGACGCGCAACGACGGTGCGCTGCAGCCGGGCGAGCTGCTGCTGCTCGATGCGGGCGTCGAATGCGATTCGCTCTACACCGCCGACATCACGCGCACGCTTCCGATCTCGGGCACGTTTTCGCCCGAGCAGCGGACGGTGTACGAGATCGTCTGGGAGGCACAGCGCGCCGGCATCGAGGCCGCGACGCCGGGCAACGATTTCCTCGAGCCGAATCGACGCGCGATGCGCGTGCTCGCACAAGGGCTCATCGATCTCGGAATCCTCAAGACGTCGCTCGACGAGGCGATGGATCCCGACCGGCTCTTCCACCGCCGCTACTCGCTCCACGGCGTGAGCCACATGCTGGGGCTCGACGTGCACGACTGCGCGCGGGCGCGCGAGCAGGAGTACCGTTACGGCAAGCTACGCGAAGGCATGGTGCTCACCGTCGAGCCGGGTCTGTACTTCCAGCGCGACGACGCGACGGTGCCGGAGCGATTTCGCGGGATCGGCGTCCGCATCGAAGACGACATCGCCGTGACGAACGCCGAACCCGAGAATCTATCGGCCAGCCTACCGTCGCGCGCGGGCGACGTCGAACGCTGGATCGAGGACTGCTGGTCGAAGTAAGCGCCGCTACGTCGGCATGACCGACGAGCCCGGCGGCGGAGGCGGCGGCATCGGCGGCGGGGGCGGAACGCCGTGGCCGTAGGCCGCGGCGAGCTGATCCTCGATCGGCCAGCGTCCGAACGCCAGGATGATCACGCAGATCAGCGGACCGACGCCGGGGATGAAGTTGAGCAGCGAGAGCGCGCCGTTATATCCCGCTTTGGCGAAGATGCGCCAGTAAACCCAGACCGTGAACGCGATCAGGGCGATGAGAACGATCGCGTAGATCAGGCCGAACGTCGCGAGCAGTCCGGCTGCCGCCGCGGTTGAGCTATCCCGGTCCATTTAAAAAGCCTCCGATCTTCTGTAGCAACGAAGCGAAGCTGGTGGCCTCTTCGCCGCTTGCATCGCCCTTCACTTCGAGCGCGCCGACCGGCGCGCTTAGTGGACCGTTCAGCCTCTCGGAGGCGAGCCCCATCCCGACTGCACGTACCGCCCGTCGACGACGATGACCGGCACGGTCGGATCGCCGTTGCTGTATGCGAACATCCGCTCGCGCACGCGGCGGTCGTTCTGCGCGTCGTAGCTCGCATACGGCGTGCCCGCCGCATCGTAGTGGGCCATCGCGCGCTGACAGTACGGGCAGCTCGGCGAGATATAGAGCTCGAGCTTTACGCCCGGAGGAATGTGCTCGACGTCGAAGGCTCGCGCCATGCCCCTGGTCTTCGTAGCCACGCCGCTCGGCAACCTGCGCGACGTCACGCTGCGCGCGCTGGACGTGCTGCGCGACGCCGAGCTCCTCGTGGCCGAAGACACGCGCGTCGCGCGCAAGCTGCTGCACGCGCTCGGCCTCCCCGGGCGCGAGATTTGGAGCTATCGCGAGCAGAACGCCGCGCGCGCGACCGGGGCCATCCTCGAGCGGGCCCGCACCGGGCTCGTGGCCGTCACGAGCGACGCCGGCATGCCGGGCATCTCCGATCCGGGAAGCGAGCTGGTGGCGGCGGCGCGCGCCGCCGGCGTCGCCGTCGAGGTGCTGCCGGGCCCAAGTGCCGCCACGGGCGTCGCGCTGCTCTCCGGCTTTCCGCTGGCACGCTTTTCATTCGAAGGCTTTCCGCCGCGCACGAGCGCCGCGCGGCGCGAGCGTTTCGCGCGCGCGCTGCAGAGCGTGGCCACGACGATCTGGTACGAGTCGCCCCACCGCATCCTCGCCACGCTGCGCGATCTCGCCGCCGTCGCGCCGCAGGCACAGGTCTTCGTGGTGCGCGAGTATACGAAACTGCACGAGCAGCAGGTCGCCGGCACGCCCGACGAGCTGATCGCCGCGCTGTCCGACCCGGTGCGCGGCGAGGTCGCATTCGCGATCGCCCCGTATGCAGCCGCGGCGCCCGCGGCGCCGTCGGCGGAGGCGACGAGCGCCGCGATCGACGCGCTCCTGGCCGATGGGCGCCGCGTCGGCGACGTCGCGAAGCTGCTGGCCGCGCGCGGGCACGGCGACCGCCGGCAGCTTTACGCCCGGGTCACGGCGCAGAAGGCGCGCCGGAAAACCTCGATTAAACAAGGCTGACCTACATGGAGCGCCCCTACTACGTCACGACGCCGATCTACTACATCAGCGGCAACCCGCACATCGGCCACGCCTACACGACGATCGTCGCCGACGTGCTCGCGCGCACGGCGCGCACGTTCCGGCCGACGTTCTTCCTCACCGGCACCGACGAGCACGGCCAGAAGGTCGCCAACGCGGCCGCGGCGGCCGGCAAAACGCCGCAGGAGTGGTGCGACGAGCTGGTTCCGCGCTGGAAGGCGCTCTTCGCCGCCTACAACGTGCAGTACGACGACTTCATCCGCACGACCGAACGGCGTCACACCGAGAAGGTAACGCGCGTCTTCGAGCGCCTGCGCGCGAGCGGCGACGTGTATCGCGGAAAGTACGAGGGCTGGTACTGCGTCGACGACGAGACGTTCTGGCTCGAGTCGAAGCTCGTCAACGGCCGCTGCTCCACGTGCGGCCGGGAAGTAATCTGGATCTCGGAAGAGGATTGGTTCTTCCGGCTCTCCGCATATCGCGACCGGTTGCTCGAGCTCTTCGAGCGGCAGCCCGAATGGGTGCGGCCGCGCAGCGTCTACAACGAAATGATGGCGTTCCTGCGCGAGGGCCTGGACGACCTCTCGATCTCGCGCACCAGCTTCGACTGGGGCATCCCGATTCCGGGCGGCGGCGTAGTCTACGTCTGGTTCGACGCGCTGCTCAACTACATCACCGCGATCGGATGGAGCGAAGACGAGCAACGCTTTCGCACCTACTGGCCCGCACAGACGCAGCTGATCGGCAAGGAGATCGCGCGCTTCCACACGATCATCTGGCCCGCGATCCTCTGGGCGCTCGGCGAGGAGCCGCCCGAGCTGGTGTTCGCGCACGGCTGGATCACCGTCGACGGCCAAAAGATGAGCAAGAGCCTGGGCAACGCGGTGGATCCGTTCGCGCTCGCCGATCGCTTCGGCGCCGACGCGCTGCGCTATTTCTTGCTGCGCGAGGCGCCGTTCGGCAGCGACTTTTCCTATTCCGAAGAGAAGATCGCTCAACGGCACAACAGCGATCTTGCCAACGATCTGGGCAACCTGCTGCAGCGCACGCTCTCGATGCTGCAGCGTTATCGCGACGGCGCCGTTCCGAAAGGAAACCCGTCGGCGAGCGAGTTGGGCACGCGCTTCGCGCCGCTGCCGCAGAGCATGCGGACGCAGATCCTCGACCTGCGGTTCCGCGAAGCGCTCGAGACGATGTGGGAGCTCGTCACGGCGCTCAACAGGACGATCGACGAACGCAAGCCGTGGACGCTGCACAAGGAGGGCCGGGCCGACGAACTCGACGCCGTCCTCTACGACCTGTGCGAGGGGCTGCGCTGGACGGCCATCCTGCTCCACCCGGTGATGCCGGAGCGCACGGCCGAGATGTGGCGCCAGCTGGGCGAGCCGGGCCGAATCGACGAAGACTGGGCGTCGTCGCTCGCGGCGTGGGGCGGACTGGCGCCTGGAACGCAGACGGCGCCCGCGGCGTCGCTCTTTCCGCGACTCGACGTCGTCGCGCAGCCTTGATCGACACGCACTGCCACGTCCACGACCGCAAGTTCGACGACGATCGCGACGCCGTCGTCGCGCGCGCCCGCGCGGCCGGCATCGCGCATGGTGACGATCGGCGAAGATCTCGCCGACAGCCGCACCGCGATCGCCACGGCGCAGCACTACGGCATCTACGCCGCCGCCGGCATTCACCCGCATCGCGCCGGCGAGGCGCCGTCCGATATCGCCGCCGAGCTGCGCCCACTGCTCGAGATGCCGTCGGTGGTCGCGATCGGTGAGACGGGCCTCGACTATTACTACGACAACAGCCCGCGGCCGGCGCAAGCGGAGGTGCTGCGCGCGCAGCTGCGCGTTGCGCGCGAAGCGGGCATCCCGGTGATCTTCCACCAGCGCGACGCCTTCGCCGACTTCATCGCGATCCTGCGCGACGAATGGGAAAAGGGCATGCGCGGGGTCGTGCATTGCTTCACCGGTTCGGCGGACGAGGCGCGCACTTGCGTCGACGAGTTCGGGCTCTGTTTGGGGATCGGCGGCGTGCTCACGTTTCCCAACGCGCACTCGCTGCGCGAGGCGGTGCGCGCCGTCGGCCTCGCGCCGCTGGTGCTTGAGACGGATTGCCCGTATCTCGCGCCGGTGCCGATGCGCGGCAAGCGCAACGAGCCGGCGTTCGTGGCGCACGTGGCGGCGAAGCTGGCGGAAGTGCTGGCCGTGCCGCTCGCGGAGATCGTCGAAATCACGGACGCAAACGCGCGAAGGCTGTTCGCCTTTTAAGGGCTCGCCGGCAGTCGGACATCTCGCGCGGCTTGCCAATCCGCTTCGAGCCGGCGCCGGACGGTGCCGGCGATCTTTGCGTCGGCGGTGCAGAGGCCCCAGTCGATCGAGTCCCACTTCTTCACCGCGACCGTCGCGTTGGCGGACCCCAGCCACGCACGGTTGCCGGCGGCGGCGAGTTTCTCCGAATCGCTGCCGACGCGCACGCGGACGCCGTCGCGAACGAGGCCGGCAATGGCGCGCCGTTCGCGGTCGTTGCCGCGCAGGTCGCGCTCGTTGACGATCAAACGCGGAGCGGCGCCGGCTCGTCCGAGAGCGCGCAGCGCACCGTACACGCCGTTGCAGCAGCCGAACGACTCGCTCTCGACCACGATGGCGTCGCGCGGGGCGAGCGCCGCGCAGCAGCTGCGCCTCGGCCGCGAGCGCGTCGCGCTTGATGGCCGCGATCGACGTCGGATGGCACGGATCGGAATCACGCAGCACGACGTCGCCGCGGTTCCAGTTCTTGCCGTCTAGATAGAGGTCGCCGTCGAGCCGAATCTCTTTGGCGTGCAAATCTTGCTGCAGCACCACCTCGGCGCCGGCGCGGCGCAACTCGGCGGCAACGCGCGCGTTCTCACCGGCCAAGCGCCCGTCGCGGGGCAACGCGGCGAGGCGCACTGTAACCCGCGCCCCGCGCCGCGCGGCGTCCTCCGTCGCGTGCAAGACCGCGCCGTGCAACGTGTAGGCCTCCACGGCGACGACCCCCGCCCGCGACATGGCGGCCAATAGCTCGCCGGTCGAGCTGAGGGCGATCATCGCGCCAGCCATCACGCCGGAGGTCCGGAGCGGCTAGGCGAAGCAGCGGCTCGATGACCTCGACCCCCATTCACGGCCGGGAAGCGGAGAAGGGCGCGTATGTGCGCGAGATGTTCGCCGCGATCGCTCCCCGCTACGACCGCACTAACCGGGTGATGACCGCCGGGTTGGACGAGGGCTGGCGCCGGCGTGCCATCCGACTGCTCGCGCCGCCCGCCGGCGGACGTATCCTCGACTGCTGCTGCGGCACGGGCGATCTCGCATTCGGCTTGCTGCGAGCCGACCGCTCGTTGGACGTGACGGGCGTCGATTTTTGCCTGCCCATGCTCGAGCGCGCGAGGCAGCGGGCGGGCGGCTCGGAGCGCGGCAACGTCAGTTTCGTCGAGGGCGACGTCATGGCGATGCCGTTCGGCGACGGCTCGTTCGACGGCGCTACGATGGGATTCTCGCTGCGCAACGTCGTCGACGTCGACGCGACGTTGCGCGAGATCCTTCGCGTGCTTCGGCCCGGCGCGCGCTTCGTGAGTCTCGACGTCACGAAGGCACCCAACCGCGCGATCAAACGCCTCTTCGACCTCTACTTCTACGGATTCGTGCCGCTGCTCGGCGGCCTCGTCGGCGGCTCGCGCGCCGCCTACACGTATCTCCCCAACTCGCTGACGCACCATCCCGCGGCGCCGGAGCTTCGCGAGCGCTTCGCGCGCGCCGGCTTCGCCGACGCGGGTTACAGCTTGATGATGGCCGGGTCGATCGCCATCCACTACGGCACCAAACCGTGAGCCTGATCGACTCCACGGCCGGAACCTACGACGACCTGCACGAGCTGGTCGAGCGGTTCTTCCGCGAACGCTTCTCGACCGACAACCCGCTGATCACCGAAGCGATCCGGCGGATGCTCGCGGCCGGCGGGAAGCGGCTGCGCCCGCGCATCACGCTGCTCGCGGCGGACTGCTGCGGCGGCAACGCCGAGGAGCACCTGTACCTCGCCGCCTACATGGAGCTCATCCACGTGGCGACGCTGATCCACGACGACGTGGTCGACCACGCGCTGACGCGCCGCGGCGTCAACGCGACGGCGGTCGACTACGGCAATCGCATCAGCGTGCTGGCCGGCGACTATCTGTTCGCTTGGATCTTCAAGAACGTGACTCTCAACTATCCTCACCCGGTGCCGCACGTGCTTTCGGCGACGCTGGCCGACATCTGCGACGGCGAGGTGCTGCAGCTGCAGGCGCTCGGCAACCTCGACCTGCCGCTCGAGACCTACGTCGAGATCGCGCGCAAGAAGACGGCGTCGCTCTTCGCGGCATCGGCCGAGTGCGGCGCGATCATGGGCGGCGGCAGCCCCGCCGAGATCGCCGCGCTGCACGCAGTTCGGCGAGCGGTTCGGCGTCGCGTTTCAAATGAACGACGACCTGCTCGACGTGACCGCCGACGAACGCTCGCTCGGCAAGCCGGTCGGCAACGACCTCACCGAACGCAAGATGACCATCCCGCTGATCGCCGCGCTGGCGTCGGGCGACGGGAGCTTCCGCGCGGAGGTGCGGCGTTTCTACGATGCCGCCGCGAACGATGCGATTCCGAGCATCGTCGACGGGATCGAGCGCGAAGGCGGCCTGTCGGCCACGCGGGCGCAGATCGGCCGCTTCGTCGAGCGGGCCAAGAGCGCATTAGAGCCCATTGCGGACGGCGCGGCGAAAAAGGAGCTCTGTCAAACTCACGGAGGCCCTCGGACTCATGACATTACACCCGCTTCTCGCCATCATCGACGCGCCGATCATCATCGGCATCTTGATCGTCGGCGCTCTGCTCTTCGGCGCCGACAAGCTGCCGAAGCTCGCGCGCAGCGCCGGCCAGGCGAAGAAAGAGTTTCTCGTCGGCCAGGCCGAGGCCGACGAAGCCGCCGCCAAGGCGCGCGAAGAGGCGCGCCGACGCGCGGCGATGCAGCACGCCGACGTCATGGACAACGTCGAAGCCGGCTCGGTGGCGGGCGAAGTCGTCCCGCCGCCGACGCCCGGGGCACGGAACGCCGTCATCCTAGACGCACGAGCGCGCGCCTGTCCGAGGCGACGTGGGATCAGAAGGAGATGCCGTTCACGGAGCACCTGCGGGAGCTCCGTAACCGTCTGCTGATCGCGCTCGCGACCGTCGGCGCCATCGCCGTCGTCCTGTTCTGGCCGTCGCAGTATCGCAATCCGCTGGATGATGCGCGAGTATTTCGGCGGCATCGAGCTGCACGCGTTCGGCCCCGCCGACGTCATCTTCACCGAGTTCAAATTCTCGCGTGATCGGCGGGATCGTGATCGGCCTGCCGGTGCTGCTGTAGCAGCTCTGGATGTTCGTCGTTCCGGCGATCCATCCGCGCACGCGGCGAATGGTCTACGCGTTCATCGTCCCGTCGCTCGCTGCTCGCGCTGCCGGGCTGGCGTTCGCGCACTTCGTCGTCATCCCGCGCGTCGTCGCGGCGCTGATCCACATCACCGACGCGGTCGCCACGCCGACGTTCGGCATCGCCTCGACGCTCAACTTCGTGATGGTGCTGCTCGCGCTCTTCGCGATCGTCTTCCAGACGCCGATCGTGCTGATCGGACTGGCGCGCATCGGCATCGTGAACGCCGCGTCGCTGATGCGCTACCGCCGGCACGCCCTCTTCGGCGTTCTTCGTCGCCGGCGGCATCGCCGCGCCCGACGGCAACCCGCTGACGATGGCGCTGCTCGCCGTGCCGATGTACGTGCTCTACGAGATGTCGATTTGGGTGATTCTGCCGCTGCGAGAACACGATGGTCGCACGAATAAGTGATCGCGGCAGCGCGGGCGGTCTACGGCGACTTCGTCCGCACGTTCGGCAACGTGCTGTTCGCCGTCTCGCTGTTCGCGGTCTGGGGCTTGCTGACGCTGATCGGCGTCATCGTCGATCAGGGCAAGGATGCCGGCATCTACTTTCGATCGTACGCCGCGCCGCTCGCGCGCGCGATCCTGCGCCTGAACTTCGACAACATCTATCACTCGCCGTGGTACGTCGGCATCGTCGGCCTGATCTTGCTGTCGCTGCGGTCTGCACGTTCAAGCGCGTCATCCCGGCGCGGCTCCCGCCGCTGCGTCCGGTGAAGATCGACAAGATCCCGCTGCACGCGACGTTCGAGGTCGCAAGGCGACCGAGGCCGACGTGCGCCAGCGGATCGCCGCGTTCTTTCGCGCGCGCGGCTGGCAGGTGCGCGAGCGCGCTCTTCGGCGGCGTCGAGTGGACCTTCGCCGACAAGCACAACTGGGCGCGCCGCGGCGTGCTGGTCGCGCACGTCGGCTTCGTGATCATCGCCGCCGGCACGACGATCTATTGGGCGCGCGGCTTCTCGGGCGAGATCGCGGTGCTCACCGGCCAAACGGTCGCAGATCCCGCAGACGCACGCGCTGCTGCGGCTCGACGACTTCGCCTACAAGATCGCACCCGATCATGACCAAGAGCGGCATGGTCTACCAGCCGATCGACTACGTCTCGCACGTCACCGTCACCGGCAACGACGGCGTTCGCCAAGCAGACGACCGTGCGCGTCAACCATCCGATCGACGTCGACGGCACGCTCTACTACCAGGCGAGCTACGGCTTCGCGATCGCGTTCGACGTGACGCACGCTACGGGCGGCGCGACGCCGCGCTTTCGGCCCGGACGCTGCTCGAAGGCGAGTCGCTCGACATCGCCGGGACCGACGCGCAGCGTGCATCTACGACCGCTTCGTCGCCGACGGTCGACAAGCAGAGCGGCATGCCGACCGCCGACCCGCGCGTCAACAATCCGGGCGTGGTGCTCGACGTCGCGCAGGGCGGCGCCCCGGTCGGCGCGGCGCTCGTGCCGCTGCACACGTCGATCGATCTCGGCGACGGCTGGCGGGTGACGCCCGCAGCGGTACCTGCTCTACAGCGGCTTTCAGTATCGCTACGACCCGGGCATTCCGCTCGTCGGGATCGGCGCGTTCGTGCTGCTCGCCGGGCTGATCATCTCGTTCTACTTCCTGCCCGCGCGGCTCGTACGTGCGCGTCGACGACCCGAAGGCCCGCGACCGCTGCCGCGTTGGCGTGGCCGCGACGACCGTGAAAGGTTACGACGTTTTCGACGAACGAGTTCGGCAGCGCTGACGGACGGCCTTGCGGGCGGCAACCGCGATTGTAACGATGTCGCTCGACGAAATCCTCATGGTCATCGCGCTCGCGTCGCTACATCGCTGGCGCGCGCTCGCGCTGCTCGGCTACTTCTTCTCGCGCACGGAGTGGCTGCGCGACGTCGGCGCGCCGCTCGCGATCCTCGGCTGCGTCGCGCAGTTCGCCCAGCTCGTCGCGCGCTTCGAGATGACGCAGCGTGTGGCCGCTGCTCAACCTCTACGGCTCGCTCTCGCTCTTTGCGGCGATGTCGGTCGCGATCTTCATCGGCTTCGCGTTCCGCTACAAGCTGTGGTTCGCCGGCGGATTCGTGCTCGCGCTGGCGGCGATCTTTCTGGCTTACGGCGTGACGTGGAACGAGGGCACGATGCCGCCGGTGCCGTCGCTGCAGTCGTATTGGGCGAAGATTCACGTGCCGATCGTCGTGTCGTCGTACGCCGCGTTCCTGGTCTCGTTCGTCTTCTCGTGCGTCTATCTGCTGAAGTACTACGCGCAGCGCGCGGTGCGTACGCGCGCACGCGAGACGCAGCGGCGAGCGCCGGCGCCCGTCGCGCGCTGGCTCGCGGCGCTTCCCAGCTTGCCGCAGCTCGACGTCATCGTCTACCGCGCCGTCGCGATCGGCCTGCCGCTGATCTCGATCGGCATCATCACCGGCGCGATGTGGGCGAAGGAAGCGTGGGGCGCCTACTGGCAGTGGGATCCGAAGGAGACGGCCGCGCTCTTCTCGTGGATCATCTACCTCGCGTACATGCACCTGCACACGCGCCACGCCTGGCGCGGGTTGCGCACGAACTGGGTGAGCGTCATCGGCTTCGTCTCGATCATCTTCTGCTACCTCGGCGTCAACATCTGGATATCGGCCTCCACAGCTACAAGGTTTGAGCGCCGTCGAGGTCGGCGCTCCGAGTTTCGTCCTGGCACGCCGGCTAGAGGGCAGGCTTACACTAGGGGCAAATGGTGCTGCACCCGTAGAGCGAAGCTTCCTGGAGAACGAACTTGTCCGATACGAACGCCGACGCCGCGCAAGCCGCTGGACGCAAGATAGTGAGCGCGTACGACCTTCCCCAAACCGAGGAGGAAGTCAGCCGCCGCACCTTCATGGCCAACGCGACATTGACGATCGGCGGCATCGTCGGGCTCGTGTTGGCCGTGCCGATCGTCGGCTCGCTCCTGCCGCCGAAGAACTCGTCGACCGGGGCGCTGGGCGCCGTTGACGCCGGCCGAGCTCGACACGCTGCAGAAGGCGACGTCGAAGCCGGTCAAGCTCACGTTCACCCTGAAATTTACGGACGGCTATCTCCCCGAGCAAGCCGCGCCCGAGTACTGCTGGGGCATCAAGGTCGACCCGGCCAAGTTCCAAGCCGCTCGCCCCGACATCTTCAATCAGCCCGGCGGCAAGGCCGACGTGCCCTACGAGGTGGTCAACATGGGCTTCGTCGATCTTCAGCCCGATCTGTCCGCACCTCGGCTGCTACTACAGCTGGAACGACGCGCAGAACCAGTTCATGTGCCCGTGCCACGGCTCGCAGTACAACTTCGACGGCACGCACGTCGCCGGTCCGGCGCCGCGCGGACTCGACCCGCTGCCGCTGCGCGAGCAGAACGGCACCGCCGAGGTAACGTGGATCGTCTACCAGTCGAACACGCCCCAGCGCATCGTCGTCTCGTACCAGGCATAGGGTAGACCGCCGATGCTCAACTGGATCGACAAGCGCACCGGCTTCGTCTCGATGACGAAGGACTTCCTCACGGAAGACGTTCCGGGCGGCGCGCAGCTACTGGTACGTCTTCGGAAGCGCGACGCTGTTCGCGATGATCGTGCAGATCGTCACGGGAATCTTCCTGACGTTCTTCTACGCGCCGTCGGCGGCCACGGCGTGGGAATCGACGCGCGCGATGTATCTCAACCCGTACACGCACTTCCTATTGGCGGTCCACTACTGGGGCGCGTCGGCGATGATCGCGCTGGTCTTCCTGCACCTGCTGCAAGTGCTGATCTGGGGCGCGTACAAGTCGCCGCGCGAGCTGCAATGGGTCGTCGGCGTGCTGCTGTTGCTCGTCACGCTCGTGCTCGGCCTCACCGGCTACCTGCTGCCGTGGGACATGGACGCCTACTTCGCGTCGCAGGTCTCGCTGAACATCGCCGGCCTCGCGCCGATCGTCGGCCCGATCCTGCAGCACATCGCGCAGGACGGCGGCAGCGATGGGAACCGCGACGATCAACCGCTTCTTCGGGCTTCACGTGTGGCTGATGCCGGCCGCGCTGCGTCGCGCTCGTCGGCGCCCACCTGGCGATCTTCCGCCACAACGGGCCGGCCGGTCCGGTCATCGACGATCCGCGTACGCTGCGGCCGGGGCGCTTCTGGCCGGATCAGATGTTCATGGACGGAGCGTTCTCGCTCATCGTCTTCGTCATCATCTGTTTCCTCTCGTTCGCGTTCCCGCCGTATCTCGACGCCAAGGCCGATCCGACGAAGTCGCTTCGTGCCGTATCCGGCGTGGTATTTCTTGTCGCTCTTCGGCCTGCTCGCGATCGTGCCGCCGGAGATCCACGTCGGGCCGCTGACGATCAGCCTGGAGCTGATCGCGACGATCATCGTTCCGACGCTCTTCCTGCTCGTCGTGCTCTTCATTCCGTGGATCGACAGGAGCACGACGCGCCGCTTTGGTTCGCGCGCCGGCCTGTTATGGGCGACGACGATCATCGTGCTGGGCATCGTCACGCTGTCGATCTACGCTCAGGTGACGACGATGACCAAACAGGCGGCGGCGCCGCCGTCGCCGCCCGAATCGGTCGTGCTCAACGCCGAAGCCGCGACGATGCCGAGCGGTGGCGGGGCGGCCGCCGCGCCGGCGGAGCCGCTACGAACGCCAACGGCGCCAAGGTGTTCTCGAATAACTGCTCGAGTTGCCACGGCGCGCAGGGACAGGGAGTTGCCCGGCACGTTCCCGCCGCTCGCGAACAATCCGGTCGTCACCGGCGATCCGGAGAAAGTCGTCGGCATCGTGCTCGGCGGGTTGCACGGATCGATCCAGGTCAACGGCCAGACGTACAACGGCATGATGCCGGCGTGGAAGGGCACCCTCAGCAACAAAGACGTCGCCGACGTGATCACCTATATCCGCGGCTCGCTCGGAAACAACAAGGCCTCGGCCGTGACCGAGGCGCAGGTGACCGCGCACAAACCCTGAGGTTCGCTAGCGGCAGCGCGGTCCGTCGTAGAGCACGAGCGCGGCCTTGCGGTCGATCTCGACGATGCGCCGGCGCCGGCCGTAGTCCGGGTCGGACGCCGGCCGCGACGCCGGAACGACGACCCACGCGCGCGGCGCGCCGCAAATGAAAGCGCGCGGCTCGATGCCGTCGTTCTCGGGATCGCCGTCGCCGGGTTCGGCGAGCACGTGCACGATCGGGTGCGTGTAGAACAGCAGCGCGTTGCCGCCGGAGACGTTCTGAATCGCGACGGCGTCGCCGGGCCGGCGCTCGCGTTCGATGAGCGCAGCCAAACGCGGCACCGGCTTGAACGCCTCGGTGTGCGGCAGCACCGTCGAGCGCCAGCACGTCGACGGCGACGATCGCCGCGATCGCGAGCGCGTAGGGCGCGAGACGCGCGGTGCGCGCGCGGCCGACCAGCAGCGCCGTGATCAGCGACCCGGCGAAGATCGCGAGGGCCATGCCGATGAGCGCCGGCACCGCGCTGACGATCTCGGTGGTCGAGGCGGTTGTTGCGCGTGAAGAGCCACATGGCAAAAGCGAGCGCGCCGATCGTGACCGGCACGGTCGCGGCTGAGATTGCGGCCGAGCGTGGCGCGCCCTTGCGCACGACGCCGTCGAAGTAGATGGCGGTGAGCAACGCGAGCGCCGGGAACTCGAGCGCCAGGTAGTTCGGCAGTTTCGTCCGCGCGAAGCTGAAGAAGAGCAGCGGCATCACGATCCAGACGAACGCAAGGCGCAGCAGGCGCCGGCGCTGCCGTTCGTCGGGCGCCGGCATGCCGAGGCTGCGCGCGCCGTCGACGATCGCCATGGGCAAGAACGCGATCCACGGGAAGAATCCGAGTATGATGACCGGCAGGTAGTACCACAGCGGGCCGGCCTGGTTTTCCACGACGCTCGTGTAGCGCCCGAACGTGTATTCGCCGACCAGCTTCTGGAGCGGAAAGAGATGGTAGTGCGCGACCAGCGCCAGCGGCCACGGCGCGACGATGGCGACGAACGCGAGCGCCCCGAGCAGCCACGCGCGCGGCGCCAGCGCCGGCGTCGCTTCGTGGCGACGATCCCAAAGATAGAACGGGACGATCACGAGCAGCGCGACGACCGGCGCGACCAACCCTTTCGCTAGGAAGCCGCCGGCGGCGGCGATCCAGCCGTAGACGACGTACCGATCGCGACCAGTCTCGATGCCGCGGTACCACCAGAAGATCGACATTGCGACGGCCAAGTCGAGCAGCGCATCCATGATCGCTAGACGCCCGATCACGGCCTGCATCAGGCACGTCGACAGAATGACGGCCGCGTAGATGCCGACCCGCGTTCCCGCCTGCCGCGCCACGGCGTAGCCCGTGAACCCGCCGAGCGCGATCGTGGCGAGGGCCGACGGAAGCCGCAGTGCGAACGCGGTCGGCCCCATGAGGAACGAGAACGCGGCCCCCAGCCAAAAGTAGAGCGGGGGTTGAACGAAATAGGGCACGCCGTTGAGGTGCATCACGACCCAGTCGCGCGTCAGCAGTATCTCGCGGGCAACCTCGCCATAGGCCGTCTCGCTGTTGTCCCAGAGCGTTCCGACCCATAAGCCGGGAAGCGTCACCAGCGCGGCGACGACCGCTCCGGCAATTGCCGCTCTGAGGGCGCCTCGCCTGGATGAACTCACGAAGCGCGGCCCGTCACGAGGCGGTTTTTAGCTGCCCGACGCGGAACTCTTTGTGCGTTCGCATGCTTCCCATCTCTCTCCGGCCCGACGGTCGTCGAGCCGTGATCGTCGGTGGAGGCAACGTCGCCGCGCGTAAAGCCGAGGCGATTGCCTGCGCCGGCTTTCCGATCTTCGTCGTGGCCGAGCGTATCGGCGACCGCTTGCGCGGCGTCCTCGCTCGCTGCGAGGCGGCTTTCGCAGAGCGCGGCTACCAGTCGTGCGACGTCGAGAACGCGGCGATCGTGATCGCCGCCACCGATTCGAGCCAGGTCAACGCGCGCGTCGTCGCCGACGCCCGCGCGGCGCACTCGTTGGTCTGCGACGCGAGCGCGCCCGAACGCGGCGACTTCACGATGCCGGCGACGCAACGTGCCGGCGACCTGACGATCAGCGTCGATTCCAACGGCGCGTCGCCGGCGTTCTCGCGGCGCATCGCGCGCGAACTGAGCGAGCGCCTCGACGCGTCCTACGCGCAGGCCGCCACGACGCTCGCACGCATGCGCGATCACGTGAAGGAGTCGTTCCCCGCCGGCGAACGCGCTCCGATCCTGCGAACGCTCGCGGAGCGCCCGATCGATGAGCTCGCGGCCGCGCGGCCGGCCGTGGTGTGCGCCACGCGGCGCAGCGCGCTGGCCACCGTGCAGAGCCGCGCGATCGCCGCACGTCTCGCCGAACGCGGAGTCGCGACGACGATGCTGGGCGTGACGACGAGCGGCGACCGCGATCAGACGACGCCGATCTACGAGCTGGGCACCATCAACGTTTTCGTCAAGGAGCTCGAGAGCGCGTTGCGCGAGCGGCGTGCGGATTACGCGGTGCACTCGTGCAAAGATCTCGCAACGGTACTGCCGCCCGACATGCGCATCGCCGCCGTCTCGGCGCGCGAGGATGCGCGCGACGCGTACTGCAGCGAGCGGTATCCGAGCCTTGCGGCGCTGCCGCCGGGAGCGGTGATCGGCACGTCGAGTCACCGGCGACGCGCGCAGCTCGCCGCTCTGCGGCCCGATCTCGACTGCCGCCCCCTTCGCGGCAACGTCGACACGCGGCTTCGCAAGCTGGCCGACGGCGAGTACGACGCGATCGTGCTGGCTATGGCGGGGATCAACCGCCTGGGCCGCCGGGCGACGCACACGGTGCCGTTCGGCCTCGACGAGATGGTGCCGGCGGCCGGTCAAGGCGCGCTCGCGGTAGAAACGCGCGCCGATGACGAGTGGCTCTCCGACCTGCTCTATGCCGCGGTCAACGATCCGCAGAGCGAGCTCGCCATCGCGTGCGAGCGAGCCACGCTCCGCGCGATGCGTGCGGGCTGCAGCGCACCGCTCGGCGTGCATGCGCGGCTCGAGGCCGGAACGATGATCGCGTCCGGCGCCTACGCGGCCGAGCCCGGAGCGCTGCGGCGCGCGCGCGTCGCGCGCCCGGTCGCGAGGCTGGAAGAGGCCGAGGCACTCGGCACCGAACTGGCTGGCAACTTGATCGCCTCCAACACCGCGGCACCCTCGGGAGCCGGAAGCTGATCGCCCTGCGGCCGCGGCGCCTTCGCCGCAGCGAAGTCGTGCGTGGGCTCGTGCGCGAGCACCGGGTCCACGTGGAGCAATTGGTACAGCCGCTCTTCGTCGTCGAGCTCGCCGCCGACGGGGGTGCCATCGACTCGATGCCCGGCATCGCGCGCTACGACGCCGCAGGCGTCGTAGAGGAGGCGCGCGAGCTCTTCGCGCTGGGCGTCAAGAGCGTACTGCTCTTCGGCATTCCCGCGAACAAAGACGCGACCGCGTCGAGCGCGGACGATCCCAGCGGCGTCGTGCAACGCGCCATCGCGGCGATCAAGGCGGCCCTTCCGGAGATGCTCGTCATGGCCGACCTGTGCTGCTGCGAGTACACCGATCACGGCCACTGCGGCATCCTCGACCGCGACGGCGGCGTGGACAACGACGCGACGGTCGCGTTGCTGGCGCGCATCGCACGCACCTACGCGCAGGCCGGCGCGGACGTCGTCGCACCTTCGGACATGATGGACGGTCGCGTCGCCGCGATCCGCTCGGCGCTCGACGAGCACGGCAACGCAGACGTCGCGATCATGGCCTACAGCGCGAAGTACGCCTCCGCGTTCTACGGTCCGTTCCGCGAGGCCGCGGGATCCGCGCCGCAGCACGGAGACCGTCGCGGGTATCAGATGGATCCGCCCAACGCGCGCGAGGCGATGCGCGAGATCGCGCTCGACATCGAGCAAGGCGCCGACATCGTGATGATCAAGCCCGGCCTTCCCTATCTCGACGTCTTGCGCGCGGCACGCGATCGCTTCGACGTCCCGCTCGCGGCCTACAACGTGAGCGGCGAATACGCGATGCTTGCCGCCGCGATCGAACGCGGGTGGCTCGACGGCGAGCGCGCGATCGACGAGGTGTTGACGTCGTTCGTGCGTGCGGGGGCCGACATCGTCATCACTTACTTCGCCAAAGAGTACGCGCGGCGCCATGGTTGATACCGCGCGCGATGCCACGGCCGTCGTTCTGCTCGCGGGCGGCGAGGCTCGGCGATTTCCGAACAAGTTGGAGCGGCGCGTCGACGGGCGCCCGATGGCGGTGCACGTTTTCGAGCGCGTTCGCGCGGCCGGATGGCCGGTGTACGTCGCCGGAAAAGGATCGTTCGCGCGCGAGACCGACGCGCTGCTCGACGCTCCGATGGTGATCGACCGGCGTGCCGGCGGCGGGCCGTTCGACGCCCTGCTCTCGGCATGCGTCGCGATTCGCGCCGAGCGCGTGTTCGCCATCGCCGCCGACCAGCCGCGTCTCGGCGCGGACGTGCTGGAGCGCCTCGCCGCGTCGTGGCAGCCGGGTGACGAGGCAGTCGTGCCGCAGCACGGCGGCGCGATCGAGCCGCTGGCGGCGCTCTATGCGCGGCGCGCGATCCTGCGCGAAGGGTTTGCGCTGCGGTACGAGCGCTCGCGTTCGATGCGCGATCTCGTGGGCCGCATCGCGGCGCGCTTCGTCGCTTTCGATGCGGCGAGTTTCCACAACGTCAACGTGCCGGCGGATCTGTCGTGAGGCTCGAACGCTCGATTGCCGCGTTCGCTCGCGCGCGCAACGTCATCGCCGGCGGCGTCAACTCGCCGGTGCGCGCCCTCGGCGCCGTCGGCCTGTCGCCGATCTTCATGAAGAGCGCGTCCGGTGCGACGCTCTACGACCTCGACGGTCACGAATACCTCGACTACGTGATGTCGTGGGGCGCGCTGCTGCTGGGTCACGCACATCCCGCGGTCGTTCGCGCGATTTCCAACGCGGCGACGCGCGGCACGTCATTCGGAACGCCCACCGAACTCGAGAGCGATCTGGCCGAGCTGATCGCGTCGATGATGCCGTCGCTGCAGCGGCTGCGGTTCGTTTCGAGCGGGACCGAGGCGACGATGGCAGCGGTCCGCCTCGCGCGGGGATTCACCGGCCGCCCGAAGATCGTGAAGTTTGCCGGCTGCTATCACGGCCACGCCGACTCATTTCTGATCGCGGCCGGTTCGGGCGCGCTGACGCACGGAACGCCCGACTCGCCCGGCGTAACCGACGGTACCGCGCGCGACACGATCGTGCTGCCGTTCAACGACGCAACGGCGGTTGCGGCCGCGTTCGACGCGCATCCGGATTCCGTCGCCGCAGCGATCGTGGAACCGTATCCGGGCAACATCGGCCTGGTGCTGCCGAAGCCGGGCTACCTGGCGAGGCTGCGCGAGCTCTGCACCCAGCACGGCGCTCTGCTCGTCTTCGACGAGGTGATGACCGGCTTTCGCGTGGCGCGGGGCGGCGCGCAAGAGCGCGAGGACGTCGTGCCCGACCTGACGACGCTTGGAAAGATCATCGGCGGGGGCTTGCCGGTCGGCGCCTTCGGCGGACGCGCCGACGTGATGGCGCACCTTTCGCCCGACGGTCCCGTCTATCAGGCCGGTACGCTGTCGGGCAATCCGCTCGCGATGGCCGCGGGCCTCGCCGCGCTCGGCATCATCGCTTCGGACGCGACCCTCTACGATCGCCTCGGCGACGCCACGCGCCGGCTCGCCGAGGGCGTGAGCCGGGCAATGGACCGCCACGGCGTGCCGCACTACTGCACGCGCGCGGGATCGATGTTCTCGTTCTTCTTCACGCCCGGCCCGGTGACCGATCTCGAGAGCGCGCGGCGCTCCGATCGCGCTCTGTTCGCGAGCTACTTCGCCGCCATGCTCGAGCGGGGCATCTACCTCGCGCCGTCGCCGTTCGAGACGAACTTCATCTCGGCCGCGCACACCGAGGCCGACATCGACCGGACGATCGCCGCAGCCGACGCCTCGCTCGCCGAGCTGCTGGCCACCGCGTGAGCGGCGGCCAAGCGGACGGGGGGATGCGATGGATGCGCTTGTCGGGCGGGCGGCCCGGCCGTAGGATTGGGGCGTAATGCCGGTCACGTGCATCGGGCTCTCCCACCACACCGCGCCGGTCGAGGTTCGCGAGCGCCACGCATTCCCGCCCTCCCGCATGGCGGAAACGCTGGTCGCGCTGCGCGACTACGAGGCCGTGCGCGAGGCGGTGATGCTGCAGACGTGCGGACGGCTCGAGATCTACGCCGAGCTCGACGACTATGAGACCGGCGTCGCACAAGTCAAATCGTTTCTCTCGAACTTCCGCCACGGCACCACGCCGTACGACATCGACTCGTATCTCTACACGCACCTGGGGCACGAGGCGGTCGAGCATCTGTTCCGCGTCTGCACCGGCCTCGACTCGATGCTCATCGGCGAGGCCGAGATCCTGGGCCAAGTCAAAGAGGCCTACGTCGCCGCGACGCGCGCGAAATCGCTGGGACGCACGCTGCACCGCCTCTTCCGCGATGCGATTGCGGCCGGCAAAGCAGCGCGCGCACGCACGCCCATCGGCACGGAGTCCGTCTCGGTCGCGACGGCCGCCGTCGAGGCGGCGCGCGCGCATCTCGGCACGCTCGAAGGCACGACCGTGCTCGTCGTCGGCGCGGGCAAGATGGGCCGCACCGCGGTGCGGCGACTGCGTCAAGAAGGCGCACAGCGAGTCATCGTCGCCAACCGCACGATGGCGCGCTCGCGCGAGCTCGTGGCCGACGCCGGGCTCGGCGAGGCAGTCGAGTTTCCCGAGCTGGACGAGGCGCTTGCGTCGGCCGACGTCGTGGTGGCATCGACGGGCTCGTCGCAGTTCGTGATCGACGAAGAGCGCGTGCGCGCGGCGATGGCGACCCGTCCGCAACGGCCGCTGTTCGTCGTCGACATCGCGGTTCCGCGCGACGTCGATCCCGCCGTGTCGAACGTTGACGCGGTCTCGCTCGTCGACATCGACGGGCTGAAGTCGGTCGTGGACGAGCGGATCGACGTCCGCCGCGAGGCGATTCCCGCCGTCGAAGAGATCATCGGCGAGTACGCGCGGCGCTTCGACGAGTGGTACCGCTCGCGCGCCGCCGTCCCGGTGATCGCGCGGCTCACGCAGAAGGCCGAAGCCATCCGGCTCGCGGAGCTCGAGCGCCTGCTGGCGCGCTGCCCCGACCTCGACGAGCGCGAGCGCATGCTCGTGACCGGCATGACCATGACGATCGTCAGCAAGCTGCTGCATTCGGCAATCCTGCGGATTCGCGAGAAGGCGACGGTCGATAACGCGGAGGCGCTGTCCAGCGCCCGCGTCTTGGACGAGCTCTTCGAGCTCGACCTCGATGGCGCAAAGTAATGCCGGACGCGTCTCGCTGATCGGAGCGGGCCCGGGGGATCCGGGCCTGCTGACGTTACGGGCGGCGCAGCTGCTGCGCGGCGCGGAGGTGCTGCTCTTCGACGCGCTCGCGAGCGACCCGGTCGTGGCGCTTGCGCCGCCGGAGTGCGAACGGATCTTCGTCGGCAAGCGCGCCGGCGCGCACGCGATGCCGCAAGAGGAGATCGAAGCGCTCGCCATCGCGCACGCGCGGCGCGGCCGTCACGTCGTTCGCCTCAAGGGCGGCGATCCGTTCGTCTTCGGACGCGGCGGCGAAGAGGCCGAGGCGCTGCGCGCGGCCGGCATTCCGTTCGAGGTGGTACCGGGCATCAGTTCCGCCGTCGCCGTGCCGGCGTACGCCGGCATCCCGGTAACGCATCGCGAGCACGCCGCGTCGTTCACCGTCTTCACCGGCCACGAGGATCCGACGAAGATGTCGTCCACGCTCGACTGGGCGAAGCTGGCCGATCCGAACCGCACGCTGATCGGATTGATGGCGACCGGCAACCTGCGCGAGATCGCAGCGCGGCTGCAGAGCGCCGGGCTCGCGCCGGCGACGCCCGTCGCCGTAATCCAAGACGGCACGCGGCCCACGCAAAAGACAGCGGTTGGAACGCTGGCGACCATCGCCGACGAGGTCGCGAAGGCGAACGTCGGCGCGCCTGCGATCGTGGTCGTCGGCGGCGTGGTGTCGCTCCGCGACGCGCTTCGCTGGTTCGACGCGGGGCCGCTGTTCGGAAAGCGCGTGCTCGTGACGCGCGCGGGCGAACAGGCCGAGTCGTTCGCGCGCGCGCTGCTCGCTCGAGGAGCGGAGCCGATCGTCGCACCGACGATCGCGATCGTCGAGCCGGACGAGGCGAGCGCCGCGGAACGCGCGCTCGACGAGCTCGCGTCGTTCGCATGGATCGTCTTCACGTCACGCAACGGCGTCGACGCGTTCTTCAACCGCCTGCGGGCTCGCGGTCGCGACGCGCGCGCACTCGGCGGCGCGAAGGTCGCGGCGATCGGCGAGCGCACCGCGGAACGGCTGCGCGAACGCGGCGTGGAGCCCGACGCGGTGCCGGCGGTCTTCGTGGCCGAGGAGGTGGCGCGCGCCGTGATCGGCGCGGCGACCGCCGGCGAGAGCGTGTTGGTTTTTCGCGCGCAGGAGGCGCGCGACGTGCTGCCGCGGATGCTGGCGGACGCCGGGCTGCGCGTCAGCGTCGTGCCCGCCTACAAGACGATCGTGCCGCACGATTCGGAGTTCGCGGCGAAGGTCGAGCGTGCCGATGCGCTGACGTTCACGAGCGCGAGCACGGTGCGCGGTTTCGCGTCGCTGCTCGGGGGCGACGCCCACGCCGTTCGCGCCGCAGCCGGAAAGCGCGTCGCCTGCATCGGGCCGATCACCGCGACGGCCGCGCACGAGACGGGACTCGCCGTCGACGTGGTCGCGAGCCGCTACACCACGGCCGACTTGCTGGCGGCGCTCGAAGCGTCGTTCGCGAACCAGAAGTAACGATGCAAGTCGCGATCGGCGCCGTGCTCGCCGCCGTCGTCGCGGCGGCGGCCTTTCGCGCGCGCGTTCTCGATGGGCGCGGTGCGATCGCCGCGTTCTGCGTCGGTGCCGTCATTTTCGGCGCGGGCGGATGGCAAGCGGCGGCCGTGCTCTTCGCGTTCTTCATTCCATCGACGCTGTTGTCGCGCCTCGGGCGCGAGCGCAAGCGCGCCATCCACAGCGACGAACACGAGGCGCGTAACGGCTGGCAAGTGCTGGCCAACGGCGGCGTGGCGGCCGTCGCCGTGCTGGTGGGACTGCATGCGGGAACGCCGTTGGCGGCCGCGTTCGCCGGCGCGTTCGCGGCGGCGTCCGCCGACACGTGGGGCACCGAGATCGGCATGCTCGCGCGTGGCGCCCCGGTGTCGCTGCTCACGTTCCGGCGCGTCGCGCCCGGACTCTCGGGCGGCGTGACGGCGATCGGGCTCGCGGCATCGGTCGCGGGCGCGCTCTGCGTCGCGGCGGTCGCCGCGGTGCTCGGGGTCGCACCGCTGTGGCCCGTCGCAGCGGGCGGCGTCGCCGGCTCGCTGATCGACTCGCTGCTCGGCGCCAGTCTCCAAGCATTGCGATTGTGCCCACAGTGCAACTGCGAATGCGAGACGCGCGTGCACTTCTGCGGCTCGCCGACCGAACTGCGCCGCGGCGCGAGCTGGATGGAGAACGACTTGGTGAACTTCGCGGCGACGCTCTGCGGCGCGCTCGTCGCCGCATTGCTGGCGATACTCGCGCTTCGCTAGCGCGACGAGCGGTCGAACCGGTCCGGCTCGAGACCCCACGACGCCCAGCCGGCGGCCGATTCGCGTGCGAAGAGCTCGATGCGCGAACGATTGCCGCAGAGGCGTTCGATCATCGATCGAAAGATCGCCGGCTTGCGGCTATGTTCTGCACGCGGATGAAGCACGACTTGAGCCTGCGCCAGATCGAGTAACGGAAACGCGCGCCCGCGCGGCATCGTCGTGGCGGCGAGCACGAACTCCGTCGTCGGCTTGGTGAAGGTCGGCGGCACGCCCTGGCCCGCGATGATCTTTCCGGCGCGGTTCGTCTTCACCCACACGTACGCGACGCCGCGAAAGTACAGATTCCATTCTTCCAGCAACGCGAGCGCGTGATCGAGGCGCGGCCCGGTCGCCCACATGAAGAGCGCCGCGCGCTTGGCCATGATGTCGCGCACGGGTAGCCGCGCTAAGTCGCCTTGCGACATCAACGGGTAGTGCTTCGCTGCGGCGGCGTCTTTGATCGCGCTGCCGTAGTAATGCCACGGCGGATCGGCGTAGACGATCTCGAAGCTGCCGGCCGGCAGCGGCGGAATGGTGGCCGGCAGCGGCGCCGGCGCGCGGCGGGCTAGCCGGGCGCGATGGCGGACGTTCTTCTCCGAGTACCCGGTCATCGGGCGGCCCGCGGCGGCTTCATGCGCCAAAAATTCCCCGGCATGCAGCGATCCCCTCGCCCGCTCGTCACTGGCCGGGGACGCCGCGCGTTCGAATCGAAGGGGATGCATCCATGATTGCAGCGGCCGGCGCTCGGACGCGGTTGGGGCGAGCCTCGCTTGCCTCGGTGGCCATTCACGTGCTCGCGGCGCTCACGATTCCGGCGCTCGCGTGGACGGCCTCGAGCGACATTCCCGTCGAGACCGTGAGCTTCACGCACGTGCTGCGCGTCACCGTCACGCCGACGCGCCCGCCCAAGCCGCCGCCGCGCGCCGTCGCGCAGCGCCACGATCCGAAGCAGACGGTCAGCTATGCCGACCACGTGCGGCTCGTTCGCGCCCTCCCCCGTCGCCACGCGCCCAACGAGGTCGCCGTCGCCACCAACGCCCCGGCCGCGCCCGCCGTCGGCGCCGTACAGCGCGTGGGCGTCGGAACGTCGGACAGCGACGCCGCGCCCAACACCACGCCGTCGCCCGCCGCTCGCGCCGTTGCGAGCGTCGGCACGCATCAGGCCGGCGGATACCTGCCCTTTGGAGCCGAGCAGCCCGACCCGGTGCTCGATCCCAGCGTCCGCAAACAGCTCGACGCGTTGGG
Organism: Vulcanimicrobiota bacterium; assembly: GCA_963711625.1. Classification (GTDB taxonomy): domain Bacteria; phylum Vulcanimicrobiota; class Vulcanimicrobiia; order Vulcanimicrobiales; family Vulcanimicrobiaceae; genus Cybelea. The sequence goes on from OY970207.1 coordinate 569,780, forward strand.
CGCGCACGTGACGCTGGTCGTGACGGTCGGCGACGATGGACGCACCAAGGGTATCGTCTTCGATCCGCCGGTCGACCCGCAGCTCGAGACCCGCATTCGTTCGATGCTGGCTGACGCGAGCTGGGACGCGGCGGTCTGCGGCGGCGGCGTCGCGTGCCAAGCCCAAGCGACGATCAAACTCTAACCGGCCCGTGCTAAGAAGAGCCATTACCCTCGTTGCAGCATTGCTTACGAGCTGCACCGGGTCGGCGGAGGGTCCCCACAATATTCCCACGCACGACGCCGCTGCAATGCCGGTGGAGCTTCCCGATACGATTGCTCGCTCCGCTTTGAAAGAGGATCTGTTATACGTTTCCGCCGACCCCAGTGACGCGGCAAAGGTCTTCGTCTATGACTACGAAACGCGGCAGCTACTTGGCGCACTCTCGGGAATAGCGGGCGCAACGGCAATTTGCGTTGGAAAACTAGGCAATGTGTTTGCCGTAGAAGATGGCGCGACACCCGAAATTGTCGAGTTTGCTCACGGTGATTTTACGCCTCGACGCATCATTCACGTTAACGACCGGCCGTTCAACTGTTCCGTCGATCCTCGATCGAACAACTTGGCCGTGGCAACGGACAGTCGCAACGTTTACGTTTACCGGCACGGCAAGTCAACAATCAGCAACTATCCCTTACCGCGTTACGTAAGAGGCGCTGATACGTGTGCTTATGACGATCGCGGGAACCTGTTCGTCGTCGGCTCGTATCAGACCGAAAGAGGAGTGCACTACTTTCTGTTCGAGCTTCGCAAGGGGCGCAAGAGATTCGATCTCGTTCACCTCCACGTACCGGACCACGACTATTTCGACGTCAAGTGGGATGGTAAGTACGTAGCCCTTTTAAGCGACGAAACGCTCTATCGCATTGCGGTGAACGGCAATCGCGGCACCCTGCAGGGGCAGGTGAATCTGCGCTCGCAAGCCTGGTTTTGGGTCGTGCCCGAATACGCTCAAGTCGTGTCCACCGACACGAATGGCGCAGTCTACTACAGTTCGTATCCCGGGGGTTATTTGATGGACACGTTGCAAATCGGAGGATTCATCAACGCGCTCGCGGTCAGCCTAGCTCATCAGCCGAAGGTCTAGTCTTTGCGATAGCGCGGTCCTTCGACTGCGCTCCCCTTCGACTCGCTACGCTCGCTCAGGATCGCTCCGCTCAGGATGACAACAGGGGTCCTTCGATTACGCTCGTTCCGGTCAGGATGACAAGAGCGGAGTTACAGGATCGATTTACCCAGCGCCGAGCAGATGAGCCCGACGGCGAGCGCCGCCGTCTGATTGCGGTTGTCGAGGATCGGATTGATTTCGACCATCTCGATCGAGCCCAGCTGGCCGCTGTCGTGCAGCATTTCCATTACGAGATGCGCTTCACGGTAGCTCAGTCCGCCCTTCACGGGCGTCCCCGTGCCGGGCGCCTCGCTCGGGTCGATCGCGTCCATGTCGAACGACACGTGAATCCGCCGGCCGCCGGCGCCCGCGATCGCGCGCGCCTCTTCCATCACCCGCGGCATGCCGAGCTTGTCGACGTCGGTCATCGTGTACGTTTTCACTCCGAACTCCCGCAACAAGCGCTTCTCGTCGCGATCGACGTCGCGTAATCCGATCTGCACGCTCTGCTCCGCCTTCGCCCAGCCCTTGCTCAGCGCGAAGTAGAGCGGCATGCCGTGGACGTTGCCGGTCGACGAGCTGCCCGGGCTGTTGATGTCGGCGTGCGCGTCGATCCACACGAGGCCCGGCGGGGCTCCATAGGCGCGCGTCAGACCCGCGAGCGTTCCCATCGCGATCGAGTGATCGCCGCCCAAGACGATCGGCAGGCTGCCTTTTCGCACCGCCTCTTCGACGAGCGCCGCGAGATCGTCGCAGACCTTGGTGATGACGTTGAGAAACTTCGCCGATGCCTCGTCGGACTCGGCCGACTCGCGAATGGGCACGGCGAGGTTGCCGCGATCGACGATCGACGCGATGCCGAGCTTGGCGAGCGAGTCGTGCAGCCGCGCGTAGCGCACGGCCGACGGTCCCATGTCGACGCCGCGCCGGCTCGCGCCGAGATCCATCGGGACTCCCACGATGTCGACGCGCTGTACCGGCGAGAGTGTCGTGCTCACGAGGGCCCCTGCTTCGTTTTTGCCGCTTCGAGCACCCGCACGGCTACGACGCGCACCACGCCGGCGACCGGCACCGCAACCAGCATGCCGAAAAGGCCGGCCAGCTCGCCGCCGATCAGGAGCGCCACGATCACGACGAATGCGCTCAGGCGCACTTGGCTACCCACCACGTTGGGCGCGATGACGTGTCCTTCGATCTCGAAGATCGCCACGAACGCGACGGTGACGAGGAGCGCGTTGACCCAGCCGTTGGTCATGATCGACGAAAGAAACGCCGGCACGAACGCGAGCACGGCACCGACGTAGGGGATCAGGTCGCCGAGCGCGGCAAGCAGCCCGAACAGATACGGGTAGGGTACGCGTAGCAACATCAGCGCCAGGGTAATGAGCACGCCCACGAACAGCGCGACCAGCAGCTGGCCCCGAATGAACCCGCCGATCACCGCGTCGACCTCGGCGAGCAACGACACGGTGGCGCGCCAGCGCTCCGGCGGCACGACGGCCGCCAGGCTCGTCTTGAGGTGGTCGAGATCGAGCAGCAGATAGGCCGTGACCATCGGGACGACGATGAACACCGCGATCACGGCGATGGTCCCCGCGAGCACGATGATGACCTGCCCGAAGGCCTGGAAGCCGCGCAGCCGAAGCCACGCAGCCATCTGAGCGGGCGCGTCCGCGAGCTCGTCGCGCATCCACGTCGGCATCCGCGCCGCCCACGGATCGTTGGGATCGTAGAGCAGCGAATGCAGCCGGGCGATGACGTCGGGGTAGTGGCGCACGAGCAGCGCGACGTCTTCCATGACGTGCGGCACGACGAAGACCGCGACGAGGCCGAGTCCGATCAGGATGGCCGCATAAACCACGACGATCGCGAGCACGAGCGGCATGCGGTGGCGCAGCCGCTGGACCGCGGGGTAGATCAAGTAGGCGAGGAAGACGGCGCCGATCAGAATGTAGACCACCGCGCGGATTCGCACGAGGATTTCGAGCACGAACTGTCCCGCGTAGAACGCGAGCACCAGCACCATGAGCAGCTTGAGCGCGTAGGTAACGCGGGCTTCCGTGAGCCATCGCCATGGGTTGGAGCGCGATCCCCTCATGCGTCCCGCTTCACCGTGCGAGCGAGCGAGCCTGGTCGCGCGGGCAGGAGTCGCATAGCGTATCAATCAAACCACGGCCATGCTGCGGTCCTCGGCGCTTCTTCCGGCAATTGCCCTCTCGCTTGCCGTCGCCGCCACCGCCCCCGCGCTCGCGTATCTCCCCCCGCCGATGGCGCATCTCAACAGCGACGTCCGCAATCTCGCGCGGCGCACGCCCGGCGCTATCGCGCTCGACGTGCTCGACCTGAACACCGGCTACACCGCTGGTTTCAACGCCGCGCGCAGCATGCCGGCCGCGTCGACGATCAAGCTCCCGGTAATGGTCGAGGTCTTCGTGCAGCTCGAGGCCGGACGCTTCGACTTGGCGCGGCGCGTTACGCTGCTCGCGGCGGACAAAGACTACGGGTCGGGCGAGCTCTGCGATGCGCCCGCCGGCGACGACGTACTCGGTGTCGCAGCTGGTCGAGAAGATGATCGACATCAGCGACAACACGGCAACGAATATGCTGATCCGCCTCGTCGGCCGGCGGAGCATCAACCGCCGCATGAACGAGCTCGGGCTAGCGCACACGCACCTCGCCGGCGACGTGCGCACCGACGGCTGGGAGATTCGGCGGACGTTGCGAACCTCGCCGGCCGATCTGGTTCACTTGCTGGCGCTGATGGCGCGCGGCGAACTGGTCGACGAATGGTCGTCGAACGAAATGATCGCGATTCTCAAGGCCGACCGCTTCAACACGCTGCTGCCGGCGCCGCTGCCCGGCGACGTGCCCATCGCCCACAAGACCGGATCGCTCTTCGACACGCTCAACGACGCCGGCATCGTGTACGCCGGCGACGCGCCCTACGTGATCGCCGTCATGACGACGGCGCTGCCGTCCAAGGATCTCGGCCGCGCTTTCATCCACACGATCTCGCGGCTGACCTACGCCGACGAACTGCGCTTCGCCCGATGGCGCCAGGCGAGCGGCGTCGACGGCACCGCGCTCTCGCCGGACGCCGGCTACTGGAGCGAGCAGCTCTCGCTTCCGCCTACGCGCTGACCCGCTGCGACGCGTACGTGCGCGTCAGCCATGCGCCGAAGCGCGGCTCGCGACCGCGCACGATCCGTTCGTAGAGCTCGCGCAGCCGCAGCGTGACCGGACCGATCGCTCCGTCGCCGACGCGGCGGCGGTCGATCGCCGTGACGTAGCAGATGCCGACGGCCGTGCCCGTGAAGAAGACTTCCTCGGCGGAGTAGAGCTCGCCGCGATCGATCGAGCGCTCGACGACCTCGAGCCCCAGCTCCGTGCGCGCGATGTCGATGATCGCCCTGCGCGTCACGCCTTCCAACACGTTCTGCGACGGATCCGGCGTGTAGAGCACGTTGCGGCGCACCAAGAAGATGTTCTCGGCCGATCCCTCGGCGACGTGGCCGTCGTGCGAGAGCAGGATCGCCTCATCGTAGCCGTTCTGGATCGCCTCGCTCTTGGCGAGCGCCGAGTTGACGTAGAGGCCGGTGATCTTCGCGCGCGGGGGAGCCATCGTGTCGTCGGCGCGGCGCCAAGAGCTGACGCAGACCTCGAGCCCGCGCTCGCCGTCGATGTAGTGAGTGAACGGGATCGGCACGATCGCGAACGCGTCCGGCACGTTGTGCAGGCGCACGCCGATGTCTTCGGCGGCCTTGTAGGCGAACGGGCGGATATACACGTCGGCCTGGTACTTGTTGCGCAGGCAGAGCTGCGTGGTGATCTCGACGAGTTCGTCGACGCTGTTGGGCAGCTCCATGGTCAGGATCTTCGCCGACGTGACCAGGCGCTCGTAGTGGTCGCGCACCAGCACCAGGAACAGCTCCCGCTCCTCGGGCACCCAGTACCCGCGGATGCCTTCGAAGCAGCCGGTCCCGTACTGCAGCCCGTGCGTGAGCAGGCCCACCTTGGCATCGTCGTATTTCTGGAATCGGCGGTCCGCGTAGACGGTAATCGACGAAAGATCCACGGCTCTATGCCCTCCCTTCGGGATGGCCGGAGTTCCTTCGGCGGCGCAAAGCTCCTTTGGCCAAAGGTCGAGCGGGCCCCGGACATTCGCAGCGAGAGGGCCCGGCGGGTGGGGAGTGCCGCCGGAGCACTCGAATTACCGGTGCGTGAGCAAACCCTATCTTCGGTTGACGCATCCGCTGGTGCGCGAGGACGGCCGGCTGCGCCGCGCGACGTGGGACGAGGCGCTCGAACGCGCCGCGTCGGCGTTGCGCGACGCGCGCGAGCGCGGTCCCCAGCGCACGTACGGGATGTTCAGCTGTTCGAAGGCCACCAACGAGATGAACTACGTCGCACAGAAGTTCGCTCGCGCGGTCGTCGGCAGCAACAACATCGACAGCTGCAACCGAACTTGACACGCCCCGAGCGTCGTCGGTCTGACGACGGTCTTCGGGGCCGGCGGCGGCACCAGCTCGTACGAAGAGGTCGAGCAGGCCGACGTCGTGGTCTTGTGGGGATCGAATGCGCGCGAGACGCATCCGATCTACTTTCACCATGTCCTGCGGGCACTGCACAACGGCGCGAAGCTCTACGTCGTGGATCCGCGCCGCACCGCCAGCGCGCAGTGCGCCGACGGGCTGGCTGGGGCTCGACGTCGGTTCGGACATCGCGCTGGCCAACGCCGTCGGCCGCGAGATCCTGGCCGCCGGGCTGGAGAACCGCGAGTTCGTCGAGCGCGCCACGAGCGGCTTCGACGAGTACCGCGCGGTCGTTCAACCCTACACGCTGGAGTATGCGGAACGCGTTACCGGCGTCCCCGCGGCGCTCATGCGCGAACTCGCCCACACCTACGCGCTCGCGCCGCGCGCGCAGCTGTGCTGGACGCTGGGCATCACCGAGCATCACAACGCCGTCGACAACGTGCGCGCGCTCATCAACCTGTCGCTGCTGTGCGGACACGTCGGCCGCTACGGTTCGGGCGTCAGCCCGCTGCGCGGACAGAACAACGTGCAGGGCGGCGGCGACATGGGCGCGATTCCCGACAAGTTCCCGGGCGGGCAAGAGCGTCGAGGATCTCGAGTCGCGTGCAGAAGTTCGAACGGGCGTGGGACGTGACGCTGCCGCGCGAGCCGGGGCTGGAATCTGACCGACATGTTCGCGCCGATCGAACGCGGCGAACTCGACACGCTCTACATCATCGGCGAGAATCCGGCGCAGTCCGAGGCCGACCAGAAGCATGCGATCGCGCTGCTGCGCGGCCTGCGACGCCTGATCGTGCAAGACATCTTCCTGACCAAGACCGGCGAGCTGGCCGACGTGGTGTTTCCCGCTTCGTCGAGCTGGTGCGAGACCGAAGGCACCGTGACCAGCAGCGAGCGGCGCGTGCAGCGCGTGCGCAAGGCGCTCGAGCCGCCCGGCGAGGCGCGCGACGACATCGCGATCCTCTGCGAGCTCGCGCGGCGGCTCGGGCACGACTGGCCGGAGTACAGCGCGCGAACAGACCTGGGACGAGTGCCGCTCGCTCTCGCCGTGGCACGCCGGCATGAGCTACGCGCGGCTCGAGGAGCTCGGCGGCATTCAGTGGCCCTGTTACGACGAGAACCATCCCGGCGAGCTGTTCTTGCACGCGCGCCTTTGGCACGAGCCGCTGCGAAGGGCCGGCCGCGCCGTTCGCGGCGGTCGACCACGACCCGCCGGTCGAAGCGCTCGACGACGAGTATCCGATGCGGCTCACGACGGGCCGCCGGCTCGACTCGTTCAACACCGGCGTGCAGAGCGGCGGCTACGCGTCGCCGATGCGGCGCGGCGAGACGCTCGACATCTCGCCCGAAGACGCCGCAGCGCTACGGCGTTGCCGACGGCGATCGCGTGCGGGTCACGTCGCGCCGCGGATCGGTGGTCGTTCCCGTTCGCGTCGATCCCGGCTTGCGCGCGGGGCTCGTGTTCACGACCTTCCATCTTCAACGACGACGTCGCGACCAACCTGCTGACGATCGACGAAACCGACCCGAAGTCGGGCACCGCGGAGTTCAAAGCGTGTGCGGTGCGAATCGAGCCGCTCGACCGCGTGGGCGCCGCGACGTGACCGATCTGCATTTCACGTCGGCGACCGCGACCGACGAAGAACGTGCCGCCGTCGATGCGTTGCTCGGTCCGCGCGACGGCGGACGACCCGGACGCGACCTGCTGCTGCCCGCGCTGCACGCGGTGTCCGACTCCGTCGGCTGGATCAGCGCCGGCGCGGTGAACTACGTCGGCGAGCGGCTCGGCGTCGCGCCGGCCGAAGTCTACGGCGTCGCGACGTTCTACAAGCTGTTTTCCACGACGCCCGCGCCGAAGCGTGTGGTGCACGTGTGCGACGACATCGCGTGCATCTGCGCGGGGGCGGAGGCGCGCTGCGAGGAGATCGAGCGCAGCGGCGTCGCGTGGCACCGCAGCCCGTGCTTGGGGCAGTGCGACCGCGCGCCCGCGACGCTCGACGATCGAGGCCGGCACGCGCAACGAGGCTGCGGACGACGCTCCGCCGCCGCACGTCGGCGGCACCGAGCTGCGCCTGCTGCGGCGCGTGGGCAACGTCGACCCCGAGAGCCTCGACGCGTATCGCGCGGCCGGCGGCTACGCCGCGCTGCGCCGGGCGTTCGAACTCGGCCCGGACGGCACCGTGGCGGAGGTCGTGGCATCGAAGCTGCTCGGCCGCGGCGGCGCCGCGTTTCCGACCGGCCGGAAGATGGAGGCCGTCGCGAGCGCGCCCGCGACGACCGCACTACTTGGTGTGCAACGCCGACGAGTCGGAGCCGGGCACGTTCAAGGACCGCGTCCTGATGGAAGACGATCCGTTCGCGATCGTCGAGGCGATGACGATTGCCGCGTACGCCACCGGCTGCGAGCGCGGCTTCATTTATATTCGCGGCGAGTATCCGCTCGCGGCGCGACGGATCGCCAAGGCGATCGGTGCGGCGCGCGCCGCCGGCCTGCTCGGCGACGACGTCATGGCCGGCGGGATGCGCTTCGACGTCGAGGTGCGCCGCGGCGCCGGCGCCTACATCTGCGGCGAGGAGACGGCGCTGTTCAACTCGATCGAGGGCAAACGCGGCGAGCCGCGCAGCAAGCCGCCGTTTCCCGTGCAGGCCGGGCTTTTCGGCAAGCCGACGCTGGTGAACAACGTCGAGACGCTCGCGAACCTGCTGCCGATTCTGCTCGACGGCGGCGCGGCGTACGCGCGCATCGGCACGCCCGAGTCGACGGGCACGCGCCTCTTCTGCCTGTCGGGCACCGTCGCGCGCCCCGGCATCTACGAAGTGCCGCACGGCACGACGCTCGGCACGATGATCGAGATGGCGGGCGGCGTGCCCGCGCCCGGCACGCTGCGCGCGATTCTGTTGGGCGGCGCAGCGGGAACGTTCGTCGCACCCGACGCGCTGGCGATGCGATTGAGCTTCGAAGACGCGCGCGCCGCGGGCGCGACGCTGGGTTCGGGCGTGGTGATGCTTTTCGACGAGCGCGTCGACATGAACGCGATCCTGCGCCGCATCGCGCGCTTCTTCCGCGACGAGTCGTGCGGGCAGTGCGTCCCGTGCCGGGTGGGGACCGTGCGGCAGGAGGAGGCGCTGGATCGCATCTGTAACGCGGCGCGCGGCGCGCTCGCGGCCGCGACGTCTCGCTGCTCGACGAGATCGGCACGCGCGATGCGCGACGCGTCGATCTGCGGTCTCGGGCAGACGGCGGCCAACGCCATCGAGTCGGCGCATAGGAACCTGCACCTGTCTGGGGGCGGAGGACGGCGCCGTGAACGCTCATCGACCTGACGATCGACGGCGCGACGGCGCAGGTCCCGGAGGGCGCCTCCATCTTGGACGCGTGCAACACGTCGGGCATCGAGACGCCGACGCTCTGCTATCTCGAGACGCTGACGCCGGTGAACGCGTGCCGCGTCTGCGTGGTCGAGCTCGAGGGTTCGCGCGTGCTCGTTCCGGCCTGCGCGCGGCATGCCGAGGCCGGCATGAAGATCCAGACCGATACGCCGCGCGTGCGGCACAGCCGCAAGATGGTGCTCGAATTCCTCGGTTCGTCGGTGGACCTCTCGACGGCGCCCGACGCGCTGCGGTACTCCGAGCGCTACGCTGCCGACCCGCGCCGTTACGGCGAAGAGCGCGCGACGGTGGCGCAGCCGGTGAAGATCGACAACGCGCTGTACGTGCGCGACTACTCGAAGTGCATCCTGTGCTACAAGTGCGTCGAAGCCTGCGGCGTCGACGCGCAGAACACGTTTGCGATCGCGGTTTCGGGGCGCGGATTCGAGGCGGAGATCTCGACCGAATACGACGTGCCGCTGCCGGACTCGGCCTGCGTCTACTGCGGCAACTGCATCGGCGTCTGCCCGACCGGCGCGCTGATGTTCTCGTCGGAGCACGAGCTGCGCGAACGCGGGGAGTGGAACGAAGACGAGCAGACGCAGACCGACACGATCTGCTCGTACTGCGGCGTCGGCTGCACGCTGACGCTGCACGTGCAAGAGAACGAGATCGTGAAGGTGACCTCGCCGATCGAGAACTCGGTCACGAGCGGACACCTGTGCGTGAAGGGCCGCTTCGGCTACGCCTACGTGCAGTCGCGGCCCGAAGAACCCGACGAATGACCGAGACGCGAACGGGCCGGAGCGTGGAGGTCGAGACCGTCGCCCTGCAGGGCGAGGCTCGGACGCGCAAGCACGACGCGGTCGTGAGCGAGGAGCCGCTCGAGATCCGGCTGAGCGCGGGCGGCGAGGCGCGGTCGCTCGCAGTGACGATGCGGACGCCGGGCAACGACTTCGAGCTCGCGGCGGGGTTCCTATACGGCGAGGGCATCGTGCGCTCGCGCGACGACATCGCCGAGCTCACCTACTGCCTGGACCCCGCAATCGATCCCGACCAGCGCTACAACGTGGTGAACGTCGAGCTGCGCGGCGCCGCTCCACTCGACATGACGCGCTTCGAGCGGCACTTTACGATGAACAGCTCGTGCGGCGTCTGCGGCCGCGCGCAGCTGGACTCGCTGCGCGAGCGCGGCATCGAGGCGATCGACGACCAGGTGCGCGTGACGGCGAGCACGCTCTACACGCTGCCCGATCGGATGCGTGCGGCGCAACGGGTCTTCGCTTCGACCGGCGGCCTGCACGCGGCGGCGCTCTTTGACGAATTCGGCGAGGCGATCGCGGTGCGCGAGGACGTGGGACGTCACAACGCGGTCGACAAGCTCGTCGGCTGGGCGCTGCTCGACGGCAGCCTTCCGCTCGCGCGGCGCGCGCTGGTCGTGAGCGGCAGAACGAGCTATGAGATTCTGCAAAAGGCCGTCGCCGCGCGCGTACCGATCGTCGCATCCGTATCGGCGCCCAGCAGTCTGGCCGTCGACCTGGCGCGCGAGTTCGGCGTCACCCTCGTCGGCTTCTTGCGCGGAGACCACGCCAACGTGTACAGTTCGCCGGGAGAATTTTGTCGACCTGAAGGACGAGGATCGCATGCCCTTTGGCGCTCCACTCATGCTGCTGCGGTCGCTCGTCGCGCCACCTCCTGCGGCGCTCCTGCTACGCCGCGCTCGCGCCACCTGCTGAGGAAGAGTTATTGACATCCTGTCAATGGCGCTCGCATCGGAGTCCCGCCGCAGCATGAGTGGAGCGCCAAACGGCGCGGCTCACGCCGCTCAGGATGACAAAAGCAGAAACTCGCGGAGCAGCGCGTTGAACGCCGCAGGGTTGTCGGCGTTGGCGACGTGGCCGGCGTTCGGAATCGTCGCCAGCCGCGCGTTCGGAATCGCCGCCGCGATCTCTTCCGACAGCTTGCCCGGAGCGACCACGTCGTTCTCGCCGTGCGCGACGAGCGTCGGCACGCGGATCCGCGGCAGCACGTCGCGATAGTCGCCCGTCCACGTCGCCTGCGTCGAGGCGATGTAACAGGGCACCGACTTGCACGCCATCTGCTCGACCGTCTCGCCGAGGCGCCCCGGCGGCAGGCCGAGCTTCGCCGCGCGGCGCTCGCCGAATGCGCGCATGTCGCCGGCGTCGAGAACGTCGGCCGCGATCGCCGCGACGTGCGTCTCCGCACCGGGGTACCGCGCGAAGGCTCCCAGCAGCACGAGGCGCTCGATGCGCTGCGGTACCGTGCGCAGCAGCTCGAACGCGACGACGCCGCCCAAGCTGCAGCCGACGAGCGTGAAACGCTCCGCGCCCAGCGCGCCGGCGACTGCCAGCACGTCGTCCGCGAAGCCCGCGCGGGTGATCGTCGCCGGGTCGGGATCGGGCTTGCTCGCCCCGTTGCCACGCAGCTCGATCGCCGCGCAGCAATACTCGTTGCCGAAGGCGTCGAGCTGCGCATCCCAAATCGCTGCGGTCGAGCCCACGCCGTGCACGAATAGCAGCGTACCGCGCGATTTTCCGGCCGGCCCGGCGAGCCGCGCGCCGCCGATCATGCCGCGCCTCGCTTGCGAGCCACGAACGCGAGCACGTCGTCGAGCGGCCGCGCGTTCAGCACGTCGGCCTTGACCAGCCCCGCACGCCGTGCCTGGCCGACCGCGAACTCGATCGCCGCCAGATCGCCGGTCCGGTGCGCGTCGGAATCGAGCGCGAACGTGACGCCAAACGATTTGGCCTTTCGCGCCAGCGGCGCAGGAAGGTCGAGGCGCGCGGCCTGCCCGTCGATCTCGAGCGCCGTGCCCGTGCGCGCCGCGGCCGCGAACACCGCGTCGTAATCGAATTCGTACCCGCTCGCCTGCAGCGAGCCCGCCGGACTGAAACGGCGGCCGGTCGGATGGCCGATGATCGTCACGTACTGATTCTCGCACGCGCGAATCGAGCCGCGCCGTCATCTCTTCGCGCGATTGATGCGTCGCCGAGTGCACCGAGCCGATCACGACGTCGAGCCGGGCGAGCACCTCGTCGTCGTAGTCGAGCGAACCGTCGGGCAAGATGTCGACCTCGCTCGCGGCAGAGCGTGCGAATGCCGTGGCGTGTGCCGATCTCATTCGCGATCGCGCGCTGCTCGAGCAGCTGGTCGGGCGTCATGCCGAATCGCCGGCCCCGGCCCTGCGAGTGATCGCTGATCGCGTGGTACTCGTAACCGCGCGCCGCGGCCGTCGCGATCATCGCCTCGAGCGAGTCGTCGCCGTCGCTCCACGTCGTGTGCATGTGGAAGTCGCCGCGCAGATCGCCGGCTTCCACAAGCTCGGGAATCGCGCCGGCCAGCGCGAGGTCGATCTCGTCGAGCCCGCTGCGCAGCTCCGGCGGAATGTACTGCATGCCGAGCGCCGCGTAGACCCCGGCCTCCTCGCTGCACGTGACGACGTCGCCGGTCTCCAGGTTCAGAATGCCGTTCTCGCTGACGCGCAGGCTCGCGCGTACGGCGTGCTCGCGCAGCTTGATGTTGTGTTCGCGCGATCCGGTGAAGTGTTGCAGCAGATTGCCGTAGAGATGATCGGGCAGCACGCGCAAGTCGATCTGCAATCCGCCCGCGAGCCAGATGCTGGCCTTCGTCGGTCCCTCCGCCAGCACGGCCTCCGCGCGCTGCCACGCGGTGAAGTGTGCGATCGCCCCGGCCGCGTCGTGCGACGTGCAGACGAGATCGATGTCGCCGACCGTTACTTCCTGCGCGACGCAGGCTCCCCGCGAGGGCAAACCGCGTCGAGCGCCGGCCCCTCGCGCACGTAGTCCATCGCTTCGTGCGCGATCGCGAGCGCCAGCGGCAGCGGCGTCCGGCGTTGGCGGCCTTTATATGCGAGGATGCCGCGTTTCCAGTTCTCGATCGTCTTCTTGCCCAGGCGCGGCACGCTCTGCGAGCGCGCCCGATGCGATCGCGGACTCGAGATCGGCGAGCGACGCGATGCCGTACTCCGTGAAGAGCATCGCGGCCGTCTTCGTGCCGATGCCGGCGACGCCGAGCACCTCGAGCAGCGTCGGCGGGAAACGCTCGTGCAGCTCGTCCAGCTGATCGGACGTGCCGGATCGCACGAGCTGCTCGACCACGGCGCCGATCGACTTGCCGATCCCCGGCAGCTTCAGATGCTCGCCGGCGGCGACGAGGTCCGCAAGCGGCGGGGCGTTCTCGATCGAGGCCGCGGCCTTTTCGTAGGCCGTGTATTTGTAGAACGAGTCGCCCGCCATCTCCATCAGCGTGCGGATCTCCAGCAGTTTCTGAGCGACTTCCGTATTCGAGAGCGATGGCACGGTGGTGTAGTGGTGTTGGCCGAACGTGCCGAATGATACTGCCCGGATGCCACTCTTGCGAATGCGAGACGCGACGTTTTCGAGCGCCGCCGGGTCGGCCGGCCCGTTCGCCGTCAACCTCGAAGCCGGCGGGCGCGTCGCGCTGCAGTGCGGATCGTCGAAGGAAGCCGCGATCGCCGCCCTCCTCGGCGCGGGCATCGCGAAGGCCTCGAGCGGATCGGTGCTGATCGGCGATTACGATCCCCGCGTGCAGCCGGTGCACTGCAAACGCATCGCCGCATTCGTGCCCCACGAGCCGCTCGCGCTCGACGAAGCCGAGTTCGAACGGTATCTCGGATATCGCGCCGCGCTCTGGGGCGTCGATCCGCGCCGTGCCGCCGCCGAGGCAGCGGTCTTGCAGCAACAGCTTCGCGGGCGTGCACGAGGCGTTCGCTTATCCGCTGATCGGCGCGCTGATCGCAGCCCCCAAGCTGGTCGTGCTCGACCGGCCGCAGCCCGTCTACGCGGCGCAGATTCTCGCCGCGGCCGCGGGCTGCGCGCTGTTCTCCACGCATGCGGACGCCGGCTCCGCCGCGGCCTTCGCGTGACCGCGCGCGCGCTGTTCGGCGTCTTGCGCGCGCGACTGCTACGTGCAGCGCTACGCCGTCGTCGCCGCCTGCGCCGCGGCGCTGGTCGCTGGATCGTTCGCGCCGCCTGGACCGGCGACGCCCGTGTTGTTCTGCACGCTGCTCGGCATCGGGCTCGCGCTGATGCAGAGCCCGGGGCTGCACCCGCATCTCGACCGCTGCGAGCAGAGCGCGCCGCTGTTCGGGCGCGAGCTCGCCCGGGCGAAGGCGCTGGTGCCGTGCGTCGCGGCGGGGCTCGCGGTGCTCGCCTACGCCGGCGCTGCGCTGACGAGCGGCGCGACCGGCACGCCGGCGGCGTTTCTCATCGCGCTGCCTGCGGTGTTCGCCGGCACGCTCGTCGCGCTCTCGGCGACGATCCGCCACGGCGCGGCGCGCGTGCTCTACGTGCTGCTTGCCATGGCGACGAGCGCGGCCGCTTACGCGCTCGCGGTCGCGGCGCGTAGCGTGCCGGCCGAGCTTGCGTTCTGTGCGATCGTCGCGTTCTTCGCTCTCCGCCAGTACGGCGAAGCGCTGGCGCGCTACGACCCGATCTGAGCGGGCGCCGCCGTGGCGAGCTTTTCGAGCATCGCGCGGTTGAACTGCGAGATGTCGTCGCTGCCGCGCGTCGAGACCCAGTTGGAATCCGTCACGGTCGGCTGATCGCGATAGAGGCCGCCGGCGTTGCGGATGTCGTCGGCGATCGAGTGCACGCCGGTGACTTGCCGGCCGCGGACGATCTGCGTGGAGATCAGCACCTGCGCTCCGTGACCGATCGCGAACATCGGCTTCTTGAGCGTCTCGAACTCACGCACGAAACGATGTACTTCCGGATCGGTTCGGATGCGGTCGGGCGACGTTCCGCCCGGGATCAACAGCGCGTCGAAATCTTCGGCGGTGCAGTCGGCCACGAGCTCTTCGGCCCGCAGGGTCTGCCCTTCGTCGAGGCCGCGCTTTCCGCGAATGCGCTGGCGCGCACGCTCGTCGACGCCGACGATCGTCACGATGGCGCCCGCCTCTTCGAGCGCGCGGCGGGGCTCCGCCAGGTCGATTTCTTCGAACCCGTCGCCGATTAGCGCGGCGACGCGTTTTCCTTCTACTGCCTGCATACCGGCCCCGTAGATTCGCGCCGCTCCCTAACGGACCTTCGCTGCCCGCCCCGCAGGAGGGGTCTAGCCGAAGAGTCCCCGGACCAGGCCGCCGTCGACCGAGATCGTCTGCCCGGTGACGTACCGCGCCGGCTCGCTGCACAGGAACGCCGCCATCGGCGCGAACTGCTCGGGCGTCGCGAAGTAACCGATGGGCACTTCCTCTGCTGCCGCCCGCAGCTTCACCTCGTCGTTGCCGTACAGGGCGCGCAGGCGGTCGGTCTCTATGCGGCCCGTTGCAATCGCGTTCACCGTCACGCCGTCGCGCGCCACCTCGGTCGCGAGCGTCCGTAGCGCCGAAACCAAGCCGGTACGAAACGCATTCGAGAGGACGAGCGTGTCGATCGGCTGTTTCACGGAGCTGGAAGTCAGCGCGACGATGCGTCCCCACTTGTTGGCCTGCATCGCCGGCACGAGCGCCTCGAGCAGCACGAGCATGCTGCGCAGCAGCAAGCGATACGCGCCGTCCCAGTCTTCGAGCAGCGTCTCGGTAAAACGGCCGGCCTTCGGTCCGCCGCCGTTGAGCACGGCGATCGCGACGTCGCCGTACGCCGTGCGCACGCCGTCGAGCATCGAGGCGATGGAACCGGGGTCGGTGAGGTCGAGGCGAAACGCGCGCGCGTCCTGCGCTCCGGCGTCAAGCGCCCGGCGTACCACGCCGCCGAGCCGCCCCTCGTCGCGCGCGGCCACCGCCAACTTCGCGCCCTCCCCGGCGAGCGCGAGGGCGACCGCCTCGCCCAGACCCGAGCTCGCGCCCGTCACGAGCGCCGTCCGACCACGAATGCCAAAGTCCATGCGTTTGCCATTGTGCGGCCGCGAGCGCGCACCTTGCGGGCCGGGCGCCGCTCTGGTATCCTAGGCCGGTCGCCGGGACGGTGGAGCAATCTGTACCCGAGCGAGACCATCCTGACCAAGGAGTTTCATTCGTGCCGCTCAGCAAAGACCAGAAGGCGGAGCTCGCCTCCAAGTACGGCCGCGGGTCCAACGACACCGGGTCGGCCGAAGTGCAGATCGCGATGCTCACGGCGTCGATCAACCATCTCACCGAGCATCTGAAGATTCACAAGAAAGATCACCACAGCCGCCGCGGCCTGTTACTGCAGGTCGGGCAGCGCCGCCGTCTGCTGAACTACCTGCAGCGCAAAGGATCTCGAGCGCTACCGCAGCCTCATCGGCGAACTCGGCCTGCGCCGCTAACTTTTATCGCTTTGTCACCCTGAGCGAAGACGCGAGGGGCTCACCGTTCCCGCGAAGACGTTCGTCGCGCCGCCTCCATGCGGCGCTCCTACTTCGCTGCTTTTTCGGGAGAACAAAGTTTTGAAGCGGCCCTCCGGGCCGGCCCGAAAAAGTCAGAGACTTCGCTTGGAACGGTGAGCCCCTCGCGTCTTCGCTCAGGATTACAAGAGCTCACTTGCGTTTGAGCGCGCGGCGGACCGCGTCGGCGATTGCGTCGGCGCCCATGCCGTAGTGCTCGATCAGCTCCGCCGGATCGCCGGACTGCCCGAACGTGTCGTCCACGCCGACCAACTCGATCGGCACGGGGTGGCGCTGCGCCAAGATCTCGGCGACGCGCGAGCCCATGCCGGCGTGCTTCTGGTGTTCCTCGACCGTCACGACGGCGCCGCACGCGCGCGCGGCGTCGACGATCGCCGCTTCGTCCATCGGCTTGACGGTGTGGTTGTTGACGACGCGGCACTCGATGCCGTCGTCCTTGGCTAGCCGGTCGGCCGCAATCAGCGCGTTGTACACCAGAATGCCGCACGCGACGATCGCCACGTCGCCGCCCTCGCGGAACGTCTGCGCCTTGCCGATCGACGAACGGCGTCTCGTCGGTCGTAATGACCGCCGACTTCTCGCGGCCGAAGCGCAGGTAGACCGGCCCCCACATCTCCGAGAGCGCGAGCGCGGCCTTCTTGGTCTGCACGGCGTCGCACGGCACGACCACGGTCATGTGCGGGATCACGCGCATGATCGCGATGTCCTCGATCGCCTGATGCGTGGCGCCGTCGGGACCGACGGAGACGCCGGCGTGCGCGCCGGCGATCTTGACGTTGGTCTCGTTGAGCGCCATGATGGTGCGCACTTGTTCCCACGAGCGCCCGGGGTTGAACATCGCATAGCTGGCGATCCACGGAATTTTGCCGACCGCCGCAAGCCCGCCGGCCATCGCCACGAGCATCTGCTCGGAGACGCCGATCTCGACGTATTGCTCCGGATAGCGCCTTGCGGAAGCCCTCGAAGCGCGTCGATTCCGAGAGGTCGGCGCAGATGCCGAGCACGTTGTGGTCGCGCGAGCCCGCCTCGATCAACCCCTCGCCGAAACCCGTTGCGGGTCGGGACCTGCTTGACTTCGTCGCGATAGTCGACCAGATGCATCTCGCCGGCGATGCCGTCGCGCAGACTCGTGTCGCTAGCCATTGGCGACGATCTCCTTTCGCGCGGCTTCGAGTTCGCTCAACGCCTGCTCCGCCTGCGCCGCATTCGGCGGCTTGCCGTGCCACGTGTAGTCGCCCTCCATGTACGAGACGCCCTTGCCGGGCACCGTGTTCGCCACGATCACCTGCGGCTTGCCCACGCACTGCGTCGCGCGCCTCGCCGTCGCGATGAAATCCTCCATGTCGTTGCCGTCGCACTCGAGCACCTCCCAGTTGAAGGCCCGGTACTTGTCGGCGAACGGCTCGAGCGGCATCACGTCCTCCGTGCTGCCGTCGATCTGAATGAAGTTGCGATCGACGATCGCCGTGACGTTATCGAGCTTGAACTTGGCGGCCGTCAGCACCGCCTCCCAATGCAGGCCGCACTGATGCTCGGCGTCCGACGTTACGACCCACACGCGAAAGTCATTGCCGTCCATCTTCGCGCCCAGCGCCATGCCGACGCCCTGCGCGAGCCCTTCACCCAGCGGCCCCGAAGTGGTCTCGGTGCCGGGCAGGCGCACGCGCTCCGGGTGACCCTGCAAGCGCGTGCCGAACTTGCGCAGCGTCAGCAGCTCCTCGAGCGGAAAGTAGCCGAAGTTCGCCATCGCGGAGTAGCGCACGGGCGCGATGTGCCCGCACGAAAGAATCAACCGGTCGCGATCGGGCCAATCCGGATTTTTCGGGATCGTGGCGCATCAGGTGCCCGTAGAGTGCTGCGAAGACGTCGGACATGTCGAGCGGCCCGGCGGAGTGACCCGAGCCGGCCGCCAGCAGCGCGCGAATGATGCCCTGACGCACGTCGTTGGCCTTGAGCTTCAGCTCGGTCAAGCCGGCGGGGGTTAGGCTTTGCATGGGAGCCGTATTACCAGCCTCGTGCGGGCGGAACCTACAAATGAAGGTTGCGCGCGCCGAGAGCCCGAAGCCGGGCCAATCAATAAAATAAGAAGTTATTAGGAGATATTGTGCCCGAATCCGTAACGTTAACGGTCGGCGGGCGCACGATGACCATCGAAACAGGCGAACTGGCGAAGCAAGCAAACGGCTCCGCGCTGGTTCGTTATGGCGACCAAAACGTCGTGCTCTGCGCCGCCACTGCCTCCGACAAACCTCGTGAAGGCATCGACTTTTTCCCACTTACCTGCGATTTCGAAGAGAAAATGTACGCCGCCGGAAAGATTCCCGGCGGTTACATCAAGCGCGAGGGACGGCCGCCCGAACACGCGGTGATCAGCTCGCGTCAGATCGACCGGCCGATTCGCCCGCTCTTCCCCGATGGATTCCGTAACGACATTCAAGTCGTCGCGACGGTGCTCTCGGTCGATCCCCAACTCGACGCCGACGTGCTCGGCATCTGCGCCGCGGGCGCCGCGCTCGCGCTCAGCGACATTCCGTTCGACAAAACGGTCGCTGCCGTGCGCGTGGGTCGCGACGAGAACGGCGAGTTCGTCTGCAATCCCACGCTGCCGCAGTATCAAACCGGCGGCATGGACATCGTGATCGCCGGCACCGCCGACGGCGTCATGATGGTTGAGGGCGGCGGCAACGAGATCGCCGAGGAAGATTTCCTCGGCGCCGTCGAGTTCGCTCACGTCGAGATCCGCAAGATCGTCAAGGCGATCGATCAGCTCGCCAAAAAACACGGCAAAGCCAAGCGCGCCTTCCCGTTGCTCAAGGTCGACTCCGATTTCGAGCGCTGGGTCCGCAAGTCGTTCGCCAAGGACGTGGCCAAGGCCATGCGCACGGTGGACAAGCAGAAGCGCGAGGCGCTGTTCGGCGAGATCACCGTCGACGAAGCCCTATCGCGCTGCTCCAAGAAGGACGAAGCGATCAAGGTGCTCCTCGAGGCCCCGTCGACCGCGAAGGACTTCAACAAGGTCATCAAGGGCATGGAGGAGGACGAGCTCCGCTCCATGGTCGTCGACGAGAAGGTCCGCCCCGACGGCCGCAAGCCCGACGAGATCCGTCCCATTTGGTGCAAGGTTCACTACGTTCCCCGCGTTCACGGCTCGGGCGTCTTCACGCGCGGGCAGACGCAGGTGTTTACGGCCGCGACGCTCGGCTCGACGAGCGACGCGCAGCGCCTGGACGGCATCGTCGACCTCGAAGACAAGCGCTACATGCACTTCTACAACTTCCCGCCGTATTCGGTCGGAGAGACGCGCCCGATGCGCGGTCCCGGTCGCCGTGAGATCGGCCACGGTCACCTCGCGGAGCGCGCGCTCGTGCCGGTGCTGCCGCCCAAGGATGAGTTCCCCTATACGCTGCGGCTGATGAGCGAAGTGCTCGAATCCAACGGCTCGTCGTCGATGGCATCGGTATGCGGATCGACGCTTGCGCTCATGGATGCCGGCGTGCCGATTCGCGATCACGTCGCCGGCGTTGCGATGGGACTGATCCTCAAGGGCAGCAAGTACTCGATCCTCACCGACATCCAAGGCCTCGAGGACGCGCTGGGCGAGATGGACTTTAAGGTCGCGGGCACCAAGAAGGGCATCACCGCAATACAAATGGACATCAAGGTCCAAGGCATTACGATCGACATCATGCGCGAGGCGATGACGCAGGCGCGCAAGTCGCGGCACTTCATCATCGACAAGCTTGCCGAAACGATCGCGGAGCCGCGTGCGGAGCTGTCGCAGTTCGCGCCGCGGATGATCGTGATCAAGATCGACCCGGCGAAGATCAAGGACGTCATCGGACCCGGCGGCAAGGTGATCAACAAGATCATCGCCGACACCGGCGTCGAGAAGATCGACATCGAGGACGACGGCAGCGTGTTCATCACCTCGCTCGACGGCGCGTCGGGCGACAAGGCAAGAACGATCGTCGAGAACATCACCAAAGAGGTCAAGGTCGGCGAGACCTACCTCGGCACGGTCACGCGCATCATCAACATCGGCGCGTTCGTGCAGATCCTGCCGGGCAAAGAGGGACTGGTCCACATCAGTCAGCTCGCGCCGACGCGGGTCGACAAGGTCGAAGACGTCGTCAAGCTCGGCGACGAGGTGATGGTCAAGGTCATGGAGATCGACGGCCAAGGCCGGATCAACCTCTCGCGCAAGGCGCTGCTGGGCGGCGTCTCGGGCAACGGTGAATTCAACGCGCGAGGTCCCAGAGCTCCGCGCGAATCGCACGAGCCGCGCGAATCGCACGAGCCGCGCGAGTCGCACGAGCCGCGCGAGTCGCACGAGTCCCGGGAGCCTCGCGAGACGGCGACGCCGTCAGCCAGCGACCCGGGCGCACCGCCGACGCGGCGCCGCCGGCGTCCGCACGGACGGCACGACGACTAAGAAGCGCTAGCGACCGACGAACCGGATGCCGACGTCCACGAACGTTCGCTGCATCCGGTCCTCGGCGCCGGCGTACCAGCGCAGGCCGTTGGCGATTGGTCCGGAGATCGCGCCGTCGACATGATAGAACGGATCGTTGTTCAACAGATCGCGTCGGTAAATAACGTCCGCGCGCACGCCGCCGGCGCAGTCGTACGTCAACCATAGAGCGTTGACCGTCGGCGCAACGCCCTCGTACGGAAAGATTCCGTCGAGCGGCACCGTATCGGTGACGTGCATCGTCCACGCGCGGAGCGATATCGACGGCGCCACCTGCCAGATCGCCGAGATGCCGCTCGACGTCACCGTGCCAGTCGACGCGCCGTTGACGTTCTGCGACGCGCCCTCCACGGATAACCGAAGCCGCGAGTCGTCGGTATAGCTGACCGACGCGGCAAACAGCGAGTTGCGCTGATAGGCCACCGCCCCCGGTCGCGTGTCGGCGTAAATGTACTGATCGGTGAACGTCGGCAGCGTGAACGAGCCGCTGCCCTCGAGATCGACGCTCCACTTGCCGCTCGGCGTGAACTGCGCCCGCAGCGACGGAACCGCGAGCGCCGTCTTTGCCGGCTGCGAGACTCCGTACGTTCCGCCCGAGTAGTCGAACCAGTACGCCCCGACGCCGCCCGTCACGCGATAGCCGGTGCCGGTCGCGTCGAAGCCCGCGTCGGCTCGCGTTTCCTCGAGAGCCGCGCCGAGCCGGGGCGGACCGAACGGAACGGCGAGCGCGTCGTAGAGCCCGGTCGACGAGCGGACGCCGACGTCGGCGAATCCCACGATGGGGCCGTTGGTGTGGACGCTGGCGAGCAAACCCGTGTCCGACCACACCGAGGCGACTGGCCAGATGCCGGCGTTCCACCAGTAGTCGCCGCGATCGGCCAGCGCCGATACGTTCAGATTGAGGGCGCGCGGCGCGGCGAAGGTCGCGTTGGCAAACGAGAAGCTGCTGGCAGACGCCGAGTCCGGCGAGTCGTACGTTCGGCCCTGCTCGGTGCCGCCCGCGAACGACAGCGTCTGATCGCCGCCGAGCCCCCAGGTGCCGAAGAGGTCGGTTCGCTGGCGCGACTCCTGACCGTTGCTATACGTCCCGGCGGCGAGTCCCGCCGCCGCGGATCCGATCTGCGCGCGCGCGACCGTGTCGCCGCCGACGATCGCGATCTCGGAGTTCGCTCCGTTCGCGAACGGCGTGAGCTCGACGATGCCGCCCCCGGCTTGGTCGCCGTAGACAAAGGCGTTCGAGGCGCTGCGCACGGCGGCGCTCTGCTCGTAGTGCGCCGGGATGGCGTCGTAGGGCGACTCGCCGGCTACGATGTCGTAGTTCGGCGAGCCGTCGTCGACCAGCAGCGAACCGCTCGCAGAGAGCCCGCGATCGCTGACGCGCGAACCCGGATAGAAGTCCGTGCTCTGCGAGAGCAGCGTAAAGGGACGCAGCGCGACGGCCGATTCGACGTGGGCGTACGGCAGGTTCTCCAAGTCGCCGGCGGAGGGCGAGTCGTCGGCGAGCGCTGCGTAACGGCGGACGATCGCCACGACCGGCTCGTCGGCGCGCACCGCCGCGACCGTAGTCTGGCAGTACCGGCAGGCGATCGACACGGCGACGATGCCCGCGCCCCGGAGCGCAAAGGTCCCGGTTGCGTCGGTGGTGGTTGCCGGTCCGGACCCCGCGGCGGTCCGGCCGGCGACGGCCGCCCCGGCGATCGGGATGCCGCGCTGGTCGCGTACCGAGCCGACCACGAGGGGCGCTTGGCCGCGCGCCGGCACCGCTGCGAGCACGACCGAGAGCAACACAGCGGCGCCGAGAGTCCAATTCACGGATTCTTTAGACTTTCGGCTATGATGGAGAGAGTGTCAAGAACCAATCTGCTCCGCGTGCTCGCGGCCCTTCTGTTGGCCGGCGCCTTCGTCTTTTCCGGACGAATCGCGACCGCGGGGGCAGCATCGCTCGAAGACCTGCTCGCCGGGGCGCTCGCGCCCTCGGCAGCCCCAGCGCTGCTGGGGCCGATCACCTCGAGCGGCCGCGTGGGGTGGGCATGCAAACCCGAAAAGGCGGCCTCGGCCGCCGGCTGGCATGAAGCCGAATTGCCCCACGACTCCGGCACTCAGTAACCGATGCGGGTTCCCCTACTCGCCGCCCTTCTCGCACAGCTAACAACGTTCCCGGCACTAGCGCAGAGCTACACCCCGGCGACGCCGGTGCCGCGTACGACCTCGGCGCCCACGTTGCGCGCGCTCGCGGTCAAGCGCGAGATCGAGGAGCGCTTTACGATCGGGCTCGACGCGCAGGCGCGCGGCGATTGGACGTCGGCTGCCGCGGAGTTCGAGCGCATTCTCGCACTGCACCCCGCCGAGCCGCAGGGTTCCACCGCGCACTACGATCTCGCGATCGCGTATTCGAACCTGCACCGCAACGACGACGCGGCGCGCGAGTTGCGCGCGGCGATCGCGCTCGATCCCGGCTTCCTCGCAGCGATGGCGAACCTCGTTTCGGTCGACGTGGCGCTCGGCAACCTGGTCGAGGCACGAAAGATGGCCGAGCGCTACGTAGCGCTCGCTCCCGACTCGGCGCGCGCGCTCTACTCGCGGGGCATCGTTGCGCTGCGCGCGGGCGACGCGACCACGGCGCAAGCCGATTTCGGCAAGCTGCTGCACGCGAATCCGTCGTACGCGGTAGCGCATTACGATCTCGCGCTGGCGGAAGAACGCCTCGGGCGCTACGATGCGGCCGAGCGCGAACTCCGCGCAGCGCTCGCGCTCGCGCCCGGATATGCGCGCGCGCGTTTCGCACTGGGCGTGGTGCTCTTAAAGGAAGGAGAGCACGGAGCGGCCCGCAATGCTTTCGCTCGAGCGACGCTCGACGCCGCGGGCGACCCGGCCCTGCAGAACATCGCGGCGGCCATGCGCGACTCCATCAAGGCGCCGTAGCGCTTTACACTTTCTTCATCCTCGAACGCTAGGGTAGCTTACACCACCACCTTCGCTCGCTTGGAGGCCACATGTCCAGAAAGTCAGTAGCTCTCGCGGTGGCGTTCGCCGCCACGCTGCTTGCAGCGTGCGCCGGCCGCTATGGCAACACCGCGTCGAACAGCTCCACGTTAGCCCTTCCGAACATGCCGGATCTTAAAATCACGGCGACCTATCCAAAGGGTATGGCCGGCAGCGGCACGATCATGTTCGAGCTCCCCGCAGAGGGTCTCGGAATGATCATGGATCCGTTCTGGAACGCGCGGCTCGGGGGCTACACGCAACAGCAGTTCTCACAAGCGCTGGGCTTCCCGCCCGGCACGAAGCTCACCATCATGAACATCTCGAAGAGCATCCATCACACGCTCAACGTTGCGAAGAAAATCAAGGGGCCGCCGGCGATTTTTCCGCCGAATCCCAATCTTCCGCTAAACGCGTCGGGCGGCAAGCTTCAAAAAGGCTATGCCAGCGGTTCGATCAATCCGGGCTCGTCGGTCAGCGTTACGCTCGGGAAGGCCGGAATCTACTTGATCGGCTGCCACTTCCATTACAGCGCCGGAATGCGGGACGTACTGGTCGTCGGTAAGAATGCCACGCCCGGTCCGCAAGCGACTCCTCCGGCGCGATGAAATTCGGCGCCCCAGCTGTTTGGCTCTGTGTGCTCGCGCTCGCCGCATTCGCGGCGTGCACGAACGGCGGCGGCTTAGGCAGCATCGGCGGCGGGGGCGGCGGGTCGCCCTCGCCGCCCCCGTCCTCAACCGGAATCGGGCTCGGCGTTCCCAACGGTAAGATCGGCGTCGAACACGATCCCGTGTGGGGTTCCGTCGGCGGGTACACGCAGGACAAGACCTCGCAAGTGCTCGCGTTTCCGCCCGGCTCGTCGATCACGCTCACCAATCTTTCGAACACCGATCCACACACGCTCGACGTGATCGATACGACCAGCGGTCCCCCTCCGGCGTGGCCGCGCAGCCCCAGCCTCAACTTCTATCCGGCCGGCAACGGAAAACTCGGCCCCGGCTACGCGAGCGGCACGATCAATCCCGGATCGTCGGTGACCGTCAAGCTCTCTAAGCCCGGCATCTATCTTATCGGCTGCGCCTATCACTACATCGAGTTCAGCATGCGCGACGTGATCCAAGTCGTCGCGGGTGCGACGCCCGGTCCGACGGCCTCACCGGGACCCGGCGGCTACGCCGTTTCGCTGCCGCATCCCATCAAGAAGCATTCCACGCCGGCGCAGCATCCGCGTTTGATCGATCAACGACACCGCGCGTTCACGTTCGAATCGCTGCGCGGTAAGCCGCTGGCGGTCACGTTCGTAGCCGCACACTGCGCCGACGCGTGCCCGCTGATCAACGCGCAGTTCGGAGAGGCGGCGCACCGCATCGCCCAAGCTCACCTCGACGCGCGCCTCGTTACGATCACACTCGATCCCGAGCACGACTCGCTCGCCGACATGCGCGCGATCGCGATGCGGTTCCAAGCCAACCCGCGCTACTGGCTGGTCGCCGGTGGCGCGAAGTCCGACGTGTTCGCGGTCATGCGCGAGTTCGGCGTGCTCTCGGTCGAGGGCAAGCGCGGCTATCGCGACGAGCATACTACCTACGTCTATATCCTCGATCGGAACGGGCGGCTCGCGCAGACGATGCTCGCCTCGAGCGCGCTTAGCGACGCGGTCGTCGACGCGCTGCGCGCGCAGCAGGTGGCCCAGCGATGATGCGGCGCATCGTCGTCACGATCGCGTTGCTGCTCGGTGCCTGCACCGCCGGGGGCATCCCCACGTCGTCGGGCGGCAGCGGCGGAGTCACGATCGATGTGAGCCTGACGCAGTACGGGCAGCCGAACCAGACGCCGTACGGCTCAAGCTTGGGTTATTCGCCGGCCGTGACGACGGTCGCGGTCGGAACGCAGCTTCATTTCGTCAACGTCGACAGCTTCGCCCATACCGCCACGCTGATTCCGGGTGCGACGACATTTCCAACCGGTTCGCCGTTCGGTGCCGGTGCGTTGACGCAGGCCGGAACGACGCTCTCCAGCAAGTGGAGCAGCGGCGCGATGCAGCCGAACGAGTCGTCGCAGACGATTACGGCGGATCAGCCTGGAACGTATCTGTTCGGCTGCTTTTTCCACTACGGCGGCGGAATGAGGGCGGTGATCGTTGCGCAGTAAGCTCATCATGGTCGCATTCGCGGCCGCTTTTTTTGCGTGGACGAGCGCCCCGGCAAAGGCGATCCCCATTTTCGCGCAGCGCTACCATCTGAAGTGCGGGCAGTGCCACAGCGTTCTCCCCGAGCTCAACGCCTTCGGCAACTACTTCCGCTCGCACGGCTACCGCTTGCCGCTACCCGAGCACGGTACGACGATCTTTGCGATGCGCTATCAGCTGGAGTACGACAAGCAACCCGCACCCGACGCGCCCCGCTTCTCGCAGGGCGGCATCCTACTCGGCAGCGGCAACCTTGGGCCAATCACGGCCTTCCTGCACTATAATTTCGGGGCACTCGGCGGACCGGCGGCAACGTATCTGCTGTTCGCAGCTGGATACAACACGCACACCGAGACGCTCTACCGCGGGGGTCTCTTCGAGCTGCCGCTCGCGCAGTCGCCGGGTCAGCGTCTTGACGACCTCCAGCAGTACGGTTATTACGGTGCTCACGTGGGCTTAAACACCTTGGCGCTCTCGGCGCCGCGCTGGGGCGTCATGGCCGAGAAGACGATCGGCAACCTGCGGATCGACGGCGTCATCGGAGCCGGCTTCTATGCGGGCTCGGCGTACGGCGGCAAACCCGTCAACACCGGGGAGTCCACCTGGATGAAGAGCCCCGAGTTTAGCATCTGGCTGCGCCAGACGCTGGCTCAGACCCGCAAAAGCGAGTTCGACATCGGCGCCGCTGCACTCGGCGGTACGCTCGGCGTGTTGCCAACTGGGCGGCTCCCGTTTGCCGATCTCTACGAACGTTACGGACTGTTGGCCCATGCCAACTACGGCGATCTCGACTTACAGGCCGAGCAGTGGTACGGGGACGACCACGACGCCGACGGCTTCCTGACGAATCAGCACTCCTCCGGCGGGTACGTGCGGCTGAAGTACTATCCGATACCGCACGCCTACTTAGGCGTCCGCTACGACGCCTTCGCCAACCCGTTCATCAATCGCGATTTCGTCTACTATGGAGCGGTGCAGATTGCGCCGTTCCGCATTCTCGCCCAGGAAGTTCAGCAGCCGGCTCAGCATCCGTACTTCAGTGCGGCCCTGACAGTAGCTTTCCCGGGCCCGTTGAAGTATTGACCGTGCGAGTCTTGGTCGTCGAGGACAACGTGCCGGTCGCGGAGTCGATCCGGTCGATGCTCGAGGTGCGCCACTTCGCCGCCAACGTGGTGACCGACGGGGAGGCGGGGCTCGATCACCTGCTGCGCCGGTGCTACGACGCCGCCGTGGTCGACGTGGGTCTGCCCGGCATCGACGGCTTTACACTAGCCCGTAGCGCCCGCGCCGAGGGCGTGCAGACGCCGATCCTCATGCTCACGGCCCGCGACGCCGTCGAGGATCGCGTCGAGGGCCTGAACTGCGGTGCCGACGACTACCTGGTGAAGCCGTTCGTCGAAGAGGAGCTAATCGCGCGCATAACGGCAATCCTGCGCCGGGGCGACCGCCCCGTGGTCGGCGTCGTCGAAGTCGGCGCGCTGCGCATCGATCTCGCGGGGCGAAACGTCACCTACGGCGCCGAGCCGGTGACGCTGGGCGCTACCGAGTTCCGGCTGCTGGAGTTCCTCGCGCGCAACGCCGGCATCGCACTCTCACGAACGCAGATCGTCGAACGCATCTGGGATTATGATTTCGAGGGGTCCAGCAACATCGTCGACGTCTACGTGAGCCAGCTCCGCCGGAAGCTCAAGAAGCTCGGCGCGAGCGGCGTTATCGAGACGGTGTGGGGCATCGGATACCGTCTGAAACTCAGCTGATCGCGCAAACGTAGTTGATCGCTCGCGCGGCGCTTCTTTATCTCCTCGTTTTCGTCTGCGTGCTGCTCGCGCTCAACGCGGGGGCATATTCTTTTATGTCGCGCGAGTACACGTCGCTGCTGGCTCCGGCGCTCGGCACGCCCGAGGGATCGACCGCGATGGCGACCGCGATGCGGCGCGTGGTCGCCACGCTGGCCGCCATCGACGCTCCGCTTGTCGCAATCGTCGCCATCGCCTCGTACGTGCTGGCGCGCGCGACGATCGCGCCGCTCCAGGCCGCACGCGAGCGCGAACGCCTTTTTGCCGCCGACGCCGCACACGCGCTGCGCTCGCCGCTCGCCGCGATCGCGGCCATCGCGCAAGCGGCGCGAGCCGGCGCCCGCGAGGAGAGCCGCACCGCGTTCGAGTCGATCGCGCGCGCCGCGTTTGAGGCATCCGACGTGGTAACCGATCTTCTGACGCTCGCGCGCGACCCTGCACGCCGCGCGCTCCACTGCGAGCCCGTCGACCTCGCGGCAATCGTGGCGCATTCGTCGCGCGACACCGAACCCGTGGCGGCCGCGCGCGGCATCCGGCTCGAATCGATGACGGCGAGCGCGATCGTCGAGGGTGACGAGCGCCGCCTGCGCGAGCTGGCACGCAACCTGCTCGACAACGCAATCCGCCACGCGCGCGGCAGCGTCACCATCGCGTCGCGCCGCAACGGCCGCGTCTGCGAAATCGTCGTCGACGACGACGGCGAGGGCATTCCGCTCGACGAGCGCGAGCGCGTGTTTGCGCGCTTCTATCGCCACACGGACGACGGCTCCGGCACGGGTCTCGGGCTCGCGATCGTGCGCTGGATCGCGTCGGCGCACGACGGCGCGGTGACGGTGGCCGAGGCACCCTCGGGCGGGGCGCGTTTCGTCGCGGCGATTCCGGCCCGCCGGGAGTGACGGAAGGAAACCTCTAGGGGTCCGAGGCCGCTCCGGCGCGTAAGACAGGCTGCCATGCCGTTTGCGTCGCTCGGGGAGTTCGTCGCCGCCCTGCGCAAGGCGGGGGAGCTGCACGAGGTCGGCGCGACCGTCGACCCCCGCTTGGAAATCAGCGAGATCACCGACCGCGTCGTGAAGGCGGGCGGCCCGGCGCTGCTCTTCACCGACGTGCGCGGCTCGCGCTTCCCAGTGCTCACGAATCAGTTCGGGTCGCGGCGGCGCATGGCGATGGCGCTCGACGCGAACGACCTCGACGAGGTCGGCGACCGGATCCGCACGCTGATCGACGTCGTGCCGCCGGCGGGCTCGCTGGTGGGCAAACTGCGTGGCGCAATGCGCCTCGCGCCGTTCGCGAACGCGATTCCTCGGCGCGTGCGGGGCGGCCCCGCACAAGAAGTGGTGCACGACGCGCCCGACCTCACGAAGCTGCCCGTGCTCACGACGTGGCCGAGCGACGCCGGCCCGTTCATCACGCTGCCGCTGGTGATCACGAAAGACCCGCGCACGCAGCGTTTCAACGTCGGCATGTACCGCATGCAGGTCTACGGCCCGAAGGAAACGGCGATGCACTGGCAGCGTCACAAGCACGGCCGCGCTCACGCCGAGGCGTGGGGTTCGAAGATTCCCGCAGCGGTCGCGATCGGCACCGATCCGGCGCTCACCTACGCTGCCACCGCGCCGCTCCCGCCGCTGCTCGACGAGTTCGCCTTCGCCGGCCTGCTGCGCGGCAAGCCCGTCGACGTAGTGCGCGCGCGCACGGTTGACCTGGTCGTTCCCGCCGAGGCCGAGTTCGTTCTGGAAGGGTACGTCGACAACGACGACCTGCGCGACGAGGGTCCGTTCGGCGATCACACGGGCGTCTACACGCCGGCCGATCGCTACCCGACGTTTCACGTCACGTGCGTCACCCATCGCCGCAATCCCATCTACGCGGCGACGCTCGTCGGCAAGCCGCCGATGGAAGACGCGTGGCTAGGGAAGGCCACCGAGCGCATCTTCCTGCCGCTGCTGCAGGCGATGCTGCCGGAGGTGGCCGACATGAACCTTCCGGTCGAGGGCGGATTCCACAACCTCGCGATCGTGTCGATACGCAAGTCGTATCCGGGACAAGCGAAGAAGGTGATGAACGCTCTGTGGGGTCTCGGTCACATGATGATGCTGACGCGCGTGCTCGTAATCGTCGACGACGACGTCGACGTGAGCGACCCACGCGCGGTAGCGTGGTTCGTGCTCAACAATCTGGCTCCCGAGCGCGACGTCGTGATGATGCCCGGACCCGTGGACGACCTCGATCACGGTTCGTACAGCGTGGCCTATGGAACGAAGATCGGCATCGACGCGACGCGCAAAGACGCTTCGGAAGGTTACACTCGCGGTTGGCCGGCGGAGACGATCATGGACGGCGCGACGCGACGCCGCGTCACCGAGCGGTGGCGCGAGTACGGCCTCGACAAGATCGAGCGCGCGCTGCACGCCGATGACTGGTCCGGGCAGGGCGCCACCGCCTACGAACGGCTGCTGCGCTCGGCCGCAAAGCTCGAGCCGTGAAGACGATCGCCCTCTTCCTGCGCGAGATTCGCATCGAGCACACCCTCTTCGCGCTGCCGTTCGCGTACGTCGGGGCCGTGCTCGCGGCGCGCGGAATTCCGGCACCCGCGCAGCTGCTGTGGATCACGCTCGCGGTGTTGGGCGCGCGCACGGCGGCGATGTCGGCGAACCGCTTTCTCGACCGCGAGATCGACGCGCGTAATCCGCGCACCGCTCGCCGTGCGGTCGCCACTGGCGCGCTGCCGGCCTCGGCGATGCTGTGGGCGGCCGGCGCGGGGCTGGCGCTGCTGCTCGTCTCGGCGTGGATGCTCAATCCGCTCTGCGTGAAGCTGCTGCCCATCGCGGCGGTTCTGCTGTTGATCTATCCGCTTTGCAAGCGCTTCACTTGGACCACACACTTCGTGCTGGGCGCTGTCGACGGGCTCGCGCCGCTCGGCGCGTACGTCGGCGTCGCCGGCACGATCACGCTGCCGGCGGTCCTTCTTTTTCTTGCCGTCACGATCTGGGTGGCGGGATTCGACATTATCTACGCGCTGATGGACCTGGGCGTCGACCAAGACCAGGGCATTCGCTCGCTGCCGGCGCGCTTCGGTGAAGCGAGCGGACGCGTGCTGCCGATGTTACTGCACGCGGCGATGCTGCTGCTGCTCGCTGCCGCGGGAATCCTCGCCGGCGCCGGCCGCACCTACTTTCTCGGCGTGTTCTCAGTTGCGGTCCTCATCCTGTACGAGCGGTATCTCTTTCGTAGCGGCGCAAATCTCTTCATCATCAACGAGCGTGTCTTCATCTCCAACATGACGTTCTCGGTCTTCTTCCTAATCACGACGGTAGCGGGATTCGCATGAAGCGGGGCGCTTTCATCGCCGCCGCCGGCGCGGCGGCCGCGAGCGGCGCGACCGCCGGCGCGCAGGTCGTCCCGATACAGCCGATCCAGGGGCAGCAGGGACAGTTTCTGCAACAACTCACGATCGCGGTGAGCGTTACGCTGTCGGGCCCCCTACAAAAATACGGCCAAGAGGTGGTCAAGGGCGTGCAGGCGGCGGTCGACGAGCAGAACCGCTTCCACGCGCCGATTTCGTTTGTGTGGGGGATGCGCGCGCTCGACGATCGCAACGACCCGGGAGTCGCCGCCTCGAACGCCAACGTCGCTGCCGCCGACTTCAGCGTCATCGGCATGATCGGAAATCTGACGGGGCCCATGACGCTCGCGGCGCTTTCGCGTTACGCCAACGTCGGCTTCGCCGTGATCGTGCCCACCGTCACGGCCGACGCGGTGACGAAGCGCGGCTACCACAACGTCTACCGGCTGCCGGCCAAAGACAGCACCTCGGGCCGTCTCTTCGCCAAGACCGTGCTCGAGGGCAAGCGGGGCATCAGCGCGGTCGCGGTCGCGTTCGACGACGACTACGGCTACGACGTCGCCAACGGGTTTGTGCAGCAGGCGCAGAACGATCGCCACACCGCGCAGCTGCTGCTCTTCCCGCGTGCCACGACCGATCCGGCGCGAGCCGCGCGAACGGTGCTCGACCGGTCGCCGGGCTACGTGTTCCTCGGCGGCAAGACGGCGGAGCTGGGACCGATCGCCAACGCGCTGCGAACGGCCGGCTACACCGGCGAGTTCGGCGCCGGCGACGGCTTTTACAACAACGACACGATCTCGACGTACGCCAAGACGCTGGCCGGCGCGTACGTAGCGGGGTCGATGCCGCCCATCGATCGTATCCCGAGCGCGGCGCAGCTGATCACCGACTTCCAACGGGAGGTCACGCAGATCACGGCCTTCTCGGCCTACGGATACGCCGCGGCTCAGCTCATGATCGCCGCCTCGCAGCGCGCGAACGCGAGCACGCGCAGGGCGCTGCTCACGTCACTGCAGATGGGCGGCACCTTCACGACCCTCGTGGGGCAGTTCGCGTTCAACATCAGCGGCGATCCGCTGATTCCGAATATCTATCTCTATACGGTCGGCGCCGACGGGTTCAAGTACGATCGTCCCGCCGTGCGCAACGGCTTTATTCTTTAGGAACCGCTCAGCGGACGTACTCGTCTTCGGGCACGACGCGCAGCCGGTGCGGCGTGCGTATCTTTTCCTTGGGACAATCGTCGGCGTCCTCGAGGGCAAGCACGAAGCGCAGCCGCCAGGCGCCGAGCGAGAGGGTGAAATTCGTTCCAATGATTTCCACGATTTAGGCCTCCACGCGCTGCCACTGCCAGATGGCAATCGCTCCATAGACGACGAAGAACATCAGCTGGGCTCCAAGTCGAAGCCCGAAGTCATTACCCGCATACGCGAAGGTGCCGTCGTGCTGCGGCACGGCGAACGACACGTAGGTAAGGGGATCGAACCGGGAGAGCACCCACGCCGCGTCGCGGACGAACGTCGCGATGACGTTGTAGGGCTGCACGAGCGTGAGCAAGCCGATCACGATGGCCACCGGAGCCGAGGCGACCAGCACGCCGATCCACGCGCGGCGCAGCCAGGTGGTGGCTGCGACGAGCGTGGCATACCAGGCGAGCGGGCAGGCGATGCCCATGGCGATCGCGCGAGAGTTGATACCGCTGAAGTCGAGCCGCGCCGACTCGAACAGCAGCTGGCAGATGTAGAACGCGACCACCGTCATCACCGAAGCCGCGAGGATGCCGACGCAATCCACGCCGATGGCGCCGATCGCAAAGCGGAAGCGCGAACACGGCTTGGTCAGCGCCACCTCGAGGTGGCCGTCGACCTCGCGCGCCAGAGGCGCGGCCAGGATCGTGGCGACGATGAGTCCCACGATGTCGGCGAACAGCATGTAGTAGAGCATCGGTACGGCGCCGTTCGTGTCGATCACCGTCGTAGTAACCGAGCCGTGGCGCGTCTCGAAGGCCTGAATGCTACCGACGCTCACCTTTACGGTCTCTTTATGCGCGCGCTCCGAGGGCTCGGTGACGACGATGTGCTTGCCGGCGTAGCCGTGGTCGTCGATGATCACGTGCGTCTGCTTCGCCGCGTCGTCGATGATCGTGCGCTTCGTTCCGTCGGGCAGCACCGTGTGGCCGATCTTCGTGCCCGAGCCCGAAGCCATGTGAGCGACCCACGCGTCGGGCGACATGTAGCGGGAGACCGAGATGCGCAGCACGATACCGAGCAGCACCAAGATTCCCAAGATGATCGCGACCATCTTGAGCGTGTTGCGGATACGCAACCATTCAACGTAGTTCATGAGGGTTCTCTCTAACGACGATGTCGGCGGCGTCGGCGTTCGGCGACACCGCGTACAGGAAGATGTCCTCCAGGTTGAGGTCGAGCACGCGGACACCCATCGCGCCGGCGCTCGACAGGCGCGTTGCGATGGCCTCGGCATCAGCGGTGACGAGCAGACGGACGATCCGCTCGGTGCGATCCGCCCGCGCGACGTTGGGATCGTTCGCAATGCCGTCGAGCGTGAAGTTGACGTCGGGGAAGACGCCTTCGACGATCTTCCGGTCGGCCTTGAGGTCGTCGACCAGGCCCTGGAGCACGAGCCGCCCGCGGTCCATCACCGCTATGTGCTCGGCGGCGCGCTCGACTTGTCCGATCTGGTGCGACGAGAAGATGACGGAGTTGCCCTTCGCCGCCTCGTTGATCATCAGACTCAGCACGTGGCGCTGATTGAGCGGGTCGAGCCCGCCCGTCGGCTCGTCGAGCACCAGGATCTCGGCGTTGCGCGCGAAGGCCACGGCGACCATCACGGCCGTCCGCATGCCCTTCGAGAGCGCACGCGCTTTCTTGCGCGGATCGACGTTGAAGGACGCCAGCAGCTCCAGCGCGCGGGCCGGCTCGAAATGCGCGTAAGCGCGCTTGTTCATCTCGACATGCTCGGCCGCGGTCATCCAATCGTAGAGGACGCTGCGCTCCGGTACGTACGCGATGCGCTCGAACATTTCGGGCACGAGGGGCTTTCCGTCGTAGAGGACCTGGCCGCTCGTTGGACGCGCCAGGTCCAGCATACACTTGAACGTGGTCGTCTTGCCGGCGCCGTTGGGTCCGAGCAGCCCGAAGACGCTGGCCCCGGGAATCTCGAGCGTTAGCCCGTCGACCGCCGGCGTGCTGCCGTAGAACTTGCGCAAATTCGTTATGGTGATACTGCTCATGCCTCTCTCACTTCTCGATGCCGCCGAACCAGCGTTGCAGTGCGCCGTCGAAGAGCTCGCTGACCTCTGCACGGGACAGACCTACCGATCGCGCCTCGCGCAGCGCCACGTTGAGGGCGTCGCGTCCGATCTCCGCCGCAACCTTGGGAGAATCCGTGACGCCGTTGGAGCGGACGAACGATCCCCGTCCGGGCGACGTCTCGATCACCGACTCGCGCTCTAGTTCGCGATAGGCACGCGCCACGGTGTTCGGGTTGACGGTGAGGTCGATGGCGAGCTGTTTGACCGTGGGGAGCTGCTCTCCCGACTGCAAGACCCCGAGGGCGACCGATCGTTTTATCTGCTCGATGATCTGCAGATAGATCGGTACGCCGCTGCGTGGGTCTACGGTCAGTACGGCCGGCATTCGAGTATCCTGATACGGCCTAAAACTTCGGGCCCCAGCCGGGGAAGAGCCCAGCAGGGCGACGATCGGGGAGCCGCACCGGGGTGCGGGCTTCGCGGGCCGTGTCGGTGTCGGAGGCGAGTGTCGTGTGAATCATCTTGGGTTCCTTTCAGCTGCCTAGTACCATCAAGCTATCGTACTAGTACACTAGTACAATAGCGCATTGGTACTGCACCGTCAAGGCCCCGGCGGAACTTTTTTCGGGGGCGCTTCCGGCAAAGAAAAGGCCCGAAGGCGACATGCACCTTCGGGCCGGCGGCTTTCCCCGGTAGCTTTCAGGCGGGCTTCTGCTTGGCTCCCGCGGAGTGCCGGAGGGCTGCGAAACGCGGATCGTTGGCCAGCTCCGTCGAGTAGTAGCTGTTGGTCCGCCAGCGTTTGAGCCAACTCAGCGCCGTCTCGCGTTCGCCGACGGCCTCGAATGCTGCGGCCAGATCCTGGGGTGCCACATCGGCCGGATGGGCCGCCGCGATCGCCAGCTGCGCCCGCGCCCGGGGCATCTGATCGTTGCGGGCATAGAGCGCCGCGAGCAGCGCCGCCGACTGGGCGCGGCACGGCGAGCAGGCCCGGCCGAGCCGGCGGAAGGTCTCCGCCGCGCGGGGCACGTCGCCGACGGCCTCGTAGGCGAGGCCTAGCGTCTCGTACGCGTCGTCGCGTTGGGGTGAGAGGTCGAGGGTTTCGCGGGCGTAACCGATCGCCTCGCTGTAATGCCGCTCGAGGTAGGCGGTGGTTCCGAGCCAGGCCGTCGTCGCGACGGAGAGGGGCTCGAGCTGCGCGGCCAACCGAAGCTCGGAGTAGGCCTCGCTGACGCGGCCCTGCTGCAGCAGGGCCATGCCGTACCACTCGTGGGCCGAGCCGCTCGACGGGTCGAGCGCGATCGCGTGCCGGAGATCGCGCAAGGCGCGGTCGTTTTGCGGCGCCGCTCCCTTCATGACCTCGGACGAGATCAGGCCGAGCACCGCATAGGCCTCGCCGCTGCGCGGGTCGAGCCCGAGTGCCTTGCTCGCGTACGTGCGGGCGCGGGCGATGTAGACCTTGGCGGGCAGCGGTCCGTAGCCGTAGTCGGCTTCGATGGCGTTGGCCGAAGCGAGACCGGCATAGCCGCGTGCGTCGCGGGGATCGAGCTCGACGACCCGTGCGAAGTAGTCGATGCTCTTGGCGATCCCCTCGCGCGTGCGCAGGTTCCAGTAGTAGCGCCCCATGGCGTAGAGCCGCGTCGCTTCCACCGAGCCGCCGTGGGCGCCGGCTGACGAGTTCGCGGTTAGGCCTGAGCCGCCAAGCAGCGCGACGGCAAAGGCGGCCGCCAGAACGAAGCCGTGGCGCTGGATCCAGGTGGGCTGCGGCGGAGCCAGTGCCGGCACCGTGCGCGCCGCACACTCCCGGCGGCGCACCACAGCCTTGAAGCGGTAGCCGCGCCGCGGAATGGTCTCGATGGCCTCGGCATGCCAACGCGCGCGCAGCGTCTTTCGCAGCACGTACACGTTTTGTGCCAAATTCGCCTCGTCGACGTAGCCCTCGGGCCAGATGCGCGCAAGCAGATCGTTCTTGCCGATCAACTCACCGGGGTGCTCGATGAGCGCGAGCAGCGTCTCGACGACTTTCGGCCCTAATGGTATCGGGGCGTCGCCATCGAGTAGGAGCAAGCGCTCGGCGTCTAGCTGGAAGGGTCCGAATTCGTAAATGCTCATGCGGGACTCCTGGACGAGAACCGTTCTGGCTCTATATACGCGCCCCCGTTGAGAAAGTTTTCGTTCTTTACGTGATTGGAACGAAAACCCGCAAGGCGTGGGGGGCGAGCGAGAAGCGCGCCGGCGTGGTGCCGGCCGGTTCCCCGTCCGCCGTGATCCGGTGCGGGCGGTGCGTGAACACGTCGAACGCTTGGGCGCGGTAGCTTCGCAGGCCGCGAGCGTGGCGCCGTTTTCCCGTCACGATCGCGGCCGTGACCGAAAGCATCTGCACGATGCCCTCGATCTCGACGGAGTAGAGATCCAGCCAGCCGTCGTCAATCGAGGCGCCCTCGACGGTAACGAGGCCGCCGAAGTGCTCGCTGTTCGCGACGGTAAGCTGCAAGGTTTTGAAGCGTAAGCGCTTGCCGTCGTACGCGATCTCGACGTGGAACGTGCGTGCGTAGCGCACGGCTTGCAGCGCGCTGGCGACGATCGCCAGGGCGCCGAACCTCTGTTTGTCCGACGCCTTCTGCAGGCGAGCGAGCCGGCTCGAGATGCCGATGCTGGCCTCGGTCGCGTAGTATGCTCCATTGACGTGCGCCACATCGATGGCTCGCGTGCGGGCACCGGCGATCGCTTCACACGCGCCCTGCACGTCGTGCGGGATCGCGAGCGAACGCGCGAGATCGTTGAACGTGCCGGCGGGCACGAGGCCGATTGGAACGTCGAGCTCCAGCGCTTTCGGGATCTCTCCGGCGACGGTGCCGTCGCCGCCGACGACCACGATCGCATCCGCCGCCGTTGCCGAGTCGACGATTTCCACGCCCAAGCGCCGCAGCGCAGCGCGCGTCTCGTCGCCGATCTCGCGGCCCCGCCGCGACTGCGGGTTGACGACCAGCCGCGCCCGCACCGGTCAGCGATCGCGTCCGAACAGCAGACGGAGGTATTTGAAGGCCGACCATGCCGCGATCGCCGCGAGCGTCAGCGTGCCGCCGACCATGATCGCATAGCCGAAGTAGATGCCGCCCTGCGTCGTCGGGTCGACTTGACCGACCGCGTTCTCCGACGCGGTGAGGTTGACGTAGACGCCGTGGAAGACGTACCAGACGATCGCAGCGGCAGCACCGCTCAGCAGCGCGGTGAGCAGCCAGCGATTGCGGTCGTCGCGGCGATTCATGTCAACGGCAGTTCGCCGCGGCGCGCCGGAGAAACTCCGCCGGATGCATTCGCGCAGGCTCCCCCGGCCGCACAACCCGATGCCCGAGTCGCGCTACGAAGTGCTCGCGCTCTTCACCGGCGCGATGGTCGGCGCGTCGCTGTCGCTGATGTCGACCGGCGCGCTGATGACGTTCTTCGCGGCGGCGCTCCATCTGGACCGCGCCGAGCTGGGCGTCGTCCTCTCCATTCAGATGATCGGATCCGTGGCGATGACCTCGGTAGCCGGCCTGCTCACCGACCGCTTCGGAGACAAGGCGGTCGTGCTGTGGAGCGGCGTTTTGATGGGTCTTTCGCTAATTGCCGCATCGCTGCTCGCCAGCTATCCGTGGCTGGTCTTCTGGCTGCTGATGTACGGCATTGGATATGCTGCGGTGACGCCGGCGGGCAGCCACGCCATCATCTTCTTTTTCAAGAAGGCCGATCGAGGGCTCGCGATGGGCATGCGGCAGTGCGGCGTGCCGCTCGCCGGATTCCTGGGGTCGCTGGTACTGCCGGCGATCGCCCTGCACGCGGGCTATCGCGGTGCGCTCGCGGCGGCCGGCGGAATCACGCTCGCGGCGTGTTTCGTCGCGTCGGGCCTCTATCGCGAACCGCTCGAGCTGCAGGGCGAGCGCGTCTCGGTGCACGCCATGATGGCCGAGATGATCGCGATCGCGCGCGAGTCGCGGCTCATCTTGCTGACGCTTACGTCGATGGTCTTGATCTGCGGACAGTTCGCGCTGATGGGATTCCTCACGCTCACGCTCGTCCACGCAGCGAACTTTCCGCTCTCGCTCGCGCTGGCGCTGTTCACCCTGTCGCAGCTCGCGGCGATCGCGGGTCGCCTCGCATGGGGATGGATCAGCGATCACGTGTTCGGCGGCGATCGAACGCTGCCGCTGGCCGTGGTGTGCGTGCTCGTCGCGCTCGCGGCGTTCGCGATCGGCGGCGTCCACCCGGGGATGCCGGCGTGGGTCGCCGGCATGCTCGCCTTCGCGTTGGGGTTTACGGCCGAAGGCTGGCTGGGCGTCGGCGTGATCGGCTTCGCCGAG
This sequence comes from Vulcanimicrobiota bacterium, assembly GCA_963711625.1. Lineage (GTDB taxonomy): Bacteria > Vulcanimicrobiota > Vulcanimicrobiia > Vulcanimicrobiales > Vulcanimicrobiaceae > Cybelea. The sequence continues at coordinate 608,588 of OY970207.1, forward strand.
ATCGGCGGCGAGGAGCATTCCGGCAGCGCGCTCGGCGTGGGACTCACGTGGACGCTGCTGGCCGCCGCGGTGACGCCGATGATCTTCGGCGCGCTCGCGCAGGTCCACGGATTCGGCGCGGCGTGGCGCTGGCTCGCGTTTCTGCAGCTGCTGGGCGTCGCGCCCGCGTTGCTCGCCAGCTCGGGATTCGTGCGGCTCTTCCGCAGTGCCGCGACCCGCTAGGCGGCGCTACTGCGACTTGCCGACGATGCGCGCCGACTTGATGTAGTCGAGCTTCGGGAAGTTTTTGATCAGGTACGCGTTGCCGTGCGCGGCGATCTGATCCTGATCGGGCTTCTCACCGTAGCCGGAGTAGATGTGATCGACGGCGGTCATGCCGCTCGACACGCGGCCGAAGGGGGCGAAGCCCATCGCGTCGAGCCGCGCGTTGTCGCCGAAATTGATGAACATGTGCGTGGTGCGGCTGTTGGGCTGCCCCGTAGCCGCGAACGCCACCGTGCCCCGCGTGTTCGACGTCTTCACCGGATCGTCGGGAATGGTGACGTCCCACTTCTTGGTGACGGCCGGATTGGCCGCCGCCCCCCACTGCACGACGAAGCCAGGCACGACGCGGTAGAACCGCGCGCCGTCGAAATATTTGGCCTTGACCAGCTCGTAGAATCGCTGGGCGCCATGTGGCGCGAGGCGGCGATCCACGTCGATCACGACGGCTCCTTTGGTCGTGTCGAGCAAGACGCGGAACGTCGACGGCGCCGCAGGCGCGGCGGTCGGTTTCGCGGCGGCGGCGGTCGCGCCCGCGACGACGAGCGCCGCAAGGGCGGCGATATGCAAATGCTTCATACGAGCATCCGTGCTTGGCGGCCGGTTTGCCGGTTCCTTCGCGCCGTAACCACCGGCATCAACGCTTAGCGGCGCGCGGGAGTTCGCGGGACCGACTTCTTCGACGTCTTTGACGACTTCTTAGCGCTCGTGCTTCGTCGGGTTCTCGCTTTGCGCGAAGACTTCGCCGTCAACCGCTTCTTCGCGGCTTCCATCTCCGCGCCCAATTCCTCGAGCTCGTCGGGATGGAGCGTTTGGCGCGCCAGCGAGAATATCGTCGACTCTTCCTCTTTGACGTGGTGCTTCACGTTCTCCGACAGCACCTGAAGCTCGGCTTTGAACTGCTCGTCGGGTTGCCGCCCCGACTTCAAGAGAGCGATGAGGGCCTTGATGAGCTCGTGCTCCGTATAGGCCTCGAAGACGTCGACGACGTCGTCGGACTCTTCGGAGCGGTCGTGGAGCTGCGGATAGAAATACTTCTCCTCGATCGCTGCGTGAACGGTGAGCGCGGCCTCGATCTCTCCGGCAAGCGCTTCGAGACGGCCGTCTCCCGGCTCGCACTTGTTGGCTTTGTCGAGCAGCGCGCCGACGGCCTTATGGTCATTTTTTAGTAGGGTCAATACATCCACGAACTCGGCTCCTTAATATGTAAAGTTGGCGCTGGCTACGTTCCCAACGTCGCAGCGGCTGAAACCCTGCGACACCGTGCGTTACCTTTTTTGACGACCGCGGTCGTCCGCGTGTCTTTATCGCCGATCGACGTCGTTTAGTCGAGATCGATGATTAGCCCAGAGTGATCCGAGAGGCCGTCGGTCCGAAACACGTGATCGTACTCGGCCGATGTCAGCTTCGGCAGTAGCGCTGGTGACAGAAAGGCCTTGTCGATGCGCCAGCCGGCGCGGCTGCGATGGTCGGGATCGCGGCGGAACGGGTACCAGCTGAACTCATACCGATCCGGATGCAGATGGGCCCACGCTTCCGTCCATTCCGCCTCGAGCTCGCGGTAGAGATCGGCCGTGCTGAACTCGTCGCGCAACCGTCCGGACCGCAGGTTTATCTCGATATCGGTCTCGTTGCGACCCGAGTTGAAGTCGCCGATGCAGGCGACGCGATCGCCGGCCTCGTTATGGCGCTTGGCGGCGGCGATCAGACAGCGAAGGTGCGGGCGCTTTCGATCTTGACCCGGCAGGTAGACCCCGTACAGCTGGAAATCGTCGAAGCGCGCCCGCAGAACGGCGTTGGGATACTCGTCGTCGTCGAGGCCGAACGGATTCGGTAGCGCCTCGAAGGACCGGTCGGCCGCGATCAACACGCCGTTGCCGCGCGTCGCGGCCGTGAGCGCCTGATGACGCAAGCCGATGCGCTCGAGCTCGCTTCGCACCAGGGCCCCCGTGCGCGTATCGCGGAATTCGGAGAATACGACGGTTTCGGCGTCCAGATAGGCGGCCCGCCGGACGATCTGCGGGATCGTCACGGCGTTCGCGCCGGCCCGCAGATTCAGCGCTACTACTCTCACGTTCGGACTTCTACCCAGCGGCCGCGCGCTTAGCCCCGCCGCCGCGTTGGGTAGACGGCCAGCATGAGTAAGGCCGTCAACGCCACCAATTACGACATGATACCTACCTGGGTGCCGAAAGAAAAGGACCTCGTTTTTGCGGTGATCGAAACGCCCGCGGGCATCCGGCACAAGTTCGCGTTCGAACCCGAGTACGGCATCATGCGGCTGAAGATGACCCTTGCCGAGGGGCTGATGTGGCCGTACGACTACGGATTTATTCCGCAGACGCTCGGCGACGACGGCGACCCGATCGACGTATTGGTGCTCAACGACGCACCCACGTTTTCAGGATGCCTTCTCGCCGTTCGCGTCATCGGAGGAATCTTGCTGAAGAAAAACGGCGTCAAGAACAATCGGCTGGTGGCGTGCCCGGTCCGGCGCAAAGGCGTTGCGCTCAAGACGGACGGTTTCGACGACATCGAAGACCTGCCGAAGGACACCTTACGCGGGCTCGAGCGCTTCCTCGTCGAGTACTCCGAAGAGGAGGGCAACAAGATCACATTCGAGGGGACGTGCTCGCGCAAGGGCGCCGTCAGGCTGATCGAGCAAAGCCGCAAAGCGTTCGCTAAGAAGCGTCGTTAGTCTTAAGTCCGATCCGGCAGGGCGCCGGTTGCTCGTGCTGAAGCGCGTCAGATGCGAACACTTGCTTCTATTGCGCTCGTGCTGGCGTGCATCGCGCCCGCCGCTGCGGAGATCCCAGGTCCCGACGATGCCGTGGCCGTTTCCGGCATCATTCAGGACCGGCTCAACGCCACCGACATCAACGTCCAGATGGTGGCCGAGAAGCCGTACCTGGTCGCCTTCTGGACCGCCGGCAAAAACTACGCCGCGGGTCAAGCGCTCACGAAAAAAGAGAAGAGCGGCTGGACGATCGTCAAGATGACGAACGGAAAATTCACGCAATCCGCCCTTGCGGCTCTCGGAGTCCCACAATCCACCGCCAAGGCGCTCGTCGCCGACCTCAAGGTCGCCCACCAGTAAGGTCCGTCGCGCCGCCGGGGCCGGCTACTCGGGATCGCCGTGCTGCTGCGTGTGGGGCTCGCGCAAGAAGTGGTCCTCGTTCAACTTCGAGGGTATCTTCTTGAATTTTCGCGGCGATTGTTTGTAGTTGAAGACGTCGCCGATGCTCGTGGCGCGCGCGTCGGTCGTTCCGAGCGAGCCCAGGTTCCAGTTCTGCTCGACGAACGCCAGGATGCCGCCGAACTCGTACTGCGTGTGCGACACGTAGCCCGCGGCGCCCGAGCCCTTGATCGCGTAGGGCGAAACCACCAGCATCGGCACCCGGAACCCAAGGCCGCCGTACTTGTCGATGAACGGCGGCGGCACGTGGTCGTAGAATCCGCCCCAATCGTCCCATACGACGATCACGGCGGTGGAATTCCAATACTTGCTCTGGCCGACGGCATTGACGACGCTCGCGACCCACGAGGGCCCGTCGTCGCAGCTACACGGTTGATTGGGGTGGTCGGAGTTACCGTCGGCGGGAATCACCCACGACACGGCCGGCAGCTTGCCATTCGAGATGTCGGTGAAGATCTTCGTCTCCGGCCAGGAGACGTTGGTGCCCCACTCCGGGCCGTTGCGCACGGGATAGATCACGTCGAACGCGTTGAGCAGGCTGCCGTTACAGTTGGGTTTGCTGCCGTGGCAGTCCGAGCTCGGACTGCAGCCGGGCTGCGCCGTGGTGCTAAAGCACGGCGTGTAGTACTTCCACGAGACGCCTGCGGCGTCGAGCAAATCGCCGAGCGTGTGATATCCGTTGTAGTTCGGGAATTTCTTGGAGCACGGGTAGGGACCGTTGAGCTTCTGCTCGCCGTTGATATTGAGCGTGTATGTGACCACCGAGGGCGGAGCGTCGCAGCCCCACGGCCAGTAGGTGGGATTGTCGACGAGCGTCTGCGTCGACGGCTGCGGCGACGGACACAGCCGGATGCAGCTGCCGCCGCGGATAAGATCTTGATGCGCCGTGAAGCTGCCGCTGCCTTGGGTTTGAAACATCGCGTCGGCGAGCACCCACTGTTTCGCGATGTCCCAATACGGGTGGATCGCCGTCTTGTTGACGTACTGATAGGGCTTCGTGCCGGCCTGCTGCCCACTGCCGCACGCGTTGAGCACTTCCAAGTTGAAGCCGTCCATCTTACCGTTGTCGTACGCCGCGAGATACGCCGGCCGGCAGTGGGAAAGATCATATTTGATCACGAGCGGCGTCGCTTTCAGCGTCACCCACTTGTCGACGTAATGGCTGCCCTGCTTGACCTTCATCTGCCCGCGCGTCGCGCCGTTCGCGCCCGGGAACGTGGCGAAGAGATTGTCGAAACTGCGGTTCTCTTGCACGACGATCACCACGTGCTGTATCGGCGAGCCGGTCGACCCGGGGTGTTTTGCAAACGCGTCGCCATGCGGCAGCGACTGCACGATGCCACCGCACGCAACCAAGGCAACGCTAGCGACGAGCAACGCGATCCAGCACTGCAGAGAAATGTACTTCACTGCTCGCGCCTTCGCCGAAGGCACGACGCTTCCATCGACCACGTCGAAACCTGCCCAGAAAGGGACTCGAACCCCCACGATGTTGCCACCACTGGTACCTGAAACCAGCGCGTCTACCAATTCCGCCATCTGGGCGCGGAGCACAGCACGATTCGTGGCGCCCTAAGGCGCCCCTCTCCCGAAACCCGCACCGGCGCCGAGCGGTTGGGAGGTGCCTAGATGGTTCTTCCCCTCGTTTCTATCCAAGACCGCGGCACCGCTCGATCCGTACTCCGAGGCGGTGACCGCGGCGGCCGAGCGCGTGAGCCCAGCCGTCGTGAGCATCGAGGTGCGCAACGGCCGGCACGGCGGCAACGGCAGCGGCTTCGTCTTTACGCCCGACGGGTTCGTGCGTCACGAACAGCCACGTCGTCCACGACGCACGGCGGATCGGCGTGGCGATGCTCGACGGGCGCGAGTTCCCGGCCGAGCTGATCGGCGACGATCCGCATTCGGATCTCGCCGTGCTGCGCATCGATGCGCCGGACCTCGCGCCCGCGACGCTCGGCGACTCGTCCGCCCTGCGGCCGGGCCAGCTGGTGGTCGCCGTCGGAAATCCCTACGGCCTTGCCTACACGGTCACGGCCGGCGTCGTCAGCGCGCTCGGCCGCTCGCTTCGATCCCAGTCCGGGCGTCTGATGGACAACATCATTCAAACCGATGCCGCGCTCAATCCCGGCAACTCGGGGGGTCCGCTCGTCACCGCCGCCGGCGACGTGGTCGGTGTCAACACGGCGGTGCTGCCGGGTCAGGGCCTCTGCTTCGCGATCGCCATCAACACGGCCAAGCACATCGCCGGACTGCTGATTCGCGACGGGCGCGTACGGCGCGGCTTCCTGGGCATCGCCGCCCAGGACATCGTGCTGGCGAGCGCCGCCGCGCGACGGCTCGGGCTCGACGACCGACGCGCGGTCGCCGTCGACTCGGTCGAACCCGGCAGCCCGGCCCACACGGCCGGGCTTCGAGAAGGCGACGTTCTGCTGGCGTTCGAAGGGCGTCGCTTGCACACCGTCGACGCATTGCACAAAGTTCTCACCAGCATCGATCTCTCGCGATCGTACATGATCGACGTCGTGCGAAAGAGCGAGCGCTTCTCGCGCATCGTCCTGCCCGTCGAGTCGCCGCGCTAGCTCGCCGTGATTCGCAAGCTGCTGCCGATCCTCGGCATCACGTTCATCGACATCGTCGGCTTCAGCATGCTGATCCCGATGCTGCCGTACTTCGTCACGCACTTCGGCATGTCGCCGTTCGTCGTCGGCTTGCTGATGTCGACGTTCAGCCTCTGTCAGTTCGTGTCGGCGCCGGTGTGGGGCGCGATCTCCGACCGGATAGGCCGGAAGATGGTGCTGATCGTCAGCCAGATCGGGGCCACGATCGGCTGGGTCATGCTCGGCCTGGCTCCGAACATTGCCGCGGCGCTGGCGCTGGCGCCGATCGCCGTGGTCTTCGCCGCGCGCATCGTCGAAGGAATTTCCGGCGGCAATATCAGCATCACGCAGGCCTACGTGGCCGACCTGGTCGAGCCGCGCGAGCGTGCCCGCGCGTTCGGCCTGATCAGCGCGATGTTCGCGGCCGGCATGGTGTTCGGTCCGCTCGGGGGCGGCGTGCTCTACGCGCGCTACGGTTTCGCCGTGCCGTTCTTGGTGGCGGCGGCGCTTCAATTCCTGACGCTCGTGGTCACGATCGTCATGCTGCCGGAGTCGCGCGCACGCGTTGCGGACGACGAGCGCTTCTCCATCCAGTCACTCGTGGTGAGCTTCAGCAAACCGCGGCTCGCGCGCAACCTGTGGCAGAAGCTCGCGATCGCGCTCGCGCTCTATGGCTGGTTCGCCGCCTTCTCGCTCTTCTTCCAGCGCCAGCTGCACTTTACGCTGGCGCAGACCGACTACTTTTTTTCGATCTTCGCAATCTTCAACGTGATCATGAACATCTTCGTGGTCGGCCGCGTCTCGGCGCGGCTCGGCGACCGCGCGATGTCGAACATCGGGCTAGCCGCTCTGGTCGTCGGGTTCGCGTCGCTGCCTTTCGTCCACGAGCCCGGGCTGCTCGCCGTCACGATGCTGTTCTTCTCGTTCGGCATGGCGCTAGCGAACACGGGCATCACGGCGATCATCAGCTCGACGGCGTCGGATCGGGATCAGGGCACGGTGCTGGGCACGAGCTCGGCGCTCGACTCCCTCTCGGGCATTCTCGCGCCGCCCATCTCGACGAAGCTGCTCGCCGCATACGGCCCCGGCTTCGCCGGCGTCGAGTCGTTGACGATGGCGAGCGTCGCGCTTTTGATGGGCCTTTACAACGCGCGCGACGACCGGGGCGTCATCCGCGCCGACGACGGCACGCTGTCGCTCGCCCGCGAAGTCGAAGCCGCTAAGATCGCCGACGGATAACGCGGCTTAGGCCGCCGTCTTCTTGCGGCGCTTCGTCGCCGGAGCCTTGGCGTTGGCCGCGGTGCGGCGCTTCTTGCTCTCCTCGAGGCTCTGCGCGAGGACGTCCATCAGGTTGACCACCTTCGCCCGCGCCGGCGCCCGCTTGACCTTCGGCAGCTCCTTGCCGGCGGCGCGCGCCTCGATCATCGTCAGCAGCTGGTCGTGGTAGTTGTTCTTGAACGACTCCGCGTCGAACTCGTCGACGCTCATCGTGTCGATTAGCATCCGCGCCATCTTCATCTCTTGCTCGGGCAGCTTATCGCGGCCCGGCAGCTCGAGCGTTTCGGGATTGACGATCTCGCTGGCCCAGTGCATCAGCTCGAGCACGAGCGCGTCGCCGATCGGCTTCACCGCGGCGATGTACTCCTTCGTGCGGATGACAACGCGCGCAAGCGCCACGCGATTCGTGTGCGCGAGCGCCTCGCGCAGCAGCGCGTAGGCGTGTCGCCCCTGCTTGGTCGGCTCCAAGTAGTAAGGCTTGTCGAAATACATCGGGCTGATCTTGTCGAGCTCGACGAACTGCAGGATGTCGACCGATTGCGTCGCCTCGGGATTGACCTGCTTGAAGTCGTCGTCGGTCAGCACGACGTAGTCGCCCTTGTCGTACTCGTAGCCCTTGACGATCTCGTCCCACGGCACCGGCTTGCCGTCGACACTGCAGACCCGCTCGTACTTGATGCGGCCTTCGTCCTTCGCGTGAAGAAGGTTGAACGACAGCTCGTCGGTCTTCACCGCGGTGAAGAGCTTGACCGGAATGGTGACCAGTCCGAAGTTAATCGACCCCGACCAAATTGCGTGCGCCATAGTCCGACTATTTTACCCAAGGCACACGCCGGCTCGCTACTCCCTATATATAGTAGTTACTCGGCCGGCGACCACAAGCGCTGCGCCTTGGCGATGGCCGGCTCCAGGCGCTGCTTCTTCCAGTGCTTCGGCCCCCAGAGATCTCCCTCGCGCGCGAGCCGTTTCGGCGCGGTCGCCAGGTCGAACGCCGCGAACGCGTCGGCCGGGGCCACGCTGCCGCGCCTGCCGCGCGAACGCCTCCACCTCGTCCCAGTGCAGCGGCGTCGAGACCGGCGCCGCGTCGCGCGCTCTCGCGGAGTAAGGCGCGACGATCGTCTTGCCTTGACCGACCTGCACGTAGTCGATGTAGACGGCGTCTTGCGGCCGCTTCGAGATCGTGCGCGCCAGCGTGGCGCTCGCGCCGAGCTCGCTCGCCGCGCGACGCGCGACGATCTCCGCGAAGATTTTCGCAGTGTCGTAGGAGTAACCGCCGGCCAGCGGCACGATCACGTGCAGGCCGTACCCGCCCGTCGTCTTCACGAGCGGACGCAGGCCGATCGACTCGAGCAGCTTTCGAACGCCCAGCGTGACGGCCGTCAGCGTCTTGAGCGTGCACTTCTCGCCGGGGTCGAGATCGAAGATCACGAAGTCGGGCTCGTCGAGCGCGTCCACGCGCGACGTCCAGACGTGCAGCACGATCGCGGCGAGGTTGGCCAGGTAGACGAGGCTCGGCGCATCGTTGCAGACGGCGAACGTGACGTGGCTTCGGGAGCCGCCCGGCGTGGGGACCGTCACTCGGTCGATCCAGTCGGGCATGCCGCGCGGCATCTGCTTCTCGAAGAACGTCTCGCCGTCGATTCCGTTGGGAAAGCGCTGCAGCGTCAGCGGCCTGCCCTTTAAATGCGGCACCGCGAACGGCGCGACGTTCTCGTAGTACTCGATGAGATCGCCCTTGGTGTAGCCGTCGCGCGGCCACAAGACCTTATCCAGTTCGAGAGCGAGAGCGTGCGCGACCCCACGCGGACGCTCGACGCGTTGCTCGGCCATCAGCTCGCGCGCTCGACGACTACGTCGGCCGCCGCCTTGTCGGCGCGCAGCCCGGCGTACGCGGGCTGCCGCAGGTAGCCGTCGCGCGTCCACTCGGAGAAGCGAACCTGCACCACCAGCTCCGGCGAGGCCCAATGGACCGGCGCGTTGGCGTCGACGTCGTTGGCGAACGGCGACGTCTTGCGCTCGATCTTGCGCAGCTTCGCATGTAAGTCGGCCAGCAGCTTGACGTTGAAGCCCGTGCCCACCGAGCCGACGTAGCGCAGCGACTTCTTCTCGTACACGCCGAGCAGCAGCGCGCCGAAGCCGCGGCGACTACCCTTCGGCTCGGTCCAGCCGCCGACGACGAACTCTTGCTCGCAGCCCGTCTTGATCTTCACCCAGTCGCGGCTGCGCCGCTCCTGGTAGGTGGAGTCGCGCTTCTTGCCGATGATGCCCTCGAGCCGCTGCTTGCGCGCGCTCTCGTAGAGCGCCTCACCGCGGCCCACGACGTGTTTGGAGTACAGCACGATCGAGTCGTCGCGGATCAGCCGTTCGAGCAGCGCCTTTCGCTCCTCGAGCGGGTGCTTGCGCAAATCGGTTCCGTCGGCGTAGAGCAGGTCGAACGCCACGTACGTCAGGCCCGCCGGCTTCTTCTGCGACTCTTGCAGCCGCTGAAACTCCGAGCGGCCCTTCGAGTCGAGGCTGACGATCTCGCCGTCGACGACGACCGGCACGCTGGCGAACGCGCCCGCCAGGGCGTCGAGGTCGGGAAAGCGGCGAAGCATATCGAGCCCGTTGCGCGACACGACCGTGAGTCCGTCACGCTCGACGGTGCAGAGCGCGCGATAGCCGTCCCATTTGATCTCGAACAGCCACTCGGCGTCGTCGAACGCCGTCGTGACGAGCGTGGCCAGCATCAGCGCCTTAGGGTGCGGAATCGGATCGCGCTTGACCGCACGCTTGCGCGTTGCGGCGGCGTGCCGCGCGGCCGGCTTCGACTGCCACGTCTTCGCGCGCGGGTCGCTGGCGACGTCGGCGAGCGTCTTGCCGCTCTTCACCGACTCAGGATGGTCTGCGGGATCGTAGCCGGCGTCGACGTGCTCGTCGCGATCCTTGACGAGCAGCCAGGGATCGCCGCTCTCGCCGGCGCGCGGCTTGATCTTTACGAGCGTGAATTCGCCGCGCAGCTTCTTGCCGTGGAGGACGAACTTGATCTTGCCGCTCGCGATCTCGTCGGCGGGATCGTCGCCTTCGGCGAGCGCGTAGGTGCCGCGGTCCCACACGATGACGTTGCCGGCGCCGTACTGCCCCGCGGGAATGTTGCCCTCGAAATCGCGGTAGTCCATCGGGTGATCCTCGACGTGCATCGCGAGACGACGGTCGCCCGGCACCAGGGTGGGGCCTTTGGGCACGGCCCACGAGGCCAGCACGCCGTCGGCCTCCAAACGAAAGTCGTAGTGCAATCGCGTCGCGCGGTGCATCTGCACGACGAACCGCAGCCGGCTCTTCCCCGTGCGTTCCTTGCGGCCGCTCGGCTCCGGCGTGGTCTTGAAATCACGCTTCTTGCGGTACGTTGAGAGCGAACCGGGGCGCGTCGATTGCGTTCGGGCGGCCATCGCGCTGGCTTTCGACGAGCCATCGCGTTACTCTTAGAGCATCATGTCGTGGAGTCTCGCCGGCGCGGCGCTCGCGCTCGTCGTCACCGCGGTCGCGTGGCGGCGAAGCCGCTCGACCGGCGGGTTTCACGACCGCGAGACCTACGGAATGGAAGCGCGGACGCACCGCCGCTACGCGGCGATCGGCTTGGTCTTCGCCGCGTTTTTCGCCGCGACGTACCTGGCTCGCGCGGAAACGGCAGGCGTCTATGCTCTCGCGCTGTATGCGTTGATCGCCGTCTTTTACGCCACGTCGTTTTTGCAGGGAGCGCCCGACCGCTATGACTGAGTTCCGCTTCTCGCCGCGGCCCAACCGCGCCGGCGAGATCGCCTGGATGCCGTGGGGCGCCCCCGCGTTCGAGCGTGCCGAGGCCGAGGACAAGCCCATCCTCCTCGCGATCTCCGCGGTCTGGTGCCACTGGTGCCACGTGATGGACGAAACGTCGTACTCCGATTCCGGCGTGATCGATGCCGTCAATCGCGACTTCGTTGCGGTGCGCGTCGACAACGATCGGCGTCCCGACGTCAACGCTCGCTATAATATGGGCGGCTGGCCGACCACTGCGTTTCTGACGCCCGACGGAACGACGCTGACCGGCGCGACCTACCTTCCGCCGGAACAGATGCGCGGGGCGCTCGAGCAGATCGCGCGTTTCTACACCGAGCGCAAGGGTGAGATCGCGCAGCGCGCCGACGAGCTGCGCGCGCAAGCCGGGCAACGGTCGCCGGCGAGCGGCGATTTGAACGGCGCGCCGGTCGACGCGCTGATCGAAGCGCTCGAAGCCGGATACGACGAAGAGTACGGCGGCTTCGGCGACGAGCCGAAGTTCCCGCAGCCCGAGGTGCACGAGTTTCTGCTCGCCGAGTGGCGGCGCTCCGGCGCGACGCGGCTGCACGAAATCGTGGCCGCGCACGATGCTCGCGATGTCGCGCGGCGGCACGTACGATCACGTCGAGGGCGGTTTCTTTCGGTATTCGACGACGCGCGACTGGAGCGTGCCGCACTTCGAGAAGATGGCCGAGGACCACGCCGGTCTGCTGCGAGTCCTCGCCGGCCTCATGCTCTACGCGCCAACCGCCGACTTCCGCGCCACCCTGATCTCGGCCGTCGGCTACGTGCGCGCCGTGCTGCGCGACCCGCGCACCGGATTCTTCGCGGGCAGCCAGGACGCCGACGAAGAGTACTACGAGCTGCCACTCGAGCAGCGACGCGCGCGCGAGGCGCCGTTCGTCGACCGGACGTCGTACACGAACTGGACGTGCGCGCTGGCCGGCGCGCAGTGCCAGGCGGCACGCGCCCTCGACGACGACGCGCTGCTCGCCGAGGCGTTGCGCGCGCTCGACAACGTCGACTTGCTGCTGTCCGCCGGCGACGGTCTTGCTGTATCACGTGCTGCCGCCCGGCGGCGAGCCGCAGGTCCGCGGTCTGCTCGCGGACCACGTCGCCTACGTGCGCGCGCTGCTCGACGCGCACGAGACCTCCGGCGAAGCGCGCTTTCTGCACCGCGCGCGCGCGACCGCAGACGCCGTCATCGAACGATTCGAGGCGCCAGGCGGCGGATACTACGACCGGCTCGCGAGCGACGACGCGTTCGGCCGCCTCGCGCTTGCCGACCGTCCGATCGTCGATAACGGTCTCTTCGCCGAGTCGCTGCTGCGGCTCGCCGAGCTCACGGGCGAACCCGGCTACCGCGAGCGCGCCGAGGCCACCCTGCGGGTCTATGCAAGCGGCGTGCAAGGCGCCGGCCCGTTCGCCGCGACGTACGCGCGCGCGCTGCGGCGCTATCTGTCTGCCGGAGCTGAGCGTGCGGATCGTCGGCGCCCCCGCCGCGACCGGCGAATTCCGCGAGACGGCGCAGCGGTTACCCACGCCGTACGTGACGATTCGCACGCTGACGCCGGCGGAGGCGTCGGAGCTCGCAATGCCGGGCGACGAAGGCGTCGCCTACGTGTGCGTGACGGGCGCCTGCGGGCCGCCGGTTCGCGATCCGGCCGCGCTGCGCGCCGCGTACGACGCCATCACGTCCGCACGAAGCTGAGCCAGTACCAGCAACCCCATAAGCCGGCCGCGACGGAGTACGCGATCAGCGCACGCCACCACCACGGGAAGCGATCGCGAACGGCGAGTATCATCAGTGCGACGAGGAACGGCTCGAAGTCGAGCGCGTGGCGCATCCCGAACTGTGCGAAACCGTTCACGTAGTAGACGAAGTTCGGGACGGCCGTCAGCAGCGCGGCGGCCCAGAGCGCGATCACCCAGCGCGCGGGCGAGCGCGCGAAGAGCGCGAGCAGCAGCGCGGGCGACGTCCACGTGAGCGCGACGCCCGAATACTCGGGACGCAGCCACGGATACTCGGGAAGCCTCGTCGGGAACTGGACGAAGAACGACCACAGCTGATACGACAGATACTGCAGGCGGAACGGCGATCCGGTCGGCATGCCGGCCTGATCTTGGTGATACCACGTGGTGTAGCCGATGTCGGCCCACGTCCCCCAGCGCGCGCGATTGTAGAGCAGCCAGAGCACGGCGACGCCGGCGAGCACGGTGCCGAACGAGCGAAGGCGGCCCGTCCTGAGCGAGCGCAGCGAGTCGAAGGGCCCTTCGACACGCCCTTCGACTCCGCTCCCTTCGGTCGCTTCGCTCAGGGTGACAAGATTCGAGGCCCGGCTCAGCGTGACAAGATTGGTATCCGCAGCCAACAGATAGAGATACACCGGGAGCGCGGCGATCAGCGAGAAGCGCGATTCGACGGCACAGGCTGCAAACAGCGCCACGAGCCAGCCGCGCCGCTTGCCCGCGAGCTCGACGAGCGCGAGCAGCGTGAACGTCGCGGCAGCCACGTGCGCGACGAACCAGACGTCGCCGAGCATCGCGCACCACAACAGATCGGTGCCCGCCAGGAGAAACGCGCAGATCCACACGTTGGACTCCGCGCGCAGTCCGAAGCGCTCGCCGAGTTCCCACGCCGCGCCGACGCCGACGGCCACGAGCAGCGCCGCGAGCAGCGTCTGATTCGCCGCCGCGCCGGCGACCGCTACGTACGGCACCAGAAGAATCGCCGGCAGCGGCGCCTCGATCACGTAGTAGCGGCCGTTGTACCCCAGCGCATCGATGTAGGATCCGGGCCAATCGATCCATGCGTGCCCGTGCAAGAACGCCGCAGCGAGCAGGACGTAGTTGTTATATGGCGTCGCGCGCAGATGCGAGACGAGCGCCGTCACGGCGAACGCCGCGATCGCGGCCGCGTACGCGGGCTTGAACCGCGTCACATCGGCGAGGACGTCGCGTTTGGAAGCGGGGCGGGCGCCTGGAACGTCGAGGCTGGCAGATTCGCCGGGAAGCGGTACTCGCTCCAGGCGATCGTTTCGCGCGCGGGCTTGCCCTTCACGCGAGCCTGCGCTTTCGCCGACAGCGGCATCCAATACGTTCCGACCGGACCGAACTCGATCTGCGCGCTGCCCGCAATGTCGAGGCCGCCGCCGTGGAAGTGGACCACCCGCGGCAGGAAGCTCTCGCCGTCGATCGTCAGCCGGTCGATCGTCGCGCCCGAGGGGTGCGCGATCGGCGTCGCCTCGTAGACGTAATCCACGTGACGCCCATCCTTCGCCGTTCCCAGGAAGAGCAGTTCGTAGGCATCGGTGCGCGGCGCGAATCTCGTCACGGCGTAACGCTCCTCGCGGCGCAAGAAGCGCACGATCTTGCGTCCGAGCGGGATGCCGTCGACCGACAGCGTCTCGTCACGTACGTCCGACCCGCTGCGATAGACCTCGTGACGCTGCTCGATGTTGCTCGGCCCCACTTGCGACACGGTATAGGAGTAGACGACCACCTTCGGCATCTGCACCGCGCCGACGGCGCGCGCGTAACGCTGCAGCACGTCTTGCGAATCGAGATGCAACGGCGCCGCGCCGGCCAGCACGCCCGCGGCGAGCGCGACGGCGGCCGCGCGCAGTCTCACGCCAAGACCGCGTCGCGAATCGCGCGCACCGCGGCCTCGGCGCCACCGGCGTCGGTGCCGCCGCCTTGCGCCTGCGCGGCCTGTCCGCCGCCCTTGCCCGCGACCAGCGGCGCAGCGAGCTTCACGAGGTTTCCCGCGTGCACGCCGCCTTCACCAGGTCGTCGCTGGCGCTCACCAGCAGGCTCACCGTGCCGTTGTCGACGCCCGCGAGCGCGACCACACCGCTGCTCAAGCGCTTTCGAATCGCGGTGCTGAGGTGCCGCAGCGCCTCGGCGTTGGCCTCGCGCACGACCGCGCCGACGAAGGCGCGGTCCGCGTTGCGCTCCGCCTTCTCCACGTACGCCTCGGCGTCGCTCGCCGCCAGCCGCGCGCGCAGCTGACCGAGCGCCGTCTGCAGATCCTTGACCTCGCGCTGCATGCGGTCGACGCGTTCGTGCAGTTCGTCGGGCGGCGCCGCGAGCACCGACGAGAGCGTCGCGATCAGGTCGGTCTGCTTGCCGACGTGCTCTTCGGCCGCTTCGGACACGCACGACTCGATGCGCCGGATGCCGCTGCCGATCGACGACTCCGAGAGGATGAGGAACATCCCCAGCTCGCCGGTGGTGTGCGAATGCGTTCCGCCGCAGAACTCGATCGACGGGCCGGCCTGCACCACGCGGATCAGATCGCCGTACTTCTCGCCGGCCATCCAGATCGCGCCGGTCTTCTTCGCCTCTTCGAGCGGCAGCACGCGCGTGACGAGATGCGCGTCGTCACGAATCATCTCGTTGACGCGCCGCGCGACCGCGGACTTCTGATCGGCCGTCAGCGCGCCGCCGGGCCAGCGGAAGTCGAATCGCATCCGGTCGATGCCGACCCACGAGCCGGCCTGCTTGACCTCTTCGCCAAGCACGTCCTTGAGCGCGCGCTGCAATAGGTGCGCCGACGTGTGATGCCGGCGAATCTCGCGCCGCCACCGCGGGTCGACGCTCGCGTGCACCGCGTCACCGGCCGCGATCGAGCCGCCGCGCAGCGTTCCGTGATGCGCGATCGCGTCGCCCATGTACTGCGTGTCGCGCACGTCGAACGTCGCGGCGCCCGCTACGATCGTGCCGCGGTCGCCGATCTGTCCGCCGCGCTCCGCATAGAACGACGTGCGGTCGAGGATCAGCGTGCCCTCGTCGCCGGGCGCGAGCCCCTCGACGACGATCCCGCCCTTCAGCACGGCCTTCACCGTGCCGCCGGCGTCGAGACCGTCGTCGTAGCCGGTGAACTGGCTGCGCATTGCCGGCAGGTCGGTGAGTTCCACGACGTCGCGCTTCGCTGCTGCGTCGCGGCGGGCGCGTTCGCGCTGCTCGTCCATGAAGCGATCGAAGGCCACCGTGTCGACCGCGGCGCCGCGCTCCGCGGCGATCTCTCGCGTGAGCTCGACGGGAAATCCGTACGTGTCGTGCAGGGCGAACGCGTCCTCGCCGGAGAGCACGCCGCCGCCATTGGCAACTGCGTCGTCCAGCAGCCGGTCGAGCATCGACGTGCCGCGCTCCAGCGTTCGCTCGAAGGTCTGCTCCTCTTGCCGCAGCGCGGCTGCGATGCGGCTCGCGCTCTGCGCGAGCTCGGGATAGCCCGCCTCGAGCGAACGCACGACGGCCGGCACCAATTCGGCCATGAAGCCGTCGGGGTAGCCCAGCAATTTCCCGTTGCGAATGGCACGCCGAATCAGAAACCGCAGCACGAAGCCGCGGTCGGTGTTCGACGGATAGATGCCGTCGTTGATCAGGAACGTCGCCGCGCGCAGGTGGTCGGCGATGATGTTGCGGCGCGCGGCCTGCTCGTGCTTTGAGAGCGTCGTGCGGCCGATTGGCGGTTGTGCGGCGACGAGGTCGGTGAAGAGGTCGGTCTGATACATCGACGCAACGCCGTTGCAGACGGCGAGCATCCGTTCCATCCCGGCTCCCGTGTCGATCGCCTTCCGCGGAAGATCCTCGAGGTTACCGTCGGCCGTGCGGTTGTACTGTTGGAAGACGATGTTCCAGATCTCGACGTAGCGGTCGCCGAGGTTCGGGCCGGTGTCGCCGTCACCGCTCGCGTGCTCGGCGCCGGTATCGTAGAAGATCTCGGTGCACGGGCCGCACGGGCCGGTCGCGCCCATGGTCCAGAAGTTCTCTTCGTCGAACCGCGACACGCGCGCCGGCTCGAGGCCGACCTCGTCGATCCAGATCCGCTCGGCCTCGTCGTCGCCGGTGTGAACGGTGACGTAGAGCCGCGCCGGATCGAGCCGCAGGTCTGCGGTGAGAAACTCCCACGCCCACGCGATGGCCTCGCGCTTGTAGTAGTCGCCGAAGCTGAAGTTGCCCAGCATCTCCAGGAACGTGCCGTGCCGGCCCGTCCGCCCGACGCTCTCGATGTCGCTCTTCGCGCCCGCGACGCGCAGGCAGCGCTGCACCGTCACCGCGCGCGGCGCCGGTGCGGGCTGTTCGCCGAGAAAGACCGGGACGAACTGCTCCATGCCCGCGATCGTGAAGAGCGTCGTGGACATCTCGTGCGGAACGAGGGTCGCGGGCGGCAGCAGCTTGTGCTGCTTGCCCACGAAAAAGTCGATCCACGCCCGCCTCAGCTCCTGGCTCTTCATGCCCCTATTCTACGATACGGTTCAATCGGCGAGGACGGAGCGCAGCTTCTCCAGCGCCTTGGCCTGCAGGCGCGACACGTGCATCTGCGACACGTTGAGGCGTTTGGCGATCTCGGTCTGCGAGATCGACTCGTAGAAGCGCAGATAAATGATGACGCGCTCGCGGCCGCTCAGCACGTCGAACGCGCGCTCGAGATTGGCGCGGTCTTCGAGCAGGGCCAGGCCCTCATCGGCTACGCCCACGGTGTCGGCGAGCGTCTGCGACTTCTTATCGTTCTCGCCGGAGACTTCACTGTCGAGCGAGAGCAGGTTGTAGGCCTGCCCGAGTTCCTGAGCCTCGAGGATCTCGTCTTCGCCGGCCCGCAGGTGCTCGGCCAGCTCGGCCACCGTCGGGCTGCGGCCCAGCTCGATAGCGAGCTTGTCGCCGGCCCGATTGACCGCGAGGTTGAGCTCCTGGAGGCGGCGCGGAACCTTGACCGCCCAGCCCTTGTCGCGAAAATAACGCTTGATCTCGCCGACGATCGTCGGCGTGGCGTAGGTCGTGAATTCGACGCCGCGCTCGAGGTCGAATCGGTCGATCGCCTTGAGCAGCCCCACCGTGCCGACCTGCACCAAGTCGTCGAGCGGCTCGCCGCGGTTGGCGAAGCGCACCGCGAGGAAGCGCACCAGGTTGAGATGCGCTACGACGAGTTCGTCGCGCAGCCGTTCGCGATCGGTATCCTCGCGCTCGGGGTGACGCTCGTGGCGCTCGCGCGCGCGAATAAAGCGCACAAAAAGCTCACGGGTCCGTTCGCGATCCGGGCGTGTCTCTTCCCGTCCAGTCACTAGGGGCGGGCGGCCAACCTCTTGACCATGAGCAAATCCGTTCCGTGCTGCGGATGAACGTCGTAGCTGACTTCGTCCATGAGCGTGCGGATCAGGAAAATCCCCAGGCCGGCGATGCGCGCTTCTTCGAAGTTCATGCGCTGCGCCTCGACCGCGCGCATCTCTTGGCGGCCGCTATCGCGCACGCGCACGCGCAGCGAATCACCGAGCGCCTCGCACGTGAGCTGAATGAACTCGCCGTGCCGCTCGTGCTGGATGACGGCCGTGCACGCCTCGGCGACCGCGAGCTTGACGTCCTCGATCTCTTCGATCGAGAAGCGCAGCCGATTGGCAACCGTCGCTGCGGCGAGCCGCGCGAGCGCCACCCATTCGGCGCGCGAGGGGATCCGGAGGTCGACGAGCTCGGGAGCCGTCTGCTCCACCGCCTGATTCATACCAGGGCCTTCATGGCGGCGTCCTCGCTATCGAAGATGCCGAAGATCTTCACCAGGCCCGTGATGTCGAAAATCTTCTTGATCTGCGGATTCGTGCAGACGAGGTTCACCGATCCGCCGTGCTCGCGCACGCGTTTGAGGCCGCCGATCAGCACGCCCAGGCCGGTCGAGTCGATATAGCGCACCTTTTCGAGATTGATGACGAGGTGATAGACGCCGCGATCGATCAGCGACGCCGACCGCGTCCTTCACCTTGGGAGACGTGTAAACGTCGATCTCGCCGCTCAAATCGACGACGTAGCAATCGCCTGGGGCTTCACGGACGTTTACCTTGATGTCCAAAGTTATCCCTCGGCTTTCCGCGTCAGCTCGTCGTGAGTCTCGTCCACCACGGCCCGGCCCTCGGCGACCGCGGCGTCGATGTTGGAGCGAGCGCTCTCGACCACTTGGCGGCCGCGCTCGTACAGCTCGGAGACGTTCGACTGCCACTGCGACGTGACGTCGCCGACCTTTCCGCGCAGATCACCGGTCGCGTCCATCGCTTTGCTGCCCGCATCGCGCGCCGTGTCCGCGATGCGATCGCGGGTTTCTTGCTGCGACAGCACCACCGCTGCGGCGCCGCCCATAGCCGCACCGATAAGAAAACCGGCGAAGAATCCTGCGCCTCCGCCATTGCCCTTGCCCATCGTTCAAATACTCCTTGGAGTTAGTCCCCGGCTTGTCGGTCTTTTCCCGTAACCAAGCGTCGTAAACCCGCGGTGACGCCGCCGAGCGTCGCGCCGACGTTCACGATCGCCGGCACTACGGCGCTCTTGGTGAGATCCGCGGTGCGAGCCAGCGTGCTCGCCGTGTCTTCGAGCGAGCGCGTTACCTCGTTGACGTGCGCGAGCGTGCTCGTCACCGGGGGGCCGATGCTGTCGAGCTGCCGGTCCACGCTGTCGAGCGTGATTCGCACGCGCGCCAGCGTCTTGGCCAGCGCGAGCATCCCAATCAGGACGCCGATGCCGACCAATAGCGCACCCACACCCACGAGTACGTCGAGGGTTAGGGGCCCATACTCAGTACTGCTCAAAAGCTTCTGCCTCCAGCGGCGCGCGGTTCGTTTTGGTACTCTACCCATCCCCCCGCACCTCCGCCGCGCAGACGGGCAATAACGGGCGGCAGCAGTTCCAGAACCCGGTCGATCTCCTCGGCCGCCGTGTCGGGACCCAACGAAAACCGCACGGTCCCGTCCCGGGCGCGCTCGCCTAGCCCGAGGGCCGCGAGGACGTGGCTGGGCTCCAGGGCGCCCGAGGTGCACGCGCTGCCGGCGGCGACCGCCACGCCGGCCAGGTCGAGCGCGATCAGGAGCGAGGCCGATTCCGTGCCCTCGAAGCTGACGTTCAGGATGTTGGGCAGGCGCGGCGCGCCCGCACCGTTGACCCGGACGCCGGCCACCGCCTCGCGGATTCCAGCCTCAAGGCGGTCGCGCAGTGCGCCGGCCCGCGCGCTCGCCGTCGAGCGCTCGGCCACTGCAAGCTCGAGCGCCGACGCCATGCCGACCGCGCCGGCCACGTTCTCGGTCCCCGGCCGCCGCCCGAACTCTTGCCCCCCACCGAGGATCAGGGGCGCGATCGGCACGCCTCGCCGGACGTAGAGCGCGCCGACGCCCTTGGGTCCGCCGAACTTATGGGCCGAGAGCGAGAGCAGATCGACGCCGGCCTCCCGGACGTCGAGGGGCAGCCACCGCGGCGCCTGCACGGCGTCGGTGTGGAAGAGTGCGCCCCGCGACCTGGCGAGGGTGGCCAGCTCGGCCGATCGGCTGCACGGCGCCGATCTCGTTGTTCGCGAACATGACCGAGACCAGGGCCGCGGGGCGCTCCAAGGCTCGCTCCAACTCGTGGGGCGCGACCAGGCCATCCGGACCGACCGGCAGCAGCGTCACATCAAAGCCGTCGTCGCGCAACCGCTCGAGCGGGGCCAGCACCGCGTGGTGCTCCACGGCCGTGGCAATCAAGCGCGCCCCCGGTCCCGCCGCCCGTGCCACCCCGGCGATCGCCTCGTTATTTGCCTCGGTGCCGCCCGAGGTGAAGGTAATCTCGGAGCGCTGCGCGCCGAGCACGCTCGCCACGCGGTCGCGCGCCGCTTCCAGCAGCGCCCGCGCCCGGCGTCCTTCGGCGTGGAGCGAACTCGGGTTGTAGGCGCCGTCCTCGGCCGCTTCGCGCATCGCGTTTACAACTTCCGGACGCAGCGCGGTGGTCGCCGCATTGTCGAGATAAATTCGGTTCGAATTCACAGGTCGCTCACAGTATGCCGTTCTATTATCTGGTTGTGCGAAGCTCCAACGCACACTCCGAGAAGTAGCAACGGGAAAAAGGCGGTCCGAGTATCACTCGGGCCGCCACTTTTTTGTCGGCACCTTGGTTTCCAGGCCGATAGTAACGGCGATCGCTCAATCCCGGCGGCAAGTTTATCTGGCGAACGTCGTAGTCGTCGTGCGCGTAATGATAATCTTTGCCGTACCCGAGTCCGCGCATTAGACCCGTCGGCGCGTTTCGCAAGTGCAGCGGCACCGGTTCGTTGCGCGATTCAACGACGTCGTCCATCGCGGCCGAAAAAGCGCGGCCCACGCTGTTGCTCTTGGGCGCCGTCGCGAGGTAAATCGTAGCGTGCGCGAGCGGAAAGAATCCCTCGGGCATTCCGACGAAGTGCGTCGCCTGCTGCGCCGCGACCGCCACCTGTAAGCCGGCTGAGTCGGCCAGGCCTACGTCTTCCGATGCGAGGATCACGAGCCGCCGTGCGATGAACATCGGATCCTCTCCGCCGTCGATCATTCGCGCCAGCCAGTAGAGGCTCGCATCGGGGTCGCTCGCGCGCACCGACTTGATGAACGCGCTGATCGTGTCGTAGTGCATGTCGCCCGACTTGTCGTAGAGCGTGCCGCGGCGCTGCATCGCTTCGCGCACGAGCGCCGCGTCGATCGCGCCCCCACGCGAATCGGCCAGTGAGGCGGCGAATTCCAACGCCCCCAACGCGATGCGGGCGTCACCGTTGGCGAGCGACACCAAGAGCGTGCGGGCCTCGTCCTCGAGCCGGACGTTTCGCGCAGCGAGACCGCGCTCGGGATCGGCCAGCGCGCGGTCGACGATCGTGCCGATCTCGGCGTCCTGCAGCGGCTGCAGCACGAACACGCGCGCTCGCGACAAAAGCGCGGAGTTGACCTCGAACGACGGGTTCTCCGTCGTCGCGCCGATGAACGTGACGGTGCCGTCCTCGACGTAGGGCAGCACCGCGTCTTGCTGCGCCTTGTTGAACCGATGGATCTCGTCGATGAACAGCACGGTGCGCCGCCCCGAACGCCGCCGCGTGGCCGCCTCGCGCACCACGCGCCGCAAATCGGCGACGCCGGCGCTCACCGCCGACATGCTCTCGAAGTAGGCGTTGGTCGAGCGAGCGACGATCTGCGCGAGGGTCGTCTTGCCGGTGCCCGGCGGCCCCCAAAGGATCATCGACGGCACGGCGTCGCGCTCGATCGCGACGCGGAGCGCGCGTCCGGGCCCGAGGATCGACTCTTGTCCGACGAAGTCGTCTAGCGTCTCCGGCCGCATGCGGGCCGCCAGCGGTATCTCGCCGCGAGCGAAGTCGAACAACTAGCGAACCGCCTGCCCCTATGGCGAGGAGCTCGAGACCGGCTGGGTGAGCGCGTTCTTGGGAACTTTGAGCGGTTTCGGCGTGGCCAGTTTGCGGTGCAGCTCGCCGGGGAACTGCATCGTGACGTCGCCCTGCGCGTGGGCGGTGCCCGTCACCGTGTTGTAGAGGACGCGCTGCGCGGTCATGTTGCGCGCTCCCTGTGTGATGTGAACCGATCCCTCGAGCAGCAGCGTGTGCGCCGAGTCGTCGAGCGTGCCGTTGTCGGCGTCGACCACCGTATCGGCCTGGACGTAATGCACGTTGCCGATGGCCTTGTACAGCTTGGCCGCGCCGTCGATCTGCGCTTTGTCCGCCGTGAGGGTCGACGGGCTCGGTGAGGTGGGGGGACCGCCCCCGCCGGCGGTTTCGGCGCTGCCCTGCGTGTCGTGCATGACGACGTGTCCGTTGAGGAACAGCGTCTTCTTCTTGTAGTTGCCGTTCGCGCGATCGGCCGAGACGTCGCCGCCCACGCGCGTCATCACGACCTTGGCCGGCGTGCTGAAGTCGCCGTTCTTGAAGTTCGCGTCGAGCGAGCTCGCGTGCACCGTCCAGACGCCGATGTCGAACGACGTCGACCCGGGGCCCGACGCATTCCCGGCGCCCTGCGGCGGCACGGTCGGCGGCAGCTTCGGCGGCGGCAGGTTCGTCGCGCCGCCCTTGAGGGGAACGGACGGCGGCGATGCCGGCGGCCGCGGCGACGGCGCCGCCGACACCACGGGCGTCAGCAACACGACGGCCGCGGCGAGCGAGAGAGTAAACCGGATCATGGTTCGCGCTTTGTCCTAACTTTGACGGTCGGCCGTTCGACCGGTCCCAGCAGCTCGGCGAGCCGCTGCTCCGAAACGACGCCCTCCCGAAGCAAACGGGCGTGCGTCCCGGACAGATCGACGATCGACGACTCGTCATTATAGCGCGTCGGCCCGTGCTCCACCAGAAGATCGGCGGGCGGCAGCATCGACGTGTCGTCGCGGCCGGCGTAGCGCGGCCCGCCGCGGGGATTCGCGGTGGTACCGGCGATCGGCCCGCACCGATCGAGCACCGCTCGGGCGAACGGGTCGTCGGGCACGCGAAACGCCAGTGTCTGCAAGCCGGCAGCCAACTCGTCGCTCACGAAGGCCGGCTTGCGGATCAATACGATGAGCGGGCCGGGAAGCAGCCGCTTCGCCACATGCGCCGCCAGCGGATTGTCGTAGGCGTACTCCAGGAACTCTTGCGCGGTCGCGACGTGCATCGTGAGCGGCCGGTTGTCCGGCCTGCCCATTGCCACGTAGACGCGGTCGATTGCTTCGTAGTCGTACGGGTCGCAGCCGATCAGGTAGCTCGTGTCGTTCGGCAGGATGACGGTGCCTCCCGAAAAGACGACGGTCGCGACCTCTTCAGCGACGTCGTCGGCACGCGCACCGCTCGCATCGATGATGCGCCCAAAGCGCTCGAGGGGCATCAGGTTCGCTCTGGAGCCTCGATTACACGCGCAGCCGTGCGCCCGTGCCGATCGCGACGCACGAGAGCGGGTCGTCCGCGACGATCGCCGGCACTCCGGTCACTTCGGACAGGAGCTTCTCGAAACCGCGCAGCAGCGCGCCGCCGCCGGTCAGGATGATGCCGCGATCGATGATGTCGGCGGCGAGCTCCGGCGGCGTCTTCTCGAGCACCGACTTCACGGCTTCGACGATCGAGCCCACCGGTTCGGAGAGCGCCTCGCGGATCTCCTCGCTCGTGATCTTTACCGTCTTCGGAAGGCCGTTGATCAGGTCGCGGCCGCGTATCTCCATCGCGAGCTCTTGCTCGAGTTTGTAGGCCGAACCGATCTTGATCTTGATCTCTTCGGCGGTGCGCTCGCCGATCATCAGGTTGTACACGCGCCGGATGTAGCGCACGATCGCCTCGTCCATCTTGTTGCCGGCCACGCGTATCGACTGTGACACGACGATGCCGCCCAACGAGATCACCGCCACGTCGGTCGTGCCGCCGCCGATGTCGACCACCATACTGCCGGACGGACCGCCGATCGGCAAGCCCGCGCCGATGGCGGCGGCCATCGGCTCTTCGATGATGCCGACGTCGCGCGCGCCCGCGAGCTTCGCCGCGTCCTTCACCGCGCGTTCCTCGACGCTGGTGATCTCGGCCGGCACGCAGATCGTGACGTGCGGCTTCGGCTTGACGATGGACGACCACCACGAGCGGTCCTTCATGACCTTTTTAATGAAGTACGAAAGCATCGCCTCGGTGACTTCGAAGTCGGCGATGACGCCGTCGCGCAGCGGCCGAATCGCTTGGATGTGCGCGGGCGTGCGGCCGAGCATCTGGCGCGCCTCCTCGCCCACCGCGAGCACGCGCCCGGTGTTCATGTCGCGCGCGACCACCGAAGGCTCGCGCAACACGATACCCTTCCCCTTGACGTGCACCAGCACGTTGGCCGTGCCGAGGTCAATCCCAATGTCCAAGTGTTACTCCTAAATGCTTATCCGGTCGCGGATACGCGCGGGTACTCGCTGGTCTCGAAGAATCCGGTCGGTTCGACGAGCGGCGTCACGCCGCTGCTTCGCTGCACTTGGCCGCCCAGCTCCGAAAGCAGCTCTTCCAGCCGCTCGTACCCTCGGTCGACGTACTCGAGGCCGATGATCTCGGTCTCGCCGACGGCGGCGAGCCCCGCGACGACCAGTCCCGCGCCCGCGCGAATGTCGGGCGCCTCGACCGGTGCGCCCGAGAGCTGCTTCGGCCCCTTCACGACCGCGGCATTGCTCTCCATCGTCACCTTGACATCGGCGCCCATGCGCGCCAGCTCGTTGACGTACGAGAAGCGCGCGTTGAAGATCGATTCCTCGACCACGCTCGTGCCCGGGCAGGTACAGAGGAAGCCCACCATCTGCGGCTGGAGATCGGTCGGGAACCCGGGATACGGCGCCGTGAGGATGTCGGTGCCGCCGGTGATTCCATCGGCCTTCACGCGGATCCAATCCTCGCCCGCCACCATCACCGCGCCGCACTCGACGAGCTTGTCGGTGAGCGCGCCGAGGTGATCGGGGCGGCACTGCTTCACCGTAACGTCGCCGCGCGTCACCGCACCGGCGAGCAGCAGCGTGCCCGTGACGATGCGGTCGGCGATGATCTCGTACTCCACTCCGTGCAGTTCGTCGACGCCATCGATGACGATCGTGTCGCTGCCCTGGCCGGCGATCTTCGCGCCCATCGCGACGAGGAAGTTCGCCAAATCGACGACCTCGGGTTCCAGCGCGACGTTGTTGAGCGTCGTCGTTCCGTCGGCGAGAACGGCCGCGAGCATCGCGTTCTTGGTGGCGCCGACGCTCGACATGCGAAACTCCACGTTCGCGCCGCGCAGCCGCGGGCCGCGAGAGTGGGCGATCAGATAGCCATGGGCGTTGTGGACGTCGCAGCCCAGCGCTACGAACGCCTGCTCGTGCATGTCGGTGGCGCGCGTGCCCAAGACGCAACCGCCCGGCAGCGGCACCTCCGCGCGACCGAAGCGGCCCAGCAGCGCGCCGACCACGTCGAACGACGCGGCCAGCTTGCGGACCAGCGCGTAAGGCGCGCGGTACGACGCGACGTTGCTGGCGTCGATGGTGACGGTGTTGTCGCCCTCGTAGCGGATCCGCGCGCCCAGCGCCTCGAGCAGCGACCACATCACCGAGACGTCGGTGATGCGGGGAACGCGGTGCAGGGTGACCGTGCCCTTCGCCAGCAGCGCGGCGGCCATGATCGGCAGCGCGGCGTTCTTCGCGCCGTGCGTCGTGACCGAACCTTCCAGGCGTGCGCCGCCCCGAATCCGGAGCGTCGTTTCGAGACGATCGAGCATCGTTAATGCCCTGTTCGCGTAGCTGGGCGGCTCGCCTACCGGTGGCCCGTCAAACGCAGCTTGGCGTTGGCGAACTCGATGATGCTCTGTTCGCGTGAGTAGAGCTCGGAGCCCGGCGCGGCGGCCTTCTGCCGGTCCGTCGCTTCCGCCAGTTCGGTACGGGCGTGCGCCACCACGACGTCTTCGAAGCGCACCGCCTCGTCGACCAAGACGGTGACGCGATCCGGCAGCGCTTGCATGAAGCCGTCGCTGGTCGCGAGCTCCAGGCGCAAGCTCCCGCCCTCCTTCGAAATCACGTTGGCGCGCAAGACGCCCGGCTTGAGCGCGGCCAAGAACGGAGCGTGCTTGGGCAGGATGCCTTCCTCGCCTTCCGTCGTCACCGCGATCACCAGCTCGGCGTCGCCTTCGAAAACGACCTGCGCGGGCGTGACGAGCTTGAAGGGCACTACGCTAGGCACGGGTCATCCGTTCCGCGTTCTCTTTGACCTGCTCGATCGTTCCGGCGTAGAAGAACGCGCCCTCGGGCAAGTCGTCGACCTTGCCCTCGAGGATCTCCTTGAACGACGCGACGGTCTCGGCGAGCTTGACGTAGCAGCCGGGACGCCCCGTGAACTGTTCGGCGACAAAGAACGGCTGCGAGAAGAAGCGCTGTATGCGCCGCGCCCGTGCGACCGCAATCTTGTCGTCTTCGGAAAGCTCCTCGACGCCCAAGATCGCGATGATGTCCTGCAGGTCGCGGTACCGTTGAAGCACTTCCTGCACGCCGCGGGCAACGGCATAGTGCTCCTCGCCGACGATCGCCGGGTCGAGGATGCGCGATGTCGACGCGAGCGGATCGACCGCGGGATAGATGCCCAGCTCGGAGATCGGGCGCGAGAGCGCCGTCGTCGCGTCGAGGTGCGCGAAGGTCGTCGCGACCGCCGGATCGGTGTAGTCGTCGGCCGGCACGTACACGGCCTGCACCGACGTGATCGATCCCTTGCGCGTCGACGTGATGCGCTCTTCGAGCACGCCCATGTCGGTGCTGAGCGTCGGCTGATAGCCGACGGCCGACGGCATGCGGCCCATCAGGGCGGAGACTTCGGAGCCCGCCTGCATGTAGCGGAAGATGTTGTCGATGAAGAGCAGCACGTCGGCGCCGAGCACGTCGCGGAAGTACTCGGCCATCGTCACGCCGGTCTGAGCGACGCGGAAGCGCACGCCCGGGGGCTCGTCCATCTGGCCGAAGACGAGCGTCGTCTGAGCGAGGACTCCGGATTCTTTCATCTCGAGCCAGAGGTCGTTGCCCTCGCGCGTGCGTTCGCCGACCCCGGTGAACACCGAGAAGCCCTTGTGCACGTAGGCTATGTTACGGATCAGCTCTTGGATCAGCACCGTCTTGCCGACGCCCGCGCCGCCGAAGAGACCGACCTTGCCGCCGCGGGTATAGGGCGCCATCAAGTCGACGACTTTGATGCCGGTCTCGAAGACGCGCGCCGTCGGCTCCTGATGCTTCAACTCGGGTGCGGGGCGGTGAATCGGCCAGAAGTCGGCTGCCTGGACGGGAGCGTCGGTATCGATCGCCTCGCCGAGAACGTTGAAGATGCGTCCGAGCGTGCCTTCGCCCACGGGCACCTTGATCGGACCGCCCGTCGCGCGCACCTCGGCGCCGCGCACCAGACCGTCGGTCGAGCCGAGCGCGAGACAACGCACCTGGTTGTCGCCGAGCTCGTCTTGCACTTCGAGCACGAGCTCGCGCTCCTTCATCGCCGTTCCGCCGAGTTCGGTACCTTGCGCCGCCGCGCCGTTACCCGATGCCTTCGATGCCTCGTTCACGCGGACGCGCAGGGCGTCGTTGATCTTAGGCAAGGTCTCGGGCGTGAACCCGACGTCGACGACGTTGCCGAGCACTTGAACGACTTTTCCGGTATCAGCCATTTCTCTATCCTTACGTTGATGCGATCTGTAAAAACCTAGATGCCCAAGGCCTCGGCGCCGGCCACGATCTCCAAGAGCTCCTTGGTGATGGCCGCCTGGCGTGCGTTGTTCATCGCGATGGTCAGCTCGTCGATGAGCTTCGAGGCGTTGTCCGTCGCGTTGGTCATCGCGACGAGCTGCGCGGCGAAGAACGCCGCGTCCGTCTCGAGCATCGCCGAATAGATCGTGAACTCGAGATACTTCGGCAGCAGCCGGGACAACACGAACTCCGGCGACGGCGCAAATTCGATCGCCCCCTTCGACTCGCCCTTCGCTTCGGCTCCGCCTCGCTCAGGGCTTCGCTCAGGACTGCGCTCGCGGAGTTTATCCTGAGCGGAGTCGAAGGGCGAGCTTGCCGATAAGGGATTTAAAATGGGGACTAGATTGCGTGTTTCGGGGCGTTGCGACATCATCGAGATGAGCCGCTGCGAGACGAGCACGATCTCCGAGATCGTGCCGTCGGCGAAGTCGTCGGAGGCGCGGCGCGCGGCCTCGCGGGCGGTGTCGATCTTCGAGCCGGAGCCCAGCGGCCACGTCGCGTGGTCGGCCATCCCCCAGCGGCGGACGGCGTTGCGCGCTTTGACGCCGACCGTGTAGAACCGCACGTTCTTGCGCTCGCGCGCGACCCGCTCTGCCGCGGAGATGACGTTGGAGTTGAACGCGCCGGCGAGCCCCTTGTCCGAGCTGATCAGCACGATCCCCGCCGGCGCGCCCTCCTTGCCGGGGCGCATGAACGGATGGTCCACGGAGGAGACCGCGGCGATGAGATCCGACAGCATCTCGGCCAGCGAGTCGGCGTAGGGACGCGCGCTCTTCTGCGCGGCCTCCGCGCGGCGGATCTTCGCCGCGGCGACTTGCTTCATCGCCTTGGTGATCTGCTGCGTGTTCTTCAGCGACCGGATGCGATCGCGAAGATCTCTTACGGTGGGCACTAAAAGCTCTTGTTGAAGTCCGTGAGCGCCGCGTCGAGCTGCTTGCGCATGTCGTCGGAGAGCTGGCCGCTGTCCGCGATCGCCTTCGGAATCGTCGGGGTGCTTGGAGTGGAGGTAGTCGATGAATGCGGTGGCCCAGTTCTGCAGGCGCGCGCGTCGCGACGTCGTTGACGAACCCGTTGGTGGCGGCGTAGAGGATCGCCACCTGGTCTTCGGTTCGCTGCGGCTGATACTGCGGCTGCTTGAGCAGCTCGGTGAGCTTCTCGCCGCGCGTCAGCTGGTTCTGCGTGGCCTTGTCGAGATCGCTCGAGAGCTTCGCGAACGCCGCGAGATCGCGGTACTGCGCGAGCTCGAGCTTGAGCTGACCGGCGACGGACTTCATCGCCTTGGTCTGCGCCGCGCCGCCGACGCGCGATACCGAGAGCCCGATGTCGACCGCGGGACGGATGCCTTGGAAAAACAGCTGCGGCGTCAGGTAGATCTGCCCGTCGGTAATCGAGATGACGTTCGTCGGAATGTAGGCCGCGAAGTCGCCGGCCTGCGTCTCGATGATCGGCAGCGCGGTCAGCGATCCGCCGCCCATCTCGTCGGAGAGCTTCGCCGCGCGTTCGAGGAGGCGCGAGTGCAAGTAGAAGACGTCGCCCGGATATGCCTCGCGGCCCGGCGGACGGCGCAGCAGCAGCGACATCTCGCGATACGACTGCGCGTGTTTGGTGAGATCGTCGTAGATGATGAGGACGTCTTTGCCCTCGTACATCAGCTCTTCGGCCATCGCGCAGCCGGCGAACGGCGCCAGCCAGCGCAGCGCCGCGGCTTCCGACGGGCTCACGGTGACGATGGTCGTGTAGGCCATCGCGCCCTTCTGCTCGAGCAGCTCTGCGAGCGCCGCGACCGTCGAATTCTTCTGGCCGATGGCGACGTACACGCAGAAGACGTTGCGGCCGCGCTGATTGATGATCGTGTCGATCGCGATCGCCGTCTTGCCGGTCGACCGGTCGCCGATGATGAGCTCGCGCTGGCCCTTGCCGATCGGGATCAGCGCGTCGATGGCGCGGATGCCGGTTTGCAGCGGCTGCTTGACGGGCTGGCGCTGCACGACGGTCGGCGCGATGTTCTCGATCGTGCGAAAGCGCGTCGCCGCGATGTCGCCCTTGCCGTCGAGCGGCTCGCCGAGCGGGTTGACCACGCGGCCGAGCAGCGCTTCGCCGACCGGCACCGACGCGATGCGGCCGGTGCGCCGAACGCGCGTGCCTTCCTTGATGTCGACGTCGGGGCCCATGATCACGACGCCGACGTTGTCCTCTTCGAGGTTGAGCGCGACGCCCTGCAGCCCGTTCTCGAACTCCACGAGCTCCGACGAGCGAACGCCGCGCAGCCCGTAGACGCGCGAGAGGTTCGCTCCGACCTCGATCACCGTACCGACCTCGTCTTCTTGGACTCCGGTCTTGAACTGCTCGATCTGCTGCTTGAGAATTCCGGCGATTTCGTCAGCGTTTATCATCCGTCAACTTCCTGTCGTGTGTCGTTCTAGCTTGTGTGAGAGAGCTCGCGGGCGAGCGAGTCCAGGCGTCCGGCGATCGAGGCGTCGATTCGGCGATCGCCCATCATCAGTCGCAGTCCGCCGATGAGGCTCGGATCGACGATCTGGGTGACCTCGAACTTCTTGCCGTAGGTGCGCTCCAGCTTGTCGATCAGGCGGCCGTACTCCGCGCGGTCGAGCTCGCGCGCCGTCTCCAGCTTGAGCCGCTCGACGCCGCGCGCCTCGCGTTCGAGCGCGAGGTATTCGGCGACGATCGCCGCCAGCAGGTTTTCGCGCCGCTTGCGAACGAGCAGCAGCAGCGCGTGGAGCGCGATCGGATGGACCTTGCCTTCGAACACTTGCGCGAGCACTCGTTCTTTCGACGGGCGGTCGACGACCGGCGACTCGAAGAAGTCGCGCACCAAACCCGGGGCACCCATCGCGTCGCCGATGGACCGAAGGTCGGCGCTCACGCGCTCGACGGCATCCTGCTCCTTCGCCAGCATCGCGATTGCGACGGCGTAGCGGCGCGCCAGCGTCTGATTAACCATGACTTGCGGCCTCCAGCGATCCGGCAAAGGCGTCGACGAGACGCGCGTCGGCGGCGGCATCGACGCGCCGCGCGGCTTCCTCGCGCGCGCGTTTGAGCGCGCCCTCGACGAGCTCGTCGCGCAGCTGTGCGCGCGCCGCGGCGCGCGCGCGTTCCAACTCGCGGCCCGCGTCGGCCAGCGCGCGTTCGCCGGCCTCGGTCGTTTCTTCGCGCATGGCCTCTCGCTCGTGCTCGACGCGCTCGTTCACGCGCTGCTCGATCAGATCCGCGTCGTGATGCGCGGTCGCGATCTCCTCGCGCAGCGTCTCGAGCGCTCCCTTGACCTCGTCCCGGTGGCGCTCCGCCTCGGCGATCTGCGCGTTGCTGCGCTGCTGCGCCGCGAGAAACACCGGCAAGAGCACCTTGAACCACATGTAGACCAGCACGCCGATGAAGACGATCGACGAAACGATCTGGCTCCAGACCGCGATCTCGAGGTAGAGCTGGGCGTCGTTCACTGTCGCGGCCTCGGGGATCACGCGGTCGAGCATGAACTGCGCCACGCGATTCATGGCGTCGCCCTCGCCGGCGCGTGCCGCCTCGAGCTCTCCGGCGGCGCTGCGCTGCGCCTCCTCGACGATCGCCTGCGCGCGGCGGGCGTAGTCGGCCGACCGCTCCGCGGATTCGTTCGACGCCTGCGCGCGAGCGGCGGCGACGCGCTGCTCGGCCTCACGCCGGGCGGCGGCGCGGATGGCCTCGGCTTGCGCGCGCAGCTCGTGCGCGTCGGCCTGATAGCGATCGTAGTCGGAGACCAGGCTGTTGATGTAGGCGCGCCGCCTCGCGATCGCGGCGGCGACCGGCCGGAGAAATACAACGTTCAACACCGCGAAGAAGATCGCGAAGTTGATCAGCTGTACGACCAGCGTCCCGTCGATCGAGAGGAAGGACACGCGCTATTTTACCAGCGTCGTGATGATCGCCGGCACCTTGGCGACGACCAGCAGGATGTAGAAGGACAGCGCGATCGCGATGAACGGCACCGCTTCAAGCACGCCGACTCCCAAGAACATGAAGAGGAAGATGTTCGGACGGGCCTCGGGCTGGCGCGCGATCGCCTCGACGGCCTTCGAAGCGACGATGCCGTCGCCGACTGCCGAACCGAAGGCGACCCCCGAGATCACGATGCCGAAGCAGATGACTGCCGCGGCCGCAATTATAGCTTCTGGGTTCACAGAGGTTCCTTTCTAGTGGTCGTCGGCAAGCGCCAACGATAGATAGACGATTGCCAGGAGCGTGAAGACGAAAGCCTGGATCGTCCCGACGAAGAAGTTGAAGAACTGGATCAAGATCGGAACGACGGCGACGCCGAGTGACAGGTTGAAGAAGCCGATGCTCACGTGCGCCAAAATGATCGACGTAACGATGATGAAGAGCAGTTCTCCCACGAAGATGTTGAAGAAGAGCCGCGCCGCGAGCGTGATGGGCCGCAAGATCTCATCGAGCACGTTCACCGGCAGGAGGGCCGGGAACGGCTTGAACACGTGGCCGAAGTACGAGAACCCCTTCTTCCGCAGCGCGACGACCTGGATCATTACGAAGACGACCAGCGCGAGCGGCACTACAGTGTTGAGGTCGGCGGTGGGCGACCCGCCGAACGGCAGCCCGAGCGCCTTAAACGGCAGCATGCCGAACTGATTGAGCAAGAAAATGAAGATGAAGAGCGCCACGAAGAACGGCACGAACCGCTCGCCGCTCTCGCCCAGCACGCTCGTCACGAGGTCGGCGATGTAGTTGAAGACGGATTCAAGCACCGCCTGGCGCTTGGTCACGTAGGGCGATCGGTAGCTGGCGCCGATCCAGCCGAAAAACAATAACGCCACGACCATGACGAGCCATGTCGTCATGATCGTGTCGGCATGAACCGGTCCGAGCAATGGCAGATGCCAAAGAATGTGTTCGCCGATTTGTTCGTGCACGCGTTATGGATCCGTAGAAGGTTTGTGTCGGGACGCGCCCAGCGCGTACGCCGCGAGCGGGAAAAAGAAACCGGCGAGGAACGGCCCCAGAGACCACCACGGTCCGCGAGCCGCCAACGCCGCGGCTACTATACTAAAGCCTGCCAGCCGCAGTAAACTACTTAACCCAAAGAAGGCCGGGTTCCGCGTTTCGACCAAACGCTCGCTTCCTCGCATAATCCCCAGCGCGTTGGCGATGCCGCAGAGAAACCCCGCACCCAGCGCGAGCGCGGCGTACCGGCTCCAAATCACGACGACCAGGCAGGCGACGGCGGCGATCAAAGTCGTTGGACGACGACGGACCACTTGAAACGGTAGTAGGCCACAAGCTCGGCGGCCAGCTGCGAGCGAGGGGTCGAGCTTCACCGCATGGACCGCACGATGAGCCGGATCGCGCCGATAGCCGCCCGCCGCCGCCCAACCACCAGGCCGGCGGGCACGAGCAGCGGCTGACCGGTTCGGTTGGCGGCCAGCACCCCGAGCAGCAGCCCGATGACCGCGGCGCCCGCGAAGGTCCCGCCGGCGACGACCACCGGCAAGAGCTCGCGCACGTTAGGCGGTGCTGGCCGGGCCGCGCACCGGCTGCCCGGCAAAGGGCTCCGGGTACGCGCCGTCGCGCAGCCGCGCCAGCAGCCAGTCGACGATTCGCCCCGAGGCCGCGGCCGTCGCCGTAGGGATTGGCGGCGCGCGCCATCTTCGCGTAGGCCGCCTCGTCGTCGAGCAGGGTCCGCGCGGCCGCGACGATGCGCGCGCGATCGTGACCGACCAGCTCCAAGCGTGCCGGCCATCAGACCTTCGGGGCGTTCCGTTTCGTCGCGCATGACGAGGACCGGCTTGCCGAGGCACGGCGCTTCCTCTTGAAGTCCGCCCGAGTCGGTCAGCACGAACACGGACGCTTTCACCGCGGCGACCATCTCTGCATAGTCGATCGGATCGACGAGCACGACGCCGTCGATACCGTCGAGCACGCGAGTGCGCCACCGGCGCGACGCGCGGCGACGGATGCACCGGCCAGTAGATCTGCGGCCGCATCGCGTCACGCGCGATTTCTGCAAGCGCCTCGCACATCGCGCGCATGTGCGGATGGTTCTCGCGCCGGTGCGCGGTGACGACGATGATCGGCCGTGCGCGGAGTCGAGCTCGTCCCAGCGCGGCGGCTTGCGGCAAGATCGTCGCGCGCGCCGTTTCCAGGAACGCGTCGATCACCGTGTTGCCGGTGACGACGATGTCGTCGGGCTCGACGTTCTCCGCGAGCAGGTGGTCGCGCGACAGCGGCGTCGGCGCGAAATGGTACGAGGTGATCGTCGCCGGTGAGGCGCCGGTTCATCTCTTCGGGATAGGGCAGCCAGCGGTTCGTTCGTGCGCAGGCCCGCCTCGACGTGACCGACGGGGATCTGCTGATAGAACGCAGCGAGCGCGGCCGCCGTGCTCGTCGTCGTGTCGCCGTGCACGAGCACGACGTCGGGCGCGGCCTCTTCAAGCACCGGCTTCCATGCCCGACAGCACGCGCGTCGTGATGTCGGTCAGCGTCTGGTCCTCGGTCATGACGTCGAGGTCGTAGTCGGGCGCGATCGCGAAGAGCTCGAGCAGGTCGTCGAGCATCTGGCGGTGCTGCGCGGTGACGCATACGATGTCGTCGATCTCCGGATGCGACTTGAGCGCGTGAACGACCGGCGCCATCTTGATGGTGTCCGGCCGCGTTCCGAAGACGCTCATGACCTTGAGTTTCGGAGTCATTCTGACTTTCTACGTGGCGTGGCGAAACACGTGCGTGAACTCGCCCGAGAAGGCCAGCGCCACCGCGCCGAGCACGAAGCAGACGGCGTAGAGCAGCAGCACCGCCTGGCGCACGTTGAGCCCGAAACGGAAGATCAGCTGGTGGTGGAAGTGGCCGCGGTCGGCCTCGGTGATCGTCTTTCCGCCGGCGGCGCGCCGCACGATCGCCGCCGCCGTGTCGAGCACCGGCAGCGCGAGCACGAGCAGCGGCACGACCACGCTGATCGCGATCGCCGTCTTACTGGCGCCGATGATCGAGACCGTCGCGAAGACGTAGCCGATGAAGAGCGATCCGGCGTCGCCGAGGATGATCCGCGCCGGATTGAAGTTGTAGGGGAGAAAGCCCAAGCGCCGCGCCGGCCAGCGCCACCACGACCAGCGCGACGACCGGGTTGGCGTGCAGCACCGCGATCACGAACAGAAAGATGCTCGAGATCGCCGCGACGCCGGCCAGCAGGCCGTCGAGTCCGTCGAGGAAGTTGATCGCGTTCATCATGCCGACGTACCACAGCAGCGTCAGCGGCACGCCGACCCACAGCGGGAAGTCGATCCAGTTCGTGCCCGGATTGTCGATCGAACGGATTCGTGATGCCGGGAATGACGAAACCGTAGAGCATCGAGATCAGCGCGACGACGATCTGCGCGACCAGCTTGTTGCGCGGCCGCATGCCGCATGACGTCGTCCCAGATGCCGACGCCCAAGATGAGCAGGCTGCCGAAGAGCAGGCCGACGAGCTGGTGGATCGCGTCGAACTGCTCCGACGCGCGGCAAGAATCGCGAGCGGCGACGCAAGCGCGACGCCCGAGCACCGCGAAAAGCGCGAACGCAAATCCGAGGAATACCGCGATGCCGCCGATGCGCGGTTTCGGCGACGTCGTGCATGCGCCGGTCGGCGCCGTCGTCGTCGACGATACCGAGCGCGCGTCGCGAGGCGCACGACCAGCGGGGTCGCGAGCGCGCTGACGCCCGCCGCCAGCGCCGAAGCGCCGCCGCGTAGAGCACCCCGGGGCTCACGTGCGCTCATGCGCGCGCCTTCGAGCGCGGCGTAGTGCACGAGCGCCACGCCGGCCTCGGCCAAGCAGCTGCGATGCGATCGCATCGGGATAGGCCTCGTCGTAGACGATCTTGTCGACGCCCGCGCTGATCAGCAGCTTCGAGCAGTTGACGCACGGCTGGTGCGTGCAGTAGGCCGTCGCGCGCTCGAGGCTCACGCCGTGCAGCGCGCCCTGCACGACGGCGTTCGCCTCGGCGTGCGTGGCGCGCAGGCAGTGGTCGTTGACGAGCGAGCAGCCGACCTCGGTGCAGTGCGCGACGCCGCGCGGCGCGCCGTTATAGCCGGTCGTGAGGATTCGGTGGTCGCGCATCAAGCACGCAACCGACCGACGCGCGGGGACAGGTGGCACGCGTCGCCACGGTATGCGCGATCTGCATGAAGTACTCGTCCCAGCCGGGGCGCATCGTCCGGGCTCTTTAGTAGAGGCGCGCCGATGCCCTCTGCGAACCGCCCGTCGTTGAAAGCGGGGAACTCGCAGGTTGCGTCAAACGTCGTGGTCCCTCGCTCGCTCCTGGAGGCTTCGCGGATGAATATCTTGGCTCGTCTATCGCTCGGCGTGAGCGCGATGCTGCTGATCGCCGGCTGCGCTTCCCTTGGTCCTTCGGCTCCGCTCGGGCCAACTCAGGGTGGCGCGCAGGCGCCGATGGGCGGCCGCACCGTGGCGCCGCAATGGCAACGGCTGCATCAAGCGCGTGCCGTGTGTCCGCAAGTCGTCGGAAAGCCGACGTGCTTCGCCCTCCAGGTGGTCAAGGGCGGCATTGCACCACCTTGCTCGCCGTCGTCGAGCTGCGGCTGGACGGCGCAGCAGATCGAAGCCGCGTACGGTTTAACGGCTGCGTTGGGCAAGGGATCGGGAACGAACGTCGCCCTCATCGAGGCGGGCGACCTCGCCGGTGCCTCGACGGATTTCTCGACGTACCGTACGCAGTACGGGCTCGGAACGGGCACGTTGACGAGATACAACCAGAACGGGCAGCAATCCAACTACCCGCCGAGCTGCCAAAATTTCGGCTGGTGCATCGAGTCCGATCTCGACATCGACATGGTCGCGGCGACCTGCCCGAAATGCAACATCTTCCTAATGGAATCCAATGGCGGCATCAGCGACCTCGAGGCTGCGGAAGCCGCGGCCGTCTCGCTCGGGGCGACGATCCTCAGCAACAGCTGGGGCTGCTACGGCAGCGCCGACTGCGGCGACCCGAACTTCGCGAACTACTTCGATACGCCGGGCATCGCGTATCTGGCGGCGACCGGCGATGCCGGATACGGTAACATCGCGGCACCGTCGGTGCTCGACAACGTGCTCGCGGTCGGCGGCACGCAACTCGCCGTCAGCGGTTCGAAGTACACCGAAAGTCTTTGGGACGGCGCCGGCGCCGGCTGCTCCGATCCGGCCCACGTCGGCGGATCGGGCATCCCGAAACCTGCGTGGCAAAAAGATCCGGACTGCGCGTATCGCACGGTTGCGGACGTCTCCGCCGAAGCCGGCTGCTCGCCGGGCGTCGCGGTCTATTCCGGCATCTACGGCGGCTGGACCGGCGTCTGCGGCACGAGCGCCGCGTCGCCGTTAACGGCCGGCGTCGTCGGACTGGCCGGCAACGCCGTCAAGCTCGACGCGGGCAAGACGTTCTGGGCGTTCAACCACCGCAAACACAAGAGACTCTTCAACCATCCCAGCGGTACGAGCGGCAGTTGCTCGGACTACCTGTGCGGCGACGGCCGATATGCGAAGTTCTACTCCGGCCCCGGCGGTTGGGGCACGCCGCGAAGAATCAAAGCTTACTAACCAGATCGCGCGGCGCTTCGGTCATACTCCTGAGTCGAGCCGAAGCGCCGCGGACACTCCTATTGCGAGAAGTGCGACGGACAACAGGCTCATCGCGGTGATCGCGACTCGCCCGGGCCTGGTAGGCAAATGCGTCGCTGCTTGCGCCATGTTCATCGCGCTCGGCGCACCGCGCCGCACCGTGGTCATGCCGTGTTTGAGGCCGCGAGCGACGAGCCACCAAATTCATCGGATAGGCGGCAACGAGACCGGCGAGCAGCGCCATACTCATAACGAACCAAAACGCCGGCATCGCCGGCCCGAGCGGCACACCGACGGCTCGCCGCCCAAGCGCCGCCACCGGCAGCATCGCCGTCATCAAGACGTTCATCGAGAGAAACTCCGCCAGGAACGTCATGCGAAGCGACTTCGAATACGAGCCGCCGGCTATGTCGCGCATGAAGAGCGATTGGAAGATCGTCCAGCCGAAGCCGAATCCCAAGACGTATTCTAGCGCGATGTCGGCCGGACCGGACAGCGTCAGCGCCGAGCCGATCGCGGCGCCCACTAAAATGCCCACGCCGTCGCCAGCGACGCAGTGCATCGTCGAGCCGAGCACCTGCCGCCAGCGCGCAGCGATGTAGGCCTCGTGCGTCCCCGGCACCGGCTCGCGGCAGCCCAGCACGTAGAGGAACGCGCCGAACGGGCCCGTGTACAGCGTGACGAGCACGAAGGCCCACTTCATCACCGGCGACTCGGGCGTCGAGCGGATGTCGAACGCGACGAAGATCACCGCCAGCGCGGTGAGGACGAACCACGTCAGCATCACGCCGTCAAGGAACGAATCAGATCCCATCTGCGGCGTTGCAGCCCGCTTCGACGTGACAGCGCACGAGTAAATCCTCCGCGTCCGGATGCGATATAGTTGCCCTCGCGATGAAGGTTACCGCTTTGTTCTGGGGCGCCTCTACGATGGCAACGTGGCCGTTCTGAATCTCGACGTGAAGGCGCGGGTCGTCGCTTACGATGCTCCAGCCTGACTTCGGCAAGAGGCGAAAGACGGCGCTGGAGAGATCTTTCGTCGTGCCGGACACGAGACTCAGCAATACTTCCGAAAGATGCGGCGGGGTTTTGGCGCCCGGCAGCGACGGCGACTCACCTCGTGCATCGGCGGCGGGAGTTGCGAGCGACTGCACCGCCGGCGAACATCCGGCCCCCAAGAGCACGCCGACGGCCGCGCAGGCCATCTCTTTGCGGTTCATATGACTTCCTTTCGGCAACTCTACGGCACGTCGAAACGCGACGTCAGTTCGTGCACGCGGTCGCGCAGCCGATCGATCTGCGAGCGGCTCTCGATATCGGTGAAGCCCTCGCAGATGATGCGGGCGACCTCGCGGCATTCCTCGCTGCCCAAGCCGCGCGCCGTAATCGCCGGCGTACCGATCCGGATGCCGCTCGCGACCATCGGCTTCTGCTTGTCGAACGGAATGGCGTTCTTGTTGACCGTGATGCCGATCTCGTCCAAATACGCCTCGACCGCCTTGCCGGTGAGTCCCTTCACCGAAACGTCGACCAAGATCAAATGCGTGTCGGTGCCGCCCGCGACCAGGCGCAGCCCGGCGCGGCTAAACTCCTCGGCCATCACACGCGCGTTCTCGACGACCTGGCGCTGGTAATCCGCGAAGTCCGGCCGCAGCGCTTCGCCGAAGGCGACCGCCTTGGCGGCGATCGTGTGCATCAGCGGGCCGCCCTGGATGCCGGGAAACACGCTCTTGTCGAGCGGCTGCGCCCACTGACTGGTGCTCAGCACGAAGCCGCCGCGCGGGCCGCGCAACGTCTTGTGCGTGGTCGACGTCACGAAGTCGGCGATCGGCACGGGCGACGGGTGCAGCCCCGTCGCCGATAGTCCGGCGACGTGCGCCAAATCGACCATGAGCGTCGCACCGATCTCGTCGGCGATCTCGCGGAACGGCGCGTATTCCATCACCCGCGGATACGCGCTGGCACCCGCGACGATCAGCTTCGGCCGGAACTCGCGTGCCATCGAGCGCACCTGGTCGAAGTCGATGAGCTCGGTGTCTTGCCGCACGCCGTAGGCGATCGCGTTGTAAAGCTTGCCGGAGAAGCTGACCTTCGTTCCGTGCGTCAGGTGGCCGCCGTGCGCGAGCGACATGCCGAGCACGGTGTCGCCCGGCTGCAGGACCGCCATGAACACCGCCATGTTGGCCTGCGCGCCGGAGTGCGGCTGCACGTTGGCGTGCTCCGCCCCGAAGAGCTTCTTGAGGCGGTCGAGCGCCAGCGTCTCGGCCACGTCGACCCACTCGCACCCACCGTAGTAGCGCTTTCCGGGATACCCCTCGGCATATTTGTTGGTCATCACGCAGCCCATCGCTTCGCGAACGGCGCGGCTCGCGTAGTTCTCGGATGCGATCAGCTCGAGGTTGTCTCTCTGCCGCCGCTCCTCGCCGGCGATGGCCGCGTAGAGCTCGGGATCCTGCGCTTCGATGCTGGTGGGAGCGAGAATGTCCACGCGGAGTGCTTCGCTATGGAACGCCGATTAGCTGCTGGGGCGTCTTCGCGTCGGCGACCTCTCCGCGTTCGACGTCCTTGAGCGTGCGTGCGCGCTGCGCGTCGCCGAACTCGAACAGCTGCTCGGTGCGAAACGCATGCCGGCCGCCCTCGAACGGGGTGTCGAGATAGACGTCGAGCATCTTCTCGATCATCTCCCAGCCGGTGAGGCGCTCTGAGAAGGCGATCACGTTCGCGTCGTTGTGGCGGCGTGCCAGCTCGGCCGAGTACGGTTCCGCGACGGGCGCGCAACGCACGCCCGGCACCTTGTTGGCCGCCATCGCGATGCCCAGGCTCGAGCCGCACACGACGATGCCGCGATCGGCTTGGCCGCTCGCGACGGCCTCGCCGACGGCATAGCCGTATTGGGGATAGTCGACGGGCGTCGAGTCGTGCGTCCCAAAGTCGAGTATCGCGTGGCCGCGATCGCGCAGCAGGTCGGCGATGCGGTCTTTGTATTCGTAGCCGGCGTGATCGGCACCGAGGGCAATCTTCATAGTTTCATTCGATCCAAGGGTGAGGCGCGTGCTGCGGTCGAACGTCCGACGCCGATGAAGCTTGCTTGCGCGAGCGGTTCGCTTCACCGCGACATCCAGAGCGGCGAACTTACGCAACTCGAATTTTTGGACCTGTGCGCGAGCGACCTCGCTTGCGACGGCGTCGTGTTAGACGTGCGGCACTTTCCGCGCACCGACGACGACTACCTCGCGCAGGTCAAGAAGATGGCGACCGATCGCGGGCTATCGATTGCAGCGCTGGCCGATCGCGCGTTCTTCGCGTCGGCGAACGAGCAGATGGCCGCGGTGCTGGGGCGCGCGGCCGCCCTCGGGGCCCCGCTGCTCGCCGCCCCGCTGGCCCGCGAGCTCGACGAGCCGTGGAGCGAACAGCTGGCTCGGCTCGGCGTCGCGACGTCGCTGGCCAAGGCGGTCAACGTGACGCTCGCGGTGCGCAACGCGCCGCAGACGTTTGCCGCGAGCACGCACGATTGCAAACGCGTCGCGAAAGAAGCCGACTCGGCGTGGCTTCGCTTCGGGCCCGAGCCGCAACGGCTCGACGCCGCGAGCGATCCCGCGACGCTGGCCCCCAACACGGTGCTGTTGTGGAGCGACTGCGGCACGCAGACCGAGCGTTCGATCGCAAACGTTTTTACGGCATTTAAGGATTTTCGCGGTCATTTGGCCGTCGACGACGCTTCGGGCGAAGCGAGCGTGGCAGGGCTCGCCGCGGCGCTGGGCCAATGGCGCGCCGCGTTGCGCGGATGAAATTACCCGACCGCAGATAGCGTCTTGCTCGCGAGGAACGAACCTGCGTCTCGCAGGTGGGTGCGGCCCGGGCGCCGATCCGGCAAGTCTGTCTAACCCAGCCGATTCGTCGTATCCGGAGCTGATGCTCCCTAGGTCATATAAGTCGGTTCGGTACCTACGCGGGCTGCGCGCTAAACGCAGTCGAGCCCCTCTACAGTAACACCGCCCGTCAAGCTCTCTCGGGCCGCCGAGGAAGGCGCATGGTCCGGTGGAAAGCGGGCGTCATGCTTTCGCTCACCGTAGACGCGCTCGACCTGCCGCTGCGTCACCCGTTCAAGATCGCGCGCGGCGAGGAGACGGTCGCGCGCTCGGCTCTCGTTCGAGTGCGAGCGGGCGACTGCGAGGGCGTGGGCGAGGCGACGCCGACCGAACGCTACGGCGAATCGGTCGAGAGCGTGATCGATTACTTCGCTTCGCACGAGCTCGCCGCCGGCGATCCGTTCCGCCTCGAGACGCTGCTGCACGGGGGCATTCCCGCGGCGGCGCGTGCCGGACTCGACGCCGCGCTGCACGATCTCATCGGCAAACGCCTCGACCAACCGCTCTACGCTCTGCTCGGTCTCGATCCGTCGGCGACCCCCGCGACATCGTTCACCATTGGCATCGCCGATCCGCAGACCACGCTGCGCAAGCTCGCCGAGGCCGGCGACCATCCAATTCTCAAGATCAAACTCGGCATCGGCACCCCGGCGGAGCAAGTGGAAACGATCGCCGCAATCCGCTCGCGTTATCGCGGGACGCTGCGGATCGACGCCAACGAAGGCTGGGACGTCGAGACCGCGATCGCGATCCTCACCGATCTCGAGCGTTTCGACGTCGAGCTGTGCGAGCAGCCGATTCCGGCGGGCGAGCCGCACAAGCTGCGCGCGATCCGCGAACGCGTCGCGATTCCGATCGTGGCCGACGAAGACGCGCTCGTCGCGGGCGATTTGCCGCGGCTCTACGACTGCGTCGACGGCGTGAACGTCAAGCTCGCAAAAACGGGCGGCATCCGCGGCGCGCTCGCGATGATCCATACGGCGCGAGCGATGGGCATGAAGGTCATGCTCGGCTGCATGGTCGAGAGCGCGATCGCGGCGACGGCGGCGGCACACCTCTCGCCGCTCGTCGACTGGGCCGATCTCGACGGCCCGCTGCTGATCGCGCGGGATCCCTTCGACGGCGTGCGGTACGACCACGGCAAGCTCGTGCTGCCCGACCGCCCCGGCCTCGGCGTGATCGCGAGGGCCGCGTGAGCCGGCGCTACGCCGTGCTCGCGCCGGACCGGTTTGCGAGCGACGCCAAGACCGCGCACGGCGTGATCCGCTACGGCAGCGACGAAATCGTCGCCGTCGTCGACCCGGCCTGTGCGGGGCGCCGCGTGCGCGACGTGCTTCCGCATCTGCAGAACGACGCTCCGATCGTCGAGGACGTGGCGGCCGCGTTGCAGTACTCGCCGACCGCGCTGCTGATCGGCACGGCGCCGAAGGGAGGCGGGCTGCCGCCGGAGTGGCGCAGCGCGGTGCTCGAGGCGATCGCCGCGCGGCTGGAGATCGTGAGCGGACTGCACGAGATCCTCGGCGACGACCGCGAGTTTCGCGTCGCCGCGGCCACCGCGGCGACGACGATTTGGGACGTGCGCGAACCGCCCGAGGTGCCGCTCTTCAACGGCGACGTCTACGACGTCGCCGCGCCTATCGTGCTGACGATCGGCAACGACTGCGCGGTCGGCAAGATGACGGCGTCGCTCGAACTCGTGCGCGCCGCGCGCGATGCGGGCCGCGTGGCGCGCTTCGTGCCCACCGGACAGACCGGCGTGCTGATCGCCGGCTGGGGCATTTGCGTCGACCGCGTCATCTCCGACTTCGCCGCCGGCGCGGCCGAGCAGCTCGTGCTCTACGCGGCGCACGAAGGCGCCGATCTCATCGTCGTCGAGGGACAGGGCGCGATCAACCATCCGGCCTACGCGCCGGTGACGC
Organism: Vulcanimicrobiota bacterium; assembly: GCA_963711625.1. Taxonomy (GTDB): domain Bacteria; phylum Vulcanimicrobiota; class Vulcanimicrobiia; order Vulcanimicrobiales; family Vulcanimicrobiaceae; genus Cybelea. The sequence goes on from OY970207.1 coordinate 652,073, forward strand.
TCGCGCTAATGACGGGCTGCGCGCCCGACGCGCTAGTGCTGGTCGCCGACCCGCGTCGCGCGGCGATCGAAACCTATCCAACGCCGACGCTGGGATACCGCGAGTCGATCGCGATCCACGAAGCGCTGCTCGCCACGGTCAAGCCGGCCAAGGTCGTCGGCATCGCGCTCAACACGTTCGGCATGAGCGACGACGAAGCGCGCGCCGAGATCGAGCGCGCACGCGCCGAGACCGGACTTCCCGCCGACGACGTCGTTCGCTTCGGCGCGGACGCATTCTATCGCGGGATCGCGCCGCGTATCGTCAAGCGCGGCCCGCGCACGCTCGACGCCCCGCAGTGACGCTCGCGCGCGGCGCGGCCGCGTGGCTGGCCCTGACCCTCGCACTCGCCGGCTGCACGCGTCCGCAGGGCGCGGCACGCGACGGCCGGCACAACGCATGGACGATTCCCGGCGTCTTGCGGCTGGGCGAAGACGAAGAACCCGACAGCCTCAACCTGATGTTCGCGCACACGGCTGCCGCCGACACGATCGCGGGCATGCTCTACTCGTTCGTGCTGCGCTGCGACGCACGCGGCAACTACGTGCCGGATTTGGCGACCCAGGTGCCGACGCTGCGCAACGGCGGCATCAGTCGCGACGGACGGCGCATCACCGTCCACCTGCGCCGCGGCGTCGTCTGGGCCGACGGCGCGCCGCTCACGGCGGCGGATTGGCTCTTCACCTACCGCGCCGTCGTCAATCCGTCGAACAACGTCAAGACGCGCTACGGCTGGGACGACATCGCTTCCGCGGCGGCGCCGGATCCATACACGGTTGTCATCCGGCTCAAGCGGCCCAGCGTCGCCGTGCTCGGCATCCTGGGTTTCGGCGGCGCCGCCTATCCGCCGATGCCGGCGCATCTGCTCGCGAAACTGCCGAACCTCAACGCCGCTGCCTTCAACGCGCGCCCGCTCTCCAGCGGACCCTACGTGTTGCGCGAGTGGAATCACGGAACGTCGCTCGTCTTCGTGCCGAATCCCCGCTACTTCCGCGGCGCGCCGAAGCTCAAGCAGGTCGTCTGGCACGTCGTGCCCGACGTCAACACGCTTTTCAGCCAGCTCGCGACGCACGAGATCGACGTCTACCCCAACGTGAACGCAAACTCCGTGCCGCGGCTCGGCGGCGTCGACGGCATTCGGGTCGATCGCCGGCTCATCGCCGACTGGCGCCATCTCGGAATCAACGTCGGCCGGCCGCAGCTTACCGACGTCCGCGTGCGGCGCGCGATCGCCGAGGCGGTCGACTGGAAGCGCATCAACGACACCGTGTTTCACGGAATCGACCGGCTCGCCGTCTCCGACATCTTCCCTCAATCGTGGGCAGCGCCCGCGCTCCCGCCCTACCGCTACGATCCCGCCGGCGCGCGCCGCCTGTTGGCGCAGGCCGGATGGCAGCCCGGCGCGGACGGCGTGCTGCAGAAGGGAGCGCTCGCGCTGCGCCTTACGATCTACGCCACCACGGGACACCAGGAGAATACCGACTCGCAGGTGCTGATCCAGTCGATGCTCCGTGCGGTCGGTATCGACGTGGTGATCCGCAACTATCCGGGCAGCTATCTCTTTGCCACCAACGGCCCGCTCTACACCGGGAAGTACGATCTCGAATGGTCGATCGAGACGAACGGCCCCGATCCCGACAACTCCGGAGATTGGAACGGGGCGTTCATTCCTCCGCGCGGCGCGAACACGTCGTGGCTCGACGATCCGATCGTCAACGCGACCAGCAGCGCCGCGGCGAGCACGTTCGACCCCGCCGTCCGCAAGCGGCTCTATCAGCGCGAGGAGGAGCGAATCCGCGAGCTCGTTCCCGCCGTTTTCTTCAGCTGGCGCACGAACTACACGGCGATGAATGCCGACGTCAAGGGTTACGTTCCGTCGGCGTTCGTCGGCGACAGCTGGAACGCGTGGGAGTGGAGCATTTGAGCGCGGCATCGTTCGCACAGGTTGTGGGCGCCGACGAGGAGGCGCGGCTGGTCTTCGAGCCGACGCGCGCCGGCGTGCTGAGCTGGAACACGCACTCCCCCAGCGGGCGCCTCGGCTTTCGCCTGTTGCGCGCGCATCAGCCCGCGAGCGATTGGCTCGACCATTCCGAGTGGCATCCCACCGGCGCGAAATCGTTCAGCCCCGAGCACGAAGGCGTGCGCGTCGACGTCGACGCGATCCGCGCCGCGCAGCCGTTCGACGGCCTCGAGGTGCGCGCGCGCGACGTGCGCTTCGAGCTGCTCGCCTTCTCCTCGCCGGTGCGTTCGCGCCCGTCGCTGCCGCACGCGCGCGATGCGATCATCCTCGACGTGCCGGCGCGCTCGCAATACGCCGAGGATCCGAGCCAGCGCGGCTGGTGCAGCCCTGCGAGCCTCGCGATGATCCACGCCTTTCACGGCATCGAGCAGCCCGTGGCGCTCACGGCGCAAGAGGTGTTCGACCGCGCCTACAACGGCACGGGAAACTGGTCGTTCAACGTCGCCTACAGCGGCCGGCTCGGTCTGCGCGGCGTCGTGGCGCATCTCTGCAACCTCGACCACGCCGCGCGGTTGATCGAGCGCAACCTGCCGCTCGCGATCTCGTACTCGTGGCGCGAGGGCGAGCTGCCGGACGCGCCGCTCGAACATTCCGACGGCCACCTCGTCGTGCTCCGCGGATTCACGCGCGACGGCGACTGCGCCGTCAACGATCCCGCGGCGCCCAACGTGTGCGTCGTGTATCCGCGCGCGGCGATCGAGCGGTTGTGGCAGCGCAACGAAGGCGTCACCTACGTGGTGGCGCCGATCGGCGTCGACTACGCCGACGTGCTGACGTGGACTTAGACGCGATCGAGCGCGCCGTCGTGCGCTGCACGCGCTGCCCCGAGCTGCGCGCGTACACGGCCATGGTCGCGCGCGAGCGCAAGCGCGCCCATCGTGACTGCGACTACTGGGGCAAGCCGGTTCCCGCGTTCGGCGACGCTCGCGCTCGCGTGATGCTCGTGGGTCTGGCGCCCGGGGCTCACGGCAGCAACCGGACCGGACGGCCATTCACGGGCGACGCGTCCGGCAGCTTTCTTTATCCCGCGCTGTACCGCGCGGGATTCGCATCACAACCCGACGCGATCGATCGCAACGACGGGCTGACGCTGCACGACGCGCTGATCACCGCGGCGGCTCGCTGCGCGCCGCCGCAAAACAAGCCCACGCCCCAAGAGCTGCGCAACTGCTTCCCGTTCTTGCTGCAGGAGTTCGACGCTTTGTCCCGGCTGCGCGTAATGATCGCGCTCGGATCGGTGGCGTTCGACGCCGTTCTCAAGGTGCTTCGCGAGCGCGGCTTCGCGCTCGATCCGGCACGGCCGGCCTTTGCCCACGGCGCCGAGGCCGCGGCGGCGAAGGGACGGCGCACGATCTCGGTCGTCGCCTCGTATCACCCCAGCCGCCAGAACACCAACACCGGCAAGTTGACGGTGAAGATGTTCGATGCGATCTTCACACGCGCGAACGAGATTCTGCGTCCGCCTCGGACTTAGTTCGCGGTCTGCGACAGAACGATCGTTGCGCCGTACTCGAACCCGGCAAATAACTCCGGCACCACGGGATCGCGCGGCTGGCAGTCAAGGGCATAGCCGCTTTTGGACGCACACAGCGTATACGTTCCCGGAAAAAGCGTGAGGAAGATGAACTGGCCGTTTGCATCCGAGCGCGTCCGCGCAACCAGGGCGGCGGAGCGCGCATAGATCGTGGCCCCCGGCACGGTCTGTCCGGTGGTTTCATCGACCACCGCTCCCCGGATCACGACGTTCTGCTGATTCATCTGCCAATCCATCGGACCGGGCCAGAAGAAAAAGTTGGATAGCATGAACAATATTGCGACGTGCATCGCCTACCTCCTAATCTTACTCGCTTATAGAGCGCTTCACGCCCGGCGAGCGTGACCGGACTAGCGGGCTTCCGGAGCGTAGCGCAGGTGCAGGTCGCGGACGAGCTGCTCGGGCACGGGGCTCGGCGCGTCCATCATCACGTCGCGCGCGACCGAGTTCTTCGGAAACGCAGTAACCTCGCGCAGGTTCTGCTCGCCGCACGCGAGCATCACGATGCGGTCGATGCCGAGCGCCATTCCGCCGTGAGGCGGCGCGCCGTACTCCAGGGCCCGAACGAAGAACCCGAATCTCTCCTCGACCTGCTCCGGGGTCAGCCCGAGCATGTCGAAGATCTTGCGCTGTTCGTGCGCCTTGTGGATGCGGATCGATCCCGAGCCGAGCTCGTAGCCGTTCAGCACCATGTCGTAATGCTGCGCACGCATCTCCATCGGCGCGCGGTCGATCAGGTCCCAATCGCCCGGCGCGGGCGCCGTGAATGGATGGTGCGCGGGCATCTTCGCGCCGGTCTCTTCGTCGATCTCGAGGTACGGAAAGCCGGTGACCCACGCGAAGGCGTAGGCGTTGGGATCGCGCAGCCCGCAGCGCTCGCCCACCTCGTTGCGCATCTTACCGGCAACTGCATATGCGAGCTCGGTCGGACCCGCGAAGAGCAGCAGCGCGTCGCCGGTCTCGGCGCCGAGTGCAGTGCGCGCCGCCTCGATCGCAGCGTCGCCCAGAAACTTCGCGGCCGGTGATTTGATACCGTCGGCGGCGAGTGCGATCCACACCATCCCCTTCGCGCCGAATTGCTTCGCGGTCTCCGTGAGTGCGTCGAAGTCGCGCCGCGACAGCGCCGCGCCGCCGGGATACCGCAGTCCGACCACCGCGCCGCCCGACTCGAGCGCCGAGCGAAACACGGCGAACTCCGTGCCGGCGAACGCCGCACCAGCGTCGGCGAGCTCCAGGCCGAAACGCAGGTCGGGCTTGTCGAGCCCGTACCGGGCGATCGCCTCGCGATGCGTCAGGCGCGGAAACGGCGGCAGCTCCACGCCCAGCGCCGTGCTCCACACGTAGCGCATGCACGACTCCATCACCTCGAGCACGTCGTCTTCGGTGCAGAACGAGAGCTCGACGTCGAGCTGCACGAACTCCACCAGCCGGTCGGAACGCTGATCCTCGTCGCGCATACAGCGTGCGATCTGCATGTAGCGCCCGAAGCCCGAAATCATCAGGATCTGTTTGAGCAGCTGCGGCGACTGCGGCAGCGCGTAGAAGTGCCCCGGGTAGAGCCGGCTCGGCACGAGATAATCGCGCGCGCCCTCGGGCGTCGACTTGATCATCATCGGCGTCTCGATCTCCAAGAAGTCGCGCGCATCGAAGAAGTCACGCATCGCCTTGATGATGCGGTGGCGCGTGCGCAGGTTGCCCTGCATGCGGGGCTTGCGCAGGTCGAGATAACGGTACTCGAGGCGCAGGTTCTCGTCGACGTCCTCGTCGGCGTTGACCTGGAATGGCGGCACCTGCGAGCGATTGTGAATCTCGAGCGAGTCCACGGCGACCTCGACGTCGCCGGTGGGTAGCCGCGGATTTTCGGTTCCGGCCGGTCGCCGGCGCACGTTGCCCCGCACGCGCAGCACGTCCTCGTTGCGCAAATGCTCGGCTTCGGCAAAGCTGGGCTGCTGCGGGTCGAACACGACCTGCGTGATTCCATCGTAGTCGCGCAGGTCGAGGAAGATTAAACCGCCGTGGTCGCGGCGGCGATTGACCCACCCGTCGAGCTGCACGGCTACGCCTTCGTCGCCCGCGCGCAGCGCGCCGCACGATACCCTACGGCTCATCGCGGCCCTCCTTGATGCCGGAAACGTAATAAAATTGTAGCAGCAGCTCGCGCGCCAGCCGCGAGCGACCCGCGCGCCGGTCGAGATAGCCCAATACGTGCGGCGACTTCGCGAGCAGCGAGTGCAGGCCGAGCGACACCGGCGTCATGCCCAGCTTCAGCATCACCTCGACATCCGGGTGCTTGCGGTAGAAGCGAGCCGTCGAACGGCCGGCGAGGCGCATTTTCTGTTTCTGGTCGCCGTACCCCACGTCCTGACAGTGATAGTTCACCGCGTTGGGCTCGTAGAGAATCTCCACACCGCCGCGCTGCAACCGGTAGCCGAGCTCCAAGTCCTCGTGCCCGTACCCCGTGAAGCTCTCGTCGAAGCAGCCCACCCGCACCAAGTCGGCGCGGCGAACCGATGCATTGCCCGTGAGAAAATAAAGCCACGACAGCTTTTTTCGCGACGGCGGATGGAGATGCCCGCGAGCGTCGGGATGATCTCGTTTGTAGGCGTACTCCGCCAGGTCCCGCACCTGCACTTCGAGACCCACCACCGCGATGCCGGTGCGCTCGCGATGGCGACGGAGATGCGTCGACAGCAAGTCGGGCGACGCCAGGATGTCGGCGTCGTTGAACAGCACGATCTCGCCGGCGGCGGCCGCGATGCCCGCGTTGCGCGCCGCGGCACGCCCGCCGTACGCGCCGGGCAGGTGGCGCACGTTCGGATGCCGCTCCCGCACGCCCGCAAGATACTCGGCCGTTGCGTCAGTGGAGTTGGAATCGCACACGAGCAACTCGTACTCTGCCGGCGCGAGATCTTGCGCGAGCAGCGTCGGCACCACCTCGGCGAGCGTGTCGAACCGGTTGTAGGTGGGGATCACGACCGAGATCGCCGGCACGTCAGCTCTCCATCAGCCGCGCGACACCAGTGGTGATCTCGCCTCGAAACTGTTCGAGCTCGGCCGTGCCGGGGCTGCCCGGCTTGCGCACCAGCACGTGCGGCACGCCGTAAGGCGACCATTCCTGCGAGTTTAGATTGAAGTAGCGGTGCTCGAACGCGACGACCGTCGGACGCTTCACAGCGCTCGCGACGTGCGTCGCGCCGGTGTCGACCGTCACGACCACGCGCGCGCGCTCGAACACGGCCGCCCACTGGTGGAACGGCAACCCGTGCACGACGCGGGCTACGCTCCGGCTGGCCTCGAACGCCGAAGCCAGCGGCTCGCAGTCGCCCGCGACGGTGATCACCACCGGCGCCAGCGCGGCGAGCCGTTCGACGATCGCCAGCGTTCCTTCGAGCGTGCTGCCGTGGGAGAACCACCGCTGCCCCAGATGAAACACGATCGGATCGCGCGGGAGATCGCGCGCGGCCTCGCGATCGGCGTCGGTAAGGTCGAGCCGCAGATTGGTGACGCGGTGACGCGCGCCGGCCCGCTCGACGAGATCGAGCAACTGCACGACTTCGTGGCGCACGACTCGCCGGGGGTCGCGATCGCAGAGCTCGGGGTCGGCCTCCGAGACCATGATCCGGTTCAGGTAGAGCGGCGCCGTGAGGCGTGCGAACCAACGGCGTTCGTAGGTATAGCCGACGCGCAGTGCGGCGCGCGTCGCGCCGACGAGCTGCAGGTCGACGGCGCGCGGCGCCAGCGCGACGGCCACGTCGTATCCCTCGAGCCTCGCGCCGAACGCTCGCGGACTCTTGCCGGCGGGCAGCACCAAGAGCTCGTCGACGTCGTCGTTGCGTTCCATCACGACGCCGTTATGGGCGCTCGTAACGATGGCGACGTGCGCGTCGGGAAAGGACGCGCGCACCGTCGCGATCGCAGGCGTCGAAAGCACGAGATCGCCGATCCGGTCCGTGCGCGAGAGCAAGTATCCTCACGACCGCAGCGCGCGTTCCAGCTCGTCGAAGTACGCCTCGTTGGCCAGCGCCCGGGCCGCTCGCAGCTCCTCGTTCGCCAGCTCGCCGCCGGCGGCGACGCCGCCGAGGCGCCGGCGCAGCCGCTCCTCGATCCCGAGCCGGCGCAGCGCGGCGTGGAACCGCAGCTGCACCGGGTTGACGCCCGTCGCGAGATACGCACGCCAGTGCGGATGCACGGCGCACGAGCTGCACGGCGGTGCGCGCCTGCGCGCGCGCCTGGCGCACCATCCGGTCGACGCTCGCGCCGCGCAAGCGAGGCTTGATGTGAAACACGAGCGCTCTTGGATTAAACACCGCGCGGACGCCCCTCGCGCGTAACCGCAGGCCCACGTCGATGTCTTCCCACCCGTACTCGGCGAACGATTCGTCGAAGCCGCCGATCGCGCGGATCGTCGCGAGCGGCACCGACACGTTGGTCGTCCAGAAGTAATTGCCGCTGTAGTTCTTGATGCTCCAGATCGGCGGGGGCAGGTCGTCGACGCTCTCGACCTCGATGGCGCCGCCACGCACGATCGTCGGCCGGGCGGCGCGATGCGGCGCGCAGGTGCTCTTCCACAAAGTTCGGCAGCGGCAGCACGTCGTCGTCGATGAAGATGATGCGCTCGCCGCTCGCCCGCGCCAGGCCGGCGTTGCGCGCGTTGGCCAGCCCGCCGTTGCTCTGCGTCACGACCGTCAGCGCACACGTGGCGCGCCGGCTTGCGCGCTCGATCACCGCCGGCGTGTCGTCGGTCGAACCGTCGTCGACCAGGACGACCTCGTAGTCGGCATCGCCGACGGTCTGTTCGAAGCACGCGTCGAGCACGCGCTCGAGCAGCGGCGCGCGGTTGTAGGTGCAGAGTTGAATCGTCGCGCGCATCACGCGGCCTCGATCAGCGACATCCGCGGCCGCGAGCACGCGCGGGACGTCGAGGTTGGCGACGCAGGCGTAGTCGACGCAACGTTCCTTCGTGTCGCCCGCGATGACACGGGTACGACGCGCGCACGACGGCCGTGCGCGCCCCGAGCGGCGCCCAGCGCTCGGGGAAGTCCGCTTGAAACGGAAAAATTCCGACGGTGGGGCATCCCACCGCCGCCGCGACGTGCATCGAGCCGGTGGTGATGCCGACGAACGCCGGCGCGGCGCGCGAGCGCGCCGAACGCACCGACGCTCGTCGCGCCCGCGATCGAGACGACGCCGTCGCCCGCGTGCTTGGCGATGCGGGCCGCGACCGGTTCGTCGGCTGGCGATCCGCTCACGAGCACGGGCGCGGAGAACCGGTCGCGCAGGGCGACGCGCGAGCGACGTCCAGCCTTCGACCGGCCACACGCCGCGGCGCGACGCGATCGCGTTGCACGGGTTGAGGATCACGAACTGCTCCGGCGCGCCCAAGCGCGGCCGCGTCGCGCTCGTCCTGCGCCGTCGGGCTCGAAGCGATAATACGGATCCTCGGTGTCGCAGCCGATCGCGCGCGCGTAGTCGAGCAAGATCTCGCGACCAGTGCGACGTCACGTCGCCGTTCTCGCTGCGGACGACGACGCGGTCGGTGAACCGAAACGAGTAAAAGCGCCGGGCCTGCCCGACGCGCACCGGGATGTTCGCGAGCTGCGGCACGCGCGCCGTCCGCGCCGTCGCCCAGGTGACGACGCACGCATCGTACGCGCGTCGCGCCAGCTCGCTCGCGAGCGCGCGTTCGTCGCCCTCGTCGATGAAGACGCCGTCGACGTCGGGCACCCGCGTCGAGCACGGCGCGCGTGCCCCGGCAGCGTCAGCGCGTCGACGCGCTCGAACTTGCCGCGCAGCGCACGCGCGACGATCGACGCGACCAGCGAGTCGCCGATGCCGCCGCCCGCGCAGTAGAGCAGCGCGCTTACCCGCCGGCGGCATCGAGCGCTCGAACGAGCTCGCGCGCGTAGATCCCGTCGAGAAATTGCGCACGCCCCACCGCGGCAACCCACGCCGGCGCGCGTTCGCTGGTCGAAACGCCCGCGTAGATCGCGAGCAGCCAGTCGGGCAGCAGGTACCGCGCGCGCAGCAGGTTGAGCCGGTGCGCGCCGGTCGCCAGGCGAGCGCGCCGCGACGGGATGCTTCGCGAGAAAACGGCGCGCCATTCGCGCCTTCTCGATCGCCTTGCGCGTCTCGACCTCGAGCGTGTTCTCGTGCGGCGGCTTGAGGTGCCAGAGGTACGCATCCCACGCGAACTTCCAGCGCAGCCCGGCTCGCGCAGGCGCACGCCGAGCTCGGTGTCTTCCCAGCCGTACAGGTCGAAGCGCTCGTCGAATCCGCCCACCGCGACGAACGCCTCTTTCGGCAGCGATGCGTTGCACGTGCAGAGAAACGCGCGCGAGTAGTTGCGCCGGCGCGGCTTCGGGCGCGCGTCGAACGCGGGCACGTTGAGGATCGGCCCGTTGACGACGCGCCGGGGCTCGCCGTGCGCCGCCGCGTGCGCGGCGAGCCACCCTGGGGCAGCACGCACGTCGTCGTCGCAGAACAGCACGAACCGGCCGCTCGCGGCGTCGACGCCGCGGTTGCGCGCGTAGCCGCGGTTCGGGCGCGGCGCCGCGACGTAGCGGACGGCCGAGCGGCGCTCGCACTCGCGCGCCGACGTGCGGCGTGTCGTCGGTCGAACCGTTGTCGACGACGATCACTTCGAATGACGGCGCGCCCGATTGCGCTTCCAGCGACGCGAGCGCGCCGTCGCAGATAGCTCGCGCGGTCTTTGGTTGCGATCACGACCGAAAACTCCACGGCGATCGCTACGACCCTAGGCCGACAGCGCGAGCAACGACGTCGCCATCCGGTCGGCGGCGCCGGCGTGGTCGCGATAGAGCATCGCCGAGGCGCCCCGCCGACGACTCGATCCACGCGCGGTCGTCGTAGCACTCGAGCGCGACGCGTGCGATGCGGCCGGGCGTGACCGTGCCGTGCACTTCGCGAATCAGCGCCTCGCCCGCGTCCATGTTCGGCTGCGTGTGGTAGCACGAAGCGGCGCGAGACGCGCGACCGCCACCGCGCGCTTGAGCGGAACGCCGACGAACGGAATGCGATTGAGATACGTGAGCGGACCGTTGATCGTCACGAGCTCCGGCGCGTTGAGCGGCGTGATCGTGATCGCCGGCTTACCGAGCACCGCCAGCTCGATCGTCTTCGTTCCGGGAATCGTGAGCACGAGCCGCGCGCGCGCCGCGGCCGCCAGAGCGCGTTGGTCAGCACCGGGATGCGCACGTCGCGCCGCCGAGCGTCGTCGAGATACGTCGCGGCCGTCTTCGTCGACGAGCCGCCCGCGCGCGCCGAAGATGCGCGGATGGCCGCCGCGCCTCGATCGCCGCGCGCACCTGCTCGCGCGGCGTGAACGGCGAGAGTGCGAACGCGATCGGCAGTTCCGGGCGCTCGCGCAGCATCCGCAGCGCCGCGGCGAAGTAGAACGGAATCAGGTTCTCGACTTCGTACGCGCGCGAGCCGGGCATGACCAGGATGCCGTCGTCCGGCGTGCCGGTCTCCGGCGGCAGCGCTGCGCTTCGAAGAGCGCGCCGTCGATCGCCAGGTTGCCGACGCGCTCGATGCGATCGCGCGGCGTGCCCCATCCGTCGAGTTGCTCGACGTTGCGCGCGTCGACGGCAAAGGCGCGGTCGAAGAGCTTGCGATACGCCGCGGCGCGAGAACTTATACGTTGCGGCGCGGCCTTTCAGCCGCGCGTGCAGCCGCGCCGCGTGCAAGCAGGTCGCCGCCGACGTACTGCACGACGTCGACGCTCGACGGGCGCGCCGTCGAGCCGGCCGCCCGAGCGCAAATTTCAGGTACGCTCTTCGGATCGAAGACGTGGGCCTGCGGGAAACGCGTCGCGCACCATCTGCGCTTCGAATCCGGTCGCGTAGTCGTCGGGCACCGAGAAAGACGTAGACGCCTGCGTGTCGGGCGCGAGCGCGTAGAGCGATCGCAGCAGCGGCCGCAGCCAGCCGGCGACTTCACCGGGACCGTTAGCGGTGAGCGCTATACGCATCGAGGATGCGAGCGATCAGTGTCGGTCGTGCTCATGCCGGCGACGTGCGGCGCGAGCGCGATTCGCCCGCCGTGGCTGCAGCACGACGGTTCGCTCGGGCAGTTCTTCTTCGCGGTACTGATCGCTCTTGACGTGCACGTCGGGGCGAATGCGATCGAGCAGCGATCTCGGGCGTGCGTTCGCCGAATCCGACGACGGCGTCGACGCTGCGCAACGCGCAGCAGCACCGCGCGCGCGCTGCGCGAACGGCGACGATCGGACGGCGCGTCGCCCTTGATGCGCCGCACCGACTCGTCTTCGTTCAGCCCGACGATCAGCGCGTCGCCCTGCGCGCGCGCCCACGCCAGATACTCGACGTGTCCGGCGTGCAGCACGTCGAAGCAGCCGTTGGTGAACACGACGGTGCGGCCCTGCGGCGCGCAGCGCTTCGCGCCACGCGACGGCTTCGTCGACGCTCGAGGAGCCGGCCGAAGAACGTCGCTCGCGGTCACGTCGCGGGATCGACCAGCGCGAGGATCTCCTCGCGGCGACGCGGTCGCGGTGCCGAGCTTCTCGACGACGGCGCCGGCCGCGAAGTTCGCGAGCTGCATCGCCTGTTCGATCGGCGCGCCGGCCGCGAGCGCGAGCGCCAGCACCGCGATGACCGTGTCGCCCGCGCCGCTGACGTCGTAGACCGTGCGCGCGACCGACGGAATCTGCAGGCGTTCGCCGTCGCGCCCGAAGAGCGCCATGCCGTGTTCGCCGCGCGTGATCACGACGTAGCGGCAGTCGAGCATCTCGAGCAGCCGCAGCCCGGCGCGCTCCAGGCTCGCGTCGTCGACGATCGGCACGCCGGCGATCGTGGCGGCCTCGGCGACGTTCGGCGCGACGCACGTGACGCCCGCGAACAGCGCGATGTTCTGCGGCTTCGGATCGGCCAGCACGAGCGGGCAGACGCCGCGCGGCCTCGACGATCTCGCGCGAGAGCAAGCCCTTCGCGTAGTCGCTGAGGATCACGGCATCGCACTGCCGCGGCGCGATCGCGAACGTAGGCCGTCAACTTGCGCGCGGTCGATTCCGCCAACGGCGACGTCGACTCCCAGTCGGCGCGCACGACCTGCTGGTTGTGCGCGACGATGCGCGTCTTGCGCGTCGTCGGACGATCGGCGCTCTCGAAGACGCCCGAGTCGTCGACGTCCTCGTTGCGCAGCAGATCGCGCACGTGCGCGGCGAACCCGTCGTCGCCGACGATCGCCGCCGAACACCACGTTGGCGCGCAGCGCGCGCAGGTTGTTGGCGACGTTGCCCGCGCCGCCGAGCGTGAACGAATGATCGGTGACCGCCACGACCGGCACCGGCGCCTCGGGCGAGATGCGCGTGACGGTGCCCCAAATCCATTCGTCGATCATCAGGTCGCCGACGACCAGAATCTTGCGCCCGCGTCGCGCGCTCGAAGAGCGTGCGCGCGTCGGGCACCATCAGCGACGGCGTCACGGAATGCCGCCGTCGAAGATCAGCTGCTGCTCGACGAGGTCGCAGACGATGTGCGCCATCACTTGGTGCACCTCTTGCACGATCGCGGCGTAGCCGTCGGGACCGACCAGCGAGTGATCCGCGATCTCGGCAACGCGGCCGCCGCCGTTGCCGGTGAACGCGACCGTCACCGCGCCGCGCTTCTTCGCCGCCTCGAGCGCGAGCACGACGTTGCGCGACGTTCCGCTCGTCGTCATGCCGATCACGACGTCGCCCGGCTGCGCGAACGCTTCGACCTGGCGCGAGAAGACGTGGTCGTAGCCGTAGTCGTTGCCGACGCACGTCAGCGTCGACGAGTTCACCGAGAGCGCCTCGCTGTGCAGGCCCGGCCGCTCGCGCAGGAATCGCCCCGAGAGCTCGGCGGCCATGTGCTGCGCCTCGGCGGCGCTGCCGCCGTTGCCGCACCACAGCACCTTCTTGCCGCGCGCGCAGCGCGTCGACGACGCATCGACGATCGCCTCGACCTGCGCGCGATAGTGCGGCGCGTCGAGCAGCCCGCGGCGGTCGGCGAGCAGTTCGTCGAAGTCGCGCCGCCCGTGATAGTTCACGGCTCGATCCAAAAGAGTTCCTCGCCCTGCGAGACGAGCTCGCCGTTGTCGGGAACGATGCGCACGATCGTTCCGGCGTAGTCGCTCTGAATTTCGTTGAAGAGCTTCATCGCCTCGAGCATGCACAGCACGTCGCCGGTCTCGACGCGGTCGCCGACCTCGACGTACGCCGCGGCGTCGGGCGACGGCGAGCGATAGAAGACGCCGGTCAGCGGCGCGAGGACCTTCGTGACGTTCGGATCGGCCGCGACGGCGCGCGTCGGCGCGATCGGCGCGGCGGCGGGCCGCGTACGCGACGCACGGCCGCCTCCGGCGCGCGGCGCGAGAGCTCGTAGACGGCGTCGCCGAGCTTGACCTTGATCGTGTCGAGGTCGTGCTCGTGCATGATCGCGAGCAGCTCGCGCAGCGTCTGCGTCTCCTCGGCGTAGCGCTCGTCCATCATCGCTCCGCTTCGACGAGAAGCTCGACAAGGACTCCACTCTCGCCGAGCGGCAGCCGCCGGTCGCTGCGATCCTCGAGGTCGCGCAGCACGAGCTCGCCCGCGGCCAGCTCGTCGCTGCCGACGATCAGCGCGTAGCGGGCGCGTTGTTCGATCGGCGATTCTTCAAGTGGGCGAGCAGCTTGCGGTCTTGTAGTCGGCGAAGACCGGAGCGTCGAGTGCCGGCGCAGCTCGGCGACGATCGGCACGACGACGGTTCGAGCCTGCGCGCCCAGCGCGATCGCCTGGATGCCGCGGCGCGGCGGCTCTTCCGGCTGCCGCAACGGCGTCGAGCATCATGAGGAAGCGCTCCATTCCCAGCGCGAACCCGACGGCCGGAACGTCGGGACCGCCGAGCGAGCGCACGAGCCCGTCGTAGCGGCCGCCGCCGCAGACGCTGCTCTGCGCGCCGAGCACGCTCGACGTGATCTCGAAGACGGTGCGACCGTAGTAATCGAGTCCGCGCACGATCCGCGGATTGACGACGAACGGAATCTTGGCGAGGTCGAGATACGCCTTGACCGCGTCGAAGTGTTCGCGGCACGCGTCGCACAGATACGACTCGAACGTCGGCGCGCTCGCGACGAACGGCGCGTCGGCCGGATCCTTGCTGTCGAGCAGCCGCAACGGATTGCGCTCGACGCGGCGCCGCGAATCTTCGCTCATCGCCGCGAGGTGCGGACGAAAGTGCGCCAAGCAGCGCGTCGCGATAGCGCGGGCGGCAGCGCTCGTCGCCGATCGAGTTGAGGTTGAGCGTCGCATCGGCGATGCCGTAGCTCCGCACGAGCTCCCACGCGAGCGAGATGACTTCGAGATCGGCCTCGGGCCCGGGAAACCCGAAGCATTCGACGCCGAACTGATGCGATTGACGGTAGCGGCCCTTCTGCGGGCGCTCGTAGCGAAAGATCGGTCCGATGTAGTAGAGCCGCAGCGGACCGCTCGCGAAGAGATGATGCTCGAGCGCGGCGCGCACGACCGGTGCCGTCCATTCGGGACGCAGCGTCAGCGAACGGCCGCCGCGGTCGGGGAACGTGTACATCTCCTTTTCGACGATGTCCGTCTGCTCGCCGACGCCGCGCACGAAGAGCTCGGTCGATTCGAAGACCGGCGTGCGGATCTCGCCGTAGCCGAAGCGGGCCGCGAGCGCGTGAATGCGCGCTTCGAGCGCGCTCCAGCGCCCCGACTCGGGTGGAAAGAAATCGGCGGTGCCGCGCGGTGCGCTCAGCTTTTCAGGCGTCACCGCGGCGGTGTTCGCCCCACGCCGACGCTAGCCATTGCGCGGCCACATCGTGATTGTCGCGCGTGCGAAGCGTCCTTTACGCTGCGGCGGCGCTGGCGCTTGCCGCGCTCTACTCGCCCGAGGCGCTGCGATCCGCGCTCGCGGCGTCGGCGAGCGCGCTCCTCGAAGCCACGCCGTTCGTGTTGGCGGGAATCGCCGTCGCACGCGTTTTGCCGGGTTGCGCCATCGTCGAGCATCTCGGCTGCGGCTGCGGCGACGGACCGTCGGCGCGCTCGCTGCCGGCCGCAGCGGCCGCCTGGCTCGTCTTCGGGGCGCCCGTCGCGGTGGCGCGATTTCTCGCCGGGCTGCTCGCGTCGCGCTTGTTGCGCCGGCGTTCGTCGCAGTGCGGCGCCTCCGCCGCGTCGCACCCGCTGCGCGAGCTTGCGGCGCTGGTGCCGGCTGCCGCGCTCGCGGGAGCCGCCATGCAACTGCTGGGCGGCGTCGATCCGGCGCGCCTCTCGCCGTTCGCCAACGCGCTGCTGGGCGCGGCGCTCGGATTCGTCGCCGCGCCGTGCGGCTTAGGTGCGGTCGCGCTCGCGGGCGCGTTGCGCGTGCGCGCACCCGTCGCCGCCGCGGCGTTCCTTTGTGTCGCGGGCATCGCCGATCTGCGCGCGCTGCGCCCGCGGTCGCACGCGGGACCGGGGCACGACGCGTTCGCCTATGCGCTGCTCGCGGCCGCGCTCGCGCGTGGTGGCCGCGCGGCGCGGCGACGCGCTCGTTCATCCGGCGCTCGCGGGACCGCTGTGGTGCTGCGCCGTCGCGGCGTCCGCGTACGCCGTCGGACACCGGCGCGAACGGTGTGCGGCGGCGCGCTTCGCGCCGGCATTGATGCTCGCGGGAGCGCTCGCCGGCGCGCCGCCGCCGCAGTATCGCGCGACGGAAACGACGTTGGCCGATCTCTTCGCGGGTGAGCGCGTGACGTTTAGCGGAGCGCTCGAGCGCGACGGTTCCCATAGCGCCGTCGTGCGCTACGCGATCACATGCTGCCGCGCCGACGCCGTGCCGGTCGCGGTTCGCCTCGACCGCGCGCCGCCGTTCGCGAACGGAACGTGGCTACGCGTGGACGGCCGCATCGAGGGCGCGGACGGCGACCTTCGCCTAGTGCCCGCACGAGTCGACCGCATCGCACCGCCGTCCGATCCGTTCCTCTATCGCTAAGGCTGCTGAGCCCGAACGAACGGCTCATCGTTCCAAGCGAAGTCTCTGACTTTTCGGGCCGGCCCGGAGGGCCGCTACAAAACTTTGTTCTCCCGAAAAAGCAGCGAAGCAGAAGCGCCACATGGAGGTGGCGCGACGAGCGTCTTCGCGGGAACGATGAGCCGTTCGTTCGAGCTCAGAGCCTTCCGACGCAGCCTGTCCTGAGCGAGCGAAGCGAGTCGAAGGGCGCCGCTAATGCGGCGCTACTCAGGGTGACAACGGGGACTACTTCGCTTTCGGCTCGAGCAGCTCGACCGGAATGCCGTTCGGATCTTCGACGAACGCGATGGCGCGCGTTCCGCTCGGCGCCTTGTAGACGTCCTTGAGCACCTTCACGCCGCGGGCCTTGATCTTGTCGACGTACTGCTGAAGGTCGCCCTCGACTTCGAGCGCGAGATGCTCGTAACGGTTGCCGAGCTCGTGCGGCGGATGCTCCTCGAGATCGTACACGAGCTCGATGTACGAGTTCCAATCGCTCCCGACGAAGGCCATGTCGGCGTTGCCGGGATAGTGATGCGGGCCGCCCAGCAGCTTGAGCTCCAACTTCTCGGTGTAGAAGTCGATCGACTCCTTCATGTCGTTGACGAAGATCGACGTGTGTAAGAATCTCGGCATTGCCAAAACCTCTAGTGCAAGAAGTACCGGTAGTTCGAGAAGACGAGCGCGACGCCGAGACGATCGGCGGCCGCGATCACTTCGTCGTCGCGAATCGATCCGCCCGGCGCGATGATCGCGCTGCAGCCGCCCGCGGCTGCGGCCTCGAGCCCGTCGGCGAAAGGAAAGAAGCCGTCGCTCGCGCAGGCCGAGCCGGCAGCGTTCGGCGCCGGCGCGGTACGCGGCGATCTGCACGGCGCTCACGCGGTTGGTCTGTCCGGCGCAGATGCCGCGCGTCGTGCCCTCCTTTGACGATCACGATGCCGTTGCTCTTCACGTGCCGCACGACGTCCCACGCGAATGCGAGGTCGTGCCATTGCTGCGCGTCGGGCTGCCGCCGGCTCACCACGCGCCACTCCTCCGCCGGCGCCTCGGGGTCGTCGTTCTCGGCCAGCACGCCGCCGAGCGCGCTGCGCAGCCGCAGCTCGCGCGCGAGCTCGTCGGGAAGCGACCTCGCGAAGCGCATGACGCGCAGGTTTCTCTTTTCCCGCAGTATCGCGAGGGCCGCGTCGTCGAACGCCGGCGCCGCGACGATCTCCAGGAAGAACTGCGTTCGAGCGACGTCGCGGCCGCAGCGTCGATCGGCGCGTCGGCCGCCACGATGCCGCCGTAGGCCGAGACGGGATCGGCCTGCGAGCGCCTCGCGCACGGCCAGCGCGACGGTCGAGCGCTGCGCGACGCCGCACGGAACGGCGTGCTTCACGACCGCGGCGCGCACGAAGCGCGCGCGCTCGCTGCCGAACTGCGCGCCGAGCGGCGCGCGCGAGAGCAGCCGCAGCGTGGCGTCGAGATCGAGCAGATTGTTATAGGAGAGCGCCTTGCCGTGCAGCTGCTCGGGCAGCCGGTCGACGCGATCGAGGTAGAACGCCGCGCGCTCCTGCGGGATTCGTGCCGTAGCGCAGCCGTTTGGCGAGCGGCAGCGTGAGCGCGAGGGCGCCGGGAAGCTGGCTCGGCAGCACCTCGCCCGCCGTCGCAAGATAGTGCGCGATCGCGGCGTCGTACTCGGCCGTGCGCTCGAACGCCGCGATCGCCAGCTTGCGGCGCAGCGCGACGGAAACGACGCCGGCCTCGACGGCGTTGCGGTACTCCGCGTACTGCGACGGATGCGTCAGCACGGCGACGTGCTCGAAGTTCTTCGCGGCGGCGCGCAGCAGCGCGACGCCGCCGATGTCGATCTGCTCGATCGCCTCGTCGAGCGTCGTGCCTTCGCGCGCGACGGTGGCCTCGAACGGATAGAGGTTGACGACGACGGCGACGATCGCGGGAATCGCGTACTTCTCCGCCTGACCGCGCGTGTTCGCGGTCCGCGCGATCGTAGAGAATCGCGCCGAACACCTTGGGATGCAGCGTCTTGACGCGGCCGCCGAAGAGCGCCGGAAACCCGGTGAGCTCCTCGACGTCGCGCGCCGGCAGACCGTGCTCGAGCGAGATACGCGCGCGTGCCGCCGGTGGCGTAGATGCTGCGTGCCGCGCGCGTGCAGCGCGCCGGCCAGTTCGGCCGCGCCCGTCTTGTCGTAGAGCGAAAAGAGCGCGGCGGATCGGGCCGGGCTCGTCAGGCAAGCACGGCCTCGGCTTCGCGCACGAGCTCCGCGGACACGATCGCGCTGACGCCGGCTTCGCGCGTCGTTACCCCGAAGATGCGGTCGGCCATCTCCATCGTCTTCTTGTTGTGGGTGACGATGAGCATCTGCGAGCTCGCCGCGAACTCGCTTGCACCATCGCGCAGAAGCGGTCGATGTTCGCATCGTCGAGCGCGGCGTCGACTTCGTCGAGCAGATAGAACGGCGCCGGCCGCGTCGCGATCAGCGCGAAGATCAGCGCTGCCGCGGTCATCGCGCGCTCGCCGCCCGAGAGCGCCGCCAGCGGCATCGCCTTCTTGCCCGGCGGCTGCACCGCGATCTCGATGCCCGTCTCGGAGAGATTCTCGGGCTGCGTCTGCCACATCTTCGCCTCGCCGCCGGCGAAGAGCCGCGCGTACATCGAGGAGAACGCCTCGCGAAACCGCTGCGAACGTCTCGTTGAACTGCACCTGCGTCTCGCGCTCGATCTCGGCGATCGACTCGAGCAGCGTCTCCCGCGCCTTGGTGAGGTCGTCGAGCTGCGCGCGCAGGAACGCTTCGCGCTCCGCGACCTCCGTCGCGCTCGGCCTCGGCGTTGAGGTTCACGTTTGCCTGCAGCCGCGCGAGCTCGTCGCGCAGGCGCGGCAGCTCGTCGACCACCGAGTCGTCCTCGCCGCGATAGCGCGTTTCGACGTCCACGCACTCCTCCGTCGGTGGCCGGATTCTGCGCGAACTGCGACACGAGCATGCCGAGCTCGGCCTCGACCTGCGCCAGGCGCGTGCGCTGGCGCTCGCCGCCCGCGGCCGTATCGCGCTCCTCCTGTTCGGCGGCACGCACGTCGGCTTCGAGCTGCGCCTGTTGCCCGACGAGCGTTTCGCGTTGCGCGCGCGCCGCTTCGAGCTGTTCGTCGACGGAGACGACGCCTTCGCGCAGACCGTCGAGATGCGCGTGCGTCGTGCGCGTCTCCCCGACCAGCGAGACGATCTGCGCCAGCATCTCCTCGCGCGCCAACCCACCGCGCTCGCTGTCTTGATCGAGCATCCCGAGCCGCGCCGACGCCGCGTCGCGCTCTGCCGCCAGCGCCGCCGCGCGCTCGCGCAGCTCCGAGGCTTGTGCCGTCGTCGCCACCTGCGCGCTCTCCGCTCGCGCGATCTCGTCGCGCACGCCCGCGAGCTCGGACTCGAGCGCCGCGCGCTCGGCGTCTTCGCGCTCGGACTCCGGTTCGGCGCCTTCGAACTCGCGCTCCAGCTCGCGCGCCCGCGCGCCGCGCGCGCGCAAATCGGCGACGGTCGAACGCGCCGCCTCGAGATCGGCACGCGTGCGCTCGACCTCGGCGCGTAGCGCGCCCTCTTCCGCGCGCAGTCCGACGTGCTGCGACTCCGCTCGCGCCTGCCGCTCGCGCGCGGCATCGCGCGCGCCGATGGCCGCTTCGGACCGCGCGTGCGCCGCGTGGAGCACGCGCTCGGCTTCCGCGAGCTTCTCACGCATGCCGACGAGCGCTTCGCGCAGCGTCGCCGCTTGGAATCGACGGGATAGAATCGAGCGCTCGCGCTGGAAGCGGCCGCCGGTGATTGCGCCGCCGCCCGTGATCTGCTCGCCGCCCAGCGTGACGATCGTGTCGCGCAGGCCACGCCCGCGCACGAGTTCGATGCCCGTTTCGAGCGCCGTCACGATCAGCACGTTGCCGACGAGGAAGTTGACGATTCCCTCGAAGCGGGGCGCGGTGCGCACCAGCGTGTGCGCGTAGCCGATCACGCCGGACACGTCGGCGATCGGCTTCTCGAGCTGCCGCCCCTCGCGACGGGCGAGGGTGTCGAGCGGTAGGAACGTCGCGCGCCCCGTCTGCGTGCGGTTTAAGAACTCGACGCAGCGCTCGGCGTCCTCCGACGTCGTGGTGACGACGTTCGAGAGCCGCGCGCCGAACGCCACGTCGAGGGCGCGCGCGTAGCGTTCGTCGGTCGTGATGAGATTCGAGACGATGCCTTCGATGCCGCGTCAAGTCGCCGCGCTGCCACGCCTCGACGATGGCGCGCGTGCCGGGGACGTGGCCCTCGAGCGAGTTCTCGAGCTCCTCGATCGTGTGCAGCCGCGACTCGGACGCTCTCACCTCGACGGACTGGTCGCGCGCAGCGGCCGTTGCGCGGGTGACGTCCTCGTGCGCGAGCGCCGCCTCGCGCGCGGCATCCTCCGCGCGTCCGCGCGCGTCGAGCAGCTCTTCCTCGCGCAGCTCGGCCTGGCGCGTGCGCTCGGCGTGGCGGTGCAAGGCGCCGCCCGCGGCGATCTCGAGCGCCTCCGCCCGTTCGCGCGCGGCGCGCTCTTCCGATTCGAGCCGCTCGGCATCCGCTCGCAGGCTGCCGGCGTTCGCGCGCCGTTCGGCCTTGCGCGCCGCGTGCCCGACCGCGGCGGCCTCGACCTCGCGCAGCCGCGTGAAGACCGAATCGAGGTGCGCGCGAGCCTGCGCGAGCGCCGTCTGCGCCGCGAGCTCGCGCTCGCGCGCAGCGTCGATCTCGCGCGCTAGCGGCTCGAGACGCTCCTGCAAGCCGTCGATCGTACCCGCGAGCGACGCGCGCTCCTGTTCGACGCGCGCGGCATCTTGCGACGTCTGCGTCGACTGGCGCTCGAGCGCCTCGCGCCGTGCCAGCGCCGCGGCGTACTGGGCCTCGATGCGTGCCAGGTCGCCGCGTTTGCCTTGCGCCTGCGCGCGCAGCTCCTCGAGCTCCAGCTCGCAGCGATAGACCTGCGTTGCGCACGCGCGCCAGCTCGTCGCCGAGCGCGGCCGCCTTCGCCGCGGCCTCGCTGCGAAGCTGCTCGTTCTTTGAAGACTCCTCGCGCAGCGACTCGCACTCCGCGCGGCGCGTCGCGCTGGCGCGCAGGTAGCCGAGAATCTCCAGGTCGCGGACGCGCGCGATCACGCGGCGGTAGCGGCGCGCTCGGCGCATCTGCGTCTCGAGCTCGGGGATGCGCCGCGCGAGCTCGGCGATGAGATCGCTGACGCGAATCGCGTTCTGCTCGGTGCGTTCGAGACGGCGCATCGACTCGTGCTTTCGCGCGATGAATTTTCCGATGCCGGCGGTCTCCTCGAAGAGCGCGCGGCGCTCGGCCGGCTTGCTGCTGAGGATCGCGTCGATCTGACCCTGCGAGACGATCGCGTACGATCCGGGGCCAAGGCCGGTGCCCATCAGCAGGTCGACGATGTCGCGCAAACGCACCTGCGCGCGGTTGATGAAATATTCGCTCTCGCCCACGCGATAGGCGCGCCGCGTGAGCTCGACTTCCGCGAACTCGAGCGGCAGCTTGCGATCGGCATTGTCGAAGACGACCGAGACCTCGGCCAGGCCGAGCGGCTTGCGCGTTTCGTTGCCGGAGAAGATCACGTCCTCGAGGCGCCCCGAACGCAGACTCTTAGTGGACGTTTCGCCCAGCACCCACCGAAACGCATCGACGAGATTGGACTTGCCCGAGCCGTTGGGACCGACGATGGCCGTGATGCCGTCACCGAACTCGAGCACCGTCGGCTCGGCGAACGTCTTGAATCCGAACGAACGGATGCGTTTGAGCTTCATCCCGCTGCCTGCACCGCGCCACCGGCGGCGATGGAACGAAGCGCGGCCTCGGCGGCGGCCTGCTGCGCGGCTTTCTTCGAGAGGCCCTCGCCGCGCCCCAAGATCTGGCCGTTGACGCTGACGCGCGACTTGAACTCGGGGCGCTGCGGCGTGCCGCGGCTGATCTCGCGATAGACGGGCGTTGCGGCCATGTGCTCTTGCGCGTAGTGCTGCAGGCGCGTCTTGGCGTCGAGCAGCGCGTCCGAAGAGTGGTCGACCTGCTCGACGTGCTGCGAGACGACGAACCGCCTCGCGCGCTCGAGACCGAAGCGAAGGTACAGCGCACCGACGAACGCCTCGAAGGCGTCGGCCAGCACCGACGCATTCTCGTCGCCGCCGGCGGCGCGCATGCCCGCGCCAAGTTGCATCAGCGCCCCGAAGCCCAGCCGGCGCCCCGTCCGGGCGAGCTGTGCGTCGTTGACGATCGCCGCCTTGCGCTGCGTCAGCAAGCCCTCGGGCTCGTCGGGGAAGCGCTCGAAGAGCCAGTCGGCGGCGATGCAGCCGAGGATCGAGTCGCCGAGAAACTCCATGCGCTCGTTCGAGGGGCCCCCGTATTCGCGCGCGTGGCTCTGGTGAACGAAGGCCGTTTCGAAGAGGCCGAGGTCGTTCGCGGACCGCACGCCCGCAAGGCGAAGCAGGGCGCGCAAGCGCCGCCGGTGAGCTTCGCCGCTCATCTTAAACCTTGCCGAAGACGAGCACGCTGTTGTGCCCGCCGAACCCGAACGAGTTCGAGAGCGCCACGCGAATCGGGGCGCGCCGCGCCACGTTGGGCACGTAGTCGAGCCTGCATTCCGGATCCGGAAACTCGTAGTTCGTCGTCGGCGGCATGACGTCGCGCGCGACCGCGAGGACCGTGGCGACGCCCTCGATTCCGCCGGCCGCGCCCAGTGCGTGGCCGTGCATCGACTTCGTGGAACTGACGCCGATCCGGTAGGCGTGCTCGCCGAACGTCGTCTCGATCGCTTTCGACTCCGCGGGATCGCCGATCGGCGTCGACGTGCCGTGCGCGTTGATGTAGTCGACGTCCTCGGGCTTGATGCGCGCACTCTCGAACGCGCGTGCGAACGCGAGCCGCACGCCGCTGCCGTCGGGGTCGGGCGCGACGAGGTCGTACGCGTCCGCCGACTGGCCGTAGCCGAGCAGTTCGCAGTAGATCTGAGCGCCGCGGGCCTTTGCGTGCTCGTACTCCTCCAGCACCATGATGCCGGCGCCCTCGCCGAGCACGAAGCCGTCGCGCTCGCGATCGAACGGGCGGCTGGCCCGCGCCGGATCGTCGTTGCGCGTCGACATCGCGCGCATCGAGCAGAAGCCGCCGATCGCCAGCGGCGAGACGGTGGCCTCGCTGCCGCCGGCGATCATCGCGATGGCGTCGCCGTGGGCCACCAGGTTGTAGGCGGTGCAGATCGAGTCGTTGCCGCTGGCGCACGCGCTTGCAGCCGCGAAGAACGGCCCGCGATACCCGTACGCCATCGAGATGTGCGCCGGCGCGGCGTTGGCCATCAGCATCGGGATGAAGAAGGGCGTCACCTTCGACCACGTTCCGTTCTCGTTGGCCTTGTCGGAGTTGAGCCAGAACGTGATGATGCCGCCGATGCCCGTGCCGATGACGCCGCCGACGCGCTCCTTGAACTCGTCGTCCGTGGGCAGCTTGGCGTCTTCGATCGCCTCGCGTGCCGCCACAAAGGCGAACTGCGTGAAGCGGTCCATGCGCCGCGCCTCTTTGCGCCCGATCAGCTGCTCGGGATTCCACTCTTTGACCTCGCCGGCGATGCGCGTGACGAAGTCGCTCGCGTCGAAGGCCGTGATCGGGGCGATGCCCGACTCGCCGGCGATCAGGCGCGTCCAGAACTCTTCGCGGGTGTTGCCGACCGGGGTGACTGCGCCAAGCCCGGTCACGACGACTCGACGCCGGCCGGGCGGCTGCATACTCGAAACGCTCAAAACTTCAGCAAGTTACGGCGGGGTCCGGGTGCTTCCCCGCCGAGTAAAACGCGCAACTGCCTTCGAACCCAACCACGCGTGAGCACGCGCACCGACTTCCTGGCTGCCACGGCGGCCGCCGCCGTCGCCCCGGCCATCGGCTTTCCGGCATCGCTGCAAAAGCCGCCGATGCTCAAGCGCGGCGACCGCGTCGGCCTTATCGCGCCGGCCTCGCCGCCGGCGGGCGACGACGTCGCGCGCGCGGTCGCGAACGTCGAGAGCCTCGGACTGGTCCCCGTTCTCGGGCGCTACGTCCACGAGCAATACGGAGGCTACCTCGCCGGAAGCGACGCGCAGCGCGCCGCGGACTTCAACGCGATGGCGCGCGACCCGCACGTCCGGGCGATCGTCGCGATTCGCGGCGGCTATGGAACGATGCGCATCCTCTCGGCGCTCGACTACGCGGCAATCGCAAGCGATCCCAAGGTCGTGATGGGATTCTCCGACATGACGGCCATCCTCAACGCGGTGGCCGTCCGCAGCCGGGTCGTGACGTTTCACGGACCGGTGGGAGCGCACGGTTCGGCGTGGAGCGGCGCCGCCCGCGCCTACCTGGAGGCCGCGCTCTTCTCGACGGAGCCACTACGTCTGCGCATCGACGGGGCTACGATCGTGCCCGGGCGCGCCGTGGGGCGCCTGGCGGGGGGCAACCTGTCGCTGGCCGCCGCCCTCACCGGTACGCCCTACGCCGTCCCGGCGGCGGATGCGATCCTGTTCCTCGAGGAGACCGAGGAGCAACCCTACCGGATCGACCGGATGCTCACCCAGCTGGCGCTGGCCGGCGACCTGGCGGCCGCCCGCGGAATTCTGTTCGGCGAATGCACGAAATGCGGGGGACCCGGCCCCACCCGGACCGCCCCCGAAGCGATCGCGGAACGCCTGCGCAGTACCGGCCGCCCGGCGACGGCAGGCGCGCCGATCGGCCATATTCCCCGGCAGTGGGTGCTCCCGATCGGCGTGCGGGCCGAGCTGGACGCCACGGCCCGAACGCTCGCAACGCTCGAAGCCGCTTGCGGCCCGCCTCGGCGGTAGTTATAATCAGGGGCTGTCTGCCACCAAGGGTGTGGGACACTACTCTTCGCTAAAAGGGACGCTATGAAGCGGACGTACCAGCCGCACAATCGCCGGCGCAAACGAGTGCACGGCTTCCTCGAACGCATGCACACCAAGGCCGGCCGTAAGGTCCTCGCGCGCCGCCGTAAGAAGGGGCGCCATCGCCTTACGGTCTGATGCGCCGTTTCGAGAGCCTGCGCCGTCAAGCGGACTTTGCCCGCTTGCGGCGTCAAGGGCGGCGCACCTCGACCAAGAGTCTCATCGTTTACCGAACAAGCTCACTCGCGGGCGATCGAACGTCGCTGGCCGGCTTCACGGTAAGCAAATCGATCGGAAAGGCCGTCATCCGCAATAAGATCCGCCGCCGGCTGGCGGCAATCGTCCACGAGGCCCTCGCGCACCGCCCGGCGATGCGTCTGCTCGTCGTGGCGCGTCCGCCGGCGTCGACCGCCGAGTATGCCGACCTGCGCGCCGAGGTGACCTCGGCCCTCGGGACGGAGTAGTCCGCGTGCGGCTCGCGCTGATCGGCCTGATCCGGCTCTATCAGCTCGTCGTATCGCCACTTTTCCCGCGGTCGTGCCGCTTCTACCCGACCTGTTCGCACTACGCAGCCGCCGCGGTCGCCGAGTACGGCGCGTGGAGGGGTACGTTGCTCGCGGTCGCGCGTTTGGCGCGCTGTCATCCGTGGAATCCCGGCGGGGTCGACCTCGTTCCGGAACGAGGCAAAGGAACCTAAATCTTGCACGTGCTGCTCGCCACGTCGTGGCTCGACCCCATCGTCAACGTCCTCTCGGGGATCGTGATGGCGATCGACAAACCGATCGGAAATCTCGGCTGGAGTCTCGTCATTCTCGCGGCGTTCATCCGAGTGATCTTCTGGCCGCTCAACACCGCGCAGTTCAAGGCGTTTCTGGCGATGCAAAAGATCGCGCCGCTGATCAAGCGCGTCCAGGAGCGCTACAAGGACGACAAGCAGCGCCAGCAGCAAGAGACGATGGCGCTCTACAAGGAGCATCGCGTCAATCCGTTCGCGGGCTGCATGCCGATGCTGGTCCAGTATCCGGTCATCATCAGCGTCTACTACGTGGTGATGAACCACAAGCAGCTGTTCGAGAACCAGAACTGGCTGTGGATCGGGACTTCCATCGCCCACGCGTCGCCGGCGATTTTGGGCGTTCCGATTCTCGCCGCGAGCCTGGCACACGCCGACTTGATCCTGATTCTGCTCTACGCGCTGTCGATGTATTTCAGCGTGCGCTACGTCAGCATGCCGGCCACCGATCCACAGCAAGCCCAGACGCAGCGCATGATGGCCGTGATCTCGCCGATCATGCTGGGCTTTCTCGGGTGGCGCTACAACTGGCCGTCGGCCATGGTGCTGTACTGGTTCGCCTACAACATGTTCACGATGGCACAGCAGTTCTATCTGCTGCGCCGCTACCATCAGCCGCTCGCGCTAATCGACAGCGAGCACGTCATCACCGACGACGCATCGGGCTCGGCCGCCCTGCGGGCTGGAGCGCCGAAGGGCGCCCCCAGCGGCAACGGCGTGGCGAAGCCGAAGCAAGCGCGCAGCGCGCGCTCCAAGCGAAAGAATAAACGAGGCGCATAAAGACTTTTCATGCTCTACGAAGACGATTTCGAGTTCGAAGAACAGCCCGCCGACCTCCGCGATCGCACGATCGGCGGCAAGCCGGGCGGGGGCGGACGCCGCGGCGGCGGCCCGCGCGGGCCGCGCGGGCCCGGGCGCGGCTCCGCGTCGCGCGACCGCGCGCACGCCGAGATGCCCGAGGACGCGAAACCCGCGCACGATTTGCTGCGCGAGATCCTCGAGAAGATGGGCGTCGGCCCGGTCGACATCGATTACATCAGCCGCACGGAGGGCGAGTATCTCGAGGTCAGCGGTCCGAACCTCGGAATGCTGATCGGCCGCCACGGCTTCACCCTCGAGGCGCTCAACCTGCTCTTCAACAACTCGTTCAACGCGGGCGTTCGCTCCAACCGGCGCTATTACACGATCGACGCCGAGGGCTACCGCGCGCATCGCGCCGATCAGCTCAAGCATCTCGCGCTCGCGACGCAAGATCGCGCCGTGCGCGACCGCAAGCCGCAGAAGCTGGAGCCGATGCTCCCATCGGAACGAAAGATCGTCCACCTCGCGCTCGCGAACTCCGAGCTCGTGCGAACCGAGTCGGAGGGCGAAGAGCCCGAACGCCGGGTCGTCATCTTTCCCCGTTGAGCTAAAGCTCAACGGGAGCCCCATCTAGTTTAAAAAGGCGCTCCGCCCAAGGGCTGCGCGCGCCCCACCGGCAAAGCCGCTGGGGCCCCCAAAAAGGCGCTCCGCCCAAGGGCTTCGCGCGCCCCAGCGGCAAAGCCGCCGGGGCCCCCAACTGCGCTAACGGTCAACGGGGAGCGCATCTAGAGCCGGGCCCGACATGCAAAGCGATACGATTGCGGCGATTGCGACGCCGCCGGGGAAGGGAGCCATCGCCGTGGTGCGCGTCAGCGGACCCGACGCCTTCGAGCTCGGCCGCCGGCTGGTGCGAACGCGGTCGCCGCTGCTCCCGCGCGTCGCGACCTACGCAACCATCGTCGACGAGGGCGGCGACGCCATCGATCGGGGGCTGGCGATCGCGTTTTCGGCTCCCAGCAGCTACACCGGTGAGGAGATGCTGGAGCTGCACGTCCACGGCTCGCCCGTCGGTGCGCGTGAGGTGGTACGGGCGCTCTTGGCCTGCGGCGCGCGGCTCGCGCAGCCGGGCGAGTTCACCCGGCGCGCTTTCCTCAACGGCAAGATGGATCTCAACGCCGCGGCCGCCGTGGCCGACGTTATCGACGCGGAGACGCGTTCCGGCATGCGGGCCGCGTTGGCAAATCTCGGGGGCGGCCTAGCCGGCGAGGTGCGCGCGCTGCGCGCCGAGCTGACGGCGCTGCTCGAGGAGCTCGCGGCCGCGATCGACTTTCCTGATGAGGTGCCCGAGCCGGACCGCCGCGCCTTCGACGATCGTCTGGCGCCGGTGCGCGAGCGGCTCGAGCGCCTGCGCCGTGACGGCGAGCTGGGCAGGTTGGTGCGCGAGGGCCTGAGCGTGGCGATCGTCGGGCCGCCCAACGCCGGCAAGTCGTCGCTGCTCAACGCGCTGCTCGGCACCGATCGCGCCATCGTCTCCGACGTCTCGGGCACCACCCGCGACACGATCGAGGAGACCCTTGCCATCGATGGCGTGCCGGTGCGCCTGGTCGACACCGCCGGAATCCGCGCGCACGCTGACCGGCTGGAGGCCGCCGGCATCGAGCGGACGCGCCGCGCGCTCGAGGCGGCGCGCCTAGCGCTGATCGTGCTCGACGGCTCGCACCCGCTGGCGTCGGACGCGCGCGACCTGCTGGAGCGCACGCGCGAGCGCGAGCGCGTGGTCTTCTTCAACAAGGCCGATCTCGGAACGACCGGCGCACGCGAGTGGGACGGCTCCGGAGCGATCGTGGGCAGCGTGCGCGACGCTGCGACGCTGGAAAGGCTGCGGCGCGCGATCGCGACCGCCTGGGGCGGCGAAACGTTCGATGGCGCGCGGCCCCACGTCGCCTCCCTGCGCGAGTTCGACGCGGTCAACGCGGCCATCGCGGCGCTCGAGCACGTGAGCGAGACGCTGCGCTCGGAGCAGCCGCTGGACTTCGCCGCCGGCGATCTGCAGCGCGCATTTTCGGCGTTGGGGCATGTAAGCGAGCGGGACGCCGCCGAAGAGGTCCTCGACGGGATTTTCTCCCGCTTTTGCATCGGAAAGTAAAGAGGATAACGCATGAAACGGACGCTCTTGACCCTCGTGGCGCTCTGCGTGGCGGTCGCGCCCGCAGCGGCCGCCTCGAAGAAGAACGGGTCGGCATTCGGCGTGACCATCACCAGTTGCGTCGTGAACGCCAGCGGAGACAAGACCAACGGCATCAATGTGGTTTATTACAATACTAACGACTCGCCCGCGACCGAAGTCGATTTCCTGGTGAACTACCAGAAGCACAAGTACATCCTGATCGACAAGGGCTCGTTCGCGCGCGGCGCGCAGATCAATCACAACCTCACCAACTCGCTCAAGGGTCAACCCTGGGCGGGTCCGACGCCCAAGCACTGCGGAGTGCAGCGCGTCTACCTGGCGAGCGGCAATGTTCTCCAGTAGCGCGGTAGCGGGAGCGCCGATGCTTCACGCGATCGCCCGCAACTGGTGGACGTGGCTGATCCGCGGCATCGCGGCGGTGATCTTCGGCCTTTTAGCCTGGCGGTATCCGGTGTCGGCCTGGATCGCGATTGCGATCCTGTTCGGCGCCTACGCGTTCGTCGACGGCATCTTCGCGATGGTCGCGACCTTCCGCGCGGCGGAACACAGCCAGCGGTGGTGGCCTTTCCTCATCGAGGGGATCGTGGGGCTTTTGATCGCGGCGATCACGTTCTACGACATCCGCATCACGCTGCTCGCGCTCTACTGGACGATCGCCGCGTGGGCGTTCATCACCGGCATCATGGAGATCGTCGCGGGCATCCAGCTGCGCAAGCACATCTCGAACGAGTTCTGGCTGATCCTCGGCGGCGTCGCGTCGATCGCGTTCGGCATCCTGATGATCTACTTTCCGCTCGCCGGGGCGCTGGCGATTGCATGGCTCATCTCGGCCTATGCGATCGTGTTCGGGATCATCATGATCGGCTTCTCGCTGAAGCTGCGCTCGCACGCGCACGAGCCGGCATCTCCGGCGGCAACGTAGCGACGGCACGATGAAGGGCGACGCCGGCACGATCGTCGTTGGCGGCGGTCATGCCGGCGTCGAGGCCGCCTTGGCGTCCGCGCGCCTCGGCGTGCCGACGCTGCTGGTGACTGGCGACCCGGAGAAGATCTGCACCCTGCCCTGTAATCCGTCGATCGGCGGCAGTGCGAAGGGGCAGCTCGTGCGCGAGATCGACGCGCTCGGCGGCGCCATGGGCGCCATCGCCGATCGCTGCAGCCTCCACGCTCGCTTTCTCAACGAGAGCAAGGGCCCGTCGGTCCGCGCGCTCCGTCAGCAGATGGACAAGCCGGCCTATGCTCGCGAGGCCGTCGCGCTGCTGCGCGCGCAACCAAACCTGGAAATCGTTCGCGGCCTGGTCGAGGATCTGATCGTGGACGCCGGCGCCGTCCGCGGCGTGGCGTGCGCCGGCGGCGAGCGCATCTTCGGCGCGACCGTCGTGCTCGCGACCGGCACGTTCCTCGGGGGGAAGTCGTTCCGCGGCGACGTGGTGCGCGACGAGGGACGCTTTGGCGAGGCCCCGGCGATCGGGCTGGCCGCCGCCCTGCGGCGCATCGGCTTTCCCACGGCGCGGCTCAAGACCGGGACCCCGCCGCGCATCGACAAGACCACCGTGAACTACGCCGCGATGGCGCTGCAGCCGCCAAGCGCAACGCCGCTGCTGTTCTCGTACGCGAGCGCCGCGCGTTTCGCCGGCCCGCAGCTGCCGTGTTACGTCACGGCCACCGACGCACGCACGCACGCGCTCGTGCGCGACAATCTGCACCGCTCGCCGCTCTACGGTCTCGATCTGATTCGCGGCGTCGGACCGCGCTATTGTCCTTCGATCGAAGACAAAGTGACGAAATTCGCGCACAACCCCACGCATCAGATCTTTATCGAGCCCGAGGGATGGGACGAGCCGACGCTCTACGTCGGCGGATTCTCGACGTCGCTGCCCGCCGACGTGCAGCTGGCAATGCTTCAGACGCTGCCGGGCCTGGAATCGTGCG
The DNA here is from genome assembly GCA_963711625.1 of Vulcanimicrobiota bacterium. Classification (GTDB taxonomy): domain Bacteria; phylum Vulcanimicrobiota; class Vulcanimicrobiia; order Vulcanimicrobiales; family Vulcanimicrobiaceae; genus Cybelea. The sequence continues at coordinate 683,272 of OY970207.1, forward strand.
CAATGCTGCGCGCGGGTTACGCGGTGGAATACGACATGGTTCCACCGACACAACTGCACGATACGCTCGAGACGCGGCGCGTGGCCGGCCTGTATCACTGCGGCCAGATCAACGGCACGTCGGGCTACGAAGAAGCGGCCGCGCAGGGCCTGCTCGCCGGCATCAACGCAGCACGCAGCGCGCGCGGCGAAGATCCGCTGCGGTTGACGCGCGCGCAGGCGTACATGGGTGTCCTCACCGACGACCTCGTCACCAAGGGCGTCGACGAGCCCTACCGGATGCTGACGTCGCGTGCGGAGCACCGCGTGGTGCTGCGCCACGACAACGCCGACCTGCGGCTCACGCCGCTCGGCCGCGCCGTCGGCCTGGTGGACGACGCGGCCTGGGAATCGTTCGTACGGCGCCGCGAGGCGCTGCGGGCCGGGAAGGCCGCCGCCGAGTCCACGCGCCTGGGCGTCTCCGCCCTGGGCGATCAGCGTTTCGATGCGGGCAGCACGGTCGCCGACGCCTTGCGGCGCCCGAACGTGCGGTTCGAGGACGTCGCCCGGCGCTTCGACCCGCCGGTGGCGCCGGCGATCGGCGAGCGGGTCGCGACCGAGATCAAGTGCGAGGGTTACGTCCGGCGCGAGGAGCTGGCCATCGAACGCGCCGGGAAGGACGAACGCACCGCGATCCCGGGTGATTTCGACTATCTGGCGATCTCCGCGCTGTCGCGCGAGGCGCGCGAGAAGCTGACCGATCGCCGCCCCCGCACGCTCGGCATGGCGGCCAGAATTCCCGGCATCACGCCGTCGGACGTGGCGATCGTCGGACTCTTCGTTCATCGGCTGTCGGTTTTCGAACGGGCCGAACGTTGAGTGGTCCGAAGGAGGATACCGATCATGAGTGAGTTCGTTTATCTCTACCGCGGCGGACGCCGCGCCGAATCCCCGGCCGAGGGCGAGGTGCAGATGCAGCGCTGGGTCGCCTGGCTGCAAGACCTGGCCGCAAAGGGCCACATCAAGGACCAGGGGCAGCCGCTGGACCCCGAGGGCAAGGTCGTTCGCGGCAAACAGCGGACCGTCACCGACGGACCGTATCCCGAATCGAAGGACGTCGTCGGCGGCTACACGCTGGTCGAGGCGAAGGATCTCGCGCAGGCGGCAGAGCTGGCCGGCGGATGCCCCATCTTCGACTTCGACGGTCTCGTCGAGGTTCGGCCCGTCATGAAGATGTGACGACCGCGCTCCCGTGAACGTCGAAGAACACCTGTTTCGACAGGAATCGGGACGCATCGTCACCGCGCTGTCGCGCATCTTCGGACTCGACAATATCGCGTTGGCAGAAGACGTCGCTCAAGACGTCTTCTGCCGCGCGTTGGAAGTGTGGAAGCTGCGCGGCGTTCCGCCCAATCCGTCGGCGTGGTTGATGAAGGCGGCGAAGAACCGCGCGATCGATGTGCTTCGCCGCGAACGCACCGCGCGCAAATTCGCGCCGGAACTCGGGCGCCTGCTCGAGAGCGAATGGACGCTGGTACCCACCGTCGACGAACTGTTCAGCGCTGAGTCGATCAAAGACGACGAGCTGCGCATGATGTTTTCGTGCTGCGATCCGCAGCTCGCTCAGGAAACGCAAGTCGCCCTTATTTTACGGCTCGTTTGCGGCTTCGAGAGCGGCGAGATCGCGAGCGCGTTTCTGCGCAAACGATCGACGATCGAAAAACGCATCGAGCGCGGAAAGAAATCACTCGCGAGTTCCAAACGCCTTTTCGATTTCGCCGACGCCGAGCTAGCGCCGCGCGTGTCGGCTGTGCATCGCGCGCTCTATCTGCTGTTCAACGAAGGCTACCACGGCGCGTCGGCGAGCGCGGCGGTTCGCGCGGAGCTGTGCGCGGAGGCGATGCGGCTTTGCGCGCTCTTGCTCGAGAACGATCTTGTCGCGACGCCGGCGACGTACGCGCTGGGCGCGCTGATGTGGCTGCACGCGGCCCGGTTGCCGGCGCGCCTCGACGGCAGCGGCGAGCTCATCTCGCTCGCGCAGCAAGATCGCAGCCGGTGGGACGCCGCGGCGATCGCTCGCGGCAACGAACTGCTCGACCGCGCCGCCTTCGGCTCGGAGATGACGGAGTATCACGTCGAAGCGGCGATCGCCGCCGTCCATTCGAACGCCGCGCGCGAGGACGAGACCGATTGGGGACGACTGGTGTGGCTCTACGACACCCTGATGGCACTCCAGCCCTCGCCGGTGGTCGCGCTCAACCGCGCGATCGCGATCGCCCAGCTCAGCGGCCCCGAGCGCGGTATCGAGGCAATTCGCAGCATTGCGGGCGTCGAAGAGCTCGCACTCTACCCGTTCTATCCCGCCGCCCTGGGCGAGCTCGAGCTTCGTGCCGGGCGGAGCGGCCCGGCGCGCGAGCATTTCGCGGCCGCGGTCCGCCTCGCGCGCAATCGGGTCGAGCGCCGCTTCCTCGAACGCCGGCGTGACGCAGCCGGACGCTGACGAGCTCGAGGCGCTGCTCGGCGCCGCCGGGGTCGAGCCTCGGATCGCCGAGCCGCTCGCACTCTACGGCGCGCTGGTACTCGACGCAAACCGCCACTTCAACCTGACCGGCTCGAAGACGGCCGCGGAGTTCGCGCCGCACCTGCTCGACAGCCTGACCGTGGTGCCGTACCTGAGCGCGCCTTACGTCGACGTCGGCTCCGGCGCGGGGCTGCCGGCCATTCCGGCTGCCCTCGCCACGGGGATGGCCGTCACGATGATCGAGTCGACGGCGAAGAAGGCGCGGTTCTTGGAGTCGGCGCTCGAGCGTATGGGCGTGGAAGGCGTGGTCCTCGCCGAGCGCGCCGAGATCGCCGGACACGCCGAAGGGCTGCGCGAGCGCTTCGCAAGCGGGACCGCCCGGGCCGTGGGGAGCGCGTCGACGGTGGCGGAGCTGCTGCTGCCGCTCATCGCGCCGGGCGGCCTGGCGGTGCTGCAGCGCGGCGGCCGCGACGACGGCCGCTCGGCCTTGGAAGACTCGGCGCTCGTGTTGGGCGGCGAAGTCGAGCGCGAAATCTCGCTCGCGGGCGGCCGATCGATCGTGCTGGTGCGCAAGCGCGCGGCCACCGCGGCCCGCTTTCCGCGCCGCTCCGGCGTGCCGGCGAAACGTCCGCTCTGCGAATGAGGGCCGCAGCGGCGTAAAAAGCCGTGGAAATCGGGCGTTTTTGGCCCTAGGTAGCCGCTTTTCAGGAAACGCGGTCCATTGTATGCTTTTCCGTGATGACCACACGGATCGTCCGCCGTCCCCATGAGGACGAGGAGAAGTTCCCGGAAAACCCCCTAAAGAGTTAGGACACTCTCGACTTACCGTGGAGGCGGCCGTTAGGCCGGCCTTTTTAATTCGGAGCCGCCTGCGTCGATGAGATGTTCCCCGTGGAACATCTGCAGCAATGTTCCCCGTGGAACGTGGGGTGCGATAGGATGAGTCCGATGTACCGCCCTGCCGCCCTCGACGAACGCCTCGCTGCGGCGCTGCCGGCCGGCTCGCTCTTCGCCGTAGGCGGACGAGTCCGCGACGAGATCCGCGCCGAGGCCGAGCGGATCGACGCGCTCGCCGTCGACTCCGATTACGTTGTGGCCGGCGTCCCACTCGAGGAGCTGGTGGACCGGCTGCGCCCGCTGGGCCGGGTCGATCTCGTCGGCGCCTCGTTTGCGGTGATCAAGCTCACCGTCGACGGCGAGACCGTCGACGTCGCCCTGCCCCGCCGCGAGCGCTCGCTTGGCAGCGGCCATCGCGACTTCGAGGTTACCAGCGGGCCTGACGTCCCGATCGCCGAGGACCTTGCTCGGCGGGACTTCCGGATGAACATGCTGGCCCGGGCGCTGCCCTCGGCCGAGCTCGTCGATCCCTACGATGGCCAAGCCGATATCCGCGCCCGGCGGATCGACATCCTGACACCCGCCACGTTCCGCGAAGATCCGCTGCGCATGCTGCGCGCGGCGCAGTTTGCCGCCCGGTTCGAATACACCGTGACGCCGGGCACTGCGCGCCGCGATGACCGAGGCCGCGCCGCTCGTCGCGACCGTCTCCGCCGAGCGGATCCAGGACGAGCTTACCAAGCTTCTCGTAAAAGCAGCCAAGCCATCGATTGGCTTGGAACTGCTCCGCGAGACCGGCGTGCTGGGGCATCTCTGGCCGGAACTGCTCGAGGGGGTGGGGATCGAGCAGAACGAGTGGCACGCCTACGACGTCTGGAAGCATTCGATGGCCACCGTCGACGCCGCCCCGCTGGGCGACCTCACCTTACGCCTGGCCGCCTTGCTTCACGACGTCGGCAAGCCACGGACGAAACAAGGCCCGCACTTCTATCGGCCACGAGGTCGTCGGCGCCGACCTCTCGCGCGCCATGCTGGAGCGGTATCGGTTCTCGAACGAGGTCGTTGCGACGGCGGAGCACCTGGTGCGCCAGCACATGTACTCGATCGACCCTAGCCTCGGCGACGCCGGACTCCGGCGATTCATACGCCGCGTCGGCCCGCAAGACGTCGAACGTTTGTTCGCTTTGCGGCATGCGGACATTCGCGGCAGCGGGTTGCCCAAGCGCGACGGCTCCAACGAGGTCTTCGAGGCGCGCGTCCGTGCCGAGCTCGACCGCAAACCCGCGTTCTCGGTGCGCGAGCTGGCGATCGGAGGCGACGACGTGAAGGCGGCGCTCGTGCGTCGCGGCGACGCGCCGCCCGGATTCGCCGGCGACGAGCGCGTGGGCACTGCGTTGCGCTGGCTGTTCGAGCAGGTCACCGATGAACCCGAACGTAACGAGCGGACCTTGCTGCTGGCGATCCTCGAGCAGTATCTGGAAACCGCCTAGTACGCCGCGCAAACGTATGGGTCGCATCATCGCGCTCGTGAATCAGAAGGGCGGCGTCGGAAAGAGCACGACGGCAGTGAACCTGGGCGCGGCTTTGGCCGTCGAGGGCAAACGCGTGCTCGTGATCGACGCCGATCCGCAGGGCAACGCGACGACCGGCTTCGGCGTCGACAAATCCCGCCTCACGCGCGACATCTACCACGTGCTGATGCAGGAAATTCCGCTCGACGACGTCCTGGTGCAGACGGAAATTCCGAGTCTCTGGCTCGCGCCGGCGACGATCAATCTCGCGGGCGCCGACGTCGAGCTCGTAGCGGCCCTGTCGCGCGAAACGCGCCTTCGCCAGGCGCTCGCGCCGGTCGCAGAGCGCTACGATTTCATCCTGATCGACTCGCCGCCGTCGCTCGGCTTGCTGACGATCAACGCGCTGACCGCAGCCGACGACTGCATCATTCCGGTGCAGGCGGAGTTCTACGCGCTCGAAGGTCTCGCGCAGCTGACCGGCGTGATCTGGCGCGTGCGCGACGCGCTCAATCCGACGCTGCACGTCAGCGGCGTGCTGGTGACGATGTTCGACGGCCGCACGCGTCTCGCGACCGAGGTGATCCGCGAGTTGGAGAAGTTCTTTCCGCAGCAGATCTTCAAGACGCAGATTCCGCGCAACGTGCGGATCTCCGAGGCGCCGTCGTACGGCAAGCCGGTGATTCTGTTCGACCCGCGCAGCCGCGGCGCGCAAGCCTATATCGCCGTCGCGCGCGAGATGCTCGAACCCGCGCGGACGCCGGCGTGAGCGCGCCGACGACGGGGCCTGGGGCGCGGCCTCGACGCGCTGCTCGGCGACGCCGCGGTGCCCACCGCGAGCTCGCAGCGAGGTCGTGCGCGACATTCCGCGTCGACCGAGATCACGCCCAACCCATTCCAGCCGCGCAAAACCTTCGCGGCCGAGCCGCTCGACGAGCTCAAGGCCTCGATTGCGGAGTACGGCGTGCTCGTGCCGGTGATCGTCCGCCGCCGAGGCGACGGTTACGAACTCGTCGCCGGCGAGCGCCGCTGGCGCGCGTGCGCGGCGCTGCAGCGCCCGACGATCCCGGCCATCGTGCGCGCCAGCGACGACCGCCAGACGCTCGAGCTGGCGATCGTCGAGAACCTGCAGCGCGAGGACCTCAATCCGCTCGAGGAGGCCGCCGGGCTTTGCAGCACCTGATCGACGAGTACGGCCTGACGCAGGACGAGCTCGCGCGGCGGCTCGGTAAGAGCCGGCCGTCCGTCGCCAACACGCTGCGGCTGCTGGGCCTGTCCGACGCGATCAAGGCGATGCTGGTCGACGGGCGACTCTCCGCGGGGCACGCGCAAGCGCTTTGCTCGCGGCGCCCGAAGCCGCCCGCGGCGCCCTGGCGCAGCGCGTCGTCGCCGAAGGCCTGACCGTGCGCGCGCTCGAGCGGCTCACCGGCTCGCCCCCGCCGCGGCGCGCGAAGCCGCCGCCCGCACACCGCGCGCTCTCGCCGGAGGAGCGCGACTTCGAGTCGCGTCTCCGCGAGCGGTTCGGCACCCACGTCGCGGTGGTGCGCTACGAGCGCGGCGGACGCATCGAGATCCGGTTCGGCGACGACGACGAGCTCGCGCGGCTCGGCGATTTGCTGCTCGATCGCGAGTAAGCGCCGTGTTTTTTCCACTCTCGCGCATCGTCGCGCTGCTGATGGCCGCCGTTCTCTGCTTCGCGTTGCTGGTGCCGATGGCGCTCGCGCGCCACGCAACCGGCCTCGCGGTCTTCATCGTCGTCGTCTTCGTCGCGTATCTCGCGGCCAACGTGCTGCTATGGCTGCGCACGCGTCCGCGCGGCTAGAGCGATCGCACCGCGCCGCGCTGCTCCGCGGCATCTATGCGATCCTCAACGACGACGAACCGAACGCTCGAGCTCGCACGGGCCGCGCTCGATGCGGGCGTTCGCATCGTGCAGTATCGTGCGAAGCGCGGGCTTGCCGAAGCGACGGCTGCGCGCGTTGCGCGCGTTGACGCGCGAGCGCGACGCGCTGCTCGTGCTCAACGACGATTGGCGCGCGGTCCGCGCGTTCGATTGCGACGGCGTCCACCTCGGCCCGGACGACGCCGGGTTCGACGACCCGGCGGCCGTGCGTGCGGCGCTGCCGGACCGTCTGATCGGCCTCTCGTGCGGAACCGCCGCCGAGGCGCGCGCGGCGGGCGACGCCGATTATTTGGGCGTCGGCTCCGTCTACGCGACCGGCTCGAAAGGCGACGCGGGCGCGCCGATCGGGATCGAGGGCCTGCGCGCCGTGATTGAGGCGACGATACTGCCGGTGGCGGCGGTCGGCGGCATCAGCGCGCGAACCGTCGCCGACGTCCGCCGGGGCGGGGCTGCGATGGCGGCCGTGATCTCGGCGATCTCCGGCGCGCCCGACCCGCTGTTCGCCGCGCGCGAGCTGGTAGAAGCGTGGAACGCGTGATCGTCCTGTCGATCGGCACCACGCATCCGTGGAACGTCGCGGGCGTCGGCCGCGATCTCGTCGTCGGCACTGAGCTGGGCGCGCGCGTGTTCACGGCGATCGCGGCGGTCAGCGCGCAGGACGGCAGCGGCGTGGTGATATTGCACGCGATCCCGCCCGACCGCGTTCGTGGCGCAGCTCGCCGCGCTGCCGTGGGACGCGGCCGGCGCCGTTCGCGTGGGCGCGCTGCCCACGCCGGCGACCGTGCGCGCGGTGGCCGCCGCGGTCTCGGCACGCCCGTGGTTGCCGACGGTGGTCGATCCGGTTTTCGCGGCGAGCCGCGGCGGCGAGCTCAACGACCCGTCCGCGCGATTCGCCGTCCGCGACGAACTGGCTACGCTTTCCAACGTCGTGCTCACGCCCAACCTCGCCGAGGCCGCGTTTCTGCTCGGGCTCCGAGCCGATCGAGCGCGGTCGCCTGCGCGACGCGGCCGCCGCGCTGCTGGCGCGCGGGCGCGTCGGCGGTGCTGTTGAAGGGCGGCCACCTCGACGGCGATCCCGCCGACGCGCTGGCGACGGCGAGCGGCGTGGAGACGTTGAGCGAGCCGCGGATCGCCGGCTCGATGCACGGCACCGGCTGCACGCTGGCGATGGCGCTCGCGTGCGAGCTGGCGCGCGAGACGCCGCTGCCCGAGGCCGTACGGGCTGCGCGCGCCTACGTTCGCGCGCAGCTTGCAAGGCATTGACCGCCGCGCCGTAACATTGACGCGCGAATGACTTCCAACGGCACGAAGCGGCCGCGCGTCATGTCCGGAATGCGGCCGAGCGGATTCGTCCATCTCGGCCATCTCGTTGGCGTGCTGACGCAGTGGGCGAACTACTCCGAGACCGCCGATGCGTTCTTCGAGATCGCCGATCTGCACGCGTATACGACCGACTTCGACGATCCGGCAAAGATCCGCGGCGCGCGCAACGCGATGGTCGCGGCGTGGCTCGCGGCCGGCGTCGATCCCGAGCGGTCCACGATCTTCTTGCAGTCCGGCGTTCCGGAGATCGGCGAGCTGCAGACCTTACTGGCGATGATCATGCCGATCTCGTGGCTCGAACGCGTGCCGACGTACAAGGGCCAGATCGAAGCGCTCGGGCAGAAGATCGCAACGTACGGATTTCTCGGTTATCCGCTGCTGCAGCTGTGCGACATCGCGGTCTTCCGCGGTGAATACGTGCCGGTCGGACGCGATCAGGTCGCCCATCTCGAATTCGGACGCGAGATCGTGCGGCGCTTCAATCATCTCTACGGCGACGGCGCGACGATCTTGGTCGAACCGCAGGCGACGCTCTCGGAGTTTCCGGAAGTCCCCGGCACCGACGGGCGCAAGATGAGCAAATCGTACGACAACGCCATCTTCATCGGCGACGACGAGGAGACGACGACGAAGAAGGTGCGCGCGATGGTGACCGATCCGCTCAAGGTGCGCCGCGGCGATCCCGGGGCGACCGGAGATCTGTCCCGTCTTCGCCCTGTGGCGCTTCGTCAATCCGCTCAAGCTCGACGGCATCGCCGCCGAATGCCGTTCGGGCGCGCTCGGCTGCGTGCAAGACAAGACGGACTTCGCCAACGAGCTCAATGCGTATCTGCGTCCGGTGCGCGAGCGCTACGCGGCGTACCGCGACGATCCCGTCGCAGGTCGAGCGCATCATCGCCGACGGCACGAAACGCGCGCGCGAGATCGCGGCCGGCGTGCTGGCCGACGTCAAACGCGCAATGCAACTTATTTAGCCTTTCGAACGACTCAGTGAGAACGGCGGGCCTCCGACCGTCTATCTCGAGCGGAAGCTACGACGAGCGCGGACCAGCGCAGGAGGCGCACTGCGTACCGACGCTTGCGCGTCCGCGCGAGCGTCGCAACAGGAGGAGCACACGAGGTGCTCCGACGAGCGTTTCCGCGGAGAAGGCGGTCGCGAGGCCTGTCGTTACGCTGAGTCTTTAAACTTCGGCAGCGTTTCCTTGATCGATTGCAGCGCCCAGTCGATGTCGTCGAGCGAGGCCGCGTAAGAGAACCGCAGATAGCCTTTGCCGGCCGGCCCGAACGACGACCCGCCGCCGCATGCGACGCCGCCCTCCTCGAGCAAGAACTTCGCCAGCCCGCGGTCGTCCTGCGTGATCTCCGACACGTTGGGAAACGCGTAGAAAGCGCCCTCGGGCAGCAGGCACGAGATGCCGGGAATCGCGTTGAGCCCGTCGATCAGGCGGTCGCGCCGCGTGCGGAAAATCTCGTTCATGCGCAGCACCGGCTCGTCGGGCCCGGTGAGCGCCTCGATACCGGCCATCTGCACGAACGTCGCGACGCAGCTGAACGTGTTGTTGTTGAACAGCGTCACCGTGCGCGCCAGGTCCTCGGACATGAGTGCGTAGCCCAGCCGCCAGCCCGTCATCGCGTAGGCCTTCGAGAAGCCGTCGACCACGATCGTGCGGTCGCGCATGCCGGGCAGCGATGCGATCGAGAGGTACTCGGAGTCGAGATAGAAGTTGCGGCTGTAGATCTCGTCGGCAAGGACGAGGAAGTCGTACTCCTGCGCCAGGTTCGCGATAAACTCGAGGTCGCTGCGCGTCAACACGCCGCCGGTGGGATTGTGCGGCGAGTTGATCACGACGACTTTCGTCTTCGCGGAGACGCGGCGTTCGAGCTCGTCGAGGTCCATCCGCCAGTTGCGCGACTCGAGCAGCGGGATCGCGTGCACCTTCGCCTCGAGATAGCTCGCAGCCGACGCGTACGCCGGATAGGCGGGATCGAAGTAGACGAACTCGTCGCCCGGACCGAGCAGCGCGCTCAGCGTGTTCCAGATCACCGGCTTCGCACCGGGAGCGATCACGACGTTCTGCTGCTGCCACTCCGGATCGACGCGGCGGAAGCGGCTCGCATGTTCGGCGATCGTGGCGCGCAGCGACGGCAGGCCGGCCGACGGCGTGTAGTGCGTGTGGTTGTCGTACAGCGCGTCGACCGCCGCCTTCTTGATGTGCTCGGGCGTGTCGAAGTCGGGCTCGCCGATCTCCATGTGCACGACACGGCGCCCCTTCGCTTCGATCTCGCGCGCCCGCGCGAGAATTTCAAACGCATTCTCGGAACCGAGACGCGCGACGGCGGCGGCGATGCGATCTTCGTGGACTGCGAGCATCTGAAATCGTTCCTCTCGTATGGCGGGGAACCGGGCTTCGCCCGCGCGCGCGGCCGAACCTGGAAGCGCCGGCGTTACGGCTTCTTGTGGAAGTACTTGACGAGGATGTCCCGCGCGATCGGCGCGGCGACCGACGCGCCGTAGCCGCCGCTGCGATCTACGAAGACGGCGAGCGCGAACTTCGGGTGCGCCGTGGGCGCCCAGGCCACGAACCACGTCGTGTTCGGTCCGTTGCCGCCGGCGGTCTCCACCGTGCCCGTCTTGCCCGAGAACGGCAGTCCGTCGATCGCCAGCCCATAGGCCGTGCCCCCCGGGTCGGTGACCTTCGCCATTCCCTCGCGCACCGCGGCGAGCGCGTCGTCGGTGACCGGAACGCGGCGGATGACGTGGGGCTCGATCTCGCGGATCGGCGTGCCGTCGGAGCTTCGGATCGCGCGCACGACCTGGGGCGTATACAGCGTGCCGCCGTTGATCACGGCCGACGCGACGTTGACCATCTGCAGCGGCGTGGCTTGCATCGCGCCCTGGCCGATGCCCAAGAAGCATGCCTCGCTCGGCTCCATCGGCACGCCGAACGCGCGCATCTCCCACGCGTTGGTCGGCCAGTTGCCCTCGTTCTCGGCGGGCAGGTCGATGCCGGTCTTCGCGTTGAGGCCGAACGCGAGCGCGTACTTGCGCAGGCGCGCGTTGCCCAGCCACCATGCGAGGCGGAAGAAGTAGCCGTCGCTCGACGCCGCGAGTGCGGGCACGAACGTGGTATTGCCCAATCCCCCGGCCGCGATGTCGCGCGCGTAGTAACCGCCGCAGTTCCACCCGCCCGTGTCGTTGATGACTTGGTCGACCTTTACGACGCCTTCGGTGAGCGCGGCCGAGCCGGTGACCATCTTAAACGTCGAGCCGGTGGGCGTCGCGGCAGCGATCGCGCGGTTGAAGAGCGGCTGCGAGGCGTCGGTGAGATAGAAGGCAATGCGCTTGGCGCGCCCGGCCGCGAAGGCGTTGGGATCGTAGTTCGGATAGCTCGCGAGCGCGAGAATGCCGCCGGTCCAGGGATCCTCGGCGACCACCGCGCCGGAGAGCCGCCGGCCGCGCCCCCAGCGCGCCAGGCCGTCGGCGAGCGCGGTCTCGGCGATCCGCTGCAGCCGCCAGTCGAGGTTCGTGACGATCGTGTCGCCCGGCACCGCCGACTTCGACGCGAGCTTGATGGTGGGCACCACGGCGCCGGTCGCGTCGACGACCACGCGCTGTCCGCCCGGCGTGCCGCGCAAGTACTTGTCGTAGGCCAGCTCGAGTCCGTCCTTGCCGATCACGTCGTTGGGCGAGTAGCCGGCGTGCTTGCGGCGCTCGTACTCCTGTTGGTTGATCGCGCCGACGTAGCCGACGACGTGCGAGCCGATCGGCCCGCTCGGATAATCGCGCAGCGGCTGAACCTCGAGATCGACGCCAGGTAAATCGTTGAGCACCTCGGAGATTCGCGCCACCGCCGCGACCGGCAGATCGGTCGCCAACATGACCGGACCGTACGGCTCGTTGGCGACCACCGCGTCGAAGTTCGGGTAGTTAATGCCGCGATGGTGCAGCAGCCGATAGCGCAGCTGCTGCTCGTCGACGCTCAGCGTGCGCGCGAGCGTCGCGAGCTCGCGGTCGGGCTCGGTGACCTCCGACGGAATCAGCGCCACGACGAACGACGGCCGGCTGCGCGCGATGATCGCGCCGTGCCGGTCGTAGACCGTTCCGCGCGGCGCCGCGACCGGAATCAGACGCACCTGATTGGCCTGCGCCGCGGCGCGATACTTCTCGCCCTGCACGAGCTGCACGTAGATTAGCCGCGCGACGAGCGCAAGCAGCGCGACGAGCACCAGCGCACCGAAGCCCACCATGCGCCACGTGGGAATCTGCCAGGGCTTCGGCCGCGGCGGGTTGCGCGGGGTCACCGACGGGCGACGTCGAGGCGCCGGACGGTCAGCATCGCGACGACCACGACCGCGGCGGTGAGCGCCGACTGCACGAGCGCCTCGTGGAAGTGGATCGGCCCGAGCCCGGGCGGATAGCCGAAGAGCGCCATCGTTATCCAAAACGCGAGCGCGCGCAGCAACGTCGCGACGAGCGCCGTCGCGATCACCAGCGGAAGGGAGTCGGCGAAGAATCCGCGCGAAAGCAGACTCGCGAGCACGGCGCTGATGCCCGTCGAGATCATCCAGGCCGCGCCGGTATGCAGCGCCAGCGCGTCCTCGCACAGCCCGGCGGCCAAGCCATAGACCGCCGCCCGGCGGGCGTCGACGCGGATCGCATACCACACCACGACCGCCATCACGAAGCTGGGTACGACGCCGCGAATCGCGAGGAAATGCGCGAGCGTCGCTTGCACGAGCAGCGCCGCGGTGAGCCACGCGGCAGCCACGTACCACGCCGGCCCGACGAACGGGGCGACGTGCGGCTTACTGCGGGACGACGACAACGCGGTCGAGTGCACCGAGATCGACGTACGTTTTGAGCACGGCGGTTTGATAGAGCGTTGCATCGCCGCGCTCGATCGCGATCACCTTACCGATCGGGACGCCGGAGTGGAACGAACGGCCCTCGCCGGTGACGACCGCGTCGCCGACGCGCAGCGGCGCGTCCTGCGGAATGTACTCCATCACGACGCTCTGCACGTTGCCTCGTGCGATTCCCCACCACCGGCCGCGCCGTACGACCGCGGGAATGCGGCTCGTGTAATCGGTCGCGAGGACGACCGTGCTCGAGAACGGGCCGACGGTCGCGACGCGACCGACCACGCCGCCGGCCGCCAACACTCCGTCGTCGCGGCGCACGCCGGCCTTAAAGCCTTGGTCGATCGTCACGGCCCGCGACTCGTTCTCGGGTGGAAAACCGATGACGCGCGCCTCGACGCCGTGATAGAGATTGACGATTGGGCGCACGGCCGACTCGGCCGCGTACGCCGCAGCGAGTTCGTGCAGTCGCGCGTTCTCTTCGATCAGGTGGCGATTTCCCGCGCGCAGCTGTGCGTTCTCGCGCTCGAGGTGCGGCAGCGCTCCGACTGCCGCAGCAGCACCGCGCACGCCGTTGACCGTCGCCGTGATCGTCAACTCGCCGAAACCGAGCAGCGCGCTGGCGGCGGTCGAGATCGGGCTCACGGCGCCCGAGCGCTGCGCGCCGATCTGCAACAGCGCGAGCAATGCCGCCCCGATGATAATGCCGATCAGGGCAAAGAGTCTGCGTTCGTCTCGATACGTAAAGATGGTCCGATCCCGCGTGCTGGCCGTTGGTTAGCCGCGGTCATTCGGGTTCGGCAGCGCGAATCCCAACCACCTCAACGCACGAATCACGCGAGCGAGCGGCAGCCCCATCACCGTGTAGAAGTCACCGTCGATCGCCTCGATGAGCGACGCAGCGCGGCCCTGGATGCCGTAGGCACCGGCCTTGTCCATCGGCTCCCCGGTCGCGACGTATTCGGCGATCTCGTCGCCGGTCAGCGGATAGAAGCGGACCCGGGTGCTCCCGCGCTCCGCCAGCGGTTCCTCGCGGCCGGCGACGGCGAGCGCGAACGCCGTGTGGACGACGTGCTCGCGGCCCGAGAGCAGCGCGAGCATTCGCGTTGCCTCATCGGCACCGGCGGGCTTGCCGAGCGCGGCGCCGTCGACGTCGACCACGGTGTCGGCGGCGAGCACCACCTCGCCCGGAGCGCGGCCGTTGCGCAGCGCGGCGCGCAGCTTCTCGCCGGCGTGCAGCGACGCCAGCTCGGCCGGCGTGACGCCCTCGACGGCCCGCTCGTCGTAGCCGCTGGCGACGGCCTGCACGTCGAGGCCGAGCGAGCGCAGCAACTCGAAGCGGCGCGGCGACGCGCTGGCCAGGACGATGCGCGACAACGTCGCCCGTCCGTTCACCGGCGCTTCACTCGTAAAGGCGGCCCGCGGTTTGAACGAATCCGCCTTCGTGGCGGCCGCGGGGATCGCGATGCGTCCAGTGGATGACGCCGCCGCGCGGGTAGAATTCGTACTCGCCCTTCACCACCACGCGCTGCCCGTTCGATACCGGGATCGAGCCGGTGAAGTCGGTGTTCGCCTCGACGCGCACGACCAGCGCGCACGACGAACCGAGCCGCATGAGGAAGCCCTCGTGCGGACTCACGCGCCCCGCCTGCTCGCCGAGCACGCGCGTCACCGAGCCATCGGCGACGACCTCCACGCGCGAGCGCGCGTTCGAGTACGCGGCGCACACGGCGGCGTTATCCGGCGTCGTCGACGCGGGACACCCGCACAGCGCGAGACACGCCGCGAACGCGACGCTACGCGCCGGCCGCATCGCCGTCGAGTCCGTAGAGACGGTGCGCGACGATGTATTGCCACACCGGCTCGGGCACCAGGTAGCGAATGCTGCGACCCTGCGCGATCAGCGTCCGCACGAGCGTCGCCGACTCGGGAATCTCCGGCAGGTTGAGCGACGAGACGCGTCCGCGCAGCTCCGGCGGAATGGCCGCGATGACGCGGGCCAGCGCATCGGCGCCGACTCCCGCCCGCGGCGCGATCGCAAACTTTTCGAGCGCCCCGAGCACCTCGTCGAGGCGCACCCACTCGGCGCTGGCCAGCGAATCGGCGCCGATCACGAACGTGAAGCCGGCGTCGGGATACTTCGCGTGCAGGCGCGGCAACAGATCGGCGGTGTAGCCGGTTGCGTTCTCGCGCAGGTCGGTGGTGTCGAGCTCAAACGCGGTGTTGCTCTCGATCGCGCCCAGGATCATCGCGCAGCGATGCGCTGCATCGGCCTGCGGCTTGTCGCGATAGTGGTGGTTCCCCGTGGGAACGAACAGCACGCGGTCGAGGCGCTCGAGCAGCCGTGCCGACTCCGCAACGAACAGATGCGCGTTGTGGATCGGATCGAACGTGCCGCCGAAGATGCCGAGCCTCATGAATACGTGAACTCGTACGGGCCGATGCGCACCGTATCCCCTTCCTTGGCACCGAGTTCTTGCAGCTTCTTTTCCACGCCCATCTTGCCCAGAGCGCGCTCGAACCGCGCGAGGCCCTCGTCGGAGTCGAAGTTGGTCATGGCGGCGAGGCGCTCCACGCGCTCGCCGGTGACCACGAACGCCGCGTCGTCGCCGCGCTCGATGCGAAACGCGTCGGCCGGCGTCAGCTCGATGTGCGCCGGCGGAGGCGCGACGATCTCGGGCAGCGGGGCGTCGGCGATGGCGCGCGTCACGGCCAGGGTGAGATCGCGCACGCCCTCGCCCGTCGCGGCGCTGATGCCGCGGATGTCCGGAAAGCGACGCTGCAGATCCACGAACGACTCGCGGGCGTTCGTGAGGTCGAGCTTGTTGAGCACCAGCAGCGCGCGCTTCTCGCACAGCGCCGGATTCCACGCCGCGAGCTCGCGCTCGATCGTGGCCTTCTCGTCGAGGATCTCATCGAGCGGCTTCGCCCCGTCGAGCAGGTGCACGAGCACCCGCGTGCGCTCGACGTGCTTGAGGAACTGATCGCCCAGGCCCACGCCCTCGTGCGCGCCCTCGAGCAAACCGGGGATGTCGACCATCACGAACGACTCGTCGTCGGAGATGCGCACGACGCCGAGCTGCGGCTCGATCGTGGTGAACGGATAGTCGGCGATCTTGGGACGCGCCGCCGACACGACCGAGAGCAGCGTCGACTTACCCGCGTTGGGAACGCCCACGATGCCGCAATCGGCGAGCAAACGTAGCTCGAGGCGCAACGTGAAACGCTGCCCCGGCTCGCCGTGCTCCGCGAAGCGCGGCGCTTGACGCACGCTCGTCGCGAAATGCTGGTTGCCGAGTCCGCCGCGGCCGCCGCGTGCCGCGATGATGCGCGCGCCGGGCTCCTTCAGATCGGCGAGAAACTCTTCCGCGCCGTCGGGCGGACGCCGAAAGATTATCGTGCCGACGGGAACCGCGATCGTCAGGTCGTCGCCGCCACGGCCGGACTTGTTTGAGGTTCCTCCCGCCTTCCCGGCCGGCGCCGCGAAGGTGCGGCGAAAGCGAAACTCGACGAGGGTCGAGAGTTCGGGCGTCGCTTCGAGATAGACGTTGCCGCCGTGACCGCCGTCGCCGCCCGCGGGGCCGCCCTTCGGAACGTATTTCTCGCGCCGCCACGCGACGATGCCGTCGCCGCCGTCTCCCGCGGCGACGCCGATCTCCGCCTCGTCAATGAACTGCACTGCGGCCTACGTTCGCCGGAAAACGAAAAGGGGCCTAACGGCCCCGGTCACTCGAGCGAGTAGCAGCGAGCCTATGCGGCCGGTACGATCGAGACGCGCTTACGCGCGCTGTGGTCGCTAAATTCGACGGTGCCGTCGATCAGCGCGAAGAGCGTGTGATCGCGGCCCATGCCGACGTTCGTGCCCGGATAGATCCGGGTACCGCGCTGGCGGACGATGATGTTCCCGGCGATCACGCTCTCGCCGCCGAAGCGCTTGACGCCCAGGCGCTGAGCGTTGGAATCGCGACCGTTGCGGGTGGAACCGGCCCCTTTTTTCGAGGCAAAAAGCTGGAGATCGAACTCGGGCATAGCCGGGCTATTGTAGCAAAGCCGCCCGAAATTGCAACGCAAGGACGGGCTAGCGGTGGGTCGAGGCCCAGAGGAACGCCGCCAGCACGACGATCAGCGTGGTGCCGCAGATCATGGCCGTGGCGGAGACGATGGCTACCGGCAAACTCATGGCGACCTCCTCGGACAGGTTCGACCGGTATTACGGGCCCGTGAGGTCGGTGTTTCGCAGCAAACAAGCCAGGCGGGCACGCGCCCGATCAGCGCTTTCGCCGAACCGGCGATTTACGCGCCGGATTGGGCTTTCGCCGTGCCGCAGGCTCCTTGCCGGCCTTATCCAGGTCGCTCAAGATCTCGGCCTCCTCGGACGTGGCTTGCTCGACCATCTCGAGCGCGTCGCCGGCGGGGTCGGAGAGCACGGGTTTGGGTTGACGCTTGGCCATGGCTCTCACGGTACCCCAATGGAGCATCGGACTGCTAGGGTTGTCATTTCGCCGGCTCCCGGAAAGGAGCTCCGCCGGTTTCGGGAATCCCCAGGCCATGAAGCGCGCGTCGATCGTGGTGGCTTCGCTTCTGGGCGTCTGCCTCGTCCTGGCGATCTACCTCAACACCCACCCGCTCGAGTTACAACGCATTACGCGCCTCCTGCTCCAGCTCGCTTCCTCACGCTAGTCCCTCGTCAAACGACGCCGTGACCGGCCTTTCCACACCTGTGGACAAGCTTGTGGAGAAGGCGGGTCACTGAGCCTTTTTTGACGTCCCGGCGGCCTTATTCTGACTGGGAAATCCGGCTTCATGGGTGATCCCGTCACGACCGTTCATAAATCGGAAAAACCGCCGAAATAACGTTCCAGCCGACCTGTGCATAAGTGTATAAAGTCGTGCATAGAATCCGCAGGAGCAAGGCTTCATTAAGCCAAGGTGTTGCGCCCTCACGGGGGTGGCGCAGTCCGATTCCGCCACGGAAAAGGTCGCTGCGCAGTGCTATTGCTAGACGAACTAGATTAAAAAGGACTTAAGACGATGGCGCTCGCGACCAACTCCGACGTCTCGAACGAACTCTGGCAAGCGGCACTCGCGACCTTAGAGCACACGTTTTCTAAGCCCGTCTTCGAGATGTGGATCAAGCCCATTCGTTTCATCTCCCTCCATGGTAACGAGCTCCATCTCGCCGTGCACAGCAAGTTCGCTCAAGATTGGGTCGGGAGCAAGCTCCGCGGTCAAATGATCGGCGTGCTGAGCGAGCTCTTCGGAACCGACGTCGAGCTGCGTCTCTCCGTCGCCGAACCCGGCGACAACGCACGCTCCGTTCCCGGCTTCGCAGCGGCGCGCCCGCTTGAGGAATTCCGCACTGCCAACCTTAACGTTCGTTATACTTTCGAAGAGTTCGTCGTCGGCAATTCCAACCGGTTCGCCCACGCCGCCGCGCAAGCGGTCGCGGGCGCGCCGGCGCACGCCTACAACCCGCTCTTTCTCTATGGCGGCGTCGGTCTCGGCAAGACGCATCTCATGCACGCGATCGGCCACCGCGTCATCCAAGACAACCTCGCCACCAACGTCGTCTATGTGACGTGCGAAAAGTTTACCAACGAGTTCATCATCGCGCTGCAGAACAATCGCACGCCCGAGTTTCGCAACCGTTATCGCCAGGTCGACGTGTTGCTCATCGACGACATCCAGTTCCTGGCCGGCAAAGAGACCACGCAAGAAGAGTTCTTTCATACGTTTAACGCGCTGCACGAGTCCGGGCGCCAGCTGATCATCTCGTCGGATCGTCCGCCGAAAGAGATCCAGACGCTGGAGGCGCGGCTGCGCTCGCGCTTCGAGTGGGGGCTGCTCACCGACATCCAGGCGCCCGATCTCGAGACGCGCGAAGCCATCCTGCGCAAGAAGGCCGGCAGCGAGAACATTCCCGTGCCCGACGAGGTGACGTCGTTCATTGCCAAGGTGATCCCGTCGAACATCCGCGAGCTCGAAGGCGCGCTGATCCGCGTGATCGCTTATGCCTCGCTCACGAAGGCCCCGATCACCACCGACCTCGCCGCCGACGTGCTCAAGAGCGCGCTGGCGCAGGCGCCGCTCCACCGCATCACGATCGCCAAGATCAAGGAGACCGTCGCCGGCGCCCACGGCTTGACCGTGAAGGAGATGGACAACGGCCGGCGCGATCAGCGGCTCGCCGCTCCGCGCCAGATCGCAATGTACATCGCGACCGAGCTGACCAACTATTCGCTGCCGCAGATCGCCCGCGAGTTCGGCAAGAAGGACCACACGACGGTCATGTACGCTCGCGACAAGATCAAAGAGCAGATGCAGCGCGACGAGGCCTACCGCAACAAGATCCGGCAGCTCATCGCCATGTGTCAGAATCCCTGAAACACTGCGGACAAGAGTCGGCAAAACGAGGGATAAGTCCGTCGCGGCACCCCGCCGGTGGAAGCGTGTATGAGCGCCCGCCCTTCGTCCACAGGTTATACCGCGTTAAAAACACCGACGGCGCAAGCCTGAATAGGACTTGTCCGCAGAATGCACCGCCCTACTACTACTACGACTCTCGTTACTTATCTTACTAGGAAAACGTACGCTTACGCCCAACGGTGGAAACGATGAGATTCACCTGCACCACGAAGGACATCGCGACGGCCGTTGGAGCCGCCAGCAAGGTCGTCAACGCGCACACGACCGTGCCGATCCTCTCCAACGTCTTGCTGCAGGCCGACGGTGGCAAGATCGCGGTGCGGGCCACGGATCTGGAGCTCACGCTCGAGCACGCGTTTCCGGCGGAGGTCGCGGAGGCCGGGTCGGTCACGGTCCCGGCCAAACTCTTCGCGAGCTACCTCGGCAACCTCGCGCCGGGCACGCTGGAGCTCACCGGGACGCCGACGCGGGCGAGCGTGAAGTGCGGCCGCAGCAACTACGACTTCCACGCGCTCCCCGCCGACGAGTATCCGCCGCTCCCGGCCGCTGCCCGCGGCGCGCAGTTCGCGATCGCCGGCAAACGCTTCCGCGACGGGATCGACGCGACGATCTTCGCCGCGTCCAGCGAAGAGGCGCGCGGTGCCGTCCTCATGGGCACTCTGCTCGAGGTGGAGGGCAACTCGCTGACCATGGTCGCGACCGACGGCTATCGCCTAGCGAAGTTCGCCACGACGCTCGAGAACGAGTCGTCGGGCACCGAGAAGTTCATCGTCCCTTCCCGGGCGCTGGCCGAGGTGGCCCGCAACCTGGGCGGCGGCGAGCAGATCGCGATCAGCGCGCTGGGCGCCCAGAGCAATCAGCTGCAGATGGTCAGCGGCGAGACCGCCATCACGGTCCGCCTGGTCGACGGCCAATATCCCAACTACCAGCAGGTGATCCCGGCCAAGTTCGACCGCACGGTGACCGTCAGCACCGCTCCGCTGATCGGCGGCCTTCGCCGCGCCGAGCTGGTGGCCGGCGACCGCGCAAGCATGGTCAAGCTCGCGATCGCCAACCAGACGCTCATCGTTACGGCCAGCTCCGACGTCTCCGGCAACGCCTACGAGGAGCTCGAGGTCGAGCAGACCGGCGATGATCTAACCATCGCGTTCAACGCGCGGTATCTCGTCGAGATCCTCAACCACATCAAGAGCGAAAAGACGGTGATCGAATTCCTCGGCCCGCTCTCGCCCGCCGCGATCCGCCCGCTCGAGCCGCTCGAGAGCGGAGCGCAGCTCTACGTGCTCATGCCGCTGCGACAATGATGTGTTGCTCGCGCGGCTGACGCTTTCGAACTTTCGAAATTACTCTGAGCTGGATCTCGAACCCACCGCGGGACTCAACGTCTTCGTCGGACCGAACGCGCAAGGCAAGAGCAACTTGCTCGAGGGCATTGCGATGCTGGGCACGGGGAAGTCGTTTCGCACGTCGCACGAAGGCGACGCGATTCGTTACGGATGCGAGCGCGCCGTGCTGCACGGCGAGCGCGTCGCTGCGCGCCGGCGCCGTGGACCTGGCGTGCACCATCGAGCGCTCGAGCCGCGGCACGCGTAAGGCTTACACCATCAACGGCGCGGGCGTGCGCTACGCGAGCTATCTCGGCCGCATGCGCGTGGTGACCTTCGTGCCGGCCGACCTCGGCCTTGCAACCGGCACGCCCAGCGGCCGGCGCGCGTTTCTCAACATCGCGTTGTCGCAGAGCGAGCCGCGCTATTATCACGAGCTCGCGCGCTACCGCAAGGCTTTACAGCAGAAGAACGCGTTGCTACGCGGGGCGATCGAGCCCGATGCCGATTTGCTCGAGACCTACGATCGCACGCTCGTCGAGGCCGGAACGCAAATCATGCTGGCGCGCGCGGCGCTGATCGAGGCGCTCGCGCGCAGCGCCGCCCGCGCGCACGCGTCGTTCGCCGGCGCGGAACGGCTCGAGCGTAGGCTACGACCCAAACGTGCCGCTCGAAGCGGTCGAGGGCGAAGCGATCGCCGCCGCCTTCGAGGCGCGGCTGCGCCACGTCGCCGAGGCCGAGCGCGCGCGCAAGGCCGCGATCGCGGGACCGCACCGCGACGACATGAGCCTGACGCTCGACGGCGTCTCGCTCGCCGCATACGGTTCGCAGGGCCAGCAGCGGACGGCGGTGCTCGCGCTCAAGATTGCCGAATACGCGGTGCTGCGCGAACGCTCCGACGAGGCGCCGCTGCTACTGCTCGACGACGTGCTCTCCGAGCTCGACGAGACACGCGCGGCGGCGTTCCTCGAGGAGATCGGCGAGTACGAGCAGGCGTTCATCACGGCGACGCACCTGCCGGTGGGCTTGCCCCAAGGCGCCCGGCTCTCGCGCGTCGTCAATGCCGGCGTGCAGATCGGGGCCGCATGCTAAAGCTCGGGTCGGTAATGGCGCAGTGGAAGCCGGCCGAGGGAGCGGCGCGCGATCCGCTCGTGCTGCTCGAGGCCGCATGGCCCGAGATCGTCGGCGCCGAGGTCGCGCGGAACTCGCGGCCGGCACACATCAAGGCCGGCACTCTGGTCGTCACCACGCGCTCGAGTGCGTGGAGCCATCAGCTGAGCTTTCTGGCCGACCACGTGCTTCGCGCCGTCGCCGCGCGGCTGCCGCGCGCCGGCGTGGAACGGCTGCGGTTTCGCGTGGGCCGCATCGCGGAGCGTCCAGGGTCGCCGCAGCGCACGCGGCGGGGGCACCGCGCGCGGCGCCTCACGCGAGCGGCCCGAGGCGGCGTCGGCGGGCGAAGCGCTCGAACGCTTCCGGCGCGACGTGGAGGAACGGCAATCGGCTCGCCGCAGCGCCGGGTGGAGCGAGTGCGCCGGCTGCGGGGCGCTGGCCGTGGCCGGCGGCGGGCGGATTCTGCGCGGCGTGCGCCGCGGCGCGGGCCCAGGAGCGTGCGGCCGCCACGGCCCGGGTGCTCTTCGAGGCACCCTGGCTGGGCTTCAACGGAACGTCTGCGCTCGTAGATGGGTTACGGGAAGAGGAGTACGAGCACATCCGCACCGGGCTGCTAAAGCACTGGTGGGGGACGCTCGCGCAAGCGCGGGCGACAAAGCGGCTCTCGCGCGACGGCCGCGAACGGCTCGTCGCGAGCTCGTACGTCCTGTTACAAAGTAAACTCCCGCCGGAGGAGATCAGGCCCGCAACGGTGCGCAGCATCTTGGGTGACGAGCTGCACGATCTTCTCTACGGAGAACCGCCCGTCGAAGGCGGCGCCGTCAAGGATCGAAAACGAAGAACGTAATGTCCACGAACTATACAGGCGAGCAAATCGAGGTTTTGCGCGGGCTAGAAGCCGTGCGCAAGCGCCCAGGCATGTACATCGGCAACACCGCAGAGCGCGGCTTGCACCAGCTGGTGTACGAAGCGGTCGACAACGCCGTCGACGAGGCGCTGGCCGGCTATGCGCACAACGTGCGCGTCGTCCTGTATAAGGACGCGTCGTGCTCGGTCGAGGACGACGGCCGCGGCATACCGATCGACTTCACGCCGAGGAGAAGCTTCCCGCGGTCGAGGTCGTCATGACCATCCTCCACGCAGGCGCGAAGTTCGGCAAGGGCGGCTACAAGGTGTCGGGCGGCCTGCACGGCGTCGGCATCTCCGTCGTCAACGCGCTCTCCGAGTGGACGATGACGCACGTCCGGCGCGACGGCTTCCTGTGGGAGATGAGGTTCGAGCGCGGCATCACGGTGCAGAAGCTCAAGAAGCTCGGCAAGACCGACGGCACCGGGACGATACAGTGGTTCAAGCCCGATCCCGAGATGTTCGAGGTGACCGAGTTCCACTGGGACATCCTGCAGAAGCGCCTGCGCGAGCTCGCGTTTCTCAACCGCGGCCTCTCGATCACGCTGCGCGACGAGCGCGGCGAGACGGTGCGCGAGCGCATGTACACGTTCGACGGCGGCATCGTCTCGTTCGTCGAGTGGCTCAACGAGAAGAAGGATCCGCTGCACCCGATCATCTCGACCCACGCCGAGCGCGACGGCGTCGACGTCGAGGTGGCGATGCAGTACACCGGCGCGTACGCCGACCAGATCTTCTCCTACGCGAACAACATCGACACGATCGAGGGCGGCATGCATCTCCACGGCTTCCGCCAGGCCGTGACCAACGCGGTCAACACGCTACGCGCGCAAGCGCGGCATGCTCAAGGAGGCGGACGGCTCGCTCTCCACCGACGACGTCGTGGAGGGGCTCACCGCGGTCGTCTCGGTGAAGCTGCAAGACCCGCAGTTCGAGGGCCAGACCAAGACCAAGCTCGGCAACGCCCGGGTGCGCAGCATCGTCTCCGGCCTGGTCACCGAGCGGCTCGGAGTTCTTCTTGGAAGAGAATCCGAAATATGCGCGCACCATCATCGAGAAGTGCATGCAGGCGCAGCGCGCCCGCGACGCCGCGAAGAAAGCGCGCGACCTCTCGCGCCGCAAGAACGCGCTCGAGGGCTCGGGCCTGCCCGGCAAGCTCGTCGACTGCAAGAACGGCAACGCCGCGGAGAGCGAGATCTTCCTGGTCGAGGGCGATTCCGCCGGCGGCACCGCCAAGGGCGGCCGCGACCCCAACACCCAGGCGATCCTGCCGCTGCGCGGCAAGATCCTCAACGTCGAGAAGGCGCGCCTCGACAAGGTGCTCGCGAACGAAGAGATCCGCACCATGATCACGGCGCTCGGCACCGGCTTCGGCGACGAGTTCAACGTGGAGAAGCTGCGCTATCACAAGATCATCATCATGACCGACGCCGACGTGGACGGCTCGCACATCCGCACGCTGCTGCTGACGTTCTTCTACCGGCAGATGCGCCCGCTCGTCGAAGATGGCCACGTCTTCATCGCGCAGCCGCCGCTCTACGGCATCCGCAAGGGCAAGAAGCAGTGGTGGGCGTTCAGCGACGCCGAGATGAAGTCGATCGTCGGTGACGACGGCAAAGACTACGCGATTCAGCAGTACAAGGGTCTGGGCGAGATGGACGCCGAGCAGCTCGCGGTGACGACGATGGAAGTCGGGCACCGGCGGCTCAAGCGGATCATGGTCGAAGACGCCGTCGAAGCCGAACAGATCTTCACCGACCTGATGGGCGACAAAGTCGAGCCTCGCAAGCAGTACATCTTCGACTACGCCAAGAGCGTCAAGAACCTCGACCTGTAGCGACTTCCTTTAGAACCCGCTAAGAAGGGCGGGGCCTTATGCCGCGCGAGCGGTATAACACGCAAGGACTACACGTGCGCAAGCGCCTTGCGATCGGCCTGACGGCCGCAATAGTCGTGCTCTGGCTCCTGGTCGCGACGCGCCACGAGGTGCTGCGCGTCGCCCTGCAAGAGGGCGCAAGCCTCGCGAGCGGCTACGCGGTGAGCATCGGCGGCGTGCACCTCGACCGGGACGAGGTCGCGTTTGCGAGCATCCACGCGGAACGCGGCGGCGAACCGCTCTTCGACGCGCACCGCATCGCGATCCACTTCTCGCTGCGCGACCTGTTGCCGGGCAGCGGCCACCGGTTCGGCCTGCGCGGCGTCGAGATCGCGGGCGCCAAGCTAACGCTCATCCGGTTTCGCGACGGGAGTTTCAATCTAACGCTGCCGCGCGCCGGTCCGCAGGTTCCCGCGCCGCAGCGGCTCAATCCGGTTCCGCTGCGCTTCTGGCTGCGCGTTCGCAACGTGAAGCTGGAGTTGCGCGAACCCGCCGCCTACGATCCGAGCGCGAGGGTGCTGCGCGTCGAGGGCATCGCGGCCGAGGGCGAAGTCGACACCGCGGCCGTCACGCGCTATCGCGCGCGCGGCGCCTTCGTTGGGGCGCGCGCGGAGCCGTTTTCCGTCGCGGGACGCATCGACGCGCGCTCGGGATACGCGATCCACCACGCGACTGCTGCGACGTTCCCGATGCGCGCGCTGGCGAACTACTTCGCCGACACGCCGGCGGTCCGCGTGCTGGGCGGCACCGCGCGCAACCTCGATGCCCGCGTCTACGCGCTCGGCGTCGAGCCGAACGCTCCGCCGAGCTATCACGTGAGCCTGCACGTCGACGTCGACGGCGGGCGCCTGGCGTTGCAAGCAATCGACGCGCCGGTCGAGAACATGCGAGCGCGGGTCGAGCTGATCGACAACGCGGTCTTCGTGCGTGCCGCCTCGGCGACGCTCGCGGGCGTTCCGCTCGCCATCACCGGCGGCGTGTACGATTTCGACGGCTCGGTGACCGGGCGCGCACAGCTGCGCCTTGCGATTTCCGGGCGCGGCGACATCTCGGCGCTGCGCCGCGCGTTTCTGTTCGCGCGCGACCAGCCGATCGCCGGAATGGCCGACCTCGGCGTTGCGGTACAGGGGCCGATCGACGATCCGGAGATCGTCGCGCAGGTCGATGCGGCGCACGCGCGCTACCAGGCGCTGCCGTTCGACTCGCTCGCCGCGAGCGTCGTCTATCACTCAAGCGTCGTCGCGCTCGCGCCGCTCTCGGTGCGCTATGGCGGCATGGCGGTACGCGTCCACGGCACGCTGCTGATCGGGCGGCACGTCGCGTCGCTCTTCGCGCTGCACCTCACCGGCTCGGCGCAGCGCCTGCCCTACTTCGACGAGCTGCTGGGCGACGAGCCGATGGTCATCGACGCGGCGGCCAGCGGCAACGACTTGCTGTTCCACCTGACCGCGAGCGCCGCGTCGGCGCGCGGCACGCAGCGCGTCGCCGCGCTCGTCGAGATGAATCCCAACGGCACCGCGCGCGTGGATCCGTTCTGGATGCACACGCAGCGCGGCGATCTCGACGGCGGGTATCTGCTCGACCGTCCGCACGATACCAGCGCATTCTGGGCGCTCGCGAGCGGCCTGCGCATGCGTGAACCGCCGTACAAGGCGTTCCCCGGCGTCGACCTGCCGGCGATGCCGCCGATCGCGAGCCGTGCGGTCGGCATGGCGCTGGCCGGCGGAGGCAGCGGCAACCGCATCGTGCTGGCCGGCCGCGTGGGCGCGAGCGACGCGCGCATCGCCGGCGTCGGGCTCGACCACCTCGACGCGGCGTTCGCCGGAACGCTGCAGG
Organism: Vulcanimicrobiota bacterium; assembly: GCA_963711625.1. Taxonomy (GTDB): domain Bacteria; phylum Vulcanimicrobiota; class Vulcanimicrobiia; order Vulcanimicrobiales; family Vulcanimicrobiaceae; genus Cybelea. The sequence goes on from OY970207.1 coordinate 709,684, forward strand.
ACGTGGCGGTGAATCGCCTTCGAGCGCGCGGGCCGTGGGGCGCCTTCGATGGCCACGGCGGCTTCTCGGCGCAGCGCTTCGTCGCGTACGGCTCGTACCGCGGAACGTTCGACGGGCTTGAACCGCTGATGGGCGACGCGATCGGCGCGCACGGCGGCGTGGGCGGCACCGTGGGCATCGGCATCGATCCGCAGCGCATCGTCGTCCAAGGCTCCGATTTGACGATGCGCGACGCGACGCTGCACGGCGTGCCGGTCGAGCGCGCGAGTCTCACGCTCGCGATCGAAGGCAACCGTCTGCGCATCTATTCGGCGAACGCGCGCGCGGCGGGCGGCGAGATCGTCGCCGCAGGTACGCTCAACCTCGCGTCCAACGCCGCGCGCGGCGACCGTCTGTCGCTGGTCGCCACGCGCCTGCGCGCCGCGCAGCTGCACGGCATCGGGCTCCCCATCTCGGCCGGCACGCTCTCGGCCACCGGCGATCTGCGCGCCGGCGCGCCGCTGCCGGCCTTCGACGGCGCCGTCGCGATCGACGGGGGACGCATCGCGAACTTTCCCATCACCGGCAACGGCGACGTGAAACTCGCGGGCGACTCGGTGGGTTTGCGGCGAGTCCTTGGCGAGCTCGGCGGCACGTATGTCAGCGTTGACGGCAGCATCGGCTCGCTCTCGTCGGGCTCACCCGCATACGCGCTCGACGCCGGCGTCGCGGCTGCGCCCATCGCGCCCACGTTGCGTTCGTTCGGCATCTCCAACTACACGACCGACGGCACGTTCAACGCGCGACTGCGGATCGCCGGACGCAGCGCGGCGCCGAGCGTCAGCGGCCACGTCGGCGTGCCCGCGGGCGATGTAAACGGGTTGCCGTTCATCGACGGCAGCCTGGAGCTGGCGGCCGACCCGTCCGGCGTCTCGATATCGCAGGGCGCCGTGCTCGTGGGAACGACGGCGACGAGGTTCAGCGCGGTGGCCCGGCCGGACGAGAACGCGATCGACGTGGACGCGCCGCACGCCGATCTCTCCGACTTCAATAACTTCTTCGACACCGGCGACACGCTCGACGGAAACGGCCGCGTGAAGGTCGCCGCCGTGTCGCGCGCCGGGGGCGTCACGTCGAGCGGAAACATCGACGTGAGCGGGTTCCGCTATCGCAACCTTCCGGTGGGCGACACGAAAGCCGTGTGGGCGAGCTCGACCAGCGCGATCGGCGGGACGCTCGCGGTCGGCGGCGCCGAGGGGATGTTGCGGGCGCACGGCTCGATCGCTCTCGTTCCGGCGGTCGATTGGCAAACGATGCTGACGCGGTCGCGCTTCGACCTGACCGGAAGCGTGCAGAACCTCGATCTTGCCTTTTGGGTGCCGGCGCTGGGCATGCAAAGCTTGCCGATCACCGGCCGCGCGTTCGGCGACGCGACCGTTCACGGACGGTTTCCGGCGATCGCCCTCGCGGGCACCGCGCGCATCGCCAACGGCACGATCGGCCCGCTGACGCTCGACACCGCGAACGTCGCGGTGCACACCGACCGGCGGCGATTGGTCGTCGACACGGCCGAGATGGCCACGCCGGAACTCGCCGCGACCGCGAGCGGCACGCTCGGCCTCGGTCCGGCAGAGCCGCTCGACGTTTCCGTGCACGCCGCCAGCGACAAGATCGCCCAGCTGATCTACTCGATCTCGCGCGTCCGCGTGCCCCTTCGCGGAGCGTTCGAGTCGACGCTCCACATCGGCGGCACCTATCGCGCGCCCACGTTTCTCGCCGGCTTCGACGCAAACGGCGTCGTGGCGTACGGCATTCCGATCGCGTCGCTGTTCGGCGAGGTGCGGCTGCAGCGCGGCGCGCTCGTCATCTCCAACACCGGCGCAGCGTTCGCGCACGGCCAGGCGACGCTCGCCGGCGAGCTGCCGCTGCAGCTCGCGCCCCTTCGTTTCGCAGCCGCCGATCAGCCGATCAGCTTCGACGTCGACGTGGTGGGGCTCGATCCGGCGATCTTCGACGAGACGCTGGGCCACAACACCAAGCTCGGCGGCGCTCATCGACGGGCACATTGGACTCTCCGGCACGATCGCCGCGCCCCAGATCGTGGGTCGTGTCTCGCTCGCGAACGGATCGTACGTCAGCGACATTGAGCGCGCGCCGATCTCGCAGATCGCGGCGGCGGTCGCGTTCAATCACACGTCGGCCTCGATCGCCCGCGCGTCCGCGCGGCTCGGCAACGGCTCGCTGACGGGTTCGGGCGACATCGAATTCCCGCACGGGTTCGCGGGCGAATCGGCGCTGACGGCCCGGGCGATCGCACGCGGGGCGCAACTCGACCTGCCCGCGTACGGCAGCGGCACGATCGACGCGTCGCTCGCGCTCGCGAAGAAGCCGAAGACCGACGCGCTGCTCTCGGGCAGCGTCGCGCTGAGCAACGCCACGCTGCCGTTCGCCTCGTTCGTGCGCGCCGCGCAGCAGTCGAGCAGCGCCAACGCGTTGCCGTTGCCGGTCGCCTTCGATCTGAGCGCGACCGCGGGCAAGAACGTGCGCGTGCGCGGCAGCGGCTACGGTGCCGGCCTCGACATCGGCGTCGCCGGTTCGGTGAAGCTCGCCGGCACGTTGGCCGCGCCCTCGCTCGTCGGAACCGTCGCCTCGACCGGCGGCACGCTCACCTACTTCGACCGCGCCTTCCGCGTGCAGCAGGGCAGCGTGAGCTTCAACGCCGCCGACGGAGTGATCCCGAACCTGCACGCCGTGGCCACGACGACCGTCGTGAATCCCGATCCCGACCGGGCGCGCAACCCCTACGGCAGCGCCGACATCACGATCCGGGTCGACGGGCCGATCGCCGGGCTCAAGGTCGACGTCACCTCGAATCCGCCGGGTTATACACAGGATCAAGTCCTCGGCTTGATCGCGCCGTTCGGCGGCTTCGTCAACGGCATCGCGTATAGCCCCCAGTCGGTGCTGGCGCGCCAGCAGCCCAACGGCATCACGCCGCTCGGCAACGTGTCGCCCATTCCCAACGTCGGCTTGCAGCAGCGCAGCACGATCACCGTGGGGCAGGAGGCCTTCAATTTGCTCAACGCGCAGTTCACCGCCGGTCTGCTGGCTCCGGTGGAGACGACGCTGGGTCAGGGCCTGGGTCTGTCGAGCGTCAACCTCACGCTCGGCTACTACGGGAACGTCGGATTCACCGCCACCCGGCTGCTTGGCAAGGCCGTCAGCGCGGTCTATGCCGTGACCTTCGGAATTCCGCAGATCCAATCGTTCGGTCTGCAGGTGCAGCCCAACGCGGAGACCTCGGCGACGCTGAACTTTTTCTTGCTGAGCGGCCCCACCAAGCTCTTGCAGCTGCCCAACACGCCGGTTGGGTATAGTGCCAGCTACCTCACAACGCAGCCGCTTGTCGGAAACAGCGGCTTCAGCCTTACCTTCCAGCGATATTTCTGGTGAGAGAATCTTTGATTAAACGAACGTTCAGGCTTCTGGCACGTGCCAGGACACGGGGTAAGCAGGGCGGAACAGGGCGTGCCGGGTCGCGCGCGTCGGGTTTGCAAGCGCCGGCCTTGCTGAGGCCGTCAGCACGTCTTGGTCAATTGAGGACGACTTTTTTTCATATGATTCATGATCCCGCGAGGCGAGCGGGCGCGCTACGACGTTACCTGAGTCTGCTGCTCCCGATCCTCGCGGTCGTCTTGAGTGTCGCTCCGGCATTCTCGGCCACGGCCCCGAAGATCGTGTCCGTCGACGTCACGGGGAACCTGCACGTGCCGACGCAGACGATCATGTCGGTCATCGCGGCGCGGCCGGGACAGCCGTACAATCCCAAGGTCGTTCAGGACGACCTCGCCCGTATCAACGCGCTCGGCTACTTCGCCGACATCGCTCCGCCTCTGGTGCGCGCGCGGCCCAACGGCGTTGCGATCACCTACCGCGTCGTCGAAAACCCCGTCCTTACCAAGATCCTCTTCACCGGCAACGGGAAGGTCCCGAGCGACACGCTGCTGGCCCTGATGGATCTGTCGGTGGGCCAGGTCTTCAACACCAACACGTTCCGCCAGGACGTGCTCAAGATCAACAACTACTACGAGCGCATCGGCTACGGCGGCCAGGTGCCGACGCACGTCAAGGACATCAACCTCGACGCGAAGACCGGCTCGCTGACGCTCGTCATCCAAGAAGGACTCGTGGTCAAGAACATCGTCATCGGCGGCGACCCGCTGCTGCCGCCGGCGTACCTCTTGACGGTGCTGACGCTCAAGCCCGGCAGCATCTACTCCGACGCCGTCCGCGACGCCGACTACAAGGCGCTGCTGAAGATCTACGAAGACCGCTTCCATCTCGAGCTCGGAAACTTCGAGGGCGGCATCGTTCCGTCGTCGATCGACCTCAAGGCCGGCACCGCCGACGTCAAATACAACCTTTACGTGGCGCGCATCGCGGTGGTCGAGATCACCGGCAACACGCGCACGCGAGATCAGGTCGTGCGCCGCGAGCTGCGCGAGCGCCCCGGCATGGTGCTCAACACCGACGCGATCAAGCGCGACTACCAGCGCCTCAACGCGCTCAACTTCTTCTCGAAGGTCGAGCCCGACGTGAAGCCGGGACCCGATCCGAAGAAGCCGCAGGACGTCACGCTGGTCTGGCACGTCACCGAGCAGCGCACCGCGTCGGCCTCGGTCGGCTTCGGCTACTCGGGCGGCCTCACGGGCCTCGGACTCTACGCGACGCTCGGCTTCTCCGACAACAACCTGCACGGCACGGGCAACTCGGCCGGCATCCAGCTCGAAGAGGGCTCGCGCACCGGCGTCGCTCAGCTGAGCTTGTCGATTCCCTACCTCTCGAATACGCCGAAGGGCCAGAAGTACAGCGCGGGCGGCTCGATCTTCACGAACCACTCGACCTACTACTATCCGGTCTACAGCATCCTCGGCGCGGGCTCGGTGGCGAGCAACCAGAACATTCCGATTCCGGTCACGCTCTACCCGAGCTCGAACGCGCAGCAGCTCTCCAACATCGTCGCGACCAACACGTCGAGCAACACCGGTGCGTCGGCCAACGTGGGCCGCCGGTTGAGCGACTACACGATCCTGTCGTTTGCCGTCACCGGCGAGAAGATCAAATACGATACCACGGTGCCGTCGCCGTACTACTTCCAGGGCAACCAGCCCAACATCGTCGTCGGTCCGACGCCGAACCCGATCGGGGGAACGACGGCGGGCTACGGCGGTTCGTTCGGCATCGCCGCGTCGTCGATTGCCAACGTCAACACCGGTTCGCCGTACAACCTCGCCACGTACGGCCTCAGCATGCAGACGATCACGCTGGACGATCCGTTCAACCCGCGCAGCGGGCTCAAGGGTCTTCTGAGCACCACGGTATCCGCGCCGGCGCTCGGCTCGAACTTCACGTTCACGCAGAGCACGCTCGACGTCGCGAAGTTCTTCCCCGTGCTCAAGGACGCCACGATCGGCGTGCACGGCGCCGCCTATAACTCGACCGGCGTCATCCCGCCGAGCTCGCTCTACACCTTCTCCGACCAGCAGATGCGCGGCTACAACCAGGTGTTCTACGCGACCAACGCCTTCCTCGGGCAGGTCGAGCTGCGGCAGCCGATCGCGCTCGACCGCCGGATCACGCTGGCCGTCTTCGTGGACGAGCTGGACTATCACATACGCGGCGCGTATCCGCTGCTCAACCCGTACACGAACCGCATCGTGGGGTATCCCGCGGACTGGGCGCTCTACGGGGACGCCGGCTTCGGCGTGCGGTTCGACGTGCCCCAGCTCGGTCTGCGCACGGTCCGCATCGATTTCGCCAAAGGCGTGAACGGCACGCACACGAGCTTCGGAATCGGCCAAAGCTTCTGAGGACGATCCGATCCCGGAGTCGAAGAAGCCCGGCGACATGAAGCTCCGTTCAGCCTTAATTTTTGCCGCGGCCCTCTCGGCCGCCACCTGGATCAGCCCCGGCGCGATCGCCGCCGACCTGACCGACGTCGGCTACGTGGATCAGGCCGACGTCGCGAACCTGCCCGTGTTCGCTAGCGCGAACCGGCAGCTGGCGGGGTTCAAATCGCAGCTCGACGGGCAGTACAACGCGCAACTCAAGCACGCGCGCAGCGACGCCGACCGGCAGCAGATCGCGCTGTCGTTCCAGCAGAAGCTCAACGACAAGCAGCGCGAGATCGTCGGCCCGCTGCTGCAGCGCGCCCAGCTGGCGATCGCCGCGGTCGCCGCGTCGCGCGGCCTCTCGGTCGTCGTCGACAAGCGCGTCGTGATCTTCGGCGGCCAAGACATCACGAAGGACGTGGAGGCCGTCTTCGGCAGTTCGCAGGCCATCGCGCCGCCGTCGGCGACCCCGGCGCCTTCGGAGATCGGCTTCGTCGACCAGACGGTGCTCGACGGCGTTCCGAAGGTGCAGAACGCCAACAACTCGATGACTCAGTTCGAGACCACGCAGCGACAGATCTTCTCGGCAAAGCTCGCCGCGGCGAAGAACAGCAACGACAAGGCGCAGATCCTGCGGGATTTCAACAAGATGGTCAGCGATAAGCAGGACCAGCTGCTCAAGCCGCTGGTCGACCAGACGCGCTCCGCAACGGCCGACGTCGCACGCAAGAAGAACCTGCTGCTGGTCTTCGACAAAGCTGACGTGATTTACGGAGGCACGGACATCACGACGGATGTCCAAAATGCGCTCACCAAGTAGCGCCGGCCGGCGCCTGCGGGCGCGGCTGCTGCTTCTCGGCGCCGCCGCCGCGATAGCGGCCACCGGCTGCGGCCCCAACGTCCACTCCTCGTCGGTTCGCGGCACCGGCTACGTCCGAGTCGACGAGGCCGTGAAGAAGCATCCGCTCTATCCGCAGCTCACGCAGCTCGACAACGCGATCGCCGCGATCAACATGCAGTTCGCCGGCCCAAAAGTGCCGCTGAGCGCGAAGCAGATCGTCGCCCAGACCACGGTGCTCAATCGCGAACTGCGCGCCGCGCAGGATCGCGCGAACAAGATCCTCGCGCAGAAGCAGCGCGACTACGTGCAGCGCGAGCAGCAGGCCGTCGCGGCCGCACTCTCGGCGGCGGGCATCAAGGGCGCGGGCGCACTGGCGGCCCAACAGATGAGCGGGACATCCGCCGCGCAGTCCGCGCAGGCCGCGCAGGCCGCCAGCGCCGGCCTGATGGCGTACCAGCAAAACGTCATCGCGCAAGACAACGCGGCCAGTTCGTCGGTGCAGCGCCAGCTGCAGGCGCAAGCCGATCAAAAGTATCGCGCGAAGGCCGAGCAGCTGCAGCAGAACGAGACCGACCTCGCGCTGCGCCTGACGCAGCAAGACTCGGGCGCCCGCCTCGCGGTCAAGATGAAGCTCAATAACCTCGCGTTGGAACCCGACGCGCGCAAGCAGGCGCAGTCGCAGCTCGCCGCCCTTACCGCGAAGGAGCAGTCGCAGCTCGACGCGCAGCGTACGGCCGACACCGCGACGCTGCGGGCGTATCGGGCGCAGCTGGAGCGCGAGACCGGCAACTCGATTCGATCGCAGGTCGGCGCGATCAACGCGCAGAGCCGCGTGAAGCTCGAAGAGCGGCGCAACGAACTCGGGTCGCAGCTGCGCAGCCTGGGGCCGCCGTCGCTGCCGGCGAGCCTGCCGGCAGGCGTGCAAGCCAAGATCGCCGCGATCCATCGCCAGTTCGTCGCGCAGTTCCAAGCCGACGCCGCCAAGACGGTGCAGCAGATACAACGACACGAAGTCCGATCTCGACCGCCAGTTCGCCGCGCTCCACGGCGCCGACGTCGGCGCCACCGGCGCGGCCGGCAAGGAGCTGGCATCGCTCCAGAAGCGGCGCGGCGATCTCTACAAGCAGATCGTCGCGCAGGTCGAGAGCGACGCCGGCCGGATCGCCAAGGAGCAAGGGTTTAGCGTCGTGTTCATCAACATATTGGCTGCCGCAGGCGGCTACGATCTCACAAACCAAGTCATCAAGGACGTCGAAAGCCAACACGAGTGAAACGATATTTACAAGGGACGCTCCTCATCTGCGCGGCCGTTTTGGGCGGCTGCGCGGCGCAAAGCCCGATCGGCCTGATCGACGTGCAGCGCATCGTCAACAACTGGCCCGAGTACCAGGGCTATCAGAACCAGCTGATGAGCGAAGAGCGCTCGATCTCGGGACGCCGGGAGAGCATGTCGCGTAAACAGGGCGAGGCGCTCCTGTTGCAGCGCAAGTACGCGAAGGTCACCGACCGGCTGTCGCAGCAGATCCGCGACGCCGCCGGAAAGATCGCAACGCAGCGAAAGCTCAAGCTGGTGTTCACCCGCGAGGGCATCGGCTATGGCGGCGTCGACATCACTGCCGACGTCGAGAAGGCGTTGAACATCACGGAGAAGGCGACGCCCACACCGGGCACGTAGGCGATAAGTCCATGCTGGGCACGCTGCAGGAGCTGGCGTCGCGCGTGGGCGGCCGTGTCGTCGGCGACGGCGGCGTTGCGATCGCGCGCGTCGCGACCATCGAAGAAGCCGGCGGGGACGCACTGACCTTCGCCACCACGCCGGCATACCTCGCAGCGGCGCTCGCGAGCGCCGCCGGGGCCGTGCTGGTCGAGGCGCCGCTCGCGCCGGGTGCGGCCGATAAGCCGCTGCTGGTCGTCGAGAACGCCCGCCACGCCTTGGCGCAGCTGCTCGCGGAGATGAAGCCGGGTCGTCCGCAGGGGCCGTTTCGCCATCCCACCGCAATCGTCGAGCCCGACGCCCGGCTGGCCGGCGACGTCTACGTCGGCCCGCGGGCGTACGTGGGCAATGGAACGACGATCGGTCCCGGCGGCGTTGTGAGCGCGGGCGCGTACGTCGGCGACGAGGTGATCGCCGGCGAGTCGGTGTGGATCCATCCCCACGCGATCGTCATGTCGGGCACGCGCATCGGCGATCGCGTCGTGCTGCACCCGGGATGCGTGATCGGCAGCGACGGCTTCGGCTGGGCGTTTCTCGACGGCCGCACGGAGCGAATTCCGCAAGTCGGCAACGTGGTGCTCGACGACGACGTGGAGATCGGCGCGAACACGTGCGTCGACCGGGCGCAGACCGGCAGCACGCGCATCGGCGCCGGCACCAAGATCGACAACCTCGTGCAGATCGGGCACAACTGCCGAATCGGCAAGCACTGCGTCATCGCCGCACTTACCGGGCTCGCCGGCTCGACGGTCATCGGCGACAACGTCAAGGTCGCGGGCCAAGTCGGCTTCAAGGGGCACGTGACCGTCGGCTCGGGCGTGACGATCGCGGGCCAATCCGGGGTCTGGCGCGACGTCGCCGACGGAATGACCGTCTCGGGAAACCCGGCGCACGATCATCGCGACGAGCTTCGCCAAGAGGTCATGATTCGCAAGCTGCCAAAGCTGTTCGATCGTGTCGAGGCTCTTGAGCGTTCGCGCGCGGACGAGTAACGCCGCATGATGCAGGCGACGCTTCGCGAGCCGTTTCGCTTCGAGGGAATCGGTCTGCACACCGGCGTGCATGCGGCGGTCGACGTGCGCCCCGCGCGACCCGGCGAGGGGCTTACGTTCGTCCTCGGGCGTACGCGGGTGCCGGCCGCCGTCGAGAACGTGCTTGACACGTCGCGCGCCACCGTGCTGGGCGCCGGCGCCACGACCGTCTCGACCACCGAGCACTTGCTCTCGGCGCTGCTCGCCATGGGCGTGAGCAACGCGGATATCGTGGTCGAGGGGCCCGAGATTCCGGCCGAGGACGGCAGCGCCGCGTCGTTCGCCGCCGCGATCGCGCGGTGCGGCATCGAGGTGCAGAATCGCGCGCGCAAGGTGTTCGAGCTCGAGACGCCGTGCTGGGTTCGCGCCGGCGACCGGATGCTCGCCGCGTTTCCGTCGCCGAGCTTCCGCGTGCGTTTCGTCGCCGATTTTCCCGCGCCGATCGGCACGCAGTATTTCGACGGCGAGATCGACGCCACGAGCTATCGCACCGAGATCGCGGGAGCGCGCACGTTCGCCTACCTTCACGAGATCGAGGCGCTGTGGGCGCGCGGGCTCGGCCGCGGCGGCAGCCTGGAGAACGCGCTCGTCTTCGCACCGGACGGCCCCCTGCAGCCGCTGCGTTGGCCGAACGAGCCGGTGCGTCATAAAGTACTCGATCTGATCGGCGACTTCGCGCTGCTCGGCGCGTGGCCGCAGTGCGAGATCGTGGCGATCAAGAGTGGACACGAGCTGCACGCCGCGATGCTGCGCGCATTGGCGGCGCGATCGCCCGTTACGTCCGCATAGGAGAGCGACTTGGCCGAACTGGATATTCGCGCGATCTTCGAGGTGCTGCCGCACCGCTACCCGATGCTGCTCGTCGATCGCATCCTGGAGTTTGAGCCGATGAAGCGCGTGGTCGGCTACAAGAACATCACCTACAACGAGCAAATGTTTGCGGGACACTTTCCGAACAACCCGGTGCTGCCCGGCGTCTATATGATCGAGGCGCTCGCGCAGCTGGGCGGCGCGATGATCCTCGAGCCGGGCGAATTCGCGCGCAAGACGCCGTACCTCGCGGGCATCGACAAGGCGAAGTTCCGCCGGCCGGTGATTCCGGGAGACCGGCTCGACATGGAGGTGAAGATGCTGCGCCACAAGCGCAACATCGGCTGGGTCACCGGCGTGGCGACGGTCGACGGACAGTTCGCGTGCTCGGCGGATCTCATGTTCTCGATCACGTCCGACCCGCGCGTCTTCGGCTCCGAATCCAGTGTGCTCCACGTTTAGCCGGACGAGGGAACCTCTGAAGGAGTCCATGTACCGGTCGTTTGTGCCGCAAAGCCGGCAGATGCGAGGAGAAGGCGAGGGAGCATACTCCAAGGAGTCTGTAACCGAGCGTTCGACAACGCAGGTGGCGTCTTTGCGGCCAAACCCTCTGGGCAGCGGCGGCTTTGCCGGATCTCTTCGTTGCGCCCTCGGTCACAGAGCGCTCGACTATGTTTCCTCGGGCGCGCCTCGATCTGCGGCAAAGCCGCTCGCTGCGACTGGTGCAGCGACTTCTTCAGAGGTTCCCTAGATGCTGCATCCTACGGCGATCGTGCACCCGAGCGCCGACGTTGGGAAGAGCGTTGAGGTCGGGCCTTACTGCATCGTGGGCGAGCACGTGTCGATCGGGCCGCGCACGGTGTTGCAAGCGCACGTCGTGGTGAACGGCTGGACCGAGATCGGCGCGGACTCCACGCTCTACCCGTTCGTGACCGTCGGCGCGGCGTCGCAAGACCGCAAGTACGCCGGTGAGCGGGCGTACACCAAGGTCGGCAGCCGCACGATCCTGCGCGAGTACGTGAGCATCCAGCGCGCAACCGGCAACGACGAGGCTCACGTCGGTGGGCGACGACTGCCTGCTGCTGGCCTACGTGCACATCGCGCACAACTGCATCGTTGGCCACGGCGTGACGATGAGCAACCTCGCACAGCTCGCCGGCCACGTGGAGATCGGCGACTACGTGACGATCGGCGGCCACACCGGCATCCATCAGTTCACGCGCGTCGGCCGCCACGCGATGGTGGGCGGCATGAGCAAGCTCACCAAGGACGTGCCGCCGTATTTCCTCGTCGAGGGCAATCCGTGCCGCCCCTACGGCCTCAACAGCGTCGGCCTGCGCCGCGCGGCCTTCTCGGCGCTCGAGCGCAACGAGATCAAACGCTGCTACAAGACGCTCTACGATCCGAAGTACAACGTGTCGCAAGCGATCGAAGCAATGAAGGCACAAGTGACTACGGATCCCGGCAGCGAAATCGTAACCTTCCTCGAGACCCGCTCCGAACGAGGCGTGCTGAAGTAGGAACGCCGTTGACCTCCGCGGCGGCGACATCCCGCGTCGGGGTCGCTCGTCGCACCACGTCCTGTGGTGCTCCTGCTCAACCGCGCTCGCGCCACCTGCTAAGGAAAGTCATGACCTCCTGTCAATGGCGCTCGCGTCGGAAACCCCTCCGCGGCACGTCGCCGCCTTGTCGGCACAACGACGTTGTAGAATGGAGTTGGCGATGAGGTACTTTTTCTCAACCGGCGAGGCGTCGGGCGAATCGGTCGCGCTGCTGCTCGCCGACGCCATCCGCGACATCGATCCCGACGCGCACTTCGAAGGGATCGGAAGCTCCGCGATGCGCGCCGCCGGATTTACGATGTGGCGCGATCACACCGGCTGGGCGAGCATGGGTCCGCTCGCGGCGATTCCGCGCATCCCGAAGCTGCTGGCGATCATGCTGCGCACGGCGTTTCACATTCGGGCGTCGAAGCCCGATCTCGTCGTGCTCGTCGATTTCGGCGTCTTCAACCTGCGCTTGGCATCGACGCTGCAGCGCTTGCGCTACGGCAAGCCGGTGATCGATCTGTTTCCTCCCGGCACGTGGCTGGACAACGCAAAGAAGGCGCGGCGCGTCGCGGAGGTCTCCGTGCCGGTGACGGCGTTCGCGCATCAGTACAAGTTCTACAAGAGCCTCGGATCGCCGCGCGAACTACTTCGGGCATCCGCTGGCGAGCCGGTATGCGATGCGCCCGATGCGCGCGCCCGCGCCGCGGCGACGGCGGGACGATAGCGCTGCTGCCGGGCAGCCGCGCCGGCGAGCTGCGCCGTCACCTGCCCGTGCTCGCGGCGGCGTATCGCGAGTTGCAACGCCGCCGGCCGAAGCTGCGCGGCGTCTTCGGCGCGGCCGACGCGCGCGGAGCGCAGACGATCGCGCGCGCGATCGAAGAGCGAGCGGTTGAGCAACGTGACCGTGGTCGACGGTGCCGCGGCCGCGGTTGCGGACGCGGACGGCGCGTGGGTCGCCTCGGGCACGGCGGTGCTCGAGACGGCGCTCTCGGGCGTGCCGGCGGTCGCGCTGTACGTTATTCCGCCGGTGCTGATCCGCTACGGCAGGCGCATGATCAGGCACCGCTACATCACGTTGCCGAACCTGGTGCTCGAGCGCGAGATCGTTCCGGAGCTGCTGCAGGACGAGGCGACGCCGCAGCGTCTCGCCGACGCGATCGGCGAGCTCATGGCGGATCCGTCGAAGCAGTACGGCGCGTTCGTCGAGCTGCGCGAGGCGCTCGGTCCGCCCGACGCGCTCGAGCGCTGCGCGCGCTTCGCGGTGGAGCTCGCGCGGGGCGCTCGCGCGTGATCCGCCTCTATCACACGTCCGACTTGCACGATCACCGCGGCATCGCGCCGCCGCTGACGCCGGCTTCGCGCGGAGCGGCCGGGGCTGCTCTTCGATTGCGGCGACTCGCTGCGCGGCAGTCAGAGCGTGTTCTATCGCGACGAGCCGATCGTGGCCGAGATGGACGACGCCGGCTACGACGCGCAGGCGATCGGCAATCGCGAGTTCCACTACCTGTTTCCGCTGCTGCGCGCGCGGGCGGCGAAGATGCGTCATCCGCTGGTCTGCACCAACCTGCGCGACACGAAGGGCCGCGCGCTGCCGTTCGTGCCGTCGCTGCGCCTCGACGCGGGCGGCGTGCGCGTGCACGTGCTCGGGCTGTTGATCATGCAGTATCCGGTGGGCAGCCCGTGGGAGCGCGTCTTCGGGTGGCGCTTCCTGCGAACCGGCGGACGCGATCGAGCCGTATCTGGACGAGGTGGCCGACGGCGACTTGCTGGTCGTGCTGTCGCACGTGGGGCTCTCGCTCGACCGCAACCTGGCGGCGCGCGTTCCGCGGATCGACCTGATCCTGGGCGGCCACAGCCACGACACGCTCGAGCGCCCGCTCTACGTCGGCGACGTCCCGATCGTGCACGCCGGACCGTACGGGCGATTCGTGTCGCGCAGCGAGCTGGAGTACGACGCGGCGCGCAAACGCTTCGCGCTGACGGACTTCGCGCTGCTGCCGCTGCTGGACGCGGCGTGAAACGCGTGCTCTTCGTCACCAACGGACACGGCGAGGCGGCCATCGCCGAGTGCATCTCGCGCGAACTGCTGCGGCGCGGCGCCCGGCGTCGCGACCGATCACCTGGCGCTGGTGGGCGCGCCGCGCAGCGAAGCGATGCGCGACGTCGGCCCGCGCCGCGCGATGCCGAGCGGCGGCCTCATCGCGATGGGCAACGTGCGCAACCTCGCGCGCGACGTTCGCGCGGGGCTTCTCGCGCTCACGTGGAGACAGGCGCGGTTTTTGCGTACCGTGCGCGGCGAGTACGCCGCGGCGGTGACGGTCGGCGATGCCTACGCGCTGGCGATGACGCTGCTCGCGCGCGCTGCCCACCGTGTTCGTCGGCAGCGCGAAGAGCGTCGCGGTTGCGCCGTACGGGCCGTTCGAGGAACGGCTGCTGCGCCGTGCGGACGCGTGCTTCGTGCGCGACGACGCCACGGTCGAGGCGCTGCGCCGGCACGGCGTGCGGGCCGAAGCGGCCAACGCGATCGTCGATCTCTTCGCGTCGCCCGACGAGCCCGACGCGGCGTCGGCGGTGCGCGGCTTCGCACCGGCGCTCGCGCTGTTTCCCGGCAGCCGCGACGAGCGCGTACGACGACGCGGCGTTTTTGCTGCGCGTCACGCGCGAGCTCGCGGCACGCGATGCCGAACTCGGCGCGGTTCTGTCGGTCGCGCCCGGGCTCGACGCTCGGCGCTTTGCGCGCGACGCCGCGGCGGCCGGCTGGGACGTGCGCGAGACGCCGGACGAGCGCATCGCGTTCACGCTGAGCATCGGCGAGCGCGAGATCCTACGCGGCTGGCGCGGCGGCCTCGGTCCGCTCCTGGAGCGCGTGACGCTCGTGCTCGGACAGGCGGGCACGGCGAACGAGGCGGCCGCGGCGGCCGGCGTTCCCGTCGTCGCGTTCGAGCGCGAGCGCGACAAGAAATCGCGCTGGTACCGGCAGCGTCAGCGCGGGCTGCTCGCCGGAGCGCTCGCGGTGCTGCCGGAGCGGCTGCCCGACGCCGTCGCCGGCGTGCAAGCCATCCTCGACGATCCCGCGCGCCGCGCGCGCATGGGCGAGATCGGCCGCGCGCAGATGGGCGGCGCCGGCGGGGCGCGCCGCATCGCCGCGCGGATCGCCTCGCTGATCGCCGCATGATCCGGCGCGCGATGCCGTTCGGGCTCGGGCATCATGTTTGCGGCCATCCCGCTCTTGCCGAGTTTCATCGCGCTGACCGGCGTGGAGTTTCCGGGCGTCTCGCTGTTGCCGCGCGGCGTGACCTACGCGGTGCTGGCGCTCTGCGGCGTGCTGGCGGTCTATGCGTTTGCGACGTTCGTGCGTTACCCGAAGCGCGGCGCGCAACCGATGCTGGTGCCGCTGCTCGCGATGTTCTTCGCGGGCCTGCTCGCGGGAGCGCTCGGCTTCGATCCGGCGGCCGGCTTCCTCTTCACGTTGATCGGCGGCCTCGGCATCGTGTGGCACTGCTCGGTGGTGCGCTTCTACGCCGATCGCAACGCGGCGCTCGCGATCTTCTGGGCGTATCTGCTTTCGGGCACGCTCGCGGCGGCGGCGGCGATCGTGATGGTCGTCGCCCGCTATCCGCCGGCGCTCTACGCGATCGCGCACGGGCGCGCCACGGGCACGTTCATCCTGCCCGGCGAGCTGGCCGGCTATCTCATCGTGCTGCTGCCGATCGCCGTGGCGCTGGGCGTCGCGGGGCGGCAGACCGCGCTGCGCGCGTTGGCGTGGCTCGTGGTGGCGCTGGGCCTCGTCGCACTAACGCTGACGTACTCGCGCGCAGGCTGGATGGGCTTCGCCGCGGCCTTCGCGTTCTTGCTCGCGTCGCGCGTGCGCTACGGCGTGCGCGCCGCCGCGCTGGTCGTGATCGCGGGGCTGCTCGCGGTCGTGCTGCTCTTCAACGCGCATCACAACCCGAGCGAGGACTACACGCGCATCTCGATCTGGCAGACCGCGCTGCAGATCGCCGACCGGTTTCCGCTGACCGGCGTGGGCCCGTTCAATTTCTCGCGGCTCTACGCACTGCTGCGCGCGCCCGACGGCGATCCGACGGCGTTTCACGCGCACAGCCTCTACATCACGTTTTTCGTCGAATTCGGAGTCGTCGGTCTGGCGACCGTCGGCTGGACGTTGTGGCGGTTCGCGACCGAGCTGCGGCGCCGCGTGATGGCGGCGCCCCCGGGCGACGCGCTGTTGGCGCTCGGCGTGGCGGCGGGACTGGTCGGTGTCGCCGTGCAAGGGCTGATCGATACCGTGAGCGTTGTAATATTCGGATTATGGCTGCCGATGATGGGTCTGGCGCTCGCCGCCGCGAACGGCGGGGAGCCCGACCCGACCATCGAGCGTTAGGAACCTCTGAAAAAGTCCATGTACCGGTCGTTTGAGCCGCAAAGCCGCCAGATGCGAGGAAAAGGCGAGGGAGCATACCCCGACGAGTCTGTGACCGAGCTTTTGACAACGCAGGTGGCGGCTTTGCGGCCAAACCCTTCGGGCAGCGGCAGCTTTGCCGAATCTCTTCGTTGCGTCCTCGGTCACAGAGCGCTTAACTATGCTCCCTCGGCCGCGCCTTGATCTGCGGCAAAGCTGCTCGCAGCGGCCGGTGCAGCGACTTCTTCAGAGGTTCCTTAGTGCGGCGCACTCGGATCGCTGCGACGGCGTGCTTGCTGGCGGCCGCGGCGTGTAATCCGCAGCCGCCCAAGGCGACGCCGCCGCCGCCGGCGGCCGCGCACCGGCGTCCCGCCGCGACGCCGACGCCGCTCGTGCTGAAGATCACCGGCAAAGGAACCGCCCACCGGCCCGTGCACCTCATTCAGCAAGTCCACAACCGCGTCGACTACGATCTGCTGGCGAGCTCGTACGAGAGCAAGGGGCCCCAGGGTGCCGCGCGCGCCGTCTTTGCGGACGCGCGGGTGACGTTTCACGACCGGAACGGAACGACGGTCTTCGCCAACGCGCCGCAAGCCGTCGTCGATCAGACGGCGAACACGGTGACGCTGCAGAACGGCGTTCATGCGCGCACGTCGAGCGGCATGACGCTCGCGTGCACGCAGCTCGTCTACGACCGGCCGACCGGCATGCTGCACGGCACCGGCGACGTGGTGGTGACCGACCCCAACGGGTTCCGAGCGACCGGCTCGACGTTCGATTCCGATCTCTCACTCACACACATGCGGATGCGATGAATCACACACCAGCGATCAAAGTACGCGGACTCGTCAAGCGCTACGGCGAGCGGCTCGTGGTCAACGGCGTGACGGCCGACGTCAAAACGGGCGAGGTCGTCGGCCTGCTCGGCCCCAACGGCGCCGGCAAGACGACCACGTTCTACATGGTCGTCGGACTGGTGAAGCCCGACGGCGGCACCGTCGTGCTGGAAGGCGGCGAGCGCGAGATCGACCTCACCTCGGCGCCGATGTACGCGCGCGCCCGCAACGGCATCGGTTACCTCGCGCAAGAGAACTCGATCTTCCGCAAACTCTCGGTGGGCGACAACATTCGCCTCATCTGGGAGCAGAACGGCGTCCCGTACGACGAGCGCGAACGGCGTCTGCCGGCGCTGCTCGAGGAGTTCGGTTTGCGTGCGTTCGTCGACGCGCGCGGCGACAGCCTGTCGGGCGGCGAGCGCCGGCGCGTGGAGATCGCGCGCGCGCTGGCCATCGAGCCGGCGTTCCTGCTGCTCGACGAGCCGTTCACCGGCATCGATCCGATCGCGGTGGCCGACATTCAGGCGATGATCCGCCAGCTGCGCGATCGCGGCCTCGGCATCCTCATCACCGATCACCAGGTGCGCGAGACGCTGGCCATCGTCGACCGCGCGTACATCTTGAACAACGGACGCATCGAGGTGTCGGGCTCGGCGCAGGAAGTGCTCGACTCGCCGATCGCGCGCCAGTTCTACCTGGGCGAGGGCTTCCGGTTATAAAGTTCACGATCCTCGACCGCTACATGCTCGCGGAGCTCGCGGGCCCGTTCGTCTTCGGGCTCTCCGCGTTCATGCTGATCTTCGCGGCCACCGAGATTTTGAACATCGGCAAGCTGGTGAGCAACGACCACGCACCGGTCTGGGCGGCGCTCTCGGTGTTCTTGTGGTCGCTGCCGGCCGACGTCGTGCTGGTGATCCCGATGGCGCTGCTGCTCGGCACGCTCCTCGCGGTCCAGCGGCTCTCCGGCGAGAGCGAGCTTACCGCGATGCAGGCGGCGGGCATCACGTTCGCGCGCATCGTGACGCCGCTGCTCGCGGTGGGCATCGTGATGTCGTTCGTCACGCTCTACTTGCAAGAGGGCGTGGTGCCCTACTCCAACGACCGGCTGATCGACATCGAGAACACCGTAATCAACCACGTGAGCGCGTTCAACCGCGACCTCACGGTCTCGGCGCCGCTGCCCGGCGGCGGGCGTCAGGTGACGATCGCGACGGCCTACGAGCCCAACTCCCGCGCGTTGCTGCACGTGACGCTGATCCAGTACGACAACCACAACGAGCCGCGGCAGATCGTCTTCGCCGAGCGGGCGGAGTTCGCGGCGGAAAAGTGGACGCTGCAGAACTCGAGCGTCTACCGTTTCAATCCCGACGGCAGCATTCTGGCGGAGCCCGACATCGCGCAACAGGAGGTCGAAATCGGCGAAAAGCCAACGGACCTGGTGAAGCGCATGAGCAACGACGATCCAGAAAACATGAGCCGGGCGCAGATCGCCGACGTCGTTCGCTCCGGCCAGCTGACGAAAAACCAGCTGCGCAAGTACGTCACCACATATCAGGAGAAGCTCGCGCGTCCGTTCGCGTGCTTCGTGTTCATCCTGATCGCGATTCCGTTCGGCCTGCGATCGATTCGCTCGAGCGGTAGCGCCAGCCTCGGATTCGGCGTGTCGCTGGCGATCGTGTTCGTCTACTACGTCGTGATGACGGTCTGCTCGTTCGCCGGTGAGGCGTTCCTCGCGTTCGCGTGGCTGTGGGCGTGGGCGCCGAACCTGCTCTTTACCGCCATCGGCCTGACCCGGCTGCGCCGCGCGGCGTTCGTATGAACTTCATCGAGGTCGTCCGCGGCATAGGGAACGTCTTGTTCGTGATGGCGATCGCCGGCGCGGTGGCCTACGTCGGCGACCGGGTTGGACATCAGGTCGGCCGCCGGCGGCTGAGCCTCTACGGAATTCGCCCGCGCTACACGTCGACGATCATCGCCATCGCCACCGGCATGATCATCGCGCTGGTCGTGACGCTGGTCGCGATCTTCGCGTCGCAGCAGGTGAAGACGGCGTTCTTCAAGCTCAGCTCGATCAACCAGCAGATCACCGAGTTGCAGTCGCGCCAGCGCGACCTCGAGGCGAAGGTTAACACGGGCCGGCTCATCCTGCCGGTCGACACGCTCATGGTGCCCTTCTACCGCATCATCCCGCAGTCGGCGCCGTCGGCGCAGCGGCTCACGACGATCCGCGACTACTACGCGTTTGCGGTGAAGTACGTCAACGCGACGTATCCGCGTCTCGGCCTGCGACCGTACGTAAAGCCGGCCGACGTCGACAAGAAGCTCGCGGGCTTGGCGAACAACCTCACCACGGCCGCGGAGCTCTCGCAGGCCAGCGTCATGCTCACGGTCACATCCGACCAGAACCTGTTCGAGAACGACCAGATCCACTTCGCGATCAACGTGACGGCCGACGTGCGCTACTTCACGAAGAACCAGGTCATCGCGCAGCTCGTGATTCCGGGCAAGAGCGGCGCGAGCATCAACATCGCGCTGGTGCAACTCGAGAACTACGTCTCCGTTACCGCACGGCGCCTCGCGCTGCCGCCCTTCCTCTCCGGCGTTCAGCCGACGCAGCTCGTCCCATCCGCGCAGCAGATGCAAGAGCGTCTGGCCAAGCCCGGCACCTATCTGCTGACGGCGTTCGCGGCCGAAGACTTCTACCCGCACGTGGGCGGAATCCCGATCCTCATCGTGCTCACCCAGCGGCCGTGAACCCCGACGGTGCCGCGGTGCTCGGCGTCGACCCGGGCCGCATCAAGGCCGGGTACGCGCTGGTCGCGCGATCGGGGGCGGTATTAGCCGCGGGGATCGAACCGATCGAGCGCCTGCAAGAGCGCTTAATGGTTCTCGCGGCGCGCAGCCGCGTCGACGCCATCGCGCTTGGCCGTGGCACCAACGTGCGGGCGATCAAGGCGTCGCTCGAGGGGCTCGGGCTGCCGATCCACCTGGTCGACGAGTACGAGACGACCCGGGACGCCCGCGGCCTCTACTTCGCGGAGCACCCCCCGCGGGGGTGGCGCCGCCTGGTGCCGTTGGGGCTGCAGCTGCCCGACCGGCCCATCGACGACTACGCGGCCATCCTGATCGCCCGGCGCTTCCTCGCAAGGGGAGCGACGCCCTGACGACCAAGCTAAGTAGCCCCGCGTCGGCGTTCCGAAGTTCATGGCATCAATTCGGCGATTCGAACGTCGGGGGAGCGGAGGAGTTTTTGCGACGGGTCGTCGGCATCGTGGCAGCGGCAGCGCTAGCGTTAGCGTTGTCTTTCGCCGTGGCCACGGCTGCGGAGCTGTCCGCAACGCCCGGATCGCGCGACTTCGGATCCGCCGTGATGCTGAGCCTTTTCGGCGAGACGTCCGACGCGAGCGCATCCTTCGCTGCGGCGCAAGGCGACCGCACCAGCGAGTCGCCGTTCCGCGACCTCGCTCTCGCGGTCCGCGCGAGCGAACCAGTGCCCGACTTCGCGACCGCAGCGGCGGCGTTCTCGCAAGACCGCCTCGCCCTTACCGATCTCTATAGCACGCGCAACTCGGTGCGCTTCACGCCGTCGACCACGTCGCGCGACGACGTTGTCGCGCTGATGCCCTCGAGCGCGCTCTTCACCGCCGCATACCAGCCCGTCGATCCCGCGCCGAGCATCTCGCCGGCACCGGGAACGCTGGCGTTCGCACCGGCGGCTCCGCCGGCGCCCTCCGACGGCATCGCGATCGACGAGCACGCGGCGACCAACCTCACGCCGGCCAAGACGCAGCTCGGACCGGTCCGCTTCGAAAGCCACACCGACACGAGCGCGTCGGTCGTCACGCCGAAGCTCGACCTGCAGAACAGCACGTACGGCGCGGGCGCCAACTTCGACGTGCGCGCCGGCAAGCGCAACGTCAGCGTTAACCTTTCCAGCGAGTACGACACGATCGCGGCCGGCGGCGGCTTCTCCGCGCTTTCGCTGGGCTCGTCGTCGTGGCAGCTGCCCGGCGGCGCCCCGATCGTGATTCCCAACGATGCCGGGCTCAACCGCCTCTCGTTCGGCGCGGGCGTCGCGGTGCCGGTGATGCACGGGCTGACGCTCAACCTGAACTACGCCGCGCAGCGGCTCTACAACGGCTACGGCGCGCCCGGCCTGGTGAACCTCGACGCGGTGAACAACTCGGTCGGCGGCGGCCTCACGTTCCACATCCCCGACTCGTCGAGCTCGCTCTCGATCTCGGCGTATCAGGACCGCTACGGCGACAGCCTGCTGCCGATTGCCAACGGATCCACGCAGACGCGCGAGGACGTCAACTTCACCGTCAAGTTCTAGGCGGGGGCCAGGCTTGCGCGCTCGCCGCTACGGTTTCGTGCGATTCGCCGCGCTGATCCTCGGCGCGGCGTTGTTGTTTGCGTTCGGTGCGATTCAGCTCGCCTCCGACGCGCTCGCGTCGCCGGCCGCCGCGCCGGGTACCCTGCCCACGCGTATTCCCGCGAGCTTCGGGCGCGCCGTCTATGGCGTGCTCGACCGCATCGCGCCCGCTCCCTACGTTGAGAGCACGCTCGCGCGCGACGCGCTGGCACGCGGCGACGCAAGCGCGGCCGAACGTTACGCGCTGCGTCTTCCCGGATCGCCGGCCCGCGACGAACTGCTGGCGCGCGTCGCGCTCGCGCGCGGCGATAGGGTGCTCGCCGACGAGTATTTCCTGGCCGCCCCCGATCCCGATGCCGTCGACGCGGCCGCGCAAGCGCTGGTGACGCGCGATCCGGCCGCTGCCTACGCACTGGAGGCGTTGCTGCAGGCCGCGCTCGCGCGCGGCGGCACGCATCCCGACGCGGTCGCTCAGGCGTACTGGCGCATGGGCGTGCTCGCGAACGAGACGGCCTTCCGCCAGGTGCCGGGCAGCCCGGCACAGCGCGCGTGGCTGCGGCGCGGCCTGCGCGGATTCGAAGCCGCGGTGAGCCTCGCGCCGCTCTCCGAGCGCTACGTCGTGTCGGCGGCGAATCAGGCCGATTTGCTGGGCGATCGCCGGCGCGCGGCCGAGCTCTTCGCACAGGGCGTCGCGATCGATCCGGCCGGCGCCGACGCGCTAGCCGGGCTCGGCGTGATCGCGTGGGAGAACGGCGATGCGGCCGCGGCGCGCGCGTACCTGGCGCGCGCGCGGCGCATCGATCCGAACTCGCGAATGGTGCGCGCGCTGGAACGCGATCTTCGGTGAAGGTTGCGCTCGACGCGCAGCTGACGGTTGGAACGGCAACGGGCATCGGCGAGTACGTGCGCGGCTTGGCCGGCGCGCTGCGGGCGCGCGGCGTGGACGCGGTCGAGCTGCGCGAGCCCGCGCTGGATCCGTGGCGCTTCGACCGCCGTGTGTGGTGGGATCAGGCGCTGCTGCCGCGGCGCGCGCGAGCGAGCGGCGCCGAGCTGCTGCACTGCGCCGCGGGAACGATCCCGCTGATGGCCGGCATGCCGGTCGTCGTCACCGTGCACGACGTCGCGTGGCACCGCGCCCAGGCGCACGCGCCGGCGTACGCGCGCTACTACTTCGGGCCGTTCTCGCTGCGTCGCTATCGCAGCGCGGCGCGCGTGGTCGCCGATTCGGAGTTCTCGCGCCGCGAGTTGCTGGGGCTGCTGCCGGGATTCGACGCCACGCGCGTCCACGTGGTGTATCCGGGGGTCGCGGCCGACTTCGGCGCGGTGACGCCGCCGCGGCGACGGGCGGACCATCCTGGCCGTCGGAACGATCGAGCGGCGCAAGAACCTCGAGGTGCTGATCCGCGCGCTCGCGCGGCTGCCGCAGGCGCGCCTCGTCGCGCTCGGGCCGCCGACGCCGTACGCGCAGCGCTGCGCGGAACTCGCGCGCGAGCTCGGGGTTGAGAAACGCGTCGAGCTGCGCGGATACGTGCCGCGGGCCGATCTGCTGGCGCTCTACGAGCGCTGCGCCGTCGCCGCCGTGCCCTCGCGCTACGAAGGCTTCGGCTACGCCGCCGCGCAGGCGCTCTGCGCCGGAGTGCCGTGCGTCGTGTCGGATCGCAGCTCGCTGCCCGAGATCGCGCGCGGCGACGCGCCGGCACTTCCGGTGGACGATGCCGATGCGTGGGGCGCGGCGCTGGCCGCCGCGCTGCGCGGCGACCACGACGCGCGCGCGGCGCGCGTGCGCGACGGTGCTATCGCGCGCTTCGGCTGGGACGCGAGCGCGCGCGAGATGGAGGCGGTCTACGCCGCGTCAGTAGACGGGTGAACCGGGCGCCCCGGGCGCGACGCTGCCGTCGTCGGGGGCGAACACGAGGCGTACGGGCAGACTCGAGCCGGCCTCGGGCATCGTGACGATCGTGACGCGCACGAATCCGTGCGCCGGCACGACGTACTGCCGGATCTTGTAGCGCGAATAGGGCGGCACTTGGTGCGACTGCACCAGCACGCCGTCGATCAGATACGTGCCGGTGGCGCGTCCGCCGCGCGGATTCTCGTAGATGGCGATCGAGCGCGGCGAGCCGTTGGGGTTCTCGACGGTGACGACGAACGATTGCAGCACGCCGTAGTCGCCCGCGAGCGCCTGGCCCTGCAGGTGATTCGGCAGCGGCAGCTCGCCGACGGGGAGCTCGAGATACTCGTCGTCCACCTTCCACTGCCGCGCGAAGTGAAACTCCGCGATGGGATAGATGCCGCGCGCGTGCTTGTGCGCGCCCTCCAGCAGCTCGGCGCTCGCGATCGCGGCGTCGGTGCTCTCGTCGGCGTTCTGGGCGAAGAGCGTCAGGTGCACGTTGCCGCCGGAGAGGACCCGCAGCTGCAGCAGGTTGCACACGATGCTGCCGGGCGGCATGTCCTGTTCGACGATCGCGGTGGTGCTGTTGCCGGGCAGCGTCAGCAGCCGCCCCTGATTCTGCACCACGTTGATGAGGAACCGTTTGGTTGCGGTGTGGCCGACGTCCATCTCGTTCGGCGACGGGCCGCCGCGGCCGCTGATGAACTGCACGATCGACGGCTCGCGCGATTGATTCTCCGCGCGCAGCACGATGCGGCGGTTCGGCTGACCGGGCGGATTGTAGTGGAAGTAGAGAAAGCGCGACGGCGCCTGTGACCGCAGATCGGCCGTAAACAGCATGCCGTTCTCGGTGAGACGCTCCGGATAGTCGCTGACCATCAGCGAGTCGGGCGAGATGCGCGGGACCGCCACGTTCTGCACGTCGACGTGCGTCGAGCCGTCGACCTCGAATAGGTCGTTGCCCTGAATCAGCACCGGAACGTCGAAGCTCGCGACGTTGTCTTGATCGAGCAGCCGGTGCATCGGAACGTCGTCGGGCGAGACCACGACCTGCGCGCCGGGCCGCGGCCGCGCGGCGTCTTTCACCGCGCGCACCACCTGCTCGCGCACGAAGTCGGGCGACGCGGGATCGCCGGTGATCGAGAGCGGCACGCGCGAGGCGATGGCGCCGGCGTAATAGGCGACGCGAACGGGCACGTCGCGCTGCAGGCCGCGCGCGTCGGCGATCGTGATCGTCGTCGTGCCCGGGCTCTTCCCGCTGACGGTGACGCGCTGCGACGCCTGGTCCACGTAGACGCTCGCGATCGACGGATCGTGCACCGTGGCCGTCAGCGGCGCGATGGCCGAGCCGACGGTGAGATCCACGGGCGATCCGACGGGCACCGATGCCGCGGCGGGCGTCACGACGATCGGCGGCGGCGTGGCCGCCGGCCCGGCGCTGGGCGGCGGAGCCGCGTTCGGCGGGACCGCGTTGGGCGGCACCGCGCTCGGCGGCGTCGCTGACGCGCCCGGCGACGCCACGGGCGACGGCGACGGTGACGGCGTGGGCGACGCGGTTTGAAGTGGTGCTGCGGCGACGAGGGTGAGTGAGACCGCGATCAGCAGCGCGGCCGTGGGAGCCTGGCGGCTCCTATGCAATTTGTTCTTCGGCGCCGCCGTGATTGACGGCCGATGCTAGAAGCGTCTTGTAACCGACGCTGGGAAAGAGTACCGTCACGAGATCGCGTTCCGCGCGTTCGACGGTTCCGACGCCGAACTTCGGATGGTTGACGACGTCGGCGATCTTAAACCCGCCCGTCGTCGCGCCCGCCGGGCGGCCGATGCGCCGCGCCCGCAGGCAGCCGTCGCACGCCCCGCAGTTCGGGCGCTCGAAATCTTCACCGAAATAGTTCAGGATGAAGCGGCGGCGGCACGAGGTGGTCTCCGCGTACTGCAGCATCATCGCGAGCTTGCTCTGATCGTACGACTTCTTCGTTTCGTAGTTCGCGAGGTTCAGCATCAGGTCGCGGTGCTTGCGGACGGCCTCGGTCAGGCCGTAGGCCGATTTGCCGACGTGTTCGATGTAGCCCGACTTCTTGAGCAGGGCGATAATCACTTTGAGCTTCGTCAGCGGCAGCTGCAGGATCTTGCGCAGGTCGATCATCGACACGCCGGCGGTCTGTTCGCCGAAGACCTCGATCGTTCCGAAGACGCGCTGCACCTCTTCGACGTCGGGATACTTGCCGGTGAGGAAGTAGTTCTGCACGCGCGTGTCGCTCATGCGATAGATCAGGATGCAGCGCGACGCGAGTCCGTCGCGGCCGGCGCGCCCCGCCTCTTGCGTGTAGGCCTCGACCGAGCCCGGCAGATCGTAGTGCACCACGAAGCGGATGTTCGGCTTGTCGATGCCCAGGCCGAACGCGTTGGTCGCGACGACGGCGCGGATCGCCTCGTCCATGAACAGGTTGTGGACCGACGTGCGGTCTTCTTTATGCAGCTTCGAGTGGTAGACGGCCGCCGGGATCCCGAGCTCCCGCGCGAGATACGACTGCACCTCGAGCGCGTTCTTGATCGTGGCGGTATAGACGATGCCGGTACCTTCCAGCGCGCCGTCGCCCTCGAACAGCGAGGAGAGGATCTTGAGCTTATCGGCTTCCTTCTCGGCCTTGCGCGCTTCGTAGACCAGGTTGGGCCGGTCGAACCCGCGCACGATCGGCTTGACCGTGTCGATGCCGAGCTGGTGCAGGATGTCTTCGCGCACCGACGGGGTCGCGGTGGCCGTGAGCGCGAGAACGGTCGGATGGCCGAGCTTTGCGATCACGCCGCCGAGCGCGAGATAGGCGGGCCGGAAGTCGTGGCCCCATTGGCTGATGCAGTGGGCCTCGTCGACGACGAAGAGCGGCACGTCGATCGACTGCAGCAACTTCAAGAACGTCTCGTCCTCGAGCTTCTCGGGCGTCGTGTAGGCAATGCGCAGCGTTCCCGACGCAATGCGCTCGCGCGCGCGGACCTCTTGGTCTTCGGAGAGCGTGGAGTTCAGCGCCACGACGTCGGTGATGCCGCGCTCGCGCAGCATGTCGAGCTGATCCTTCATCAGGGCGATCAGCGGGCTGACGACGACGGTGGTGCCGCGCATCAGCAGCGCGGGCAGCTGATACGTCAAGCTCTTACCGGCCCCGGTCGCCAGAATTGCGAGCGTGTCGTGTCCTTGCAGAACACGAGACACGACCTCTTCCTGGCCGGGGTAGAAACCGGCGAAACCAAACTTCTCTTGAAGCGCTGCGCGCAAATCCACGGGTAGCTTTCTTATACCAAAATTAGCCAAACATTGCTGCCTGGGAAGCAACTCTCATAACCGCTACGCGGACCGACTCGTTGCAACCATACCCTCCGGCAGGCGCCTCGAAACGGCCTGCTAAAGTGTGACCGCCGTGTCGCTCTACCGAACCTGGCGCCCCCTGACGTTTTCCGATCTGGTAGGCCAGGACGCGGTCGTTCGCACGTTGACCTCGGCCATCGAGGGCGGGAAGCTCGCCCACGCCTACCTGTTCTCCGGCCCCCGGGGGTCCGGAAAGACCTCGGCTGCTAAGATTCTAGCACGCTGCATCAACTGCGAGCACGGCCCGACGGCCGTCCCGGACAACACCTGCGAGAATTGTCGGGCGATGCTGGCGGGGACGGCGCTGGACGTCCTGGAGATCGACGCGGCGAGCAATCGCGGCATCGACGAGATCCGGGCGCTGCGCGAGGCGGTGAAGTTCGCGCCGGCCGCGATGCGCATGAAGATTTACATCATCGACGAGGCGCACATGCTCACCAAGGAGGGCGCCAACGCCTTTCTCAAGACGCTGGAAGAGCCGCCTCCGCACGCCGTTTTCATCCTCGCGACCACCGAGCCCGAGCGGCTTCCGGTGACGATCCTGTCGCGCTGCCAGCGCTACGCCTTCCGGCGGATCGCCGTGCCGGTGATGATCGAGAAGATGCGCGAGATCGCGCGGGGCGAGAAGATCGACGTCGACGACGCGGCCCTGGCGGCCGTCGCCTACCGCGCCGACGGCGGCCTGCGCGACGCCCTGACCATGCTCGAGCAGCTAGCCGCCTTCTCAGGCGGTGAGCCGGCGACCGCGGAGACCCTCGACCTAGCCTTCGGCTCGACCGGGCGCACCTTCGCCCAGGCGCTGGTCGATGCGGCCCTCGATCGCGATGCCGCCCGTGCCCTCGGGGTCGTCGAGGAGGCAAGCGACGCCGGGGCCGACCTGCAGATCCTGATCCGTTCGCTGATCGCCGCCTTCCGCAACCTGCTGGTGGCGCGCGTGGACGGAGCGCTGCTCGAGCGCGACCTTTCGCCCGAAGACGCTCAGCGCGCGGCGCGCCAGGCCGAGGGGCTGTCGCAGGCCATGCTGGTGCGCGCGCTGCGCGCGTTTTCCGACGCGCACTCGCTGGCGCGTACGGGCGGCAACCCGCGCCTGGAGCTCGAGACGGCGCTGCTGCGCTTCATCTTGACGGCCGAGGATCCGACGATCGACGCGCTCGCGGCGCGCGTCGCGTCGCTCGAGGAAGGCGCCGTCTCGCCCGCGCCCGCGGCTCCCGTGCCGGCCGCCGAGCGCAAGCGCCGGTCGCCGAACGCGAACCGCCGGCCGCCGCAGCGCCGGCGCCTCCGCCCGCCGAACGCAAGGCGCCGGTCGCCGAACGCAAAGCGCCGGCCGAGATCTCGCTGCAAAAGGTGCGTGCCGCGTGGCAGAGCATCCGCAGCAAGGTCGAGTCGGAGCGGCAGCCGTTGCGCGGGCCGCTTTCGCGCGCGCAGATCGAAGCCGTCGACGACAACGCGATCGTGCTCAAGCTTCCCGATACGTGGAGCGCAGACGCGCTGCGCGATCACGCAAAGCTGGTCGAGGCCGCCATCGCCGACGTGCTCGGCGTCGCCCTGAAGGTGACGCTGCGCGTGGACGGCAACGCGTCGCGCGCGAAGGGCTCCGCGCCGGGCAACGTGGCCTCGATGACGGCGCAGCAGCCCGACGACGGTGCCGACGCGCTCTTCGACTACGCTAAGGAACGGATACGCTGATGAATCAAGCTCATTTGATGGCCCAGTTCAAGAAGGTACAGGCCGAGATGGCCAAGGCGCAAGAGGAGCTGAAGAATACGATCGTCAGCGGAAGCGCCGGGGGCGGAACGGTGACCGTCGACGTGACGTGCGACCAGCGCGTGACGGCCGTGCGCATCGGCAAAGAGGCCGTAGACCCCGAGGACGTGGAGACGCTGGAAGATTTGGTGACCGCGGCGGTCAACGACGCGCTCACGAAGGCGAGCGAAGCGTCGCAGAAACGGATGTCGTCGGTGACAGGGGGCATGCGCATCCCCGGACTCACGTGACGGCCGTCGCCGGACCGATCGCATCGCTGATCAACGAATTCAGCAAACTGCCGACGATCGGACCGAAGACCGCCGCTCGGCTCGTTTTTTATCTTCTCAATCGCCCGCGCCACGAAGCGCAGAGCCTGGCCGAGGCGATCCTCGCCGTGAAAGACAACGTGCGCTTCTGCTCGATCTGTTTTTCGCTGTCGGAGTCGGATCCGTGCGAGTTCTGCAGCGACGAGCGGCGCGACGCCACGACGATCTGCGTGGTCGCCGAGGCCAAGGACGTGTACGCGATCGAACGCACCGCCGCGTTCAAGGGCCGCTACCATGTGCTGGGCGGCTTGATCTCGCCGATGGACGGCATCGGGCCGGCGCAGCTGCACGTGAAGGAGCTGATCGAGCGCGTGGGGCGCGAGGAGCCGAGCGAGATCATCCTCGCGACGAATCCTAACGCCGAGGGCGAGGCGACGGCGCTCTATCTGTCGCGCCTGCTGCAGCCGCTGGGCGTAGCGGTCACGCGGCTGGCCTACGGCCTGCCGATCGGGGGCGACCTCGACTACGCCGACGAGATGACCATCACCAAAGCGCTGGAGGGCCGCCGCGCGGTGTGACTCTCCCGGTTGGCGCTTCCAACCGGCAGTGCCGGACGGTCTAATCGAGATCGACTAGTGAGCGGCGCGGCGCGTCGCGCTACGCTGCACGACACCGGGTGTGGGCCAGAGGCGCCGTTTCAACGGCGCCTCTTCACGTCGTCGCCGACCCGCGTCGTCCCCGCAACGAGCACGTCGCAGTAGATGCCCATCCACGCGTTGCGCTGCTGCGCCACGTAACGCAGAATCTCGGGATCGCTGTCGCCGCCGTGCAGATCGTAGGTCGTCACGACGCAACGCTCGATCGGCTCGCGCACGCGCAGCGTCGCGGAGCCGACCTCGAGCTCGGCGCCGGCGAGATCGTTCTCGAGCAGCGCGAACTCCGGCGCCGCGCGCACGAAGAAGTTCGGCCGGAAGCGCTCCCACTCGACGGCGTGCGCGACGTGCGCGCTAAGACCGTCGAGCCAGCGATCGACGATCAGCGAGATCGGCGCCGCGTCGAAGAAGTTGCCGCCGAGGCGAATCTCCACGTCGACGCCGCGCTCTGCGGCCGCTTGGCGAGCCGCGCCGGCATCGTCGAGCAAGTGCAGGCGGTCGTGGTCTTTGCCGCGGTACGGCTTGCCGGTGCGGGCGTTGCCGGAGCGCACGAAGAGCGCGCCGCTGCGATCGCCGGGCAGACCCGCGTCGCCGACGGCGACGGCGTCGAGCGCCTCGCCGCGGAGGCTCTTGAGCGGATAGCGCCGGATGGCGTCGAGGGTGCCGATAAGCATTGGCGCGTGCGTTTCATCGGGGGTGAGGGGATTGCCTGGCCCGAACTTACGTAACCGCAATGGAGCTGCGACCGCTCGGATTCGGCGAGATCTTCGATCGAGCCGTGACGTTGTATATTCGGAACTTCGTTCCGTTTGCTGCGATCGTCATGGTGCTCATCGTGCCGCTCGGCTTCTTCCAATACGTGCTCGACCGCGGCGCGCAGCCGTCGTTCGACGCGATCCTTCAGGCTTTTCAACACCCCGAGCGCGGGGCGCCCCAAGGCGTGCCGTCGATTTTCAACTCGCCGGTTTCGATTGGGGTCTTCGTCGCGTCGCTGATCGTGGCATACGGACTGTGGCCGTTTGCGATGAACGCCGTCGCGGTCGGCGTTGCCCGGCTGTATCGCAGCCGGCCGGTCGAGTTTCGCGCGTGCTACGAGGCGGTGCTGCATCGCTGGGGCGCGATCCTCGGGATGATCGGAATCGACTTTCTGGTCGTCCTCGGCTGGTACTTCGCGGCCATCGTCGTCATCGTTCTCGCGGCCTTCTTCATCGGGATCTTCGCGGCGGCCGCGCCCGCCGTGGCGTTCGGGGTGGGCGTGACCGTGGGCATCGTCGGCATGATCGTACTGCTGCCGACGCTCGCGCCATTGGTCGTCGCGCTGTCGTTTTCGATGTACGCCGTGGTGATCGAGGAGCGTCCCGTCATCGCGTCGCTGCTGCTCGGCTTCGCGCGCGTCTTCAACCGCGCGGAGTTCTGGCGCGCGGTGCTGTTCGCCGTTGCGGCCGGGGCCGTGATGATCGGCGGCTCGGCCGTGCTGAGCATCTTCAGCGTGGCCGCGGCGTTCGCGCACCAGCCCGCGCTCGAAACCGTGATCGACTCGCTGTCGCGCGCGGTCGTCACGCCGTTCGGCGTGGTGCTGCTCGCGGTCTACTACTTCGACGTGCGCGTGCGGCGCGAGGGATACGACCTCGAGGCGAGCCTCGAGCGGCTGACCGCCGCGCAGCCGGCGTGATTGCGGCGGCTGCGGCCGCGCTCGCGCTCGCGGCGCCCTCGCGCGACGAGCTCGTCGCGCGCTGGCTGCATGCGAATCGCGCGCATACCGTCGCGCAGCTCGCGCCCTCGCCGCACGCCGCCGCATCGCCGCAGCCGCCGCCGGAGCTGAAGTCGCTGCTAGCGCGCGAGCTCGCGACGCCGGGGCGCTACCACCTGGCGCAGCCCACGCCCGCGCCGTCGTCCGAGCCGTGGTGGCGCCAGCTGCTGCGCTGGATCGGCGAACGCTGGGATCAACTCTGGAGCTCGACCTTCGGCCGCGTGCGAGTGAGCGCGACGGCGGCCAACGGCATCGGCGACGCGTTGCTCGCGCTCGTGGCGCTGCTGCTGCTCTTCGTCGCCGTACGCGTTCTGCGCAACGTGCGCTTCGCGCCGTTCGAGCGGCGCAACGCGGGCGAACCGATCGAAGCGCCGCCCGAGCCGGCGTCGCTCTATCGCCGGGCCTGTGAGGCCGCCGACGCCGGCGAATACGGCGCGGCGGCGCTGCTGCTGTTCGCCGCGGCGGTCGCGATGCTGAGCGCGCGCGGCCAGATCGCCGCCGGCCGCAGCGCCACCGTGGGCGACCTGCGCCGCGAGCTGCGCGCCGGCGACGCGGCGCTCGTGCCCGCGTTCGACGCGGTCGCCGAGCCGTTCGTCGAACGCGCGTACGCCGAACGCGCGGTGGACGCGCCGCAGTGGTCGCGAGCCCGCGCCGCCTACGACTCGTTTGCTACCCTGACCTCGTCGAAGGGCGCAGGATGAAACGCATCCGCTTCGAGCACGTGCTCGTCGTCGTCGGCGCCGTGATCGTGATGCTGCTGGCGTTCGCTGGGGCAAACGAAAAGCAGCGGGCGCGGCAGGTCTCGGTGTATTCGTCCTACGACACCGGGCCGAACGGCTATCGCGCGCTCTACGAGGCGTTGCGCGGCGCGGGCGTACCGGTGTCGCGCTTCGAGCGCGTGCTCGGCGTGCTCGACCCGTCGGTGAAGACGATCGTGCTCACCGGCTACGAACGCGATCCGTCGGCCAAGCCGATGGACGAGCACGACTCGGCGTACTTGCGGCGCTTCGTCGAAAACGGCGGCCGGCTCGTGGCCCTCGATGCGGAGTTCGCCGGCAGCGACGACGTGGCGCCGGGCGTCGGCACGTCGGTTGCGGCGAACGGCACCGGCGCGATCGCGCTCGCCCGCAACGCGTACACCGGCGGCGTGACGGGCGTGCGCGGCCCGATCGATTGGGTGTTTCCGTTCAAGGATCGGCGCGGCGTGCCGCTGCTGGCCAACGCACACGGCATGGTCGCGGCGGCCTACCGGGTGGGACGGGGCGAGGTGATCGCGGTAACGGCGCCCGCACTCTTCGGCAACGCGCAGATCCGAAACGAAGACAACGCGCGCTTCGCCTACAACGCGATCGCCGGCCACGGGCCGGCGGTGTTCGACGAGTACGTTCACGGCTACGACGACGGGCGCACGCTGTGGGCGGCGCTCCCATCCACCGTCCGCGCGGCGGCGTGGATCGTGCTGGTAATCGTTTTGCTGGCGCTGGTCGGCGCGAACGTGCGCTTCGCGCCGCCGTACCTACCCACACCGCCGGACGAGCGCGACTCGTCGGACTACATCTCGGCGATGGCGGAGCTGATGCGCCGCACGCGGCGGCGCGCGTCCGACGACGACGTTCTGTGGCAGGCGACGATCGACTTCCATCGGCGAAAGGAGCACGCGTGAGCAATTCCGTTGCGCAGGTCTCGGGGCGGATCGAAGAAGGCATGGCGAAGGTGCTCGTCGGCGCAGGCCGGCTGACGCTCGGCCTCACGATCGCGCTGCTCGCGCGCGGCCACGTGCTGATCGAGGGCGTGCCGGGCACCGGCAAGACGCTGGCGGTGCGCGCGCTCGCGGTGCTGCTCGGCCTCGAGTTCCGGCGCATCGCGTTCACGCCCGACCTGATGCCGTCCGACGTCGTCGGAACGACCGTGTTCAACCCGCAGACCGCGCAGTTCACGACGCGCATCGGCCCGATCTCGGCCAACGTCGTGCTCGCCGACGAGGTCAACCGCACGCCGCCGAAGACGCAGTCGGCGCTGCTCGAGGCGATGGAAGAGGGCCGCATGACGATCGACGGCGTGGCCTATCCGCTGCCGCAGCCGTTCTTGCTCTGCGCGACGCAGAACCCGATCGAGTACGAGGGCACGTATCCGCTGCCGGAGGCGCAGCTCGACCGCTTCATGGTCAAAGTGACCGCGACGTATCCGCAGGAGAGCCAAGAGCTCGAGCTGCTGCAGCGCTCGGCGGCCGGCTTCGACGCGCGCGAGCTCGAGGCGTCGAACGTGCTGCCGGTCACGAACGCGGCCGAAGTGATCGAGGCGCAACAGGCGGTGCGCCGCGTGCATCTGTCGGAGGGCGTGCGCGACTACACGTATCGCATCGTCGCAGCGACGCGCTCGCATCCGCGGCTCACGCTCGGCGCGTCGCCCCGCGCCGGCATCGCGCTGCTGATCGCCGCGCAGGCGGCGGCGGCGATCGCGGGACGCGACTTCGCGACGCCCGACGACGTGAAGGACACGGCCGACCTCGTGCTGCCGCACCGGCTCATCGTCGCGCCGGAAGCGGAGATCGAAGGCATCTCCGCGGGCGACGCGCTGCGCGACGTGCTGGCCGCGATCCCCGTCCCCCGCGGAGACTTGTCGACCCTGAAAATCTGTGGCTGCCGGCATGGTTCACGCGCGCGCTTTCTCTGGCTGCTCGGCCGCGATCGCGCTGCTGCTCGCGCTGTCGCCGGGCGTCGGCGCGTTCGTGCCGCTGGCGTTGGCGCTCGCCGCGGCCCTCGCGCTCGCGACGATTGCCGACGCGCTGTTCGGCCCGCGTGCGGCGCAGTTACGCATCGAGCGCGAACCGGCGGAGCACTTCGCGCTCGGCGTCACGGCGCAGCTGGCCTACGCAGTCGAGAATCGCTCGAAGGGCGCCGTGCGCGCCGGCATCGTCGAGACGCCGGTGCGCACGCTGCGGTTCGACGTCGACGAGGTGGTCGTCGCCGTCGCGCCGGGGCATCGCGCGACGGTCGCGCGCCCCGTCACGCCGGTCGCGCGCGGCGCCGACTCGCTGAGCACGCTCTACGTTTGGTTCGAAACGCCGCTCGGCCTGATCCGCCGCCGGCGGCGGATCGCGGCCGCGGATGCGATCCGCGTCTATCCCGATCTCTCCGCCGTCGAACGCTACGGCACGCTGCACCTGCGCAACCGCACGATCGAGGCCGGTTTGCGCCGCATGAATCTGCGCGGCGCCGGCACCGAGTTCGAGTCGCTGCGCGAGTGGAACGACGGCGACGCGTTTCGTTCGGTCGATTGGAAGGCGACGGCGCGGCGCGGCAAGCTGATGGTGGCACAGCACGAGGTCGAGCGCAGCCAGAACGTGATGCTGCTGCTCGACTGCGGCCGCCTGATGACGCCGCGGCTCGGAACGGCGCGGAAGCTCGACTACGCGGTGACCGCCGCGCTCTCGCTGGCCACGATCGCCGGCCTCGCGAGCGACCGCGTCGGCCTGGTCGCGTTCGCGGGCGACATCCTCGCCGCCGGCGCGCCGCGGTCGACGCGCTCGTCGATCGCGCGGCTCGGCGAGCAGCTCTACGATCTCGAGCCGCGCTTCGAGGAGTCGAACTACTCGCGGGCCTTCGCCTACCTGCGCCATCACCTGCACAAGCGCTCGCTGATCGTCTTTCTCACCGACGTCATCGATCCGATCGCGCAGGCCGGCGTGATGGCCGAGATCGCCACGCTCGCGCGCCGGCACCTGCTGGTGTGCGTGTTCATGAACGACGCCGCGGTCGGCGCGGCGCTCGCGAAGGAGCCGCGCAACGTAAGCGACGCCTTCCGCGCGAACGTGGCGCTCGGCCTGGCCAACGAGCGGCGCGTGGCGAAGGCGATGCTGGAGCGCAGCGGCGCGATCGTGATCGACGTGCCCGCCAAGTCGCTCTCGACCGCGCTCATCGACGAGTACCTGCGCGTGAAGCGCCGCGGGCTGCTCTAGCGATGGAGCCGATCGTCACCTATCGCGGACTGGTCTTCCCCTGGCAGTGCGATCACATGGGCCACATGAACGTGATGTGGTACGTGGGCAAGTTCGACGAGGCGACGTGGAATCTGCTGGCGGAGATCGGCATCACGCAGAGTTACCTGGACGACACGCAGACCGGCATGGCCGGCGTCCAGCAGAACATCACCTACAAACGCGAGACCTTCGCCGGCACGGTGGTCGACGTGCGCTCGCGGCTGGTGAGCGTCGCCGATCGCAAGCTCGTGCTCGTGCACGAGATGTTCCATCGACCGAGCAACGAGATGTGCGCCGCGTGCGAGCTGACCGCCGTGCACATCGACCGGGTCAAGCGCCGGGCGACGCCGTTTCCCGCGGAGATCCGGCGGCGCGCCGAGGAGATGATTGCGGCTCCCGGCGACCCGCTGCCGTGAAGTAGAGAAGCATCGCGACCGCGGTGAGCGCGCCGACCGCGACGCGATCGGGAATCGGCAGGCGCCGCGGCGAGAAAAAACCCTCGATCGTCCCGGCGACGACCAGCATCGACGCGACCCCGAGGATCAGCGTGCCCGCGCGCCGCGCGTTGGCCGCGATGGCGTCGCGGCGGCGAAGCCGCCCCGGAGCGAGCGCGCCGGCGGCGATCAGCAGACCCGACGCGCCCGCGATCTGGATCGCGGTGAGCTCGATCACGCCGTGCGGTGCGACCGTCGCCCAGTAATCGCTGCCGAAGCCGGCGTTGGTGAACAGCGCACCGAGGGCGCCGAGCATCAGCCCGTTGAGCGCGATGATGTAGACGGTGAGCGCGCCGAGCGTCACGGAGCCGGCGAACGCGACGATCGCGACCTTCACGTTGTTGGTGATGATCATCGTCGACATCGCGGGCGCGAAGCCGGCCGAGACGGCGAAGTTCGAGTCGTGCAGACTCTTGCGAATCGTGTCGGGCACCATGAACTTCGGCAGCAGCGCGTAGACGTCGGCGGGATGATCGCGCACCAGCACGTAGGCGACCACCGCGCAGACCACCGTGATCGCGGTGCAGATGGCGACGTACGGCAGCGAACGGCGGAACTCGCGCGGGAAACCGCTGGCGTAGAAGTCGGCGATGCGCGCCATGCTGCTCTCGGGCGCCTTGCGCGTAGACGTGGGCGTGGGCGCGCGCGACGGTGCGGTTGAGATACTCGAGCAGCCCGCGCTCGTAGCCGCGGCCCCGGGCGTAGGCTAGGTCGCTGGTCGTGGCGCGATAGAGCCGTCCGAGCTCGGCCACGTCGTCGGGCGAAAGCCGGCGCGCGCCGCCTCGGCCGACGCGCTTGAGCAGCGCGTCGAGCTCGTGCCACGTGTGCGATCGCCGCGCGACGAAGACCGATTGGTTCAACGGCCTTAGGAGTTGGCGAGCCGCGCCCGTCGAACCTGGAACGACAGTGGATCGAACCCTCGACGTTCGCACTCCGGAAAGCATCGCATTTCGCTACGAGTTGGCGGGGCTGGGCAGCCGTTTTCTCGCGCTGCTCGTGGATCAGGCGATTCAGATCGTGGTGCTCGTCGCGATCTTCGCGGGACTCATCATGGCCGCGGCGCGGATCGCGCCGCGCGGTGTGGCGGCGCACGCATCCGACAAGCTCGCCGAGAGTCTGGCGATCGCGCTCATCGTCGCGATCGTCTTCACGATCCTCTTCGGCTACTTCATCGTGCTCGAAGCGCGTGTGGAACGGACAGACGCCAGGCAAAAGGCTGCTGGGACTTCGCGTGGTGCGCGACGGCGGCTACCCGATCGACTTCGGCGCCTCGCTCATCCGCAACCTGATCCGCGTGGGCGAGTACCTGCTGGGCTACTATCTGCTGGCCGCGATCAGCGCGCTGCTCTCACCGGAGAACAAGCGCCTGGGCGACCTCGCGGCCGGAACGATCGTCGTGCGCGACGCGCGCTTGGCCGAGCCGCGGGACGTGGCGCGCGCGGAGAGCGAGCCCGTGTACGCGCCAACCGCGTATCTCACCGGTGAAGAGCGCGCGCTGATCAAGCGTTTTCTCGAGCGGCGCGATGCGTTGAGCGCGCAGCGCCGCGCCGAGCTCGCCGCGCAGCTGGCGGCGCGCATCCGCGGACGCGTTCCGGAGGAGTTGCGGCGCTTGGACGACGAGTCGCTGCTGGAGCGGCTCTAACCAACGCGCCCTCCGCGGATTACTTCCGCAGGTCGAGCGAGCCAACGTCGAAGGCCACGTGAAAACCGCCGGCGCAGGTGACGCCGGTTATGCCGTCGGCGCGGGGCCGCAGGTGCACCGGAATCACGCGGCCGGCGTTGCGCGAAAAGCAGCCGTCGACGTGCGCGGTGAGCACGTCGAAGCGCCCCGCCGGGATGTAGAACGTGTGCTCCTGGCTGACGTCGCCGCCGGGCTCCAGCTGCAGGCCGTACTTCGATGCCGGATTGCCGACGTTGGTGATGAAGCCGAACCCGTAGACCGGCTCGCTCTTCGAGAGCGTGAAGTAGGTGCTCTGCGTCTGCGAGGTGTCCGAGCGCACGGGCGGCAGCGGACGCTTCGAGAGCGTCATGCGCGTCGCGAGCACGGTGACGTAATAGCCGGCGAAATCGAAGCGCACGGTTCCCTCGTTGCGGATGTTCGTCTTCAGTAACACGCCCACGGCGCCTCGGCTCGCGCTGGTTTTCTCGAGCGTGGCGCCCACGCTGACCTGCGGATCGCTGAAAGACGGCTTGATGCGGTTCTCGTAGATGAATACGTAGAATGCCCAGAAGCCCGCGGCGAGAATCGCGACGATCTCGACGACGTCGCGCACGATGCGGACGCGGTGCGAGCGGTGGCCGGGGTCGGTGCTCACTACGGCAGCTCCTCTTCGTCCACGCCGAAGTAGTGCCCGAGTTCGTGGATCACCGTCGCGCGGATCTCCTCGACCGCCTCGTGCCGCGACCGCACGAAGCGATTGATGGGGCCGCGGAAGACGGCGATCTCGTCGGGCAGCAGCGGCGCGTCCTGCCCGCGCTCGGTAAGGGCGACGCCGCGATAGATGCCGAGGATCTCCGAGTTGGGTTCGTCGGCGTCCTCGGTGCTCTCGTAGTCTTCGTCGGTCGGCTCTTCCTCGACGACGACGGCCACGTTCTCGATCATGCGCGCGAATCGCTCGGGCAGCGAGTCGAGCGCCTCGCCGACGACCCGCTCGAAATCCTCGCGGGACAGCGGCGTCACGCGGACGAACCCTTCGCCGCGTGAGCTCCGAAACGCCGCGCGCGCGTATCGCCGACATCATCGCGTCGAGCGGAAAGATGGGTGCCGACCGCGCGGGCGCGGAGAGTCAGGTCGCCGCGATGGCCGCGGCCATCAGCGGCGTTCCGTCGGGCACGTTTCTCGCATCCGAAGAGATTACCGACGCGCTGGCCAAGCGTTTTCCCAAGCTCGCCGCCAAGGGCACCGTCGAGCGCGACGTCGAGGCGCCGTACGAAACCGCCGGCCGCGCGCTGATCCTCGCACTGCAGGCCTGCAGCCTGACCGTCGGCGCGGCGTTCGACACCGAGAGCGGCGCGGTGCTCGAGGTGCGCAAACCGATGACGCTGCTCGCCCCGGCGTTCACGCTGACGATCGCGATCGCCGACCGCGGGGCCACGACGCACGTCGCAGCGCAGGCGCAGCACGCCGGAATGGATTGGGGTCAGAACGCGAAGCTGCTGGCGCAGCTCTTCGACACCACGGACGGCTATCTGAAGCTCTTTAAGTCGTAGGCGCTACGACAGCTTCTGAATGAACGTGATCGCGGGCGCGCTGAGCAGCGTGACGCCGTTGATCGCGAACGGATAGTTGTTGGCGGCGGTCGCGTCGAGCGGTTTGAGCGTGACCGTGTCTTGACTGCCGGCGATCGGCTCGAGGGTGCCGACGAACTCCTTGTCCGCCGACACGAGCACCCGTTGGCCGAAGAGCGGCTTTAAAGCGGCGAGATCCATGTGCGTCCTTTCGCGGCGCCGCAGCGGCTTTCCGTCGCCAAGCAACCAAGGCGGTGAAACACCTCCTAGCGGCCGGAGTAGTAGGCCGCGATGAGACCTCTCCGCTTACTCCTCGCCGCGAAGTCCGCCATCGTGCGAACGATCCCGCTTATGCGCGACGTGCGCGTCCCGCTCGCACTCAAGCTGGCTGCCGTGGCGATCGGCCTATTAGTGATCTCTCCGATCGACCTCTTCGGTGACATCCCGGTGCTCGGCGCGCTCGACGACGCGGCGCTGCTGACGCTGCTCTGCATGTGGTTCGTCGGTCAGGCGGGCCGCCACGTCGAGCCCGTTCCGGTGCGTCGCCGTCCGGCTAGCGCGATCGCCCTTCGCTAAGGCGCGCTAGAGCGGCTTTCCGTCGTCGTCGTGGCCCAGGATGAAGGGCCGCAGCAGCGGAATCGGCGGGTCGCCGCGCGAGAGCAGCTCGTCGTGGAAGCGCTGCAGCGTGAACTCGCCGCCGACCTTGCGCTGGTAGTCGTCGCGTAGCTTGAGGATCATCAGCTTGCCCAGCGTGTAGTAGCCGTACATCGGGTCTTGCGTGCCGCGCAGCGACTCTTCGACGGCCACCTGCGGCGTTTGGAAGCACTGGTCCGTGAACAGCGCCTCGGCCTGCTCGAGCGTCATGCCCTCGGTGTGCAGCTTCACGCCGGCGATGTAGCGGCATTCGCGCAGCAGCGCCTCATCCAGCTGCGCCAGGCGCACGCGCGGATCGCCGTTGCCCCAGCCCTCGTCGACCATCATCTGCTCGCTGTAGTGCGCCCAGCCCTCGGCGAACTCCGAGCTCGTCGAGAGCTTGCGCGTGAGGCTGAGATCGAGTTGACGATCGATCGAGAAGTTGGTGAAGTGGCCCGGATAGACTTCGTGCGCCGAGATGATGGGAAAGCCGAAGTCGTTGAACTGCGCAAGGAACTCCTCTTGCTGCGTCGGCGACCACGTCGGGTCGACGGGCGTCACGTAGTAGTACGACTGCGTCGCTACCGTCTCGAGCGGGCCGGGCGAGTCTTCGGCGGCGGTGATCGTGAGCCGCTCGAAGGGCGGCGTCTCGATGACCTTGATGTTCGCGTCGGGCGGCAGCGTGACCAGCTGCTTCGCCTCGACGAAGGCGCGCAGTTTCACCAGGTCGCTCGTCGCGGTGTCCAGCAGCGCGCCCGGCGGCGGATGCACCTTGGTGATGGAGAGATACACTTGCTGGGGCGTGGCGTTGGGATCGATCTGCTTCGCCGTCTCGACGAACTGCGCGCGCGTCGCTTCGAGCGCGCGCTCGCCGACCGACAGGTATTGGTCGAGTGGCACGTCGAGCGCGTCCTCGTAGCGGAGGCGCGCGCGGTAGGCGTCGGCCCCGATCGCGAACGTGCCGCTGGGCGCGATCGACTTGATCCACGCCGCGTAACTCGTCATCGCCGCCGTCGCGCGCTCGTTGGAACTCTTGAGATCGGCCTGCAGCGCGGCGTCGTGGACGGACGCGAACGCCAGCGGCACCGAGGTCTTGAAGAACCGCACGGCGCCGGCCGCATCGGCGGCGGCGATGCGCTGCGAGATCGCGTCGACCGAGACGATGTTGTGCTCGGCCTGCTGCAGCAGTTCGGGAATCTGCAGCTCGCGCGCAATCGCGTACTTCATCCGCGTGGCCAGCGGCGCGTAGTCCTTGCTCATCACCGAGAAGATCGCGCCGCTCGCGGCGCGCGTGTAGTAGTCAGGGCTGTGGCGCCACGTCGCCAGCGTCTCGGCGAGCAGCAGACGGTCGTGGAGGCGGTTCTCGAGCAGAATGTGGTCGAGCTGGACGCTCGGCGACAGCCACGTTAGGTCGATCGCATCGAGACTGTCCAAATAATTTTCGTCGGTGGCAATCTGCGCCTTCACGGCGTCGGCGGAGAAGTCGCCGAGCTTCGCGTCGTAGTCGTGCACGCCCACGTTGGTCGCGTAGATCGGATTCGCGCGAAACAGCTGCTGGTAGTAGGTCTGCGCGAGGGCCTCGTAGGCGCCGTCGGCGTTTCCGTTCAGGTCCTCCGGCGGCGGCGCGGCGCCCAGCAGCGACGCGGCCAGCACGAGCGAGACCAGGCGGATGGCGAGCTTCGTCATGCGGGCCGTTTTCTCAACCCGGCGGCAGTTCTACTTTCGCGCCGTTGACCCACGTCTCGGAGACCTTGATGTCGCCGAGCTTCGCGGGATCGGTCTGCAGCGGATTGCTCTCGAGCAGAACGAGATCGGCGTACTTACCGGGCGTCAGGGATCCGGCTTTGGCGCCGAGGCCGCACTGCGCCGCCGCGACCGTCGTCATTCCGGCGAGCGCGGCTTCGAGCGGAACCCGTTCGGCAGCGCCGATCACCGATCCGTCGATCGCGCAGATGCGCGTCGCCGCGGTTCCGATCTCGCGCAGGGGCGCGATCGGCGAACACGGGCAGTCGCTGTGAATCGAGAACGGAATTCCCGCGGCGAGGAAGTCGTTGGCGGGGTTGAAGCGCTCTGCCCGCGCCGCTCCGAAGATCTGATCGCGGTAGGCCGCGCCGTAGTAGTAGACGTTGTTCATCAGGTGGCTGGGCTGCACGCCGAGCCGCTTCATCCGGGCGATCTGATCGGCGTTCGCCAGCGTGCAGTGCTCGATCCGGTTGATGCCCTCGGGCGGCGGCGCAGAACCGTAGGCCGCCTCGATCGCGTCGAGCGCCCGCTGGAGCGAGGCGTCGCCGTTGCAGTGGATCGACACCGGCCATCCGCTTTGCTTGATTTTGACCACGAGCGCGTTGAGTTCGTCGGCCGTGTAGTTCGGCAAACCCGTCGAGGTGCTGTTGAGATACGGTTGCGACTGAAATGCGGTCTCCTGCTGTGGCGAGCCGTCGGAGACGATCTTGACGGCGTAGAACGAAAGCAGCGTACCGGGGATCTCCAACGCCGCGGCGCCCGGCTTTCCGTACGACGCGACGAACCCATTCGCCACGTCGAGAAACTCAACCGCG
The DNA here is from genome assembly GCA_963711625.1 of Vulcanimicrobiota bacterium. GTDB lineage: Bacteria > Vulcanimicrobiota > Vulcanimicrobiia > Vulcanimicrobiales > Vulcanimicrobiaceae > Cybelea. Next base: position 751,669 of record OY970207.1, read on the forward strand.
GGGCTCAGGCTGTACCGCACGGGCGAGCCGGTCATGAGCGCCTTGTAACCCTCGAGGGCGCCGGGAGTCGGCGCGTACGCGCCGGCCTCGTGGACCATCGTAATGCCCAGCGCGGCGCTTTGGTAGAGAAACTTCTTGACCGCGTCCGAGACCAGCTCCATCGTGAGCTTCGGCAGACCGCCCATGAACTTCACCAGCGCCGTCGATTCGAAGATCATGCCGTCGAGATTGCCGGACGCGTCTTTCCCGAAGTGGCCGCCGCCGGGCAGCTCGCCGGTGGACGACGTCACGCCGGCCGCTTTGAACGCCGGCGAGTTGCCCGTGGCCGAGTGCATGCTGACGTAGTAGACGAAGATCGGGTGCTCCGAGGAGACGGCATCGAGCTCGGCCATCGAGAGATAGCCGCCCTGCAAGACGTTGTCGTAGTACCCGGCGTACAGCCACTGACCCGGCGCGAGCTGCGCCGCCTTCGCCTTGAGCGCGTCGAGCACGGCGCCCTTGGTTTTATACGTGTCGTAGCCGACGTTGAGCATCTGAGTGAGCATGATGCCGCCGGGGATCGGATGCTGGTGCGGGTCGATCAGACCCGGCATCAGCGTGCGGCCCGCCAGGTCGATGGTGCGGGCGCCGGCGCCGGCGGCCCGCGTCACGTCGTCCTTGCTGCCGACGGCCAGGATCGTCGCGCCCGAGATCGCCACCGCTTCGGCTTGGCGCGTGCCGTCGTCCATCGTGACGATCGGGCCGCCGTAGAACACCGTCGCGGGGCTCGCGGCTCGCGCGCCCCGCGGAATTCCCGCGACGGCGACACCCGTCGCCGCGGCCGAGGCCGCGAGAAATCCGGCGCGGCTCAGTGCCGACCGGGAAAAGGATTCGATTCCGAAGACGTCGCCGACGCAGCTTTTACACATGGGGCGAGTACTTCGACCGCGAGGTCAGACAATCCCCAACACCGCGCGCGCGTGCGAGCCGCCGTCGTAGCGTTCGGTCACGTTGAAGTCCTCGGCGAGCGACCACACGATGTAGAGCCCGCGCCCGCGTTCGCTGAGCAGATCCGACGGCAGCTTCGGCGCGAACGTGAAGCCGGGGCCGCGGTCGAGCACGTGCAGCACCGGCGCCGCGCCGCGGCTCCAATCGAAGACGATCTCGATGGGACCGGGCGCGTAGCGCACCACGTTGCCCAGCAGCTCGCCGAACACGTGCTCCGCCGCGTCGAGCTGCTTCTCGCGCACGCCGGCCTCGCGCAGCGTGCCGACGAACGAGTAGCGGGCCGCGTGCGCGGTGCCCTCGTTGCTGGTGTTGAACGCCCAGCGCAGCATTCGCTCCTCATTGCGGCCGCGCGTGGCCGCGTTCTCTTTCGCATCCAGCCGCAACGTCAGCACCACGACGTCGTCTTTGCCGCCGCGCTTGAGCACGGCGCGGTACAGCGCGGACGCCGGGTTCGAGCTGTCGGCGATCTCGGGCCGGGCGATCGCGGCCATCAGCCGGTCGTAGCCGCGGACGATGTCGCGATCCGCTTCGATCAGGCCGTCGCTGTAGAACACGAGCAGCGCCGAGCTGGGCAGAATGGTGGTCGTGGCCGTTTCGCCGCGCACGCGCAGGCCGATCGGCAGTCCGCTCGCTGCTCAGCTCCGTCACGCGGCCGCGCGCTGTCGCGGAGCAACGGCGAGGGATGCCCCGCGGAGGCGTACGTGAGCGTCCACGAGATCGGATCGAGCACGCCGACGAACGCGGTGACGAACGTGTCGGGATGTTCGGTTTTCAGCGTGCGGTCGGCGGCGTCGAGCATCGCGATCGGATCGGCATAGACTTGCGCGACGCCGCGAATGACCTGCCGCATCGACGACATGATCACCGCGGCGGCCAGTCCGCTGCCGGCCACGTCGCCGATCGAGATCACGATGCGTCCGTCGTTGAGGCGCAGCGCGTCGTACCAGTCGCCGCCCAGCAGCTCGCGGTCGCTCGCGGGCACGTACATGCCGTCGAAGCGGATTCCCCCGACGTGCGGCAGCGAGATCGGCAGCGCCGCACGCTGGAACTCCGCGGCGATCTCGCGTTCGCGCTCGTACAGCCGCGCGTTCTCGATCGAGACCGCGGCGCGCTTCGTGAGCTCCTCGAACAGCGGCAGATCGGCGTCGTCGTAGCGGCGCGGCGTCTGCGCCCAGTAGGCGACCAGCGAGCCGATGGTGCGCCCGTGCGTGCGCAGCGGGATCGTGATGGTCGAGCGCGGCGACAGCTCGCGGACCACGGGCAGCAGCGCGGGCGTCGCGGCCTTGTCGAGCAGCTCGGGCTTCACGTCGCCGATGAGCATGGGCCGGCCCATGCGCAGCGCCGCCGCGATGGCCGGTTCGTAGCGCGGGTTGTGGTTGTAACGCCCCACCAGGCGCTTCACGAGCCGCGTCTTGTCGGGATCGGCGTGAATCGCGGCGACGGTCTTCAGGCGGTCGTTGTCGTCGAAGAGATCGATGGCCGCCCAGTCGCCGAACTCGGGCACGATGATCGCGAGCAGCCGGTCGAGCGTGGTTTGCAGATCGAGCGATTCCGCCAGCACCTCGCCGGCCTGCGCGAGGAACGCGAACTGCTGCCCCTGGCGCTTATAGTCGTCGATGTCGGCGCAGACGCCCAGCCAGCCGGCCGACTCGCGATGCGCGTCGTCGACCGGCGATACCGAGAGGCGGAACCAGCGGTCCATCCCGTCGGCTCGCCGCAGTCGCAGCTCGACGTCGAACGGGTTGCGCGTCCGTACCGCGCCGGCGATCGCATCGGCGGCGCGCTGCCGATCCTCGCGGTACACCGCCGCCCACCATTGCTTCTGGAAGGTTGCCGGCGAGGCGTTCGAGCGCCGCCGCGCGCCCGCGTACTCGTACCACGCGCGATTGAGCGAGAGCATCCGCCCGTCGCGTGACGCGGTCCATGCGATCTGCGGAAGGTCGTCGATCTCGAGAATGGCGTGCCGCCCTTAGCTGCTGGGCGACGCGAAGACCGACGGAGCGACGGGCGCGTTGGGCTGATAGTTCGAGAACGTCAGCGTGCCCTGGACGCTGTATCCCGGGAAGTGCGCGTTGATGTCGGCCTTGCGCGGCAGCTGATACTCGCCCACCTTCATGTAGGTCTGCGTGAAGACGAGCGTGGCGCCGTTCGTATAGTTCCATTGCGCGGTTCGCATGAACGCCATGTGGTCGCTGATCGTCAGCACCAGCTCCTTCACACGGCCGCCCGACTTCTTGGGGACCAGCGAGTAGGTGGAAACCTTGCCGTTGTCGGTGAGCGGCCTGATGGTGTATTGCTCCATGGCCTCTTCGTAGGTGGGCGTGGTCGTGACGAGATCTTTGAACTTCGACAACGCGCCCGGCACGCCGTTGAGCGAGATCTTACGCTTCGGACGCAGATAGTAGACGGTGCCGTCGAACGATTTGTGAATCGGGATGACCGCGTGCAGGATAGCCGAGAGCTGCGCGTTGCCCGTGTAGGAGTTGAGGGTTGGATTCGGGTTGGTCGCGCGCTCCAGCAGACTCATCGACGGAGTTTGCGCCGCGGGCGGGCTGGTGGCCGCGAGCGTGCTCGCGACGATCGCCGCCGCCGTGAAGGCGCGCGCTGCGAGAGACGAGGGTGAGCGTTTCATGCTCGCTTGTTCGCGGCGCGCGTGAGCAGATACTCTTGCCGCACCACGTTGTCGGCGTAGTAGGGCTCGACGATCGCGTGGTATTCAAGACGCACGGCGGCGAGGCGCTCGGGCTCGCCGGAGAGGGTCTCGACGAGCTTCTGCATCGGGCCGACCGACCGTTCCATGAACGCGCGATAGTGCGCCATGCTCAGGGCCGGCACCGTCATGACGCCGCGCTCGAACGCGAGGTCGCCGAACGCGGACCCGAGGCGCTGCTTGACCACGGCCTCGTCGCCCCAGAGCCCGGGAGGCGGCACGCCGGGCGGCGGCGGCATCATGCTGCCGATGAACGCGAACATGCGGCCCACGAGCAGATCGGGCGGCCAGGTCGCGAACGCGAGCCGTCCCGTGGGCTTGAGCACGCGGCGCATCTCGGCGACGGCGAGCTCGGGCTGCGGCGCGAACATGTGGCCGAACTGGCTCAGCACGACGTCGAACGTCGCGTCGGGATACGGCAGATGCTCGGCGTCGCCTTCGGCGAACGCGACGTCGATGCCGGCGAGCTGCGCGTTCTCGCGCGCGACTTCGAGCAGCGCCGGCGTGAGATCGATGGCGTGCGCGCGCGCGCCGGCGCGCGCCGCCGTGATCGCGGCGACGCCGGTGCCGGTGCCGACGTCGAGCACCGTCTCGCCCGGCGCGATGCCCGCGAAGCGAACGAGATGCGCGGAGACCGGCGTGGTGAACGTGGCCGTCGGCGCGAACGACGCCCACATCTCGCGCTGCCGCGCCTTGAATGCAGAAAACGGATCGTCAGTCATGCGAGTTTCCTGGCGCCTTCAATTGTCATCCTGGCAGCGGCGTAGCAGGTCGCGCCCCACTTGTCACCCTGAGTAGCGCGCGAAGGGCGCGTGTCGAAGGGCGCCTACTTGGATACAGCTGCGCCAGCTCGTTCGTTCGCGCGTCGATGAGCGTGGTGGCGTTGGCCACCAGCGCATTTTCATCGGAAAGGTCGATGCCGAGAAATCGCCGCTCCAGATCGGCGGGCGACGCGTCGAAGCCGTTTTTCAACAACGCGACGTACCGCGGTGCAAACGCTTTCGGGTCGCGTTTGAAGTCGGCGAAGTACTTGGCCGCGAGCAGCCCCGCATAGAGATAGTTCACGTCGTAGAGCGGATCGGTGAAGAAGAGCCGGTCGCGCGCCCAATAGAGCGGCGTCGCCGGATCCGAACTCGAGGCCGGGTCGTAGCGCGCGAACACCCGCGTCGTCAGCGCGTCGAGATCGGCCGCCGTCTTGACGCTTCCGTCGTCGACGCCGCGGTAGATCGAGCTCTCGAGGTCGGTCTCTCCGGCCGACCCGAAGACTTGAAACGTCAAATCCTCGAGAAAGGAGTTTAGATAGTACGCGCGCTGCGCGGCGTTCGGGGCGTTCTCGTACAGCGAGTCGAGAAAAAGCAACTCGTTGAAGATTGCAAACGACTCGAACATAAAGGCCGGCCCGCGGTTGTATGCCGCGATCGGCTGATGGCGGCTCATGAACTCGCGATGGACGGCGTGTCCGGACTCGTGGGCGATCGCGCGAACCGCGCGGAGCGCCCCGTCGTAGTGGCCGTAGTAGACGCCCGACGTTATGCCCGCGAAGCCGACGGAGAATCCGCCGTCGTCGCATTCGGGCGTCGTGCAGATCTCGAGCCGCGCGTGAACCGGGTCGAGCAGATCGGCGTACGCGCCGGCGTATTCGGCGCCCATCGGCTGCTCGGCGCCGAGGATCAGCGCCAGGGCGTCGGCGATGGCGTATTGCGGCGGCGCGAAGGTCGCCTTGGGCGCTCGCGCCGCGACCGCGCGATACCGCGCGTAGGCGCCGGACTCGCGAACGGCGCGCAGCGTTCGCTCGACGGAAGCGGGATCGAGGGAACGGTCGAAATACGCCGCGTCGGTGGCCGAGTGGAACCCGAGGAGCCGCGCGACGCCGTTTCGCGTGCTCGCGATCGCAACGAGCAGCGCCGCGTACGCATCCTGCTGGCTCTCGATGGTCGCGGACGACTTTCGCAGCGTCTTATAGCCGGCGGCGGCCGCGTCGAGCGCGGGCGTGACCGCAACGGTGACCGTATGCGCTTGGACGGGGCTGAGACGATGCTTTGCCGCTGCGAGCGAACTGGTCAGCAGATAGCGGTAGGGAGCGAGCGACGGAAGGCGCGTCCACTGCGCGATGCGCGCCGCGCCTAACTGCTGCGCGGCCTCGACGACGCGATCGGTGATGCGGTCTTCGGCGTCGCCCAGTTCGGCGTCGGCCCTCGCATCGGCGATGTCGCGATCGTACTCTTCGGCCTGCAGATAGACGTAGGTGTCGTGCCGCTCGAGGCCTTCGAGCAGCGCGTCGTAGCGCTGCAGCCAGCGCAGCAGCGCCGGTGCGGTCGACGGCGTCGCCGAGGCCGAGAACGCCGCGGCGTCCGCCAGCACCGCCGAGCGGCTCTGCGCCTCGGCCGCGGCGCTGGTGAAATACCGCGAGAGATCGAGGTGGTACGTCGGTGCCGGCGCTGCCGCCAGGCAGAATATCGCCGCGCCGGCTGCAATCAACGCCTTCACCGCATCATCTGTACCGTGCGCGTGCTAGATGCGGAACATTTTGGCGAAGCGGTCGAGCAGCTTCGGGTCGCCGGTAATTTTGACGAGCTTCTTCTTGAGCGCGTCGGCGGGCGAGATCTCGCCGGCCATCAGCAGCTTCATCGCCGGGCCGGTCTCGATGATCAGGTCGGGCTTGGCGACGGGGCCGCGGCCGACCACCACGTCGCCGTCGCGCACGCGGGCGTGCACTTCGATGGGACCGAGCTTCAATAGATACGTCACCTTCGCGCGCCCGGCCGCCTCGGGGCGGAACGTGGTGCGCAGCGCCATCGCGATGGAATCTTCGGTGACGGTCTCGTCGGGCCGCGGCTCGCCCAAGTGCTGCGCTCCCCAGCGGCCGAGCGCGAGCACGGGCTCCTGGAGCGCGGCCCCGTCGTCGGTCAGTTCGTACGCGACGCCTTTCGCCGGCCGGGCGAGCACTCGGCGCCGAATCAGCCCGCTGTCCTCAAGCTCGTTTAAGCGCGCCGTGAGAATGTTGCTGGGAATCCCCGGCAAGCCGCGCTGGATCTCGCCGAACCGCTTCGGCCCGACCAGCAGGTCGCGAACGATGAGCAGAGCCCAGCGCTCGCCCACCATCTCGAGCGCGCGCGAGAAGCCGCAGTATTGGCCGTACGTCCGCTTGACCGTTGTCGCCACAAGCCGATTATAGCAATAAAACTTTCGTTTGCAAATAGTACTTGCATTTTACAAGTGAACCTGCTACCATACGGACCTGCCCCACCCACTTTGTCATCCTGAGCGAAAAAGGAGACCTCCGTGCCGAGCATCACCCCGTTCCTCTGGTTTGAGGGCGACGCCGAAGAGGCGGCCAACTTCTACGTGTCGGTCTTCAAGAATTCCAAGGTCACCGACGTCAGCCGCTACGGCGAGGCCGGTCCGGGCCCGGCGGGATCGGTGATGACGATCGAGTTCGAGCTCGACGGCCAGCCGTTCATGGCCATCAACGCGCCCACCGGCGATCCGAAGGTGCCGGACGACAACTTTTCGCAGGGCAAGATCGCGCTCTTCACGAGCTGCGAGACGCAAGCCGAGCTCGACGCGCTGTGGGACAAGCTCTCCGAAGGCGGCAAGCAGCTGCCGTGCGGCTGGGTCGCCGACCGCTACGGCTTCTCCTGGAACATCGTGCCGCAGGGCCTGCGCGAGGTTCTCGGCGGCGACGACCCCGAGCGCGCGCAGCGCGCGATGCACGCCATGCTGCAAATGGGCAAGCTCGACATCGACGAGCTGCGCCGCGCCTACAACGCTTAACGCACTTAAACGAGGAGTTTACGACAATGAAACACCCGGTTATGCATTTCGAGATCATGGGGCACGACGCGCCCAAGCTGCGCGACTTCTACGAGCGCGTGTTCGGCTGGAACGTCGCGGCCCCGATTCCCGACTACGAGATCCAGTACAGCATCGTCGATCCGGTTCCCGGCTTTCAGCGCGGCATCGGCGGCGGCATCGGCGAGGCGCCGCCGGGCTACGACGGGCACGTGACGTTCTACGTCGTGGTCGACGACGTCGAGTCGGCGTTCGCCAAAGTCGAAGAGCACGGCGGCACGCGGATGATGGGGCCCGACAAGGTTCCCAACGGCCCCGTCATCGGACTCTTCAACGATCCCGAGGGCCATACGATCGGCCTGGTGGATACCGGCGACGACATGCGCGGCGCGCCGATGGAACTGGTTCCGTTCGTGTTCTTCTACGGCCGCTGCGCCGAGGCGCTGGAATTCTACAAGAAGGCGCTCGACGGCGACTACGAGATTCGCATGCGCGAGGGTGACCGCGTACAGTATGCAACGTTCACGTCGCGCGGGGTTTCGTTCAAAGCGGCCGATGGCCTGACGGATCACGCGATCGATCCGGACGCGGGCAACGTTTCGCTCGCGCTCAACGTGCTCGATGGCGCGCAAGCCAAAGAGATTTTCACCGCGCTCGCCGACGGCGGCAAGACCGTCACGCCGTTCGGCGACGCCGACTGGGGCGGCACCTTCGGCTGCTTGGTGGATCGCTTCGGCAACGAATGGTTCGTAACGGGACCGTAGGGTAGCGGACGAGCCGGGCGGAACCTCCCCCGCTCGGCTCGGCATACCGCCGTTGTCCGCTCCGAAGAGGTAAGGGAGGCTCGTCAATTGGGACAGACACGCCGCTCCTTCGTCGGCGCCGCTGCCGCGGCCATCGCTGCAGCGAAAGCCGGCCTCACACCAGCCACCGCGGCGACCGATACGTCGTCGCACACGAATCTCGGCCCGATCAAGCAGATCGACGCCGGCGTTCTGAGCGTCGGCTACGCTGACGTTGGGTCGCCCACCGGCCGGCCCGTGATCCTGCTGCACGGCTGGCCGTACGACATCCACAGCTACGCCGCCGTCGCGCCGCTGCTCGCGGCGCACGGCTACCGCGTCATCGTGCCGTATCTGCGCGGATACGGCAGCACGCGTTTTCTTTCGACCGACACGTTCCGCAACGGGCAGCAGTCGGTGGTGGCCCTCGACGTCATCGCCCTGATGGACGCGCTGAAGATCGAGCAGCGCGATCATCGGCGGCTTCGACTGGGGTTCGCGCACGGCCGACATCATCGCGGCGCTCTGGCCGCAGCGCTGCAGCGGTCTCGTCGCCGTGAGCGGCTATCTGATCACGAACGTCAAGGCGCAGGCGCAGCCGCTGCCGCCGAAAGCCGAGCTCGGGTGGTGGTATCAATACTACTTCTCCACCGCGCGCGGCGAGCTGGGCTACGCGGAGAACCGCCACGACTTCAACAAGCTCATCTGGACGATCGTCTCGCCGAAGTGGCACTTCAGCGACGCGATCTACGATCGCACCGCGAAGGCGTTCGAGAACCCCGACCACGTCGCGATCGTCATCCACAACTATCGCTGGCGCTTGGGCCTCGCGAAGGGCGATCCGAAATACGACGGTCTCGAACAGCAGCTCTTCGCGGGCCCGGCCATCGCCGTGCCGACGATCACGGTCGCGAGCGACTTCGACGGTCCCGCCGCCAACGGTGCGGCGTATCGCAGCAAGTACACCGGCAAGTACGAGCACCGCGTGCTGCCGGGCATCGGCCACAACGTGCCGCAAGAAGCACCGCAGGCGTTTGCGAAGGCCGTCGTGGACGTCGGCGCGATGGGGACGTAAATAACAAAAGGCGCCGAGGTGACGGATTCCGTCACGCTCGACGCCCTTGCGCCGATTGCGCTGTTACGCGTTGCTAGGGCGACCTGTCCCAGACGCTGCTCAGCACGCTGAGCGTCGGGCGCGGCACGCGCGTGTCCGGACTGCGGTCCGGGAACGGCTTGTCGCCGCTTCCGTTCTTCTTGTCGGCAGTTCAGGCCGAACCACGCCTGATCGTCGTAGCAGCCGGGGAAGGCGGCGTTCTTGACGATGACGTTGCCGTCGAAACCGCCGATGTGCTTGAACGGCCAGCCCGATTTCCACCACTCGTCGTTCCACTCGAAGTAGAAGCCGCCGCTGGTGACGCCGCCCGCGCTCGCGCGGTTCTCGAAGATCTCGTTAGCGTTTCTTCCGTACGTAGCTCGTGAGGAAGTCCATGCGCGGATTTCCGCTGTCCGGCAGCTCGGCAACGAGCTCCCACGGCCGCGGCCCCGGGAGTCCGTATAACGGAGGCTTGTCCGTGCCGGGCGGGTAGCCGTTGCACTCGCCACGGGTGGAATCGTAGCGAGCCGACGAGGGCGGGTAGTAGCCCGCGCTCGCGCCGTACTCGGCCATGATCTCGGGCTTCTGCGTTGCGCGCCGCGATCTGGCTGAAGATCTGGCCCATCGTGCGGCCGCGATAGACGTCGAGGCCCCAGGTGTCGACCTTGAACTTGGCGAGCTCGCCGGCCCGCACCGTGTTCAATCCGTCGTCGACCATGGTCGTCGTGGTGATCTTCTCAGCGCCGATCTCTTTGTACGTTTTGTGGACGCTCTCGCTGATCTCGCTGAGCTTGTTCCACCAGATGGTCTGATTGATGTACTTTTCGCTGTTGATTTCCGAGCCGATCGAAACGCCCATGACGGCCGGATCGTTGGCGTACTCCTTGGTCATCAGTGCGTACACGGCCACGAGCGCGTTTTGATACTTCGGTTCGAGCACGTTCGCGCCGCCGAAGAAGACGCTCAGCACGACGTAGATCGGGTGATCGCCGTTGTTCCACGCCTTCTTGAGGAACTTGCCGATCTTGCCCGTCTCGTAGGGCCGCAGCTTGTTGACGCTGCCGATGATGTATTCGTACGGCTTGAAGCTGTCGAGCGTGACGTTATACACCTTGACGGCGTTGCGCGCCGGCGGCGCGCATGGCGTCGAGGTCGGGGCTCCAGACCGGCTCGTTGGCGTCGTCGAGCGGGTTCGGGTCGGCGTACGCGTCGATCTGGTTGTTGCCGTAGTCGACGCCCTTGATGAAGAACGGGTCGCCGTTGAGAAGAATCTTGCGACCCTCGACCGTGAAGGCCGTGGTCGATCCATCGTGCCGGTGCGCGGCCGCATTGTTGCGTGCTTGATTGTTCTGCGGGATCGTGGGGGTGCCGACCGATCCCTGCGATCCGCCGCATCCGGCAAGCATCGTCATGAGTAAACCGAGTCCGCCTAAGCGGCTCGCTGTTGGGGTGCGTACCACACTGCCTCCTTACTAGTTAGCTAAGCGGGAAATGACTCGAGGGTGAAACGCGAGGTCGACCCATTTCGTTCCGGAGGCGCCCCTGGCCTACTCCGGCCCCTTGTCATCCTGAGCCACTTTGTCATCCGGCATCGCGCCTAGCGTAGCTCATGCAAATATCAACCTAAATGCGCGCGCCCCCACGTTGTCATCCTGGGCCAAGCCTTGTCATCCTGAGCAGCGCGCCGCAGGCGCGCGTGTCGAAGGACTGCTCGATGCTACACTACGGCGCCGCGAGCGGGCGCACGTCACTGACCAGCGAGAGCAGAAACTTGCCCGGCTCTTCGGTCATCGGCAAGTGCGCGGAGTTCTCGAACCACACGAACGTCTTCGACGGCGCCTGCACGGTGTCGAACCATTGCTTCGCCAGCTCGGAGTTGACGTTGTAGTCGTGGCGGCCGGCGAAGACGATCAGCGGACAGGCCAGCTGCCGGATGCTGCTGCTGAAGTCGAGCGCCAGCACCGGCATGAGAAGGAACTTCTCCGAGAACTCGTTGCCGCGCCAGATGTGCGCGAGCTCGGCGTTCGTGTAATCCGGCGAGAGCTTCGACAAGTCGCCCTCGGCGTCGTTGCCGTGCCGGTAGGCCATCACGCCGCCGTAGTAATCGAGCCACTTACGCTGGCGATAGAGATTGGCGAGCGTCGGCGGGTGCCCGGGCGCGTAGTACGGCGCGATCGCCTGCAGCTCCGCGACGGCCTTCGCGTTGCCGGCGCGCTCGCGCGGACTCCATCGCGAAGGTCCAGCCGCGGCGCTCGCTCTCGGGGCCGTTGCTGAGCTGGCCCACGCCGACGTACGCGTGCAGCAGATCGGGCCGGCGGTGCGCCATCATCAGGCCGACGTAGCTGCCGAAGGAGTGGCCGAGCGCGACGATCTTCGCTTTGCCCAGCTCGCGGCGCGCCCACTCGGCCATCTCGATGGCGTCGTCGACCATGCGATCGAGCGTCATGGTGGGCGCGACCGTCGCCGGATCGTTGATCTCGTAGGTCTTGCCGGCGCCGCGCTGATCCCACTGGACGACGGTGAAATACTCGTCCCACCCTTGCGCGAACCACCAGCTCATCGGGATCGACACGTAGCCTGGTCCGCCGTGGATGAACATCAGCACGGGATTGTTGCGGTCGTGGCCGCGCACCGAGACCCACTGCTCGATGCCGCCGATGCGCACGGTTTCGAGCCGCTCGATGCCGTTGGGCGTGACGATCTTGCGCGCGCTCGCGATGATCGACTTTGCATTGTCACCCTGAGTAGCACGCGTGAGCGTGCGTGTCGAAGGGCCGCCTGTCGAAGGGGTAGCCGCAACAAGCGCACCCGTTCCCGCGGCTGCGAGGAAGTCGCGGCGATCCAGCGCTACGGCGCTTTCATCGGCACAACGAGCGCGCGCGGGTTGAAGCCGGGCGGCGGCGCGTCCGACGTTCCGGGCGGCGGCGGCACGGGGTGGATGCCGAGCGTCGCGCACGACCACGGGCTGGGGATCGCCTTGACGACGTCGTCGGCGATGATCGGCGTCGGTCGCGGGGATCGGCGGCGTGTCGCCGCGCAGGCGCGCTTCGTCGAAGCCGCCGGTCAAGTCGCCGTTGCGATCGCTGCCGTCGCGCGGACCGAACGGCATGTAGCGCGCCTCGTCGGGCAGCTGCGCGAGCGGCGTGCGGTCGAAGAGATGCTCGGCGAACTTGATCACCGACGCCTGATCGTCGTACTCGTGCACGACGCCGTTGCGCGCGTAGGGCGAGATCAGCAGCAGCGGCACGCGCTGGCCGTTGCCGCAGGGATGGCCGTCGGGGCAGATCAGCCACTGCGGCGGCGGAACGTGATCCCAATAGCCGCCGGGATCGTCCCACGTGATGACGATCGCCGACTGGCTCCAATACTTGCTGCGCGCGATGAGGTTGACGAGCGCGGCGACGTCGGCCTCGGCGACTTGCTGATCCGACTCGCCCGGATGGTCGTCGTCGCCCAAGAACGTGTTCGGCGCGGCGTTGGCGGGGCGCAGGCCGAGGTTGCTGCCGAAGCCGCCCTTGAGATAGAAGAGGCCGCCGTCGCCGAGCTTGCCGGCGTTGATGTCGGACGCGAACTGCGTGATGTCGGCGACGTGGCGATCCATCACGTCGTTGTTGGCGATGTAGCCGAAGTAGTGCGGGGCGAGATGGTGGGTGACGAGCGTGACGCGATCGGGATCGGCCGGATTGGCGTAGCCCTGCTCGTACCACGTCCAGTTGACGGGCGACTGGCCCTTGGCGCGCAGGAACTGCGATGTCGTCGGCGACGTCCTGCGCGTACTTGGTCACCTGGCCGGCCTCGACGCCCTCGAGATTGAGCAGCACGGTGGCGTAGGTTTGATCGACCTGCTTCTCTTTGCTGAAGTCTTCTTTGTTGTAGGGGCCCCAGGCGGGATCGAGGTCGACCCACATGGGCACGCCGCGGCCGGCGACGCCTTTGGGATCGGCGGTGTAGGGCGGCCCGGTGGGGCCGTAGCGCGCGTACTCGGTCTCGCCGTTCTGCGCGGCGATGATCTCGACGTTGCTGGGCGACGACGGCGCGCGCGCGCCTTGGAAGAAGGTGTCGAAGAGCGCGAAGCGGTTGGCGTAGGCCCAGAGGTAGGGGATGGTGTCGCAGTCGACGTGCGCCATCGACTCGTCGCCGACCGACGCGGCGCTCGGCGGGATCGGTCATGCCGAGGGCTTTTTGGCTGGCGGGCGGCGAGGCTCTGCGCCCACGCGCCTTCCGCGGCGACGAAACGATCCATGGCGTTGTCGTGGAGGGCGGTGTCGAGGAGGGTGCGGGCGTTGTTGACGAGGCCGAGATCGGGCGTCGTGACGCGGAACGCGTGCGTCGGCCGCTTGGCGATCGGGTTATATTGCGTGAAGCCGTGCAGGTATGCCGCCGGCGTGTAGATGCCGTTGGCGCCGGGATAGGTGCCGAAGTAGTGATCGAACGAGCGATTTTCTTGGTAGATCACGAACACGTACTTAACGCGATCGCGCAAAAGGCTCTGCACCGATGGCTGAGGCGCCGGCGTCGCCGCTACGAGTGACAGGGTCACGATAGTGAGAACGGCAACTCGCATGTCGTCGCCGGTTCGGCTTGTATCGAAAGGCCCCCTACGCCGAGTCTAGGATGATTTGCCGACCTTTAGCGATTTTGTATCCTGACGTTCTTCGCTCTCCCTATTGGCGGCAGTGGTTGAAAGGCTCACTAACCAGATGCGACGGCGGCCAACGCCCTCCACTTACGCCTGACGGAATTTCTGCCAAGACCGGCCGGTTCGACGATTCGCACACGATCAAGACCATCAACGATGATATTACAGCCCTGCCAACCGGCACGCTTGGCCGTCGACGATAACGGCTTGCGAGGAATGACGCGATCCTCCGTGATCAGCTGGCCGGGAAATGCGTCGACGAACACGACGGTGCCAAAACGGGTATCAAACTCGACGAGGACGTGATCTGGCAGTGTGCCGGCCCGGATAGCTTCTACAGTGGGCCGGTAGGCGGCTCCGGTAATCTGCTTGCCAAGGCGGCCGTTCTTCCCTTTAAGTTGGTAGCGGCTCTTGCATGCAAAGCATTCAAAGTCGGCAACCGGCGTGTTATCGGGCAGCTGCTCGAGTTCGTTGCGATCACAGTTTAAGCAGTAGAGGTTGAACGATGCCCAGGTCTCGAGGGCGACGCGCGCCGCTTGAGCTTGACTAACGAATCGGGTTGCTACGGTGAGGTCGAGAAGCGGGCTGAACACAGGTGCTACGTCAAGGCGCTCATAGTGCCCTGGCCTCGTAAACCTTATCAGCCCCTGATCTCGAAGGATCTGAAGGCTCTGTCGTATTTTTGCGTCGATAAAGCGATTGTTTGGGAAATGCCGCTCGAAGTCTCCCTGATGTTTCAAGACGTCGCCAAGCGCAAAGTCGCGCGGCAGATTCGAGACCACATCATAGACGAGGCTCTTCCAGGTCGATTTCATTTGCATGGTAGAACCTCAAAGCATAGTCGCAGGAGCCAACAAAATAGTCGCCCGCATTATCAGAAAGGGGGCTCTTCATCAGATTTTTTCTAGGCGAAACTTGAGCGCCCCTTGGCGATGTCAATCGTTTGGCTGTTGCGACTGACCGACCCGAGTCCTCGTAATCCTCCTGGTGGCTGCGGTGCCAACGGGAATCGAATCTGTTGAGTATCGGAGGAAGCCCACACCGCCAGCAGGCCGTCATCGTGGGGCACGGCCTCTCCTATCAGTGCCCGGGCTCGCAGTGAGAAAGGCTCAGACACTCTAGAGCCGTCCCGCCTTGTGCAGCGTCTCGTAAAGCGTCAGGGCCAGCTTCCCTGATTGATTCTGCTTTGAGTCGGGGTTGCTGTTCAAGCCGAAGGCGATTACCGCGTCTTGGCGCGGGAAGTAGAGATGGAGCATCCGATAGCCCAGCGTCATGCCCTCGTAGAACCAGATCGTGCCGATCTTCGGCTTCGTCATTTGCGCTACGCCGAGGCCGAAGCCTTGCGGATCTGCGAGGCTCGTCGACTTGATCGGCTTCCCGTTCTTCGTCGAGACGAGCGACATCAGCTCGGCACGCTGCTTCGGCGCCAGGATCGGCCCCGTGTAGAGCGCCCGCGCCCAGCGCGTGAGATCCTCGGGTGTCGAGGCGATCGCGCCCGCCGCCTGCATCCACGACAGGCTGTCGCGGCTCACATCGGTGCCGAGCAGCGGCGCGAGCCCCGCGTCGTCGGGATCGTGGTTGAAGAAATATCCCGATACCAGCCGATCCAGCACGTCGGCCGGATACTGCGTGGCCGAGTAATACGTCGACGTCAGGCCGAGGTCCGAGTGAAAGAACCGGCTCTCGAGCTGGCTCGAATAGCTCTTATGCGTCGCCTTCTCGATGATTAGCTCGCACAGCAGATAGTTCGTGTTCGAGTAGTTGTAGCCGGTCGTGGCCTTCGGCGCGTGCGGGTTGCCCGGATAGACGTACGCGATCAGCTGCGGAATCGTCAGGGTCCGCGTCGGATTCTTCGCGTAGTCCTCGAGCATCTGCGGCACGTTGTCGTAGCCCGGAATGCCGCTCGTCATGTCCAGCAGACGATGGATCGTCACGTTCTTCCACGCCGGGTACTGCGGCAGCCACTTTCCGACGGTCTGGTTGATCGAGAGCACGCCGTCGGCTTCGAGCTGCAGGATCGTCACCGCGGTGAAGGCCTTCGTGTTGCTGCCGATCTGCCACAGCATCGTCGGCGTGACCGGCACGCCGCCGCCGTATTTCGTCGTGCCCGCCGTCACGTTGATGTTCTGCGACGCGCCGTGCAGGCTGACGCTCAGCGAGATCGCCGAGATGTGCTCGGGCTTCGCGCGCGAGCTCAGATACTGCGTTAGGTCGCGCTGCAGCGCGGTTTTTAGCGCGGCGTCGGATTGCGCGGCCGACGCCGGCGCGGCCAGCGCGAACGCACACAAGAGAAAAGCAACGAGTTGTTTCATACGGGCGCGCTTCGCGGCGCGAGCGCCGAGTCCGCCCGAGCGGTTAAGGCTGCCGGCCGACGGTGACGAACATCGGTACGTTGAGTCGCGTTGTCGAACCGGCGATCACGAGGAGTGGCGCCACATTGCCGTTCGCACTTGCTGCAAAGGCGATGATCTGAGGTCCGCCTCGATCCACGGCAAAGAGCCTGGAGCTCGGGGCCAGCCACAGCCCGTCGAGTTCCTTTCTGAGTCCCGTGCGACTCCCTTCGATCTGCGCGACGGGCGGCACGTTGCCGTGTGCTTTCGGCGCGAAACGCTCGATGAGCGGTTCGGCCCATGAGTCCGTGTAGATACCGAGCTTGCCGACTGCGATGCCGCCGCCCGATGGATCCGTGCGATTCCCGGCGATCACGCGAAGCGGCGCACGGTTACCGTTGGCCCCGGCTGCGAACACCTCGATGCTCGGTGGAAGTTTGAGGTACTGCGCGTTCGCCGCGTAGATCTCACCGGTCTTGCCGACGGTGATCTGGCGCAGTCTGGTAAATCCCGTATTGTCACCTGCGATCTTGCGCGTCGGGGCGATGTTACCGCTCGCCTGCGGCGGGAACTCCTCGATGCTCGCCTCTTGGGCGCCTCCGCAGACCAGACCGCAGTTCGAAACGTAGATATTACCACCGGCGTCGAACGCGAGCCCGACAGGATGGTCGAGGCCGGTCTGCGGCCCCGATATGTGCACATTCGGACGTATGTTGCCGTTCGAGTTCGGCGGAAATCCGAGAATAGCGTTGGTCATGCTGACCGCGACATAGATCTCGCCCTTGTCATCGACGACGATCCCGGCCGGCTCCCGCAATCCCGTGGCGGCACCACCGATCACGCGTGACGGTGCCACGTTGCCGTTCGCGCCAAGCGGCCACTCGTCAATCTCCGACCCGTTGTTCGTTACGAAGATGAACTGCTGTCCCGCGTCCGATTTGACGGCGGAGCTGACGTGCGAGGCGAGCGGCGGTTGCGTTGCGGCGCCGCCGCAGCCGGCGAGCAGCGCTGCTAGTGTGGTTGCCAACGCCGCCCTTCGACACGGCCGCTTCGCGGCCGGCTCAGGGTGACAAGGCGGGGTCAGCGTTATACGTAGTCCTCCAGCGTCAGCTTCACCGTGCGTTTCGTCCCGTCTTTCGACGCGAGTTCGAGCGTCACCACCGTCCCGGCCGGCTGGGCCAGGAGCGCGCGAACCTGCTGCAGCAGCATCGTGCCCGCGGGCGAGCCGTTGATGCTCACGATCGTGTCGCCCTTCGCGATGCCCGCGGTCGCCGCCGGCGTGCCGGGCGCGCGCCGAGACCACTTGCACGTTGCCCTCGCGCTTGATCAAGAACAGCCCCGAGCGCTCGTAGCTGTCGGCCTCCGTATACGCCGCGTTGGGCACCAGCGTCATCGTGCCGTTGCCGTAGTCGAACGTCACGGTGAAGCGCCGCAGCAGGTTGCCGCCGATGTTCGCCGCGACGAACGGCGCGGCGAGCCCGCCCGCCGTCTGCGTCGAGTATCCCGCAACGAGGTTCGTCAGCGTCAGGTCGTCGATGCCGACCTCGCGCACGCGCCCGAGCTTGCCCATCGCCGGGCCGCCGAAGCCGAAGCCGTTGATGCCGACCTCGGTCAGCTTCGCCGGCGCGACCTCGGGATGTGCCGCGATAAACGGCGACATAAAGCTCATCGTATCGCGCGCGCCGGTGTCGATCGTGCATTCGGCTGGAATGCCGTCGATCGTGCACGCGATCTGCGGCTGCGTGCCGTAGAGCACGAACGGCACCACGTGGCCGCCCGCCGGCGGCGCGCACGCTGCCCGGCATGCTCAGCGTCACCTTCAGGCCAGTGTAGTCGAACGTCGTGATGTAGCGCGCCAGCACTTCCCAGCCGATCAATCCGTCGATCGGACGCCCCGCCGACACGCCGAAGCCCATCCGCGTCGGCGCCACGGCAAAGATCTGGTCGGTCAGCACCGCGTCGCCGACCTGCAGCTTCGACACGTTCGCGAAGCTCAGCCCTTCGGTCTGCGACCCGACGCCGTTGCCCTGCGCCGAGCCCGTGCTGAGCGCGCCGATCTCCTTGGCCACCGCCGCGTCGACCACGTTCAAGCCGCCAGTGTCGAACACGAAGTGATACGGGCCTTTGCCGTTGAGCATCACGTCGAGGTAGACGTGGTTTTCGCCCAGCGTAATCGGCACCGTCGTGGACGTCTTGCCGCCCGCGATCGAAAAGTCGGTCGGGCTCGTCGCCGGCCGCGCGAGCGCCGCCTCGGCGCCGGCCGGATCGACCGCGACGTTCGTCACCGTAATATCGGAGTTGTTGCCGTCGCTGGAATCGATATGAATCGCGTGTGCGACGTTGAGCCCGTTCACCGCGCGATAGTCGGAGAAGACGAGCGTCTGCGTGGTGAAGCCGTTGACGAAGTGGCTGCGCGCCGGCAGATGCGTCGCGGGGTCGAGCCACAGCTCGAACGGCACCTTCGAGCCGGCCGGCGTGATCTGCAGCACGTCGTACGACTTGCCGGCGTCGACCTTCGTGCCCAGCGACGTGACGTCGGCGCCGCTCGCGTTTGGCGCCCACAGCGCGTAGCTCTCGAGATACGCCTGGTTGAGCTCGCCCGAACGATCGCTGTCGCCGCCCTGATTCCACACCAGGTGCGTGCGGTCGCCGCTCCACTCTACCTTGCCGTCGTAGCCGTCGAGCGACACGAGCGGCGCGAGCGTCGTCGTCTCGGCAAAGCGGCCGTCGCGCACGTTGACGTACTGCACCACCGTGCCTGTCAGTCCGACTGCCGAGATGTTCTCGTCGAACCGAATCGTCGAGACCGGCGCGAGCGCGGCGACGTTGATCGCCTTACCCGACGATGCGATGAGCTCCGCGACGCGCGGATCCGACGTGGCGGCGCGCACCGGCGCGGCCGCACAGATGACCGCGGCGGCAATGCCGGCGGCGGCATAACGTAAGACGTTCATGGCCCACTCTACCGGGCGCCCGCCCGCGATGTTTCAGGACGGCGGGAACTGACGAAGACCGACCGGCGTACCGTCGGGATTCTTGACGCTCGCAACCAGCAGCCCATAGCCGACGTCGGTGACGTCTTGCGTCTTCTCCGCTCCGGCCGCCGTCAGCGCCGCCAGCGCCGCGTTGATGTCGGTGACCGTCACGAACCCGACCGCCCCCGTGTTGCCGCCCCGCGCCGCGACGATTCCGATTTCGACGTCCCCGGCTTTGAAGCCGATATAGGCCGGGCTATCCACGTAGGGTTCGCCACCGAGCGCCGTCGCAAAAAACGCCTTCGTTTTCGCCACATCCGTGGCGTGGTAAATGATGAGGCTAACCGAGTTCATCGCATCTCCTATCGTGGGTGGGTTTTGCTGACCAGACGAAATCCGGCGTCCGGATGTGACATCCCCCCGTCGGAGGCGCCGCTACATCGTCAGCACCACGCGGAAGCGCGCGGCGCCGCTCATCATTCGATCGAACGCTTCGGGCGCGCGCTCGAGCGGGAACGTTTCGATCATCGCGCGCACGCCGGTCTGCACGGCGAAGCGCATCGTATCCTCGGAATCCGCGCACGTTCCCGACGGCCACACCTTGATCGAGTTGCGGTAGTGCATCAACGCCACGGTGTTGACGGGCAGCGGTTCCTGCGACGCGCCCACCACCAGCAGCTGGCCGTCGGGGCCGAGCCCGCTGAGCACCGGCTCCATCGCCGCCGCCGCGGTGATCGTCGACAGCACGACCTTCGCGCCGCCGAGCTTCTGTAGTTCCGCGCCGGGGTCGCCCGACGCGCTGTCGATGTAGTGGAAGGCGCCGAGTTTTCTCGCCAGCTCTTCCTTATCGCGTCCGCGCGCGATCGCGACGGTGCGAAAGCCCATCTTCGACGCGAACTGCACGCCGAGGTGGCCTAGGCCGCCGATGCCGAGCACCGCGACCAGATCGCCGGCGCGCGCGTCGCTGCGGCGCAGCGCGTTGAACGTGGTGATACCGGCGCACATCAGCGGCCCGGCCTCGGCGGCAGTGAGCTCGTCGGGGATGCGCGCCAGCGCGACCACCGGCGCGAGCACGTACTGCGCGTGGCCGCCGTCGTAGGCGATGCCGGGGACCTGCAGGTTGTCGCACGTGATGAAGTCGCCGCGGCGGCAGCGGTCGCACGTGCCGTCGTGGCCGCCGTGCCAGCCGAGGCCCACGCGGTCGCCCATCTTCCACGGCTCGCTGCCAGGGCCGACCGCGTCGATCGTTCCCGCGACCTCGTGACCCGGGATCCGCGGATACGCGATGCCGGGCATCACCGCGAAGACGGTGAGCGCGTCGCTGTGGCAGACGCCGCACGCCTCGACCTTGACGCGCACCTGGCCGGGGCCCGGTTCCGGAACGCGCGACGTCGCGCAGCTCTAACCGATGATCCTGCGCCGACGGCACGACCGCCGCCCGCATGCTTTGTGAACTCATAGTGACGCGTTCAACACGCATCGACGCGCCGCGGTGTCACGCCCTCACGCCAGACCTGGGATGGCGCGGCGCGCGTTTGCCCCCTTGACATGCGTGGTAGCCTAAGGCCTTATGGATTTTGACCCGAGCGATTACGTGCAACGCGGCAGCCCCGAAGACCGGTTTCAGGACTGCGAGGCCAGGATTGAGTGTTGCCGATTCTGCGGTCGAGCCATGCTGCTGCGGTCCGACGAAGATGCGGACTGCGGCCGCCACCTGAACTGAGTGAAGAGGTCACTTTTTGGGCCTCCGCCCCGTCTAGGCGGTGGAGGAACACAAACAACATCATGTTCAACTGGTTGGTCAAGAAGCAGCTCGAGAAGTTCGCACGGCGCTGGAACTACGACACCGGGTACGTCCGCGAGATCGTCGACGAGGCCGGCGTAAGCGCCGTCATGCCGCTGCAGGGGCTCGGCAAGCTGGGGAGTTATCGTAAGGTTCCGATGGACGCGTACTACGGCGCAGGGCTGACGGCGGGGAAGGCGGCCGACTGCGGCCCCTGCCTGCAGCTGGGCGTCTCGATGGCCGAAGATGACGGCGTCGCGCCGGCGACGATTCGCGCCATCCTCGAGCGCGACTACGCGAAGTGTTCGAAGGAGGCGCAGCTCGGCGCCGAGCTCGCACTGGCGACCATCGCGCGCGACGGCAGCGGCGACGAAGCGCGGGCCGAGATTCTCAAGCGCTGGGGCCGCGCGGGGCTCGTGTCGCTCGCCTACGCGATCGTCGGCGCGCAGGCGTATCCCACGTTCAAATACGCCATCGGGCACGGGCACGCGTGCGTGCGGCTGCGCGTGGGCGGCGAGACCGTTGCCGTGCAGCACGAGCAATACGCGTGAGCCGGCGCGCGTGATCGACGATCGCGCGCAGCGCTTCGAGGCGCTGCGGCCCGAGCTGGTGCGCCATGCGTATCGCATGCTCGGCGAATACGGCGAGGCCGAAGACGTGGCGCAAGACGCGTACCTGCGCTGGAGCGCCGCGTCCGACGCTGAAGCGGTGCGCGACGAGCGCGCGCTCGCGCGCACCATCGTGACGCGCCTCTGCCTCGATCGTCTGCGCTCGGCGCGCGCGAAGCGCGAGATCTACGTCGGACCGTGGCTGCCCGAGCCGGTGGTCTCCGACGGCCCCGACGATCCCGAGGCCGCCGTGACGCTGGCCGACGACATCTCGTTCGCGCTGATGCTGGCGCTGGAGCGGCTGGCGCCGCTCGAGCGCGCCGCGTTTCTGCTGCACGACGTGCTCGACGTGCCCTTCGCCGACGTCGCAACGGCGCTCGGGCGCGCCGAGCCCGCGGTGCGCAAGCTCGCAACCCGCGCGCGCGAGCACGTCCGCGACGCGGGCCGGCGAACGCAGACCGATCGGCGCGAGCTGCTGCGCGTGCGCGACGCATTCGTCGCGGCGCTGCACAACGACGATCCCGCCAAGCTCGCGGAGCTGCTCACCGACGACGTGGTGTTCACCAGCGACGGCGGCGGCAAGGCGCCGGCCGCGACGGTGCCGGTCGCGGGCCGCGATCGCGTGACGAAGCTGCTGTTCGGCTTGAAGAGCCAGCAGGGCTGGAAGGACGTCGTGCGCGTGGAGGTCGTGATGATCAACGGCATGCCCGGCATCGTGACCTACACCGCAAAAGGCGTCGCCGACGCGGCCGCGCTGGAGATCGTCGACGGGCGCATCGCAGCGATCTACGTCGTGCGCAATCCGGAGAAGCTGGGAGCGGTCGCGGCCTTCGACGAACGCAGAGACTGCGGAGTAACCCTTCGACACGCGCGCTAAAGCGCGCTACTCAGGGTGACAAGAGTGGGAGCGCGGCGCGCGTTCATCGCGGAAAAACGCGGTCGAGCGCGGTGCCCAGCAGCGCGACGTCGCCGGGGTCCTGCTCCGCCAGCAGCAGTTCGATTCGGTGCAGGCGTTCTTCGCGCGCCTTGTTGAGCAGCGCGATCCCCTTGGGCGTGGCTTCGACGATCGTGACGCGCCCGTCGTCGGGCGATGGTGTGAGACGCACCAGCCGCTGACTCTCCAGCGCGTGCGCGATTCGCGTCATCGTCGGCGGCGTCACCTGCTCGGCCGAGGCCAGCTCCCCGATGCTGCACGGGCCGCCGAACGTCAACACCGAGAGCGCCGAGAGCTGTGCGGCGCCGACCGGGCTTTTCCGGTCGGCCTCGCGGGCGTAGCGCAGCACGCGGATCGCCGCCGAGTGCAGGTGGTCGGCGATTCGGCGACGGTCGCTACTGCGGGCCATAGAGCGACAAGAGGTGGCCGTCGGGATCGCGGAAGTTCACGGCCCACGCCTCGTCGTTCACGGCGCGCGGCTCGTTGACAAACTCGACGCGTTCTTTCAGCGCGTCGTAAGCTTGCGTGACGCTGACGACGCCAAACACGCATTCGTGGCCGTGTGCCGCGCCGTCGCGTCCGGCCAGCTCCGACGTGAGCGCGAGCCGCGCCTCGCCCGTGTCGAAGAACGCGAAGTCGCCGAACCGTCCGGTCATCGGAATCTGGAGCACGTCGCGGTAGAAGGCCGCCGCGCGATCGACGTCGTCGACGGCGAGCATAACGAAAGCGAGTCGTTCGAGCATCGCATTACCTCCGCGCGGGGAACGCCCCCGCGGCATATATTTAGTTAGGCTAACTAAATATATGCAGAGTGGCACACGATGTCAAGGCGTGCGGGCCCCTTCGCACTTCGACAGCGCCGCTTCGCGGCGCGCTCAGTGTGACAAAGGTGAGGAGCGGCGCGCTCAGTGTGACAAGGTGGGGACGCGCTCGCTGCGCTCAGGATGACAAAAGCGAGGTCGCGAGTGGCGGCGCGAGTCGGCGGAGTTTGCGGTCGCTCTCCGAGCCGGGTGCGGCCGTGAGCACGACCATGCACATGTCGCCGTCGCCCGGCAGCTCGAACGTCGTGATGTCCAAGACCAGCTCGCCGACGTCGGGATGGATAAACTGCTTGAGCCCCTCCGTGGATCCCAGCACGTCGTGCTCGGCCCACAGCGTGCGGAACTCCGGCGAGTTGGCGCGCAGGTCGTCGATGAGCGCGGTGAACGCCGGGTCGTTGGGATATTTTGCGGCGACCGCGCGGAACTGTGCGACGCAGCGGCGCTGCGTGCAGTGTGGGTCGCCAAGGCGGCTGGAGAACTCGGTGTCGCGGAACAACCGCCACACGAGGTTGCTCGCGGGGCCGGTCGTGCGGGAGAAGTCGTTGAGCGCATCGGCGCCGCGGTTCCACGCCAGCACGTCCCACCGCCGGCCGCGCACGTAGGCGGGCGACGGGTCGAGCCCGTCGAGCACGCGCCGCACGATATCGCTCACGCGCTCCTCGTCTTGCGACGCGACCGTCAGCGGCACGCCGGCCAGCACGTGGAGGTGGCGGCGTTCGTCGGAAGTCAGGCGCAAGGCCCGCGCGATCGAGGCGAGCACCTCGGCGGACACGTTGATCGGCAGCCCCTGCTCGAGACGGGTGTACCAGGTGGTGCCGATGTTGGCCAGCAGCGCCACCTCCTCGCGGCGCAGCCCCGGGGTCCGGCGGCGCGGCCCGTCGGCCAGGCCGACGTCGGACGGCGCGATCTTCGCGCGCCGGGTCCGTAGGAAGTCGCTGAGCTCGAGGCGGCGGTCCTCACCGTTCATCGAGCCGGCCTCGTTTCCAGGCCAGTTACTGTCAGTGCTAGGATAAAGCATGTTCTAGTCATAGCATCACACATCCCGTAAGCTAGTTTCAAGCTACAAACCCCACAAAACGGAGTTCAACGTGTCGGTTGCCGCGCGGCCGCGCCCTCACTCGATCGGCGTCGTCCCGCCCCGCTCCAGCGCCCGCCCCGCGCCCCAGGCGCCAGACGCCCCAGCCTCGCTCGTCGAGTACGGCGCGAGTCGCGTTCTGGTCGTCGCGGGCGTGATGCTTGCAGCGCTCCTTCAGACCGTCGATCTTACGATCGTGAACGTTGCGTTGCCCACGATTCAGGGCAACCTTGGCGCGACGGTCGACGAGGCCACATGGGTGCTCACGGGTTACGTGGTGGCCAACGTCGTGGTGATTCCGCTCACGCCGTGGCTGCAGTTACGCTTCGGGCGAAAGAACTACTTTCTCGTCTCCATAGCCGGATTTACGCTCGCTTCAGTGCTCTGCGGCATGGCGAGCTCGCTCACCGCGCTGATTCTCTTTCGCATCGTGCAGGGCGCGTTCGGCGGCGGTCTGCTCGCCACCGCGCAGGTCGTGTTGCGCGACACGTTTCCGCAGAAGCAGATCGGCCTGAGCCAATCGATCTTCGCGCTGGGCACCATTCTCGGACCGTCGCTCGGTCCGACGCTGGGCGGCGTGTTGGTCGACAACCTGTCGTGGCCGTGGGTCTTCGACGTGAACGTCGTGCCCGGCATCCTCGCCATCGTGATCCTGTGGCGCTACATGCGCGACAACGGCCGCGCGCGGCGCGAGCGCGTCGACGTCACCGGCATCGCGCTGTTGGTCGTGGCGGTCAGCACGCTGCAATACGTGCTCGATCAGGGCCAGCACGACGACTGGTTCTCGAATCAGACGATCGTGATCTGCACGTTCGTCTGCGTCGCAGCGACCGCGGTGTTCGTGTGGTGGGAGCTGCGCGTCGCACAGCCGATCGTCGATCTGCGCGTGCTCGGCTCGCCGCCCGTCGCGGCGGCGCTGGCCATTGCCGGCGCCTACGCGGCGGTGATCTTCCCGAGCCTGTTGCTGCTGCCGCAGTTCACCGTCGACAACCTCGGCTTCACCAGCACGCTGGCCGGCTTCTTGATCGGCGCCCGCGCGCTGCCCGTTTTGTTCCTCACGATTCCGGTGGGACGCCTCACGAATCTCCCATGGCTCGACTTGCGCTGGCTCATCGGCGGCGGGCTCGCCGTCGCCGGCGTGGGATCGCTATGGCTCGGCCGCGGCGTGACCACCGGCAGCGATCTGATGACGTTCGTCGTGCCGCTGCTCGTGATCGGCACGGGCGCGGCGTTCGTCTACTCGCCGCTGCTGGTCGCCACGATGCGCGCCGTCGCGCCCGACGCCGGCGCGAAGGCGAGCTCGTTCATCGTGCTGTTCTTCCAGCTGGGCGGCTCGATCTCGTCGGCCGGCATCGTTGCGTTCCTCGACCGGCGCGAACAGTTCCATCAGGCGATGCTCGCCGCCCAAGTCACGCTCTCGCGTCTGCCCGTCACGCAGTTCTTGCTGCACGGAACTCCGGCGCAACTGGCGGCGCAGGTCAACGATCAGGCGGCGGCGCTGGCCTACGGCGACGCGTTCTTCGTCACCGGCGTGCTGGCGCTGCTGATCACACCCGGCGCGTTGCTGCTAACGCGCCGAAAGGCCTGAGCGCGATCGGCAAAGACACGCGGAGAGGGAGGCCGGGCGTCCGGCTGTAGCGCTCAGCGCGGCGACGGCGTTAGGTAGTCGTACGCCAGCTCGCGGACTTGACCATTAAAAAACGTGCAACCTTCGCATTGCTCGCCAATGAGTTCGGCGTTGGCGTCCACTTCTCACCATCGGCAATCGCCGACGCGCCGCCGCGATCGCGTCACCTTCGCGAGTATGGGCCTTCTCAACAATCAGTAGAGCGTCTATTCGAGCCTGCCATGCCTCGCGATCGACAATTTCGGGCGACGTGGCGCCGTCGGCGGAGCGATCGTTGTCCTGCGATGAGTTCGTCATGTGAACCTCATTCTATTCTCCGGCGGGAGACCGGAACCTAATGCCGCGTAACGCGCGTCGATCGCGATGTACGGGACGTAGCGGAAATCGCGAATGAGCGAGACGCGGCCCGCGCTAACCTCAAGCAAGACGAAGTACGCGGGCGCTCGGCTCGATGGCGGCCTAAAGATCGCAATCGCCGGAACGCCATCGACGAAGCCCGCTTCCGCGCGGAGGTCTTCGGTCTTTGTGTAGGCGGCGTAGCGATCGTAGTATCCCGCGTCCACCGCACGTGGATGTTGCACGCGCGAAACCACCTCGAGACGCGATTCCTCCGCCAGCAGCGCGCGCAGCTCATCCCAGTCGTGGGCATTAAAGAGATCCGCGTACCGTCGCAGCGTCTTGAGCGTTTCGCCCGCAACGGGTCGTGCCGGCTCCGCAAATCGCGCACGTGGCGTCCGAGCGATGTTTGCGCGTGCCCGCGATAACGCGGCCTTTACCGCCCCAATCGTCGTCCCCATTGTATGCGCGGTTTCCTCGAGCGATTGTCCGAGGACGTCTTTGAGGATCGCGGCGCTACGCTGCGTTGGCGGCAACTCTGCGAAAACCGTCAGCGCCGCTTCCACAAGATCGTCAGCGACGCCGGATTCTTCAGACTCTGCGCGGTCCGGGACGTCGGCAACCGGCTCAACATGCTGCCGTTCATAGCGCTTGACGAAATCCATAGCCGTGTTATGTGCGATCCGGAAGAGCCAGGGTCTGAGGTTTGGCGGCTGTACCATTTGACCCAGAGCGTAATAAGCTTTTGCCAACGTTTCTTGAACAACGTCTTCGCCGTCGAAGATCGATCCGGTCATGCGCGCACAGTACCGGTGAAGCTGGGGACGAATTTCTTCGACTAGCTTCATGAATTGGTCGCGTGCTTCCGTCATCGCCGGTAACAGCACGCGCGTCTGATCTTCCATCTTCACCCCAACGGTTCGACGGCTTCACCGGTCACACCGATCGCAGCGACGCCGTCGCCGAGATCTCCTCGCAAGCCGCCGACGATCGCCGCACCGACTCTATCGGCGTCGAGCGGCACCTTCCAGCGACGCCTAAGAAACTCCGCCGCCGATAGACCCTGCGCTGCGCCGTAATTGGCGGCGGCGGTGCTTCCGATCTCCGTGTCCTCAATCAACTGACGCGGCAGCACGGCGAAAAAGCGGATCCCTAACTTCTTCGCGTCCGAGACTTCTTGTGCGTACTCGACCATAAACCATTGCATACGCTTTGCGCCGGCGTAGCCGCCAGAGAGCGGTGAGCCGGCGACCGCCGCTCCGCTCGAAACGATCGCCACAGTGCTGCCCGGCGATAGCGGAAGCGTTAGCGCAGCCTTCAGTAGGTGAAATGCGCCTTGCGCATCGGCGTTCCACGGAATGGAAAATGCCTCCCAGCTGAACTCGTCGAGCGTTCCCATCTGTGGCCGAACGCCCGCGGCAAGCACGACGAGTTGCGGCTTGTATTCCTGCAGAAGCCGTTCCGAAGTCGCCGCATCCGTCGCATCGGCCTGGACCGTTCGCACGGCGCCTCCGAGCTCTGCAGCGACTGCGTCGAGTCCGGCGCGCCCACGTGCAACGGCGACGACCAAGACTCCCTCGGAAACCAGCCGTTTCACCGTTGCCAAGCCGACGCCCGAGCTAGCTCCGATCACGACGGCAGACTTACCTTTCAGCGAGTCCATCGTAGCGCTCTCCGCAGTAAAACGGTAAGCCATATTGCGGCTCCGGCGCCGGCCCCGCTCGCAATCGGGATCAAGAGCTCTTCCACCGGCAAAGCCATAACGTGCGCCAGGAGGATCATGTCAATATCTTCTGCGCGGCATCGACGACGTCGCTCCACTCGCCGCCTGACCCGACTCCGTACGAGTCATGCCAGTTCCACCATTTGTAAGGCTCGGACTGCGGATAACCTTTGGGTGAGTCTTCCCAGTTCTCTTGACGCCCGAGGGGCGTGATGTCGAGATAGCTCCACGTGCCTCCCAGCGCCTCGTCACCGCGGTTGTTGAGGAAGTACGTGCGATATACGCTGTCATCGTCGCGGAAGAAGACGTTGGTGCCGTGCCATTCGTCAACGCCAAAGTCGGCGTCGAAACCGTCGGTGATCGTGTACCACGGCATCGTCCAGCCCATCCGCGCCTTCAGGCGCTCGATGTCGGGCTGCGGAGCGCGCGAGACGTTCGCGAAGGTCGTGTCTCGTGCGTGAAGATGTGAAACGTGCGCGACCTGATCGGCCATTAGCGAGCATCCGCGGCAGGCATGTTCGGGCCAACCGTACACGCCGGGCTCGAAGAATGCGCGATAGATCACCAGCTGGCGGCGTCCTTCGAACAAATCGCGTAGGCTGACGTTTCCTTTGGGTGAGCCGAACGTGTAGTTCTTCTCGACCTTCATCCACGGCATGCGACGCCGCTCTGCGGCGAGAACGTCGCGCGCGCGGGTCGACGCCTTTTCTTTTACCAGCAACTGCTGGCGGGCGGTTTCCCACTCCTTCGGTGACACGACGGGAGGCGCGTCCAATAGGCGGTCGGTCATTACAATCTCCTTCATAAACCTAGTCCTGTTTATGTAGACGATTGTGGCCTCCCAAAAGATACGGGCGCGTTATCTTGCCATTCGTAAGCCTGTAGGAAGCGGGCGACGGCAAGTAAGGCTCCTGCGACGCCGCGCGGTTCGGCCTGCGTGAGCGAAAGTACCGGGCTATGCTAGCGGTGGCGTCGTTCTGGCGAACGCGCCGTCGCAGATAAACTCTACGGCCGGCGCAGCACCGCGAAGAGGTCGCGAACCCCGTAAGTAAATCCCGGCAGCGCTATGTGCTCGATCGCTTGCGTTTCGTCGAGCAGTGACGTCTTGCCGGCGTCATGCAGCTCGACGGCACGATGCTGCGGGTCGACCACGATCACAAGTTGCGAGCCGCCGCGCAGATAAACGCCGATCTTGTCGTCGACGTCGATGCGCCGGTCGCCGGGCGAGAGAATCTCGACGGCGACGTCGGGTGCGAACGGCGGCAGCTCGAGCTCCGCGTCGCTCAACGGGCGAAGCCGCTCGTTCGACACGTAGGCGACATCGGGTACGAGCGGCCGGCGAACCTCGCCCGGCGGCGCGACGCGAAAACGCCACTCGGGACCCGCCTCGCCGCGGCCGGTCGCCCAGCGCTCGAGCTCCGTCGTCATCGCGCCCTGAAGGCGCGAATGCGTGCGCTGCGGGCTCACCTTTTGCAGCGGCCGGCCGCGCACCCACTCGGTCTCCGGCTTCGTCTCCGGCAGCACGATCTCGTAAATTCCCATGACTCCACGTGAGTCTATCACGCCCCCACGCCTCTCGGAAAGAGGCGCGCGGGACTCGCCGCGTCCTGCTGCGTAAGAAGAAGCGCCATGCCCGCGCAACCGCAGCCGCTTCGATTCGGCGTCGCCACCGCAGATCACCAATGCGAGGCGTACGACGGCAACGACGACATCCGCGACGTGTGGGAACGCGTGCGCGGGCTCGTCGCGCGCGGCAAGGCCACCGACTTCTGGAACCGTTATCGCGAAGACGTCGAGCTCGCGCGCGGCCTCGGCTGCAAAGTGTTCCGGCTCTCGCTGTCGTGGGCGCGCCTCGAGCCCCAAAGCGGCGTCTGGAACGACGCGGCGTTCGCGCATTATCGCGACGTGCTGCAGGCGATCCGCGACGCAGGCATGTCGCCGATCGTCACGCTCGTGCACAACACGTGGCCGCTGCACGTGCAGGCCGCGGGTCAAGGCGCGGGGCCGCTCGATGCGAACTTTCCCGACCGCGTCGCGCGCTACGCCGAAGAGGTTGCGCGGCGCCTCGGCGATCTGATCGGCGACTACGTGACGCTCAACGAGCCGAATCAGCTCGTGTACGGATGGATCAAGGGCTTCTGGATGCCCGCCTACGCCATGCCGCCGGGCCAGCCGCCCTATGAGAGCGGCGACGCCCAGATGGACGACGTGCTCGCGCTCATCCCCAATCTGTTCCGCGCGCACGCCAAGGCGCGCGCGGCGATCCAGCGCATTCATCCCAACGCGCGCGCCGGCACGAATCCGCTCGTGCTCGGCCTGCCGCAATGGCTGCAGCATTGGATCGATCGCAACGCCACGCATCTGCAGTCGCCGCAGGCGGCGAAGCGTCAGGCCGCGCGCATCGCGCAGTCGGCCATCACCGAAGGCGGGCGCGTCGACTGCACCATCGCGCAGCTCACGATGACGCCGGGGCGCGGCCAGCACGTCTTCTTCTCCGAGCCCTACTACTGCACGCACCTCGCGGTGCTGCACGGCACGACGCTGCAGTTACCCGCCGACACGCAGACGTGGCGCGGCAAGGTCGCCGTCGTCGCGCAGACGCTCTCGGCCGGCATCGTCGGCGGCTGGTTCCCTGCGGCGACGCTGCGCTATGCCGCGACGATGGAGGAAGCCGTCGAGGCGCTGCGCCGCGGCGAGGTCGATGCGGTGTTCGACGACGA
This sequence comes from Vulcanimicrobiota bacterium, assembly GCA_963711625.1. Lineage (GTDB taxonomy): Bacteria > Vulcanimicrobiota > Vulcanimicrobiia > Vulcanimicrobiales > Vulcanimicrobiaceae > Cybelea. The sequence continues at coordinate 782,604 of OY970207.1, forward strand.
CGTGTCGCTGCAGCAGTTCGCCGGCGATAACTTCGCGCTCACGCGCCTGCCCGGCAACGAGCAGTACTTCGCGGTCGCGATGGCGCTGGGCAGCCGGACCCTGCTCAACACCGTCGACCGCGCGATTCGCGAACTGCGCGCGCAGCGGCCTGAGATTCCCGACGCGTTCAACCGCAAGACCGTCGCGAACATCGGGCGCGACGACGACGAAACAACGGGCGCGGCGCGGCCCGTTCCGCGGATGGATCGCTCAATCGCGCGCATCCGCAAACGCGGGCGGCTGCGCGTCGGCGTGCATCCGGGCGTCGCGGGCTTATGCACGTCCTTCGACTCCGCTCCCTCCGGTCGCTCCGCTCAGGATGACAAGAGCTACGAGGGTCTCGAGCCCGATATCGCGCGCGGCGTCGCGCAGCTCATCTTCGGCGACCCGTCGCGCGTCGAGTTCGTGCGCCTGCAGGGCACGAAGCGTCTGAGCGCCACGCGGTCGTCGTGGCTGCATGGCCTCTTGGCGCTGCGCAAAAGCTTCGCGATCTTCACCACAATGCTCGGCACGAACTGGTGGAATCTCGGCATGGCGGGCAAGCTGCCCGAGTTTCTTTGCCCGCGCGAGTGCGTGGGCACGCTCGACTACGTGGGCCTCGACTACTACTGGGGCGTGCCGTCGATCTGGCCGTCGCAGCTGCAGCAGCTCAGCGCCGCCGCCGACTTCCACTATTCCGGCGCGCCCGTGTGGCCCGGCGCGCTCAATTCAATCTTGAGCGAAGCGGCGCGGCTCTTTCCCGGCAAGCCGATCATCGTGATCGAAAACGGCTGCGTCGCTCGCGCGGCCGGCTTCGACCGCGCCGCCTATCTTGCCGCGCACGTTCGCGAGGTGCGCAAGGCCGTCGCGCGCGGCGCTCCCGTCGAAGCGTATTTGTGTTGGAGCATCACGTCGAACCGCGAGTGGGGCCTGCAGTTCGACGACGGCAGCGACTTCGGGCTCTACCACATCGACCTCGACACCGATCCCGCGCTCCAGCGCAAAGCCACCGACTCGAGCCGCGCCTACGCGCAACTCATCGCCGAGCCTTAGTTTTCCGCTAAGATCTTCGCTTCGAGTTCGGGCGACAGCCCGGGTCGTGCCGCGGCCGCAGCCTCGGGCGTCGCGAGCCAATCCAGCAGCGCGCGGATCGTGTCGACCGGCGGCCGGAACCGCAGCCCCGCGGCGATCGCCTTGGCATTGCTCACGCGAAAGAATCCCGCGTATTCGGCACCGGGGATCCACATCGGCACGTCGGTCCACGGCTCGGCACCGGCCGCGACGATCGCGTCGCCATCGATGTAGACCGGCTCGCTGCGAACGCCGCGCTCCGCCGCCGTCGCTACGCACGTGGCGAGCAGCTCGCCCATGGTATACGTATCCGCCGGGCCGACGACGTTGAAGGTGCCGCCGATGCCATCGACGGCTACTCGTACGGCAAACTCGGCGAGATCGCGCGCGTCGACGAACTGCACGGCATACTCGCGCGGGGCTGGGGCGACGAAGGAGCCTCCGCGCAGAGCGCGCGCCGGCCAGTAGCTGAAGCGCCCGCTGGAGTCGCGCGGGCCGACGATGAGGCCGGGACGTAAGATCGCGGCGCGGTCGCCGAAACGCTCCGCGACGATCCGCTCGCACGCCGCCTTGTTGCCGCCGTAGGCCGCGGCCGCGTCGTTCGGATCGAACGTCTCGATCGTCGCGGCGTCTTCGTCCATGCCGGGCCGCGAGTCGTCCGCGTATACGCTCAGCGTCGAGATGAAGACGTAGCGCGCCGCCGGCAGCTCGACGGATCGCGCCACCTGGGCCGGCAGCTGACCGCTCGTGTCGATCGCGACGTCCCACGCGTGCTCGTGCAGCGCGGCGGGCAACGCGTCGTTGCGATCGCCGAAAACCTCGCGCACGCCGGGCGGCAGATCGAAGCGCGACGTTCCGCGATGAAAGCACGTCACGTCGTGGCCACCGGCGGCGAGCAGTTCGACCGTTGCGCGTCCGGAGAAACGCGTGCCGCCCAAAACGAGAACCTTCATACCGCTGTGTAACCGGTTTGGACGGATGGCCGTTGCGGTAAAGAGTGGGAGCCAAAGGAGGAAGGGCATGCCGAGAAAGAGCGCCGCGAAGCCAAGAGCTAAAAAGCGCGCCGCGGCGGCGCGTAAGAAGACGGTTTCCAAAGTAGCGACGCGGGTGAAGAAATCCGCGAAGCGCGTTGCGGCGTCGGGGAAGAAGGCGCTTGCGAATCCGAAGCGCACGGTCGCCCGGGCGGCCACGCGCGCGCACAAAACCGCGACCGGAGCGCGCAAGGTCGGTAAGGCGGTCGTGGCCGCCGGTGAAATCATCGTCGGCGCCGCCGAGGTCGTCGACTCCGTTGCCGCGCGCGCGCAGAAGCTGACGACGTCTCGGCCGAAAGCCAAGCGAAAATAACGGCCGCGGCGCGAGCCAAGATAGGGCGACAAGGCAAACTTGCCGCCCTTACCATGTCTCGCACCGGCGTGAACCCGATATGAATAGCGTCTGGAAGTTTCTGAAATCGCTCGGTCCCGGTCTGATCACCGGAGCGGCCGACGACGACCCGTCGGGCATATCGACCTATTCGGTGGCCGGCGCGAGCACCGGATTCTCGATGCTGTGGGTCACGTTGATCTCAACACCGATGATGGCCGTCGTCCAAGGGATGTGCGCGCGGATCGCCATGGTCACGGGGGAAGGCCTCGCCGCTGCGATGCGCAAGCGCCTGCCGCTGCCGGTCGCCTACGCCCTCGCCTCGCTCGTGATCGTCGCCAACACGTTCAACGTCGGCGCCGATCTCGGCGGCATGGCCGACGCGCTGCACCTGGTGGTGCCGTTGCCCGTCGACGCTCTCGTCTTTTTCTTCGGCGTTGGGCTGCTGGCCGCGCAGACGTGGCTGTCGTACGCCGTCCTCGCGCGCATCTTCAAGTGGCTGACGCTCACGCTGTTCGCGTACGTCGTTACCGCCTTCGTCGTGCATCCGCCGTGGCTCGAGGTTCTCAAACACTTTGCGGTTCCGCATCTGCAGTTCGATGCGTCGTGGCTCTCCACGCTGGTCGGCGTGCTGGGAACCACCATCACGCCGTACCTCTTCTTTTGGCAGGCCTCGCTGATGGTCGAGGAAGACAAGGAGAGCGGCAACACCACCCTCGCGCAGCGGCGCGGGACGACCGAGGAAGCCGTCAAGACCATGCACGGCGACGTCAACGCGGGAATGATCTTCTCGAACCTGGTGGCGTTCTTCATCATCACGACGACCGCGGCGACGCTCGGCTTGCACGGAAAGCACGACATCGCCACCGCGCAGCAGGCGGCGGAGGCGCTTCGCCCCCTGGCCGGCCGCTTCGCCGAGCTGCTCTTCGCGCTGGGCATGGTGGGGACGGGCATTCTGGCGGTGCCGGTCTTGGCCGGATCGTCGGCCTACGTCGCCGCACAGACGTTCCAGTTCCGCGAAGGCTTGAACGAGCCGCCGCGACGCGCCGGTAAATTCTACGGCGTGCTCGCCGCCGGCGTCGTGGTCGGCATCGCGATGAACCTGCTGCACGTCGACGCCATCCGCGCACTGTTCTGGTCGGCGGTGCTCAACGGCGTCGCGGCCGTTCCGATCATCGCCGTCGTCGTCTACTTCGCGTCCGATTCCTCGCTGATGGGCAAGTGGAGAAGCTCGTTGGCCGCGCGGATCTGGGGATGGGCGACGGTGAGCCTCATGGGAGCGGCGACGGTGGGGATGTTCTATTTCATGATTCGCCGTGTCTAGCCGTGTATAGTTGGAGGTAATGCATGCATTGACGAACGCCTCCGGCCGGGTTATGTCCGCCCTGGTCCTTGCCTGTCTAGCTTTGCCGAGCTGCGGGGCTCGCGATGCGTCCGCCGTGCCAAGTGCGGCGATGGGCGCCGGCCCAAGCGGCGGCGCGGCCGCGCCGCTACGCCGCGGCAAGATCACGCTCTACGACGACACGTTCGGCGACCCGGTCCCCGACGGCATCACGACCGGCCCCGACGGCGCGCTGTGGTTCACCGATCCCGGCAACGACACGATTGGGCGCATCACCACCGCAGGCGACTACACGCTCGAACAGCCTCCGGGCACCGAGGTCTCGAGCGGCATCACGACGGGCCGCGACGGCAATTTGTGGTTCACGCTCCAGCTCGAAGAGGGCGGCATCGGGCGCATCACGCCGGCGGGCAAGATCACGCTCTTCAAAGATCCCGGCGGCGCCTATACCAACGGCATCACGACCGGTCCCGACGGCGCGCTGTGGTTCGCCGAGTACAACGGCACGATCGGCCGCATGTCGCTCAGCGGAAAAAAAGTGAAGCACTTCACCGTGTCGTCGAGCAACGCCGAGCTGCTGGGCATCGCCACCGGCCCCGACGGCAACCTCTGGGTGACGGAAGCAGTCGTCGGCAGCGTCGAATCCAACGTCGTCTACCGCGTCACGCCGCTGGGCAACGTGACATCTTTCAAGGTCGGCCTTGCGCCGGCGGCGATCTGCGCGGGTCCGGACGGGGCGATGTGGTTCGGGGAATCGGGCAGCGATTCGATCGGCCGGCTCACGACGTCGGGGCAGTACACGTCGTTCAAGAGTCCCGATCCCAACGGCTTCCCCTACGGTATCGCTGTGGGTCCCGACGGCGCGTTGTGGTTCACCAACTCGAGCCGCAACCACGGAATCGGCCGCATCACGACGTCGGGCAAGATCAAGCTCTACAAGTCGCCGGTGAGCTTCGCCGGGTTCGTGAACATCACCGCGGGTCCCGACGGCGCGATGTGGTCGACCGCCACCAATCCCCCGGCGATCGGCCGCATCACGACGCGATAAACATTCCTTCCGACTGCGCTCGCTGCGCCGCGGAGTTTATCCTGAGCGAGCGCAGCGAGTCGAAGGGCTCAGGATGACAAGTGTGGGTTACTTGCGGAAGCGGCCGACGAAATCGCGGGCGAACCGCAGCGCATCGTCTTTTGCGTGCTCGTAGAGCGACGCCGCCTGGCCGGCGGTCATGTACCGCCCGTGCTCGTGGAAGAACGTGACGCCCTCGCCGACGACGATCGTGCCGGCGTACGCGATCGCGCCCTTGATGGCGATGCCCGCGACGGGAACGAAGCCGGCCAGCTCGCGCGCCAGCGCGCGCCAGCCGAATCCGCCGCCGATCGACCGGCAGCAGCTGCCACGTGCGCTGCACGTCGGGATCGCGGCCGTAGGTCGCGTCGATGTGCATCATCAGCATCACCTGGATGCCCGTGATCGCCACCATGTCGCCGGCCGACGCGAACGCGCCGAGCACGATGCCCACCACCGGAATGTGATCGACCACCGCGCTCGCCAGCGCGACCTTCAGCGCGTTGTTGGCCGCGTCGCGCGTCAGCTTCGCCGCGACCGTGTCGCGCAGCACCGGCAGGTTTCTGCCGACCGCGATCTCGACGCCGCCCGCGCTCTCGACGAGGTGCGGAAACAGCCGTCCGCGCAGCGCGTCGCGCGAGATCGCCGGCACCACGTACTCGGCATACGTGCCGGCCGCGGGCGGCGGCGGCACGAGCGGCGCGGCTTCGGGATTCGACCGTTACCGCGAAGATCGGCACCTTGAGCGTCGCGAGCGCGCTGAAGTCGGTGACCGCCACGTCGCCGCGGCGTCCAAGGAAGATGACGGCGCGCACTTCGGCCGGGTTGGTCGATCGAGCGGCGCCTCCGGAGCGAATCGTCTCCAGGCACGCCGCGGCTTCCGGCGGCACCAGGTCGTCGTGTCCGCTCAGCAGCAGCGCGCGCATCTCGTTGACGAGCGCGGGATCGCCGCACAGCAGGAAGCGGAACGGCTTACGAACGTGCAGGCCGATGGCGCGGGCGTCGATGCCCTTGCGGACGAGGGTAAAGAGACGGCGTGCGTCGGCGGCAGCGGCCACGGTGGTCCTCCTATAAACCGAGCTTGTTCGAGGTCGACGGCTAGCGGTGCCGTCGGCCTTGCGCAGCTCCTTGGTCGGGTCGTCGGTGTAGTCGAGATAGACGAGACCCATGAAGATTTCCAGCGGCCAGGCGTGCATCTTGTGCGCGTTGGCCACGTCGATGATCGCTCTGATTCGAGCTCTTCGCCTCGGCGATCACGCTCTCGGGCGTGCTCTTGATGTCGGCGGCCACGATCGTCGCCGCCGTCACGTCGCCGGGCGTCAGGCCGTCGTGCAGCATGGTCTTATAGCTCACGCCGCCGCTGCCGAAGCGCTGCTGCAGCGCGTACTGCAGCGTCGAGTAGAGCTGCGGCGACGTGCCGAGGCCCAGCAGCGTGATGCGCGTCGAGAGCTGGCGCGAGCGCGCGAGGTTGTAGAGTTGCGCGCCCTGCGACGCGGCAGTCGCCGCGGCGTTGAACTCGTCGACGCACTTCTTCATCAGCGACGTCAGCGACGTGTAGTCGGTCGGGCTGATGTCGTCGTTGAAGCCCATCTGCGCGTGGTCGAGACTCTTTGAGGAACTCGTCGAGGTCGCCGAGCGACTGATCGAGCTGCGTCAGCGCGGCGCGCGCGGCGTCGACCGAGCGCAGCATGTCGCCGTCGGCGCTCGACAGCTCCGACAGCATCTGCGGATACGACGGCAGCAGCGCCAGCGATTCGGTGGGAATCGGCATCATCGCGAACGGCGCCAGCATCTCTTTGTAGATGTCGGAGCTCTCCTGCAGCAGGCCGCTCTCTTTACCCTTCTCGAGCGATCCGACGCCGCCGATCGGGCCGTCGTCGCCGCCGGTGTCCTGCAGCGTGCTGTCGAGCGAGCGCGACATCGACGTGAGGTTCTTCACGATCGCCTCGACGCGCGAGCCGCGGCGAATGTTGATGCGGCTGAGGTCGGGCATCTCGTACTGCAGCGTGTCGAGGCGGTTTTGAATCGCGCGAATCTGATCTTTGCCCTGCAGGCGCGGGCGTGAATTTCGACCGCGTTCTGCGCCGACGTCGTCTGCGCGGTCTGCACCTGGTCCTGGAGCTTCCGAGGGTCGGGCTTGGCCAGGCGCACCTGCTGCACTTCCATCTGGCGCAGCGCCGCGATGCGCTGGTTTGCCGTCGCTCGCGTCTGAGCCGACCCGAGCTGCGCCGCCTCCGCGAGCGTCTGCTCGCTCTTGTGCGGCGAGCCGAGCGCCAGCTCCGACTGGCCGAGCTCGAGCATCGCCTCGGAGTTCTGCGGATCCTTCTTGAGCACTTGGTCCAGGCGCAACTCGGCGAACGAGTAGCGCGCACGTTCCTCGTCGCTGGATGCCTGCACCAGCTCCTGCGCCGCCGTGACGGTCGTCGGATCGAGCTCGGGATAGCCCATCAGGTGCGCGACGCGCGACGATGGGTTGGGATGGTCTTGCAAATACTTGGTGATCGCGTCGCTGTGCTCGTCCTGCAGCACGCGCGAGGTGCGCCATCATCGTGACCATCGACTCGGGGTCGTAGCCGGCGCGCGACATCAGCTGCAGGCCGTAGCGGTCGGCTTGGATTTCGTCCTCGCGCGAGACCTTCGCCATCAGGCCGGCTTCGGCGAGGCCGCCGAAGTCGTAGATGATCGGCGAGAAGATCGACGCGATCCCGAACAGGATGTTGAGAATCTGCGCCTTGGAGTTGGCGCGTGATGACGTGGCGCCGCTCGATGTGGCCGGTCTCGTGGCCGATGACGCTTGCCAGCTCGTCGTCGGACTGGACGAAGTCGATCAGGCCCTCGTTGACGTAGACGAATCCGCCCATCGTCGCGAACGAGTTGACGCTGCGGTCCTTGAGGATCTTGACCGAGTAGGGCACGTCTTTGCGCGCGACCTGATTCCAAAGGTTGCCGGCGACGCCCGACACGTAGGCGTTGAGCAGCGGATCGGTCTCGATCACGCTGCTGGCGACGATCTGCTGGTCCTCGGCCTGGCCGAGCTGCGATCTCCGGCTGCGTCGACATCGCGGACGCAGGTGCCGGACAGCTGGCACTCAAGAGCGAGAGGATCGCGAGGAATCGGATATCGTTCGGCGAAGCATGCGAAGTCAGGTTCCTTCGGTCAGAGCGGGTCCGTTTCTTAGGGTACGTTCAGGTCCGCTGTGTATTATATGTGGAAAAGATCAAGAACTTGCGAATGATTTGTGGATGGCGAGGAGGGAGCTTCCGCACCCTTCTCGCAAAGCGCAGCGTGACACTCTTACGAGGGAGGCGGGACGGCCTCGAAGTGAGCCTTCGCCGGCCGCGACCTCGAAGAGGCCATCGCCGAGCTCGAAGCTCGCCTTGCCGAGCAGCCGAGCTTCTACCGTGGCGCGTCCGCGGTCGCCAACGTCGGTCGAAACCGTTCCGTCGCCAAGCGGATGTGACGCGTTTACGTGAACGTTTTGGCCGAGGCCGGCATCGCGCTCCGGCGCTCCGCGGCGTGGGCGCCGAGGTCGAGCGCGTTGCCGTGCGAGCACGGCCTAGCGTTCGAGGCGCGCCCCGCCGACGACGCTCGCCTTTCCGACGCCGCGCGCTCGCTGGTTGCCGACTTCGCGGGCGCGCGCGGCGACATCGCCCAGCGGCGCCGGCGCGGCGAGGCGAGCGTGCGGCGCGTCAAGCTGGACCGGCGAGCCGCGCGCCCGACGCCCGAGCTGCGGCTGGTCGACGCCGCGCCCTCCACGCTCTATCAGACCGGCGACGCTGCGCGGCGGCCAGGTGCTGCACCACATCGGCAACATCGTCGTCGTCGGCGACGTGAATCCCGGCGCCGAGCTGATCGCGACCGGCGACGTTCTCGTGTTCGGGCGCCTCGCCGGCATCGCGCACGCGGGCGCGCAGGGCGACGAGAACGCGCGCGATCTACGCGCTCGATCTCACCGCCACGCAGCTGCGCATCGCCACGTTCATCGCCGCCGACGAGCGCGCGCGCCGGCGCTCGGCGCCGGTGCCCGAGGCGGCGCTGGTGCGCGAGCGGGCGCATCGCGATCGTGTCGCTCGAACGGCTCGCCAAGCTCGACACGCCCGGAGCGGCGCGGGCATGAGCGCGCGCCGCATCGTCATCACGTCCGGCAAGGGCGGCGTCGGCAAGACGACGACCACCGCCAATCTCGGCGCCACGCTCGCCAAGCGCGGCAAGCGCGTGATCCTCATCGACGCCGACATCGGCCTGCGCAACCTCGATCTCGTGCTCGGGCTCGAGAAGCGCATCGTCTTCGACCTGGTCGAAGTCGCCGAGGGCCGCTGCCAGCTGCGCCAGGCGCTGATCAAGGACAAGCGCTTCGACTCGCTGTCGATCCTGCCGGCGGCGCAGACGCGCGAGAAGGACGCGATCACGCCAGAGCAGTTCGCGTCGATCGTCGAGCAGGCCGCGGCCGACGCGGATTACGTGCTGATCGACTGCCCGGCCGGCATCGAAAGCGGCTTTCGCAACGCGGTCGCCGGCGCGACCGAGGCGATCGTCGTGACGACGCCCGAGGTCAGCGCGATCCGCGACGCCGACCGCGTGGTCGGCAAAATCGGCGACGCCGGCAAGCCCATCCGCCTGATCGTCAACCGGCTGCGCCCCGAGATGGTGCGCAGCGGCGACATGCTGTCGGTCGACGACGTGTGCGAGATGCTCTCCGTCGAGCTGCTCGGCGTCGTTCCCGACGACGAAGAAGTCATCGACACGACCAATCGGGGCGAGCCGATCGTGCTCGACGAGAACAACCGCCTGGCGGCGATCTACGAGAAGATCGCGCGGCGCCTCGAGGGCGAGCTCGTGCCCTTCACCAGCTTCGACGAACCAGGCTCTCTTCGGGCGCCTCATCGGACGCCTTGAAAGCAGGGTAATCACGTGCAGCAGCTGCAGCCCGACGACGTCGCTACGAACGAACCCGCCGCGCAGCCCGAGCAGGCGCCGGCGCAGAGTCCCACGGTCACGCTCGGCCGCGCGATCGTCGTCACGTCGGGCAAGGGCGGCGTCGGGCAAGACGACGACGACCGCCAACCTCGGCACCGCGCTGGCCAGCCGCGGCGCGCGCGTCGTGATGATCGACGCCGACGTCGGCCTGCGCAACCTCGACATCGTGCTCGGCCTCGAGAGCCGCGTCAAGCATCACCTGCTCGACGTGCTCGAGGAGCGCGTCACGCTCGACGACGCGCTGGTGCCCGACAAGCGCAGCCGAGAACTCTTTCTGCTCGCCGCGGCGCAGTCGCGCGAAAAAGACGACGTCGAAACCGCGAAGATGCGGCGCTGGTCGCGAGCCTGCGCGAGCGCTTCGACTACGTGCTGATCGACTGTCCCGGCGGGCATCGAGCTCGGGTTCCGCAACGCGGTTGCCGGCGCCGACGAGGCGATCGTCGTCTGCACGCCCGAGGTCTCGGCGGTGCGCGACGTCGATCGCGTCGTCGGCTTGCTCGGCAACCGCTTCCGGCCGCAGCTGGTCGATCAATCGCCTGCGCCCGCAGATGGTGCGCAAGGGCAAGATGCTCTCGGTCGACGACGTCAACGGCATATTGCGGCTGCCGCTGCTCGGCGTCATCGCCGACGAACCCGAGATCATCGTCACCACCAACCGCGGCGAGCCGCTCGCGCTGCGCGCGCAGACGCCCGACCGGCGCGGCGTACCACGCGATCGCGGCGCGCGTCGCCGGCGAAGACGTCGCGGCGCCGATGCCCGCAGCCGCGAAGACGTCGTTCGTCGAGCGCATCGGCGCGCTGTTCGGAGGAAAGCGCCGATGATCGAGTTCCTGCAGGCGCCTGTTCGGCCACCGGGCTCCGAGCGCGACGGCGAAGGAGCGGCTGCGCCTGGTGCTGATGACCGATCATCTCGAACTCGCGCCGGACATGATCGACACGATGAAGCGCGAGCTGGTCGACGTGATCTCGCGGTACGTCGAGGTCGATCGCGAGCAGCATCGACGTAACGTTCGAGCGCCAAGACAGCACGCTCGCGATGCTCGCCAACATCCCGATCGTTTCGGTCACGCGTCCCAGCGGCAACGGCAACGGTTCGAGCAAGCCGGCAACGCGGCGCCCGAAGTCGAAGCGGCGGCGGCGCGTCCCCGCGCAGGCTCCGCCGGTCGCGCCGGCCCCGCGCTGCGCGAGGCCGCGCAAGCCGCCGTCGCGCAAGCGGCGCCGAAAGAAGCAAGGCGGCGCACGGCGCCGCGACCGGCTCGCAGCGCAGCTCGAAACGCTACCTTCGTAACTTCAACTGGCCGCTGGCGGTCGCGGCCGTCGCTCGCGTCGCTGATCGGAATCGTCTGCATCCGCTCGGCGGGCTTGCACACGCCCGACGCGCGCGGCGAGTTCGCGAAGCAGATCCTCTACCTGGTGCTCGGCGTGCCGGTGATGATCGGCCTCGTCGTTCATCGACTATCGCATCGTGGCAGCGGTGGGCGCCGGCGCTCTACGCCGTCAACCTGCTGCTGCTGCTCTTCATCCTGCGCGGCGGCCACAGCGCGCTCGGCGCGCAGCGCTGGATCTCGCTCGGCCCGCTCGGCACGTTTCAGCCGTCGGAACCGGCGAAGCTCGTGATCGCGATCTCGCTCGCGGCCGTGCTCTGCCGCGGCACGTACGACGAACCTGCAAGACCTGTGGAAGCCGCTGCTCACCGTGGCGATTCCCGCGCTGCTGATCCTCAAGCAGCCCGACCTCGGCACGTCGCTCGCGCTGCTGGCGATCCTCACCGTCGCAGCTGTTCTTCGGGCTGCCGAAGCTCGGCGACTTCGGCATCTACGCGCTCGGCGTGCTCGTCGTCGCCGCGGCGGCGCTCGGGACCAACGCGGTGCTCAAGCCGTTTCAGCGCGCGCGGCTCTTCGTCTTCCTCAATCCGCACGCCGATCCGCAGGGCTCCGGCTACAACCTGAACCAGTCGAAGATCGCCGTCGGCAACGGCGAGTGGTTCGGGCGCGGCCTCTACCACGGCACGCAGACGCAGCTGAACTTCGTGCCGGAGCATTCGCGCGATTTCATCTTCACCGTGCTGGCCGAGGAGTGGGGCTTCGCCGGTGCGATCGCGCTGCTCGCGCTCTACGCCGCGGTCCTCTACGGCGGCATCCGCGCGATGCTCGCCGCCCGCGACCGCTTCGGCTTCCTGCTCGCCGCCGGCCTGGTCGGCATGCTCTTCTTCCACGTGCTCGTCAACCTCGGGCATGACGATCGGGCATCATGCCGATCACGGGCATCCCGCTGCCGTTCATGTCCTACGGCGGCTCGGCGATGCTCACCGACTTCGCGGCGATCGGCATCCTGCTCAACATCTACTCGCAGCGCGACCGCGACGTGCTCGGCAACGCCTAGGCAGGTGCGCTCCGCCGGGGACGGGAAGACGGGGAGCAGCTGCAACGGCAGGCTCCGTGCGTACACGAGGGCCGCCGGCAGAGGTTTTTGGGAAATTTTTTTATTAGAGCTCGTCGCCGGCGGCCCAAGAAGCCGCCCGCTAGCGCCCCTGAAACGGACGGCGCGCGATGCAGACGGGCTCGCGATTTGAGGGGAAATTGTCAAGCGAGATATTGATCTCGAGCGACCCGTGGGAAAACCGGGTCGCCATACTCGAGGACGGCGAGTTCGCCGAACTCTACATCGAGCGCGAAGAGAAAGTCATCGGCTCGATCTACAAAGGAAAAGTGCAGAACGTCCTCCCGGGTATGGGAGCGGCGTTCGTCGACATCGGCCTGGGGCGCAACGCGTTTCTTTACGTCGACGACATCAACAAACAGCCGCTCAACATCGGCGACGTCGAGATCACGCAGGGCCACAGCGGGTTCACGATCAGCGAGAAGGTCAAGCGCGGCGACGACGTGCTGGTGCAGATCGTCAAGGAGCCGCGCGGCCTCAAGGGCGCGCGAATCTCGACGAACATCTCGCTGCCGGGACGCTACCTGATCTTGATGCCGACCGGCAGGTACTCCGGCGTGTCGCGCAAGATCGAGTCGGCCGACGAGCGCAACCGGCTCAAGAGCGTGATGAAGCGCATCCGGCCCGAGGGCATGGCGACGGTCGTGCGAACGGCCGCGTCGGGCGTCAGCGAGGCCGAGTTGATCGCCGACCTGGGCGTGCTCATCCGCATGTGGCACGGCATCTTGGAGACGTATAAACGCGCCGCGGCGCCCTCGCTGCTGCACAAGGACATGAATCTCGTCTACAAGGCCGCGCGCGACTTCATCACAGCCGACGTCGACCGCGTGCTGATCGACGACGAAGAAGAGTATCGAAAGGTCCGCCACTTCCTGCAGCTGCTCGGGCCGCAGTACATCGATCGCGTCGAGTACTACAACTCCGGGCGTTCGCTCTTCGACGACTACAAGATCGAAGAGGAGCTGCAGAAGCTGATGCGGCCGAAGATCAACCTGCCGTCGGGCGCGTCGATCGTGATCGAGTCGACCGAGGCGCTCACGGTGATCGACGTGAACTCCGGCAAGTTCACCGGCGGCCGCAACCTCGAGGACACGATCCTCAAGACCAACATCGAGGCGGCCGAGGAGATCGCGCGCCAGGTGCGCCTGCGCGACATCGGCGGCATCATCGTCGTCGACTTCATCGACATGTCGTCGGAGGCGTCGCGCAACAAGGTCGTGCGCACGATGGAAGAGCACCTGCGGCGCGACCGCACGCGTGCCACGATCCAATCGTTCTCGAACCTCAGGCTTGCTCGAGTTCACCCGCAAGCGCATCGGCAAGGATCTCGGCGCGCAGCTGCGCGGCGCGTGCCCCACCTGCGCGGGCATGGGCAGCGTGATGTCGTCGCAGTCCGTCGCGATCGAGACCTTCCGGCACATTTCCGAGCAGGCGACTCACGCCGCTTCGGGCGACGTGGTCGCGCACGTGGCGCCCACCGTCGCCGTGCAGATGGATTACTGGTACGAGGACGAGTGCCAGGAGCTCGCGCGGTCGATCGAGCGTCCGATCCACGTGCGCGTCGATCCGATGATTCATCCCGAAAAGGCGCGCATCGAAGTCGTCGGCTCGGCCGCGCGCGCGAAAGAACACGCCGTGCGCGTCGGCGACGAACACGACGTCGAGCTGCTGGCGGGACGCTTGCCGAACGCCACGTCGGCCGTCGCCGTGGTGGACGAGCGCCTCGTCGAGGTCGAGAACGCCGCGAACAACGCCGGCAACTTCGCGCGCATTCGCATCATCGACGTCGACGACGCCGCCGATCACGTGCTCGCCGAGCTGGTGACCGCCGGCGCCGAAGCCGCGCCGCAAGCGCCGCGGCCGCGCGCGCCGAGCTCACCGCCGCCGAACAGACGCGTCAGCTGCGCGAACTGGCCGAAGACGCGGCGCGGCAGTCGGCCGCGCGGCCGCCGATCGGCATCTCAGCGATCACCGAAGAGGAAGAGGCCCAAGACAAGGAGCTGCGCGCCGAGCGCAAGGGCGAGGCACAGCCCGACGCGATCATCATCGGGCAGGAAGCCGCGCAGCACGAGGGCGACGACGCTCACCGGAAGCGCCGCCGACGCCGGCGCGGCCGCGGCGGACGCGGGCGCGGCAACGGCGAGACGTCGGTTGCCACGACCGTCGACGCCGGCGCCCGCACCGCAGCAGCAGGAGAGCCAACCGCCGGCCGACGGCGACGGACAGCGCCGCCGACGCCGCCGGCGGGGACGCCGCGGACGCGGCCGCGGAGGCGCGGCGCGGTGCCGCGATGCCCGACCGTCACATCTTTGAAGTCGGGTCCGATGGCGCCACGCATCCGACCGGCACCACCGCGCCCCCGGAACCGTCGCGCGCGATCGCGGCCGTCCGTAAGCGCAGCCGCCGGCCGTCGAGCCGCCGCCGCCGAGCCTGCGCGCGCCGGCCGACGAACCGAAGGCGACGAAGCCCGCGCGGCGCCGCAAGACGACGCGTCCCAAGGCGACGGGCGAGCTCGAAAGCGCTCCCAAAGCGGTTGCGTTGCCTGCCGCCGAGCCGAAGTCGACGCGACGACCGCGCAAGCCGCGCGGCGCCGCGGCCGAGGCCGCGCCAGAACCGGTGACGGAAACGAAGCCGAAGCCGAAGGCGGCGCCGAAGACCGCGCGCAAACGCAAGACGACCGCGACGACGAGCTCGCGCAAGAAGTCGTAGCCGGAGCGGCCTAAACTCGGTTAGACGCCGTTCTCCTGGTTGTAACGGGCGAGCTTGTCGTCGAGGTACTGAATCGCCCGCGTCAGCTGATCGTCTTTCGACGGCGTGCCGAAGGTCGGGTGCTTGTTCTCGGTGACGACGATGTCGGGCGTGATGCCGAGGTGGTTGATGTCGCGGTTGCGCGGCGTCAGGTAACGCGCCGTCGTGATCTTGACGGCGCTCCGTCGGGCAGCGGGATGATCGTCTGCACGACGCCCTTGCCGAACGTCTTCGTGCCCACGATCGTGCCCACGCCGCTGTCTTGGATCGCGCCCGAGGTGATCTCCGACGCCGACGCGGTGTATCCGTTCACGAGCACGACGAGCGGCAGCGGCGGGATCGCCGTGTTGTCGGCGTCGAGCGTCGTGATGTTCGAGGCGCGCGACTCGACCGAGACGATCGGTCCCGCTCGAAATGAACTTCGAGCTGACGTCGACCGCCGCTTCGAGATAGCCGCCGCCGTTGTCGCGCAGGTCGAGCACGAGCGCGCGCGCGCCCTGGCTCTGCAGCCGGTCGAGCGCGGCGTTGAGCTCGTCGCCGGTGTCGCGTCCGAAGACGGTCAGCGCGACGTAGCCGATCTTGCCGGGCAGCATCTTCTCGTAGACGCTGAGCTGGTGGATCTTCGCGCGCGTGATGGTGATCGGCGGCACGGTCGCGGCGTCGCGCGTGAGCGTGAGCGTGACCTTCGTGCCTTCTTTGCCGCGCAGCTTTCCGCTGGCCATCGGCAGCGTCATGCCCTTGGTCGACACGCCGTCGATGGTGGTGATCAGGTCGTCCTGCTGGACGCCGGCCTTGTCGGCCGGGCCGTTGGGCACGACGTTTTCCACCGAAATGTACTTCGTCTTGTCGTCGACCTGGATCACGATGCCGGTGCCGCCGAAGTCGCCGCCGTCGAGGCCCTGGTTGAGCCCGGCGTACTCTTTCGGCGTCATGAAGACGGTGTAGCGGTCGTTGACCGAGCGCATCATCCCTTGCAGCGCGAGGTACGTCATGTCGTGCGTGGTGAACTTGCCTTGCGACTCGGCCGCCGCGCTCTCGACCTCGCGATCGATCGCGCGCACGTTGCCGGCCGGCGCGTCGCCCGCGTGCATCACCGGCAGCTCGGCGTGCTTGACGCCCGCGGTGCGCATCGCGGCGAGCATCTGCGTGCGGACCGAGTCGAGCACCGCCTGCGGGTCGACCTTCTTATAGAAATTGTCGTGAGGTAGGTGTAGCCGGTCGAGATCTCGCCGGCGTCCGTTGGCGAGAGATGCGAAGCCGGCGCGGCCGAGGCGGCGTGGAGCTGAAGGAGGGTGACGGCGAGAGCGCCGGCCCAGACGAGCGAGAGAGTGCGTTTCATGATCTCCAAATTAACGTAAGGAGCGCCCGCAAACGTGCCTTG
The DNA here is from genome assembly GCA_963711625.1 of Vulcanimicrobiota bacterium. Taxonomy (GTDB): domain Bacteria; phylum Vulcanimicrobiota; class Vulcanimicrobiia; order Vulcanimicrobiales; family Vulcanimicrobiaceae; genus Cybelea. Next base: position 799,010 of record OY970207.1, read on the forward strand.
GCTGCAGCGAGCTGCTTGTCCGCAGGCGTGTCGATGAGCGAAGGATCGAGGTCTTGGTTCACCACGACGTCGGGCTCGATGCCGTGGTGCTGGATGTCGCGCCCGAGCGGCGTGACGTAGCGCGCCGTCGTGATCTTGAGCGCGCCGTGACCGGGCATCGGGTAGATGCTCTGCACGACGCCTTTGCCGAAGGTGCGCGTGCCGATCAGCGTGGCCAGCTTGTAGTCCTGCAGCGCGCCGGACGTGATCTCGGATGCGCTGGCCGTGTACTTGTTGACGAGGATCACGAGCGGACTCAATCCGCCGATCGCGGTGCCCAGCGCCTCTTCGGTGGTGCGCTGGCCGTCGCGGCGGATGGTCGAGACGATCGTGCCCTGCGGGACGAAGAGGCTCGAGATCGGCGACCGCGGCGTCGAGCAGGCCGCCGCCGTTGTCGCGCAGGTCCAGGATGTAGGCGTGCGCGCCGCGCGCCTTGCCGTCGATCAGCGCCTTGCGCATCTCGTCGGCGGAGGTCGTGCCGAAGTCGGAGAGGCGGATGTAGTCGATGCCGTCTTCCATCTTGGCGCGCACGGTCGGCACGTGGATGATTTCGCGTACGATCGCGTAGGTGCGATCGGCGCCGGCCTTGTTGTAGGGGTGCGCGCGCAGGTGCACTACGGTGCCGGCCTCGCCGCGAATCATGACCTCGACGCGATCGATGGTCATGCCGCGCACCGGCTTGCCGTCGACCGAGTCGACGACCTCGCCGGGTTTCATGCCGGCGCGCGAGGCGGGCAGATCCTCGATCGGCTGTACGACGATCCGGCCGTCCTTGAGCTGATAAATGTACACTCCGATGCCGCCGAAGTTGCCGCCCGACAGCGACTCGTTCAGTCCTCGGATCTCGCGCGGCGAGAGATAGACGGTGTAGGGATCGTGCACGGAGCTCATGATGCCGCGCAGCGCCGCGTCAGTGAGATCGTCGCTGCCGCCCGGCCCGACGTCCGATCCATAGTGCTGCTGCGCATAGCTCAGAACGCTCGCAGCGCGCGCGCCGTCCTCGCTCGGTACGCCGTTTGCCGTTGCCGGCGGCAACGAGGGAGCCGGAATCTTCTTCGACGCCAGATACGAACGCAGCGCCGATCTCTCGCCGGCGATCGCCGACTGCGGATCGACCGGCTTGTAGTAGTCGCTCTCGAGCCGGCGCAGCGCGAGATTTGCTTGCATCGAGCCGGGATCGGAATGCGACGCGAAGAGGTCGCGCAGGTCGCCGGTCGTGGCGACTTCGAGCTCGGACTGCCGCGCCAGGCCGCCGGTGCGTTGGCCGACGACGAGCGCCACGGCCGCCGCGAGCGCAACGACCAGCAGGGCTACCATCAAAAAGCGTAGGGAACGACTCATCTATCCTCTCATCAATACCCGGTCTTCATACCCGTCCCGGCCGGCTCCGGGTTTCTGATTGTAGCAGACTATTGTTCAAGTCTTAATGGAGGCGGGGAGCCGGGTCGACGGGCTTGCCCGCGATCCGGATCTCGAAGTGGAGGTGCGGGCCGGTCGACTGGCCGGTCGAGCCGACGGCGCCGATCGCCTGCCCGCGCTGCACCGTCTGGCCGTTCGCGACGTAGATCGCCGAGAGGTGCCCGTACCCCGTCGAGTAGCCGCCGCCGTGGTCGATCAGCACGTAGTTGCCGTAGCCGCCATACCACTGCGCCATGATGACCGTACCGGCGGCCGATGCGGTGACCGTCGTGCCCGACGGCGCCGCGATATCGAGGCCCTGATGGAACTCGGGCGAGCCGCCGAACGGATTGGAGCGCCACCCGAACGGCGACGTGATGGTGCCGGTGACCGGCCACGAGAAGCCGCCCCGGCTGCCTTGACTCACCGCGCCGCCGGCGATGCCCGCCGCGCGCTGCTGGGCCTCGAGCTCGCGCTCGCGCTCCAGGATCAGGGCTTCCAGTTGCGACTCCTCCGCGGCGGAGAGGCTCTCGATCTCGGCCACCTCCGACGCCACGCTGTGACGCCGAACCGCGGCCAGCTGCACCAGGTTTTGACGCTCGCTCGCCAGCGAGTCGAGCTGACTGCGCGCCTCCTGCTGTGCCGCCTCTTCGCGCTGCAGCTCCATGCGCGTGCGCTCGAGATCCGCTTCGATCGCGGCGACGCGCCGCTCCGCGGCTCGCCGCGAGCGCACCGTGCGCTGATTGGCCGCGATGAGCAGCCGCAGATCTTCCCAGCGCTCCACGAACTCGCTGAACGACCGCGCCGAGATCAGCATGTTCATGTAGGTGAGGTCGCCGTTCTCGTACACATCGACGAGCCGGCGCTTGAGCATCTCGTCGTGCAGCTTGAGCGACGCCTTCGCAGCGTCGAGCTGTACGGTGGTCCAGTCGATGCGGCGCTGCGTCGACGCGCGCTGCGCGCGCAGGCCGTCGATGCGGTCGCTCACCTGGCCGATCGCCGCGTTGGTCTCGCCGAGCTGGCGCTGCAGGTCGTTGTAGTGCAGCGTGACGGTGTGCAGTTCCGAGCGCTTCTCGTGCAGCCGCGCGTGTATCGCCTGGGCCTTCGCGCGTTCCGCCTGGATGCGCTGCTGCAGCGTCGGTTTGCTCGCGCCGGCCAGCGTCGGCGCGAACGCGAGTGCGACGCGACGGCGACGGCGACGGCCGCGGCGCGGCGCATCAAGTGCGGAGGTGGCGTCCGACGGAGATCCACGAACCGGCTACGCCGATCGCGGCGCCGACGAGCACGAGCTGCAACGCCAGGATGCGCACGTCGACCGGTGCCGCCGTGAGCTGCGCCCAGGGCAGCGCCTCGAGCAGGCGCGGCCAGAGCGCCGCGCGAGCGATCGCGAGCAGCGCCACGGCGAAGAGCGCTCCGATCACGCCGTCGAGCAGCCCCTCGCAGATGAACGGCAGGCGGATGTAGGTGCTGGTCGCGCCGACCAGCTGCATGATCGCGATCTCGCGGCGGCGAGCGTAGACGGTGAGCCGGATCGTGTTCGAGATGATGATGCCGGCGACGACGAGGAACACCACGATCACGCCGATGCCGACGCGGCGAAGCACGGCGCCCAGCTGCAGCAGCCGCTGCACGGTCTTCTGCCCGTAGACGACGTTCTGCACGCCGGCCAAACGCCGCACGCTGGCGGCGACCGCCTCGACGTCGTCGGGTATGCGCGCCTTGATCCGGAACTTGTCGGGCAGCGGATTCTCCGTCAGCAGCCCGGTGTCGATCGTGCCGTTCGTGCGCGCGCGCAGCTCGGCCAGCCCCTGCTTCTTCGGCACGAACTCGGGCCGATGCCACGAACGGATCTGCGTGAGGAAGTGCGCGATCGCGGTGGTCTGCGCCGGCGTGACGTCGGGCTTCAGATAGGCCGAGATCTCGATCTGATCGAGCAGCTTGCGCGCCGACGTCGGCGAGCGCGCCGCGCACGAAGAGGAAGAGACCGAGCAGGACGATGGTGATGGCGACCGTTCCGATCGCCGTGGCCTGCATGCCGGTGTTGCGCGTGAAGTTGCGCAACACCTCACCCAGAAAGAACTTGACCTTGCCCCAGTCCAAGATAGTAGTAGCCTCGCTCCTCGTCGGCCGCGATGCGGCCGTCCTCCAAGCGCACGACGCGGCGGCGCATGCGATCGACGACGGCCTGGTTGTGGGTCGCGACGACGACGGTCGTTCCCTTGAGGTTGATGCGCAGCAGCAGCGCCATGATCTCGGTCGTGTTCGCGGGGTCGAGGTTACCGGTCGGTTCGTCGCAGAGCAGAATCTTCGGGTTGTTGACGAGCGCGCGCGCGATCGCGGTGCGCTGCTGTTCGCCGCCGGAGAGCTCGCCGGGATACATGCGGCTCTTGTGCGAGAGGCCGACGAGATCGAGCACGCGCGGCACCTGGCGCATCACGTCGCGCGTGTGCGCGCCGGTGACTTGCATCGCGAACGCGACGTTCTCCCACACCGTCTTGTCGATGCAGCAGCTTGAAGTCTTGGAAGACGACGCCGAGGTGGCGGCGCAGCGCCGGGACGCGCGTGTCGGCGCAGGCGGTCGACGCGAATGCCGTCGACGATGATCTCGCCGGCCGTCGGCCGCGCTTCGCGGTAGAGCAGGCGCAGCAGACTCGATTTGCCGGTTCCGGAGTCGCCGACCAGGAAGACGAAGTCGCCCTTCGCGATCTCGAGGTTCGACGTTGTCGAGGGCGCGCACGCCGTTCGGATAGACGAGCGAAACGCCGCGGAGGGAGATCATCGCTGACGAGAGGAGTTTTCCTGCAGGCATCGGGCCTATACCTCCGCCATGGACTTCGATTTAACGCGACGAGCAGAAGGCGATGCCAGAGCCTCGCACGCGAGTTCGCGCGCGACGAGGTCGAAGCCGCGCGCCGAGGAGATGGATCGCGACGAGGCGCTTCCCCTACGAGCTGGTCAAGAAGATGGGCGAGCTGGGCTTCATGGGCCTGCCGTTTCCCGAGGAGTACGGCGGGGCCGGCGGCGACACGGTGAGCTACGCGCTGGCGGTCATGGAGATCGCGCGCGCCGACGCGTCCGACGGCGATCACGATGGCCGCGCACGTCTCGCTCGGCGCCACGCCGTTCTTCCTGTTCGGCACCGAAGCGCAGAAGCAAGAGCTATCTCGTGCCGCTCGCGCAGGGAACGATGCTGTGGGGCTTCGGCCTGACGGAGCCCAGCGCCGGCAGCGACGCCGGCAACGTGCAGACGAAGGCCGAACTGCGCGACGGCAAGTGGGTGATCAACGGCACGAAGGCGTTCATCACCAACTCCGGCACCGACATCACGCGGCGGCACGACGATCACCGCGGTGACGGGCAAGCGATCCGACGGATCGCCGCGAGATCTCGAACATCATCGTGCCGCAGGACGACGCCCGGGCTTCACGCGCAGCCGCAAGTACAGCAAGATGGGCTGGCGCGCGTCGGACACGCGCGAGCTTTCCTTCGCCGACGCGCGAGGTGCCCGAGGAGAACCTGCTCGGCCCGCGCGGCGAGGGGTTCCAACAGTTTCTCGACGATCCTCGACGGCGGCCGAATCTCGGTCGCGGCGCTCTCGATCGGCCTCGCGATGGGCGCTTACGACGAAGCGCTCGCGTACTCGAAGGAGCGCCATGCGTTCGGCCGCCCGATCAGCAAGTTTCAGGCGATCTCGTTCAAGCTCGTCGACATGCTGACGGAGATCGAGCACGCCGAAGCTCATGATGCTGCGCGCGGCGTGGGAGAAGGACCAGGGCCGTGACTACGTGCAGTCGGCCAGCTTCGCCAAGCTCTTTGCCGGCGAGCTGTCGCACCGCGTCGTGAACGACGCGCTGCAGATCCACGGCGGCTACGGCTTCATGGACGAGTATCCGATCTCGCGGATGTATCGCGATCAGAAGATCAACGAGATCGGCGAGGGCACGAACGAAGTGCAGCGCATGATTCTCGCGCGTCTCATGGGCCTGTGAGCGGGCTCGCGTGAATCCCGATCAGGCGCTCGCCGGGTCGTCGGTCGTCGTATCGTTGGTCGCGCTCGGCTTCTCGTCGTTTCTGCTGACGCGCCAGAACAAGCAGCTCGAGCACGAGCGCAACGCGGTGGCGATCCTCGAGGCGATCGGGCGGTTGACGGATCCCGCGATCGTCGCCGCGTTCGGCCAGCTCGAGGGCATCGCGAACCGCTATACCAACGAAGACACGCTGCTCGCCGAGTTCGAAGGCTCGGCCGACGATCAGGCTTTGGTGCTGGTCGCGCAGTACGTCGAGACCATCGCGTGCCTCGCGCGGCGGCGCGTGCTCGACGTATCGTTGCTGGTCGACGCCGTCGGCTTCATGCTGCGCTCGCGCTGGAACACGATTCTGCCGTTCGTACAGCGGCTGCGGCGCGCGCGCGGCAACGAGTACTTGTTCGAGAACTTCGAGTGGCTCGCGACCTACAGCACGTGGTGGAAAGACACGCCGCGGCCGCCGAACGACGCCAACTACGATCCCAAGCAGTTCGGGGACGTCACCTTCAAGGTGTAGCGCGCGGGCGAGTCAGCGCGGCCGCGCGTGGAGCTCGGCGCAGTCGAACGGTCCGGAGTAGATCGTCGCGCTGCGTCCCCCGCGCCCGATCTTTACGATCAGGTGCGATTCCAGCGGCGACCGCCGGCCCTCGGACGCGACGTAGGCGGTGCCGCGGGGTCCGCCGACGGTGAAACTGACGCTCTCGGTGAGCCGTCCGTTCTCCGACGACGTCGAGCCGCCGGTGAAGCCGCGTTGCTCGAGGGGCAGGCCGACCAGGCGTACGGCGATCGGGCTGTGGCGCACCGCGGCGAGCCCGCAGACGTGGGCGTCGGTGCGGTCCATCATCCGCAGCACCGACGCGGCGATGAGCCACGCGACCAAAAGCAGCACCACGACGAGCCCCGCGACGAGCCCGACGGCGATCCAGATGAAGCGCCGGATGTCGCGCGACCGGCCCGCAGCATCGTTCATGGCGCCATGATACCATCGCGACCGCACGCGGCCGTCCGGCGGGGCCGCCGCGACGGTGCGCTGAAGACGAACGCATGAATCGAATGACGATGCGTTGGTCGACGGTCGCCGCCTTCGTTCTGGCGGCGGCGCTTACGGTTCCGGCTCTCGCCGCGCTCCCGACGGGCGGCAAGGCGCCCGACTTCACGCTGCAGGCGACGCAGGGCGGCGACGTGTTCACGTTCAGCCTCGCGGACGCGCTGAAGAAGGGGCCGGTCGTCCTCTACTTCTATCCGGCCGCCTTCACGACGGGCTGCACGATCGAGGCCCACGACTTCGCCGACGCCATCGATCAGTACAAGGCGCTGGGCGCCACCGTCATCGGCGTGTCGCACGATCCGATCGACAAGCTGCAGAAGTTCTCGGTGAGCGAGTGCCGCAGCAAGTTCGCCGTCGCCGCCGACACCAGCCAGAAGGTGATGAAAGAGTACGATTCGATTCTTCCGCAGCATCCGGAGTATGCGAACCGCACGTCGTACGTGATCGCGCCCGACGGAACGATCATCTACACCTACACGTCGCTCGATCCATCGCTGCACGTGCAGAACACGCTCACCGCGCTCAAGACGTGGAAAACCGACCAGTCCGAGCCGCCGCTGCCGTCACCCGCCCCAAGCCCCTAGCTCCCTAGCACAAAAGGGTGGGCGTTCTATACCGCGTCGTCTTGGGCGAAGAGCTGCTGCGAGCGCGGAAGCCGCTTTGAGACCGTGCCGCCGTCGAGCGCGGTGACGCCGCGGGGAACGACGTCGATGGGCGGGATCTCGGCGAGCTCGTCGCCGGCGAGCGACGCCTCGTCCTTCAGCTTGCGGCCCTGCGGCAACAGCTTCGTTTCGTACGAGCTCGACCGCGCCGTTATAGGCATTGACGGAACGCTCGAGGTGCTTGCGAATCTCGAGCAGGTGCTCGCTGAACTTCAGCGCCCGCTCGTAGAGCACTTTGCCGATCGTGGCGATCCGCTTCGCGTTCTCTTCCTGGCGCAGCGCCTGCCAACCCATCGCGAAGTTGCGCAATAGGCTGATCAGCGAGAGCGGCCCGGCCACGAGCACGCCCTTGTCGAGCGCGTACTCGATCAGCGCCGGATCCTCGGTGCACGCCGAGCTGAGGAACGCTTCGCCGGCGACGAACATCACCACGTAGTCGGCGGAGCCTTGCGCCGTCTGGTAGCCGCGCCGTGCGAGTGCGTCGACGTGATCGCGTAGCGCGCGGGCGTGCCGCTTCGTCAGCGCGCGCCGCGCGTCGTCGTCAGCCGCCTCGAGCGCCGCCTGCATCGCGTCCATCGGCGCCTTCGCGTCGACGAAGACGAAGCGCTCGCCGGGCAGGTTGACTGTCATGTCGGGGCGGACTCGCGCCTCTTCCAGCGCCACGGTCTGTTGCTCGGAGAAGTCGCAGTAGGGCAGCATCCCGGCCTTCTCCACGACGTTGCGCAGCTGCATCTCGCCCCACTTGCCGCGCACCGCGGGGTTGCGCAGCGCGGTGACGAGAGTCGACGTCTGCGTGGTCAGCGTTGCGGTCGCGTTCTCGAGCTGGTTCGTGCGTCCGAGCAGCTCCCCCAGCAGCTTGTCGAACTCGCCGAGCTTCTGCGTGACCGGCGTCACCAGCTCGCCGACGCGCTCGCCGGCGCGGAGCGCCGTCGCGTCGCGCAGCTCGTTCTTCGCGCGCTCGACGAGCGACTCAACCGCCTTCTCGCCCGCGTCGCGGGCCTGCTCGACCGCGGCGTTCAGCGCCGCCTTCTCGGAGCGCGTCGCGAGCCACACGATCGCCGCACCGAGCGCGCCGCCGAAGAGGAAGAGCGCCAGCGCCTCGACGACGTTCACGACGCCGCCGTCCGCAGGTACTGAGCGAAAAACGCCATCACGCGCTTCCACGCGTCCGCCGCTGCCGACGCGACGTACGAGGGGCGCGTGTCGTCGAAGAACGCGTGCCCGGCTTCGTCGTAAATCTTGATGTCGTTGGGCACCGTCAGCGCCGCGGCGAACGCGCGCACCTCGTCCACCGGAATGCCCTTGTCGCGCGCGCCGTAGCTGCCGCAAACCGGAACGCGCATCGCCTTCGGATCGACGTCGTTCAGCGGACCGTAGAACGGCGCGACGGTCGCGAACGCGTCGCTCGCGTCGATCGCCGTCAGCAGCGCGATGCGGCCGCCCATGCAGAAGCCCGTAATGCCCGTCGTCGTGCCGGGAAACTTCGTCTTGAGCCACTTGGCCGCCGCGCGCAGGTCGCCGACGTACTGCGCGCGATCCAACTTCTGCGCGTACGGGCGGAAGATCGTGTAGTCGGTCGAGCCGTCGCCGCTCGGCGCGCCGAAGCGCCCGTAGAGGTCGGGAGCGATCGCCGCGTACCCGGCCTTCGCGTAGCGCCGCACGGTGTCGCGGATCGTGGAGTCCACGCCCCACACGTGCATGACCACGACGACCGACGGAGTCTTCGGACCCGCGCCGGCCGGCCACGCGGCGTACGCCGGCACGGGGGCGCCCGCCGACTGCAGCGTCAGGTGCTCGGTCGAGATCGACGGATCGTTTTCGGGCACCAGCGGAGCGTGCGGCGCCCCGAGCGGCTCTTGCGCGACGGCGGCCGCGGCGGTTGCGCCCAGCGTGGCGGCGGCGGAGACGCCGACGAAGACCCGCCGATTGACGTTCTTGGACGCAGCCTCGGTGGGGTCGATCTGCGGCGTGTTCATCGCCTCGACGTTGGCCCCGTCCGGAGCGAAATCCTCGAACGGCTGTTTGCCCCCCGCCAGGGGACCGGGGCGGCGCGTCCGGCGAAAAACCCGCTCGATGAACCGGCGCGGCTTCCTGGCCAGCTCGGCGACGCTCGCGGCCGCAACCGGCGCGGCGAGCGGAGCCACGATTCCGGGCGGCACGCACCGCGTCGAGCGCCGCGCCGACTTCGACGAGGCGGCGTTCGCCGCCGTGGTGGGCCGCTCGGCCGCCATCCGCCAGGTGTACGAAGCCACGACCTTCATCCCCGCGGTGCTGGGCAGCATCAAGAACTCGTTCAACGGGCTGCAGTTCGGTTTCGGCTACCCTGCGGGCCAAATCGCGATCGCGCTCGCCGGACACGGCGCGTCGGCCGCGTACGGTTACGCCGACCACGTGTGGGAGACGTATCGCGTCGGCGAGTTCCTCAAGATCGACGACGCGGCGGGCAAACCGATGACGTCGAATCAATTCTTGGCCGCGCGCGCGCCCTACGACCCGAACGCCGAGCCCGACGACGACCGCGGTATGTATCAAGACGCGTCGATCGCGATGCTGCAGCGCCGCGGGCTGATCGTGCTGACGTGTCACACGGCCGTCGAAGAGCAGGCACGCGCGCTCGTCAAGCAGGGCTTCGCGCCGGCGGGCGCCTCGGCCGGCGAGGTCGCCGCCGACATCCTGCTGCATTTGATCCCCGGCGCGATCGTCGTGCCGTCGATGGTGGCGACGCTCGCCGTCCTCCAGTCGCGCTACCGCTACGCGTATCTCACGCCGCTTTAGATCAGGAGACGCCATGCACGTTCGAGCCGCCCTGGCCATCGCCGGCGCAATCGCCGCGCTCGCCTTCGGCGCGTGCGCGGGCGGCTCGACGCACCGCGGCGCGGAGCTCTACGATCCGCAGGCGCTCCCCACCGGACCCGTCGGCGACTCGATCGCCTACGGCCGCGCGCTGCTCACGAAGACCAACGTGCTGATGAAGTCCTACGCGCGCGCTGACCTGACGTGCGCCGACTGTCACGTCGCGGGCGGCACCCGGCCGCGCGGCGGCAGCTTCATCGGCACCTACGCGCGCTTTCCGCAGTGGAACGCGCGCGCGCACCGCGTCATCGCCCTGCAGGACCGCATCGCGGAGTGCTTCCTCTACAGCATGAATGGCAGGGTGCCCGGCTACTCCAGCAAGCAGATGATCGCGATCGTGGCATACATCGCGTGGCTCTCGCGCGATACCCCCGTCGGCGCTCCGCCCTCCGCGCAAGATTCGTATCTCGAGCCGGCGCCGAGCGCGTCGCCGAGCGTCGCGCGCGGCGCGACGGTCTACGCCGCGAAGTGCGCCGAGTGCCATCAGGCCAACGGCGAGGGCGTGTCGGGCGTCTTTCCGCCGCTGTGGGGCGGCCGCTCGTTCAACGCGGGCGCCGGCATGGCGCACATCGAGCGAATGAGCGGTTTCGTGAAATACAACATGCCGCTCAACGCGCCGGGCTCGCTGACGCTCGAACAGGCCTACGACGTCGCCGCGTTCGTGCTGCACCATCCGCGGCCCGGCTTTGCCCGCGGCGCGCTGGAACGGATGCGGGCGGTTCCGGCGCGCTACTTTTAGGGCGCTCGCCCGCGGAGTAGTCGTAGGCCCCGGCCCCGGGCCCGAGTAAGATGAAGACTGCTTTGGAAGAGACCCTCGTCAGCGTCACCCTCCCCGAGATGGGAGAATCGGTAACCGAAGGCTCGATCGTCGAGTGGCGGAAGAACGCCGGCGACTACGTCGCCGAGGGCGACGCATTGGTCGAGGTGACCACCGATAAGGTCGACGTCGAGGTGCCCGCGCCGGCATCGGGGGTCGTGACCGCGATCCACGCACGCGAGGGCGAAGCCGTGGCCGTCGGAACCGTGCTCGCCGAGATCGACACGTCCAAAACGCAAGGCGCCAAACCACCGCCGCCAACAAGCGGTCCGCCGACGCCGCTCGGCACCGGCAACGGCGCGGCCGCCCCCGCACCGCCTGCTGCGCCGCCGTCCGCCGCGGCGCCGTCCGCGCAAACGACGGGCCTCGCCGACGCCCCCGCGCGCCGGATGGCCGAGCGGCTGGGCATCGACCTCAAGCTCGTGCGCGGCTCCGGACCCGACGGCTTGATCCTGCGCTCCGACGTGCTCGCGGCCGGTGACGGCGCTCGTCGCGCTCCCGTCGCGCCCGGTCCGCCGCTGCCGCCGATTCCGCCCGGCGCCACGCTCTCGCGCCTCAAGGGTCCTGCGGCGGCGCTCGCCGGTTACATGGAAACGAGCCTCACGATTCCAACCGCGACGAGCTTCCGCTCCGTGCAGGTCGACGTGCTCGACGCGCGGCGCAAGGAGCTCAACGGCGCCGTGCGCGCCACCGGACGCGCCGAACGCATCTCGTTCACGCACGTGATCGCCTACGCGCTCGTTCGCGCGGCAGCGGAGATGCCGTTCATCACGTACTCGTTCCGGCGCGACGACGGCGGCGCTCCCGCGCGCCTCGAGCCCGGCGTCCATCTGGGGCTCGCGGTCGACACCGAACGCAAAGACGGCTCGCGCTCGCTGCTCGTGCCGGTGATTCGCAACGCCGACACGCTCGACTTCGCCGTTTTTCGTGCGCGCTACGAAGAACTCGTCGCCGCGGCGCGCGACGGCAAGCTGACCGCCGACGATCTGCAAGGCGCGTCGTTCACGCTGACCAACCCCGGCGGCATCGGCACCGTCGCGTCGGTGCCGCGCCTGATGCTCGGGCAAGGCGCCATTCTCGCGACCGGCGCGATCGGATATCCGCCCGGCTTCTCGACCGCGAACGAACAGTCGCTGCGGCTATTGGGCGTGTCGCGCGTGATGCAGATCACCAGCACCTACGATCACCGCGTGATCCAAGGCGCGCAGTCGGGCGAGTATCTGCGGCGCGTCGACGAGCTGTTGCAGGGCAAGGACGGGTTCTACGAGGCGATCTTTGCGTCGCTCGGGCTGCAGGCCGCGGCGTCACCGCAAGTCGCGCTCGCTCCCGTCGGCGGGGCGGCGCCCGCGCCGTCGGACGAGATGCTGCGCGCCGTCGCGTCGGGCATGGCGATCGTCTCTGCATACCGCCGTCACGGCCACTTGGCGGCGCACCTCGATCCCCTCGGCGTCGAGCCGGTCGGCGATCCGTCGCTCGAGCCGCAGACGTACGGCCTGACGCCGGCGCTGCAGAGCGCGATTCCGGCGGCGGTGCTGCGCGTGAAGGTTCCCGGCAACACGCTCGCCGACGTCTTGCCGCGCCTCAAGGAAACGTACAGCTCGACGATCGCGTACGAGCTGGAGCACATCTCCAACGCCAACCAGCGCGTGTGGCTGCGCGACTACATCGAGTCGGGGCGCAACAAGGTGAAGCTCTCGCCCCAGCGCCAGATCGACTTCCTCGAGCGCCTGACGCAGGTCGAGTCGTTCGACCGCTACGTGCGCAAGACGTTCCTCGGCCAGAAGACGTTCTCGGGCGAGGGCCTCGACGTGATGGTGCCGATGCTCGAAGAGATGCTCGACATGCTCGCCGACGACGGCGTGGCCGATGCCGTGCTCGGGATGGCGCACCGCGGCCGGCTCAACGTGATCGCGCACGTCGTCAACCTGCCCTACGAAGAGGCGATGAGCGAGTTCGAGGCCGCGCAGTATCGCGGTAACCTCGGCGACGACGACGTGATGGGCGACGTCAAGTATCACCACGGCGCGACCGGCACCTTCACCACGTCGAAGGGCAAGACGATCGACGTGACGCTGGCGCACAACCCGAGCCACCTCGAGGCCGTGGATCCCGTCGTCGAGGGCAGCGCGCGAGCGCTGCAGACCGAACACGGCGCACGGCATCCCCACGCTCGACCGCAAGCGCGCGGTGCCGATTCTGATTCACGGCGACGCGGCGTTCACGGGCCAGGGCATCGTCTCCGAGGTCTTCAACATGCAGTCGCTGCCCGGCTACGAAACGGGCGGCACCATCCACCTCATCACCAACAACCAGATCGGATTCACCACGGATCCGGCCGACGGGCGGTCGACGCGCTACGCGTCGGACCTGGCCAAGGGCTTCGACGTTCCCATCGTGCACGTCAACGCCGACGACGTCGACGCGTGCATCGCCGCCGTTCATCTGGCCATCGACTTCCGCCGCGCGTTCGGACGCGACGTGCTCATCGACCTCATCGGCTACCGCCGCTTCGGCCACAACGAACAAGACGAGCCGGCCTACACTCAGCCGGCGCAGGCGGAGCGCATCAAGAGCCATCCGACGGTTCGCGAGCTGTTCGCCAACAAACTGATCAACGAAGGCATCATCACGGCCGAGCGCGCGCGCACGATGGTCGAGGAGACGACGGAGCGGCTGCAGGAGGCGCGGCGCGCGGTAAAGGGCGCGCTCGCATCGCACATCAAGGGACGCAAGATGTCGGGCAGCAACACGTTCGACGGCACGGTCGTCGCCGCCGGTGGGGCGTGCGACGCTCGTCGAGTGGAGCCGCGCGCTGACCGGCGTGCCGCCCGGGTTCACGCTCAACCGCAAGCTGCTCGGCCAGTTCGAACGGCGAAACGCCACGATCGCGGAGAAAGGCATCGTCGACTGGGGCGCGGCAGAATCGCTCGCGTTCGCGTCGCTGCTGACCACGGGCACGCCGATCCGGCTCACCGGGCAGGACACCGAGCGCGGCACGTTCAGCCACCGCCACGCCGTCTTCCACGATCCGGTGACGAACGCGGTCTGGATTCCGCTGCAGCACGTGTCGGAGTCGCAGCGCTCGTTCGAGATCCGCAACAGCCCGCTCTCCGAGTACGCGTGCATGGGCTTCGAGTACGGCTACTCCACGCAGGAGCCCGGCGCGCTCGTGCTCTGGGAGGCACAGTACGGCGACTTCTTCAACGGCGCCGAGATCATCGTCGATCAGTTCGTCGCGGCGGGGCAGGCCAAGTGGGGGCAGACGTCACGGCTCACGCTGCTGCTGCCGCACGGCTACGAGGGCGGTGGTCCCGAGCATTCGAGCGCGCGGCTCGAGCGCTTCCTGCAGCTCGTCGCGGAGGGTAACCTGCGGGTCGCGGCGCCGTCGGAGGCCGGCAACTACTATCATTTATTGCGGATGCAGGCGCGCTCGCCGATCGCGGTGCCGCTGGTGGTCATGACGCCGAAGTCGCTGCTGCGCGCCGAAAGCGCGGCCGGAACGCTCGACGAGATGGCCGGCGGCAAGTTCATGCCGGTGATCGACGATCCGCGCGCGCTCGACCACGGCCGTATCGAGCGGCTGATCCTGTGCAGCGGAAAGATCTACCACGACCTGGTTGGTCACGCGTCGTACGCGGCGCTCGAACGCACCGCGATCGCGCGCATCGAGCTGTTGGCGCCGCTGCCCGTCGCCGACATCAACCGCGTGATCGGGAGCTACCCGAATCTCAAGAAGATCGTGTGGGTGCAGGAAGAGCCGAAGAACATGGGCGCTCGCGCCTTCGTACGGCGCCGCCTGCTGGAAGGCAAGCGCGACTGGTTCGACATCGAGTACATCGGGCGCGGCTACCGCGCGAGCCCCAGCGAAGGCTACGCCGGCCAGCACGCCGTCGAGCAGGAGCGAATTCTCGCAGCGGCGCTATTCGAGTAGCCGCATCTTCTTCAAGAGCTCTTCGGTGGTCGGGGCTTCCGCGAACAGGCGGCGCGTCTGCTCGTCGAGGAATCCCTCGCGTACCATGGTGTCGAACAGCGCCAAAAGCGAATCGTAGTAGCCGCGATGATTGACCAACCCTACCGGCTTGTCGTGGATGCGCAGCTGCCGCCACGTGAGCATCTCGCAGAACTCGTCCATCGTGCCGTAGCCGCCGGGCAGCGCGACGAACGCGTCGCTCATCTCGGCCATCAGCGCCTTGCGCTCGTGCATGCTCCCCACGACGTGCAGCTCGGAGAGGCCGCGGTGCGCGATCTCGCTGTGCGTGAGCGCCTCGGGAATCACGCCGACCACGTTGCCGCCGCAGGCCATGCCCGCGTCTGCCACGACGCGCATCAGGCCGATGCTCCCGCCGCCGTAGACGATGCCGTACCCCGCGGCTACGATGCGCTCCGCGGCGTCGCGCGCCAGGCGCGCGTACGATTCATCGCGGCCGGCGTGCGAGCCGCAGAAGACGCAGATTCGTTTCATCGGCCTTCGCCGTTGTCCGGCGGGCCGGTCGGCGCCTGCCGGTGACGCTGTGGCTGTGGGCGATCGCCGAGTTCGCGCTGCTCGCCGCGCTCGCGCTCGTTCGCACGAAGCTGTGGACCTACGGCTCCGACACGGGCACCTTCGCGCAGATCGTCGCCGGCGCGCTGCGCGGCATGCGCGACGGCGTCGAGGCGGGCTCGCACTTTCGCTACCACTGGTCGCCGTCGCTCGCGCTGCTCTGGCCGGTGGTCGCGGTCCCACGCAGCGCGCTGGGACTGCAGCTGGTGCAAGCGGCGGCTACGGTCGCGTGCGCCCCGCTGCTCGCGGCACTCGCGCGGCCGTACGCGGGCGCGCGCCTGGCCGATCGGCTGGGCTACGTCGCGCTGCTCTATCCGCCGCTGCTCGCGCTGGGCTTCGACGAATTCCACGAGCTGGGGCTCTTTACGGCGCTGGTTCTGGCGATCGTGCTCTGTGCCGATCGCCGCGCGTGGATCGCGTTCGCGCTCTGCGCAGCCGCGGCCGCGGGTTTGCGCGAGGACGCGGCGCTGACGCTCGCCGTCGCGGGCGGCGCGTTGTGTGCGATCGGGCTCGCGCGCCGCACGGAGGGGCGCGGGCTGCTCGACGGATTCACTCCGGCGCCGCGCGCGCTCGCGATCGCGGGCGCCGCGCTCGCGATCGGCTGCGCCGGCGAGCTGGCCGCGTACTACGGGTTCATCACGCCGCGCCTCGGGGGCTGGGTTCCGAGCCACTTCTACGTTTATCCGTTCGCAGCGGGCCCGCTCGCGCTGATCGCGGCGCCGTTCGTGCATCCGGTGCAGTTCGCGCGCGCGATCTTCACCTTCGGACGCCTGACGTACGTGCTCGAGGCGCTGGTGCCGCTCGCGTTTCTGCCGCTGCGATCGCGCTGGTCGCTGCTCGCGCTGCCGGGCGCCGCGATCGTGCTGCTCGCGAACTCGGGCTACGTGTGGCGCATGGGCGATCACTACGCCGCGCTCTGGATTCCGTGGCTGCTCGTCGCGACCGCGGCGGCAGTCGCGCGGCTGTCGCAGCGCTCGGGCGAGCGCGCGGCGCGCGGATGGACGACCGCGGCGAGCATCGCGTGCGCGGTGTTCCTGATCGCGTTCGATCCGCTGCATCCGCTGCACTACCTGCACCCGTACTATCACGATCTCGCGAGCGCGCGCCTCGCCATCGGCTGCGTCCCCAAGGACGCGTCGATGGCGACCTACGACGAGTGGTTCTCGGCCGTCGCCGCGCAGCGTCCGCGCGCCACGATCGACCGCGCGAGCGGCGTGGAGTATCTCGTCTACGCGCTCGACTTCCCGAGCGCGTCGTATCGCGAGCACCTGGGGCCCGAGGTCGCAAGCGCGGTCGCGCGCGGCGAGTACCGCGCGGTCTGCCGCCACGGCAACGTGGTTGCCTATAAGGCGACCGATGCCCGATAGAATCCCGGGACCCAGCGGGTGGACGACGCTGCGGGGGCTGCTCCCGGTGCCGTTCCGCCGCTTCCCGAGCTTCCTGCGCGATATGACCGCGCGCTACGGCAACCTCTTTGCGTTCGCGCTGCCCTGGCGTTCATACGTGTTCGTGAACGAGCCAGCGTTGATAAAGGACATCCTCGTGACGCAGCAGCACGCCTTCTCGAAGTCGCTGGGAACGCGCGTGCTGCGGCTGCTGCTGGGCGAGGGTCTGCTCACCAGCGAGGATCCGCTGCATCGCCGGATGCGCCGCATCGTGCAGCCCGCGTTCCATCGCGAGCGCCTGGAGGAGTACGCGCGGGTGATGGAGCGCGACGCGCGCGACTTCGCGGAGCGGCTGCGGCCCGGCGAGCCGTTCGACGCGCACGCCGCGATGACCGGGCTCACGCTGCGCATCGCGACCGAGACGCTCTTCGGCAGCGACGAGAGCGACTCGGCCTCGGCGGTCGGCGACGCGCTGCGCCTGATGATGGGAGAGTTTCCGCACATGCTCACGCCGCTCGGCTCGCTGCGGCAACGCCTTCCGCTGCGCAACACACGCCGCTTTTGGCGCGCACGCGCGATGCTCGACGAGCTCATCTTCGGCCTCATCGCGCGCCGCCGCGCCGACGCGTCGGGACGCATGGATGCGCTCTCGATGCTGCTCGAATCTTGTCCCACCGACCGGCAGGTGCGCGACGAGATCATGACGCTCTTCATGGCCGGTCACGAGACCACGGCGAACGCGCTGACGTGGGCGCTCTACCTGCTCGCGGGCAATCCGGGGGCGGCCGAAAAGGCGTCGGCGGCGGCGCGCGGCGGCGATCGCGAGCACGTGGGGCGCGTGGTGAAGGAAGTGCTGCGGCTCTATCCGCCCGCGTGGATCATCGGGCGCGAATCGCTGCGCGACGTCACGCTGAGCGACGGCAGCCGCATTCCCGCGAAGACGACGGTCTTTCTCGCGCCGCTCGTCTTACACCGGCGCCGGGAGTATTTCACCGACCCCGACGCGTTCGAGCCCGATCGCTGGCTCGGCGCCGAGCCGCCGGCCTTCGCGTACGTGCCGTTCGGCGGTGGCGCGCGACGGTGCATCGGCGACGAGTTCGCGCGCAACGAAACGATCGTCGTGCTCGAGGCGCTGCTGCGGCGGTTTCGGTTCGAGCGCGAACCGGGAACGAGCGTCGGCATCGCGCCGCTGGTTACGCTGCGCCCCGCGGGACCGGTGCGGATGCGCGCGATCGCACTGTAGAACTCCCTAAGGCTCCGGGCGCTACGACGCCCTGTCCAGACACGGACCCCGCTCCTGGAGATTGCCGATCGGAACGATGTGGAACGCGTAGCCCTGGCCGACGGTGATGTTGGTGCCGTTCACCGCCTCGTTCGCCGCGATGCCCGCGCCGAACGGAAGCGCGCGCAGGCCGAGCGACGCGACCGACGGATCGTGCGTCAGGATCGACGCGTCGGCGGGGTCGCCCGCCACCTGCACCTGCTGGCCGTCGAGGATCAAGAAGCGCGGTTCCAAGACGATGATGCCGTTGCGCGCGCGATTGCTGGCCGGAATCGCGTTGAGGACCACGCCATAGCCTTGCGTGCCGGCCGGAAACTCCGTGCCGTTGCTCGAGACCGTCGCCGTCGTCTTGAACTGGAAGACCTGGCCGGAGAAGCCGGCCGCGGAGTTGACGCTCGTGAGCATCTCGGCGGGAATCAGCGGATAGCATTGAAGCGCGGCTTTTGCCGGCGCGGCACCGCACGCGAGTCCGAGCGTAACGGCGAGTGCGAGAGCGAAAGAGCGTGGTGTCATGCGCGTCTCCGATCGGCAGGGTGTTGCAACCGGACGCTTCTTAGCTACGTCGCCGGCAATACCTCGTCGAGCCAGTCGAACGTGACGCGGTTCAGCAGCGACCGGTTCATGGACTCGCAGTGCATGCCCGCACCTTCGGCGGCGGAGAACTTGACGAGCCGCTTCGGACACGTAAGCGCATCGTACAGCTGCGGCGCGCTCTTCCCGAGCGGGTCGAGCTCGGCCATCGTGAGCAGCGTCGGACACGCGATCGCTTGAGTGCGGCCCTCGAGCGTGTACGGAACGATCGACCGCAAATACTCGCGCAGATCGGCGACGCCGTTCACCCAGAAGCCGCGCTGTTCGAACGACCAGTGCATTTGCGGATTCCCCGCGATCATTTGTGAGAGCTTGTCGAGCGCGGGTTGCGGCAGTTCGCCCACGTTGTCGCGCGCGGACGGCGGAAGGTCGAGCGCGGCCGCGAGGTTGCCGAACCCGGACGTCATGCTGAAAAGACCCGGGTCGGCGACACACGCCGCGAGGCGCGGCTCGCCCGATGCCGCGCGCGGCGCGAGATAGCCGCCCAGGCTCCAACCGGTCAGCGCGATGCGCGACACGTCGACGTACGGCAGCGTTACCGCGACGTCGACGACGGCGCGAACGACCGTCTCCCAGTCGGGGCGCAGATGCACGCCCTGCTCGATGAGCATCTCGCCTTGTCCGGGACCGTCGAAGATCAGGCAGTGATAGCCCCGGCGCGTCGCCTCGACGGCCGTCGCGAAAAATATATCGGTCACCGTCGCGTCGTAACCGTTCGTGCAGATCAACAGCGGGCGCACTTCGCCGGCGCGATCGTCCTGCGGGTGAACGACGTAGGCCGGCATCGTCGTGCCTTCAAACGGCACGCGCAGCCCGTGCGCGGGCACGTCGAGCAACGACAGGCCCGTCTCGAACGCGGCGATCTGCTTCCGGAACGCCGCCGTGAGCCGATCGTCGACCGGGTAGCCGAAGAGCGGGCGATAGGACGTGCCGTAAAAGCATGCCGCTCGCAGATAGAGCTGGCGCGCGCTGGTGCGCCGGCCCGCGTCGAGCGCCTCGCCGGCTTGCGCCGCGAGGCGATCTGCGGCGGCTACCCACGCGTCGTAAAACGTCGTGCTATCGCCGTTTCCCACCGCCTCGGCGATCGCCGCGACCTCGCCGAAGTCGGCGCCGCCGTAAGGAATGTATCCGAGCGGAAGCGTCCCCAGTTGGTCGAGCAGCTCGTCTTTGAAAAGATACGGCACGGGGCTTAGTGTTCGAAGCTCGTCACGCTCTCGTCGGGCGTCGCGGGCTCGACGCGTCCGCCCAGGTACTTGCCGAGAAACGACTCGACGGCCGCGTTGAAGCGTTTGTTGTTCTCCGGCCGCGCGAAGCCGTGGCCCTCGTCAGGAAAGACGACGTACTCCACCGGCTCGTTGTTCTTGCGCATCGCGGCCACGATCTGATCGCTCTCGCGCTCGTTGACGCGCGGGTCGTTGGCGCCCTGACCGATCAGCAGCGGCGCCTTGATCTGCATCGGCCTTGAAGAGCGGCGACTGCGAGTTCGAGGAAGTCGACGCTGTCGCCCATGCGCAGCGCGAACGTGGCGCGAATCGTCGACCAGTACGGCGGAATCGACTGCGAGCAGCGTGTTGAGGTTCGACGGCCCGACGATGTCGACGCCCGCAGGTGAACGCGTCGGGCGAGAACGCGAGCCCCGCGAGCATCGCGTAGCCGCCGTAGCTGCCGCCCATGATCGCGACCTTCGCTGGATCGGCGATAGCCCTGCGCGACCGCCCAAGTTCTTGGCGTCGATCAGATCCTGATGCATGGCTCCGGCCCACTGCCGGTTGCCGGCGTTGAGGAAGGCCTTGCCGTAACCGGTCGAGCTGCGGAAGTTCGGCTGCAGCACGGCGTAGCCGCGATTCGCGAGCCACTGCACGTAGCCGCTGTAGCCCCACGTGTCGCGGCCCCACGGCCCGCCGTGGACGAACAGGACCAGCGGCAGGTTCTTCGGCGTCACGCCGACGGGCAGCGTCAGGTAGCCGTGAATCGTCAGGCCGTCGGCGGCTTTGTAGGCGATCGGCTGCATCGGTGCGAGCTTGTAGTTCAGCAGCAGCCGGGCGCGAGACGAAGAGAAACGCGCCGCGCTTGGTGGTGCGGTCGTACGAGTAGTACGACGTCGGGCCGTCGTCGACGAGGTAGGCGACGATGAGCCGCTTGCCGTTTGCGGTGCTGCTGAGGAAGCCGATGTCGCCGCGGTGCAGCCGGTGCAGCGCCGCGAAGTCCGGCTCGTATGCGGGGTCGATCACGTCCCACTCCGTGCGGTCGCGCGCGAAGCCGACGGCGACGAGCTTGCGCGTCTTGGCGTCGATCAGCGGGCTGCCGACGTCGTAGGTGGGGTCGGCAGCGGCGACCTTATATTGCCCGGTGCTCAGGTCGTATTCCAGCAGGCGCGACGAGTTCGCGCCGACGCTCGACGACACGTAGAGCGAACGGTTGTCGGCGGAGAACGCCACCGGAGCGATCTGATCGTCGGGCGACGCCTTGAGCAGCGTGTGCCACGGCGCCGACGCGTTCGGCCGCACCAGCAGCTCGTTCGAGCCGTCGGCGTTGTTCTGCAGCGCGGCGCGCACGACCAGGTCGTTGTCTTCGGCCCAGGCGCCGATCGTGCCGGGATTCTGCGTGTCGAGGGTGGCGGCGCCCGTCTTCAGGTTCACCCGCCAGACGTCGAAGACTTTAGGATCGCGCTTGTTGGAGAGGATCAGAAGCGTATTCGGAAAGCGCGGGTCGACGTTCTCGATGTCCGAGCGCACCTTGTCGCCGAACGGCGTGAGATCGCGTGTCGCCTTGCTCGCGACGTCGGCCGAAAAGACGTGGAAGTTTTCGTTGCCGCCCTTGTCCTGCTCGTAGAGAACGTGCTTGGAGTCCGGCTGCCAGGCGACGTTGCGGATGGGCCGCGACGGGTCGGTCGCGACGACGCGATCGTCGTTCTTGCCGACCGTCCGTACCCAGATCGAGAGCACGCCGCTCGACGGCGCGAGGTACGCCAGCATTTTCCCGTTGGGCGAGATCGACGGCGAGGCTTTCTCCGGGTTGCCGAAGAGCACCGCGCGTGGGATGAGCGGCGGCAGCTCGGCGCGCGCGCCCAGCGGGCGGCGCGGCGGCGACGGCGAACGACAATGCCGCGAGCGACGTGCGGGTGAGACTTGCGTGCATAAGATTCTCCTATGGGTAACGGGCGTCAGCCGCAGGATCGAACGCTGGTCGGTTCGCCGGCGCGGTTTTGATAGCTTTGGGTCCAGCAGCTGCCCGTGAGCGAGCAGTAGCACAGCGAGATGCCGAGGCGCGCCAATTTGGGCCGGAAGCGCTGGACCACCGTCGAGCCCTCCATGCGGATCACGGTGTGCTGCGAGTTGGCGGGGATCACCATGCCGGCGGTGGGCGTGCTGGTGGTCAGCTTCATCGCCGCCCCGGCGCGCAGCGCCGCTCGGAGCGCCGCAACCGATTGTGGGTCGCTATTGCGCAGGCTCGCGAACATGCCTTCGACCGAGGATTGCGGCTTGCCGTCCCAGGTCAGCTTCACCGAGTGCACGATGGCGGGCCCGAGCCCGTCGTTGCGGATGTCGATCTCGAGAAACGTCGGCGAGTTCGTGTCGTCGAAGCTGACGTACGGCCACACCGTGGCGCTGAACTGGCTCGCCAGCACGCGCGTCTGATAGACGGTGGCCACGGCGGCCACGGTGCTGATGAGCAGCGCGCCGATCGCGATGACGAAATCGAGCCGCAGGCGCCGCTCGTTCATTACGCCAGCACGAGGGCGTCGTCGCCGATTCCGGCCTGACGGATCGCCTCGTGAATCATCTCGTCGGCGATCTGCGGCACCACCCAGCGCGCCTGCGCCTCCGGCGAGAGCCGGTCGATCGGGTCGAAGTAGACGAACGCCTTGCCGGGCTTGACGCTCGGCGCCGCGTAGACCGCGATGCCCGTTCGTCGCGGTCGTAGTACTCGTACGAGTGCACGTCGCGCTTGCCGCCGCCGCCGGGCGCGTCGCAGACGAACGTCGGCGTGTTGAAGCCGGCGGTGCTGCCGCGCACGAACTTCTCGGTGTCGGTGGCCGTGCCGATCGTCGTGCGCAGCTCCTCGACGCCCTTGACCATGTCGTGCATGTAGACGTAGTACGGGTGCACGTTCACGTGCCCGAGCCGCTTGACCAGCAGCTGCATGCGCTCGCGGGTATCGTTCACGCCGCGGATCAGCACCGACTGGTTGCGGGTGAAGATGCCGCGCTCGAAGAGCATCCGCATCGCCTTCGCAGTGATCCACGTGATCTCTTCGGGTGCGTTGAAGTGCGTGTGGAGCACGACCTCCTTGCCCATCGTGCGGCCGCGGTCGACGATCGCGGTGATCGCATCGAGCCACTCCCCGTGCGTGATGATCTTCATCGGCATGATGGCCGGGCCTTTGGTCGCGAAGCGCATCCGGCGCACGTGCGGGATGTCGAGCAGCGCGTTGCCGATCAGCTCGACGTTCTTCGGCGGCAGCTGGTACACGTCGCCGCCCGAGATCACGATGTCTTCGAGCTCCGGGCGCTCGGCGATGTACGCAAACGCGTCGTCCCACTGCTTGGGCGTCTTCGCGAGCGCGACCTTATCGACGTTCTCCGTGTCGGGCCCGATCGCGTAGCTGCGCGTGCAGAACCGGCAGTAGACGGGGCAGACGTTGAGCGGCAGAAACAGCGCCTTGTCGACGTAGCGGTGCACGAGCCCCGGCACCGGCGAGTCTTCCTGTTCGTGCAGCGAGTCGAGCGTCAAGCGCGGATGGTCGGGCAGCAACGTCGAGGCAAGCGGGACGAACTGCCGGCGGATCGGGTCGTTCACCGGGTCGTTCCAATCGATCAGCGCGATCGCGTACGGCGAGACGCGCACGGCCATCGGAGCCTGCGCGAAACCGGCCTCGGCATCGCGATAGAACTCCGGCGAGCAGACTTCGCGAATCGTTTGCAGCAGCTCGGCGGGTGTCTTCACCGATTGGCGTTGCTGCCAGAGATGGTCGAGGAACGTCGCCTCGTCTACCTGCGCGTACGCCGGGATGTGACGCCAGAACTCTCCCTGCTTGAGGTTCTTGTACTCGAACTGCTCCGGCGGCGCCGGCGGCTTGAGGTGGTGTGTGGCGAGCGTATCGGTCATGGTTGCTTCCTCGCGTAGATCGCGTTGAAATGGTCGTGGAGCTCGGGACGGTCGCGCAGCGTCTGAAGCGCCGTCTCCGCGTGCCCCTTGGTGTAGCCGTTGCCGATCATCATCGTAACGTCGCGGCCGGCGCCCTCCGCGCCCAGCGCCGCCGCCGTGAACGACGTCGACATCGAAAAGAAATACACGGTGCCGTCGTCGCGCGCGCAGAGGATGGAGGCGAGCTCGGTGCCCGGCACGTTGACGCAGTTGATCACTACGTCGGCGAGCCGCGGCGCGAGGGCCGCGACGCGTTCGCTCGCGTCGAGCGCGTCGCGCGCGTCGGCGACGACCAGTTCGTCGACCAGGCCGCAGCGCAGCAGCAGCCGCGCGGCCTTGGTCGACGCGTCGGGTACGATGCCGATCACTCGGCCGCCGGGGCCGACGCGCTCCTTGGCCTGCGCGCACGAGAGCAATCCGCTCTTGCCGTCGGCGCCGATCACGACCACGGTCTGGCCCGGCGCGCAGAGTTTGCGAACCTGCGCGGGCGCCCCGGCGACGTCGAACACTGCCAGAGCGACGCCCTCGTCGACGTCGTCGGGCAAACGCGCCCAGAGCCCGCTCTCGAAGAGAATCGCTTTGCCGCGCACCCAGATCCGGCCGGTCGCGACGTCGACGTCGAGCACTTCGTCGATCTGCAGCGGCGTCAGCGTCAGGGAAACGAGCGACGCGATACGCTCGCCCGCGCGCAGGTTGCGAGCGGCGCGCAGGCCCTCGCCGACCTCGAGCACGCGGCCGACGAACATGCCGCCGCTTCCGGTCACCGGATTATGCTGCTTGCCGCGCTGCGCGACGATCGCGGCGACGTGTTCGCCGATGCGCGCGGCGTCGGCCTCGCAGGCGTCGCGGATCTGCTTGAACGACGCGGAGTCGATGTTGAGCACCTCGACCTCGCAGAGCACCTCGTGTGTTCCGGCGACGGGCGTGTTGTCGATGCGCCAAGCGTCTTGCGGCATGGCGCCCGCCGGCTCGAGCACGCGGTGCGCTCCGAGCGGATGGCAGCGCGACGCGGTGGCGCTCATCGCACCGTCACCCCGCCGCGCTCGAACGGCATGCTGAGCACGACGGTCGTGCGCGTGCGCGCCATTCCGGGCGTCGCCTTGAGGCGGGCGAGCAGCTCGTCGAGATGTTGAGTCGAGCGGGTGACGACCTTGCAGAGGAACGTCTCCTCGCCGGCCACCGAATGCACTTCGCAGATCTCGGGCATCTCGCTCAAGCGGCGCGTGAACTCGTCGTACGCGCAGTCGGGTGACGTGTAACAGCTGACGAAGGCGGTGAGGTGCAGCCCGAGCCGCTCCGCGTCGAGCTGCGCGGAGTAGCCTCTAATGTAGCCGCGCTGTTCCAGCCGCTTGACGCGATCGTGTACGGCGGGTGCCTTCAGCCCGACGACCAACCCCAACTCGGTAAAGGTCGAGCGCGCGTTGCGCTGCAACGCGTCGAGGAGTTGGAGGTCGAGCTCGTCGAGCTCGTCGTTGATCAGCACCATATTCGACATAGGAGGATTTTTGCCGAACATTTTTCGGCACTATTACAATAACACCGCCTATCCGTTCGGCGCAAGAGCCCTCCGACGAACGGCACTGCTGCTTGCGATCGTGGCGCTGGCCGCTGGGTGCTCCGGCCCGGCTGCGGCGCCCCCGGCGGGCGTGGTGCGCTTCGATCTCGCGGCCGATCCCCGCACGCTCAACCCCCTCTTCTTGAACCCCGACGCCGCCTCGGTCGAGCAGCAGGTCGCCCGCCTGGTCTTCGAGCCGTTCGTCGATCTCGACGCGCGGGGGCGGCCCGCAGCCGGCGCTGCTACGCGAGATCCCGACCCGGGCCAACGGCGGCCTCTCGGCCGACGGCCGCACCATCGTCTATCACCTGCGCGGCGGCGTGCGCTGGAGCGACGGCCGCCCGGTGACCGCAGACGACGTGCTCTTCACGCTGCACGCGATCCTCGATCCGCGCAACCCGGTCCGCTCGCACGAGGGCTACGACTTGATCGACCGCGCCTACGCGCGCGACGCTCGCACCGTCGTGTTCCATCTCTCGCGCGCCTGGGCGCCGGCGGTGATGACGTACTTCTCCTACGGGTTCTCGCCGCAGTTCGTCTTGCCGGCGCACGTGCTGCCGATCGCAGACGCCGCTCGCGAACGCGCCGTTCAACGCGGCGCCGGCGGTCGGCGACGGCCCGTATCGCTTCGTGGAGTGGCGGCGCGGCGAGGGGCTGCGCTACGCGGCGAACCCGCGCTATTGGCGCGGCCCCCCGAAGGTCGCCGCCCTGGCCGCGAGCGTCGATTCCCGCGCCGTCGACTAACCTGTTGTTGCTGCAATCGGGCGCGCTCGACTGGAACCTGGTCGCGCCGGCGCAGCTCGCGATGCTGCGCGGCGACTCGCGCTTCGGCTTCGTTGCCGTGCCGACCGCCGTGGTGGCGGGCCTCGCCTTCAACACCACGCACCCTCCGCTCGACGACGTGCGCGTGCGCCGGGCGCTGGCGATGTCGGTCGATCGCGACGCGATCTCGCGCAAGATCACGCTGGGCTACTATCCGGTCACCAACGTCATTCAGCCGCGGTTTTCGTGGGCGTTCGATCCCGCGGTGCGCGAGCCGGCGTTCGACCCCGGGGGCGCCGATGGGCTGCTCGACGCCGCCGGCTGGCGGCGCGGCCCCGACGACAATGCGCCGCCGTGCGGGCCTTCCGCTGCGGTTCACCTACGTCGCAATTTCCCGAGAGCGCCACGGGCGTGCGGGTGGCCGCTACCGTCGCGGCCGAGCTGCGCCAGCGCGGCATCGACGTCACCATCAAGGCGGTCAGCAACGCGCAGCTCTTCCTGCCGCGCACCGGCGTGCTCGCGTCGGGCGCCTTCGACATCGCCTACGTTCCGTGGACGATGGGCGCGGATCCCGACGACTCGGCGGTGCTCGGATGCAACGGCGCCTCCAACTACATGCACTGGTGCGATCCGCGGGTCGAGCGCCTCGAGCGCGCGGCGCTGAGCGCGACCGACGACGCGACGCGCAAGCGCCTTTACGGGCGCATCGGACGCATCGTCGCCGGCGCGGTGCCCGTGCTCTACCTCTTCAACGCCGACTACATCTACGCGTATCGAAAGCGGCTGCACGGCTTCGCGCCCAACGCGTTTCTGCCGACGTGGAACGCCGATCGGTGGCGGCTCTAAGGCGGGCGAGCGAGCGCGGTGCCAGGAATTCCGCCCGGTAGCTTGCGAACGCTGATTTCGTGATCGAGTTCTTCCTCAAACGTCCGCTTTTTGCCGGCGTTATGAGCTTTGTCGTCCTGCTGGCAGGCTTGATCACGATCACCACGCTGCCGGTCTCGCAGTATCCCCAGATCTCGCCGCCGACGGTCACCGTCACGTCGCAGTATCCCGGCGCGACCGCCGAGATGGTGATGCGCTCGGTAACGACGCCGCTGGAGATCAACATCAACGGCGCCGACGGGCTGCAGTACATGCAGTCGTATTCCAGCGCCAACGGCACGAGCGCCATCACGTGCACGTTCGCCCTCGGCACCAACCCCACGACCGACCAGACCAACGTGCAGCACGGCGTGGACCTCACGCTCTCGCAGCTGCCGCAGGCCGTGCAGAACCAGGGCGTCAGCGTCGAGAAGAGCTCGGGCAACATCACGCTGGCGGTCGCGATGCTCTCCACCAGCTCGGCCGTCTCCGACGTTGCGGTGAGCAACTACGCCGACCTCAACGTGATCGAGAACCTCAAGCGCGTGCCCGGCGTCGGACAAGTCGAGGTGCTGGGCGACCGCACCTACGGCATGCGGATTTGGGTCGACCCGCACAAGCTCGAGTCCAATAACATCTCCCTCGACACGATCATCAACGTCATCAAGCAGAACAACGCCGACGTCGCGCCGGGCGCGATCGGCCAGCCGCCGACCACCGGGTCGCAGCCGTTCCAGATTCCGATCTCGATCAACGGCCGGCTGCAGACGCCGGAGGAGTTCAAGCAGATCGTCGTGCAGGCCCAGCCCAACGGCGGCTACCTGCGGCTCGGCGACGTCGCGCAGGTCGAGTTGGGCGCGCAGAACTACGTCACGTCGGCGCGCTACAACGGCCAGACGGCGGTCGTGCTGGCGATCGAGGGCGAGCCGACGGCCAACTCGCTGCAGATCTCCAAGGACGTGCGCGCGACGATGGCCCGGATCGCGCAGACGATGCCGACGGGCATCGCCTACAAAGTCGCCTTCGACACGTCCGACTTCGTGCAGGCCTCGATCAAGGAAGTGGTCGTGACGCTGCTGATCGCGATCCTGCTGGTCGTGCTCGTCATCTTCATCTTCCTGCAGAGCTGGCACAGCACGCTGATCCCGGCGATCACGATCCCGGTCTCGCTGATCGGCACGTTCGCGGCGATGAAGCTGCTCGGGTTCTCGATCAACACGCTCACGCTGTTCGGATTGACGCTCGCGACGGGCCTGGTGGTGGACGACGCCATCGTCGTGCTCGAAAACATCGTGCGGCACATCGTCGACGACAAGAGCAGTCCGTTCGAGGCAACCGCCCGCGCGATGCGCGAGATCGGCGGCGCCGTCATCGCGACGTCGCTCGTGCTGATGTCGGTCTTCATCCCCGTGGCCTTCCTGCCGGGAACCACCGGCCTGCTGTTCCAGCAGTTCGCGCTCACGATGGCGGCGTCGATCGGCATCTCGCTCTTCACCGCGATGACGCTCGCCCCGGTGCTCACCTACAAGCTGGTTCACGGCGCCGAGCCGACGACGAATCGATTCTTGCTGTGGTTCAACCACCGGCTGCACGCGCTGACGAACTGGTATCAGGGACTCGTTCCGCGGCTGATTCGGCGGCAGCGCGTCGTGATCGCCGTCTTCGTCGGCGGCCTCGCACTGCTCGGCCTGATGTTCAAGGTCACGCCCACCGGCTTTCTGCCGAACGAGGACCAGAGTCTGCTCTACGTCATCGTGAGCCTGCCGATTCAGGCGTCGATGGATCAGACGACCGCGATGGTCAAGCGGCTCGAGGGCCTGATGCTGAAGATGCCGCAGGCCGAGGCCGTGACGTCGGGCATCGGCTTCGGGTTCGCCAACAACAGCTCGAACCAGGCCACGCTCTTCCTGCAGCTCAAGCCGCTCTCGGAGCGCCACGGCGTCGACAACTCGGCGCTCGCGCTGCAGTACTCTTTATACACGCAGTTCCAGAAGATCCCGAACCTGACCGCGCTGCCCGCGAATCCGCCGGCGATCCCGGGCCTCGGTTCGACCGGCAGCATGGCGATCGAGATCGAGGACATCAACAACCTCGGCCTCCCCACGCTCAACAAGGTGGGCAACGCGGTGCTCGGCGCGGCGAAGCAGGACAAGACGCTCTCGCAGGTGCGCACGCCGACAATCTTCACCGGCACCTATCTCGCGACGGTGTTCAACCGCTCGAAGGCTCTCGCATTCGGCGTGACGCCGAGCGCGTTTTTCGACACGATCAACGCAACCACGGGCTCGTCGTTCGTCAACTTCTTCGACTACGGCACGCGATCGTATCAGGTGATCGTGCAGGCCAAGGCCAAGCAGCGAACCGCGCCGCAAGACTTCACGCGCATCTACGTGGCCAACTCCAGCGGGGCGATGATGCCCGTGAGTCAGTTCCTGACGCAGAAGATGGAGACGAACAACGTGTCCATCATGCGCTACAACGAGTACAATGCCTACGAGGTCGACGCGTCGCCCGGCTTCGGCGTGAGCTCGGGTCAGGTGCTCCAATCGCTGCAGCAGCACGTCACCGAGAACCTGCCCAAGGGCATGGGCTACGACTGGACGGGCATCGCGAGCCAGCAGATACAGAGCGGGCCGCAGACGATCGCGGTTTTCGCGATGGGCCTGCTCTTCGTGTTCCTCGTGCTCGTGGCGCAGTACGAGAGCCTATCGACGCCGTTCGTCATCATGCTCGCCGTGCCGCTCGCGCTGCTTGGCGCGATCGGCGCCATCTACATCCGGCGGCTGAGCGAGCTGCTCAGCCAGATCGTCCACTCGCTGATGGCGGGGCATCCGGTGCCGATTCCGATCACGTCGTCGGACGTCTACGCGCAGATCGGCTACGTCATGCTCATCGGCCTGGCGGCGAAGAACGCGATCCTGATCGTGGAGTTCGCGAACCAGTTGCGCGAGCAGGGCATGGACGCGATCGACGCGGTCGCCCACGCGGCGTCAACGCGGCTGCGCCCGATCCTGATGACGTCGATCGCGTTCATCCTCGGCATCCTGCCGCTCGCGTTCGCGCACGGCGACGGCGCGCAGTCGCGCATCTCGCTGGGAACCGCGGTGCTGGGCGGCATGATCGTCTCGACGATCATGAACCTCGCCATCGTGCCGGTGCTCTACATCGTGGTCGTCGAGATCACCGAGCGGAAGAAGCGGCGCAAGGGCCCGACGAGCCCGACCGACATGCCGCCCCCGCCGATACCGCCGCCCACGCTGCCGGAAGGTGGCGCGCCCGCTACAACGCTTTAACGGCCGAGGTCAGGGCGTCGATCGACGCCTTCGCATCGCCGAACAGCATCGAGCAGTTCGGCGCCTCGTAGAGCGGGTTCTCGATGCCCGCGAACCCCGAGCGCATCGAGCGCTTGAGCACCACCACGTTTGCCGCTTTGTCGACGTCGAGGATCGGCATGCCGTAGATCGGCGAGCTCTTGACGCTGCGCGCCGCCGGGTTCGTGACGTCGTTGGCGCCCACGACCAGCGCGACGTCGGCAGTCGGGAACTCGGGGTTCGCGTCGTCCATGTCGAGCAGCTGATTGTAGGGTACGTTGGCCTCCGCGAGCAGCACGTTCATATGCCCGGGCATGCGCCCGGCGACCGGGTGAATGGCGTAGAGCACTTTGACGCCGCGCTTTTCGAGCTGATCCGCGAGCGCCTTCACGCTGTGCTGCGCCTGCGCAACCGCCATGCCGTAGCCCGGGACGACGATCACTTTCGAGGCGTATGCGAGCATCACGCCCACGTCGTCGGCGCTCGTGCTTCGAATCTGCTGCGGGCCGCTGCTGGAGACGATCTCGGTGCCGCCGGCCGCGCCGAACGCACCGAAGAGAACGTTGCTGAGCGGACGGTTCATCGCGCGGCTCATCGCCACGGTGAGGATCGTGCCGCTCGCGCCCACCAGGGCACCGCAGATGATGAGCAGCGTCGACCCGATCTCGAAGCCGGTGATCGCGACGGCGACGCCCGTGAACGAGTTGAGCAACGAGATAACCACCGGCATGTCGGCGCCGCCGATCGGCAGCACGAAAAGCACGCCCAGCAGCAGCGCGCCGAGCAGCAGCGCGACGAACGCCCACAGCGGCAGCACGCCGAGGGTCGCGACGAACCACGCCGAGAGGCCGACGATGGCGATCAGCACGAGCCCGTTGACGAACTGCTGGCCCGGATAGGTGATGGGGCGCCCGGTCATGACTTCTTGCAGCTTGAGAAACGCCACGAGCGAGCCGGTGAGGCTGATCGAACCGATGATCGCCGAGAGCACGAGCGACACGGCGATGACGGCGTCCATGCCGGTCGCGGCGCCGGCCACGAAATACGAAACCGTCGAGATCAGCGCCGCGGCGCCGCCGCCCGCGCCGTTGTAGAGCGCCACCATCTGCGGCATCGCCGTCATCTTGACCTTGAGCGCGGCGTAGACGCCGACGATCGCTCCGATCGTCACGCCCACCGCCACGGCCGGCCAGCCGATGCCGCCGGTCTGAATCAAGATCGCCACGAGCGCGATCGCCATGCCGGCCATCGCGAGGCGGTTGCCGCGGCGCGCTGTCGCGGGCGAGTTCAGCTCGTGCAGCCCGTAGATGAACAGCGCGATCGCGACCAGATCGGCGAGCGCGATTCCGATGTCGGTCGCCGTCACTTGCCGGGCTCCTTACGCTTGAACATCTGGAGCATGCGTTCGGTCACGGCGAAGCCGCCGAAGACGTTGATCGCCCCGAGGGTGACAGCCGCGACCGCGAGCACCGTCAATCCGACGGTCGCGCTGCCGGTGAAGAGCCGGCCGACGATGACGATCGCCCCCGCGAGCACGATGCCGTGGATCGCGTTCGTCGCCGACATCAGCGGCGTGTGCAGCGTGGTCGGCACCTTGGAGATCACCTCGAAGCCCACGAAGATCGCGAGCACGAGCACGGTGAGCAGTTCGAAATAGTGGGCTACGTCCATCACGAGGCTCCTTTGACGAGCACGCTGCCGTCGCGCACAACCACCGCGCCCTTCGCTACGTCGTCGTCGGGATCGATGGTCATCCGTCCGTCGGCGATCCAGGGCGAGAGCAGCGCGAAGACGTTGCGCGAGTAGAGCCGGCTGGCGTCGGCCGGCATGCGTGCCAGGCAGGTTCGTCGTGCCGACGATCGTCACGCCGTTGGGCGTGGTCACGATTTGGTCCGGGACCGTGAGCGCGCAGTTTCCGCCGGCCTCGGCTGCGATGTCGACGATCACGCTGCCGGGCTTCATCGCGGCCACCGCCGCCTCGGTGATGAGCACGGGCGCCTTTCGGCCCGGCACGAGCGCGGTGGTGATCACGACGTCGTTGGCGCCGATCTGCTCGACCATCCAAGCGCGCTGGCGCTCCTGCTGTTCGGCCGTCAGCTCCTTCGCGTAGCCGCCGGAGCCTTCGGCGTCGGCGCCGAGATCGAACTCGAGGAACGTCGCGCCGAGCGAGAGCACCTGCTCCTTGACGACGGCGCGCACGTCGTAGCCGCTGACGACCGCACCGAGCCGGCGCGCCGTCGCGATCGCCTGCAGACCGGCGACTCCCGCGCCGAGCACGAGCACTTTCGCCGGCGGGATCGTTCCCGCGGCCGTCGTGAGCATTGGGAAGAATTTCGGCAGCGTCGTGGCGCCGAGCAGCACGGCCTTATAGCCCGCGATGTTGCTCTGCGACGAGAGCGCGTCCATGGACTGCGCGCGCGTGATGCGCGGAATCATCTCCATCGCGAGCGCCGTGACGTTCGCCCCGGCGAGGCGCTCGAGATACGACGGATCCCCGAGCGGGTTGAGGAAGCCGACCACCACGCTGCCGGCGCGCAGGTTCGACAGCACCTCGTCGCTCGGCCGGCCCACGGTGACGACGGTGTCGGCGGACGCCGCGAGCGATCGTGCGTCGGCGGCGAAGGTGGCGCCCGCGGCCTCGTAGAGCGCGTCGGGAAATGCGGCGGAGTCGCCCGCTCCGCGCTGCACGCAGACGGCGACGCCGGACTTGAGGAATCTCGCGACGGTTTCGGGCACGAGCGCCACCCTGCGCTCCTTTTCCGCGGCCTCGCGAGGAACGGCAACGATCATAGCCCCCCGTGTTACTGCTCCGGCGTTGCGGCGCCCTCCGTTGCCTAGGTGATGCGCACCGCGTTCTTCAGCGTGCCGACGCGTTCGATTTCGACCTCGAGCACGTCGCCCGAGGCCAAGAACTCGGGTGGCGTGCGCGCGAAGCCCACCCCTTCGGGCGTCCCGGTCGCGATGACGTCGCCGGGCAGCAGCGTCATCCCTTTGCTCAGCTCCGCGATGAGACGCGCCACGGGAAAGATCATCTTGGACGTGTTGCTGCGCTGCTTCTCGACGCCGTTGCGGCGCAGACGCAGCTCGAGCGACTGCGGATCGCCCAGCTCGTCGGGGGTGACGATCCAGGGCCCGATCGGGCAGGTCGAGTCGAGGCTCTTTCCTTTGAACCACTGTCCGTGCTCGCGCTGCAGGTCGCGGGCGGTCACGTCGTTGAGCGCCGTGTACCCGAACACGACGTGCGGCGCCTCCGCCTCGGTCACGTCCTTGCAGAGCGCGCCGATGACCACCGCCAGCTCGGCCTCGTAGTCGTACTCGTGCGAGACGCGCGCGCTCAGGTGCAGTTCGGCGCCGGGCGCGGCGATCGCGGTGGGCGCCTTGGTGAAGAACGTGGGGACGTCGCGCAGCTTGAGCTCGCGCCCCGCGACCTGCGCTCCCTCCTTCGCGTGCTCCAAGTAGTTCCGGCCGACGCAGAAGACGTTGCGCTGGGGCCGGACCGGCGCGTCGAGCTCGACGCTCGCAAGCGGGATCAGGTCGTCGCCGGTATGCCAGGCGACGCGTTCGTGCGGTGCAAGCGCGACGTACTCGCGGAGGGTCGGCGTGCCGATGGTGCGGATCATCTCGCCTTCCAGCAGCCCCGGGCGCGTGAGCCCGTCGGGCAGCCGGTAGGTGACGAACCTCACGTTACGGCGGAAGCGTTGCGCCCGGCAGCGTTGCGGCCGGCGTCGGCTTCGGCGTCGCCTTGCCGCGAATCTCGTTGAGCGACGGAAGCTGTTTGGTCTGCTCTTGCTGCTGTTGCTGGCGCTTCTGCGCGGCCGCGGCCTGCTTCTTCGCCAACTCCATCATGACGTCGGCGGCGCCTTCTTGGTCGCCCCAGCTACCGCCGGCCGAGACGAGCGAGACGCGGCGCGTGACCTGTTGGTTCTTCGGGTTGTAGTCGTAGCTCACGCGGTAGAGGCCGACCTGCGCGCTGCCGTCGGGCTTGCGGATCCACATCTGCAGCGCGTTGCCGAACGTCTGAATGTTGAACGAGCGCACCTTCGAGGGCTTCGTCGACTTCACGCGCACGACTTGGCCCTTCTTGTTTACCTCGACGATGACGTCGGTGTGCAGCGGCGTGTTGGGCAGATGGATGACCACGGGCGTCGGCTTGGCGGCGGGGCTCGGTTTCGGCGTCGTTGCTGCGAGCGACGGCGCGGCCGAGGCGAGCAACGCCATCGCGATCGCCGCGGTCAGTGCGCCGGTAAATTTCGTCAAGGTCAGTTGCGCGAGAGCACCGCGAACGGGTGACCGCAGGATCCGCAGGCGACGACGACTTGGAAGTGCGGCTTTTCGCGAACGTCGCGCGCTTCGCTGGGACCTTCCTCGAAACCGCAGAAACGGCATCGCGTCGAAATCGGTCGCTCCCCTGCCGCTTGTTCGTCCACGCTGTGCGCTTTACGCGGGCCTCGCACTTCGACCTGCCGAAGCAGCGGAGTCGCATGCAGCTCGCTCGTTTCCCCGGAATCCGGCGACTCGCCGCGGCCGGTCTCGTCGCGCTCGTCGCGAGCGCGGCACCGGTGCGCGCCGAGCGGCAGATCGTCGATCTCCACCGGCTCGACGCGTACTTCGAACTCTTCGCCGCCGATTCGAACGTGCCGTGGAAGCCGACTGCGGTTCGCCTGGATACCTACTCGAGCGCGCCGGTTTCGTTTTCGGTGTATCAAGTCGATCCGGCCGACGTGCTGACCGCCGGCTCGAACTTCAGTCCGCGCGCGATCGTCACCGCGGGCCGTCGCCCCGTGCTCTCGTTCGCGTTCACGCCGCCGGGCGGCTATCAGTTTCAGTCGAGCGAGGTGGGCGTGCCGCTCGGATCGCGCGAGGGATTCTTCGTGGTCGAGGCGCGGCGCGGGCGCGTCGGCGAGCAGGTGTGGATCAACCGCACGCGTGCCGGCCTGGTCGTCAAGCAGACCCCGAACGCCCTGCTGCTCTACGGTGCCGATCTTGGATCGGGCGCGCCGCTCGCACGCATGCGCGTGCAGTTCGTCGTGAACCGCAGCTTCGTTACGGTTACGACCGACGGCGACGGTTTGGTTCGGTGGAACCGGTCGCAGCACCCGGTCTTCGCCATCGCGCAATGGGGCAACAGCTATGCGTTCGTCAACCTGCTGCCGCAGGCGCCGCTGCCGTCGACGATCGTCGGCGTGCGCACGGACTCCGCGGTGGTGCACGCCGGCGACGACGTGCGCGTGGCGGGCTTCGCGCGGACCCGCGTGCGCGGCGTGCTGCGCGCGAGCACCGGGAGCGCGACGGTATCGCTGCGCTCCGGCGCGCGCTCGATCGGCGAGCAGCGCGTGCCGCTCGACGAAGCGGGCGCCTTCGCCGCGACGTTCGCGGTTCCGCCGGACGCCGCGTCCGGCGAGTACACGGTGCTGGCGCAGGCGGCCGGAGGCGTGGGCGGCGCGACGATCGACGTCGACGCGAATGCCGAGGGCCTCTCGCTGCAGGTGAGCGCCGCGTGCGGCGGCGCCTGCGACGCGCGGCAGGACGTGCCGCTGATCGTGCACGCGTCGCGCGGCGGTACGACGGTGCACGTGACGGTGGTGCGATCGCCGCACGTTTACGCAGCCGACGCGCCCGGGTCGTCCTGGGCGACGGTCGCGTGGTATGACACCTCGGTGCGGACCGACGACGGCGGCAACGCCGCCATCGCGATCCCGCACCCGAGCGACGACCTGGCATCGACCTACGGCGTGCACGTGGAGTCCGGCGGAGCCGCGGCCGACACGCGCATCAGCGTGGCCACCGCGCAAGCCGCGGTTCGCCTGACCGTCGACCGCGCGCAGCAGAGTCCGGGCAACCCACTTGGGTTCGACGTGTACGTGACGGTACTCGACGGAAAACCGCTCGCGGGCGCCAGCGTCACGGTCGACATGATGCACGGCGCGTCGGTCGCGCGTCAGCAGCTGCAGCTCGACGCCAACGGCCACGCGCGCGGTACGTTCCGCTCGGCGGATCTGGGCACCAACTTCCTCTTCGCCTACGTCGATCGCGGCGGGCGCGCGATGGATGCGGCGCAGGTGCGCGTGGATCCGCAATCGTCGCAGGCGAGCAGCGACGGCGGCAGCCCGAACGTGCGCGTGACGCTCGATAAGGACACCTATCGCTCCGACGACGAGGTGTCGGTTTCGGCCGCGGCGCCGGGTGCGCGCGGCAGTGCGCTCGTCACGTTCGAGAGCGCGCTCGGCATCGAGCCGCGCGTCGTGCGAACGTCGGGCGGCGCGGCCGCTGCGCGGCTTCACGCCGTGAACGCGGCCGGCGACCTGCGCGTGGGCGCGGCGTTCGTTCGCGACGGCGCCATCGAGTGGACCAGCGTTCCGCTCGCGCTCGCGGGGCCCGGACGGCCGCACCCCGCGTCGCTGACGCTCGCCGGCGCGGAGTTCGCTCCGGGCGACACCGCCAAAGTCGGCCTGGACGGCGCGCAGGGCTCGGGCACGTTCGTCGTCCGCGTGAGCCGCGGCGTCCCGTCCGGCAGCGCGCTGTTCGCCTCGGCGCCGTCGCTGCTCGCGATCGGCGTGAGCAGCACGCAGAACAGCGCCGCCGGCACCGCGACGTGGCATCCGTGGGTCAACTCGACCGGCGAGCATGCGCAGGTACTCGGTTTCGTCCGCCGGTCCGGGCCGCCGCCGGAGCTGTCGCTGGCGGAGGCCGAGACCGACGCCGTCTCGTGGAGCGTCGCCCGCGGGGCCGGGCCGCTCGCGGTGCCGCTCCCGGCCCGAAGCGGGCGCTACGAGCTTTCCGTGCTGAAGATCGCCGACGACGGGAGCGTCAGCGCCGGCTCCGCGACCGTCGTCGTTCGGTAGGCGAAGCGGGTTACGAAGAGCGATGGCACTGATGCTGCTCGACACCTACGGCTTGGTCTACCGGGCGTTCTTCGCGCTGCCCGGCCTGACGACGAGCAAGGGCGTGCCGATCAACGCCGTCTACGGCTTCACGATGATGCTCAACAAGCTGATCGCCGACGAGAAACCGACGCACGTCATCGCGGCGTTCGACAAAGGCATGCCGGCCGAGCGCGTCGCGCTCTACTCCGAGTACAAGGCGCAGCGCCGCGCGATGCCCGACGAGCTGCGCGGCCAGTTCGCGCTCGTGCGCCGCGTGCTGGCCGCGCATCGCATTCCGGTCGTCGAGATCGAGGGTCAAGAAGCCGACGACGTGATCGCGACGCTCGCGCGCCAGGCCGAAGAGGCCGGCGAGCAGACGGTCGTGGTAACGGGCGATCTCGATCTGCTGCAGATCGTCGACGAACGCACGACCGTGCTGACGACGCGCCGCGGCATCACCGAGCTGGGCCGCTACGACCCGGCAGCCGTGCGCGAACGTTTCGGACTGGATCCGGAGCAGCTGCCGGATTATCGCGGGCTCAAGGGCGATCCGTCCGACAATCTGCCCGGCATTCCGGGCGTCGGCGAGAAGACGGCGAGCAAACTGCTGCAAGCCGCCGGATCGCTCGACGCGCTCGTCGCCGATCCGTCGCTCGCCGGCAATCCGAAGCTGCAGAAGCTGATCGAGGAGTACGGCGCAGCAGGCGCGTCTCTGCCGCGCCGTCTCGCTGGTGCGGCGCGATCTTCCGCTCGCGATCGACTGGGAGAGCGTGCGCTACGAACTGCCGCCCGACGCCGAGCTCTATCGCTCTGTACAGCGAGCTCGAGTTCAAGACGCTGCTCGCGAAGCTGCAGCCGCCGCCCGATATGCCGCTCTTTGCGTCGGAGGCGCGCATCAGCGGGAACTACCGCAGCTACGTGCCCTCGGTCGATCCGCCCGAGTTCGCGGCGCTCGCGCGCGAACTGCAGGCCATGGGCGGACACGAGCGCGTCGCGTTCGCGCGCAACGGCGACGCGATCGGCGCCACGGCGCGCGGCGGCGACGGGCATTAGCTTCGCGCGCGACGCGCTGGCGCACGAGGCGGTGCGCGCCGCGCTGCAATCGATCTTCGCCTCGGGGTCGCGAGCCGCCGCCTACGACGCCAAACGGCTGCTGCATGCGCTGCGCGCCGGCGGGGTGGACAACGCGCGCTTCGCCGACGATGCGATGATCGCCGCGCACCTGCTCGACCCGTCGCGCGGCTTCGCCGACGTCGAGGATGCCGCGCGCGTCCTCATCGGCGCCGAGCTCCCCGACGACGCCGCGGCGCACGCCGATGCGGCGTTTGCAGCTCACCGGGAAGGCGCGCGAGGAACTCGCGGCGCGCGACCAGCTCGAGCTCTACGAAGACGTCGAAGCTGCCGCTCGCGCCGGTGCTCGCGAAGATGGAGAGCGCCGGCGTCGCGATCGACCTCGCGGAGCTGCGCGCGATCGGCGCCGAGGTCGACGCCGCCGCGGAGCGACTGCAGCAGCACATCTACGACTTCGCCGGCGAGGAGTTCAACATCGGCTCGCCGCAGCAGCTCGGCAAAGTGCTGTTCGGCAAGCTCGGGATTCCGGGCGGCAAGAAGACGAAGACGGGCTGGGCGACCGGCGTCGAGGTGCTGCAAGGGCTGGCGCGCGAGTATCCGATCTGCGCGCTGGTGCTGGAGTGGCGCGAGGTGACGAAGCTCAAGAACACCTACATCGACGTCATTCCGCAGCTGGTCGACCCGCGCGACGGGCGCTTACGCACCGAGTCTCAATCAGACGGCAACCGCGACGGGCCGTCTCTCGTCGACGAATCCGAACCTGCAGAACATTCCGGTGCGCGGCGAGCTCGGCCGGCGCATCCGCCGCGCGTTCGTGGCGCGCGACGCCGGCCACGTGTTGCTGGCCGCCGATTACAGCCAGATCGAGCTGCGGCTGATGGCGCATCTCTCGGGCGACGACGCGATGCGCGCGCGCGTTCGACGAGGGTCAAGACATCCACGACTTCACGGCGCGTCAGATCTTCAGCGTCGCGCCGGGCGATCGCGTCGACGGCAACCAGCGCCGGATGGCCAAGAGCGTGAACTTCGGGTTGCTCTACGGCATGTCGGACTTCGGACTCGCGCAGCGCCTCGAGATCAGCCGCGCCGAGGCCAAGGAGATCACGACCGCCTACTTCGCGCGCTTTCCCGACGGTGCGCGCGTACATCGAGCGCACGATCGACGACGGGCGCCGCGACGGGCTACGTCTCGACGATTCTCGGGCGCCGGCGCTACATGCCGGGCCTGACGCTCGGGCAACTACATGCTGCGCTCGGCCGCCGAGCGCGAGGCGACGAACGCGCCGCTGCAAGGCAGCGCGGCCGACCTCATGAAGCTCGCGATGGTGCGCATCGATCGCGCGCTCGACGAGAGCGAGCTCGACGCCGCGATGCTGCTGCAGATTCACGACGAACTGATCTTCGAAGTGCGCGCGTCGCAGCTGAACGACGTGGCGAACCTCGTGCGGAAGCACATGGAGGGCGCGATCGAGCTCTCGGTACCGCTGGAGGTCACGCTCAAGTCCGGCCGCAACTGGTACGACGTGGAGTCGCTGCCCGACGGAGAGTCTGCGAGCGTGTTTAAGCGTTCGTCGCTGCGGTGCTGCGCCGCCGCACTGCCGACGCATTGCCCGCGGTGCGCGCGCCCAACGCCGCTCTCACGCTCGAGGTCGCGGCGACGCGAGGCGCAGCGCGAGCACGGTTTGATGGACCGCACGGCGGTCGCGCCGCACACCGGGATGATCTTCGTTTTCGACCGCGACGACGCGGTCGCGTTCTGGATGAAGAACACGCTGGTTCCGCTCGACATGATCTTCGTCGGTGCCGACGGCACGGTGCGGCGCGTCTCCGCGAACGTTCCGGTCGCTCGAACGGGCATCCGCCCGACGACCAAATTCCGCTCGAGCCGGCGCGCGCGAAATACGTCATCGAGCTGCGCGCCGGCGAAGCCGCGAGCGACGGCATCGCCGCCGGCGTGACGCTCGATCTGCACGGCGCTCCCGCGCCGTCGTAAGCCGTGCCCGAGCTTCCCGAAGTCGAGACGATCGTCCGCGGGCTTGCGGCGGAAGATCGTCGGCAAGACGATCGATCGCGGCCGACGTGCGGCTCGCGAAGATCGCCGTCGCGCCGCCGAGAGTGCGGTTCGCACGAGCGCCGTCCCGGAGAGCGCGATCACCGGCGTGTCGCCGGCGCGGAAAGTACGCCGTGATCGAGCTTTCGTCGGGGCGTATCGCTGGTGACCAGCCTGCGCATGACCGGGCGGCTCGTCGTCGCCGAAGACGGCGAGGCGGAATGGCCCGGTACCCACGTGGTGCTGCGCTTTACCGACGGCGCTCGCCTGCAGCTTCGCCGACGTCCGGACGTTCGGGCGGATGCGCCTCGTTGAACGCCGGCGAAGCGTGGGACCGGGAGCTCGGCGTCGAGCCCCTCTCGCTCAGGCTTTACACCAGAAGCCTTTATCGGTATGCTGTCGGGGCGGACGACGCCGATCAAGGCATTTCTCCTCGATCAGCGGCGCATCGCAGGCATCGGAAACATCTATGCATGCGAGGCGCTGTGGGAGGCCCGGATCCGTCCGAGCCGGCCCGCCCGGAGTCTCACGAAACCGGCGATTCGGACCGCTTACACCGCGCGATCGTCGACGTTCTGCAACGCGCCATCGAAATGCGCGGAACGCAGCGTCGACGACTACGTGGACGCCGACGGGCTGCGAGGCGGATTCCAAAACGACCTCTCGGTCTACGGCAGAAACGGCCGCCCGTGCCGCGCTGCGGCGAGGGCCGGATCGTGCGAACGGTGCTGGCGCAACGGGGAACGTGGTGGTGCCGGCGCTGCCAACGACGAATAAAAAAACATACGAAAGTAGGAAACTCAACATCTCTACGACTGAAATCGCTCCGATCGAACAAGAAGAAGATCAACTGGCGCTCGAACAGCGCCTCTACGAAGAATCGCTCAAGGTGCTCGACGAGGGCCAGGTCCTCACGGGCACGATCGTCCAGAAGGACAAGGACGAAGTGCTCGTCGACGTCGGCGGCAAGTCCGAGGGCGTCCTCCCCTTCCGCGAGCTCTCGCTCGCAATCGATGCCAAAGACGCTGCAGCGTCGGCGACACCGTCGAAGTCATGATGCATCGCATCGACGAGCTCGACGGCACGCTCTTTCTCTCGGAGCGCCGCGCCCGCGCGCTCAAGACGTGGGAGAAAGTCATCGAGGCTCACGATCGCGACGAAGTGATCGAAGCGACCGTCACGCAGGTCGTGAAGGGCGGCGTGCTCGTCGATCTCGGCATGCGCGGGTTCGTTCCCGCGTCGCAGATCCGACGCCAGCCGGTCGGCAACCTCGACGAACTCGTCGGCCAGCATCTGCGCCTGAAGGTGATCGATCTCGATCACAAACGCCATCGCGTCGTGCTCTCGCAGCGGCTCGTCCTCGAAGAGGAGCTGCAGGCCAAGAAGCAAGAGCTGCTCGACACGCTCGAGGTCGGACAGATCCGCGAGGGCGTCGTCGTGCGCCTCGCAGACTTCGGAGCGTTCGTCGACCTCGGCGGCATCGACGGGCTCATTCACAACAGCGAGCTCGCCTACGCGCGCATCAAGCACCCGTCCGAGGTCGTGAAGATCGGCGACGTGGTGCAGGTCGAGATCATGAAGTTCGATCCCGAAGCGAAGAAGGTCAGCCTCTCGCTCAAGCACGCGCTGCCCGATCCGTGGGACCAGTACGCCGACCGGCTCTACGAGACCAACAAGCTCGCGGCGCAGATCGTGAAGGTCACGCCGAACTACCTGCTGGTCGAGGTGATCCCCGGCATTCTCGCGATGGTGCCGAAGGGCGAGTTCGACGCCGGGGCACAGTTCGCGGCGGGGCAGGAGGTCGAAGTGACGCTGCTCACGATCAATCACGCGACTCGGCGCATCACCGCGTCGATCCAGCACGTCGCCGACGTTCCGCCCGAGGAGATCGAGCTGTACGCCGTCGAGGAAGAGATCGGCAGCATCGACAAGACCGCGGAGCCCGCGGCCGTGCCCGTCACGGAGCCGCCCGCAGCAGAGTAAGCGCGCCGTGCGCGTGGGCCTCACCGGAGGTATCGGATCCGGAAAAAGCGCGGTCGCGGCGATCTTCGCCGGCCTCGGCGCCTTTATCGTCGACACGGACGCCATCGCACGCGAGGTCGTCGCTCCCAATAGCGACGGCCTCTTGGCGATCGCCCGGCACTGGCCGCAGGCAGTGCGCGACGGCGCGCTCGACCGCGCCGCGCTCGCCGAGATCGTCTTCAGCGACGCCGAGGCGCGGCGGCAGCTCGACGCCATCCTTCATCCCCACATCCGCCGCCTCGCGATGGAGCGCGACACGCACGCGGCGCCCGGCCAGCTCGTGGTGCACGTCGTGCCGTTGCTCTTCGAGACCGGGTACGACCGGCTCGTCGACAAGTCGGTGCTGGTCGTCGCGCCGCTCGAGGAGCGCGTGGCGCGCGTCGTCGCGCGCGACAAACTCACGACCGAACGCGTGCGTGCCCGCATGGCGGCGCAGATGGATCCGGAACAGGCGCGCCTTAATGCAAACTTCATCATCGAGAACGACGGGAATCTCGACCGGCTCCGCGAGCACGCTCGCGCCGTCTACGAACGCCTGGCCGCCGAGGGTGGGGGCGACCGGCGTCAATTTTGAGGGAGCCGCGGAGAAATTCTCAGCAAATCCTGAGTTTACCGAGCGCTTGTATGGGATATAACTACCCGGTACCTTCGATTGCAAGAGAGGAGAGTCGACCATGGCACAGGAGCCTGGACAAGCCGGCGGCATGAGCGTTCGTGAGGCGGGTCGCCGCGGTGGCGAACGCGTGAAGGCCAAGTACGGTTCGGAGTTTTACGAGGAGATCGGACGTAAGGGCGGAGAGGCCACGAAGAGCAAGTACGGTCCGTCGTTCTACGAAGTGATCGGCCAAAAGGGCGGTCAGCGTCCGAAACGTAAGGCGGCGGCGTCGTAGCGCCGGCCTCGATAAGTATTACGACCGATGGCTGAAAAACAAGATACTCCATCCAAGCGCGAGATGTCGGTGCGCGAGGCAGGGAAGAAAGGTGGCGACACGGTTCGCGACCGCTACGGCTCGACGTTCTATGAGGACATCGGGCGGAAAGGCGGAAAGGCGACGCGCGACCGTCACGGCGTCGAGTTCTACGAATCCATCGGTCAAAAAGGCGGGAAGGTCGTCAAAGAAAAGTACGGCTCCGATTTCTACGAGGAGATCGGGCACAAGGGCGGCCAGAAAGTCAAGAAGCTGATCGCGGAGGCGAAGAAGAAACTCGGCGAAGAGAAGCGGTAGGCCTAGTGCCCGACGATGACGCCGCCGTTCACTTTACCGAGATGAATGGTGTTGTCGTCGAAGTTGACGGTGATGCCGTCGATGCGCAAGACTTGACTGCCTGAACGGACGTAACTGGGATGCGTCATGCGAAGGAGTTTGGCGTCGTTCGTCCAGGTCACGAGGTCCGTATCGAAAGCACGACGCTCGGGATCGTTGATGCGCTCGATATGGACCTTCCCGACCGCGGTGAAGTCCAAGGTTTGAACGTTGAGTTGGACGTGCTTGGCGGATATCCGCAGGTACGGTTTTCCTTTGCGGAAGACGATGCCGTTTTTGACGCCGTCGACGCTGCCGCTCATGCCGTCGGGCGAAAGTTTGGCGCGATCGTAGTCGAAGCTCCACGACCTGGTGGCGAT
Organism: Vulcanimicrobiota bacterium; assembly: GCA_963711625.1. Classification (GTDB taxonomy): domain Bacteria; phylum Vulcanimicrobiota; class Vulcanimicrobiia; order Vulcanimicrobiales; family Vulcanimicrobiaceae; genus Cybelea. Next base: position 842,919 of record OY970207.1, read on the forward strand.
GTGGTTGTTCAGCACGTGGCCGCCGTGCAGCACGACGGGCGACTGGTTCGGCGGAATGGGCGGAATGCCGCCTCCGGCCAGCACGATCTCGACGACGACGTAGACGCCGAAGAGCAGACCCGCGATCAGCGCCAGCCGCTTCCATAGCGCGGGCTTCGGCTTAGTGCGCATCGGGCCACTCCACGTCGTGGGGCGGGGGCGCCTCGAGCGGCACTGCGAGGGTCAGGTAAAAGACGGCCAGCAACAGACCCACCGTCGTGGGGCCGATGTACGAGAACGCCGTCGCGACGCGCCGGCCGACGCGCCCCGACACGATCTCGCGCCGGTCGAGCCGGGTGCGCGCGAGCCATCGTCCGTCGGGGGCGATGATGCCGCTGATGCCCGTCGCGGCGGCGCGAACCACGTACGCGCCGGTCTCCACCGCCCGCAGCTGCGCGATCTGCGCGTGCATGTAGGGGCCCGACGTCGTTCCGAACCACGCGTCGTCGGTGCTGACGACCAGCAGCTGCGCGCCGTTGCGCACCTGCGCGTACGCGAGATCTGAGAACGCCGACTCCCAGCAGATGAGTGGTGCGATCGGTAGCGCAGCGGTGGGATAGACCCCGTCGACGTGTCCGGCGGTCAGGCCGCCGTTGAGCGCGCCGACGTACGGCAGCCACGACAGAAACGCGCGTCCCGGAAACCACTCGGCGAACGGCACGAGTTGCCGCTTGTTATACGTCGCCGACGTGCCTCGCGGCGAGAAGACGTAGATGGTGTTGTACAGCGCGCCCGGTCCGACGGCGAGACTGCCGGCGGCGATCGTCGCGTTCACCTCGTGCGCCAACCGGCCGAAGCGCGTGAAGAGCGCGGGATCGGCGTCGAGAACGGTGGGGATCACCGTCTCGGGCCACACGATCAGCCGCGGCCGGCCCGCGGCCGCCTTGCGCGTCATCGCCGTGTAGCGCTTGACGGCGAGCGACAGCGAGTTCCACTTGAACGACTGCGCGATGTTGCCCTGAATCGCCGCGACGCGTATCGTCGGCGGCGGCAGGTGCCGCGCCGGCCATGCGTACCACGCGCCCGCACTCAGCACGACGACGACGCCCGCCGCCGTTGCGAGCGGCTGCCAGCGGCGGCGATGGATCGCGTCGGCGGCGTACGCGCCGATCGCGCAGAGCACGAGCGTAATCCCGTAGGTGCCCGCGTACGCTGCGATCGCGCGCAACGGCGTGTCGGCCTGCGTGTAGCCGAGCTGATCGAACGGCGCCGCGAGCGGCCCGACCGACCGCAGCCATTCGCAGAGCGTGAACGCGATCGCCGCGCCGAGCGGGGCGGCATTGGCCGACATGCTTCGATACGCGATCGCCGCGAGCGCCCCCGCGAGCGCGAAGAACGGCGCCTCGATCAGCGCGGGACCGAACGCGAGAAACGGGCCGAACACGCCGATGTAGCGTCCGACCGTATGCCCCACCCACGCAAAGTCGATGGCGAAGAAAATGACGCCCGCAAACCAACCGAGGAGCGCCGCGCGTTTCCAGGAAGCGCCTTGCCACAGCCAGAACAGCGCGGCTGTGCCGAACGGCACGAGCCATGCAGCGCCTAGCTTGGGAAACGCCGCCGCCAACGCAACAGCCGCAGCCGCGGCGATACCGGCATCGCGCACGGGCGTCGAGGAGACCATGATTCGAAGATTGAGCTTCGGTTTCGTAATCGTTCTAGTAACGGCGTTCATCGTTGCGGCGTGCGGTCGTCAGGTCACGCCGAATCCTCCGGGTCTTGGACCGGGCGGCGCGCCTCCGGGCTACTTGAACGTCTTCTTTGACACGGCGTCTCCGTTCAACTTCTCCCAATACCAGTACATGATCGTGTTCAACACGAGCGGCAACGGCCTCACGCCCTCGACGGACACCTTGCAGACCAACTGGGCGGGCTATTCGTTTGCTTTGATCGCACTGGGCAACGGCGTCTCCTCCTTCGCCGAGCCGATTCAGTTCGTGCGGAGCAACCAGAACCCGCACATCCCTCCGGCGTGGCTCCGCCTGGGCACAACTCCGCAGCAGTTCTCCTACAACCTCGACGTCAACGGCACCGGCAGCGAGTTCTCGATCCTCGTGAAGAAGTCGGTCCTCAACGGCGTCGCCTCGCCCTCGCCCTCGCCTTCGCCCACGGGAACGCCGTCGAACATCTGGACGTTCAACGCTTTCTCTACCCAGGCCAGCAGCCAGGGCACGTGGCAGTTCTACGACTCGATGGGCGCCGGCGGGCCGATCGATCCGCAGTTCGTCTCGCCGAAGCTTTGCATGCTCCAGCAGTTCGACAACACCTACTACGCTATCTTCACCGGCGGCCAGGACCCGTCCGCACAAATCGTGAGCATCGAGATCGCCAACAACCCGATCGCGCCGGGAAACTGCTAGGACGCACACCATGCACGAGAGTCCCGTCGAGTGCACGCACGATCTCTGCAACTGCTCGGTGACCGGACCCGTCGCCGGCGGCGAGGTCTACTGCAGCGACTACTGCCGCAACGCAACCGACTCGGGCATCGAATCCGAGACGTGCGCGTGCGGCCACCCCGCCTGCGACGTTCCGTAACTCCCCGGCTCTTGTCACCCTGAGCAGCGCGCTTTAGCGCGCGTGTCGAAGGGCACCCGACGAAAACCCAACGCGGCGCGCGAGGCGTTGCACGCGTGCTGCAGCGGGACTCCGACGCGAGCGCCATTGACAGGAGGTCATAACTCTTCCTTAGCCGTGGCGCGAGCGCGGCGTAGTAGGAGACCCACACGAGGTGGGTCGACGAACGACCGCAGCAGCACGCGTGGAACGCCGAAGCGCGTGCGTTGGCGTTAGAAATTAAACGTCGTCGGGACGACCGATTGCGGTTGGGCGATGTTGAACACCGCGGTTTGCGAGGGAAACGCGAGCAGGTTGAGGCCCACGTTGACCGCTTGTTGCGATTCGTTGTAGAGCACCAGCAGCTGATAGCAGTTGCCGATCGTGCGGGTGTAATAGATGATCTTGTCGGCGAAGAATTCGTTCTGGCCGGTAGTGCCGGGGCGCCAATTGATGTTCGTGACGAACTGCAGGGACGCGTCGCGGCCGAACGGCGTCGAGAGCTGTAAGTTCGTGGTCTCGAAGCCCTGAAACGGGCCGGGGATGAACGAGCCGCTGAGCATCACCACGGAGCGCGGCGACGGGCGCGCGGTCAGCTGGTAGCTGAGCGGCTGCGCGAGGCCGTCGAAGTTGGTAGTCCACCCGACAGAGAACGCGTAGACGTCGTCGTTGAACAGGCGGATCATGTCCTGCGCGTTCTTCGTGTTTTCCGTGGGCTGCTGATCGAGATATTGGAACGGCACCAATGCGGGGCCGTTGTAGTTCGCCTCGTTGTAGGTGATCGTGTTGACCACATGCTGGCTGATGGGCGTGGTGAGGCTGAGGTCTTGCTCGATCGCCGCTTTGAGATCGCCAGTGCCGTACGCGTACTGATCCACCGTCACCGTGCCTTGGAAATCGCTGCCCAGCACCTTAGCGTCGATCGGACCGGCAACGAGATTCGCGTCGGCGCGCCACGTGGCGAGGCTCTGCGGCTGCCCGTCGCCCGCGGGATTGCTGTACTCGCCCGCCGTCAGCTGCGCCGAGAGCGGTATCCAGAAGTGCGGAAAGAAATCCGTCGGACGGACTTCGAATTCGGGAATCTTGTTGATTCCCACCGCCTCCAACGAATACGTTTTGTCGAATTCCACCTGATAATCGGCGCCCGCGGTCGTGTATTGCATCAGGTAGTCGAACTCAGATTGATTGCTGAAATTCGTGATGCCGCCGAAGCTCGCGTTGCTCTCGCTGATATCGTACGTGACCGTCTGATTCCAGTTTTGATTGAACTGTCGCGTGTCGGTGAACGTGAAGCTGTTGGAGCTCGACTGGCCGCCCACCGAGGTGTGGCTGAGGCTGTAGTTTTGCGACGTTTGCGCGGTCTGGTGCACCACGGCTTCGCTCAGCGTCTCGTTCGGCGGGATGCTGATCAGCGGCCCGTAGTTCGACTGATATGAGAACTGGAAATTGCTGCGCAGGTGATCGGAGAAGTTCTCCTGTTCCTGCAGCGTCGCATTCGTCTGCCGCCCGCCCGCCAGCTGGTCGTTGATCGTGTAGAGATTCACGCTGACGCTGCGCTTGCCTTTGCGGCTCGCGTAGAAGCCGACGTAGCCGAGTCCGAGCCCTTCCTTCGTGTAATAATTGACGACGTAATAGCCGTAGTAGTATTGGTCTTTGCCGAACGGAATCTGGATCTTGATCCACGCGCCCTGATACGAGTTGTAACCGACCTCGGGGAACCAGTGCGCGCGGCCGCGCTGATTCTCGACGCTGCGCAGCGGAATGACCAGCAGCGGCAAGTAGAACACGGCGGCGGCGCCCAGCCACAGCACGGCTTTGTTGATGACGATCTTGTCGCCGGGATAGACCTGCATGTCCTTGCCGGTGACGTGATAGCCGCCGCGCGGGTTCTCGCACGTCGTGACGTAGGGGTTGGCCCCGTGCGCGATGCCGTCAGGATCGGTGTGAAGATCGGATGCGGAGAAGTGGATCAGACCGCGCTCGACGCCCTCGTCGCTCGCGCCGTTGCCGTTCGCCAGCTTCGCGGTTTCGCTGACGGTGTCGAACACGATCGCGTCGGCGGTGAGCACCGAGTTGCGCTGGTGGTTGATCAAGAACGGATGGCCCGTAATCGTGATCGTGCGCAGGCCGTCGAAATGCGCGTGCTCGCCTACGATCTCTTCGTCGCCGTAATAAATGTGCACGTTGCCGACCGCATCGCTGGGTTGTCCGCGCGTGCGATGGCCGGTCCACCTGTCGGAGATCACGGCTACGTCACCCGGGGTCAGCGTCGGGGCGCCCGTCGGCGCCGCCGTGGGCACCGGCGTCGCCTGGCCGGCCGGGGGGATGGGCGGCGGCGTCTCGCCGCCGCGGATGAGGAAGATCGGCGCGGTCGAAGCCGGCGGCGGCGGAGTGCCGCCGGGGATGGGCGGCGGGCTGACGCCCGGCGTGGTTCCGGGCGCCGGGGGCGGCGTGCGATGGACGGTATAGGTGCCGTTGGAGACGCCCGGCGGCACCTGCGGCAGACCGGGCGTCGTGGCCGGGGCCGGCGTCGGCGTGCTCTCGGGCGGAGCGGTCGTGGCCTGAGCCACCGTCTCGGGTCCGTCGCTATAATGCTGGGCGCAGCTCTGGCGGTTGAGCAGTTGCAGCGCGAGCTGCTGCTGGTCCGATGCCGACGCCTGCGTCCACGCGGGGAACGCGCCCCCGGCGAACGCGGCAACCGATGCGACTACGGCAATGCCGTACCGTACGCGAATCCCGGCGCGCACGGCCTCAGCGCTCTTCCAACCAAAGAAGAACCCCACCGGCGACTCCGATGATGATGTTCGGGAGCCAAGCGGCGAGGAAGGGATTTATCGCCCCGTTGCGTCCGAACGCGGAAGCCGCCGACGTCATGAGATAGTAGACGAAGAAAGCGATGATCGCCAATGCGATGCCCAGCGTGCGCCCGCGCTTGCCGAATCGCAGCGCCAGCGGAACGGCGACGACGACACCGATGAAACAGGCGAACGGCCACGCCAGCTTGTTGGCGAGGTTGATCTGCAGGTTGCCCATCGCCGTTCCGCCGATCCCCTGCGACTGCAGCGCGTTAACCTGCGTGCGCAGCGACTTGCTGCTCATCGTCCACGGATCGTTGTTGACCTGGCTTACGAACTGAGACGCCGTCTCGCCCAACGGCAGCCCGATCGTGACGTCTTTGACGTGCTGCTGGTTGGTCAGAAAGCCGTCGTTGTTATAGCGCGTGTCGATCACGTCGTGCAGCACCAGGGTGCTGCCCGCCACGGTGGCGCGCTTCGCCTGGAGCGTCTCGTTCCACGGGCCGTACTTCGCCGGCTTGAATATCTGCACGTCGAGCATCGTCTTGCTGTCGGGCGCGACCTGCGTCACGTAAAACGTGTTGCCGGTGTCGGGATCCTTGCGGAAGAACTGCGGCTCGACCGGAAGCGCGTCGGTGTGGTAGATGATCTGATAGAACGTGCGCGTCGAGAGCTCGACCGACGCGGGGGCGACCCACTCGTTCATCACGTAGGCGATCAAGAACATTGCGAAGCCGAAGAGCAGCGGTGACAGCGCGATGCGCATGACCGAGATGCCGGCGGTACGCATGGCCGTCACCTCGTTGTCGCCCATTACGCGTCCCATCGCCAGGAGCGCGGCGAAGAGGCACGCGAACGGGAAGGCCATCGGAATCGCCTGCGGCACGCGGAAGATCACGAACCGCAGCACCAAGAAGATCGGCGCGTGCTGGTTGATGATGTAGTCGGCTGCTAGGAAGAAGATGTTGAGCGCCCAGAACAGCAGAAACGCGCCGAACGCGAACATAAACGGGCTCACCATCTCGTGCAGCAGATAGCCGTCGAGGATGGGCAGTCGAAGACGGGCCGCCCGGACGTGAGGCATCGGCTGGCGTTGTATCAGCGTCGCCATCGAAGGCTCGGGATCAGTAGCTGCGGTATGCGTTGAGCACGCGAGCGACGTAGGCTCGCGTTTCGGCATACGGCGGCACACCGTGATACCGGTCGACGGCGCCCGGGCCGGCGTTGTAGGCCGCGACCGCGAGCGTAACGTTGTTGCGATAGCGATGCAGGAGCGATCGCAGATAGCCGGTGCCGCATTGCACGTTCTGCGTCGGATCGAACGAGTTCGCGATGCCGCAACTCGCCGCGGTGCCGGGCATCAGCTGCATCAGACCCTGCGCCCCGGCCGTGCTGATGGCCGAGGGGTCGCCTGCCGACTCCGCCATCAGAACCGCGCGCACCAGGCCGGCGGGGACGCCGTTGGCCTGCGAGGCGCCGCTCACCAGCGAGTTGAGCGTCATCGGGTCGAGCGCGTGAGGAGCGTAGGGCAAATAACCCGGACCGCTGCATCCGTAGAGCAGCGCCAGGAGGCCGAAGATCCCGAGCAGTCGACTCATCTACCCGCGCCTTTCTTCTCCTCCGGGGGCTATGCCTGGCAATTATCCACGTTCCCGGTAGTCGCGAAATCATATCGGCAAAGGCTTGACGGCGCCTGAGCCCGCCTGATGAAGTTCGCGCCGCGCGAGGATTCGCGCGACGGCGCGCTGCACAGACGCGCATGAGCGAGTTCGATCTCATCGTGGTCGGCACGGGTACCTCGGGGACCACCGTCGCCACGACGTGTGCGCGAGCGGGGCGCCGCGTAGCAATCGTCGACGAGCTTGCGTACGGCGGCACGTGCGCGCTGCGCGGCTGCGACCCCAAAAAAGTGCTGGTGGGTGCGGCGGAACTGATCGACTGGCATCGCCGCATGAAGGGCAGCGGCATCGTGGGCGACGCCGCCATCGACTGGGGCGAGCTGATGGCGTTCAAGCGCACGTTCACCGATCCGGTCACGCCGGAGCGCGAAGCAACCTTCCGCAAAGCGGGCATTGCAATGTACCACGGCGTCGCGCGCTTCGCCGGCCCTGCCGCCATCGACGTTTCGGGCGAGCGGCTGGACGCGCGCAACGTCGTGCTCGCGACTGGCTCGCACCCGGCACCGCTCGGACTCGACGGCGAAGAGTTTCTTATCGACAGCACGGGCTTTCTCGACCTGCGCGAGTTGCCGCCGCGCGTCGCCTTCATCGGCGGCGGCTATATTGCGTTTGAGTTCGCGCACGTGTCGGCGCGAGCGGGCGCGTCGCCGGCCATCTTCCAGCGCGGTCCGCGCGTCTTAGTCGGTTTCGAGCCGTCGCTCGTCGACGCGGTCGTGGCGGTGAGCGGCGAGGTGGGCATCGACGTGCGCGTCGACGCGGTCATCGGCGCGATCGAGAAGACCCCCACCGGATTCGTCGTGCGCGGAACCGTCGGTGGAAAGGAAATCGCGCACGAGTGCGACCTCGTGGTGCACGCCGCCGGGCGCGTCGCCGACCTCGACGCGCTCGACCTCGCAACCGGCAACGTCGAGCGCACGCGCAAGGGCGTGGCGGTGAACGAGTACCTGCAGAGCCGCAGCAATCCGGCGGTCTACGCCGTGGGCGACTGCGCCGACGGCGGCGGGCTGCCGCTGACGCCGACGGCGGCCGCCGAGGGTGAGACCGCGGCGCACAACCTGCTGCAGGGCAACAGCCGCTCGATGAACTTCGCCGGCCTCGCGAGCATCGTGTACACGATTCCATCGCTCGGGTCGACGGGGCTAACGCAAGAGCAGGCGCGCGAGCGCGGCCTCCGCTTTACGGTGCACGAGGGCGACTCGACGCGGTGGTATTCGTCGCGCAGGATCGCGACGCGCGCGTCGCGCTTTCTGATATTGATCGACGAGAGCGGCGCCCTGTTGGGCGCGCACGTCGTGGGGCAGCATACGGAAGAGCTCGTCAACGTCTTTGCGCTCGCGATCCGCGCTAAAATTCCCGCGAGCGCATTGACGGACGCGCTGTTCGGCTATCCGACCGCGTCGTCGGACTTCGCCGACATGTTCGCCACCTGACCGCCATTACGGGCGGCATGGGTACGCCGCCCTAGCACTCCCTTTCTTGAAGTGCTAACGGAAAAGTTGCACTCGGTTGCCTTACGCCTGCCTGGGGCGTATAGTGGTGGAAAGTAGTGCTTAGTGGTGCCTTTCGGAGGACTAATTGCACGCGGATCTACCGCGCTTTGCCGGCTCGGAGCAGCATGCCCTTGACCCTAAGGGCCGCCTCATCGTGCCCGCGCGTTTCCGCGAGCGCCTAGGACCCGAATTCGTCCTCACGATCGCAGCACCGGACCCGTGTCTCGCCCTCTACCCCAAGGCCACGTGGGTCGAGTTCTGCGGCCGCCTCGAATCGGTGCCGGTCAAGGACGAGCGCTATCGTCGCTACATCCGCTATCTTTTCGCCCACACTGAAGAGGTAGGGTGCGATAACCAGGGGCGGATGCTCGTCCCGGTGCTGCTGCGGCAGTATGCCGGCATCGAGCGCGCCGTCGTCTCCGTGGGCCTGCTCACGCGAGTCGAGATCTGGGCCAAGGAGCGCTACGGATTCCAGGCTCCGCCCGAAGGCGACGTGCCCGCCTTCATGGCGGAGCTCGGCCTCTGATGGAGCCCTTTCTTGACGCACGTTTCGGTGCTGATGGAGCCGGCCGTCGAGTATCTGGCGATTCGGCCGGATGGGATCTACGTGGACGCGACCTTCGGCGGCGGCGGCCACTCGCAGTCGATTCTGAACCGGCTTGGCACGGGGCGCCTGATCGCGATCGATGCCGATCCTGCGGCCGCCGCGCGCGCTACGCCGATGGACGATCCTCGGTTTACCTTCGTTTCTGCCAACTTTCGGGACCTTACCGGCGTCCTCGACCGGCTCTCGATCGAGTCGGTCGACGGCGTTCTCTTCGATCTTGGAGTTTCGTCGATGCAACTTGAAGACGCGGAGCGCGGCTTTTCGCTCGGGAAACCAGCCGCGCTCGACATGCGGATGAACCCCGCCGCGGGACGCAGCGCCTACGACGTGCTCGCGACCGCCACCGAGGGGCAGCTGGCCGACATCTTCTTTTATTACGGGCAGGAGCGCGGCGCGCGCCGCATCGCCCGCGCGATCGTCGCGCGCCGTACGCGCGGAGCGCTGCCGAGCACCACAGCCGAGTTCGCGCAGTTCGTTTCCGGCGTCGTGCACCGGCGCGGCCGCCGCGAGCGCATCCACCCCGCCACGCGCGTCTTCCAGGCGCTGCGCATCGCCGTCAACGACGAGCTCGACGCGCTGCGCGACGGCCTGCACGGCGCGATCGGACGGCTGCGGGCCGCCGGACGCGTGGTCGCGATCAGCTTTCATTCGCTCGAGGATCGCATCGTCAAGGAGACCTTCCGCGACGACGAGCGTCTCGACGTGCTGACGAAGCGGCCCCTCCTGCCGGACGAGCGGGAGATCGCGGAGAATCGCCGCGCCCGCAGCGCGAAGCTGCGCGCCGCGCAGAGAAAGGCGTCCTGACGTGGTCGCGCCGCGATTCATGCAGAAGACCGCGCGCATCGCCAACCCGCGCGCGGCGCGGGGCGCGACCCAGCGGCGCATCGTGCGCAAGTCGAGGGCCCGCTACACGGGCGTCGTGCGCGTCTCGACCGCGCTCACCGGCGTGTTGGCCCTGCTCATGGGCTACGTGGTGCTCACGTCGACCCTGACCGGACTCAGTTACGCGGTCGCGACGGCGCGCGCGCAGCGCGAGGCGCTGCAAGAGGAGTCGATGCGCCTCGACGACCGCATCGCCGCACTGCGGGCCGACGACCGGCTCTCCGTGTTGGCGGCGCGTTTGGGCATGCGCGAACCGCAAAGCTTTGCCGTGGTGCGGGTGGAGGCGCCCACGGTGGCGCGCGTCCGCTCGCGCTTCCCGATGCTCTCGTCGCTGGCCGGATTCTTCGCGCCGGCAGTGACCCGCAAGCCGTAGGCCGTTAGGGCCGCCCGCGATGCACCAGAGAACCTTTGCGCGCGTCGCTCCGATGCGCGCGCGTCTCTTCTTCTACACCTGCCTGGCCGTCGCGCTTTTCCTCGGCTGGCGGCTGACGGACGTGCAGGCGGTCAAGGGTGCGACCTACGCGCGGCAGGCGTTGGCGCAACGCTCGGACACCGTCGAGGTCTTCGCGCGCCGCGGCAGCATTCTCGATCGCAACGGCAACGTGCTGGTGCGCTCGATGCCCTCGGAGAGCGTTTATGCGGTTCCGCGCGAGATCGTCGACGCCGACGCGACCGCGGCGAAGCTGCAGAAGGTCTTCGGGAAACTCGACCCTGCGACGGTCGCCGGGCTACACGACCGGCACCTCTGGTTCGTCTGGATCGCGCGCAAGGTTCCCCACGAGACCGCCGCGCGCGTGCGCGGCCTCAACCTGCTCGGGATCGACTTGAAAGAGGAAGACACGGGGCTGCGCGTCGATACCAGCGGCCGCCTCGCGTCGACGGTGCTCGGCTTCGTGGGCACCGACGAAAACGGGCTCGACGGCATCGAGTACTCCGCCGACGACATGCTCCGCGGCCGCTCCGGACGCGTGACGCTCGAGGCCGACGAGTTCGGACGGCCCATTCCGTTCGGACAAGAACGCGTGGTGAGCGCGGCACAGCCGGGCCTCAACGTGGCGCTGACGATCGATCCCTACCTTCAATTCGTTGCCGAGCGGGCGCTCGCGCGCCAGGTCAACGCGTATCACGCGCTCGACGGCACGGCGATCGTCATGGATCCGTGGTCGGGCGACGTCCTGGCGATGGCCAACCTGCCCGATTTCGATCCGAACCGCTTCTGGAAGTTCTCCGACGCTCAGCGCCGCAACCGCGCCGTGATGGACGCCTACGAGCCCGGCTCGACCTACAAGCTGGTGACCGCCGCGGCGGCGCTCGATTCGCATAAGGTCACGCTCGCGACGCGCTTCCTGGCGCACGACCGGCTGGACGTAGGCGGGCAGACGATTCACAACGCTGAAGACGGCTTCATGGCGGGAACCGGGGGCAGCGAGACGCTCGAGCAGATCATCGAGTTCTCGCACAACGTCGGCGCGGCGGAAGTCGGGCTCTCGATCGGTGCCAAGACGCTCTACGCGATGGAACGCAAGGCCGGCTTCGGAGCGCCGAGCGGCGTAGGTTTGCCCGGAGAGAATCCCGGGATCGTGCCGCCGCCGTCGCAGTGGAGCGGCTCGTCGCTCGCGACGATGTCGTTCGGGCAGGGCGTTTCGGTGACGCCGCTCGCGATGGCGCGCTACTACTGCGCGATCGCCAACGGCGGCATGCTGGTGCAGCCGAAGATCGTGCGCGCGGTCTACGACCAGAAGGGCGACGTGCTGCAGCGCCGCACCGCGCCGCCGCGCCGCATCTTCTCGCAGCGAACGGCCGCGGAGCTGCGCTCGTTCCTGCGCTCCGTGGTGCTGCACGGCACCGGCGACCCGACCGCGCAGATTCCTGGCTACGCGACCGCGGGCAAGACCGGCACGGCGGAGATGGTGGTGGACGGCGGGTACCGCTCGGGCTACTACGCCGCGTCGTTCATCGGCATGGTGCCGTATCCGCGCGCTCGTTACTTGATCTACGTAAAAGTCGAGCGGCCGATCGGATCGTATTACGGGAGCGTCGTCGCCGCGCCGGCGTTCGCGGAGATCGCGCGCGCCGCGATGCTGCACGCGGGCGTCTTGCCGAGCGCGGACGTCGCGCGCCATGGCCGCTGATCGCACGGTCGCGCTGGCCGCGCTGCTGCACCGACTCGATTCGCCGATCGTCGCCGGAGACCGCAACGCACCAGTGCGCGCGATCGAGATCGACTCGCGCCTCGCGCGAGCGGACTCGTTGTTCGTCGCGATGCGCGGCGACCGAACGGACGGCCACCGCTACGTGCGCGACGCCGTTGCGAACGGCGCGCGCACCGTCGTGCTCGAGACCGGGGAGGACGTGCCGGACGGCGTGACGGTCGTCCGCGTTCCCGACACGCAGCGCGCGCTCTCCGCGCTGGCAGCAGCGTTCTACGGCGATCCCTCGCAGGCGCTCGACGTCCTCGGCGTCACCGGCACGAACGGGAAGACGACGGCGACGCGCATGATCGCCGCGATCCTCGACGCGGCCGGCATCGAGTGCGGCGTGATCGGCACGGTGGGCGCCGCGTTCGGTCCGCGAACCTGGCCGCTGGAGAACACCACGCCGCTGCCGCCCGAGCTCCATCGCATTCTGTCGGAGATGCGCGCCGGCGGCGCGGCGGCGGTCGCGATGGAGGTGAGCTCGCACGCGCTCGCGCTCGGCCGCGTGGCCGACGTACGCTTTCGGATCGCGGCTCTCACGAACGTGACGCGCGATCACCTGGACTTTCATCGAACGCACGAGGCCTACGCCGCGGCCAAGCGCAGGCTCTTCGATCTCGCGCCCTCGTGCGTGCTCAACGTTGACGACCCGCTCGGGGCGCGCTGGACCTCGGAGCTGCGCGCCGCAGGCCGCACCGTGATCGCGTACGGAACGGGCGGCGACGCCGAGCTCGTGGCCTCGGATGTTGCCGTGGAGCCCGATGCGACGGCGTTCGCCGTCGACGGACGGCGCTTCGAGCTGCGGATGCCGGGCCGCTTTAACGTTTGGAACGCGCTGGCGGCGATCGGCGTCGCGCGGCTGATGGGCGTCTCCGACGCCGCGAGCGCGCGCGGTCTCGCCGCGCTCGAGAGCGTGCCCGGGCGAATGGAACGCTTGCACGCCGGCGGCGTCGACGTCGTCATCGACTACGCGCACACGCCCGACGCGCTCGACCGCGCCCTGCGCTCGCTGCGCGAGACGGCGCGCGGTTCGCTCGCCGTCGTCTTCGGCTGTGGCGGCGACCGCGACCGCGGCAAACGGCCCGAGATGGGCGCCGTCGCGGCGCGCCTCGCCGATCGCGTCTACATCACGAGCGACAATCCGCGCACCGAGGACCCGCAGGCGATCGTCGACGCGATCGCGGCCGGCGCCGGGCGCGGGGTGCGCGCGGTCGAGCTCGACCGGCGGCGCGCGATCGAACGCGCGATCGCCGACGCGGTCACCGGCGACGTCGTGCTGGTCGCGGGCAAGGGTCACGAGACGTATCAGATCGTCGGCGAGCGCGTGCTGCCGTTTGACGACGCCGCGGTCGCGCGCGAAGCGCTGGCGGCGCGAGGCGTTGCGCCGTGAGGATTCCGCTCTCCGTCGCCGTCGAGGCCACCGGCGCGCAGATGTTCGACGCCGCCGCCGCTCCGGGCTCGCTGCGCGCCAGCACGGACACGCGGACGCTCGAGCCGGGCGACACGTACGTGGCGCTGCGTGGTGAGAGCTTCGACGGCCACGCCTTCGCGCGCGATGCCGTTCGCCGCGGGGCCGCGATGCTCGTGCTCGAGCGAGCTGACGCGCGTGTCGAGGGAGTTCCGGCGATGGTCGTTCCCGACACGCTGCGCGCGTACATGGCGCTGGCCGGCGCCGCCCGCACCCTGTTCGCCGGCCGCGTGATCGCGATCACCGGCAGCGCGGGCAAGACCACCACCAAAGCCTTCCTGGCGCAGCTGCTCGCAGCGTGCCTTGGCGATCGCATCGCCGCGTCGCCCGCAAACGAGAACAACGAGATCGGCGTGAGCAGGCTGCTGCTGCGCGCGGAGAACGGCGAGCACGACGTGGTCGTCGCCGAGATGGGAGCGCGCCATTACGGCGACGTCGCCACGCTCGTCGACGTCGCGCGTCCGCAGATCGGAATCCTCACCAACGTCGGCGAGGCGCATGTGGAGATCATGGGATCGCGCGAGCGCCTCGCGGAGACGAAGTGGGGACTGTTCGCGCGCGGCGCGCGCGCCGTGCTCAACGCCGCCGATCCCGTCTCGTGCGAGCGCGCGGGCGGCCTGGCACAGGCTCCGCACTGGTTTGCCGCCGGCGCCGAGCCGCTCGATTCCGCCGATCTGCGTCCGCTCACCGCGCTGCCGGGTGACGGGCGATTGGTGCATCGCGGTCCGGATGGCGACCGCGAACGCGCGGTCGACGTGAGCGTGCCGGGGGCACACAATCGCGCGAACCTCGCCGCGGCGATCGCGGGCGCGCTCGAGCTCGGCGCCGGGCTCGACGCGATCGTCGCCGCGATCCCGTCGCTGCGCTTGCCGGAAGGACGCTACGACCGGCTGCCGGCTGCCGGCGGCATCAGCGTGATTTACGATGCCTACAACGCGAACGCGAGCGGCATGATCGCCGCGCTCGACGCCTTCGGCGCGGAAGCGGCGCCGCGCCGCATCGCCGTGCTGGCCGGCATGGCGGAGCTGGGCGAGGAGTCGAAGGCGTTGCACGAACGCGTGGGCGAGCACGCGGCCGCGCGCGTCGACGTCCTGATCGTTCGCGGCGACTACGCCGACGAGTTGGCGAGGGGCGCGCGGCGCGCGGGCCTCGAGCCCGCGCAGATCGTGCGCGTCGGAACCAACGAGCAGGCTGCGCGCTGGCTGCGCGCGCACGCGCGGCCCGACGACGTCGTGCTGCTCAAGGGCTCGCGCAAGTACAAGCTGGAAGAGATCGTCGAAGAGTTGCGCGCGTGAGCATCGCCACGAAGAGCCTATCGGTGACGCGGCCGGAGATTCCGGCCGGCGTGACGGCGATTCCGGTGCGAACGCCGCTCGTGCGCCCCGGCGACGACCTCGCGGCGACGGTGGCGCAGGCCGTGCGCGGGATCGCGCGCCCCGGCGACGTCATTGCCGTCTCCGAGACCGCCGTGGCGATCGCGCAGGGCGAGTTCGTCGCGGCCGAACACGTTCGCCCGTCGCGGCTCGCGTACGCGATGGCGCGGCGCGCGGGTCCGTTGGCGACCATCAGCCAGCCCGAGTCGATGCAGCTGGTGATCGACCGCGTCGGCGTGCCGAAGGTCCTCTACGCCACGCTGCTGCAGCTCGCCGGCCGAGTCGTCGGCAAGCGCGGCGCGTTCTACGAGGTGATGGGCGAGGCGATCGCCGCGTTCGACGGCTACACCGGAACGATGCCGCCATACGAGCGCGCGATCGTGCTGGCTCCGCGCGAGCCCGACGCGTTCGCGGAGGCGTTGCGCGCGCGTACCGGGGTGGCATGCGCCGTCGTCGATGCCAACGATCTGGGCCGCGCCAAGGTGCTGGGCGCCTCGCGCGGCGTGCGCGCCGAGAACGTGGCTGCGGCGTTGCTCGACAACCCGCACGGCAACAGCGACGAGCAGACGCCGATCGTCGTGCTGAAGTGGCGCGACCCCGGGCCGAATCCGTTGCTTGAGGACGCGTCATGAGCTCGGGCATGCTCCTGGCCGTGGCGCTGTGGGTGATCTTCGGCTTCGCGGTCGCCGTGCCGGCGGCGGCGGTCGTGCTTTTCATCTTCAAGCGGCTTCAAGTGCGCCAGCACGCGTATGCCGACGCGCCGCAGACGCACCAAGCGAAGACCGGAACGCCGACGATGGGCGGCGTCGTCTTCGTCGTGGCGCTCGCAGCGGCGCTCGTGCTGGAGCGGGTGCCGCTGCTGGGCCAACTCGTGCTGCTCGTCGCGCTCTGTGCCGGCGTCGGCGCGATCGACGACGCGCTGATGGTGGTGGGCGGTGCGAACCGCGGTCTGCGGGCGCGCACCAAGCTGCTCGCGACGGCATTGGCCGCGACCGTTTTCATGCGGGCCATCGACCACGGTTTCGAGCCCTTCCCGCGCGGCGTGCTCTTTCACGCCGGCTCCTTCGCGATGGTCGCGCCGCACTGGCTGTGGTTCCTGCTCGGAGTTGCGGCGATCACCGCAACGATCCACGCGGTCAACCTCACCGATGGCCTCGACGGGCTGGCTGCGGGCACCATCGTGCCGCCGCTGCTCGTCGTCGCCCTGATCGCGGTGTCGTTGCAGCTGCCCGGCCCGATCATCGCGGCGTCCGTCGGAGCCGGTGCGGCGTTGGGATTCTTGCCCTTCAACCGGCATCCCGCGCGCCTGTTCATGGGAGACACGGGTTCGCTCGCGCTCGGCGCGCTGCTCGCGGGATCCGCCATCCTGACCGGCGAGATGCTGCTGTTGCTCGTCATCGGCGCTGTGTTCGTCGCCGAAACGCTCTCGGTGATCCTGCAAGTCGCGTACTTCAAGGCGACGCGCGGCCGCCGCATCCTGCGAATGAGTCCGCTGCACCACCACTTCGAGCTGGGCGGCTGGCCCGAGACGAAGGTGACGGCGCGCTTCTGGCTTGCATCGTTGCTCGCTTCATTGTTAGGATGGGCCATCGTCCGATGAACGACATCTTTCAATTCGGCCCCGGCGAGACGGTGCTCGTAATCGGCCTGGGCCGCAGCGGATTGGCGAGCATCGAGGTATTGAGCGAGCGCGGCGTCGCGCTTTACGCTACGGACGAGAAACCCGCCGGCGACATCGCCGGCGCCATCGCCGCCGCAACTGCATTTGGGGCCCGCGTCGTCGATCCCGGCGCACTCGGCTCGATCGCCCGCGAGCTGAACTGCGCTGTGCTCTCACCCGGCGTGCCGCCCACCTCGCCGGTCGTTCGCCGACTGCACGACGCCAACGTGCCCGTGCTCGGCGAGATCGAGGTCGCCTATCGGCTGTGCAAGGCGCCGATCGTCGCGGTGACGGGCACGAAGGGCAAGTCGACGACCACGGCGTTGATCGGCCACCTGCTGCGCGGCTGCGGGTACGAGGTGCGCGTGGGCGGCAACATCGGCAACCCGCTGATCAAGGAGGTTCGCGGCGTGGGGCCCGACGCGTGGGTCGTTGCCGAGGTTTCCTCGTTCCAGCTGGAGACGATTCGCGCGTTCAAGCCGCGCGTCGCGGTTCTGCTCAACATCGCGCCCGACCACCTCGACCGCTACCACTCCATGGACGAATACGCCGAGGCGAAGTACCGGATCTGCGCCAACCAGTCGCTCAACGATTGGTTCGTCGGCAACCTCGACGACCCGCGGATTTCTGCCCTGCACTGGCGCCGCGGCGACACGCGCGTGCAGGCGCGCCAGCTCTGGTTCGCGCACGACGGCCGGGACGGGGCCACGATGTACGTGCGCGACGGCATAGTGACCTACGCTCCGGTCGCCGGCGATCCGCGGCCCGTGCCGCTGCTGCCGTGCGACGAGATTCCGCTGCCGGGCGAGCACAACGCGAGCAACGCGATGGCCGCGCTGCTTGCGGCGCTGGCCGTGGGTTGCCGTCCCGAGGCGCTGCGCGCCGCGATGACGACGTTCGCTCCGATGGCGCACCGGCTCGAGACCATTGCCGAGATCGACGGCGTGCGCTACGTCGACGACTCGAAGGCCACGAACCCGGCCGCGGTGATCGCCGCGCTGCGCACCTACGACGCGCCGATCGTGCTGATTGCGGGCGGCCGGTCGAAGGGCAGCGATTTCGGCGAGTGCGGCGACGAGATTCGCAAGCGCGCCCACGCGCTGGTTGCAATCGGTGAGGCGGCGGACGATATTCTTCGCGCGGCGCGCGGCGTTGCCGCGGTGCGCGCGTCGTCGATGGAAGAAGCGGTGCGGCGCGCGCGCGAGCTCGCGAAGCCGGGCGGTCTGGTGCTGCTCTCGCCGGGTTGCGCGTCGTTCGACATGTTCGCGTCGGCCGAGGATCGAGGCGAGCAGTTCGCCGCGGCCGTCGCCGCGCTGCGGGAGCCGGCCGGTGCGTAGCGCCGCGACGCTGCGCCGCCGCGATGCCGAACGCGGCGCACCGCTGCCGTCCTACGCGAAGGCGCCGCTGGACACGGTGCTCTTCACGGCGGTCGTTGCGCTGATCGGCATCGGCTTGGTGATGGTGTTCTCGGCCTCGAGTGCGACGGCGTACGCGCAGCACGGCGACATCGCGTACTATCTCAAGCGCCAACTGGTCTGGCTTGCGATCGGCCTGATCGCAGCCTACACCTGTTACCGTATCCAGTACCAGCGGTTGCGCGCGCTCGCGCCCTACCTTTTGATTGCGGCGATCGCAGGGCTGCTGCTCGTCTTCGTGCCGCACGTCGGCCTGGGCGTAAACGGCGGACGGCGTTGGATCGGCACGGCCAGCCTGAGCCTGCAGCCGTCGGAGTTTGCGAAGCTCGCGCTCGTGATCTATCTCGCTGCAATGCTTTCGGCGCGAGGCGAGCGCATAACGTCGCTCGCGCGCGGGCTCTTTCCGCTCTGCGTACCGGTTGCCATCATGGCGGTGCTCGTGCTCAAAGAGCCCGACATGGGAACGGCGAGCCTGCTGGTGTTTACCGCGATGACGATGTTCTTCGCCGCGGGCGCGCGGCTCGTGCATCTCGCCGCGGTCTTGCTGGTGACCGTGCCGTTCGCGGCCCTGACCGTGCTCGCCAGCCCGTACCGGCGCGCGCGCATCTTCGCCTTCGTCGATCCGTGGCGCGACCCGCTGAACACCGGCTTCCATATCGTGCAATCGCTGCTCGCCCTCGGCAGCGGGGGGCTGTTCGGCGTCGGCCTCGGCGCCTCGCGCGCGAAGTTCTTCTATCTGCCGGAGCAGTACACGGACTTCATCTTCTCGGTGCTCGGCGAGGAGCTCGGCCTGATCGGAACGCTGGCCGTCATCGTGCTCTTCGTCACGCTGGCCTACCGCTCGATTCGTATCGCGCTGGCCGCGCCGGACCGCTTCGGATTCTTCCTCGCCGTGGGCTGTGCCGCGATGATCACGATCCAGGCCTTCGTGAATATCGGCGTCGTGTCGTCGTCGTGGCCGGTCACCGGCGTGCCCCTGCCGTTCATCTCGTTCGGCGGCAGCTCGCTGGTCGTCAACCTCATCGCCGTCGCCCTCATCGCTAACGTCGGACGCCATCGCCGCATCGGCCGCCAGTGAACGTCGTTTTCGCAGGCGGCGGCACCGGCGGGCATCTCTATCCCGCCATTGCGATCGCCGACGCCCTGCGAGGTCGCAGCGCGCGCGTCGCCTTCATCGGCACCGCCGATCGGCTCGAGGCGACGATCGTACCGAAGGCGGGATACGAGCTGCACACGATCGAGAGCCGGCCCTTTCCGCGCGCAGCATCGCTCGCGCTGCTGAGGACGATCGGCTCGAACGTGCGCGGAACGCTGCAGAGTCTTTCGCTGCTCGCGGCGCAGCGGCCCGATCTCGTGATCGCGACCGGCGGGTATGTCAGCTTTCCGGTCGCGTTGGCGGCGCGCATTCGGCGCGTGCTGCGGCTCTCGCAGGCGCCGATCGTGTTGCTCGAGCCCAACGCCGAGCCGGGCTTGACGAACCGTCTGCTCGCGCCGATCGTCGACGAGATTTGGGGCGCGTCGGACGCACCGCAGAGCGCCGGCGCTAAATACCGGCGCACCGGCGTCCCGGTTCGCTCGAGCCTTCGCCGGCTGCCCGACCGTGCGGCGGCCGCGACGCGGCTCGGCCTCGACCCGTCGCTGCGAACGCTCGTGGTCATGGGCGGCAGTCAGGGCGCGCGGTCCATCAACGACGCGGTCGCGCACCTGATCGAAAGCCGCGGCCTGCCCTCGGGTTGGCAGGCGCTCGTGCTCACGGGCGCGGACGAGTACGACCGCGTGCGGGCGAAACTCCCTAACGCGCTGCCGTATCTGGACGACATGGCCGACGCGTACGCCGCGGCCGACTTGCTGTTGACGCGCGCGGGCGCCTCGACGCTGGGCGAGCTCGCGGCGCTCGGCAAGCCGGCGATTCTCGTTCCGTATCCGCACGCGACCGAGGCACACCAGGCGCAGAACGCGGCGCGCTTCGCGGCCGCCGGAGCGGCGGTCGTGCTGACCGACGACGAGCTGCGCGCGGGCGGGCTTTCCGCGCTGGTCGCGGAGACGGCCGAGCCGGCTCGGCTCGCGGCGCTCGCGGCAGGCGCCGCCGCGCGGCCGGCAGCCGACCCGATCGACGTTATCCTCGCGCGGGTCGAAAAGCTGCTCCCTCGAAAGAGCGAGCGGTGACGACCTATCACTTCGTCGGCGTCGGCGGCATCGGGATGAGCGCGATCGCGCGCGTGCTGATCGCTCGCCGGCAGGCGGTCTCGGGCTCCGACGTGGCCGTCACGCCGCTCGTCGAACAGCTGCGAAGCGAGGGCGTCCGCGTGACCATCGGGCATCACGCGCGCAACATTCGCGGCGCGGACGCGGTCGTCGTCAGTTCCGCAATCGAGCGGTCGAATCCCGAATACGTCGCGGCCGTCCGTAGCGGCACTCGAGTGCTGCACCGCGGCGAGATGCTCGCGCAGCTGCTGCACGGCCGGCGCGGCATCGCGGTGTGCGGGACGCACGGCAAGACGACCACGACGGCGATGGCGCACGCCGTGCTGCGCGCGGGCGACATCGACGCGGGCCTCGTCTTGGGCGGCATCGATGCGGCGCTGCGGACGAACGCGCATGACGGAGCCTCGGAGTGGTTCGTGACCGAGGCCGACGAATCGGACGGTTCGTTCGCATTGCTCGAGCCGTCGATCGCGATCGTCACCAACATCGAAAACGATCATCTCACGAGCGACGACGAGCTGCCCGCGCTGGTCCGTGCGTTCGCGGAGTTTCTCGGCAAGCTGCCCGAGGACGGACGGGCGATCGTCGGCATCGACAACGCGCTGTCGGCGTCGCTGACGTCGCACGACCTGCGGGCACGCATCGTCACGTTCGGGCTCGATCCGCGCGCCGAGGTGCGCGCCGAGAACCTTGCCTTCGCGGAGCTGGGCTCCGCGTTCGACGTGACGATCGGCGGCCGCCCGGCGGGACGGGTGGGGCTGCGCGTGCCCGGCGCGATGAACGTGCAGAACGCACTCGCGGCCGTGGCGGCCGGTGCCGAGCTCGGCGTGCCGTTCGCGCGCATCGCCGCGGCGCTGCGCGACTTCCGCGGCGTGCGCCGGCGATTCGACGTGCTGGTGTCGAACGGGCGCGCGACGCTCGTCGACGACTACGCGCACCATCCTACAGCGGTGCGCGCTACGATCGCGGCGGCGCGGCAGTGTCACAGCGGAACCCTGGTCGTCGCGTTTCAGCCGCACCGCTACACGCGGACGGCCTATCTCGCGCGCGAATTTGCGCAAGCTCTGCGCGACGCCGACCGCGTCTATCTCGCGCCGGTCTACGCCGCGTCGGAGCCCGCGATCCCGGGCGTGAGCGAACGCTCCATCGGCGACGCGCTGGCGGCCGACGGCGCGAGCGTCGCCTACGTCGCGAGCGTCGACGAGCTGGAGGAGCGGCTCCTCGACGAACTTCCCGCCGGCGCGATGCTGCTGATGCTCGGCGCGGGAAACATCACCGACGTATCGGCGCGGCTTGCGGAGCGCTTGGCCGGCGTCGTCGAAGCGCGGGCGGCGCGGGCATGAGCGTGACGACCGCGCGCGCGCTGCGCTCGCTGCTCGACGATGGTGACCGGGAGTCGCTGTGCAAACTGTTCGGCGATCGCGCGCGGTTCGACGAGCCGCTCGCGACGTACACGTCGTGGAAGATCGGTGGTCCGGCCGACGCGTTCGTTACGGTGCGAACCGAAGCCGAGCTCGCCGAGCTCTTGCAGTTCTGTCTGCGGCGAAGAATGGCGTGGTGGATCCTCGGCGCGGGGAGCAACATCTTGATCGGCGACGGCGGCGTTCGCGGCGTGGTGATCCGGCTCGCGGGCGACTTCGCCGCGGTTCGCGTTGCCGCGAATCCGGAGGGCGTCACCGTCGAGGCGGGCGGCTCCGCCGACATGGCGCTGGTCACGGCCAAGGCCGCATCGGCCGGGGCCGTGGGCGTCGGCTCGCTCGCCGGGATTCCCGGCACGATCGGCGGATCGCTGCGCATGAATGCCGGCACGGATCGCGAGATCGGCGAGTTCGTGCGCGAGGTGTGGGTGCAATCGCCCAGCCGGCCACAGCCTCACCCGGCCAACGTGCGGTATCTCTACCGCCGTTCGAGCCTCAAGCGCGACGTCGTCGTGTCGCGCGTGACGCTGGCCTTCGACGGTTCCAGCGCGAGCGAGGTTCGCGCCGAGATGCAGTCGCGGCTCGTGCGGCGTAAGAGCACCCAGCCCATCGCGCTTCCGAACGCGGGCTCGTGTTTTCGCAATCCCCACGCCGACAAGGCGGCGCGCTTGATCGAAAGCGCGGGCGCCAAGGGGTGGCGCGAAGGCGGCGCGGAAGTTTCGACGCTGCACGCCAACTTCATCAACAACCTCGGAGGAGCGACGGCCAAGGACGTGGCCGCGCTCCTCGGCCGGGTGCGCCGCGCGGTGCTCGACCGCTGGGGCGTCGAACTGCAACTCGAAGTCCACTTGGTCGGAGTCTTCATCGATGCAACGTACTAGCGGCGACCGCGGAACGGTCGCGGTCGTGATGGGCGGCGACAGCGCCGAGCGCGAGATCTCGATCCGCACGGGATCGGAGGTGATGCGCGCGCTCAACTCTCTCGGTTACGACGCGCGCTCGCTCGACTACGACGATCGTTTCGTCGACGCCGTGCGCCAGCTTAAGCCCGACGTCGTGTTCGTCGCGCTCCACGGGCCCGGCGGCGAAGACGGCCACGTGCAGGCGCTGCTCGAGTACCTCTCGATTCCCTACACGGGCAGCGCCCTCGAAGCGGCGGCGCTCTCGATGGACAAGCATCTCACGAAGAAGCTGCTCGCGGCCGAGGGACTGCCGACGCCGGTCTGGGACCTGTTCGACCTCACCGGAGGCACCCTGCCGCTGCTTCCGGGATCGCTGGACTTGCCGCTGGTGATCAAGCCGCGGTACGAAGGATCGTCCGCGGGTATCGCCATCGTGCACACGCACGAAGAGTGGACGAGTGCGATGCTCGAGGCGTCGAAATCGTTCGCGCAGATCCTGGCCGAGGAGTACGTCGCCGGACGCGAGTTCACGTGCGCGGTGCTCGGCGAAGAGGCGCTGCCGATCGTCGAGATCGTCGCCAATCGCGACGGCTTCTATAGCTACGGCGCCAAGTACGAACCGGGCGGCTCGACGCACGTCGTGCCGGCGCCGATCGACGACGGTCTCTCGGCGCGCCTGCAGATGCTCGCGCTCTCCGCCCACCGGCTGCTCGGGCTGCGCGACTACTCGCGCAGCGATTTTATCGTCACCGCCGACAACCGCCCGTACCTGCTGGAGATCAACTCGCTGCCGGGGCTGACGCCGGCGAGCCTCGTTCCCGACGCCTGCGCCGCCGCGGGCATCGGCTTCGAAGCGCTCATCGAGCGCCTGATCGGATACGCACGCGCGCGCGCCGACCTCCGCGACGCCGTCGCTTGATCTGCCGGGCGTTATAGTCGCCGGGCCGGGCAGTCCAACGATGCCTCCCGTGCGGTCCTAAAGGAGTCGAGGGTCGGAGGCCGTCGAAGGAAGGCCACCGTTATTCGCTCACCCCACCTATTGGAGGATATCGTTGCCTACCGTTGTCGATCGTGGTCTCGAAGGCGTCGTCGTCGGGTCCACCCAGCTCAGTAATGTCGAAGGGGCGATCGGGCGCCTGACCTATCGCGGATACGACATCGACGACCTCGCGCCGAACGCCACGTTCGAAGAGATCGTCCATCTCCTGCTGTACGGTCACCTTCCGAATCGCCATCAACTCGACGTGCTCAAGCGCGAGCTGGGGGCGTCCCGCGCGCTTCCGGAGCCGCTCGTCAACGCGATGCAGAACGTTCCGAAGGCGGCGTGGCCGATGGACGTGCTGCGCACGGTCGTCAGCGGGCTCGGCCTGTTCTCACCGGTCAACGCCCAGGGCGAGCACATGTCCGACGTGCACTCGGCGATCGAACTGATCGCCAAAATGCCGACCGTCGTGGCCGCCTGGGACCGCATTCGACGCGGACTCGAGCCAATCGCGCCCCGAACCGATCTCTCGCAAGCCGGCAACTTCCTCTACATGCGCAGCGGCAAGGTGCCGCACGCGATCGAAGAAGACGCGCTCGACACGTATTTCGTTCTGCTCGCCGACCATTCGTATAATGCGTCGACGTTCGCGGCGCGCGTCGCAGCATCGACGCGGGCCGACATCTATGCGTCGGTGACCGCCGCTCTCGCAACGCTGCAGGGCGACCTCCACGGCGGCGCCGCGAGCGCCGCGTACCGGACGCTCGCCGAAGTAAAGACGCCGGAGAACGCCGAGCCATACGTGCGCGACATCCTCGATCGCGGACAGCGGATTATGGGCATGGGCCACCGCGAGTATAAAGTGCGCGATCCGCGCGCGCGCCATCTTGAAGCGATGGCAAAGGAGCTCTCGAAGCACATCGGCGGCGGCGAACCGTGGTACGAGACGGCGAACGCCGTCGAAGAGGCGAGCCGCAAGGTGCTGCAGGAGCGCAAGCCCGGCAATACGATCTACGCGAACGTCGACTTCTACACCGCGCCCGTGCTCTCCGACCTGGGTGTTCCCGGCGACGAGTTCACCTGTCTGTTCGCGTGCGGACGTATCGCCGGATGGAGCGCTCATATCCTCGAGCAGCTCGCCGACAACCGGCTCATTCGTCCGCAGGCGACGTACGAAGGCCCCGCCACCGGTCCGTACGTGCCGATCGAGCAGCGCGCGGCCAACGGCGTTCGCGGCTAGCGAACTCAAGCGATGCTGGTCGTCCCGGCGATCGACCTGCGCGACGGAAAGTGCGTGCGGATGCGTCAGGGCGATCCCACGACGGAGGTCGAGTACGACGGCGATCCGGTCGAGCGCGCGAAGGCGTTCGTCGACGCCGGCGCACGGCGCCTGCACGTGATCGATCTCGACGGCGCATTCGGATCGGGTGAAAACCTCGCTGCGGTCGAGCGCATCTGCGCGGCCGCCGGCGTGCCCGTGCAGTTCGGAGGCGGTCTGCGCGCCGTGAAGCACGCCGAGGACGCGTTTGCCGCGGGCGCCGCAGAGATCATTCTCGGCACGCTGCTCGTCGAAGACGAGCGGCTCGCCCGTCACATCGTCAACCGTTTTCCGGGTAAGGTGATCGCCGGCATCGACGCGCGCGGATCGCAGGTCGCGACGCACGGTTGGCAAGAACGCACGCCGGTCGATCGCGACGCGCTCGTGCGCCGCGTCGCGCAATGGGGCGTGCCGCGCATCATCTTCACGGAGATCCGGCGCGACGGCATGGGCGAGGGCTACGACCTCGAGGCACTGCGCGCGGTCGCCGGCGCCGCCGAGGTGAAGGTGACCGCCAGCGGCGGCGCACGCAACCTCGACGACCTGCGCGAGCTCAAGGCCGAGGTCCCCGCCAGCGTGGATTCGTGCATCGTAGGGAGCGCGCTCTACAACGGCACGCTCGATCTGCGTGAGGCGATCGCGGCCGTCGCGTAGTCTTCGCCCTTGTCATCCTGATCGGGCGAGGGTTTAACACGTGGTGCTGCGGTCGTTCGTCGCGGCACTTCCTGTGCCGCTCCTACTACGCCGCCCTCGCGCCACGCTCAAGGTAGGTTGTTGACATCCTGTCAATGGCGCTCGGATCGGAGTCCCGCCGCACCACGTGTTAAACCCTCGCCCGCTCAGGATGACGAGGGCAGATCGTCTTCTATATACTCGCGCGGGAGCTCGGCCGGGAGGCGCGTGACGATCTCGTAGCCGATCGTGTCGGCCCACTGAGCCCAGTCGTCGGCGGCGATCGTCACGTCGCCGTCGCGCCCGATCAGCGTTACCGCCGAGCCCACGCGCGCGTCGCGGGCGTCGCTGATGTCGATCTGCGTCATGTTCATTGCGACCCGGCCCACGATCGGGCAGAGGGCGCCGTTGACGGCGAACGCTCCGCGGTTGGAGAGCGCGCGCGGCACGCCGTCGGCGTAGCCTGCCGGCACGACGCCGATGCGCATATCGCGCGGCGCGTGGAACGTGCCGCCGTATCCCACCGAAGCGCCGGCCGGAATCGTGCGCGTGGCGACCAACTTCGAACGGTACGAAAGCACCGGCCGAAGATCGAGCGGCGCGGATCCCATCGCCTCCTTCGTCTGCGGCGACGGCATCAGACCGTAGAGAGCGATGCCGAAGCGCGCCATGTCGAGGCGGGTCTGCGGCCAGAGCATCGCCGCGGCCGACGCCGCGATGTGGCGAATAGCCGTCGCGCCGCGCGCGTCGAGCAGCGGTTTGGCCTGCGCCAGCGCGCGTTCGAACGCCTCGAGCTGGTGCATGGTGTACGGCGAGTCGAGCTCTTCCGCCGACGCCAGGTGCGACGAGATGCCGGCGATGGAGATCTCTTGCAGCGCGAGCAGGTCCTCCAGCGCGTCCACCAACTCGTGGGGCTCCAAGCCCAGGCGGTTGAGGTCGGTATTCACCTTGACGTGCACGGCGGCGGTCCGCTGCCGCCTGCGCGCGGCCGCAGCGATGCGTCGCGGGAACTCTCCGGTGCTCCAAACCAGCAGCTCGACGTTGGCGGCGAGGGCGTCGTCGAGACCGGCCCCGGCGACGGGCCCCAGCACGAGGATCGGAGCGGTCGTCCCCGCCGCGCGTAGTGCCAGGGCCTCGTCGAGCGTGTAGGTGCAGAGCCGGGCCGCGAAGGGCTCGACCGCCCGGGCCGCCGCCGCCAGGCCGTGGCCGTAGGCGTTGGCCTTCACTACGAAGGCCGTCCGGCGGGCGCCGACGAGTTCGCGGAGCAGCCCGGCGTTGTGGCGCAGGGCCCCGAGCGAGATCTGGAGCGAGCCGATCATCCCCGAAGCTTTCGCGCCGGCCGCCGCTCGCCTTGGCTTGGGGTCGTACCGGCCAACCAAGCCGCCGCGTTAGGTCCTTGCACTCTCTGGGTGAGTCTGCTAATATGGCACGGCTAGCGCTCTCGCGCTGAGAGTGCTAAATTGTATTCCTCGCCCAGATAACCCAAGTTGAGTGGAGGTTTTTTCGTGAATCTCAAGCCCTTGTTCGATAACGTCGTTGTCGAGCACGTCGAGCAGGACGACAAGACGACCGGCGGAGTTTTTCTCCCCGACACCGCCAAGGAGAAGCCGCAAGAGGGCATCATCCGGGCAGTCGGATCCGGCCGGGTGACCGATAAGGGCACCGTGGTCGACATGCACGTCAAGGTCGGCGATCGCGTGCTCTATCGCAAGTACTCCGGGAGCGAAGTCAAGATCGACGGCACCGAGTACCTCATCATCCCCGAAAAAGACATTCTCGCCATCGTCGACAAAGTGCCGGCCGGCGTCTAAAGGAGTTCAAGTTTTAAGATGGCTGCAAAGCAACTCGTATTCGATGAAAGCGCGCGACGCGCGCTCGAGCGCGGTGCGAACATCCTCGCCGATGCCGTCAAAGTGACGCTCGGCCCCAAGGGTCGCAACGTCGTGCTCGACAAGAAATTCGGTTCGCCGACGATCACCAACGACGGCGTGACCATTGCCAAGGAGATCGAGCTCCCCGACGTGTTCGAGAACATGGGAGCCCAGCTCGTCAAGGAAGTCGCCTCGAAGACCAACGACATCGCCGGCGACGGTACGACCACCGCTACGGTGCTCGCGCAAGCGATCATCCGCGAGGGTCTGCGCAACGTGACCGCCGGCAGCAACCCGCTGCTGATCAAGCACGGCATCGACAAGGCCGTCGAGATCACGGTCAAGGAGATGGAGTCGTTCAAGAAGGACGTCGACACCAAAGAGAAGATCGCTCAGGTGGCCTCGATTTCGGCCAACGACCCGGAGATCGGCACCTTTATCGCCGAGGCGATGGAGAAGGTCGGCAAGGACGGCGTGATCACGGTCGAGGAGTCGCGGACCCTCAAGACCGAGGTGGAGACCAAAGACGGCATGCAGTTCGATAAGGGCTACATCTCGCCGTACATGGTCACCGATTCCGAGCGTATGGAAGCCGTGCTCGACAACCCGTACATTCTCGTAACCGAGCGCAAGATCTCGGCGATCGCCGACATCCTGCCGCTGCTCGAGAAGGTAGTCCAAGTTCAAAAGCCGCTGCTCATCATCGCCGAAGACGTCGAGGGCGAGGCGCTCGCGACCCTGGTCGTCAACAAGCTGCGCGGGACGTTCACGTCCGTCGCGGTCAAGGCGCCGGGCTTCGGCGACCGTCGTAAGGAGATGCTCAAAGACATCGCGACGCTCACCGGCGCGACGGTGATCTCCGAAGAGCTCGGTCTGAAGCTCGACAAGGTGACGCCGGATCAGCTGGGCCAGGCCAAGCGGGTCACGGTCACCAAGGAAGAGACGACGATCGTCGACGGCAACGGAAAGGCCGATGCGATCAAAGGCCGCATCGAGATGATCAAGAAGCAGATCGAAGAGACCGACTCGGACTTCGATCGCGAGAAGCTGCAAGAGCGTCTTGCCAAACTCTCAGGAGGCGTTGCGGTCATCCAAGTCGGTGCCGCCACGGAGACCGAGCTCAAAGAGAAGAAGCATCGCATCGAGGACGCGCTCTCGGCGACGCGTGCTGCCGTGCAAGAGGGAATGATCCCCGGCGGCGGCGCTTCGCTGATTCACGCGATCAAGGCGATCGACAAGTACGAGCCTCCGAAGACCAACGGGCACGCTGCGACGTGGGCCGATGAGAAGATCGGCATCAACATCGTCCGCAAGGCGCTCGAGGAGCCGGCTCGTCAAATCGCCGACAACGCGGGCTTCGAAGGGTCGGTTCAGGTGAACGCCGTCCGCGTCAAGAACGCGCCGTTCGGCTTCGACGCGATGAGCGGCGACGTCGTCGACATGTTCGCGGCCGGCATCGTCGAGCCGCTCAAGGTGACGCGAGCGGCGCTGCAAAACGCGGCGTCGATCGGGTCGATGATCCTCACCACGGAAACCCTCATTGCCGATAAACCCGAGCCGAAGAAGGAGCCTGTTGGAGCTCCGGGTGGCGGCATGGGCGGCTACGACATGATGTAGCTACGACTTTCTCAGCGGCAAAGCTCGCGTAGCGAGCGCAGTCCTGAGCGAGCGAAAGCGAGTCGAAGAGGACGCGTCGCAAGACGCGCCCTCTTTTTTCTGTGTCATCCCGAGCGGAGCGCCGTAAGCGCGTAGCCGAAAGGGCGGCCCATTGACGGGACGCCGCCCTTGGCGTACTATTCTCCTAATGAATATAGTCGTGGAGAGCATAACGTGGCGCTGAGTCCGCCCGCGTTTTACGTGCTCGCCGCCCTCGCGCGGGGCGAGCGCCACGGTTACGCGATCATCAAAGAGATCGACGCCATCACCGGCGGCGAGGTCGTGCTTCTGCCGGGCACGCTGTACCGCCTGATCGGCCAGCTCTGCCGGGAAAAGTGGATCGTCGAGGTCCGCGGCGCGTCGGGCGAGGATCCGCGCCGACGGTACTATCGCCTGTCGTCCGCCGGACGCAAAGGACTCGCGGTCGAGACCGCCCGACTCGAAGCAATGGTTCGGCTCGTTCGCAAGGGCCGGCTTGTGACGAGCGACGCCTAGCGATATGACGCCGACCGTCGCCCTGTATCGAGCGTTCTTGCGAGCGTGGCCACACGAGTTTCGCAGCAGCTACGGCGACGAGGCCGTCGCGGTGTTTACGGAAATGCTCGGTCGCCGCGCGAAAGAAAACGGCCGCACCGCGGCCTTGGCGTTCGCGGTCACCGCCTACGCCGACGTGCTGGTCACCGCGTTGCGCGAGCGCACCGCCTCCGTCGCGGGCGACGCGGCGTTCGCGCTGCGTCTCATCGCGAAGTCGTGGGTCACGTCGTCGATCGTCGTCGCCACGCTTGCGATCGCCATTGGGATCGGCGCGACCGTCTTCAGCGCCATCGAAGCCGTTCTGCTGGCGCCGCTGCCCTACGCCGATCCGTCGCGGCTCGTTTTCATTTTTGACCGCCCGTACGATGCGCCCCCCGCCCACGGTTCGGAGACGAGCTTGCCGAACTCGCTCGATTGGCCGAAGCTCGCGCAGTCGTTCAGCGCGATGGGCTCTTACGCAAACTGGACGCCCACGCGCACGGGGGTCGCGGTTCCACAAGCCGTTCCGGGCCAGGTCGTCACCGGCGGCTTCTTCCGCGTGCTAGGCGTTCGCGCGCGGCTCGGGCGCGTCATCGGCGAAGCCGACGCCGTGCCCGGGGCGCCGCGCGCGGTCGTCATCTCCGAGTCGTACTGGCGGCGCGCGTTCGGCGCCTCGCCCCGCGTTTTGGGCACGACCGTTTCGCTCAACGACCTGTCGTATCGGGTCGTCGGCGTCCTACCGCACTCGTTCGTCATGCCGCGCACGGCCGCGCTCGGCGGATACGAGAGCGATGTCTTTCGCGCGCTGTCGAACACCGCGTCGACGCGCGACTCGCACTACCTCATCACGATTGCGCGGCTCGGGCCGGGCACTACCGTGCAATCGGCCGCCGCCGATATGGATCGTGTCGCTGCGCTGCTGCGCGCTCGCTACCCCGTCGACGACGCGAACCTGGCCCAGCACGTCGAGCCGATGAGCGAGCAGCTCTTCGGCGCCGCACGGCTGATGCTGGGCATCGCGCTGGCGGCGGTCGTCGGTTTGGTGCTGATCGCGTGCCTGAACGTATCGAACATTCTGATCGGCCGCATCGCCGAACGGGAGCGCGAGCTGTCGATTCGTCTCGCCGTCGGCGCTTCGCGCAGCCGTTTGATCCAGCAGCTGTTCGTGGAGAGCTCGGTGCTCGCCGCGGCGGGCGGCGCGCTCGGCCTCGCGCTCGGCGCGCTGCTCGTGCGTATGGTTCCCGCCTTCGGCTTCGATCTTCCGCGAATCGGTGCCGTTACCGTCAGCCCGCTGGTCGTGGCTTTTACGATCGGCGTCACCTGCGCGTGCGCGATTGGCATCGGGATGCTGCCGGCATTGACGGTATCGCGCCCGCGCCTCTCCGGCTCGCGCGGAACGATGGCGCGCTCCGTGGCCGTGGTCCTCGAGCTGGCCGTCGCGCTCGCGCTCGTCACCGGATCGACCCTGCTCGTCCGCACCTTCGTCGCGCTCACCGCGGTCGACGTCGGGTTCGCCTACGACGACGTCGTGGCGAGCAACGCGGTAATGTTGCCGCTTCGACGCTATCCGACGGGCGCGGCACAGCTCGCGTTTGCACACGCGCTCGTCGCGCGGCTCGAGACGTTACCTGATTTGCAAACGCCCGGCCTCATGGTCTCGACGCCGCTCAGCGGCGAGAACTACAATGCGGAAGACTTCCGCATCGTGGGCCGGCCCACACTGAATAACCGCAAGCACGTCGTCGAATACAACGCCCTCACCCCCGGTGCGCTGCAGTCCCTGCGCGTGCGCCTGCTGCGAGGCCGGCTTATCAGCGGCGCCGACACCGAGCGCTCCGCGCCCGTCGCCATCGTGACGAAGGCGTTCGTGCGCCAGAACTTCCCTACGAGCGATCCGATCGGGCAGCACATCGTCATCGCGTACAATGCCAATCCCCCGTGGGGGCGGCGAATCGTCGGCGTGATCGACGACTTCAAGATGGAATCGCTGACGGAGGAGCCGATGGCGCAGGTCGTCGTGCCGTTCTACCAGGACGTCATGCCGGCGTTCCAAGTGGTCGGCCGAACGCGTGCGACGCCCGAGCGTGTGGCGACCGAGATCTCGCAGGCGATTCGGACCGTCGACCGCGAGATTCCGGCTCGCCACGTGGACGCGTACGCCACGTTCCTCTCCGGACAGCGAGCTGGTGCCTCGACGGTTGCGTTAATGCTCGGCTTCATGGCGCTCGTCGGTTTGCTCCTCGCCGGACTCGGCACCTACGGCGTGGTGGCCTACACCGTCGGCCGGCGCGCGCGAGAGTTCGGGATACGCCGCGCGCTCGGGGCCAACGCGAAGACGATCGCTCTCAGCGTTCTGGTTCAGGTCGCGTCGTTGTCCGGCGCCGGAATTCTGCTTGGTCTCGGGCTCTCCGCGGCCGGTGCGAACGCGATTTCGGCGCTGCTCTATCGGGTATCGCCGTTCGACCCGCTCACGTTCATCGCGGTGACCGCGGCGCTGGCAGCGACCGCCTTCGGTGCGGCACTCGTGCCGATGCTTCGCGCGATGCGGATCGACCCAGCCGTCGTCTTACGTCACGAATAAGTCACTCGTGACGCAGGGCGTACGACGGATCGACACGCGTCGCCCGAATCGCCGGCCAGAGCGCGGCGGCGCAGGCGCACGCGAGCAGCAGCGCGATCACCGCGATGAACGTCAATGGATCGAAGGGTGACACGCCGTTGAGTTGAGGCGCGATTGCGCGCCCGGCGAGGATGGCGATGGTCGTGCCGAGCAGGATCCCGAAGCAGCTGACGGTCAGCGCACGGCGTAGCACGTCGCCCAGCACATCGCGTCCGCGGGCGCCCAACGCTCGCCGCACCCCGAACTCGCGGTATCGCTGCGTCACGCCGAACGAGACCACCCCAAAGACGCCGGACAGCGCGAGCAGGAAGGCGACGGCCGCAAGGGCGCCGAGCAGGATCATCGACGAGCGCGGCGTCGCGGCTGCGTCGGCGACCAACTGGGCGATCGTGTGGGCGTTTGGTGTGACGATGAGTGGATCGGTGGCCGCAATGACGCCGTCCAGAGCGCGGTCGAACGTTGTCGCCGTCAGCGTGTCGCTCGAAATCACGACGTCGAGGACGCTCGGCGCGACCTGCGCGAAGGGAAGGTAATACATCGGCGGCGCGGGGCGGGTGAGCCGCTGACGCTCGTTGCCGACTACGCCGACGATCGTCGCGGTTGATGCGGGCGCCCCGTTCCATCCCGAGACACGCAGGCGGGCGCCGACCGGATCGCGGTCTTGCAGATACTGCTTCACGAATGCCGCGTTCACGATCGCGACGCGCTGCGAACCCGCGGCATCGTCGGCCGTAAACGCGCGGCCGCGCAGCGTGGGCACCCCGAGAATCCGGAAGTACGACGGAGTGACCGCATTGAGGTGGGCGTCGGGTTCGTCGTCGATAGGATAGGCCTTGCCGACGATGCCGACCGTGAACGTTACGTTGATCTCGGAGAGCGGATACGACACCGAGAGCGCCGCGTCGCGTACGCCGGGCAGCGCGAGCACGCGTTTGAGGACCGAGTTTTCGAACGCGAGGCGATCGGGAAGCTGCACGTAGCGCGTGCTGGGCAGGCCGATTCCCTCGCTGACGAGCACGCCCGCCGTCCGAATCCCGAGATCGGGGTGCGTCAGCACGTAGAAGCTGCGCACCGTCAAACCGGAGAGCACGACCAGGACCAGGGTCACCGCGAGTTCGATGACGACGAGCGACGAACGCAATACCGCGCCCGCCGATCGATCGCCGCTGCGGCCCGCCGCGTCGAGCGTCGCCGATAGTCGCGTGTGCGCGAGCGCGGCGACGGGCCACATGCCCGACAATATCGTGACCGTCGCCACGAGCAGCACCCCGTAGACCAGAACCGTGCCGTCGATCCGCGCCGAATCGATGCGTGGTAACGAGCGCAAGAGCGTCGACGTGAGAAAGTGCAGGCTCAGATAGGCGAGCGCGATGCCCGCGGCGCCGCCCGCCGCCGCGAGCACGCCGGTCTCCGCGAACAGCTGCGATCCAAGGCGCCGAATCGACGCCCCGAGCGACGCGCGCAATGCGAACTCGCGTTCCCGTGTCGAAGCGTCGGCGAGCAGCAAATTCGCGACGTTGGCACACGCAATCAGCAACACGGCGATGACGGCGGCGAAGACCGTCCACAGCGCGGGTGCGACGTTGTCGAAAAACGCGGCGCTCATCGATTGGACGCCGAACGCAACACCCGCGTCCTGTCGCGGATAGCGCGCGCTCAGACGTCCCGACGCCAGTCTCAGATCGGCGGCTGCCGACTGCATCGTCGCGCCGGGCGCGAGCAAAGCGACCGCACCGAGATAGCGCGCTCCGCGCTGCTTGGGAGGAACGGAGTTCGGCAGCGGGATCCAGTAGTCGTCGGCGTCGAGCGATCCGGCATCGGGTGCCGGGGCGCGCACGTTCGAAGCGACGCCCACGACTTGGACGGGTACGCCATCAAATGCGATGCGCTTGCCGACGACGTTCGGGTCGGCGCCAAGCGTCGCGCGCCACAGCCGATCGGAGATGACGACGCGGCGCACGCCGGGCCGCCCGTCGGCCGCCGTGAAGAATCGCCCGAGCTCCGGCTGCAGGCCGAGCACCGAGAAGTAGTTCCACGCAACGTCCATACCAAAGAGCTGGCGTGGCTTGCCGCTCCCCGTGAGAACCGCGGAGTCTTGCGCCTCGCCCGCGATCCCGGCAAACTGCGTGGTGTTCGCGCGCAGATCGGCGACGTCGGGAATCGAGAGGGCGTTGCCCGCGATGCCGCGCTGGTCGTGCGCGACGATCACGACGAGCCGCGCGGCATTGGGGTACGGCAGCGGCTTGATCAACACGGCGTCCAGCACGGTGAAAACGGCGAGGTTCGCGCCGATGCCGAGCGCGAACGACGCGACCACCACGGCGGCAAGCAGCGGCAGCTTTCGCAAGCGCCGCACGCCGAACGCCAGATCGCGCGCGACGTCCGCGCCGCGCATCGCCAGGCCGGCGGCGACGATATCGATTGCCGTCTGCCAAACGTTCGCGCCGTCGTCTTCGAGATCGGCCAGGATCTGCTCGCGGAACTCGGCCCGGAAATACGCCGGGTAAGCGAGTAATGCAACCTCGAGCAGCCGGCGGCGCTTCACGTCGCGTGCACCGGAAGCAGGTCGAGATCGCGCGCCATTCGCACGAGGCCGTCCAGCCGTTCGGCTTCGGCGCGCGCGATACTGCGGCCGCGCGCCGAGAGGCGATAGCGGCGCCGGCGCGGATCGGCGCCGTCCGCGGGCAGTTCGGCGATCCACCCGTCGACGAGCATTTGGCGCACGATCGGATAGAGCGTGCCGGGCGTCAAACGCACGGCGCCGCCGGTCAGGTTCGTGACGGTCTTCGCAATCGCGTAGCCGTGCGCGTCCTCGCGGGCCAGCGAGAGCAGCACGTAAAACGCGCGCGGGCTCAACGGAAGAAGGTCGCTGATGTCGTTGGCCAAGGCCCACCTCGAACGAAAGCCGATATATTGATAATCACTATATCCGGCTTCGTTTGATGCTGTCAAGAGACGCGATCGGCTTGACGACCGTCCTTGCCGGATATATCATATGTGCGATATATCCATCTTGGTTATAGGGGGTGAACAGATGCTCAACCGGCGTCAGGATCCGGCCCCGCTGCTGCCGCTCGGCGCCAGCGCGTTTCACATCCTGCTCGCGCTCGCCGACGGCGAGCGCCACGGCTATAGCATCGGCAAGGCGGTCGAATCCACGACCGGCGGAGCGATCAACCTCGGACCGGGCACGCTCTATCGCCAGCTCAAGCAGATGGCGGTCGACGGTTGGATCGTCGAGAGCGACCGCAGCGACGACGACGCGATGCGCCGGCGTTACTATCGCCTCACGCCGTGGGGTCGCAAGATAGCGCAAGCCGAGGCCGCGCGCCTCGCGCACCTCGTCGAAGTTGCACGGGAGCGCCGGCTGTTGCCGATGCCTGCCTAAGCCGTGGACGTCATACGCGAACGCCAGAGGCGGCTGCCGAGAGCGGTCTACCTTGGCGCCGCTGCCGTACTGGCGGCAGCGGCGCTGGTGTGGGGGCTGCGCGGCATCGGCGCGCGAGGGGGCGGCACGGTCGTCGAACGCGCCACGATCGTCACCGACGTCGTGCGGCGCGGCACGCTCGTGCTGTCGGTGAGCGCGCAGGGAACCTTCATGCCCGATCGCGTGCGCGTGGCGTCGGCCACGCAAAGCGGCGTGATCGATGCGATCTTCGTGAAGCCGGGAAGCGTCGTCTCGCCGGGCGCAACGATCGCCCAGATGACGAATCCCGCGCTCGACGCGGCGGCAAGCGACGCGCAGGCGCAGCTCGCGGTTGCGCGCGCCGATCTCGCGAGCGCGCAGCAACAGGCGCGCGCGGAACGGCTGACGCAGCAGAGCGTGCTCTCCAACGCGCTGGCGCAGATGGAGCAAAGCGCGCTGCAAGCGCGTTCGCTCGAAACGCTGCATCAACGAGGGCTCGTCGCCGACGTGCAGTATCGCCAGGCAATCATCGCCTCGCACAAGGACGCGAACGACGTGCGCATCCAGCAGGCGCAGCTCGGTGCGGCGTCGGCGGACGCCGTCGCCAAGGTATCGGCGGCGCAAGCTCGCGTGGTACAGGCCCAGTCGGCGCTGAGCGCCGATCGCGCGCAGGTCGCGGCGTTGACCGTGCGGTCGGCAACGAACGGCGTCATTCAGAGCGTCGAGGTCGATCCGGGCGTGAGCGTCGCCCAGAATGCCGTGATCGCGCACGTCGCAGACGCGTCGTCGCTCAAAGCGGTGCTCCAAGTCGCCGAGAGCGACGTGCATGCGGTCAGCGTCGGGATGCGCGCGAGCATCGATACCGGCAACGGCGTTTTCGTGGGCCGCGTGTCGCGCGTCGCGCCGGCCGCCGAAAACGGTACCGTCGCCACCGACGTGACGTTCGCGCGCCCACTGCCACGCGGGGTTCGCGCGGAGACCAACGTCGACGGCACCATTTATATCTCGTCGATACCAAACGCCGTCTCGATCGCGCGCCCGGCCGGGGCCGCCGACGGCAGCACGATCGAGGTGTTCAAGGTCGCCGACGGCGGCAAAGCCGCGGTCCGCCTGCGCGTGCGCCTCGGGCGCGGCTCGGCCGACCGCGTTGCCGTGGAGTCCGGGCTCGAGCCCGGCGATACCGCCATCGTCTCGGACATGGCGAACTATATCGACCAAACAACGCTGAGCTTGAGATAGGGGTTGCGATGCTAGTCGAACTCGACGACGTTGGACGTACGTACTTCACCGAAGACGTGGAGACGCGTGCGCTTCGCAATATCACGCTCGGTATCGAGCGCGGCGAGTACGTCGCCATCGAAGGTCCGTCGGGCTGCGGCAAATCGACGCTGCTGTCGATCATCGGTCTGCTCGATACGCCGACCACCGGAAAGTATCGTTTGAACGGCCGCAACGTCGAGCAGCTCGGCACCGACGAACGCGCCGCGATCCGTAATCGCGAGATCGGGTTTATCTTTCAGAGCTTTAACCTAATCGGCGACCTGACGGTTTCCGAGAACGTCGAGCTGCCGCTGGTCTATCGAGGCATGACACGCGGCGAGCGGCGCCTGCGCGTCGCGGAGGTGCTCGAACGCGTGCACGCCGAGCACCGCGCCAAACATTATCCGATGCAGCTCTCCGGGGGCGAGCAGCAGCGCGTCGCCGTTGCGCGGGCCCTGGCGGTGGATCCGTCGATCCTGCTGGCCGACGAGCCGACCGGCAACCTCGATACCAAGAACGGCGAGGCCGTCATGGAACTGCTGCGCGAGCTGCACGAGGGCGGAGCGACGATCGTCATGGTTACGCACGACGCGCGCTTCGCGCGTCACGCCAAGCGTACCGTGGGGCTGCTCGACGGGCAGCTTGTGGACGCATCCGTCGCATGTTCCTACTGATTGCGGCGCAGGTAACGCTCGCCCAGGCCATCGCGGTCGCCGCCGCGAGCTCCCCCGCGCTGCGGATCGCAAACGATACCTACCGGCTCACGGGAACGAATGTCGCGCTCAGCGCGACGCCGTATCATCCGAACGTCGCCGGGACGGTCTCCGCGACCGTCGGCTCCAACAACCCCACGGCCGCCGCTCCGACCGAGAACGTTGCCGGCGTCGGGATCTCGCAGCTCGTGTTCGACGGCGGACACGTATTGGCACAGATTCGGGCGGCGCAGGCCGCGCAGGCGGCGGGGTCGGGAACGTTCGCGCGCTCCGCGCAGCAGATCGCCTTTACCGTTGCCCAGACGTATTACAATGCGCTCGAAGCGCGCTCGGCCGAACGCCTTGCCCTGCGGATCGTCGACCAAGACCGGTCTCAAGAGAACCTGATCCGCGCTCAGATCGACGCAGGCGTGGCGTCGCGAGTCGATCTCGCGACGGCGCAGGTTCCCACGGCACAGGCGCTGGTGCAGGTCGCACGCGCGCGGGGGCAAAACGTCGTCGCGCTCGCGGCGTTCGACAACGCGATGGGGCTGCACGCCGACGCCGGCGTCGAACCGGTCGACGACGCGACCGGCGAAACCGGCGGAACGCTTAATTCCCGCCGCGCCGGCGACCTACGCCGCGGCCGTGGCGTACGCCATGGCGAATCGACCCGATTACGCAGAGCGCCCGGCAGACGCTCGTGGCCGCGGGTCAGACCCTGCGGGCCGCGCGCACGCTCGCGTCGCCGCAGGTGAGCCTGGTCGCGAACACGGGTGTCGCGGCCTTTCCGGGAAGCGGAATCGGCACCGTTCCGAACAACTACGTGGGCGCTACGGTAGCCGCTGCCGTTCTACGACCAAGGCGTGCGAAACGCGCAGACCGCGTCGGCGGCCATCGAGGTCGACCTGCAAGACGCCGCGCTAACGCAGACCGGACTCGCCGTCGAATCTGACGTCCGTCAGGCGTTCGGCTCGCTCGACGGCGCCCGCAATGCGCTGGTGCAGGCCGAGTCCGAGTTGCGTACTGCACAAGAAGTGCTCGCCGACACCCAGGCGCAGTACCGCGCAGGCATCACCAACCTCGCGCTGCTGCTCAACGCGCAGAGCGGGCTCACGCAAGCGCAGACCGACCGCCTCAACGCCGTCTTTGCGTTGCGGCAGGCGGAGCAATCGTACCTCTACGCGCTGGGAGACGTGCGGATCTAGCCCGCTGTCGTGCGCCACATCTTGGGACAGAGCAGCGTGTCGGTAGGCTCTCCGGCCAGTCCGTCGACCATGTCTTCGGTGACGTTGAGCTGTATGCTCGTCGGCCAGCCCGTCCAAGGGATCGGAAACGGAATCGGCACGCGCACGTAGTGATACTGATGGGTCGTGGTGCGCAGCCTGACCGTGAGTTGCTGCGACGCGGGGGCGGCCGCGTCGCCCGCGTAGAGCCACGTGTAATAGGCGTCCTGATCGTTCTCGACGGTGATCTGGGTCGGCAGCGGAGCGGGCAGCGGCTTGTTGCACGCCGTCGCGCTCTTGTCGAAGAGCACGAACGTCGGCTGCACGTAGAGAAACGACTGCGGGGCCTCGCCTTGGAGCAGCACCGGCTTGGGCGGCGGCGGGGCCGGTGCGTCGCTGAGCTTCTCGGTGACGCTGCGGTCGTGGCCGGCGATCAAGAAGAGATAATCAGTTGCGGAGCATCGATATTTCGGGGCGTCGAGGTCGAGGCGATAGATGCCGAACGAACTGTCGAACTCGACGACCGCTTGCCCCTCCTCGCCGCGCTGGACGCGATAGACGCGGTCGAGCTGTGTGCGGCCCGTGCGGTCGGCGAGGTGGACGCGCAGCGCCACGGTCGTGCCGTCCGGCGCCCGAGCGATCGAACCGCAGAAGCCGACGTGCAGGATCACGTGCGAGAGCGCCAGCATCGCAGGCGTCGTTCTGGCGTCCATTCTCGCAGGCCTCTGGGCTGCGGCGAATAATCACACTCTCTATGCCCGCAGCTCGTGCCGTCAACGACTTCACGATTCGCGTGGCGACGGTCAACGGCTCGGGAAGCCAATCCTCGAACCTCGTCCTGACCAACGCCATCGCGCGCCTCGGCATCCCGTCGCTCCAAAGAACGTCTTCCCGTCGAACATCGAGGGTCTGCCGACGTGGTTCGACGTGCGCGTCAGCGCGCAAGGGCTATCAATGCCGCGCGCGCGACTTCGACGTGCTCGTGGCGCTCAACGCGACCACCTGGCAGCAAGACGTCGCCGGCGTCAAGTCCGGCGGCGCGATCGTGCACGAAGCGACGTTCCCGTGCAAGGGCGACACGCTGCGCGACGACCTCAGCTACTACGCGGTGCCGTTCGCGGCGCTCGCAAAGGAGCATTTCGCCGACAAGGCCGACCTGCGCAAGTATCTGATGAACATGATCTACGTCGGCGTGGTGGCGCAGCTGCTGGAGATTCCCATCGCGACGGTGGAGGAGAGCCTGCGCACGCAGTTCCGCAGCAAGGCCGCGGCGGTCGAGCTCAACATGACGGCCGTCAAGGTGGGCCTCGACTACGCTCGCGAGCATCTCGAGAAGCACGATCCGTACCGCCTCGAGCCGATGACCGGCAAGACCGACGGCCTGATGTTCATGGAGGGCA
The DNA here is from genome assembly GCA_963711625.1 of Vulcanimicrobiota bacterium. Classification (GTDB taxonomy): domain Bacteria; phylum Vulcanimicrobiota; class Vulcanimicrobiia; order Vulcanimicrobiales; family Vulcanimicrobiaceae; genus Cybelea. Next base: position 883,219 of record OY970207.1, read on the forward strand.
ACCGCGCCGCGGCGCTCGGGTGCGTGATGGGCGGCTGCACGGTCGCCGCGTGGTATCCGATTACGCCGTCGTCGTCGCTCTGCGAGTACTTCATTCAATACTGCGACCGCTATCGCGTCGACAAGGAGACCGGCGAGCGCAACGTCGCCATCGTCCAGGCCGAGGACGAGCTGGCCGCGGTCGGCATGGTCTTCGGCGCCGGCTGGGCCGGCGCGCGCGCGATGACGTCGACGTCGGGACCCGGCATCTCGCTGATGGCCGAGTTCGCCGGGTACGGCTACTTCGCCGAGATTCCCGGCGTGATCTTCGACGTGCAGCGCGCCGGGCCGTCGACCGGCCTGCCGACCCGCACCATGCAGGGCGACGTCTCGTTCGCGTACACGCTGTCGCACGGCGACACCAAGCACATCGTGCTGCTGCCGGCGACCGTCGCCGAGGCGTACGAGTTCGCGATGGAAGCGTTCGATCTCGCGGAGCGCTTTCAGACGCCGGTCTTCGTGCTGAGCGACCTCGACCTGGGGATGAACTCGTGGCTGACGCCGCCGCTGCCGTATCCGGAGAAACCGTTCGATCGCGGCAAAGTGCTGACCGCCGACGATCTCGAGCGTCGATGAAATCGTGGGGGCGCTATCGCGACGTCGACAACGACGGCATCCCCTATCGCACGCTGCCGGGCACCAAGCACCCCGGCGCCGGCTTCTTCACCCGCGGCACCGGCCACGACGAGGAGGCGCGCTACTCCGAGCTGCCCGAGGTCTGGAAGCGCAACCTCGACCGCCTCGTCCGCAAGCACGAGACGGCGCGCACGCGTGGTCCCGGCGCCGGTCGTCGACGAGAAGAAAGGCCGCAAGCTCGCGATCCTCGCCTACGGCACGACGCACCACGCGGTCGTCGAGGCGCGCGACCGCCTGCGCGACGCGGGCATCGAAGTCGAACTACATGCGCGTGCGGGCGCTGCCGCTCTCGCCCGAGGTCGCGACCTTCGTCAAGCGCCACGATCGCGTCTACGTCGTCGAGCAGAACCGCGACGGCCAGCTCTACGGCATCCTGCGCACCGAGCTGCCGACGCACTCGATCGAGCGCCTGGAATCGATTCGCCACTACAACGGCGTGCCGATCGACGCGCACGCCATCATCGACCCGCTGCTCGAAGCCGAGCGGGCGCCGGCGGTGGTCGCGGAGTAAGGGATAGCATGACGACAAGCGTCAACGTGATCGGCCTCACGCGCGAGGTCTACAAGGGTCTGCCGACGACGCTGTGCGCCGGCTGCGGCCACAACTCGATCACCAACCACCTGATCAAGGCGCTCTACGAATACGGCGTCGAGCCGCACAAGCTGGCGAAGATGAGCGGCATCGGCTGCTCCTCGAAGACGCCGGCCTACTTCGTCGAGCAGGCGCACGGCTTCAACGGCCTGCACGGACGCATGCCGTCGGTCGCGACCGGCGCGAAGCTCGCCAACCGCGAGCTGCTGGTGCTCGGCATCAGCGGCGACGGCGACACGGCCAGCATCGGCCTGGGCCAGTTCTGCCACATGATCCGCCGCAACCTCGACTGCACGTACATCATCGAGAACAACGGCTGCTACGGCCTGACCAAGGGCCAGTTCTCGGCGACCGCCGACGTCGGGTTCCACGCAGAAGGGCGGCAAAGCCAACGAGTACGCGACGATCGACGTCTGCGGCCTGGCGATCGAGCTCGGCGCGACGTTCGTGGCGCGCTCGTTCTCGGGCGACGGCAAGCAACTGGTGCCGCTGCTGCAAGGCGCGTTCTCGCACCGCGGCACGGCGATCCTCGACATCATCAGCCCGTGCGTCACGTTCAACGACCACGAGGGGTCGACGAAGAGCTACGCCTACGTGAAGGATCACGACGTCGTGCTGCACACCGCCGACTACATCGCCGGCGGCCGCGAGATCACGGTCGATTACGAGCCGGGAACCGTGCGCGACGTCGAGCTCGAAGACGGCTCGCACGTTTTGCTGCGCAAGCTCGACGTCGACTACGATCCGACCGACGCGATGGGCGCGCTGAAGGCGATCCACGACTCGAGCGCGCGCGGCGAGTTCGTCACCGGCCTGCTCTACGTCGATACGAAAGAGCAAGATCTCTGCGAGCGCGAGCACCTGACGCGCACGCCGCTCGCGCAGCTCGACGAAGAGGTGCTGCGCATCGACCGCGACGAGTGGCAGCGCCTAATGACGCCGTGAGGCGCCCTCGCGTGCGCGCGCTGATCCGCACCGCGGCGGCGGTTGCGCTGGCCGGCGCGTTAGGCGTCGTGAGCCACGGGCGGGTCTGGCAGGCGACGTACGTCGCGGCCTACCAGCCGACGTTCGGCGCGGCGCGCGTGCCGAACTCGGGCACGCTGAAGCTCAAGTTCGATCGCGGCATCGTTAGCGGCACCTACGTCTCCGAGTCGGTGCGCCCCGACTCGCTCTACGGCCGAACCATCACGGTGAGCGGCAACGTCAACGAAGGACACATCACGCTCGTGTTCCAGGCGCCGGGCGGATTCACGGTGCGCGGCACGCTCGCGGGCGACGGCGAGATCTCCGGCACCGCGACGATCAAAGGCAGCTTCTACAACTTCCTCGCCAAAGTCAAATCATCGCCGTAACGAACGACGCGCAGTATCTGGCTCGCGTTCGGCTTGCTGAGCGCGACGTTCTTCATGCTGCTCGTCGATTTCTCGATCGTGACGATCGCGCTGCCGTCGATGGAGCGCGAGCTCAACTTGAGCGCGTCGCAGGGTCAGTGGATCGTCAGCACCTACGCGATCTTGCTCGCGGGCTTTCTGATGCTGACTGGCCGCTGCGCGGATCTGTACGGCCGGTATCGATTTTTCGTCGCCGGGCTCGTACTGTTCACCGTCGCTTCGCTTTCTGGGCGGCCTGTCGCCGAACGGTACGTTTCTCATCTCGATGCGAGCGGCTGCAGGGCCTCGGCGCGGCGCTCGTCAATCCGGCGGCGCTCGCGATCGTGCTCTCGATGTTCCCATCCGGCCCGGCGCGGTCGCGCGCGATCGCGCTGTGGGGCACGATCGGCAGCACCGGCATCGCGGCCGGCATGCTGTTCGGCGGCATCCTGGTGCAGTATCTGGGGTGGCGATCGGTGCTCTTCGTCAACGTGCCGATCGCGATCGCGATCCTGCCGCTCACCGCGGCCTATCTGCCGCGCGATTGCGGCGACGCGGCGCGCCCCAAGCTCGACGTCATCGGCGCGTTCCTGCTCACGGCTGCGCTGGTGACGTTCGTCTACACGATCGAGTCGGTTCCGGTGCGCGGCGCGGGTTCGTGGCAGACGCATCGCCGGCATCCTGGTGACGGTGGTCGCTTTTCGGCGCCCTGATCGCCGTCGAGCGGCGAGCGCCCGAACCGATTCTGCCGCGGCGGCTGTTCCGCTATCCCGATCTGCTGTCGGGCGCGGTCGATCGTGCTGCTGCAGCCGATGTCGTACGCGGGCATCATGGTGTTCACGTCGGTCTACGTGCAGCGCGTGTCGGGCTACGACCCGCTGCTCGCGGGCCTCGCGTTTCTTCCGTCGTCGCTCATCATCTCGTTCGTCGCCGCACCCCTCACGATGCCGATCGCGCGGGCGGTCGGCGTGCGTACCATGTGCATCGTCATGGGCGTCGTCATGATCGTCGGCGAGGCAATTCTGCTGTTGATGCAGCCGGACTCGTCGTACTGGGCGGCGGTCTTCCCGGCGACGTGCGTCGGCGGGTTTGGCGGAATGCTCGCGTACCAGAGCGGAATGATCGCCGGGCTCGCGCACGTCGACGACGTCGACGAGGGTAGCGCGTCGGCGCTGTTGAGCTTCGCGCTGCAGCTAGGCATCGGGTTCGGCGTCGCCGCCGCCGCGGCCGTACAGGAGCTGCGCTCGAACGCCCTCGCTCACGCGGGGTCGCCGCCGCTGCTCGCGCTGGCGGGCGGCTTGCACGCGGCGTTCGCGGCGTCGATCGTCATCGGCCTCGCGATGATCGTCGCGGCGCTCTTTGGCCTGCGTAACGCCGCGCGCGCCGAGATTCCGCTGCGCCATTACGTGCCGTTCGGCAAGCTCCACCATCGCATCGCCGTGAAGGCCTAGGAACAGAGGCTCCTTAGCATGGACGAGCTCATCGCGGCGCTGCGCGGCGCGCGATCGGTGTTCGTGCTGACCGGCTCGGGCGTCTCGGCCGAGAGCGGCCTACCGACCTTTCGCGGCGCGGGCGGCCTGTGGCGGACGCATCGGGTCGAGGAGCTTGCGTCGCCGCAGGGCTTCGCGCGCGATCCGGTGCTCGTCTGGACGTGGTACAACGAGCGCAAGGCCGCGCACGGACGCGCGTCGCCCAGCGCGGGCCATCTCGCCATCGCGGAGCTCGAGCGGTCGTTCGGCGACTTTACGCTGGCCACCCAAAACGTCGACTCGCTGCACCTGCGCGCGGGCTCGCGCAACGTGCTGGAGCTGCACGGCGATCTGCGCGAGGCCCGCTGCACGAGCTGCGACGAGCGCCGCGCGCTCGGCGCCGGCGGCCTTCCGCCGGACGATATCGAGCACGTCTGCGGCGGACGCTTCCGGCCCAACATCGTCTGGTTCGGCGAGCCGCTGCCGGGCGCGGTCTGGCGCGAGGCCGAGAAGGCCGCGGCGCGCGCCGACGTGATCCTGGTGGTCGGCACCAGCGCCGTCGTCTATCCGGCCGCCGCGCTGGCCACGCGCTACAGCGATCGCGCCTTCGTCGCCGAGATCAATCCCGAAGCGACGCCGATAAGCGAGCGCGTCGACTGCACGCTGCGCGGCGTTGCCGGCGAGTTACTGCCGCAGATCCTCGGCGGGTTGCGTGCGTCTCCGTGACGTGAATATCCAGTAGACCGGAAGTCCCGAAAGCAGGATCCCGACGCCGATCAGCGTGTCGTGCGGGGAGTTGAAGATCGTGTCGCCCACGATGTACCACGCCGCCGCGAGGAAGAGGACCGTCGTGACGGGATGGCCGGGCATGCGGAAGAACGGCACCGGCGCCCCCGGATCGCGCGCGTCGCGGTTGCGGAAGACGATCAGCGCGAGGGCCGCCAACCCGAAGAAGATATAGTCGTTGCACGTCACGTAGTTTAAGATCTGGCCGTAGTTCAAGAAGAGCGCGATCGCTACGCCGACCAGGCCCTGCGCGAGGATCGCCAGCACCGGCGCGTGCGTGCGCGCATTCACCGACGCGAGCGCCTTGAAGAACGTGCCGTCGGCTGCCATCTGAAAGTACACGCGTGGCGACGTGAGAATCTGGTTGCTCAGGAAGCCGAGCGTGGAGATCGCGATCACGACCGCGATCAGCTGCCGTCCGACCTGTCCGAACGCCGCCTCGGCGACGTCGGACGCCGGCGTGCGCGTCAGCGCGAGGGCGTGGACTCCGAGCACCTTCAGGCACGCGGCATTCACGGCGAGGTAGAGCACGACGACGGCGATCACGCCCACGATGAGTCCGCGCGGCAGATTTCTGCGCGGCTCGATCAACTCGGCCGACATGAAGCTCGACGTCTGCCATCCGCTGTAGGCGAAGAGCACGGGCACGAGCGCCAGACCGATCGCGGCGAAAGCGCTGCCCGCCGGCGGCAACGCGGCGGTCGCGCCCGAGCTCGCGTGGCTCACGAAGAAACCGGCCGCGACGAAGCCCGCGATGCCCAATATCTTCGCCACCATGAAGACGTTCTGTGTGGTGGTGCCCGTGCGGACGCCGAGCGCATTGATCAGCGTGAACAGGGCGATGGCTGCCGCCGCAACCGCGCGCACCGGCAGCTCGCGACCGGTCAGCGCCCCGAAGTAGTTCGCAAACGTCACGCCGGCGGCGGCCATGCCGCCGCTCTGCGACACGAGCAGCAACGTCCAACCGAACACGAACGCCAGCGCCGGGTGAAACGCGTCGCGCATGTAGGCGTAGAGGCCGCCGTCGTGCGGCCGGCGCGCCGCCAGTTCCGCGAAGATGCCGGCGCCGAGCAGCGCGACGGCGCCGCCCACCATCCACACCGCCATCACCAAGACGCCGCTGCCGACGAAACGCGCCACCACCGAAGGGTTCATGAAGATGCCCGAGCCCACGATGCCGCCCATGACGATCAGGGCGGCGTCGCGGGTACCGAGGCGACGCAGCAGCTTAGGCGAAGATGGCGTCATGTTTGCATCAGTGCCGTTCTTTCTCGCCGCACTCGGATTGACCGTGGCGCAAGCTCCGCCGCCCGACACCACGCCCGCCGCCATATCCCAGCAGCAGCCGCTCGAGACGGGGCCGTGCCTCGACTCGATCCGCGCGGTGCCCAAGGTGCTGCAGTCGCCGGTCACGCGCGGAATGCAGATCGTGCGAATCGATCAAGTCGTCTCGACCGCGACCATGATGCCGGGAGAGGTCATCGGGTTTCTCTATACGACATACGACGGCGGCACCTGGCTGGGCCAGCGCACCCGCGACTACCAGTCGGCCGCCGACGCGACGGCCATCAATCGCGTCTTGGCCGCCACCCACGTCGCCGGCTACAACGTCACGGGCTTCCCGCCCACGGATCTCTACGGCGTCCCGACCAAGCACACGCAGCTGTTTCGGGTGCAGGTCCCGCCCAACTCGTATGGCCCGCTGCGCATCGCCCTCGTGCCCTGCGTGATGTGGCCGACCGCGCGCTCGCTGCCCGACCCGCAGCTTTAGCAACCGGCGCATCCGAGTGCTAATCTGAGGGGTTGTAGGCTCGATGGAGTTTGTCGTCCGGGGCCGGCTGGGCACGTTCCAGCCCAACGCCGACGTCTTCGCCGATGAAGAGGCGAGGCGGATCGTCGTGGTGGTCGAAGTGGCCGGCGTCGATCCGGACAGCCTAAGAATCGGGCTGGACGAACGGTATCTCGTCGTCGCCGGACATCGCCGTGAAGTGGCACGCCTTCGCCTCGGTTCGTTCCTCCAGAAGGAGATCGTCCACGGCGAGTTCGTCAAGCGGATTTTGCTGCCGGTGCCGGTCGAGTACGAGGGCGTGGCCGCGAGTTACGAAGACGGTCTGCTGATCGTCGTCGCGCCGATGGCAACCACGGCCTACATGCCGACCGCGCGGACGGAGCTCCACGTCATGGTAAAGAGGACGCGCGCATAACGTAATGCCCGAGAAACCCGAAAAACCGAACACCCCCGTCGTGCCCGCCAACCTGATCGGCATCCTGCCGCTCCAGGAAGCGGTGCTCTTCCCGCACACCGTCATCCCGCTCGCAGTAGTGAAGAAGCCGGGCATCCAGCTCGTCGAGGAAGCGCTGCGCGAGGGCAAGCCGATCGGCCTCGTCGTGCTCAAGGATCGCGAGATCGAAGAGCCCGGTCCGGACGACGTGCAGCGCGTGGGCACCATCGGCGTCATTCAGAAGATGCTGAAGGTTCCCGACGGGACGCTGCGCTGCATCGTCGCGGGCCAGCAGGTCTTCAAAATCGAAGAGTTCACGCAGGTCGCGCCCTACATGGTCGCCGCGTATACCGAGCTTCCCGACTCGACCGTCGAGAACGAAGAGCTCGTCGCGATGCAGCGCAACCTGGCCGGACTCTTCCAGAAGCTGCTCTCGTATCTTCCGCAAGCGCCACGCGAGATGGAGATGGAAGTCGCGAACATCACCGACCCGGTGGTGCTCACGTACTTCGTCGCGTCGACGATGCGCCTCGACACCGCCGACCGCCAGGCGCTGCTCGAAGAGCGCGACACGGCCAAGCGGATGCGCAAGCTGACGCTGCTGCTCACCAAAGAGCTCGAAGTGGTCGAGCTGGGACACAAGATTCAAAGCGACATCCAGCGCGAGATGGAGAAGAATCAGCGCGAGTTCTACCTGCGCCAGCAGCTGCGCGCCATCCAAGAGGAGCTCGGCGAGGTAGACCCGCAGCAGGCCGAGACCAACGAGCTGCGCTCGAAGATCGACGCGGCCGCCATGCCCGAAGAGGTGAAGAAGTCCGCCGATCGCGAGCTCGACCGCCTCTCGAAAGTGCCGCAGGCGAGCCCCGAATACAGCGTGATTCGCACGTACCTGGATTGGCTCGTGACCCTGCCGTGGAGCGTGGCGACCGCCGATCACATCGACATCAAGGCCGCGCGCGCAATCCTCGACGAGGATCACTACGATCTCGACAAGATCAAAGACCGCATCGTCGAGTATCTCGCGGTCGGGAAGCTCAAGAAGAAGCTCACCGGACCGATTCTCTGCTTCGTGGGTCCACCCGGCGTCGGGAAGACGTCGCTGGGACAGTCGATCGCCCGGGCGATGGGACGCAAGTTCGTGCGTCTCTCCGTGGGCGGCGTTCACGACGAGGCCGAGATCCGCGGCCATCGCCGCACCTACATCGGCGCGATGCCGGGCACGATCGTGCGCGCCATCCGCGACGCCGGCACGCGCAATCCGGTGCTGATGATCGACGAGATCGACAAAGTGGGCGCCGATTTCCGCGGCGACCCGCAGTCGGCGCTGCTCGAGGTGCTCGACCCCGAGCAGAACGTGAACTTCCGCGACCACTATCTCGACCTGCCGTTCGACCTGTCGCAAGTGCTCTTCATCTGCACCGCCAACACGCTCGACACGGTCTCGCCGCCGCTGCGCGATCGCATGGAGATCATCACGCTCTCGGGATATACCGAGCTCGAGAAGCTCCAGATCGCGCGCCGCTATCTGGTCAAGAAGCAGCGGCTGAACAACGGGCTGCGCGAGACGCAGGCGCAGATCAGCGACGCGGCCATTCGCTCGATCATCAACGATTACACGCGCGAGGCCGGCGTGCGCAACTTGGAACGCGAGATCGGAACGGTCTTCCGCAAGGTCGCTCGCAGGATCGCCGAGAGCCCCCGCTATAAGGCGCGGGTCACGCCGGCCAATCTCGCGGACTATCTCAGCAAGCCGCGCTTCTTTAACGAGGTGCGCAAGCGGGTGGCTTCCGTGGGCGTCGCGACCGGCATGGCTTACACTCCCGTCGGCGGCGACATCCTGTTCATCGAGACGCAGGGCATGCCGGGAACGGGCAAGCTGGTGCTCACGGGCCAGCTGGGCGACGTCATGAAGGAGAGCGCGCAGGCCGCGGTTTCGTTCTTGCGCTCACGGTCGAGCGAGTTCGGCCTGCCCGACGACTACTTCGCGAAACACGACATTCACGTTCACGTGCCGGCCGGCGCGACGCCGAAGGACGGTCCGTCGGCGGGGATCGCGCTCGCGACCTCGATCGCGTCGATGCTCACGGGCATCAAGGTCGATCCGAACCTCGCGATGACGGGCGAGATCACGCTCACCGGACAAGTGCTGCCGATCGGCGGATTGAAGGAAAAGGTGCTGGGCGCGAAGCGCGCGGGCATCAGTAAGATCCTGCTGCCGCGGCGCAACGAAGTGGACCTCGACGACATTCCGAAGGAAGTGCGCGACAGCATGACGTTCGTTGCGGTCGACGAGCTTTCCGAGGTGCTGCATCACGCGCTCGGCAAGCGGATCATCACGCCGGTGCCGCTCGGCGCAGAGCACGCGAAGGCGAACAACGTCGTGGCGCTGCGCCTGCGTCCGAATCAGGCGAAGCGGCGTAACGGCGCGATCAAGCGCGTGCCGGAACGCAAGCGCCGCATCAAGCGTTAGCGCGCGCTTCAAATAATCGCGCCGCAACCGTCGCAACGACGATGGAGACCAGCGTCGCGCCGATCACGGCGGCATATTCTTGAGTATCCAGGCGTTTTGCGAGAAGGCCGTTGTTCGCCAGCACGACGTTGAACTCGCCGAGCGGCACGAGAGCGATGCCGAGCGCGATCGCTATCTCCAACGGCTGGCGTGCCAGTCGGCTCAAGCAATACCATAAGAGGAACCGAACGACGGCCAGGGCGACGCCGATGCTCAAGATCGCCGGCCAATACGCGAACACGGTACGAACGTCGACCAGCGTGCCGATCGATACGAAGAACAGCATCACGAACAGCTCGCGAAACGGCGTGACGACCGTCTGAACGATGCGGCTGCCCGCCGCTTCGGACGTAACGGCACCCGCCACGAACGCACCGAACTCGAACGAAAGGCCGGCGGCGTGGCCGATCCACGCCGAGACGAGCGCGATGGCCGTGCAGAACGCTACCATCGCGTCTGCGGGCGCGCGGCGTATGAACCCGGCCACGAGGCGGTGCAGAACCGTCGCGCCGAGCACGAGCGCGACCACCACGAAAACGCCGGCCTTGAGCAGCGGGACGGCGGCGCCGGCCGGCGTCAAGGCCTGCGCCGGCGCCGTGATTACCACGAGAATAAGAACCGCGATGAGGTCCTGCGTGACGAGCAGCGCGACCGCGGCGTGCCCGGCTCGCTCCTCCAAGATTCCGAAACCCCGCAAGAGGGCGACGCCGATTGCGGTGCTCGACAGCGTAAAGGCCAGCCCGAACGTGATCGGATGGACGAACCCGAACAACGTCGCCAACGCCCAGGCGGCCGCAGCGAAGCTGGCCATCAGCACCAAGTTGCCGGCCATGAGCACGGGCCCGACGGCGCGCAACTCGCGCGGCGAGAATCCCAATCCCAAGCTGAACAAGAGCAGAATCAAGCCGAGTTCGCTGAGCCCGCCGAGCGAGAACGGGCTGGTGTGATACCCCGGCGTGAACGGGCCGATGACGATTCCCGCCACCACGTACCCGAGAATCGGCGACAGCTTGAGGGCGCGGGCGACGTAACCAAAGACGCTCGCCGCCACGAGCGCGACCGTGAGGTCGGTCAGGAACGTGACGGTAGCTGCTTCCACTCGCAGCCTACGAGGCGGTCACAGAACCGTGACTCCTTGGCCCTCGCGCACCTCGCCGATGACGGCCGCCAACGCACCGCACGCGCGTAGATCGCGCGTCAGCGCTTCGACGGATTCCGGAGCGACGCAGATCAGCAGGCCGCCCGAGGTCTGAGCGTCGGAGAGGCCGAGGCGGACTGCCTGGCGCACCGACGGTGCGAACTGCGTGAACGCCGAGTGCGTTTCCGCGTTGTGGCGCGTTCCGCCCGGCACGCACCCAGCCTCGATGAGTTCGAGCACGCGATCCATGAACGGCACTCCCTTTGCGTCGAAGACGACGCGTACGCCCGAGGCGCGTGCCATCCCGCCGCCGTGGCCCAGCAAACCGAAGCCGGTGATGTCGGTCGCGGCGTGCGCGCCGGCGTCGAGCATCGCGCGCGAGGCGCCCTCGTTGAGCGCCGTCATCACCGCGATCGCTTCGTCGAGGCCTCCGGCGGCAATGGCCCCACGCTTGAGGGCGGTGGTCAGGATTCCCGTGCCGAGCGGCTTCGTGAGCACGAGCGCATCGCCGGGTTGTGCCCCGGCATTCGTGACGATGCGCGCCGGATCGACGACGCCGGTCACGGCCATGCCGTATTTCGGCTCGGCGTCCTTGATCGTGTGGCCGCCGACGATCGCGACGCCCGCCGCCCGCGCGACGCTCGAGCCGCCGTTGAGGATGCGCACCAAAATCTCGAGGTCGAGGTCCTCGGGAAAAGCGACGATGTTGAGCGCGCTGATCGGCCGACCGCCCATCGCGTAGACGTCGGAGAGCGCGTTGGTCGCGGCGATGCGCCCGAAATCGTACGGATCGTCGACGATGGGAGTGAAGAAGTCGACCGTCGACACGATCGCTAGGTCCTCGCGCACCAAATAGACGCCGGCGTCGTCGGAGTTCGCGTAGCCGACGAGCACCCGATCGTCGGTCGCCGGAGCGACGCGCTCCATGACGCTGCGCAACTCGGCCGCGCCGAGCTTGGCGGCGCAGCCGGCGCACGACGATAGTTCGGTCAGGCGGATGCTCGTAACGGCCATCGAAAGAATATTCGATGCCGAGGCAACTGCTATTCCTTCCGGGGCCGGTGACCGTGGCGCAGGCCGTGCTCGACGCGACGGCGCGGCCGATGATCAACCATCGAAGCGAGGAGTTCGCGCAGCTGCTCGCCCGCGTGCGGGAGGCGATGCAACCGGTCTTCGGCACGCGCGGCGACGTAATGCTGTTCGGTAGCTCGGGGACCGGTGGGATGGAGGCCGCCGTCGCCAACCTGTTCTCACCGGGCGAGCGTCTGCTCTCGCTCCCGATGGGCGCTTTCGGCAAGCGTTTCTCCGCGATCGCGCAGAGCCACGGCTGCGTGGTCGAAACGGTCGATACGCCGGTCGGCGAAGCGGTCGATCCGCGCACTCTGGCGGCCCGCCTCGAACGCGACGCGAACCGGGAGATCGCGGGGGTCCTGCTGACCCACAACGAGACGTCCACGGGCGTCGCCAATGACATGGCGGCGCTGGCGCCGATCCTGCGGGCACACGGCGCGCTGACGCTCGTCGATTCGATCAGCGGCATCGGGGCGTCGGAGTTTCGCATGGACGAGTGGGGATACGACGCGGTCGTCACCGCCTCGCAGAAAGCGCTCGCGGCGCCGCCCGGAGTCGCCATGGCCGCACTGAGCGAGCGCGCGTGGAAGCGTGCCGCGATCGCCCGCGCGCCCCGCTTCTACTTCGACTTCATCACGGCGCGCGAAGCGGCGCACCACGGCGAGATGCCGTGGACGCCCCCGGTATCGGTCTTCTTTGCGCTCGACGTCGCACTGCAGCGTTACCTTGCCGAAGGCCCCGAGGCGGCATACGCGCGTCACGCTCGATTCGCCGAGATCGTGCGCGCGGCGCTGCACGACCTCGGCTTCGCGCTCGTCTCGCGCCCCGGCGCGCATTCGCCGACGGTCGTCGCTGCCTACCCGCCGGCCGGCGTCGATGCGAAGCACCTGCTGAAAGCGCTGCGCGAGAAGCACGGCGTCGTGCTCGCCGGCGGACAGGGCGAGCTGAGCGGCAAGGTCGTGCGCTTTGGAACGATGGGCGACGTGACCGAGGCCGACGTGCACGCCGCGCTCGCGGCCATCGAGCGCGAGACCCGCGTTACAAGTGGTGTCGCCTGAAGTACGGCATTACGAAGGGCCGCGCGAACCAAGGAATCGTCGAGAGGATCGCGTCGTCGAGCGGAGCGTCGTAGGCGACTAGGTCGGGCGCCAGACGCGAATCGTGCAGCCCCTCGCGGATGTCGGGCGAGAGCGGAAAGAAGAGCGCCACGAACAGCACGAGCCACAAGAGAATTGCGCCTTTCGCGAAGCCGATGAACGCGCCGCCGAGCGCGTTGCCGAGCCCGAGCAGCGGCAGCTTCGCGATCCTTCCGAGCAGCCGCGCGACGAACAGCAGCACCACGTAGGTCAAGAGTCCGGTCCCGAACATGCCGACGACGTGCGCCGATCCCGGCCCGAGATTGGTCGCGTGCTGAATCTGCTGATCCAGGCTCCCGTTGTAGAACCACGGCGTGACGAGCGCCGCGGTCACCGCGACGGCGCCGCCGAGCTCCGAAACGAAGCCCCGCGAGTAACCCTTCCACGTCGCGATGCCGAGCACGATGACGATCACCACGTCCGGCCAGGCCACGCCTGCAATCACGTTCGGATCGTCGCTCCGAACTGCTCGCGCACCGCGTCGAGCGCGAGCGCGATGGCGGCGTCGGCCTCTTCGTCGGTGATCGTGGCGTCGAAGCGTTGCAGCGTCACGCGCAGCGCGAGGCTCTTGCGGCCGTCGAGAACCTGCGAACCGCGATACTCGTCGAACGCGTGAACGCCGGTGCAGAGCTCGCCGATCGCGCGCGCCACGGCCTGCTCGAGCGCGGCGGCTTCGACGCCGGCGTCGACGACGAGCGCGAGGTCGCGATACGTCGACGGGAAGCGCGACGGCGGACGATAGTGCGGCGTCCGATACGGCGGCAGGCTCGCAACGTCGATCAAGCACAGATACGCGTTGCCCTTCAGGCCGGCCGCCTTCGCCGCGCGCGGATCGACGCAGCCCAGCGTGGCAAGCGCGCGTCCCTCGACCGCCATCGACGCGGTCTTGCCGGGGTGAAAACCGGCGGCCGAGCCGTGCGCCGTCTCGGCACGCCGGCCGGTCACCTCGCGCAGCAGCGCCTCGCAATCGCCCTTGAGCCGCAGGAACGACGAGTCGCGCCACGGCGGCTCGCCGGACCGTTCGGCCGAGAAGCCGAACGCCAGCGCCGTGCGTTCGATAACGCCGTCGCCGTCGCGGCGAAACACGTCGCCGATCTCGAACACGCGCGCCGGCGCGTCGACACGCGCCAAGTGCTCGATTAGCCCGGGCACCAGCGACTCGCGCAGAAAGCGCTGCTCTTCGGAGAGCGGATTGCGCACTTCGACCGAAGCGCCCTCGCCGTCGCCGCGCAGCGAGTGCGTGACGACCTCGCGATAGCCGAGGCCCGCGAGCGCGCGCGCGATGCGGTTCTCTCCCGCGAACGCCGCGCTCGAGATCTCGTGCGCCGGCACCGACGGTACCGTCGGCTCGATTCGGTCGTAGCCCTCGACGCGCGCGACCTCTTCGACGAGATCGGCGGCGATGGTGAGATCGCGGCGCCACGCGGGCGGCGTGACCGCGAGCGTCTGCGCGTCGGCGTGCGCCACTTCGCAGCCGAGCGCGCGAAGGTGCGCGGCGATTCGATCGGCGGGCAGCCGCAGCCCCAGCAGGCGCTCCACGCCGGCGACCGGCAGCGCGATCGGATGCGCGGCTTCGAGCGGCCCTCCAAACGCGCGCGGAGCGTCCGCGACGGCGCCGAGTTCGCAGAGCAGCTGTGCCGCACGCGCCGCGCCGATATCGGCCAGCGCGGGCGCCAGCGACTTCTCGTGGCGCGACGACGCCTCGGTGCGCAGTCCCAGCGCGCCGCTCATCCGCCGCACCCGCGGGCCGTTGAAGTTTGCGGCCTCCAACACGATCGCCGTGGTCGCGGGCGTTACTTCGCTCGCGGCGCCGCCCATCAGGCCCGCCAGGCCGAGCGCCCGCTCGTCGCTCGCGATGACGAGCGCCTGCGGGGTGAGCGAACGCTCGACGCCGTCGAGCGTCTCGAGCCGCTCGCCGTCGCGTGCGTCGCGCACGACGAACTTCGAATCGTCAATCGCCGCCGCGTCGTAGAAGTGCAGCGGCTGCCCGGTCTCGAGCATGACGTAGTTCGAGACGTCGACCACGTTGTTGATCGGGCGCTGTCCCGCGAGCGCGAGCCGCACCCGCATCCACGCGGGGGCCGGCGCGACGCGCAAGCCCTCGAAGCGCTGGGCTACGAATCGCCGGCAATCGGGCGAGTCAATCGCGACCTCGACCGTGCCGCGGTTCGCTTCGCGCGCGCGCCCGGGATTGTCCGGCGACGGCGCCCGCAACGCTCGACCGTACGACGCGGCGAGCTCGCGCGCCAGGCCCACCATCGACATCGAGTCGGGCCGGTTGGCCGTGATCTCGACGTCGAGCACGGCCGTGTCGAGTCCGAACAGCTCGACGACATCGATGCCCGCCGCGATCGAATCGTCGAGCTGCATGATGCCGTCCTCGAACCACTCGGGCGGCAACGCGAGCTCCTCGGCCGAGATCATCATGCCCTGTGAGGCGACGCCGCGCATCGTGCGCGCGCTCGATCGTTAGCTGCGGAAGCCGCGCGCCGACGGTGGCAACCGCGATCGTCTGTCCGGCGGCGACGTTGGTCGCGGCGGTCGCGATCGTCAGCGGCGCCGCGCCGCCGACGTCGACCCGTGCGACCAGCAGCCGGTCCGCATTGGGGTGCTTGTCGACCGATGCGAGCTTACCGGTGACGACGCCCGAGATCTCCGGACGCCGTTCGATGCCTTCGACCGGAAAGCCGAGCATCGCGAGGCGCTCGGCGATCGCCTCCGCATCGCGCGGAAGATCGACGTACTCACGAAGCCAGCTGATCGGAACGCGCATCGAAATTTCCTAACTCAGCTGCGCAACGAAGTCGGGATCGCTATCGACGAAGCGGCGGATGTCGTCGACTTCGTAGCGCGCGAGGCCGATGCGCTCGACGCCGAAGCCGAACGCCCAGCCCGAATATCGCTCCGGATCGTAGCCCACCTCGCGCAGCACGTTCGGATGCACCATGCCCGAACCGCCGAGCTCGATCCACGCCGACCCGCCGCACATGCCGCACGCGCGCGCCGATACCTTTGCACTTCGGGCACGTCGTGTCCACTTCGGCGCTCGGCTCGGTGAACGGAAAGTACGACGGCCGGAAGCGCACGCGCTGATCCGCTCCGAAGAGCTCGCGGCAGATGCCGGTCAGCATGCCCTTGAGATGCCCGAAGTGGATGCCCTCGGCGACGAGCAGTCCCTCGATCTGATGGAACTGAAACAGATGGCGGGCGTCGACCGCATCGCGGCGGTAGCATTTCCCGGGAGCGATGATCGCGATCGGCGGCTGGTGGTTCTGCATCGTGCGGATCTGCATCGGCGACGTGTGCGGACGCAGCAGCAGCGACGGCGTCAGCCAGAACGAGTCGAAGTCCTCGCGCGCGGGATGGTCGCTCGGAATGTTGAGCGCGTCGAAGTTGTAGTAGTCCGGCTCGGCCTCCGGTCCGACGACGACGGCGAACCCGTGCCGCTCAAAGTACGCGCACGCGTCGTTGATTATCCGGCGCACCGGATGGATCGATCCCGCGACCGGCGGAATCGACGGGAACGTCACGTCGATCGACGCCGCCAGCTCCTCGTCGAAGGCGCGCGACTCAAGGCGGCGCGCGCAGCTCCTCGAGCCGGCCCTCCATAACGTCGACGGCGTCGTTGATCGTCTTGCCCGCGTCACGGCGTTCGTCGGCGGGCAGCGTGCCGATGGTGCGGCGCACTTTGGTCAGCTCGCCTTGGCGGCCGAGGTACGCCACGCGCACGGCCTCGAGCGCCTGCTCGTCGGCGGCGCGTTCGGCGTCGGTTGCGAAGTTTTGTTGCAGCTCGAGGAGCCGCTCGGCCAGTTCCGTCATCGCTCTTCCAAAGCAAAGCGCCCGGTTCGTTCTACGTTACCGGGCGCCTCCAAGAAAACCGGCGCTAGCGATGCTGCGCGGCCGAAATCTTCAACGTTTAGCTGGGACTCGGCGCGGCGTATAGCCTGCGATACGCGAGGTAAGCATCGATCGAACCCGTTTGGGCGAATATCTTCCAGAAGAGATTGGACGTTGCCATGCGCTTGCAGTCTCCTTCTGACCGTCGGCTCCGGGGCGGCCCGCGTCGCCTGAGTATAGCATGAGACTTTTACCCTCGGTAGTCTTGACTTTTTACCCCCGGTGGGCTGTCTTGACAAGGGTCGGAGCGGCGCGCTTCGTACAGCGCAATCGAGCCCGCGACGCCTGCGCTGAGACTCTCGATCGGACCCGTCATGGGAACAGCGAGCGTGCGCTCGCAGAGGTTTTGCCACGCACCCAATCCGTGGCGTTCGTTGCCGACGATCAGACCGAATGGATGCGTCCAGCGCTCCTCGGCCAGCGGGGTCCCATCGGCCGTTAGGCCCAGCAGGCGCGCGTTCGCGGCCGCCGCGCTGCGCGCGACCTGCGAGGCGTCTCCAACGGCCATCGGAAGCCGGAAGAACGGCCCCCATCGAGCCCCGCACCACCTTCGGGTGATACGGGTCGACTCCGAGGGTGCCGAAGACCACGCCGGCGCAGCCGAAGGCGTCGGCGGACCGCAGCAGGGTGCCGGCATTGGCCGGGTCGTTCACGTCGGCGAGCACCAGGATCGGGCTCCCCAGCCGAAAGAGCTCCTCGATGCCGAGCAGCCGCACGGGCGCCACGGCCACCACGCCGCTGGGCGTGGTCACGTCGGAGATGCCCGCGGCCGCGGCGTCCCCCACCAGGAAGGTTGGGGTGCCGGCAGCCTCGAGCTCGCGAACTCGCGGGCTGGCGTCATAGGCGGCCTGGGTCGCATAGAGTTCTTCGATCGGGAACTCGCATGCGAGCGCCTCGGCCAGCAGCGTCGGCCCTTCGAAGGCGAAGCGGCGAGCCTCGCGGCGCCCCTTGACGGTGCGCAGCGAACGCACGCGTGCCAGTCGCTCGGCCCGGCTCCCTAGCGGCGACGCCATCGTCCGCTCACCCAGGCGCGCGCCCCGATCAGCACCAAACCGGCGAACATCGCGGCGAGCGCGATCGCGATCTTGTCGTTGAAGTGGTGCGGCACGAGCGACCGCACGAGCGCGTAGACGGCGACGACGAAGACGGCGAGAAAAAATGCCAGCCAGCCGAGCTCTGCGGCGACGGACGACGGGGGTTGGGCCACACCGCTTCCTACGAGGCGTGACGCAGCCGTTCCGCCAAGCCCGGGCCACAATGGACGACGTGCCGCAAGTGCTCTCCACCCGCCGCCTGTTCGCGGGCCGGGTCTTCGACGTGCGGGCCGACGAGGTGCGTTACGCCGACGGGGCCGAGCACCGGATCGAGGTGGTGGAACACGGCGCCTCGATCGCCATCGTCGCCACTCCGGCGCCGAACGAGCTGGTGCTGGTACGCCAGTATCGCCACCCGGCGCGAGCCTCGCTCTGGGAGATCCCGGCCGGGACCGCCGAGCCCGGCGAGACGCTCGCCGACGGTGCGCGACGCGAGCTTCGCGAAGAGACCGGCTACGTCGCGGGGCGCATACGCCCGGTCGGGTCGCTCTGGATGACGCCGGGCTTTTGCTCGGAAGTCATGCACTTTTTCCACGCAGAAGAACTCGCGGAGGGCAAGCCGGATTTCGACGACGACGAGAGAATCGAAATCGGACGGTTCAGTTTTCAGGCGGCATGGCGCCTGGCAGCTGACGGAATTGCGGATGCAAAAACGGTCGTCGCACTGTTCTGGCTGCAGGGCGGAGAAAAAGAAATTGGAAGTGACCCGGGTCGATAGTTACTGGTAAGTAACCTCGCCGTCGCCGTTGCTACATGGGACGTGGCGGGTTCGGTCTTGGAGGTAGACGTGGAAATACCGAGCGACATTGACGCCGTTCTCAAACGATTGCTGGAGCGCAATTGCGACGGCGTGGAACAAACGGTGCTCGCACCCGAAGACGAGGCGTATTTGAACTCGTTGATTGCCTCTGTTCGTTTGGGGCGCCGCGGCGTACTGATCGTCGAGGATGCCGACGAGCATCTTCGCTATATGTTCAGCAACGCCACGCGGGCGGAGGCGGTCACGATGCTGGGCAAGGTCGTCGAGGCAACGGGCCGCCGTCTCGCCGACGGCGACGACTAAGACCTACGCCATCAGCGTTATGCCGTCGATCTTCCCGTCCGGCGCGACCGCGAACACGTAGTGGTAACTCGCGCGCGGATAACTGACTAAAAACTCGTACACCGTATCGCCCCCCGACTCGGTCGTGCTTGAAAGCGGCACGATGGTTTGCAATTTGCCGAGCGACGCAAAGTTCTCGCGCGCGACGAGATCGTCGGTGAGATACGAACTGAACGCCGGCGTCAACTCGGAGCGATCGAGCCTGCCGGACGCGAGCCGCTCGAGCCACTCCTTCGCCCGCGTGACCACCGCGTTGTCGAGCCGCGCCGTGGTCGGCGGGACGAGCGCGTCGAGGACGTGGGCGCCGACGGCCTCGGGCAGCGTCGACGTTCCGTGCAGCGAATCCGTGTTGGAAAGCACGATCACGCCGATGTGCTCGCTCGGAAGCAGCGCGTTCATCGCGCGATAGCCGGGAATCTCGCCGTTCGACCAAACGTAGTCCTTGCCGCCGCGCCGGTCGATAACCCAACCCATACCGTAGTGCGTCGCGCCGGCGCTTCCGCTCGGCGTGAACATCGTTCGCACGGCGTCGACGCGCAGCAGCACCGGCATCTCGATGTCCCACTTTGCCAAGTCATTGACGGTGGAGACCAGGCCCGAGCTGCCGCCGAGCCACGCGGGATCGGGCGCTGCCGCAACCGCGAACCCGCGGCCCGCTCGCGTGTAGCCCGTCGCGTGCGAGGGTGAGATGCCGCTGTCGCCCGCGAGGAACGTGTGATCCATCACCAGCGGAATGAAGATGTGCTGCTCGAGATAATCGGAGAGCGGTACGCCGCTCGCACGTTCGACGATCACGCCGGCGAGATAGTAGTTGATCGGATTGTGCGCGTACGTCGCGCCGGGAGCGCCGGCCGGCTTCATCTTATCGACGACCGCGAACAACTCGGCGGGCTTGATCGTCTTGCTCTGATCGAGATTGAAGCTCGGGTCCGTCGTGTAGTTGGGAAGGCCCGACGTCTGCGTAAGCAACTGCGCGATCGTGACGTTCGCCGCGAGCTTAAACTCGGGAACGTACTTCGAAACGAGATCGTCGAGTTTGAGCTTGTTGTCCTGAGCGAGCAGCAGGATCGCGGCGGCGGTGAACTCGTCGGTGAGGCCGCCGACGTAGAATTCGGTATCGGGCGTCACCGGCACGTGCTTGTCGAGGGTCGCGAACCCGAAGCCGCGCGCGTAAACCAGCTTGCCGTCCTGAACGACGCCCACGGCGATCCCGGGCGTGCGCCCAGCGTGGACCTGCTCTTTCGCAAGATCGTCGACCCGGCCGGACAGGCCCTGGGAGAGCCCGGGCACCTGGCTGCGCGCCGTCAGCGGTTCACCTAGGACGAATAAGCCCACGACTAGAGCCGTCGCAAAGACAGCACCCGAGCGCCTCATGACGCGACGATTATATACCCTGGCGGGCGTCCGCCGCTAGGCGGAACCGTCGCAGACCAGGCGGATTTGAGTTATTTCTGGGCGGCTTGCCTCGCCAGATTGAGCAACATCCCGAACGCTTTTTGGTCGGAAACGGCCAGGTCGGCCAGCGCCTTTCGATTGAGGCTCACGCCCGATTTCTTCAGGCCGTGCATGAAGACCGAGTATGAAAGGCCCTCCCGGCGTACGGCGGCATTGATGCGGCTGATCCAGAGCGAGCGAAAATCGCGCTTGCGGACGCGGCGATCGCGAAACGCGTACGCCAAAGACTTCAGGAGCGCTTCGTTCGCCACGCGGTAGTTGCGGCGCCGGGCGGCGCGGAAGCCCTTGACGAGCTTCATGACCTTCCGGCGGTGCTTGAGGCCGTGAACGCCTCGTTTGATGCGTGCCATGTCGAAGCTCCTTTAGACCAAGTACGGGATCGTCGGCGCGAGCCGCTTCAAGTCGCCTTTGAACGTGGGCTGATCCTTGCGGAAGTTGCGCTTACGCTTGCGCGACTTCTTGCTGAGGATGTGGCCGCAGCCGTCAAACTGATGACGGTGCAGCACCTTCCCGGTCCCGGTCACCTTCACTCGCTTCGCCGTTCCCCTGTGGGTTCGAATCTTTGGCACTGGTTCGCTCCTTCACTTGAACTGAAAACTTCGGCGGTCCCGTTGGCGTCACGCGCGGCGCCAGAATCATGAACATATTTTTACCTTCGAGCCGTGGCTCGCGTTCCACCATGGCCAGCGGCGCCATGTCTTCCGCCATGCGGTCCAGCAGTCTGCGCCCGAACGACGTGTACGTGATCTCGCGCCCGCGGAACATGATCGTCACCTTGATCTTGCTTCCGTCGAGCAGCAGCCGTTCGGCCATTCGCGCCTTCGTCTCGTAGTCGTGCGTCTCGATCTTCGGCCGCAGCTTCACTTCCTTCAGCTCGAAGTGCCGTTGCTTCTTTCGGGCGTCCTTGTCTTTCTTCGACTGCTCGTACTTCAGGCGTCCGTAATCTGCGATCTTGCAGACCGGCGGCTGTGCGGTCGGCGAGACCTCGATCAGATCGAGCCCAGCGGTTCGCGCGCGCGCCAACGCATCTTCGGTTTGAAGTATCCCGAGTTGATTTCCGTTTTCGTCGATCACCCGGACGGTGCGGATCCGAATCTGATCGTTGACGCGCAAAGATTTTGCTATGTGTTCATCTCCAAAAGAAAAAGGCGCCGCCGGAGCAGCCCCACCGTGGAACCCGCCGAGAGTCCCTTAAAGTGAAGACCGGATCGCCCGCGGGCATCCGGTGAGCGGAACGAGCCGCTGCTTCGGCTCCGAAAGAGTATCACGGCCCGCCGGGGGAGTGTCAAGGGCGGCTAGCTTACCGCCGCCACGGCGCCGGCGAAGCGCTCGAGGAAGTAGGCCACGGCCTCGTCGTCGATCACGAGCGGCGGCGCGATCCGGAGCACGTCGCGGTGCGTGTCCTTCGCCGCCACCCCCCGCTCGAGCAGTGCGTGCGACAGGCGGTGGGCCGGCACGGTCGTCGCCACGCCGATCAGCAGGCCGCGCCCGCGGACTTCGGCGATTGCCGGGGACTTGCTCGCGCGCAGCTCGGCGACGATCGCAGCGCCGGCGCGGCGTGCGCGGGCCGGCAGGTCCTCGGCGACGATTGCGTCGAGGGCCGCTTCCCCGACGGCGCAAGCGAGCGGGTTGCCGCCGAAAGTGCTGCCGTGATCGCCGGGGCTGAAGAGGCCCATCACCGCATCGTCGGCGAGCGCCGCGGAGACCGGGTAGTAGCCGCCGCCGAGCGCCTTGCCGACGATCAGAACGTCGGGACGGACGCGCTCGTGATCGCACGCGAACATGTCGCCGGTGCGGCCGAAGCCCGTCTGTACTTCGTCGGCCAAGAGCAGCGCGCGATGCTCGTCGCAGATCGCGCGCAGTCGCTTCAAAAATCCGTCGGGCGGAACGTTGACGCCGCCCTCGCCTTGAATCGGCTCGACGAGCACGGCGCACGTGTTCGCGGTGATCGCGCGTTCGACCGCGCCGGAGTCGCCGTAGGGTACGGCGACGAATCCCGGCACGAGCGGCCCGAAGTGTTTGCGGTACTCGGGCGTCGTGCTCGCGCTGACGGCCGCGATCGTGCGTCCGTGAAAGTTGTTCGAGAACACGATGATCTCGGCGCTATCCTCGGCGATGCCCTTCACGGCGTATCCCCAGCGGCGCGCGAGCTTGACGGCCGTTTCGACCGCCTCGACGCCGGTGTTCATCGGCAGCGCCTTCTCGTAGCCGCACAGGCGCGTGAGCTTCTGCAAAAAGCCCGGCATGCGGTCGTTGCGCATGGCTCGCGACGTGAGCGTGACGCGCGCGGCCTGCTCGACGAGCGCGGCGTGGACGCGCGGATGGCAGTGGCCGAGGTTCATCGCCGAGTACGCGCTGATGCAGTCGAGATACCGGTTGCCGTTCACGTCCCACAGCCAAACGCCCGCGGCCCGTTCGACGACGATGTCGAGCGGAGCGTAGTTGGCGGCGCCGTAGCGCTCCTCGTCGGCGATCAGCGCGCGGTCGCGCTCGGAGAGGAGATACACGCCGAGCCTCTTAAGGACTTTTCCTTGACTACCTCTTTTGAGCGTCTCGAGCGACTTATCGCCCGCGACCACCCCGGCGTCGGCGAGATGGGGCGCACCATCGCCTACCTGCATGCGGCCCGGCCTAAGCGCGCGTTCCTGCTAATTCACGGGATGAGCGCGAGCCCAGCCCAGTTCGAACGCGTTGCGCGTGATCTGTTCGCGCGCGGCCACAACGTGCTCGTGCCGCGGCTGCCGCGACACGGCCACGCCGACCCGCTCTCGACGGCGCTTGCGCGCCTGCGACCCGACGATCTCTACGAAGCCGTCGTAGATTACGTCGCGATCGCACACGAGCTGGGCGACCGCGTGACGGTCGCGGGATTCTCGTTAGGCGGTCTGCTCACGGCGTGGATCGCGCAGCACTATGCCATCGAACGTGCGGTGCCGGTGGCGCCGTTCTTCGGCATCTCGATCGTTCCCAACCGCCTGATGAGCACGCTCGCGGAGTTCTTGCTGCGCATGCCCAATCGCTTCCACTGGTGGAATCCGATCCTGCGCGAGCGCCACACCTCCGTCACCGGCTATCCGCGCTACACGACGCACGCGATAGCACATTCGTATCGCATCGCGCGCACGTTGCTCGACGAGGCGCAGACGACCGCGCCGCTGGCCCAGCAGGTGAACATCGTTGCCAACGCGACCGAGGTAGCCGTCAACAACTACGCGATTCGCAAGCTCTACAAGAGCTGGCGGCGGCTTCGTCCCGGTTCGGTGGAGATGACGAGGATCACGGGGCTGCCGCTATCGCACGACATCGTTTCGCCGCTGCGTCCGTGGCGGCTCGCCGATCGCGCCCATCCGCACCTGCTGCACGCGATCGACCCCGACGGCACCTAGATGTACCCGCGAAGCTCCGGCCAGCAGGCCGCGAGCGGCACCGCGATTCCCCTTGCACGTCGCTTCCGGGCGGGGTTGCGGGAAGTAGCGAAGGGAGACGCATGGGAAAGCAAGCGACGGCGAAACGGTGTCATTGGGCGAACGCGGAGCCGATGATCGCCTACCACGACGGCGAGTGGGGCGTTCCGGTGCACGACGACCGCGCGCTCTTCGAGATGCTGTGTCTCGAGGGTGCCCAAGCCGGCTTGAGCTGGGAGACGGTGCTGCGAAAGCGCGACCGGTATCGCGAGGTCTTCAAGAATTTCGAGCCCGATCTCGTGGCGCGGATCACACCCGCGCGTCTGGAGAAGATCCTGACCGATCCCGGCATCATCCGCAACCGGGCGAAGGTCGAGTCGGTGGTCGGCAACGCCAAGGCGCTGCAGAAAGTCCGCGCCGAGTTCGGATCGTTCGCCGAGTACCTATGGAGTTTCGTCGGCGGCAAGCCGATCGTCCGCCGTCCGCGCAAGCGCGGCGACGTGCCCTCGTCGAGCGAGGAATCCGAAGCAATGAGCCGCGACCTGCGTTCGCGCGGCTTTCGCTTCGTCGGTCCGACGATCTGTTACGCGTTCATGCAAGCAGTCGGGATGGTCGACGACCATCTCGCGACCTGCTACAAAGTTCAGATGTAGTCGCGCAGCTTCGGCCAGAGCGCCGAGAGCGGGGTCTTGATTCCCGTGCAGACCATGATTGGGATGTTTCGCTCGTACGAGATGCCCCACGGTGAATCGAAGCGCGTAGCGAGACGCGCGGTTCGAAAGACGTGGTCCGCGGCGCCGCAATCGCCGTTGACGTCGATCACAACGTTGCCGCTGTAGCCGCGCGGCCCCCAGAGCCAGTAGTTGTTGTGACCCGAGAGCGCCGGCGGCAGGCCGAGCCGCGCGCCGAAGAAGTCGATGGCTGCGGCCTCGCCGTAGTTGCTCGCGATGATAGCCGCCTGCGCGCGCTGCGCCGACGGCAGAGCGTCGTACACTTGCGCGACCGTCTCCGCGAGCTCGGGCCAGCCGTGCATGTCGGCCCAATCCTCCGGCAATGCCGACGTTCGATGGCGTTCCGTTTGCATCGATCCACGTTTGATGTGCAGCGCTCCGGTCACCGTTGCGGAGTACGCCAGCATCTGAGGTTCGGAGAGAACGGGCATCGTAAACGGCAGGAAGACCAGGCCGCCCGCGAATGCCGCGGCCACGATCGCGGCCCGTACCGACACCCAGCGCCGCGTCCAGCCTTCGATCGCAACGGATCCTGCCGCGAACAGCATCGGATAGGAGTCGCCCGCGTAGTAATGCTTCGCATGCAGCCCGATCATCATGATGGTCAACGCGATGAAGGCGTAGCCAAGAAACCGCGCCGTTTGATTGCATAGCAGCCAGATCAAACCGACGATCCAAATCGGCGACAGGAAGAGATTCGTCAACAGCAGCTGTTGGAAGAGATAGAGGCCCGGCCCGGCGACGACGTTCTTGCCGTTCTGGCCGCTGCGCAGCAGCTCCCACATCGGGAAACCGTGAAACGCCTGCCATAGGAAATTGGGCAAAACGATCGCGAGGGCGAGCGCCGCGCCGGTCGCGAACCACGGCGAGGCCATCGTTCGACGCGCCGGCGTGAGCGCCAGCCCGACGACCAGCGCCAGCGCGAAGAAGATCGCGCTGTACTTGCTCTCGAGGCTCAGGCCGATCGTCGCGCCGGCCGCGAGCCACCAGCGCGCGTCGGCGCCCTTGGCGATGCGTAGCACGAAGAGCGCCGCGAGCGGCCAGAGCCATAGTCCGACCATGTCGGGGCCGACCTTGGCGCCGAAACTCATGAGGACGTTGGCGAAGAAGCACGTCAGCGCGGTGAGGATCGCGGCGAACGTCCCGCCGCCGAGCTCGATTGCGATCAGGCACGCTACATACACGCCGCCCGCGGCGAAGACTGCCGGCAGCGCGCGAAGCAAAAACAGCGAGTGTCCGAAGAGCTGCGAGCCGGCCGCGAGCAGCGGCACGACCGGCGGCTGATCGACGTATCCCCAGTCCGGATGGAAGCCGCAGATGATGAAGTAGAGCTCGTCGCGGAAGAAGCCGTAGTGCGGGTTGCCGAGCAGATGCGCGGCCAGGGTGACGAGCGCGGCGATCGCCGGAACGTGCCGGGCGCGCACTACGTCGGGTCGAAGGCGCCGTTTGAGATCATGACTTCCGAGATCTCCCGCGCCCGCCGGTAGTTCGCGCGCTGGGCGCCGGTCGCGTCGCCGGGCAACTCAGCGAGAATTCGCGCGAGCTCGTCGTCGAACGCCGCGCCGAGCGAGCGGCGTGTAGTCGCCCGGGTGGCGGAGCCGCTGCGCGATCATGAGGCGGTAGATTCGGTCGGTGGCGAGGTCTTCCATGTAGCCGTCGAGCAGGCTCGCGCCGCGGCCCTCGAGCACGCCCTCGCGGTAGCGGATCGCGGTGCGCGCGGCGGCGCGCGTTCCGTCGAGCGTGGTCGTGCCCACGCCGGTGGGCGCGGGGCGCAGGTCCGGACGATCCGCCCCGAGCGACGGGCGCTTCGCGAGCTGATTCGGCACCGGAAACTGCGCGACCGCGACGGCGTTCTGATCTGGATGACCCGTCCACGCGCCGTCCATCAGGCAGAGCGCTTCGTTGCGTTTGTCGCGCTCGAGCACTGCGAGAGCGCGCGCGTTGAGCTCGGGATCCTCGCGGCTGGGATAGAGCGCGGTCATGCCGCCGATCGCCAGCGCGCCGTGTTTGTGCGCGACCTCGGGCAGCAGCGTGCGCACCGCCTGAAAGAACGGTACGTCGAATGGAATCGTGTTACGGTCGGGCAGCAGCCACGCCGGGTCCTCGAAGTTGATAGTGAATGAGGCTCGCCATGTAGTCCCAACGTCCGAGATTGAGCCCCACGATGTAGTCGCGCAGATTGAACAGGAACTCTTCCATCTCGTATGCGAGCGGATGCGACTCGATCAGCGCCATCGCGCGGATCGCGTCGCGGCTCCAGCCCTTGGCCTGCGATCAGCGCGTCGAACACGTCCTTCCACCACAGCGCCTCCTGTGCCGATTCCGACTTCGGAATGTAGATGCACAGCGGATGGCGCAGCCGCTCGTAGTCGAACGTGTGGACGAGCAGCGCCACGTCGAAGAGCGACGCGCTCGTCGGCGTGTGCGAGATGACGCCGGCCTGACCCAGGTGCAGACCGCGCACGCGGTTCCACACCACGGTGGCGCTCGGCTCGATCGCGACCGTGCGACCGCGCTTGGCGTCGTCGTAGGTCAGCTCGCCATAGAGCGCTGCGACGAGGTTGCGGTGGCCGAGCATCAGATGCTCCCACGTGTTGGCCATCGAGTCTTCGAGGTCGAGCATGACGCCGGGAGCGCCCGAGTTGAGCATCTTCACGCAGAGCTCGGCATCGTCGGCCGGCCCCGTCATCTGATTGCGCTGATCGGCGCACCACGCGGGCAGCTCGACGCGCCACTCCGACTGCGTCGCCTCCGACGGCGGCAGATACGCCGGCAGCTCGCCGGCGTGCGCGCGCAACAGGCGCTCGTGCCGAGCTTGCACGAGCGCCTGCTGCGCCGGAACGAACTGCTTGTGGAGGGGAAGATAGAACTTGGCGAATCCGGCCGGCAAGTCGCGCTCCATCGCGAATCCGGCCGGAGCGACGTTCACGCGGGCACTCGGGGCTGCGTTTCGTAGAACTGCTCGGCCTCCGTCGAGCCCGCCAGGGCGGTCGTCGACACGCTGCCCTCACCGACGACGCTCGCGACCTCGTCGAAGTAGCCGGTGCCGACCTCGCGCTGGTGGCGCGTGGCGGTGTAGCCGATGCTCTCGCCCGCAAACTCCTTCGCTTGAAACTCCGCGTACGCGGTCATGCCGCGCTCCTTGAAGTCGTGTGCGAGTGAGAAGAAGCCGTAGTTTAGCGAGTGGAAGCCCGCGAGCGTCACGAACTGGAATTTGTAGCCCATCGCGTTGAGCTCGGACTGGAACGCCGCGATGGTGCGCTCGTCGAGCTTCTTCTTCCAGTTGAACGAGGGCGAGCAGTTGTAGGCCAGCAATTTGCCTGGGATAGCACGAGTGGATCGCGCCCGCGAAGCGACGAGCCTCGTCGAGATTCGGCTCCGAGGTCTCCATCCAGATCAAGTCGGCGTGCGGCGCGTACGCCAGGCCGCGAGCGATGCATGCGTCGATGCCGGGCCGGGTTACGAAAAAGCCCTCGGGCGTGCGTTCGCCGGTAAGGAAGGGCCGGTCGTTTGGATCGACGTCGCTCGTGACGAGCTTCGCGGCGCTCGCGTCGGTACGCGCGATCAGCACCGTCGGCACGTCGAGCACGTCGGCTGCGAGCCGAGCGGCGACGAGGTGGCGCACGGCTTGCTGTGTAGGAATGAGCACCTTGCCGCCGAGGTGTCCGCACTTCTTCTCGGAGCTGAGCTGATCTTCGAAGTGCACGCCGGCTGCGCCGGCGCGGATCATCGCCTTCATCAGCTCGAAGACGTTGAGCGGCCCGCCGAAGCCCGCTTCGGCGTCGGCGACGATCGGCAGGTACCAGTGCATCGCTGCCGCGCCCTTCGAGCGACTCGATCTGGTCGAGCCGCGCCAGCGCGTTGTTGAGGCGTTCGACGAGCGCCGGGACGCTGTTGACGGGATAGAGGCTCTGATCCGGATACATCTCACCCGCGAGGTTCGCGTCGGCGGCGACCTGCCAGCCGCTGCAGTAGAGCGCGCGAAGCCCGGCGCGGGCCGCTTGCACGGCCTGATTGCCGGTCAGCGTGCCGAGCGCCGTCACGGGCTCGTCGGCGTTGAGATCAGCGCCACAGCCGCTGCGACACCCATTCGCGCCAGCGTGTGCTCGACGACGACGCTGCCCTGCAATCGCTTCACGTCGTCCGCGCCGTATCGCCGCTCGATCCCCTTCCAGCGACTCTCCGTCGCCCACCGCTCTTGCAGACTCCGTCGCCGCCCGTTGCCGTTCACGAAAATGTACTCTCCTTTAGCCAGTATTGGACCGGTCTGGACCATTGCTTGGCATGCATTGGTTGGTATCGCAATGATGCTTGGACCGTATTCTTATGTTACCCGGTATACCGGAGGGCGTTACAGTTCGTCAAGGCCCAATTTTATAGAGGTCGTGGTACCCATCCAGCGTGGCGAAGTGCGCGGCGCCATCGATGAAGTTCGTAGTATGGGGGTCGACGAGGACGAAGACCGGGCGCCGAGCGGCCCACTGGCGATAGAGACCGACGCGGATCTTGTCGTCGGAGACGACGATCCGCCCCGGCAACGAGCCGTCCGCGTAGGCGCCGTAGGCCAGTGAGGTGGCGTCGAGCCAGCCGGTGACGACGACGCTGCCGGGCGGCACGTGGGGCCGCACGGCTTCGATCACCCAGCGTCCGCCTTCGCCCGGATCGTGCCGGAAAAACCCGCGCTGCGGCAAGAACGTGTTGACCGCGCCGGCGAGCAAGAACAGCACCAGCGCGGCCTGCAGCGCGAGGGACCAGCCGCGGGACTTGCGCGGCGTCAGCGCGCCGAAGAGCGGCACGGCCAGCCACGACGCGAGCAGGCGATAGCGTCCCACGTCGCTCTCGTTCGGATAGACGACCGAGAAGAGCAGCGCCGCGGTGCACGCGACGACGACCACGAGCGCCGCGCGCCAGTCGCGACGCCACGCCGCGACCAACCCCGCGGCGAGCAGCAGCGTCGCGAACGTGCCGTATTGCGTGTGAATGCCGTCGACCAGCGCCCATATCGCCGCGTCGACGTGGACGGGATTGAACGCGGCCAGAAAATACTCCGGCGTCTGCGATTCCGTTCCCGTCAACTCGAGCGCGAGTCCGTGCAGCGTGCGCGGATCGTTGTAGTTCCAAAAGAGGCCGCCGGCGCCGGGAAGCCCCGCCGCCGGGTCGAGCCCGTGCGCCGCCACGAACGCCGAGCGCAGCGGCAAATAAAGATACAACGAAAGCCCCGCGACGAGCAGCACCAGCGCCGCTGCGACGAGCTTCGGCGACGGACGCGTGCGCGCGACGGCTCCCGCGATGACGAGCGCCGGGATCACCCACAGCGCGTTGGGGTGGGCCGCCATCCCGAGGCCGCACAGCGCGAATGCCGCTGCGTACCAGCGACCGGGCGCGCCGCGCAGCCATCGCACCGCCGCGTAGATGGCGACGGCTGCGCATGCGACGGCGACGTCTTGTGCCTCGGCGCGCACGGCGTGCGCCCACACGTTCTGCGTGAACGCGTACCAGAGCGTCGCCGCGAGCGCGACGGGTGCGCTTGCCCCGAACTCGAGCGCGACCCCGTAGGCCGCCGCGGCCGCGATGCCCATCGCGACGCCGCTCATCGCGTTCATGCGCCAGGCGATCGACCCGATCGCGAAGGCGTGCGACCACACGTACCCGACCAGTACGTAGAACGGGAAGCCGGTGGGATGCGAGATGCCCAGGATGTACGGCACACCCTGCAGCTCGGCCGTGTCCCACGATCCGGGCTCCGGCGACGCGCACGCGATGTAGACCGCCGCCGGCACGAGGAAGGCCGCCGCCCACGCCAGGCGGCGCGCCGCGATCACGCGAGCGTGGGTAGCGGCAGCGACGGACGCGTCGAGAGATCGGGCCGCACGTCGACGTACCCTGCCAGCGCGTGTTCCATCAGCTCGAGCCCGAGGTCGAGCTGCGGGTCCTTGCCGTCGCGATAGTCGTGCGGTGCGATGTCGACGTCGTAGTCGGGATCGGTGCCGTAGTTCTCGACGCCCCAGCCGACGTCGACGAACCAGAACGAGAACTCCGGCTGCGTCGTGAGCGTGCCGTCGACCAGATGATGGTACGGGATCGATGCCGATGACGCCGCCCCACGTGCGCTTGCCGACGAGCGGCCCGAGTTTGTAGAGCTTGAAGCAGTGGCTGAAGATGTCGCCGTCGGAGCCCGCAAACTGGTTCGTCAGCGCGACGATCGGGCCGCCGACCGACTCGGGCGGATAGGGCTGCAGCGCGCCGTAGCGCGGCGCGTCGTAGCCGACGCGTTTGCGCGCCAGCTTCTCGAGCAGCAGCGGCGAGACGTGGCCGCCGCGATTGTAGCGCACGTCGACGATCAGGCCCTTGCGATCGAACTCGGTCAGGTAGCCGCGGTGGAACTCCGAGAACCCCCACGGCCCCATGTCGGGGATGTGCAGGTAGCCGACGCGCCCGCCCGTGCGCTCGTGCACGATGCGGCGGTTCTCTTCGACCCACGCGCGATAGCGCAGCGCCGCCTCGCTGGCGAGCGCCTTCGACGAGCACCGTCCGCTCTTCGCCCTTCTTGGAGCGCAGCGTCACCGACACGTTGCGGCCGCTCGCGTTCACCAGCAGCCGATCCGGCGTCACGTCGCGCGAGAGGCGCGTTCCGCCGATTGCGACGATGACGTCGCCTTCGCGCACGTCGAGGCCGGGTTCGGCGAGCGGCGAGTCGGTATCGCGATTCCACGAGTCGCCGCGATAGATGCGCTCGATGCGGTAACCGCCGCGTTCCTCGTCCCAGCGCACGTCGGCGCCGAGGAAGCCGCGCTGGTATTGCGGCGGCTCGCGATAGTCGCCGCCCCATCTCGTAGGCGTGCGACGTGCCGAGTTCGCCTTGCATCTCCCAGATGAGATCGGACAGCTCGCCGCGCGTGCGCACTCGCGGCAAGCAGAGCCGCGTAGCGGTCGTAGACGCGATCCCAGTCGATGTCGCTCATGTCGGCGACCCAGAAGTGCTCGGTCTGCAGGCGCCACGCTTCGCGATACATCTGCGACCACTCGTCGCGCGGAACGATCTCGACGTTCGCACGGTCGAGCTCGATCCAGCCGCTGCGGCGCCCCGGCTCGCTGGGCGGCTTCTGCTCGTCGCCCTCTTCGGGGAGCTCGACGAGCGCGTCGATTGCGCGCAGGCGGTCGCGCGACCGGTAGACCAGCGTGCGCCCGTCGTGGCCCATGACGAATATCGTCGCACTCCGTGGCGACCGTGGCGAGACGCTGCTGCTCGAAGTCGTAGGCCAGCAGAGTGCCGCGTTCCTCATCGTCGAGGTCCTCGCGGCGCGCCGGCTTGATGCCC
The DNA here is from genome assembly GCA_963711625.1 of Vulcanimicrobiota bacterium. Taxonomy (GTDB): domain Bacteria; phylum Vulcanimicrobiota; class Vulcanimicrobiia; order Vulcanimicrobiales; family Vulcanimicrobiaceae; genus Cybelea. Next base: position 915,187 of record OY970207.1, read on the forward strand.
TTGACTGGGAAGCGCGTGAAGAGCGCGCGCTCGCGCGCGGCGACGATCTGTCCGTACTCGCCCTCTTCGACCGGGAAGCCCAGCACGCGGCCCGTGATGCCGTCGAAATCGATCGTCGACGTCGACCGCCTTCGGCGGCTTGTGGTTGAGGCGTTCGTGCTCGCGCTCGCGATCGTGGTGCACGGGCTTCGGCTTAGGAACGAACGGCGACGGCACGTCGGCACGCAGCGTGACGACGAACGGCCGGCTGGCCTGCGGGAAGCTGAGGTCGAACTGCAGCGCGTCGTAGACCGGATTGAAGTCGCGCGTCGAGATGAAGTAGAGATAGTTTCCGTCAGGGTCCCACGCCGGCGAACGATCGGTGCGCAGCGGCGTCGTGACGTCGTGCACCTTCCCCGAGCGAACCTTCGCGACGCGCACGATCGACGTGCCTTGCGCGGGCCACCAGACGTAGGCGATGTAGCGCCCGTCGGGGGAGAACGACAGGTCCTCGATGCGGTGCGTCGGGCAGGTGTCGATCACGCGCACCTCGCCGCCGTCGAGATCGACGACGCAGAGTTCGTGACGGTGGTTCGCGAACGCGAGCACGTCGCTCGCCGGCGAAACGATCAAGTCGGTGACGCGTCCGATGTCGCCGGTCGTGACGAGCTTCACCTCGCTCGAAGCGTCGGCGTCGCGGAGCGCGATCTGCTCGTAGCCGTTGGCGTCGGTGACCGAGACGAGCCGCTCGCCGTCGGGCAGCCACTGCGTGAGCCGCGTACGCGCCTGGCCGCCGGTACCGTGGCGGATCGCCGCGCCCTCGAAGAGCGGCATGGTGAACTCTTGCCCGCGCGCGTTGAGCGCGATCTGCGTGCCGTCGGGGCTCGGTGCGAATTGCTCGAGCGACTCCGAGGCCTTCTCGAAACGACGGGCCGTCTGCGGCATCGACGAGTGCGTCTCGATGTCGACTCGCCGCACGGTATCGCTTGCGACGTCATAGAGCTTGATCTCGGCGCCGGCCGAATAGACGATGCTCTTGCCGTCGGTCGACGGGAAGCGCACGTAGTACTCGATCCTCGTTCGTGTGCCGCCGGACGTCGCCGCCGTCGACCTCGACCGAATAGATGTTGCCGAGACCCTCGTGGTCGGCCAGGAAATAGATGCGATCGCCGATCCACATCGGCCAGCACGGATTCCCGTCGGGCAGCGGCAGCCGAGCGAACGTGCCGGACCCGGTCGCGTCGACCCAAATCTCCCCCGCGGTTCCGCCACGGTAGCGTTTCCAGCGCGCGGGATCGGCCGAGTTGCGACCGATCGCAAGGCGGCCGCCGGATGCAAAGGAGAGGGCGCGCGTGTGGCCGAGATCGAGCGGGCGCGGTTCGCCGCCCTCGCGTGCGATCGTGAACGCGTGCGTTTCGCCTTCGTACCACGTGCGCGCGTTCGACACGAAGTAGATCTCTTTCGAATCCGCGCTCCAGCCGATCGTCCACGCCAGCGTCGCGCCCAAGAACGTCAAGCGCCGCGGTGCGCCGCCGCGAGCCGGCATGACGTAGAGTTCGGGGTTGCCTTCGTCGGTGGAGAAGAACGCGACCCAGGCCCCATCGGGCGAGAGCCGTGGAAACGAACATGCGCCGTCGCTGACCGTTAGGCGAACGGCGTCGCCGCCGGCGGCGGGAGCGCTCCAGAGATCGTCCTCACAGACGTAGAGAATGCGGTCGCCTGCTATCGTTGGATAGCGATAGTATCCCCGATCCATGCCCTTGCCTTTGGCGACCGGGTATCCGGCTCCCCGCAGGCGGCCGCTATTGGCGGGGTATGACGCCACCGGTGGAGTGCAACAGGCGCCCCATCGTCTCAAGCACGTTGGCGGCGTTCTCGATTTGCGTAAAGGCCGGGACGAGGCGCGGCGTCGTCGAGCGCTCCTGAAACGGCAGGATCGGTCCATCCCACGCGAACTGCGTCGCCGGTTCGCCGGCCAGGCTGCGGAAGAAGAGCTCGGCGCCGAGCGCGTTGGCCCATCCGAACTCGGGGCGCGTGTAGCGCCAATACCCGTCGGGATAGAAGCTCTCGTGGATCAGGCCGCTCTCGCCGTCGGTTTCCGCGAGCGTCGTGATCGCCGTGGCCACCTCGATCCGCGACGTCGCGGTGAGCGCGCGGCCGATGATGCCGAGCGGCCAAACGAAACCATAGGGCGTGTGCGGGCTGCCGAGACCCTGCGCGTAGCGTCCCGCGAAGAAGAACGGGTCGTCCATGCTGAGCGCAAAGCGGCGCGTGGCCAAATACGTGGGGTCGTACGCGGAGCACCAGTCGATGTACGGCAGCGTCGTGAGATTCGGGATGTTCGCATCGTCCATCAGGTTGTATCTGCCGAAGCCGTCGGTCTCATACGCGTACATCCACGCGCGGCGCACCGGGTTGAAGAATCGCCCGTAGAGCTGGATGCCGGTCTGCACGCGTTGCCCCAGCGCCTGCGCCTGCTCCGCCAGCGCGCTATCGCCGTATCCCTCACGAGCGAGCTGAACGATGTCGCGCAAAGCCACCACGGCGATCGCGTTCTGCGGAATGTTGAAGCGATATTGCAGAGCGTCGTCGGATGGGCGAAAGGCGCCCCAGAGGAGGCCCGTCGCCTCGTTATACCGGTCGTCTGTGTAGACGTGGTAGGGGTAGCGATAGCGGCTGCACTCGTGATGCCGCTCCTCGCACCGGTAGGTAGACACGATCGCGCTCAGCGAGCGGTGCAGGTCGTTGGTGAAGAACGTGCGGTCGTGCGTCGAGCGCCAGTAGACCGACGCGAGGATCACCGGCCAAGCCAGCGAGTCGATCTCCCACTTTCGCTCCCACACGTGGTAGTCGTCCTGCAGGGCGTTGGCATACGGGTCTTTCAGGATGTTGCGTGCGTTGCGCTCGATCACGCCCGCGAAGCGCGATCGCAGCACCGGATAGGCGTGCTGGAAGCGAATGTAGGGGATGGTTTGCGCCGAGGAGTCGCGCAGCCACATCGCGGGGATGTCGCCGCTCTGGACGTACGTGGTCGCGTCGTCTTCCAGGAAGAAGTCGCGAAAGAGCGTGTGAAAGAGCTGCTCGGTCTGGATGTCGCGCACCCGCTTGCCGGTGAGGGGCACGACGAGAGTCTGGCCCGCCGCGGGCACGACACAGTAGAACGCCAGGACAGCGCCGAGCGCCACGCTCGCCAGCAACCGCACTATGGGGATGTTGCCTTAGACGCAGCGAAGCTCCGTTTTTGCCGCACGAAGAGGAGCACGTTTGACGAATCTGTCGCACGCCGAACTCCTGCGCGAGTTCGAACTCGGAAACCCGCGCGCGCTTGCCCGCGCGATCTCGCGCGCCGAGTCCGGCCGCGGCGGCGACCTCGTGCGTGCGCTCTATCCACGGACGGGCCGCGCGATGACCGTGGGTCTCACGGGACCGCCGGGCGTCGGCAAGTCGACCCTCGCCTCGGGCCTGGTCCGCAACGCGCGCGAGCGCGGCAAGAAGGTCGGCGTTGTTTCGGTGGATCCCAGCTCGCCGTTTTCGCACGGCGCCTTGCTCGGCGATCGCATCCGGCTCGCCGAGCACTTTACCGACGAGAACGTCTTCATTCGCTCGATGGCAAGCCGCGGGCACCTCGGTGGACTCGCGGGTGCGACGGCCGATGCGGTGTTGCTGATGGACGCCTTCGGCTTCGATTTCGTGCTGATCGAAACGGTCGGCGTGGGGCAGAGCGAGGTCGCCGTCGCCGAGCTCGCGCAGACGACGATCGTTGCCTTGCAGCCGGGAAGCGGCGACTCGATCCAGGTGCTCAAGGCCGGCATCATGGAGATTGCCGACGTCTTCGTGGTGAACAAGGCCGACCACCCGATGGCCGACATGCTGCGCCGGGAGATTCGCTCGGCGATGGAAATGCTCGTCTGGCGCGGTTGGGTGCCCGAGCTCGTGACGACCCAAGCGCTCGAGGGCAAGGGAATCGACGAGCTGGTCATGGCCATCGAACGCCACGCCGCATATCTCCGCGAGACCGGCGAGATCGAGGAGCGGCGGCGCGACGCCTTCACACACCAGGTTCGGCAGCTCGCGCTGGGTCGCTTAGAGCAGCGCCTCGATCGCGCGCTGCGGGCGCATCCTCGCGACGACCTCGACCCGTACGAAGCGGCCGATCGCGTTCTCTCCGACCTCGGCGTTTAGGGAGAATGGGACGCTTGCGTCGAAAAGCTCGGCCGCTATGAAGATGATCGACCGGCCCGGCAAGGCGTCGGCCCGGAAGGGTCCCGGCTCCGGCGCGATCGACCGGACGATCTCCGACGTTCCTCTTAAGACGCTCTACGGACCGGAGGATACGGCGGGGCTCGACCTCCCGCAACCGGGCGAGTATCCCTACACCCGCGGCATCCATGCCAATGGTTATCGCGACCGCCTCTGGACGATGCGGCAGTTCGCCGGCTTCGGCACGGCGGCGCAGACGAACGAGCGCTACCATTTCCTGCTCGAGCACGGCCAGCACGGCCTTTCGGTCGCCTTCGACATGCCGACGCTGATGGGCTACGACTCCGACGCCCCGCAGTCGCGCGGCGAAGTGGGGAAGTGCGGCGTTGCGATCGACTCGCTGGCCGACATGGAGCTGCTGTTCGACGGCATCGACATGGGCGAGATCACGACGTCGATGACGATCAACGGACCGGCGTGCATCGCGCTCGCGCAATACGTCGCGGCCGCCGAGAAGAAGGGCATTCCACGCGCCAAGCTGGGCGGCACCATTCAGGCCGATATCCTGAAAGAGTACATCGCTCAGAAGGAATGGATCTTCCCGCCGCGCCCGCACATGCGCATCATCGTCGACATGATCAAGTTCTGCACGCGCGAGATGCCGAAGTGGAATACGATCTCGATCTCCGGCTATCACATTCGCGAAGCCGGGTCGACGGCGGCGCAGGAGCTGGCATTCACGCTTGCCGACGGCTTCGCCTACGTCGAGGCGTGCGTGGCCGCGGGCATGGACGTCGACGACTTCGCGCCGCGACTTTCGTTCTTCTTCAACTCCCACATCGATTTCTTCGAAGAGATCGCGAAGTTCCGCGCCGCGCGACGCATCTACGCGCGTCACATGCGCGACAAGTACGGAGCCAAAAACCCGCGCTCGTGGCAGCTACGCTTTCATACCCAGACGGCCGGCTGCAGTGCGACCGCGCAGCAGCCCGAGAACAATATCGTCCGCGTCGCGTTCGAGGCCATGGCGGCCGTGCTCGGCGGAACGCAGTCGCTGCACACCAACTCGATGGACGAAGTGCTGGCGCTCCCCTCGGAAAAATCGGTGGAGATCGCGCTGCGCACGCAGCAGGTGCTGGCGTACGAGACCAACGTGACAAACGTCGTCGATCCGCTCGGCGGATCGTACTTCGTCGAGGCGCTCACCGACGAGATGGAGCGCCAGGCCGAGGCCTACTTCGCGCAGATCGCGGAGTACGGCGGCGTTATCGAGGCGATCGAAGCCGGCTTCTTCCAGCGCGAGATCGCCGAGGCCAGCTATCGTTACCAGCGGTCGATCGAAACGCGCGACCGCATCATCGTCGGCGTCAACGCATTCGCGCACGACGAAGCGAACGAAGACATCGACCTGTTGAGGATCACCGAGGCGACCGAGCGCGAGCAGTCCGGCTCGGTGCAGGCGATGCGCGCGCGCCGCGACGAGACGGCTTTGGCTCGCACGCTCGAGCGCTTGCAGACCGCCTGCCGCGATCCGCACGACAATCTTATGCCGCATCTGATCGACTGCGTCAACGCGTACTGCACGGAAGGCGAGATCGTCGACGCCATGGCGGCCGTCTACGGGCGCTACACGGAGCGCGCGGTACTCTAGTGCCCCACAAGCACGGCATCCGCTGCCGAACCGACATCGAGCTCTACCGGATGCGCCGCACGCTTTCGCAGGTGATGCGAAAGCTCGAGGAGGCTTTACATCTGAGCAGGCGCCGAGACGAGATATTGAATGAGCGAGCGACCGCTACGCATCGTCATCGCTAAGGCCGGCCTCGACGGTCACGACCGCGGGGCGAAGGTGATCGCGCGGGCGCTGCGCGATGCCGGGATGGAGGTGATCTATACCGGTCTCTTCCAGACGCCCGAGCAGATCGTGCAGACCGCGATCCAGGAGGACGCCGACGGCATCGGCCTGTCGATTCTCTCCGGCGCGCACATGACGCTCTTTCCGCTCGTCGTCGAGCAGCTGCGCGAGCCGCGACGCGGGCGACATCGTGTTTTTCGGCGGCGGGACGATCCCCGCCGACGACGCCAAGCGGCTCAAAGAGCTCGGCGTCCGCGAGATCTTCACGCCGGGCGCACCGCTGCAGGAGATCATCGACTTCGTCGAACGCGAGTGCGGTAAACGGCGAGCGCTGGTCGGGTAACTTGACAGGTTCGAACGCGCGTCGCGCCGTCGCCGACCGGCGATCCGCACGTCGGGACGGCGTACGTCGCGCTCGTGAACTATTGTTTCGCCAGCAAGCACGGCGGCGATTTTGTGCTGCGCATCGAGGACACCGATCAGGCGCGCAGCACCGCTGAGAGCGAGCGCGCGATCCTCGAAACACTTCGCTGGTGCGGCCTCGACTGGGACGAGGGTCCCGACGTCGGCGGTCCGCACGGTCCCTACCGCCAGAGCGAACGCTCGGCGATCTATCGCGAGTATGCCGACAAGCTGCTCGCAAGCGGACACGCGTTCAAATGCTTCTGCACGCCCCAGCGTCTCGAGGAGATGCGCGTGGCGCAGCGCGCCGCCGGACAGCCGTCGCACTACGACGGGCTCTGCCGCACCTACTCCGCCGAGGACGTCGCGCGGCGCGAGGCCGCCGGCGAGCCGTACGTCGTGCGGCTCGAAGGTTCCCGACGAGGGCACGTGCGTCGTCGACGATTTGCGGCGCGGCCCGATCGAGTTCGATTACAAGACCGTCGACATGCAGGTGCTCGATGAAGTCGGACGGCCTGCCCGACGTATCACCTCGCCAACGTCGTCGACGATCACCTCATGGAGCATCACGCACGTGTTTCGCGGCGAAGAATGGGTGTCGAGCGCGCCCAAGCATCTGCTGCTCTACTCGTACTTCGGCTGGGAACCGCCCAAGCTGCTGCATCTGCCGCTGCTGCGCAACCCCGACAAGAGCAAGCTCAGCAAACGCAAGAACCCGACCGGCATCCTGTTCTACCGCGCGATGGGCTACCTGCCCGAGGCGCTGCTCAACTTTCTTGGCCCTGCTGGCGAACGCGGCGCGCGAGGGCGAAGACGAGCTGATGGATCTTCCGGCGATCGTGCGGCGATTCGAGCTCGAGCACGTGTCGATCGGCGGTCCCGTCTTCGACGTCGCCAAGCTCGACTGGCTCAACGCCCGCTACATTCGCGAGCGGCTCGACGGCGAGTCGTTCGTGCGGCGCGTTTCCGAGTGGGCGATCTCGCCCGAGCGCCTGACGCGACTCGCGCATCTCGCGCAGCCGCGCATCGAGCGGCTGAGCGACCTCGGGCCGCTGCTGGCGTTCCTTTTCTCGGGGCGCATCGCGCTGCGGCCCGGCGATCTCGCGAGTCGAAGCTCGACGCGGACGAGACTGCGCAAGGCGCTCTCGACTGGCGCTTGCGGAGCTCGACGCGTTGCCGGTGTGGAATGCGGCCGGCGTCGAGTCGCGTCGTGCGCAACGGTCGCCGAGCAGCTCGGCAAGAAGCCGCGCGACGTCGCGCGGCCGTTCTACGTCGCGATCACCGGCAGCCCGACGTCGATTCCGCTCTACGATTCGATGGAGCTGCTGGGACGCGACGTCGTGCGCGAACGCCTGCGCAACGCGCTCGACCTGCTGGCGCGCGAAAAGGCGGCGGTATGATTCGCGCGATCGTTTTGGCGGCCGGCAAGGGCACGCGGATGAAGAGCGCGCGGCCGAAGGTGCTGCACGAGCTCTGCGGGCGGCCGATGCTGTGGTACGTGCTGCAGGCGCTGCGCGGCGCGGGGATCGGCGAGATCATCGTGGTGACGAACCCGGAGCTCGAGGCATGGATCGACCGCTTCGGCGTGGCGAGCGTCGTGCAGGAGGAGCAGCTGCGGGACCGGCCACGCCGTGCGCGTCGCGCTCGACGCGCTGGAACCGCGCGCCGGCGCGCGCGTGGTCGTCGCGTACGGCGACATGCCGCTCGTGCCCGAGGATCTCTTCGCGGCGATGACGCACGCGCTCGACGGGCCGGGCGCCGGCGGCGCGATGGCGCTGGTCACCGCGCGGATGCCGCTGCCGTCGAACTTCGGCCGCATCGTGCGCCGCGGCGACGAGGTGGAGCGGATCGTCGAGGAGCGGGATGCGACGCCCGACCAGCGCGCCATCGACGAGATGAACGCCGGGATCTACGCGTTCGACGAGGACGCGCTGCGCGAAGCCATCACGCAACTGCGCAACGACAACGCGCAGTCGGAGTATTACCTCACCGATACGGTGGCGTATTTCACCGCTGCAGGCAAGCGCGTGCGGCCGGTCGTCGCGCCCGATCACCGCACGGTGCTCGGCATCAACGACCGCGTCGAGCTCGCGACGCGCGCGCAAGGCGATGAACGCTCGCATCTGCGAGCGCCACATGCGTGACGGCGTGACGATCGTCGATCCCGACGACCACCTATCTCGAACCGGAGCTGGAGATCGGGCGCGACACGGTGATCTATCCGAACACCACGATCTCGCGGCTCTCGCGCACTCGGTGAGAGCTGCGTGATCGGACCGAACGCGCGCCTCTCGAACGCGACGCTCGGGCGACCGCGTAACGGTTCGCGAGAGCGTCGATCGTCGACTCGACCATCGGGAGCGACGTGTCGGTCGGACCGTTCGCGCACCTGCGCGGTGACACCCAAATGGCCGACCGACGTGCACGTCGGGAACTTCGTCGAGATCAAGAAGTCGAACCTCGCGCGCGGCGCCAAGGTCGAGCCACCTCTCCTATATCGGCGACGCGACGATCGGCGAAGGGACGAACATCGGCGCCGGAACGATCACCTGCAACTACGACGGCGAGAAGAAGAACGCGACGGTCGATCGGGCGCAACGCGTCGATCGGCTCGAACACGTCGCTGGTCGCGCCGGTTACGATCGGCGACAACGCGCTGACCGGGGCTGGGTCGGTGGTGACGAAGGACGTTCCCGACGGCGAGCGAGTCGCCGGCAATCCGGCGCGGCCGCTGCCGAAAAAATGAGGCTGCTGCTGCTCGCCCTGATGCTGGTACTGCTGCTCGGCAGTGCGGCGCTGGCGGCGAGCCCGCGCCCGAACGCGCTCGACCTTCGCGTCGATACACTGTCGCGCGCCGCGCTGATGACGCAGCCCGCCACGACGCTGGTCGATCCGGCGCGACAGGCGGCCGCGCTGCGGCGAGCCCACTGGACGGTGGTCGGATGGCTGCTCATGGCGCTGTTTGAGGCCGCGGCGCTGTTCTGGCTCTGGAACTCGGGCGGGGCGGCAGCGTTACGCGATCGGCTGCGGCGCCGATTGGCGCACGAATGGGAGGTGCGCTTTCTCTTCGGAGCGGCGCTCGCGCTCGTGGCGCGTCTCGCGGCGTTCTTGCCGGCGTTCTACCTCTACCGCGTCGACCGCACGCTGGATCTTACGTTCGAACTCACGCGGTGGTGGGCGCTATTTTGGGCCTTCCACACGCTCGTTGCGATGGCGATCGCCGGCGCGATCGCCGCGGCCGTGCTGTGGCTCGCGTCGCGGACGCACCAATGGTATCTCTACGCGATCGTGGCGATCCTCGCGGTGAGCGTCGGATGGTCGTACGCGGCGGAGTACGTAAACTCGGCCGGAACGCATCTCGTGCGGACGCCCAGCGGGGCCACGGTACGCGTGAACGACCTGCGCGTCGCCGGAAGCACACCCGCCGAGGTCGCCTACGTGGCAGCCTACGAGCTTGGCCACATTACCAACGGCGACCGTCTCTCGATGGCGCTGATCGAGGGCGGCGTGATCATCGTGTTCGGCGCGCTGGCGGTGGTGATCGCCGACCGCATCCGCTTTCGGCGCGACGACGACCCGCTCTCTCGCCTGGCATTGGTCGGCACCCTGCTCGCGCTCGTCTACATCGCTGCGGTGCCGGTGCGCAATGCTGCGCTGCGCTCGTACGATTTCGGCGCCGACCGCTACGCGGTCGCGCTCACCAACGACTCGGCAGCCGCGGTGCGTTCCCTCGTGCGTGAGGGAGACCAACGGATGGAGGAAGTGTGTCCGGAGTGGACCGCGACGCTCTTTCTCTACACCGCCCCCGGCATCGGTGCACGCGTGGCCGCGATCAACCACGTTCCCAACGCGTGCCCCTAGTCGTCACGAACGGCCGAACCATAGAGTGTGCTCGCCGCGGGAGACGCCCACGACGGCGGGTCGTGGAAAGCAGTTGTAGTTGCTCGACATGCTGTAGGTATAGGCGCCCGTCGTGCACGCTGCTACCAAGTCCCCTCGCTCTAGGTCGTCCGGCAGGAGAACTTGCGCGATGAAGTCGTTTTCACACGCGCGGCCGTAGACGTCGGTTAGGCGTCTCGGCCCCGAACGCTCGCGAATGGGAACGACGTGGTGGTACGCGTCGTAGAGCGCCGGCCGTGGGTTGTCGGCCATCCCGCCGTCGACGATCGCGAGGGCTCGCTCGCCGCGCCGTTTGACGGCCAGCACCTCGTAGACGGTCGTTCCTGCGTGCGCGACGACGCTGCGCCCGGGCTCGAACTCGATCGCCGGCATCGGGAAGGCAACGGTGCGGTTTGCGGCATCGCGGCATGCGGCGATCGTCGCCGGGACCTCGAGCTCGTCGTGCGGGCGATCGGGATGATATCGCACGCCGAACCCCCCGCCCGCGATTAAGACGATGCTGCGAAAACCCCGAGCCGCGAACCGATTCGCACACTCGGCCAACTTTCGTGCGTTTTCGACCAGCGCCGAACCGTCGGAAATCTGCGATCCTGCGTGGCCGTGGAGGCCCACGAATCGCAGCGACGGGGTGGAGCGAAGGATGTCGATCGCCGCCGCCTCCTCGTCGGGCGTGAAACCGAACTTTGCATCGTGTCCCACCGTGTACACGTGGCGGTGCGTGTCGACGGCGACGTCCGTGTTCAGACGAAGCACTACGTCGATCGCGCGGGCACCCGCCGCCAAACCGGCAAGGCGCGCGAGCTCCGAAAGACCGTCGACCACGATTCGGCCGACGCGGCCCTCGACGGCGGTCTGCAACTCCGAATCCGTTTTGCCCGCGCCGTGCAGCGTTAGCTTTTTGGCGGGGCAGCCGGCCCGCTCCGCAATCGCCAGCTCGCCGAGCGAGCAGATGTCGATGCCGAAATCATCGGCCAGCAGCAACTGCACCAATTCGGTGCAGACGAATGCCTTGGCCGCATACGAAACCGCGATGTCTGACCCATCGCGGGCCGCACGGAATCGGTGGAGGGCCTCCTGGATCGTTGCGACGTCCATGACGACCAGCGGAGTGCCGTACGCGGATGCCAAGGCGTCGACCGGCACGTTGCCGACGTGCAGCAAGCCCGACGGGTCGCGACGATGGCCCTGAGGTTGGGATCGGTCCGAAGCGATCATGATACGTGCAGCGGCTCCTAAAGAAAACGCCTCCCGGTGCTCGAACCGGGAGGCGCGCGATATGCTAGATTGCTGAGTTAGCTAGGTAGCTCGCACGTCATCCCGTGACGCACGCTTGAGCATACGGCGCTTCATCGCACTCGACAGATCCGTTCTCGCAAGCATTTCGGGAAACTCTATCACGCGCAATGGGCCGTGTCAACGAAAGCGAGCCGGATGCTAGTCGTTATCGTCTCTCCGCGCGGGAAGCCGCACGATCTTGTGCGACCCCATCAGTTGCTGGTGCAAGTAATACCCCGCGGTCTCGTAACCGGGCGGCAGCGACGTCGGCGCCGGAATCGGTGTGATTCCCAACGTCGCGCAGCTCATGCTCGGTGGAGACTTTGGCGAGGGAACCTCCGCGAGCGACGGCGGATTCATCCCTCCGCCGCGCAACTTGCGTTCGTCGAGCGCGTCGAACAGGTTCGAGGTCGCTCGATCGCCGTCGGCCGGCGACAGGCCGACCGAAACGCCCTTGGCTTCATCCGGCAGCGAGGCGAGCGCCGGCAGGCCGAAGATCGCTTCGATCAGCTTCGAGACCGAACCGTGATCGGCAAGGTCGTGAACCACGACGCCGGTCTTGGAGAAGGGCGAGATCACAAGCGCCGGCAGGCGGACGCCGTTGCCGCACGGGTAACCCTCTTCAGGACCGGTCTTGTCCTGCGGGCACGTTTGTCCGAAGCCCGGAGGCGCCAAGTGGTCGTAGAAACCGCCGCTGTCGTCCCACGTCAGAACGATGATCGAGTCCTTCCAATATTTGCTCTTGGCGATGGCGTTGATCATTTCTGCAAGGTAGGCCTCGGCCACCTGATGATCGGAGCTTCCGCTCCCTGGATGGTCGTCGTCGCCGACGTAATACTTCTGGCCCGACGGGTTGCTGGTGAAGATCGGGTCCGCGGGCACCAACCCGTACGTGTTCTCGTTTCCGCCCTTCACCCAAAAGACGCCCGCGGCCGGCAGCTTTCCTCGTTTGATGTCGGAAATCAAACCGTTGTTTTGCGTGTTGTCGCGCAAGGTATGCTTGGTCGCGAACCCCGACTGCGGATTGTTGATGTAGTCGAAGTAAAGCGGTGCGGTGTGATGCGCCGAAAAGCCGGCGTTTGACGTGTACAGGCCTTCTTCGTACCATGCCCAGGGGAACGACGCGCGGTTGGTTCGCGCCTCCTTCGAGATGTCGCGACCGATGTAGCCGACGACCCTGGACTTCTTCGCGGCACGGTCCATCGCGGGATTCAGCAGTACCGGCATGGTTGCATAACTCTGGAACGTGCCGTTGTCGCCGGAGTACGGCGTGACGTGGAACCGGAGCTGCGACGAGGGCGGATTGTCGTCGTTCGAGATCGGGACGCCGTCGCTATAGCCGCCGCTCGGGACGGGCTGCGAGAGTATCCCTTCGCCCGCCGCGGCCTCAGTCTGTCCGATCTGCCCTGCGAAGAGCTGAATGTTGCTCGGCGTCGAGTCGCCGGTGTTGGCCTGGAAGTAATGATCGAAGAGGGTGAAGTTCTTCGCGTAGTACCAGAGGTATGGGACGGTGTCGCAATCATAGACGCCCTCGATCCCGATGGCCTCGTTGTGCGCTTCGACCTGCTCCGGACTGGGGGTCGGCCCGAGGATGGGCTGTCCGGCTTCGACGTCGACCAGGAAGTCGTCCATCTTGCCCCGGTCGATCGACACTTCTTGATCGTAACGGCCGTTGAAGCCGCCGGTGATGTCGGGAGCGTCCGCAACGTAGCTCGGGCTGTTTGGGTTTGCCGAGATCAGGAACGGGCGTTGACACCCCGAGGTCTCCGGATCGTATTCGCAATCGGTTTCTCGGGCAAGATATGTTCCGAGATTTTCGACGTATTGGCCGTTGATGCCGGGAAAGAGTCCGTAAACCTGATCGAAGGTGTGGTTCTCCTGAACGAGCAGGAAGACGTGCTTGATCCTCGATCGCGCCAGGTTTGTTATCCGACTAAGGGTTGCGGCGTCGGCGAGCTGCCGGCCGGCCGCGGGGCCGGTCTGCGCGCCTTGCGATGTCAGCGGCGTGATCGAGGAGCCCCCGCTCGCCCCTCCGCACGCCGCCAGCGTCCACGATGCAGTAATGATGACGATGTTCGACGCTAAACGACGCATTGTCGTACTACCTTTCTTTTGATCCCAATAAGGTGCGTACGTTCAAGCTAGCAGAAGGCGCATTGCCGTGCATCGAGGGAGAAAAGAGACTTTTGATAACGTGGATAATCGACTCTTAACGCTACCGCCGAAGGAGATAAAGTTAGCTTTAACTTCCATCAATGGGCGCGCTATGGCTATGGGCCGGCCGGCACCCACGTGTTGACGAAACGCATCGCCGCATCCAAGCCCTCGTCGACCCAGCGCTCGACGCCGTCGGCGGCGGCGCTGACGATCGCGGGGAGCGCCTCTCTCTCGTTCGCGGCGAACGAGCCGAGCACGTGGTCGACGCCGTCGAACTCGGGGCGTCCCAGACCGACGCGAAGGCGCGGGAAGTCGTCGCCGATCGTCGCGATGATCGAGCGCAGGCCGTTATGACCGCCGTGGCCGCCGCCCGGGCGCATCCGCAGCTTGCCGAACGGCAGATCCATGTCGTCGCCGACGACCAGGACGTCGCTCGGCGGCGTGCGATACCACGACGAGATCAGCCGCACGGGCGTGCCGGAGAGGTTCATGAAGGTGACCGGCTTGACGAATACGATGCGGCGCGCCGCATCGTTCGCTTGCAGCGCGCCGTCTTTTTTCTTCCAGCTCGCGATGCCGTAGCGCCGCGCAACTTCGTCGATCACCGTGAACCCGACGTTGTGGCGGGTCCCGACGTACTCCGAACCGGGATTGCCCAGTCCGACGACGAGCCGCGTTATTGTTCGGGCGCCGGCGTCTCGGCGGCGCCGATGACCTCCGGCTCGGCGCCCTCTTCGGCGGGAGCCGCGGCCTCTTCGAGATCCTTCGCAGTGCGCGATGCCTCGATCGCGACGACGACCGTGTCGGGTGACGTGACCAGCCGGAATCCGTCGGGCAACGGTATCTCGCCCGCGCTGACGTGCTGGTTGATGCCCAGCTCGGTGACGTCGACCTCGAGGTGCTCGGGAATCTTACTCGCGGGGCCCGCGATCTCGATCTCGTGCGTGATGACGTCCATCACGGCGCCGGCGTTGCGCACGCCCTCGGCGACGCCGACCGTCACGATCTCGAGGAGCGCGGTGATCGTCTCGTCGGCGGAGACGCGTTGCAGATCCGCGTGCACGACGCGCCGCGAGACGGGATGCACCTGAATATCGCGCACGAGCACGGTCTGGTGCTTGCGTCCACCGTCCATCAGCGTGATGATCGCGTTGCGACCAACGCGGTGCACGAGGTCTTCGAAGGCGCGAGCGTCGAGCGCGAGGTGCTCGGGCACGACGCCGTGCCCGTAGAGAACGGCCGGGATTTTGCCGGCCGCGCGCAGCGCCTGGGCGCCGGTCGTGCCGAGCTTGCTGCGCCGCTCGACGGCGAGGTTCAATTCTTTGGTAGCCACGGCTTCCTTTTATAAACGATTTGCCTAGAGGGCCGCAACCGGTTCTGGCGGGAGGCTAAAAGGCGTCTCGGGCGACTCCTCACCGGCGAAGAGCTCGGAAACCGACCGGTTGGTCGTAATGCGGCTGATCGCGTCGGCGAAGATCTGAGCGATCGAGAGCTGGACGAACTTCGGGTGGTTGGGCCCGTTCTCGAACGGCATCGTGTTGGTGAACAGCACCTTCTCGATCTCCGATTGCTCGAGCACCTCCACCGCCTCGCCCGCGAAGAGCCCGTGCGAGGCGACCGTGTAGACGCGGGTCGCTCCGCGGGCTTTGATCGCCTCGGCGGCCTTGGCGAGCGTGCCGCCCGTCGAGATCATGTCGTCGACCACCACGGCAACCTTGCCCGCGACGTCGCCGACGATGTCGGTGACTTCCGCGACGTCGGGCACCGGGCGGCGCTTGAAGACGATCGCGAGCGAACTGTTGAGGCGCTTGGCAAACATCTCGGCGCGATGAACGCCGCCGGCGTCGGGCGAGACGATCACGATCTTGTCGTCGCAGAGGCCTTCCTTCTTGAGGTAGTTGCAGAGCACCGGCATCGCCATCAGGTTGTCGACCGGGATGTCGAAGAAGCCTTGGATCTGTGCGGCGTGCAAGTCCATCGTGACGATGCGCCGCGCGCCCGTGACCTTCAGCAGGTTCGCGATCACCTTGGCGGAGATCGGCTCGCGGCCTTTGGTCTTCTTGTCCTGCTTGGCGTACCCGTAGTACGGAATCACCGCGGTGATTCGAGCCGCCGACGCGCGGCGAAGCGCGTCGATCATCAGCAGCAGCTCCATGACCGCGTCGTTGACGCCTTTGCCGTTGGGCGCTTTGCAGATGGACTGGACGACGAAGACCTCGGAACCGCGGACGTTCTCGCCGATCTCGACCCGCGTCTCTTCGTTTTTGAACTCGGAAACCAGCGCCTTGCCGACGTGCAGCCGGAGGCGCTTGGCGATCTCTTCCGCCAGTTGCGGATTGGAGTTCCCGCAGAAGAGCAGCGGGTTCTGGGTCATGCCCGCTCGCTTCGCTGGCTGGAACGTTCGGCCCTCGGAGCCTGTTCTACGAACTGGCGTGGGACAAGAATTCACCCTGGTTTCGCCCTTCGCGCTTGCCGGCGATCAGCCCGCGGCCACGCAGGCGCTCGCCCGCGGCGTGGAACGCGGCGACCGCGCCCAAACGTTGCTCGGAGTCACCGGCAGCGGCAAGACGATGGCGATGGCGCGGACGATCGAACTGGTGCAGAAGCCGACCCTGGTCCTCTGCCACAACAAGACGCTAGCCGCGCAGCTCTGCGCCGAGTTCCGCGAGTTCTTTCCGAACAACGCGGTCGAGTATTTCGTCTCCTACTTCGACTACTATCAGCCCGAGGCGTACGTTCCGTCGACCGACACGTATATCGAAAAGGATAGCTCGATCAACGACGAGATCGAGCGCCTGCGCCACTCGGCGACGCAGTCGCTGCTGACCCGCCGCGACACGCTCATCGTCGCGTCGGTGTCGTGCATCTTCGGCTTGGGCTCGCCGTCGGACTACATGGAAATGTCGGCCCGCGTGCGCGTGGGCGACGAGCTCGACCGCGACGTCTTGCTGCGCAAGCTCGTCGACATGCAGTACCGCCGCAACGACCTCAACCTGGTGCGCGGCACGTTCCGCGTTCGCGGCGACACGCTCGAGTTCGTCGGCGTCGACGAGGAGCTGGTGCACCGCATCGAGTTCTTCGGCGACGAGATCGAGGCGATCAACGTCGTCAACATGCTGACGGGCGAGTACGTCGAGAGCAA
This sequence comes from Vulcanimicrobiota bacterium, assembly GCA_963711625.1. GTDB lineage: Bacteria > Vulcanimicrobiota > Vulcanimicrobiia > Vulcanimicrobiales > Vulcanimicrobiaceae > Cybelea. The sequence goes on from OY970207.1 coordinate 932,097, forward strand.
GGACGAGCTGCTGATCTTCCCGGCCAAGCACTTCATCACGCCCGAGGAGAAGCTGCGCCGCGCGGTGATCTCGATCGAGGCGGAGCTCGAGGAACGGCTCGCCTACTTCAAGCGCAACGGAAAGCTGCTCGAAGCGCAGCGCCTCGAGATGCGCACGCGCTACGACCTCGACATGCTGCGCGAGGTCGGCTACTGCAACGGCATCGAGAACTACTCGCGCCATCTCACCGGGCGCGAGCCCGGCTCGACGCCCTGGTGCCTGATCGACTTCTTCCCCGAACGACTGGCTGCTGTTCGTCGACGAGTCGCACGTCACGCTGCCGCAAGTGCACGGCATGTACGCCGGCGACCGCTCGCGCAAAGAGGTGCTCGTGGAGCACGGTTTCCGCCTGCCGAGCGCGCTCGACAACCGCCCGCTGACCTACGAAGAGTTCGACGATCACATCCAGCAGGTGGTCTACGTATCGGCCACGCCGCGCGAGTACGAGCGCAACCGCAGCACGCAGGTCGTCGAAATGATCATCCGTCCCACCGGACTCGTCGATCCCGAGGTCGAGGTGCGGCCCACCCGCAACCAGGTCGACGACCTGATGGAAGAGATTCACGTGCGCGCGGCCCGCAAGGAGCGCGTGCTGGTGACGACGCTCACCAAGAAGATGGCCGAAGATCTGACCGACTACTTGATCGAGAACGGGCTGCGCGTGCGCTATCTCCACAGCGAGATCGACACGCTGGAACGCGTCGCGATCCTGCGCGACCTGCGCGCGGGTGTCTTCGACGTGCTGGTCGGCATCAATCTCTTGCGCGAAGGCCTCGACCTGCCCGAGGTGTCGCTGGTCGGCATCCTCGACGCCGACAAGGAGGGCTACCTGCGCGACAGCACGTCGCTGATCCAGACGATCGGCCGCGCGTCGCGCAACGTCGAGGGCAAGGTCATCATGTACGCCGACGTCGTGACCGAATCGATGGCGCGTGCGATCGGCGAAACCCGGCGGCGCCGCGAGCGGCAGGTGGAGTTCAACCGCGAGCACGGCATCGAGCCGAGATCGGTGCGCAAGCAGATCCACGACATCCTCAGCATGGTCGGCGCTACCGCCGAGAACACGGCGAAACTCAAGCTCGACCGGCTCCCGCGCGACGTGGCGACCAAGATGGCGCGCGACCTGGAGCGCCAGATGCGCGAGGCGGCCGCCGGCCTCGAATTCGAGAAGGCCGCGGCCCTGCGCGACGAGCTCATCGAGCTGCGCCGCCAGATCGGCGGCAACGAGTCGCTGCTCTTCGGCGGAAAAGCGCCCAAGATTTTCGACAAGGCCCTGGCCGAACTCGTCGAATCGTAGGCGCTTATGGGAGCTTTGGCGGCGCCCGTCAGCGTCTTGACGCGGACGGTCACGAGCGTACCGGACCTCGTCGCCGAGCTGGCGATCGTGCTGGGTGTGGTCGTCGGCTTCGTGGTGATCCACGCCGTGCTGCAGCGGCGACTGCGCAGCGAGATGCTGCGCCGCCACAACGACGTCGCCGGCTATCTGTTCTCGGCGGTCGGCGTGCTCTACGCGGTCGTGCTCGGCTTCGTCGTGGTGGTCGTGTGGCAGAAGTACGATAACGCGGTTTCGAACGTCGAGAACGAGGTGGACGCCGTGGGGAACCTCTATCACGTCGTCGACGCGTTCCCCGAAGGCATGCGCACGCAAATCCGCGCCGACCTTCGCGCTTACGTCTGGCAGGTCGTCACCGTCGAGTGGCCGGCGATGGGACGCGATCAGGGCGTCCCGGAGGCGGGGGCACAGAAGGTGGAAGACGCGACCTATAAGATCGACACGTTCAGCCCGGCCAACTTCGAACAATTCGCCGCCCAGCAGGCTGCGATTGCAAACGCGCAGCGGCTCTTCGACGCGCGCCGGGCGCGGCTCATCGAATCGGTGCCGGCCGTCCCGTCGGTGCTGTGGTTCGCGTTGATCGCCGGCGCGCTGGCGATGGTCTCCTTCTGCTACATCTTCGGTGTCGAGAATCGTCCCGCGCAGCTGCTGATGACCGCCATCCTGGTGGGGCTCATCGGGATTCTCTTCGTGGTCATCCTCGAGTTCTCGACGCCGTTCTCGGGGTCGGTGCGCATCTCGCCGGACGGCTGGGTATACCTGCAGCAGCACCTCAAGTACATCCAATAGACCCCACGAAAGGGAATCGCATGCTCCGCCTCGTTCCACTGCTACTCGCCGCCGCGTTGTTCGGCGCGGCCGCCGCCCCCGCGCTGTCGCAGGCGTATCCCCCCTCTGGGGCGAGCCAGGCGCGGCCGCCGGCGTCGCCGGATCCCACGCTGCTCGCGAAAGCCAAGAGCACGTTCGTCCAACTGCAGTCCGGCAAGCTCGATCGTTCCGAGCTCGCGTCGGGCGGCCCGAACGGAAACATGACCGACGCGACGATCGCCAACGCGCAGAAGATGATCGGCGGACTCGGGCCGCCCGTGAGCTTCGTACAGCAGCAGTCCAGCTCGCAGGGCAGCGTCTCGGCCGCGATCTACGTCGTCACGTTCAAGAACGGCGAGAAGATCGATTTCCTCTTCGCCGTCGACGCGCAGGGCAAGATCCAAGGCATGAGCCTCGGCACTCCGCACTAGCGGCAAGCGTGCGCCGCATCGAGATCGTCCTGTTCGACCTGGACGACACGCTCCACGACGACACCTTCGCCTATCGCAGCGCCGCCGAGGAGGTGGCGCGCGAAGTGGCCGCAGAGCACGGCATCGACGCGATGGCGCTCATGGACGCGTACATCGCCGAGGCCGAGGGTTTCTGGCACCGCCTCACGGCCGAAGACCTGAAGGTCAAGCTCGCGAGCATTCGCGCGAGCATGTGGCAGTCGGCGCTGGAATCGGTCGGCGCGGGCGGCGATCCGGAGCTCGCGCGTATTAGCGCGGAGCGCTACAACGCCTACCGCACCAAGTACTTCACGCTCTTCCCCGGCGCCGTCGACCTGCTGCGCGCGCTGCGCGAGCGCGGCGTCAAGCTCGGCATCGTTACGAACGGGCTGTCGGAGACGCACCGCGAGAAGATCGCGCTGCTGCAGATCAGCGAGTACTTCGACGCCATCTTCCTCTCCGACGAGGTGGGGATGGTGAAGCCCGATCCGCTGCTCTTCGCCCACGCCTGCCGGACGCTGGGCGGGGCCCCCGCGCGCAGCGCGATGGTCGGCGACCGCTACGATCGCGACATCCGCGGCGCGCTGGACGCGGGGCTCTATACCATCTGGCTCAACGTACGCGACGAGAGCCTGCCGCCCGGCGCGACGCCCCCCGACGCGACCGTGGCCTCGATCGTCGAGGCGGGCCGCATACTTCTGCTACCGGCAGGTGTCTCGTAGGTGTTGTGTCCTTAGATTCCATCGTCATCAAGGGCGCGCGCGAGCACAACCTCAAGAACGTCGACCTCGTGCTGCCCCGAAACCGGCTCATCGTCGTGACCGGCCTCTCGGGCTCGGGCAAGTCGTCGCTCGCGTTCGACACGATCTACGCCGAGGGGCAGCGCCGCTACGTCGAATCGCTGTCGTCGTACGCGCGCCAGTTCTTGGGACAGATGGAGAAGCCCGACGTCGACTACATCGAGGGCCTCTCGCCGGCGATCTCGATCGATCAGAAGTCGACCTCGCGCAATCCGCGCTCGACGGTCGGCACCGTCACCGAGATCTACGACTATCTGCGGCTGCTCTACGCGCGCGTCGGCACGCCGCACTGCTACCAGTGCGGACGCGAGATCAGCTCGCAGTCCAGCGAGCAGATCGTCGATTCGATCGCGGAACTGCCGGAGGGAACGCGCATCGTGCTCCTGGCGCCGCTCGTTCGCGGCCGCAAGGGCGAGTACGCAAAGCTCTTCGAGGAAATCGCCAAGGAGGGCTTCACGCGCGTTCGCGTCGACGGCGAGACGAAGGAGCTTCGTCCCTCGTCGGGCTCGGGGCGCAAGGATCGTGCTCGACAAGAAGCGCAAGCACACGATCGAGGTCGTCGTCGACCGGCTGGTGATGAAGCCCGACATCCGCAAGCGTCTCACCGATTCGGTCGAGACGACGCTGCGCCTCTCGAGCGGCATCGTCACGGTGCTCGCCGAGTCGCCCGGGCAGCCTCCGCGCGAGCTGACCTATAGCGAGGCGTTCGCCTGCGTCTACTGCGGCCTCTCGTTCGAAGAGCTGGCGCCGCGGCTCTTTTCGTTCAACTCGCCGTACGGCGCGTGCCCGGCGTGCACCGGCCTCGGCGAGAAGATCGAGATCGACCCGTGGAAGGTGATCCCCGATCGCAGCAAGTCGATCGCCGACGGCGCGATCGTCCCGTGGAGCCGGTCGCTGGGCGGCGGGCGCTACCCCTCGATGAACCCGTACTACATGCAGCAGCTCGAGCGCGTGCTGCGTGGCCTCCGCGTGAAGACGAGCACGCCCGTCGAGAAGCTGCCCGACGACGTCGATCGACGTGATCCTGTACGGGACCGACCGCGAGCAGACGTTTGCGTACACGTCGCGCGGCGGCAAGACGTGGGAGTATCGCGCGTCGTTCGAAGGCGTCGTCAACAACCTGCAGCGCCGCTACACCGAGACGTCGAGCGACTACGTCAAGGAAGAGATCGAGAAGTTCATGTCGGCGTCGGTGTGCCCGGCGTGCAAAGGCGCGCGGCTGAAGCCGGAGGCGCTGGCCGTCACGGTCGGCGGCAAGAACATCGAGCGAGCTGACGCGGATGTCGATCGAGCTGCTCGAGGAGTTCTTCCGCGAGCTCGTGCTGACCGACGCGTCAGCAGCAGATCGCGCATCAGATCGTCAAGGAGATTCGCGCGCGGCTCGGGTTCCTGACGAACGTCGGGCTGAACTATCTCACGCTGGGCGCGTTCGGCGACGACGCTTTCCGGCGGCGAGTCGCAGCGCATCCGCCTTGCGACGCAGATCGGCAGCGCGCTGGTCGGCGTGCTCTACATCCTCGACGAGCCGTCGATCGGGCTGCACCAGCGCGACAACGACCGGCTGTTGGCGACGCTGCGCACGCTGCGCGATCTCGGCAACACGCTGATCGTGATCGAGCACGACGAGGATACGATGCGCACGGCCGACGTCGTCGTCGACATCGGGCCGGGCGCGGGCGCCGAAGGCGGCGAGATCCTGACGTCGGGCACGCTCGCCGACGTGATCGCCAATCCGAACTCCGAGACGGGAGCGTATCTCTCGGGGCGTAAGTTCATTCCGATTCCGCGGCGCCGCCGCGAGCCGCGCGGCTGGCTCGAAGTGCGCAACGCGAACGCCAACAACCTGCGCGGCGTCGACGTCCGCTTTCCGATCGGCGTCTTCGCGGCGTGACCGGCGTGAGCGGCAGCGGAAAGTCGACGCTGGTGAACGAGGTTTTGGTGCGCGCGCTCAACCAGCATCTGCACCGGCAGCCGCCGGGCGGCACGTACGGAACGGTGAAGGGCGCAAAGCAGCTCGACAAGCTGGTCGTGATCGATCAGTCGCCGATCGGGCGGACGCCGCGCAGCAATCCCGCGACGTACACGGGCACGTTCGACATCATTCGCGAGCTGTTTTCGCTGGTGCCCGAGGCGCGGATGCGCGGCTACACGCCGGGGCGTTTTTCGTTCAACGTCAAGGGCGGCCGCTGCGAGGCTTGCCAGGGCGACGGCATCATCAAGATCGAGATGCACTTCCTGCCCGACGTCTACGTGCCGTGCGAGGTGTGCAAGGGCAAGCGCTACAACGCGCAGACGCTCGAAGTGAAGTATCAAGGGCAAGACGATTTCCGACGTGCTCGAGATGCGCGTCGACGAGGCGGCGGAGTTCTTCTCGCCGATTCCGCGCATCCACAACAAGCTGCGGACGATCTGCGACGTCGGCCTGGGCTACATCAAGATGGGCCAGCCGGCGACGACGCTCTCCGGCGGCGAGGCGCAGCGCGTCAAGCTCGCGACCGAGCTCTCGCGCCGTTCGACGGGACGCACGTTCTACGTGCTCGACGAACCGACGACCGGGCTGCACTTCGCCGACATCCACAAACTGCTCGAGGTGCTGCGAGCGCCTGGTGAAGATGGGCAATACGGTGCTGGTGATCGAGCACAATCTCGACGTGATCAAGACGGCCGACTATCTGATCGACCTCGGGCCCGAGGGCGGCGATCGCGGCGGCACCGTCGTCGCGACCGGAACGCCCGAGGAGGTCGCGCGGGCGGCGGATTCCTACACCGGATCGTATCTGGTGCCGGTGCTCCGCGACGAGCGTGCCGTCGGGCATCACCGGCCCGACGATGCGGAGCTCGAGCGCCTGGAACGCGAGAACCTGTTCGCCCTGCACGACCTCGCCGAAGGTGGTCGAGTCGCCGTCGAGGCCTAAGTGGCGAAGTTCTCGATGACGAGGGTCGAGCGACGGGCGGAGGACCTGCGCGAACGCGTCGAGGAGGCGAACTATCGCTACTACGTGCTCGACGATCCACAGATCACCGACGCGGAGTTCGACGCGCTGCTGCGCGAGCTCGTCGTGCTCGAGGAGAAGAATCCCGATCTACGCACGCCTGATTCGCCGACGCAGCGCGTGGGCGCCGTGGCCTCGGAGCGCTTCGCGCCCTTCGAACACGCCCGGCCGATGCTCAGCCTCGCCAACGCCGTCTCGGCCGATGAGCTGCGCGCGTTCGACGAACGCGCGCGCAAGCTCGCCGGGGGCAGCGTGGAGTACGTGTGCGAGCTGAAGATCGACGGCCTGGCGATCGCGCTGGACTATCGCGATGGATCGCTCGCGCGCGGCGGCACGCGCGGCGACGGCCGCATCGGCGAGGACGTGACCGCCAACCTGCGCACGGTCAAGACGATCCCGCTGCGCTTGCGCGCGAAGCGGTCTAGTGTTTGTCGAGGTGCGCGGCGAAGTCTATCTGCGCAAGAGCGACTTCGAACGCCTCAACGCCGCCCGCGAGCACGAGGGGCTACCGGCCTTCGCCAATCCGCGCAACGCCGCGTCCGGCGGCGTTCGGCAGCTCGACCCCGCGCTGACCGCGCGACGCCGGCTCTCGTTCTTCGCCTATCAGCTGGTCGGCGACGACGGGTTGCGCGACGCAGTGGGAGGCTCTGCGCAAGCTCGCAGCGCTGGGGCTGCCGGTCAACCCGAACGTCGCACGCTCGCCGTCGCTGGAGGGCGTGCTGGAATATTGCGCCGAGTGGGAACGGCGACGCGACGAGCTCGACTACGAGATCGACGGCGTGGTCGTAAAGGTCGACGACTTCGCTCTGCAGCAGCGGCTCGGCGTCGTGGCGCGCGATCCGCGCTGGGCGATCGCGTTCAAGTTCAAGCCGCGCGAGGCGCGCACGAAGCTGACCGACATCGTGGTGAGCGTCGGGCGCACCGGCACGCTCAATCCCAACGCGGTGCTCGAGCCGGTCTCAGATCGGCGGCGTGACGGTGAAGAGCGCCACGCTGCACAACGCCGACTACATCGAAAGCAACGACATCCGGATCGGTGATACGGTCCTCGTGACGCGCGCCGGCGACGTGATTCCGCGCGTCGTCGGCCCCGTCGTCACCGAACGCACCGGCAAGGAGCGGCGCTTTCGCATGCCCGACCGCTGCCCGGTCTGCGGCGCCGACGTCGACCACCCGCAGGACGAGGCGATGTCGCGCTGCACCAACGCGGCCTGTCCCGCGCAGGTGTACGAGCGCGTCCGCCACTTCGCGTCGCGCGGCGCGATGGACATCGAGGGGCTCGGCGACGTGATGGCCCAGCAGCTTACCGAGCTCGGCCTGGTTCGCGACATCGCCGACATCTACAAACTCGACGAAGCCGCGCTCGAACGCGTGCCGCGTACCGGCAAGAAGAGCATCGAGAACCTGGTGCGCAACGTCGAGCGCTCGAAGCAACGCGGCCTCGCGCGGCTGCTCTATGCACTCGGCATCCGGTTCGTGGGGACGCAGACGGCCGCGATCTTGGCCGGCGACTTCGGCACGATCGAAGCGCTCGCGGCGGCGGACGAGGAGGAGCTGCAGCAGAGCGAGGGGATCGGCCCCGAGGTGGCTGCGAGCGTGGCGCTCTTTTTCCTGCAGCGCGCGAACGGCGCGATGATCGAGCGGCTGCAGGCCGCCGGCGTCGAGATGACGGCGCCGAAACGTGCGCGCGCCTGCGACGGCAAGCTCGCCGGAAAGACGTTCGTTCTCACCGGAACGCTCGCGGGCCTGACGCGCGACGAAGCGACCGAGCTGATCGTGGCCGCGGGTGGCAAAGTGACCGGTTCGGTGAGCAAGAAGACCGACTACGTGGTGGCGGGCGACGAGCCGGGCAGCAAGCTGACCAAGGCGCAGCAGCTCGGCATCGAGGTTCTCGACGAAGCGGGCCTGCGAAAGCTGCTGCGGTGACGCGCGTCTGCGTGCGGGCCGTGCCCGCCGACGTGCTTACGCCTATCGGCGCGTACGCCGCGCTCGCGCAGCCGCAGGCGTCGTGCTTGTTGGAGAGCGTCGAGAGCGGCGGCCGCATCTCGCGCTATTCCTTCATCGGTCTCGATTACGTCGCGGCGTCGGACTTCGATTCATCCGATGACCTCTACGATCGCGTGCGCTCCTTCGTCGCCGAACACCGCGCCGGCGGCCCGGAAGGCGCATTGGGCGGGGCGCTGCTCGCGTTCTCCTACGACGCGGCGCGCAGCGACGCGCGGCTGGCGCCGCGCGCGGCGTCGCCGCCGGCGATGCCGGCCGCGTACGCAGCCATTCCCGCTACTTGGCTGATCTTCGATCACTTCAGCGACCGCTTGACGATCTGGTGCGCTGGTGCGGACGATGCCGGTTGCGAGCGGCGCATCGACGGCTACGTGAAGCGGCTGCTGGCGGCGAGACCCGCCTTTCCCGGCCCGCTGCGAGCGCGGGGACGGATGAGCGAGTCGCTGGACCGCGAGCGTTATCTTGCGCTGGTCGCCGAGGCGAAACGCCGCATCTTCGAGGGCGACGTCTATCAGCTCCAGCTCGGCATTCGGTTCGGTGCGGATCTCGAGGGCAGCGCCTTCGATCTCTACCGCGCGCTACGGCGCGAGAATCCGTCGCCGTACATGTTCTTCGTCGACACGCCGTTTGGCGAACTGCTGGGCGCGAGCCCGGAGTTTCTCGTCCGTCTCGAGGGACGCAGGGCGCGCATACGGCCGCTGGCCGGCACGCGGTGGCGCGGCCGCGACGACGACGAGGACGCGCGAATCGCCACGGAGCTGCTGGCCAACGAAAAGGAGCGAGCCGAGCACGTTATGCTGGTCGATCTGGGGCGCAACGACCTCGGGTCGGTCTGCGACTACGGCAGCGTTGCGGTCGACGAGCTGCTGCAGATCGAGCGCTACAGCCACGTCATGCACATCGTCTCGAACGTGGTCGGCCGCTTGCGCGCCGATCGCGACGCGCTCGACCTCTTCCGGGCCGGCTTCCCGGCGGGCACGGTCACCGGAACGCCGAAGATGCGGGCGATGCAACTCATCGACGGCCTCGAGCCGATGACCCGCGGCTTCTACGCCGGCAGCATCGGCCGCTGGTCGTTCGGCGGCGACTTCGACTCGTGTATCACGCTGCGCAGCGTGCACGTTCGCGACGGGCGCGCGTGGTGGCAGGCTTCGGCCGGCATCGTCGCCGACTCCGAGCCGGTGGCCGAATACGAAGAGGTCTTTCACAAGACGCGTATCGCGCGTGCCGTGTTGGGCATCGAGTGATGCCCACCGACGCCGCTCGGGGCGGTCGCCGAGTGCTCTTCGTCGACAACTTCGACAGCTTCAGCTACAACGTGGTCCATCTGCTCGCATCGGCGGGCGCGTCGTCCGACGTGCTGCTCAACGACGATCCGCGGCTCGAGCCGGCGCTGCTCGAGTCGTACGACGCGCTCGTCGTGGGGCCGGGGCCGGGCCGGCCCGAGCACGCGCCGCAGACGATGGCCGTGCTGCGCGCGGCGATCGCCGGCGGGCTGCCGGTGCTCGGCGTCTGCCTCGGTTTGCAGGCGATCGGCCAAACGCTGGGCGCAAGCGTAGTACATGCGCCGCGACAGATGCACGGCAAGACGTCGGCGATCGAGCACGACGGCAGCGGCGTGTTCGCCGGCCTGCCGGCGCCGTTGCGCGCGACGCGCTACCACTCGCTCTGCCTGGATCCGGCGACGATTCCCGCGGAGTTGCGCGTTACCGCGCGCAGCGACGACGGCGTGGTGCAAGGCGTGGTGCACCGCGAAAGGCCGGTACACGGCGTGCAATTCCATCCCGAGTCGGTGCTGAGCGAGCACGGCAAAGCGCTGGTCGAGAATTTTCTCGCCTTGTCATCCTAAGCGCCGCGGTCGAAGGACAGCTGAAGGATGACCGAGTTCCCGCCGCTCTTGCGCCGCGTCTTGGGCGGCGCCGACCTCTCGCAGGACGAGGCCGCCGCCTTCATCGGCGACGTGATGGACGGCAACTACACGCCGGCGCAGGCCGCGGCGCTGCTCGCCGCGCTCGCTGCGAAGGGCGAGAGCGTCGACGAGATCGCCGGCGCAGCGCGAGCGATGCGCGAGCGAAGCCTGCACGTCGAGCACGGGCTGCCGCTCGTCGTCGACATCGTCGGCACCGGCGGCGACCACGCCAACACGATCAACATCTCCACGATGACCGCGCTGGTGCTGGCATCGGCCGGCATTCCGGTGGCCAAGCACGGAAATCGCGCGGCATCGAGCGCGTGCGGCAGCGCCGACGTGCTCGAGGCGGCGGGAATGCCTCTGGAGATCGACCCCGAACTCGCGGCTGCAATGCTGCGCGAGTGCGGTTTCACCTTCATGTTCGCGCCGCGCTATCATCCGGCGATGCGCAACGCCGCGGCGGTTCGGCGCGAGCTCGGCGTGCGCACGATCTTCAACCTGCTCGGGCCGCTCACGAACCCGGCCGACGCGACGCACCTGATGGTCGGCGTCGCCCGCGAGTCGCTGGTCGAGCCGTTGGGGCGTGCGCTGCGTTTGTTGGGCGCAAAGCGCGGCGCCGTGGTGCACGGGGGCAGCGGCGTCGACGAAGTGGTCGCCGACGCGCCGACGTTGATCTATTCGTTTGACGAGACCGGCGGCCGGCTCTGGACGCTCGATCCATCCGACGTCGGTATCGCCGCGCCGCTGTTGACGCCGCTCGGTGGCTCGGTCGACGAGTCGCGAGCGGCTTTCGTCGAGGTGCTTCACGGCGCTCGCGGCGCCGCCGCCGACGTGGTGGCGCTCAACGCCGCCGTCGCCCTGCACGCGATCGGCGCGCACGAGAGCCTCCCCGCGGCATTCGAGCGGGCGCGTGCCGTGTTGGAGAGCGGCGGCGCATGGACGACGTTCGAGCGCGCCAAAGAGATGGCATTGCATGGCTGACGTCTGGATCAAGTTCTGCGGCTGCACCTCGTCGAGCGACGTCGCGCTCGCCGCGGAGGCCGGCGCCAACGCGTTCGGCATGATCTTCGCGCCGTCTCCGCGCCGCGTCACGTGGCAGGCGGTCAACGACATCGCCACGCGCGTGCCGCCGTCCATCCAGCCGGTCGCCGTCTTCGTGAACCCCGCGCGCGGCGAGGTCGCGAAAGTGCAGTCGCTCTTTCCGAGCGCGTGGCTTCAGTTCTCCGGCGACGAATCTCCCGAGTTTGTGGCGGACTACGGCGAGCGAGCCATCAAGGCGGTTCACGTGGGCGACGACGCGGCCGGCCTGGCCGAGGCGGCCGGAAAATATCCGTACGCGCTGCTCTTGCTCGACTCCAAGCACGACCGCCTGCGCGGGGGCACGGGAGCGAGCTTCGACTGGGAGCGCGCGTCGGAAATTACGAAGGCGCGGCGCGTCGTGATCGCGGGCGGTCTGACGCCCGAGAACGTGGGCGAGTGTGTAGAGCGCGTGCGCCCGTTCGGCGTCGACGTGCGCAGCGGCATCGAGACCGACGGACGCAAGGATATCGCGAAGATGCGCGCCTTCGTGCGCGCCGTGCGGCGACGGTGAACCGGCCCGACGCGCGCGGATACTTCGGCACGTTCGGCGGCCGGTTCGTGCCCGAGGTGCTGATCGCCGCGCTCGACGAGGTCGAGCGCGCCATGACGGAAGCCTTCGCGGACGCGGCGTTCTGGCGCGATTACGACGACGTGCTGCGCGACTTCGTGGGCCGGCCGTCGCCGATCTATCGCTGCGACCGCTACGCTGCTGAAGTCTCGACTGTCCCGTTCGTCGTCAAGCGCGAAGACACCAATCACACGGGTGCCCACAAGATCAACAACACCGTCGGTCAGGCGCTCCTCGCGCGCCGCATGGGCAAGCGACGGCTGCTCGCGGAGACCGGCGCGGGTCAGCACGGCGTCGCGACCGCCACGGTCGGCGCGAAGTTCGGCCTGCCGGTGGACGTATACATGGGCGCGCGCGACGTCGAGCGCCAGGCACTCAACGTGCACGTGATGCGGCTGCTCGGCGCGACGGTGCATCCGGTGACTAGCGGTACGCAGACGCTCAAAGACGCCACGAACGAGGCCTTTCGCGTGTGGGCCGAGCGCGCCGGCGACACGTTCTACGTGATCGGCAGCGTGGTGGGCGCACACCCGTATCCGTATATGGTGCGCGAGCTCCAGAAGGTGATCGGCGTCGAGGCGCGGCGGCAAGTGCTCGAACGCTATCGGCGTCTTCCGAGCGACGTCGTGGCGTGCGTCGGCGGCGGAAGCAACGCGATGGGCATCTTTTCGGGTTTCGCCGCGGACTCAAACGTGCGGCTGTGGGGCGTCGAGGCGGGCGGCGAAGGCATCGCCGGCGGACGGACTGCCGCGTCGCTTGGAGCCGGCAGCGTGGGCGTGTTGCACGGCTCGCGATCCTATCTCTTGCAGAGCGACGAGGGTCAGGTGCTGCCGACGCATTCGGTCGGCGCCGGGCTCGACTATCCCGGCGTCGGCCCCGAGCACGCGTTTCTCAAGGATAGCGGACGCGCGGCGTACGTGAGCGTGACCGACGCCGAAGCGGTCGCCGCGTTCGGCGAGTTCGCGCGTGCCGAGGGCATCGTTCCCGCGCTTGAAAGCGCGCACGCGATCGCGTTTGCGAAGAAGCTCGCGGCCGAGCGAGATGCCGGCGATCTCATCCTGGTCAACCTGAGCGGACGCGGCGATAAAGACATCGCTCGATGAGCGGCGGGCTGCGGCGTGCGTTCGAGCGCGCGAAGAGCGAAGGCCGCTTGGCGTTCGTGCCCTACGTCATGGCCGGCGATCCCGACCTTGCTACTACCCAGACCATCGTCGAAGTGCTAAGCGCCGCCGGCGCCGACGCGATCGAGCTCGGCATTCCCTACAGCGATCCGCTCGCCGACGGTCCGACGATCGCAGCGGCGGGCACGCGCGCGCTCGCGAACGGCACGCGCCCTGCCGACGTGCTGGCGCTCGTACGCCGGTGCGCGGCAATGGCCCCGCCGCTGCTGCTTTTCACCTACTTCAACCCGGTCGATCGCTACGGCGCCAAGCGTTTCGCGCGCGAATGCGCCGAGGCCGGTGCGGCGGGCGCGATCGTTCCCGATCTCGCGCTGGAGGAGTCGGAGGAGCTGCGCCACGCGCTGAACGAGCGCGATCTCGAAATGCCGATGCTCGTCGCTCCCTCGACTCCGCCCGACCGCGCCGCGAGCATCGCCGATGCCGCGAGCGGGTTCGTCTACGTGGTTTCGCGCCTAGGGGTGACGGGAGCGGGACGGACGCCCGATTTTGCGCCGCTCGAAGCGCAACTTGCGACGCTGCGCGGCGTAACGCAAAAGCCGCTCGCCGTCGGATTCGGGCTCAGCCACGTCGCCGACGTTCGTGCGATCGCACCGTTTGCCGACGGCGTCGTCGTCGGCAGCGCGCTCATCGACGCCTATGCCGGCAGCGCGGGGGAAGATGCCGCCAGGCGCGTGTCCGAATTCGTCGCACCGCTGATCGCGGCTGCGAAACGATAGACGCTAGGTTCGGCGGTACCGGCCGGGCGTCGTCCGCGTGAAGCTGACGAACACGCGATTGAAATGGCTCTGGTCGCAGTATCCCAGCTCGTGGGCGATGGACGCGATCGAGGCCTTCGACGAGCGCAGCATCCGGCACGCACTCTGAATGCGCCGGCGATGCACGTAGTCGCCCACGTTGGCCTTGAACGTGCGGCGAAACGTGCGGCTCAAATACACCGGGTGCACGCCGAAGCGCTTGGCGATCTCGGCCACGCCGAACGGCTCCGCAAAGTGGCCGTCGAGATACGAGCGCAGGTCGTCGAGCCACGCCGTGCGGCGCTCGCCCTGCGGCGCTTCGAACTTGTCGAAGGTGCCGATGAGCTCGAGTATCAGCGACTCGACGGTGAGATCGGGCAGCGCGTCGCCGGAGAAGAGCTCGAAGAGCCGGAGCATCGTCCACAGCGGCTCGGCTCCCGACAAGGTGTAGAGCGATCGTTCGGGCGCTCCGCAATCCGCAAGCAGCTCGTGCCACGGGCGGTCGAGCTCGACCGCGAACATCTGGCTGTCGGGAAACACGCGGTCGCTGTGCACGAGCCTCGCGGGATGATACACAACGGTGAGCGGTTCGTAGTCGACCGTAGTGCCCGCCGCGGCCTCCTCGTACTCTCCGTCGAGGAGCAGGCACCAGAACGGCAGCGCGTGCGTGTGCTCGGGCAGCGAGCGCGGCGACTCGTGCCGGACGAGCGATAGAATCGCATCCGCGCAGCGGCGGGCGGTCGAGACGCCGTAGTATTCGCCGGGATCGAGCGCGGCGGTCATGAGTGTCATTGTAGCCGATGGAGTTAAATCGGTACAAGACTACACGCCGCCCAAAGGTTAAGCTAACGTCGAGTCACTCTTTGTCATCGTGAGGTGTTTTCATGAATCGTCGCGACATTTTGGGAGCGGCACTCGCGGCCGCCGCCGGCGCGGCCGCGGCAACCGTGCGTCCGGCGTTCGCCGCGAGCGGCGACGCGAACGTCCCGCGCCTGGCAGCCGTGAAGGACCGGCCGATCGTCGTCGCGTTCGTGATCGGCGAGGGCGCGAACGTGCTCGACACGGCAGGATCGTGGGAAGTCTTCCAAGACGCGATGGCGGAGGGCTGGAACGAAACCTCGTTTGCGCTCTATACGATCGCCGACAGCCGAGCACCGCTGAAGGCGACCGGCGGATTCCAAATCGTACCGACGCATGCGTTCTCCGACCCGAACGTTCCGCAGCCCAACGTCATCGTGATGGGAGCGCAGGGTCAACACACCCCGCAGAAGATCGCCTGGATCCGCGCGATGGCTCCGAACGCCGACGTGGTGATGTCGGTCTGCACCGGCGCGTTCTTGCTGGCGAAGACGGGCCTGCTCGACGGACGCATGGCCACGACGCACCACGACTACTATGACTCCTTTGCGAAGAAGTTTCCGGACGTTACGCTGGTGCGCGACGTGCGCTACGTGGAGAATCCCGGCGGCAAACTGTGCAGCGCGGGCGGCATCTCGTCGGGCATCGAGCTCGCGCTGCGAGTCGTCGAACGCTACTTCGGAGGCGCCTGCACGGCGCAGACCGCCTACTATATGGAGTACAACCGCTCGAGCACGCGGCCCGTGGCGTCGTAACCGCCCCTCGGCAGCGCGTCACCGAGCGAATCGATCACGTCGCCCGCCACGACGCCGACGCGGCGCTTCTCGGCCGCCTTCCGTCCTGCCAGCCCGTGCCAGAACGCGCCGGCGCACGCCGCGTCGAGCGGCGACAAACCCTGCGCGAGCAGCGTGGCGATGATGCCGGTGAGCACGTCGCCGGTGCCGGCCGTCGCGAGCGCGCTGGTGCCGGTTGGATTCACGCACACCGGCCCGGCGCCGTCGTAGATCAGCGTGTCGGACCCCTTGAGCAGCGTCGTGATGCCCGTGCGTTCCACGAACTCGCGGATACGCGCCACGCGCGTGCCCGGCGCGACCGTTCCACGGCCGGAGAGGCGCGCGAACTCGCCGGCATGCGGCGTGACGACGCACGGCTTGCCGCGCAGCAGCTCGAGCCGCTTGCTGAGGTGGAAGAGCCCGCTCGCATCCACGACCACCGGCAGCGCGTTCGCCTGCAAGAACGACGCGAAGATCGCCGCGGTGCGATCGTCGAGGCCTAGGCCGGGTCCGATCGCGATCGAGCCGTTGCGTTTCGAGATCTCCAGCAGTTCCTCGACGACCGCTTCGGGCTTGGCGTCGTCGTCGAGCTCCACGACCACCTGCTCGACGAGATGCGCGCGCAACGCGGGCGCGGCGGAAGCGGGCGTCGCGACGGTCACGTAGCCCGCGCCTGCCCGGGCGGCGGCGCGCGCGCAGAGCACGGCAGCGCCGGGAAACTGCACCGAGCCCGCGACGATCAGCGGCGCGCCGGCGGCGTATTTCTGCGTGTCGGGCTTGCGCCGCGGCAGCAGCCGCACGAACGCCTCGTCGTCGAGCGTTGCGAACTCGCGCGGTTGCGCCGCGAGGATGGAATCGTCGATGCCGATGCGGGCGCACCACAGGTCGCCGGCGTACTCGCGCCCGGGTTCGAGCAGCAGTCCCGGCTTGACCGCCGCGAGCGTGACGGTCGAGGTGGCGCGCACGGCGTCGTCGCCCACCGCGCCGGTGAGCGCGTCGATGCCGCTCGGAATGTCGATCGCGACGACGCGAAGCTCGCGCGCGTCGAGCGCGCGGGCGAGGTGGCGGTAGGGCTCGGCCAGCGGCAGGCGCGCGCCGGTCCCGAAGAGGCCATCGATGCCGATCGCGCCCTCGAGCAGCGCGCGCGCGGCGATCTCGCCGGCCGGCAGCGGCACGACGCGCACGCCGGCAGCGGCGGCCCGCGCCTCGGCGGCGGTCCGCGCCGGCGATCGCCTTCCGGCCGGGTCGGCCGCGACCGTGCACTCGTAGGCCGGCGCGAGCTCGGCGAGGGCCGCGAACGCGTCGCCGCCGTTGTTGCCGGGACCGGCGAAGGCCACGACCGGGGTCGCCGGGTCGGTCATGGCGCGCACCCGTTCGGCCACGCGCCGGCCGGCGTTGCGCATCAGCTCGTCCTCGCCCACGCGCGCGATGGCGGTCGCGTCGGCCGCGCGCATCGCGTCGGGCGTGAGGACGTAGATCACGATTCGAGGATGACGATCGCGGCCGCCGTCGAGGCGGTGTGGGTAATGCTGACGTGGATCGTGCGCACGCCGCGGGTGCGCATCAGACGCTCCGCACGTTCGCGCAGTTCGATCGTCGGCTTGCCGCTGCGTTCGTGCGCGACGCCGACCCAGCGCCACGGAATCGCGTGGCCGAATGCCTTGCGCGTGGCCTCCTTCGCCGCGAAGAAGCCCGCAAGCCGCTCGGCCCAGTTTCGCTTGCGCATGGCGTAAGCGATCTCGCCTTCGGTGTAGACCTTCCGCGCGAACCACGCCAGCTTCCGCTCGTCGAAGCGATAGCGTTCAACTTCGGCCACGTCGATGCCGACGCCAACGATCACCGCGACGACTTCGACGGATGCCTAGCTTGTCATCTTAAACAGCAATTAATGCTGCGCCCCCAGCAAGTGTTGCGAGGGGGCGCGGCGAACGAAGCTCTACGAGATGGATTCGAAGATCAGCATCGTCCCGATCAACACCATCGATGCGTTCTTCTTGGACCGTCTCGCGCCGTGTCTCGAAGAACGGTTCCTCGCCTCGGCGCGCGCCGAACGCTCCTTGGTCGTGCCGCGCAGCTCGCTCAACGCGACGCGCGGCCAGCTGTTCGTGGCAACCCTCACGACGAAGGTGCAGCGGGCGAATCCCGACGCCGGCGCCATCCTCTTGGCGATCACCGACTTCGATCTCTACAAGACGTCGCATCGGTTCGTCTTCGGCGACGCCGACGAGTCGCAGGGCGTGGCCGTCGTCTCCATTCATCGCCTGCGCTCGGAGTTCTACGGCGAGGCGGCCGACGCGAATCTGCTCTTCCAGCGTACGCTCAAGGAATCGATCCACGAGCTCGGCCACGCGTTCGGACTCAAGCACTGCTACAACGCCCGGTGCGCCATGTACTATTCACATTCGATCTTCGAAACCGACAACAAAATGCCGCATTTCTGCGAAAACTGCGACCGGCGCCTGAGCCGTGCCCGCAACGAACGGCCTTAGCGCAACACTCGCGCATCGGCAAGTGCGATCACTTCGCTCGACCCATCCCCTCGACTGACGCGCAACCCCCCGCCGGTTTCCAGTGCCTCTGCAACGGCCTCGAACGGCTGCTTCGCCGCGTCGATCAGAATGCGATAACGCGCTCCGGGCAACCCCGCGGCGGCGGCCCACGCGGCGGCGACCGCTTCGGGCCGGTCGAGCGCGGGGAGCGATGCGTCATATTCGCGCAGAATTGCGCGCAGCAGAACCTCGCGGCGGACCGGCGCGACGTCGGTACAGAACGCGGGCGGCGGCTCGATCGCCATTTCCGCGCCGGGCCGTGCGACGTTGATGCCGACGCCGCATGCGACGCGCGCCGTCGCGCCGGTCACGTTCGAACGGCACAAGATTCCCGCGAGCTTGCGATTGCCGAGCAACAGATCGTTGGGCCACTGCAGTGCCGCCGCGACGCCGAGCTCGAGCAGCGCCGCGCGTACGGCGAGCGCGGTCCAAAAGGGAACGATCCACAACGAGTTCGCGTCCACCGTGCGGGGCAGGATCGTGGTGAAGAGCAGCGCGGATCCCGCCGGCGCGACCCACGCGCGCCCCTTGCGGCCGGCGCCGCGAGTCTGATACTCCGCGACGATCGTGTGGCCGCCGTAGCGGTCGTCGCCGAGCAGCGGCGCGGCGTCGGCGTTCGTGCTCTGCGTCTCCTCGGCGTAGGCGATCGAACCGAACGGGGTGCCCGCGAGTTCCCGCATCACGCCTTCGTAGGGACCGGCCTCCGGAACGGGTCGCATCGCCCTGACTTTTGTGGCAGTCCCCCTTTTGTCATCCCGACCCTGCGACGCGGCGCTACGCGCCTTACTCGGGGCTGCGCTTCGCGCAGGCACGAATGGAAAAGGACAGCCGAGTCGAGGGACATAAGCCGTTCCCATGGCCATCGAACGTACGCTTATTCTCTGCAAGCCCGACGCCGTCTCGCGCGGCCTGATCGGCGAAATCACCGCGCGCATCGAGCGCCGCGGCTACATTATTTCCGCGCTGAAGCTGATGCAGCTCGACGGCGAACGAGCGCGCGAACATTACGGCGAGCACAAGGGCAAGCCGTTCTTCGACGGGCTCGTCGCCTTCATCACGAGCGGACCGCTCGTGGCGATGGCGGTCGAAGGCGAAGGCGCCATCGAGGGCTGCCGCCAGCTGATCGGCGCGACCGATCCGCTCAAGGCCGCCCCGGGGTCGATCCGCGGCGATCTCGCGCAGACCATCGGCCGCAACCTCGTGCACGGCAGCGACGGCCCGGCGAGCGCCGACCACGAGCTGAAGATCTTCTTCGCCGACAACGATTTCGTATCGCGCCGGCACGACCTCGAGCGCTGGATCAAGGAATAATCGTGTCGCTCGAATCGCTGCGCGGCGGCGGCAGTCCGCTGATCGAGGGCGTGCACGCGCGCGAGATCCTCGATTCGCGCGGCAATCCGACGGTCGCCGTCACGGTCGCGACGAGCTTCGGTGCCGTTGAGGAAGCGATGGTGCCGTCGGGCGCGTCGACCGGCGCGCACGAGGCGGTCGAGCTGCGCGACGGCGACGAGCACCGTTACGACGGCAAGGGCGTGCTCAAGGCCGTCGAGGCCGTCAACGAGATGCTCGGTCCGGCGATCGAGGGCCTCGACGCTACCGCACAGCGCGAGATCGACGCGCGGCTGATCGAGCTCGACGGCACGCCGAACAAAGGCGAACGTCGGCGCGAACGCGATACTCGGCGTCTCGCTCGCCGTCGCGCGCGCGGCCGCCGCGAGCCTCGGCGCTGCCGCTGTACCGGTATCTGGGCGGCCCGGCCGCGGCCACGCTTCCGGTGCCGATGATGAACGTGATCAACGGCGGCAAGCACGCCGAAGGCGCGCTGCAGTTCCAGGAGTGCATGATCGTGCCGGTCGGCGCTAACGAGCGAGGCCGAAGCCGTGCGCTACGGCGCCGAAGTGTTTCACGCGCTCGGACAGCATCTTGCACGAGCGCGGCATGCCGACGCTCGTCGGCGACGAGGGCGGCTACGCGCCGCTCATCTCGAGACGCCGCAGGAAGCGCTCGACCTGATCGTCGCGGGCGATCGAACGCGCCGGCTACAAGCCCGGCGACGACATCGCGATCGCGCTCGATCCGGCGTCGAGCGAGTTCTATCACGACGGCAAGTACTATCCGCTGTCGCGCGACCGTGCGGCGAACGTCGACGAGATGATCGCGCTCTACACGCGAGCTCTGCGACCGCTATCCGATCGTGTCGATCGAAGACGGGCTTGCCGAGGACGATTGGGACGGCTGGCGCAAGCTTACGCAGGCGCTCGGCAAGCGCGTGCAGCTCGTCGGCGACGATCTGTTCGTGACCAACGTGAAGTTCCTCGCGCGCGGCATCGCCGAAGGCGCCGGCAACGCGATCCTCGTCAAGGTCAATCAGATCGGCACGCTCACCGAAACGCTCGACTGCATCGCGATGGCGCAGAAGGCCGGCTATCGGCACGGTGATCTCGCATCGCTCCGGCGAGACCGACGACACGACGATCGCCGATCTCGCGGTCGCCACCGGCGCGGAGCAGATCAAGACCGGATCGCTCTCGCGCAGCGATCGGATCGCGAAGTACAATCGCCTGATGGCGATCGAGGAACAGCTCGGCACCGCGGCGCGCTACCCGGGCGGCGAGCTCTACCGCGCTTCGCGCGGGTAGTTCATCGGCGGCCCGCGACGCCTCCGTAAATGTGGGAACAAGGCCGGTATGCCGAAGAAACACAGGTACAGCGCGAAGGAGCATCGTCAAGTCGACCACATCAAGGCCAGCGAGGAAGCCCGGGGCGTCTCCTCCAACGAGGCCAAGGCGATCGGCTACGCCACGGTCAACAAGCGCAACCCCGACAAACACCGCTACACCGCCAAGGAGAAACGGCAGGCGGAGCACATCATCGAGTCGGAAGAAGCGCGCGGCAAATCGGAAACCGAAGCCAAAAGCATCGCCTACGCAACGGTGAACAAACGCAACTCTTAAAGAGCGGGCAGGCGGCGCCCCCTCCCGGCGCCAAGGTCTACCGCTGACCGGGCCTGTAGCTCAGCGGTAGAGCGGCCGGCTCATAACTGGTTGCGCGTAGGTTCGAATCCTACCAGGCCCAATACGAAACGCCATTCGACTCGGAACAATCGCCTTTTGGTGCATCGCACCACGCCCGCGCGGGCATGTTGGCCTCACGGCAAGCTCGTGGTTCGCCGCGGGCCCGCGAACGAAAGGCAACGGACGCTGTCGTCCACGTGTGATATCGTACCCAGCGATCGCTCTTACGCATCGTGTTTAGCAACGAAACGCTATGGGAATATTTCTTAGCGGAGACAATTCCAATGTACCAGGTAGAACCGAGAGCGCTCGTTTAAGTAACGGGCGCTCTCGTCTTAAAAACAGCAGCTTGAGATTCTGGCGTTTTGTCGTCCAGCGCGCGGGGTAGAAAGCGCCGGAAAGCGAGGACACATGTACGATAACGACGACGTATTCGAATCCGAAATGTACTACGAGCGCGAGCCGGCTAGCGCGGCGGTGGACCGCCTGCATGGCCTGGGCTACGGTCGCGATGACATCAGCGTAATGATGGATGACAAAACCCGCGAGAAGGCATTCTCCGCGGTCGTGAATGCCAAAGGCAGCGAAGGCATAGCAGCCGGTGCCACTATTGGAGGCATTCTCGGTGCGATCGTTGCGGGGCTCACCGCGACGGGTAGCGTAGCCGCAATCGCCGGGACGGGTGGCCTTGCCACGCCCCTGGTCGTCGGCCCCTTAGCGGCTGCGTTAGCCGGCTTGGGAGCCGGTGCGGCGGGCGGAGGGATTGTCGGCGGACTCATCGGGGTTGGCATCGGGGAGAAACGTGCCAAGGACTATGAGAAGGGTTTGCGCGATGGCGGAATTCTCGTTGCCGTGCGACCGAAAACTAAGGAACATCGGGCCGATATACGGAAGGCGCTCGACTCCGGCCGTTCCGCAAGCCACGATACGGCCGACCGCGCCGTAGACTATGCCGGCGAGGTGCGCCCCGGCACGCGCCCCTAAACACGTTCGCCGCGTGGGCGGCCGCCAAGGTGTGATGTGGCGGCCGCTCCTTTTATTTTTTGCACATCACCGTCGCCGTGGGATGATCGACGGAGACGAGCCGTACGGCGGGCGAGTCCATGGCACGACGTGGCAGGGCGAAAATAGCCGATCACCCGACTCGATGCGAGCCAGGATGAGCGGCAAAAGATTCTGAATCCTATCAGGCCCAAACGCACCCGTCTTAGCGAGAGGATCCGCGTCATGACCGATGGAGCAGCACCCGGCTTCGCCAACGACATTCGCCCGATGTTCACGCAGCTCGACGTCGACCACATGCAGCCGTTCGGCATCGATCTCTCGAGCCATGACAGCGTGCGCGAGCACGCGCAGGCGATCTACGATACCGTCAGCGGGGGCAGCATGCCGCCGAAAGGCTCCGGCGAAGATCGCTGGACCGAGGAAATGTGCGAGCGCTTCAAGCGCTGGCAAGACGGTGGCTGCCAACCCTAGCGCGTGACCGCGCTCAGCATCGTCTTCATCGCGATCGTCGTCCTCGTACCGATCGCGAATCGCATCAACGTCGCGTATCCGATCGTCCTCGTGCTGGGCGGAATGGCGATCGGCTTCATCCCGGGCATCCCGACGTTCCCGCTTCCGCCCGACCTGGTGCTCGTCGTGTTCTTGCCGCCGCTGCTCTACTGGGAGAGCCTGACGGCTCCGACCAGCGAGTTCCGGGCGGGCGCCTTCTGGATCTTCCAAATGGCGTTCGGGCTCGTCATTATCACGACGCTCGTCGTGGC
Organism: Vulcanimicrobiota bacterium; assembly: GCA_963711625.1. Lineage (GTDB taxonomy): Bacteria > Vulcanimicrobiota > Vulcanimicrobiia > Vulcanimicrobiales > Vulcanimicrobiaceae > Cybelea. The sequence continues at coordinate 954,958 of OY970207.1, forward strand.
GTGGCTCGCGCACGCGCTGATTCCGGGTTTGAGTTGGGGCGTGGCATTCGTTCTGGGGGCCATCGTGTCGTCTACCGACGAGGTCGCCTTCGCCGCCATCGCCGACCGCCTCAAGGTGCCGCGCCACATCATTGGCACGATCGAAGGCGAGAGCCTCGTCAACGATGCGACGTCGCTCATTCTCTACTCGATCGGCATCGCGGCCGTCGTCGGTGCGTCGTTTTCGCTGCTGCACGCGGCCGGGGCGCTAGTCGTGACGATCGTCGAGTCGCTGCTCATCGGCGGCGCGGCGGCCGGCCTCGCCTATTTGGCGTGGCGCGCACTCAAGGATGAAGCGATGCAGGCCACGATCTCGGTGGTCGTGCCCTTTCTGGCCTATCTGCCCGCGTACTACATCGGCGCCTCGGGCGTGCTGGCGACGGTGACGACCGGCGTCGCCGTGAGCCGCTTCGCTCCGCGGGTTCTGCAGCCGCGGGCGCGGGAAATGCTCTCCGGATTCTGGGTGATCGTCGTCTTCCTGCTCAACGCGTTCATCTTCACGGAAGTCGGCATCCGATTCCACGAGATCGTCACCTCGCTGCACGAATATTCGCGGTGGCAGCTGCTGTGGTGGGGCGGCGCCGTCGCCGCGGCGTGCGTCGCGGTGCGATTGATCTGGACGTTCGCGCAGGGGCTGCTGCCGGCGACGAACGAGCCCGAACATTTCGGCGGCAAGGCGGACTGGTCGCACGTCGCGGTGCTCGCCTGGACCGGCATGCGCGGCGGCGTCTCGCTGGCCGCGGCGCTGGCGATTCCGCTGACGACCGTCGTCGGGACCGTTTCCGCATCGCGACCTCGTCATTTGCATTACGTTCGCGGTGTTGCTCGTAACGCTGGTGGGTCAAGGCGGCACGCTGCCGGCGCTCATCCGATGGCTGAACATCAAGGATGACGGCGCAGCGGTGCGGGAAGAGCGTCTCGCGCTAATGGCGACCGCTCGCGCCGGGCTCGAGCGTCTCGACGAACTCGAACGCGACGGCAAATGCCCGGAGGGCGTCGCCGAGCTGCACCGCCGGCGCCTTGAAGCTCGGCTCGCCGAGTTTAGCGCGGACGTCGGGGAGACGCCCGCGGCGCGGAAGACCGCGGCCTTCCGCCACGTGCAGCGCGAGCTCGTCGCGGCGCAGCGCGCGAAGCTGATCTCCCTGCGCGAACGCGGCAAGATTGACAACACGGTGTTGCGCAGACTGCAGCGGGTGCTCGACCTCGAAGACGTCGAAACGGCGGTGCTGGAATCCACCGGTCACTCGGACATCGAAGAGTAGCCCTGCCGCCTAGAAAAGGACAGCGATGATGAAATACGTTTTGATCAAGTATCGTTTTCAAAACGGATCGAAGGAACAGTGGCACGCGGACGTGACGCGGTTTTGCGAAGCAATTGGGAACGATCCCGATCTGCGGGATAAGATCGCATACCGCGCAATGAAGGCCGACGGCGACGACTACTATCACTTCGCGACGGCGGTAGATCAAGCGGCGGCCGACCTGCTGGGCGATCGCGACTACTTCGAGCGCTACACTGCTCGAACGGGCGAAGTCTCCGGCGGCACCGTCGAGGTGGTCCCGCTCGAAGTCGTTGCTCAGACGAAGCCCGAGTAGCCAATCGGCCCCAATGCGAGGCGCACCGCATTCTTGCTGCGGCGCTCGCGCTGGCGCTGACGGCCGGCGCATTGATCTTGCTTCGCGCCGAGCATCCCCCGCGGGGTCCGCGACGCTCATCGTCGCACTCGGCATCCTGCCGCACCTGCAAGACTTTGTATTCCTCATGGCCGTGCTCGCGCTCACCGTTCTCGCCTTCGTCGTGAACCGAGCGATGGGCATCCCCTATCCCGTCTGGCAGAATCCCCCCGAATGAGGTAAAATCCGGCGTTGGCAGAACCTCAGTGACAACAGCGCGGCGCCATCGTCTATCGGTTAGGACATCGCCCTTTCAAGGCGGAAAGACGGGTTCGATTCCCGTTGGCGCTACCAAAACTCTGTGCACCCCCCTAGCCAGGAAGCCGCTCGTCGGCTAGAATGGGCCATGGCGGTCACGGTCAGGCTGCGACTTGAAGACAAACCGGTGCCCGGGTTCCATTTACTGGCCAAGCCGACCGGCGCCACGTGCAACCTCGACTGTTCGTACTGCTTCTTTCTCTCGAAAGAGATGCTGTATCCGGGCAGCCGTTTTCGCATGGCCGACGATCTGCTCGAGACTTACATTCGTCAACTCATCGAGTCGCATCGCACTCCGGACGTGTACATTGCGTGGCAGGGCGGCGAACCGACGCTCATGGGGCTGCCGTTTTTCGAGCGGTCGATCGAGTTGGCGCGCAAATATCGCCGGGCCGGCCAAACGATTCACCATACGATCCAAACCAACGGCACACTGATCGACGAAAAGTGGGCGGCGTTCTTCAAGAAGAACGATTTCTTGGTTGGGATCAGCATTGACGGTCCGCGCGAGATCCACGATGCGTATCGGGTCGACAAAGGCGGACAGCCAACCTTCGACAAGGTCATGCGCGGCCTCGGGCATCTTCGCAAGCGCGGCGTTGAACACAACATCCTGACGACGATCCATCGCGCCAACGCCGATCGTCCGCTCGAGGTCTACCGCTTTCTCCGCGACGAGTGCAAGGCACGCCACCTGCAGTTCATTCCGATCATCGAACGCTTCACCGGTGAAGCGCAAGAGTGGCAGACGTGGCGCGACCGGCCGCTCTACACGCAGGACGGCGCTAACGTGACGCAACGCTCGGTGACGCCCCGGCAGTTCGGCGAGTTCTACAGTGCGATTTTCGACGAATGGGTCCGCCGCGACGTCGGACGCATTTTCGTTCAGATGTTCGATACGGCGCTCGAAAACTGGTTCAGCGGCGAAAGCTCGCTCTGCATTCATCGCGCAACCTGCGGTACGTCGCTGGCCATGGAGCATAACGGCGACGTCTATTCCTGCGACCACTTCGTCGAGCCGAAATATAAGCTCGGCAATATCGCCGACAAGCCGTTGGTGGATCTCGTCAACTCGGCGCAGCAGCGCTGGTTCGGCGACGACAAACAGGCGTCGCTGCCCCGATACTGCCGCGAGTGCGACGTCCGCTTCGCCTGTCACGGCGGCTGCCCCAAGGATCGCTTCGTCTCGACCCCCGACGGCGACCCAGGTCTCAACTACCTCTGCGAAGGTTACAAGATCTTCTTCCACCACGTCGCCAAGCCGATGGCGATCATGGTGCAGCTGCTGCATCAGGATCGCGCACCGGCCAGATTATTTCCATGTACAATCGATTATTTCCATGTACAAACAAGGAGCAATCACATGAACCGCATTACCGCCGTCGGATTGGCCGGACTCGCCGCTGCGGGAGCCGGCGCGGCATTCGCCGTGGGCGCCGAGCAATGGAACGGCATCGTCAAAACCGACATGGCGTCGCTGCTTGCGACGCGCGACGTTAGCCAGAGTACCGTGATTCCAGCCCCCGAGCCGACGTTCGGCGGCGTCATCAACAAAGACGTGGCAAAATCGACGGGGTGGTGGGCGCCGGCGATCGCGCCGAAAAAGGGCTCGCCGAACGTCCTTTTGGTCCTCATCGACGATGAAGGCTTCGCCGCGAACAGCACGTTCGGCGGCCTCATTCCGACGCCGGTCTCCGACCAGCTGGCTCGCGAGGGCTTACGTTACAACAACTTCCACACGACGTCACTGTGCTCGCCCACGCGCGCCGCGCTGATCACCGGGCGCAATCACGGCGCGGTCGGCTTCGAGCAGGTCGCCGAAGTTGCAACCGGATTCCCCGGGTACGACTCGAACATCGGCAGAAGACAACGTTAGCGTCGCGCGCATCTTGCAGGCCAACGGCTATGCGACGGCGTGGTTCGGCAAGGATCATAACGTGCCGCTGTGGGAGGCAACGCCCGCGGGCCCTGAAGGACCAGTGGCCGATCGGCATGGGCTTCGACTACTTCTACGGCTTCATCGGCGGCGACATGGACCAGTGGCACCCGACGCTCTGGGAAAACCTCAATCAGATCTTTCCAGAATACGGCCATCCGCACTATAACCTCAACATCGATCTCGCCGACAAAGCGACTTCGTGGCTGAAACGGATCAACGACCTCAAGCCCCAGCAGCCCGGTGTTCATGTACTACTGCCCCGGCGGGACGCACGCGCCGCATCAGCCGACGCCCGAGTGGGTCGCCAAAATGAAAGGCAAGTTCGACATGGGCTGGGACGCCTATCGGGAGATGGCGTTCAAGCGGCAGCAAGCGCTGGGAACGATTCCGAAGAACGCAAAGCTCGCCCCGTGGCCCGATCCCAAATCTCCGGAGTACGCGGACGCGGGTTACTCCGGCATCAACCTGCCGCACTGGAAGACCCTCACGCCCTACCAGAAGAAGGCGTACTCCCACGAGATGGAAGTGTACGCCGCTTATCTGGCAGAGACGGACTACGAGATCGGCCGCATTATTCAAGTCGTTAAAAGACACGGGTCGTTACAACAACACGCTGATCTTCTACATTCACGGCGATAATGGTGCGAGCGCCGAGGGCACGATGGACGGAACGCCGAGCGAATTCTCGGCATTCAACGCCGTTACCCCGACCGTAGACAAGTTCTGGCCGAGGTTCGGCCCCCTTTGGGGATCGCAATACACCTATCCGCACTTCGCGGTTGAATGGGCTTGGGCGCTGGACACGCCGTTTAAATGGACGAAACAGGTCGCGTCCTATTTTGGCGGCACCAAAAACGGCATGATCGTTGAGTGGCCGGGGCACATCAACGATCCCGGCGGCCTCCGCTCGCAGTTCGCGCACGTGATCGACGTCGTTCCGACGATTCTCGAGGCGGCAGGGATCGTTCAGCCGGAGATGGTCGACGGCGTGAAGCAGAAGCCCATCGAGGGCATCGGCTTCAACTATACCTTCGACAAGGCGAACGCGAACGCGCCTTCGACGCATCACACGCAGTACTTCGAGATGTTCGGCACTCCGGGCATCTATCACGACGGCTGGGTCGCGGCGGCTGAGCCGCACGCGATTCCGTGGAAGATGGTGACCAACAAGCCGGTCGTAGATCTCTGGCAATCGCTGAAGTGGCACCTCTACCATGTCACGCCCGAGGACGACTGGACCGAATACACGGACGTGCAAAGCCAAAACCCGGCAAAGCTCGAGGAGCTTCAGGATCTGTTCGTAAGCGAAGCAGAGAAGAACAACGTCTTCCCGCTCGACAATACGCCGAGCCCCTTGGCCGCCCGGCCGAGCCTCATCGGCGGCCGCAGCACGGTCGTCTACCATCCGGGCATCATTGGGCTCTATCAGACCGATTCACCCGACGTTCTCGACCGCGACTTCACGATCGAAGGCGACGTGACGATCCCGTCGGGCGCAGCCAGCGGCGTGATCGTCTCAGCCGGCGGGCGGTTCGGCGGATACTCGCTCTGGGTGAACCGCGGCAAGCCGGTCTTCACGTATAACTTCCTGGCTCTTCGAAACGACGCGCTGGACGGGAGCCAACGCGCTCGCGCCCGGCCACCATACCATTGCTTTCAGGTTCGCCTACGACGGCGGCGGCTTTGGGAAGGGCGGTGCTGGGACGCTCAGCGTGGACGGAAATGCGGTTGCTAGCCATCGCATCGAGCACACCATTCCGTTTCTGATGCCATGGACCGATGGCATGGACGTCGGCGAAGACAACGTCACGACGGTCGATTCCGGCTACACCGTGCCAAACGCCTTCACCGGAACCATCGCAAAGGTTACGTTCCACACGGGAGCGATGAAGATCTCGCAAGCGCAGCGCAGGCATGCCGCCTCGGCTCAGGAGGCTTACTTCGCAAGCGACGGGACGTTGATAGCGAAAGTCGGCGCCTTTGAGGTCAACGATCCAGTCATTGCCAAGACGGTGCAGGCCTTGCCGTTCTATAGTGTGCTGCCGTAGCGGCGAGGCGTCAGCAGGTACGCGAAACGATGTCCCGCGTCTTCAGGGATTGGGAGCCGCCCCCTGGGCGAATGCGCGGCGACCGTCTGCCGCAGCGATTGTAGTGGCTCGAGGCTCACACGAATAAAGCCGCCGCGGCGTTCCTCCAGAGCATTGGTCGGAGCATTCCCGTGCCGGCGTACATCGAGGACGGAATCAAGCGGGAGGGCCTGCGCGACCTGCTGCACCTAAACCCGCTCATATTCACGAGCGCGGACGAGATCGCCCGGGACTTCGAGCAGAAGTTGCAGGCCCGTGCCTTCGTACCAAATGAGTCGCCGCCGGGTTCGACGACGAATGCAAGGCCGCTCTTAGGAGTCGAGGCTGAGATCGTAAGCCCCGACGAGTCGCGGGCACGCGGCATCTATCCGGTCTCGAGCGCCCACAGACTGTTGCTTCACATAAACAATGAAGGGCTTGGAACGGCGAAGAGCATCGTTGTGCGCTTGAAAGGCGTTTCCTCGAGCGAGCACATCGTCGAACCGTTGGCTCCCGCTCAAGACGTGTACAAACCCTACTACTTAGAGTGGCGGCTTAGCCAGCCCGGCGATGTCGGAACGCCCGCCGAAATCCAAGTGATGTACGACGGTGACGACTGCACAGACAGCGCCGTTATCCTCGCGAGGGTTGCTGGTTCGAATCCTCCTCGCTGGGTTGTTTCGGAAAGGCGACAGCCGTCATGACATCGGGCGCAAAGTGCTAACCCCATAGCCCTAGCCAATTGCCGTTAGCACATTGTATTTATACGCACCATCCCAGAGTGCACAGCTGCTAAGAAAGCGCCAGCTTCTCTAACGGCGATCTAACGGATTCCGCAAAACTCGTCGGGATTCGAAGGGACTAACAGGGACAAAAAAAACCGAAAACCCATACAAGAAAGGACTCTCGGGTATTCGACGGGAGCGGCCGGGACCCCGATACACGGGTTCGATTCCCGTTGGCGCTACCAAAAAAACCTTGTCCTGTAGGGAGTCGCGCTAAACGAGCAGCGCCTCTGCCACGGCTTGGTCTTCGTTCCACGCGCGGCCTTCGTCCATCAGTTTCGTAACGCCGGCGACGCCCAGCTCGTCGCGAAGCGCGTCGAGTACCGAGTCGTACTCCTGCTGCTCGGTATATTCACGTACGAGCCCGGTCTCGGCGTCGCGCGCATCGACGAAGCCTAACAGATGCGCTGCACGCACCTTATCCACATGCGAGCTCGATCCGTTCTCGTCCGAACGCAACGCTGCAATCGCCGCAAGATGCTGAATCGTCATTGTGCTGACGTGGTGGTGGCTGCCCAGTTCGCGCGTCACGACTAGGGCTTCGCGCGCGCGCGCGCGAGCACCGCTAAGATGCCCGAGCGCGACGAGGTATGCCGCCGCGTTCGAAAGGACGTTGCAGAGGCGACTGCTACCGTCTGTCGCCCGATAAATATCGACGGCTTCGCTGACCAGCAGTAACGCCTCGTCGGCTTTGCCGCTGCAGAACTTAGCCTCAGCGAGAAGTGTTGCAACCCTCGCGGTTTTCTCGTTCCCGGCGCCGTATTCTCTGATAAGCGCCTGCGCGTCCGTCCAAAGGTCGCACGCCCCAGAAGCATCTCCATCGAATAGCCGCGCTAGCCCAAGCGTCTCCAGCACGTTGACGGCAAGTTTGCGCGCACCTAAAGCGCGAGCAGCTCGTAGCGCGATATTCAAGAGGACCTCGCCCTCGGCGATGCGACGCATGTGGACGAGCCCGTGCCCCTTGTAACGCTGGGCATTGGCAAGCCCGCGTGCATCATCGAGCCGCGCGTAGTATGCCAGCGCCCGTTCCGCCGCCGCGAGCGATGCCGCGTTGCGAAATAATGCCGCGCCGCCGGTCAACTTTGCCTCGGCGAGCTCCAATCGCGCACGTATGGCCGGAGGCGTTTGCTCGTCAGCCGTCTCCAGCGCGGCGCTGACCCAATGCCAACCCTCGACCTCTGCGTATTGTAGCCAAAGGACGTCAAGTGCGCCGGCAATACGCTGCCCAACGCGCCGATCTCCCCGTGAGTGCAACGTCCACTCGAGCGCTATCCGCCAATTGTCGAGTTCCGGCTGTCCCTGCGCGAACCAAATTGCATCCGGGGTACACTCCCACATCGCATCGAGCCGCTCGGCAAGTTCGAGCATTGCCACAGCATGCGCATGGGCCAAGGCATCATACTCGCCCGCTTCATCGAGCTTCTCACGCGCATATTCGCGAGTGGACTCCAGGAGCCGGTAGCGCGTGGCGTTTTCGAACTTGGTTTGGACAAGCGACTTGTCGATAAGCGATGCGAGCAGATCGAAGACCTTGGCCTCGGTGATGTTCTCGCTGGCACAGACCGCGTTTGCAAGTTCGAGGTTGAACCCACCGGCGAAAATCGCGAGCTGGCGAAAAAGAGTTTGCTCAGCTTTCGACAGATGATCGTAACTCCAATCGATCAGCGCGCGCATCGTCTGGTGACGGGGTGGTGCATTCCTGCCGCCAAGGCTGAGGATATGGAAATGTTTTGCGAGTTGCTCGGCCAGTGATTTAATTGAAAGCGCGGTCGTCCGCGCGGCCGCCAATTCAATCGCCAACGGTATCCCGTCTAGGCAGCGGCATACATCACCGACGATACTTGCGTTGTCATTTGTAAGCGTGAAGCAATTCTCAAGACCCCGCGCACGATCGACGAACAGTTCGATCGCTTCGTAGCGCATCGCCGCGTTGGCGGTCAGGCTTGAAGCCCCATCTGGAAACGCCAGTGACCGAACGCGATAGACAATCTCGCCGATGATTCCGAGCGGTTCTCGCGACGTCGCGAGAATCCGAATGTTTTGACAGTTGTGCAGGATCTCGTCGGCAAGCTCCGCTACCGCACCCACCACATGCTCGCAATTGTCGAAAACCAGCAGCGCGTGCTTTCGTTTCAGGGCACGAACGATCGCCTCGGAGAGCGGGTGCTCCGGGCGCTCCTGAACGCCGAGGACTTTCGCAACTGCGCGATCTACGAATTGCGGGTCCGAACCAGCGGAAAAGTCGCAAAACCAGATGCCTTGCGGATAACGGTCGAGGAGATCTGCGCCTACGCGTAGCGCAAGGCGCGTCTTGCCGACGCCCCCCGACCCGCTGAGCATAACCAGCCGGTGTGCGTCAAGCAAGGACCCGACGTCGGCAAGCTCCTGCGCGCGACCCAAGAGCCGCGTGAGTGGTACTGGCAGATTATGTGGCGGAGCTGCGACGGACGAGTCCACGCCGGCGGCTATGGCCGCGTCCAGCAGGCCTAGCCGCCGGGCTTCGATGACCGCGCGGGTCCTCGAGGAAACGCCGAGCTTGCCCAGCGTGCGTTCGACGTGGTTTTCAACCGTGCGGACCGCCACCCCGAGCTGAGCCGCGATCTCTCTGTTGGTCATGCCAACGGACAAGAGCTCGAGGACGTCTTGTTCCCGTTTCGTGAGCGAGCCGGCGGCCGAAGCAGTTTCCATCGAAGTCGCGCTCCGTGTAAGCAAAACGCCTACAAAAAGCCCATTCTAGGGAGGCGCCACGAGACCCGTTCTGACCCGTGCGGGGGGAGTGAGTAGTTCTACGGACGCTTCGTGCTTGGAGTTGCGCTACGATGGATCCAGTTCATGATGGCGGGGAGAGGAGGTCCGGTGAGGACGTTACTGGGTTCGAACGATGCGAGCGGCGTCCAGCAGTTTTGGGATGCCTACGCTGTCGCGAGGCGACCCCGCGAGACAAATTTTCGTGTTTGGACGTTTGGAGACAGTCGAGAACTGGCCAATGAGCTCGTGGCTCTCGTTCTGGCCGGCACGAAACGTGGCACGACCAGCCTCCTTCACACCTTTCATGCATCCGGCGAATCGGTACCAGAGCCGGGAGACTTTAGCATCGTCATAGACGGAGATGGGGTGCCATGCTGCATCGTTCGGACTATTAGAGTCGAAATCAAACCGATGAGTGATGTAGACGCGCGCTTTGCGTGGGAAGAGGGCGAAGGAGACCGCAGCCTCGCCTGGTGGTTGTCCGCGCACACTCGATATTTTAGACGGCAAGGCACTCGCGAAGGCTTCTCTGTCGACGATCGCACCAAAGTCGTCCTTGTACGGTTCGAAGTTGTCTGGCCGCCGCAGTTTGCAGACTCATCGAGTGGAAAATAATATGCTACGTTCTTCGATGCGTGGCGGCAGCGCTGTTCGTGAGACATTGAGAAGGGAAGATAATATGAGCTATTCCATCCGTTTCTATCGCGTACGCTTCGCAGCATCCTTGAGCGTTGCCTTCGCGCTGGCGGCGTGCCATTCCGCGGCGATAACGTCGTTCGCGCCGCAGATTCCTACGTCACGATCCGTTGCCACAGGCGCGAGCGGCGTTCACCGATTGGGAAGCCACTACAAGATCGTGGTGCTGAAGACCCTCGGTGGCTCGGAGGCTTTCGCCAACTGGATAAACGATCGCGGCTGGGTAGCCGGCGCGGCAGATCTCGCCGGAGGCCACTACGAGCACGCCTTCCTCTGGCACGACAATAAGATCCGCGACCTCGGCACGCTGGGGGGCAATAACAGCCTGGCGTGGCCGGTCAACGACCGGGGCACCGTCGCCGGCGATTCCGTTACTTCGCTCGACGATCCGCTCAGGGAAAACTTCTGTCACTTCAATATCGATGGAAAGTACGTGTTCACCAAACACACGTGCAACGGGTACGTACTGGCACGCGACGAGATGAAAGCACTTCCTACGTTAGGTGGCAACAACAGCCAGGCCTTTGGAATCAACGACTCGGGGCAGGTCGTGGGAGCCGCCGAAACTAGTACGCAGGATCCGACCTGTGCAGCCCCGCAGGTGCTCGACTTCGAAGCGGTCGTCTGGGGGCCGCAGCGCGGAAAGATCCAGCAGCTGCCGCCATTTACTGACGATCCCGTCGGAGTCGCCGTTGCGATCAACGACAACGGTGAGGTCGTAGGAGGCTCGGGAATCTGTGCGCCGATAAGCCCCGCGATCGGCGCTCATGCGCTCCTTTGGCGGCATGGCAAGCCCGAGAACTTGGGCAGCCTCGGCGGGAAGACGAGCAACGTCGCTTGGGACATCAACGACCGAGGTCACATCGTCGGCTTTTCGGATCTCAAGGGGGATGGCGCGACCCATGCTTTCCTCTGGAAGAACGGCAAAATGACCGACCTTGGTACGCTGTCCGGCGACCTCTCTAGCTTCGCTTTCGGAATCAACGAGCGCGATCAAATCGTCGGCGAATCCTGCGATGCCAGTTACAATTGTCGGGCCTTCATTTGGCAAAATGGCATGATGCACGACCTCAATGCGCTCGTTCCCACTTCATCCCTGTCGCTGACGCTGGCAGAAAGCATCAATGGGAACGGCGAGATCACCGGCGTCGCCTACGATCCCAATACCGGCGGCGTTCCCGCATACGTTGCGATCCCCGAGAACGGGGGCTTTGACGCCGCGCCGCGATCAAAAACCGCTCTGCCCGCGGACGTTCGGATCCGAATCCAACAGATGTCGCGATTTGGTCGCTTATGAGACAACTGACTAAACTCGTCGGAGCGTGCCTTGCCGCAGTGATGATAGCCGCGTGCGGCAGCGGTCTCTATCCGTCGCTGCGGACGGCCGCTCCGCCGATCGCAGCGACGCAATCGGCCGCCGCGGACTCGGAGTTGCTCACCGCAAATGCGGGCGCCAATCTGTATGTCGCAAACTTCGCCCCGAATTACGAGTCGAACGTCACGGTCTACGCCCCGGGGAGCGATAAGGTACTCCGAACGATCTCCCGAGGCGTGGAAACACCGGATGCACTGGCGTTTAGCCCCTCGGGCAATCTCTTCGTCGCAAACTACGTCAGAGGAACCGTGACGGTCTACGCCCCGGGCAAAACATCGGTGCGGCGGACGATCTCCCACGGCGTGAATGGGCCGCAAGCACTTGCGTTCGGCCCGTCCGGTAATCTCTTTGTCGCAAACAGTAACAGCGTCACGGTCTACGTGCCGGCCAGCGGGAAGCTGCTTCGGACGATCTCGCACAACATCTCCTTCCCGTCCGCGCTGGCGTTCGGCCGCTCCGGCAATCTCTATGTCGCGAACCCTGGCCGTCGCAGGACCGATGGCGTCATGGTCTACGCCCCAGGCGGCAGCAGGCTCCTGCGAAAGATCCCTGAGGGACGCGGTGACTATCCGATTTCACTGGCGCTTGACGGCTCCGGCAATCTGTTCGTTTCGGGATTCCATTTTGGGTTCACCCGGAAAGATTGGATCACAGCTTACGCCCGCGGCACCGACAAGGTGCTATGGAAGGTCTCTCAGGGCCTGTACGACCCCGGTTCGCTGACGTTTGACCGCCGCGGCGATCTCTATGTCAGAAACTGCGGCGGTATCTGCGGTAATGGCCCGCCGAACGGCTTCATTACGGTCTACGCTCCGGGCGACGGCAAGGTGCTGCGGACGATCACCCAGGGCGTGGACGAGCCGAGCGCTCTGGCGTTCGACAGCGCCGGCAGGCTCTATGTCGCAAACCAAGGCCATTGCCTATCCAATCCTTGCTGGTATCGCACGCCCCCCACAGTCACCGTCTACGCGCCCGGCCACGACAACGTACTGCGGACGATCACCCAAGGTCTGAGCGATCCGGTTGCGCTTGCGTTTGGGCCGTGAGTCGCGGCGCGATTGGCCGACAAGAAGTAGCAACCACGATTTCGAGGGAGGGAATAGGTAAAATGTTCATGCGAATCTCGAGTTCGCCTCAATACACATTAGGATTCTTCGGGGCCATTGCCATGCTCGCCGGCTGTAACAGCGGTGGCTCACCGTCCGGCTTCAGCCCCTCTGAAACGAGCGCGCACAGCGTTGCTCAGTCGGGTTCAACGACGCGCCCTTCGCACCGCTTGACTCACTATTACCTCGTCACCCTCCCCACGCTTGGCGGAACCGCGGGCTTCGCCTACGGCGTCAACGACCGCGGCTGGATAGTTGGGGACGCGAATCTCCGCGGTGACAGAGTGACCCATGCGACGATCTGGATAAACGGGCGCGTCAACGACCTGGGCACGCTCGGTGGCCCAAGCAGTGCCATCAATTGGGCGGTCAAAGGCGATCGGGGCGAAGTCGCGGGCGTTTCGCAGGTTGAGCAAAAGGATCCGCTTCGTGAAAAATTCTGCCCCGATTTACACACGAATCACATCTGCATCGCATTTCGCTGGAGAGACAACGTCATGACGGCACTGCCAACGCTGGGAGGCAACAATGCCGAGGCGACGGGCATTAACAACCGCGGCGACGCCGTGGGCATAGCTGAGAACACCGCGCAAGATCCAAGCTGCGTTTCTCCGCAGGTTCTCGATTTCTACGCGATCGTCTGGCAGCGCAATGGAACGACGCTGACCCTGCCGCCATTTGCCGGCGATAGTGTCTCGGGGGCCATCGCGATCAATAATCGCGGCCAAGTCGCGGGTGGGTCCGGTTCTTGCGCGCCACCCTTCGGCGCGTCGTTATCTTGGGTGAAGCACGCCTTGCTCTGGCAAACCGGCTCAACCATTGACCTGGGCAATCTTGGCGGCACTGAGTTCAACGCCGCTACCGCGATCAACGACCGCGGACAAGTTGCCGGCCTCTCGGGCTTACCGGGGAACACAACGTTTCACGCCTTCCTGTGGCAGAGCGGCGTGATGACGGACCTTGGCACCTTGCCGGGGGATGCGTTCAGTGTGCCGTTCGGCCTCAACAACAAAGGGCAGGTCGTCGGGCAATCGTGTGACGCGAGCGGGAACTGCCGAGCCTTCATCTGGCAGAACGGCTCGATGAGCGACCTCAACCTGCTGGTGCCACCTCGTTCGCATCTCTATCTTACCTACGGCGGGGACATCAACGACAGCGGATGGATCGTCGGCTATGGATACGACATGAAGAGCGGGCGCAGCCCCGCGTTCCTGGCGCTTCCAAGCGGCAAAGCGGAACCGCCGAGTAATGGCGTCGCCCCAACCAAGGTCACATTGCCTGAAAACGTGCGGAGGCGCGTCCTGCAGCGCAGCATGCTGCAACCGATGCCGGAATGATTCATCTCAGATCAAACGCTGAATATTGGAGCCTACGCCATGCGGATAATCACCTTGACCCTTTGCGGCATCGGCCTCGCGAGCTGCTCGCGTGCGGCCGGGTTTTTCCCTCTGCCAGCCGGCCTACACAACGAAATCCCCGCGTCCCGCGTGCGGCAGTCGCTGGTGTCCTTCTTCGGACGGCAAGCACAGCATAGAGCTGTTTTCAAACATCTCTTCAACTTCAACGGATGGGACGGCCAAGATCCGCAAGCGCGCCTAGTTTACGTTGGCGGCCTGCTCTACGGCACGACCTTTGCGGGGGGCGTTAATGGTGCCGGAACGGTTTTCAAGATCACGAAGTCGGGCAAGGAGACGCCGCTGTACAGTTTCAAAGGTGGGGCAGACGGCGCAAACCCCTTTGCGGGCTTGATTGACGTAAAAGGGACGCTCTACGGCACTACGAGCTCCGGCGTCGCTTTCGGAATCAACGAACGCGATCAAATCGTCGGCCAATCATGTGATGCCAGCTTCAATTGTCGGGCCTTCATTTGGCAAAATGGCGTGATGCACGACCTCAACGCGCTTGTTCCCGACTCATCCTTGTCGCTGATGCTCGCAGAAAGCATCAATAAGAGCGGCGAGATCACCGGCATCGCCTACGATCCGAGTACCGGCGGCATTCCTGCATACGTTGCGATCCCCAAGGGCGGAGGCATTGACGCTACTCCGCGGTCGAAAACCGTTCTGCCCGCGGACGTTAGGATCCGAATCCAACAAATGCCTCTATCTGGTCGCTTTGGAGCGCCGTCGTTCTCGCAGTTCTTGAAACCGTCATGGCTTTAGTCTCCCGCGCGTATCTAATTTTAGGAGGCACTCATGAAACATCTAAGCCATCTGGTCGGCGCGTGCTTGAGCGCAGCAATCTTGGCTGCGTGCGGCAGCAGCAATAGCGGCCTCTCTCCGTCAACGCCGACGGTCGCGCCGCTAGTCGCTGCGTCGCCGCTCACGCAGCTTGTACCACCGGAGGTCTTGACGGCTCGGCGCCAGGTTTTTCCGGCGGCGTCGTGCTTCAAGACCGTGTGCATCTACGTCACCAACGCTCGCACCCCAAGCGTGACCGTTTACGCCGCGGATGCGAACGGCAACGTCCCGCCCATTCGGACCATCAGTGGGTCGCGCACTCGCCTGAACGGTCCGGCGGGCATTGCCCTGGATGCCGGCAGCAACATGTACGTTGCGAATGCGGGTTCCAGCGTCGTGACCGTCTATGGCCCCGGTGCGAAGGGCAACGCCGCGCCCATCCGGACGATCGCCGGTTCAAAGACGGGCCTCTCCGACCCCAACGGCATCGCCATGGATCGCAAAGGCACGCTGTTTGTGGCGAACGGCAGCGGTGGCTCGTCCCTCTACAACGGCAGTGTAACCGTCTATGCGCCAGGTGCCCATGGGAACGTCTCGCCGATCCGCATGATTAGCGGCTCTAACACGGGGCTGGAAGAACCAGATGGCATCGCGCGGGGATGGTTCGGCAATCTCTACGTCGATGATCTGATTTGCGGACGGTGGGTTTGTAACGGCGACCTGCTGGTTTTCGCCTCCGATGCGAACGGCAACGTGGGACCCATCCGAAGCTTCGATTTCGGCGTATGGTCCTCTGGCGGCATCGCCCTGAACGCGCACGGCGACGTGTTCCTCACAGAACTCCAGCTTTTTTTTGGGGTTAAGAGTCAAGTTGCCGTCTATGGTTCTGGCACGAGCAAGAGGATTAGGCATATCCGCGGCTCGAGCACACAACTCGACGGTCCAACCGGCATCGCGGTGGCCGAGCACGGTACCGTCTACGTCACCAACCATTTCTATCCTGTCAGCGTAACGGTTTATGCCCCGAATGCGCACGGCGACGTCGCACCGATCCGAACGATCAGCGGCTCGAACACCGGGCTCAACGACCCGCAAGGCATCGCCATACATTAGTTTTCTCGCAATTCTTTCTCCGGACGACTGCTTTACGCCGCAGACGTCCAAATGTTCGTCGGGTAATCGCCGGCTCTTTGGACGCCGCGAAAAAGGCGTCGACATCGAGCCGTAGATCGATCGGCGAGTTCCATCAGATCGTACCGGTCGCATTGCGGGTTAGCTTGCATTGCAGGCATCGTTCAACCCATTTTACTCCGCGGGTCGCCCCCATGATGAGGCCTTAGGTTCGCGGCCGTGGGTGACGGATGGGTGACGAGTAATGGAGGAAACTAGAGAAATGGATGTTAAGGTTCGATTCCCGTTGGCGCTACAAAAACCCTTATTTTGTAAGAGTGTTTCGCATCAGTCGGCCTGTCGTCTAACGGATTGAGTGAGCGTGTGGCGAGCAGCTAAGTGAGAATTACCAAATCCTTTCCTCAATGCTCATGAAAAAAGCCATTGCGGTCCTAATTTAGTGCTCGTTGATCGGCATCCAGGGCATACGATGCCGCATTCCTCGTCAAGCCCGGACGGCCGGCTTCAGCACTGTCTCGCACCATTGCTGAAAGGTCGTGGGCGAGTTGTTCGGAGTGGGGCGCGAGTTCATGTTGCTGAGTCCCTCGTTTTGCGCGGTCAGCATGTTGACCATGGCCTGTGCCATGCCTTCGGAAGTCCCACGCGTGATCATGCCTGCCTTCATGTCCTCTATGCTCATCACGCGATAGCTGATCGGCTTGCCGAGCACGTTCGACATGGTCTGCACCATCTCGCCATAAGTGATGTCCGCGGGACCCATGAGCGAGATGCTTTCTACTCCCGTCCATGATCGGTTGAGCAATAGTTGCACCGCGACAGCCGCAACGTCCCGGCTCGCGACTGCTGGGACTTTGGAATCGACGGAAGCCGTCCAACAGAATATCCCCTGATCTCTGATCA
The DNA here is from genome assembly GCA_963711625.1 of Vulcanimicrobiota bacterium. Classification (GTDB taxonomy): domain Bacteria; phylum Vulcanimicrobiota; class Vulcanimicrobiia; order Vulcanimicrobiales; family Vulcanimicrobiaceae; genus Cybelea. Next base: position 971,855 of record OY970207.1, read on the forward strand.
GCGCAGTCTGGCGCAAGACGTTTTCCATCAACGACCCAACGGCGAGCGCACGGTATGCAACGCCGGTTTCTGCAATGAGATCGTCGGCTTTCAACGTTGCGGTGATATACCCGGCATCGCGCGGCCAGCCGCGCCCAATCGAAGAGATGCCAACGACGTGCTTCACGCCGTGACACCGCAAGGCTTCGCAGCCCGCGCGCGAGAAATCCACATAGGAGGCTTCGGCGCTGAGTGCGGTGGGATCGGACGAGACGAGCCAGAAGACGCTATCAGCGCCTTCGAAAGCCCTCATGACAACGTCACGCTCGCCATGCGAACCCTCGATCACTTCGATATGCGGGAGGCTGTCGATTGGCAGTTTCGAGAGATTGCGGGCGATGACGCGGATCTCTTCGTCGCCGGCAAGCAGATTCTTCAGGACTTTGCTGCCGATATTGCCCGTGGGGGCCGTAACCACGATCATCCTCAACTTCCTTTTCAAGCCCCAGCGCCGCAATATTTTACGTTCGACTCACGAGATAATATTCAAGTTTAGCCGGTATTCTCCATATGACAACCCCCACTCGACCCGCCGCCAGATGATTCCGGCGGTTTTCGTGGCTCTGGGCAAGCCCGGCCGTCGGCTTGACACGAAGTGAAGCCCGCATCGGCTCCGGCGAGCGGAAAAAACCTCGTCGTATGGTCATAAGGACGCAGATCTCCCGTCGCTTTCTCCGCGCACACGATTGCCGAGGTGGTCATGTTGCCGTTGCCAACGGCGGCGATCGCAAAGCGGCGATTCGTTGCATGATCGCAGCAAACACTTAGCGCGGGATCGCGACCTCAGCCATCTGGAACGTGACGTGGCGACCGTGCAGGGAAGGACTATCCGATGTTCGACGGGAGCCGCTGGGACGTATGTCATCCTGAGCTTGTCGAAGGACGCGGGTTCGATTCCAGCTGGCGCCACCTAAAAGTCCTTTATCAACGGCAGGTTCACACGGCTGGCGTGGTCAGTGACGAAGCTTCCGAAGCGCCGACCCTTTGTGCATCGCGATGTGATCGCTGACATCACTTTTGATCTTGTATTGCGGTTCGTCAGGGCTCGCATCCACGCGGTAGCCTTTGAATTCAATGGGCGAGGTCACGACCTCGATAATCTTCCCCCGCACACGCCCCACTTCAGAGTTCCAGATGACGTGATCACCAATGTTGAAGCGCTTCGCCGTCATCGGTCGTCAAACGTACTCTGACGCCGGAATGAGACTCTTTAACGATTTTGCATCATCGGCCAGATCCGCATCGCTAACTCCGGTCCCTCCGATGAGACGTTTGATTACATTTGCGTCCTGGGAGCGGTTGAGCGCACACGCGGCCTCGACGCGCCCGTCTTTGAGGTAAAATGCAACGAGCGAGTCATCGCCGGCGTGGCGTCGAAGGACTACGCGGTCCCAATCGCGCGCAAACCCATAATACTGCAAGGAGACGTCGTATTGGTCCGACCAAAAGAACGGAATCGGATCATACGGTCGTGTGTTGCCGTACATAGCCCTCCCGGCAGCGGCACCCTGAGACTCAGCGTTATCGAAATGCTCGAGCCTAACTCGCCGCTTCAGGCGTGGTCGCCACGAGCATGCGACATCCCCGGCAGCGAAAATCCCGGGGACGTTGGTCCGGCATAGCTCGTCAGTATCGACGCCATCGCTGACGGCAAGCTGGGAGCCTAACCAGCCAATCGCTGGAGCAACGCCGACGCCGACGATGGCGATATCGCATGCGAGTTCACTGCCGTCGGAGAGGCGCACCGCTTCGACGGCTCGGCTGCCGCGGAATTCCGTAACCGTCATGCCTACTCTCAACCTGACCCCGTTGGCGAGATGACGATCTGCGTAGAAGGCGGCGATCTCTTTGCCAAGGACGTGCTCCATCGGCAAAGAGGGCCCCGCAAGCGTTACCGCGCAGCCGATCTGCCTTGCGGAAGCCGCGACCTCGCAGCCGATGAACCCTGTGCCGACCACCAACACCCTCGGATGACTCGACAACTTGGCGCGCAGGCCGAGCGCGTCGTCCAAGGCGCGGAGATAATGGACGCTGACAAGCTTTTCGCCGGGAACGCCGAGCCGGCGCGGACTCGCCCCGGTGGCGATCAGCAATTTGTCGAAGCGATTCTCCTGACCATTCGTGCAGCGCACGGACCGCTTCGAGAGATCGAGTTCGAGAACGCGCGTGTTGAGGTGCAGCTCGATCTCATTCTTTTCATAGAACTCAGGCGCCCGCAAAACAACGGACGCCGGCTCGAGCTCGCCGCGCAACAGCGCCTTCGAGAGCGGCGGGCGCTCATACGGTGCCTCTGTCTCGTCGCCAACCACCACGATGCGGCCGTCGAAGCCCGCGCCACGCAGCGACTCAGCGGCGCTTGCTCCCGCAACGCCGCCGCCAGCGATCACATACGTCGACTCTCCCATGAGCTCGCGCTAATCCTTATGGGCGGTCGCGTCTCCTTCGGTCGACTTGAAGCCAACGCGCTTATGTGAGCTATCGCAAAACGGCTTGTTGTTCGAGTGACCGCAGCGACAGAGATAGATGTAACCGTTCTCATCCGCCTCTCCGGCCTGCGAAATGACGTGGCCGCTCGGCCATTGTAGAGCGAACGCGCCGGCAACCATGTACGGACCGTCGGCCGTAGGTGTGACCTGAACTCCATTAGCCATGTTTTTCTCCCCTTTCAAATATATAACGTTTGGCGCGCGGCTAGGTGCCGCTCTGCGGTTTTCCGGCCGCGTCGAAGTTGTAGACTGCGGCCAGATCGTGCATCGCCTGGTTAAGGACGGCCTGCAGATCGGCGTCCTGCGCGATCCCGTACTTGGCGTCGATATCCTTCATCACTTGGATGTGTATATCGTGCGAGAGTGTGCGGTCGAACATGACCTCGACATTAAAGCTATGACCTGTCTGGCCGGCAGCCCAAAGCGCGCCCGCGAGGGCTTCGCCGTCTTGGGGACTTGGGTGTGGCTTTGATGGGAGCGCAATGCCTTTCTGCTTGACGATTCGTAGCGAGTCGTCGACTGCAAACGGAAGAATCGCCACGAATGCCTGAACGGCTTGATGGCCAAACTTCTCTCTGAGCGCCGCGACCTCGGCATCGGTCTTGCTTCCGGCGAGGATCTTGATGAGCGGAACGGTTGCGAAGTGCTCGGGGCCGCCGCCGGCCAGGGTCATCGAAAGGGTCAGGGGCACGTCCGGGGCGCCAGTATAGACGCCCGGTGCTGAGAAGCGTGTCAGCGAGTCGATCACATTTGGCAACCATATTGTGTTCGCGGCGCCGCCCGAGATCGGCGCCAGCAGCGCGACGCTGATAACGGCAGCGACAGAGAATGGCGTTTCATGCAAACAAGAATACCGTCCGACCGGGCGGATGGCGATAACTTAGGTTGTGGCGGCTCGCGGCAGACCGCAGTAGGCTCCTTTTGGTAGGGTCTTTGGCCTGCGGAGCCGGTGCTCCGTAAAGGCCTGGCGGGGTCCTTACACAATACCAAGTTTCTGGATTCGAACGAGCTACCGACCGCCAGATCGCCGGGTTTGCACAATGGCCGATAAGAACGCGCGTTGCAACGCCTAAAAGGGGATCGGTGGAACGAGAGGAGAGCTCATCATGCCGACCATCGCGCTCAAACGAGCATACGACAAACCTGCACGGGGAGACGGCATTCGGGTACTCGTCGATCGTCTTTGGCCGCGCGGAATAAAGAAAGAAGATTTGCGTCTCGACACGTGGGCAAAGGCGCTGGCCCCCAGTACAGACTTGCGAAAGTGGTTCGCCCACGACGAGGCAAAGTGGCCTGAGTTTCGCAAACGCTACCGCGCGGAGCTCGCCGCTGCCGGTGCGACCGAGATTATCCGTGGTTTGCTGGCATCCGCAAAACGCGTCAAGACGGTCACCTTGCTGTACGGCGCAAAGGACCAAAAACACAACGAGGCGGTCATCTTGCGCAGTCTCTTCGAGCGCGTCGCAGCGGAGGGTACCGCTGATCGCTAACCGTTTCCTCCGCGCCGTGCTCGAGGTCCGTACGCCGTACCGGCTCGACTTGACGGTGGAAGCCTTGCGGCGCGTACCGACCAACCCCGTCGATGTTATGACGGCGGATGGTCGTTACATGCGCGCGTTGTGCGATGGCAACAGCACAACGATCGTCGAGGTGATGCAACGGCAACCTGACGCGATCGACATTCGCCTATCAGGCTCCGTTGCGAAACGCCAGCTCCAAACCGTCGCAGCGATGCTCGGTGCGAACGTCGACCTTCACGACTGGTATCGTCGGGTTCGCGCCTTCCCTTGGCTCGCGCGGCTGGCAGGAGACCTGCGCGGCCTCAAGCCGCCACGCTATCCCGAGCTTTGGGAAGCATTGTGCCACGGGATCGTTTTCCAGCAGCTGAGTATCGTGGCCGCTGCCGCAATCATGCAACGGTTCGTAGAGCGTTTCTCAACGCCGGTGACGATTGGCCACGTCCGGCTCTATCCGTTTCCCCGGCCGCAGAGCATCGCCGCAGCACGTGAGAGTTCGCTGCGGCAGCTAGGGCTCAGTGCAATGAAGGCATCGTACCTGAAGGCTGCGGCCAAAGACATTCTCGTTGGGAATATCGATACGCGAGCGATCGAGTCACTCCCAAGTGACGCGGCGAGTTGCGCGCTGCAAGCCCTGCGAGGTGTCGGCAGCTGGAGCGCTGCGGTCATCCTCCTTCGGGGCTTCGGTAGGCTCGATGTTTTTCCACCGACGGACTCCGGGGCCTCGCGCAACATGAAAGCCCTGTCGGCGAACCCACACATCGATGCCGAAAAGCTGCTCGCGGCGCTTGACGGCACGCGCGGTATGTTGTATTTCCACCTTTTGCTGGGAGGCTTGCGCGGGATGCTTCCGCGATGAGCGCTACAGCGAAAGCGCCACGTGTCGAAGCGGTTCGCACCGAAGCGGCTGCCGAAGACGTTGCGATATTCTCAGCCTACACGATCACCGCAACGTTCTGGTTGCTGTTCACAACCGCCGTCGGCTTGCTGCTGAGTTTTAAGTTTCCCTATCCCGACTGGGCGACGAGTCCGCTTCTTTCCTTCGGCCGGTTGCGCGCGATTCACACCAACGGCACGTTCTACGGTTGGGCAAGCATTGCGCTGGTCGGATCGTCGCTCTACGTCGCGGCGCGTGCTTCGGGTGTCGCGCTCGTTGCCAAGCGCTGGGCCTGGATCGGTCTGTGGTGCTTCAATGCTGCAGCGGTCATCGGCACGATCACGCTCGACGCGGGGCTCAACTACGGCGATCAGGAGTACCGCGAGTGGATCTGGCCCGTAAAGTTGATCTTTCTCGCGGGCTTGTTCTTCAGTGGCGGGGCGATCGTACGTACGGTCGCCGCGCGCGCCGAGCGCGAGATCTATATTTCGAACTGGTATACCATCGGCGGCTTCGTCTTTACGATCATCTTGAGCGTCGTGGCGCTGATTCCGAGCTACCAGACCGGCTTGGGGCAAGTGGCGGTTCAAGGCTTCTTCATGCACAACGCGGTCGGCATGTGGTTCACGTTCCTCGCGCTCGGCGTGACCTATTACGCTCTGCCCAAACTCCTGAACCGCCCGATCTACTCGTACGCATTGGGCGTACTGGGCTTTTGGACCAACCTCGTCTTCTACCCCGTCATTGGCGCGCACCACTTCGAGTTCTCGCCGTTACCGTGGTGGTTTCAGACGCTCGCGATCGTCTTTTCCGTCGGCATGCTCGTCCCGGTTTGGGCCGGCAGCGCGAACTTCTTTCTCACGATGCGCGGCCACAGCGAGACGATTCGGCGCTCCTACGCGCTACCGTTCATTGTTGTCGGCGTGGCGTACTACTTTCTCGGCTCGACGCAAGGCACGGTCGAAGCCTTCCGCAGCCTACAGAGTATCTGGCACTTCACCAACTTTACGATCGGGCACTCCCACGCGACGATGTACGGCTTCATCACCTTCATCGCGTGGGGCGCGATCTACGCGCTGCTGCCGGCAGCCACTGGGAAGCGGCCGAACCTGCTTGCGACGGGCTTGCATTTCTGGCTGGCGACGATCGGAGTGACGTTCTACGTGCTCGCGCTTTCAGTCGCAGGCACGCTGCAAGGGCTTACCTGGGCCGCCGGCGATCCCTTCATCGCCTCGGTCGATGCGGCCTCACCGTATTGGGTGGCGCGCGCGGTCGCCGGCTCGATGATGTTCCTCGCGCACGTGATCTTTGCATACAACGTCTGGGTGATGACGTTCGCACCGCCCCCGGAAACGACGCGGCGCGCGCATCCGCCGACAAGTGGGGTTGCGCGTACGTGAACCGCGGTATGAACAACGTCTGGTCGCTCATTGCCGCGTCGGCGATCGTCTACGGACTGCTCGCGATCGTGATGGGCGTGATTCCGGGCCTCGTCATGTCGAACACGCCGCCGACTGAGGGACTCAAGCCGTTCACAGCATCACAAGCTCGCGGACGCGAGATCTATGTCAGCGAGGGATGCGCGTACTGTCATACGCAAAACGTGCGCCCGCTACAACAGGACCTCGTCTTCGGGCGTCCATCGGTTGCGGGTGATTATGCGTACTCAACTCCCGAGCTGCTCAGCGACCATCGCAACGGACCTGACCTCACGAATATCGGCGCCCGCCAACCGAGCACGACCTGGCAGTACATTCACCTTTGGGAACCGCGCGCGGTCGTTCACGACTCGATCATGCCGCGGTATCCGTGGCTCTTCGACGTGAAGAGCAAGCCTGGACCCGGCGACGAGGTCGTCCCGCTACCGCCTGGATTTGGGCCGAGCAGCGGGGTAGTCGTGACGACCGAGCAGTCTCGCGATCTCGTCATGTACCTCAAAGCGCTCAAGCAAGTGCCGCTGCGCGGAGGACCGGCGAAATGAGCACTGCGCTGGGCTGGATCGTCATCGCGGTAGGGGCGATCGCCACAGCCGCTACGGTCGTCGCCGCCGCGTATTGGACCGTTCGTCCGGGTGAGCGCGATCCACGTCATCCAAAGTACATGATTCTGAGGCGGGACCGATGAGGGAACAGGGGCCCGGGCAGGACGAACCGGTCTCGATCAGCCTCTTCATTGACGACGCAGCCAATCCGATCGCGACGTACAAGCCGCCCGCGCGGTTTCATCTCGACACGACGCAACTGGCAGACGGCGAACACGTCTTGCGCATCCAAGCCGTCGACGCGATCGGGAATGTAGGAGTTCGGCGGATTCCCTTCGTCGTCGCTAATGGACCCGGCATTACGGTGACGGGTCTTCGCACTGGATCGCGCGTCCACGGTGCCATTGAAATCGACGTAAACGCGTTCGGCGCGCAAGAGCCGTTCGATCCGGTACGGGCGGAATCGTCGGGACCGGTCCCGGTCTGGACCTGGGTGCTTTTTGCGGTCATCGTCGCCTGGGCAGCGTGGTACGGCATCGAATACTTCCCAACGCCTGCAGCGTTTGCCAAGACGCCGACCTACGCGCCGAATCCGGCGCTTGCGGCGGCCAACGCTCCGGCGACCGAGACGCAGGCTCAGCCCGTGGCCGCGGTCCCGGGTGCCGCCCAGGCCGGCAGCAAGAACGTGGCGGGATTCGACTATGCGACGCTGGGCACGCAAGTGTACGCTGCGAACTGTCAGGCGTGCCACGGTGAAAGCGGAGCAGGCGTGCAGGGAACGTTTCCGCCGCTCGCGGGCGACCCGGTAGTGAACGGCGCCAATGCCGACTCGCACATTCGCATCGTCTTGCACGGCCTTTCGAGTAAAACGATCGGTGGCACCCGCTACGCCGCACAGATGCCGCCATTTGCATCGCAACTGAGCGATGCCCAGATCGCCGCGGTGGTCGATCACGAGCGCACCTCATGGCAAAACCACGGGCCGATTGTCACGCCCGAGGAAGTGCGACGCAACCGGTGAGCGTGCTGAGCGTTGTGAAGCTGCGCCTGGATCCTGGCGACGCCGCAAGAATCCTCAGCGAAGCTGCTGAGGTTTTGCAAGACGAGTCAGCGACACAGCGCGGATTTCTGGCGGGAGAAATATTCGTCAGCCACGACCGGAAGACCATTGTCATTCTCACGGAGTGGACCGACATCCACGCCTGGGGCAAGTCGCGCTACGACGTCCGCGTCGGCAAGATGCTGGAAGACTGCTTGGCCGCAAGCTCTGAAATCGAATTTGAGATTTACGATCGCCACTCTCGATTTTCCCCAAGCAGCGCTGCCGAGCTCGTCGATGATGCTCGAGATTGAGCCGCGCTTTACGCGGCATGGGATTGTTTTGCGGCCCAGCGCCGCCCCGTACGAACAGCTCGGCGTGCTCAACCCCGCTTGCGCGCGCCTTCGTGATGGGAGGTTGCAGCTCTATCCTCGCATGGTTGCGGCGGGCAATATCTCTCGGATCGGATCGTTCACTGGGCACGAAGGGCCCGATGGGACGATGGTCTTCGAGCAGTGCGGTTTCGCGCTCGAGCCGGAAGCACCATACGAGTTGCGCGATCAACCGGGCGGCTACGGCTGCGAAGATCCGCGCGTTACCTTCATTTCCGTCCTCGATACGTACGTGATGGCCTACGTCGCCTTCGGGCCGCGTGGCCCTGAAGTGGCGCTCGCGATCTCGGACGACGGCTTGAGTTGGGAGCGCTTAGGGCTGTTGATCTTACGTCGTGCTCAGGATCGCTTCGCCGATAAAGACGCTGCGTTCTTCCCGGAGCCGATTCGCTCGCCGTCGGGAGCACTGTGTCTTGCGCTCTATCATCGGCCGACATTGGACATCTCGGTACAGGAAGGCGAAAGTGCGGTTGCGGCACTGAAAGCGCTCCCGCCGGAACGGCGTGAGAGCATCTCTGTCGCGTACATTGCTCTCGATGCAGTAAAGGCCGATTTACACGCGCTTTGCACGGTCAGCGAGACGCACCAACTGAGGCTGCCGCCGGCCGCGTGGGGGAAAATCAAGGTCGGTGCGGGGGCGCCGCCGGTGCGCGTGCGCGAAGGATGGCTCTCGGTGATTCATGGCGTCGATGAGCTGGAGCATACGAGCGACGGGACATTGCTGCGATATAGCGCCGGCTTGATCATCCATGATTTCGAAGACATCGAACGCGTTTTTTACCGCTCGCCGGCGCCGCTCTTCGTGCCGAAGCTTCCCGGTGAGCTGGCTGGCACCGTTGGCAACGTGGTTTTTCCGACCGCAATCGATCCGCGAAGCGACCGTGGCTTCGACATCTTCTACGGAATGGCCGATTACGCGATCGGCTGCGGGACCCTCGCGCTCTAGTGACGATTGCATTTGCAGAAAAGAGCTGATTACAGCGACAGCCACGACTACGCGCGGCGATCGACTCGATCGGTTCCTCGTGACAGTCGTGATGACAACGAACGCCAACGCTCAGCCATACGCAAGATGTTGCTCCTTTGCAATAACGGCGTAGGCATGAATATCTCGAGAAGCCGAGATCGTACACGGCTCGCCGAGGCAGACGATTTCGACGGACCCTCCCTGCACGACGTGGGCGCAGCCAGAAATTACAATACTGCCTTCGCCGGCTGCAAAGAGTAATGCCGCAATCCCGTCAGGCGCCTCGAACGCTTCGCTGCGGCCGGCCGCGATCCGAATCTCTTCGACCCGCAATGCTCGACAGTCGGCAAGCAATGAAGTCTGGAGCGATGGTTCGATGTTCTGCTTCTTCGACACGCCCAAGCATCACACGCGCAAAACCACGAGCGGCTCACAAATTGGCGGTAGCACAAGAAGATTCTACCGTGGTCACCGACCGGCCACATTGACCCCAGTTATAGACTGCTTGCGTAAGCGCTAAGCTTCTCTCGGTCGACTTTCACGATATGGCCACCGCTGCGTTCGATGGCGCGGGCCTCCTCAAGCTCCCCCAGGGCGCGGCTCACGACTTCCTTTACCGTTCCGGCGATGGTTGCGAGCTCACTTTGAGTCATATGAAACGACGGGAGCACAGGGCCAAGCCCAGGCTCAGGTGCGGCATGAGGCAAGAGAGCGGCTGCAACGCGGGCCACCGTCGAAAGTGCCGTCTGGGTGGCGAAGCGCTCAATAATCACTCGCATATGCTGTGCACATAGATCGTTCATCGCATGCGCCAAGGCGCGGTCCGAGCGCAATGCAGCCCGCATGACAGCTTTTGGAATGCAGACCACGCTGGCCGACCGTGAGGTAACCACAAAACGGGCTGGCGTGGATCCCCCGTCAATCGTGGAAACCTCACCGAACGCATCACCGGCGAGGATCTCGAACAGCAAATGCTCGCGGCCTAGAGGCGACGCGATTACCGCGGCGAGCGTTCCATCCGCTACGATACCGAATCCATCCCAGTCGACGTCTTGCTCAGCAATCGGTTCGCTGTGGCCCAACAGCCTCTCCGTTGTGGCCGCTTCGAGGCGATCGAGAGTCTCTCGCGAGGAATCGGCAAAGACGGCGCAGCGACGTAGGAAATCGCGAATGGATCCGGTTCGTGGCGGCGTGACCCGGCGCACAACGACGACCCAATGATCGGCGCCCAACATTCGCTGCATCCAAACGTAACCGCCGGAACGCGTGCGCTCGAACTCTTGGCGAAGGGGGCGCGGCTCATGATCGCTGATGATGCGGAGCTCTCCACCAACGTGGAGTCCATCAAACGCGGCAAAGATCTTCGGATGGCGTTCCCACGTAGGGAGCTGCCGGACGTCGAACTCAACTGTTGGGCGATCGTTCATTGCCCGCCACAGTGCGTGAAGGTGTGCCTCAGGTAGCGGCGCTTTCGATAGGCCTTCGGCGAGCGCCCCCTGGCGGCGTTCGAAAACAACCGAGCGCCGTACAGCTGGAGCCTAGCTGACCGTCATTTCAATCTCGACGAAACCCGCGACATCGCGAACGTCGCCCTTATTGAGCGTCTCGGGAGATAATGCCGACATCGGCGTCTTAGGTATGTTTGATCCACGCGACCGCTGGCCGAAGGTCTTACGGGCGCTTTTCCGCTTAGCGAAGGCCCGATACTCTTGCCTCCGAGCGCCATGGCAGCCGTCCGATACTTTGGATGGTTTATTCTGACCGGTTCGATCCGCTCCATGTCAATCACCGCGGCTTCCCTACGCCGGGCGCTTCACCGAATCGTTCGTTTCCTGAAAGTACGCCGCATTGATCTCAGTGTACTCTTGCCATTTTTCCGGCACGTCGTTGTCAGCGTAGATCGCCTCCACAGGGCACGCCGAGACACAGGCGCCGCAGTCGATGCACACTTGCGGATCGATGTAGAGCTGCGGGTCCTCCTCGTTTCCGTGGATGCAATCGACCGGACAAACGTCGACGCACGACTTGTCTTTGACGCCGATGCAGGGCTCAGTGATCACGTAAGGCACAGGGTTCCTCTACCTACCGTACCGGTAATACAGTGGGAGCGCGTCGCTTGCCGGAAACGTCTGAATGAGCCATAGATCGTACCAATCTACTGTCTCGAGACGTGCGCACTGACCGGATTCCGGTACGATCGTCTTTTCCGGAGCATCTACGTCCCTGGCTATTTGTGTGCTCATTCCCAACGACACCGTTTCTAGTATATGAGTCGGCCAGCGCGATGCGAGATGACCTGGGTCAGTTCGGCCCGCCATTTAAGGCAGTAGGATGAGTGGGTGAAGAAGCGTGGATCCTGGGCTGCTAAAGTAGGATGGGTTTTCAGATACCTCTTTTCGACGATTGACTCGACGACCAGCGCAAGTTTAAAAGGATGGGCGTACGCGCCCATCGAGATTACGCGGCCCTGGTTGCGCGCTCTTGGGCGTGGGCCGCTTGGCAGCACCTCAGGGTTCAGGAATGTTGCCCCATCCAGAAACGGGTCGAAAGAATCGCGAATCGATTCCGATCGTTGATGACATTGTATTACCAAGGCGGCGGTTCGGCATCGAACATCGCCTCCATAAGTCGAGGATCGGAGTCATATGCCGATGACGAAAGACGATTTGTTACGGGAGAGCGCGAGATGGAACTGCGAAGCGTAGACCGCTTATCGCAAGATCCAAGCCATCAAGGCTACGACATCGACCAGCACGGATGGAGAGCCACCCGTGGACGGTTCTGATGAACGATTACCCCGTGACTAGTTCGCCGATAAAGGATTCTTGAAATTATGATAAATGCTTCGGTTGTTACGATCGATATCTTGGGCGGATACCAAGGAGGAGCGGAGCCTTGGGAGCGCGCCGCTTCGCTAAGAATCGACTCGGAGGGATTCCATGAAACTCATCTGCTCGGTCGCAGCGGCGCTCGTGCGCCGCTAGACATGTCGCAAGTTGCGAAAGCTCTTATGGCAGATTTCGAGCCGGCCTCGCTTCTGCAACTCCTAGATCATGTTGTCGAACTCCGCACCGTGCTCCGCGAGATGGCCGATGCGGCAACCGCGAAGTGATCCTGATGTCTTCGCCGATCGCATAGCGAGACAACTCGCACCGCTTCCAGCGGAAAATGCGAACCGCAGCTGATGAACACAAACACTCATCACGTACCAATAAATCCACGAGGAGAATCAATTTGCTCGGCTCGGGCGACGCGCGGTTTACCTCGTCCTTTCCTTTCGTATCGCATCGCGCGACCGGGACGCATCTTATCTAGGCGAACCGATTGAGTAATGGAGCCGCTTCACTGGAGTTCCCCGCCTCCGCAGCAATGCAAGGACCGCACGAAGAGCGTCACGCCAGCATGCACGGCCTCCCTAACGCGATCGGTGCCCGAATAGGAGCGTGGTGTCGGGCGGTGTGCGCAGCTCCCAGCCATGCAGGCGGTGAAGGGCAATGCAAGCGTAGGATGTCTATACTCGCAGCGGACTGAAGACGTTGTAATGCCGTATGTCTCACGACTCTTCATTAAGACTGGAATCGCCTATCTTCTATTGACCTTTGTCGCTGGAGCGGTGCTGCTTTCGTTAGAAGCAGCGGGCCGGCCAGCGCCGTATATGATTGAAGTAGAGCACGGCCACGCCGGTTTTGTCGGGTGGCTTGTGAATACGGTCATCGGCGTTGCATACTGGCTGCTTCCGGTCAACCGTGCCAAATTCGCGGAGACGCAGGGGCGCTATCCCGAACGTCGCGCGCGGTTCTCGTTCTATGCTTTAAACGTCGGTCTAGCGCTGCGACTTCTCAGCGAACCGTGGTTCAGTCAGCAGCCGAGTCAGGCAGGGTCGGCATTGCTCTATCTCGCGGCCCTCCTGCAAGTAATGGGGATTGCCGCTTTCGCGTCGATCGCGTGGCAGCGCGTCTTCCCGCCGCCGTTGCGACCGGATATTTAGTCGAAGCCTTGGAACTATGAAAGGCTGGATTGCACCCCTCCCGATGGCGCTCGGCATTGCGGCGTTTGGCTTTTCCTGGATTGTCCTTTTTGTTGCGGCGGGCACGAACTCACCTGGACCGTCATTCCCAGCGTTAGCGTGGGTACACCTCGTCGCGCTTGGTTGGATTACGTTGATCGCGCTCAGCGTGCTCGTCCACGCCATGCCAACGTTTCTCGACGTGCAATGGCGTCTTGGGAGTGTCGCGCGAATCGCTACGCTATTTTTCGCCACCGGCGCATTCATACTCACCGGGGGATTTCTCGCCTCGAACTTGGCGACACTGCAATCGGGTGCGTGGCTCGTACTGTTAAGTCTCGTCGTTTACGTCATTGCCGCCGTCGAACCGTTAAGCAAAGCCATTGCCCGCAAAGGCTCGTCGCGCTCTATCGCGCGCGCGTTCGCTACGACGCTCGGCCTTCTATTGATCACCGCAGCGTTCGGCGTACTGTTCGCGAGCGCGCTCGGAGGACTCGCACCCTTCGCCGTACTGCTCGCCCTTCCGAGATCGCACGCACTGCTCGGCGTCGGCGGGTGGCTGTCGCTGCTGGTTATCGGTATTTCGGCTCGGACCATGGGTCCGATCGCCGGAGCCGTTTCCCGCCGCATCTGGATGCACATCCTTTCGAGCAGCACGATTCTTGCCGGCACGATCGTCGCTGCCGTTGGCGCCGCGCTCGCACTGAACTCCCTCACCGTAGCCGGTTGCGCGTTACTCGTTCTTGGCGCGATGGCATACGCCGGCGATCTCGGCCTCGTACTGTCCCATGCAACGGTCGCGCATCGGCCGCCTCAGGTTCTCATGGCATGCGCGCTCCTCGCCGCCGTTACAGCGTCGTTGCTTGCGCTCGGTGCCGCGAGCGGGCAAGCATGGGCTAGTGCCGCGATCTATGTCGCGCTGCTTGGCTGGATCGGGAGCGCGGTGGTCGCGCACGTTCATCACATCGGCATACGAGTATTACTGACGAACGTGCGGGGTGAAGACGACGAAACGTGCCCTGGCGCGATTCTCTTCCCGCCGCTGACCTGGGCGACCGTCGCGGTTTACGAAGCGGCGGTGATTCTCGGCGCGTGGGGACTCTTGCGTTCGGAGTTCAGGCTTGTCCAAGTCGCTGCGATCATCGGCTTTGTTTCGTTCCTTGCTCTGTTGCTCAATCTGACCTTTGCTTATCACACTGCCCAGCAATAGACGGGACGCGATCCCCGCAAAATGTCCACAGATTGCTGGAGAAGCATCGGAGCAAACAAGGCGACCTTCAGTTGATGCCCCGCGCCAAATCTGCAGCGGCGCATAACCCTTAGGACAAGATTGACGGCCCGCTCGTGAATGGCTTCAATGGCCTGGACGTCCCGCTTCCAGCGCGCTGCCACCCGCGAAAGGCGTCGTCGATGGGCGCATATCACCTCGTGCCGGCGCCGTGACTCGCTTAGCATGGCTTCTTCATGCGACAGTGCGGCCGGAATGTGGTTGACGTTCCTCGCGCTCGGCGCAATGTTACGCGCTGCCCAAACCCTTGAACCGGTCGGCATGCGTTGGGCGTGCTAGGCTTTTGGACCGACCTCATCTAGTATCCCGTTACCGGCTGGGCGTCTATCTGTCGCTTTCGCGGCGCACGTAAGTTTCTCCACTGCTGCTGGCCTTCCAACCAGTCGTGAGTCGAGGATCGCGTGCTTCCGTCTCTCGCACACGATTGAATTCCTGAAACATTTCGTCTTCCGCATCAAGGGCGGCCTTAATTCCTTCCATCAGCACCCGACCGGTAGCATGTGCGGCGTGCTCATCGAAGACAACTCCAAGCGAAGGGTCAAGAGACTCGAAAGGAGGTTGATAATCCCCCTTGAGAGCAACTTCCGTTCCGCTGCCTGATGCCCGGATAATGAACCCCCCAATGAAGCTAAGCCGTGTATCACCCTCCGGTCGCCATTGGAATGACAACGAGAGATCATGTTGTCCCGGAAGCAATCGATCCCGATGATGTTCCAGCTCGACGATAACCTTGCGCTCCAACGCTAAGGTGCCCGGCTCGCCCACGCGCTTTAAGGGAACGACCAAATCGAGAATGTTGTCTCGAGACCTGAAGTAGCGAGCGATCCCATCGAGCACGCGGGCCGGCGGCCCGTCGATCGTCATCCGTTCCTCGATCGGGTAAGCAATCTTGCTGTCTTCACTAGGAGGAACACGCGGCTCGCTATCTTGCATCATTTGACACCTGCACGAAATAAGTCTTTGGGATTTCCGTCTTCCCCGCTTGGCAGCCTCGCACGCTGAAGCCACCCATCAAAACTCTTATTCGCGTCCGGCCGATGTTTCCAGTCATCCCCGCTCTTTGAGGCAGTCGCGTGGTTTTGGAGGGATCCGCGGCCGCTATTTTGAGATTACGATCTGGCAATCGTTATGGATTCCCTGAATCATGCTGCCAATCGGCCTGATAGAGAGCGCTTGCTCGCCTAACATGGATTAACTGATTCGGCAACTCGTGGGGACCGCAGAAAGCTATGGGGCGCTCGAAAACGCGAAAACCGTACAAGAAATGATTATTCGATATTCAATTGGAGCGGCCCCGGGAACCCGATCCGCAGATTCGATTCCCCGCTGGCTGACAGAAACTCTGTCGTGCGCGGGCTTTTGGCGCGTTTCGCGGCCGTGAGCGCCCTCAGGGAATGCAGTTAATGCACCTCGGCCGGGATTGCCGGCGGCGAATCGGTGAGCTCTTCGTCGAGCCCCTTATACGGCAGTGGCTGCGAGAAATCGTAGGGAAGGCCGTACACCATCGGGATGTGCTTGAAGTTGTAGTAATTGGGCGGAGATGGAACCTGCCACTCGAGCGTGCGCGCGCCCCATGGGTTGGCACCGGAGCGCTTACCTTTGCGAATGCTCCACAGCACGTTGACGAAGAAGATCAGGATCGCGATGGTCATGAGATACGACGAGAACGATTCGAAGCGGTTCCAGAAGGTGAACTGCGGATCGTACGTCGCCACCTCTCGCGGCATGCCGAGCATTCCGAGCCAGTGCATCGGCAAGAATGTTCCGTTAAAGGCGACAAAAAACAGCCAGAAATGTATCTTGCCTAGCGTCTCGTTCAAGAGCCGACCCGACATCTTCGGGAACCAATAGTACATGCCGGCAAAGATGCCCATTAAGCTTCCTCCGACTAGAACGTAATGGATGTGCCCGACGATGAAGTACGTACCGTGCACGTGGAGATCAAAAGGGATCGCTGCGAGGAAGATTCCGGTGATTCCGCCGACGGTAAAGAGACCGACGAAACCGATCCCAAAGAGCATTGCCGTCGTGTAGTGGATCTTGCCTCCGAAGAGTGTTGCCGTCCACGAGAAGATCTTGATACCGGTCGGGACGCCGATCACGTAAGTGAGAATCATGAACGGCAGTTGCAAGAAGGGCGCCAGGCCCGACGTGAACATGTGGTGCGCCCAAACCATAAAGCCCAGCAATGCAATCGCCATCGAGGAGAACGCGATGAGCTTGTAACCAAAGATCGGCTTTCGCGCGAAAGTTGGCAGCACTTCGGAGATGATTCCGAAGGCGGGCAGGATCGTAATATAGACAGCAGGATGCGAGTAGAACCAGAACATGTGCTGCCACATGATCGGGCTGCCGCCCTTGGTCGGATCGAAGAACGGCACGCCGAACTGGCGCTCGATGAAGAGCGCAGCTAAGGCCGCGGACAGCGCCGTGGTGGCGATCATTAGCAGCGGCGCGGTGGCGAACTCCCCCCAGCAGAAGAGCGGCATACGGGTAAGGGTCATGCCCGGCGCGCGCATCTTCAAGAACGTGACGATGAAATTGAGTCCCGTCATCGTGGAACCGATGCCAACCAAGAAGATCGCCGCAGCCCACATCGATGTGCCAGCCCCGCCCTGCAGCGAGACCGGAGGATACTCCATCCATCCAGCCGTCGGTGCGCCCATGAGAAACGACGAGAACAACATCAAACCGCCGACCGGGAAGATCCAGAAGCTCAACATATTCAGCCACGGAAAGGCAACGTCTCGCGCGCCGATCTGCAATGGAAAGACGAGATTTCCGAAACCGCCGGTTAGAATCGGGATGATAACGAGCCATACCATCACGCTACCGTGAATGCTGTAGACTTGGTTATACGTATTGGGAGAGACGAAGCCGCCGTTCGCGTTGAGCAGCTGAGTGCGGATCACTTCTGCCAGCAAGCCGCCGAGAACGAAGAAGACAAACGCGGTAATGATATACTGTATGCCGATGATCTTGTGATCCAGCGAAAAGACATATCGCCGGACGAACCCCTGGGGCTCGGGATGGATGTGGTCGGCGATGCCGCCGTCGTGTACCGCTGCCGCTGTCATGCCTTGCTCCGCTTAGATTTCGTTGACTAAAAACAACCCACACTACGATAAGGCGATC
This sequence comes from Vulcanimicrobiota bacterium, assembly GCA_963711625.1. GTDB lineage: Bacteria > Vulcanimicrobiota > Vulcanimicrobiia > Vulcanimicrobiales > Vulcanimicrobiaceae > Cybelea. The sequence continues at coordinate 989,582 of OY970207.1, forward strand.
TCGACTCTGAGCCAATGACCCAGGTTTAGATCGGATTGCGAGAAAAGCGGCAATCGCCGCTTTCGGATCCAATGCATGAACGCCCGACGGTCAGGGAAGGCGCTCGCCGCGCTTGAGTAAGCGCCTGCTCCTCTAACAGCCATCTAACGGATTCCGCAAACTCGTCGGGATTCGAAAGGACTAGCGGGGACTCAAAAAAGCGAAAACCCGTACAGGAAAGGACTCTCGGGTATTCGACGGGAGCGGCCGGGACCCCGATACACGGGTTCGATTCCCGTTGGCGCTACCACAAACTGCTTTTCGCCACGGGGCGCCGACGGCGTGGCTGCAGTAACGCGGGTACGGGCTGCGCGGTTGTAATCTTAAATACGGCGGCGCCAGCGCGCGATGTAGGTTCAAAGCTCCGCTTGCTTTTGTGCGCAGCTGATATGCCTGCGGCAGGCGAGTCAACGAACTGGGGTCGGCACAACGTTGGTAAACTGGAATCGCTTCGCGACCGGGCGCTAGGCTCGGAACTCTTCGCGAAATTCGCCCGATTGGAACATCGGCGTCCGCTTCGAGTAGCACGTGGGGATGAGACTTTTACGTTTACTTTTTGCCGCGAAAGCGGCTATTTCTCGAACGGTGCCGCTGGTACGCGATGCGCGGGTGCCATTGTCGCTCAAGGTCGTCGCGGCTTTGATCGGGCTGCTGATCATCTCTCCTCTCGACCTCTTCGGCGACATTCCGGTGTTGGGTGCGCTCGACGATGCCGCGCTGCTGACGTTGCTCTGTGTATGGTTCGTTAGCCGGGCCGCAAGCCACGTGGAACCGGTTCCCGCACGCCGCCGCTTGGGCAGCGCCCTCGCCGTTCGACAAGCATGAAGCTGACCTTCTACTACGATGTGTGCTCGCAGTGGTCGTATTTCGGCGACCTCGCGTTGGATAGGCTGCGTGCAAAGCACGGCAGCGACCTTGATGTCGAATGGAAGATCGCCATGGTGAAGGACGGAGAAGCAGTCGGATATACATCGGAGGCGCTTGGATGGATGTACCGGCGGTCCGAGTCGATCACCGGCATCGCCGTCACGTCCCGATGGATCCAGGGCAACGATCGCACGCTCTACGCGAACCTCGCGGTGGCTGCGGCGGGCCGCCTGGGCCACGATGTGCGCAGGCTTGTCGCGGAAGCGATATTGTTGCGCGGCGAGCCTATGGGATCGGAAACCGGCGCCGTTGGCGCGGTCTCGCGGCTGATCGCCGTTCCGCCCGATCGCTTGGAGGCAGCCATGGAAGCCGTCGAGCCGGGCGTCCGCAAAAGCACGCAAGAGTTTCGCGCACTACCGGTCACTGTTGTTCCGACTTTTCTCATTCGGAATGAGATCGACGATACAGCGCTGCTCTCCGGCCTGTGCGAGTTCGAAACGCTCGACCAGGTGATCGCGGAAATGCTTCGAGCGGAACGGGGCTATACGGCATTCGGTGCCGCCAACGCGCCATCTCCGGCCTAACCTCGGCGCTGCGTAGAAGCAGGTATACCGAGCAACGTGCGGATAACGTTCGGCGGCCAAACGCTGACAGGCAGGTTGTTACCGGCTTCGCAGCCCAGCTTGGACCCAAGGCGAGACGCGATTACGGCGCGATAAGCGGATCGCTCGCAACGCACTAGAAGACACTCGTCGGGACAGCATGGAAAACCATGCGTGTCCTCGCGAGCAGATTCGGTTCCCATGACGCTGCAAAAAGCGGTCTGCACTTGCAGCCGGCACGCGGTGGCGTAGGACATTTCGCAGAGCCGCTCCGGCGGGACCGAGCATTGCGGATGACGAACCGCAAATATCAGCGATTGTTCAGCTATTTGGAGGCACAGCGCGCGAGGATCTTAACTCGTTTCGCGCTTAAAGAGGGGGGTTTTTATGAGCTTTAGCCAACGCGCGATCGTCGCGCTTACGTTGATCGCTCTCTCCGCATGCGCAAACCCGTTCGACGCGACGAACAGGCCGAACGGCAACGCAGCCGTTCCGCTAGCGAACAGGGTGCAACCGAATGCGCAGGTGGAAATCACGGCTCGTAGGGGCGGCCTGCCGCTCGCGAATATCGAGATCACGATAACGCATGAGAAATGGCCCAACGGCAAGCTGATCACCAAAGGCACGACAAACCGGCAAGGACGCGTGAGACTGTCGGGCGACTGGACGCATGAAGAATGGATCTGCGCCGGAGGTAAATACACACAAGGTCACCATTCCGAGGAATCCAGTCTTTGCCTAAGGCCATTCCCCAAAACCCTCGTCCTCTACTTCAACTAAATATATCGCACGGTTTTATCGGTGCGGCGGGTTAAGTGATCCGAACGAGCTTCGTCGTGCCGCAAACCCAAAGATTGCCGTCGGGTCCGACCGCAATCTCGCCCGGCGATTCTCCAGACGTCGTCGGAAAACTCGAAACCGTGCCTTGCGGCGTAATTCGCCGGATAAGGTTGGCCTGACGGTTGACAATCCACTGATTGCCGTCGGGCGCTGTGGTCATCGACGTCGGCGCATAGAGAGGCTTGAATAACGGCTGCTCTGCGAGCTCAAAATCGGGAGCGCTTGCCGTCGTCGCCGGGCCGCACCACGGCAGTGCGCCGGTCGCAGTCTACCATCACAGCCGGAAATTTGGATGGGCGTTTGCCAAGGGTTGCTCCATCCCATCCCTGGCGACGAGCGACTTTTGCGGCTACGACAATAATGGCAACCTTTTCGTCGACGGCCTCGATAGCAACCAGAAATTTGCACTTGCGGAGCTTCCAAGTGGGGGCGGGACGCGGCGACGGAGGCTTACGCAGCAACCGCTACGCCTAGGCCGGCGTGATCCACGGGAAGTGAAACACGTCGTACCAGTTGAACTGGTCAACCGGCGCGAACGACAACATGCTCGCCCCTGTGAGAGTTGCCGTATAGCGTTTCGCTATACGAACGATCTCGTCGGTTGGGGAGGAGATCGCGGAGAAGGCCACAGGCACTGGCTTTTCCCTCGCGTTGTGCGCGATGACGAGATCGGCGTACCGCTTCTCGTCCGCGGTCGCCTCGCGTAGGCCTTTGATGTCCTCTTTTATTTGACGAGAGCGGAGCCTGTCGACGCCACTGTCTACGTCACCGACGTTCTTCCACATCGATTCCACGTTTGAAAGTCCCGGAGTTCACCCTCGTATGGATGGAGCGTCGCTTGCATCGAATAGGCCCTCTATCTCCGATCGGCCCAACGCCTCAGCCGCTCGACGCATCTTCAAGGAGCTGCGCGAGGGACCACACATCGAATCCAGGCGTGTAGGGCTCCACGAGGCGCCTTATCGAAGATAAAACTGAGTGTGACGGGAGTGCACGGCTGACCGTCGATGCGTTCATGCTTAAGGAGGACAGCACATGAGAACTTCAGACTTTGGGCACTACGCGCTTGGCATTTGCGTGGCCGTGGCAATGCTCGCAGGCTGCGGCGGTGGGCCCCAGTCACAACTAGCGCCGTCGGGCTCGTTTCAGCAGAGCGCTGCGCAGTCGCCCCTCGGCCAACTGCCCGAGGGCCCGGTAACTGCGGCTACGAGCGGCGCCGCGCAGACCAGCGTGGTGACGGCCACTGCACAGACAGGCTATGTCGGCATTCTGGGGGGAGGGCCGGTTTACAAGCACATCCCGAAAAATATCGAGGAACTCAAGAATTCAGGGTTCAATGAACTGATCGTCTGGAGCGTCGAGGTCGGCAGCACGGGCGATTTGAACCTGAATGGCGAATTTCCGCTGACATCGGAGGGTGACTATATCGGGAATGAAACATACCCCGATTTCCCCGCCGATCTAAAGAAGATCAAACGCGGCACGGTCAAGCGCGTCACCCTTAGCATCGGGTCGTCCAACTACGGCGACTGGGAGAATATCAAAGCGCTGGTCGATTCGCAGGGCACCGGACCAAACAGCATTCTCTACAAGGATTTCGCCGCGCTAGAGGCGGCGCTGCCGCTCGACGCGATCGATTTCGATGACGAGAACAGCTATGATTCGTCTTCAACGATCAAATTCGCGGTGATGCTGGGCAAGCTTGGCTACAAGGTCACCATGAACCCCTATACCAATTCCGATTACTGGACGTCGGTGGTGTCGCAAATCAACAAAAAGCGCGCCGGCACGGTGGATGGCATTCATTTGCAGACCTTTGCTGGGGGGGAAGGCAACAGTCCCTGCTCGGGGTCGGGGTCGAAGAAGATGAACTGGAATTTCGGAAGCGTGCCGGTTTATCCCGGCGTATCGGACCAACCCTCTGCGCCGCCCGATCTGACGCCGGCGGAGGCAAAGACGGCGATGAAGAACTGGCATACGCAATGCGGCATCACCGGCGGCTGGCTGTGGATTTTCGATCAGATCGCGGGCACCAAGCTGGTGCGGAAATACGCCCATGCGATCACCAGCGGTGTCGGCGGAGCGGCACGGTAGTGGCGTTGCGGACCGGCGATTTCTGATTTTAGCGAATCTACGTCGGTAACGGCAGCATCTCCACCCAGAACATGCAAGGTTTTGACGTGGATGAAGCCTGTGGCCATAAGAACCTGGGCGATCGCGCAGCCGTTGCTGTGGCAGACCAGCTCATCGATAGTCGCGCCCTTGAGCCTATTGAGCTGAGCGGCATCGGATCCACCGACGTACAACTCGGTAAGAGTGCACGAAATAAGATGTTTTAACCACATCGTCGCTCTTTTGGGTGACGGGTGGATGACGCCCGGCCAAGCGAGCCTGTTCGTCATGGCGCGGAGCAGAGGACTAAAAATTCGAACCGCGCTTACGCACTCTAGGTCACGTTGCCGTGGATCTTATTGTGGAAGCTGCCCTTTTTCACGGCGATCGGGCGCCGGGAGTTTGGCAGCACCTTCTTGCCCGCCCGATTCAGACCGATCCAGTTATCGATGACCGCCGTATAGCTGCTGCCGGTATCCAGGGTCACGCCGTTGCCCACGTTGCCGCTGACGAGGTTCTTCTTCGGCTCCTTGGGATCCGAGCTGGAACCGCCGATGCGATTGCGAACGGCGTACGCTCCCACGTAGATGCCGCCGTGCTGGTTTGCCAGCGCGAACTTGCCGATCACGTCGGTGCCGATGAAGCTGTTGAAGACTAGGTTATCGTGGGCGCCGCCCACAATTGCAACACCATAGCCGAGGTTTCCGCCGAAGGTGTTTTGCGGGATGACCGATTCGTAATAGTCACCGATCGCATTGCCGTGCGCGTTACCGTCGATGAGAACCCCGTTATTTCCGTTCGGCACGACGCTATCGCCTTTCGTGCTGAGACCGGCGATGTCGGGCCCGACAGTGACGTCCGAAGCGTCTCCGGTTATCTCGATGCCGTTGTTGATATTGCCGGAGAAAACGTTCGTGCGCACGGTCTGGCCGCCGCCGGTCGCCGTAATGAGCAGCCCGTCGTTCCCGTTCGGGGCGGCGCCGCCAAAAGCCAGCACGCCGTCGAACGTATTGAACGTAGTGAAGCCCGACGCGGTGCCGGCAACCTCGATACCGTTGCGCACGTTGCCGGACGAGTCATTACCGAGCGGGATGACGCCGCCCACTTGCGTGTCCTGCGACGAGCCGTTGATGAGGATGCCGTCGCGGTAGTTGGCGACGACGGTCGCGTTGTTTGCGCCGATGCCGAAGAAGTTGCCCTGCACGACGCTGCCGTTCGAACTAGTGATGCGCAGTCCGTTCCCCCGATTTCCGCTGAGCACGTTGTAGTACACGAACGGGTTGTTGACGAACTTACAGCCGATCAGCGAATTCTTGGGCGCAGCCGCGATGCGCACGCCGTCGCCCGAGTTCGCGATCACCGCATCTCCGTCCGCCGTCGTTCCGACGAAGTTGCCGTTGAGGACGTTGGTTTGCGAACCGCCATCGATCAGGATGCCGTTCCGGCCGTTGCCCGAGACGAGATTACCGTCGGGCGGAACGACGAAGACCGGCGTGGTCTTACCTTCGCTTCCGGTCGGATTGTTTGCCTGACCGGTAGAACTATCCACGAACCTCGTGCCGCCGATCTCGTTATCGTACGATGCCGCCGTGATCCAGATACCGTTCTCGCCGTTAGGGATCGCGCGTTTGCCGGTGACGTTGGAGCCGATGCGGTTGGCGGCGACGACATTGCCCGATGATCCATGGAGGCTGACGCCATTGCCCGCATTGCCGGAAATGACGTTCGCTACGGCGCCTGACGCACCGGACTTGTTCAAGCCGATTCGGTTGTTTGACGAGGTGGCTGATACGTAGACGCCGTCGCCGCCGTTTCCGAGTGCAGCCCCTGCCAGGTTCAAACCGATAAAGTTGAGGTTGAGCGTGATCGAACCATCGTTTAGCGTGACGCCGTTGCCGCCGGCGTCCGTTATGGCGAGGCCGAGGAGCTTCGAGCCGGCGGAGCCTGGCGCAAAGACCAAACCGGCGTGTCGCTTTGCGTTGACCTCGACGACTGGGCTCCCCGCGTAATTGTACGCTGAAGTTCCGTCGATCGCGACGCGCGCGCTAATTACGGGAAGATCGCTGACCAACCGTATGGTGCCACCGCTCACGGAAAACGTAATGGCGGCATGGCCAGCATGGCGCTTGTTGACCGTCTCAATGGCGGCGCGCAGCGAACCGCTACCCGAATCATGCAGATTCGTAACCGCAACGGTGATGCCATGGAGCGGCGTGGAAACTCCGGCGGTTTCAGTCGCGGGAAGCGCATTCGTTGGAGTTCCCTTTGAAGCGCAGCCTGACCATAGTGATCCGCCGATCGACACGACGGCAGCGCCGACCAATAATCGGCTGAGGCGCGGTGCCAGTCCGTCCATGGTGCCTCCTAGCGGAGACGGGCCCTCTACTGAGGCCCGCTGTCTAGCTCATCGTACGGCATCGCTGCTGGCTCGGCAACCCCTCCGCTCGATCTCATGAGGTTAATGGCAGCCTAACGGATTAGGCAAGATTCTAAGGCCTTCTAGTCATGACCGCGCTTTTGCGGCGACCTCTCGCGAGCTGTGGTCCGGTTGATCCCTGGGTGACGAATGGGTTACGCGTAATAGGCGAAACGGAAACGCTTGGAAGACGCGCAACGGCGGATTCGTGCTCGTCAGTTACCTCAGTTTCCCAGTTTCCGAATCAGAGAAGGTCTTAATCCCGTTGGCGTCACTTCGAAAGCCGCTTATGTTGCGTTGCTTTTGCGCGGTCACCGGTTCAGATGGCCCACATTTGGCCCGTGGGAGCCCTGTTGCCCATATAACGCACATCTGACTGCAACTCCTAACGGAGGTGATGGAGACTTATGCGCGGGCGAACTCTACAGGGCCATCGGCGCAAAGAGCGACGATCGGCTACGCGAGGTTCAGCACGCAAGAACAGGCGACGCACGGCGTGAGCCTCCTTAGCCACTTCTTATCCGTAAGGGATCCCCGCTTTGCTTTGCCCGACTTCGATGATGTAACCGTCAGGATCGCGGATGTAGCAGCGCGTCTCATCATAGTTGTCCAGCGGTTCAGTGAGAAACGTCGCTCCCCGACTCTTCCATAACTTGTAGCACGCTTGAATGTCTGCTACACGGATATTCATGAAGCTACTGATCTCATTGGTGTCGGGAGGGGGGCAGAGCGTCACCGTTGGTTTGTGAGTTGTCGGACCGCCTCCAACGTTGATTATGAGCCATGTGTTTGCGATCCCGCCGGCTTGGCGATTGGGCTGAGGAGTACGCTGCTACGGGTATCGCGGATGAGCGACCGGCAGAAATCATCCGCCCGAGCCGCCTCCGGCGTTCTCTTAGCGGATGATAACGTTGACGGCGTCGAAGTCTGTACCCCATAATGCCGGCGGTGGAGGGAGATGAGGCTTTGGCTGTGGCGTTTGCGGCGCACGAGGGCTGGGCGTTCGGCGAAGCCTATCGCCGTTACGCGGCGCTGCTCTATTCATCCGCCTATAACGTGCTGGGTAACGCTGACGACGCTCAAGATTGCGTGGCGGATGCCGTTGCAAGGCTTTGGCGATCGCGGGGGGCATACTCGGCGTCCCGCGGCAATCTGCGAAGCTTCCTCGTAGTCTGCGTTCGCAACGAAGCGATCTCGCGCCGCCGGCGGCAGGCTCACACACTCCGTCTGGAGGCACGCCTGGCTGCTATGCCCGTAGAGCACGAGCAGTTGCGCGTATCCGATCCGATCGAACGCGACCGGGTTCGTGACGCGCTGCACGCGCTTTCGCCCGACCAGCGTACCGCTCTCGAACTGGCCTACTACGAAGGAAAGACGCACACCGAGATCGCGGCCGAACTTCAAGAACCGCTCGGTACGATTAAAAGCCGCATCAAGCACGGCCTGCGAAAACTCGGCTCCGTCCTGGCATCAACCGCGCTGGGCGGGAGCGATCGCCTGTGAGGTACGAGCACGTCCAGGATCGCGCCGCGCTCTACGCGCTCGGTGCACTCCCTGATGACGAACGCGCGGCGATCGATGCGCACCTCCGCGAGTGTTCTGCGTGCGCGGAGGAGGTTGGCGCCGCCGAGGACGACGTCGCAGTGATCGTTTCGTCGGAGCCGCAATGCCTCGCGCCTCCCGCCCTCGACGCCCGTATCGCCCAACTGCTGCGACCTCGTCCCCTCGAAGCGATGCGCCGTTCTCGGCGTACGGCGTGGCCGTACGCCGCAGCGATTGCGGCAGCGCTGCTACTGGGACTTCTGCCCTCTGCGTACTTCTGGTCGGAGAGCCGTACGATGCACGGCGCGATGCTCGCGCAAAGCAACGCGATCGGTCGCCTCGCGAGTGCTCCGCATCGGATGGCGCAGTTTCGGCCGGCCAAATCGACCCCACGCGCGGAAGTGATGTACGCGCTCGATGGCTCGTGGTACGTGGTTGTCGTACGTAACGTATCGAAGTCACTCTCGGTCGTCTGGATGCACGACGGCACGCACACGATGCTCGGCCAAGCCGTTCCGAACGGCAACGTAGCGATGCTCTACCTTCCCGAAAGCCACCGCATGGATCGGCTCGGGCTGATGGAGGGTGACCGTGTCGTTGCCGAGGCTACGCTCTCATGGCAAAGCGCCGTTCCAAATCGGCACGGGACTTGACTCGATTTGTTATTCAGGTATTCGATGAAAGATAACCGCAATCCGTCGCCGCTCGGCAGGCACCGTGGTGGCGTCGATGCGGCCGATTCCATTCCACTGAAGAGTGATCCACGCCGACCGGAGTCGTCGAGCGACTAGCTCACCATCGATAGCCGGTCCCCATAAGGGGATCGTTAAGTCTTTTGCAACCCCACGCCGGCCGCGTCGGTTAGGGCGAGCATGAAAATTCTCATTATCGGTGCCGACGGTACGATGGGCAGGGCGGTCGCTGACGAACTCAAGCAACGGCACGAAATCTTGGCTGCGGGGAGGTCGCATGGCGAACATAACGTCGACATCGCCGATCTCCAAAGCATTCGCAATCTGCTCGCAAGCGTCGGCAAGGTCGACGCGGTCGTAAGTGCCGCTGGCAGCGTACACTTCGGCCCGTTGCTCGAGATGACACCCGAGCAGCTTCAGGTCGGAATCGGCAGCAAACTAATGGGGCAGGTCCATCTGGCGTTGGAGGCGGCGAAGTACTTGAACGCCGGAGGTTCGGTGACGCTCGTCGCGGGCACGCTCAGCAAGGATCCCATTCGGTACGGTGCGAGCGCATCGCTCGTAAACGGGGCGCTCGAATCGTTCGTGCGTTCGGCCGCGCTCGAATTCCCCGCAGGAACGAGGATCAACGTCGTCAGCCCGACGGTATTGCGCGAATCGATGGAAGCTTACGGCCCCTATTTTCCCGGGAGCGAAGGCGTTGCGCGCAAGCGTGTCGCCCTCGCCTTCGCTAGGAGCGTCGAGGGAGCTCAGACCGGTCAAGTGTACTACGTCGAGTAACCCTAAAGTTGGCGCACGAAAACTGCCAGAGCGTCCGCTTCGTCGCATGTAACAAGCGCAAGCGCTACTTCATGTTGTGCGCAAGGTTTGCGCGCAAACTCCCTCCGACGCCACCGATGAAGTCGTCGATCAGCCAGCCTTGTGCCGTCTTGATGACGACCACGGTCACGTGACCGCTCCCCGTCGTTTTAGCGTAGTGGATCGTTACAGGAACCTTCGCGCGGTTGCCGCTGATGCCGGCGGCTCCGACGTTCACCGACGACGCTGGAATCTGCGCGTCCTCGAACGGCTGGGCGTCGAGCACTGCGCCCTTGTTTTTCTGCTCGAAGGGACCGATCTGGCTCACTAAGCTGTAGAGCGATGAAGTAAGGTACGGCTTCGCCCCGCTGAGATGGTCCAGCCAGCTCTGCGGATACTTCACCGACAAATCCCACTTGTAGAAGGCGCGAACGACCGCTTCAGGAGGCGTCGCCGCGGCCACGGGTGACGCGCAGGGCACGAGAAACGCAAGACCCGAGAGAAGCGCAATACGGCATAGCATACACTGAACGCTTCGACGCGGGCACTCGCTTGACCCGCGCGCGAATTGCGCCGCATGGAGCGACGCGCCGAACGTCGTAAAGGCAGCGGTGCGCTTCACACTCGACATCGCGCGTGCTTCCTTCGATTCGATGACGTTTTCGCGCGGAATGGACTACGCGCGCAGCGGTCGAGTCGTGCGGCTCGACGTTGCCGCCGGAAACGATCGCATCGCGGCGTTAGTGCGCGGAACCTCGGCGATTCCTTACGAAGTTGCGATCGATTGGCGCGAGGGCGAGCGCCGACTGCGCAGCGTCTGCGATTGCCCCATCGGGCGCAGCTGCAAGCATGGAGCCGCGGCCGCAATTCTCGCCGCCGAGGGCGGCATGCGCGATGCCGCCGACGGGGCCGTCGATAGCTGGCTGCAAGCGATCACGGCGCGGCGCTTCGAAGGTACGGAGCCGCGTCGCGAGCACGTGCTCTACGTGCTCGACGTTCGCGAATCGTACTACGTTCCGCGCGTCGACGTGACTCCGCGTGTCGTAACACTGCTAAAAGACGGCGAACGCCAGATGGGCCGCGCGATCGATTTATCCAACCTCGCGCAAGGCACTGGGCGTTACGCGACCCCGATCGATCGCACCATCGGAAGACTCGCGAGCGTGTGCGGGTTAACCGGCCTCGGCACGCTCAATCCGAAATTGTTCGCGACGCTGCTCGATTTGCTGCTCGCTACCGGCCGGGTGCACTGGCACTCGACGAAGCGTTCGCCGCTGCGGCGTGCGGACGTGAGTGACGCGAAGTTCGTTTGGCGGCTCGATCCGTCCGACGGACGGCAACGGCCGGGAATCGAAGGCCGCAAGCCGGCGCGCCTGCTGCCGAGCGATCCGCTCTGGTACGCGGATCCGGAGGCCAACACCGCCGGAACGATCGATCTGGGCATCGCCGGAGAACTGGCGAGCGTGCTCGCGCTCGCACCTTCCCTCAATGCAACGCAAGCGCGGCGCGCTCATACGATGTGGCATCGCATTCCGATCGCGCACGCCGTTCCGCCGCCCGAGTCGGACAGGCGGCTGCGCGTCGTCGAACGCGACCCCGTCGTGCGTTTGGCGCTGCGCGGCCTTCCGGCGACTGCGGAGCTGACCTTCGCGTACGGAGACACGATTGTGTGTCCTGACGACGTTACCTTTGAGTTCCAGGAGACGAGCGAACAAGGGGTCGCGATGGTGTGGCCGCGACGGCTGGCGTTCGAAGCAGCCGCGAGGGCGACGTTGGCCGAGTACGGTTTGCAGCCAATCGCGTGGCCCCGCGGGCAGTTCTCAGCTACGGAACGATCGTGGGTGCGGTTTCTCGACGCCACAATTCCGGTTCTGCGCGAGCGTGGCTGGCAGATCGAAACCGATTCGACGTTTCCATATGAGGTCGTGCACATCGACGACGCGGCTTGGGACGCGGAGATCGTCGAAGGCGCGAACCGCTGGTTCGAACTCGACATCGGCATCGATCTCGGCGAGAAGCGCGTCTCGCTCTTGCCGGTCGTCGTCGATGCGCTGCAAACGCTAGGCGTGCACTCGGCCGAAGAACTCGCGGGCGAGCTGAGCAGGGAGCGCTCGCGCACGCTCTACGGGCGATTGCCCAACGGCGCGTTCGCCGCGCTACCAGCCGAGCGTATCGAGCGGATCGTTACGATTTTGGTCGAGCTCTTCGACGCGCCGCTGACCAAGGAGGGCCGGCTCGAACTGACGCCAGCGCACGTCGGATCGATCGACGGCTTCGAGGCGGCAGTACCGCTGCAATGGTCGCCGGCGACGCGACCGTTGCGCGCCGCATTGAATGAACTGATCAGCGCGGAGACCGAGCCGATTACCCTGCCGAGCACGTTTAAGGGGGAGCTGCGAGCGTATCAAGCTCGCGGCGTGGCGTGGCTGCAACTGCTGCGGCGCGGCGGCTTCGGCGGCGTGCTCGCCGACGACATGGGTCTCGGCAAAACGGTACAGTTTCTGGCCCATCTGGCGATCGAAGAGGCGCAGGGTCGGTTGTGTGGACCGGTGCTGATCGTCGCGCCGACCAGCGTGCTGCCGAACTGGCGCGCCGAGATCGCGCGTTTTGTGCCGCACTTGCGCGTCGTCTCGCTCTCGGGGAATGACCGTGCCGAGCGTTTCGACCTTATCGAAGACAACGATATTGCCTTGACGAGCTATGCGCTGCTCCATCGCGATGCCGATCGGCTGACCGAGCGTGAGTGGCAGATAGTCGTGCTCGATGAGACGCAGTTCGTGAAGAACCCGCGGTCGAAGGGAGCGCAGGCGGCGGCGCAGTTACGCGCGGTGCAACGCCTCGCGCTCACCGGCACGCCGATCGAGAACCATCTCGACGAGCTGTGGTCGATATTCTCATTCGCGATACCCGGTTTACTGGGGGACCGAACGCAGTTTGCGCGCCTCTTTCGCACGCCGATCGAAAAACGTGGCGATGCGCAGCGCCGCGCGCTCTTGGCGGCGCGACTGCGACCGTTTTTAATGCGGCGCACCAAGGAAGACGTCGCGCTCGACTTGCCCGAGAAGACCGAAATCATCACGCGGGTCGAGCTCGACGGAGCGCAGCGCGATCTCTACGAAACGATTCGTCTCGCGATGCACGAACGCGTGCGTGCCGAGATGCAACGCCGTGGCCTGGCACGCAGCCGGATCGTCGTGCTCGAGGCACTACTCAAGCTGCGGCAGGTCTGCTGCGACCCGCGGCTCGTAAAGCTTCCGGCCGCACGGAACGTTTGCGACTCGAGCAAGCTCGAGGCGCTCCTCGAGATGTTGCCCGAGCTGATCGACGAAGGCCGGCGCGTGTTGCTGTTCTCGCAGTTCACGTCGATGCTGGATCTGATAAAACCGGAGCTCGCCGCGCGCGCCATCGACTATGTGGAAATTCGCGGCGAAACGAAGGATCGCGAAACGCCGGTGCGGCGCTTTCAAAGCGGCGAGGTGCCACTGTTCTTGATCAGCCTCAAAGCGGGCGGCACCGGATTGAACCTGACCGCCGCCGACACGGTCATCCATTACGATCCGTGGTGGAATCCGGCCGTCGAGCGTCAGGCAACCGATCGTGCCCATCGCATCGGCCAGCACCGCCCGGTCTTCGTATATAAGCTCATCACCGTCGGCACCGTCGAAGAACGAATTCTGGAGCTGCAGCAGCGCAAAGGTGCGCTAGCCGCGGGCATCTTCGCCGATACCGCCGCGACCCCGCAGATGTTGGACGAGACGGAGATCGAGCGCCTGTTGGCGCCGTCCCTCTAATCGTTCGCCGCCGCTAGGATGACGGCTGGTGCGTTTGCCACGACGTCGACCCGCGGGAGCGCCGCGAAGGCATCAGGTGCTTCTTATCCATAAGGGACCCCAGTTTTGCTTTGCCCGACCTCGATGAGGTAACCGTCAGGATCGCGGATGTAGCAGCGCGTCTCACCATACTTGTCTAGGGGTTCAGTGAGAAACGTCGCTCCTCGACTCTTCCATAATTTGTAGCACGCTTGAATATCTGCTACACGGATATTCATGAAGCTGCTGATCTCATTGGGGTCAGGAGGAGGTCGGAGCGTCACCGTTGGTTTGTCAGGTGTCGGACCGCCCCCAACGTTGATTATGAGCCACGTGTTGGCGATCTTGATGTACGGCGGTGCGTTTCCATCGCCCATGCTCACAATTTCCGCCCCGAAGACCGTTTTGTAGAATTCGGCGGATCGCTCGATGTCGGCTACCGTGAGAAAGTGAGCGACGGTAAACCCCTCGTGCGGCGGCATCTGATAGCTCTTCCGCCCTACTTGGACTTCGTCCATTGATCTCTCCAATTGCAGTTATAGTTTAATGTGCTCAGATTGAGCCTGCCCGTCGTCATGACCTGTAGGCATCGAGTCGGGCGGGCAGGCCGGTACCCAAGCCTACGACCCCCGGGACCACGGTCGTCCATTGTTGCTTTAGCTCTCGCTCGTTACGTGGCCGTCAGTTCTTCGAGCTGATGTAGTAACGCTTCCCATTGGATGACGCACGCGCGACTGCGCATTTTTAGTGCCGCGAGTTCTTCGCTCAACGCCCTGGATCCGGCCGCGTCGGTATAGATCTCGGGCGACTCGAAGAGAAGCTCGATCTCCTTGACGCGCGCATCGAGGCCTTCGATTTCTCGTTCGATTCGCTCGATCTGTCCCTTTAGCTGCGAGCGGACCCGCAACGGCGTTTGCCGCGACGCCTTGGCACGTACGGTGGACTCTTCGACCGCGCGGTCAATCGCCACTTTGTCGCGCTCGCGCTGGGCCGCTTCGTACGCGTCGAAACCGCCGTCGACGAGTCCCCACGTGCCCCGTTCAACCCACAATACCCGATCGCACAGGCGCGACAGCAGATAGCGATCGTGCGAGACGACGACTATCGTTCCCTCGTAGTCGCATAAGACGCTTTCGACTGCTTCGCGGCTGTCGATATCGAGATCGTTGGTCGGCTCGTCGAGCAGCAAGATGTCGGCCGCGCGCGCCATCAGTCGTGCCAGCATGATACGGCGCTGCTCGCCGCCGGAAAAATCGCGCACGGCTCTATCGGCCGCATCACCGCTGATACGCATGCGGCCGAGCAGTCCGCGCGCCTCCTGGGGGGTCAGCACAGCGCCGTCGAGCACTGCTGCGAGCGCGCTCTCCTGGACGTCGAGTTGGTCGTGCGAATTCTGGGCAAAGTACGCGACCTGCGCCGCGGGATTGAAGACAACCGATCCGGAATCCGGCTGCGCTGCGCCGGTGAGTATCTTCAGAAGCGTCGACTTTCCGGAGCCGTTTGGACCGACGATGCCGAGGCGCTCTCCGCGCTGGACGTCGATCGCTAGCTCGCTGAAGAGCTGTTGATCGTACGCTTTGCTCAAGCCTCGGGCTTCGAAGGCGAACCCGCTGCCGGCGTGCCGCGATGGGCGCAGGCGGACGGAGATCTGGCGTTCGGGAGCCGCCGGAGACGCGGCTCGGGTTGTCGCTTCGATGCGCGCCAGCTGCTTCTCGCGACTCCGCACCTGGCTGTAATCCGAGGATGTGTGCGTCGCTCGCAGGCCGGCGATTGTCCTGCGCCGCTTGTCGCGTTCGACAACGAAGGTTTCGTACTCGCGCCGCTCCGCCTCGAGCCGCACGTCTTTCGCTGCGACGTACGCGGTGTATGCGGGCCGTTCAGGCGCGTAGGCGTGGAAGCGCCCTCGCTCGATCTCCCAGATGCGCGTAGCTATCCGGTCGAGAAAGTAGCGGTCGTGCGAAACGACGATATAACCGCGGGGATCGTTGGAGGCGAACGATTCGAGCCAGCGGATCGTCGCGACGTCGAGATGGTTAGTCGGTTCGTCGAGAATCAGGTAGTCGGGCTCGTCGATCAGCACGTGCGTTAACGCGACTTTCGCCCGCTGGCCGCCTGAAAACGAGCGTAGCGGACGGTCGTATTCCGTTGGCGCGAAGCCGAATGCGGAGAGCATCGTGCGCAGCACTTTGTTGCGCACGCCCGACTCTTCGTGCGTCACTCTGGCCAGCGCAGCGTCGACGAGGTCTTGCAGCGTCGACTCGGTCTCGTCGGCAACGCCCTGAGCGAGATACCCGAGCTTCAGGCCTTTTGCCCGTACGACGGTACCGCCAAATGGCCGGTCGACACCGGCGAGAAGACGCAAGAGCGACGACTTCCCTGCGCCGTTGCGGCCTACGAGACCGATGCGTTCGCCGTGGTTGAAAACCCCACTAAGGCTCGAGAATACTTCACGTGCCCCATAGTGACATTCGAGATCGGAAAATCGCAACAATTCCACGCCGAGCCGTACATTTGCGCGCGCCCAGCTGGCAGGCCTTCGCGCCTGAAGCTCAGCCCGACGGACGGTGAGGTTCGCTCGCACCCCCGAGAGAGGTGGGATTCGAGCGCACTGGTGCCACCCTCGAGCTAAGGCGGGCCAATGGCTAAGGCGAGCGGCGAAACAATGCCGTCCGTAATGATGAGTTTGGGCGTTATGCTTCCGGGGGCATAGACGTTTACCCGCGCGTACCGTGTATAGCAGGCGACATAGAGATTGTCCGCCGAGTCCGTTATCAGCGGCCCCGGCTCGGCGCTTACGCTGATTTTCCGCCTTAGTTTCCAACCTGCTTTACCGGGATAAACCGTGACGGTGCCTATGTTTGCATTGGAAACATAAAGCACGCCGCGCGAGTCGACCGCCAAATTCCGGGGCGACACGATGGCTTTTGTTAAAATTTGAACCAGCTTGTCTCGGGGCGGGGCATAAATCGTGACGGTCTTACCATATCCGTAGTATGAATTTCCGACAAAGAGTTCATCGTTGCCATTCAGTATCACGGCTTCCGGTCCAATCACGTAGCAGGTCAGCGTTCGTAGAAGGCGCCCGTCGGGCGCGTAAACGGTTACCGAATTGGCGGCAAGGTTCGCGACGTACAGATTATCCCTGGAATCGACCGCAAGCGACGCTGGATCGCTAACGCCTCGCGTAACGGTTCTCGATGGTGACACAGCACCAGGAGGATAAACGGTGATACTATTCGTCCTGCCGTTGCCTACGTATAAGTCCCCTCGAGCGTCGGTCGCAATTGCAGACGCCCAATCCACGCCATTGCTGATCGTTCGTACGAGTTTCCTCGAGGTCGGTGCGTAGACGGCTATGCTGAACAGGCCGGTAATGGCGTAAAGATTACCATCGCGATCGAAGGCGAGGCCGCCTAAATTCGTTCCGCGGCTGCCGAAACCGGCTTTGATCGTTTTGACGAGGCGGCCATCACGCGTATACTCCGCGATCGTAGACGGATTCTCGACGAAAAGATGCGCCTTTGAGGAGAGCGCGCCAGCGCTGGTGAGGTTGAGGGTATTGGTGCCGACGGGAAGGCTCCCGCGCGACGCCTCGCATGCCGCCAAGATGCTTGAAACGACGAGCGGTAAGAATCGTCTTACTCCGGCGTGCCGCCCGGTCCGTCCGAGCCACTTAAAATACAGAACCGGATTGGGCTGATTCATCTGAGACTCCGTTTCGGTCCGGCGCCCGGCATCCGTTAACAATATGCACGCAGTTATTGGACGTTGAGCGCGATCCCCCCGCGACGCCGGGTAGCGAGCAAATAGAGCCATCGCTCACGGAGGGTCCTCTCCGCGAGCGATGGTCAAACCGAGACGTCGCTACTTCTTAGTGCTTAGTGCCGCGCCGTCTGGCTGCGTGAGTCCGGTGGTGATCATTTTCGTCGCCGTACCGCCGGCCGGATAGTTCCAATAGCCCGCAGTGGGGGCGCTGTTGATGAAGGTCGGTGCGATCACGCGCAACCCTTTGTGCTTTTTACTACCGAGATTCTTTGTAATCCAGAACTGCCAAACCGCACTTGCGTTGCTCAACGTCGTCGAGCCGACGACGCTTCCCATCGATCCGGAGAGTTGTATCTGATAGAGCGTCGGCCCCGCGCCGGCTCCAAACGCCAAGTCCGTGCCGTCCCATTGCATCGACCCCGCCGTTAGACCACCCGCGCCGCTGACCGTGACCGCCTTTACCGTCGAGCTTCCCTTTGGAAGCTCGAAAAGCGCGAAGCCGCCGGTGCCGTAGGCGTCGCAGAAGAGGTTGCCGCTGTTGTCGTAGCCGCACCCTGGAAGCCCATTTTGGCCCGACGGCGTGTAGATGGTCGCCGTTCCGGAGCCGCCGGCGAAAACGACAAAGCAGTCGCCGCAAGTGCCCCCGAGCACTCCAAGTGCGAGGTTCCCCGTCGTTGGATCGACGGAGCAGTTGAGTTCCGGATAGCCTGGAAGACCGAGCGTCCGGATCGGCGAGGACCCGCCATGCGCATAGACTTCGACGCTCGTACCGTTGCCGTTGAGAATAAAGACGTCGCCGGCTTTGTTCGAGCAGACGCCCGACGGCGTTTGAAATCCGGTTAACGTGCCTTTGAGCTTACCGCCGGGATACGAATAGACTTCAACATCGTTCGCGCTTTGGTCAGCCACGTAGAGGAGGGTCTTGGACTTCTTCGCATCGGGTGCCATCCACGAACGCGCTGTGTTTGCACCCGTCGATTGGAATGGATGCGCCGCGCCGGCGCCGCCTATGTGTCGTAACTGCGCGACGGTGTTCTGACCCGTAGCGCCCACCTGCGCCGGCGACATACCGCCTCCGCATCCCGCGAGCAGCGTGACCATTACGGCTGCCGCCAGAGTTTGGTGCCACAGTAAACGCATTTTTGAGAAAACCTCCTAATAAGCAATGAAGGAAGACCTTACTTCGGCGGTTTGCTTGTCGCGTCCCCGAACGGATCGGTGAAGCCCGTGAGCACCGGCAGAGCTAGCGCCCGCTCCTCTAGCGGCCGTCTAGCGGATTACGCAAAAAGCCAAATCGCGCGGCCCGGAGTCCCCCGCGACGGCATTTCCAACTCTTGACCGTCATTTACAGCGAAGTGATGATCGGGATGGGAACGGGAGCTTCATTAACGATTTCTCCCATAATGATGTCCTTGCCAGGATTCTGGGCTGGCTTACTGACCGATCGGAGATCCCACCAACCACCCCAGCGCCGACTGGGTCCGGTTGGAATCGTAGTCGTATTCGCCGAGCCTTCACCGCCTCGACACACATCGGCACGGAAATCGTTGCCTAGGCCGCCGTTATCACTCAGCAGCGTCCCGTCAGCAACGTTACGCAAAGCTACAGCATCGACGCTCGGCTTCCCGGGGATCACCTTCCACTCGGCCGCGGTTGATAAGTCGGGAGAGTTGGCGTTGACACATCCAACGGACCCGACCTGTTTAGTTAAAAAGTTACCCGTACGATAATTTGCGAATGCGTATATGTGATCGGCGCGATTAACGGCAATCAAAAACCAGGTCTCTTCAGCATCGCGGCTCTGATGTACGTGGATCTGCCCATGACTCGAAGCTTGCAGCCATGTGCCGTGCTCATTTTTCACTCCTACAAGGCCGAGGTTTCTCTTTTCGGTGGCATGCACCGTCGCGGTCGTCCCGACGCAAGCGATGGCCGCTATCGATGCGACGACGCCGCATAAACTCATCACGGTCTTCATATGTAGCATTCGTAGAGGCCTCTCAAAAAAAATCTATCTGCTTAGTAGAGATACGTTGCGTTGAACCCAAAGACGAGCGCGTTATGCAATCCGACAACGCCGCCCGGATAAACGTACCCGCCCGTCTGACCGGCGGGATTGATGATGTATTGGATCGCCGGCCGGAAGAAGCCCCATTCGGCAACGTCGATACCGTAGTTTAGTTCGAGGCCTTGTTCGACTCCGTTGATTGGAACCGCGTATCCTTGTCGTTGCAGCTGATACTCGAACGTTCGCAAACGCGGGTTGACGTCCAGGTACGACCAGCTGAACGCAATCGTATCATTGGTGCGATTACGAAACGTACCGTGCACGATGAAACCGGCCTGAGCCGTATTAACGAACTGTGCCGTTTGCGGATCGCCATACGAGTACGTGCCCCAGAGCATCACGCCCCGCTCGTTTGGAGCGGACGAACCGCTCAGGAGACGGTCGAGGTAGACCCATGCACCCTTTTGGCCGCGATATAGCGTCGTAGGAATTTGGCCTTGCGCCGGATTGTCCGGCGCGACGAAAGCGCCCAGAGAACTCTCCGCGCCCAAGGCGTTCGACGTGTCGTAATAGGCGCCCAAACGGGCGCTTCCGGTGTAGTGTCCCTTAGGATCGTGGCTCAGAAAGCCGACCTCGAGCGGAAAGTCGACGCCGGTCGATCCGTTAAAGCTCAGATCGAATCCCTGCCCGCGGTTCGCTTGCGAAACAGGGGTCGCTTGATAGACGCCCGTTTTGACGTAGAAACGTTGCGAAGGGGAGAACCGTGCGTTGGCGCCCCACGCGGACAATGGAAAATACGAATACCCGTCGTTGGTTGGCGTCGCGTTGGAGATCGTGCCGTTCTGGTAAAAGCATAAGACGTTGCACCCCCAATAATCGAAGGACGAGAAGATGTCGCTTTGCATGGGGATGCGCCCGGCTTGTATATCGAACTTCCCGGCATCCTGCTCGTAGCTAAGTGCCGTGAGCCGAGGGGTTTCGCCACCGCCGTAGGCCCCTTGAACGATCGTGATGCTGCCGAGCGCGTTTTGCGAGAGACTGCTCCCGAAGGCGTCGGTAAAAATAAAATGGAGCGTTCCCGCTTCGTCTGCCCGTTTGTGCGCGAACGAATAGTTGGCACCAAATAGAAACGAAGTGGCGAAAGCATCGGCCAACTGTTGCCCACCGTTGGTATTCGCGGCATATTGACCGCTGAGTTGGCCGAAGATCGAGAGGCTCGACCCACCGCCGGAGGGCTCGGCCGATGGAGTCGCGCGTGGAACGGGCGGTCTCAGATCGGTTGGTGGAGACAATATCGGCGCTGTGCTTCCGAGCAGCAACACCGCGAAAGGCACACTTAATGCGCTGCCGGAAACGGTCAGGGTTTAATCCGCCACACCAAATGGTTGTTGTAGTCCGCCAGCCACACGGTGCCGTAGTTGAAATGGATCGCATCTCCTCCGCGGCCGTAGTACTGGGAGACGATTCGGTTCGTCGTTGCGTCGATCTTCGTTAGCGGAACGCCGACGAGCGTCGTCCACACGTATCCGGCGCCATACGTCACGTCGCCGCCGAAGCCCGCGATGTTGGCATTAATCCGTGCGACGACCCGCTTCGCACTCGGATCGACGCGCGTCACTACACCATCGTTCTGGCCGATCGTCCATATTGCGCCGCCGCCGGCCCCAACGAAATGCGGGCCGCCCGGAATTCGCACTCTTGCTACGACGCGTCCGTTCGCGGCATCGACCGCCGTCAGCACGCCTGACGCCTTGCTCGTAATCCACACGAGCCCGTTGGCATAGACGGGATTCTGCGAACCCAGGGGCACCGCAACGCGCTGGCGGACTTTGCCGCTCGACGGATCGATACGCGATAGTGTCGTATCGCCGGTCGCCATCCAAACGCTGTCGCGGCTGACCGTAATTCCGCCTTCGGAGTTCGCGGGCGAAACCGGCAACGTTGCCGCGACGCGGTTGGTTGCGGCGTCGATGCGCACCACCGACGTCCCTTTACCGCTCTTGCACAGCGGAATCCAGACGCTCGAAAAGCCGAATGCGGCGCCGGAGCACGGCACGCCGTCGACCTTGATACGCGCAGTGATCGCACTGCTCGCCGCATCGATGCGCTCGACTTCCTTTAAGCTAATGTTCGCGATCCACATCGCGCCCGCGCCGGTCGCCATCCAGTCCGGGCCGCCGCCGGTAACGATCGTGGTTCGCGGCAGATCGGTCACCGCCGGCAGCGGCAGCTTGAAGAGTTGAGCCGGCGAGGCGTTCGGGTCGAAACTGTCGACCGCCATCCAGAACGCACCGTCGGCGGTTTGCGCGAATTCGGCCGGCATCAGGTTCTTCTGCGGAAGGTCGAACTGCCGGAATTTGCCGTCCGCCGAAACGCTCGTGACCGAGCCGGTGCCGTCCTTATGCATCACGCCGATGAACACGCCGCCGCTGCGGCTGCCAAAAATCGACCCCGTGTTGATGGCGTTCGGCAGCTTGTACTCGGTGAGCGCTCCGGTTGTCGTCATGCGCGTCACCGCATCGTGTTTGCCGAACCAGAAGGAATTGTCGATCGCGGTCGTGATGTCGCCGGTCATCGCGCCGGTGCCGGCGCTGAAATGACTCACCCTGCCCGTGGTCGTCAAGCGTCCGATCTTATTGGTTCCAACATCAGTAAACCAGATCGCCTTGTCTGGTCCGGTTATCAATGCGGTGGGATGGCTCTTGCGGTCGCCCACGACGAACTCTTTGACGGTTCCATTGGGCGCGACGCGGCCGATCTTGCCGACTGCCTCCTCGACGAACCACATAGCGCCGTCGGGTCCGCGTGTGATGTCGAGAGGAAACGCGCGCTGTGTGGGCACAGGGTATTCCTTGATCGTGCGCGCCAGCGTGACCGTGGCGACGTTGTTCGCCGCGCTTTCGGTGAACCAGATCGAGCGATCGGCAGCGACGTTAATCGACCCAGGTTGCGAAGCGGCCGTCGGCGTCAGATACGATTTTTCGGACCCATTGCTCGTGTCGAACTCGACGACGCTCGCCGTGTCGTCCGTCGTTCTGTTATCGAACCACAGACCTTGAAGCGGCCCGGCCGGATTGTAGACGATGCCGTGCGGATGGGCTGCTTTTACGGGAAACGTCTTGATCGTACTCGGCGAAGACGAGGCTGCAAGCGCCAAAATGCAGCCGCTCCAAAGGATGAGGGCGGACAAACGCATTATGGCGATTTTCATTCGCCAATAGAGGTTGCTCCCCTGTTGGCGTTCGCGAGCGGAGCGGCGGCCTATCCCGCGATGGGCGGACGCCCATTTAAAGAACCGGTAATCCTCTCGAGAAAGCGTCGAGCGAGCGTGAGAGAGCCTTGCCGAAGTCCGCGCGGTCGGTCGCCGGAAGTAAGATCGCCGTGTCGCGAACCACGGCGCCGACGAACTCCGCCCGCTGTTTCCCAACTCCCTCGGGCGCTGGCGCGTCGGCAAGCGTTGCGAGAAATGCGTCTTCGGCGGCAGCCGACTCGCCCGCACCACGAGCGCGAAGCAAGGTCGCGCGCCAGAATGCATCTTTCTCCACGCTAGGAGGCGCGTTTATCAGCGGGATCGCGCCAAAGCGTGCGGTCGACGCGTAGAATGCCTCGAAGAACGCGCGCTCGAGATCGACCGCGCCGAACTCTCGCGCGGGTGCCTCGCGCCCGAAGAGATCGTAGGATATGAACGCGTCGCCGAACTCGACCGCGACCTTCCACGCTGCGACCGCATAGCGCTGCGTCTCGGCACGCACGCCGTTGCGATCCCACCACAGCGCCAACGTCGCCAGCGCGACCGATTCGATGCCTGGATAGCCTACGTCGCGCGCGATCCCCAGTATTTCTGCGATCTCGTCGGCCGCGCCGAGTTCGCCCGCAAGCAACGCCGCTCGCAAATCAACATTCTTGAGGTAAAGGCGATGGAACAGCCGACGCGTCGAGCCGTCGAGCGAAACCGGGCTGCCCGCGCGGGTAGGCGTCAGCACCCGGCTGGGCGGCTCGACGATCTCCAGCAGCTCGCGCGGTGCTCGCCATGCGAGGCCCAGCTCGAGCGAAACGCGGCCGATGTTTGCATTGAGCGTCAGCGCATCGACCCTGCGGTCGGGCAACGCAAGTTGCACCGACTTAAGGTAGGCATACGCCGTTTCAAGCTCGCCCCTCATAAACGCCAGCGTCGCGCGAAGACTGATGAGAATGCTCAGCATGCGGAGCTGTTTGCGCGGCATGATGAGGTCTTCCGCCGCGGTAATCGCCTGTTCGGCCAACTCCAGCTCGCCGCAGCGTATATTCGATTCCGCTTCCATCGCCAGCGCCGCGATCACGCGCGGCTCGTCGCCGCGCGCCTGGTTTATCAACCTGTGTGCGATCTGCGCGGCGCGCGTCGCGTTTTCGCGATAGAGCGTGCGAACGTACTCCACGTGCGCGAGCTCGTACTCGACGATCTCGCGGTCTTCCACGATCGTATCTGCGATTTGGGAGCGCACCGCCTCAACGATCGCGTCGGCCGCACTTGTGTTGCCGTACAGATACGCCGCGAGCGCGGTCTTCAGCAGGGCGCGGATTCGGTCGACGCCGGAGAGTTCGGCGAGGGCGTCGTCGTCGGGAAAGATGCCGGCGTTGAGCTGGGCTTCGAGGCGTTGCAATCGCGAGGCATCGCTAGCCTGAGCGATTGCGTAGACGCGCGTGCCCGCTGCCGGATCGAGCTCGCTCAACAGCCGCGCGAGCTCTTCGACCGGCGAGGTCGGTGGCGGGTGGGCGGCTCCCAGAGCGTTGGCGTGTGAGGCCAACGCGACGATCGCTTCGCGACGATACCGGAAAAACTGGCGTGGCGAAACGCCCATCTTCGATGCGGCCGCGACCAGAGTGTCGGTTGCGTCGACGTCGGAGATGCGAATGAGGTCGTAGAGGCGCTTGCCGACGAGACCTTTGTCGAGCAGAGCGTCTCGGATGAGCCGGAGGCACGCGTCGTACGGTCGCTCAATGCCGTAAGCGTGGCACAGAAACCGCGCCAGCGGCTCCGTTTCGAGGCGGTGCGGGCGCCGCAGTCCGCGCAGCATGCGCCGTACTTCGCGCTCGCCCCAGTGCGGCGAGGCTGTCAGGGAAACTCGCTTCGCGGCTTCACCCGCCGGCGCCATCAGCTTCAGTCTCGCGTCGGCCCGGCCCAAAACCTTCAGCGGATCCCTCAAAACGTTTTCGCACATGGCAGCAAGACGGCACTTTTGCCTGTAGCCGTTGACCCGGGTTCCCGGTACATGGGGCATGAAAACTAGAGCACTCGTTCTTTCTGCCGCCATTGCCGGGCTACCGGCCTGCGCGGCGGCCCAAACCCACATGCAGGCACAAGCGTCGCTGCCAACCCGTACGACGGTGCCATTCAAGCTCGCGGACCGTCACATCTACGTCAAGGCCGACGTCGATGGCCACACGTTCGCCTTCGTTTTCGATACGGCGGGCGCGGCCACGCTGACGGCCGGCGCACGAGCAGCGCTTGCGTTGCCGGTCGTCGCCCAAGCCCAAATCCACGGTGCGGGCAACGATCCGGAAACGATGGACGTCGTGCGCCCCAAGGTCGCGTCGATCGGCGATGCCACGCTCAAGGACGCCTTCTTCCTCGTCTTGAAGCGCGATCTCGGTCTCGCCAGCCCCTATGCAGGCGTCCCGCTCGGCGGCATCCTCGGCCGCGAGTTCTTCGGCACGCTCGTACTCACCATCGACTATGCGAACTCCACGCTCACGCTGACAAATCCGTCGATCTTCCACCCGAACCCGGCGCAAGAGGCGATTGCGATGACGATGCGCGAGGGCGTTTTCCCGAACGTCGAAGCCAGCGTCGACGGCGCGACCGGAACCTTCGACCTCGACGCCGGTTCGTCGCAAGGTTTGATGCTCACGCAAGCCTTCGCCAACGCCAATGGCATCGTCGAGAAGATGCCGAAGACGGTAGACGTCGATGCGGCGCGCGGCATCGGTGGTGAGATCGGCGGCACGGCCGGCCGCGTCGCCACGTTCGAGCTCGGGAGCGTCTCGCTCGCAAATCCGATCGTCGTCGTCACTAACGCGACCGGCGGCGCGTTCGCCACGCCGGGCCTGGCGGGCAATATCGGCAGTGAAATCCTGCGCCGCTTTACCGTCACCTTCGACGCACCGGGGCACACGTTTTATCTCGCGAAAGGCGTGGCGTACAGCGAGCCGTTCACCTTTACGCGTTCTGGTCTGTTCGCGACGCGTCGCGACGGTAAAACGGTCGTCACGCGCGTCGTCGCCGGTTCGCCAGCGCAGACCGCCGGGGTGCGGCCCGGCGACGTAGTCGTAGCGCTCGACGGCACGCCGGTGACGGCGCTTACCGCCGATCAGGTGCGTGAGTTCTGGCTGCGGCCCGCGGGTACGAGCGTACGGGCCGACCTGGAGCGCGACGGAACCCCGGTCGCGGTCACGCTGACCTTACGCGATCTGCTCTAACCTATGGCGTAGGCGCGAACGTCCCCGGTTACCGATGCGTACACGATCGTGTTGCCGGACCGCACCGGATCGCACGCATAGCCGGTGACGATACCGGTCTCGGGCTCTTTCGCGTCGCGCCACAACAGCGAACCGTCGTCGGCGCGCAATGCGCAACGCCCGGCAAGCATGTTGGGCAAATAGGGTGCCATTGCGGCAGTACCGGCGTAGACGATGCCGCCCGCGATCAGCGGCGTGCCCGCCGACCAGCCGTATACGGTCGTCTGCCACCACGTGCTGCCGGTGAGCGGATCGAACGCGCGCAGCGTGTGCAGATCGGACGAGCCCATATAAGCTATGCCGTCGACGATGGTAGGCGCCGATTCGATCCACGATGTGAAATAGTAGCGCTTCCAAACCGGTTTGCCGCTACCTATATCGATGCCGTAGAGCAGCGTGTTGCGGCTACCCACGATTGCTACGTTCTTGTAGACGACGACGGCCATCGAGATCGGCTGCCCGGTAGCGAGTTTCCACGCCGATTCGCCGGTTTTGAGATCGAGCGCTACGACGTTCCCGTCCCATGTGCCAAAGATGGCGCGCCCGCCCGCGACTGCGGCCGTCGAGCGAATCGCATGCCCCATGCGCTGCTGCCAGACCACGCTTCCCCTGGCCGCGTCGAGCGCATAGAAAGTACCCGAGCCGGTTCCCACATACGCAGTGCCGTCGTGAAGCGCCGGCATTGCCGAGCGATAATCGAATTGCCGGCTCTTGGGCGACGGCACGTCGTGCGGCCGCCCGTTGCCGAGGACCCGCGCCCAAATCCTTTTGCCGCTCTTCATCTCGATGCGATGCACTACGTCGCGAGAATCGAGCACCAAGAGCGCCTCGCCGTCGAGTGCGGGCACCCCAAAGATCGAGGACTTCGTATCGTAAGTCCAGGCGATCGCGCCGGTTCTCGCATCGAAGGCATGTAGTGAGCCACGTGCGTCACCGACGTAAATCACACCGTCGGAAGCCACCGGCGCGGCCCATACCGGCCCGATGTGTTGCTGCCAAATCGGCGATGGAGGCATTCCAACGACGGGCGCTGGTGCGGCCGGCGTTGCGGGAAGGGGCTCGGTCGCGCGAGCGAGCGCAATTCGGTCGCCAATTGGGGAAAGCTTGCCGGTAAGCCTTACGCCATCGTAATGAAGCGGTAGCTTCGCTTCGACGAGGGTAACCGTGTCGTTACGCACGGCGACGTGCGACGCCGGTAAATCGTAGACGCCGATCGCAGGATTCCACATGTAAGCGACAAGCTTACCGGCTTTGCCCTTTTTGAAAGCGAGAGCAAACGTTTCGGAATCGGTGCCGTAGCTGAGCGTGCCCAGCCACTCACCATCGATGCCGGCCGCGCCTGGCGTATCGACCGCAGCCAGCAACGGCAGCGAGGCGATGCCGGCGAGAAAATCTCCGCGATTCATAAGCGAGAGTCGGCCGAGCCGGCTCGCGAATCCTTACCGATGGCATAAGAATGGCAGTTTTAGGTGGCGGTTCCACAGTTATCATGAACTTTATTTTAGCCATGGATCGGCGAGTTGGCGTCTAATCCAATGACGCGGGGCCGAACCGTTTGGATAGCGTTCCGTCCACATACGCCCTCGATCGGCTAAGTATTCAAAAGCGATGAAGATAGCGTCGCCACGTTTGCGTCGCATGATGGAAATTGCGGGCCAGAGGCTGTCCCAATTCATCGCAACCATCTCCGCGCCCAACTCCAGAAATGCGCCTTCACGAAGCAGCCCGTGCATCACGAACACGCCGAGGGTATCCCAAAAATCGCATACGTATAATTCGGGATGTGAGCGCCGGTCAACCGGCCCGGTGGTGTCCAGCTCGTCGCGGTAGGATTCGTCCTGCATTTTGTTAACGAATTCCGCACGGAGAAAATGCACTGCATCTTGGACGCGATCGCTGTCCCACGACTCCATCGCCGCGCGCAGCGCCAAGAGCTCGTTGTTAGAGCTCATATGGCGCAGCTGGACCAATGCAGCGGCGGCGCTGGCGGCAATTACCACGAAAGTGCCGATTGCCGCGGCCGCCGTAAGCATCTCGGCAGTCATAACGTGGGGTTCGCCCAAACGGCTAACGAGCCCCTCACGGGCACGCCGCATCACGTCGGTGCGACGCCGCCGCGCCGACGCGTGATCTCGTCACGGAGCCCCTCGTTTTGCGGCAACGATCTCCAGTCGTAGTGCGTTTATCGCAGATACCAAGTCCTCGCGCAACGCTTCGATCGAGGCCGCTAGGATTGCGCACGGTCGGCAGCGCGAGCGGTTCCCCGACTCTCGCGTGCTCCGAGGGGATCAGCGGGCTCGAAAACGCGAAAGCCCTCCGGCAAAGGCCTTCGTGGCACTAGTGGAGCGGCCGGGCCCTGTCATCCTGAGCCTGCCGAAGGACGTGGGTTAGATTTCCCGTTGGCGCTGTATAAGACCACAAGCACACGAAATTGTTCGCGTCGGTCGTCCTGCTATCTAACGGATTGTATTTAGCGCGGAGATCCGAACGGCGTGCGGACCACGCCAAGCTCCTCGCCAGGGGCGGCAACATCCGGACGCGAACCGCGGGGAGTCAATTAGTTCCGCGTATACGGGAGAAGTGCGAGATGAAACTGAAGCGCGAGCCGTTGCCAAATGCCGAGGGCGCGAGCGCCGGGAAGACGCGAGGCAAGTTTCTTACGCGCTGCGCGCAGTTTCTTGCAGGCTTGGGGCTATTGCGAGTAGGCGACGAATACGCGATGGCGCAGTCTCCGCAGAGCCTTGCGAGTGGCTTGGACTCGAGCGGCAAACCGCTATATAACATAGTATTCATCATCGTCGACCAGCGGGTCGAAAAGCTGCTCGCGGGTTCCGATTATTCGCTGCCCGCCATGAATGCGCTCGCGAGCCACGGCGTCACGTTTTCAAAGCACTTTATCTCGTCGGCCCAGTGCTCGCCGTCGAGGGCGTCTTTCCTCACGGGGCAGCCGCCGCAAGTTACCGGCGTTATCGACCAGATGCAGTTCTCGTTCGTTCGCAGCCTGAGTCCGGAGATGCCCAACATGGGATCCGTCTTGAAAGAGATGGGCTACAAGACTGCCTACTTCGGAAAGTTCGAAATGGACCAAAGCATTCTCGACCCGAAGCCCAGCGTCAACTACAGCAACGCCGCGCGAGCCTATGGCTTCGATATATTCAGCGCGGGCGGCGACATCGGCAGCACGCCGGATAGCGGCTACGACAACGACCCCTTCATCGCAGGCGAAAGCGTTCGATGCCTGCTCGAAATCGCTCCGGAGGCCAGAAAGACAGGCTCGCCCTTCTTCGTAGTCGCCAGCTTCGTCAATTCACATGACATCATGTATGGTGACGGCAACGTTCCCGGCCAACCCGAGGTGCAGAAGCCGGTGGTGCCGTCCGCGATTCCACCGCCGCCGGCAAACTCGATTTACGAGAAGACTTGGCCTTTCACGCTTCCAGCAAGCCTTGACGAATCGCTCGCCGCCCCTGGTATGCCCGGTGCCCTTTCAGAATACAAGAAAGGCTGGGATGGCTGGTCCGGCACGATCCCCACGGATCGCAAAGACATGTGGACGATCTTTTACAACTACTACCTCAATGCAATTCAGGACGTCGACCGGAGCATCCAACAGATTGTCGACGTCATGGATCAAATGGACTTGTGGAAGGATACGATTGTCGTTTTCACGGCCGATCATGGCGAGATGGGCGGCGCACACGGAGGGCTCAAGGGCAAGGGGCCGTTCGTCTACGAGGAAAACATCCACGTGCCGTTGATCATCGCGCATCCGGGTGCGAAGGCCGGCACGACCTGCGACGCACTCACGAGTCACCTAGACCTGCTTCCCACGTTCGTGGGCCTCACGGGAGCCCCCGAATCGAAGCGGCCACCCGCGGTGAAGGCGCTGCCGGGCCACGACTTCTCGTCGCTCCTCACCGAGCCCGAAAAAGCCAGTTTGACGGATGTACGTCCGGCGATTCTTTTCAACTACGTTGGTCCGTCGACGGTCGACGGAGCCTTCCTCAACAAAACGATGGACACGCAGTTTAGGAACGAGACGTCGCCACCGCTTTCCGAAGCGAATCTAACTAAGCGCGGTCTCCTCGCTTTGGTGTTTGACGGACGCTACAAGTTTGGTCGATACTACGCGCCAACTGCGTGTAACACACCGAGCACTATCGAGGAGATTTTTAAAAACAACGACGTGCAGCTCTTCGACCTGCAAAGCGACCCGCAGGAAGTTCAAAACCTCGCACTAGAACCCGAGAAGAACCAAGCGTTGATCTTGCGGATGAACGCACTGCTCAATGACCTCATGGTAAAGGAGGTTGGTGCAAACGCCTGCGAACTTCTCACCAAAGCCATAGGTCCCATCAGTCCGAAGTGATCCTGACCTGCATGAATGCCCCAACTTAGGGTCGAGGCGTAATCACGAATTTGGTTGGAGGTATTTTTTTGATGCAGTTCGTGTTAACCCGGTTCGGTGTATCAAAGAACGACCTCGCGATCGCATGCGCACACGCATTGGCAGCAGGGGACGGACTGCCGTACGCGACGTGCGCAACGTTGGGGATGGTAACGACGGTAGCATTCCGAAGCGTCCGCGCCACATAGGCACCAAACGATGCTGCAGTTTGGGCGTCGTATTGGGCCGAAATGACGAGTGTCGGTATGCTGCTTCGCGTCACGGCTCGCACTTCAGAAGAAACGCCGGGCACGTTCCAGACGCGACAGTTCTGGCGCATGAACGGCAGGTTGGGAGCGTTCTTCCAGATCGAAAGCGGAAACGCCGGGAAAGCGCGCCGCCCGGCGTCGACGACGTTCTTCTCCGTTTCGTAGGGTACCCACTCACCGCAAGCAACGCCATTGAAGAGGCCGTTGCTCACCACGCCGATGCCGGCGGGATCGAGTTTCGGCGTGGCCCAGGTCGACGCGATCGGTCCGGGGTCGCCGTGAGCGAGTGCATCGATCGACGCGGGCATCTTTGCCGCAAAATGCGTTCCGGGCGACACCGCCCACTGCACCAGCATGCCGCCGCTGATCATAACGTTGACTTTTCCGGAATGCCCGGGCACGGCGACTTTGAACGTTTTGGGCGACGCTTCGTAGCGGAGTACCAGTCGTTGGAACGTTGCGGCGATGTCGCCGTAGCGCCGGCGACACGCAGATTGCGCGCGACACGCTTTGAAGACCGCCTTGATTCCTTCGGCGGCGCTCGGCCACGATGCGGAACCGCCGGCGAGAGGTGGCGGAAATATGCCGTCAATGCCGACCGACCGAATGCCGCCCGGATGCTGCCGCATGTACGTGAGCGCGAAATCGGTTCCGTAAGATATCCCGTAGATATTCCATTTCGCAACGCGCAGCGCAACCCGCAGATCTTCGAGGTCGTCGGCGCTCTCCAGCGTGTTGTAGGCGCCGAGGTCGGTGGTCCGCGCCGCTACTTCTCGGCGGCACTTGAGCGTCGCTTCGGCGTAGGCCTTTCCGGTCGCCGGAGCGTCGTACGGCATGTTCAGCGTGTCGGCAGGCCAGCGATCCACCGAAGCGCAGGTCAGTTTCGGATCTGCGGTATAGGTGCCACGCTGCGACATGAAGATCACGTCGCGATTCGCATTGAGCTTTCCGGCCAGTGCCATCGGGATCTCGGTGATCGCATCGTCTCCAGGGCCGCCGGCAATCCAGACGATCGGATCGCTCTTCGCTCTCGGTGACGCTGCCGGGATAATGGCGACCGCAAGACGGATCGTCCGGCCGTCGGGGTGACGCCGGTTTTCGGGTACGGTGAGCCGGCCGCAGCGTGCGTCCTTGAGCTCTGGAATGGCATGCGGTGGGCTCGGACACGGCCCGGGGGCGAATGACGACGCAACCGTCGCCGTGGGCGCCACGCCGGCGCTCCACACTACGAGCGTGCAGGCGAAAGCAAAAAATAACACCAGGGACTTCATTTAATGTTGGCTCCAGATCCAGCAGTCGCGCATGCGGTGTCGGTCGCGCGCGGGTGCGATAGAAACGATTGGAAGATGCGCTGCGCACACGGCGACTGCGCGATCACCCAATGCGTGATGCCCTTGATCCGCACGTAAGTTGAGTTCGGCAGCGTGCTTGCTGCGTAACTCCCCCACCTCGCGCCGGTCTTCGCATCGATCGCGCCTGACACTATTAAGGCCGGGATGGTGCTGCGCACGCGACTGCTTCGAACCGGCGTCGAACCTGCGTCGGACACCGTGCCGGACGTCGATCCCGCAGAACAGGCGCCGAGCGCGAGCACCGAAAGCAAGACCATCGAAAAGCAGTAACGCATCCTTCGATTCTCCTAAGGAGCGTCCGTTCTGCCGTCGTCGAGGGGCGTCCTCCGCTCGTTGTTAACGTCGCTTACTAACGCCCGACATGGCCGCGGCTCTAGCCTCGAGCGGCTAGAGCCGTATCCAAAAAGATGGGAGCGATATGGTTAGCGAACGAAGCGCCGTCCCCAATATGCGCGGCGATAAGGGCGCCAATAGTGCCGACGGGCCCAATATGCGCGACGCGCATATACGGCGGGATAGGGCGCATACCCGTAGCCTCCGCCAACGTAGCCGTAACCTGCGCCGACGTAGCCGACGCCGACGCCAACGCCAACACCAACACCGTAGCCGTAGGGATAGCCGTAGCCATAGCGATAGGGGTAGCCGCCGTAACGATAGCCATAGACCGAGCGATAGGGGTAGCCGTAGCCGTTGCGATAGCCGTAGCCCCGGTATCCGGTTCCGTAGTAGCGGTTGCCCTGGAGCACCCGCCCCGTCGCTGCCGGTCGCGCGGTTCGAACGGAGACGTGCGCCGCCGATGCCGGCGCTGCCGCGCCGAGTAACGATCCGGCGCCCAGAGCGCAGGCCAGTAAGACGTTATGGAATTTCATCATGCTTACTTTTAGCATCGTTGAGGGGGAAGCTCTGGTTAGTAATGATTAGAAGCTTCTTCGAAAAGGATGAGAGGCGGCTCGATCGGGCACGCCTCACGCTCGGTGCGAAGGCGATGCTCGGCCTGCGCAGGCCGCCGATGAGCCGCCTCTATGACGGGTGCGGCTCTCGGCGAACCAAGCGATGCGCTTTAGGGCTTGACTTTATACACGACGCCACAGGTGTACGAAGAACCGTAACAATAGGCACCGCCGCCATATGTGGTGCCGAAAACCACATTGTTGTGAAGGGTTACGCTGCTAAAGGGCGTGGCGCCGTCGCCGCCGGCGGCGAAGACGTGGAGAAGCTTTTCAGTAAAACCCCCTGCGGAAGGGGAAAGCTCGAAGACCGTTCCGCATCCACACGGCGACACGTTGCTTGACCCCGTCGTGCCGTAGAAGTTTCCGTGGCCGTCCTCGGAGAGACCGTCGGCATCGAAGGGCCTCACGCCATCGATGGACGTCCGCCCAAAGAAGTAAATCACGCTTTCGTGATAGATGTTTCCGCTCGGTTTGAGCTGGTACGCCGTTCCGGGTCCTAGCGTTGAAGCTCCGCCGTATACAGTGAGCCCGTACAGGTTGCCGTTCGAAGCTCGCAGCAACGCTGCGCGTGGGTTTGCTCCGTCACCCGTCCCGCCGTGGAATCGGTAAAGGATCGTTTCCGTCCCGGAAGGGCTCAGCTTGAAGACCGTGCCGCACGTGGTGTTGCCGGAAGGCGCTTTAGCGCAAGCGGACTCGCTCTTGCCGCCGAACTCGGTCGTGCCGTACAGGCTTCCCCCAGTGCTGTCGACAGCGAGCTTTGCCCTCGGCGCTTCACCGTCGCTGCCGCCCTTGAAGCGGTAGACGATCTTCTCTTTGTATTTTGTGCCCGAAGGCGTCAAGCTAAAAACGGTTCCACAGCCGGTCAATCCGGACGGCACCGAACACCCATTGCCGCCGCCGAAACTCGTCGTGCCATAGAGTACATTGCTCTTGCCGAGGACGAGGCTGGTCAGCGGAAGCGAACCGTCGGATCCGGCCCGAAAAGCGTGCAGCACACGCTCTGTATATCCGCTTCCGCTGGGTTGCATCTCAAATACCGTACCGCAACCGTTCGTGCAGGCACTGGAGCCCCCGCCGGCCTGCGTCGTGCCGAACAGGTCCCCGGCAGCATCGGCGATCAAGCCCCCCTCCGAGCCCGCGCCGTCGCTGCCGGCTTGGAAGCTGTACAGCACCTGTTCCTGGCCCGTGGATGAGATCTCATAGACGGTGCCGTCGACGAGTCCGCTTGGGCCTATCGTGCCGCCGCCGTTGGAGATGCCGTAAAACTCGCCGTGCTTGCCGGCCAGCAACCCGCCGTACGGCAATGCAGCGTCGGGCGAGCCGTTAAATGCGTAGAGAACGCTTTCGTTTGCCAGAGGGCCGGCACCCACGGACCGTCGATCGGTGGATGCAGCGCCGTTAGGTGATGGAAAGACCGTCCCAGCGCCGTTGCATGCCGGTAACGCGAGCGCTGCTGCGCAAACGAAAAAACCGAGCCACTTCATAGTCAGCTCCCCTTCTCGACACGTCGGTCGAAGTTGGGTCATTCGGAGGCGGGCGGGCACCCCCTTTCTAGGTGGCCAATCAAGCGTCAAACCAAGGTCCACGCGTACTCGGATCCCGACTTTTACGGATAAAACGCGAAAGTGAAGTCGATGAAGTACGCGCCATTGGTTTCACTTATCGTCTTGACGCTAGTTGGAGTATCGACACCCGGCGCGCACGCAGCCGAGACTGCGCCGGTGCAGACCGTAAGAGCTTTCTACAATTGGTACATTACCAAGAACGGTCATGCTGGCGAGCAGCTAGCGGAAGTGAAAGCGCTATTCGAGCCAGGGCTCTACGGCGCGCTGAGCCAGACAAATCCCGCTATCATCTTGGCTAATACGTGCGCGGGATACGTTGACGTCGGTCGGTGCCCCTACGTAACGTTCGATCCGTTTGTCTACGCTCAGACAACTGCGTCGTCGTATTCGGTCGGCACCGAGCGCCTTACCGACCATCGCGCCTTTGTCGAGGTGAGGCTACAGGTATCAAGCCGGCCGAAAATGACCTCACATGTCACTGCGGTCCTGTCTCGTCATGGCGGCCACTACACGATCGCCGACTTGCGGTACCCGCAGCCGCGCTACTACAACTTCGGCCCAATTGCCGATCTGCGCGATTTTCTCATGTTGATCGGCGCAATGCCGCTCGATCCTGAGGCAAGGCGCAGCGCCACCAGCGCGGTCGGGGCGGTCAAAGCGTTCTACGATTTATACCTGACGAGCCACGGGCACATCGAAGAACACATGCTCCGAGCCAAAGCGCTACTCGATAGCACTCTCTTCGAGGGCCTCTCCAACTCCTACGCTACCGGCGGCGGCTTCACGGTTCGTACTTGCTCCAGTTGTGGCGGCAGCGTACCCTTCGATCCGTTTGCAAACGCCTCATCGCCGGCGTCGTCGTACGCCGTCGGAGTGCCTCGGGCGGAAGGGGATGGTATTCTAGTTCCAGTTTCCCTGCGGTCGCCCGGCAACCGCCCAGCGACGGTGAGCCATATCACGGTGGTTGTTTTCCGGCGCGGCGCGTGGTACGTAATGGGCAATTTCATCTACGACGATCCGCACTATTACTATGCGGGTCCCGTCGGCGATTTACTCAAATTCTTGGGCGCCTGGAACTGCTGAAGCGTGGGTGAAATCGCCGTTTAGTTCGAGCCGGGATCGACAGCTACGCCTTCGGGCCGTACCAGGTTGGCGTCTGTATACGTGCGTTGAAGCGCGCCGCCCGGAAATTTGCGGGCAAAAGCTGCGCCGCGCGGCGTGTCCACGCCGAGGACGACGGTTTGGGCCTCCTCCAGCGCGATGTCGCCCCAAAGGTCCGAGATCATCCCACCCGTTCGGATTGACCTTCGCGTCCGCTTTCCGGCTTCGGTGAACTCCACGACTGCCGGCTTTGACTTCACGTATGTAGCAATCACGAGCGTCCCTGCAGCGGTAGCTTTGATCCCACTCGACGACCATGCGTCCTGTGGAAACAGGTAATAACCGGACTCGCGGCCGTGGCGCCAACCCGTGGTTGCCGGAAACGGCGAAAACCCAATGAAGCCGGTCGCAAAAATATTCCCCGCTTCATCGCACGTCACGTAAAACTCGATTCCGCCGGCTCCGCTTTGCTGAGCTATGAGGCGGCGCGTCGGAGCCTTGCGGTGCGACGGATACACCGCGATGCCGCCTTGGTTGAGAGAGTCTGCGACGAACGCGGTGCCGTCGCCGCAGACCGCGACGTCGTTGGGTTGATTCGAATCGTTCAAGGTACGCGCGGGATCCATCGAGCCACGAGGAAAGACGAGCACGTCGTTTGCGCCCGGGTTGGCGACCCACAAATTGTGTTGAGCATCGACAAACAGCCCGGCTGGTTCGTTGAGACCACTGGTAATCGTGTATTGAAGATGGCCGCGGCGATCGAAGACGTCGATGAGATCATTGGTGCGATCGGAGACGTATACGAGCGCCATGTGCCCACCGGCGAGTCCAAGGCCGAGCGGGCGCGGTGCATACGGCGAGTGGGCGTTAGACGCAAAAGAGCACGCACTCAAAAGCGGCAGGGCAACGGCGAGTATCTGCTGCCGGATCATTCGTAGTAGGTAATGCGTCGAAACAGAATATCTCGCGGCCGCATCGCCTGCTCCAAGTGGTCCGGATCGTCTCCGGAATCGAACTCTTTGACCCAATTCCCATGGCGATCGAATTCGTAGCGGCTCACCGTAGTCTGCGATCGCCCATCGCCGAAGTGAACCACCTGCCGGACGATGTGTCCGTCCGGGTCGCGCGAGAAGGTGGTAAATCCGTCGGGCTTGCCCGCGGCGTCGAGCGAATCAATGCGGACCAGCCGGCCGTTGCCATCGTAAAAATAGAGCGTGCGCTCCACAAACTCGCCTTTCGCGCTCGCCACGCGCAACTCGGCCACCCGCCCCCTTTCGTCGTAACGTTCGGTCATCGTGCGGTCGCCCATGTTTGAATGGACGATCACCGTCGTGTCGTCGACGCGTTGGAAATGCTGGTCGTCGACGAAATCGCCCTTGTATTCTTTGATCGCGACCACGTTGCAAGCACGGTCGTACGTTAGGTCGGCAACCAGCACCTGCGACGTGTCGGGCTTGCCGTCGGCGCCGGTTTGAATGGTCTGCATCGTCGTGACCGCGGTATGCACCGGGCCGGCAAGCTCGTCGCGCGCGCAATCATTCTGCCTCGCTTGCGCCGATGCGCCGATCGCTGTCGCGAGGAAGGCCGCAACGAGGTTCGCAACGGCCGGCGTCCTAACCACGTTCAGAGCCTTCTCGGGCGCCGCGGCCGGGTCCCGTGACCGTGCGCCATCGTGGATTCCGAAGCCGGATGAAAAGCGGTGTCATCCCTAGAAACCCGTTTGCATCATGGTGCCTCGGGCTGGCCTGCGGTATCACTTACTTTAGGGGCGTATAAAGGAGCTTTTCGTGAGAGGACTATTGAGACTCGTAGCACCGCTCGCCGCGGCGCTCGCAATCGCCGCGTGCAACGCGAGCGGCTCGTCAAACTTGCCCACGACCAACGGCGTCTCCCAGACGCCGGCATCCACGCATTCGGTGCCCGAATGGCAATCCAAACATCAGGCCCGCCCGGCCTGCAAGGAGCTCGCCGAAGGGGTGAGCTGCCACGTCTTACTATCGACATATCTCGGCCAGCGGCCGCCATGCTTGCCCTCGAACGGGAGCTGCGGTTGGCGCCCAATCGATCTCCAAACGCGGTACGGTCTTACCCCGTCCCTAGGAAAAGGATCGGGAACGATCGTCGCAGTCATCGAGCTCGGCGACATGCCTACCGCAGCATCCGATCTGGCCGCTTACCGTAGTGAGTTCGGGCTCGGCACGGGGACGTTCGTCAAGTACAATGAGTACGGCCAGCAAAGTAATTATCCGGACAGCTGTCAGGACTACGGCTTCTGTCTCGAGGAAGATCTCGACATCGAAATGGTCGCAGCCAGTTGCCCCAAGTGCACGATCTACATGATCGAAGGCGGTAATTGCGGCGGCGTCGTCTGCGGGTTAGAAGGCGCCGAAACGACCGCCGTTTCCCTGGGTGCGACGATTCTCAGCAACAGCTGGGGATGCCATACCGGGGTCTACGGCGCGAACTGTGGCGACCCGAACTTCCCGACGTACTTCAGCACTCCGGGAATCGCGTATTTGGCGTCGTCGGGCGACTCGGGATATAACGAAATCGAATATCCGGCGGCGTTGACGAACGTGCTCTCCGTCGGCGGCACGCAACTGGAGCTGAGCGGTTCGACCTTTAGTGAGACGGTGTGGAGCGGTGCGGGCGCGGGCTGCGCTACGGCCGTCACCAAGCCGTCGTGGCAACACGATCCGTTGTGCTCGGGTAGGACCATTTCCGACGTCTCGGCGCAATCGGGTTGCTCGCCGGGGGTGGCCGAGTACGACTCGCAGTACAGCGGCAACTGGGTGAACGTCTGCGGCACCAGCGTTGCGTCGCCGCTCGTGGCCGGAATCGTTGCACTTGCCGGCAACGCCGGCAGCATCACCGGCGGCAAGACCTTCTGGCATCTGTCGGGCAAAAAACACAAGAAGCTGTTCCACGTCATCAACAGCGGCAGCGACGGCTCATGCGGCGGCACCTATCTCTGCATGGCCGGTGCTACGGGCAACAACAAATACAAAACCTACTCCGGGCCGGCCGGATGGGGAAGTCCAAACGGCATCAAGGCGTTCTGATCGAACCCAGCCTGTAAACGAGAAAGGGCGGACGCTCCGGCGTTCGCCCTTTCAAAAACAGCGTGGCTTAAGGGGCGATAACGTTTTCCTGCGCCGAGATCGCCACCCAGCTCCCGTGTTCCTTGAAGAAAACGTCGGTGAATCGCTGGCGTCTCATCGGCTTCCCAGGCTGAGTGATCGTATCCAGTCCGTGCAACACGGCCGCATCGCCGTTTGCGTTGAAGTCGACAGTTTGCTCGCTAAGAGCTATCGTAAACGGCTCTTTCTTAATACCGGCCAGTTCCTGCGCGCGGTCTATCAGCGTTCCTTCGTTTGTTATATGTTTGAAGTGTTCGCTCAATATTGAGGCAACCGTGCCTCGATCACCACTGAGAATGGCCGTAATCCAACGCGCCTCGAGGCGGATCAGCTCGTCGCTCGCGGACGGGGTCGAGGCGGCCAGACATCGCGGCACCGGAACGAGCGGCGCGGCAAGAGCGAACGTGATGGCAAGGAGCACCGGTACAACCTTTCTCATGCAGCCGCCCTTTCCTGACGTCGCTGCCGATCTCCGGCGTCATGATCCCCCGTTGGGACCTACGGCTGAGCGAGCCGAAACGCAAGAGCGACTGCAGCCTCCTCACCCCACCGTTCACCGAGCGCCATGAGCTCGTCGATGCGCTCTCCTTGTGCCGTTCGAAGTGCGGCCACGACGCGGTCGTACTCTTGACGCTCGGTGTAGTCGCGGCAGGCGCCAAACGATCGCAGCCGCGCGTCGACGAAGCCCAGCAATGTTGCCGCATACTCCCGCTGCTTCGCCGGTTGAGGATCGCTCGAGCCACCGTGCAATGCCGCGATCGCCGCGACGTGCTGGAGTACGAACGCCAGCAGCACCGGCGAGCGTACGTCTTGCACCGCCTCAAGCGCTTGCGATGCATAAGAACGGGCATCGTCAAAACAATCGAGCGCTACGAGATATGCCGTCATGTTGCTCAAGTCGGCGGCTTCCGAACGACGATTGCGAGTCGCGGCATGGCCGGCGCGGGCCTCCTCAGCGCGATGCAACGCGGCCGCCGGGTCGCCCGCCTCAAATTCGACTTCCGCAAGGTGCCCGGCGATCGATGCTGCCGGCCGCTCGAGGCCCAGTGAAATGTAAATTGTCAGCGCTTCGGCGTAAAAGCGTCGTGCGCCGTCGACGTCTTTGCGGCGAGAGCGAACGGTCCCGAGGTCGCTGAGGACCAACGCCTGCAGACGGCGATTCCCAAGGCGCTCGGCCGCAGCCAGCGCCTGCTGCAGCAGCTCTTCGCCCTCGGAGGCCTTGCCGGTTGCGGCAAGAGCGCTTCCGGTTGCATGTTGGGCGCGTGCTACCTGCAGATCGTCGAGCGCGGAACGGAGTCGTAACGCCTGTTCCGCCGATGCGAGCGATGCGGCCGACTCACCGAGCGCCCCAGAGAGCTCCGCATCCGCAATGTAGAGCTGAGCGAGTTCGTCGACGTCGGTTTTTTTGTCGATCGAATCTATTGCCGATCGAACCCAGCGGCGTCCCTCTACCGGGGAAAGCGAATACCATAGCCGTGCAAGGGCTCCGGCAAGAAGAGAACCGGAGCGCAGATCGTTTCGCGCCTCGATCGACCATCCGAGCGCAGCGCGGAAGTTATCGAGCTCGGCCTCGGCCTCGCGAAACCACCCCCGCTCGGACGCACCGTACCACTCCCGATCGAGCCGGGCGGCTACACGAAGAAGGGCCAGCGCGTGGCGCTCCGGCAGCGCCTTTCCTTCGCCTCTTCCGATCAGCTTTTCCAACGCGTATTGTCTGGTGGCATCGAGCAAGTGATAACGCGCTCTATCGTATGAGAAATCGGCCATGACGAGCGACTGGCCGATGAGCGACGACAGCAGCTCTAAGACGTCGTGTTGAGGAAGGGCTTCGTCGCCGCAGACGGCCATTGCAGTCTCTAAAGTAAAGCCGCCGACGAAGACCGCGAGCCGATCGAAGAGCAGTTGCTCCTGCGGCGAGAGCAGTTCGTAACTCCAGTCGATCACGGCGCGCATCGTTCCGTGGCGCGAAACCGACGCTTGGGGCACTCCCGTCAGCACCTCGAAGACTCGGTCGAGGCGATCGCAGATCTCCCGTGGGGACAGCACGCTCGCGCGTGCCGCCGCTAGTTCCAGGGCGAGGGGCAAGCCGTCGAGACGCCGGCAGATCTCGACGACGGCGTTCACGTTCTCTGCGGACAGCCTGAAACGAGTGACGGCGCCTTGGACGCGGTCAACGAAGAGGGCCACCGCTCCGTACTTCTCCGCCTCCACCGGCGAAAGGCGGCTTTGCTGCGGAACCGCCAGCGAGGGGATCCGATAGACTCGCTCGCCCTCGATACCCAGGTCCTCTCGAGTCGTCGCAAGCAGAGCGACGGTCGGACATTCGCGCAGTAGAGATCCGGCTACGGCGCGCACTTGCGAGATGACGTGTTCGCAATTGTCGAAAATTATTAGCAGGTGTTTGTGCGCCAGAAAGGCGACCAGCGTCTCGAGCAGAGAGCGTTGCGGCGACTCTTGAACGCGCAGCGCTGCCGCCAGCGCGTGTGGGACGAGGGCGGGGTCGCCGAGCGGCGCGAGCTCGACGAACCAAACGCCGTGCGGGAATTGATTTAGCACGCGCCTTCCGACCTCGACCGCGGCGCGTGTCTTCCCGGCTCCCCCGGTACCGACGATGCTGACGAGCGGAGCGGCCGCTACGAGATCCGCGATCTCTTGAACCACCTGATCGCGCCCGAGAAAGGACGTAAGCTGTCGTGGCAGATTTTGCAACGGTGCCCGGTCGTGCTCCACGCGGCGCGGACCGCGCGAACGATGGGCGGAACGCTCGAGCATCTGCCGCGCTTCATCCGAAAGCGCAAGCGCATCGGCGATGCGCTCCAGCGTGGCGCGATATGGTGCCCTGCGAAATCCGCGCTCTAAGGCGCTGACGGCCTGCGCACTGATGAGCGCCTGCTCTGCAAGTGCCTGTTGCGAAAGACCGGCTTGCAACCGGAACTTCCTGAGAAGCGCGGGCAGCTCTTCGGTCCCCGCCGCGTCTCTCGAACCTCGCGGTGGAACGATGGCCTACGCGTCCTTAACTACCCGGCGCGGGTGCGATTCCGATCGGAGGGTCGGTCACTCCGCCGATTATTTGCAAAAGGTAGGCAATCAAGCCTTGGAGGTTTACCGCATCGATGTAGCCCGCTGAATCGGCGACCCATAGAGTCTGAGGATTGCCGTTATCGAAGTTTATGTTCGTTGGCTTGATGAGGCCGCCGAGAATGATTGGTGCAAAGATCGTGCACGAGTTACCTTGGCATTTGAAAATGCCGAGCAGCTGATCGACGTAGTACAGATTGCCGCTACGGTCGAAGGCCAAACCGCCGACCTTCAAAATTCCGGATTTGAAGAGCGTGCCGGTACCATTGCAGCCCGTAAACTGCACGATCGATCCGGTCAACTCGTTCGGGTCGTTGAAACTCCAATAACAGTTGCCGTAGGGATCGATCGCGATGCCCTCGCCTTGAACCGGGTCGGTCCCATAGGTCAGTCTGCGCGAGGGCTCGTGCCGCCGGCTCAGATAAACGCTCACACTCCCCGCGCCGCTTGCGGTGGTCGAGCCGTTCGAAACGGCGACGAGGCGCCGATTCGGAGTGGCGGCGACGTTGACGGGAACTTCACCGTCATCTTTAAGAGCAGCCCCAGGGCCTTGAGGTCCGTTCCGCGTCGTGCGATACAGGAGGACGTCTGAGGCTCCGGAGTTGGCGACATACCAGTGGCCGTCCGGTGTCGTCACCATGCCCATCGGCTTTGAGAATCCCGAGCTCAGCGTTTCGTAGGGTGTCAGCTTGTCGCCCTTTTTCTTGCGCTTGTAGACGACGACCTCGTTGCCGGAGGGCTGCGAGGAATACATGATATCGTTACCATAGAAATGGGTCGCCGGCGGTACCGACGTCGGTGACGTGCCGGAGCCGGTCTGCCTGGGGGCGGGCAAATTTTGCGCGCATCCACACACGGCGAGGGCGATGGTTAATTGCAAGAAACGTCGAGCAACAAAGCCAGACATGCTAGTTACCTCACCTTGCCCTTCGACCAATCCTCGGTCGGGCCCTGGGGCCCCGCGTCGCGTCGGGTGCCGGCCGCGCCGGCGCCGTGCACAAAAGGAAGAAGGCCCGCTTGGGGCGAGCCTTCTTTACCGCCAGGCAGCAGCAGTCTTTAAAGGGTGACCTTCACCGTCACTCTCAGTTCGCGGCCCTTCGCGTCCTTCACCACGAAGTGTCCGCTGCCGAGGAGTGCCCCCAGGATCGTGAAGGTCGTGGATTTCGTGCCGCTCGACGGCGAGATAACCACTATCCCCTTCGTATCGTTCGTCAGCGTGAACGTGCCGCCGCCGTAACCTGGTTCGCGGAACTTACAGTCGACAATGCCGGCGATGACGATGTGGACGTGTTTGCCGCAGGACGAAATGATCTTCCGCACGTCCGGCGCGGCTGAATCCGTAGCGGATTGTGACGCCGAAAGCGCGGTCGAGTTTGTGGGAATGTAGCTCGAGCTCCCAGGCGTCTGCCCGTGGCACGCTACCATGGTGAGCGAGAACGCTATCGCTCCGGCTGCGAATCCGATTCGTTTAAGATTGAATCGCATAAGGTTGCTCCTTTGCCTGTATCGCTCGAGTTGTGCTTGATGCCGAGGGAGGTCTCGAGCGGGCCCTTCCGCGGACTTATCCATCCGAGGAGACCGAAGTCATAGGAGCAGGTTAGCGCGGCTGCCTAGCCGTTGCCCACATACAGCCGCAACCGTGTCAAAAAAGTGTATGAAGTAACTGTATGAGCCCGAGGGGAGGGCCCGCTGCCCACGAGCGAGCCCATCGGAAACGATTCTACCGAAGCACCGACTCCAGGTCGTATTCAACGTTCTCCCATACCGACCAAAAGGCCGCGCTAGGCCGCCTTCGATCCGTCGCGAGATCGTAGAGTAGAGTGTATGCGTCCCGAGCTAAGCGACCTTCGCCGGTCCTAGTATCGAAGTCGTCCGCCGAAAAGACGCTGTGACGAAGGTTGGCATTCAGGAAGCCGGCAAAGCGATCGATTCCACACGCTGTTTTCGTGAGCGAAGGGAGGCTGAGCGTGTGCGCGATCCGTTCGAGTTCCCGCCGTGGTT
This sequence comes from Vulcanimicrobiota bacterium, assembly GCA_963711625.1. Taxonomy (GTDB): domain Bacteria; phylum Vulcanimicrobiota; class Vulcanimicrobiia; order Vulcanimicrobiales; family Vulcanimicrobiaceae; genus Cybelea. The sequence goes on from OY970207.1 coordinate 1,033,410, forward strand.
CCAACATGAGAAGGTCGTAGTCCACGACGACGAACGCCTTGCCGCGGAGCTCGCGCAGAAAGGGAACCATATGAACGAGCCACAAGCGTAGCGCTTTGGCCGCGTTTATCTCTTGCCGGCGAAAAAGCGAAGCCGCCACGCTCAACGGGTTCCGAATTGCTACAACGTAGGCATCGCGAGCACCGCAGTCGCGTATTGCGCGAAGCCATAGCGGCAATAGCCGGATCGTGCGCGGATCCTTGAAGCCCCACAGCGGCTGCGGCGTGAAGGCGCTCTTGAGATAGCGCACCGCCTTGATCTTCAGCAGGCGAATCCGGTAGTGCTCGAACCGCGCATACTCGATCGGTGAAACGTCGTCCCATTTCAGCCCCAGCACCTCCATCGCGTGCTGGTTGATTTCAACGATGGTTTTGTCTTCCCAATAGCCGGTTGGGTTATCGGGCTGCCCGTCGAGCAAGTTGTCGCCCAGGTACACTGACAGGTCTTTGAGACCGCGGGTGATCGCGCTCGTGCCGCTCCTGTGCATGCCGATGACGAGCACGGCGCGGGAGCTCGCGATGTCAGACTCCTGCTGCTGCGGCTTCTTTGAACGACGCGATCGTTCGGCGCAAGCCGTCCTCGAGATCGACCTCCGGGCGCCACGCCAATAGTTTCGCAGCGAGCGATATGTCTGGGCAGCGCCGCATTGGGTCGTCCGGAGTCGGTTCGCAGGCCTCCATCGTGTACGCAACGCCTGCTGCCTCTGCCACGGTTGCCGCAAACTCCCCAATAGTGATTTCTCGAGGGTTTCCGAGGTTGATCACGCGGCCGCAGGCTTCATCGTTCGATGCCGCCAGCAAGATGCCGCGCACCATATCCTCGACGAAGCAGAACGACCGCGTCTGGTTTCCATCGCCATAAATCGTGAGCGGCCGGCCTGCGAGCGCCTGAGCGATGAAATTTGGGACCACGCGCCCATCTCCGATTCGCATCCGAGGCCCGTACGTGTTGAAGATCCTGACGATTCGGGCGTTTATGCCGTGCGCTCGCACGTGCGCCATGACCATCGCCTCACCGAAGCGTTTTCCTTCGTCGTAACACGATCGAAACCCGATCGGATTTACGTTGCCCCAGTAGACTTCGCTTTGCGGATGCTCGAGCGGATCGCCATATACCTCTGAAGTGGACGTGTAGAGCAATCGCGCCTCGAAAAGAGCGGCGAGGCGACAGCACAGGTCGGTGCCGTAGCCATTCACCGCCAACGTTTCGACGGGAAATTTCTTATAGTCTTGCGGGCTTGCCGGTGAAGCCATGTGGAGGATTGCGTCGTAGGAGCCGGCCTGTCCGCGCAGCCACTCCTCAATCGCGCGCGCATCATGCGCCACATCGGCAACGAGAAATGCAAAGCTATCGTCTTGTAAGGCGTCGTGCAAGTTCTGGCGCGAGCCGGTGAGGAGGTTATCAACGCCAATGACCCGGTCGCCTCGCGACAGCATGGCGTCGACGACGTGAGAGGCCACAAACCCGGCCGCACCGGTTACGATCACATTCATTGAAACAGAGACGATCTTTCCAAAAGCAGGGCAGAGACTTCCTTCGTTTGGCCCGATTAGCCTCGCACTAACGATTAAATGATGGAAGCAACTGACGCACCGCTCCATTATCGCCCGGATGTGTGAGTAACTGTGAGGGTTCTGTATGTGTCGCGCGCGCTTTCGCTTGGGTATGCTAAGGTGCAAAACGCGGCATATAATCTGAGCCTGCACCAAGCGGTGCTCCCTAAGGTATACGTGCGCACTATAAACCCCCGCAAGGTCACCATTCTCGGAACGGGCTACGTCGGCACGGCCAACGCGGTTGGGTTCGCGGAACTAGGCTGCGACGTCGTCGGCTTCGACACCGACGTTCGCCGCATCGAAGCGCTGCGCGCCGGTATACCCCCGTATCGCGAAGCCGGGCTGGCCCAGCTCTTGGCCAGACACCTCGAGCGGGGCAAGCTTACGTTCGGCGCCGACTTACCCTCGGCCGTCAGAGATGCTGCCTTTATCATCGTTTCGGTCGGCACGCCGTCGCGCGACGACGGATCGGCCGACCTCGCCGCGTTAGAGCTCGCCATCGAAGCGCTTCGTCGAACGGTATCGCGTCGATCGACGGTGATCGTGCTGCGGTCAACGGTCCCCCCCGGAACCTCCGACCGCATGGCGTCGCGCCTGCCCGAGGGGTTGGAGTTGATTTTCTGTCCCGAGTTTCTGCGCGAGGGAAATGCCGTACACGATTTCTTGCATCCCGATCGGACGATCATCGGCGCAGAGTCCGAACAGGCGGCCGCGGCGTATTCAGCACTCGTAAGCGGGCTCGAGGCTCCGCAGATGGTAACCAGTCGTCGCGACGCCGAGCTGATCAAGGGAGGGTCGAACGCGTTTCTCGCGCTCAAGATCAGCTTCGCAAACGAAATTGCGAATCTTTGCGGAGGCTTCGACGCGGACGCGCGTAACGTGCTGCGCGGAATCGGTTACGATCGCCGGATCGGCGAAGCGTACCTTACGCCCGGAATCGGATTTGGCGGACCGTGCTTTGAGAAGGACGTCCAGAGTCTCGACCACGCAGCCCGACGTAACGGCACGCCCTCGCAGCTGCTCGAAGCGACGTTGCGCGTCAACGAGCTCCAGCCGCGCAAGGTCGTCGATATCCTTGAAGAAGAGCTGGGTACCTTGCATGGCATGCACGTCGGCGTTTGGGGCCTGACCTTCAAAGCCGGCACCGACGATCTCCGCAGCTCGCTCGCCTTGAGGATTCTCGCGGATCTCGATCGGCGTGGCGCGACGGCAATCGCGTACGATCCGGCAATCGAGCACGCCGAGTTGCCGGGCAGAACCACCCTCACACGTTCGGCCCTGGAAGCCGCCTGTGCCGACGCCCTCCTCGTTCTCACCGAATGGCCGGAGTTTTGTGCCGTCGATCCCGGGACGCTCGCGGCGAGCCTTCGGCGTAGCGTCGTCGTCGATGGCCGTAACTTGCTCGATGGCGAGCGACTCGCGCGTTGCGGCGTACGCTACCGGGGCGTTGGCCGGGCGGCCATGCCGGAGGAGGAGTGGGCGTCCGCTTAGTCGACCTCGCGCCGGCTGTCAGCCAACTCCTTCGGCCGACCGCGCGCGGGAAGTTTCTGTATGCGGGCGACACGAAGCTGTATGTGCGTGGGACCACATACGGAACGTTCTCGCTCGACGAGCGCGACCGCGAGCGACACGATCCGGCGATGATCGAGCGCGACTTCGCACTCATGGCTGCGAACGAGATAAACGCGGTTCGTACTTATACGGTGCCGTCGGGTGCGGTTCTCGATGCAGCGCAGCGTCACGGCTTGCGCGTCATGGTCGGGCTGCCGTGGGAACAGCACGTAGCGTTCCTCGACGATGCGTCTCAGGCTAGTCAGATCGAGCGGCGAATGCGCGAGTTCGTGGGAGAGTGCGCGGCACACCCTGCGATCCTGTGCTACGCGGTTGGCAATGAGATTCCGTCCGGAGTCGTTCGATGGCTCGGGCGTCATCGCGTCGAGGGATTCATCGAACGGCTCTTCGCGGCGGTGAAGGCGGAAGACCCGACCACGTTAGTCACGTACGTCAACTATCCGACGACCGAGTATCTTCAGCTGCCGTTCTTGGATTTCGTTTGCTTCAACGTCTATCTGGAAACACAGCGGAGCTTGGATGCCTATCTGCGGCGGCTGCAGCACATTGCCGGGGATCGTCCGCTGGTTATGGCGGAAGTGGGCTTGGATAGCCGTCGGCACGGCGAGAAGAACCAAGCGCATGTTTTCGATTGGCAACTGCGCACGATTTTCGAAGCGGGCTGTGCCGGCGCATTCGCGTTCGCGTGGACCGACGAATGGCATCGCGGCGGAAATGCGATCGACGATTGGGACTTTGGCATCACGCGCCGCGACCGCACGCCCAAGCCCGCGCTTGCGGTCGTCCGCGGAGCTTACGCGCACGTACCCTTCCGCCCCGACGTGCGCTGGCCCAGCGTCTCGGTGATCGTCTGCGCCTTCAACGCGCAGAGCACGATCCGGGAGTGCCTCGAGGGCCTGAGGCGCGTCGACTATCCCGACTTCGAAGTCGTCGTCGTCAACGACGGCTCGACCGATGGGACCGCTGCCATCGCAGGTGAATATTCCGTTCGGCTGATCAACACCCCGAACCGTGGTCTCAGCAACGCGCGGAACACGGGGCTCGAAGCCGCGAAGGGCGAGATCGTCGCGTATCTCGACAGCGACGCGTTTCCCGATCCGCACTGGCTCAAATACCTCGCGGCGGCGTTTCTCGACTCGACGTACGTCGGAATCGGCGGCCCGAATCTGGCGCCACCCGGTCTAGGCATCGTAGCCGACTGCTTCGACAACGCGCCGGGCGGCCCGGCGCACGTGCTGCTCTCGGATCGCGAGGCGGAGCACATTCCCGGTTGCAACATGGCGTTTCGCAAGGAGAACCTCGTCGAGATCGGAGGCTTCGATCCGGCGCTGCGGGTCGCCGGCGACGACGTCGACATTTGCTGGCGGCTTCAGGATCGCGGCTGGAGCCTCGGATTCAGCGCAGGGGCGATGGTTTGGCATCACCGGCGCACGACGCTGCGCTCGTACTGGAAACAGCAGCGAGGATACGGCCGCGCGGAGGCGTTGCTCGAGAAGAAATGGCCCGAAAAGTACAACGCGATCGGTCATCCGACGTGGGGCGGCCGCATCTACGCAAAGGGTGTGCCGCAGGCGCTCGCCTTCCGCCGGCCGCGAATCTACCAAGGACCATGGGGAAGCGCTCCCTTTCAGCCGCTCGAAACGCCCTCGCCGTGGGTCGCGGCACTGTTGCCGCTCATGCCCGAATGGTATCTCGTCGCAGCGGTGCTGGCCGCGCTCTCGGCCCTCGGCATTCTCTGGCGCCCGTTACTTCTGACCCTGCCGCTGCTCGCGCTTTCAATAGTGGTGCCGGTATTGCAAGCGGGGCTCGCCGCGCGGAAAGCCGTCTTCGAATCACAACCTCGCACGCGCCTCGATTCGCTGCGAGCGAGGGGCCTCACGGCATTCTTGCATCTCACTCAGCCCCTGGCGCGCTTGTGGGGTCGGATGGAATATGGCCTGACCTGGTGGCGTGCTCCCGTCACCTGGCGCGTATGGACAATTTGGCCGCACGGCTACGCGCTGTGGAACGAACGCTGGCAGGGTGTGACCGCTTGGCTCGAAACCCTCGAGCGGAGTCTGCGCGCGAACGGGTCGGTTTCCGCGCGCGGTGGCGATCACGATTCTTGGGATTTGGAGGCTCGGTCGGGCGCGCTTGGCTCCGCGCGGATGCTCGTGCTCGTCGAAGAGCACGGCACCGGCAAACAGTTAGTGCGTTTTCGCACGTGGCCGGTCTGCTCGAGTGGAGCGGTGATCGGCAGCCTCGGTATCGGCGCGCTCGCTGCGGGCGCGGGATTCGACGCTGCGTGGGCGGCGTGCGCGTTGCTCGGTCTGTGCGCGCTCGGCATCGCGACGCGAACGGCGCAAGAGTGCGCCGCCGCGATGACCCGCTTCGACCGCGCCATCGGAGGGCTTCGTGAAGTACTTGATCGTCAACGCTGACGACTTCGGTGCGAGCTTCGGAATCAATCGCGCGATCCTAGAGCTGTACGAGCTCGGCGTGCTGACCAGCGCGAGCCTCATGATTACGATGCCGGCGGCGGCCGACGCGGTGAAGCTGGCTCGGCGAAGACCCGGCCTCGGCGTCGGACTGCACGTGACGCTTACCGGCGAAGACGCCACGCCCCTCGTGGACTTCGACGACGCCGCAGTCTGCATGACCGCGATCTGCGCCCAGATCGGCGCATTCTCCGCGCAGTTCGATGCCCTGCCGACCCACCTCGACAGCCATCAAAACGTGCATCGGGACGCACGACTCACGCCGATCTTTCAGGAGCTCGCGGAACTTTACGGGCTGCCGATGCGCGAGCATTCCTCTGTCCGGTACTTCTCGAATTTCTATGGGCAATGGGACGGCGATTTTCACCCCGAGCAGGTCAGCCTCGCGAGCCTGCTCCAGATGCTCGAAACCGAGTTGCGGCAGGGCGGAATCACCGAGCTCAGCTGTCATCCGGGGTACGTCGGCGCAGATTTCACCTCGCCATATGATGCCGAGCGCGAACTCGAGCTTCGCACGCTTTCCGACCCGGGGCTGCGCGAATTCTTACGAGCCAACGCCGTGAAGCTGCTTAGCTTTCGCGACGCGCCGACCGCCACGGGTAAAGGACTCCGCGCGTGAGAGTCGTCGTCTCCCCGCATAACGTCGTGAACTACCCCGAAGGTGGTGGCCACTTTTGGGTCTACCTGCAGTACGTACAAGGCTTGCGTGACAACGGCTGCGAGGTCTGGTGGCTCGAGGAGTTCCAAAGCTTGGGAGACTCGCAGAAGGAAGCATCGCGCGTCGCGACGCTGCGAGATCGGCTCGGCCGCTACGGGCTCCAAGATAGATTCATTCTCTACACCCCCTCGCGCGAGTTCCTGAACGTTACCGAGGCGCGCGCCAGAGACGTGTTCCGCGAGACGGATCTATTGCTGAACTTCCACCAGCGAATCCAATCGTGGGTCTTGGAGGAGTTTCGGCGGACGGCGCTCGTCGATATCGACCCTGGACTGCTGCAATACTGGATCAGCACCGGCCTCTTATCCGTTCATCCGCACGATCTGTATTTCACCACAGGAGAAACCGTCGGAAAGCCTTCAGCGAACCTTTCCGATTGTGATCTGCCCTGGATTCAGATTCGGCCTCCGGTAAGCCTCGACATGTGGCCTCGCGTTCCGGCGCCCGCGGACGGTGCGTTTACGACGGTTTCGACCTGGTGGGGGCACGAGTGGGTGATGAATGGCGAGGAGATCATCGACAACAACAAGCGAAGCTCGTTCCTCCGGTTCGCGGAACTGCCGCGACGCACGCGCGTGCCGCTCGAGTTAGCGCTGTTGCTGGACCGGCAGAGCGAAGCCGATAACGAAGATCGCGCGTTCTTGACGGGAAATGGGTGGCGCGTCCGTCACGCTCACGACGTCGCGGGGAGTCCGCAGGACTATCAACGATATATCCGAGAATCGCGCGGTGAGTTTAGCTGCGCTAAGGCATCCTGTATGCTGTTCCAGAATGCTTGGATCAGCGATCGCACGCTCTGTTATCTCGCGACGGGCAGACCGGCGGTCGTCGAGAATACCGGGCCGAGCTCGATCCTGCCGAGTGGGCTTGGGTTATTCCGCTTTTCGACGTTGGAGGAGGCCGCCGCCGCCTTGAACGAGGTCTCTTCAAATTATCCCCTGCACGCGCGTGCGGCGCGCGAGCTTGCCGAGTTGTTCGACGCGCGCCGCGTCGCAGAAACCATCATCAACCATAGCGACGCGAGCGCTTTGGTCGCCGGAATGAGGCAAGTCCGGTGAACGCGCGCCCGAGCGCCGACCGGGACGTCTTCGCGCGGATCGTAAGCTTCGCGCGGCCCTATTGGCTTAAGATAATAGCTGCTTTTATTTTGAGTTTCGCGGCTGCACCGCTGACGCTCCTGATGCCGGTTCCCTTGAAGATTGCCGTCGATAGCGTGATTGGCTCGAAGCCGCTACCGGGAGCTCTCGCCACGGTTGTGCACGCCTTCGGAAACGGCGGCCAGTACGTCGTGTTGGCGTTGGTGGCCGTGCTCCTCGTTCTCATCACACTGCTCCTCTACATTCAAGGTATGGCGGTTTGGCTGGCGTCTACGTACCTGGGCGAGCGGCTGGTTTTGGATTTTCGCGCGGCACTCTTTCGGCACGCGCAACGGCTTTCGCTGTCGTATCACGATCGCAAAGGCACTACCGATTCGCTTTTCCGTATCCAGTACGATGCACAATGCCTGCGCGACGTCTTGATCGACGGCGTGATCCCATTGGTGACGGCGGCACTGATGGTCCTCGCGATCCTTATCGTCACCGCGAGCTTGAACTGGCAGTTGGCGCTCGTCTCGCTCGTCGTTTGCCCCGTACTGTACGTCCTTACGGCTCGATTCGGCCGGCGGCTGCGTGGGCGTTGGTACGAGGTCAAAGACCTCGACAGTTCCGCGATGTCGGTCGTGCAAGAGGCCCTCGCCGCGAGCCGCGTCGTTCGATCGTTTGGCCAAGAGGAGCACGAGCAGAGCCGTTTTATGCGGCAGGCAAACCGGCGCCTGTGGGGTCAGATCGACATTGCGTGGCTCCAGGGCAAGTTCGACCTGGCGATCGGCACCACGGTGGCCGCGGGCACCGCGGCGGTCCTCTTTCTCGGCGTTCTGCAAACGAAAGCCGGGCATCTCTCGATCGGCGAACTGCTGATGATTCTCGCCTACCAAGGGCAGATCTACCTGCCGCTCAAGACGATCAGTAAGAAAGTGGCTGACCTGCAAAGTGGCCTGGCTAGCGCGGGCCGTGGCTTTGCACTGCTCGATGAATTGCCCGAGGTCTTCGAAAAACCGCACGCACGACGCCTGGATCGTGCCCGCGGTGATTTCAACTTCGACGAGCTGTCGTTTGCTTACGAACCGGGGCACGACGTGTTACGGGGTATTCGGCTCGTCGTCAGGGCGCACGACCGAGTGGGAATCCAAGGGAGAACCGGCTCCGGGAAGACTACGCTCGTCAGCCTTTTGACGCGATTCTACGATCCGACGCGCGGCGCGATACTCTTGGACGGCGTCGATCTTCGCGACTATAGGCTGGCCGACTTGCGGCGGCAGTTCGCAATCGTGCTACAGGACACGGTGTTGTTTTCGAGCACCATTCGGGAGAACATCGCCTACGGAAGGCCCGATGCGAGCGACGAAGAGATCGTGGAATCGGCCCAACGCGCGAACGCGCACGAATTCATCGAGGCATTACCGGAGGGCTATCTTACCCAAGTCGGCGAGCGCGGGATGCGGCTATCGGGTGGCGAGCGACAGCGGGTCTCAATGGCACGGGCGTTCTTGAAGGACGCACCGATCCTATTGCTCGACGAGCCGACCAGCGCGCTCGACTTAGCGACCGAAGCAGCGATCGTTGCTGCGATGGAACGGTTGATGGCGAACCGCACGGTTTTCCTGATCGCGCACCGCCCCACGACGCTCGCACATTGCAACGTGCGGGTAGAGCTGAAGGAGGGCGACCTTCACGTGCGCGAGTCCACAGGCGTCGCGTTCACGGCGTGACGCTGGGTCGCCAGCGGGCTAAGCCGCGAATCGTAGTCACGGGATTCGTCGGGCTCTTTCCGTTTGGCGGAGTTGCGTGGGATTACGTGCAGTACGTGCTGGGCTTCGGGGCTCTCGGCTGCGACGCTATTTACTTGGAAGACACGGGAGTGTGGCCGATCTATCAGGACGGTCACCTCGACTGCTCGCTGAACGTCGCCCACGTCGCGGCGACCATGGAGCGTTTTGGGCTCGCCGGGCGCTGGGCGTATCGGGATGAGATTTCCGGCGCTTGCTTTGGGCTTTCGGAGTCCGCACTGCGCGAATTTTGTCGCACTGCCGACATTTTTCTAAACCTGTCGTGCTCCGCGACGCTGCGCGAAGAGTATGCGACGATACCCGTGCGGGCGCTCGTCGACACCGATCCGATGTTCACACAGATCCAATACTTGAGCGGAAAATCGCTCACAGGCGGCCCGAGCGGAATGCGGCACCTGATCGACGACCACACGCACCACTTTACGCTTGGCGCCGGTATCGGATCCGCGGGTTGTCAAATCCCGACGCTCGGCCTCCACTGGCAGCCCACACGTCCGCCTATCGTCCTGAATCTCTGGGAGGCCAGCGATCCGCCGGCCGGCGGTTCGCGCTGTTACTCGACGGTAATGAACTGGCGGGTCGTGGACGAGGTGGAGTTTCAAGGCCGGCAGTGGGGGCAGAAGGACGTCGAGTTCATGCGATTTTTGCAACTGCCCCAACGTGTGCCGGAGATTCCGCTCGGGCTGGCCGTTAGCCAAACATCGGGAACCGGATTTCCGCTTGAGGCGGTCCGCGATGCCGGCTGGATTGTGCTCGATCCGGATTTGTGTGCTTACGACACGCGAAGTTACCAAGAGTTCATCGTCGCATCCCGGGGCGAGTTCTCGGTTGCCAAACAAACGTACGTCAAAGCGAACACTGGGTGGTTTTCGTGTCGCTCGGTTTGCTATCTCGCCTCCGGGCGTCCAGTCGTTACCCAGGACACGTCTTGGTCGCGCCTTCTTCCGAACGGCTGCGGCCTGCTCGCATTTAGCGATGAGGAATCGGCCGTCGAGGCGCTACGCCGAGTAGAAGCCGATCCGAAGGCACACTCTAAAGCGGCGCGCGCAATCGCAGAAGAGCATTTCGATAGCAGGCGGGTTCTCAGCGAGATGCTCGCACGCATGGGAGCGTGAACGAAGACCGTGCGCGTGCTCGTTCTCGGCTATATGGTCCGCGGTCCCCTGGGCGGGGTTGCCTGGCACCATCTGCAATATGTCCTCGGCCTCCGGAAACTCGGCCACGACGTTTACTTCCTCGAAGACAGCGATGATTTCGAGTCGTGTTACGACCCGGTCCAAGGGGAGACGACTGCCGATCCTTCCTTCGGAGTAGTGTTCGCACGGTCGGCTTTTGCGCGCGTAGGATTGAGCGAGCGGTGGGCATACTACGACGCGCACACGCAGACGTGGCTTGGCCCTTGTGCCCGTCGAGCGTTGGAGCTCTGCCGCACCGCCGACGTCTGCTTGAATGTGTCGGGCGTCAATCCACTGCGCGACTGGCTCCTCGAAGTACCCGTCCGGGCGCTGATCGACACCGATCCGGCCTTCACGCAGATACGTCATCTCAGCGATGCGGGCGCGATGAAGGCGGCGATGCAGCACAACGCCTTTTTTTCGTTCGGCGAGAATATTGGAGCCGCGGATTGCTCGATTCCGGACGATGGTTTGAGGTGGCAGGCTACGCGGCAGCCCGTGGTGCTCGACGCGTGGCCGGTCACCCGCGGTCCGAGCGCCGGAACGTTCACTACGATCATGCAGTGGGAGAGTTATCCAAAACGGCAGTACGACGGACGCGAATACGGCATGAAGTCGCTCTCGTTCCCCCCGTACTTCGATTTGCCGAGGAAACTGCAGGCGCGCTTTGAGGTCGCGCTCGGCAGCGATTCAGCTCCTCGCGATCGTCTCCGAGAGTTTGGTTGGATCGTTGGGGATCCATACGAGGCGTCTCGCGATCCGTGGGTCTATCAGCGCTTCATTCAACGATCGAAGGCCGAGTTCAGCGTGGCGAAGCAGGGGTATGTGGCGACCGCATGCGGCTGGTTCAGCGACCGGAGCGCGTCGTACCTCGCAAGCGGCCGTCCAGTGATAACGCAGGAGACGGGATTCTCGCGTTGGCTGAAGGCGGAAAGCGGGGTGATTGCTTTTCGTTCTCCGGACGAGGCGGTCGCCGCAATCGAGCGCGTCTCTCGGGATTACGAACGACATTGCCGCGCCGCCCGCGAGGTCGCCGAAGAGTTCTTTGATGCGCGGCTCGTGCTGCGATCGTTGCTCGACCGAGCGGTCGCGGCGGCCGGCAGCCGGGCACCTAGCGCGTGAAGGAGCATGCAATCCTCGCGTGCCGGCATCGGGCAGTTCGTGTTTTCAGCGTGCGTGAGCTTGCGCGGTTCTCGTAGCACGCGCGAGAAGATCGGGGGCGTCGAGCCGCTCGCACATGGCGGGAAATCCGCCGGTGGGCCCGTGCCACTCCAACTCGTTGACGTCCGCAAAGAGGTTCGCGTCGGTTCGAAGGGTCGCAAGTTCCTTGAATAACAGCGCGAGCCGGTTCCGCTCGCCGAGCTCTTGTGCCGGGAATCGCTCGATGGCGCCATAGCGTGTGAGGAGAGCAGCCGCGCCCTTCGGCCCGATGCCCGCGATGCCGGGATAGCCATCGGCGGCATCGCCAACGAGCGCCAGATAGTCGGGTATCAGCTCGGGACTTACCCCAAACTTCGCTCGGACGCCGTCAGCGTCGCGGACGACCTGGCTCCTTCGGTCGATTTGCACGATGCGATTCCCTCGCACGCATTGCGAGAGATCCTTATCCGGAGTCCAAATGCAGACTTTCTGTACTCGAGGATCCTGCGAGGTGATCGTGGCCGCCGAGGCCAGCGCATCGTCGGCCTCCAGCTCGATCATCGCCCAGACCGGAATCCCCAGAGCTCGCAGCGCGTCCTCGAGCGGCTCGAACTGCGCGAAAAGTGCGGGATCGATTCCAGCTCCCGTTTTGTAGCCGCTCCAAAGCTTGTTGCGGAACGACTCGATAACGTGATCGGTCGCGACGCCCAAATGCGTGGCACCCTCGCCGATCATTTGCAGCACGGTATTGAGCACTCCGACGACCGCCCCGAATCGTCGCTCCGTCCCACTTGGGGCCCGACGCAGTCCGTAGAAATGGCGGAAGAGCTCGTAGGTTCCGTCGACCAGATGAACGATCACGTACGCGCGATTTCGCTCAGCCGCTCACGGCGCACCTTGTACTAAAGATTAGGTCTCGAGATTAGGCCTCGCCTGCACTATGCGACGCACCGCGGGTCGGTGAAACAGCCCGTTCGGATCGCATGTCGCAATCCCAATGCGAGTTCTGACTCGCGCGACGCTTTGGAGAGTAGGGCGCTGGCACCGGCAAGGTGACACGCAAAGCCCCACGATGGGTCGACGATCGCCGTGTAGATGACGATGACGCAACCGGGTAAGACAAAGCGAAGCTGGCGGAGCATCTCGAGCGGATCGACATCGAGACGGTCGACATCGGCGATGAGAACGGCGGGCGCGAGGTTTCTCAACCCTGCAACGTCAAGCCGAGAGACGATCGCGACACCCGGCTCTCCGGCGGCTTTCAGCACGGAGGTGAGCAGTGGGATATCCTGGGCGGTGGTGCCGGCCAAGCAGCATACGCGGGCCATACGAAATAACGCTTTCACAGGCACGAAGCAGTAGTCGCACCATGGAAGAAGAAGATTCGTTCAGCGTATCATACTGGCGAGAAAGCAACCATCGTGAAAAAGGCCAATAGCGCCGGTGCGCGGGCCAGAACGACCTTTTATTCCGATTTCGTGCCGGAAAGAGACCCCGCATATCCGCTCATCATGGATATTCTCCGCGTCGTTCCCGCGTCACGGTGGGCCTTTGCGCGCCTGAGACCCGACGGGGAGTTGGCCGGGCTTCTCGTTGACGAAAAGGAAAACGGCGGGGAGCTGAGGCGCCTCAAGGGCGAGTTCGAACGGCAGCGGGAGATGGTCAAGGTCGGCCCCCGCCTCGCCGCGACGCTCGGTCCGCTCGGCGATTTCGAAAGCGGCATTACCCTGTTGTTTGCCGACGCCCACTCGAGCTTCGGTATTCTCACGCTGCTTCGCACGAGCGAGCTGGGGCCGTTCACATCGAGTGAAATCAGCGTCTTGGCGCTATCGCTCGACGCCACGTCGGAGCGCCTCTCGGCGCTGCCACTCGATCCTCCCGGGAAAAGGAGTCGCGTCAAGACTGAGAGCGGGGCCGCTCCCGAAACGCGCGCGGCCGATTCGGAGGAAGCATTCTACGTGCTCGACCGGGATTTGCAGATCGTGCTCGCCTGGACTGCCGAGAATCAACGGCGCATCGCGCTAACGGGCCTGCGTACGAGGATAGCGGAACGCCTGCCGGCAGTGCTCGAGGAAACCGTGCGCGACCTGATCGCCGGCTGGCAAAGTGAGTCCGATTCGCAGACCCCGGGCACCGCGCGTCCGGTGCCGTTCTTAGTGGTGCGAACGCAGCCGATGTCGGGGCCCGCGGGATTGTTCATCGGCGTTCGGATCGATCGCTTCAAGCCGTCGAAGCTCAGCGGTCCCGCGCGCCGGTTTCATATCTCTCCCCGCGAACTCCAGGTGCTGGCGCTGCTGCTCGACGGGGCGAAGCTCGAGGAGATCGGCCGAACCCTGAATATCGCCCATTCGACCGTTCAGCATCACGTCAAGAACATGGTCGACAAGACGGGCAGCCGGAACCGCACCGAGCTCATCGCACGGGTTCTGGGGTGGGAGAACTCGGCGGAGGGCCGGCTCGCCTAGCAGCAGAACAAGCGGGCTAACACTCCAACATAGTACGCTTTTCGCCATATCGCGCTTCGGGCAATCGCGATATGCTAAGGACACTTCGTGAGCGCTTCGCAGATGGATCCGGTGTATCGGTGGATCAAGGGGCTCGGCATCGTCGGCATCCACGCCGGCGCGCTCGCCGCTTTCTGGCCGGGTTTCTTTACGTGGCCGGCCTTAATCGCGGCCGTCGTCGTATCGTATGCCAGCGTGGGGTTGGGGATTTCGCTTGCTTTCCACCGTCTGCTCACCCATCGCAGCTTGCGCCTGTTCAAACCGTTCGAGTACTTGCTCGCGATTTTCGGGACGCTCGCGCTGCAGGGCGATCCGATCCGATGGGTGGCGGTTCACCGCAAGCACCACGCGAATGCCGATCGCGACGGCGATCCGCACGGTATCGATCGGGGCTTTCGGTGGGCGCACGTCGACTGGCTGTACCGGCACAACATCGCGCTCCCCTCGGACCAGGAGACTCGCCGCTTCGCGCCCGACCTCTGCGCCGAACCGTTTTATCGCGTGCTGCAATATCTCAATATTCCGCTTCAAGTGGCGTTGGGCGTGGGGCTCTTTGCACTCGGCGGATGGCCGTGGGTGATCTGGGGTATCTTCGTGCGGTTGGTGTTCGGCTATCATTCGACGTGGCTCGTCAACAGCGCGTCTCATACGCTGGGCTACCGCACGTATCAGACTGCCGACCAATCAACCAACTGCTGGTGGGTGGCGCTCATCTCGTGGGGGGAAGGCTGGCACAACAATCACCACGCGTTCCCGTTCTCGGCGCGCCACGGGCTGCGCTGGTTCGAGTTCGACATGACGTGGTGGCACGTGAGGCTCCTCGCATTTCTCCGCCTCGCCGATCGAATCAAGATTCCCAGCCAGGCGATGCAGGAGCGGCTCCGGGGCTAACCTATTTCTTGGCCACCGGAAACGGATTCTGCGGCTTCTCGAGATAGGAATATTTTTCGCCGCATATGCGGCAAACGTTTAGCGGGCTTCCGAAATGCTCGTGCGGCGGGTACTCTTTGGCGATCTTCGGACGGCGTTTGGTGGTCGCTGCGGGTTCGATGGCTTCAGCTCATCTCGCTCCCGCGCTGGGAGCTGCGTGCCTCCAGGATCGAAGGCATTGATCCGTAGGTTCGGTACACGATAAAAAAGGACCTCGGACTCGACCGGCGCCTTGCCTTGCTACCGAACGCTGAAGATAAAGTCTCGCCTTTTCGAAGTTCCAAAAATCTGGTAGTCGCACGCGCTGCGGTCGACACCGCTCTGCGTGATATCGGCGCCGCCTACCTCGTCGGGAGCGCGCGCGGATGCGGCTTTCGTTATCATAGTCATACTACTCGTATACACGAAAGCACCATTCATAGTTTCGAATAGCGCGTCTACCGAACGAATCATCGCCGTTTTCGCGTTTAAAAAACGGCGATATTTGTCGCTTTGCGGTTCGGTCTTAACGGCGACGCCGCCGCTGGAACGTCCGGCGACGCACCTGCGGTTGGACCGTCAGAGCTTGGGCGGATGGCGGCTCCATGAAGTCATGTTCGCTGCGTTTGAGAGGCGTACCGATCGCGTGTTCTATACGTGCAAAAGAGCCTGCCTCGTCGCGAGAGACGAACGTGATCGCGTCGCCGGTCCGTTGAGCGCGTCCCGTGCGGCCGATGCGATGTATGTAGTCCGTGGGCTCAGAAGGGACGTCATAGTTTATGACGTGTCCGAGATCGACTATGTCGAGGCCCCGCGAGGCGACGTCCGTGGCCACTAAGACTCGGTGGCGTCCCTTCTTAAAGGCTTCGAGCGCCCGCGAGCGCTGCGCCTGCGAACGATCGCCGTGAATGCGCTCCGCGTCGACGCGATGCCGCATCAATGCGCCTGCGACGCGCTCGGCCCGCGATTTGGTTCGCGTGAAAACGATTGCATTGTAGACGCGTCCATCCTTGAGCAGATCCACCAGGAGATCCGTTTTCCTGTGCGGCTCGACCTCGTAGACCCACTGGGTTACGGTTTCCACAGGCGTCGCGGACGATGCTAGATTTATGCGCACCGGATCGCGGAGAAAGTTATGCGCAAGCTGCAGCACCGAACTGCCGAGAGTTGCCGAGAAACACAGGGTTTGACGTTCGATGGGAAGTTTGGCGATGATACGCTTTACGTCGGGCAAGAACCCCATATCGAGCATGCGGTCCGCTTCGTCTAGCACGAGAATCGCGACGTTGCTGAGCCGAGCCTCGCTCCGCTGCATCAAATCAATGAGCCGTCCGGGCGTTGCAACCACGACGTCGGTGCCGCGGCGCATGGCTTTGATTTGCGGTTCCATGGCCACGCCTCCGTAGACCGGCGTGATGGTCAGTTTTGTGTGTTTTGCCAGCTGCCGGAGATGCTGAGTAATTTGCTGAGCCAGCTCGCGAGTCGGCGTCAGGACCAGCGCACCGATGCGATCGGCGCGACGCTCGAGCAGCTTTTGGAGTAACGGGATGCCGAACGCTGCGGATTTGCCGCTGCCGGTTGGCGCGCTGGCAAAGACGTCGCGGCCGGCCAGCGCAACGGGAATGGCCGTACGCTGGATCGGCGTGGGCTCTTTATAGTCGAAGTCCTCGATGCCACGACGTATGGCAGCATCCAAGGGCAGTTCAAGAAAAGTGGAAATGTTGAAAACCTATCTTTCGGTGGCGCATTCTTATCGACCACTCGAAAGATCGCGCTTAGTGGGAGGAGGAGTGTCTCACGGATTCCTCCTTTATGTAACCCCTTATACCCCAGCACCGGCAAAAGGGTTGCGCTTCCTCTCTTCGACGAGGTCCGGGTGCGACGTGCCGGGCCTCATTGCGGGGCGTCGGCTTCGATGTTGACCGAAATGTCGATGTTGTTGCCGACGATCATCGGGCCATAGCTCATTCCCCATTGCGTGCGGTCGATGGTAGCCGTCGCGGCATAAGCGATGATCGAGCGTCCGCGCGGCGATTTGCCGGCACCGGCGACCTGCGCGTTCAGCGTAACCGGATGCGTCTGACCGTGCATCGTCAAGTCGCCCGTCACCGTGAAGTGCTTGGCGTCGCCCTCGATCTTGGTGCCGACGAAGCGCAGAGTTGGGAAGGTGGCGACGTCGAAGAAGTGGGCCGAGCGCAGGTCGCTATCGCGCGTGCCGTCATGAGTGTCGACCTTCGACGGGTCGAATTCGGCGGTCACCGCGACCGGGACTTGCTCGCCGGGATTCAACTTCACCGACGCGCTGCGTAAAGGAATCGTACCGATTACGGGAACGATTCCGAAGTGCCGCGCGGTAAACTGCCCCGTGGAGTGAACCGGATCGGCGTTCCAGGTTTCGGGTTGTGCCCCTAGGGCCGGGTCGGCCGCCTGCAGCATGGCCAGCGTGAACGTTAAAGCGATCGCTAATTTCATCACGCGAGGACTGTTTTGCGGCGGACAGGCCGTTTCCTGAAAGGGGTGCCGGGCTAACGGCAAAGCGCTAGGTAGTTCGACGGCGTCCGTCGCAATATGCATGTATGAAGGGCAACCGCGAGGTAATCGACCGGCTCAACAAGATGCTCACCAACGAGCTCACTGCCATCAATCAGTATTTCTTACACGCGCGGATGCACAAGAATTGGGGCTATTACCGGCTCGGCGAGCGTATCTATCACGAATCGCTGGGCGAGATGAAGCACGCCGACTGGATCATCGAACGCGTGCTCTTCCTCGAGGGCTTGCCCAACCTTCAAAACCTCGGCAAGCTGCACGTCGGCGAAGATGGCGTCGAAGCGCTCGAGTGCGATCTCACGCTCGAGATGATCGCGCGGAACGATACCGCCGAGAGCATTCCGTTCTTCGAGGCGGCCGGCGACTTCGTGAGTCGCGACATCGCGGTGCGTATTCTGGCCGACTCCGAAGAGCACGTCGACTTCTTGGAGACTCAGCTCGAGCTCGTCAAATCGGTCGGCCGGGAGAACTACCTCCAGTCGGCGATGGGGGAGCTTCCGACATCCGAGTCGTCCTGACGCGCCGCACGATCTGATCGATCTCATCGGCGCACGCGAAGCACTGCGCAGTGCAATCGCACCGCGCGTAGACCTCCTCGTGCGAACGGGCGCCCTGTTCGGCCGCTTCCACGATGCGGCGTTCCGTTAAGCCGTTGCAGATGCAGATGAACAAGTTAGATTGTCGCGAGCAGCTGGTCGAAGGACACTCGAATCGCGTCTTCGCCTCGCTCGCCGGCCGACCTCGTCGTCCGAGACCGATCCAACACCCCGGCACTCTACGGACTAGCACGCCAATGAATCTTGGGTAAGACGAACGAGTGCGTATCGCTCTCGTCCTGCTGGCCGTGCTCTTGTCTGCGCAGACGCCCGAACCGAGCCCTTCGAACGAGCGTTCGCCGGGCGTCGTGTTCGACGACTGCGAGAGTTGTCCCGAAATGGTCGTGCTCCCCGGGGGTAAATTTACGATGGGATCGACGACGGCGCAAAAGACCTGGGCGGTCGCTCACGGCGCGAATGCCGAATCGGTCGCGGACGAAGCTCCGGAGCATCGGGTCTCCATCCGGTCCTTTGCGCTCGGTGAGTACGACGTAACCCGGTTCCAGTTCGCTGCGTTCGTCGCAGAGACGGGCTATGAAGTCAAGGGAGGATGTGGGCGCGACGCTTCCGGCACCACCGAAGATCCCAATCTGAGTTGGAAGGATCCCGGCTTTCCACAAACTGATTTGGATCCGGTCGTCTGCGTCAGTTGGCACGACGCGTTGGCGTATATCGACTGGGTAAATCAGAAGGCGGCTGGAGCGGCGGGCAAGGGCCCCTACCGCCTGCCGACGGAAGCGGAATGGGAATATGCGGCGCGCGGGGGAGCCGCAGCGCTGTTTTGGTGGGGTGACGACGCTCGCGCCGCGCCACAACACGCGTGGTACGCCGAGAACGCCGACGGCCGAACCCGCCCGATCGGCTCCAAGCCGGCGAACGACTTCGGGGTTTTCGATATCGTCGGCAACGTTTGGCAATGGACGCAAGATTGCTATGCGCCCACCTATGCGAAGGCGACGGCGGACGGGCGCGCTCTCGAGACGGGCGAAGCTTGTGCGCGCGTCGACCGCGGCGGCGGCTGGCTATCTCAGGTGTGGATGCTCCGCTCGAGTACTCGCCAGCGAAACCCCGCCGATTTTCGCGATCGCATCATGGGTTTTCGAGTAGCGCGCGATCTCTAAACGGCGGTGTTTCCGTCGGTGAACACGCTCTCTATCGGACAACCGAAGAGGCGCGCGATGCGAAATGCGAGCGGCAGGCTCGGGTCGTACTTCTCGGTCTCGATCGCGTTGATCGTTTGCCGGCTGACGTCGAGCTGATTCGCCAACTCTCCCTGCGACCACGAGCGCTCGGCGCGAAGAGTGCGCAGGCGGTTCTTCATCGGTAGCGCAGGCGAGCGAGAAGCGTCCCGACCAGCCATGCTCCCGCCATGATGGGCCAGACCCAGAAGAAAGACAGCGGTGGTGCGCCGCCGGTATTTTCGAGAAATCCATACGAGAACGTGAGGATCGCCGTCGCTCCAAAGGCAAACGTGATCGCTTCCGTTTGCATTCGTTGGGCGAGTTCGTCCATGGCTCGATATCGCGCCATGACTAGCAAGAGGATGCCGACGCCCGGCACCATCGGCACGAGGCTGAAGGGAATCGCCAACGACGCAGGCACGAGGCCGCGGTTGAACGCCGAGAGGCTTCCCGCGAGCAGCAGCGCGTAGACGGCGAGCAAGATCCAGAGCCGGATTTGATACTGAGTGTTCGTCACGGACGACAGTGTATAGTATCCTTGACTTATTGTCAAGCACACTTGACACAACCCTCACTTTATAGCCGCTGCCGGAGCCGAAATAAGATCGTCCGCGCCATCGGCCAGCTAAGCCCGACGTAGCCGTTCCGCCCGTAGGTCCACGGGACGGCCGGTCGGATGGGATTCCCTCCACGCGGGGAGTTCGGAAAGTAGTTTGTCGATATGCCGTTTCCGTACGGGTATGCGGCGGCCGGCGGGCATTTCTCAGGACACATCTGCTGTGCGTACCATGCCGAATACGCCGAATCGCCTCCCGCGTAGCCCGGCGGACCGATGAGGTAGGGGTTGCCGATGAATTGCACCGGCGTGGCTACGCCGAAAAGATTCGTGACGTCGATCGAGACAACGAGATCTTTGGAAAGGTCGCCCTCGGCGTGGATCGCCGTCAATAGCTGCGGCGTTGAGCGGAGCGTGTTGGGATCGGCGCCTTCGCCCGTTCCCATCGTGCCGATGTATGGGTTATTTCCGGGCACGCATTTATTCTTTGGTCCCGACGGCACTCGATCGAGCGAACACGCCGGATTCGCGAGAAAATAGTAGTTGTAGCCGGGATTGAGGTTATTGTCGTTGGGAACTTGGATCGGCTGACCCTTCGAGTTAAATATCCAAATCATCGCACCGTTGCCGTAGGGATAGCCGCTTTCGTACGAAAGCGACGGCGTGATGCGAATGCGGTTGTGGGCAAAGCCCGCCTCGTACGAAAGGATCGCGGAGAAATCGGGCACGTATCCCACCGGAAAGAGGTGGCCGGCTGCGATCGCCGCCGCATTGAGATCGTTCAGTGCGAACTGCGCCGCGCTCGAAGAGTACGCGCGAACGTAGTTCGCGTCCAGCGTGAAGCCGTCGCGCCGAATCCAGGCCTCGAAGCCGTGGGCCCGCAGCTCACCCGCGTTAGTCGGCACGCCGACGCCGAGCGGACTCTGCCCGGACTGCACCGCGCTGCGAAAATTGAACGGCAGCACGTCGACGCGGTTGGCCTCGCGCTCGGCGTAGTACGTCACGCGAAACTGCGTCTTGCCGCCGCCTTCAAACGAGTACGTATAGTTGTTCGCCGTCTCCGGCGCGAGCGGCACGAACGGCGCGGGATTGGCGGTATCCGTGCGGTCGGCTTCAAGGGGCAGCGGTGCCACGCTGGTGTGATCGAACGTCGCCCGGAACGCGTAGCGGCTGCCGATGCGATACGCCGCGGAAAGATGCGGGTCGACGAAGTTTCCGTCGTAGATCGGCCCATCGCTCGGCACGATGTGCGTGAAGGTCGTGCGCAGAGTTCCGGTCACGTCGAGCCGCGGCGCCGCGCTCCACGTGTCGCCGAGGTACAGGAGCGTGGTGAAGATCGTAGGATTCGAGGAGATGTACTCGTCGGCAGTCGGTACGACCTGATCGAGAAAACTGGTGTTGGTCGTATACTGCAAGCCGTACTTGACGTGGTTGCGGTCGTTGGCGTAGTCGTCTACGTCGTAGCTGGCACCCGAAAGCCGTCCGCCCTGGCGCGCGTAGAACGAGATGTTGCCATCGGGGAAGCCATTGTCGTCCCACCACGCTCCGCCGCTGACCGACCCGAACTGGGATTGGTACACCTGCAGGCGCGCCGACGAATGCGCGCGAGTATGCACCCACTGCAGTTTCAAAACGTCGTAGGTGCCGCGCACGCGCGCGGGCGTGTTTACAAGTGCGTTTTGATCGGTGACGCCGGGGAACTGCGTGACGTCGCCATTCAGAAACCCGTTCGTTTCGCCCACGAACGGCGTGCCGTACTCGTCGTAGTTTCCTTCGCCGAACAGGCCGACAAAGGCGAGGTCGTCGTTTGGCTTGAGTTGAAAGTGGACGTTGCCGCTGATCGACGTTTGGCCGCGGGTTTGGAGCGAAACGCCAAAACCGCCCGCTTCGGCGGGGTAGAACGTCGTGCCGTCGCCATACGGCAGATACTTGCTTTGGGCGTCGGCTGCGAAAGCGTAGCGCCAGCGCAAGTCGGGAGTCGCGCCGAGCGTCTGGAACGATGCCTCGTTGTCGAGGGCTCCGGAGCCGACGCTCAGGTCGAGGGTGGTCGAGCCGGGATAGGTGCCGACCGCGGGAATCTGGTCGATGACGCCGCCCAGGGCGTTCTGCCCCTCGGATTCGAAGCCCGCCAGCGTCGTCGTAGTCGAGCCGATGCCCGTGGTGAAAAGCTGTGCGCCGGTTATGTTGCCGCCGGGTTCGGCAACGAGTCCCTGCGGAATTGGAACGGCGTCGAAATCGAAGACGGCGTCTTGAATCTTACCACCGCGTAAGATCGCGTTGGCAAAGGCGTCCTCGTCGACGCCCGGCACTGCGGCGATAGCTCCCTGCACCGTGCCTTGCAGGTAGTTGGCCTGGCCGGACGAGGTCGACGTCGGGTTCATCGCCCGTGCGGCGGCGCCGTTCACCGTGAACGTGTCGGCAGTGGAGCCCAGCGCGAAGCTCTTTGACGTCGAGCGCACGGTCGCGATGGTTCTGAGTTCGGGCGACATCACAAACGCGATCGATTGCGTACTCCCGGCGAGCACGACCACGCCGTCGCGGTTCGATCGTGTGAAGTTCGACACGGTGACGCTGACGGCATACGTGTCGGGTACGACGCCGAGCAGCGCATACCGGCCGCTCGCGTCGGTGACGCCGGAGTACCGGCCCGAGGCCGAGGCTGCGTTGACGCGCGCGTTGGCGACGGCCGCACCCCGTTGGTCGCGCACGGTTCCGACGATCGCGCCGGTGGTGGCTTCGGCTCCGCGAGCAATGGTTGGAGGAAGAATCGACAGTGTCAGAACGGACGCCGATAGGGCCCGGATGAGAACGTGATTCATGGCCGCATCTTTCTACGGCCTCGAAAGGCCGCGTTAGGAAATCGGGGCGAACGATGCGGCGCGCGGCGGCGCGCGCAGACCGAGATTCCCTGCGATTGCGACCGGAGTGGGTGCGAGCGCGCGCGTTCCCAACCGGCGGGGACGTGACGCGGGCGCAGACGTTCGAATATTGACGCGCAGGAAACGCGCGACGATTCCGACCATGGCGACGCCGGCCTTGGACGCGGCGTTGAGGCACGCACGCAGCAGCGCGCCGACTAACGGCGCGACGATCGCGTAGGCCAGCACGACGAACGGAAGGTGTATCACGTAAACGGACGAGGGATCGAAAACCGGCGTGCCGCCGAACAGGGTTTCGGCCGTTTCCATCAGCACGACGATCGCGGCACCCGCGACGAGCGTGGCGGCCGCTACCACGAGGCGCTGGTACGAGGAGGCGGCGTGAAATGCGAGCCGGTCGGCCGCACGCGCACGCAGCGCGGTAACGATGGAAAGAACGGCCAGCAACGAAAGCGCCGCGAGCGCGACGGGGGCGGCCATCTCTTGATGCACGTCGGCGGCGCTGCCGCCGAGTACGCCCGCATTCGAGAGCCACTCGATGGCTTCGTCGACGAGGGCGGCCGACAGCAGCGCGGTAACCAGCGCGCCGGAATAGCCAAGCAGCCGCCCGGACAGCATTGCGGGCCGTTTACGTGCCATACGTCGCAGTCCTGCCGGCGAAGCACCGCCACCCAGCTCTGCACGAGCGGGCGTTGCAGTAAGTTCGATCTGACGTTGCGAACGAGGCGCGCGATGAGCGAGGCGAGCGTCATCCGATGGCTGCTCGGCGGCGATCCCGCGATTCGGTGGCAGGTCATGCGAGAGCTCGCGTCCGCGCCGGACGCCGAGGTGGCTGCGGAGCGGTCGCGCGTCGCGCGCGAGGGATGGGGACGAGCGTTGCTCGATCGCCAGTCGGCGGAAGGCTCCTGGGGCGGCCCCAACGACGAGGGCTGGATGATCACGATGGACGCGCTCGCGCTCTTGCGGGAACTAGGCCTCGATCCGGCAAGCGACGAGGCGCGGCGAGCGATCTCGCGCGTCAAGGAGCATTTGACGTGGAAGACGCTCGGTGATCGTCCGTACTTCGACGGCGAGACCGAGGCGTGCATCAACGGCGCCATTCTCGCCTTCGGCTGCTACTTCGGCGAACGCTGCGATACGATCGTCGATCGACTCTTAGGCGACCAGCTCGCGGACGGCGGCTGGAACTGCGACGCGCCGCCAAGCGCGCGGTCGTCGTTCAACTCGACGATCCGCGTGCTGGAAGGCCTGCTCGAATACGAGCGCCGGTGGGGTGCGGCGAGCGCCGTCGGCGACGCGCGCGCGAAGGGGCACGAGTATCTGCTCGAACGTCGGATGATCAGGCGGTTGACGACCGGCGAGATCGTCGACAGCAGCTGGACGCGCTTCGCGTTTCCGACGACGTGGCATTACGACGTCCTGCGAAGCCTCGACTATTTCCGAAGCGCCGGGGTCAGGTACGACGAGCGCTTCGCCGAGGCGATCGAAATCGTGCGAGCGCGGCGTCATCAGAACGGCCGGTGGCCGATGAATCATCTTCACGCCGACCGGCTCGGCTTCACTCTGGAACCTGAAGTCGGCCGCGCCAGCCGCTGGAACACGATGCGCGCCATGCGCGTCCTGAAGTGGTACTACCGAGACGCCGGCCTTAGCGATCGGGCGGCCACGTGCCCTGCGACGGCTTGATGCGGAGGATCGCCGTGGCGTGCAGAACGCCCGCGGCATCGTAGGCGCCGCGAGCATCGAACGACTCGCCGACGACCAAGACCGACGACCGCTCGTTGCGTTCGGCGTCGGCGCCGTCGACTCGAACGACTTTCCCGTTTCGCGTGCGTAGGGCGATCTGCGAGCCGCTTCGCGCGACCAGCGTCCCGCTGATTTCGTGCGGAGCGCCGAACGTGGCGCGCGGCCCTTTGACCACGGCGGCCCTTGGCGCCTCGAACTTCTCGTTGGCGCTTTGGAGCCCGAAGATGTCGAGCTGCAGGTAGCTCGCGACGTACACTTTTCCATTCGCTACGACCGGCACGATGTTGGCGTTTCCACCGGCCGACGTCCAGGTTCCGGCCGGCGCTTGATACAGCGTCTGGAGCGTTCCACTTCCCTGAGGCTCCGCCGTCAGCGCGATCAGTGTGACGCTCCCGGGCACGTACGTCGGCCGCGCGAGCGCCCAAATGATCGCGCCGGGATTCGTCCCATTCGACGAGACGACGGTGAAGAAACCGGGATCTTGTCCGTTGGGGAGCCCCTGCGACGACCCCGCGGCCGACAGTTTGATCGGTCGCGAGGCCGGAACTTTCCATACCGTAACGGTGTTCCCGCCGCTCGCGACGATGCGCGGCACCGAGTCGCTCGCGGCATTGAAGTATGACTGGCCGCACCAACAGCCGCCGACGTTCACCGCATCGACGACGTGGTTGGGACCGCTTGGCGTGAATCCGCCCAAGTTCTTCTGATTGAGCAGGAACATCGTGCCCTCTTTGCCGGCCGCGGCGGCAAGCGCCGGTTCCTTATTCGCCTTTGGCAACAACACGACGCCGCCCGATCCGAAGTCCGCATCGGCCTGGTCGAGGCTGTCGACGTCGGAAGGCGTAAAGAAGCTGCGCAGCCGCGTGAGGTCCGAACTGACCTTCGCGACGCTCTCGGCAATATTGGTGACGCTGTTGTACGTTGTACCCGACGGGTCGGAGTTGCCGGTGACGAAGTACACGTTGCCGGATCCGTCGGCCGCGAGGCCGTAACCCGACATCCAGATCGACGACAAGAAGAAGTCGTCCGGAGAGGACGGCTGGGTGTCGTTCAGGCGATTCGCGGCAAGCGGCGTGAGCGATCCGGCCTGCCAACCGAGGAGCCAGCCGCGCGACTGCGATGCGCTGAAGTCGCAAAAGCTGCCGAACCCCGCATAGACGATTCCCTTCGACTCCAGCAGTGCCGGCCGTTGCCGCTGATACGTAGCGTTGAAGGTAAACTGATAGCCGTTGGCCAGCATGTGCGATGCCGACACGAGAACCGGCGCTACGACGTCGGACAGATCCGCCAGGCTGAGCTCGTGAAGGTAATAGGCCGGCGTACTGCCCTGCGTAACGTAGGCGATGACGTACATCACATTGGCCGGCTTGTCGATGACGGGCGTCCCGTCGATTCCCACATTTGGCCCGTTGTTGTTGCAGCCCAACGGCGTTGGAACGGGGCTGCCGAGGCTCTGCTGGAACAGGACGGTGCCGCTCGAGGCATCGACTGCGTAGACCGTGTCGTTCTCGGTCGTGACGTACACGACATCGTGCTTGCCCGGCGCGACGCCGCGCGTCGTCTTCTCATTCGGAACGATGAGCGGTTGCGTGTCGACCTGGTCGTCGACCGCCACCGAGTGCAGCAAGCCGAACGATCCACCGCTGACGGTATCGGCGGTGAGCAGCGACTCTTTGTCGTCCCAGCCCGTCCGCAGGTTATTGTAGTGATAGGTGGTCACGGCGATCTTGCGATGCCGCGCGGGGCTGACGGTAGCGGCCTGGGGTTCGCGAGCGTTCGCAATGGTCTGGGCCGGTCCGTCGCCGCCCGGGTAGCCGTAGAACATGATGCCGGGTGTCGCCGCGTCGTACGCACCGCGATTGGGCACGGCGATTTGGCCGCCCGCAATCGCGAACTGCAGCGGGCTGCCCGCACCGCGCAGCGCAGTCTCGCTCACGAATGTCGCCCGCTTACCGGTGACGTTGAATCGGAAGATCGTCGCTTGGCCGGAACCCTTTCCAGCACTCTCTACCGCGAGGTACTTGCCGTCCCATTGCATCGAGCCGAGGCGCGCCGGCCGCGTGCGGCCCCACGCGACGTCCTTGATTCGCGTCCCGCCCTTCGGCAGCTCGAGCAGCCTCGGAGAGCGGTCGGGAGCGTCCGCAGCCTCGACGAACAGATTTCCGTGGTCGTCGTATGCGGACGACCAAGAGATGCCGCCGAGATCGCGATAGATCCTCGGGCTCCCCGCAGCATTGGCGTATACCGCGACGCCGGATCTTTGCGACGCCCCGCCGGAAACGGCGAGGTTGCCGGTCACGTGGTCGACCGCGCAGAACTGCGCGTCTCCGCCGAGCGTATCGCGTAACACCGCAACCGGCCGCGTGCCGGCGTGGGCGTACTCGCGCACTGCATTACCCGCCGGGATAAAGACGTTGCCGTTGTCGTCCGAGCACAGACCGGTGGCTCGAGCGTTGAGAAGCCAGCCCTTGAGCTTGTTCTCCGGTTGGGAGTAGGCGTAGACGCTGCCGTCTTTGCGGTTCGATACGTAGAGCAGGTCGCGCGCCCCGGCATCGCGAGCCATCCACGACGTCTCACCGTTGACGGGGCCGGACGCGCCGGCCGCTGAGTCGAGCTGCGACTGCGTCGACCCGAGCGGCGAGCCCGTGCCGTTGTCACCGCACGCGCTAAGCGCTAGCGCGAAGACGAACAGTGAAAATATTCGAGCCGACTGCGAAGCCATCTCCACCTCCCCGATGCCGAGAGGTTGTATCTCCGCACGCTAAGCCCTGCGGGCAAGCTTCCGCGCGGCGGCGAATCAAATCGCTATGAAGGTTCGGTATTCGCCCGCTATCGCGATCGCGACGTGAAGTCAATCTCCGCGCGCGACCTCCAGGCCCGCCTCGACGGCGACGCCGCGCCGTTTTTGCTCGACGTGCGGGAGCCGGAGGAGTTGGCCGACGGCAAGATCCCAGAGTCGGTCAACATTCCGATGGGCGACGTGGAGGATCGGCTGAGCGAACTTCCGACCGACCGCGATATCGTCGTGATCTGCCACGTCGGCGCGCGAAGCGCGTACGTCGCGCGCAAGCTGAACGCGCTCGGCTACGATCGGGTAGTGAATCTGGGCGGCGGAATGGACGGCTGGCTAGAAGAGCGCGGCTAACCGCACGTCGCGCAGCGCCCTTCAAACGTTACGCGTTCGCTCTCGATCTCGAAGCCGTGCCTCTTCGCGAGCGCTTTGAGCGTACGCGCCGGGATCGCGTAGGCGACGTCTTCGATTTCGCCGCACTCGCTGCAGCGAAAGTGCGCGTGCCGCGGGCCCGAAGGCTCGTAGGTCGCGGCGTCGACGCCCGGAACGTGGAGCTCGGACACCAAGCCGAGCGTCGCGCAAGCGCTCGAGGCCGCGATAGACGGTCGAGAACCCGATCCCGGGCGCCGCTCGGCGGCCTTCGCATAGATCTCCGACGGCGTGAGGTGGCGTCCGATGCCGCTCTCTGCCACGATCTCGAAAATCAGCTGGTAGTTCTTCGGCAGCGATGGTTGACGGCGGGCGTCCGGCGGCGGTATCGCAGGTGTTCCGCCTATATGAGAGTGACATTCACTTTCAAACGTTCAAGCGCTCCGCGAACCAGACCTTTCGCCCGCCGCACACCCGCGGGCCGCGGTCGCCTGTTCCGCCGTCCGGCGTCTGCCGGGCTTACTCACCTTCCGTCCGGATCGGAGAAGTAGTACCACATGGAAAACACGCTCGCCGAGCTGTCCGACGCCGACCGCGGCTGTCCGGTCAAACACGTCCCCCTCCGGCCGAGGGTAAACATCGATTGGTTCCCCGAGTTGCTGGACCTATCGCCGCTTCACCGGCCATCGGCGCTGTCCGACCCGATGGGTCCGGATTTCAATTACGCGCGCGAGTTCAACAGCCTCGACCTCAAGGCGGTAAAGTCCGACCTCTTCGCGCTGATGACCACGTCGCAGGCGTGGTGGCCGGCCGACTACGGCCATTACGGGCCGCTCTTCATTCGTATGGCGTGGCACAGCGCCGGCACCTACCGAATCGGCGACGGCCGGGGCGGCGCCGGCTCCGGCGAGCAGCGCTTCGCGCCGCTCAACAGCTGGCCCGACAATGCGAACCTCGACAAGGCGCGCCTGTTGCTCTGGCCGATCAAGCAGAAGTACGGCTCGAAGATCTCGTGGGCCGACCTCATGGTCTTGGCGGGAAACTGCGCGTTGGAATCGATGGGATTCAAGACGTTCGGCTTCGCCGGCGGCCGCATTGATGCGTGGGAACCCGACGAGAACATCTACTGGGGTCCGGAAGACACGTGGCTCGCCGACAAGCGCTACAGCGGCGAACGCGAGCTTGAGGAGCCGTTGGCGGCAGTGCAGATGGGCCTGATCTACGTGAACCCGGAGGGGCCGAACGGAAACCCGGACCCGCTTGCGGCCGCGCACGACATTCGCGAGACATTCGCACGCATGGCGATGAACGACGAGGAAACGGTCGCGCTCATCGCGGGCGGCCATACGTTCGGCAAAACCCACGGAGCCGCCGATCCTGCACAGTACGTTGGTCTCGGGCCGGCCGGTGCCGCATCGAAGAGCAAAATCTCGGCTGGCGCAACTACGTTCGGCAACGGTCACGGCGACGCCACGATCACCAGCGGCCTCGAGGGTGCATGGACGCAGAGCCCCGACGCGGTGGAGCAACCTGTATTTCGACAATCTATTCAACTACGAATGGGAGCTCACGAAGAGTCCCGCCGGCGGTTCCAATGGAAACCGAAGAACGGTGCTGCAGCCGACACCGTTCCCGACGCGCACGATGCGTCCAAACGGCACGCGCCGATCATGCTCACGACCGATCTCTCGTTGAAAGTGGACCCGATCTACGGACCGATCTCGAAGCGCTTCCACGACAATCCGCAAGAGTTTGCCGACGCTTTTGCCAAGGCGTGGTACAAGCTCACGCACCGCGATATGGGTCCCGTGTCGCGCTATCTCGGCCCGGAAGTGCCGGCGGAGCATCAGATCTGGCAAGATCCGCTGCCCGCGGTCGACCATCCGTTGATCGACGAGCAGGACCTTGCCGGACTCAAGAGCCGCATCCTCGCGTCCGGCCTCACGGTGCCGCAGCTCGTGACGACCGCATGGGCGTCGGCATCCACGTTCCGCGGCACCGACAAGCGCGGTGGTGCGAACGGCGCGCGCATTCGCCTCTCGCCGCAGAAGGACTGGGCCGTCAATCAGCCCGCGGAGCTGGCGAAGGTGCTGCAGGCCTTAGAAAAGGTGCAAGCAGATTTCAACGCCTCGCTCTCCGGCGGCAAGAAGGTGTCGCTGGCCGACGTCATCGTGGCTGGGCGGAGCGGCGGCGATCGAACAGGCCGCGAAGGACGCCGGTCAGCGACGTGAAGGTCAACGTTGCGCCAGGGCGCACCGATGCGACGCAAGAGAATACCGACTCTCAATCGTTCGCGGTGCTGGAACCGACGGCGGACGGGTTCCGTAACTACCTCGGCAACCGGCACTCGCGCTCGCCCGAGCAACAGCTGCTCGACCGCGCGCAGTTGCTCACCCTAACCGCTCCGGAGATGACGGCGCTCGTCGGGGGCCTGCGCGTGCTCGGCGCGACCGCCGGAGGGTCGAAGCACGGCGTGTTTACGAAACGGCCGGGCGCGCTGACGAACGACTTCTTCGTGAACCTGCTCGACATGACGACGAAGTGGCAGCCCGGCGGCGGCGACTACACGTACGAGGGCCGCGACCGCGGCTCGGGCGACATCATCTGGACGGGCACGAACTGCGATCTCATCTTCGGATCGAACTCGCAGCTTAGCGGCGGTCGCCGAGGTCTACGCCGTCGAGGCCGATCATTTCGTACGCGACTTCGTCGCCGCGTGGGAAAAGGTCATAAACCTCGATCGGTTCGATCTGCACGTTCCGGCCTAGTGTCGAATGCAGCGCGGGCAGCGAAGACGACTCGCCACCGTTTGGCTGCCTGCGCGGTACTCGCGCTGGTGTTCATTCTCGCTGGATGCGCGCGGACGCCCTATGAGATTGCGAAGCGCGATCGCGAGCGCTTCGCGGCGGGCATGATCGACGTTGCGATACCCGGAAAGCCGCCGTTGATCGAAGGTTTGGACGACTGTACCGTGTGGAAGGCGCGCTACTCGGGAGACCAGATCTCCGGTTGGACGGCCGCACTCGGTGCGGATTGGGGCGCGTCGTATCCGAAGTTTCTGACTGCGTGCCTAGAGCAGTCGATCGCATACCGCAACAAACGCGTCACCGTGTCGCTGTGTGCGCGCGCCGTCGGCGCGGGCGGCGGCTGTACTAACGGCGGCCACTACCTGAGCGACACGGGCGAGCGTCCTTGGCGCTTCAGCCGGGATGGCATCCACTGGGGTAACCTTCCCCGCTAAACGACTAAGGCTTCGTCGTCCAGACCATCGTGGAGATGAGCCACGTTCCTCCGGCGTCGTGAAAGGTATACGTGAGCGTCCCCGATTCTGAAAACGGCTTGCCGGCGGCGAGCCCGCTAATCGTCAGCGATTGCACCAAGTACGCGTCGGTTGCCGACTGACGAAACTCGCCGTTGCGATTAACCGCCGCTCGAAAGTGGGTCAACTTGGCCTTCTGCGTGACCGCGTCGACGACGTGCCACCACGCCGCCGCCGCGCCGGCCCCGCGCCACACGAACGGCGGGTTCTCGTCGACGATGACCGCGTCGCCGGTAAAGAGGCCGCCCAAGGCCGAGGCGTCGTTCGCATTCGTGGCGTGAATCAGGGCGTTCGTCAGCTTGACGATCGGTGCCGGCGGCCCGGAAGCGGCAAGAGCAGTTACCGGCGCGATCGCGAGGGCGAGAAGAACGGCGACGATTCGTATCGGCATGCAGTCCTCCTAGTCTTCGAACCGATCTTCGCCGATCGGGCCTTGTAGGATGCGGATCGACTCGACGGCGCCGGCGTCGCGCACCGGCGCGTAGACGTCTTCGGAACTCTCCGCGCTCGACCCGTGCAGCGACACAACGGCGTAGGATGTTCCCGCAGGCGCGGCGTCGGGCCCCGCGACGAGCCGTCCGACGAGCGTCATCCCCGATGCGAGTTTCAGCTCGACGTGGCGGCCGACGTACTCTCGGATTTCTTCGTCCGTCATGGCGGTGCGGTTGTACGAACCCCGCGTCGCAACCTTGGATCCGAGCCGTTTTTTACAACGACCCTCGCATCAGGGAATTTTCGTGACGTAGCCGTTGGCGAGACCGGCGCCCATATAAACCCCGATGGCGGTACGTCGGTAGACCGAGTTGGCGCTGACGGGACCGATGACGGTGGCGGTACCGGCCGTCCAGTTGCGAATAGGCAGGAAGAAACCATACTCGAGGGTCTTGTCCTTGAGATCGAAGTAATCGCCGATGACGTTGTAGTTGCCGGGTCCACCGGCTCCGGTGATCCCCTCGAAGTGGGTGAGGATCGACTTCGGCCAATCGTAGACGAGCATTTTGGTCCCGGCGAGGTTGCGCACGTATGCGTGCGTACCTTTCTTGTCGGTGTAGCCGCCGGCGATGGCGACGGCGCTGTTGTCCATCCAAATGCCGTACGCCGTCGAGCTGACGGAGCCGGGAAACTCGAGCGTCGAGAAAGTGGCCGCGGCGGAGTCGTAAACGAATGCATGCCCCGATGCCGGATAGCTACTCGAAGGGGTCACGGTCGAGCCCGACTTCACCGCATCGTAGTTCCCGACGGCTTTATACGTCGCGCTGCCGTAGTTGCTATGAACGATCGTATAGTTGCAAGATTTGGGCGCGCAAAGGTCTGCCGGAGCGTCGAGCGTCAGATACTGCTTGGTCGTAGAGTCGTAGACGAAGCCGTCGGCGTTCGTCTGTCCCCGTTTCTCATAGCTGCCGACGACGCGATAGCCCGTTTGTGTAATGGCGGGGCCGTACACGCTGGTCTTCGCCGAGCCCGGATACTTAATCGGCGTCCAAACGCCCGTCTTTCGATCGTAGACGACGCCCAGATTCGACCCGTCTCGATTGTCGATAAAACCGGTGATCAGGTTGCCGCGGATGCCGGTGAGAAGGGTCCCGACCGCCTTAGGAAACTGGCGGAGCGGAACGTCGAGGGTTTGCAGCACCGGCGCGTTCGAGCCGAAGCGCAAGCTCGTCGGCGACGAGGCGGCGGGCACGGCGCCGAAGATGCCCGTGCGATCTCCGCCGGCGCATCCGCCCAGCAGCGCGATCGAGAGCGCTGCGATCGAGACCCGCGCGCACGCGGAGGTAGATGACCAATTCACAATAGACCTCACATATTTAGAAGAGAGTGGGTACGGGGTCTTTGGCCCAGTGTAACATAGATCGACTAATCGGTCGAAGCGGTGACGACCCGACCGCAATCTAGGAACACCGACGCCGCGGCGCTAAGAGGCGATTATGCGTGCAGCCCATGCGGTCGCAAGTTCAATATTCGCTCTGACCGCGGTCGCGGCGATCGCCGGGTGCGGTTCGCAGGATACGATGCCCGCCGGCTTTCAATCCTCGGCCTCGCAGGCCGCGGTGTTAAGAACCGGCAAGACGCCTTCTCGGCTGCTCAAACTGCAGCTCGAGGGGAGGCTGCCCGCGCCGATGCCGCCCGACGCGTTGCGCCGAATGGCGCAGCACGGGCGAAGCGTACGAGCGAAACCGGTCCTGCATCCGGGCGCCAAGATAGCGCTGTGGGCCGCGAACACGAACTTCAACTACTTGCTCGGCCAGGATTCGACCGGCGGGAAGACGGTGACGGCGGTCGATCTGTCGCAGAACAGCTGCTATTCGCCGGTCGCTCTCAAAGTCGATCGCGCTCAGAACGTGTGGATCGGGTGCGAGCTCACGTCGTTTAGCGGCACCAACGGCGCCGTACAGGAGTACAGCGGCGCCGGCGTGTTGCAGAAACGCTACCTTCCCGCATGCCCGATGCCGGCCGCGCACTGCCAGTCGTTCAGCGGCTACGGATACGATAGCGGCCTCGATGCCAACGGCAACGTCTTCGCGTCGCTGAATCTCTACGACATTCAAATCTGCAACCCGAGCTGCGTCGACACGCTGAGCGCCGGCTTCGAATGGTGGCCGAAGGGCAACCCGTCGGCGACTCCTCGATTGATCTCAACGGGCTCGAACTGCAGTCCGGTGTGCGGCGTGGGTTTTATGGACGTCGACGGCTCGGGCAACCTGTGGTTTACCGTCAGCGGCTACGACCAGACCAGCACGTTCGGGTTCGGGCTCGGCGAGATTACGAATCCCACGAAGAAGCCGCGCTTCACGCTGGTCGAACCGATCGGCACGTACGGGTTCTTCGGCGGCGTCTACGTCAGCGGCGGCGGCGCGACGCTGAACGTGATCGATCAAAAGGCCCGCACGATCTCGCAGTATCATCTGCCGCTCGCCCCAAGCGGATCGCCGTTCAACGTACTTGGCCCAACGCCGCAAACGGCGTTTGGCGTCGGCGACCCCGTCTCGGGCGGCTTGAACCACGCCGAGACGAAACTCGCCATCGGCGATACCGGCGGATGGCTCGACGTCGGCAAGGTCGCATCCAACGCGTGGTCGGCCGTCGCCAACCTCAACTTCTATAGCGGGATCGAGGGCGCCGCCTATACCCCGTCGGACAAATGAGATGAAGGCCACGACCGACGTCATGCTTCGGACGAACGACTTTGCGGCGGCGAAGGCCTACTACAATGGCGAACTCGGCTTCCCGGTCGTGGCCGACGCCGAGAACCTGCTTGGGTTCGATCTTGGCGGGTTCGTACTCTACTTCGAACGCGGCAGCGATAACGGCTCGGTATTCGAGCTTGCAGTACCCGACGTCGCGGCGGCCAAAGAGCGGCTCCTGGCGCAAGGCTGCCTGCTCGTCGAGGAGAACCCCGACATTCCGCGCTGTTATCTGCGCGATCCGTTTGGGCTTATCTTCAACGTTACACAAACGTTTGAATAGGCCGTCAGAGAGGGGCTTACGATGCCGAAGTTTCTCGTGAGCGCGAAGTACACGGCCGACGGCACGGCCGGACTGTTGAAAAGCAGCGCCTCTGCGCGCCGCAAGGCGGTCGACGAGCTGGTGACGTCGCTCGGCGGCAAGCTCGACGAGTTCTATTTCACGTTCGGGAGCGATGACGCAATCATCATCATCGACTTGCCGAACGCCGAGACCGCGCTCTCCGTCGCGTTCGCGGTCCGCGCGTCGGGCATGGTGCAGAGCACCACGACTCCGCTCATCACGGTCGAGGAGGCCGACCGCGCCGTCGAACATCACGTGAAGTATCGCCCGCCCGGCGCCTAGCGGCCGACGGCGGCGAGGAGACCGCCGCGAGCGTGGTGAAAGCGCGGAGACCACCCACTTACACGGGAGTCGTTTTGCATGTCCCGCACATCACGAATTGCTACCATCTCTGCGGCGGTGCTGAGTTCGGCCGGATTCGGCCGCAACGGCTCGCCCATGTGGGGTACGGCGCCTCGTTGGTGCTTGCCGGTGAGGAGAGCTAGAGCTCCCGATGGGCACGACGCCTCCCGGACTCGAGTCGACGCTGCTGCTTTGCGCGACGGTGCGCGAGGGACGCGAGGCGGACTTTCGATCCTGGCAGGAACGCTGGCAGTCCGAGCTCCTTCGTTCGCCCGGCGCGGAAAGTTACGAGGTGCTGCCGCCCACGCCGGATCAGGACGAGACCGTCAGCGTCGCGCGCTTCGCCTCCGTCGACGCGCTGCGCGTGTGGCGGCACGGTGAGGCGAATCGAGAGCTCGTCGAGCAAGCGCGGCCGCTCGTCGAGGGCGGCGTGTTCATGCAGCTCACCGGCCGGGCCGCGCTCGAGTACTACGTTCAGCACAGCGCCACCGAAGTGATCATCACGCGGATCAAGCCCGGCAAGGAGCAGGCGTATCGCGCGTTCGCCGATCGCATCCAGCGCGTGCAACAGACCTTCCCCGGCTATATCGGCTCGTTCGTGCAGCCGCCGCAGCACAACGAGACGGGCTGGACGACGGTGCTGCGCTTCGACGCCGTACGCAACCTTCAGCATTGGCTCAACTCGCCCGAGCGGGCCCGCCTCTTACAGGAGAGCGAGGATCTCATCGAGGGGTTCGAGGCTCAACGCGTCGACACGTCGTTCCCCGGCTGGGTGCCCGCCGATCCGGCGACCGGGCGGCCCCCGAACATGTGGAAGACGGCGTCGCTCGTGCTGCTGACGCTGTTCCCGGTCGTCATGCTGGAACTGCGCTTCCTCAATCCCGTGCTTCGGGCCGCGGGCTTTCCGCCGGTACTGGTCACGTTCACCGGCAACGCCATCAGCGTGACGCTCACCACGTGGCCGCTCATGCCGCTCGCGATTCGCGCCTTTCGTCCGTGGCTATTTCCCGAAGGCCGGCCCCAGTGGGTGCGCACGCTCATGCCGTTCGTGCTGGCTGCCAGCTACGCGATCGAGATCCTCGTGCTTTGGCGATTGCTTTAAGGAAACGATAGATGAATCTCAACACCATCGCCGAGGTGAAGCGCCCGCGAACGCTCGACGAAATCCAGGGATGGCGCACCGGCAACGCCTGGCTGGGCGGTGGAACGTGGCTCTTCTCGGAGCCGCAGATCCACACAGACACGCTCATCGATCTCGAGACGCTGAACTGGCCGTCACTGGCGACGACCGACGAACATCTCGATATCGGAGCGACGTGCCGAATCGCCGAGCTCTACGCATTCGAACCGCCCGCAGACTGGCGCGCCGGCGCTCTGTTCGGCGAATGCTGCCGTTCGTTTCTCTCGTCGTTCAAGATCTGGAACGAGGCGACGGTCGGCGGCAACATCGTGATGTCGCTCCCAGCGGGACCGATGATTTCGCTCACCGTCTCGCTGGAGGCGGAATA
Organism: Vulcanimicrobiota bacterium; assembly: GCA_963711625.1. Classification (GTDB taxonomy): domain Bacteria; phylum Vulcanimicrobiota; class Vulcanimicrobiia; order Vulcanimicrobiales; family Vulcanimicrobiaceae; genus Cybelea. The sequence continues at coordinate 1,069,752 of OY970207.1, forward strand.
CGAGCTGTGGCCGCGCACGGGCGCCCCTCGCACCGTGCCGGCGGCCGAGTTCGTGACCGGAATGCACGCGAACGTGCTCGCGCCGGGTGAGTTGCTGCGCCGCATCCGCCTGCCGCTGGCGGCGCTTCGCCGGCGGTTCGCCTTCCGGCGAGCGTCGCTGACGCATCTCGGCAGGTCGTCGGTACTGCTGATCGGCACGCGCGGCGACGACGCCGTGCTGCTTACCGTCACGGCCGCGACGCTGCGGCCCGTGCAGATCCGCTTCGCGCGGCCGCTCGACGGCAAGGCTCTGCACGCCGCAATCGACGCAGCGATTCCGGACGAGCTCTATCTCGACGACGTCCACGGCTCGCCGCAGCATCGCCGCCATCTCACCTTCCATTTCGCGCAGGAGATCTGCGAGGAGCTCTTCGCATCGTGAAGTTCACCGTCAACGGAAAGGGCTACGCGGCGAACCCCGCGCCCGGTCAATGTCTGCGTACGTTCGTGCGCGACTTCGGCTGGTACGGCACGAAGAAGGGCTGCGACGGCGGCGATTGCGGCGCGTGCACCGTGTGGGTCGACGACAAACCGGTGCACAGCTGCCTGTATCCCGCCTTTCGCGCCGAAGGCAAGCACGTGACCACGATCGAGGGCCTCGCGCAGCCCGACGGCACGCTCCATCCGATGCAGCAGGCGTTCCTCGACGCCCAGGCTTTTCAGTGCGGCTACTGCGCCGCCGGCATGATCATGACGGGCGCGGCGCTCACCGACGAGCAAAGGCGCGACCTGCCGCACGCGCTCAAGGGCAATCTCTGCCGCTGCACCGGCTACGGCTCGATCCGCGACGCGTTTGCCGGCGTCAAGAACGTCGAGCGCGGACCTCGCCGGTGCGTCGCAGGGAACGAGCGTTCCGAATCCGTTTGCTCGCGACATCGTTACCGGGCACGCACGCTACACCACCGACATCCCGCCGCTGGACGGGATGCTGCACCTCAAGGTGCTGCGCTCTCCGCACGCGCACGCGCGCATCAAATCGATCGGCAAGTCGAAGGCGCTCGCCGTGCCCGGCGTGGTCGAGGTCTTCACGTGGGAAGACGTGCCGCGCAACGCTCTACACCACGGCGATCCACGAAGACAACCGCGTCGATCCGGACGACACGTACGTGCTCGACGACGTCGCGCGCTTCGTCGGACAGCGTATCGCTGCGGTCGTCGCCGACACGGAGGCGGCGGCCGAGGAGGGCGTGCGCAAACTGGAGGTCGAGTACGAAATCTTGCCGGCGGTCTTCGATCCCGAAGAGGCGATGCTGCCGGGTGCGCCGCGGCTGCACGACAAGGGCGAGTTCTCACGCGCGATGCATCCGGAGCAGAACATCTTCCTGGAACTGCACGGTGAGACGGGCGACGTGGAGGCCGGCTTCGCCCGAGCCGACGCGATCTACGAAGAGACGTATTACGCCCCGCGCCAGCAGCACGTGCATCTCGAGACGATGCAGTCGATCAGCTGGCGTGGCGAGGACGGGCGCTACCACGTGCGCACGAGCGGTGCAAGGCCCGTTCATCGTTCAGGCCAAGCTCTGCTTCATCTTCGGATTGAACCTCGCCGACCTCCACGTCTTCACCGAGCGCGTCGGCGGCGGCTTTGGCGGCAAGCAAGACATGATGAGCGAGGATCTGCCGCTGCTCGCGACGCTCAAGACCGGACGTCCGGTGAAGTGGGAGTTCACGCGCGAAGAACAGTTCATCGGTGCGACGACGAGGCACCCGATGAAGACGCAGGTCAAGGTCGGCGCCAAGAAGGACGGCGACGATCACCGCGATGCAGTACCGCGTCGTTTCGAACACGGGCGCGTACGGAAACCACGGCGGCGAGACGCTGGCGAACGGGATGTCCGGCCCGTGGGCGATCTACAAGTGCCCGAACAAGAAGGGCGACGGCTACGCCGTCTACACCAACCTGCAGTGCGGCGGCGGCTTCCGCGGCTACGGAACGTCGCAGACGACGTTCGCTATGGAATCGGCCGTCGACGAACTCGCGCGCATGCTCGGCGTCGATCCGATCGAGTTTCGGCGCCGCAACGTCGTCGGCCCCAACGACAACTTGGATTCGGCGTGGGCGGAGGCCACCGATCTTACGATCGGAAGTTACGGGCTCGATCAGTGCATCGATGCCGTCGAACGCGCCCTGCGCGCGCTCGAGCGGGCCCGCGAAACCCACGGGCGAGGATTGGCTCGAGGGCAGCGGCATGGCGATCTCGATGCTCGACTGCGTGCCGCCGACCGAGCAGCGGTCCGGCGCCGAGATCGAGCTGCGCGCGGACGGCACCTACCATTTCACCGTCGGGTCGACCGAGATCGGCAACGGGCTCGTCACCGCGCAGCAGCAGGTCGTCGCCCAGATCATGGGCTGCCCCACCTCGCGGGTATCATTGCTCAATGCGGATACCGACAAGACGCCTTACGACAGCGGCACCTTCGCCAGCGTCGGCATGATGGTCCCGACCAAGGCGGTCGAGAACGCGGCGCTCGCGCTGCGCGAGAAGATCCTCGGTTATGCGAGCCGAGCCGCCGGCGAACCGATCGAGCGATGCCGCCTCGAGGGCGACGTCGTCGTCTGCGGCGACCAGACGACGGCGCTGACCGAGCTCTACGAGCTTGGCACGAAGGAAGGCGTCCAATTCGACGCGTTTCGCAAGGCCTACGGCTCTCCGCGCACGGTCGCGTTCATGGCCTACGGCGTGCGGCTCGCGGTGCATCGCATCACCGGCGAGATCGTGATCCTCTACAGCGTCGAGGCCGTCGACGCCGGCGTCGTGATGAACCCGCACCAGTTGCGCGGCCAAGTCGTGGGCGGCGTCGTGCTGGGCATCGGCGCAGCGCTGCAGGAGAAGATGGTCTACGACGATCGCGGTGCCGTGATCAATCCGACGCTGCGCAACTATCGCATACCGGCCATCGCCGACTCGCCCCCGACCGATGTCTTCTTCGCGGACACCTACGATGCGATCGGTCCGCTCGGCGCGAAGTCGATCGCCGAGAACACGAACAACCCGGTGCCTCCCGCGATCGGCAACGCGCTGCGGGCGGCGACCGGCGTGCGCTTCACGAGCTTGCCCTTCACCGAGGATCGCATCTTCGCCCGGCTAGCGGAGGCCGCGGCTTCGTAAGCCGGTGGTGTACGTCGTCTTGGCGGCGGGCATTGCCGGCCGCATGGGGTTCGACAAGACGGTGCGGCGCAGCGGAGGCGTCGCTCCGCTGGAGCGCATCGCGCGGGCGCTAGGCGAACGCGAGAGCGTCGTCGTCGTTCCGTCGCGGTCGCGGGAAATCGCCGGCGCGATGATGCCGCGATCGCTCGTGGCAGCCAACGACGATCCGGCCCGCGGCATGACGCACTCGCTCCACGCCGGCCTGCGGCTCGTCGCGGCGGGCGAGCCGTTCGGCGTGTTGCTCGGCGACATGCCGGCGATGGCGGAAGCGACGCTCGCGCAGACGGAACGCTTGCTCGCCGGGGGCGCCGACGTCGCATTCCCCGTCGATCGCCGCGGCCGCCCCGGACACCCGGTGCTCTTTTCTCCGCGCGCCCGTCCGATCGTCGAAGAGTTGCCCGACGGCGACACGCTGCGCGAGGCGCGCGACGATGCGTCGCTGGTGCGGCGCACGTGGGTCTGCCCCGACCTGTCGGCGTTTCTCGACCTCGACGTGCCGTCGGAGTGGGAGGCGTTCGGTGCGTGATATCTACCGGCGGATCGCGTCGCGCATCCGGGACGGCGGGACGTTTGCCGTTGCGACGCTGGTCGGCGCGCGTAATGCGTCTCCGGCGCCGGCGGGCACGTCGCTCATCGTGGGTCCCGACGGCTCGTTCTTCGGCAACGTCGGCGCGGGCTGTCACGAAGGCGAGCTGGTCGACGCGGCGCTGGCCACGTTGTGCGAGGGGCTGCCGCGAACGATCGACTTCGACCTGAGCGACGATCTCTTCGATGGCTCGGCCTGCGGCGCGTCGCTGACCGTGGCCGTCTGGAACCCCCAGCCCGAGTTCGCCGAGGTGGCCGCGCGGATCGCCGACGGCAGCGACGACGTCACGTTTCGCTGCGCGTCGCACGAGGTCACGGTTCCCCGCAAGCGGAGGCTGATCGTCGTCGGCGCGACGGAGCTCGCCGAACAGCTCGCGCGCGCGGCGCGCGAGGCGGACTTTCACGTCACCGTCGTGGATCCACGCGCCGCCTTCGCATCGCCGCAGCGGCTGCCCAGCGCCGACCGGCTGCTGTGCGCGTGGCCGCAAGACGCTCTGGCGCCGCTGCTCGCTGACGCGGCCGCCGTCGTTGCGCTGGCGCACGACGCGAAGATTGACCTTCCGGCGCTGCGCGCGGCGCTCGACTCATCGGTTCCGTACATCGGCGCGCTCGGCAGCCGCCGGTCGCAGCAGGCTCGCCGCGACGCCCTCGCGGAGCTCGGCTACGGCGACGCCCAGCTGGAGCGCGTGCACGGTCCAGCGGGCTTGGACCTGGGAGCCGTGACCAGCGCGCAGGTCGCGTGCTCAATCCTCGCCGAGATCCTCAGCACGCTCAACGCCTGTACGGCGCGACCGCTGCGCGAAACGTCCGGCGCGATAACGCGCTAGGAAACGAAGGCTTGCAATTCACGGCCGACTCCGCGCGTTTCCGCGACTTCCTGCGCCCAAACGCCGCAAGGGGCTTTCTTCGACGCTCGCATCGACGGAGCGCAGTGCTATAATCAACGGCAACCCGCTAACGAGTCGGAGGCAACGATGCGTGCATCCCTTCGCGCCCTAGGAGCTCTCGGTTTCATCGCCATGCTCGCCGGTTGTGCCGGCAACGGTGCGACGCTGCAGCCGGGCGCCGTTCCGCCGAGTGCGAGCGCGGTTTCACACGGCCCGGCAGCTCGATCGTGGATGCTCCCCGAGGCAAAGAACAACGACTTACTCTACGTCTCCGACCTGCTGGCGCAGGTGGTCGACATCTACACATATCACGGCCACAAACTCGTCGGAACGCTGACCGGGTTCTTCAACCCCGAGGGTCTCTGCGTCGATAAGGCGGGCGACGTGTACGTCACGAACGACACCAGCGAGGGCGTGCATCAGATCACGGAGTACGCGCACGGCGCCACCACGCCGCTGCGGACGCTCAACGACGCGCAGGGGCGCGCCAACGGATGCTCCGTCGATCCCAAGACCGGCGATCTTGCCGTCGCCAATTTTTGGGGACCGACCGAAGGCATCGGCAACGTCGCGGTCTACCGGCACGCCAGCGGAACGCCCACCACCTATTCGAACCCGAACATCTGGTACTACTATTACTGCGCGTACGATAACAAGGGGAATCTCTTCGTCGATGGCGAGACGCAGGGCAGCGTCTTCGGCCTGGGCGAGGTGCGCAAGGGCGGCCACTCGCTCAAGTTCATCGACGTGAACGAGACGATCTATCTGCCGGGCGGCGTGCAATGGGACGGCAAATATCTCGCCGTCGGCGATCAGGTCGCAGTAAAGCACAACTTCACGAGCACCGTCTATCAGTTCGCCATCTCGGGCAGCACCGGGACCGAGGTGAGCGCGATGGTGCTCACTAATTCATCGTACGTGACTCAGTTCTGGATTCCGTTCGTCGACATGTCGAAGAAGCACAAGTACGGCACGCGCCTGATCGGCCCGAACCAAAACGGCGGCTCGACGATGATCTGGGATTATCCGGCCGGCGGCGACCCAGTTCAGACGATCTCGGGCGAAACGGCGCCGATCGGCGTGACCGTCAGTCTCGCAAAGAACTAGCGATCGCGCGGCGGAGCAACGAACCCGACGCGTTCCATTCGTCGACGAACGACTTCAAGATCCGCGCCGTAAAGCCCCAAATGTGGCGCCCCGCGTAGTCGAGCGCATACATCGCCCGCCCGCGAGCTCGACCCGCTTCGGCATCGTCGTAGAGCGCGCCGGCGGCAACGATGGCGGCCAACGGCACGTCGAAGTAGCCGGCGATCTCGTCGCCGTCCGGCCGCACCGCAACGCGCGGATCGAGGACGCCGACGATCGGAGTGATGACGAACCGGCTCAACGACTGCTCGAGCGCCGGCAGCCGTCCGACCACCGTCACGCGATCGGGCGCAATCCCGAGTTCTTCGAAAACCTCGCGCAGAGCGGTTCGCTGCGGGTCGCCGCCGTCGACCGGATCCGTCTTGCCGCCGGGCAGCCCGATCTGACCGGCGTGGCGGCGAAGGTGCGTCGCGCGTTCGACGAAGAGCATCCCGTGCGGCGCGTCGGCGAAGATCGGCACCAGCACGGCACCCGGCGTCAGCGGTAAGGCGTTCATTACGACGACTTAGTTATACGTGCTGCCGCGGTCTTGCCGGTATGGCGCGCGGCGCCACTGCGGGAAGGTCAGCACGCGGCTCTGGTCGTGTGCTACGAACGCCCACGGACCGACGTAGGCGTTGTTCGCGAAGACGTCGTTCTGGTTGAACGTGATCGCGCGTTCGATCACCGGCCCTTTATAAGGCGACCATTTGGGATACGTCCCCCAGGTCGAGAAGAGCCCTTGCAGGCCGCACCCCGCCGAGGGCGTGCAGCCGCGGATGCGCGCGGCGTCGAGCTTGAAGAGGTTGTCGCTCACCGAGACGTTCTGCGTTTTCCAGCGGCAGTCGGAGTAGTACGGCTCGTGACGGATCTTGCCTCGGACGCACGTCTTGCGGTTGACGACCTTGGGGTCGACCAGGGTACAGAAGTCGCGGCTCGTGTTCGCCGGCGAGCCGCAGAAGCGGTCGGCGTTCTCGTAGAGCACGACCCCGCTCCAGTTGTCGACGAAGACGTTGTTCGCGATCGAGACCGCGGCATACCGCGCCGGAACCCGCGCGTCGCCGCCGCTCTCCGAGACGTAGATGGCGCCCGTCGGGAAGCCCGGGTTCTTCGGCCCCGCAACCCAGGCGTTGCGGGCGAACGTGTTGTTGCGAATCTGCGCGTTGTACGATATCTCGACGATGATGCCTTCGGCCGAGTTGTCCTCGATTACGTTGCGTTCGAAATCGAAGTCGTTGTTGTCGGTGTCGGCCCACAGCGCGGGTCCTCGATTGTTGTGGACCCAGTTATTGGTGACCGTGCCGCCGTTCGTGTCCCAGAACTTCCCGCCTCCGGAGCAGCCGCAGCCGTAGACGTGCTTTTCCCAATCGTACGTGTTGTTGCCGACGATTTCGTTGTGGTCGAGCACGACGTTGGCATCGCCGTGCGGCGCGTACGAGGCGAATCCGTACTCCCCGTTGTGGGCGAGGCAGTTGAAGCGCGTCGTGCTGCCCGGCCCGAGGAAGACTCCCGCGCCGGCGTCGCCGGCGACCGTGTTGTATTGTATAAGCCACTTGCGGCCGGAGTTGTGGTTCACCACGCCCTGCCCGTTGTTGCTGCCATTGGCGCCGAAGCGCCGGATCGTCAGGTACTCCACGGTGACGTTCGACGCGTTGCCGGTAAACGCGTACTGGTTGGTCAGCCGGCCGTCGAGCACGGCGCCGGGGCCGCCGACGAAGACGTCGCCGTCGGCGGCGATGATCTGCCCGTAGGGGCTTCCGCCGAAGGTGTGCGTTCCGCCGGCGAGCCAGTACGTCGTCTGCGGTGCCGGGACGAAAGACGAGTTGTCGCCGGCCGGCACCACGACCGCCCCCTTCGGCGGCGTCGACGGCCCCGTCAAGATCGTGGCGTTGCCGCAGATTTGGGCGCCCGCGTGCGCGGCGGGGCGGGTGCGATCGCCGAGCCGCGCCGCGGCACTCGCCGGCATCGTTTGTGCCGGAGGCGAGCAACCCGCAATGGCGAGGATGAGACCGAGGTGCGGCCCTAAGCGTGCGATCTCCATGGTCAACTCCTCCCAACAGGCCGCTTCTCCGGCGCGCACGAATCGCCGCCCGTCTGAGAGATTTCATATGGTACTTCTTTCGCCTGGGGCTGACCGGCTTCGGAGGACCGGTCGCGCTGGCGAACGCGATGCGCCGCGACCTCGTCGAAACGTATGGCTGGATCCACGCCGACGAGTACGACGAAGGGCTTGCAATCGCGACCGCGTGTCCGGGCCCGTTGGCGTATCAACTGGGAGTCTACTGCGGATACGTCGCGCACGGGGTGGCCGGAGCGATCGCAGTCGCGATCGCCTTTGCGACTGCGCCGTTTCTGATCGTCGTCGCCGTCGCGTCGCTTTACGTGCGCTACGGCTCGACGTGGGAGCTGCGGGCGATCTTCTACGGCGTCGGACCCGTCGTGATCGCGATCGTCGTTCGGTCGTGCTGGGACCTGGGCCGGAAGACGCTGCGGCGGGAGTGGATCGCTTACGCATTCGCGGCGGTCGCCTGCGCAATTACGATCGCCGTGCAGCAGGAACTGGTCGCACTCTTCCTGATCGCCGGCGCGCTCGGAATCGTCGTTTTCTACCGGGTACCGCCGCCTCGCGCGCAGCCGGAGGCTCGCGCACCTCGCGAGGTTCGCCTCCGATCCGTCGCTCCGCTGATCGCCGCGGCGTATCAGAGCGTCGCGGTGCCGAAGTTGTTTTGGTTCTTTTTCAAGACGGGACTGCTCGTCTTCGGCAGCGGGCTCGTCATCGTGCCGTTCCTGAAGGCGTACGTAGTCGACGAGTACCACTGGCTGTCGAATCAGGCGTTCCTGGACGCGGTCGCCGTCGGAATCGTATCGCCGGGGCCGGTGGTTATCACCGCCACGTTCGTCGGCTACCTCAACGGCCGCTTCGCGGGCGCCGCTGCGGCGACGGCCGGAATCTTCACGCCGTCGCTGATCTTCGTGATGCTTGGGACGCCGATCTTGCGGCGTTACCGAAACAACGGCCGGCTGCAAGGCTTCGTGCGCGGCGTCACGGTCGCCGTCGTCGGCGTCCTGCTGGGTACGTCATATCTCGTGGCCCGCAGCACGATTCACGATTTCTTCGGAATGGTGATGCTGGCCACCGCGCTGGCGATTCTTTCTTTGAAACGGAAGGTGCCGGAGCCGGCCCTCGTGGGCGCGGGGGCGATCTGCGGCATCGCCGCCGCGCTCGTTCGTCACTCGATGTAAAGATCGCGCGAACGGCGCCAACAATAGTGCACGTACTCGGCGCCGTATTCGTCTCGCGCCCGTACGCCAAGAGGCGACCTAACTCGGGGCGCGAAGAGGCCCTGCATGGAGATCGTCGTCGCCGAGAAGGGCGCGTTCTGTTTCGAGCCCGTCGTTACTGCGCAGGAAGCGCGCGGTCGCGCCGGCGCCTACAAGGCGTCCGCGTTCGGGACGTTGTCGCGGATCTTCTCGCGCCCCAAGGAAGAAGACGTCACGATCACCGACGAAGGTCTGTGGTATCTCCCACTGTGGCACGCGAAGGCTCACCTGCGCTTTTGCTACGATCGCAGCGAATCGTACAAGGTGCCGATCAAGGCGTCGCACGTGGCGTCGGTCACCGTGGGCAGCAACGATTATGCGGTCGCATCGGGATCGATCGACGTGCCGGTGGTCGAGCACTGCGAGCGCGACGAACACCGCGAGCTGTGGCTCGACGCGCTGAACAGCCAGCCGGTCAACGCGCAGCCCTATCTGAAGGCAAACAAGACCAGCGTCGATCTCAACGAGTTTGCGCCCGAGGGCGCGAAGATCGTGCCGCCCACGGTGCGGGCGGCGGCCGTTATTCGCACGCTTCTTGGCGAGGACTTGCAGCCGGCCGACGCCGACGAGGTGAAGGAGGAGCAGGTCAGCGTCGAGTGCATCGATTTGTACCTTCGGCCGGCGTACAACTTCAAACTCTCGTGGACGGCGAAGAACAAGACGGCCGACGTGGCCGTTGACGCGGTGACCGGAGAATTGCAGACGCAGCCGCACGCAGCGATGGCCGTGGTGGCCAAGCTGTTGAAGCCCGAAACGCTGTTCGACATCGGCGCGGAAACGCTGAATCTCGTCGTGCCCGGCGGCGCCATTCCGTTGAAGATCGTCCAGGCGCTCGCGGAGAAGCGCAAGGCCTAGGGAACCCCTCGAAAGAGGTCCCCACCTCGGTGCGTTCTTAGTTCGGGCGAGCGACGTGCCAATGGCCGCCGGCGAGCGGGATGCCTTCACCGTTGCTTTGGTCGGGGCCGGAGTCGCCGGAGTACATGTAGAGTGGGTGGCTCTTGTAGGCCCACTGCTTTCCGGTGCCGTCGGAACGCGTGATGATCGTGAAGGCGCCCTTATTCTGCGATCCGGCGCTGGGCTCGATGATCGGCCAGATATTGAGGCAGCCGCCTGTGCACGTCCCGCCCGTTGGCGTGTCGACGTCTAAGAAGTAGAGGGTTCGATCGTTTGACGGATTGACGAACCCGGCTTTGCCGGCGATAGTCTGCTGTTGCGGCATATTTGATTTTGCCGGCGGACTCGTCGCCGGCGGCCCGCCGTAGGTGAGGCCGCCTCCCGCGGTTCCGCCGCCGCCGCCGCTGCACGCAGCGACGGTCATCGCGGCGAGCGTCGCCGCAATTCCTAAAGACTTTCTGAACATGGTGTCGTGTACTCTCCTAACAAAATCTTGGAAACGTGTTCGGCATGAAGGTACACGAGGGTGATGAAGAAAGTGTGAGCCGCGTAGCATTAATTGCTGATGACGGCACCGAACGGTTGCGAAATTCCGTCTGTCATCGTGCCGATCGGCGACCCGCTTGGGAACGAGTAGATTCCGATGTTGCTGTTGTCGTAGTCCGGTGCGATGAGGATGGAGGACGATCCGGATCCGAATAGCGTAAATTGCGCGAGCGTCTGCGTGTTGCTCAGCGGAATCGTGCCGACGATATTCGCCGTCGATCCGCTGATGCCGATCCGGCGGATCGAGGTCTTTGGATCGTAGAGGTCGCCGAACAACAGCTGCGAGCCGTTCCACGCCAGGCCGCCCGGCAGGTTGATCGAACCGCCGGTGATGCTGAAGATCGTAAAGGCCGACCCGTTCTTTGGAAGCTCGCTCAGCACGGCGCGGTACGAGCTGTCGTAGGCGGAAACGAAAAGGTTCCCCTTGCGGTCGAAGTCACAGTAGAGCGGCACGTAGAGACGGGGATCGGCGTATTGCGAGGGGGTTCCCGACAGCGAGGGATATATGATGACGTTTCCCGGCTCCGCGCCGCTGGAGTTTTCAAAATTCGCGACCGCGAGCCGGCCGCTCTTCGGATCGATCGCGCACGTGTACGGCTGGCCGTCCGGATCGGCAATGACGGCCTTCGGAAGCACCGCGCCGTGCGCGTACTCGTCGATGATCCTTGCGGGCGTGTCCGGAACGAAGACGTTGCCCTTGCCGTCGACGCATTCCCCGCCCGGCGTGCTGAAACCGAAGAGCTCGCCGACGAGCTTTAATGTCTCGCCGCCGGTAATGGTGTAGATCGTGACGCTCGCCGTCCCGACGTTCGACACGTAGAGCAGCGGCGCGCGCTTGGCAGTCGGCGCGATCCACGATTTTCGCTGCGGCGACGCGGTGCGGCGGCCTGCGCCGTCGTTAGCGGGAACGAAGCCGGAGTTGCTGACGGCCGAGGGTGACGGCGTGCAGCCGGCCATCGGCGCCAGCACGCCTAGAACTGCCAGGAATCGGAATCCGAACATGAGAGCGACCTCGTCAGGCGTTGTGAGTATGCCTGGAGTCTAGCTGTCTCGCGTGCCGGTGCCGTGCCGCGATCTAGCGCGGCGGGTCCGGCCAATCACCGGCCTCCGCGGCGCGCAGCAGGTCGGCGTTCCAACGGATCGCCAGATACTGCGAGCGATCGTCTCCCTCGAGATCGTCGGCCGTCGCCTGCATCAGGCGGCGCCCCCTCTCGAGCGCGCGCGAGGCCTCGCCCGCGCGGCCCTCACGATGAAAGACTTGCGCCGCAGCCCAGTAGCAGTAGGTCGGAAAGTCGGTTCCGGCGACGATCGCCTCTTCGTCCGCGAGGAGCCGGCGAACGGCGTCGCGCGCCGCCGTTACGTTGCCCAACCGGGTGTGCCAAATCGCCGCGTCTGCCAGTGTCTTGCACGACCAGACCGTCGAGTCCGAGCGCGCGCGCACCGCGAACGACGACTCCGCGAGCTCCAGCGCGCGTTCGAGATTGCCGGCGGCGCCCTCGGCGGCCGCCAGGTTTTCCAGCACCGAGGCCTCGTTCAATGCCAGCTCGAGCGATCGCGCCAGCGCGAGCGCCTCGTCAGCCGCGGCACGCGCTCCCTCGGCATCGCCCGCGTGGGAGCGGAGCAACACCAAATTATCCAGACTGATCGTGCGGCCGCGTGCGTTACCGGCGCGTGTGAATGACTCGAGCGCCTTCTCCGTGAGCGCGAGTCCGCGATCGAAAAACCCGAGCCGCGTTTCGAGGATCGCACGATTGGAGAGCGACGCCGCATACTCCTGATGCGGGAAGTTCTCCACGACGAGCGCCGAGGCGCTCTCGAAGTGCCGCCGCGCCTCCGCGAGGTTCTTCCCGGTCGCCGTCATCGAGATGCCGAGCATGTCGTACGCCTTGGCTTGCTGTGGCCGATCTGCAAGCTGCGTCGCTAGGTCGAGCCACTTCCGAGCCAGCAGCACCGTGCGATCGGCGTCGCGGCGCTGGTGAGCGACGGCGAATTCGCTGCGCAGCGGAAGCAGGCCGATCGCGCGATCCGCGGCGTGCGAAGCCGCCTCACGCGTCTGGCGGAATAGCTCGTCGGCCGTTGAGAGCCGGCCGCGCTGCGCTTCGGCCACGGCCATCTCGCAGAGGATGCGAGCGGTAGTGTCGTGATCGGCGATCGCACGGCTGTGGGTCAAAGCTCGTTCGCCGGCGGCGCACGCCTCCGCGAGACGATCGTCGTCGAACGCGATGCGGAGTTCGGCCAGCGCGGCCTGCGCCTGCCAGTAATGGTCTTCCCCAACTACGCTTGCCCGCAGCTCGTGCGCGGCGCGCAGCTTCGCCGCCCGATCCCCGCACGTGCGGCCATATGCGAAGCGCTGCAGCAGCACCGCGCGGTGGATGCCGACGTCGCCGAGCTCGGATTCTGCTCGTTCGAGTTCGATCAGCGCGGCGTCCCACTGCGCCGGCTCGCCGCGGCGCGACTCGACGGTTGCGCGTTCCAAGAGCAGCTCGCAGCGGAGCCGCAGGTCGGTTGCGAGCTCGACGCCGCGGTCGCAGTGCGCTCGCGCCTCGTCGAGGGCGCCGACGGCGATCGAGTGCCGTGCTGCCTGAAGATACGACCGGGCGGCGTTCGCGCCGTCGGCTCCCAGATCGTAGTGGCGCGCGATGGACGCTGAAAGCTCGGGCGCGTGCTCCGGGTAGAGCTCTTGGAGCACGCGCGCTACGCGCCGTCGCCGCGCGGCATCGCGGTGTGGCGCGACCGCGCCCGCGACCGCCTCCCTAACGGCGTGGTGCGCGAACGCGTATTCGAAGAGCCCTCGCCCGGCGGCTTCGCGAACGATGCGCCGATCGAGCAGCTCGTCGAGGGCATCGCTCAAGGCAGTGTCGTCCCACGCGCTCACCTCGCGCAGCGCGTCGCGCGAGAAATGGTCGCCGATGCAGGCGGCGATCTCGGCCGCGGTGCGCGCTTCGCTCGAAAGCCGCTCGATTCGCCGTTCGAGCAAAGTCTCCAGCGAGGCGGGCGCCGTCTCGAATGGTCCCTCGCGCATGTCCAAGACCAGCTGCGTCAGGAAGTGCGGATTACCGTGCGATTCGGCAGCGAGCTCGCCCGCCGGCCGGCCGCGCTCCCCGCCGAGCGTCGCGCAGATGTCCGCGACGTCGGACTCGTTTAGGCGTTTGAGCCACAGGCTCGTCGCACCGAGCGCGGTCGTGGCCTCGTTGCGCAGGCGCTGCAGCGGGTGCGACCGCTGCGTCTCGTCGTCCCGATAGGTGATCAGCACCATCGCTTTTGTCCCTGCAACGCGGCGCGCGAGAAGGTGCAGCATGTCATGCGTGGCGGACCCGGCCCAATGCAGGTCCTCGAGCACCAGCAGCACGTGGCGCTGCGCCGCGAGCTGGCCGATCGCGCGGCACACGGCGTCGAAGAGGCGGATGCGCTCGCTCTCGGCGGCGAGCCGTGGAAGATCCGGGAGGGTGACGCGCGCGCGCAGCTCCGGCAGCAGCGACGTGAGCGACGCCAGCGAGACGTCGGGTTTGAGCGCGGCGACGAGTGGCAGCGCGCCGCGCAGCGCGTCGGTAATTGCTTCGTAGGGAACGGCTTCGTGAAAGCTCGTCGACCCCGACAGCACCCGGCCGCCCCGCTCCTCGACGAGGTGCGCGAACTCCGCCGCCAAGCGCGTCTTGCCGATGCCGGTCTCGCCGCCGACGAACGCGAACGTTCCGCGGCCGCGGGCTGCTGCGTTCCAGACGTCGAGCAGTTTGCCGATCTCGGCGCCGCGGCCGACGAACGGCAAGACGGGCGCCGCACCGGACGCGGGCGCAGGGGGCGCGTCGCCCACACCCGCCAGTTCTCGCCCGTGCTGGACTCGCTCCGCGAGCGCCGCCGTCTCGGGCATCGGTGACGAGTTCATCTCGATGCGCAGGCGATCGGAGAAGGCGAGATACTGGCTGATCGCCCCCGCGCGGTCGCCGGACTCGTAGCGCATCGCGATGATACGCCGCACGATGTCCTCGCGCCACGGATCGATCGCCAGGATCTTTCGCGCGGTTTCGATAGCAGAGCCGAAGTCGCCCCGGCTGCGAGCGGCCGAGACGGCCTCGCTCAAGCACCGGACGTACGCGTTGCGATAGCGGTCGCGCGCGCTTTCGATCCACTCGTCGTAAATCTGCGGCAGAAGATCGCCGCGATAGAGGTCGATCGCTTCGTCGAGCCGGCCCGGGTCCTCCGACGCGCCGGCGAACGCCTCGACGTCGAGCCATAACGGCGCCTCCGGGTTCCACGTCACGCTCTCGCCGTCGACGCAAACGTAGCGATCGAACGGCGGCGGCAGTATCTTCGGCATGTCGCTCAGCGTCGCACGGAGTTTCGTTCGCGCGGCAACCTCGTCGTCGTCGGGATATATGAGAAACGCGAGATATTCACGCGTCACCGGCGCCGTCCGATTGAGCAGCAGATACGCCAAGACGTGCAGCGACCTGCGCGGCGTTGCGAACTTGAAGGGCGTCCCGTCGACGCTCATTTCGGTGTGGCCGAATAGCCGAATCGCGAGTACACCCTGCCCGCTTGCCTGGTGCTTTGGCATCGCCACCGCGACACGTTCGGGGACCCGAGCGCCGCCTCCCCGAGCGCGTTGCTGCCTCTACGGTGGCGTTTGGATTTTATCCGGCGTGGCGCTCCGGCGGAGCGGTCGGGCGCCCACGACGAGAAGCCACAGCACGATCGCAATCTCGCCCAGCATCACCGGCGACGTCGCCGCGCGATACGCATCCGCGTATTGGGGCGCCAAAAACCCGAGGATGCAGGTCGGTACGTAGACGACGCCGTTAACGACGAGCCACACGCCGAGAAAGCGCGGAAGGAATCGCGACTTAAAGACCAGGATCCCGAACGGGATCAGCCAGAGGCCCGCAAACATGAAGCTCGCGACCAGCTCGTAGTAGTGCAGCTTGAGGAACACGGCCGCCAGCCCGTCGCGTTGCGCCTCGGTAAACGCGGTCAGGTAGGGCGATCCGCCGGCGAACAGTAACGCGGCCGCGTAGTTCACGGCGTTGACGAAATAGAGCGGCACCTGCATGAACGCGCCGAGCACGACCATCAGGGCGGCCTGCGTCCGGTCCACGTCGACGAGCAGCCGGTACAAGGCGAGCACCACGAACAGCCACAAAGTGCCGCCGGCGATATCGCTGACGATCGCGACGCGAAACAGGAACTCGTTGGCGACGATGGCGTGCGCCGTCGCCGTCGCGTCTCCTGCGCGGATGAACTTGTCCGGCAGGTAGATAAGAGCGAACAACCCGACGCCGATGGCGAGTAGATAGAGCAGTCCGGCGACGCGTGCGTCGCGGTTGCGTTGGACTGGTCCGCCGTTCAAGAGTTACGATTCCCGAGGGACTTCTTCAGGTCGTCGATGACGTATTTACCGTCGTCATTGCGACGGAGTTTCGCAGTGACCCGAACGGTTCATGGCGACGTGGCGCATAGTGACGAGGTCAGATCGGGGCAGAGTTTGCCGACCTCCGGACCGGGCGGGAAAGCGTCTTGCTCCGTGAACCAGAGCTGTCGATCGGCGCCGAGGGCGATACCCAACGGCGACGAGTAGCCCGAGGGAAGCCCGTAACGGGCGAGCGTGTGCGTCGAGACGTCGAACCGCGCGATCGTGGCGTCGTCTTGCTCGGTGAACCAGAGGTCGGAGTCGCGGCTTGCGACCATTCGCGGGACGCGGTCGCCGCCTTTATCGTAGGCCCAAATCTTCTTGAAATGGGTGGTGGGGTCGATTCGACCGACGACTTCGGCGAAGTCCGGCGACGACCCGACGAACCAAATGCCGCCGTCCGATGCCGTTGTGATGCCCTCCAAAAAATATTTGTTCCTAAAGCCGAAAGCCGTGAAGTGGTGCCCCGTCGTCATCCGGCCGATGCCGTATCCTGCGAAGTCCGTGAACCAAAGCGCGCCGTCGGGGCCAAGCGTGATTTGAAACGGCTCGTGGCCAAAGGGAAGCGGGTACTCGGAGATGACATGACTCGACACGCTGATCCGCCCGATCTTTCCCGAACCCTCGGTGAACCACATCGCGTTGTCGGGTCCTGCGGCGATACCATACGGCATCGCGTGGGCCGTCGGAATCGTGTACCGGTGGATCGTGCCGTTCGACAGGGTGATGTAGCCTACGGTGTTCGTTGCGAGCTCCGTGAACCACATGCCCGTATGGTTGGGTCCGAGCGCGACCGCATAGGGATCGCTGGTCTGATTCGGCAGGTCGAAGCTCGTCAGGACGTGGGTCTGCTCGTTGACGCGCACGAGCATCGCCGGATCCGAGCCTGCGATCCATTCGTTTCCGGCGAGGTCCGACGCGATCTGTGCAGGGGATGGTCGGCAGGCTCGAGATCTCGGCGATGCCGGGCAGGCTACCCGGGACGCGCACGGCGCTCGACGCCGGCGGTGCGGGAATCGCGTCGCTCCGAACGGCGGCGCCTTGGCTGCCCGCGCATCCGGCGAGGGCCAAGGCCGCCGCGAGGCCTTGGAGCGGTGAAGAAGGACTGCGCATAGCGGTCTCCTTGCAGTAGAACGGTACCGCCATCGTATCAAACCCGGCGCACGATGGCGCACCGGCGAAAAGCGCCCTATTGCGGCGCCGTACTTACCGTCGTCGTTGCGATGGAGTTTCGCAGTGACCCGAACGGTTCATGGCGATGTGGCGCATAGTGACGACGTCAGATCGGGGCAGAGCTTGCCGACCGCAGGTCCGTGCGGGGTGGTGTCTTGCTCCGTGAACCAGAGCTGACGATCGGCGCCGAGCGCGATGCCCAGCGGCAGCGTGTAGCCCGACGGCAGCGCGTAACGGCTCAACGTGTGCGTCGAGATGTCGAACCGCGCGATCGTAGCGTCGTCACGCTCGGTGAACCAGAGGTCGGAGTCGCGGCTCGTAACCATTTGCGGCGCGCGGTCGCCGCCTTTATCGTAGGCCCAAATCTTTTTAACGTGCGTGGTGGGGTCGATCCGGCCGACGACCTCGGCGACGTCCGGCGACGACCCCACGAACCAGATGCCGCCGTCCGACGCCGCGGTGATGCCCGCCAAGAAATATTTGTTCCTGAAGCCGAAGGCGGTGAAACGATGGTCGGTCGTCATCCGCCCGATGCCGTAACCGGCATAGTCGGTGAACCACAGGGCGTTGTCGGGACCGAGCGTGATTTGAAAAGGTTCATGACCGGCGGGTAGGGAGAAATCGGAGATGGCGTGATTCGAAACGTTGATCCGCCCGATCTTACCGGAACCTAGCTCCGTGAACCACATCGCATTGTCAGGCCCGGCGATGATGCCGTAGGACATCGCGTGCGCGGTCGGGATCGTATAGCGATGGATCGCGCCGTTTCCGAGCGCGATATAGCCGACGGTATTGGTGGCGAGCTCCGTGAACCACATGCTGGTGTGGTTCGGTCCGAGCGCGACGGCGAACGGATCGCTGTTTTCAATCGGCAAGAGGTACCTCGTGCTCGCATGGCTTTGCTCGTTGACGCGCACGAGCATTGACGGACCGAAGCCTGCGATCCATTCGTTTCCGGCGAGGTCCGACGCGATCTGTGCCGGGATGGTCGGCAGGCTCGAGATCTCGGCGATGCCGGGCAGGCTACCCGGGACGCGCACGGCGCTCGACGCCGGCGGTGCGGGAATCGCGTCGCTCCGAACGGCGGCGCCTTGGCTGCCCGCGCATCCGGCGAGGGCCAAGGCCGCCGCGAGGCCTTGGAGCGGTGAAGAAGGACTGCGCATAGCGGTCTCCTTGCAGTAGAACGGTACCGCCATCGTATCAAACCCGGCGCACGATGGCGCACCGGCCAAAGCGCCCCATTGCAGCGCGGACCGTGTCACCAGAGCTGCTGGACGAGTCCCACTCCGACGTAGTCGAACCGCAACGCCGGATCGCCTGTGAAAGCGTGGCCGTACTCGACGTCGATCTCCGTGCGGGTTCCGAGCAGCTTTTGAACGCCGAAGTCGGTGAACGCTCGGCCGCCCGCGTCGGCGGCGATCTTCGAGACGAAAACGTACTCCGCGTAGAACTGATAGTAGTTCGGAATTTGCGTGGTCGCGACGAACGACGGCGCCGTAACGCCGTACTGGGTGCGAACGCCGCCGGCGTACTGTCCGGTCGACGACACGCCGATCGTCGTCCCGACACTGGTGGCGGGGCTCAACGAGTACGACGCGTCCAGGTTCCCGGTGATTGTCGCGCTGCCGGCGGTCAGGAACGGCGAGCCGTTCGGACCGGTGTAGAGCCCATCGAACGCGACGGACCAGTGGCGTTGCGGCGGCAGTTGGTACTTGAATCCGAGGCCCGAGTCGGTGACGCCGTGACTCACGCTCCCGGGCGACCCCGGTGCGTAGGTTCGCAGCCCGACGTAATTCGGTCCGATCACGTCGAGCTCGAACCGCGTCGCCGCGCCGATACGCAGGAAGTTCTGCGGAAGTTGGCTCTGCACCGAACCGTCGGTAGGCGTACCGTTCACTTGGTTCTGATAACCGAGCTCGAAGACGGCCGTTCCCTTCGCGACCGCGCAGGTGCTGTACCCGATCGTGGGCCGGTTGGCCGTCGCGAGCAGCCGTCCGGGGCCGCCGCACGGATCGGGCGCCGCACTCGGCGTCGCGGTCGGAATGGGATCGGCGCCGGCGGCCGGTGCGGTTAGCACGGCCATGCCGATCGTCGCGAGCGCTGCCGCGAGGGCGAGACGCCAGTCCACCGAACGCGCGTTCGTCGCAGGTGCGTGCAAAACCCGGCTGTATCGCAACGTTCCGACGGTCCGTGCGCTTTCGGACGCCGCGCTTGTTAGGCTTCGTCCATATCACGCCGGCCGCATCCCGCGGCCTACCAAAAATCGGAGAACGCTACGTGTTCAACAAACCGCTCATCAA
This sequence comes from Vulcanimicrobiota bacterium, assembly GCA_963711625.1. GTDB lineage: Bacteria > Vulcanimicrobiota > Vulcanimicrobiia > Vulcanimicrobiales > Vulcanimicrobiaceae > Cybelea. The sequence continues at coordinate 1,089,175 of OY970207.1, forward strand.
TCTCACCGCCGCGCTGATCGTCGCGACCACCGCGTTTGCGTCAGCACGCGTCTTCACATATCCCGACCAGACGGCGTTCCAGCCCGACCATAAGAAATCGGCGACCAAGGCCGGGATCGTATCGTGGGACGGATCGATCGTCGCCGGAACTGGCTATGCCGTGAGCCACGACGGGGCGGGCGAGTATACGCTCGACGTGCCCGCCGGCAAATTCAAGACGTGCCCCGTTATCTTGGTCACGCCGTCAGGTGTCCACGGCCACGCGCCGATTGCAAACGATTACAATTACATCACGTGCGGCAGCGGGAGTGAGGTCAAAATTCAGGTACGCTTCTATGCCCGCAACGACGGGGCGCTGCAAGACAACTCGTTCCACTTCTTCATGACTGCGACCTAACTCGCGTTTCGCGAAGAGGCCGTCGGGGGCGGCCTCTCGCGACCTCTGCCCCCCAGGTGAGGAGAACGGTGCATTTCGACGACGACCAGAACCGGCAAGAGCATCGCTTCGTGCTGCACGTGTGGCGCGAACCGTCGGCATCGGAACCGGAATGGCGAGGCAGCGTCTACGAAACGTCGAGCGCGCTGAGCATCGCCTCGGCCCGCCTCGGCGACTTGTGGGATTTCATCGTGCTCCGCCTTCGCGGCGGTTCTTCAGGTTAGGCGCATGTAGGTGACCTGAGCGACGGCCACCAGCGCGCCGTCGTCGCGCCAGAAGTTCGCGGCGACGGGAATCAGCGTCCGTCCCTTCTTAATCGCTTGAACGAACAGCTTTACGTCGCTCCGCGCAGGCGCCAAGAACCGGATGCTCATGTCGGTGGTCGTGATTTGACTTCCGGCGCCCCACACGGTGAGGCATGCGATCGCCGCGGCGGAATCGGCCGCCGTCATCAGCAGGCCGCCGTGGAATGAATCGAAGATGCCGTCGAACTCGGGGTTCCGCGCGACGCTGCATTCGAGCCATCCCACGCCGATGCGTAGGTTCGTGAATCCTAAATGCCTGAAGATCGGAATGGAGCGCATCCGCTCGAGTGCAGCGGCTTCGGCGTCGGGCGCGAGCCGGGGCAGATCGCCGGAGTACGGAGCGAGCACCAATCCCTGAGCGCCGGTAACGGGGTCGTCAGCCACGGCCGGCTTCCACCATCGCGTTCCATCGTGGAACGTTCACGCCGACGACGATCAGCCAGATGCACAGCCCGAGCTCCGCGGGCAGCCCGGTAGCCAGCATCGCGAGGAACGTTACGTTCGCAACGGCCGGTGCCGCGACGAGCGCAAAACTGTTGGCGACGTAGCACACGCCGGCGAGCGCCAGCAGTACTCCGAGTGTCTTGGGAAGATACGTCGAACGAAAGATCAAGTATCCCAGAATCGCGCAGTGCACGCCGAAGGGTATGAGCGCGATGCCGAAGGCGTAATTATACAGGTGGATAGAAAACAGCGACGCCGCCTCCAGCTGCCGCGGATCCACAGCGCTGAGATACGTCGCCGCGCTCAGAAGAACCACGGGTGCGAGGTTCAGCAGCACTGCGGCGCTGCCGAGCACGGCTTCGGCGAATCGGAAGAGTGCCGAGGCGAGCGCCAGGCCTTCGCTCACGGGCCGCAAGAGCACGAAGAAGATCGCCGCCAGCGGCACGTCGCAGCCGAACATGATCAGCTCGGCGAGCGCAGATATACGCCACTGCGCCTGCGATGCCAGAATGTGGTGCGCGGTCGCCGCAGCGTCGCCCGAGACGACGAGCGCCGACTGCAGCCACATCGAGAGTGCGGCCAAGACGAAGATTGCGAGGTAGAGCGCGCCACCGGTCCGCGCGTAGACCTGCGGCGCAACTCCCGCGTAACGTTCGCTCATGTCACGGCCACCGTGCCGTACCCGTTTGTCCGCGGCACCGTTTTCCCTGTGCCGGCGCAACCTTCGGCGACTCGGCCGCCTTTTCAACGTTGAGGCGATGAGGACGACGGCAACGCGGTACGTGTACAAGATCATGGCATCGCCGATCGGCGAGCTGCGGCTGGTCGCCGGCGACCGCGGTCTCGCGGCGGTTCAATGGAAGGACCAGGACCCCGCCCGCACCCCCGTACACGACGCTCGGGAAGACGCGAGCCATCCCGTGCTCGTCGAGACCGAGCGCCAACTCACCGAGTACTTCGCCGGTCGTCGCAAGCGGTTCGACCTCGAACTCGACTTCGTCGGCACCGACTTTCAAAAGCGCGTATGGATGGAGCTGCTCGAGATACCGTTCGGAGAAACGCGCACGTACGGCCAAATCGCAAAACGGCTGGGAAACGAGAAAGCGATGCGCGCGGTGGGCGCAGCGAACGGGCAGAACCCGATTCCCATCGTCGCACCCTGTCATCGCGTCATCGGCGCATCGGGTTCGCTGGTCGGCTTCGGCGGCGGTCTCGAGGTCAAGGCCGCGCTGCTCGAGCTGGAACGCGGCGAGCTGTCGTTCGACTTCGTTTCACACCGCTAGCCGCGCCGCGCGGCCCAGCAGCAGGTCGCGGTCGCGCCGGTTGAGCGCGAGCGACGCCGCCCGCTCGAACTCGGCGCGCGCCTCGGCGAAACGTCCGAGCTTGACCAGCAGATCGCCGCGGACGCTCGGCAGCAGGTGGTAGTTCCGCAGCGCCGGCTCGTCGCGCAGCCCTTCCACGAGATCTAGACCCGCCTGGGCTCCAAATGCCATGCCGGTCGCGACCGCGCGATTGAGCTCGACGACGGGCGACGGCACGAGCTCCGCCAGCGCGTCGTAGAGCGCGGCGATGCGCGCCCAGTCCGTCTCCTGCGCCGTGGCGGCGCGCGCGTGACACGCCGCAATCTCCGCTTGCAACGCGTATGCGCCGCGGGCTCCTCCGAGCCGCCGCGCTCGAGCGAGTGCGTCGAGTCCTCGCCGGATCAGCATCTGGTTCCACCTGCCGCGGTCTTGATCGAGCAACAGGACCGGCTCGCCGTTCGATCCGACGCGCGCTCGCATGCGCGACGCCGCAATCTCCATGAGCGCGGCGAGTGAGTGAACCTCGCTTTCGTGCGGCATCAGCGCCGCCAGCATGCGCCCCAACCGCAGAGCGTCCTCGACGAGCTCGGGCCGCAGCACGTCGTCGCCCGACGTCGCGGCGTAGCCTTCGTTGAAGATGAGGTAGATCGTTTCGAGGATCGACGCGAGCCGCTCGCGCCGCTCTTGCCCGGCCGCCGGCACTTCGAACGGAACGCGCGCTTGCGAGAGCGTCCGTTTGGCGCGCACGATGCGCTGAGCGATCGTGGCTTCGGACACGAGAAACGCGCGCGCGATCTCCGCCGTCGTCAGGCCGCCCGCAAGTTTGAGCGTCAGCGCGACGTGGGCGTCCCTCGAGACGGCGGGGTGACACGCTACGAAGATCAACGCGAGCATGTCGTCGTCGATCTCTTCGTGGGCCGTCGCGAAATCGGCGGCCGGGTCGCGCGAGTAGAGTGCTTCCGCCACGCCGCCCCGCTTGCGGCGGCTCGTCTCGTCACGCCGGAGGGCGTCGATCGCGCGCCGCCGTGCGGCCGTAGCCAGCCACGCGCCCGGATTGCGCGGGATGCCCTCGTCCGGCCACTGTGCGAGGGCCGCAACGAAGGCATCCTGCGCCAGATCCTCGGCCAAGCTCACGTCGCGGACGATCCGCGAAAGGCCGGCGATCAGCCTCGGCGACTCGATGCGCCAGATCGCCGCGATCGTGTCGCCTAGGTCTTGACTTGCTCCCACGTGCGCTCCGCGCGCTCGCGAATTTCGGGCGTCACGATCTCGCCGAAGTCCTCGATCTCGAACATCGGTCGGATCTCGATCACTTGACCGCCGTCGAACGGCGCGTGCGCGAATCGCTCGACGATCTCTTGCTTCGATTTGCCTTGTACGACCCAGAAGCCGGCTACCAGCTCCTTGGTCTCGGCGAACGGTCCGTCGATCACCGTGGTGCGGCCTCCATCGAATCGCAGGCGCGTCCCCTGCGACGTCGGTTGCAAGCCGTCGCCGGCCAGCAGCACGCCGTCTTTCGCCAGCCCCTCGTTGAACTTGCCCATCGCCTCGAGCATCTCGCGCGACGGCAGGACGCCTGCCTCCGAGTCGTCGTTGGCCTTCACTAGAACCGCGAATCTCATCGTTAGTCTCCTCTGCCGGAATTCGGTGCTTTACTACAACGTCGGACGGGCGGGCGCGATTTCGACACCCCGGAAAAAAATTACAGCGGCTTGCCGTCGTCGGCCGGTCCCAGGATCAGGGGGCGCAGCAGCGGGATCGGCGGATCGCCGCGCGAGAGCAGCTCGTCGTGGAACTTCTGCAGGGTGAACTGGCTGCCGACGGCCTTCTTGTAGTCGTCGCGCAGCTTGAGGATCATGAGCTTGCCGAGCGTGTAGTAGCCGTACATCGGATCTTGCGCGCCCCGCAGCGCCTCCTCGATCGCGACGGCCTGCGTCTGGAAGCAGCGGTCGGTGAAGAGGCGTTCCGCCTGCGAGATGGTCATGCCCTGCGTGTGCAGGCCGACGCCCACCACGTAGCGGCATTCGCGGAGGAGCGCCTCGTCTAGCTGCGCCAGGCGCACGCGCGGGTCGCCGTTGCCCCAGCCCTCGTCCACGATCATCTGCTCGCTGTAGTGCGCCCAGCCTTCGGCGAACTCGGAGCTGACCGACAGCTTGCGGGTGAGGCTGAGATCGAGCGCACGATCGATGGAGAAGTTGGTGAAGTGACCCGGATAGACTTCGTGCGCCGAGACGATCGGAAACTCGAAGTCGTTGAACGCCGCCAAAAACTCTTCTTTTTGCTTGACCGGCCACGACGGGTCGACCGGCGTCACGTAGTAGTACGACTGCGTCGCCACGGTCTCGAGCGGGCCGGGCGAATCCTCCGCGGCGCTGGTCGTCGTGCGTTCGAAGGCCGGCGTTTCGATCACCTTGATGTTCGCGTTTGGCGGCAGCGTGATCAGGTGCTTGCTCTCGACGAAGGCGCGCAGGCGGCCAAGGTCACGTTGCGCCGTCGCGAGCAGCGCGTTGGGTGCCGGGTGGACGCGCGTGATCGACAGATAGACTTGTAACGGTGAGTGCTTCGGATCGATCTCCTTCGCGGTAGCGACGAACTGCGCGCGCGTCGCCGCGAGCGTGCGTTCGCCGACGGCAAGGTATTGGTCGAGCGGCATGTCGAGCGCGTCTTCGTAGAGCAGACGTTTGCGGTAGGCGTCGGCGCCGATGGCAAACGTTCCGCTGGGCTTGAGCGACCGGATCCACTTGGCGTACGCCGCCATCGCCTGGATCGCGACGGCGTTCGACCGCTTAAAACGGCTCCGCAAGCCGGCATCGCGCACCTCGGCGAACGCCAGCGGCACCGAGGTTTTGAAGAAGTCCACCGCGCCGGCGGCGTCTTCCTCGGCGATCCGTTGCGTCACGGCGTCCACCGTCGTGAGGTTCTGCCGGCCCTGACGCAAGAGGTTTGGAATCAGGCGTTCGCGGGCGATCGCAAACGCCAGTCGCTTCGAGAGCGGCGCGTAGTCTTTGCTCATCACGCCGAAGATCGCCGCGCTCGCCGATTGCGTGTAGTCGTCGGGATTGTGGCGCCACTCTTGCAGCGTGTCGTTGAGCAGCAGGTCGTCGCGAAGCGAGTTCTCGAGCAGCGTGTAATCGAGCGCGCCGTTCGGGGTGAGCGCGGCCTTGTCGATGGCGCCCAGCCGCCGCAGGTACGACCGGTCCACGTCGAGTTGCTTCGCGACCGCGGCGGCGGAGAAGTCGCCGACCTTGTCGTCGTAGTCGTGCACGCCGACCTGAGTCGCCTCGATCGGGCTCAGGCGAAAGGTCTCCGTGTAATATTCCTGTGCCAGCGAGGCGTAGGCCGCATCGGCGCTCGCGCCGGCCTGCGGCTCGGGCGACGCGGCGATGAACGAACATGCTAACGCGGCGGCGGCGCAACGAACGATCGATCGAATCATACCGCAGGTTTCGAAGGCACTCGACGGCGTCCTTGCCGAAGCTGGTTCGCCACGATGTTAAAGGCTTTCGTCGCCGCCGTGCTCGTTGCGAGCGTTCCCAACGCCGCCCCCGAGAACGCGGCTCGCACCGAGGCCGCGTACCTGCGGGTCCCTAGCGTCGACGGCGCTCGCGCGAGCTCGAAGGCGATCGACGCGCGAGCGCACTATCCGGGCTCGGCAGGCGACTACAAGCTGGCAGTCTACATGCGCGATTCAATGCGAAGGTTCGGATTGCACGCGTGGATCGAAGCGTTCGGCGCGACGGTCTACGCGCCGCACGTCCTGAAGCTGCAACTGCTCTCGAATCCGATCGCGACGTTCGACTTGCACGACGCGAAGATCGCCGCCGATCCCGATGGATCGCGGCCCGACGCCGGCTTGCCGTTCAACGCGGGCAGCGGGAGCGGCGACGTCCGCGCTCCGGTGGTGTACGCCGGCCGCGGGCTCGAGGCGGATTACGACACGCTCGACCGCGCCGGCGTCACGGTGCGCGGACGCATCGCCCTAATTCGCTACGGCGCCGAGTATCGCGGGAATTTGGCGGCTCGAGCGATCGCGCACGGCGCCGCCGGCGTGATCTTCTACTCCGATCCGAAGGACGGCGGCTCCGCGAAGGGGCCGGTCTATCCGAACGGACCGTACCGCCCGCTCGGCGTCGTGCAGCGCGGCGACGTCATGGGCGACGATCACGTGCCGCTCTCCGTTCCGACGCTGCCGGTAACGGGCACGACCGCGCGGGCGCTGCTCGCCGACGTCCGAGGGCCGAACGGCCCGAGGGGCTGGGAAGGTGCGCTCCCGGTCGCGTATCGCCTCGGCGCCACGGCGTCGCTCGTGCGGCTGCACGTCGAGATGAACGCGCAGACGAGGATGCTGTGGAATACGATCGGCGAACTCGCGGGCACGAATCCGCAGCAGACGATCGTCATGGGAGCGCATCGCGACGCGTGGGTCTACGGCGTCTCCGACGACGGTTCGGGCATCTCCGCGCTGCTCGAGGTTGCGCGCGGGCTGGGCGCGCTGCACCGCGCCGGCTGGAAGCCCGCACGCACGATTCGTATCGCCGGGTGGGACGCGGAGGAGGTCGGCGAGCTAGGATCGGCGGCGTACGTCGCAGCCCATCGTTCGGAGCTCGCGCGCGGATGCGTTGTCTACATCAACACCGACGAGGCCGCCTCGGGGCCGACCTTCGGCGCTTCGGCCGCCGCGGCGCTCGTGCCGTTCCTCGAGCCCGTGACGACCGAGGTGCTGCACGTCGCGCGACCGCGCATCGACGCGCCGGCCGGCGGTTCCGATTTCGAGTCGTTCATCTATACGACCGGGACGCCGGTCATCGACCTGGGCTATAACGGGCCGCTCGGGACGTATCACTCGCCCTACGACGATTTCCGCTTCACCGCGCGCTTTGCCGATCCGGGCTTCGTGCATCACGTCGCGATCGCGCGAATCATCGGCGTCCTCGCGATTCGACTCGCGGATGCCGCCGAGATTCCCTACCGCTTCCTGCCGTACGTTCGCGCGCTCGACGACGGCGTGAAAGCGATGACGAAGCTCGCCGCGCCCGCGAAGCTCGCCGTCGGTCCGGCGCTCGGTGACGCTATCCGGCGCTTCGAACGCATCGCGAGCGCGTACGACGCTAATCCGCGGCGCGGCGCTGCGAACGCGCTGAAGGCGGTCCAGCGCCTCGACGTCACGGCCTATTCGGCGAACGGATATGCGAGCGTGGCGTTCCCGAACATTGCGCGCGCGATCGCGAGCGGGAAGCAGTCCGACGTCGACGCCGCCGTCGCGGCAACCGCGACCGACCTCGACGGCGTCACCGCGCTCCTGGAGAGAGGAAACCCCCGATGACGACGATCGCTCGCGCGTGCTGCTGCGTCTTGGTCGCGTCGCTCGCGGCGTGCTCACCGCCGGCGGGAGTCGGAACCACGCCGGCGCGGATGGCCGCATCGGTGTCGCCCGACCGGCGAGGCAAGATCGAGCTATTCCCCGACACGTTCGGCGACCCGACCCCCGCCGGCATAGCGGCCGGCCCCGACGGCGCCCTCTGGTTCACCGATCCGGGCAACGACGTCGTAGGGCGCATCACGACGGACGGCACGTACACGCTGCAGCAGCCGACGGGCGTCGAGACGTCCGACGGCATCGCGCTCGGCCCCGACGGCAACCTGTGGTTCACGGTGGAACAAGACGACGGCGGTATTGGGCGCATCACGCCGGGCGGCACGGTCACGGTGTTCAAAGATCCGGGCGGCGAGTTCCCACAAGGTATCACGGCCGGCCCCGACGGCGCGCTGTGGTTCGCGGAATCCAACGGGCAAGTGGGGCGCATCACAACGAAGGGGAAGGTCAAGCACTTTGCCGTGGCGCCGAGCGACGCAGAGTTGCAGGGCATCGTGACCGGCCCGGACGGCGCGCTTTGGGTGACGCAATACGTCGCCGGCGGCAGCCGGTTTTCCAATCGCGTCATCCGGGTCTCGACCGGCGGACGCAGCAAGTCGTTTAAGGTCGGCGCCGGGCCCGACGCGATCTGCGTCGGGTCCGACGGCGCGCTCTGGTTTGCCGAGGCGGCCGCCAACGCGATCGGTCGCCTGACGACGACCGGAAAATACACGGAGTATCCGATCGACGGCAAATACAGTCAACCGTCCGGAATCGCAGCGGGGCCGGACGGCGCGCTATGGTTCACTGATTTCGCCGGCCGATTCGACATCGGGCGCATCACGACGTCGGGGCACATGAAGTTCTACAAGGCGCCCCCGGGCGCCGGCGAGCTGATCGCGATCGCCGCGGGACCCGACGGTGCGATGTGGTTCACGTCGTACCAGCTGGGCTCCGCGATCGGGCGCGTCGCCACGCACTAACGCAGCAAGTCGGGATCGACCGCGTCGGGGTGATCGAAGTCGGCTCTCTCGAGCGCGCGTGCGACGCTGCGCCGCGCGCCCGATAGCGCTGCGGCCTTCGGATTGAGCCGGTCGAGGGGTACGTTATTGGGCCGCGCGTCGTAGGGCGTGAGGTCCGCGCTCGCCGCGAACGGCGATACGATCGGCGGCGCGTGGGCGTCGAACTGCGTCAGCGGCCGTAAGCGAAAGATGCGCTCGATCGTCGCGAGGATGCTGGTCTGATTGTAGAAGCGCGAGTCGACGTAGCCGCGCCGCCCGTACGCGCTGAGGACCAGCGCCATCGTGCGATGTCCGTCCACGTGGTCGAGGCCGTTTTGGGCGTCGTCCTCCACCACGAAGACGACGGTGCTCTTCCAGTAGCGCGAGTGCGAGATCGCGTCCACGATGCGGCCCAAGGCCAAGTCGTTGTCGGCGACGGCCGCGTCGGGCGTCGGGTAACCGGGAGCGGTGCCGGCCGTGTGATCGTTTCCGAGCTGAACCAGAAGGAAGTTGGGAAATTTCCCGGAGCGCTCGAAGGCGCGGAACTCCCGCAGGAACTCCGACGCGCGCTGCTGATCGCTGATCCGCAGCGTGAAGCCCGGATAGTGCCGGTCGACGTAGGGCGCCAGCTCGGCGTTACCGATGGCGGTGGTAAATGCGTAGCGATGCGTCTCGTGCCGGTAATCGGCGTAGAGCCGGGCCCACGTCGCGTCGCTCGGTTTGAACGACGGCTCGGACGTCACGAACTCGCCATAGTCCCTGAACGTGTAGCCCGCGCCCAGGACGCGCTGCCAGATGAAGCCGGCGGGTGAGTACGCAAGCGGATCCGTGCCGTCCGACGGATAGGTGCGGCCCCACGACGCCGTGTTGCGCTCCACGTAGTCGTCGGCGAAGGCCTCGTTCGTCCATTGATGGCCGTCGGCGCTCATCGTGCCGTTGACGTAGAAGTTGTCGAAGATGCCGAAGCGGCGCGCCAGCGCGTGGTGGTTCGGCGAAACGCGCGCGGGAAAAGCGCACAGCGCGGCGTCGCCGTTCGCGCCGGCGAGATCGCCGAAGTAGTCGTCGTACGTGTGGTTCTCCTTGATGACGAACACGACGTGACGGAAAGGCGGCAGCCGGATCGCCGCCGGGCCGGGCGACGGGGCGGCGAAAGCGCGCGACGACGGCCCGACCGGTTTGGCGATGGCCGACGGCGGAATTGACTGCAGGAGCCCGGCGTAGTCGTAGACGTTGTAGCCGCCGCGATCGAGTGGAACGGAGACTCGAAAGCCCAAATCCGCGCGCGGAAAGCCGAAGTCCGGGCCGCGGCTGCCCCATCCTTTGAGACTGGTCGCGTAGAGCGTGCCGTCTGCGCCGAACGCCACACCGTCGGGATACCATCCGGTTGCGATCTCGCCCGCCGGGGCCAGCGTCGAGCCGTCGAGCGCGAGGATCCGATCGTCGCCGCCCTCGGCGACGTAGAGAGTGCCGTCCGGCGACACGGCGAGCGCGTTGGGCGATGCGCCGAAACCGTCTTGCGACGGAAGCTTTGCCGTCGCGCGCACGGCGTTAGACGCGGTGTCGATCACCGAGATCGAGTCGGCATTCGCATTTGCCACGTACAGCCGCCCGCGGTCAGCGGATAACGCCAGCGCGGTTGGAGCCAGCCCCACCGGAATGCGCGCCGTCTCGCGCTTCGTCCGTACGTCGACCACGGAGACCGCGCCGGAGCGGGCGGAGCCCGTGCGCGAGTCGACGGCGATGCGCTCGCCGCCGGAATCGGCGGAGGGCGCGCCGCGGGCCGGGGCCGCGCCGCCCAAGTCGGAGACGTAGAGCCGGCCGTTCGCCGATACCATCGCGAACGGCACGCGGCCGGTGTGCACGACGTAACGGATCGTGCGCGTTTTCGCGTCCACCGCCGCCACCTCGTCGAGCAGGCTAAGCGCGACGAAGATCGTCGCGCCGTCGTCGCCGAGCGCGACGCCCGCGGGCACCGCGGTTTGGCCGGGCAGCACGACGTCGCGATCCCACGCGAAGCGTCCGCTTGCGCGCCGCGTGGCCGAGCGCAAGAGTCCGAAGCCGTCGGCCGACCACACCGTCGTGCCGTCGCGATTCCACGCGATGCCGGTCATGCCGTTGCCGCCGAGGTTGCGCGGATACTGCACGCGATCGCGCGTAAGGCGCAAGTCTTGGACGATTTTAACCGTTTTCGCGTCGACGAACGTGATGCCGTGCGAGTTCTTGATCGCGATGAGGCCGGCGCTCGAAACGGCGAGATCGAGCGGACGACCGAAGAACGTCACCCGCGTGCCGGCCGGCGCGAGGCGTTGTGCCGTCGGAACGAGCGAGTCGTTCACCGCCAGCACCGAGCTGCCGGCGACCGCAGCGACGGCGAACGCGAACGCCACCGCGCCTAGTGCGCGGTCCACGGCTCGTCCACGACGCAGGTCATGGCGGCTATTGTAACGCACCGCGGCCGCCGCCGTGTCAATAAGAAATCAAAACGCCGGAGAAACAATGGGGACGCCGGGGGCGTAGATGCCGCGATGGAACTGGAGCTGGAACGCGTCTGTAAGCGTTACCGCGCTATCGACGCCGTGAAGGACTTCAGCCTTCGCCTCGAGCCCGGCGTGCTCGGACTGCTCGGCCCGAACGGCGCCGGCAAGTCGACTCTGATGCGCATGATCGCCACGGTAACGAAACCGACGAGGGGGAGCATTCGCTTCAACGGGCGCGACGTGGCCCGTTCGCCCGATGCGCTCCGGCGAACCCTTGGGTACCTGCCGCAGGACTTCGGCGTCTATCCGCACCTCTCGCCGGTCGAGTTCCTGCAATACATCGGCGCCCTCAAAGGAATCCCGCGGCGCGACTTACGTGAGCGCATCGACGGCCTGCTGGAACTGCTGAATCTCTCGCATGTGCGCTCGCGCGCGTTGGGCACGTTCTCCGGAGGCATGCGCCAGCGCGTCGGCATCGCGCAGGCGCTGCTCAACGATCCGGGATTGCTGATCGTCGACGAACCCAGTGCGGGTCTGGATCCCGAGGAGCGTCTGCGGTTGCGGACGCTACTGCACGACATGGCCGGCGAACGTATCATTATTTTCTCCACCCACATCTGCTCGGACGTCGAGAGCCTCGCCACCCGAGTCGCGGTCGTCGCCGGCGGCGTGCTGCTTGCCCACGACGTCCCGTCGAGGCTCGTGCCCGGGTGCGCGACGCTCGAAGAGGCCTACCTGCGCATCGTCGCGGGGGCGCGCGCCGCGGCATGACGGGTCCGGCGGCGGTTTGGGCGCTCGCCCGGGCCGATCTGCTCGAGCGCACGCGCCGCTATCAATACGTCGCGACGATCGCCGTGACGCTGTTGCTCGGAACGTTGCTGGTTCCGGCTCGCAACGCGGGCTACGTAACGTTTCTCATCGACGGGTTTCGCGGCGTTTACAACTCCGCGTGGATCGGTGCGACGTACGCGATCCTCACGGCCATGCTGCTCTCCCTCTTCGGCTTCTACAACGTGAAGAGCGCGGTAGAGCGCGACCGGCAGACCCGCGTGGGCGAGATCGTCGCTGCGACCGCGATCACGCGCTTCGACTACGCCCTCGGCAAAGCGCTCAGCAACTTCTGCGTGCTCGGATCGATGGCGGCGATTCTGTTCGTCGTCGCAATCGCGATGCAGTTCGTGCGCGGAGAGAGCGCGACGCTCGATCTGGCGCAGATCGCCGCGCCGTTCGCGCTCGTCGTGCTGCCGCTGATCGCAATGGTCTCGGCGATCGCGCTGCTCTTTGAGATGATCCCGTGGCTCAGCGGCGGCCTGGGCAACGCTGCGTATTTCTTCGCGTGGATGGGTTATCTAATCTGGAGTTTCCAGGACGACGTGCGCCCGGTAGCGTGGTGGCGCGACATGCTCGGCGCCAACGTCATCATCCGCCAGGTCTGGACCGCCTTGAAACTGGTCGATCCGCGCGCCAAGCCCAACTCCGTGGAGATCGGCGCCGGCGGCGAGGACGTCCGCCACTATTTTACCTTTCACGGCTTCACGTTCACGGCGGGCGACGTTGCCAGTCGCGCGATCTGGTTCGCCGCGGCCGTAGCGATCGTCGCCCTGGCTGCGCTGCTCTTTGACCGGTTCGCGCGCCAGGCTCGCTCGAGCGAGCGTCGCGGCAACAACGCTCTGCTCGAACGCTGGCGTCGCGCGCTCGAGCGCGCGACCGCGCCGGCGCTCGACCTGTGCTTCGGCAGCGACTTCGGTGCGATCGTGCTCGCGGAGCTGCGTCTGCTCGTGCGCGGTCTGAGCTTTTGGTGGTACGCGGTCGCGGCGGGACTCTGGATCTTCCAGCTCGCAGCCGACGAGAAGACCGCGAGCATGGCGGTGGGGCTCGCGTGGGTTTGGCCGCTGCTGGCCTGGTCGCAGCTCGGAACCCGCGAGGCAGTCTGCGCGACCGAGCAGCTGATCTATCCCACGCTGCATCCGATTCGGCGGCAGTTTCTCGCGCAGTTGACCGCCGGCGTGCTGCTCGCGTTCGCGACGGCCGGAGGTGCTCTCGTTCACTCGGCAGCGCACGGAAGTGTGAATGGTATCGAAGGTATCGTCGCCGGCGCGATCTTCGTGCCGACGCTGGCCCTCGCGTGCGGGGCGATCTCGGGCAACACGCGGCTCTTCGAAATCGTCTTCCTACTGCTCTGGTACGTCGGGCCGATGAACCGCACGACGTTCGACTTCACGCAGGGCGCGTACGCCCCGGGCTTCCTGTTGGCGTCGGCCGTCCTGCTCGTTGCCGCGCTAGGAGCGAGGAAGTTCCGTCTGGCGAACGCATAGGGAACCTGATGGAACGGCGCAATCTTGGGACGCAGGGCCTGCGCGTGTCGGCGATCGGGCTCGGCTGCATGGGCATGACGTATGGATACGGGGCCGCCGACGAGGCCGAGGCAATCGCCACGATCCACCGGGCGCTCGACCTCGGTGTTAACTTTCTCGACACCGCCGAGGTCTACGGTCCGCACACCAACGAGCGGCTGGTCGGTCGCGCGCTGCGCGGCCGGCGCGACGGCGTCGTGGTCGCCACCAAGTTCGGCTTTCGCTACGCCGGCGGCATACGCGGCGTCGACGGAACGCCGGAGAACGTCAAGCGCGTCGCCGACGAATCGCTCGAGCGGCTCGGCATCGATACGATCGATCTCTACTACCAGCACCGTCGCGACCCTTCGGTGCCGGTCGAAGAGACGGTCGGTGCGATGAGGGAGCTCGTGGACGCGGGTAAGGTCCGGTTCCTCGGGCTGTCCGAGGTCTCGCCCGAGACGCTTCGCCGCGCGCACGCCGTGCATCCGATCAGCGCGCTGCAAAGCGAGTACTCGCTGTGGGAACGCCGGGTCGAGCGGCGCGTTCTGCCCGCGGTGCGCGAACTGGGCGTCGGCTTCGTGCCCTACAGCCCGCTCGGACGCGGGTTCCTTACCGGGTCGGTCGACGTGGAGAAGCTCGACGCGAACGATTTTCGCCGAACCAACCCTCGCTTTTCGAGGGAGAGCGCCCGGGCCAACGCGCGCATCGTCGATGCCGTGCGCGGGGTGGCGCGGCAATGCGGCGCCACGCCCGCTCAGGTCGCGATCGCGTGGGTGCTCTCGCGCGGCGACGATGTAGTACCGATCCCCGGAACCAAGCGCGTGCGATACCTTGAGGAGAACGTGGGCGCGTTGGACCTTCGGCTGACGCAGGCCCAGCTCGACGAGCTCGACGCTCTTCACCATCACACGGCCGGCGAACGTTACACGCCGGAGATGCTGAAGCTCGTCGAGCAGTAGACCCCGCGACGGGCTAGAGCGGTGAGCTAAACGTAGCCGGTGCTGGAGCTGATGCGGAAGCGATGCGACGCGCAGATCTCCGCGATCTGTTCGTGGCTCAGTCGCCGGAACGTCTTGCTCGCGTATTCGAACTGTTCGCCGGCCGCCGTTGCGTCGTAGCGGGCCTGTGCCTGCGGGTTGAGCGGCGGACGCCGCTGCAGGATCTGCGACTTGAAATTGACGCGATAGACGAGCTCTCCCGCAAAGAGGAAGATCTCGCCCCGAGCGTTGGCGTAGCCGCCGTGGACCGGCTCCGAGAGGTCCGAGGCGGGGCGACCGCCCGTAAAGGCGGCGATGGCGAGGGTAGCAACCGGAGAGGGGGCGGAAATCATGACTCAAGCTTAACGGCAAAACGCCCGGAAAAGTTGCGTTCTAGAGAGGGGCCTCTCGGTTGCGCGACGGGCGCGTTTGTGATAATGGTCTTGGGAGAAACCTACCGTCTAATTGAGGAGAAAGTCCGATACCACCGCGCAATCGAGGTCCGCGAAAAGGCCCGCGTCCGCCCAAAGCCAAGGCCACGCAGGAAACGAAGGAAGCAGCTCTCGAGGTCGTCGGCAGCATCAAGCAAGTCTTTCCGAGCGCTACCTTCTCGGTGGAGCTCGATAACGGTCACGTCGTGCTCGCGCACATCGCCGGGCGTCTCCGCCGCCACCGCATCCGCATTCTTCCCGGTGACCGCGTCGACATCGAGCTTTCGCCGTACGACCTGACGAAGGGACGCATCGTCTACCGCCACCGCTCCGGAGAAGAGCGCCGGCCGGTCTGACGGGCCGCCCGCTGCGCACCACACCACTCACCCCCGCCATCGGGGCCATCGTCGAAGGCCTCGACCTCGGCGCGCCGCTGCGCGACGGCGACGTCGCGGAGGTTCGCAACGCGCTCGACGCTCGGCTCGTCTTATTCTTTCCCGGCCAATCGCTCGCACCGGCGCAGCAGCGCGACTTTGCCGCGCGCTTCGGCGAGCTGTACGTGCATCCGTTCTACCCCGGGCACGAGGACGTTCCCGAGGTGATGATACTCGAGCACGATGCCGCGCGCCGAGCCAACAGCGATCGCTGGCACAATGACGTCACCTACCTCGCCGACCCCGCCGTTTGCCGGCGTGCTCTACGCCGAAGAGGTTCCGGAGCTCGGGGGCGATACGCTGTGGGCGAACATGTATCTCGCGTACGACTCGCTGTCGGATCCGGTCAAGCAGCTGGTCTCCGAACTGCGCGCGGTGCACTCGTTCGCCAAGAATTTCACGCCGCAACGCTTCGCGGCACTCGGGATGGACGATCGCCGCGACGCGATGTATCAGCAGCACCCGCCGGTTTCGCATCCCGTGGCCCGCACGAACCCGGCGACGGGGCGCAAGGCGCTCTTCGTCAATCAGGATTTCACGTCGCACATCGAGGGCGTGACCGCGCGCGAGAGCGATGCGTTGTTGCGGTTTCTCTTCGACCACATGGCGCAGCCGGAGTTTCAGGTTCGCTGGCGCTGGGAGCCGCGCACCGTCGCGATGTGGGATAATCGCTGGACCCAGCACTGCGCGCTCGCCGATTACTATCCCGCTCGCCGGCGCATGCGGCGCGCCACCGTTCTCGGCGAACGGCCCGTTTGATTCGCCTGGAGTGTTCGCGCGATCCGGCGCACGTATTCACGGCTGGCGTGCCGGCGACCGTTTGCCCGAGCGACGGCGCTCCGCTCCTCGTGCGCTACGGCGTGGAACGCCTCGATCGCGGCGCGGTCGCCGCGCGTCCGTGGACGATGTGGCGCTATCGCGAGATGTTGCCGGTCGGCGAAGGCGAGGATCCCGTCTCGCTGGGCGAGGGCGCGACGCCACTCGTCGATATACCGCATGCCGCGCGCCGGCTCGGCGTAGAGTCGCTGCTCGTGAAGGACGAGTCGCAGAATCCCACGGGCTCGTTCAAAGCGAGAGGGATGTCGGTGGCCGTGACCGTTGCGAAGCGCCTCGGCGCGCGGTCGCTGGTGGCGCCGAGCGCCGGTAACGCCGGCGGCGCCCTCGCCGCGTATGGGGCGCGCGCGGGGCTGAGCGTGCGCGTCTACGTCCCACTCGACACGCCGGCGCTGCTGGTCGAAGAGATGGAGTCATACGGCGCCCAGGTCGTGCTCGTGGACGGTCTGATCGACGACGCGGGCCGCATCGCCGCGGAGCACGCGCGCGAATCCGGCGCCTTCAACGTCGCGACGTTCCGCGAGCCGTACCGCGTCGAGGGCAAGAAGACGATGGGTTACGAACTCGTCGAGCGGCTCGGCGGGGTGCCCGGAACGATCGTCTATCCCACCGGCGGCGGCACCGGTTTGGTCGCGATGTGGAAGGCGTTCGCCGAACTCGAGCGCCTGGGTTGGATCGACGCGCGGCGTCCGGTGATGATCGCGGTGCAGGCCGAGGGATGCGCGCCGATCGTCCGCGCATTCGAGCGGGGCGAGGAGAGTGCCGCGCGCGTCGACAACGGAACGACGACGATGTGGGGTCTGCGCGTTCCCGGCGGAATCGGCGACCGGCTGACGCTGCGCGCGTTGCGCGAGTCGGGCGGCCGCGCCGTCGCTGTCTCCGACGCGCAAGCCGCCGCCGCGATGAGCGAGCTCCATCGGCGCGACGGCGTCGACGCGACCGAGGAGGGCGGTGCGACGCTCGCCGCGCTCGCGACGCTGCGCGACGCAGGCGTCGAGCTGCCGGAGCCGATCGTGCTCTTCAACACCGCGACGTCGTTGAAATACGCGCCGCGGGTGCGTTCGTGAACGTCGCCGCCATCGTCCTTGCCGGCGTCGCCGCGCTGGGCGTTCCCCAGAGCGTCGTCGCGCAGCTGGCTTACCTAGAGCCGGTCGATCGCTTCACCTCGCTGCCTGCGGCGATTCGCGCCGGCGAGTTTACGGTCGACGGCGTCGCCGCCGCGGGATGGCGGATGGCCGAGCCGGGCGGCGCGTTCAGCGCGACGGACGTGCCGGTGCCAAACGCACCCGGGCGCCGGCTCCTCTTCGCAGCGTGCGACGCGACGTTATGCCTGATCCACTACGAGCGCGGCGGCATCGCGCATTTCTACGAGATCCTCGCCCTCTCGCTGCAGCACGGCCGTTGGCAGGCCGTATGGAACGCGGTCGGTCCCAAGCCGATCGCTAGTCTTGCCGAGCTGCGCGCGTCGCTCGCGCGCCAAACGCTGGGACCCGGCTGGAAGCAGCAGTGGGTCAAGGGAGACTTCTAAAACCCATTGCCGCCTGAGCCAAGCGCGAGGCGGGCTCTACACGTGCTGCGGCGGTCGCTCGTCGCCCCACGTCCTGTGGGGCTCCTGCTACGCCGCGTTCGCGCCACCTGCTAAGGAAAGTTATGACGTCCTGTCAATGGCGCTCGCGTCGGAGTCCCGCCCCAGCACGTGTAGAGCCCGCCTCGCGCTTCGCACAGGATGACAAGAGGCGCCCTCGTCGAATGCAACTCGGCCCCACGGAGTCCCAGGCTTAGGAGAGATTACATGGCCCGCAAATTTATCGATTGCCGGGAACACCCGAGCGAGAACAACTGCACGATCGTCATCTCGGCCGACGGCGACGAAGAGCTCGTCGAGGCGGCCGCCCAACACGCCATCGCCGCGCACCGGCACGACGATTCGCCCGAGCTCCGCGCGATGCTGCGCTCGGCCGTGAAAGAGGGCGCGCCCGCCTAGAACGAACGCTGCGCGTTTACACGTTCGGGCACGGGACCGCCGGCGAAGTCGAGCTCGCGGCGCTGATTCGCGCGGCGGGGCTCGCTCTCGTCGCCGACGTGCGCAGCATCCCGAAGAGCCGCGCGCATCCGCACGTTTGGGCGGAACGCATGGCGCACTGGGTCCCCGACCTCGCGGGAGCCGCGTACGAGTGGCGACGCGACCTCGGAGGCTTCCGCAAGCCGCGGGCGGATAGCCCGAACGTTGCGCTGCGCCACCCGGCGTTCCGCGGCTACGCTGACTACATGCAGACGCTGCCGTTCGCGGCGGCGCTGCGCGCGTTGACGGACGAGGTGCGCGACCGAGCTACCGGCATCATGTGCTCGGAGACGCTGTGGTGGCGCTGCCACCGGCGTCTCATTGCCGACGCGCTCGTTCTGCTCCACGGCATGAACGTCGTCCACCTGATGCACTCGGGGGCGGCGCAGCCGCATCGTCCGACGCCGGGAGCCCGCGTGCTCGCGAACGGGACGCTGCAGTACGACGCTACGGAGTCGGAGTCGGAGTCGGAGACGGGGACGGCGACGGCGACGGGGGCGTGAACCGGCCGATCCGGTTTTCGGCGGTGTCGGTGAACCACAGATTGTCGTCGGGACCGACGATGATGTCCCACGCGCCGTTGCTCGCCGGCGACTTGACTTTGTAGAACTGCATCGTGCAGCCGACGACCGAGCCGATATACTCTCCCTGATCGATGACGAACCAGACGGTGCCGATGCCGCGCGCGATGCCGGTGACGGCGGAGCCTATCGACGGCGGCAGCGGGCACTCCGTGAACGACCCTTGCGCGGTGACCTGGGCCACCCCGTTGAGCTCGCCGGCGTAGAAGCCGCCGCCGTTGGCGATGATCGGAAACGGCTGGGCGTCGCCGTCGTCGTTCGGCCACGTCTTGATGACGCCGGCGCTCGTGATGCGCCCGACGGCGTTCGCGCCCTTGAGGGTGAACCAGTAGAACCCGTCGCGGCCCGCCGCGATGCCCGACTCGATCGTATCGTTCTTCAACTTGACCTTGTATTTTTTCACTTGCCCGTTCGAGCCGATGCGACCGATCCAGGTGTTGTTGCCATCGTTCATCGTGAACCACACCGCGTTGTCGAAGCCGTTGGTGATGGCGTACGCGGGAAAGGGAACGTTATATTCGTGAAGGCCCGTGCCTTCCGTCGTGATTCGTCCGATCTTGCCGGCCTGTTCCGCAAACCAGATCGCGCCGTCGAATCCGGTCGTGATCCCGGCGGGTTGCCCGTTGCTCGTGTTGAGCGCGAAGTACTTGAGCTTCCCGCTTTTGAGCCGGCCGATGCGGTTAGCGTTCGCTTCCGTGAACCAGAGCGCGTAATCCGGGCCGGTCGTTATGTCGAGCAGGCCGGCGTTGGCGGGCTGCACGCCAAAGTATTTGATGCGGACGGCCGGGCGCGCGCCGGCGTCTCGCATGAGGGCGGCGGCCGGCACGGCCGGACCGGTTGCGTGCGAACCCTCGCAGTTCGAAAGCGCGAGGGCGCCAAGCAGCGCTGCGAGAGATGTTGCGAGTAGTTTGCGCGGCTTCAATCGTACACTCATGGCGCGAGGCTTCCAGGCCCGCTGCGGCGAGTCCCTTGCCCGCTTGCGCGCCGTGAAGGCTCGCGGCGGCCGGACGCTAACTCACCTTGCGGACCGAAAGGAGCTGCTACGGTGAAGATGCGTTGGATCGTCGGACTCGTCGCCGCGGCGTCGCTCGCCGTTTCGCCGGCGCGCGCCGCCACACAGAATGTCGTTACCGTTTTATACGCCGGCTCGCTCGTCACACCAATGGAAGGGCCGATCAAAGCCGCGCTCGCGAAAACGGGCACCGATTTCCAGGGGCAGGGCGCCGGCAGCAAGATGCTCGCCAACCTCATTGCGGCCGGCACGAAGAATCCCGACGTTTTCATCAGCGTCGATCCGTCGCTCGTCGTCGGTCTGGGAGCGAAGGTCGCGCGCGCGACGACGTTTGCGTCGACGAGCCTGGGCATCGGCTGGTCGTCGAGCTCGAAGTACGCGTCGCTCTTCGCGAAGGTTGCCGCCGGCGAGACGAGCGTGCTCGCGGCGCTCTCGACGCCGGGCCTCTCGATCGGGCGCACCGATCCGAAGCTCGATCCGAAGGGCGTCTACACCGTGCGGGCGATGACGCTGCTGGCCGGCTCGGCCGGCGAGCAGAAGATCCTCGGTGAGCCCGAAAACGCGGCGCAGATCTTTCCCGAGGAAGACTTGCTCGCACGCATCGATACGGGCCAGGCGGACGTGGGCTTCTTCTACCGCACGGAGGCCGTCGCTCGCGGCTTGCACTTCGTTTCCCTGCCGGGGAAGGCGGCGATGAGCGACGAGATCACCTACACGATCGCCGTGATGCGCGAGGCGCCGCATCCGAGCGAGGCGAGCTCGTTCGAGGAGTTCGTGCTGACCGGCGGCGGCAAGGCGATCTTAGAGAAGGCCGGCATCGAGTATCTCGCAACGCCCGTCGTCGTCGTTCACTAGATTCCTAAGTGCGATGGGTCGCGCTCGTCGTCGTCTACTTCGTCTGGGGCTCGACCTATCTCGGCATCCGCCTGGCCGTCGCGACGATCCCGCCGTACCTGATGACCGGCGTGCGCTGGATCATCGCCGGCGCGCTGCTGTTTGCGATTCAATGGCTCGCATCGAAGGAGCGGGCGCTTCCGTCGCTCGCCGAAGTGGGGCGCGCCGCCGTCACCGCCGCGCTGCTGATCGTCGGCGGTAACGGGCTACTCTGCATCGCGGAGCAGCGCGTCGAGTCCGGCACCGCCGCGCTGCTCGTCGCGAGCACGCCGATCTGGATGGTGTTGCTCGACGCCCTCCGCGCGCGCCGCGCACCCGACCTCAAGGTCGTCGCCGGATTGATCTTCGGCACGGCCGGCATCGCCGTGCTCGTGGGCAAGACGGCCGGACACGGCGACGCGTTCTTCGCGTGGCTCGTCCTGCTCGCGTCGCTCTCATGGGCGATCGGGTCGGTCTACGCCCGCGGCAACCAGCACCGTGCGTACACCGCATCGGTCGAAATGCTGATCGGCGGGGTTATGTCGCTCGCGGTCGGCCTCGCGATCGGCGAAGCCGGGCATCTCGACATCGCCGCGATCTCTCGCGACTCGCTCTGGGGCATGCTGTGGCTGATCACCGGCGGCGCGATGCTCGGATATAGCGCATATGCGTACGCCGTTCGATCGCTGCCGACGCCGATCGTCGCAACGTACGGCTACGTCAATCCCGTCGTGGCGGTGATCCTCGGCGCGATCGTGCTGCACGAACCCGTGACGTGGAGCCTGCTTGCGGGCGGCGCGGCCGTCGTCCTCTCCGTCGTGTCGATTCTGGCGGGAAGTCAGCGGATCTTCGAAGAGGTTCCTTAGGCGTCGCCGAGCGGCACCGGCAGTCCGTCGAACGGCGTGGAGAGCACGACGAGCGTGACGATGTGCACGGCGGCAGGCTCGAGATGGTCGAGCAGTTCCTCCAGGTGCGTCACGTCACGCACCGCCGCTTGCGCGATGAACGAGAACTCGCCCGTCACGCGATGGCAGGCGAGGATCTCCGGCCGCGTGCGTGCGATCGACACGAATCGCGCGTCCGGACCGTTGGGCCGCGCCAGAATGAAGGCCGTCACCGGGTGACCGAGCTTCGATGCCGACAGCCGCACCGCGTAACCTTCGATGACGCCGGCGTCCTCGAGGCGACGGGTCCGCTCGGCGACGCTCGTGGCGGATAGCCCGACCGCCTTGCCGATCTCGGCGAACGAGTAGCGCCCGTCGCGCTGCAACTCGCGCAGGATGGCGCGATCGACCTTGTCGAGGGCGTGAAAACGCGGGCCTTTGGCCAAAGGTTCCTCCCGTTTCGAGGTGCCGGCCCGAAGTTTTCGTTGCATTCGGCCTGTTCTCCGGTTCGCGGGCCGCGTAGGATTGAAGGCGTGACTGCATCGCCGATCGATTGCACGCTCGTGACCTGCGAGCGCGTGCCCTCGCTCGATTTCGACGACGCCCTGCTGCTGCGCGAGCTGCGGGCGCGCGGCCTGCAGGCGTCGGTCGCGATCTGGAGCGATCGCACCGTCGATTGGTCGGCGAGCCGCCTCTGCGTCCTGCGCTCCACCTGGGACTACTACCGTCGCCCACGCGAGTTCGCCGGCTGGGTCCGGCGGGCGTCGGCGCTCACGGTGCTGCGAAACGATCCACACTTGCTCGCGTGGAACGCGCACAAATCGTACTTGCGCGAGCTCGAACTCCGCGGCGTGCCGGTGATTCCCACGGTGTGGGTGCGCTACGGCGAGCGGTGCGACCTGGCGAGCATCGCCGCCGAACGCGGCTGGCGCGACGTCGTGCTCAAGCCGGCCGTCGGCGCGGCTGCCGATGGTGTGACGCTCGTGCGAGCGGGCGAGTCGTCTGCGAGCGGACAGGCGCGGCTCGACGAATTGGCGCGCGGATGCGACGTGTTGGTACAGCCTTACCTCACGGCCGTCGCGGAGTACGGCGAACGCGCGCTGATCTTTCTTGACGGCGCCTTCTCGCACGCGGTGGCGAAGAAGAGGCCGTTCGATACGGTGCTTACCGTGGGCGACGCGTCCGAGCTCGCGGTGACGGCAACGAACGACGAGCTCGCAGCCGCGGAGGCGGCGCTACGCGCCGTGCCGGGCGGGCGGGTGCTCTACGCGCGCGTCGACTTGCTGCGCGACGATGCCGGCGCGCCGCGTGTGAGCGAGGTCGAGCTCATCGAGCCGGGACTCTACTTCGGCGCACACGCGCCGGCTCGGCAAGCCTTTGCCGCAGCCGTCGCGCGCGAGCTCGAGGCGTACTCGACGGTTCGCCGCTAGCCGCCGATCAGCGAGCGCACTCCCTTGTGGAGCGTCGCGTTCGTCACAATGTAGAAGATGCCGCCGCGGCCGTTCTGGCTGTGGTCGCAGCCGTCGCTGCCGCTAAGCGCGCCCTGCTGGTTCATATCGCCGAAGATCACGTAGTTGCTCGACTTGTCGGTGGAAACGCCGATCTTCGCGTGGTTGGCGTTGCCGGCCGGCGAGCCTGGACCTTCGGTGAGTCCGAACGTCTTGTGCGCCCACGTTCCGCTCGTCGCGTTGACGACCGCGCCCGGCGACGCGACCGTGTCGTCCCAGCACGTGACCGGCGTGGAGGCGGTGGTCGTCGCGATTTCGTTGGGATTGCCCCACCAGGTCGCGACGCGCAGCGGCACGCCCCCCAGCATCGCCGAGACCAGCTGCCAGGGTGGGACCTGGAGGTGCGATGGCTTCGAGATCACCCGCACCCCGCTCGATAGCCGTTCGTTCGTCGTCGCCGTGCTCGACGATCGCCGGCCCAAGAGGTCCACGATCTGCGCCACGTCGGCTGGACCGCCGTTGCGGACGAGCTGCGGATTCGACGTGTCGGTGACGACGCTCGCGTTCTGCATCGCGCCGAGCACCTTCATCAGATCGCTCTTGGTGAGCTTGAGCGCGAAGAACTGCTGGCTGAACTCCACGTCGTCGTCGATCACGCAGCCCAGCGTGTTGCCGCTCTTGCGCGGGTGCGCCTTGCTCCCCGACGCGGGCCACGACGGCGTGGTCACCTGCATGACGACGCCGTTTCCGTCGTCGTCCCACGCCACCATCCCCTTGGAATGCCCCCACGGCGCAGTGCAGCTGTCGCCACAGCCCTGGATCGGCGGATCGCCCTCGAACTGATCGTTCCACACGACGTAGTGGTATGGTCCGTTGTAGATCTCCGCGTAGGTCGCGCCGATCGGATCCGACGTCGTCTCGCCGGCGCAGCCGGCGCCTTGGCGCAGCGTCACGTCTTTACTGCTTGCGTAGACGTACTGCAGGCCTGCGGGCCCGCTATAGTGCTGCGGCGTGCCGCCGAACGGACACGCGCTCGCCATCGCCGCGCCGCAGGCGGGGAAGATCGCGCCGTTGAGCTTAAACGCGAACCACCAGCGCACCGCGCTCTCGCGCGCCAGCAGCGGAGCCGGCCCGGGCCCGAGCGCGGGATTGCGCCCAGGCGAGGCCGCGCTTGGCCTCGCTACGAGCGCGATCCCAAGCACCACCGCGAACGCTACAACGCGCGACGCAGGCACGTCACGAACCCCAATGCTGCACGGCTTCGCTCGACGGAAGGCCAAGCTCCGCGCAAAGCCACGCGGCGGCCGCGGCACGCGTCATCGCGCCGGCCGGCCAGGGCAGCGGTCGTCCTGCGCGGCTGCTCGCGGCATCGCGCTCGCTCTGCGCGATGGCCGCCGTCGGCCGAAAGTGCAGCGAGTTCGGATCGCTCATGAAGCCGCGAACGCCCAGCAAATTCGCCGCGGCAAACGTCTTGAAGTCCCGTCCGTAGTCGAGGTCGTCCCACCAGAAGATCGGCACGCCCTGTTCGAGCAGGCGCAGCTGCAGCGCCGCGACGCGGTCGCCGTTGGCGTGCGCCTGCGACGGCAGTACGTTCTGCCCCACGCAGTAGGCCGCGAGGATTCCCGCCGCCTCGCCCACCGCCCACTCACCGGGATGCACGCGATAGGCGCCGCCCGTCAGGTGCGTTGCGCCGATATTTTTGCACGCGGCGACGAGGTTCGTCGAATCTTGCGGGATTAGGCTGCCGAGGGGAATCTGAAAGGGGCGAACGGTGATGCCGCCAACCCACGGCGTGCCGGGCGGCCCGTAACACTGGTGAACGTCGATGCCGTACATGCAGACGCCGCACGAGTCGGAGAAGTTCATCGGCGCGCGGGCCAGCGGCGAGCCGGCGCTCACCGCGATGTGCTGCTCGAGTACGCGCACCATCGGTTTGGCGAGGCGCCGCGACTCGCGGATGTACGCCTGCGGCGCGGTGCCGTCGGCTCGGCCGAAGATGTCTTGGCGCGCCATCAGGTTCGGATAACCCTTGCCGCTGCCGTCGTCACGCGGCGCCTCGGTCTGCAGCCAGTAGAGATAGGCGATTGATACGGCGCGCGCATCTTCGACGATCGCGGCGTCCTTCGCGGGGTCGCCCGTCGGAATGACCGCGGCCTGATAGTCGTTGCAACCGACGTTGATCGTCGTGCGATCGCACGAGTAGTTCGGGTCGGCGAAGTTGCGGTGGTCGATGTACTGGCGGTAATCGAACAGCGTCTCCCATCCGGGATTCGGCGAGTGCGCCGATGTAAATACGCCGCCGATCATCCCGTTGCGCTGATTGTAGACGCCGAAGGCCTGCGCGTCGACAAGGTCCTGCGAATAGTTCGCCGGCCGCGCGATCACGTGCGACTCGCCGTCGGGCCGTCGTTCGACCGCGATCGCGACGGTAAGCGGTTGGATATGGCCGGGATTGGCGACGTCCTCTGCGTGCGGTTCCTCGGTATCGCTCTTCGCCTCGGCACCGACGACCCACGATATGCCGCAGAGCGGCAAAAGATCGCCGAGATCGGTCGCGTCGAGAAAGATCGTCGCGGCTACGGTTTCGCCGTTTCCGAGCGCGAGCGAACGGATCGTGCCGTTGCCCGCGTCGGCGGAAAGCACCGGCGCATCGAGCATCATCGTCACGTGGCTCGCGGCGTCCTCCAGCAGCTGCCGCAGCACGGTTTCGGTGACGTTGCAGTCCGCAGAGAACGGATGGCCGGAGGTCGCGAATCCCGGATTGAAGTCGCTCGTGCGTGCGCCGGGCGCGAGGTGCGTGTAGGCGTGGTACCAGCCGCGGATGTCGTCTTTGAGCACTTGATACGATTTCGAGCTGCCGTACGCGTTCGGCGAAGTTACCGGCGCGGACTCGTCCCAGCGCGTCAAGCCTTGCGCCGTCGCTTGCCCTCCGACGTTTCCGCCCGCGTCAACGAGCGCGACGCGCTTGCCGTAACGCGCAGCGGCGAGTGCGGCCGCGACGCCTCCGAAGCTCGCCCCGACGATGACGATATCGAATTGTGCAGCCACGGGTACCTCCTCACAAGGGGAACGCGCAACGAGATAGTACCCCCTCTCTTCGGCGCTCGCAGAAAGGAAACTTCGGTGTCAAAGCAAGTCTGGGACTCCAAGATACACCTGCTCCTCGGCGACGCGGTCTACACGCACCTTTACGTTTACGCCGATCCCGCGCACGTGCAGGGCGGCTCACTCGCCGACGCCTTCACGTTCCAGGCCGACGTGCGAGCGGGCGGCGGTGACCTCTTTTCCACTGGCCGCGTGCCGCTGAAGAACGGACCGATCAAGGCGCCACCGACGGTGCCCGGCGGCAGCACGCTCGGCACGGTGGAAGGTGAGATCGACGATTGGAACTTCACCTCGGGATCTTGGGCCACGACCCAGGCCGTGCGTTTCTTGATCGTCGCGAAGAGCGACGTCAGCGTGCCCGTCTCGGAGATCGTCAGCCTGGTGCCCGGATTCGGGACGCTCGTTGGCGGCATCTTGGGCGCGATCGGAAAGGTTCGCGTGACCGTCGGGCACGAGACCGTGCTCATCCCTATCAAGCGCGACGGCCACGGGAAGGTCGTTTCCATCAATAACGTGGCGATGTAATCATGAGTGAAGCGATAACGCAAGATCAGCTTCTCGCCATGAGCCAACAGCAGCTCGACGCGCTGTTCGAGGCCAGTCCGCCCGGCCCGATTCCCAACGGGGAGGCGAAAGGGAGCGCCATCATCGCTCCCGGTACCACGTACAGCGCCGACATCGCGCAGGCCATCGGCGTCTTCGCGTGGCACGGCAAGGCCTTCGACGCCGCGCACGGCACGCTCGTCAATCTGGTGACACCGTTTGGTCTCCGCGCGATCGTTGCCGAGGTCTACGTGGCCCCGAGCTGGCTGGACGGCAAGGATTGCATCGTGCTCGACTATTCGAAAACATCGACCCTGGCACACTGGATCCGCGACGAGATCCGGCTCATCGCCCCGAGTCTTTACCTCGGCGTCGTCTATTGGGGGAAGAAGCGCTTGATCAACTTCAGCCTCGAGTTTCCGCCGGGCACGTGACCCCGCAATCGGCGTTCTTCGTTTTGGCGCCCGTGCGCCCGAACGCCGAGAGCGAACTGGCCGCGTTGCTCGAGAGCATGAACGCGGAGCCCGGCCACGCCGACCCCCACAACGCGCTCGTCCCGTTCGCTGCGTTCGACAAGCTCCACTTTTCACGGCTCTGCCTCGTGCGCGATTCGACCACCGGCGATGCGGCAGCGTACGGGCTGCCGCGGCAGGAGTACCCGGCCTATCTCGCGTTCACCGGCGACGTGGACGGCGGGGCGGACGAATTCTTGGCTGACCTCAGCGCGCGCGCCGGCGGCGGATTGGCGCGAATCTTCTCGTGCTGCGACGGCTTCGCAGGGGGCGGCGACCTGGTCGCGTGGATGAAGGCCCACGCCGCGCCGGCGGCGGCCGCCTACGTGAACTGGAAGGGCCGCACGATGCTGCAGGTCCGCGAGGAGGCGGCGCTGCGCGAGGCGATGGAAACCTATCTCGACGCCAATGCCGAGTCCGTCGCGCCGGCGACGCCGGTGAAGCTGCACGCGCTGCTGCGCACCCATCTCGCCGACGAGATCGCGGCTGGGCGCCTGACGATGACGCCGGAGGCTCCGACCGACGCGGGATGGTGGCTCGCCGACGCGTTCGGCGCCGTCGCGCCGATCGTGCTGCTGGTGTTGCTCTCGCCGCTCGTCCTAACGTTCGGCGCGCTGCTGCTGCTGCTGGTGCGGATGCGTGAAGCGTCGGACCCGGAGATCTGTCCGCGGCCGGATCCCGCCGTGCGCGCGGCGATCGCGGCCACGGAGGACCGCGACGTCACCAACGTCTTCAGCGCCGTCGGCACGCTCAAGCCCGGCGTCGTGCGCCGGCTCGTCGGGCTCTTCGGGCTCGCAATCCTCAGCTATGCGGCGCGGCACGTCTATACGCGCGGGCGTTTGGCGCGAGTGCGAACCATTCACTTCGCGCGGTGGGTCTGGATCGACGGCCGCAGGCGTCTCGTGTTCATGAGCAACTACGACGGCAGCCTCGAAAGCTACATGGACGACTTCATCAACAAGGCGGGCTTCGGTCTCAACTTCGTGTTCAGCAACGGCATCGGCTATCCGGCGACGCGCTGGCTGCTCGGCGGCGGCTGCAAGGACGAACAGAAGTTCAAGAACTTCCTGTATCGGCACCAGTTTGCCACGCAAGTGTGGTATAACGCGCATCGCGGTCTCACCGCGGCAGATCTCGAGCGCAACGCGCGCATCAGAGCCGGTCTCGAGGCGCGATCGCTCACGCCGGCGCAGGCCGAGCAATGGGCCTTGCTGCTGTGACGGGCGTCCCGGTCCAATACGAGGACGTCCAAGGCATCGTGCGCTTCGGCTACAAGCGCCTCACCGAGGCGTGCTACGTGCTGCTTCGAATTGCAGATCCGGACGCGGCGCGTGCGTGGCTGCGCGCGGCGCCGGTGGCGGATGCGAGCGACAAGCAGCCCCTGCCGGCGACGGCCCTGCAGGTTGCGTTCACGGCGACAGGCCTGCGCGAGCTCGGAGTGCCGGAAGTTGCGCTCGCGCAGTTCGCGCCGGAGTTCCTCTCCGGCATGGCGGGCGACGAGAACCGGTCGCGGCGGCTCGGCGACGTCGCGGCGAACGCGCCGGAACGGTGGTCGTGGGGCACCGGTGCGCGCGAGCCGCACGTCCTTGCGGCATTGTACGCGGAGCCCGGAAAGCTCGACGCGTTCGCGGCGTCGGTGAAGGCGGCGCACTGGGGCGTGGCGTTCAACGAGCTCGCGAGCCTCGACACGTCCGACTTGCACGGCTTCGAGCATTTCGGCTTCTCCGACGGCATCAGCCAGCCGGAGATCGACTGGGATCGGCGCCGCGTCCTGCGCGGCAACAAGGTGCGCTACGGCAACGACGTCGCGCTCGGCGAGTTCTTACTTGGATATCCCAACGAGTACGACCGGTACACCGAGCGTCCCGTGCTCGGCGCCGGCGGCGCGGCCGATCTGCTCTCCGCCGCCGAGGACG
Source organism: Vulcanimicrobiota bacterium (assembly GCA_963711625.1). Taxonomy (GTDB): domain Bacteria; phylum Vulcanimicrobiota; class Vulcanimicrobiia; order Vulcanimicrobiales; family Vulcanimicrobiaceae; genus Cybelea. Next base: position 1,118,440 of record OY970207.1, read on the forward strand.
CGCCGGGGAAGCGGGACGCCGGCCGCAACGGCACCTATCTCGTGCTGCGCGACCTGCGGCAAGACGTGCGTGCGTTCTGGCAATACGCGAAGACGGAGGACGTCGCCGGCACGTTCGTCGGCCGGCGGCGCAACGGCGACCCGCTCGTGGGAGCGGGATCGTCGCAAAACGACTTTACGTACGAGAGCGATCCCAACGGTACGCGCTGCCCGTTCGGCGCGCACGTGCGGCGCGCGAACCCGCGCAACGCGGACTTCCCTTCGCCGCCGAGAAACGCCATCGCCACGGGAGCGGCGATGCTCGGTCTGATCGGGCGCGAATTTCACGACGACCTCACGTCGTCGGTGCGCTTCCACCGCATCTTGCGCCGCGGCCGCGAGTACGGGCCGGCGCTGGATCCGTGCGACGCGCGGTGGGCCGCGCGACCCCGCGAGCCCGAGCGCGGCCTCCGCTTTCTCTGCCTCAACGCCAACCTGTCGCGACAGTTCGAATTCCTGCAGAACGCGTGGCTCGCCAGCGACACGTTCGGCGGCCTCATCGGCGAAGCCGACGCGCTGCTCGGAAGCCGGGCGCCCGATCCCGCGGGACGCGCGACCGACACCTTCGTGATCAACCGCGCCGGTGGGGCGCGCACGCGCCTGCGGGATATGCCGCAGTTCGTGCGCGTGACGGGGGGCGCCTACTTCTTCCTGCCGGGTCTCCGAACCCTACGCTACTTCACCCATGCCGCGGAGGACACGCCATGAACCGACCGATGCTGCGACTGACCTGCGCGCTCGCCGCCGCCGTGCTGACGGCGTGCTCGAGCCACGCGCGCACGGCCCAGGACGAAGCGAAGGCGGCGGGGCGCGACGCGGCGTCGTTCGTCGCCGCCAACGAAGACTATTTCCACGCGATGGACGGCGGGATCACGCTCTCGACCGACGAGGTTCGCGGGCGCAACATGTGGCTGGTCTGGACCGGCGGCAACGACGCGTTCTGGGATCGTCTGACGACGATCAGTTTCGGCAACCTCGACCTGCTGAAGATTATCTCGTCGCACCCGGGCCTCGCGACGAGCCGCGATAACCGCTGGCAGAGCCTCGGCATGGTGAACGAGCCGTGCTTCAAGAAGGCGCCGGGGGCCGACGCGAACCGCTTTGGCCTGTGGCTCGACGTGCGCGTGACCTCGAAAGATTGCCCGCCCGATCCCTTCGAAAACGCGGCAAAGTATCCGGGCGTCGCGACCGGCGCTCGCGGCAAAACCGTTCCGCTCGGATCGTACTACGGCTACGCGAGCGGCGTCGTCGGGCTGCGGCTCTTTCCCAATCCCGCGTTCGACGCGGCGGCCGCGAAGAGTTGGAACGCGGAAAAATACTACACAGATCCGGCATACTATGAGAACAAGAGCCTGATCCGGCCGTATCGCGTCGGCATGTCCTGCGGATTCTGCCACGTCGGCCCGAGCCCGGTCCATCCGCCGGCGGATCCGAACCGCCCGCGGTGGGAGAACCTCAGCTCCACGGTCGGGGCGCAGTACATGTGGGTCGACGGGATCTTCGCGTGGCGGCGCAATCCTCACGACTTCATCACGCAGCTGTTCCAGACGTGGCGCCCCGGTACGCTCGACACGTCGTTCGTCTCGACCGATAATATCAACAACCCGCGTACGATGAATGCGGTCTATTCGGTGCTGCCGCGGTTGGGCGATGCATCGCGCTTCGGACGCGAGCTGCTCGCCGGCGGAGGGCTCGACAACCGTCAGCTCAACGACTACGTGGCCTCGGGGCCGCTCACGGCGTTCTTCAACGCGCCCGACACGGTTTTCACTCCGCACGTGCTCAAGGACGGCGCCGACTCGGTGGGTGTGATCGGCGCGCTGAACCGCGTCTACATCAACATCGGCACGGACAGCGAGGAATGGCTGCTGCACTTCAATCCGGTCGTGGGCGGCAAGCCGATCTCGCCGATCACGATCGCGGACTCGCGCGTGAACTCGAGCTACTTCGCCGCAACGGAGAACCAGACGTTCGACGAGGCGCTCTTCCTCATCCACGCCAGCGCGCAATCCGACCACTTGGCCGACGCGCCCGGGGGCGCGAAATATCTGACGGCGCTCCCGGCCGAGCTTACGCGCGGCAAGGTGGTGTTCGCCGAGAACTGCGCGCGATGTCATTCCAGCAAGCTGCCGCCGGCGATGCCCGGTCTCGATCCCAACGGCTGCGTAGGCCCGGACTATATGAACTGTTTCAGCCGTTATTTCGCATGGACGAAAACACCTGAGTTCAAGGCGAAGATGCGGGCCATCGTGCTGGACCCGAGCTTCCTGCGCGACAACTACCTATCGGCAGACTTTCGCGTTCCGGTAACGCTGCTGCACACCAACGCCTGCAGCCCGCTCGCGACTAACGCGCTCGCGAACAACATCTGGGATAACTACTCGTCGCAATCGTATAAGGATCTGCCGTCGGTCGGCAGCATCAGGTGGTACGATCCGTACACGGGTGCGCCGCACGAATACGAGATGCCGGCCGGCGGTCGCGGCTATACGCGCGTGCCGTCGCTGATCGCGCTGTGGTCCACCGCACCGTACCTGCTCAACAACAGCGTGGGTCCGTTCTACTACGATCCATCGGTCGACGGACGGATGCGCGCCTTCCAGGCGTCGATCGAACAGATGCTCTGGCCGGAGCGACGGGTCCACGACAAGCTGCTCGGTGCGAAGGTTCCCGGCACGATCGACCGCACGACCACGCCGTCGTACCTGACTCTCGCGAAGGGCTACTTGCCCGATCTCGTCGCGAAGAACATCGGCGCCGTGCGCGCGATCTTCCCGAAGGCGTTTCCCAACGGTGACGACTCGCAGCTCTCGATCGGTCCGATTCCGGCGGGAACGCCGGTCGGGCTGCTCGCGAACGTCAGGCTGCTCTCCGAAGACCTGAGCGGCAACCAGCTGACGGAGTACGAGAAGAACAAGGCCGCGCTCGTCGCCGGGATCATCGTCGACCTTTTACGCCTGCCGGCCAACGCGTCGGACGAGCAGGCGCGGAAAGTCTTCGCAAACATCTATCCCAACCTGCTCAAGCTGAGCAAGTGTCCGGATTTCGTGGTGAACCGCGGCCATTATTTCGGCACCGACTACCGCGAGCCGGGCGACACGGGACCACCGCGGCCCGGGCTGAGTGACTCCGACAAGAGCGCGCTGATCGAATTCCTGAAGACGTTTTGAGCACCGACGCGGGAACCCGGCTCGCCGTCAAGCGCTTCGTCCACGCCATTTTCATGGCGATGCTGCACTTCGAGCGGAGGTTCGACCCGTTCTTCCGGCCGGCGTGGGATGCGCTCTTCCGGGAGCCCAGCGCGGCGATCTTGCAGTGGCTGATCAACGCGCTGCGACGCGACGAGCGCCTCGCGCTGGCCCAGGAGCGGCCGATCGACGGCGAGTCGGAGGCGCTCGACTCGATCATCATCGACATGGGCACGTACATGCGCACGCACTGGACGCCCGGGAACTATCAGCGGGCGGGCAACACGAAGACGCACGGCATCGTTCGGGCCGAGTTCGTGGTGCGCGACGATCTGCCCGAAAGTCTCAAGAAGGGCATCTTCGCCCGGCCGCAATCGTATAAGGCCTACGTGCGGTTCTCCGGTCCGGGGCCGGATTGGCCTGCGGACGTCGACGACGTGGGCTTCATGAGCTGCACCGTTAAGCTGATGGGGGTGCAGGGGCCGAAGATCCGCGACGACGAGCGCTTCACCCAGGACTTCCTTACCGTGACGACGCCGACGTTCGTCACGCCCGACGTCACCGCCAACGCGCAGCTCCAGCGCGAGCTGCGCGACAGCACGGAGTTCTTCTACTTTTGCAACGCCACCCGGCCGCATCTGCTCGACGCGTTGATGCAGGGCCTTTGGAACAAGACCCAGTCGAGCCCGCTCGAGGCGCAGTATTGGAGCTGCACGCCCTATTTGCTCGGCGAGGGTCAGGCGATGCAGTACTCGATCCGCACCACCCTGACCACGCGGACCCGGATTCCCCGCCTGCCCCTGCGGCCCCCCGACAACTACTTGCGCGGCGCGATGGCGGCGACGCTCGCGCGCCGGGCAGTGGAACTCGACTTCCTGATCCAGGTGCAGACCGACGCGCACCGCATGCCGATCGAGAACGCGGCGGTGCGGTGGCCGCTGCGCTTGTCGCCCTACGTCAAGGCGGCGACGATTCGTATCCCGTCGCAGACGTTCGATTCGCCCGCGCAACTGGCATTTGCGAACGTGCTGCGCTACTCGCCGTGGCACTGCATGCCGGAGCACCGCCCGCTCGGCAACCAAAATCGCGTGCGCCGGCGCATGTATACCGAGCTTGCCAACCTGAGGCAGCTGATGAATAGCGCCCCGCACTACGAGCCCACCGGCGACGAGACGTTCTAGCACCGATGGAGTACGACTACGTCGTGGTCGGCTCGGGTGCCGGCGGGGGCACCGTCGCGGCCCGGCTCGCGGAACGGGGCGCGAGCGTCGCCGTGCTCGAGGCCGGTGGCGATCCGTACGCGCTCGCCGGCGGCGATCCCGGGCGGCCCGACGCGAACTGCCTGCCCGCCGACTACGAGGTGCCCGCGTTCCACGCGCTCGCCTGCGAAAACGACGCGATGAAGTGGGACTTTCACGTGCGGCACTACGCGGACTCGGATCGGCGCGTGCTCTATCCGCGCGCCGGCACGCTCGGCGGCTGCACGGCACACAACGCGATGATCTTCGTCTATCCGCACGCACAGGATTGGCAGGGGATCGCCGATCTCACCGGCGACCGGTCGTGGGAGCCGGAGAACATGCGCCGCTACTTTCAGCGCGTCGAGCGATGCACGTACCGGCCGGATCAATGGCTCCTGACGTTGCTCGGCAGAAATCCGTCGCGCCACGGCTTCGACGGATGGCTGCGCGTCGAGCTGCCGCGGCTCTCGCTGCAGACCTCGCTCGAGGTTTTCGGGCCGCTGTGGACCGAGATTGCGCGCGAGTTCGCGCTCGACGCGGGCAAGATTCGCAAGCTTCGCTGGTTCTCCGAGGCGGGCTTCGATGCCAACGACTGGCGCCTGGCCCAAGCCGACTCCACCGGCCTGCGCTCGGTGCCGCTCACGACGGCGCGCCACCGCCGAACCGGCACGCGCGAACGGCTGCTCGACGTGCGGCATCGCACTCGTGGGCGACTGCACCTGGAGCTCGATGCGCTCGCGACCCGCGTGCTGTTTGACGAGCGCAACCGCGCAGTCGGAGTGGAGTATCGCAGCGGCGCCAACCTGTATCGGGCTGGACGATCGGCCCAAGGAGCCGGCGTGCTCGCGACGCTAACGGCCCGACGCGAAGTGATTCTGGCGGGCGGCGCGTTCAACTCGCCGCAGCTCTTGATGCTGTCGGGCATCGGACCGGCCGAGCACCTGCGCGCGATGGGCATCGCCGTACGCGCGGACCTGCCGGGCGTCGGCAGCAACCTGCAGGACCGTTACGAGATCGGCGTCGTGCACCGCATGCAGCGGCCCTGGGAGTTCTTTGACGGCGCGACGTTCGCGCCGGGCGATCCGCAATACGCCGCCTGGAACTCGTGGAAGCACGATGGAGTGTATACGACCAATGGCGCGGCGTTCTCGCTTGCGAAGGCGTCGTCGGTGGCGCAGGGCGCGCCCGACCTGTTCTGCATGCTGCTGCTCGCCGACTTCCATGGCTACTACGAGGGCTTCTCACGGGAGCTCACCCGCAAGCTCGACTATATGACGTGGGTGGTGCTCAAGGCGCACACGCGCAACCGCGCCGGCACCGTCCGATTGCGCTCGGCGGATCCGCTCGAGCCGCCGGAGATCGACTTCAACTACTTCGCTCAGGGCGGCGACGAGGATCTGCAGGCGATGGTCGAGGGTGTCGAGTTCGTCCGCGAACTCGGCCGCCCGCTGCGCGAGCGCGGCATCGCCGCGGAAGAGCTGCCGGGCCCCGGGTGCGACACGCCCGAAAGGCTGCGCGAGTTCGTCCGGCGCAACGCGTGGGGCCATCACGCCTCGTGCACGTGCGCGATCGGCGACGCGGCCGGCGGCGGCGTGCTCTCGAGTGACTTCCGCGTGCACGGCGTCGACGGTTTGCGGGTGGTCGACGCATCGGTCTTTCCGAAGATACCCGGATTCTTCATCGCGAGCTCGACGTACATGATCGGCGAGAAAGCGGCCGACGTCATCTTGGCCGCGGGCGAGAAAGGGGCGTAAGATGCCGTCCGTCGTTTTGGTGCACGGATACAGCGAGACGTCGCTGGGTGCCTATCAGCAACTGCCCGAGCTTCTCGCCGGGGCGGGATTCGACTCGATCGTCCTCTCGGCGTTCGACTCGCTCGACGACGTGGTGACGATCGACGACTTGGCCGAGGCGCTGGAGCTGCGCGTGGGCGATCTCGAAGCCACGGGATTCGACGTGCGCGACGCGTCGTTCGTGTGCCACTCGACGGGCGCCCTGGTCGCGCGCCGGTGGATTCTCAATCGTCGCGCCGCGGCCGCCTCGCCCGATGCGGCCGTTCTGCCGGCGCGGATCGTGAGCGTGGCCGGCGCGAACCACGGGTCGAGCCTGGCGGAAATCGGAAAGACGCCGATCGGATACCTTCAGAAGCTCGTCTTCAAGCACGTGCTCTCGGTTGGGAAGGGCGTGCTGACCGACCTCAGCTACGGAAGCGATTTTCTGTGGCGCCTCAACTCCGAATGGCTGGCGGCCTGGAACGACGACGAGCACCCGTTGCACGCGCAGGTGCTGGCGTTCAGCCTCGGCGGCGACTCGATCGGCACGAACGAGGCGATGAAGATCTTCTGGGCGACGAGCGAGAGCGGCAGCGACAACACCGTCCGCATCAGCGGCGCCAACCTGAACTACACGTTGCTCGAGGCGAATCCGGACTCGAATCCCCCGTCGATCACGCCCTACGTCCTGCGGCGCCTCGTTCCGCATCTGATTCTGCCGGGGTACTCGCACTTCGACACGGTCACCGGCATACTGCACGCGACCGACGCCGGCGACGCCGCATTCGCGGCGCTGCTCGCCGCGCTGAAGACGACTCCGGCGGAATACGACGCTTTGGCGCAGCAATGGAAGGCCGACAACGACGCATGGGTGGCTCGGAAGCAGGACGACGCGAACTCCACGATCGTCTTCGACCTGCGCGACCAATCCGGAAATCCGATCCCCGACTGCATGATTTGCTTTTGGGACGAGGCCGACATCCAGGGCGATCCGCAGTCGGTGACGCTGGCGCCGCCCCAGCCGGCCGGGCCCGGCGCCGCGATCCCCGAGGCGGAGACGCCGGCCGAGGCCGCCGTGCGTCGAAGCGTGCTCGACGCCTCGCTGAGCGCCGGCGACGCGATCCTCGCGAACTCGCCCATTCACAACAACGTCGCGGTCGGTTCCTACTCGTTCTACCTCAACTACCCCACGTGGGTGGGTGCCGGACCGCAGCCGCGCCACCACGCGGTCTACATCGAGGTCGTAAGCGACAGCCAGTTCATCGAGTACAAGCCGACGATCTACCGCGCGCCCGAATCCATCGACCACCTCATCCAGCCGAACCAGTTCACGTACGTTCGCGTCCGGCTCAATCGCAACCCGGACAACGAGTACGCGTTCTACGCGTGGACGCCGGCGTTCGATGCGGAAGCTCGTGCGGCGGCGGTGTGGCGTCCGTTCCCCGATCGGTTCCGCGTCCCGCCGCGGCCCAAGCCCGGTTAAACGATCGTCGTGGATGCCGACGCGATCGTAATCGGCGCCGGCGCCGCGGGGCTGGCCGCGGCGCGCCGGCTGGCGCGGCGATCCGCGCGCGTGCTGTTGATCGAGGCGCGCGAACGCGCCGGCGGGCGCGTGTGGACGCTCGCGATGCCGCGGCGCGTGACGCCCGCGGAGCTCGGCGCCGAGTTCGTGCACGGGCCCGCGCCGGAGTCGCGCGACCTGCTTCGAGCGGCCGGTTCGGCCGCCGTCGACGTGGGCGGAGAGTTTTGGATTTGCCGCGACGACGATCTGCGCCGCGACCAGAGTTTCAGGGGCGCCGGGGAGCTCTTTCTCGGCGCGCGCTCGCTCGCGCGTGACGAGAGCGCCGCCGATTTCGTGCGCCGCTTCGACGGCGATCCCGCGCTGCGCGAGCAAGCCGCGGCGGCGCGCGCGTTCGTGGAAGGCTTCGAGGCGGCCGATCCGGCGATCGCCAGCGCGCGCGCGATCGGCGACGAGTGGGCGTCGGGCACCGACGCGCGCAGCGCGCGTCCGTTGCTCGGTTACGGCCCGCTGATCGAGCGGCTGCGCGCTGAGTGCGTCGCCTCCGGCGTCGCGATCGAGTTCTCGTCGGTGGTGCGCGATATCGCCTGGCGGCGGGGAGAAGTCATGGTTCGCGCGGACGCCGGTGCCCGCGTTCGCACCGCGCGCGCGCGCACGGCGATCGTCACGTTGCCAATCGGAGTCTTGCGGCGGCGCGGCGAGGGCGCGGTGGGGTTCGATCCGGAGCTTCCGTCGGCAAAGCTCGAGGCGCTGGCGCACGTCGAGATGGGCCACGTCGTTAAAGTGGCGCTCGCGTTTCGCACGGCATTCTGGGAGGGCGCCGGAGGCGGGCGTTTTCGCGACGCCGGATTCTTCCACTGCGACGGGTGGGCTTTCCCGACATACTGGACGCAGCTCCCGGTACGCGGCGAGTTGATCGTGGCGTGGGCCGGCGGTCCGAAGGCCGACGCCCTGCGCGGCGTCGCGGAGGCGGATCTGATCGAGCGCGCGGCCAAGGGATTCGGTATGGCGATCGGCGAGCCGCGGCAGACCGCGGCCGAGCTCGTGAGCGGAATGACGCACGACTGGAGCAACGATCCGTTTGCGCGCGGGGCGTACAGTTACGTCAGAGTTGGCGGCGGCGACGCGCGTGCGGCACTCGGTGCGCCGCTCGACGACACCGTCTTCTTTGCTGGCGAGGCGACGTCGACCGACGGAGAGGGCGGCACGGTGAACGGTGCCCTGCGTTCCGGCGAACGCGCGGCGGACGAGGCGGCCGCGAGCCTTGCTTAGTCCGTGGACGAGCTTCTATATCATGATCGGGTCGTCGGCGGCGGCGCTGACGGGTCTGATGTTCGTCGTGATCACGCTCGTGACCAACGTGGAAGCCGCGAAGCGGAGTCGGGACGGCGTGTCGACGTTCAGCACCCCGACGGTCATGCACTTCTGTGCGGCGCTCTACGTCTCGGCGATCTTCATTGCGCCGTGGCAAACGCTGATCCGCCCCGCCGTCTTGCTGGGGCTCGCGGGCCTCTACGGCGTGCTCTATCTCGCGCGCGTCACGTTTCGCGCGAAGCGCCTCACCGGCTACACGCCCGACATGGAGGACTGGGCGTGGTACACCGTGCTGCCGTTTCTCGCGTACGGCGCGATCCTTGCGGGTTCGATCGCGCTGGTGGTCGTGCCCGACAAGGCGGAGATTGCGATCGCGGCGGGCGTTCTGCTGCTGATCTTCATCGGAATTCGCAACGCGTGGGACGTCGTGACGTTCCTGGCGATTCGCGACGGCCCGAACGATCAGTAAATTAAGAACGGCACCTACCCTGTCATCGTGAGCGAAGCCGGAGGACTCCTTCGACCGTGGGGACGAGAAGGCTCATCGTTCCAAGCGAAGTCTCTGACTTTTTCGGGCCGGCCCGGAGGGCCGCTTCAAAACTTCGTTCTCCCGAAAAAGCAGCGAAGCAGATGCGCCACATGGAGGTGGCGCGACGAGCGTCTTCGCGGGAACGATGAGCCTCTCGCCCCTAGCCGAGGAAGTCGTCGAGCGCAGCGAGCGCCTCGCGCAGATTCGCGCGGCCGTATCCAAAGCGCACGTGCTCGTCGCCCGCGTCGAAGACGGTGCTCGGCAGGAGCAGCACGCCGGCGTCGCGCGCCAAACGCGCGCAGAACTCCTCGCTACCGCCGCCGAGATACCGCGGGAAGGCCGTCGTGCCGGCCCGTGGACGCCGCCAGTCGAAGAGCGCGGCGCGGCGCGCGAAGAACGCATCGAGCACGTCTAAGTTCGCGGCCGTGAGGGCGCGGACGCGATCGAGCAGCGCCTCGGAGTGACGCAGCGCGAGCTCGGCGAGAAACTCGCTAGGCGCCGGGTTGCAGATCGTCAAGTAATCCTTGAACGTCGCCAGTCGCGCGAACAGCTCGCGATCGCGCGTGGCGATCCATCCGATGCGCAGACCCGCGAGGCCATACGCTTTCGAGAGACCGCCCAGCGACACGCCGCGCTCGTAGAGATCGCAGACTGCCGGAATGCGCTCCGCCTCGCGCTCGGAACCGCGGTACACCTCGTCGGAGAAGAGCCACAGGCCGCGGCGGCGAGCGATGGCGACGACGTCGTTCACGAGCTCGCGATCGAACGGATAGCCCGTCGGGTTGTTCGGCGTCGTCAAAACGATGGCGCGCGTCGACGGACGGACCAGCCGCTCGAGCTCGGCCGGGTCGGGCGCGCCTTCGTCGGAAAGATCGGAGTGCCAGCGCGACACTTCGGCACCTACGCTCTCGGCGACCGAGTAGTGCGACTGATAGCACGGAAACTGAACGACGACGTGGTCGCCCGGTTCGAGCGCGACGTTCATGAAGGCGAAGATGGGCTCTTGCGCGCCGCCGTGCACCAGCACGCACTCCGGATCGCGGTGCTCGTACAGCGCCGCGATCGCGCGGCGCAGACCCGGCGTGCCGAGCGACTCCACGTAGCCGAGCCGCAGCTGGCGCAGGCGTTCGGCCGCGCCGGGTTCGAGCGCGAGCAGGTCGCCGGCCGGCATCGTCTCGGCATCGCTCGAGCAGAGGAGGTGGCGCGTGGTGAATTCGTAGGAGGCGAAGAAGCGCTCGAGCGCAAACGGCCGGAGGTTCACGGCGCGCTCCTCGCAAAAAACGTTGCGGTGAGGCGCGCATGAACGTCCGCGTCGTCGTCAACGATAGGATGCAGCGCGGATACGTCTACGAGCGCACCGAGCCGGTCGGACGCAACTTCGCGCCCGGCTTCACGCCCGATCTCACGCCGAAACAGATGCTGGCCCTCGGTGTATTCGGCGGTAAATATATGACGGACTGCCGGTGCGAGTTTCCCGCCTCGTGGTTCGCGCGCGCGAAGATCTGCGCAGTCCGTCACGACCCGAGTCTCAACTACTTCGGGGTGAACGCCTCGCAGCCGCTGAGCGAATGGCGTCGTAAAGGCTGGATCCACCCGCAGGATCCTCGCGGCTGGTTTCAGTGGTTCTGCCGCTACTACATGGGCCGGCGCACCGGCGACGACGCGCGGCAGATCCGGCGATGGCGCGCCTTCGCACGTCACGCTATCGCCGTCGCGCGCAACTGCGGACCCCGCGAACTGAGCTGCCGGCGCCGGCAGCGGCAGGCTTTGCTGCATTGGGGGTACGATAGCCGCGCGATCTAAGCGGCTCGCTAGAGCCGGCGCGCCAGCGTCACGCTGATGTGGTTCCCGCGGTCGGGCACGCGCTCGATTTGAATGTCGGCGGCGAGCTGCTCCACGATGAACAGGCCGCGGCCGCGCTCGCTGAACATGTCTTCGGGCAGCCGATGCCGTGCCGGTGCGATAGGCGGCCCCGAATCGAACACGTGGAGCACGAGCGTCTCGTCGTTCGAGTCGACCGAGATCTCCACCGATCCCGGGGCGTGACGGACGACGTTGCCGAGCAGCTCGCCGAAGACGAGTTCGGCGCGGTCGATGAAGTCGCGATCGCAGTTGGCGCCACGCAGGAACTCGACGAAGAGGGCGCGCGCGTCCCCCGCGGAACGGGCGTCGTCGGCGTAGAGCGTCCAGGCCGGGTCTCGATGCATCGCGCCTAGACCCGGGGCACGCTGAGCGGACGCGAGCGGTGGAGATTCAGCCAGGCGAGCGTTTCGCGGATCGCCTCGTCGCCGAGCGTCGCAAGGGTCGCGCGCACGCGGACGACTGCCGATTCGTCGGGGGAGGCCTGCGCCAGGATCGGCGCGATGCGTGCCGCCGCGTAGCCGAAGAGCGCGGCCATCAGCTCGTAGTGACGGCTATGCTCGGTCCAGCCGCGCTTCTCCGCATAGTCGTGGACGAGTGCGGCGAGGACCGCCGAGACCGTCGCCACGAGCAGCACCCTGTCGAGCGACGCCGCGAAGAGCCCGTATGCGGAGCCGATGCGCGAGCCGACGGTGAGCGCGACCGAGAAGACTACGGCCGCCGTGACGATGCGCGAGGAGGCGCGTTCGCGCACTCGCTCGCGCCGTCCGGCGAAGTGCGTAAAGTACCGTTGCTGTCCCACCACCCATTCTTCATAAATCGCGCGCAAATTCTTTTGTGTTAGCGGTTGCGGCGGTGCAGATTTTGCGCCTAGCGGCTCCGTGATCGCTCCGAGCGCGAGCGCGATCCAGTCGACCTTGGTGCGCTCGCTCCGGGCGAACTGCGAAGCCACGGACCGCTCGATGCCGGCCATCTGCCAATATTCGCCGGTACGCAGCACCTGCTCGAGCGCGCGGTAATCCTGGTACCGCAGCTGCCACTCGCCGCGCCGCGACGCGACGTACGGCGCGAAGGCCGCCGCGCTGAAGAACGCATAGGTCGCGAGCAGGCTCAAAGGGTGCCCGGGGATCGTCACGTAGAGATTGAAGGCGATGACGGCCAGGAATACCGACGCCGAGATCGCAAGCAGCGACGCCGTCGTCCGGCGTTGATAGGCGGTGGCCAGCACCTCGGCCTGCCGGCGGACCGGCAGCCCGCGGGCGTGCCGCGCGAACGGACCGGCCGTCAGGTCGTGGTTGAAGCGTTCGAGGTCGTACTCGGCGCGCGCGAACGCCTCGGCGGGATCGACGACGGCCGTCGTCGGGTACCGAATCGTAACGGCAAAAGTCGCGTTATCCTCAGCAGGCCCCGAAGCGGCGACATCCGGCAGGCTACGGCGCGGCGTCATCACGTGAACGACCGGGCCGCAGAGCGACTGGTCGAAGGCGTCGCGCGCCGCGACGTACGGCGCCGGGATACCGTCGAGCTGAAAGCTGACGACGTGGGCCGTGCCGCCGACGGGCGATTCGCGGCCGTCCCAAAGCGCGATGAGCTCGACGCAACGCCTCGCGATGTAGGCGCCGCAGTTTGCGTACGCATGCGGCCGGTCCATCGCCGCCGTGGTCGCGGCGTCGGGCACGACGAACCACGACTCGGCGCGGCCCAGGAGCTCGCGAAACTCCGCACGCGACTCCGCGCCGGCGAAGTCGCGCTCGTATTCTTCCGGTTCGAGCGGCAGCGGAGCGACGAGCGAGCAACCCAGATCGAGCGCCTCGCGCGCGACGAAACGGTCTGCCCCCTCGGCGAGCGCCGAGAGCACGACGATGCGCGTCGACTGAAAGCGTTGCCGGAAGCCGAGCAAGATCTCGCGGACGACCGATCGCAGCTGGCCCGTATCGGGCGGAAGGTCCCGGTGCCCGACCACGCCGAGCAGGAGCGGGACCGGCCCGAACTCGGCGTCGTCGCTCGCGTCCACCGGTTCAGCGTTGCCGAGGAGAGGGCCGTACCCCTTCCGCGTTTGCCGTGCGGCGGAAAGTGCGCACGGCGGGTTTGCAGAAGAACGGCGAAGAGTGGCACGCAAGGTTGTTGGGGCGTTCGCGTTCGCCCTCGCTCTCGCAACGGCGGTCGCCGTCGTACCCGCGCGCGGAGCCGTGCAGAACGACCAGGCGCAGGCGCTGCTGGCCAAGCATCGCGCTTTTATCGGCTGGGAGTTCGGGGACGGCACGTTCCGGACGATGCGCGTGACCGGCAGCGTGACGAACGAGAAGGCCGAGAAGGAGATGACCTTCGTCACGCTGTGCAGCGGCCTGCTCTACCGAGATACGCGCACCTTCACGAAGGAGGGGACGTCGGAGCAGAAAGGCTTCACCGGCAACGTCTTCTGGCAATCCGACCTCAACGGATTCACCACGCCGATCTACGGCGACTACGCGAAGTTCCTTGCGTCGCGTACGGTGCTCCAGCAGGAGGGAATCACACGTCTCCCCGCGACCTTCGTCCGCGACGCCACGGTCGACGGGCGCGCCGTCGGCGTCGTGCGCGTCACGCTGAGCAACGGCTACCCGATCGACGTCGACGTCGATCGGGATACCGGCGCGTTCGTCGAAGCGACGATCGATCCCGACGGATCGTACGAGACTACCTATCACATTCTCTCCTACCGCGACGTGGCTCCCGGGAAGAAGATGGTGGGATCGTACCGCATCGTCGACAGCAAGAGGACCGTCACGTACTCCGCCGTCGACACCAACGTTTCGATCGCCGACGCAGACTTGCATCCGCCGGCGGCGAAGGCGAGGTGGACGTTCGGAAGCCCCGATCCCTTTCCCATCGCGCTGACGCACGACCGGATCCTGTTGGACGCGACGGTCAACGGGATCGCAGGGCGCTTCATCCTCGACACGGGCGCCGCCGCCATCGTGTTGGACGATCGTTTCGCCGAGCGCGCGAAAGTGCCGTCGACGGGAACGGGCCACGCGGGTACGGTCTACGGCACCGTGCCGACGCGCGTTCGGCCCGTGGACTCGATTACGGTGGGCGGATCCACGCTGCACGACGTGCTCGTGTACTCCGAGGACTTTCGCCATCGCGACTATCGCGGGCTCGATCGCAAGGGCTATGACGGTCTGATCGGCTACGATTTCTTCGCCGGTGCAATCGTCAAGCTCGACGTCTACGCTTCGAAAATGACGATCCTAGACCCGTCCTCGGATCTGTCGGCGATTAAGGGTTTACCGCTGCTCGTCGATCTTTCGCAGAACGTTCCTGCGATCCCGATGACGCTCAACAAAATCGCCCCCGTCAACGCGATGCTCGACACGGGTAACCCCGGCCTCGTCCTGCTGCCCTACGACGTCATTAAGAAGCATCACCTTACGATGCTCGAGGTGCGCGGCTGCGGTAACCTCGACAGCCTGACGATCGGACCGATCACCTACGCATATCAGACCGCTTGCATGTGGGAGTGGGGCGGCGACTACGCGCTTCTCGGCTACGATTTTCTCAAGCACTTCGACTACGTCTTCGACTACCCGCACGGTCGCATGTTCATGGAGCCAAATAAAAACTGACGCTTGCCGAAAAAGGAGCAGTCAATTCTATGAGTGATTCGAAGCCGAACGAGGCACTTCAATTCAACCGCGCAGGGTTTCTAGCGGGCTCGCTCGCGGCACTCGGCGCCGCTCTCCCCGCCGGCGCCGCCGCGCCGAGCCCGGCCGGTACGCAGGGCGGATCCGCGGAGCGGTTGCTGGGCCAACTCATGGCCGGCAACAAGCGCTTCGTCAACAATGACTTCCCGGCGAACAATCGGATCGCCGAGAAGCGCGAACTGCTCATGGACAGCCAGGCGCCGTATGCCGCGATTCTCGCCTGTTCAGACTCGCGCGTGATTCCGAACTTGATCTTCGTCTCGGGCGTCGGCGACCTGTTCGTCGCCCGCGTGGCGGGAAACTATCCCGACGACCTGGTCACCGCGTCGATCGAGTACGCGGTGGAGCACCTCGGCACGCGGCTCATCATGGTGCTCGGGCACCAAAACTGCGGCGCGGTCAAAGCCGTCTACTCTGCAGTCGAAACGAAGAAGCCGCTCCCGCCGCACCTGTCCACGATCGAGCAGCTGATCGCGCCCGGTATCGCCGGCGTCGTGAGCGCGCGCGGCACGATCGAGCAGGCCATCGAGGCGAACGTTCGAGCCGCCAAACACGCTCTTCTCTCGACCTCGGGCGTCCTCTCGGAGGCCGTGAAGTCCGGGCACGCTTTGATCGCGGGCGGCACCTACCTTCTCGGCAGCGGGGCGGTAACGCTCGTCGAGTGATCTCGCTGCGGCGGCGGCCTGCCTACGTCCCGGCGTCGGCCCCGGCGTGGAAGACGAACTTCACGATCAGACGGTTGAGCGTTGCGCCGGCCGCGGGGCTCCCGTAGTTCACGTAGAGCTCGTTGCCGGTGGCGAACCGCTGGTGATACGCCACGGCCAGATTGTTGCCGATCTGGGTGGCGAACCCGCCGAAACCGTTGATGTCGCGCAGTCCGATGCTCAGCGAGCTCTCGTTGCTGACGTTGTACGCCAGCGAGACGCGCCGCAGCCATTGCGAGTCGAGCACGCCGTTGGAGAACGCGCGCTCGTACGTGCCGTCGTATTCCAGGCCGAGGCTCAGGCGACGAGTGAGCGGGCGGCTCGTGACGATCGAAAACAGATGGATGTAGTTGTCGCCGAATGGCCCCCACGAATAGTTCACGTCGAATGGCGCCGGCGTGCCGTCGCGGTAGCCGAGCGGAATCTGGTAGAGGTTGAACGGCTGGGTGAAGCCGTCGAGATAGCACGGATAACCCGTGAAGCTCGACGTGTATAGGATCTGCCCGGTGCAGCCCGGCCCCGCCGGAATCGCGTACGAGCGGAGCTGGCCGATGGCCTCACCGAGCCCGTTGATCGACAACTGGTTGTTGAAGGCGGCATTGAGGAAGATCTGCGTGTCCGCCTGATGCACCGCTCCCGACTGGTCGAGGAAGCGATCGGCTGCGACGAAAAGGGAGTAGCTCTTGAAGGCCGGTGACGCGCCGATCGCGTTGGCGTAGACCTGCGGGCCTCGGATGTCGGAGTTCGCCGTGTAGCCGTCGATCGGGTTATAGTTCGGCGCAACGTCGAGGTAGCCGCCGGAGAACTCGAGGTCGCCCTTGTGGCGGTCCACGAAGAACTGCGTGAAATCGGCGTGACCCTGCGGAACCCAGCTGCCGTTTTCGAACGAGTGATCGAAGAAGTAGATCATGCCGTTCGAGTAGTCGCGCGCCTCAACCCCGGTCTCGATCGTGGCGTCGTTGCCCGCGATGCTGTGGTTCGCGAAAACCCCGTCGCTCCAGTAGATGAACGATCCGTTGGGCAGCGCGTGTTCGTAGCCGAAGGCCTGATCGCTGAACGTGTTGTTCGTCGTCTCGTCGTAGCCGTGGAACGTGAGCGCGCCGAAGCTCTGATTTCCGAACGTACCCTCGACCTTCGCGCCGCTATCGAACGGGCCGACCGACGGCGAATAGAAGACGAGGTCGGGCGCGGTCGTAACGCCGCCGGCGGGCGTGCGCGCGCCGGACGCGGCGTTGATGAACGCGGCACCTTGCGCGAAGAACGGCCGATACTCGACGAGCTGGCGCTGGAACTCCTGCGGCACGATCGTCTGCTGGTCGATTTCGACGTTGGAGAAATCGGGATTGAGGGTGCCGACGAAGCGGATCGTCGGCGTGAGCGGATAGCTAACGTCGCCGCCGTACCAGCGCACCTTCATCGGCAAGAACGTGCCGTTGGCTTGTTGGAAGAGGTTGCGATCCTCGCCGACGCTGGCGAGCGCGTAGATGTCGGCGCGCGGCCGCGGCCGTACCGCCGCGGCGCCCGCGATCTCGAAGTCGCCGCCGGCCCAGAAGCGCGTGTCGTTGGTGAACGTCGGCCACGTTCCGCTCGGAGCGTCGCCCATAATCGGGTTCCACGCCCAGGCCAAGTGCTCGCCGCGCGCGGCGACGCCGCGCACGAACTGCAGACGCCACGTCTGCTTTCCCGCCGACGGCACCCGCAGCACGTCGAGCGGGATGATTAGCACCGCGCTCCAGTTTCCGCCCGCCGTCGCGCCCGCCGCGGTCCAGCGCGGCCGAAAGCGCACGTTCTCGTTGGCCTGCTCGTAGCGCGCGCCGCGCGGCGTCGTCTCGAAATAATACGCCTGGCTGCCGCCGCCCCCGGTCACGATGCCGATCCCGACGAAGTCGTCAACGCCGAATCCGACGTCGTTTGTCGTCTGGGTGGCGACGATCGGCACGCCGGCCTGTTCGGCCTTGAAGCCGATGTAGAGGTTCTTGTCGTCGTACAGCACATAGGCCGTCGTCCCGAGCGTCGCCGGCGAGCGCGTGGTCACGTTCTGCCAGGGCCCGGCCCCGTTGGATACCTTGCCGGCGGCCCAAGCCGGATCGGCGAGCGAGGCATCCAGCGGCAATGGGTGGGGCGCCTTCGCAACGACGAAGGAAAAGTTGCCGGTCACCGCGGCGGGCGCCGGAGCGGGGACCCATGCGAGCGCGAGCGCGGCGCACGCGGCGATCCGAAACGAACGCACGAACATCACTCTGAGGCGTTTGTACGGGAAAGTCTAGCACCGCGCGGTGGCTCCGCCAGCAGGTTACCGATAATTTGATGGACTGTTGATATTCAGATCGACCACTGCCACACGTTCCAGAACGGCGTGACGGCGTGCGCGGGGCGATACCCCCGGAAATCCGTGTTGATGGCGTCGAGCTGCATCTGATACCACAGAACGACGAAGGGCAGCTCGGCGGCGACGATCCGCTGGATTCGGCGGTAGGCCGCCGCGCGCAGCACGCGATCGTAGGTTCCGAGCGCGGTTCGCTCCGCAGCGTCGAGCTCGGCGCTGCAGAAATGATAGATATTCCACCCGGCCGGCGGCGCCATCGAGCAGGTCAGCAGGATGGAATCGTCAGGATCGGTGCCGTTCTCCCAGTTTTCGAGCACCGCGTCAAACTTGCCGGACTGTTCGATCCCGCCTGCGCCGAGCGTAGCGTAAAGCTTGCCGGAGGGAAAGTTCTTGATCGAAACGACCACGCCGACGCGTCCCCACTGCGACTGCAGGAGCTCTTGCGTCGCGGTCATCGTGCTCGAACCCGTGAAGCCGACCAGCGTGAGGTGCAGCCGCCCCGGCGGCCAGCCCGCCTGGGCGAGCAGCGCCGACGCACGCCGCGGGTCGAACGGATAGCGCTGGACCTCGGGCTCGTAGCTCCACGAGAACGGCGGATGGTTCGAGTCGCCCGCCACCGCGATGCCGTGCATCACCTTGTCGACGAGCACGCGTTTGTCGATGGCCATGGCCAGCGCGCGCCGGACGCGTAGGTCGTTCAGTCCCGGCACCGACGCGTTGAATCCCACGTCGGTGAACCGGTCGATCGGCGTCGTCACGACGCGCGTTCCCGCGATGCCCCGCAACTGGGGCGCGAGCGATTCGGGGGCGCGGTAGAAGAAGTCGATGTCGTGCGAGGCGAGCAGCGTCAGCATCGTCTCGTCGCTGGCCACGATGCGGAAGTCGATCCGCCGCAGGCGAGGCGGACCGCGCCAGTAGCCGTCGTACGCCGTCATCTCGACGCGCGAGCCGCGGTCGTACGAAGCGACCCGGAATGGGCCGGTGCCGACGGGCAGCGAGTTGTACGCGAGCCGGTTGATGTCGGGATAGCGCGCGAGCAGGTGCGCGGGCAGGATTACGTCAGGATGGTTCGCGGGGGCGAAGAACGTGTTGACGAAGGGCGCGAACCGACGCTTGAGGTGCACGACGATGGTGTGCGCGTCGATCCGGTCGATGCGTGCGATCACGTCGTAGCCCACGCGGCTTACGACGAGGTTTCGCGGATTGAGCATTTGGCGCCACGTGTAGATCACGTCGTCGGCGGTGAAGGGCGCTCCGTCTTGCCACCGCACGTTGGGGCGCAAATGGTACGTAACGCGCAGCCCGTCGCGGCTGATGCCGCCGTTGGCTTGCGTAGGTTCGAACGTCGCGAGCTCGGGCACCAACGCGTTGGCGTCGTTCCAGCGGAACAGGTACGCACCCCAGAACGCCGACAAATCGATGTCGACCGTTTCGGTGCCGAGCAGCAGGTTGAGGTTGTCGGGATCCTCGCGCTGCGCTACTCGCAATACGCCGGGAACCGTCCACGCGTTCGTGCGGCCGCCCGCCGTTTCGTGCGTGCGCGTGCAGCCGGCGGCCGCGACGGCGAGCAGTGCGATCGCCGCGACCGCGCGCATCAGTGGCGATCGACGCGCGGCGGACTCACTCGGGCGAGCAGCTCGTCGACGAGCTCGACGATTCCGTTCGCCGCGGACTCCAGCAGGATCCGGCCCTTCTCCGCGGTGGCCTTCGTCGGGTCACCCATGACGCCGCTCTCGCTCAGCTGACTCCAGTGTTCCATCATCGCGAGCGGTCCGTCGCCGGCGATGCAGATCGGTCCAGTAGTTTTTCGACGGCCGGTGTGAGAGCTCGCGTACCGCCTTGCTCATGTCGACCAGATCCGGCCGCAGCGCCAGATACAGCGACGTCTCAAACTCGCACGCATGATTCATGCCGCCGACGGCGTCGGACTCGCGCAGCGACTCGGCAGCCTCGCGTACGCCCGGCGCGGCCCAGTAGTTCACCGCTGCCGTCAGCGCGCCGGTGCCGACCACGCACAGCCGCGCGACGACGTCGGCGAACGGGGTGTTGCTGCCGTGGCCGTTGACGATGAGGATGCGGCGAAATCCGTGCTGCGCGAGGCTCGTGCAAACGTCGAGCACGTAGTCGATGAACGTGTGGGCGCCGATGGTCAGCGCCCCGGGAAAATCCATGTGATGCGGGCTGTATCCGTGGTTGACCGGGGGCACCAGCACGACGCGGCCGGCCGCGCGCGCGGCGGCGAGCTCGCAGACGCTCGCGCAGAGCAGAAGATCGGTATCGATCGGCAAATGCGGCCCGTGATCCTCGAGGGTGGCGATCGGCACGATCGCGACGCACGGCCGCGCCGCGGCCGCTTTGACCTCCGGCCACGTCATCTCGCCGTAGCGGTATTTCACTGCCATCATTCGATATTCTCGGCGAGCCCGGGCGCTTCCCGAAGGCGCGGCCGCGGCCCGGTCGAAATCGCCCGCATCCGGAGGTGCCGGCCACTATGCATCCACGAATTTCGGCCACGCTCGTCGTCGCGTTCGCACTTGCCGCGTGCTCCGGCAGCCGGGGCATGGAATCGCCGGTTCCCGGCACCGGCCTCGCACGCGAACGATCGGGCAGCGTTCCGAACGGGATCCGCGTCTCCGGCAACCGCCTCGTCGACGGCGACGGCCGCGTCGTCCACCTTCACGGCGTCAACCGGTCCGGCACCGAGTACGCGTGCGTTCAGGGCTGGGGCATCTTCGACGGACCCAGCGACGACGCGTCGGTGCAAGCCATGCGGTCGTGGAACGTCGACGTGGTGCGCGTACCCCTCAACGAAGACTGCTGGCTGAACATCAACGGAATCGCGCAGCAGTATGCGGGCACGAACTACATCGCCGCTATCGTCGACTACGTGAACCTGCTGCACCGCCACGGGATGTATGCGGAGGTCTCGCTGATGTGGGGAGCGCCGGGCGGGTATCAGGCGACGTATCAGCCCGCCGCGCCGGACGAGGATCACTCGCCCGCGATGTGGTCGAGCATGGCGGCGACGTTCGAGAACGATCCGAACGTCATCCTCGCCCCATGGGGAGAGACGACGGTCGGCTGGAAGTGCTTCATGCGCAAGGGGTGCGACGATCAGGCGACCTATGGCCCGAGCAATGCGTTCTATGAGACGGCGGCAATGCAGCAGGCGGTGAACGTGATGCGAAAGGCCGGCTACGCCGGCGTCATCTCGATTCCGTGCATCGATTACGCGAACGCGTGCGGCAAGATCGGAGGGTCGAAATACGACGGCTCGACGTGGCTCGAACAGCGGCCACGCGACCCGCTGCATCAGCTCGCCGCCGAGGCGCACGTCTACGGGAGGAACCTCTGCGATACCGCGGCGTGCTTCAACTCCAGCATGCGTCCCGTCACGAAGAAGGTCCCTATGATCTGGGGCGAGACCGGCGAGACGTACGACGGCTCGGACTGCGATCCGAACTATATCCCGACGTTCATGAAGTGGGCCGACGCCCACGGCGTCGGCTACGAAGCGTGGACGTGGGACACCTGGGGAGGCTGCGGCGTCCTCATCTCCGACTACAACGGCACGCCGGCCAACGCGTGGGCGGCGTGGGTGCAGCAGCACTACCTGAGCCTTTGATCGTTTGACGCCATCGCTGGACTCCAAGCGCGCGCTGCGTTTTGTCGTGCTCATGGGGATCGTGAACTTGTTCGCGGATCTCACCTACGAAGGCGCGCGCGGCGTCTCGGGCGCGTTTCTCGGGCACCTCGGTGCGAGCGGAGTCGCCATCGGAGCGGTCGCCGGCGGCGGCGAGCTGGCCGGCTATGCGATTCGGTCGCTCGCCGGCGCCGTTGCGGATCGCACCGGGCTCTACTGGCTCGAGGCCTGGACCGGTTACGCGATCAACGTGCTCTGCGTTCCGGCGCTCGCGCTCGCGGGAAGCTGGCCCCTTGCAGCCGGCCTGATGATCGGCGAACGCGCGGGGCGCGGAATTCGCAAGCCGGTAACGTCGGCGATGCTCGCGCAGGCCGGAACGAAGCTCGGCAGCGGTCGAGTCTTCGGGCTCAACGAGGCGCTCGATCAAACCGGCGCGACGGCAGGGCCGCTGCTGGTCGCGTTCGCGATCGCTCGCGGCGGCTTCGCGACCGGCTTTGCCGTGCTTGCCGTTCCCGCGCTGCTGACGCTCGCGGCGTTGGCCGTCGCAACGGCCGCCGGTCGCGACATTCTGCCGTCGCGCGCGCGAGAGAGCGGACCTGCCGTGCGCGACCCGGCCGCGTTTCGCCGGTACGCGATCGGCGGCGCACTCGTCGCCGCGGGGTACGTCGACTTCGCGCTGATCGCGTTTCGCTTCTCGCGCGACCACGTCGTGAGCGTCCCGGCGATTTCGATCTGGTTCGCGGTCGCGATGGCCGTCGGTGCCATTGCGGGGCCGGTACTGGGAAAGCTCTTCGATCGCTTCGGCAGCCGCACGATCGTCGCGGCGATCGTGCTGACGGCGGCGGCATCGCCGCTCGCGTTCCTCGGCACGGGGGCGGTGGCGGAGGCGGGTGTCGTGCTGTGGGGCGTGGGGCTCGCGGCGCAGAGCGTACCCCTGCTCGCGCTCGTCGCCGGCGTGATCGGGCACGAGCGGCGCGCGACGGCGTTTGGGCTCTACGATCTGGTCTTCGGCGGGGCTTGGTTTGCCGGCAGCATCGTTGCGGGGTTCTTGCTGGATCGCTCCGTCGTGGCGCTCGTTATTTTCTCCGTGCTGCTACAGCTGGCAGCCGTTCCGTTCTTCATTGGCAGGCGTGCGCCCGCTCCCGGTTAGCCCGCGCGAGGTTGGGAACAGAAACTCTATGAAAGCTCTCTTTACGATTCTTACCGCCGCGGCAGGCGCGTTCTGCGCGACCTCGGTTGCAAGCGCGCAAGGAGCTCCGCCTCCACCGACCACGCCGTACAACGACAGTTACTGCGGAAGCTGGCAGGGCGATACGTGGACCCCAAACGGCAACTGCCCGAGCATCGCATATAAGCACGAGGTCGTCACCGGGACGATCGTCTCGGTGAAGGGCCACCTCGTGACGGTGCAGCAGGCCAACAAGCAGTCGGTGATCGACGATACCGCCGCCTTGAGCAATCAGAGCTCGGGCCGCGTCGCCGTGGGACGACAGATCGTCGCCCACGGCTACTGGGAAGGCGAGAACTTCTACGCGACTGCGATCACCAGCGGTCAGCCGCCTCCCCCGTAAACGGCTGACGGATAGCGGGCGCCGCGGCTAGCGGCGCCTTTTGCTTTTTCCTCTGCTCCCCGAGACGGTGACGTTGACCGGGCTCGACGCGATTCCGTTCGCGACGACGACGAGCTTACTCGCTCCCGACTTGATCGTGGCGGGAACGTCGAAGTTCGTCGAGACGGTCTTGTTGCCGGTCGCGACGCCCATCGTGCTGTGATCGTGAGTCCGCGCGTAGTAGACCGTGCCGTTTGCGTTGTTCGTGATGCGCACGAGCGGGTAGTTCGTCGCGTTCTGGTATTCGTCGCCGAACGACATCGCCTGAGACAGACCGTTGAACTGCGTGCCCGAGATCTGGTACGTGTGGCCCGCGGTGATGCTGCTCGGTGCGTTCGAGATCGTCGGCGCCCAGCTCGCCTTCGGCGAGCCGGTCGGCGTGTAGAGCACGACGTTGCTGTATCCGAGGTACATGATCTGCCCGGTCGGCAGGAGCAGCGGCGGACCCGCCGCCGAGCCGACTCCCGTCAGCGTCGAGCCGTTGAAGTCGTAGAGCTCGCCGCTGACGCCAATGATGATAACGTCGCCGCTCGGCGCGAGCGTCGCCCACGAGTCGCCGGCGTTATCGCCGCCGGGAAAGTCCGGACCGGCTTCCCACGTGCCCGCTTTGCTGCCGCTGTAGTGATAGATCGCGGTGTGTCCGGTGCCGTAACCGCTCGGGCCCGATCCCGATCCGGTGTAGAACACGGAGCCGTCGGGACGGAGGATCGACGGGCCGATCTCGCCCGGCGGCAGATAGCAGTCCTTCGGCTTCGGTCCGTACTGCAGGCATTGGTGGAACGGCGAGGGCGAACGCAGGTTGACGATCGTCGATCCGGCGCTCTTCCACGTGTGCGTGGTGGGGTTGTAGATCTCGGAGTTCGGCGCGTTCAGCACGTCGGCGGTAAGAATCGTGCCGTCGGGAAGCAGCGTCCAGCCTTCCTCGGAGTTGAAGTCGGACTTGCCCTTGTTCGAGACGATCGTCCACTTCAGTGTGCTCGGATCGAGCGTCGCATCCCACTTGTGCAGCTTGTCGCCCAGCAGGAGCTGCCCGGTGGGGAGCACGGTCGACGGCGAGTCGCCGATCCACTTCCACTTGTTCGGATGCCCGAGCTTCGTCCACGTCTGCTTGACGGGGTCGTAGACGGCGCCTAAATTGACGAGCTGCAGATCGTAGTTGCCGGGATTGTTGTACTCGCCGCCGGTGATGACGAGGCGGCCGTCGGCGAGCAGGTCGGACGCCATCGCGTCGGGCGCGTATCCGGCCTGCAGCGAGCCCACTTGGGTCCAGGTTCCGTTGGCGTAACTACCAGTGCTATCGGGCTTGTAGACGTACCAGGTGTTGCCGGAGTAACTCTGCGTGAGCACCGTCCCGTCGGTCATCAGGAAACCCATGTCCATCCCGACCGGCGGCTGGCTCGCGATGCGTTGGAAACGTCCGCCGTGGCCTCCCGTGCCGAGCAGCGAGCTGACCTGTTGCGGGCTTACGCCGGGCAGAACCGAATGGCCGCCCGAGCATGCGGCGAGCGCGGTCGCTGCCACCGCCGCAAGAGTGAGGAGTCCCGGGTTGATGCGCAAGCGAAACACGCGAACCTCCAAAAAGCAAGAAAAGTGCGGGGGAACCCTCGCCAAGTTTGAGGTCTCGCCAACCTTTTCCCGCTCCTCGAACGGGGCCGCGAGTGCGAGCGGCGCGTGAAATTACTCCGACGGGAAATGGTGCGCCCGCTCGCTAAGCTTGTGACGCCGTTAGGAGGGTCAGCCGTGATCGTACCTTCGTCCCGTTTGCTCGCCGCCGCGTTGGCCGGCGCGCTCGTCGTTTCGTTGACGCCCCCGGCCGGTGCACAGCAGGTGACGGTGAGCGTCAACGGACGCCCGCTCGCCCTGGATCCGGGTCCGATCGAGCGCGCTGGGCGTGTGTTCGTGCCGCTGCGCGGCATCTTCGAGCGGCTCGGTGCCGCGGTCGTGTATTCCAGCGGCACGATCAACGCGACCAAGGGAAGCACGACGGTCTCGCTGCAGATCGGCTCGACGCAGGCGACGGTCGGCGGGCAGCAGCAGACGCTGGACGTCGCACCCTTCATCGTGGGAGCGACGACGTACGTTCCGCTTCGTTTCGTGGCGCAATCGCTCGGCGCGCAGGTGGGCTACGACTCCTCGACTCGAGCCGTCGCGATCAACGCGGCAGGGGCGCCGCCTCCGCAGCCGTATCCGCCGCAGCCGCCGCCCTATCCGCCGCCGGCGCCGAGGCCGCCGCCTGCCGTGCGGCTGCGCGCTCAGCAGCCCCCTCCCGACTCCGTCACCCGCAACCGCTTCGCAGTGATCGGGGCCGAGTTCACGCGCAACGTCGCGGCGGGCAGCGTGCGTGTGTGGCTCGACGGTGCGAACGTGACCTATCGCAGCGGAGTCTCCTCGACCGGCTTCTCCTACAAGCCGCCGGCGCCGCTCGACTTCGGGTCGCACACGATGCGCGTTGCCGGCCGTGGCGGCGACGGCTCGACGTTCGATCGCGCGTGGTCGTTCACCGTAGCGCGGGAGAATCCGCAGCCCATCACGCTGACGATCAACGAGCCGCCGCCGGACTCACCGGTCGGGCGGTCGTTTATGATTGCCGGCAGCACGCTTCCCAACGCAACCATCCGCGTCACCGCGGGTCCCTCGCCCTCCTCGACCGGCCAGTTCAGCGGCACGACGACCGCCGGCCCCAAGGGCAACTTCAAGATCCGCGTCACGCTGACGACCCTCATGGGCCAGCAGGCCGTGACCGTTCGGGTGACGGCGAAGGACCCCGACAGCTCGCGGAGCACCGAGACGGTCCTGCGGCTCCGGCTGAGCGCGTAGCGAGAGGGAGTCCGAGCGGCGCTCGAGTTCATACTTTCTTTACTCCAGAGGGCTAGAGTCCGACGAAGGTGACGTACTTTCGGAGGACACCATGACTAGAAGGATGATTGCGATCGGCGTCGCGCTCGCCGGTCTCGCCGTCAGTGCATGCGGCGGCCGCTTCGGCGGCGGTGGCGCCGGCGCCCCGAGCAACACCGTGATGCTGCCGCCGGTGGACTCGGATCTGATCGTCTACGCGACGATGCCGAAAAATACAATTGGCGAGGAGCTGCCGGGGGAGGGGCTCGGTCAAGTCCACGACGGTCACTGGAAAGCGACGGTCGGCGGATTCACGCAAGAGACCCGCTCGCAGGTGCTCGGCTTCCCGCCGGGCACGAAGCTTACGATCAAGAACCTGTCGAAGAGCGTCACGCACACGCTCGACGTCGTCAAGGTCGTCTTCGGTCCGCCGGCCTATTTCCCGAAGGATCCGAAGCTCTCCGTGCCGGCGCACGGGCACGGACAGCTGGAAGTGGGGTATGCGAGCGGGCCGATCAAACCCGGCAAATCCGTTACCGTCACGCTGGTGAAGGCGGGAAAGTTCTTCCTCGGCTGCGCGTATCACTATCGCGATGGCATGCGCACGGTCATCGTGGTTGAAAAGGGAGCGACGCCGGGACCGCAGGCCACCGCGCCTCGCGGCACCCCGTCGCCGACCCCGACTCCGCACTCCCACTCGAGTTACTCGCCCGACGGAACGTAAACGCCCGCGCCTTCAGGTGAACGGAGGGCGCCCGCAGAAATAACGCGCACGGAGGCAACTGTCGTGCGCGTTATTACATTGCTCGTTTGCGCTTTGGCCATCGCGGGATGCACTCGCAGCGCCGTCGGGCCCGCGATCCCCGCCGGTCCGCGCAACCCGGCCGCGAGTTCGCCGGCGAACTCGTCGCCCGCGGCCGCGGGCTATGCCGAACTTTACAGCTTCAAAGGCCGCGCCAGCGGCGGACAGCCCGAGGGATCGCTGCTGGCATACAAAGGCGCGCTTTATGGCACGACGTCGTCGTACGGAAAAGGCTATGGGACCGTCTTCGCCCTCGAAGCCTTCGGCAGCGTGCGGGTGCTTCACCAGTTCGGGGGCTTCCCAGACGGCGCGTACCCGCAGGCGAATCTCGTCGCGCTTGGGGGCGCGCTCTACGGCACCACCTCGGCCGGAGGAACGCACGGCGCCGGCACGGTGTTTGCGATAACCCCGGCGGGCAGCGAACGCGTCGTTCACGACTTCGGCAAAGGGCACGATGGAGCGCAGCCGGAGGGCGGCCTGCTGGCGTACCACGGCGTGCTCTACGGCACCACGCAGAACGGCGGCTCGCATAACCGCGGTATCGTCTTTGCAGTGACGCCGTCGGGCCAAGAACAGATTCTTCACAGTTTCGCGGGCGCTCCGCGCGACGGCGGCCATCCCACCGGGGCCCTCATCGCGGTCAACGGCGACTTTTACGGAACGACGCGCGCCGGCGGTAAGACG
Organism: Vulcanimicrobiota bacterium; assembly: GCA_963711625.1. Classification (GTDB taxonomy): domain Bacteria; phylum Vulcanimicrobiota; class Vulcanimicrobiia; order Vulcanimicrobiales; family Vulcanimicrobiaceae; genus Cybelea. The sequence goes on from OY970207.1 coordinate 1,146,191, forward strand.
CCGTCGGGCGGCTCCGTCTTTAAGATCAGCCCGTTCGGAAGCGAGCGCGTAGTGCACAGCTTCGGCGTCGCGTTCCGCGACGGCAAGAATCCGGCCGGCACGCTGGTCTACACAAACCACGTCCTTTTCGGCACCACGCTGCACGGCGGAGCGTACTTCAAGGGCGGGACGATCTTCGAAATGACGCCCGGCGGCGGATCGTATCTCGTGCTGCACAACTTCGGCAAGGGTGAGGACGGCGCGTATCCGGCGACTGGGTTGATCGTGGTCAAAGGCGAGCTCTACGGCACGACGCTGGGCGGCGGCAACAGGGCGGGCCGATCGCAGGATTGCATCTCTCCCCGGCCAAACGGCGGCTTCGCCTGCGGCTCGATCTTCAAAGTAAACGAATTCGGCCAAGAGCACGTCGTCTATCGCTTCAAAGGCGATCCCGACGGTGCGAATCCGCAAGGCGCGCTGGTGAACTTCGACGGCGCGCTTTACGGCACGACGTCGTGGGGCGGAACGTCGACCTACTACGGCACGGTGTTCAGAATTCTCCCTTGAGCAGCCTCGCGTAGCTCGCTCCCGACTTGGGACGCGCCACCGGATTTCAACTTCCTTTGTGCGGAGCGAAGCGTAGTCCTGAGCGAAGGCGCGCAGCGCCGAAGTCGAAGGGGATAATCGGGGCTTAAGAATCGCTTGCTAGCATAAGCGATTGATGAGTTCCGCGCGCGAGCAGCTCGAAGAGCTCGTCGTGCAATGCAAGTTCGCCGAGGCCGCGAGTGCCGGCGCGTATGCGCTCGCGGGCGACGACCGCGGTCTCGCGCGGATCCTCGACCCGGATTTGCTCGCATGCCGCAGCGCCGCCGCAGTGGCGTCGTATCGAGCGACGGCCGGGTGCGACCCCGCCGTCGAGGACGATCTGTGCGCCGCCGCCGTGCTCGCGTGGTCGGACGATGCGCGCGGCACCTACGCGCTGCTGCGTTCCGCTCACGACCGCGCGCTCGAGGAGCGGCGCTTTTCACTTCGCCGCCGGCGCCTGCGAACGGCTCGCGCACCACGCGCTGCTCTTCGGCGACGTGAAAGACGCGCGCGCGGCGATCGACGAAGCCGTCGCGCTCGCGAGGCGGCACCGCTTAGCGCACTGGCATCTGCGCTGCCTCGCCGCCGCCGCGCGCCTCGCCTTGGATGCGGGCGATCTCGAGCGCGCGGGTGAGTTCGTGAAAGGCGGCCGGGAACAGGCGCGCTCGGCCGAAGAGCGCGCGATCTTTGCACCGAGCGGCGCACAACTCGCCGTCGAGCTGGGCGACGACTCGGCGCTGCGGGCATGGACGTCGCCCGACATCCTCGACGTCGCACTGCATTCGCCCGAGGCGCAATACGCAATCGCGGCGACGGTCGCCGCGTTGATCGGCGTCCGCGCCGGCGCGCTCGACGCACCGGTCGCGACCGCGGTGCGCCGCGCACTCTTGCTCGCAAACGGCGCGGTGAACGCGACCGAGCTGTACGCGCTGGCCGCGCGTAAGGGCGACCTCGAAGAGGCGCGTCTGAGCTGCGATGCGCTGGGCGCGGTCCTCGCGCCCGATCGCCCGTACGTCAAGGCGCATCGCCTTCTCGCCCGGGCCCATCTGCTGCTGCGTTCCGGCGAGCGCACCGGATGGATCGATAGCGCGGGCGACGCAGCCCGCGCCTTCAACGCGATGGGCCTGCGCCGCTGGACGAACGACGCGATGCTGCTGCTCGTCGCCCAAGAGCCGGTCGCAACCCGCCGCCACCGCGGGCGCCACGGCGCCGCCGTTCTCACCGGGCGCGAGCAGCAGGTCGCGAACCTGATACGCCGCGGCGCCCGCAACCGCGAGGTGGCGGTGGCGCTGCAGATCAGCGAGCACACGGTCGAACGTCACGTCAGCTCGATCCTCGGTCGCCTCGGCCTACGGTCGCGCTGGCAGATTGCCGATCCGCGGAAAGAAGGCGAACCTTAAGATCCGTCGCGCCATATTATGGGTGCATAAAAAACCATTGCGTAAACCTTAACCAGCGACGCAAATCCGGGATGCAGCGCTCGCACGCCATATCCTAGCATCGAGCTAAAAGAAGTCGGCGCGTCTGCCGCCTCTTTTAGTTGCTGCTGGGGGTCGAAGTTTGATCGAAGGCCTGGTCCGGTTAGGGAAGCGTGTCGCATTCCTCGGGGTTTTCTATTGGGCGATTGCGCCTGCGGCGCCGGCCCTGGCCGAAACCGCCGGCATCGTGTCGGGAACCGTCACCGACGACCGGACGCACGCGGCCGTCGCGGGGGTGACCGTCGTCGCGAAGTCGCCGAGCGCCACGTATCGCACGACCACCGACGCCAAGGGCGCGTACCGGTTCTTGAGCATGCTGCCCGACAACTACGCCATCTCGTTCGCGTCAACGGCCTACCAGCCGTACTCCGTGATCGTGGTGGTGCTCAACGGATCGCAGCAGACGGTCAACGCGGTTCTCTCCAAATCGCTGAAGACGATCGCCTCGATTCACTCGCGATCCTCGGGCAGCGCGTTCCAGCGCGGCATGACGATCGACACGTACACGGTGACCGGGGCGCAGATCCTGACGGTCACCGGCAAGGCCTTCAACGCCAACGAAAACGACCTGCTGCGCAGCATTCCCAGCGTGACGATCGACAAGACGGGCACGGTGTCGATCCGCGGCGGCTTCGCGTTCGAGGCGGCGTATGAGTTCGAGGGCATCGACTATACCACGCCCTCGGCCAACCTGCAGAACACGTTGCAGAACGTCGCGAACTTCAACCTGCTCAACGGCGTGGGCAGCGTGCAGCTCATTCCCGGCGCCGGCGATGCGACCCACGGCGACACCGGCACCGGCCTGGTGCTCTTCACGGCCAAGAACGGAACCTTCCCGACCTACCTGCACGCCGATGTCGAGGCGCAGGCGTTTCCGTACCTGCATCAGCTGGGGCTGGAGTGGGGCTGGGCGACGCCCAACCAAAAGCTGTCCAACTACGCCGGCTTCATCGGCATCCGCCAGGCATATCAATACGGCATTTCCGGCACGGCGGCAAACACTCTGGGGACGCTGGGCACCAACGCCGCGACGCTGGGCAGCACGATCGATCCCAACCTGGTCTATTACTCGCCGCAGTTTCTGTCGTCCAACGACTTCCTCGACAACCTGATCTGGCGGTTCGGCAAGAACAACTCGCAGAAGCTGCAGTTCTTCATTCAAAGCCAGACGATCAAACAGACGCTGGATTACGGCGGCTTTCAGTTCCTCCCGTACATCTCGGGCGGCACGACGGCCGGCAGGTGCGCGCCGTATCCGGTGATCGGCCCCAACGGCCCGGTGAACTCGCCGCAGCAACAGTACTCGTGCGATTCGCTCCTTCCCCTGTTTCCGGGCCAGCCCAATACCTACGCCTTCGTCTCGCAGGCCGACTCGCGCAATAGTCCGTTTCTCGCCTACAAGCTCGAGTACGCCGCGAGCCTGGGCGCGTCGTCGCTGCTCACGGCGCGGTTCTGGCGCACGTTCGTCGGCCAATCGCAAGACATGCCCGCGCAAGGCATCTTCGCCGAGCCCTACGGCGGCACGCGCACCGCCGGCCAGCTCGACGGCACGACGCAGCTGGGCTCGAAGAATCTGCTCAAGTACGGCACGATCTACGACTGGGTGGTGCCGTATGGTAATCGCTACGACTTCACGTCGTACACGGCGTTTACCACGCCGCCGTTCGTCGTGACGTATGCGATCACGCATCCGAACCAGCCGCTGCCGCTGCCCGTACACCTACACCGGGCTCTTGCCCAACAACAACCCGTCGGCGCAGGCCGGGCTCGAACAAGACTTCTTCTCACCGGGCTTTTGCGCGCAGCTGCGCATTCACACGGGCTGCGGTTACCTGAGCTCGTACTTTCCGGGCGGCGTCCGCTTCCCGTTCGAAGAAGACGTGGCCACGGTAGCGCAGCAGCAGTACGGCCTCTACCTGCAAGACAGCCTCGAGATGTCGGACCGCTGGAAGGCCGAGGCGGGCGTGCGCCTCGACGGCTATAATTTCCAGATTCCGACGCAGGCCGGCGCGCCGGCTTCGATTCCGGCGGCGGAACATCAGCGGCTGTACGAACCGCACTTCGACGCCTCGTACGCGCCCGACCCGCGCGATACGTTTCGCGTGGGGTTCGGCCACACGCTGTCGATGCCGCTGCCCAAGCCTGCTGGGCGCCGACGTCAGCCGCGCGCCGTACGCACCGTTTGCCGGCATCCCGTCCTTCGACAACTCGACGGGCAAGGCGGCGCAGTATTGCGGGCCGCTCGCCAACCGTTTGTGCGCGAGCTACGCCGATCAGCTCTACTGGCTGACGCGCGATTACCGCTTCGGCAGCTCCACGTTGGAGGCGCCGCTGGTCGGCGCCACGTTCACCAACATCGACGTGTCGTGGGCGCACGAGTTTCGCGACGGCGCGGCGATGAAGATCACGCCGTTCTACCGGCGCGGCTACAACGTGATCGAGCAGACCGCGCAGATCACTCGGATTCAACTACCAGACCGGCTCGCCGGTCTACGGCGACGTCCAGTACTCCAACCAAGGCATTCAAAAAGCGACCGGCATCGAGGCGCTCTACACCAAAGACATCTCGGTCGGGCTCTCGATGCAGATCGGCGCGACGTACATCAGCCAGTTCGGCAACGAGCCGCCCGGCGCGTTCCTGCAGCCGGCGGCCCTCGCGCTCGGCGTTGTCTACCGCTCGCCCGACCTCTCGCCGTTTCAGATCAACGCCGCGTTCAACTGGAAGAACAACAAGGGCTGGCGCATCAACCCCGTCATCTACGCGAACTCCGGCTATCCGTACGGCGGCGGCTACTACACGGCGGTGTACTGCACAGGCAAACCGGTCATCGTTCCCAGCACGAGTCTGTCCCTGATCTACTCGCAGACGCCGGGCTACATCGATCCGCTGGATCCGGGAACGTGCACCAAGCCCAACATCGCCGCGACTCGCGGCGTGGCCGAGCCGGGCTTGGCCGGCGGCCTGCTCACGACGCCGCGCGTCGATGCGAACGTCACGATCGAGTACAAACCGCCGAGCCGCGGGTTGGTGCAATCGGTCTTCGGACTCTCGATCAGTCAACTTGTTCAACGAGACCTACAACGTGCCGGTGGTCAACGGCTGCTACGGCGCGCCGGTCACCACAGGTTTGACCAGCGGCACGGCGCCGTGCACGTATTCGACGGCGCCGTACGCGCCGCCCGACGTCTCGGCGCACTCGTCGTCGCCGTACCTCACCTACCCCAACATGCCGCCGATCTCGTTCCGCTTCTACTATCAGGTGACGCTATGAAAAAACTCGGTACTCCGCGCCTCGCCGGTGCGCTATCCACCGCCGCTTGCATCTCGCTGTTGGCAGGTTGCGGCAACGGCGGCGCGTCCGAGCCGCCGGTGACGTCGTACGATCCCGGATCGACGAGCAAGTTGCAGTTCGCCGTCGGCGTTGCGACCATCGCGTTCAACAACGGGCAGAGCGTGGCGTACGGAGTCAACGCCGTCGAGACGCTGCGGCAGAAGAACGGTCTGTCGGGCACGCTCTACAACGTGCCGATGCTCATCGGTCCGTCGAGCTTCAACGTGCTCGATGTCGACACAGACCGGCAACCAAGTGCAGTCGGCCGGCGCGGACCTCGGCACGAATCACATCACGTGGTCGACGCTGAACCAGCGCAGTGGACCGGGCCGCCGCGCGGGCCGAAGAGCTCGACTAGCGGCGCGTTCGGCTACGGCCTGTGCCCATGCAACTCCGACTCCGGACCCGGCAACGGCTTCTCGCCGCTCTATCAGGCCTATAACCTGCCGGTCTACGGCGACGACGAAGAACGCTGGTACGGCGGACCGCCGGCGTTTCCGGCCGGCGATCCGTCGGTGCGAAATCTCGGGTGGCTGGGGTATTCGCTGGGTTTCACCGACTTCGCGGTAGCGCCGGTGGTCGGCGCGTACCATCTCTACGCCGCCGTGCCGCCGTCGTACGACACGCCGCAGAATCCCACGCCGAGCCCCGGTCCCGACGGCGACGCCGACGCCACCTCCGGGAATTCTCGCCGCGAACGCGCAGCTGACGAAACTCGGCGGCGCTGCCGCCGTTTGCGACGCCGGCGTTCAAGCGCCGATGGCAAGGGCGGCGGACGGATCTCGATCGACGGTTCCCGCAGGGGCGACCGAGGCGATGGTCGTGGTGCGCGCGATCGGCGGCAGCGGCAACGGCATCTGCGTGCAGTCGCACGCGATCGATAGCTTCTACACGCGTGGTGTCGATCACGGCGGAGGCGCGCAGTCGCTGCAGCTGCCCGACGATGTCGGCCCGCTGACGCAGTCGGGCCAGAAGACGCCGTCGATCTGTCCGAAGGGCAGCTATCAGATCTACGCCGCCGGCACCGACTACCCGGCGTACGAGGCGTCATATCCGAAGAACCTCTCGCAGCTACCGCTGATCAAGGGACCCAACGGGCAGGCCGACGTGACGACCTCCGACATTCTCAACGGAGCGTACCCGTGATGCGCCGCGTTGCGTTGGCGGCCGTGCTCGCCGCCGCGCTCTGCCGGTGCGGCGGGACGCCCAATACGCCCGACGGCCCCGTCGTGAACTCCCCGGCGGCGGTTCGGGACCGCCGCCGACGAAGCTGGTCGACGTCAAGGTGGTCGTAACGGTTCCGCGTGGCGACCGCAGCCGCATGCGTCCGGATTACGTCTCGGCCAACACGCAGTCGCTGGCGATCGAACTCGACGTCGGTCGACGGCCAAGGCGTCACCGGCGTCAACGCGACCGTGATCGATACGGTCGCGCGCGCGCACGGCTGCAAGAGTCAAGGCGGCGCGATCGTCTGCACCGCCACCGCGCAGGGCTCGCCCGGACGAGGACGTCTTCGCCGTTACGACGTACGCGGCGACGCAACGCCACCGGCGCGTGCTCTCGGTCGGAACCGTCCAGGCGAAGATCGCCGGCAACGGCGGAAACGTGCCGATCAGCAACACGCTTTCGCTCACGCTCGACGGCGTCATCGCTTCGCTCGCGGTCGCACTCGCCCCCGGCGGTGGGAAGCGCGGCGATCCGATGAGAGTCGCGGTCACGCTCGACGCCTTCGACGCGAGCGGCGCGCAGATCGTCGGTCCCAGCGACTATTCGATTCCGATCGTGCTCACGATCCAGGGCGACGGCCAGGAACGCGTTCGACCTGCACGCCGGCATCGCACTCCGGCTCGTCGCTGACGATCGTCAAACCGCCGTCGAAGCATGACGATGTCGTACGACGGCGATCCGCAGCGCGTCGCCGGTCACCGTGCAGGCCACCGTGGACGGGCCGAGCATCGGCGCGCAGCGCGCGCTTCAAGCTGCACGGCAAGGAGCCGCCGCCGCCGGTCGGTACGATCTACGCGCTCAACCTCGGCACGAACGACGGCCGTGGCGCGACCGTCACCGAGTACGACGGCAAAGCGACGGGCAACGCCGCGCCAGCACGCACGCTCAACCTGAGCTCGAAGCTTTACGCTCGCAGCATCGCCGTCGACGCCACCGGCAATCTGTACGTCGGCTATTTCGATAACGAGCTCGGCTTCTCGCCGTCGAGCGGTACGCCGGACACGCGGAACGAGATCGCGGTCTACGCGCCGGACGCCAGCGGCAACACCCAGCCCGACGGCGGTGCTGACGGCCGACAAGTCGACCAAGCACGACGCTCTTCCCGCTCTTCGTGACGTTCGACCCGGCGGGCGACTTGGTGACGTACGGCGCGACCGCGTGGACGGCAACGGCGGCAACGATGCGGTGCTCACGTACGCGCCCGGCAGCCTTCCGGCGCGGCAGCGCCGCTGCACGGCTGGGACTTCGCTTCGCCCACGATTCGCTACGCCGGTCCGACCGGTCTCGCGCTCGACGGCGCCGGCAACTTCTACGTCAACGGCGCGCTGCACACGTCGCTGGGACCGATCTACGGTCTGTTCGTCGCGTCGGCGGCGGACGTCGGCAATCCGTCGGCGACGACGGCGCGCACGATCCCGTGGGACACGACGACGCAGCTGACGCCCGGCGTGACGACCAACGTCGCGCTCGACGCCAGCGGCGAGATCTTCGTTGCGAACTAGCGCGTTGCACGGAAGCGGCAGCTCTACGTCGTGCCAAGGCCGTGCAAACGTCTTCGCCGCCGGGGCGAGCGGCGGCATCACCGACGTTCGGCCGCTGCGCGTGCTCTCGCTCGACGGCGTCTACACGAGCAACCCGCAGTGCGACTCGCCGCGCAACCCGCTGGCGCCGTTCTTCCCGTCGATCGTGCTCTACGGCACGTCGCTCTTCGTCGCCGACGACTTCAACAACGCGATCGCGGCGTATCCGGCCAACGGGCGTAACACCGTGAAGGCGAGCTCGCGCATCGCCGGCTCGGCGACCGGCCTCGACGCGCCCGATTGCGCTCGTCATTACTTCAGCTTCCGGTCGAGCCCAGGCCCGGACCGGCTCGTCCCCGTTGATGCACTACCAGCTCACTGCCGAGAGGATAGCCTACAATGAAAAACGACCCTCGCTACCCTCGCCCTGGCAACCGTTACGACGCTGGCGCTTAGCGCCTGCAACGCAAGCGGTACCAGCGGCGGTTCCGGAGTAGCGCCCATGGTGCCGAACGCGCCAGCCGCGTCCTCGCACCACAAACACATGCACGGTGCCGACAACGGCCCGCAAGATCTTCACGCCGGCGGCGCGACGTTCCCGGCGTACGCTTACAATCTCGGAAATCAGCCCGTCGGGAGCTATAATCAACCACAGTCGCCGCCCGGACAAGGTTCCCTCTTCTACTGCCGCGCCCACGCAAGGGACGATCTACTACTGTCTGACGGGCAGCGGCTTCGGGCGCACGGCGTTCGACGTCGAACAACGGGACGCACTACGGCCCCGTGCGCTCCGCTCGGCGCGACGCCGACCGGATTCGGTGGCCGTCAGGATCCGCTCGACTTCGTCGGCAGCGACGTCGCAATGACCTCGACCGAGTGTTGCGCGTCCGGTACGACCTACAATACCGGGCGTCTCACCGGCTCGGTCACCTGGGGCGAGCCCTTCGAGTTCCCGACTATTGGCGGTCCGATCGTCTACGGCTATCGGCCCCAACGACTTCAAGGCCAACGTCGCAAAGATCAAGCTCTCGACATGGACGTATTGCGCGATCACGAACGGGACGCATCAGCGACTGGAACGATCCGGCCATCACGAAGGACAACGGCACGTCGGTCACCGGCGGCGTCTCCGAGCCGATCACGTTTTACTTCCGCTCCGACAAGCAGCGGCACGACGTTCCTCTTCACCGACGACCTCAACGCGCAGTGCAACGTTACGTTCAAAAAGCCGTACAACAAGGCGCCCTATCAAGGACCGAGCCGCAGCGCGGCGTGGCCGTTCGGCGTCAATCAGACTTGGCCGGGACCGGGTTCGGCGAGCCTCCCGAATCCCGCACTTCATCGGCGAGAGCGGCAACCCGGGCGTGCTCGCCGCCATTCAGTCCACGCCGTTCGGCACTGGTTATCTCGAAGGCGCGTGGGCCACTTCCGCCAATCCGCACGTCGGCCAGGCGCTGCTGCAGAACGGCATGAAGGGCAAGAAAGCCATCTTCGTCGATCCCACCAATAAGACGGCCGTAGCGAATGCGCTCGCCAAGGTCACCGCGGCCAACATCACCTACGGTGGCGGCAGCGACGGCAATCCGCTCGGATCGAGCACGCCGTGGTGCCAGCTCTACATCGATCCATCGCACTTCGACGCGCCGCCGAAAAAGACGTATCCGATCGTCGGCCTGAGCTACTTGCTGTTCTACGGTCAGAACAATGGCGTACACGTCTCCGACAAGGATGCGCTGATCAACTACCTGATGTCTACGCCTGCAACGAAAATCGTCGGCAAGCTCGAGTACGCACCGCTATCATCGTCGCTTCGGACCGCAGTCATCAACGCCCTCACCGGCGCGGGCGGCAGCGGCTCGGGCCAACCCTGCCTCCAGTAATCTACGACGCAACCGTTTACGCGCGCCGCAGCAACGCGGCGCGCGTAAACCCATTCCAACGGCGGAATCCATCGTCATGAAGATCATTCGACTGGCCGGCGCGATCTCCGGATCGCTGCTCGCCCTCGCGGCGTGCGGCGGGTCGAGCTCGTCGTCGTCCTCGGCGGTACCGTCCGAGGGCGCATCCGTGCGCGTGCGCTTCGCCGAGGGCGCACCGTTTCTCGAGACGCTCATCAACGGCGTGCCCGCCGACATCGGGCCGGCGTATCTGCAGGTCGACGGCGCGACCGTGGCCTCGACGTTCAACTACGGCACGGTGACGCAGTTCGGCGCGACAAGCGCGGGAACGCATTCGCTGCGCGCGCTCGATACGCTGGGCTACGCAGTAGGCCCCTTCAAGACGCCGGCGCTCTCCGCCGGTGGGCGCTACACACTCGCGCTGGTGGGCGCCTATCCGAACTACAGAGTGCTGGCCTTCCCCGAGCCGTCGGGCGACGGCGCAACGCTGTCGTTATACGAGGCGTCGCCATCGGTTCCGCAAGCCGACTTCGGCAGTTTTCGCGCGTCGAGCGGCTCGGAATTCAAGCGCCTGGGCAGCGCGTCGTTCGGCAACGTCGCGACCGTGCCGCTCGGCAAGACCGTTTCGAATTTTGGCGGCTTTGCCGGACCGGCGAGCGCGCCGCTCGGGCAGTTTTCGCTGGTTCAGATCGACTCGTTCGACAAGCACAACGTGTTGCCGTTTCACGCCGCGACGCGCCTGTCGCTCTTTCTTTTCGACGCTCGTGGCGGCAGCTCGGGCGGCCCGGTCTTCGGGAGCCTCGACCGATGAGAGCGCCCGCGCTCTTCGTAACGATCATGGCCGTGGCGTGCATCGCGACGGCCGTCGCGGGCTGCGGGGGCGCTACCGGCCCCGCACCCATCGGCCTCTCGCAACCGCCGCTGCCGACCAGCACGCCGGCCGCGAGCCGGCTCTACGTCGACCACAACGGCACGTTGTACGAGTACGCGTTGCCGCTGGCCGCGAGCTCCAAGCCGGTCCGCGTGCTTCAGGAGTGGCCGGGCTTAGCCGTCGCGCCGCAGATCGCGGTGGACGCCTCCGGCAACGTCGCGCTGGCCAGCTCGCGGAAGATCCGATTCTTCCACCCACCCATTCGCTCGTTTGCGGCGTCGAACGCGAAGCTGACCTTGACGCTCACTCCTGCGATCACCGAGATCGGGCTCTCGGGCGCGGATCTCGTGGACATGGAATACGATCCCAACTTCAACCTCTGGCTGCTCAATAACCTCGGTGCCGAGATCTCCGAGCTTCGCACGCCGATCACCAAATCCAGCGTCGCGGCGCTCACGCTCGCCTTTGGGGCACCGGGCTCAAAGACTGCCGGCTACACCACCCTGGTGCAGGCGCGCTTCGACGTCAACGCGGCGCTCTACGTTTACGCCAGCACGACGGCGGTACCGCCGCGCTCGCGTCTGTGGAAGGTGAGCTTTCCCTACGCGCGACCGCCGAGTTCGCTGGGACTGAGTCTGGCCCAGGCCGACTTCGTGGACGCCGGCCAGTGGCCGCCGACGGCCCCCAACGCGCGGTCGCTGCTGCTTGGCCAGTACTTCGGCCAGCTGCACTCGCCGCGTCCGGGTTCGCCGCCATCGCCGCCGGTCGACGTGACCGCGCAGTTTCCGCAGCCCTTCGATCCCAACGTCGGGCGCTTTCCGGACGCGCACACGAGCGCGATCGCCGGCGCGCTGGTCGCCGATCCGTACCGCGCGAGTTTCTACACGCTCGACGCCGGCACGGGCGCGCTCGACGTCTACGACCTGCCAATGCAGCAGCGCGCGAAACCGCGCGTCGAGCTGCCCTGCCTCGCCGGTCCGAGCAATTGCAGCCAAAAGTTGGAGCACCTATTCCTGTCGCCGAAGTAAGACGGTTCTACAACACATTCTGGACGTTCGCTCGCATCGCGTCGGCCGAGAGCTGACCCCGCACGATGTTTACGACCATCCCGTTCCGGTCGATAAAGACTTGTACCGGCAGCGCGCCGACGTGATAGGCCTCGCGTATCCGCCCCGAATCGACGACGATGGGATACCTCAGATGGTGCCAGTCACGAAACGCCGCGGCCATCTTCACATTCTCGCCGACGTCGATGCCAACGACCCGAAGGCCGCGCTTTGCGAAGCGGCGGGCCGTGGCATCGATCGAGTCGGCCTCTTCGTTACAGCCGTGGCACCAGGAGGCGAAGAAGTTCAGATAGACCGGTCTTCCGCCGAGCGAGGCGAAGCGAAGTTCCCGGCCCGTCAGCGTCGGCGCGGCCCAATCTGGCGCGCGCGTTCCGGCACGAGCCGACGTCGCCGGTCCGGCCGGCGCGCGCCGGTGCTCCTGCGCGCATCCCGCCAGTGCGAAGATCGACGTGAAGAGCATCGCAATAACCAGCGTCGGTTTCAAGGTGTCGGTTGCCTTTCCATAGATATCAGCGAATGACCAACAACGCTATCGCGACGCCGGCGACGGCCAGCGCGCCGAGCATGGCCGCGGGGATCAGCGCGGCGGCCGTGCGCGAGAACGCCAGCGCGTAGATCGCCTTCAGGAGATCGTTCGAGGACGTAGCGATGACGATCGCGCTCGCCGCGGTCGTCAATCCGATGCCCACGGCGCCTCCCTGCGCGAGGCTCAGCACGAACGGGTCGATGTCGGTAACGCCGACGATCCCCGCCAGCGCAAAGACGCCGGCCGAACCGAGCTCGTGCTGCGCGTACGTGGCCAGCGTCGAGACGGCGACGAACAGCACCGCGAACACGAGTGCGGTGGAGAGCTGCAGGGGATTGGGGAGTTTCGCGGTCGTCGTCGACGGCGTCGCAAAGCGAGCACGCAGCGCGGCCATGACCGCGCCTGCCGCTGCGAGTCCCAAAAGCGGCAACGCGAGGATGCGGCCGAGCGCGAAATTAAACAGCGAGCAGACGACGAGCACGCGCACGTACATCATCGCCGTCGCGGCGACGATGCCGGTCTCGAGCTCGGCCGACATGCCTTCGTCGCGCGCGCGGCGCGCGAGCACGACCGTGGTGGCCGTCGACGAGTAGAGGCCACCCAAGATCGATGTGATCAGCGTCCCGCCGCCGGGGAAAACGAAGCGCTGCAGCAGATACGTGGCGTACGAGATCGTCGAAACCGCGACCACGGCGAGCCACACGCCGAAGGGTGTGACGTTCGTGTACGGAATCGTCGGCCGGCCCGCGAGCAGCGGCAAGACGACCCCAACCAGGATCAAGAACTGCCCCGCGGTCATCACTTCTTGGGTGGAGACGCGCGCCGCCCAATCGTGCAGCGTTCGCCGCCCGCCGAGCAGCAGCACGGCGGCGACGGCGACGGCAACGCAGAACCACAGCGGCTGCGTCAGGGCAAGCGGGCCGAGCGCATATGCCAGCAGGTTGCAGGCCGGCACGACAAACGCGCTCTCGATCGTGTTGCCGTCGCCCTTGCTCTGGCGGCGGACGTAGGCGTAGATCCACGTGCCGACGACTGCGAGTCCCGCGATGAAGGCCAACCCGTAGCGTGGCTCGATGAGATAGAGGCTGGCTCCCGCCAATGCGAGCAGCGGAAACGTGCGCACCCCGCCCGGCCGGCGCGGGACCTCGCCGAGATAGAACTCTTCAAACGCGAAGCCGAAGAAGAGCGAGAGCCCGAGCAGGAGCGCGAAACGCTCGATACCCAGGTGGGTGACGTCCGCCACCCGCCGACGATTCTAGTTCGGCAGAACGATTCCGGTCGGGAACGTGCCGGGGACCAGCTGCTGGATCGGCGCCGCGTCGGCGTCGGCGGCAAACACTAGCACGGCGCCCTGCCGGTAACCGGCGCTGCGACATAGCGCAGAGGCCTCGACGCGGCGCCCCGTCGCCGCGATCAGGCCGTTCGCGCGGCTGTTCTGGGCTCCGGAGTGGGGTACAGAGTTTAGAACCCTTCTATGAGGATACGCGAGTGATTGTCGGCACACTGCAGACCTCTTCGCACCAAGTTGATATCTGCGCACGAATCTCGTCGCGAATATCACGGGCTTGCGCGAGGCGCTCCTCCCAAGATCCTTGCAAGCTCGCTGGATCGGCAAAGGTCCAATGCAAGCGCCGCGTCTTACCGGGAAATATCGGGCATTGCTCCGCGCTTGTCTCGTCGCAAACCGTAACGACGTAAGAATAGTGCCTTCCACCCTTGAAGAGTTCGAAGACACTCTTTGTTTCATTTGAAGATATGTCTATGCCGACCTCACGCATAACAGCTACTGCAAGAGGGTTTAGCGTTCCGGGTTCGAGACCAGCGCTTTCAGCTACGAAATCGTCCGGACAAATGGCGTTCAGAAATGCCTCGGCCATTTGGCTGCGCGCTGAGTTTTGCACGCAGACGAACAACACTTCACGCGTCATTTGGCTTCCTGCTTAAAGCGAAGTGAGTCGCTGTGCGTAACGAGCCCTGAGTCGAGCCCTTCCTCCTGCGTTGGCGCAAGGCATTTAAGACCCAACACTGGATGTACCGCCGCCAGCGGACCGCGACTATGAACGGCGGCGCATCCGTGTGGGCGAGTGCCAGCAAACCGATCAGACAGCGATTGCGCGATCATGGCGGCCGGCGCTCGTTGGCCGCAACCACGCTGCATCGACATCTTTCGATACTACAGCTTGCATCGACGCGTGTCAATGCAGAGGCGATCGCTGTTGGTGCCGCAACTGCCCCGTCATCGACGGTCATTCTCTGAGCTGCGGTGATGCTACGTGGTGTTACCACGCAATCGTCAAGATACTCTGAAAAGGTTCGCTATCGAATCCCCGGTCGCAAGTGCGTGGCGGCTCGCCGGCGAGCGTACTCTTGCAAGCGACGACGCGCACGGCGGAACGCCTCGCGTACCAACGCAGCGCGATCGACGCTCGGCTCGCCGACGATCGCGAGGTCGGCACCCGGCACGACGAGGTTCAGTCTGAGATGATACGGAGCGCCGGATTGGTGATGACCGTCCGGGCGCTCGACGAGAACGCGACAGCTGACGATTCCGTCGAAGAATTTCTCGAGCTTGGACGCTTCGTCGCGTATGAGCGCGTCGAGGCTGTCGGACGGCTCGAGCCCGTGGTGAGTGATCTGAATGGGAAAGCTCATCGTCTACTCTTTACCCCTAGCGCGGCGGCGTACAATGGTCGGGTGAGAGCCCGAACACCGGGCGTTCGAACGTAGCCATTGCGCGCCGTCGTTCTCCCGTCCCCCGCGCCGATCGAAAGCGCCCCGCTTCGTCTGCAAGAGAGGCCGCGGCCGGTCCCGGCGGCCGGCGAGATCTTGGTACGAGTCGTCGTCTGCGGCGTCTGCCGCACCGACCTGCACGTGGCCGAGGGCGATCTCCCCGCCAAGCATCGCGACCTCGTGCCCGGCCACGAAGTCGTCGGCGTGGTCGAGCAGCTCGGCCCCCGCGCGCGCCGCTTCGCGCCCGGCGACCGCGTGGGGATCGCCTGGTTGCGCGAGACGTGCGGCGCGTGCCCGTACTGCCGGAGAGGGCGCGAGAATCTCTGCCCCAAAGCGCGTTTCACCGGGTGGGACCACGACGGTGGATACGCCGAGTATGCGACGGTCCGGGAAGACTTCGCGTATCGCCTTCCCGCTAACATCGGCGACGAGCGGGCGGCTCCTCTGCTCTGCGCCGGCATCATCGGATATCGCGCCGTCAAACGCGCGGGCGTCGTGCCGGGTGCGACGGTCGGTCTCTATGGCTTCGGCGGCTCGGCGCACCTCGCGCTGCAGGTGCTCAAGCATTGGAACTGCCGGGTGTTCGTGATGAGCCGCGGGGGCGTCCATCGCGACCTGGCGCGCGAGCTGGGCGCCGACTGGATCGGCGATGCCTCGGAGCGACCGCCGGCGCCGCTCGACGCCGCGATTCTCTTCGCTCCCGCGGGTGAGCTGGTGCCGGTGGCCGCGCGCGCTCTCGACCGCGGCGGCATCCTTGCGATCGCCGGAATCTACCTGACGCAGATTCCGCCGCTCGACTACGAGCGCGACCTGTTTTACGAGCGCGAGATTCGCAGCGTCACCGCCAACACGCGCGCGGACGGCGAGGAGTTCCTGGCGATCGCCGGCGAGATTCCGATCCGCAGCTTTACGGTTGGAATGGGTCTGAACGACGCGAACCGCGCGCTTGCGATGCTCAAGGCCGACGAGCTTCGCGGCGCCGCCGTTCTGCACGTTTCGTAAAGGGAAAAGCCGCGAAGGGCGCGGAGAAAGCTGCGCATGACGCCGTCGACGACCTCTCGGATCCGGCGCGTCGCGTGTGCGGCGGCGCTGCCGCTGCTGCTATCGGCCTGCACCTCATCTTTTGGCAACGTTAACGAGACCGTGCATCGGACGGTTTCGGCCGGCGCGTCGCCGGCCGTGCGGGTCGAGAACGTCGCAGGCATCGTGCAGGTCGACGCGTGGCACCGCTCCGACGTCGACGTGGTCGCTACGAAGTACGGTCGCGACGCGCAAGCCTTACGCGACGTCACGATCGACGTGCACAGCGATTCGTCCGGAGTGTCGATCGTCACGAACTATGGCGGCGGCACGCGGAATGGCGGCGTGCGTTACCGCGTGCACGTTCCGGGCGATGCGTCGTTGCGCATCGGCAACGTGGCGGGGGCAGTCAAGATCGGCGGAGTGCGAGGCAACATCAGCGTCGAGACGCAGGCGGGCGAGATCGCCGCCGATCTCGGCAAGGTGGCCGGCGATCGTTCGATCGATCTACACGCGACGACAGGCGCGATCTCGCTGTGGATCTCTCCGGAGAGCAGCGCCGCCATCGAAGCGTCGAGCACCGTGGGCGCGTTTGCGAGCAACCTGCCGGGCATGACGCAAACGCGCGAGAACCTCGTCGGCGTGCGAGCGTCCGGCACGATCGGCTCGGGTAGCGCCCGCATCCGGCTCGCGACGACGACGGGCGCCGTCGCGATCAACCAGCGCCCCATCTAACGCCGCGCCACGGCAGGTTCCCCGGTGCTTTTATGAAAGGAAACGAAGGTTTTCCATTAACAGCACTTTTCAGGAGTCTGCAGATGCGTGTCGTCCTTCGCGCTCTCTCTGCGGGGGTCGTGGCCGCCCTGGCACTCACGGCGTGCGGCGGCAACGTAACGAGCGGCGGCTTACCGTTCGCGTTCGCGCAAGCCAAGAAGCACAGCGGCAGTGGATCCGGCTACATCAAGCACGTGGTCATCGTGATCCAGGAGAACCGCAGCTTCGATAACTTCTTCTCGACGTTTCCCGGCGCCGATGGAACGGCCGGCGGCTGCATGAAGCCGCCCTCGGCGCCGATGAGCACCCACAAACGCCGCGGCTCCGGCGGGTGCCCGAGCGGCGACCAATACGTGCCGCTCGCGAAGGTCGATCTGGTCGAACCCTGCGATTGGGGTCACTCGTACAAGAACGTCGTGGTCGATTACGACAACGGCTTGATGGATGGATTCGGCCTCGAAGGCCAGGGCAAAGTGTGCAAGGGCCAGGCCGGTAAGCACGTCTATCAATACGTCGACCCCGAGCAGATCCAACCGTACTGGGACATCGCCGAGCAGTGGGTTTTAGCCGACCATCTGTTCCAGACTCAGGGCAGCGGCAGCTTCACCGCGCATCAGGATCTGATCGCGGGCGCGACGATCATCGACCAAGCGAAGACCAAGAGCCTGATCGACTTTCCGTCGCAGCAACCGTGGGGCTGCGACGCGTTCCCCGGCACCAAGACGACGCTCGCCTTTTGGAACCGCAAGCTCAAGAAGGTTCAGGATCAGTTCCATCGGGGTCCGTTCCCGTGCATGTCGTACAAGACGCTGCGCGATCTGCTCGACGCGAAGGGCGTCACATGGAAGTATTACTCGCCGCCCGAGCCCAACGGAACGGGCGCGTTGTGGAACGCGTTCGACGCGATCGATGCAGTGCGCAACGGTCCCGAATGGAAGACGAACATCGCCAAGACCAACGCGTTCTTCTCCGATGTGTCGGGCGGCACGCTACCCGCGGTCTCCTGGATCGTGCCCGACGACAACGACTCCGACCACCCCGCCAATCACGACACCGGACCGTCGTGGGTCGCAAGCATCGTCAATGCGGTCGGACAGAGCGACTATTGGAACACGACCGCGGTGATCGTCGTGTGGGACGATTGGGGCGGCTTCTACGACCACGAGCCGCCGCCGTTCTTCGACCATTGGGGCGGACTCGGGTTCCGCGTGCCGATGCTGATCGTCTCGCCGTACGCGCGCATGGGCCTCTCGAGCCAGCCCGGGTACATCTCGCACACGCCGTACGAGTTCGGCAGCATCTTGAAGTTCGTCGAGAACCTCTACGGACTCGGCAGCCTCGGCACCACGGACGAGCGCTCGACCAGCATCTCCGACAGCTTCGACTTCACGCAGCCGGCGCGACCGTTCGTCGTGGTTCCGTCGAAGTACTCGCGCGACTTCTTCCTGCACGAAAAGCCGTCGTACAAGCCGGTCGACTCGGAGTAGTCTAAGAGCGTTATGGAGTTTCGCATCGTCAGCCACGCGTGCTTGGAGGTCAAGGCGCGCGGCAAAAGGCTCGTCATCGATCCTTGGCTGAACGAGCCGACCTACTGGTCGTCGTGGTGGCACGCGCCGCCGCCGGAGTTCGGCCCCGACATTTTCGAGGCCGATTACGTTTACGTGACCCACTGGCACTTCGATCACTTCGACCCCAAGACGCTGCGCAAGTTCGGGAAGAACACGACCGCCGTCGTCGCCAAGTTCCCGATCTCCGGCTTGCGGCAGCAGCTCGAGGAGATCGGGTTCGAGCGCGTCGTCGAGCTCAATCACGGCGAGCGCATGCAGCTGGCCGAGGACTTTTGGCTGACGAGCTATCAGGTGACGTTCCAAGACGACAGCGTCGCCGTGGTCGAAGCCGACGGCACCGTGCTCGTCGATCTCAACGACGCCAAGCCGCTGCCCTCGACGTGGCGCGCGTTCCGCGCGAAATATCCCACGGTCGACTTCATGCTGCGCAGCCACTCGCCCGCGTGGTCGTATCCCACGCGCTACACCTTCGACGACCCGTCCGACCGGCTGCCGGTGGACGCCCGAACCTACATGGACGCGTTCGTCGCGGCGGCCCAGCAGCTCAACCCGCGCCACGCGGTGCCGTTCGCGAGCGGAATCTGTCACCTGCACCGCGAGGTGCTCGACGAGAACCGGTTCTTGGTCTCGGCCCCCGAGATGCGCGCGTACTTCGAAGCGAATGCGGCGCGCGCACCGAAGACGAGTTTGACGGTGATGCCCGTCGGCAGCACCTGGTCGACGGAGTCGGGCTTCGAGCTGAGCGACAACGTCGTGGACGACATGGCCGCATATGCCGAGCGGCGCGCCGCGGCCGAGAGCGAGCGGCTCGAGAAGAACTATCGCTCCGAGGCCGCCAAGGAAGTTGCGTTCGACGATTTTTCCGCATACTTCACGAAGTTCTTCAAGGCGACGCGTCTGCTGCGTCCGCTCATCCGTAAGACCCGGTGGGTGTTTCCCATCGACAAGCCGGCCCAGCAGTTTTGGTCCGTCGACTTCGGGCGTGCCGCGATCGAGCGGAGCGAGCAAATGCCGGCGGCGTACGACAGCGTGGTGACGGTAAACGCCGCCGTGCTCTCGGGCTCGTTGCGCAACGACGTTTTCACCAACGTCGACATCTCGAAACGCTGGCGAGTGCACATCAAACGGGGCAGCGCGATGCGTCACTTCGTCGTGACGAACCTCCTGCTGCTGTACGAGGCGGGATATCTCTCCCCGAAGTCGCTGTTTTCGTGGCGCTTCCTTAGCGGGTACGCGCGCCGGCTTCCCGAGGTGATCGACTACGTGCGCCTGGCGTTCCGAACGGCGACGAAGGGAAAGGATTCGCTGGTGACGGCCGTCACCAGCATCGCCGAGGGGTGATTCGAAGCGCGGCGATCGTCGTCGCGGCCGCCGTACTGGCGGGCTGCGGTGGCGCGTTGCCGGCCGCGCAGCCGTCGCGGATTTCGGCGGACGCCGCGCAGCGCGACGCGCTGCTCTACGTCTCCGACGCCGGCACGTTCGAGGTGCACGTCTACGATTTTCCGTCGCTCAAGCCCGCCGGCACGCTGACGGGCTTCACGCGGCCCGAGGGCATGTGCACCGACGCGCACGGCAACGTGTGGATCGCGAACACCATCTCGCTCGAGATCTTCGAGTACGCGCACGGCGGAACGAGCCGGATCGCCGATCTGAGCGATCCGACGGGTTATCCGGCGAGCTGCGCGATCGACCCGACGACCGGCAACCTGGCCGTCACCAACATTTTCGATCTGAGCGGCGGCGGCGGCGTCATCGTCTTCAAAGATGCGCGCGGCACGCCCCGGCCATACTCGAATCACATGCAGCGGTACTGCTACTTCGCGGCCTACGACGCGAAGGGCGATCTCTATGTGAGCGGTTCGACGGCGGCCGGTTCGTACGTCTTGACGGCGCTGCACAAGGGCGGCAGCGCGCTCTCCCGCGTCACCGTCAGCGGCGCGAAGATCGGCGCGCCGGGGGCGGTCGTGTGGGACGGCTCGACCCTGATCCTGGGCGACCAGAAGTGCGGCGGCGCGAACCGCTCCTGTCTCTATAAGGCCACGGTATCGGGACAAACCGCCAAGATCGTCGGGAAGATTCCGCTCGACGGCTCCTGCGACGTCGCGCAAGTCTGGATCGGCAGCGGCGTCATCGCCGGCGGCGACTCCGGCCAGCCGTGTGCCGCGCGCCGCGGCAGCGCCGATCTGTGGCCCTATCCGGCCGGCGGAAGCCCGAGTAAAAAGGTGGCCGGCCTCACTGCGCCGGTGGGAGCGACGGTCAGCTTCAAGTAAGCCGCAGGCAGGGATTCGGGCGGCCAAGCGCGCATGGGCAGGTAGGTCCTCTACATCCGACATTACGACATGCTAAGGAGACTGATCTCATGCGGCCTACGACGTCGGCGCTATCCCTAGCGCTTAGCTTCGCATTTCTCGCCGGCTGCTCGGCCGGCAACTCCGCCGCCCTCGCGCCTCCGACCACCGCCGACGCGCCCGCGTCTGCCATTCCCCTATGGATGCAGCCCGCCGGCGCGCGGCTGCTGCCGCCGGGACCGATGACCGACGAGGCGGCGCCGATGGTCGCGAAGCCCAAGTACGGCCTCTATGCCAGCGAGGTCTATGGGTCCGACGTCCTCGCCTACCACAACCCCAACGATCATAACCGCGGGCCCGTCTGCAAAGTCTACTCGGCGTACGTCAACGGCTTCAGCGTCGACGGGAAGGGGAATCTGCTGCTGCCGACCGCCTACCCCGACGAAATCTCGGTGCGCAAGGGTCCCGGCCTCTGCGGAAAGCTGCTGGGGAGCGTCGTCGATTCCTATGGCCAGGCCAGCGATGCGGCGAGCGCCGACGGCGCCAACGGCGCGATCGTCGTGGCCAACATCCAGGAAAGCGGCAGCAACAAGGTCGGCAACATCTCCGTCTGCACGCTGGCGAAGGGGTGCACCCGTCAGCTGCGCAGCCCGCACATCACCGGCTACGGGGGTGGCGTGGCGCTGGCGCGTAACGGCGATTGCTGGATGTCCTCGGAGGACGACGGATCGTTCAGCCACGCCACCCTCACCTACTTCCAGGGGTGCAAGGGAGCCGGCAAGGCCGCGAAGGGCTGGAAGAACGCCTACTACGGCGGCCTCATCATAGACAAGCAGGGGCACCTTATCTCCATCGACTTCGAAACACCCGCGCTCTGGGTCTATCGCGGCTGCAACCCGGTGTGCCGCGTCGTTCATGGCCCGTTCACGCTGGAAGGCACGTCCTTCTACGGGAACCTCAACGCGAAAGGCGACGAGTTGGCGCTCGGCGATAATCAGTTCGGCCAGGTGGACGTCTACAAGTACAGCCCAACCAAGCTCACGTACGCGTATAGCTTCAACCGGGGGTTGAGCGCCAGCGAAGACGTGGAGTCGGCCGCCTTCAGCCCAACGATCTAAAAAGCGACCGGCGTCCTCGTCTTGCAGGGAAACCTGAGCCGGTAGCGCACACCCCCTGCACGGCGGTCACCGGGCCGTACCCTACTAGCCGCCATGCTGGTCTACCGGCCGGCGGATGCGATTACGGTGGCACAGCTGACAATTAAATAACGTAGCTATGAAGGAGTTCAAACGTGCGTTTTACCCTTCTCTTTACTGCCAGCGTTCTCGCTGCGAGCATCGGACTCTCAGCATGTAGCGGCGGCTCGCAGGCCATCCCGGGCGGCTCCCAGACGGCGTCATCGATGGGACGTCATCAGGGTCAGCCGCAGATCGTTCCGAAGACGATCAGCCACGACTCGTGCAACTACTCCACGTACCTCGAGTGCGCGACCGTTACCAAGGCGACTCCGTTCACGCAGGGCTGGTGCATCAGCACCAACGGCAGCTGCGCCTCTCCGTGCTGCGGCACCGACTGGACCTGGGCGCTCCCGATCACGAATCTTAAGGGCAAGAAGTTCAAGCACCTCAAGTCGGCGTGGTCTCCGAACCCGGGCAACCCGACCACGCTCACGATCAGCGAAAAAGGAAAAGTGAAGAAGAGCCACGGTAAAGTGAAGTACGAGGGCAATCTCTCGGCTTGCTCGCCGTCCTACGGCTGCGTTTACGGGCCGTTGCCGATCGGCATCATCACCGGTTAAGAACTAGCAACTAGTTCGTAGTGCAAGGGGCCCGGCAATCGCCGGGCCCCTTGTCTATCCTTCAATCGTCTCCGATCACCGGCTTCGGCACGCCGCGAATCTTCGACGCGCGCTCCTGGCGCTTCCAATAGTCGGCCGCTTTGTTGCCCGCGATCCTGTGAAATGCGCGGGGTTTCTGCGAGTAGTCGAATGCATCGCCGGCCGGGTTGGCCGCGCGCGCGTCGGCCGCGGCCATCGGCGGC
The DNA here is from genome assembly GCA_963711625.1 of Vulcanimicrobiota bacterium. Lineage (GTDB taxonomy): Bacteria > Vulcanimicrobiota > Vulcanimicrobiia > Vulcanimicrobiales > Vulcanimicrobiaceae > Cybelea. Next base: position 1,169,094 of record OY970207.1, read on the forward strand.
AGCCCGAAGTTGTCTTCGATGTAGCGCAGAACGCTTGCGGTCTCGTACTGCACGTGCGTCACGTAGCCGTGCTTCGCGTACGGCGAAACCATCAGCAGCGGCACGCGGAAGCCTAGGCCGTCGTAGTCTTTGAAGACCGGCGGTACGGGATCGAACCAGCCCCCCCAGTCGTCCCACAGCACGAAGATGGCGGTCGATCGCCAGAACTTGCTCGCGCCGATCGTGTCGACGATCGAGGCGACCCACCGCGGACCGCCGAGGCCCGAGAATCCGCCGGGATGATCCGAAGTCTCGAACGTGGGAGCCACCCAGGTGACATTGGCCAGCTGCCCGTTCGCGACGTCAACGAGGAACTGCGACGGCGGGCTGATGACGTCGGCGCTCCAGTCGGGACCGTTGAAGATCTTGCGGTCGGCCTGATACGACGACCAGAGCCCGCCGTCGCCGTTGGGATATCCGGCGTAGAATCGCCAGCTGATTCCCGCCGCGTCGGCCTCCTCGGCGAGGGTTGGGAAGTCGAAGCAGACGGGGATGGGCGCGCCGTACGTGCGGTTCGCGCGCAAGGTGGGAATCGTGTCGAGCGGGCCGCCGGCGCAGCCCCACGAGTTCGCCGACGGATAGTCCACGGCTTTCGCCGAGTACGCGGCGATGGCGTACTGGTGCGAGGTGAAACTGCCGTCGAGGTTCGACGCGAACGTCGCGTCGGACAGCACGTAACGGCTCGCGATGTCCCAATACGGCTCGATCTCGTCGCGCGGGACGTACGAGTAGGGCGCGTTGGGCGGCGCTCCTTGCCAGACCCGCTCGTTGTTCCAGCCGTCCATCTTGCAGTCAGTACCGGGAAGCGATCCATGCCCGTCGCACGCCGCGAAGAACGCCGTCGAGGAGTGATCGATGTCCCACAACGTGTCCAAGCGCGTCGGCTGGAGACGGATCTTGTGGCCGGTCCGATCGTAACCGTGGTCGGCCGTTACCGCGCCCGGATAACCGGCGAACAAATTGTTGAACGAGCGGTTCTCCTGGACCACGAAGACGACGTGCTCGATGGGGCTTCGTTGCGCCGGCGGCGCGTGCGGCGCGGCCGGCGGCATGCCGCTTGCGGAGCATCCGCACACGGCCAATACTGCGCCCAGCGGCGCGGCGTGCTTAATCGTCACCGGCGATCGTCGGCGGCAGCGCGCGCGAGCGCGACGCGCGTTCGACGCGAAGCCAATACGCCGAGGGCTTGTCGCCGGCGACCTTTCGGAATTTGCGCGGCGGCTGGCCGTAGTCGAAGGCGGCGGGATCGGCGGCGGGATCGTTCGCGCGGGCGTCGCTCGTCGAGAGCTGCGGAAGACCGAAGTTGTCTTCGACGTATCGCAGGACGCTCGACGTTTCGTATTGGACGTGCGTCACCGAGCCTTTGCGTGCGTACGGCGAGACGATCAGCAGAGGAATGCGGAAGCCGAGGCCGTCGTAGTCTTCGTAGATTGGAGGCACGGGATCGAACCAGCCGCCCCAGTCGTCCCACATGATGAAGATCGCGGTGGTCTTCCAGTACTTGCTCTTGCCGATGGCGTTCACCACGCTGGCGACCCACGCCGGCCCTCCGTCCGCGTTCATGCCGCCGTGGTCCGCGGTTGCGTACGTCGGCGTAATCCACGTGATGTTCGCGAGCGTGCCGGCTTGGACGTCGTCGAGAAACTGTGCCGGCGGATTGATGACGTCGGCGCTCCAGTCGGGGCCGTCGAAGATCTTGCGGTCGGCCTGATACGACGACCAGATGCCGCCGTCGTCGTAAATGCCGCCGGCGTAGAAGCGCCAGGTCAGTCCCGCGGCGTCGGCGGCCTCGCCGAGCGTGGGATTGTCGAAGCACGCTTCGATGCGTTTCCCCAGGGAGCGCTGTGCCGTGAGCGTGGGGATCGTGTCGGGCTTCCCGCCCTCGCATCCCCACGGGCCCGCAGGCCCGTTCACCGTGCGGCTCGCGGTTGCCGCGACGACGTATTGGTGCGCGACGAAGCTCGCGTCGAGGTTCGAAGCGAACGTTTCGTCCGCCAGCACATACTGCTTCGCCATGTCCCAATAGGGCTTGATCTCGCTCCGCGGCACGTAGCCGTACGCGGGATTGGCGGGATGGTGGATGCTCGCGAACTCGTTGTTCCAACCGTCCATCTTGCAATCGGTGCCGGGCAGGCTGCCCGTTCCGTCGCACGCCGCGAAGAAGGCGTTGGAGGAGTGATCGATGTCCCACTGAGTCTTCAGGCCGATCGGCTGCAGCTCGATCTTATTCCCGCCGGTATCGTAGCCGTACGTCGCCGTCGTCGCGTTCGGGAAGCTCATGAACAGGTTGTTGAACGAACGGTTCTCCTGGACGATGAGGACGACATGCTGGATCGGAGTTGCGGGCGCGCGCTTCGCGGGAGCCTGCGACTGCGCCGAGAAGCCGCCCCCAGCCGTCGCCGAACATCCGGCGCTCGCGAGCGTGGCCGCGAGCGCGAGGGCGCGCTTAGTCGTCACCGATGATGCGTGCCGGATCGGCGCGCTTGCGGGACTCTCGCTCGAATCGCATCCAGTACGCGGCAGGTTTGCTGCCGCCGATCTTCTTGAAGGCCCGCGGCGGCTGTGCGTAATCGAAGGCGGCGGGATCCGCGGCGGGATCGCTGGCGCGCTTGTCGCTGGGCGCGAGCTGCGGCAGGCCGAAGTTGTTTTCGATGTAGCGCAGCACGCTCGACGTCTCGTACTGAACGTGCGTCACCGAACCTTTCGGCGAGTACGGCGAGACGACGATCAACGGAACGCGAAAACCCAGGCCGTCGTAATCCACATAGACCGGCTGCACCGGGTCGAACCATCCGCCCCAATCGTCCCACATGATAAAGATCGCGGTCGAGCTCCAGAACGGGCTCTCGCCGACCGCATCGACGATGCTCGCAATCCACGCCGGGCCGCCGTCGGCGTTGAGCCCGGCGTGATCCGACGTCGCGAGCGTGGGCGCGACCCACGTGATGTTGGCGAGCTGCCCAGCCGCGACGTCGCTGAGAAACTGCGCCGGCGGGCTGATGACGTCGTCGTTCCAATCCGGGCCTTCGAAGACCGCCTTGTCGGCCTGGTACGACGACCAGATTCCGTCGCTGTCGTTCACGCTCCCGGCGTAGAAGCGCCAGCTAAGCCCGGCCGCGTCGGCGTCGATTCCGATCGTTGGATTTTCGAAGCAGGGTGAAATCCTCGGCCCGTACGTGCGTTTCTTCGTCAGCGTGCCGACGGTATCGCCTTTAGCCCCTTCGCATCCCCACGACGCCGTGGGACCGTCGACCGCGCGGCTTGCAAAGGCGGCGACGGCGTATTGATGCGCCACGAAGCTGCCGTCGAGGTTCGATGGGAACGCCTCGTCTGCCAGCACGTACTGCCGTGCCAAGTCCCAATACGGCTGAATCTGCTTTTTCGGGATGTACGCGTAGGCGAAGTTCGGCGGATGGCCCAAACCGGCTTGCTCGTTGTTCCAGCCGTCCATCTTGCAGTGCGTGCCCGGAATCCGGCCCGTCCCATCGCAGTCGGCGAAGAACGAATACGACGTGTGCGAGATGTCCCACGCGGTGGCGAAGGTCTGCGAGTGCAGCGTTATCTTGTCGCCGTCCTGATCGTAACCGTAGTTCTGCGTGGTCGCCCCCGGATAACCCATGAACAAATTGTTGAACGAGCGGTTCTCTTGGATAATGAAGACGACGTGCTGGATCGGGCTCGCCGTCGCCCGGCGCACTGAGTGCGGAGTAGCGGAGAGCGCGCCGCCCGTACCGCCGCCGGCCGAGCACGCGGCGAGCGCGACGAGCGCGGCCCCCGCCGCAAACCGCCGTCCGATTGAGAGTCGAATCACCTACTGCTCTTTCCGGAGGTTTCCATCGGGGGCGGAGTCGCCGCCCCCAATGGGCTTTTAGTCGCTAGAACGCGCCGATGCCGTTGGGGGTTCCCCACCCGGCAGGAGCGGAGTACTGTCCGAACTCGCCCGTTCCCGCCGTACACAGATAGCTGCTGGTGAGGCTGGGGGGGCAGTGCGACACCGCACCGGTCGTGACGGCGTGCAGCGACTTGGCGAGCTTCTTCTTGCTGAGCTTCCAGAAGTTTCTGCCGCCGTATTGCTTCGCGGAGTTATTGGCAAGGCCGTAGACGCCCGCGATCAACGGCGACGAAACGCTCGTGCCACCCACGGTGCCCCATCCGCCGGCCGGATACGTGTCGTAGACCGCAACGTCGAACGCGACTGCGGAAACGTCGTTACCCGTGCGCATCGGGCAGTCGGGGTCGTGCTGCCACGCCGGTTTCGCCACCACGGAGCAGCCGGCGCCGGTGCCGGGCCAAACGCGCTCGCTATACGTCGAGCTGCTCTTCGATAGGAGCGTTCCGCCGACCGAGACGACGGTCGGGAAGTCGGCCGGATCTTGCATGCCGTAACCGCTGTCGCCCGCGCTGGCGAGATAGACGATCCCGGGCGTGTCGAACGCGTCGTGCGACGGATTGCCGCCGCCCCCACCCCAGCTGTTCGTGACGATCGTCGCACCCAGCGCCACGGCCGTCTTCACGGCTTGATAGAGGTTCTTCGAGCTATTGGTCTTCGCCTCAATCAAGTAGATCGTGCAGTTCGGACAGGCCGCCGATACCATCTGGACGTCGAGGTCGATCTCGCCACCCCAGCCCGAGTTGCCCTTCGGATACTTGCCCTCTTTTCCGTTTTGGTTGTACTTGTGGAAGTTCGCAGCCGGCAGCCCGAAGAACGAGCGATAGACCGCCAGGTCGGACGCGACGTTCGGGTTATCGAACGCGTCGACGACCGCGACGATCACACCCTGGCCCTTCGTCGACGACGGCAAGTTGTACGCCGTTTCGATGTCGGCCGCGCCCCAGCCGGCCACGGCCGGGGAAACCTTCGTCTGTTGGATCAAGAGGTCGCACTCTTCCCAGCCGGGGCGCGCGTTGGGACAGGCGCGGCGCGCTGCTCCGGTGCCGTTCCACTGCGGGATCGAGCGAGTAGAGGACGCCGCTTGACCGGCCGTTTCCGGCACGGTTTGCGTGCCCCCCGCGTTACATGCCGCGACCGCGACCGCCAAAAGCAGCGGCGCCGCGAGCTTCAAAGATCGGTTCACAAGTGCTCCTGTTCGTCGGATTTCGGGAAGCCGACTACGTTCCGCGGGTAAGCAGGATTACCCCGCAACGGAAGGTGCCTCACCAAGGGAAGCAGGCGAGCAGGAGGCTCGGCCGACTCCTCTTTCAAAGTCACGACCTCCCAGGCCGACTTACCCACTTAAATAAGGAGCCTTTGTGAACGGATCGTTGAAGTTAATCGCGCCGTTACATTGCGGCGCTTGCAATCACCGCCTGTAGCTCAGGCGGAGCCTCGAACGTGCCGGCCGCGCCCGGCACATCCCAAACCCTCGCCGGCGCCTCCAACCGACGTTCCTCAATGGATGACGAGCATCAGGCGCGCAGCGACTGTCCACAGGTCGTCGGCAAGCCGACGTGCCTGGCGCTTCAGGTGTTGAAGAATGGACAGGTTCCACCGCCCTGCTCACCGTCGTCGACGCTGCGGCTTCACCCGGCGCAGCTTCAGACCGCCTACGACCTGACCAGCAAGCTGGGCAACGGATCGGGCACGAAGGTCGCCGTCATCGAAGCGGGCGACTTGTCGAGTGCTTCGACCGACCTCTGCGACGTACCGTACGCAGTACGGACTCGGAACCGCGAGCTTCTTCAAATACAACGAAACCGGACAACAGTCCGAACTACCCGCCGAGCTGTCAAAACTACGGCTGGTGCATCGAGACCGCTCTCGACATCGACATGATTTCGGCGTCGTGCCCGAAGTGCACGATCTTTCTGATGGAGGCAAAGGACGGCTCCTCCATTAGCGACTTCGAAGCCGCCGAGAAGGAAGCCGTCACACTCGGGGCTACAATTCTCAGCAACAGCTGGCTCTGCCCCGGAAGCTGGGACTGCGGCGACACGAACTTCCCGAACTTCTTCAACTCTCCGGGCACGACGTATCTCGCTTCGTCCGGCGACAACGGCTATGGCAACGTTGGGGGACCGTCCGTTCTCGGCACTGTGATCGCGACCGGCGGCACGCAGCTCCACGTGAGCGGCTCGAGCTTTACCGAAACGATCTGGAACGACGCCGGCGCCGCCTGCGCCGACGCAGCGCACGTCGGAACCGCGGTTCCCAAGCCGTCGTGGCAACACGATCCGAGCTGCAGCAGCCGCACGGATTCAGACGTATCGTCCGAGTCGGGCTGCTCGCCGGGCGTGGCGGTCTATACCGCCGTCTATGGCGGGTGGACCGGCGTCTGCGGCACGAGCGTCGCGTCGCCGTTCCTCGCCGGCGTGATCGCGATCGGCGGAAACTCCGGCTCGAAGTTCGGCGCGAACGGCGGCAAGCACTTCTGGACGCTCAAGAAGAAGAAGCTCAAGAAGGGCATCCACACGATCACCACGGGTAGCGACGGAAGCTGCGGCGGAAGCTATCTCTGCACCGCGGGAACGAATCAGTTCGGACAGTACTCCGGTCCCGGTGGCTGGGGCACGCCGAAGGGTACCTCGGACCTGTAAGTGCCGGCTCGGCCGTCAAAACCGCGAGGCGGGCGCGAGAGCGTCCGCCTCGTTCGTTTATTGCTCGTCGGGAATGCGCGGATCGGCCGGCTGCGCGAGGAAAAACGCTCGATCCGTGCGGCGCGTCGATCGGCACGAACTTGCGCGGCTTCTGCGTGAAATCGAGGCAGTCGGCGGCGGGCGACGTCGCGCGCGCGTCGGCCTCGGAGAGCTGCGCCAGCCCGAAGAGATCTTCGGCGAAGCGCAGCACGCTCGCGGTCTCGTACTGCACGTGCGACACGTAGTTCTCCTTCGCGTAGGGAGAGATCACGATCAGCGGCACGCGGAAGCCCAGCCCATCGAATCCTTTGTACGGCGGCGGAACGTGGTCGTAGAGGCCGCCCCAGTCGTCCCACTGCACGAAGATCGACCGTCGAATCCCAAAACTTGCTCTCGCCGACGGCGTTGACGATCGACGTCACCCACGACGGCCCGAATCCGCCGCCGCACGCGGGATGATCGGAGTCGGCGCAGAGCGGCGTGATCCACGTAAAGCTCGCGAGGTTGCCCGCAGCGACGTCGGTGAGAAAGCGCTTCTGCGGCGTGACGATGTCTTTCTTCCAATCCGGCCCGCGAAAGATGTGCCGGACGGCCTGATAGCCGGACCACAGGCCGCTCATCGGTTTCTTGTACTTGCTCGTGTAGAAGCGCCACTCCAGGCCGGCCGCATCGAGTTCGTCGCCGAGCGTCTGATAGTCGAAGCAGGGCCGCTGCACGCGCGCCGTACGTTGCGGTTCGCGTTTGAGTGGTTTGCGACCTCGATCGGTCTTGCCGCCGCCGCAACCCCAGTAGTAGAAGGGGACGTCGACGCTCGATTGCGCCTGAGCCGCGATGATGTACTGATGCGCGACGAAGCTTTCGTCGAGCTGCGACTGCAAACATCTCGTCGGCCAGCACCCACTCGTGCGCCATATCCCAATACGGTTTCGACTCACGGCGCGGCACGCGAGCGTATTGGCCGTCTGAGTGGCCCACCGTAGGACGCGCTCCAGGTTGAAGCCGTCCATCCGGCACTTCGTGCCGGGAAGCTTCGCCTGTGCCGTTGCAGGCCTGGAACATGGCGTGGGCGGAGTGATCGATTTCGTATGTCGTCGCGAGCGAGATGGGCTTCAGCTTGATCGTCTGCCCGTACGAGTCTTTGCCGCTCGACACCGTATCGGCGCCGGGATAGCCGCTGAAGAGGTCGTCGAAGCTGCGATTCTCTTGGACGATCCAAACGACGTGCTGGATTTTGCCCGCCACCGTTCCCCTCGAGCGACTGCAGAAGGGTCGCCGCCGGCAACGGCGGACGCCGGCGCGCCGGGCGACGCCGAACACGCCGCGAGTGCGAGCGCTGCAACGAGGGGCACCATGTGGAAGAAGGCGGCGCTGCGAGCGCCGCCTTCGTTACCGATCCGGAGTCGGGGTCTAGAAAGCCTTGATGCCGTTGGGGGTTCCCCAGCCGGTCGGGCCATCGTAACCCTTGACGCCCGTGCAGAGGTAGCTGCCGCCGCACGAGCCGTCGCTGCCGCTCGTGATGTCATGGAGCTCCTTCTTGCGAGCCTTCTTCTTGAGTTTCCAGATCTTCTGGGCGGCGTTCTGGCTGCTGGCGTTGCCGGCCAGGCCGTAGACGCCGCCGACCAGCGGCGAGGCGACACTCGTGCCGCCGACCGTGAACCAGCCGCTGTAACCATATGTATCGTATTCGGCAACGTTTAAGGCGACCGCCGAAACGTCGGAGTCGGTGCGATAGGCACAGTTCGGATCGTGTTGCCACGAGGGCTTGGTGATGCCGGAGCCGCTGCCGTTGTTCGAGCAGCCGCCGCCGGCGCCGTTCCAGGCGGACTCGTTATAGGTCGAGCCGCTCTTGGAGAGCGTCGTGCCGCCTACCGACACCACGTTTGCGAGCGATTCGGGATTGCCGTTGTTGTCGTAGCCGGCATCGCCTGACGCTGCCAGATAGAGCACGCCCGGAGTAGCGAATTTACTCGGATCATCGCAGCTGTTCGAGCCATAGCAGATCCAACTGTTGCTGACGATGTGCGCGCCGAGTGTCACGGCCTGAGCTTCAGCCGTCTCGAGATCGGACGTATTGGAGCTGTTGGCTTCGATCAGGTAGATGGTGCACTTCGGGCAGACGGCCGAAACCATCTCGACGTCGAGATCGATCTCGACGCCCCATCCCACGTTACCCGAGGGATAGCCGCTGGTCTGGCCGTTCTGGTTGTATTTGGTAAAGTTAGCCGTACCGAGGCCAAAGTTCGAGCGATACTGCGCAAGGTCGCTGGCGACATTGGGATTGTCGTACGCGTCGACGATCGCAACGATCTGGCCCGAGCCCTTGGTGCTCGACGGCAGATTGTAGCGGGTTTGGAAATCGATGGGAGCCCAGCCGGCGACTGCCGGACTGACGCCGCTCTTCGATTGAATGATCGCCAAACATGTGGGTTTGCCGACGACCTGCGGACAGGCGGGCTGGTAGCCCTTAGCCTGCCAGTCCGGAACGCGGTGAGACTGCGACTGCAGCGTCGTCGCGCCGGAAGTACCTGGAATGCCTGCGCTACCACCGTTACACGCGGCAATCGCCAGCGTAGCAACGAGCGGCACCACAAGTTTGATGGTTCCGTTCACTAAGATGCTCCTCTTGTTTAGTTAGTTGTCTGGGAAGGCGAAACACTTAGGTCCGGGCGCCGAGCCCACCTCTGACCGGCTGCGACTTTCCTCCTCGCATGGCAGACCAAGCTGGCGTTCGATAGCTTTGGCGCAGAAAAAAGGCGGCGCGAGACGCGCCGCCTTTCTTCGGAAGGACGCTAGAACGCGCCAATACCGTTGGGCGTTCCCCATCCGCCGGGACCGGAGTACTGTCCGAACTGGTTCGTTCCGGCCGTGCAGAGATAGCTGCCGCCGCACGTTCCGTCGTTGCCGGACGTGATCGCGTGAATCGACTTCTTCAGCTTCTTTTTCTTGAGCGTCCAAAACGGCTTGCCGCTGGTATGCGAGGAGGCATTACCAGCCAAACCGTATACGCCGGCGAGCAGCGGCGACGAGACGCTGGTGCCGCCTACCGTCCCCCAGCCGCCATTGCCATAGGTGTCGTACACCGCGACCCCCGCGGCCACGGCAGAGATATCGTTTCCGGTGCGCTTGGTGCAACTCGGATCGTTTTGCCACGAGGGCTTGCTGACGACCGAGCACCCGCCACCACTACCGCGCCAGATGTTTTCGGTGTAGGAGTTGCCGTTCTTGATCAGCACGGTGCCGCCGATGGAAACGACGTTCTGGTAATCGGCAGGGTCCTGCATCCCGTAGCCGCCGTCGCCGGAGCTGGCGAGATACACGACGCCCGACGAGTTGAACGCGTTACCGGATCCGCCGCCGCCGCCGCCCCCCCAGCTGTTGCTGATGACTTTGGCGCCGAGCGTCACTGCCTCTTTCTCTGCAGTGTAGAGGTCGTTCGTGCTGTTGCTGTTCGCCTCGATCAGATAGATCGTGCAGTTCGGGCAGCTGGCGGAAACCATTTGAACGTCGAGATCGATCTCCACGCCCCAGCCCTGATTCCCCTGCGGGTAGTTGCTGGTTTGCCCGTTCTGGTTGTACTTCGTGAAGTTGGCCGTGCCGAGACCAAAGTTCGAGCGATAGACGCCGAGGTCGCTTGCGACGTTGGGATTGTCATACGCGTCGACGATCGCAACGATCTGCCCCGAGCCCTTCGTAGACGACGGCAGATTGTACCGTTTCTGGAAGTCTGCCGGTCCGAGGCCCGCGACGTCGGGTTTCATTCCGCCCGCCCGGTAGACCAGCGTATCGCACTGCATCTTTCCATGCCAGCGATCGCCGGGACATGCTGCGACGGCAGCATGCCTTTGCCAGTCGGGAATCCGATGGGTCCCGGCCGGCGCCGAACTCGCTCCGTTCGGCAACGCCGTGGGGCCGCCGCCGTTACACGCCGCAATCGCGAGCGCTGCAACGAGTGGCGCCACGAGTTTCATGGTTCCGTTCACTAGGATGCTCCTCCGTTACTTCTGTGATCTGGGATATCCAGAGTTAGGTCCGCCCGCCGACGCCACCTGTGAGGCATCGTATAACGCAGAAGGCGGCGCTTGCGCGCCGCCTTCTCTTTCCGGTAAAGGACGCTAGAACGCGCCGATCCCGTGGGGCGTTCCGAATCCGGCCGGTCCGGAGTATTGGCCGAACTGGTTCGTTCCGGCCGTGCAGAGATAGCTGCCGGTCATGCTGCCCGGGCATCCGTTGGTGCCGTTGGTGATGATGTTGAAGTCCTTCTTGAGCTTCTTTTTCTTCAGGGTCCAGATGGGTTTGCCACTAGTATGCGTCGCGTAGTTGGCGGCCAGGCCGTAGACGCCCGCGAGCAGCGGCGACGAGACGCTCGTACCGCCCTCTTCGATCCAACCGTGCTGTCCGTACGTGTCGTACTCCGCGACGCCGAAGGCGACGGCGGAGATGTCGTTGCCGGTGCGCTTGGTGCAGCTCGGATCCTTCTGCCACGAGGGCTTGCTCACGACCGAGCAGCCGCCGCCGCTGTCGCGCCACACCATCTCGGTGTAACCCGTCCCGCTCTTTTGCAGCACGGTGCCGCCGATCGACAGGACATCCGTGAAGTCGGCCGGATCCTGCTCGCCGTATCCGCTGTCGCCGGAGCTGGCGAGGTAGACGACACCCGCCGCCTTGAAGGCGGCGTCCGAGCCGCCGCCGCCGCCGCCCCAGCTGTTGCTGATGACCTTGGCGCCGAGCGTTACGGCCTCTTTCTCGGCGGTGTTGAGATCGCTGAAGCTGTTGGAGTTTGCTTCGATGAGATAGATCGTGCAGTTGGGGCAGCTGGCAGAGACCATGTCGACGTCGAGGTCGATCTCGGTGCCCCAACCGGCGTTGCCCTGAGGATAGTTGCTGGTTTGACCGGTCTGGTTATACTTCGTGAAGTTTGCCGCCGGCAAGCCAAAATTCGAGCGATAAACGGCGAGGTCGGACGCCACGTTCGGGTTGTCGTAGGCGTCGACGATCGCGACGACCTGACCGCTGCCCTTGGTAGACGACGGCAGGTTGTAACGCGCCTGGAAGTCGGCCGGCCCGAGGCCGGAGACGTCGGGGCGAACGCCCGCGCCCACGAGCGTGAGCGCATCGCATTGGTACTTCCCGTGCCAGCGATCGCCGGGACAGGCCGCAACCGCGGAATGGGTCAGCTGCCACTGAGGAATCCGATGGGTCTCGGACGGCGCCGAACTCGCTCCGTTCGGCAACGCTGTGGGGCCGCCGCCGTTACACGCCGCAATCGCGAGCGCTGCAACGAGCGGCGCCACGAGTTTCATGGTTCCGTTCACTAGATGCTCCTCTATTAATTTTTAATTTTTCTGTGGTCTGGGATTCCATCAGTTAGGTCCGCCCGCCCGTGCCACCTGTGCGGTGTCTTATAACGAAGAAGGCGGCGCTCACGCGCCGCCTTCCGCAGGGTCGACCTCGTCTAGAAAGCGCCGATCCCGTTGGGCGTTCCCCAGCCGGCCGGTCCCGAATAGGTCCCGAACTGGCCCGTTCCGGCGGTGCAGAGGTAGCTGCCGCCGCAGGTGCCGTTGTTCCCCGTCAGGATGGCGTGGAGGCTCTTCTTGAGCTTCTTTTTCTTGAGCGTCCAGAAGGGCTTGCCGCCCTGATGCGTCGCGGAGTTGGCCGCCAGGCCGAAGACACCGCCGAGCAGCGGTGACGAGACACTGGTTCCGCCGATCGTGCCCCAGCCGCTGTAGCCATAGGTGTCGTAGACGGCGGCGTTCCACGCCACCGCGGAGACGTCGTTGCCGGTGCGCTTGTTGCATCCCGGGTCGTGCTGCCACGAGGGCTTGCTGACCACGGAGCATCCGCCGCCGCTGCCGTGCCACACGGTTTCCGTGTAGGTCGAGCCGCTCTTCTGCATCACGGTTCCTCCGACGGAGACGACGGTCTGGAAGTCGGCCGGATCCTGCATGCCGTTGCCGCTGTCGCCGGAGCTCGCCAGATAGACGATGCCGGGGGTGTTGAAGGCGTTGCCCGAGCCGCTGCCGCCGCCGCCGCCCCAGCTGTTCGTCACGACCTTGGCGCCGAGCGTCACAGCCTCTTTCTCTGCAGTATAGAGATCGTTCGAGCTATTGCTGTTCGCTTCGATCAGATAGATGGTGCACTTCGGGCACACCGCCGCGACCATCTGAACGTCGAGGTCGATCTCGACGCCCCAGCCTTTGTCGCCGCGCGGATAGTTGCTGGTTTGGCCCGTCTGGTTGTACTTGGTGAAGGTGCCGGCTCCGAGACCGAAGTTCGAACGATACGTTCCCAGATCCGAAGCGACGTTCGGATTGTCGTACGCATCGACGACCGCGACGATCTGTCCCGCGCCCTTCGTCGACGACGGTAAGTTATAGCGCGCTTGAAAATCGGCGGGCCCCCAGCCCGAGACGTCGGGTCGCATGCCGCCGCGCGATGCGATCAACAGCGCGTCGCACTGCATCATACCGTGCATGCGGTCGCCCGAACACGCGGGGACGGCGCTGTGGGCGGATTGCCAATCGGGGTTCGCTTGGGCACCGGCCGGGCCCATTGGGGCGCTCGGCAGAGTCGAGGGGCTGCCGCCGTTGCACGCCGCGATTGCGAGGGCTGCGACGATCGGCGCCACCAGTTTCATGGTTGCGTTCACAGAAGCTCCTTATGTCGAAAGGTTTGGATCGGGCGTGGGGCATCGTACCTTCGGTTCCAGTCGCCCGCCCTCCCCGCCGTATACGAAACGCGCCGAGGCCCTGCAAAGTTCGCTCCGACGGAAAGTGCCGGTAGGCGCTCGGCAGCCCTGGACGCTCGGAAGGAACGCGTCCGGCCGCGGGGGCATTTGTGACGTTATGGTCAGGCGCGCTCTCTGCGTCGCGGTATTATCGGCCGCGATTTGCACGATGCCGGCGTGTTCGGCGTCGTCGTACGGTTCCGTTCCGCTGCCGCAATCGGCAAACGACGTGATGGAACGGATCGACGGCAGCGGCGCGGGCAGGATTACGCACGTCGTTTACGTCGTGCAGGAAAACCGCAGCTTCGACGATCTGTTCCAAGGATATCCCGGCGCCGACACGGTCTCGAGCGGCAAAGACTCGTTTGGCGATACGATCAAGCTGCAGCCGATCTCGCTGCGCACCGCATACGAGATCGACCACTCCGCCGACGCGATGTTTGCGGCGTGCGACGGCACGGGACGGCTCCCCGGAATGAACTGCAAGATGGATGCGTTCGATCGCGAGCATCTCTACGGCGGTCCGCAACACGGGCAGTACGGGTACGTGCCCCACGACGAGTCAAAACCATATTTCGACATGGCGCACGAGTGGGTTCTCGCCGACCGGATGTTCGCGTCGCAGCTCGACGAGAGCTTCGTCGCACACCAATACATCATCGCCGCTCAAGCGCAGTCGAGCGTGAACGTACCGGACTTCTACTGGGGCTGCGCCGGCGGGTATACCGACTCGGTGCCGATGCTCACGCACAAGCGCACCTACGGAAACTCGCAGCGCCCGTGTTTCGACTACCGCACCCTCGGCGACGAGTTCGACGACGCCGGCCTGGAGTGGCGCTTCTATACGAGCAAGTACACGAAGCCGTTTAGCGGCCTGTGGTCGGGATACCAGGCAGTGCGGCACATCTTCCACGGGCCGGACTGGAAGAAGGACATCATCACGCCGCAAACGCGGTTCCTCAAAGACGTGGCCGCCGGGCAGCTGGCGAGCTTCACGTGGATCACACCGCAGTGCCCCAACTCCGACCACTTGGCGTGCGGCGGGGGCGGCGGACCGTCGTGGGTGACGTCGGTCGTGAACGCCGTGGGCGAGAGCAAGTTCTGGAACTCGACCGTGATCTTCGTGCAGTGGGACGACTGGGGCGGAATGTACGACCACGTGTCTCCGCCATTTCGCGGCTACGACGGCCTCGGGTTCCGCGTTCCCTTGATCGTGATCTCACCGTACGCGCGGAAGAATTACGTCTCGCATACGCAGTACGAGACGGCGAGCGTCCTTCGGTATGCGGAGGATCTGTTCGGGCTCAAGCAGCTGACGGAGGCCGATGCGCGCGCCACGTCCCCCGCCGCCGACTGCCTCGATTTCAAGCAGAAGCCGCGGAAGTTCGTGCCGATCAAGGCGCCGGAGGGGCCGGCGTTCTTCCTCCAGCAGCCGGCCGACGAGCGCATTCCCGACGAGCAATGACGCGCCTCGCGGCGGCCGCCCTGGCGGCGCTCGCCCTCGGCGGCTGCGGCTCGCGCGCCGCCGTCGCGCTGCCGTCCATGCAGCGAGATGTTGCGCTGCGCGCCCTCGCCGAAACGGGGGCCGGAAAGATTTCGCACGTCGTCTACATCGTGCAGGAGAACCGCAGCTTCGATAATCTTTTCCAGGGCTATCCCGGCGCCGACACGGTCTCGATCGGCAAGAACTCGCTTGGGAAAAAGATCGAGTTACGGCCGGTCAGTTTGGGGACGGTCTACGAGATCAACCACTCGGCGCGGGCGATGTTCAACGCCTGCGACGGCCGCGGCACGCTGCCCGGAACGAAGTGCCGTATGGACGCGTTCGATAGGGAGGGCGTCTTCGGACAGGCGCCGCCCAATCCCGAATACGTGTACGTTCCACACGCGGAGTCGAAGCCGTACTTCGACATGGCGCACGAATGGGTGCTGGCCGATAAGATGTTTGCCTCGCAGCTGGACGAGAGTTTCGTCGCGCATCAGTACGTCATCGCCGCGCAGGCGCAGTCGAGCGTTGACGTGCCGCTGACGATATGGGGATGCGCGGGCGGCCCCGTCGACACGGTGGCGACCCTCAGCGGCAGGCGCGTCTACTCGAAATCGCAGCGCGCGTGCTTCGATTACACCACGCTGGGCGACGAGCTCGACGCGGCGGGCTTGCCGTGGCGCTTTTACACCAGCGCGTACACCAAGCCCGGGAGCGGCTACTGGTCCGGATATCAGGCCGTGCGGCACATCTTTCACGGCCCGGACTGGCCGAAGGACGTCATCACTCCGCAAAAGAGCTTCATTTCCGACGTCGCCCGCGGCAAGCTCGCGAGCTTCACTTGGATCACGCCGCTGTGCAAGAACTCCGATCACGTCGCCTGCGGCGGCGGCTACGGCCCGTCGTGGGTTGCCTCGCTGGTCAATGCCGTCGGCCGCAGCAAGTTTTGGAACAGCACCGTCATCTTCGTCCAATGGGACGACTGGGGCGGATTCTACGACCACGTTCCGCCGCCGTATCGCGGCTACGACGGCCTGGGGATTCGGGTTCCACTGCTCGTGATCTCGCCGTACGCGCGCAAGAACTACGTCTCGCACGCGCAGTACGAGACCGCAAGCGTGCTGCGATTCGCCGAAGAACTCTTCGGCCTCGACCGCCTCTCGAAGGCCGATGCCCGCGCGGCTTCGCCGAGCGCCGACTGTCTCGACTTCACGCGGAAGCCGCGAAAGTTCGTTCCGATCAAGGCGCCGCAGGGGCCGGAGTTCTTCCTCGCGCAGCCCGCCGACGAACGGATTCCGGACGAGCAATGATCCGTCGAGCCACTTTCCTCGCCGCCGCGGCGATCGCGGGTTGCTCCACGGCTGCGCCGGACCTGCCCTACATGCGCCACGGCGCGGCGCTGCAGGGGCTTACGTCGACGGGCGCCGGGAAGATCTCGCACGTCGTTTACATCCTGCAAGAGAATCGCAGCTTCGACAATCTCTTTCAGGGCTACCCGGGCGCCGATACGGTTTCACACGGGATAGACTCGCACGGCCGGACCGTCCGGTTGCGCCCGGTGCGCCTGCGCGAACAAATCTACGTCGACCACTCAGCCAAAGCGATGTTCGCAGCGTGCGATGGACGCCGGCTGATGCCGGGCACCGACTGCCGCATGGACGGCTTCGACAAGGAGTCGGCGCTGCTAGG
This sequence comes from Vulcanimicrobiota bacterium, assembly GCA_963711625.1. Classification (GTDB taxonomy): domain Bacteria; phylum Vulcanimicrobiota; class Vulcanimicrobiia; order Vulcanimicrobiales; family Vulcanimicrobiaceae; genus Cybelea. The sequence continues at coordinate 1,185,605 of OY970207.1, forward strand.
GCCCACCGAACCGCAATACACGTACGTCGCGCATCGCGATTCCAAACCGTATTTTGCGATGGCGCGCGAATGGGTCTTGGCCGATAGGATGTTCCAATCGCAGATCGACGAGAGCTTCGTCGCGCATCAGTACGCCATCGCCGCGCAGGCGGCGCTGACCGTCAACGTTCCGCCCTTCGACTGGGGCTGCGGCGGCGGTAAGGACAACTGGATCTCGACGCTGCGCGAGGAACGCGATCCGTACGGCCCGAGCGTGAAGCCGTGCTTCGACTATCGCACGCTGGGCGACGAGCTCGACGCCGCGAACCTCTCGTGGCGCTTCTACGCAAGCGAGTACGGCAGCCCGTCGAGCGGCGGCGGCTCGATCTGGTCGAGCTATCGCGCCGTGCGACACATCCGGTACGGCCCCGATTGGCGCAAGAACGTCGTCTCGCCCAACTGGAAGTTCATCACCGACGTTCGCGCGGGGAAGCTTGCGAATTTCACGTGGATCACGCCGGTCTGCGCCGACTCGGATCACAGCGGCTGCGCCCGCGGCGGCTACGGACCGTCGTGGGTCGCGGCGCTCGTCAACACGATCGGTCAGAGCCCGTTCTGGAAGTCCACCGCGATCTTCGTGCAGTGGGACGACTGGGGCGGCATGTACGACCACGTTCCCCCGCCCTACGCCGACCTCGACGGACTGGGCTTTCGAGTGCCGATGCTGGTGATCTCGCCCTATGCGAAGGCGAACTACGTGTCGCACGAACGGTACGAGACGACCAGCGTCCTGCGCTTCGCCGAGGATCTCTTCGGCCTCGCCACGCTCGCGGAGTCCGACCGGCGCGCACGGTCGCCGGCCGCGGATTGTTTCGATTTCTCCAAGGGCCCGCGCCCGTTCGTCAAGATCGACGCCCCGCACGGCGCGAAGTTCTTCATGCGCCGCTTGGCAGACGATTACTTCATTCCGGATACCGAATAGGAGCTCCACGACGATGAGAGCGTTTTGCGGTTTGCGCGCTGCGGCGGTGGCGCTGGCCCTGGCCACGGGGTGCGCGCCGGTCTCGCAGCAGCTGCCATACATGCGCGAAGGCCTCGCGATGCATGCGCTCTCCTCGACCGGCGCCGGGAAGATCGAGCACGTGGTCTACATCGTGCAGGAAAACCGCAGCTTCAACAACCTGTTTCAGGGCTACCCCGGAGCCCACACCGTATCGAAAGGCAAGACGTCGGACGGAAGAACGATCGAGCTCCAGCCCGTGAGCCTGCGAAAAATCTACGACATCGACCACTCGGCGAAGGCGATGTTTGCCGCCTGCAACGGCACTGGCGACCTGCCCGGCACGAAGTGCCGGATGAACGGTTTCGACCTCGAAGGCGCGCGCAGCGGTCCTCCCAATCCGCAGTACGTCTACGTGCCGCATGCGGAGACCAAGCCGTACTGGGACATGGCCCATGAGTGGGTCCTCGTCGACCGCATGTTCCAGTCGCAAGTGGACGAAAGCTTCGTGGCGCACCAATACATCATCGCGGCCCAAGCACACTCGAGCGTCAACGTCCCGCCGTTAGGGTGGGGGTGCGCCGGCGAGCCGGGCGATTACGTGCGGACGCTCACGCAGAAGCGCACGTACGGCAAGAAGCAGATGCCGTGCTTCGATTACACGACGCTCGGAGACGAGCTCGATGCGGCCGGGCTGCCGTGGCGCTTTTACACGAGCCAGTACAACGGGTTCGACCTCAGCGGCTTTTGGTCGGCGTATCAGGCAGTGCGGCACATCTTCGAGGGGCCGGACTGGAAGAAGGACGTGATCGTGCCGCAGACTCAGTTTCTCACCGACGTGGCCGCCGGCAATCTGGCGAGCTTCACGTGGGTCACCCCGACCTGCACCAACTCGGACCATCCGACGTGCGGCGGCGGCACCGGGCCGTCGTGGGTTACGTCGCTCGTCAACGCGGTCGGTAAGAGCAAGTTCTGGAAGAACACGGTCATCTTCGTGCAGTGGGACGACTGGGGCGGGCTCTACGATCCCGAGCCGCCGCCGTTTCGCGATTACGACGGCCTCGGCTTCCGCGTGCCGCTGATCGTGATCTCGCCGTATGCCAAGAAGAACTACGTTTCGCACGTCCAGCTCGAGACGGGGAGCGTCTTGCGGTTCGCGGAAGATCTTTACGGCCTGCCGCAGATGTCCGCGGCCGATGCCCGCGCGACGTCGCCCGCGGTGGACTGCCTGGATTTCACGCAAAAGCCGAGGAAGTTCGTGCCGATCAAGGCACCCAAAGGTCCGGACTTCTTCCTGCACCAGCCGCCGGACTTTCGCATTCCGGACGATCAGTAGCCGGAGTTACTCGTCGTCGACGGGTAGGTTCGACGGCTTCTGATGTAAGAAGAACGACTTCGAATACTTCGACGACACTTGCTGGAAATTTCGCGGCGACTGATTGAGATTCAGCATGTCGGCCATGCTCGTGCAGGTGCTGTCGGTCGTACCGAGCCGCCCGAGGTTCCAGTTGTCCTCGATGAAGCGGATGATGCTGCCGAAACTGTAGACGGTGTGGGAGACCATGCCGCCCTGGCTTCCACTGCCGGTCGGCACGTAGGGCGAAACCACCAGCATCGGTACCCGGAAGCCGGGACCGCCCTGGTTGTCGCGCGGCAGCGGCGGAGCGACGGGATCGTAAAAGCCGCCCCAATCGTCCCACACGACGATGACGACGGTCGAGTTCCAATACGAGCTCTGCCCGATCGCGTTGACGACGCTCGCGATCCACGACGGCCCCGTATCCTTCGTCGCGTACCCGGGGTGATCGGAGTTCGCCGAGCTGGGGATCACCCACGACACCGCGGGCAGCGCGTTGTTGGAGATGTCGTTGAAGATCGTCGTCTCGGGCGACGCGATGTGCCCGTCGGTCCACTCGGGCCCGTGGCGGACCGGCGCGATCACGTCGAACGCGTTCCAGAGCGCGCTCGTGGTGTTGTTCTTCCAGACCGGCGTGTAGTATTTCCACGAAACGCTCTTAGCGTCGAGCAGGTCGCGCAGCGTCTGATAGCTGCTCGTGCCGTACGGGAACTGATTCGAGCACGGGAACGGGCCTTGGTTGTAGTGCACGACGAGGTTCGTGTCGATGGTGCTGGTCGTCGCGCCGGGGTTCGAGTCGCAGCCCCACGCCGCGCTCGTGCTCGGAGGATCGATCAAGCTTTCCGTCGGCGAGATGAAGGTGCCCCCGCGAATGAGCTCCTGGTGTGCGGTAAAGCTATCGCTGCCCTGCGGCTGAAACATGTGATCCGCGATGCCCCACGTCGAGGCGATGTCCCAGTACGGGGCGATCTGCGCCTTTTTGACGTACTGGTACGGCGCCTTGCCCTCGGGCTTGCCGGAGACGACGTACTTGATCAGGTTGAAGCCGTCCATCTCGCCGTCGTTGTAGCCCACGAGGAACGCCTTGTAGAGGTGCGTCACGTTGCCGTGGTCGGTGAGGTTGAACGCGGTCAGCTTGATCTTTTTCTTCGCGTAGCCGGTGCCGTTCTTGACCAGCTCGTAGCCGTATTTCGAGCTCTTGACGCCGGGAAAGCCGGCGAAGAGGTTGTTGAACGTGCGGTTCTCCTGAATCATCAGCACGACGTGCTGGATGGGACCGCTTCCCGACCCGTGGTGGTGCCCCGACGACCCGGTCGGCGGGGCCACGATCGGCCCCGACCCGCCCCCGCCGCCGCACGCGGCGAGGCTCAGGATCGCCGCGACCGTGTAGGCCGCCGGAGAGACTCGCCGCATCCCGGACCAGCCTTTAAACCGAGGTTGCTTCCGGCGGCGCGACGCCGACGCGTTGCGCGATGTCGGCCACGTCGTAGCCGAAGCGCTTCGCGACGCCGTCGGTCGCGGCAACGATCGCCCGCATCGTCGGCTCGTCGAATTTCGGCTTGTAATAGTCGGGGAACGACAGCTTGTCGCCGTACTTTTGGCGCGACGCCGCGAAGGGCTGCGGATCGAGGCTTGCGTGCGCGAGGATGCGATCGATCGTCGGGAGCGAGTCGCCGCAGAGGTCCTCGTAGCGCACGATGCACACGCTGCGGGCCAGTTCCGGATCTTCGTCCAGCTGGCGTCCCACGAATCCGTAGACGTAGGCCCAGTAGCGGGCGCGCGATTCGGCCCAGCGGCCCTCGTCGAAGAGGGTGCGGATCGCGCGGAGCTCCTCCGGGTTCCCCACGTTGGCCATCACCTGCCGCGTGCCGAACTCGTGGTGCCCGGTGAGCTCGATGATTTCGATCTGACGCGGGTCGTCACGCTCGAGCTCGGCCCAGATGCGATCTTGCTTCGTGAGCGACGCGACGTGATCGATCGGGTTGCGCACGTAAAGCAGGAAGCGCGCGTCGGGAAAGATGCGCCGCAGGTACTGCATCCGCACGACGCACATAATCGCCTTGCTCACGTAGCGGCTGCGGCCGCGCACGAGCGACAGCTTGCGCAGATGCTCGTCGTAGAAGCGCTCGAACGCCGGGTTCGACGTCGAGCCGTCGAGAACGGTGTACTTCGATTCGTCATGGATGTGGGGGAAGAAGTGCTCCCACAGGATCTCTTCGCCCATCTCGGCGCTGTCGCGCGTCACCTCGATCCGGTCGCGGTGGATTCGCGGCACCGGCTTTCGCATCGCGTCGATCGGGATGCGGGGGAAGACGTTGTTCCACACCCACGGCATGTAGGGCATCAGGAAGTCGGCGTATTTGTGCGTCACGACGTCCGGGTGTTCGCTGAGCATCTGGAGCGTGATCGTGGTGCCCGCGCGCGGTAGCCCGCAGATATAAACCGGGCGGTCGACGCGCTGCTTGGCGAGACGGCCTGCCAGCATCGTCGACTCGAGGTTACCCAGGGCGACGAAGAGCGGGGCGGCCGCGTGAACGCCGCGCACGCTCCAGTAGAACGGGCTCGGCACGGAGAATTTCTGCGGTGTCTTAGAATCTGTGGTAGCCATCGCGGGCTAGACTTTCTCGAAGAGCGCCCCGATAACCGTTAATCCGGGCCCGAAGGCCATGCTGAGCACCTTCGACCCTCGCTTGATCTCGGGAGAATCGACGATCAGCTGCCAGATGTGCGGTGCGGTTGCGGACGCCATGTTGCCGTGCTCGTAGAGCACCTTACGGCTGAGCGCGACCGCAGACTCGTCGATGCCGAGCTTGCCGCGAATCTGGTTGAGGATTGCCGGGCCGCCCGGATGGATCGCGAAGATCATCGTGTCCTTCTCGCGTTCGAAGTCGAGGTCGACCTGCGTGCAAATCGAGCGCACGAAATCGACGATCGAGTCGCGGATCATGAACGGCACGCGCTTTGAGAGCGACATGTCGAACTGCAGCGGCCCGGGACGCAGCGTCATCTCGGGCAGCGAATCCGGTAGAATGTGCTCCTCGACGGCGAGCACCTTCAGGCCGCTGCGCCCGGTATTCGCGAACTCAGACTGCGGATAGGCCGTGTATTTGATGAAGCCGTCGGCGAAGAGCGTCGAGGTGATGAAGTTGTCGGCCTCGTCGCCGAGCAAATCGAAATGCAGCGACAGGAACTCGGTGTGCACGAGGTCTACGCGACGCTTGCGCACCGGGAGCGATACGTACGACGAGCCGACCAGCCCGAGCGCGGTGCGGACCGCGGGAAACGCGCCGTAGCACCCCATGTGGTACGAGTGCGTGACGCCGACGCCCAGCCAGTTCCGGCGCGACAGGAACGTCTGCACCGGACTGGGCGAGACGTAGCCGGAGCAGCTCACGTGCACGATGTCGTCGGGCGGCGCCGCGTTCGCGTCGCGATAAACGCGTTCGAATACGTCGCACGCGATCTCTTCGAAGAGGTTCATCCGCTCGTCGAGCGTTTCACCGGTCGGACTGCGGAGATCGCCGTAGAGGCGAATCGCCTCGGACTCGCTGCCGGGCTCGGGCTTGACGAAACGGGAGTGGAGCACGCTGACTTGTCTGCGTGCGATGTACTCCGACGACGTGCCGTAACGTCCCATGCGCTCACGCAGCGCGCGTCCGGCCTCCTCGCGTTGCGCGGGCTCGGTGATGCCGCGCGCGGCGCATTGCGCGACCGTCATGAAGTGCGCCTGAATTCTTTTGAGCTCGTCCTGCGCGACGGGCGCGGTGACCTCGATCGTCTCGAAGTCGGCGAGCACGACCGGGACGGCCTGCATCCGAGGCTCGCCGGCGATGGTTCCGGCGGCGGTTGCCGTGCGCGCCGATGCCGAATTTGAGAATTTCTCTAAGGTACGCATAATCTTGAGTTCCGACTACGTTCGCCGTCTGCTCCGGCCTTCCATGCGACCGAGCCAGACGAAACGAAAACGATGATTATCATCAGTAATCCTGGTTACCTATTCGTCGTCGACGGGTTTGTTCGACGGAGCTTCGTTGCGGAAGTGCGCTTTCGAATAGGACGACTGGATCGGTTCGAACTTGCGACGCGTCTGAGTAAAGTCGAAGAAGTCGCTGGTGAAGTCGGCCGACGTGCCGTCGGTCGTCCCGAGGCGCCCGAGATCCCAGTTGTCTTCGATGAATCGCACGATGCTGCCGAACTCGTATTGATGATGCGAAACGTACCCCTGTTTGGCGTACGGTGAAACGGCGAGCAGCGGGACGCGGAAGCCTAGTCCGCCGGCGCGCAGCACGCCCGGAGGCTTCACGTGATCGTACCAGCCGCCCCAATCGTCCCAGACCACCAGGATTGCGGTCGAGTCCCACGCGGGGCTCTCTCCGATCGCGTTGACGACCTGCGCGACCCACGACGGGCCTGTGTCCGACGTGTTGCCGGGATGGTCGGAGTTTGCGAAGTCGGGAATCACCCACGACACGGCGGGCAGCGAGTCGCGATCGATGTCGGTGAAGACCTTCGTCTCCGGCGACGCCTGATTCGTCTGCCACTCGGGGCCGTGACGCACCGCCGAGATCGCATCGAACGCGTTCCACAGATCGCCGCCGAAACTCTGGCCCACGGTCGGGGCGTAGTAGCGCCACGAGATGCCCGATGCATCGAAGAGGTCGCGCAGCGTCCGGTAGCTCAGGCACGGAAACGGTCCCTGATAGTGCAGGTACTCGTTCGACGTGGTGATCAACGTCGACACGGTGCCCGACGGCGCGTCGCATCCCCAAGGCCGGCCGTTGGGATAGTCGATGAGGCTCTGGGTGGCGTTGATGTTCGTGCCGCCGCGGATCAGGTCTTGATGCGCGGAGAAACTGCCGCTGCCCTGAGTCTGAAAGACGTGGTCGGCCAGCACGTATTGCTGCGCGAGATCCCAGTACGGCTTGATTTGCGCGGGGTTCACGTACTGGTATACGTAGGTGCCGGGTACCTTACCGATTGGAATGGTATCGAAGCCGTTCATCTTGCCGTGATCGTACGCGCGCAGCCAGTACGGATAACCGTTGCTCGGCGAAATGAAGCTCTCGAGGTTGGCCTTGGCGAGCCGGCGCGTGCCGTTATGCGTCTTTCCGACCGTCGTGCCGTCCGCGCCGGGATACGTCGCGAAGAGGTTGTCGAACGTGCGGTTTTCCTGCACGATCACGACGATGTGCGTGAAGTGCTTGCCGTGCTTCGCGGGCGGCGGCGGAAGGAATGGGGCGCCGCCCGGCGAGCCGGAGCCGCCCCCGCCGCAACCGGTCAGCACGAGCGGAAGCGGACCGGTGCAAAGAAGTGCGGCAAGCGGCAAAACGGTCCGCACGCGGCCGAGACCTTTCATACTGCACAAGTCTATCGTCCGGGCGCGAGCGTCATCCCTTCCGTTGCGAGCGCTGCCTTGCCGGAGTTCGGGCTCGCCGGCCGCGAAGGTGGCTCCGTGCCGATAATGCCGGTCGAGCGGGAGAGCATCGAGCGCGCGGTGCGCATCCTGCGCGAGGGCGGCATCGTGGCGTTCCCCACCGAGACCGTCTACGGACTGGGCGCGGCCGCCTTCGATCCCATCGCCGTGGCGCGCGTCTTCGAGATCAAGCGGCGCCCGAGCTTCGATCCGCTCATCGTTCACGTGCTCGACCGGGCGATGCTGGCGGAGGTCGCGCACGAGCTCGACGCCCGTTCCGAAGCGCTGGCGCGGCGCTTCTGGCCGGGCCCGCTCACTCTGGTGCTGCGCAAGCGCGCCGCGGTTCCCGACCTCGTAACGGCCGGAACGGCGACCGTCGCCGTCCGGATCCCGTCGCATCCCGTCGCCCGGGCCATCCTCCTGGGGCTGGGGGCGCCCATCGCCGCCCCCAGCGCGAATCCGTTCGGCGCCCTGAGCCCGACGCGGGCAGAGCACGTGGGCACGGCGCTGGGCGGCGCCGTCGACCTCGTCCTCGACGGCGGTCCGAGCGAACACGGCCTGGAGTCGACGATCGTCCTGACCGAGCCCGAACCGCTCCTGCTGCGGCCAGGGGCGATTCCGGCCGAGGCGATCGAGGCCGAGATCGGGCCGCTGGCACGGCGCCCCGCGGCCGCCGTGGTGCCGGGCCAACTGCCGCAGCACTACGCGCCGCACACGCCCCTGCGGGTGATCGATCCGCTGGCGGTGCCGGTCGCCGAACGGGTCCGCGCCGGCGCGCTGGTTCTGAGCGGCGAGGTCGCGGGCTATGCGGCGACGCGCGCGCTCTCGCCGGCGGGGGACCTGCGCGAAGCGGCCGCCGCCTTCTTCCAGGCGCTCCATTCGCTCGATGCGCTGGATCTCGACCGGATCGACGCGCAGCCGCTGCCTCCGGCCGGCCTGGGCCTGGCGATGATGGACCGTTTGACGCGCGCCGCGGCGGTAAGGTGAAACGGTAGGCGCTTGCCATGCGTTGTGCGGGTACGGGTGGAAGAGAGGACGATGATGCCGTTTCCTAGACTTGCCGGACGCAGCGCTTTGGCGTCCGCGCTTCTCGTCGCGCTGTGCTTGGGCGCCGCGCCGGCCGACAACGCGCTTCCGTATCGCGTGTCCGGCGACGTTTCCCAGAGCTACGGGCTGCTGACCAGCACTTACTACGAGCCGATCGAACCGCAGGTGCTGCTCGCGGCCGCGTCCGATGCGCTCGCTGCCGCCGCGAAGAAACGCGGCGTCACCGTCGCTCCGCCCGCACTGCGCGTGCAAGGCGACCGCGACGCGACGATGGCCCAGCTCGAAAACGCGATCGTTGCGGCCGCGCATGCGGCACACGCCTCGCCGAGCGACTTCGCCTACGTCGCGATCGATGCGATGGCGAAGGCGACGAACGACCGCTACACGCAGTTCTTCACGCCCGCTCAGTTCAAGGAGTTCAACGAAGCGCTGGATCCCAGCCGCATCGGCGGCATCGGGGTCATGATCGAGCCCGACCCGAGCACGAACTGCGTCCGTATTTCATACGTGCTTCCCGGCACGCCCGCCGAACGCGCGGGGCTCGTCGTCGGCGACGTCATCACGTTGGTGAACGGCGCCTCAATCAAAGGTCTCACCGTACCGGCCGTGAGCTCGCGGCTGCGCGGCAAGGCCGGCACCGTGGTCGCCGTAACGGTGGCGAGGCCGCCCACGCCCGCGGTCCTCTCGATCACGCGCGAGGACGTGCAACCGCCCACGGTCGTCTTCAAGATGCTGCCCGGCGACGTGGGCTACGTCTGGGTCATGGAGTTCGGTCGCGGCACGCCCGCCGAGTTCGATACAGCCGTGGCGCGGCTCAACGCCCAGGGAGCGAAAGCGATGATTCTCGACCTTCGCAACGACGGCGGCGGATACGTCAACTCGGCGCTCGACATCAGCTCGCGGTTCATCGCCAACAAGGCGCTGCTCACCGTCGAAGAGCGCGGCCAGCACGCGACGACGATCGATTCCGACGGCAACCCGTCGATCACGCTGCCCGTGACCGTGCTCGTCAATCAGCTCACCGCGTCGGCGTCGGAGATCACCGCGGGAGCGCTGCAAGACGACGGCATCGGCATGCTGGTGGGCGCGAAGACGTTCGGGAAGGGCGTGATGCAGACGCTGACGCCGCTGCCCGACGGCGCCGCGATCAAGATCACGACCGCGCACTACCTGACGCCGAATCACCGCGATATCAACCTGCGCGGCATCGATCCCGACGTTCGCGTGGATGAGAACCGCGACGCTCGCTTCGGCGACGTCGACAAGGATGCGCAGCTGCACGCGGCGCTCTTGCTGACCCAGAAGAAGCTGGCCTCGGCCGGCGGCTAGGAGCAGACGGCGAGCCGGCGCACGAGCCGGACGACGCTGCCGTTGCGGCCGAACGAGACGTCATCCATCAGGCGCCGCATCAGGAAGATACCGAAGCCGCGCCCGCGACCGTCGGGTTCGACGCTCGGGCGGTCGAGCGGCGCGGGGAATCCAGGGCCGCCATCGCGGACTTCGATGGCGAGGTCTCGGCCGTCAAACGAGCAATCGACGACCATGCGACGCGAGCCCAGGGGCCTGGCGTGTTCGACTGCGTTGCTCAGTGCCTCGCCGGCCGCGAGGCGGATGTCGGCGATCGCTTCCTTAGTAAAACCGCACGCGTCCGCAAACTCGGCAACGCCCTGACGGGCTTTGGCGACGTTGCGGATGTCGCTGGCGAAGACGGCGCGGTAGTACTTGGTCACGATCGGTCTCTCTCGCTCCGGGATTTGCCCGTTCTTGCGCATTCGCTAACGCGCCCAGCAAGAACCGGGACGGCCGGACCGAATTGCTGAGGATAGGAAGCGGGCGATTAGCTCAGCTGGGAGAGCGCCTCCCTTACAAGGAGGATGTCGGCGGTTCGAGCCCGTCATCGCCCACCAACAAATCTTCGGCCGGTCTTACGAGCCCGGCGGCTTGCCGCTCGACTCGATGGCGTGGCTCGTGTTCATATCGACCTTGATTGCGTAGCCGCTCGGCAGCCCGCAATACTTGCCCCACGCCGTCTTGATCAGACGCCCGTTGTCGGTCGCGCAGTCGTGGTCGGCAAAATCGCCGAACTTGATCACGTATCCGTCTTTGAGCGTGCAGTATGCCACGGGGGCTTCCGCCTTGCCGCCGTCCTGCGCGCACATCGGCGGCGAGTAGAAGCCCATCACCGTCGCCTGATGGCGCGTGGCCGCCGCCACGTGTATGCCGGAGCGTTCGCCCGCGGCGTGTCCGATCGAGAAGCCGAGCGCCACTAAGGCGCCGGCGGCGGTGACGGTAACGGCTGATCTGAACAAAGCGCACCTCCGTAGACGGCAATTTGCTGGCACTCGGTTTAGCGGCCGCGCCCGCGGGGCCTTCCCACGAGGAGGGCGCCGTCCGGGCGACGGACTATCCGAACATGAAAACCGTTTCCGAGCGTTCGCAGATCGCGCTGGATCGCGACGGCAGCGTCGCTATCGTCACTATGAACCGGGCGGAGAAGCGCAACGCGCTCTCGCTCGCGATGATGCGCGAGCTCGACGCCGCGTTCGAGGAGCTCGGCGCGCAGCGCGACGTCCGGGCCGTGATCCTTCGCGGCGATGGACCGGCGTTCTGCGCCGGCCACGACCTGCGCGAGCTGGTCGGGCGCGATGCCGACGCCTATCGCACGATCTTCGATGCGTGCGTCGACCTGATGGCGCGGATCGCCGCGATCCCGCAACCCGTGATCGCCGAAGTGGCACGGGTCGCGACCGCGGCGGGCTGTCAGCTCGTCGCCGCCTGCGATCTCGCCGTCGCCTCGACGGAGGCGACGTTCGCTACGCCGGGCGTCCGCATCGGGCTGTTCTGCAGCACGCCGATGGTCGCGCTGACGCGCGCGATCGGCCGCAAGCGTTCGCATGGAGATGCTGCTCACCGGCGCGCCGATCGACGCGGCGACGGCGCTGGCATGGGGCCTGGTCAATCGCGTCGTCGCGCCCGAGGAGCTGCACGACGCAAACCCTGGCGCTGGCGCGCGACGATCGCTTCGGCGAGCCGCGGCATCGTCGGGCTCGGGAAGGCCGCGTTCTACGAGCAGATCGACCTCGACACCGCGTCGGCGTACGACTACACAAAGGGCGTCATGACGACAAACGCGCAGGAGGACGACGCGCGCGAAGGCATCGCCGCGTTCCTCGAACGGCGTCCGCCGAAGTGGCACGAATAACGGCCCGGTCGCGCGGCGTGGGGTACTTCCCTTGCTCGGCATAATTTGCTACCGTTGAAGCCCGGCCCGCGCCGCTCGAATCGTGGGCATCGAGCGAACGCGCAAACGGTAACACCGTCGCCCACACCCGGTATGTGCGACCCGACAAAAAGGGACTCGCACATACGCGACGGCAGGGGGGCTCGCCTATGGCGAGCCCTTCTGTGATGTGCCGGCAGAGAAACCACGGCATCGGTCGAATGAGTCGCGCTTGACTCTCTTTACCCCGCGGACACGCTATGCCGCAATCCTCTTGATCGTTGCCCTCGCCGCGTCGCTGGCCGTTGCAGTCTTTCGCGTGCACACCGAACGAACACTCGCCGGGTCGAGCTCGCCATGGACTACACCGACTTCGATGCCCTCGCGCGCTCGTACGACTACAATCCCGCGGCCTTCCTGATCGCGCTCCGGCGCGCCGGCCTGACGTCGCTCGCGCTGACGGAGGAGCTGGGCGCGAACGTGGGCGACAACGGCAAGGCCTACGCGACGACCGGCGCCGGGCTCGTGAACGCGGCACGCCTCGCCCCCATCCGCGACCCCTGCTCGCGGAGCTCGTTCGGACGCATCGCATACACGATGGGTCCGTTTATCTCCTCGTGTCCGATCCGGCCGCTTACCATCGCTACGCGGCACAGCTGGCCCTGCATTTCGAGCCCAAGAGCGTTCGCATCTTGCGCCCCACGCGGCCGTGGCTGATCGAAGTGCGCACGCAGATCGACTACTTCAACGCGATGGCGCTGGGGATTCCCACCGACGAAATCGAGCTCGCACGCCGGCTCGCACTGCTGGTCGTTCCGCGCTTCCAGAACGACGAGCGGATGACGGGGCCGCAGATCGGCGCGCTCTTCGACAACGTCCTTCGCTACGACCCGCGGGTATCGACCATCATCTTCTTCGGGCTCAGCAATCAAGTGCTGGGCTATCCCGACCACTTACAAGACACCGCCGACGCGTTTGATCGGTATCGCTTCAACTTCGGCTCGATCGAGACGTACGACCAGAGCACGGTGCAGAAGGGAAGCGAGACGCTGGCGCGCCTCATCCCCGGTCGCACGGTGCGCGTGCAGGCGATCGCCAAGACCGAGCTCGACAAGCTCAAGCTCGACGAGGTGGTCGAGCGCTACGTCCTCGGCGTCCGCGAGCGCAACGTTCGCGTCGTGTACCTGCGGCCGTGGACGCATCGCGACGGCGACCTCTCGATCGAAGCGACCAACGTCGAGATGGTCAAGCAGATCGCCGACGAGCTTCGCGCCGCCGGATACCGCCTGGGCCGAGCGACGCCGATTCCGCCGTACCGCGGCAACAATCGCGCGCTCGTCGGGCTCGCCGCGCTCGCGGTGCCGTCGATGTTCGTGCTGCTGCTCGGCGCATTCGGCTGGTACCGGCTCCGTTTCGCGGCGGCCGCCTACGCTCTCACCGTCGCCCTGTATGCCGCGGGGCTGCTTTCACATCACGACCTCTTCGCCCGGTCGGTCATCGCGCTGGCGGGTGCGCTGCTCTTCGCGACGGCGGCGCTGCTCGTGCTGATTCCGGCGTGGAACGAGCGCCCCGCTCCCGCGACCGGCACGCAGCTCCTGCGCAGCCTCGGCTGGACGCTGGCCGCAACCGGCGTGGCGCTGCTGGGCGCGCTCGTCGTCGTGGGCGTGCTGAGTTCGCCGCTCACGATGGAGGAGATCGAGCGGTTTCGCGGCGTGCGGTTGGTGCTCGCGCTGCCGCCGCTCATCGCGCTCTGCCTCTACCTCTTCGACGCGCGCTTCGGTTCGGGGAGCGCGCCGCTCGCGCGACGTCTTCCTCTCGCCGGTTCTCGCCTATCAGTTGCTGGCCGGCCTCGCGATCGTCGCGCTTGGCGCGCTGATGATCGTGCGCAGCGGCAACGACAGCGACATCTCGCCGTCGCCGCTGGAGCTGAGCCTGCGCCACGCGCTGACGCACGTGCTGAGCGTGCGGCCCCGCTTCAAGGAGTTCTTGGTCGGATTTCCTTGCATGATGATCGTGCCGGCGCTCCTGCCCCTCCACCGGCGCGCGGTCGGGTGGCTGCTGGCGCTCGGCATCGGCGTGGGCGTCGGCGACGTGATCGACACGTTCTCGCACCTGCACACGCCGATCGAGGTCTCGCTCCTGCGCATCGTCAACGGTCTGATCGTCGGAGCGCTGGTCGGTGCGCTGGTCATTTGGATCTATCGCCGGTGGATCTATCGCAGCGCCGCGTCGGCGCAGGAATAACGTGCGCGTGTTGCTGTCGGGCTACTACGGGTTTGGAAATCTCGGCGACGAGGCGCTCCTCGCGGTGATCGTCGATCGCACGCGCGCGGCGTTTTCCGTCGGCGCGGTTCGAGGTGCTCTCGGCCACGCCTCAGACGACCGCCGCGCGTTTCGGCGTCGACGCCGTGGCGCGCTGGGACTGGCGCGCGGTCCGAGCGGCGATCGCGCGAGCCGACGTCGTGCTCTCCGGCGGCGGCGGCCTGCTGCAGAACGCCACGAGCCTGCGCAGCCTGCTCTACTACGCCGGCATCCTGCGCGAGGCCATCCGCGACACATCGCAAGACGATGGTGTTCGCCCAATCGGTCGGACCGCTCGACTTCTGGGGACGGCTCGTCGTCGCGCAGTTCTGCAAGGGGCTGGACCGCGCGACGGTGCGCGACGAACGCTCGCGGCGTCTGCTGCAGCGGCTCGTTCCGCGAACCGCCGTCGAGCAAACGGCCGATCCGGTGTTTCTCTACGATCTTCCGGCCGAGCGCGCCGACCTCTCCGAAGAGGGGCTCGGGCCCGAGAGCGGGCCGTACGCGCGTGATCAGCGTGCGAAAGAGTCCGGGCGCGCGCGAGTGGGCGGCGATCGCCGCACGCGCGGTCGACCGCTCGCGCAGCGCCACGGCATTCGCGCCGCGTTTCTACCGCTGGGGGGCGCTTCCGACGCGGCGGTCTCGACCGACATCATCCGCGCGTGCGAGTCGAACCCGGTGCTGCTGCCCGAGTGCTCGCTCGAGAAGGCCGCCTCGATTCTGAGCGGCGCTCGCGTCGTCGTCGGGATGCGGCTGCACTCGCTGATTCTGGCAGCGCGGTACGGCGTGCCGTTCCTCGCGCTCGCCTACGATCCGAAGGTGAGCGCGCTCTGCGACGATCTCGCGTACCCGCTTTCTCCGCTGTGGAGCGGTGAAGGTCACCGCCCCACCGACGCCGAGGTCGACGCCGCCGTCGATCGCCTCGTACGCGAGCGCGACGCGCTCTCAAACGGCCTACTCGATCGGCGCGACGCCGTGCGCGCGGCCGCGGAGCGGAACTTCGAGGCGCTCGGCGAGCTCGTGAGCGACAGCGGACGTCCGTCGTGAACTATCGCGAGACGCTCAATCTGCCGAAGACCGCCTTTCCCGATGAAGGCGGAGCTGAGCAAACGCGAACCGCAGCGCGTCGACTGGTGGAAAGAGCATCGCACGTACGAGCGCCGCCTGGAGCGCAACGCCGCCAACGGACCGTGGATTTTCCACGACGGGCCGCCGTACGCCAACGGCGACCTGCACATGGGGCACTTCCTCAACATGGTGCTCAAGGACGTGTTCGTGAAGATCGCGCTGCTCGACGGCAAGTACGCGAAGTTCGTGCCCGGCTGGGACATGCACGGCTTGCCGATCGAATACGAAACGCTCAAGCATCTGGGGATCAAGGACTTCCACGCGATCGATCCGCTCGAGCTGCGAGCGACGCTGCCGGGAGCGCGCGCTCTTCTGGCTCGACCGCCAGCGCGACCAGCGCGTTCGGATGGGGACGTTCGGCCTTTTCGACCGGCCGTACCGGACGATCGATCCGTCGTTCGAGGCGACGATCGTAAACGCGCTCGCCGACCTTGCCGACAAGCAGCAGATCTACAAGGGCCTGCGTTCGACGCTGTGGTGCGTTCACGACGAGACGGCGCTCGCGGAAGCGGAGATCGAATACGAGACCCGGACCTCGCCGTCGATCTACGTGCGCTTCGCCGCGGGCGACGGACAGCGCGAGCGGCTGCTCGAGGCGTTCGGAGCCGGTGCCTCGGGCTTTACGGGAGAGCGTTTCATTTCTCATCTGGACGACGACTCCATGGACGCTGCCGGCCAACGCCGCGATCGCGCTGCGTGCCGACGCGGAGTACGGCCTCTATCGCGTCGGCGACGAGGCGGTGATCGTGGCGGAGGCACTCGCGCAGCGCGTGCTCGGCGAGCGCTACGCCGGCGCCGAACGGCTTGGGCGCGCTCGCGGCGAGCAGCTCGACGATCTCGCCGTGCGCCATCCGTTCGCGGACCGCGACTCGGCGATCGTCCTGGCCGACTACGTGGATCTTGCAGACCGGAACCGGCGCCGTGCATACGGCGCCCGGTCACGGCGCCGACGACTTCGATACCGGCATGAAGTATGGCTTGCCGGTGCTCAACCCGGTCGACGCGATCGGGCCGGTTCACGGCCGAAGCGGGTCCGTACGCCGGACTGCAGATCTTCGACGCGAACGCGAAGATCGTCGACGATCTTCGCGCCTCCGGCGCGCTCTGGAGCGCGGGCGAGTACGAGCACTCTTATCCGCACTGCTGGCGTTGTCACAATCCCGTGATCTTCCGCGCGACCGCGCAGTGGTTTATCGCGATGGATCAAAACGTGCTGCGCCAGCGCACGATCGACGCGACCGACGCGGTCGACTACGTTCCGGAATGGGGACGCGAGCGCCAGCGCGAGATGATCGAGACGCATCCCGAGTGGTGCCTCTCGCGGCAGCGCACGTGGGGCACGCCGATTCCGTCGGTGACCTGCCTTTCGTGCGGCGAGGCCGCTGCTCGACGCGCGCGTCGCGCGGATCGCCGCGAAGCGGTTCGCCGCAGACGGGCGCCGACGTATGGTGGAGCGACCCGGTTGAGACGTATCTGCCTGCCGGACTTCGCGTGTCCGTCGTGCGGCGGCACTCGGTTCGAGAAAGAGAAGAACATCGTCGACATCTGGTTCGAGTCCGGCGTGACGCATCTCGCGGTGCTCGGACGCGAGGGAATGCCGTGGCCGTCGGACCTCGTGCTCGAGGGCGGCGACCAGTATCCGCGGCTGGTTCCGCAGCTCGCTGATCACCGCCGTGGCGATCAAGGGACGCGCGCCGTATCGCCGCGTCATGAAGAACGGGTGGGTGAACGACGAGGACGGCCGCCCGATGTCGAAGTCGCGCGGCACCGGCATCGACGCGATCGCGGCGATGGAGAAGTGGGGCGCCGACGTGTTGCGGCTGTGGGCTGCGTCGGTCGAGTCGATCGACGACGTGCGCTTCGGCCCCAACGTGGTCGAGCAGGTCGGCCGCGTCTACCGCAACCTTCGCAACCGCATGCGCTTCATGCTCTCGAATCTCGACGACTTGCGTGCGTCCGACGTCGTCGCACGCGACGCGCTGCAGCCGATCGACCGTCTGGCGTGCGCCGTGGCCGACACGTTCGTCGCCGGTGTGAAGTCCGCATACGATCGCTGCGAGATCCACGACGCGTACCTGCGCGATCGTCGAGTTCGAGAGCGCGATGTCGGGCCTCTACTTCGACGCGCTCAAGGATCCGCTCTACTCGCGCGCGGCCGGCGACGCACGGCGCCGCAGCGCACAGTCGGCGCTGCTCTACGTGTTGACGCGCTTCGTGACCGCGCTCGCGCCCGTGCTTTCGTTCACCACCGAGGAGGCCTGGCAGGCGCTACCGGGCGACCTGCGCGGCGACTCGGAGAGCGTCTTCGACACGTCGTTCGACGTCACGCGCCATCGCGGCGCGACCGAGGCCGAGCTGAAGATGTGGCAGCAGCTGCGCGCGCTGCGCGCGCGCGTGGCCGCGGCGGCCGAGCCGCGCGACTTCGAGGCGAAGCTGCGGCTGGTCGTCACACCCGACGCCTACAAGCGGCTCGCGGCGCTGGGCGACAACCTGCGCGAGTCATTGGTCGTCTCGCAGCTGTCGCTGGAGCAGAGCGAGCGCGCGAGCGCCGATGCCGACGACGACGTGCTCGTCTTCGAGCTCTCGCCGGCCGCCGGCGAGAAGTGCGTGCGCTGCTGGAAGTACCGGCAGCTCGGCGTCGATCCCGCGCACCCGTCGATCTGCGCGGAGTGCACCGAAGTCGTGCGGGCGCTGGAGCGCTAAGCCCCCGCAGGCGTCGCGGCGGCGCGAAACGCCTGCCACTCGCCGGCCTCGATCGCGGCGCGCACTCGCGCCATCAGCGAGTTCACGAAATAGACGTTGTGATAGGAGAGCAGCCGCGGTCCGAGCATCTCCTTCGCGCGGAAGAGATGCGAAAGATAGGCGCGCGTGAAGCCCGTGCACGTCGTGCAGTCGCAGTCGCGGTCGAGGGGCGAGCTGTCGCGCACGAAGGCCGCGTTGAAGATGTTCAGCTCGCCGGTGCGAGTCATCGCGCGGCCGTTTCGGCCGCAGCGCGTCGGATAGACCGAGTCGAACAGATCGACGCCGCAGTCGACCGCCGCGAGTAGGTCGCGCACGGTGCCGACGCCCATCAGGTATCGCGGCCGCTGCGCGGGCAGCAGCGCCGCGGTGCGACGCGCCGTCGTCGCCATCTCGTCGCGCGACTCGCCCACCGACAATCCACCGATCGCGAAGCCCGGAAAGCCGAGTTCGACTATCTCGCGGGCCGAACGTTCGCGCAGCGCGGGATCCAGGCCGCCTTGCACGATGCCGAAGAGAAGCGTTGCGGAAGTCGACGGAGCGGCGGCGGAACGTCGCGCCCACGCCGACGTCAACCGCACGGCCTCCTCGAGCCGCTCGAGCGGCGCGGGCAGCTTGACGCAGACGTCCAAGGGCATCGCGACGTCGCTACCGATCGCTTGTTGAAACGCAAGCACGTTCTCGGGTGTGAAACGATGCTCGCTCCCGTCGAGGTGCGACGCGAACGTGACGCCGTCGTCGTCGAGGCGCCGGCGTCCCTCGAGGCTGAAGACCTGAAAGCCGCCCGAGTCGGTGAGCATCGGGCCGTCCCACGCCATGAACCGGTGCAAACCGCCGGCCCCTTCGATGGTCTCGCGGCCCGGGCGCAGCCAGAGGTGATAGGTGTTGGAGAGCACGATCTGCGTTCGTGCCTCGCGCAGTTCCGAAGGCGTCAATCCCTTCACCGTAGCGGCCGTGCCCACGGGCATGAAGGTCGGCGTCTCGACCGTTCCGTGAGCCAAACACAACCGTCCGCGCCGCGCGTCGCCGTCGCGGGCGATCAGGTCGAACACGCTGCCACGAGTTCGCGCGCCCGCACGTATGCCGGCGGCGGATCGGCCGTGAACTCGAGCGGCGCGCCCGTGCGCGGATGCGCGAACGCGAGCCGCCATGCGTGCAGCGCCTGTCCGGGAAGCTCGAAGCGCGCCTCCTTCCGGCCATACACCGGATCGTTGAGGATCGGATGTCCGCTCGCGGCGAGGTGCACGCGGATCTGATGCGTCCGGCCAGTCTGCAACCGGAACAACAGCTCGGCGTGGCGCGCATACGCCTCGCGCACCGCGTACTCCGTGATCGCGGGCTTACCGTCGCCGGCGATCGCGAACTTCAGGCGGTTGCGCGGATCGCGCCCGATCGGCCCCTCGATGATGCCGCGTGCGTTGTGCGGAACGCCGACCACGATGCCCACGTACTCGCGCTCGATGCGGCGCGCGCGCATTGCGTTCGCGAGCGAGCGCAAGCTCTCGTCGCGCTTGGCGACCACGAGCAGGCCCGACGTGTCGCGGTCGAGACGGTGAACGAGGCCCGGTCGCAGCGTGTCGCCGGGCAGCGCCCCCGCATGCCCGAGCAGGGCGTTGACCAGCGTGCCGCCGCGCGCGCCGGCGGCGGGATGGGTGACCATGCCGGCGGGCTTGTCGATGACCAAGAGATCGTCGTCTTCGTAGACGATCGCGAGCTCGATGGGCTCGGCTCGCACGACGAGCGCGTCGCGCGTCCGCACGTCGAACTCGAGCACGTCGCCCTCTTCGAGCAGCCTGCTCGGCTTCGCGGCCGTGCCGTTGACGACCACGAGCCCCTCGCGTGCGGATTGCGCGGCCGCCGAACGCGACGCGCCCGAAAGCGCGGCGACGAGGACGTCGGTTCGCTTTCCCGATTGGTCAGCGGTGACGACGTGCAACAAGGCTGGAGAGCAAGAGCAGGCCGACCCCGACCGTAATGCACGAGTCTCCTACGTTGAAGATATTCGGCCAGATGCGGTAGAAATCGATGAAGTCGATGACGTAGCCGTAGTGCAGGCGGTCGACGATGTTACCGATCGCTCCGCCGACGATCATGCCGAACGCAATCCGGACGATCGGCGACCGGCCCGCGGCCTCGCGGAAGCTAAACCAGAACAGAACCAGCACGACGATCGCCATTGCGATCAGCAGAACCGAGCTGCTGCCGAAGAGGCCGAAAGCGCCGTGCAGATTGCGCTCGTACGTCCACTTCAGCAAGTGTGGGATGACGTAACGGCTCTCGCCCGGCATGAACGACTTGACGATCAGACCCTTGGTGAATTGATCGGCCCAAAGGACGAGGATTGCGACGCCCGCGACGACGAGCGCGTTGACTACGTTAGAGCTTTGGTTGCGGGACAAATTGATAAAACCATCCTGCGACGTTGAGGAATGCATCGTTGACGAGAACCAGACCGACGACGATGAGAAACGCGCCCGCGCCGAACTCGACGAAGCGCAGCACCGGAGCGATGCGGCGCAGCAGCGGCATGACGCCGCCCACGGCGGCCGCCGTGGCGAGAAACGGCACC
Source organism: Vulcanimicrobiota bacterium (assembly GCA_963711625.1). GTDB lineage: Bacteria > Vulcanimicrobiota > Vulcanimicrobiia > Vulcanimicrobiales > Vulcanimicrobiaceae > Cybelea. The sequence continues at coordinate 1,206,358 of OY970207.1, forward strand.
GCCAGCCCGAGGCAGTAGAACGCGAGCAGCAGCGCCGCCGAGCCCGTGTGCTGCTGCGACGCGATGGCGAGGATTCCCGCTAGAATCGGGCCGATGCACGGCGACCAGCCTGCGGCGAAGGCCATACCGACGAGCCCTGACGTCCAGAACGTGGCGCGATCGCGACGGAGGTGGACGCGGGCGTCCATCATCAGCCACGGGATACGCAGCATACCCATCATATGCAGGCCCAGGATCACGACGATGACGCCGCCGATCTGCGCGAGCGTGCTGCGGTTTGCGTCGAGCGCGCCGCCGATCGCGCTCGCGCTGAGGCCCAGACCGATGAAGATCAGGCTGAATCCGAGCACGAAGGCGACCGCGTGCGCGAGCGTCTGCAAGCGCGCCCGAGCGTTGGATTCCGCCTTGAGATCTTCCACGCTCTCGCCGGTGAGCAGCGAGAGGTAGGCCGGCACGAGCGGAAGGACGCACGGCGAAACGAAGGAAACGAGGCCCGCAAGGAAGGCGATGCCGGCGGTAATGTGTGTCGTCGCCATGCGGCTTTAAAGGTTAGGAATGCAGCACTGGTTCACCTATCCGACAAATATCGACCCTGTCGCGATCCATCTCGGGCCGCTGCAGATACACTGGTACGGCATCGCCTACCTGGTCGCGTTCGTCTGCGTCTACCTTTGGATGAGCCGCCCGGCCGGCCGGCGGCGCCTGGGGCTGACCCGGGAGCAGATCCAGGACTTTCTGTTCTACGCGCTGATCGGCGTGCTCGTCGGCGGGCGGACGTTCTTCGTCATCAACGACATCATCAGCAAGCACGACGCGTCGTTCTACTTCTCCAACCCGATCAATTTCATCGCCGTCTGGAACGGGGGCATGGCGTTCCACGGCGGCTTGGTGGGCGTGCTCCTCGCGATCTGGCTCTTCGTGCGCAAACATCCCGGACTCAAGTACACCGTCGTGGGCGACGAGGTCGTGATGATGCTGCCGATCGGCATCACTCTCGTGCGGCTGGTCAACTTCATCAACGACGAGCTATGGGGCGACGTCTGCCGTCCCGACCGGGCGTGGTGCCTGCAGTTCCCGGGCGCTCCGCTCGTCGATGGTACGCAGGCCTATCGGCATCCCTCCCAGCTCTACGAGGCGATCCTCGACATACTGACGCTGCCGATTCTCTTGATCGTCTACAGGATGAAACCGAAGGACGGTGTCGTCGCGTGGACGTGGTTCACGCTCTACGGCATCACACGCTCGGTGGCGGAGCTCTGGCGTCAGGCCGACTTCATGGCGCTGGGCCTGACCGGCGGCCAGCTCTACGCACTGCCGATGATCATCGTCGGCATCGTGGGCGTCGCTTACTGCGCCACGAGGCCGGGATCGCGCACGGAGGCCCGCCCGGCCTCAGCGCGTCAGTGAAAGGAACCGGCGAGCGCTACCTGACGCTGCGGCACGCGATCGACGACGAGGCACGCAGTCACGGCCGCAATCCCGCCGGCGTTGCGCTCGTCGGCATCGCCAAAGGGCAGGCGTCCGAGGCGATCGTGGGTGCGATCGACGCCGGGCTGACCGAGATCGGCGAAAACTATCTGCAGGAGGCCGAACGGAAATTCTCCGCCCTCCCGCCCGTTCGGAAGCATTTCGTCGGCCATCTCCAGGCGAACAAGGCGAAGGCGATTGCCGGCCTTTTTGACGTGGTTCAAAGCGTCGACCGCCCGCGCGCGGGGATCGCACTTTCGAAGGCGGCGCTCGAGATCGGGAAGGAGCTGCCCGTGCTTCTCCAGCTCAACGTCACGCCTTCGGAACGGTTCGGCTGTCCGCCTGAGGAGGCCGAACGCCTCGCCGAGACGCTCCGCGAGCAGCCAGGCCTGCGCCTCGAGGGCGTCATGGCGATCGGTCCTCTGACCTCGGACCGCGACGCCATCCGGCGCGCGTTCGAGCTAGCCGCCATGACGTTGGCCCGCATTGGTGGAAAGACGCTCTCGATCGGTATGTCGGACGATTGGCGCGAGGCGGTGCAAGCGGGGTCGACGATGCTGCGCATCGGGCAGGCGCTTTTCGGTCCGCGACCGGTAAAGGAGAGTACGTAGTGAGCATGTTCAGCAAGATCGGGTCGTTCTTTTCGATCCGCGACGACGAGGAAGAGCTCTACAGCGAGGACTCGTCGAGCGCTCGCGTGGTTCCGCTGTCGACGGCGGGACGGCGTGGCGGCGCTCAGGTGAGCGTCTACTCGCCGCGAGCGTATCAGGACGTCGTCGAGATTGCCGACTCGCTGCGCAGTCGCCAAGTCGTCATCGTCAATCTTCAAAACGCCGACCGCACGCTGCTCCAGCGCGTAGTGGATTTCACGTCCGGCGTCGCGTACACTATCGACGGCAAGATCCAGAAGCTCGCGGAGTCGATCTATCTCGTGGTCCCGGCCGGCGTCGTGGTGAACGCGGCCGGTCTGCGCGACTCGATGATCGCCGACGGCACCTTCGATTTCATGACCACCCGAACGTAGGACGAGGAACATGGAGAAGATCACACCAGTCGACATTCAGCACAAGAGCTTCAAGAAGGCGCTGCAGGGCTACGACCGCGCGGACGTCGACAAGTTTCTCGACGAGGTTATCGAGACGCTCGAGGACGAGGCACAGCACCGTGCCGCGCTCGAAGCCGAGATCGCCGATCTCAAGGAGCGCGTCAGCCACTTCAAGGCCATGGAGGAGTCGCTGCAGAACACGCTCGTCCTGGCGCAGCGCACCGCCGACGAGGTGAAGGCCTCCGCGCACAAAGAGGCCGATCTCATTCGCGAGCAGGCCCGGTTGGCCGGCGACCGCGAGATCGCCGGTTACAACGACGCTATCGCCGACGTGCGGCGCGAGCACCAGCGGGCGGTCGAATCGGTGGAGAAGGTGCGCAGCGAGCTGCGCAGTTTGTTGATGACGCATCTCGCGTTGCTCGAACGCGCCGACGCGGCGGGCGGCAACGGCGAAGCGCAGGCCGTCATCGCCGCAGAAAGCGAAGCGGCGAAAGAGTCGCCGCCCAAGGACGACACGACCCGAATCACCGTTTACTAGCTCCGTTCGACAAGCGCAGCAGATGACAGCGGGACGGGTTGCCGTCTTGGCCGGAGACGGCATCGGTCCCGAGGTCACGCGGGCCGCCGCCGCGGTGTTGCGTCGCGTTCGCCCCGACGTCGCGTGCGACGAGGCCCCCGTCGGCGGCGCCGCGCTGGCGCAGGGCGGGCCGGCGTTTCCGCCCGCGACGCGCCGCCTCTGCGACGAGAGCGACGCGATTCTGTTCGGCAGCGTCGGGCTGCCGGAGTACGACGGCAAGCCGCTGACCGAACGCCCCGAGTACGCGCTGTTTCTGTTGCGCCGCGATTACGAGCTCTATGCGAACCTGCGTCCGGTGCGCGTCTTTAGCGGACTCGAGGACGCGTCGCCGCTACGTCCCGAGCTGGTGCGGGGGCTCGACCTGCTCGTGGTGCGCGAGCTCACCGGCGGCATCTACTACGGCCGGCCCAAGGAGCGCCGCAGCGTCGACGGCGTCGAAGAGGCGGTCGATACGATGATCTACCGCGCCCCCGAGGTCGAACGCATCGCGCGCGTCGCGTTCGAACTGGCGCGCGCGCGGCGCAAACGGGTGACGTCGGTGGACAAGCAAAACATCCTCGAAACCTCGCGGCTGTGGCGCGAGGTCGTCAACGCGGTCGCGCGCGACTATCCCGACGTGCAGCTGGAGCACCTGCTGGTCGACACGGCGGCGATGCAGCTCGTGCAGCGCCCCGGCGAGTTCGACGTGATCGTGACTGAGAACATGTTCGGCGACATCCTGTCCGACGAGGCGGCGATCCTCACCGGATCGATCGGGACGCTCCCGAGCGCGAGCCTTGGAGCGCGCGGCGTGCCGGGCCGGCGGTTCGGCCTCTACGAGCCCATCGCGGGCACGGCGCCCGACATCGCGGGCCGCAACGTCGCGAACCCCACGGCCGCGATCCTCTCCGCGGCGATGCTGTTGCGTCACTCGCTGGACGACGAGGCCGGCGCGGCGCGCATCGAGCACGCGGTCGAGCGCGCCTACCGCGACGGCGCGCGCACGGCCGAGCTCGCGCGCGACGGCGCACCGGCGCTCTCGACGGATGCGTTCGCCGGCGAGGTGCTCGCCCGGCTTTAAGGTTCCCTTAGATCGTCGCCGACACCGCCGCGACCTTGCGCCCGATGAAGTCGATGAAGCGGACGTGGATCACCGCATGCTCGCGAGGGTGCGCGGAAATCCAGGCCGAGCGCCAGCGCGCGAGGGCGTCGCGTTTCATCGCCGCGATCGTGTCGTCGTCCGTCTCGATATACTGCTGCAGGTCGAGGCTGACGACGAGCGTGTTCTCCGGGCGAACGTCGAGGCCCATCACGAGCCCGGTATAGGCCCGCTTCAGCGGCGCGACCGCCGCAAGCTCGGCCGTATCGCGCTCCTGACGCGGCGACGACGAGCTGCATGCGGCGCTCAGCGCCACGGCGGCGACGGTGAGGGCGACGACGCGAAGCGCGGCCACGGTGTGGAAACGATTCGGCCACCCCGATTCGTTACCATGCGTTCGTGGACGGAATTAGCTGGGCCGCCAGCGCGATGGTCGGCGCGCGGACGAGGCTCGAGATCGCAACGGAGAATCTGGCGAACGTCTCGACCGACGGCTTCCGGCGAGTGGGTGCACGCGGCTTCCTGACGGCGAGCGGCGTCGCGATCGCGCGCGAGCCGGAGCGGCATCCGGGCGAGCTCCGTCACACGGGCCGCGACCTCGACCTCGCAATTCTCGGCGACGGGGCGTTTCGCGTGCGCGACGCCCGCGGCAACGTCGTTGCGACACGCGCGGGGGCGTTCGTGCGCGATGCCGGCGGTACGCTTTGCGACGCGGCCGGCCGCACGCTGCTTGGCACGCGCGGCGCGCTGCGATTTCCCGACGGTGCTCGCATTGATGCCGACGGTCGCGTGGTCGCCGGCGGAGGCGTCGTCGACGCGCTGCCGCTCGGCCGCGGCGCCCGGCTGCAGTCCGGCTTCCTCGAGGGCCCCGGCGTCGACGCAATCGCGGAGATGATCGACGTACTGTCGGCGCAGCGTTCGTTCGAGAGCGCGCAGAAGGTCGTGACTGCCATCGACCTCTCGCGCCAGAAGGCGGCCGAGGCCGCGCGCGTGCGTTAGGCGTTCGAGAATGGATCGCGCGCTTTTCGCCGCCGCCAGCGGCATGACGGCTCAGCAACAGAACCTCGAGACGATCGCCGACAATTTAGCGAACGCCGGCGTCGTCGGCTACAAGGGGTCGGCGCAGTCGTTTGCCGAGCTCGCCGCCGGCGGCGAGCGCGGCGCCGGAACGGTCGCGCTGGGAGCGCGCACGCTCTTCGCGCAGGGAAAGCTCGCGCGCAGCGCCGGCGCCTTCGATCTCGCGATCGACGGCCCGGGATTCTTCACGCTCGTCGACGCGCGCGGGCGACGCGCCTTCACGCGCGACGGGCAGTTCTCGCGCGCGGCCGACGGCACGCTGCGCAACGCGCGCGATGCGCGACTTGCCGGCGTGCGCATTCCCGCCGACGCTCTGTCGTTGACGGTCGAGCCCGACGGCAGCGTGCGGGCCGCGTTCGCGAACGGCACGCGCACGATCGCGCGCCTCCGCTTGGCGGAGTTCCCGGCGCCCGAGCGGCTGCGCGCGATCGACGGCACGTTCTTCGCAGGCGACGCCGGAGTCGGGACGGCCGCGCGACGTCGCACCGGGCGGCGACGACGGACCGAAGCTGCGATTCGGGATGCTCGAAGAGTCCAACGTCACGATCGTCGACGCGATGATGCAGATCCTAACGGCGCAGCGGGCATACGAGGCCAACGCGAAGGGAGTTCAGGCAGCCGATGAGATGCTGCGCATTGCCAATAACCTGGCCCGTGGATAACGCCGCCGCACTGCGCGCCGGCCAGGCGATCGAGGCGATGCTCCTCGCGCCGATTCTGCGGCCGATGATCGACGGCGTCGGAACGCTGGGCGACTACGAGCTGGGCCTGCTCGCCGCCGAGGTGGCGCACAACGACGAGCGCGGCTTCGCAGCCTTGCTCGCCTCGCGATTGGAGCGGCGACCGTGATCGAGGCGCCCGCGCGCGACGAGCAGGTCCGCGAGTTGCTGCCGCTCGTGCGACGGCTGGCGCGTCGCCTCAAGCGCATGGTTCCCAGCCTCGATGTCGACGATCTCGTCGGCGACGGCTCGATCGGTTTGATCCGCGCCGTCGACTCGTTCGATCCGCTGCGCGGTCCGCAGCTCGCCGAGTACGCGCGACGCCTGATCGTGGGAGCGATGCTCAACGGAGTCCGGCGCATGGATCCGGTCTCGGAGCGCGCGCGGCGAATCGTGCGCGACGGTGAGAACCGGCGCTACGCGCTGGCGGCATCGCGTGGCGACGTTCCGAGCGCGAAGGAGATGGAGGCGCTCTGTCCGGGATATCGGCGAGCGGCGGCTGCGGCTCATCGCGGACAGCCGCTCTCGCTCGACGCGCCGCTGCCCCGCGGCGAAGCGCTGGTGCAGGATTGGAGCGACGATCCGGCCCGCATCGTCGAGTGGCGATCGGAGCGGGCGATGCTGGCCGCGTTGGTCGCCGACCTGCCGCCGCGCCAGCGTGAAATCGTGCGCCGGCATTATTTCGAGGGCGCGTCGCTGCGGGCGGTCGGCAGGTGCCTCGCGATCTCGCCACAGCGAGCCTCGCAGCTGCACCTCAGCGCGCTCGCCAGACTCAGACGCGAAACTCATGTTGCGCCGCATTGAACTCGACGACACGCAGGCGGCGCTGCCGCTGCAGGTTGGAGCTAGCCGCTCGGAGGCGATCGTCCCCGTCGTCGCGGAGGCCGAACTCGAAACCAACCTGCTGCCGCACGACCAGCCGCGCTGGGTCAAGGATGCGGTCGCGGTATCGCAGCGCGCGAGAGAGATCGTCGCGAAGCTGCGACCGGTGGCGGTGCGCGTTCTCTCCTTCTGGGATCACCGCATCCGCTCGATCGCGATCGGAGAGCGGCTTGTGGAGGTCGACGCCAGCGGCTGCTACCGCGCTCGCGTTTAGCCACCGGCAGGCAGGTGAGCGGCGACGGCGACCGCGACGGCTGCCATACCGGCAAAGACGAAATAAATCAGTCCTTTCGCGATCCTGAGCACGTCGTGCGCTTCCATCCACGACACTTTCTCACGCCTACCTGGTAAGGGCCGTAAAGCGGGCTGTGATCCCGCTGAATTTTCCGTATGGCGCTACGCGGGCAGGAAAAGATTTCTCCCTGTCATTCGTTCGGGAATCGGCAGTCCCATGATCGTGAGCAGGGTCGGCGCGACGTCCCCGAGCTTGCCACCCGCGGCGAACCGTCCGCGCAATCCGTTCGCGACCAGCACGAAGGGTACCGGATTGGTCGTGTGCGCCGTCAGCGGATTATCGTGCGCGTCGAGCTTCTCCTCGGCGTTGCCGTGGTCGGCGGTGATCGCGAGCAGGCCGTTGGTGCGAAGCGTTGCCTCGGCGAGCCGGCCGAGGCATTCGTCGATCACCTCGACGCCCTCGACCGTCGGCTGCCACCGCCCCGTGTGCCCCACCATGTCGGCGTTGGCATAGTTCATCACGATGGCGTCGTACCGCCCGCCGCCGACCGCCTTGACCGCCGCGTCGGTGATCTCACGAGCGCGCATGGCGGGCGCGAGATCGTAGGTCGGCACGGAGCGATCGGACGGAATCAACTCGCGCTCCTCGCCTTCGAACTGGTCCTCGCGGCCGCCGTTAAAGAAGTAGGTGACGTGCGCGTACTTCTCGGTCTCGGCCAGTCGCAGCTGATGCAGCCCCTCGCGCGCCACGATTTCGCCGAAGGTGTCGTATTGCGGGCGGGGCCCGAACAGCACCGGGTTGGTGTAGTTCTCGTCGTACTTCGTCATCGTGGCGAAGAACGGATCCGCGAAGCGCTTCGAGGGAAAGACGCCGAAGCCGTCGTCGAAATAGAGCGACGTTCCCGCGTTGAAGGCCGTCGTGAGCTGGCGCGCGCGGTCGGGCCGAAAGTTGAAGAAGACGAAGGCGTCGCCGTCCTCGATGGGGCGCGTGGCGCCGACGATCGTCGGCAGCACGAACTCGTCGTCCTCGCCGCGCGCGTAGGCGTCGTGGACCGCGGCGAGCGCGTCGGTGCGCGCGATGCTCGGCCGTTCCGTGGGCGAGCAGGTCGTATGCGAGCTTCGTCCGCTCCCAACGACGGTCGCGGTCCATCGCGTAGTAGCGGCCGATGACGCTCGCGATCGCGCCGGCGCGCCCGGAGGCGCGCAGTTTCGTTTCCAGCCGCTCCACGAACTCGGTCGCCGATCGGGGCGGCGTATCGCGCCCGTCGAGAAAGCAGTGGATCGCGATCGGCGCGCTCGCGGCGACCGCGGCGTCGATCAGGGCGAAGACGTGCTCGAGCGAGCTGTGCACGCAGCCGTCGGACAGCAGTCCCATGAGGTGCAGCGTTCCCCCGGTGCGCCGCACGTGCGCGAACGCGCGCGCGAGGGTCTCGTTCTCGGCGAACTCGCCGTTGGCGATCGCGGCGTCGATGACCGTGACGCCTTGCGGTACGACGCGACCGCTGCCGAGATTCGTGTGCCCGACCTCGCTGTTGCCCATGATGCCCTTCGGCAGGCCCACGGCCTCGCCCGACGCTTCGAGGATGGTGTGCGGATAGCGCTCGAGCAGCGCATTCCAATGCGGCAGGCGCGCGGCGGCGATGGCGTTACCGTGCGCGTCGTCGCGGCAGCCCCAGCCGTCGAGCACGGCCAAAACGACCGGCCGGTAGAGAATCAGTCCGCCCCCGCGGCGTTGGAAACGATCGCCCAAAAGCTGTCGGGATCGAGCGATGCCCCGCCGACCAGGCCGCCGTTCACGTTGGGCAGCGCGACGTACGACGCGACGTTGCGCGCGTTCATGCTGCCGCCGTACAGAATCGGCGTCTCTTCGAGCCCATCGACGCAGCCGCGGATCGTCGCCATCACGCGATCGGCTTCGGCCGGGTCGCAGCTCTCGCCGGTGCCGATCGCCCAGATCGGCTCGTACGCGAGCAGCACCTTCCGCAGCGCCGCCCGGGGGACGCCGTCGAACGCGGCGCGCGTCTGCGCGATGACACGCTCGTCGGTCACGCCCGCCTTGCGCTCGTCGAGCGTCTCACCAACCGCAACGATCGGCGTCAGGTCTTGATCGAGCGCGGTGCGTACTTTCAGGTTGACGGTGCGGTCGGTCTCGCCGAAGAACGCTCGGCGCTCGGAGTGCCCGAGGATCACGTGCGTCACGCCGAACTCCCGCAGCATCGGCGCGCTGATCTCGCCGGTGAACGCGCCCGACAGCTCCCAGTGCATCGTTCTGCGCGCCGAGGCGCACGCGGGCGCCGCGCAGCCGCTCGCCGGCCAGCGGAATCGACGTGAACGGCGGCGCGACGACGATCTCGATCGCGTGCGGCAGGTCGGCGGCTCGCGGGAAGAAAGGCGTCTAAGAACGCCGCGGTCTCGGCCGCGGTCTTGTGCATCTTCCAGTTGCCCGCGATGACGGTTCTAACGCTCAAGCGCGGCCACTCCGGGCAGCGTCTTGCCCTCCAGAAACTCGAGCGTCGCGCCGCCGCCCGTCGACACGTGCGTCACCTTCGACGCGAAGCCGAGCATGTGCGCGGCCGCGGCGGCGTCGCCGCCGCCGACGACGCTGACCGCGCCGGCCGCGGTCGCCGCCGCGATCGCATCGCCGACAACCTGCGTGCCGCGGCGGTATGCGGCGCGCTCGTAGACGCCCATCGGTCCGTTGAACACGATCGTTTTCGCCGCTTCGATGGTGCGCGCGTATGCTTGCGCCGTCGCCGGTCCGATGTCGAGGATCATCTCGTCGCCCACGGCGTCGACCGGCACGACGTGCGCGCGGATTCGTCATCGAACGACGGCGCGACCACCGCGTCGCGGGGCAGCTCGAGCGTGACGTTGCGCTCCTTGGCGATCGCCAGGATGCGGCGCGCCGGCTCGAGGTCGTCGTCGCGCAAGGACGTGCCGACGTTCACGCCGGCAGCGGCGAGCAGCGTGTTCGCCATGCCGCCGCCGACGCAGAACGCGTCGACCAGTGCGCTCAGCCGCTCGAGCAGGTCGATCTTGTCTTTGATCTTCGCGCCGCCGATCGCGCACACGAAGGGCTTGGCGGGACGATCGACCAGCCGAGCCAGCGCGGCGAGCTCGGCCTCGAGCAGAAATCCCGCCGCGCTCGGAAGCAGGTGCGCGATCGCCTCGGTCGAGGCGTGCGCGCGGTGCGCCGTCGCGAAGGCGTCGTTGACGTAGAGATCGCCGAGGCCGGCCAGCCGCCGCGCGAAGGCGGGGTCGTTGCGCTCCTCTTCGGGATGGAAGCGCACGTTCTCGAGCAACAGCACGTCGCCGTCGTGCAGTTCGGCAACGGCGTTCTCGGCCACCTCACCGACGCAGTCGCCGGCGAAAGCGACGCGCACGCCCAGGCGGCCGGCGAGCGCCCGCGCGACGGGACGCAGCGAGAAGCGCGGGTCGGGTGCGCCGTTCGGCCGTCCGAGGTGCGAGAGCACGATCGCGCGCGCCCCCTGCTGGTGCAGCCACCGCAGCGTCGGGACGGCCGCGTCGATCCGCGCGTCATCGATGATCGCGCCGTCGGCCATCGGCACGTTGAGATCCTCGCGCACCAATACGCGCTTGCCGCGGACGTCGAGATCCGCAAGTCGTCGAAACGACACGGTGAATGGCCGGCGGGCTGCTAGACTCGCGCGGGCATCGTCGCCAGCACCATCTCGGTGAGCTCGGCGAGCCGGCACGAGTAACCCCACTCGTTGTCGTACCACGCCGCGATCTGAACGAGGTCGCCGTTGGCGTTGTTGAGCTTGGCGTCGACGATCGAGCTGTGCGTGTTCTTCTTGAAGTCGCTCGACACCAGCTCTTCCTCGGTGTAGGCAACGTACTTGCTCAAGGCGCCCTCGGCGGCGGAGCGCAGCATCGCGTTGAGCTCGTCCTTGGTCGCGGGACGCTTCGTCTGCGCCACGAGATAGATCATCGACACCGTCGGCGTCGGAACGCGAAGCGCGAAACCGTCGAACGTCCCCTCGACCTCGGGGATCGTCAGATAGAGCGCCTTGGCGGCGCCGGTCGACGTCGGCACGATGTTCGTGGCGGCGTTACGCGCGCGACGCGGATCCTTGTGCGGCCCGTCGAGCACGTTCTGATCGTTGGTGTAGGAGTGGATGGTGGTCATGAAGCCCTTCACCCACCCGAACGTATCGACGACGGGCTTTACGGCGGTCGCCAAACAGTTCGTCGTGCACGAGGCGTTGGAGATGACGTCGTGCTTCGCCGGATCGTAGCGATCGTCGTTGACGCCGAGCACGATCGTGATGTCCTCGCCCTTGGCCGGCGCCGAGATGATGACTTTCTTCGCGCCGCCGCCGTCGATGTGCGCGCGCGCCTTCGCGGCGTCCGTGAAGAGACCGGTCGACTCGATGACGACGTCGACGCCGAGCTCCTTCCACGGCAGCTTCCCGGGATCGCGTTCCGCGAAGACGCGGATCTGCCGGCCGTCGATCGTGATCGTATCGTCGCCGCCCTCGACGTTGCCGCCGTAGATGCCGTAGTTGCTGTCGTACTTGAAGAGGTGCGCGCATTGACGCGCGTCGATGAGATCGTTGACCGCGGCGATCTCGATGTCGGGGTGGCGCTCCACGATGGCCTTGGTGAAGTTTCGTCCGATGCGGCCGAAGCCGTTGATGCCGATGCGCATGGGGCGCGTTTACCGGACGGCTTTCGCGCTCACCTGCACGCCGCGAAGCTGCTCGGCGAGCCGGGAGAGGGCTCCCAGGCGGCTGCTCACGGTCGGCTTCGCAATCGGCGGATTGCAGCGGCGCCCGAGCTCGGCGAGCGACTCGTCCGGATACTTCAGTCGCAGCTCGGCGACCTCGCGCAGCGCCGGCGTGAGCCGAACCAGGCCGTAGGCGTTGCGGAGATACTCGATGAGGCGGCGCTGCGCGGCCGCGGCTTGTGCGCTCCGCTCCAGGTTCGCCGCCTCGGTGTTGACGAGCCGGTGGATGCGGTTCTTGGTTTCGCGCAGCGCGCGCACGTCCTCGAGCTGCAGCACTGCCGCGAAGGCGCCGATGCGCGTCAGCAGCTCGGCGATCGCATCGAAGTCCTTGTAGTAGAGCACGAGACGGCCCTTGCGTCGCATCTGCTTGGGCGGCACGCCCGCGCTGCGCAGCATCCACTTCAATCGCTGCGCGCCCTCCTCGCTGCGCGCGACGAATTCGAGATGGTAGCCGTGCGCGCCCGCGGCGAGCGACCCGCAGGCGAGAAACGCCGCGCGGACCTCCATGAGCCGGTCGCACTTGCGCGCCGGTTTCGACGGCATCTCCGCGAATCGGTTCGGCAGCGCGATAGCAAACGTAGGCAGGTGCTGCAGGCGCGTCGGCGCGCGCGCTTCGATGGGATGCGACTTGCGCTCGTCGAGCAGCGACCAGAAGAGCCGCGCGACGGCGTTGCGGTGCGTCACGAACTCGCCACGCACGCCGCCGTAGAACCCGAGCCCGCCGAGCAGCGCCTCGCGGCAGTGCTGCTCGGCCGGAAGGTCGCGCGCCAGCGCGTCCTTCGTGTCGGCGGAGATCACAGCCACTCCACCTCGTCTTTGCGCGAATCGAGGATCTCGTAGAGATCCGCCGGTTTGACGCTCGGCGTCACGCGCAGCGGAACCTCGCGCACTCAAACGGTGACGAACTTCGTCGCGTAGTGGATCTCGAGCACGTCGCCCGGGCTAACCTGATAGCCCGGCTTGAGCGCTTTGCCCTGGCGCGTGATGCGCCCGTGTTCGAGCGCCTCGTGCGCCTCGCTGCGGCGCTTGGCCAGCCGCGAAACCTTCATGAACTTATCGAGCCGCACGGCACCCGCTTTCTCGAACTCCCGGCCGCGCCCCTGACCGCATGGGATATTGACCTAATCCGATATATCGAATATTATCGGATCATCTAGGGAGGTTCATATGGATATCGGATTTTGGGGAGACCCCCGCGCGGCGTGGTGGCACGGGGAGCACGGGAGGCGGCATCACCGCCACGGCATGCGCCGGTTCCGGCGCGGCGCCCTGAAGTTTGCCCTGCTCAAGCTGCTCGAGGAGGTCCCCCGTCACGGCTACGACCTGATCCGCGAGATCCGCGAGAAGGGCTGGAGCGGTGGCGCCGGCTCCGTCTACCCGCTGCTGGCGGCGCTGGAGGGCGCCGGGCTGATCGCGGGGCGCGATGAGGGCGACCGGCGGATCTATGAGATCACGGACCAGGGGCGGGCGGTGCTCGGCGAGCATGCCCCCGAGCTCGAGCGCTTTCTCAACGAAGACGACGGGGATGAGGAGGCCCAGCCCAGCGCCGCCGCGCAGTTGCGCGATTCGGCGGCAAAACTGATGCGGGCGATCTCTCAGCTCGACCCGTCGTCGAAACCCGAGACGATCGAACGCGTTCGGAACCTTTTGGACGAGAGTCGCAAAGAAATCTACAAGCTGTTAGCCGAGGAGTAGTCACCTACCATGGCCCAGGCTGGGGCGGCGCGCCGCCACGGAGTGAACGTTTTCGAGGAGGGAAAGCCGATGTGGCAGATCCTCCTCGTCTTTCTTGTGCCGCTCATGCTCAGCAACGCCTTGCAGTCGGCCTCGCAGACCATGGCCAGCATCTGGATCGGGCGCCTGATATCCACGCAGGCGCTCGGCGCGATCTCGGCGGTGTTCCCGATCATTTTCTTGCTGTTCTCGTTCGTCTTCGGCGTTTCGAGCGGCAGCAGCGTGCTGATCGGCCAGGCCTTCGGGGCGCACGACCCTCACAAGGTGAAGAAGATCGCCGGTACGGTGCTGGGGGCGGCGCTCTACCTCGGCATCATCGTGGCGATCGTCGGCGCGCTGGGGTCGACGACGATGCTCGCCTGGCTAGCAACGCCGCCCGACATCATCGGGCAGGCCGACGCGTACGCGCGCGTCATCTTTTTGACGATGCCCGTGTTCTTCGTCTATTTCGTCTACGCCACCATCCTGCGCGGAACGGGCGACTCGACGACGCCGTTCTACGCGCTCATCGTGTCGGCCGTGCTCGCCATCGCGATCACGCCGCTCTTCATCCTCGGCACCTTCGGCCTGCCGAAACTGGGTGTGGTCAGCGCGGCCGTCTCCGGGCTAATCGCCAACGCGGCGGCGCTGGCGTGGCTGATCTACTACCTGCACAAGCGCGACCACCCGCTGAAGTTCGACCGCGAGACGCTGAGCGACATGCTCATCGACTGGACGATTCTGCGCTCGGTGGTGCGCATCGGCGTGCCCACGGGAATCCAGGTAATGATGGTCTCGCTGGCCGAGATCGCGGTGATCTCGTTCGTCAACCGCTTCGGCTCCAGCGCGACCGCCGCGTACGGCGCCGTCAATCAGGTCGTCGGGTACGTCCAGTTCCCGGCGATCTCGATCGGCATCGCGGCCTCGATCTTCGGCGCACAGTGCATCGGCGCGCGGCGGGAGGACAAGCTGGGGAGCGTGATCCGCTCGGCGGTCGGGCTGAACTACGCCATCGCGGCGATCACCATCGGCCTCTGCTACATCTTCGCGTGGCAGCTGCTGGGGTGGTTCATCACCGACGTCCACACGCTGCACATTGCCCACGAGCTGCTGATGATCACGCTCTGGGGGTATGCGATCTTCGGCAACTCGGCCGTGCTCAGCGGCGTGATGCGCGGCAGCGGAACCGTGCTCTGGCCGACGATCATCGGCATCTTCGCGATCTGGGGCGTCGAGGTGCCCGCGGCGTACCTGTTGATGCACCGCATCGGACTCGACGGCGTGTGGCTCGGCTACCCGATCGCGTTCTGCGTGGGTCTCGTGCTCCAGTTCTGTTACTACGAGTTCGTCTGGAAGCGCAAGACCCACGAACGCCTAGTGTAGGCCCTTAGTCTTTCGACGGCGGGCTGACGGACTGGCCATACGGGTTAGAAGGGGCGATCTTCACCGGTAACGACCGCGTAGGCGCGCCGCCCGTCGTGTAGTCGAAGAAGTCCTCGCGGAACGGACAGTTGAGATTGCCCGCGACGACGGTGTTCTTCTTGTGCGAGATGCCCGTGACGAACGGCTGGATGGCCACCATGTAATCGTGGCCGGGGTAGCAGTTATCGCTGATGTGCGTGGAGTGAACGACCGTGGCGCTGGATCCCGAGACGCTCACGCGATAGATCATCGTGGTGTAGGCGAATCCATAATTCTGGTCGGTGACGGCGAGGTATGAGCCGTCCCACTGAACGCTGCCCGGGAAGTCGATCGTCAGCCCGTTCAACATTGCGAACTGTTTCTTGCCCGCGGGCAGCTCGAAGAAGTTGTTGACTCCGGAATAGTCGATACCTTGAGCGAAGAAGTTTCCGTTCGGATCGTACGCGCCCGGAAAGACGCGGTAGGTGTTCGCATTCGTATAGTACGTTTGCTTCCCGGTCAAACCGCCCGCAGCGACGGCGAGCCCGCCGGACGTGCTGCTGCTCGCGCCGCTGAAGTTGGAGATCGCGACGTTGCCGGTCACGGGATCGACGGAGCAGCCGACCGGCTTGCCGAACTTGTCCTTCGCGGTGGCAATGGGCGTCGTGCCGCCGTGCGCGTATTCGTAGATCCTCGACGTATCGTTGTCGACGACGTACACGTTGCCGCCTGCGTCGACGCACTGCCCGTATGGGAAGCTCAGGCCGGTGATCTGGCCGACGCGCCGGCCGTGCTTCGCGCGATAGTTATAGACGTCAACCGTCCCGCTCGCGCCGTCGGACACGTACAGAAGCCACTGCTTGTTCGCGTCCGGCTCGATCCACGACCGGCCGAGGTTGACGTAATGCTGCGCCGGTCCCGCCGCAGCCGCCGCCGACGCGGCGTTTGCACTCGAGCCCGACGACGGCACCGCGCCGTCGCATCCGGACAATGCTGCGGTTCCCGCAACGAGGCACGCGAGATACACCGCGAACGCGCGAAAAGACATCCCAACGCTCCTTTCACCAAAAAGACGGGAAGAGAGAAGACGAATGCCCCCTTCGCAACCGGCTCACCTCCTTGCACTTCTCGCGGCAGATCGAAGCGTGCACTTCCGCGTTCCACACGTGCTGCTGCGGTCGCTCGTCGCCCCACGTCCTGTGGGGCTCCTGCTACGCCGCCCTCGCGCCACCTGTTAAGGAAAGTCATGACCTCCTGTCAATGGCGCTCGGGTCGGAGTCCCGCCGCAGCACGCGTGGAACGCATCGTGCGCGCTTCGTTACTTCGTGCGGCCCTTCGACTGCGGCGCTCCGCGCCTCCGCTCAGGACGACAAGTTTTGGTTGCGCTGTTTCGGTTTTGGGGTTACGCACGTGCCGGTCGCGCGGCAGACCACGACGGGCGGATCGAGCACGTCGGCGGCGCTGTCGTCGATCTCGGGGCGCGCGGCGATGACCTTGCGGGCTTCGAACTCCATGCGGCGCGACGTTTTGCCGACCTTGACGATGCGCCCCTGTGCCTCGATGAAGTCGCCGGCGTAGGTTGGCGCGAGGAATCGCACCTCGTCGTACGCGGCGAAGAGACCTTCGTCACCGTCCATGCGAACGAGCAGTTCGGTGGCCACGTCGCCGAAGAGCGCGAGGATGCGCGCGCCGTCGACGAGTCCGCCGCCGTAATGCGCGTCGTGGCCGCTCATGCGCACGCGCAGGGTTGCCGTCAGGCCTTCGCCAGTTGCCATAGCTCCTCGAGTTCGTCGAGCGAAAGGTCGGAAAGGCTCTTCCCGCCGGCGGTCGCGCGCTCTTCCATGAAGGCGAAGCGGCGGTAGAATTTCTCGTTGGCCTCGCGCATGGCGGTCTCGGCATCGATGCCTAACGCGCGCGACAGGTTAACCAGGGTGAAGAAGACGTCGCCGAGCTCCTCGCGAACCCGCGGGTCGTCCTGTGGCTGGCGCCGCGCCTCCGCCAGCTCGCGCAGCTCTTCCGAGAGCTTGTCGAGCACGCCCTGCACGTTCGGCCAGTCGAATCCGACCCGCGCGGCTTTCTCTTGCATGCGTTGGCCGCGCTGCAGCGCGCCGAGATGCTTGGGAATTCCGTCGAGCCGGCTGCGCCGCGCGCGGCCCGTCTTCTCGAGGGCCTTGAGGCGCTCCCAGTTTCGCCACTGTGCGTCGACGTCTTCGATCACGGCGTCGCCGAAGACGTGCGGATGACGCCGCACCATCTTGTTCGAGAGCGCGTCGACGACGTCGGCGATGCTGAACTTGCCGACCTCGGTGGCGACCTGCGCGTGGAAGAGCACTTGCAGCAGCAAATCGCCCAGCTCTTCGCAGAGCCCGTCGAGATGCGAGATCTCGATGGCCTCGACCACCTCGAACGTCTCCTCGATGAGATACGGCACCAGCGTGCGGTGCGTCTGCTCGCGATCCCACGGACAACTGCGCCGCAGGCGTGCCATGATCTCGACGAGATCGTCCCAGGAGTAGTGCGCCGACTGCGGGAGGCAGCGGAACGAGCGGCATCGTGATCGAGGCCGAGAGCGTTGCGCGCGGCACCCCGGGCACGATCTCGGTAGCCGCGCCGCGCGCGTCGAGCGCCCGCAGCAGCGAGGGAAGGCCCGAAAAGTCGGACAGCGGGTTGCCCAAGACGCCCAGTCCCAGCGAGCCGTCGAGTCCGCACGCGACCGCGGCGCGCTCGGCGAAGCGCGCGATCTCGTCGTTGCCGCCACGCACGAAGACTGCGGGGTCGTCCACCATGCCGCGGACGATCTCGATTCCGTTCCGTTCGAGGTAGCCCGTGAGCTCGGGCGGTGCGAGCAGCGCGACCGTTCGTCCGATCGCGCGAAGCGCGTCGATGCCGCCGATGGTCAAGAGTCCGGGATCGCCCGGACCCAGACCAACGATGCGAACCAGCACGCGGGGGTGTTCGGGGCCGTTCTCCCGCGCCCCGTACGGAGCGCGGGAGAGTGCCCGTCTTTACTTGGTCGGTGCCGGCGACGCGGCGGAGCCGGCGGGCGGTGCCGCGGCCGGCGGTGCCGCGCCGGGCGGTCCTGCGGCGGGCGGCGGCGTCGCGAAGAGTCCCGCGAACTGCGGGTCGTTCACGACGATCGTCGCCTTCTGCTGCAGCCCTTGCAGGAAGGGCTGAATCAACGGCGCCTCTTGCTGCTGACGCAGCGTGTCGGTGATCTGCGGCGTTGCGCTCGCGAGCGTCGCCTTCGTGCCCGGCGTGCGCGACTCGACCACGATGATGTGGTAGCCGAACGGCGATTTCACCGGCGCGCTCACTTGCCCGACCGGTGCCGAGAACGCGACCTTGTCGAACGCCGGCACCATCTGGCCGCGCCGGAACGTGCCGAGTTCGCCGCCTTTGTCCTTGCTGCCGGGATCGGTCGAGTACTTCTTCGCGAGATCCGCGAAGCTCGACGGGTTCGACTTGAGCTGCGTCTCGATCGTCTGCGCCAGCGCGAGGCTCGGCACGAGAATGTGCTTCGCCGTCACCTGCTCGGGCTTGTCGAACGAGGCGTGATTCTTGTCGAAGTACTGTTTGATCTGCGCGGGCGGGATCTTTACGTCTTTCGCGAGCGCTTTGTCGAGGATGACTTGCTCGCGCAGTGCGGAGCGTACGTCGGCTTCCGTTAGGCCGCGCGCCTTCAGCATCTCGTCCCACGAACCGGTC
Organism: Vulcanimicrobiota bacterium; assembly: GCA_963711625.1. Classification (GTDB taxonomy): domain Bacteria; phylum Vulcanimicrobiota; class Vulcanimicrobiia; order Vulcanimicrobiales; family Vulcanimicrobiaceae; genus Cybelea. Next base: position 1,225,006 of record OY970207.1, read on the forward strand.
GGGAAGTTGGCCTTGATCTGGTCTTCCCGCGCGGTGACCTCGGCGTCGGTGACGGTGATGTTATTACTCTTGGCGTACTGATCGATCAGCGTCTCCTGAACCAGCTGCTGCAGCACCGTTCGACCCATTGGGCTGCTTTCGAGGCGGGTATCGAACGTGGACCGGTTGATCGGTTGGCCGTTCACCGTAGCCACGCTGCCCCCGCTGGAACACGCCGCAAGCGACGTGCCAACGAGAAGGGCTGCGAGGCCCAGGGTGATGCGATGGGCTTTCGACATCATTGCTCCGTATAGGAAGGTTGGAGTGCGTAGTAAGCGGGGCCCAAGGCCCCGCATCACGGCGCCCTGGGTTCGCGCGCAATAAGAGAGCTCCTCTCGCCGCGCAGTCATTCAGATAGCCTCGAGAAGCTTTCTCAGCAGGGGCATCCACGCTCCGCCGCTCGGTAAGTCGACCAGAATCCGTCCCTCGCCGAAGCGGAACCGGTTCTTCGTCAGGGACCGGAATTTGGGCACCGCGGCCGGATCGAGCTCGAATCCCGAGCCCACGCCGAGGGTCAGGCGGTGCTCGTCGACGACCACCCGCGTCACGTGCTTGCGCAGCGCGATCGCGCGCAGCTTCGTCAGCTCGACCAGATTGAACAGCGGTTCGGGGAAGGTGCCGAAGCGGTCGCGAACGCCGGCCGCGACCTCCTCGACCTCGTCTTCCGTGCGGGCCCTCGCCAGCTGCTGGTAGACGGCGATCTTCTGCGACACCTGCGCGATGTAGTCGTTGGGGATGAAGGCATCGATCTTGACGTCGATGACGGCTTCCCGCCGGTCCTCGAGTGCGGCGGGCGTGCCGCGGCGGGCGGCGATCGCTTCGGCGAGCATCTCGCAGTATGCATCGAACCCCACCGACGCGATGAAGCCCGACTGTGCGGCGCCGAGCAGGTTGCCGGCTCCGCGGATCTCCAGGTCGCGCATCGCGATCTGCAGGCCGGAGCCGAGGTGCGCGAACTCGCGGATCGCTTCGAGCCGGGCCTTCGCCTCTTCGGTGAGCGACTTGTGACCTTGATAGAGCAGGTAGCAGTACGCCTGGTGATTCGACCGCCCGACGCGGCCCCTCAGCTGGTAGAGCTGCGCTAGACCGAAGCGATCGGCATCGTTGACGATCATCGTGTTGACGTTGGGAATGTCGATGCCGTTCTCGATGATCGTCGTCGCGATCAGCACGTCGAGCTCGCCGTCGATGAAGCGCTGCATCACCGGCTCGAGCTCCGCTTCCTTCATCTGTCCGTGGCCGATGCCGATGCGCGCGCGCGGCACCAGCTCTTGCAGCGCGTTGCGCACCGCATAGATCGATTCGATGCGGTTGTGAAGGTAATAGACCTGCCCGCCGCGGTCGAGCTCGGCCGCGATCGCCCGCTGCACGATCGCGTCGCTCGCGGGAACGACGAGCGTCTTGATCGACATGCGGTTCTTCGGCGCGGTCTGGATCAGCGAGAGGTCGCGCACGCCCATCAGCGACATGTGCAGCGTCCGCGGTATGGGCGTGGCGGACAGCGTCAGCACGTCGACGCTGGCGCGATACTCCTTGAGCCGCTCTTTGTGCATCACGCCGAAACGCTGCTCCTCGTCGATCACGATCAGGCCGAGATCGGAGAAGGCGACGTCCTTTTGCAGCAGCCGGTGGGTGCCGATCACCACGTCGACCTTGCCCTGCGCCAGGTCGCGAAGGATGCGCTTCTGCCCGGCCTTAGGAGTGAAGCGCGAAAGCTCTTCGACGATCACGGGAAACGCGGCGAAACGAGCGCTGAACGTGCGATAGTGCTGGTCGGCGAGCAGCGTGGTCGGCACCAGCACGGCGACCTGCTTGTGGTCGGCGACGGCCTTGAACGCCGCGCGCATCGCGACTTCCGTCTTTCCGTAGCCGACGTCGCCGCAGACCAAGCGGTCCATCGGGCGCGCGTCCTCCATGTCGCCCTTGCTCTCGTCGATCGCCTTCTGCTGGTCGGGAGTGGGTTCGTAGGGGAACGCCTCCTCCATCTCCGTTTGCCACGTCGTGTCCGCCCCGAAGGCGAAGCCGCGCGACATCTCGCGCTCGGCGTAGAGCGCGACGAGCTCGTCGGCGATCTTCTCGAGCGATTCGGAAACGCGGGTTTTCGTGCGCGCCCAGTCGGCGCCGCCCATGCGCGAGAGGCGGGGCGTCGCGCCCTCGGCGGCGGAATACTTCGCGATCTGATGCATCTGCGTGACGGGCACGAGCATGCGATCGCTGCCGGCGTAGCGCAGGTCGAGATAGTCTTGCGTCGCGCCCAGAATGGTCTCGGCGCGCAAGCCGAGGTATTGCCCGATCCCGTGCACGGCATGCACCACGTAGTCGCCAACGCGCAGGTCGGCCAGCGTGACCGGCACGCCCTCCTTGACGGCCCGGATCTTGACGCGCTTCGGCGGCGCGCCGAAGATCTCGCGATCGCCGAGCACGCGAAGGCGCAGCGACGGGATCGCGAAGCCGCTCTCGATCGATCCGTGGTCGACGAAGATGCCGCCGCGCGCGCGGTGTCCCACCTCGATTCCGGCCGCGCGCAGCAGGTCGACGGTGCGCGAGACCGCGGATCCGACGATGAAGACGGTCTCGCCCGCCTCGATCCACTCGCGCATGGCGGCGGAGAAGAGGGCGATCGCGCGATTGAAATGCTCGGCGGGAACGCACTCGAAGACGTGCGATTCGAGCGCGGGCTCGATCCAGTCGACGCGCGAGGCCGTCTCGATTCCGCCGGGCAGCGCGAGCGTGGCGTGCCGAGCGATCGATTCGCCTATCTCGCGCAACGGCACTGGGGCTAGCGCGGGATCGGCGAGCAGCGCGTCGTCGTTCTCCTCGCCGGCAAGGAGCGTGTGACGCTCGCGCGCGCGCTCTTCGTCGAGTGCTTCGGCGACCGCCGCGATCGTGGCCGGCTCGTCGACGACGACGGCGGCATCGGCCCGAAGATAATCGAACAGGTTCGCGCGCTCGCCCGGCGCGTCGGCCCACGGCTCGATCGCCAGCACGTCGACGTCGGCGCTGCTGCGCTGCGACTCGATCGCGAACGCACGCATCGACTCGATGCGGTCGCCGAAGAACTCGATGCGCACCGGCGCCTCGGCAGTCGCCGCAAAGACGTCGACGATGCCGCCGCGCACGGCGTATTCGCCGACGGCGCTTACCACGTCGCAGCGCGCGTATCCAAGGTCGAAGAGACGCTCGAGCAGCCGCTCCCAGCCGGCGTCTTCGCCCGCGCGCAGCGTGAAGCGGCGCTTCTCGAAGTCCGGCCGCGCCATGAAGTGTTGACGCACGGCGGAGATCGGAGCCAAGACGAGGCGCGGCGCGCCATCCACCAGTTCGGCAAGGAGGGTCACCCGCGCGCTGCGTTCCGAGGGGCTCTCGATCGCGCCGATCGCCTCGTCGCGCGAGCGCAGCAGCGAGACGGCGCCGCTGCGCTCGCCCAGGTAGTAGAGCAGGTCGGCAAAGCCGCGTTCGGCGGCGTCGGGCGTCGGAACGACGACGAGCAGCGTTCCGCCGAGCGCGCGATGCAGCGCAGCGTAGATCGCGGGCCGAGCCGCAGCGATCGTTTCGTGCAGCGCGCAGACGCCCGGCTTGCGCCCGGGCAGCGCGCGCAACGTGCGAACTCGCTCGACGGCCGCGCGCCACGAGCGCGATTCGGCGAGCTTCGCGAGAAAATCGTCGGAGTGCGCGACCGCGCGCGCGGGATCGGCCAGCTCAGCCGTCACGAGAAAGTCTCCATGGGCCGCTCATTATAACAGGAGGCCCAACAGCGGCAGCGCGGCCAGGCCGCCCAGCGCCGCGGCCAGCGGCGGCCCCGGCACGGTCACGGCGTCGGGGGCATAGCGGAGCAGCGAAGTAAAGGAAAGCGCGAGCGCGACGCCTGCCGCGCGCGTGCGCGGGGCCATCGCGGCCAGGGCCGCGAGCCAGATGCCGTACCAGGGGTACGGGTTCGGAACGAGCAGCCACGCGGCGATCCCCAGCAACGCCCACCCTTCGACGCGTCGGGCTCGCAGCGCGATCAGCGCCCGAGCCGCCAGCGCGATCGCGAGGGCGCCGGCCAGCAGCAGTGCCGGGCTCTCGCCGAGCGGCGCGAACAGAGCCTGCAGCGATGCCTGCGGCGCGTAGCGGCCGTGCGGCGCGACCTGCGTCGCGATGCCGGCGAGCAACGGCGTCGAGACGAGCGCCGCGAGCGCCAATCCCGCTGCCGCGCCGAGGCGAGCGCGCCGGTCGGCGGCCGCAAATGCCGCGGCCGCTACGGCGCCGGGCAGTTTGATCAGCGCGGAGAGCGCGACGAGCGCGGCGCCGGCGGCCGGCAGGCGCCGCGCCAACCCGAAGCCGGCCAGCACCACAAGCAGTGCGAGTGCGTCGTTGTGCCCCTCGGCCGCGCACCAGATCGCGACCGGATTGAGCCCGATCGTCGCAGCCGCGCGCAGACGCGCGGCGCGGTCGCCGCCGAACGCCGCGTATGCGGCAGGAACGCACGCCAGCAGCGCGCCGGTCGAGAGAACGCGCATGCCCTGGAGCTGCGCGAGCGTACCGAATGGCTCCAGCGCGGCGACGATCGTCTTTGCGGCCCAGACGAACGCGGGGCCGTAGACGCAGATCGGAAACGATCCGCTCCACTGCCAGATCGCATCGGCGACCAGCGCGTCGCTCGAGTTCGGCGCGACGCGGACGTAGGGGTCGAGGCCTCGCCGCGCGAGCTCGCCGTAGGCCGCGTACGCGTAGACGTCGCTGGAGAAAAGCACCGGCGCGAACCACGCAAGGATCAGCCCGGCCGCGCAGAGCGCGGTGACGAGCGGCAGCGAGAGTGCCGCGTGCCTGCGCAGCAGGTACCAATAGAGCGCTCCGGCGGCGGCGATGTACGCGTAGAGCACGCTCAATAGCGCTGCCCCGTGCGCTCCCCACTCGGTCACGACCCCGAGCGGCTGCGCGTGCGCGCTCACGCCCTCGGGATGAGGGCCGCGGCCGCAATTCCGGCCAGCAGCCACCACGCGCCGCCGACCTTCGTATAGAAGACGAGGTAGTCGACGGTTTGATGGAGCGCCAGCGCGATGCCGGCGGCCAACGCGGCGACGACCCACGGCGACGCGGAGCGGCCGCGCGCGAGCGCGCGTTTCGCGAACGGCCCGATGGTCGCCGCGACCAGCGCGAGCGTCGCCGCGAGGAGCACGATGCCGCCCTCTGCGAGCGACTGCAGATACCAGCTGTTCGCGTGCGTGCGCACGCCAGCGACACCGTAGTCCGGCAGCGATAGCTCGAAGTTTCCCGCGCCGACGCCGAGCAGCGGCCGGTCGATCCACATGCGCCACGCCGCGCGCCAGAGCTCGCCGCGATTACCGACGCCGCCGGCGTAGAGACTCGGCTCGAGCGACGCGCGCAGCACGCCCGGGTTCTGCGCGTAGATCGCCCACCACGCCGAACCGGCGACGCCCGCCGCGAGGCCGAGCAGCGCCGGGCGCAGCGAGCGCCACGCCCGTTTGCCGCCGGCGAGCAGCAACACCGCAGCAACGGCGACGAGCCCGAGCATCCCCGCGCGCGAGAAGGTGAGGACGTCGGCGCAGACGGCGAGGGCGAGCGCGGCGTCGAGAAGCGGCGAGCGGCGCACGAGCGCCCACGCGCCGAGCGCGGCCGTCGCGATTTCGCAATAGCCGGAGAGTTGATTCGGTCCCTCGAGCAGCCCCGCGATGCGCGGGACGATGGCCGAGCCGATATAGAGCCCGGACGGCGCGCCCACGAACTCCTGCGCGAGGGCCGACAGCGACACGGCGACGGCCGCGATCGCGACCGCGACGACCGGCGGCGCGTCGTCGGGATCGAGCGCGTAGCATAGATACGCGGCGACGAAGACCGCGGCGTATTCCAGCACCTTGAACGACTCGCGGATCGCGGCCCCGGGGTGCGCTGCGTCGATCAGCGTGAGCGCGGTCGCAACGAAGTAGACGGCCAACGCGCCGAGGATCAGCGGCGCCGGGGGACGCCGCAACGAAGCGGTCGCGCCGGCGTACGTCGTCAGGGCGACGAGCACCCCTGCGAGCACGGCCTTCTGCAGCGTGACGGTCGTGCCGAACGCTTCGTGCGCGAACGCGATGGGCGTCGCGAGAACGAGCGCCGCCAAACCGTAGGCGGGGCGCCGGACGGTCAGCGCCGCCGCCGCGACGGCGGCCGCCGCAAAGAACGCGGCGGACGGCGGATCGAGCGGCACCGGAACCGGAAACCGATCGACGACCGGCGTGTAGATCAGAGCCGCCTCAGGATCGCTCGATGTCGCTGATGAGGTAGAGCGGGCGCCCTTTCACTTCGTCGTAGACGCGTCCGAGATACTCGCCGAGAATGCCCAAGCTGATCAGCTGCACGCCGCCCAGGAAGAGCACGGCGACGATCGTCGACGCCCAGCCTGGCGTATACCCGGGCGGCTTGAGGCTAAAGAGCTTGAATGCGATGACGACCAGCGCGTACACGAAAGCGACGGCGCTGACCGTGAAGCCCAAGTACGATGCGAAGCGCAGCGGAATGTCCGAGAACGACGTTATCCCGTCCATCGCGAACCGGATCATCTTCGTCAGCGGATACTTCGTCGTTCCCGAGTGCCGCACGTCGCGGTCGTATTCGATCGCGGTCTGATTGAAGCCGACCCAGCTGACCATGCCGCGCAGAAAGCGATGGCGCTCGTGCGAGCGGCGCAGCGCGTCGACGACGCGCCGGCTCATCAGCCGGAAGTCGCCGGTGTCGAGCGGGATCGAGATCTTCGTCAGCCGCGTGATGATGCGGTAGAACACGCGCGCGGTGAAGATCTTGAACGAGCTCTCGCCGGGGCGCGACCGGCGCACCGCATAGACCACGTCGTAGCCCTGACGCCACTTTCGAACGAAGGTCTCGATCAGCTCGGGCGGATCTTGCAGGTCGCCGTCCATGAGCACGACCGCCTCGCCGGCGGCGATCTCGAGCCCCGCCGTCGCCGCGAGCTGGTGGCCGAAGTTGCGCGAGAGATTGACCAACACGATGTGGCGCCGGCGTTCCATCTCGCGGCGAACCTCGACGGCGGTCGTGTCGGTGCTCCCGTCGTTGACCACCACGATCTCGCACTCGTATTCCGCGCGCAGCCGATCGGCGACGGCTTCGACTCGCTCGAGGAGCGGGGCGACGTTCGCGGCCTCGTTGTACAGCGGCACGACGATGCTGAGAAGCGGGCGGTCGGGCGGTCTCATTCGTTAAAGGGTTTTCAACCCGAGGCGGGCAGAACCAAGCCCGATGCGCAGCGTTTGCCGAATCGTCTTCATCGTCGCATCGCTCGCGCTCGTCTGCTGCAGCCATTCCGGCCGCGCACCACAATCGCAAACGTCACCGGCGAGCGCGACGCCGCTTCCTGCCACACCCGCACCCGCTGCGACGGTGGCGCCTGCGCGACCTGCGTTGCAAAGCGCTCCCAAGCCAACGTCCAAGCCTTTGCCGGCCGGCACGCCGTCAGCCTCTCCCCCGGCGGCACCGGCGCGTCCGGTCGCGGCGCTCCCGCCGGCGCCGAAGAGGCTCGCGCCCGACGCGCCGCCGCAAATTCTCGACGTCGCGGTGAGCAAAACGGAGGTGCAGTCCGGCGATCGCGTCGTCGGCCGAGTCACGACGAGCTCCAATGTCGCAAGCGTCGAGGCCCGGATCGGCGGCTACTCCGTAGCCCTCGCGAAGGTCGGCGTCGGACGCTTCGAGCTGGCCTATACGGTTGGACCGCTGCCGTGGTTCGTGCGGGGGAACTTCACGATGCAGGTGATCGCGCGCAACACCCGCGGCGACAAGACGACGCGCGCCGTACCGCTGAAGGTTCGTTAGTCTAGGCTACGGCGGCGGCGCCGGCGGGTGCTGGCAGTTCGGTGGAGGCGGCGGCCGCTGCCCGCCAGGTTGCGGTGGGGGAAGACAGCCGGGCAGGTTCGGGAACGGCGCCGGGTTGTACGGCGTCGGCATGATCTGCGGCTGCACCTGATTGAAGCCGCCCGGCGCCGCATCTTGCCAGGCGTACACAGTGTCGCGGACGACGCGGACGTCGGCGTCGGTCACCACGGCGCTGCGCGGCGTTCGCGCGAGCCCGTTCTGCGCGATCTCCTGCGACTGTAGCGATCCGCGGTCGTAAAGGTAGCGAAAGACGGTGCCCGAGTTGAAACGGCGCGTGATTTGATAGTGCAGCGCGTCGACGCGGTCCATCGGTATCGCCTGCGCGTTCCAGCCGCTCTGGTCGGTCGCGATGTAGATGGACGACGTGAACGGCGTGTACGGCGGTACCTGCACGACGAACGTCACCAGCACCGGCTTGCCCGAGAAGCTCTGCGTCGCCGCCATGGTCTCGCCCGGCGCCGGCGTTTCGACCGCCTTGAGAAGGTCGGGGTTGGGAACGGGCGACGAGATTGCGACCGCGAACCGCGCGACGTCGGCGAAGCTGCCTTGCGGCGGCAGCTCCGCGCGCGAGAGGTCGAGCTCGGTCACCGTTCCGCTCGCGTCGAACGTCGCGCGCGCCCACACCCGGGGCGCGGGATTTAATGAGGTTGCGCCGCCGGTCTTCGCGTCGCGGATCTTGACGTCGTGCGCCACGTGGAAGCCGTCGCCGGTGGTGAAGAAGACGTAGCCGTCCTGGTACGCCAGCAGCTGTCCGCTCACGACGACCGGCGATCCGGCGGCAAGGAGGATGATCGCGAGCGCCAGCGCTGCGAACGAACGTGCCTGGCCCGTCATATCGGCAGCACCTGAATCACGAACGTGGGCTGCCAGAACGTCGTGCGGTACGGGTTGCCGTACCAGTAAAACGTGCGTGAGACGTCGAGCAGCGCGTGCGAGAGTATTTTCAGGCGGACTTCGGCGGTGGCGTCGTATGGCGCTTGGCCCAAGTACGACGTGTACAATGGCTGCCCGATGATGTTGTTGGGCGGCAGCCCGAAGACGCCGGGTACCGGGATCGGATAGTCGACGTGATGGCGCACGAGCAGCGAGAAGTTGAAATCGGGGGTTGGCGCGTCGTTGATGCCGAGGCTCGTAGTGCGCAGCGTCGAGACGCCGCGGAACGACGTGAAGCTGAGCGGGCAGAAGAACGTGTTCACGGGATGGCACGGCGCGTAGCCGCCGTTGATGTAGTAGTCGCCCGTGTTGAGAATCTGATAGCCGACGTAGGTGTTGAGCGCGCGCGAGAACTGTCGGCTGATGCTGAAGTTCTCCGACGACGTGCTGATCCAGTGGGGCAGCGAGTTCCACTGATACTGCTTATTGAAGCTCGCGTTGAAATAGTAGGTTTCGTACGGGTTCATCGGGTCGTTGAGCTTGATCGACGGCGTGTAGAGATTGAAGCCGAAGACCGTGTTCCAGATCGTCGTGTAGACGGGGCAGAAGTAGACCGGCGGATGTTTGACGCCGTGCTGGTCGGCACAGGGAGCCCCGTAGGACTGGAGGCCGGGCGTGGGAATCGGCGGCGTGCCGTTACTGCCCTGGGTGTATTGCAGCGCCCCGACCGTGTCGTGGTTGAAGCCGTAGCCCTCGTAGATCTGTTCGTAGAGGGGCAAATGCGCGATGCGGTTCTGGAAGCTCGAGGCCGTGACTTGCACCTGCGAGGGGTGCGAGAGATTACCGGCGATCGAATTGGACTGCTCGAGCGATCCCGGACCGAGCACGTTGTAGTTCGTGAGCTGCGCCGCAGCCGATACGTAGGAGTGCGGAAGGGCGTAGGTCGCGTTGAGAAACGTCGTCTGCTGGGCGGCCTCGGGTTCCTTTAAGAACGTCTGCTGCGTGTAGTATTGGGTGAAGCTTTGGATCTGGAAGCGGCTCCCGAGTTTCTCGTAGAGCGCCAGGTTCCACCATTTTTCGGCGCGCGTCGCCGGGTTGACCGAGAAGATCGCGTATTCGTGCTGGCCGACGAGATGCTGTTCGACCGAGAGATACGTCTTATACGTCGGATCGTAGCGCAGGTGCAGGGCCGTGAGCGCGTTGGGGCTGCCGGCCATCGTCCAAGTGAGATCGACGCTGGCGCCCGAGAGCGTGTTCTGCGCGAAATACTGGTTGGACGAGAAGTTGACGACGTATGTGCCCAGCGGAACGCCGGCGTTGAGAAAGTAGGTATGGGCGTTGACGAAGCGGACGTAGGTCTTGGCGCCGACGATCGCACCGGTCGCGGTGATGCTCGGATGCTCCCCGACGCTGGGGAAATAAAACGCGTCGTCGGGCATCACCCGTCCCTTTACGGGATGTGCGAGGTCGCCGTCGAGGAACGTCCAGCGATCCGGCTCGCCCGTCACGGGCACGAAGTAGAGGCGTCGGAAATCGAGGAAATCCGAGATCGCCGCGCCGCTCACTGTTCCCGTCGAGTCGTGCAGCGTGACGTGTCCCGCCACCATGAAGCGATTGAGCTTCAGGTCCATCGTGAACGAGTCGCCCGTCACCGTGAAGCCGTCGCTCGTCCGCAGGCGCACGTTGCCGTCGCCTTCGATCAAGAAGCGGTTGTAGTAGAAGTCCAGCCGCGTCGCGTTTAAGTACAGCACCGTAAGCGGGGGCGCCGCCGACGGGGCAGGCGAGGGCGCGGCGGCGCGAGCGGTCGCGCTCGCGAGTAGGAGCATCAGGGTTGCGATCGCCGCCGATAGCGCGATTCGAGGCACGGTCGCAACGGTTCTTCCTCGAGGGAAGGCGCGCCTTGCGTGAAGCCGAAACGCCGACGCGGATGAAGCGCGTGGTCGCAATCGTGATCGATTCGGGCGGCATCGGCGCACTCGCCGATGCCGCTGCATTCGGCGATGCGCCCGGCGCGAATACGATCGGTAACGTCGCGCGCAGCGTCGGCTCGCTTCGTCTTCCCAACTTCGAGCGTCTCGGTCTCGGGGCGCTGACCGCCGTAAGCGGGGTAGCGACCGTCGCGCATCCGCGCGCCCGCGTCGCTCGCCTGCGCGAACGAAGCCTTGGCAAGGACACGATTACCGGGCATTGGGAGATGGCGGGCGTCTTGACGGCGGTGCCGTTCCCCACCTATCCCGACGGATTTCCCCCCGAGGTCGTCGAGGAGTTCGCGCGCATCGCCGGGCGGCAGCCGCTCGGCAACAGGACGGCGTCGGGGACCGCGATCATCGAAGAGCTCGGCCCGGCCCATCTCGAGACCGGCCGCCCCATCCTCTACACGTCGGCGGATTCGGTCTTCCAGGTCGCGGCCCACGAAGACATCGTGCCGCTGGCGACCCTCTACGAGTGGAGCGCGCGGGCGCGCGAAATGCTCCGGCCGCCCCACAACGTCAACCGGGTCATCGCTCGCCCGTTTGTGGGGAAACCGGGTGCTTTCCAGCGGACGCCGAATCGACGGGACTATGCAATCGAGCCGCCCCCGAACCTGCTCGATGAGCTGGGGACCGCGTCGATCGAGGTGCACGCGGTAGGGAAGATTTGCGACATCTACTGCGGCCGTGCGATCACCTCATCGGTTCGCGTCAGCGACAATCGTGACGCGATGGAGAGAACGTTCGAATTGTTGGGACGGGTCGAGCGCGGCTTCATCTTCACGAACCTCAACGATTTCGATTCGAAATACGGACACCGCCGGGACGTCCGCGGCTACGCGCATGCGCTCGAAGAGCTCGACGTCATGCTGGCTGCGCTCGAATCGCGCCTGCGTGAAGGCGACGAAGTGATCTTCACGGCCGACCACGGCTGCGATCCGACCGCGCCCGGGACCGACCATACCCGCGAGTACGTGCCCTTCCTTCACGTAGGGCCTGGAGACGGCGGGATGCTCGGCGACGTCGACGGGCTCGACCTGGTGGGCAGAACCGTCAAGCAGGCACTGCTGGGGCACGCCTAGCATGAGGTATTCCAACGCGATGCAGCTAGCGGTAACCGTCCCGACCGAGCGTGAAGTTCCCGAGTCCTGGCCGGCGATCAAGCGTTGGATCGACGTCATCGTCGGCATGCTGCTCATCGCCGTGAGCGCGCCGCTGGTGGGGCTGGCGGCCATCGCGATCGCCTGCGTGACCGGCGGTACGCCGTTCTACGCGCAGGAGCGCGTCGGAATGCACGGACGCCGCTTCAAGATGTACAAGCTGCGCACCATGGTGAACGGCGCGCACGACATGCGTCAGAGCGTGATGCACCTCAACGAGGTCGACGGCCCCGTCTTCAAGATCCGCAACGATCCGCGGCTGCATCCGCTCGGCCGGTTCCTGCGGCGCACGAGCATCGACGAGCTGCCGAACCTCATCAACGTGCTGCTCGGCGAAATGTCGCTCGTCGGGCCGCGGCCGCCGCTGCCGAGCGAGGTGGAGCACTACGACGCCTTCGCACGGCGGCGCCTCAGCGTGCCGCAGGGCATCACGTGTCTTTGGCAGATCAATGGCCGCAGCGACGTCAACTTCGAGCATTGGATGGAGCTCGACAACCACTACGTCGACACGTGGACGCCGCTCGGCGATCTGCTGATCGTGGCCAAGACCATTCCCGCCGTCTTGCGGAGGGACGGCGCGCATTAGGCCAACCTCGCACCTCCGGGTCGTCCCGCAGCTCCGCCCGCGCCACCGCTTCTCGATCGCCGGTTCGACGTTCTTTATCATGGGGGCGACCTTCGCGTCGACGCTGCTCGGCTTCATGCGCGAAGTCGTCAGCGCGCGCTACTACGGCACGCGCTGGGAAATGGACACGTTCCTCGCCGCCGCGACGATTCCGACGATTCTCTTCGGCGTGTTCAACGGCGCGCTCGTAAGCGCGCTCGTGCCGACCTTTTCCGAGTATCTCGCGCACCGCAAGGAAGACGAGGCGTGGCGCCTGGCCAGCACCACGCTCAACATACTGGCGATCGTGGTGACGACCTGCGCGGTGATCGGCTTCTTTACCGCGCGCTGGTACGTGCCGCTGATCGCGCACGGGTTCCCGGCGCCGCAGATGGGCGTCGCGATCCACATGACGCGCTGGCTGATGCCGAGCATCGTCGCGGTGAGCCTGAGCGGCGTTCTCTCCGCGATGCTCAACGCGTATCACCGGTTCCGGGCCGCGGCTCTCGTCGGCGTCGCCGTGAACGCGGTCACCATCGCCTGCGTCGTGCTCCTTACGCACGACATGCAAATCTACGCGCTCGTGCTCGGCACGGTGCTCGGTCTGACGGCGCAGATGCTCGTGCAGCTGCCGTCGTTTCTGTCGATTGGAAAGTATCGCCTGATCATCGACCTGCACCATCCCGGCTTGAAGAAGATCTGGGTGCTGCTCGGCCCGATCATCGTCGGCTCGGCGGCCGGGCAGCTGGCGCTGTTCTTCGATCGTTTCTTCGCGTCGACGCTGGCGCCGGGCTACATCGCCGGCATGAACTACGCGACCAAACTCGTCAACTTCCCGCAGCAGATCTTCGCGGCCGCGATCGCCACCGTGATCTTCCCGCTGCTGGCCGCGCAGTTCGCACGCGAAAACCGCCGCGGCGTGGCTCGCAGCGTCGTGACGGGACTGCGGCTGGTGAACTTCATCACGATCCCGTCGGTCTGCGCTTTGATCGTGCTCGCGCATCCGATGGTGCAGGCGCTATTCGAGCGCGGCACGTTCCAGGGCAGCGCCACCGACTTGACGGCCGGTCTGCTGCCGTACGCGGCGATCGGCCTGATCGCCCTCGCCGCCAACGTCGTGCTGACGCGCTGCTGCTTCGCGTGCCGCGAGACGCTGTGGCCGGTGACGATCTCGGTCGGCACGGTGGTCGTCAACGTGCTGCTCTCGCTGGTGTGGCTGCCGACCCTCGGCGCCCGTGGGCTGCTCCTTGCGAACTCGGTCAGTCAAACCATGCAGGCGGTTCTCTTGTTGTTGGTCATCGGGCGCCTCGTCTCGGGCATCGATTGGGGAGCGCTGCTCCTGTCGGCCGGCAAGGTCGTGATCTGCTCGCTCGCGATGCTCGCGGCTCTGGGCTGGATCGGCGCGTTGGGCGTGACGCCCGAAGCGACCCTCGCGTCGCGGGGCTGGTTTCTGTTCGGTCAGATCGCGATCGGCGGCACGGTATTCGTAGCGGTTGCGCGCATGCTTGGGGTCGAAGAGCTCGATCTGGCCTGGCGGACGATCGTCGCCAAGTTCGAGCGCAACCTGGTGAGCCCGCCGGAGAATCGCGAAGCCCCGATCGCTTAGGTCTGAAGGCCGGTTTAGTGACTACAATCAATTTTTCCGAGCAGGCTCGCCTTTTCGGGAGAGCCAACCTTGCAGCGCCATGCTCTCGATCCTGATGCCCGCTTACAACGAGGCCAGTTCGATCGCCGAAAACGTGTGCGAGACCGTGGAGACGATGCACGCACTGGGCATCAACTTCGAGATCGTCGTCATCGACGACGGCAGCCTGGACGGAACCGACGCTGCGGCGAGCCACGCGCTGCGCGCGTGGCCGGAACACGTCCGCGTCGTCCGCTGCACCCGCAACGAGGGGAAGGGCAACGCCCTTATTTGCGGCGCGTCGTATTCGCGGGGCGACTACGTCGCCTTTCTCGATGCCGACATGGACCTGCATCCGGAACAGCTCGCGAGCTTCTTCGCCGTGATGGAGGCCGAAGGTGCCGACGCGGTCATCGGATCGAAGTTCCATCCCGATTCGATCGTCGACTACCCGCGGCTTCGGCGGGTCTACAGCTTCCTTTACTACGTGCTGGTGCGTACGCTGTTCGGGTTGCCCGTGCGCGACACGCAGACCGGCATCAAGCTGTTCAAGCGTCCGGTGCTCGACCGCGTGCTTCCACGCATCCTGGTGAAGCGGTTCGCGTTCGATCTCGAACTGCTCGCGAACGTTCACCACTTCGGGTATCGAATCGCCGAGGCACCGGTTTCGGTGAACTTCAAGCGCGTTTGCAGCCGGTTGCGGCTGCCGGCCGTGTGGAACGTGTTCGTCGACACTCTGGCCATCTTCTATCGCATGCGCATTCTACGTTACTACGACCGGCCCGAGCGCGGAGCGGCGCCCATCGACCTGATCGCCGGCTCGCACGAAATCGTCGCCCCAGCCATTATCGGAAAGTAGCGCCTTCTTGGGACCTGGTACCGCGCTGGTGCTGCTGCTACCAGGGCTCGGCGACGCCCTGGCCGCGGGTCCGATCTTGCGCGGACTGCGCCGGGACGCGTGGACGATCGACGCGCTGACCATGCATCCGCCCGTCAGCGAATACCTTCGCGAGCTGGGAGTCGTGCGCGACATCCTGCAACTTCCGATCCGCCCGACCGCCGGCGACGCGCTCGGCGCGGTGGCAAAGCTGCGGCCGAAGCGATACGACGTGAGCATCCTGCCGTTTCCGGCGACGCGCTGGCAGTACACGCTCATCGCTCGCGGAGCCGGCGCCCGCACGCTCGCGATGCACGAATACGGCGGCGCGGCGAGCGCGATCGCGCGGACGTCGCGCAGCACGATCGTGCCGCTGCGCGGCGGCCATCGGTTAGCCGAAAACCTGCGGCTGGCACGTGCGCTGCACCTTCCGGCCGGCGACGACGACGTGACGTATTGGATGCCGCAGGCGTGGCGCGCGCGACGAATCGGCGGCACGATCGGCATCCATCCGGGCTCGATGGCGTGGAAGGGAAATGAGGCCAAGCGGTGGCCCTACGAACGCTTCGTCGCGCTGGCCCGCTCGCAAGCGGAGGCCGGGAGAGCGGTGCGTTTCTTCTTCGGTCCGCACGAGACCGCCGAGGCGGCGCGCGCGGAGCAAGATTTTCGCGGGAGTGACGGAATCAGCATCGTCAGCGAGCCGCTGGCAGAAGCCGCGCGGCGGCTGGCAGAGTGCGAGGTGTTCGTCGGCAACGATGCGGGCTTCAGTCACCTCGCCTCGGGTCTCGGCGTGAAAACGCTCGCACTGTACGGTATGACGAGCGAAGTCCGGGGAGCTCCGATCGGGCCCGCAATCGCGTTTCGCCCGTCGCTCTGCCCGGCGTGTCACGACGAAGGATCGCGCGGCTTCGAATGCGTGCGGCGCATCGAGTATCGCTGTCTCCTGCGCGACATCGAACTCGAGGCCGTGCGCGAACGCGTCGAGGAGCTCTTTACGAGCTCGTCGGTCGAAGGGCGCCTCGCCTTGGAAGGTCCATACAGACTCTACGGAAAGGCTTACTCGTGAAAGAGCAGACCGCCGACGGCTCAGCGCCCGGGGCGCAGGCGCGCCGGCCGGCCGGTCCGAGCGCGCTCGCGTTCGACAGGCCGCTGCCGGCAGCGTTGCAACGATGGCTCGTACCGGCGCTCTTCGCCGCGCTCGCCTTGCTGGTCACCGGCGGGTACGGCAGCGGCATCCAGCTCAACGACGGCCAGGCCGCGCTCCACATCAACCCGCTGCGTTTCATGGGCTGGCTGCTCCACGCGTGGAATCCGTCGCTCGCCTTGGGCACCCACAGCGGCTTCTGGGTGCCGTATCAGATGCCGTACACGTGGTTCTACGGCCTGGCGCAGATCGCGCACGTTCCACAGGATCTGGCGCAGCACGTAGCGGTCTTCCTGGTCTACCTCGGTTGCCTCTGGGCGATGTACTACTGCCTGCGGGGCGTCGCTCCGTGGCTCGACGAGGTCTCGCGGATCGCCGGCTCGTGCGCCTACCTCTTCAACATGTACGTGGCGCTGAACTCGCAGGCGCAAATCGTGTGGCTCCTCACTTACGGAACGCTGCCGGCAATGGTTGGCGTGATGGCGCGGGCCGTGCGCGGCGAGATGAACGTCTGGCGCGCCGCCCTGGCGCTGTCGCTGCTGGTGCTCGTGGGGGGCGGCGTCAACCCGCCGCTGGTCGCCATCAACGTGATCGTGATCGCGGTCTACTTGGTCGTGGCGATCGTCTTCGATCCAAAGCCCGCCGCCGCACTCAATCGCGCGATGCCGGTCGTGGCGGCGGCCGCGATCGCGTCGATCGCCATCAATTTGTACTGGCTGGTGCCGTTCGTCGATTACTTCCGCGGCGTGTGGCTCAACGGCGTGCTGAGCGAGTCGACGTCGATGCACAATGCGGCGACGTCGTTCGCCAACGTCTTGCGCGGCCTTGGCCACTGGGCGACGTTCGTGTCGTTCGCGGGGCGGGCGTACTTCCCGTGGGCCGCGTCTTACGCCGGCGGCCTTTTCGGTGCGCTGCTCTGGATCGTCCCCATCGTCGCGTTGGGCGGCATCGCGTTCCGCCGTAACCAGCGCCCGGCCACGCTCTTCTTTTTGATCGTCACGATCGTCTCGGTGCCCCTCGTCGTGGGCTACTACCACGACGAGCTCGGTCAGGCCGTCACGACGCCGATCTACGATCAGTTCTATCGGAACTTCCCCGGCTTCCAAATGTTCCGCTTCTCGTTCAAGTGGGTGGCGGGCGTCGAGTTCGGGCTGAGCGGGCTCTTCGCGCTCGCGTGTTACGCGGTCGTCAGCGCCCTGCGCGACCTGCTCGCGAGACTCGGCGACAACGAGCGGAGGAAGTGGGATTGGTCGCTGCCTGCCGTCAAGACGGCGCTGATCGTGGCTCCGATCGTGGTCTTCGTGCCGGTCATCGCTGCGAAGATGAACTATCCGGGGGAGTCGCTTCCCAGCTGGGAGTACCGCGAGAGCGCGCTCGTCGGCGAAGACAAGGGCCATCGCGTGGCGCTCTTCCCCACGCAGTTCCTCGAGCAGTTCGATTGGGGTAACCCGCAGTTCTACATCGAGGACTCGCTCATCGACCGGCCACTGATCTACGGCTTGCTGGGCAGCGAGCCGTCGGAGGGAACCGATCTGTGGGTGCGGCGCGCTTACCGTGCCGCGCGCGAAGGCCTGCCGTTTTCCACGAACATGTTCCGCGCGATGGGTGTCGATACGATCCTACAGCGCGACGACTTCATTCCGGTCATCGACTTCAGCTCGCCGGGCGAGTGGCGCTTCAACAGCACCACGCTGACGCACGACCTGCTCCAACGCGTGCTGCAGGTGAAGCCGGTGCGCGCCGAAGGCCCCCTGCGCGTGTACCGCGTCGCCGGAGCGCTGCCGCTCTTCTACGGCGTGACGCACCCCGTGATCTCCACCGTGCCGACGTTCTCCGACGGTTTGCTCGGCGACGTCGACGCGATGGCGCAGGGACGCGCGCAGTTCGATCCGCCGAATCGCTCCGTAGACGAATTCTCGTCGTCGCTCGACGGGCTCTCGCCCATTCTGCCGGCGTCGCCCGATCAGCAGCGCGACCTAGCGGTGAACGAAGCCCTCGTACACGGAATCCGCGTGCATCCGCCGTCCGCCGACGCCGCGTGGCTCACGCGCTTCAACGTGAAGACCGGCGGTCTGTACTCGATCTTCGTGCTGGATCAGTCGCTGCTGTTTCACCGGCCGGCTCCGCAGACGCTGATGGTCGACGGCAAGTACCTCGCGCTGCAGAACTCCGGCGGCGTGTGGGCGCAGTTCAGCAACGTCGGCCTCTCGCCCGGCTCGCACTGGGTCTCCGATGGCTACCTCGATCCCGACCTCGTCGTCGCGGTGGTCGCGGCCGACGACTTGCACGCCTGGCAGGACCGGATCGAGACGCTCGCGCGCGCGCTTCCGAACAATCTCGCGACGACGGTATCGGTCGATGCGGCGAAGGCCGTCGTCACGGTGGCCGCGACGGGCAGATATAAGGTGCGAGCGACGGCGATCGGCCCCTTCGGCCCCGACGGCCTCGTGCGCGCAAGGCTGCGCAAGGGGTCCTTGACGCGCTCCGCTTTTCCCGTGCCGCTCGGCGGAACGCTGCCGTACGTGATGGGCGACGGAATCGTCGCGACGTCACAGCTCATGATGCCCACGAAGTGGTATCGTGACGATCCGACCGCGTACGAATGGCAGCGCGGCGACGCGACGTCGTGGTTCCTGTTCGCGCGCGACTCGCACGTGCGGGTGTTCGTGCCCGGCACGCGCCCGATCACGGCGAAGGTATCCATGCGGGTCAGCCGCCTGCAAGTCGCCGGCTCGATGACGGTTGCCGTGAAGGGCGGAGCGTCGCAGAGCGTTGCCTTGCCCGGACCGGCGGCGAACGCCGACGGCTACGATTCAATCGACCGTCTCGACGGACCGGTGCCCGTGCCGGTGACGTTCAATCTCGATCTGCGTCCGGGCTGGAACGAGGTCGGGTTCGCATTTCATTCGGCGCCGGGCGAGCGCCCGGAGCTCGGACTCGACGTGATCTCGGCCGCCGTCGCGCCGGACCTCGCGTTCGAGCAGATCGGCGCCCGAACGGCCGCGCCGGCCGTGGCCGCGTCCGACGCTTCGTTCACTGCCGTGACGCTCGCCAATCCCGGGGCCGGCCTCGCCGGCGACCCCGAGGTGACGGGGGCGGTCGCGGGAATCGGCGATCGCGGCGCGGCGGTAGCCGTGGCGCTGCTCCACGACGGGAAGATCGTCTATCGGCTGTTCCCGGTCGGCCGCGACGGTTCGTTCGATTTCAACTTCATGCACGCGTTTCCCAACGGCTGGGACGACGCGTCGCAGCGCATCGTCGGCATCTGGCTCGTGTCGCGGGCCGCGCGCCCGCGCTTCACGGGCTTGTACTACGGCGTGCACGCGATGCCGGCGCGCGCGTTGGCGCGGCCGCAGTCGCTCGACGCCATCCCGATTCTCATCGACGGCAAGCGGATCGGCGCATCGCCGGTCTATCTTACGCGCGGCTCCCACAAAGTCGCGAGCGGCGACCGGCAGGTGAAGATCGGTTTGTTGACGCTCGATCCGGTCGGCCTTCCGCGAACGCAGGACTTCGGGCTCACGTGGGACCGGCGCGCGCCGACGCGCGTCGACGTCACCTCGAGGAGCACCAGCTCACCGTTTCTGCTGGTCTTCGGCGAGGCGTACCACCCTGGCTGGCGGGCGACGCTCGATGGTGAAGTGCTGCCCCACGTGGTCGTGAACGGCGTCGACAACGGGTGGATCGTGCCCAGCCTGCCTAACGGGGGAACCATCGCGCTGTCGTTTGCAGCCCAGCAGTACTACATCATTGCGGGAGCCATCTCGGTGATCGCGCTGCTCATCGTAATCGTCCTCGCCTGGTCGCCAGATCTCTGGCCGGTGAATACGGCGAAGTCGTGAACGCCGCCGCCGTCGCATGGGCGTTGCGGCGCGCGCTGCGGCTCGCGATCGCAACCGCCGTCGTCGCGCTTCTTTTCGCTACGACGCTCTCGGGCGAAGGTGCGGAGCGTCTCGCGACGACGGCGTACCTGGCTGCGATTTTCGCCGGGGTCGCACTCATCGTCGCGCGCTTCTTGCCGCAGCCCGCGCCCGAGTCCGCGATCCCGGAGCACCCGTTTCCCGAATTCGTCGCGTTTCTGTTCGGCGTGGCCGCCCTCGTGGGCGCCGGCGTGGCGCTTGCGTCGCTGCCCGGAGTGGAGGCGCTCGCCATCGTCGCGTGCTTCGCGCTCGTCGCGGTTACCGCGCTTGCGCGCGCCGGGTCGCTCGCGGCGTTCAACGCGGCGCTGGTGCGCTACGGAGCGGTGGCCGCCGTCACGCGGTATGCCGTCGCACTGGCGCTGTGCGCGCTTGCAGCGGCGGCGCTGCTCGGCTCCGAGGCCGCCGCCAGCCTCGCCTACCGGCTCGCCTTCATCGCGGCGCTTGGACTCTGCGTCACGCTCATCGCGCCGACGCGGGCCGGGCTGTTCCTCCGGGATCTCTTCGCGCGCTCGGAAGGCGCGCTCGACCGGCTCGGCGACACGTTTTCGCGCGAGCGCGTGGCGAGCTACGCCGCGGCGATCGCCGTTGCGGCACTGATCTCGGCGATGCTGCTCGCGCGCGACGAAGCGGAACCACTAGCAATCGCCGCGTGGGTTGCTGCGGCGGCGGCCACGCTCGCCGTTGCCGTGGAGTGCCGGCGGCTACGCGGCTAGCGCAGGCGCTCGCCCTCGCGTCCGGGCTGCTCTTCGCAGCGTTCGTCGCCGAGAAGGGCGTGCCGTCGCTCCGGCACGACTGGAACTGGCCGGTCGATCGCACGGCAATCGGATCGTTCTTCAGCGAGTCGGTCGACGGCTGGGTGCCGATCGGCTTCGGGTTGCCCAATCCCCATCCGACGACGTATTTGATCGGGCCGCCGCTCGCGGCCGTCATGTGGATCGCCGGTCCGCTCGCCGCGCTCGTGCTGCTCGCCGCCGCGACTGGTTACGCCTGCGCGCGCGGAGGCGGTCGCCTCGCCGACCGGTTCGGCGGACATCCGGCGGCTGCCGCCGGCATCGCGCTGTTCGCGGTCTTCAACCCGTGGGTGTACAACCAAGTCGTCGCGGGACATCTCGCGATGGTGATGGCGTACGGTGGCGTTCTCGGCATGCTGGCGGAGATGACGCGTGCGCGCGGTGCATCGCCGGTGCGGCTCGCGCTGTGGATGGCGCTGATCGAAGCTCAGCTGCAGCTCTTCATCGTCGCGGCATGCGCGCTCGCCGTCTTCGCCCTCACCACGAAGAAATGGCAGCCGCTCGTCGCCGGCGCGATCGTCGCCCTTCCGTCGATCGTCGGCCTGATGGCGGATCGCGGCGCCCTCCTGCAGATTCCGTACGGCGTGGAATGGCAGCGCAATCAATCGGTCGCGCCGCTCGCGCTTGCGGGTCTCGGCGGATACTTTCCCGGCTACGCAGATCGCCTGGGCTTCGCGGCGTCCGCGGCCTGCTGGATCGTTCTCGCCCTCGCGCTGGCCGGCGCGCTGTCGGCGCGCCGATCGCGCGCGGCCATTGCCGTGCTCGCGGCGGCGGCGGTGTTGTATCTCGCGATTCTCGGCAGCCGCGGGCCGCTCGCGGTTCCCTACGAATGGATCGTGCGCCACGTACCGGAGAGCGGCGTGTTCCGCGAGCTCTACGATCTCGCCGGTCCGTTCGCGGCCCTCGCCGCGCTGCTCGCAGCCGTGGCGGCGGCGCGCGTGCGCGGTCTGGCCTACGTCGCGCTCCTCGCCGGCGTCGCGCTGCCGGTGACGTGGTTGCTCCATCCGCCCGCCGATTTCTGGGTCGGGGGAGCGTCGTATGCACATCCGATCGTCGTCGCGCCCGCCTTCTCGCGCGTCGCGTTTTCCCCCGCGTTCCAGCCGCTGCAACTGCGCGCGGGCGGCGGCGATGGAGCCGATCCCGACGCGCACGGGTATCCCGGACCCGTGGCGACGCTCAACACGTACTTTCCCTCATATCCCGTCGACGCGGCGCTGGCGCGATACGAACAGCTCGGCGACACGAGCGCGTTGAGTGCGCTCGGCGTCGCGGAGATCGTGAACCGCCCCTGGCTGTCGTCGCGCACGCAAGGCGCCGTCGGCCTTGCGGCATCGTCGCTCGGCACGCGCGAGCGGCCCGCCGGCTCCGACGCCGTGCAACGCCTCGGCGGCGCGACCCCGCTCGTCTCGGAGTGCGATCGGACACCCGTCGTGACGGGCGCCGGCACGCTGCGCGCGTGCGACGTGTTCTTCGGCGACGCATCCGGATACGCGACCGTGCACCCGATCGACGGCGCCGCCGATTCGATCGATCCGCGAACGGCGTGGATCGACGCGCGCCTGGCGTTCGCACGCGCCCCCGAACTCGCGCAAGGCATCGGCGGCGCGCTGACGCAATCGCGCGTGCCGCACACCGTCGAACCCGGCTCGTGGCTGCTCGCATGGGTTCGCGGCGAGCTCGATGCCCCCGGCGGGCGCGCGCTGCGCCGGAGCGGCGGGGCGTTTGCATGGATACGAATTCCGCCGGGCGTCGCCGCCGTAACGTGCGACGGGTTGTGCGAGCTCGTGGCGCAGACGACGTCGCTGCCGAGCGCCGCGTCCGGCGCGGAGGGAACCCCGCGCCCGTTGGCATTCGATCGCGTCGCCCCGTGGCTCTACGTCGCCGGCGCGACTAGGGACTCGACGCGGGTGGTTCGGCTCGACGAACGCTACGATCCGGCGTGGATCGCGGTCGCGCGCGGGCGCATCCTGCCGCACGTGCGAATCGGCGCGTCCGCGAACGGATGGTACGTCGAGCAAGCGCTGCCGCGCGTGATCCTCGTGCACGTAACGTCGCTCGTGCAGTTAATTGCCGAAGTGCTCGGCGTTCTGTGCGTCCTTTATCTGCTGAAGGCGCTCGCACGCGAGCCGACGAAGCGCGCCCCGTGACCATGACGCTCGTCCCGTTCGTCGATTTGAAGGCCCAGTTCCACTCACTGCGCGAGGAGGTCGTCCCTCGCATCACGCGCGTAATGGAGGAAGGGAGCTTCATCCTTGGCCCCGACGTCGCTCGCTTCGAAGAGAACTTCGCAGCCTACTGCGACGCGCGGCACTGCGTCGGCGTCGAGTCGGGCACCGCGGCACTGCAGCTCGCGCTCGAGGCACTCGGCGTGGGCGAGGGCGACGAAGTCATCCTTCCGGCCAATACGTATATCGCATCGGCGATCGCGGTCTCCGCGACCGGCGCGCGCCCCGTTCTCGTGGAAGTCGACGCGGCCTACCTCATG
Organism: Vulcanimicrobiota bacterium; assembly: GCA_963711625.1. Classification (GTDB taxonomy): domain Bacteria; phylum Vulcanimicrobiota; class Vulcanimicrobiia; order Vulcanimicrobiales; family Vulcanimicrobiaceae; genus Cybelea. The sequence goes on from OY970207.1 coordinate 1,248,356, forward strand.
GATCCGGCGCAGCTCGCCGGCGCGTTGACGCCGCGAACGAAGGCGATCATGCCCGTGCATCTCTACGGGCAGGCGGCTCCGATGGACGCGATACTCGACTTCGCGCGCGAGCACGGACTGTTCGTGGTCGAGGACGCGGCCCAGGCGCACGGCGCGCGTTTCGACGGGCGGCGCGTCGGGACTTTCGGTGACGCCGGATGCTTCAGCTTTTATCCCGGGAAGAACCTCGGCGCCTACGGCGACGGCGGAGCGGTCGTCACGAACGACGCCGAGCTCGCCGAGCGGCTGCGGCTGTTGCGGGACTTCGGGCAGCGCCGAAAGTACGAGCATCTCGTGCGGGCCGGCAACTGCCGCCTAGATTCGATTCAAGCCGCGGTGCTCGACGTCAAACTCGGGCATCTCGACGAGTGGAACGCGGCGCGCCGGCGCCACGCCGCGGCGTACGACGAGCGTCTCGCAAAGATCGGCATCGCGCCGCCGCTGCATCCGCGCGAGGAGGGGCACGTCTATCACCTGTACGTGATCGAGGTGGAGCAGCGCGAGCGCACGATCGCGGCGTTGCGCGAGCGCGGCATTTCGACGGGAATCCACTATCCGATTCCGATCCATCTTCAGCCGGCGTACGCCGATCTCGGTCCCGGCCGCGGCGCTTTCCCGCGAACCGAACGCAGCGCGGATCGCATCCTGTCGTTGCCGATGTTCCCCGAGCTGACCGAGGAGCAGATCGACTTGGTCGCCGGCGCGCTGGCGAGCGCGAATCCGCTGGCCGTGGCGTAGCAGCTTCACACTAAGGCATCGTGGAACGCAAGCCGCTCGGCGTTGCGGTGGTGGGCGCGGGCTATTGGGGCCCAAACCTCGTTCGCAATTTTCACGCGTCCGACGACTGGTCGGTGCGTTGCGTCGTCGATCCCGACCGCACGCGGCTCGATCGACTGTTGCGGCTCTATCCCTCGGCGCGCGGCTACGATTCGATCGACGCGGCGCTGGCCGATGCCGGCGTGGACGCGGTCGCGATCGCGACGCCGCCGGGCACCCATCGCGACCTCGCTGCGCGTGCCATCGGCGCGCGGAAACACGTGCTGGTCGAAAAGCCGCTGGCCGAAAGCCGCCGCGACGCCGACGAACTCTGCTCGCTGGCGCGCGGTGCGGGCGTTCGCCTGATGACCGATCACACATTTCTCTACACGGGGTCGGTAGAGAAGCTGCGGTCGCTGCGCGAGGGCGGCGATTTCGGCAAGGTCTATTACGTCGACTCCACGCGAGTGAACCTCGGCCTCTTCCAGCAGAGCAACGTCCTGTGGGATCTCGCGCCGCACGACGTGTCGATCGTCAACTACGTCCTGGACGAAGCGCCGGTCGCGGTCGCGCTGCAGCTGGGCGCCTGCGTGCACGAAAAAATTCCGGACGTGGCATTCCTCACGATGTGGTATGCCGGCGGTTGCCTCGCGCACGTGCACTTGAGCTGGCTTTCGCCGGTAAAGGTGCGGCGCACGGTGATCTCCGGCAGCGTCAAGATGGCCGTTTGGGACGACGTAGAGCCGACGGAGAAGATCTACATCTACGACAAAGGCGTCGTGCTCGATCCGTCGAGTTCGACGCTGCAGCAGCAGATGGTGTCGTACCGGCTCGGCGACCTGCACGTTCCGCTGGTCGATAACCGCGAGGCGCTCGGGAAGCTCGTCGCCGATTTCGCCGTCGCGATTCGAACCGGCGCACCGACGCGGTGCGACGGCGAGTTCGGCGCCACCGTCGTGGGCGTGATCGAGGCGGCGATGCGCTCGGCGCAAGCCGGCGGAGCGAAGGTGGAGGTGTGACCCCAGGACGCCCGCCGATTCGCTTTTCGCTGCTACTGCCCGTGTTCAACGAAGCGACGCGGCTACCGGCGGTCCTCGGCTCGATTCGCCGGCAGCGCTATCCCGGCGAGCTCGTCGAGTTGCTCGTTGCGGACGGCGGCTCGACCGACGACACTGCGGCGGTCGCGCGCGCATTCGGCGCGGAGGTGCACCACAACCCGATGCGGCGCGCGGAGCCGGGCGCCGGAATGCTGCTCGAGCGCGCGACCGGCGACGTCGCGATGTGGCTCGCGGCCGACAACGCGTTCGCCGGCGACGATTTTCTTGCCAACATGGCGCGCCCGTTCGCGGATCCGGCAATCCGCGCGGCGTTTCCGAGCCTCGTCAGCACGCCGCAGGACGGCGGCACCACGCGCTACTTCAACGCCTTCACGGATCCGTTTAACCACTTCATCTACGGCGGCGCGACTTCGCCCGCGTCGTACCACCGAACGTACCGCATGCGCCGGCGAGGCGACGGTTATGTGGTGTACGACTTCGCCGCGGGCCCGCGGCCGCTCGTCGCGCTGGCCCAAGGCTTCACGATCCGCCTGCCATACCGTAAGCCCGACGGAACCGACGAGGACGACGTGGCGCCGGTCGAGCGGCTGATCGACGACGGTTGCGAGATCGCCTACGTCGAGAACGCCGCGCTCGAGCACCATACGGTCGGCGGCGTCGGCGACGCGCTGCGCAAGTTCGGGCCGCGCTTCCGCGCGCGGTTGGCCACGCGCGAGCAGCCGATCTGGAACCGCCGCGACTCGTGGAGCCGCGGGCAGCGTTCGCGCGCCTATATCTGGCCGTTCTACTCGGTGAGTTTCGTCTTTCCGGCGATCGCGGCTGTTTACGGCCTCGCGCGCGACCGGCGGCGGGAGTGGCTCTACCATCCCTTCGTCAGCGCCGCCTTCGGTTACGAGTTCTGGAAACAGGCCGGCAGCGTCGGAATCGCCCGCCTAAAGCGCGGTCCCTAGACGCACCGCGCCGGAGCGGTCCTCGAAGACCTCGCTCCAGTAGCGCATCATCGTGAGGCCGTCCTCATGACGGCCCAACAGGTCGGGCAACGGCGCGCCTTCGACGAGATCGATCAGCAGCGTGGCGAAGTTGATGCCGGCCGCGGTGGTCAGCGCGAGCGTTCCGGAGAAGCGCGGGTTCATCTCGATGATGGAAAAGCTGCCGTCGCCGCACAGCATGCCTTGGACGTTGGCGGGGCCGCTCAAGCCGCTGCGCTCCACCACGCTGCGGGCGATTCCCTCGATCCCGGCGTGGCGATAGGTGCGGCCCTTTACGGAGACGCCCGCTTTGATCGCGATGCGCTCGCGCGGCACGGCGGCGACGACGCGACCGGGTTCCGCCGCGAAACAGTCGACGGTAAACTCGGTGCCGTCCACGGCCTCCTGCACGATGAGGCCGTCGCGGCCGCGCGCGGCCTCGTGCAGCGAGTGCGCGCTCTCGACGCGCGTCGTGCCGACCGATCCCGATCCGCGCCGCGGTTTGAGATACACGGGATAGCGTTGCGGTTCGACGTCGGGCGAGTAGGGAAGAGTCGCGGGACCGGGGACGCCGATCTCCTCGAGAAAATGGGCGAACTCGAGCTTGTCGCCGGTACGCATGAAGATCTCGCGCGGCGGCACCAGCAGCCGGCAACCGACGGAGTCGAAGAGCGCCCGTTCCTCATCGAGCGGCAGAAACTCGCTCTCGACGATGAGCGGCACGAGCAGATCGATCTCCAGCGAGCGCGCGGCGTCGAAACAGCGGCGCGCGAAATCGGGGGCACCCGCCGCGGGCAGCGCCACGAACTCGTTCACGAACGCCCGCGTCGCGTTGAGTGGGCTCATGTCGCCGGCGGCAACGAATGTCACCCTGCCGTCGTCGCGCAGCGCCTTGATTAGCGACTGGGCCGTCACGGTGCCGGCCGCGGTGATCATGACCCGGCGGACCGGACGCGCGGCGTTATCGCGCATCGTGCGGCATCCAGTGGTTCTTGAGGTCACCGCGGCCGATCGGCCCCGGATGCCGGAAGACGAAGTAGCGTCCATCGGGACCCACGTACACGGTCTCGTTCGTCATGGGATCCCGGCCGTACAAGACCAGCGCGCCGGTCGTCCGATCGTAAACGGCGCGCCAGCGGTAGCCCGAAGGCAGATGCGTGTAGTCATAGTGCACGGTTGGCGTGCAGTCCGCGAGCGCCAGAACGCTCGCCAACCAAAGGGCGACGTTCCTCAGTATGCTCGCACGTGGCGCAGGCCCGCCGCCTTGAAGGCGGCCGCGATCGTGTCGGCCGCGGCGCCGGCGTCGGCATAGAGCACCACGGCGCGGCCGTCGCGGATCGCGTCGTCGAAGTTGCCGACCTCGTCGTCGGGAATAGCGAAGCCGGCGAGATACCGTGCGGACGGCGTGTCGCTGCCCGCGAACGAGCCGCGCGTCGCCCGCCGGCCGCCGCCGAGTCCCGGCACCCCGGTGCCGCCGGCGTCGCCCATGATGCCGAGGCCTTTCGTCATGTCGTCGGAGAGCGAGTTGTCCTCCATCTCTTCGATGACGTCGACGAACTCGAGCTGGGTCGAGTCAGTGTCGCGCGCCGTCGAGCTGACGACCTTGACCTTGCTCAGGTCGATCTGCTGCGCAGACAGCGCGGACTCCAACGCCTTGGGATCCGAGTCCGGAAAAATGCCGACGACCAAGCCTTCTGCCACGCGTGTTCCCCTAACCGTTATACAGTCGAATAGCGTGGGCAAGCCGTTCGACGCCCACCTCGATATTCTTCTCCGTAGCGTTGGAAAAGTTCAAGCGCATCCCGTCGTGAACGTCGCGTCCCGGATAGAAGTTGACGCCCGGTACGAACACGACTTTCGATTGGGCGGAGATGCGCAGCAGCTCCGTGGTATCGACGCCGGGAACGGTCACCCAGAGGAACATTCCGCCGGCCGGTCGCGTGAATCGGACGCCGTCGGGCATCGACGCCGCCAGCGCCTCGGCCATCACGCCGCGGCGGCGCCGGTAGGTCGACGCGATATTGCGAACGTGCCCCTCGAACGCGTCGCCGTTGCTGACGTACGCGTGAAAGACGTACTGCGCGAACGTGCCGCTGTGCAGATCGGCTCCCTGCTTTGCGAGCACGATCTTCTCGCGAATCTCCTCGTCGGCGATGACGAGCCACGCGACGCGCATGCCGGGCGCCATGATCTTGCTGCCGGTGCCCGAGTAGATGATCGGCGCGGTCGTGTCGCGAGCGAGAAGCGGCGGAAGATCGCTGCCCTCGAAGCGCAGCTCGCCGTACGGATCGTCTTCGACGATGGGAAGGCCGAAGTGCTCGCAGATGCGCACGACGCTCTCCCGGCGCGGTCCGGCGAGCGTGCGGCCCGTGGGATTCTGAAAGTTCGGAACGAGATAGAGGAACTTCGGGAACGGGTCCGCCAGCTCGAGCACGCGTTCGAGCGATGCGGGGATGAGGCCGTCGTCGTCGGTGTCGACGGTGAGATAGCGCGCCTGGTACGCGTCGAACGCCTGGATCGCGCCAAGATACGACGGATTCTCCATCACGACGTGATCGCCTGGATCGAGAAAGACTTTGCCGACCAAGTCGAGACCCTGCTGCGATCCGTTGACGATCGTGACGCTCTCGGCGTCGAAGACGCGGCCGAAGCGCCGGGAGAGCCGCTGCGCGACCCACGCGCGCATCTCGGGGATTCCTTCGGTGACGCTGTATTGCAACGCGGCCGCACCGTAACGCTCCATAACGTCGCGCGCGGCCTCGCCGATCGCCGCCGTCGGAAAGAGCTCGGGCGCGGGAAGGCCGCCGCCGAACGAAATGACGTCGGGTTGCTGCGTGACCTTGAGCATCTCTCGGATCGTCGAGGCCCGCAGGCGACCGGTGCGCTCGGCGAACTTCGCGGACCGCGAGATGGTCGACATACCGGCCAGTTAGCCGGAGGCCACCGGGGGTCCGCCCAGAGGTTCCCTGAAGTCGCGTGTCAACGAATCGCCGGCGAACGAGAGCACGGTCGCGCCCAGGCCGATCAGTCCTACCAAAATGAGCACGAGCGTGCCGAGCACCGGCACGAGCTCCGCGGCCGTGATGAGCGCCAGGCCCACCAGCAGGGCCACCAGCGGCGAGGGGGTGGTCGAGGGACTCACCAGCTCGCAGAGGCGCCGTCCAATCAGTAATGCCAGCGCCGCCGTACCGAGGAAGACGCTGGCGAGCAGGAAGACGAACTCGAGCAGGATCAGCGGAATCAGCAGGATCGTGATGGCGAGGAGGACCGCCAGCGGAATCACCGCGACGCAGCCCAGGAGACCGGCCCCCACGCAGAGCCCCGGATGATTTTCGAGACGGTCGAGCACCATCCGCGTTCGCAGCGGGAAGATCAGGAAGACCAGCAGGGCGAGCAGATTCCAGGAGAACCGCCAGAGCAGGCGGTGATCGGGAACGAAGGGGTTGTAACCCGCGTCGCTCGGCGCCCACGGCACCACCGATTGCGTGAGCGGTCCACCGACCTGCGTCACGCGCCCGGTGACGATGCCGCCGGGTCGCGGGTCGTAGCTGCCGCCGATGACGGTCACGTCGCCCTCCACGAGTCCGGCGTTGGTCGCGTCGCCGAAGACGACGGTCAGGTCGCCGTCGACCACTTGACCCGGCTCGACCACGACCGACCCGAAGTAGGTGCCGCCATGGAAGACCGCCTGCGTCTCGGCCGGCGCCGGCAGGCAGAACAACACGACCGCCGCGACGCCGGCCATCAGGCCGATCGCGAGGCGCGCCCTCACGAGCGCGACCCCCGGCTGAGGTGCGCCGCCAGCAGCGGGCGCAAACGGCGGTAGCCGAAGAGTAGCGCGCCGAGCAGGAGAAGATCGAGCGCCAGCACGGCGCTGACCGCCGCCGCCACGATGGGCGTTGCCGGTGCCAGGGCGCGCGCCGCCTCGCCGAGCCCGGCGAGATTGCGCGCTTGCGCCGCGAGCAGCGCCGCGCCGATTTGCGGCAGATGATCGGCGCGCAGTGCAAAGAACGCGGCCGCCGCCCAGGCCGCAGCGAGATAGAGAACGAGCGGAATCAGCAGCTTCGGGCGACGCCGCGCCCGAGCCGGCGTCGCATGCGTCGCCGATACGACCGACGCCGTGAAGTCACCGCCCACGCTGCCCGGCGGGCGCGCGGTGACGAGCAGGGCGTCGATGACTTTGAGCTCCCCGAGCAGCGATGCACAGTCATGGCACTCGCGCAGATGCTCGGCGACTTCGAGCGCGCGGCGATGGCGCAGCGCCGATTCCAAATAGGCCGCGAGCAGCGGTTCACACGAGGAGCAGCGCACGCGAGCCTCCCTTCGCGCCGGCGCCCTTGAGCGAGCCGACCGCGCGCCGTTCGCGCTCGCGCATCTTCTTGGTGAGCGCGATCTTACCGCGATGGATCAGCGTCTTCACGTTGCCGAGCGAGAGACCCAGCGTGCTCGCGATCGTCGCATATTCCATACTGTCGAAGTAGCGCAGGGCCAAGACCGTGCGCGTGCGTTCCGGCAGTTCGGCGAGCGCGGCTCGGAGCTCGCGCTCCGCCTCCTCACGCAGCACGCCGCCCGCCGGATCGGCTTGCGGGGAAAGGTCCGGCAGCGCGCTCTCGAGGGATTGATCCTCGGGCAACTCCGCCACGTGCGGGGCGCGCAGCGACTTGGCCAGATAGGTGCGAATCACGTTGCGGGCGATCTGATAGATCCAAGTCGAGAACTTCCCGAGCTGCGGATTGAACGTTCCGATATGCGCGTAGGCTCGCAGGAACGTCTCCTGCGAGAGGTCCGCGGTTTCGGACGGATTGCGTACCGTTGCGCCGATGAAGTTAGCGATGCCGCGTTTGTAGCGATCCACGAGCACGCCGAAGATCTCCCTTTCCCCGGAGCGCACCCGATGCACCAGAGCTTCGTCGCTCTGATCATGGAATGCCATCCCCTGTCGATTCGGTTCCTTTGGCGGCTCTTACCTCGGCTGCAGCCCGTTTGTTACGTTCAAGCGCGGCGCGTCCGCATCGCGCCTCGAGAGAAGGGGACGCCGGCCGGCGAGCGGCCAGTCGATCCCTAGATCTGCGTCGTCCCACGCGATCGCGACCTCGCAGCGCGGGTCGTACGGCGCGCTCTGTTTATACGAAAAGACGGTCTCGTCTTCTAGGGCGAGGAACCCGTGGAGGAAGCCCCGGGGCACGTAGACCTGCCGGCCCTCTCCGGCCGTCAGCGTCGTTCCGAACCAGCCGCGGAAGGTGGGGCTGGCGGGCCGCGCGTCGACGATCACGTCGTATGCGCTCCCGCGGAGAACGGTCACGAGCTTCGCCATCCGGGCGTCGCCGTGAAGGCCGCGCAAGACGTCGCGATGCGAGAGGGAAAGATTATCCTGAACGAAGGTTTCCTTAATACCGCATTCGCGATAACGGTCGGCGGAATACGTTTCTTTGAAGAATCCGCGCTCGTCGGTGAAGACGCGCGGCGTGAGCATCAACGCTCCGCCGAGAGGTAATTGCTCGATCTCCATGAGAACGAAGGTACCATGAACGGCAGCATGAGTCCGCCCGGCACGCTCGTGCTGCGCCGTGGGCTCGAACGGCTTCGGGCGAGCGCGATGCTCAAGCAGAGCCTCCTCGTCTTCTCGGCCGGCATGGTCCTCAATCTGTGTGGATTCATCGCGCACGCCGTCGCGAGCCGTCAGCTCGGCGTCACGGTCTACGGCGGCCTCTACGCGCTCATCAACGCCACGCTCATCGCGGCTATTCCGGCCGCGTTCGTCGCGCCGGTCGTCGCGCAGCTGTCCGCCGAGTTTCGCGCGCTGCACGACGACGGCCACTTGCGCGGATTGACCGACGGGGTGTCGGCGGGCTTCGCGAAGCTAGGCGTCGTCTACGTCGTTCTGGCGGCTGCCGGCGCGGTTCCGTTCGCCCACTACCTGCACGTGCCGGTGTGGTCGGTGCCGTTCGTCGGACTGCTCGCGGGCATCGCGCTGTTCGTCAGCGCGCTGCGGGCCGTTGCACAGGGCACGCAAGACTTCATCGGCTACTCGGTTTCGAATTCGATCGAGGGCATCGCAAAGGTCGCCGGCATCGGCGCGCTCATCGCCGTCGGTCTGAAGCTCGGCGGCGGCATGGTGGGTTTCTTGCTCGGTCCACTCTGCGCGTTGTGCTATCTCGGTATTCGGTTGAAGCAGCGGTATGCAAGCTCGCGGCCGCGCGGCGTGCGCTACGATTGGCGACGCATCATGAATGCGGGCGCCGGCGCCGCGGCCGCGACGATCTCGCTGACGCTGATGGGGTCGGCCGACGTCGTCTTAGTGAAGCACTACTTCGACGCGCACGCCGCCGGGTTGTACGCCGCGGCCTCGCTGGGCGGAAAGACGCTGCTCTATCTCGTCGGTTTCGTGCCGACGGTACTGTTGCCGCAGGCGGCGGACCGTCACGCGCGCGGCGCGGAAACGAGAGAGGTTCTCGTCGCGAGCATGCTAATGTTCGCGGGCTTAGCCACGTGCGGGCTGTTCATCTTCCGGTACTTCGGCATCACGGTGCTCCACGCGCTGGTGGGGCACGCCTTCGACGCGGCATCCCCGCTGCTCGTCACCTACGGGCTTGCGATGGTTCTGCTCGCGCTGACCAACGCGCTGACGTCGTATGGCATCGCGACGCATCGCCTCGCTTTCACCGTGCCGCTGCTGATCAGCACGCTGGGCACCCTCGCTGCCATCGTCCTGATCCACCCGAACCTCGCGACCGTCGTCGAGATCTTGGTCGTCGGCAATGCGGTCGCCGCGGCCGCGGTCGTCGTTTCGCTGATCGCCCAGCGACACACGACGGGCCGCCGTTCGACGGTGTGAAGCGCGTCCTCCTGATCGGCGGTTCGGGTCAGCTCGGCAGTGAGATCGTAAGGAGCTGGGACGACTGCGACGTCGTGGCGCCGTCGCATCGGGAGCTCGACATCGCAAACCGTGCCGGCGTTCGCGCAGCGCTCGAACGCCTTCGCCCCGATGCCGTTGTGAACTGCGCCGCCTTCGCCGACGTCGACCGATGCGAGAGCGAACCCGAACGCGCCTTCGAGATCAACGCGCTCGCCGTCGCCGCAGCCGCCGCCCTCGCGCGCGAGTTCGACGCGGCATTCTTGACGATCAGCACCGACTACGTCTTCGACGGCGCGGCCGTCGCGCCGTACGCGGAGAGCGATTCGCCGCATCCGCTTTCCGCTTACGGAGCGTCGAAGCTCGCCGGCGAACTGTTGGTGGAACGGCTGCACTCGCGCGCCTTCGTCGTGCGCACGTGCGGGCTCTACGGCGCCGCGCACTCCGGGGACCGGGCGCCGTTCATCGAACGCGTTTTGAAGCACCCGCTCGACGCCGAGCCGATGCGAGTGGTCTCCGACGTCGTCGCGTCGCCGACGTTCGCGGGACATCTCGCCGCCGCATTGCGCGGACTGATCGAGACCGAATCCTACGGGCTCTATCACGCGGTCGACGCCGGCGCGGTCAGCTGGTACGACTTTGCATCCGAAGCGGCGCGTCAGGCAGGGCTCGCGGTCGCGATCGAGCCGATCGCCGCCGCGCAATGGCGGGCCCCGGCGGTGCGGCCGCGCTACTCGGCGCTGCGCAACGCGAACCTCGACGCTTTGGGCATCGCGATGCCGTCGTGGCGCGACGGAATTGCCGCCTACCTCGCGCTTCGCGTAAGATAGACGGCACCATGGAACTCCGTATCGACCGCGAGCGCGTCGCTCGCTGCCGGGAGCTGGCCGCCGCGATCGTCGCGCCGGTCGAAGGCTTCATCGGCGCCCACTCCACCGTCTCCGTGGAGCGCGCGGTGCTGCGCCTGCTCGGCGTCGACGGGGTGACGGCCGACGAAGTGCCCCTGCCCAACGCAGTCCTCGAGTCGATTCCCGCAGCGCAGCGGGGCAGCGGCGTCGCGCTGTCGTACGGCCAGGCCCTCGCGGAGACGGGCCTCGAGCCGCAGGGGCTGGCGGAGGCGATCGCGGCCGGGCGCTACACCCTGGACCAGTTTTCGGCGACGCACGCGAGCGCAGCTCGCGGCGCGCTGCGTCCGCACGTCGAGAGCGCGCTCGCTCGGATTGCCGGGCAGCGCGACGCGCGTGCCGAGCGCATCGCGCGCTTGCCGCAGCTGCCGCCGCCGCTGCTGTACGTCATCGTGGCGAGCGGCAACATCTATGAGGATCGCACCGCCGCGATTGCGGCCGCCGAAGCCGGCGCGCAGGTCATCGCCGTGATCCGCTCGACCGGCCAATCGCTGCTCGACTTCGTGCCCTACGGTCCAACGACCGAGGGCTTCGGCGGCACGTATGCGACGCAGGCCAACTTCGGCATCATGCGCGTGGCTCTCGACGAGGTCGGCGAGAAGCTCGGCCGCTACGTCATGCTCACGAACTACGCGAGCGGCCTGTGCATGCCGGAGATCGCCGCGATGGCGGCGCTCGAACGGCTCGACATGCTGCTCAACGATTCGATGTATGGGATACTCTTTCGCGACATCAACATGAAGCGCACGTTCGTGGACCAGCACTTCAGTCGCATGCTCAATGCGTATTCCGGGATCATCATCAACACCGGCGAGGACAATTATCTCGACCACGGCCGACGCCGTGGATCAGGCACCTGCCGTCCTGGCGTCGCAGTTCATCAACGAGGAGTTCGCGCATCGCGCCGGGCTGCCAGACCGTCAAATCGGATTGGGCGACGCGTACGAGATCAACCCGGATCTCGAGGACAGCTTCATCTTTCAGATCGCCCAGGCGCAGCTGGCGCGGCAGATCTTCCCCGACGCCGCGCTGAAGTACATGCCGCCGACCAAACACATGACCGGCGACGTCTTCAAAGGCCACCTCATCGACGCGATGTTCAATCTCACGTCCGTGATGACGGGGCAGAGCATCCACCTCTGCGGCATGCTGACCGAGGCGATCCATACGCCGTTTTTGGGAGACCGCGCGCTATCGCTCGAGAACGCGCGCTACGTGATGAACACCGCGCGCCATTTCGGCGACGAGATCGTCCCGCGTCCCGGCGGCGCGATCGAGCGCCGCGCCGAAGTGGTGCTCGAGGGCTGCGAGGCGCTGCTGGACCGAGTCGCTGCGATGGGCCTGATGCACGCGATCGAGGGGGCGACCTTCGCGGACGTCTCGCGCGCGCCGGACGGCGGGCGCGGATTCGAGGGCGTCTTCGAACGCGCGAGCGACTACGTCAACCCCTTCGAAGAGGCGCTCGCGCTGCGCGGGGCGACGGCGTGAGCAAACTCGTCAGGCCCTACGGCGACACGCAGAACGACGGCAAGGTGCAGCTATCGTTCACGTTGCCGATCGACTGGAGCGAGGCCGCCGACGAAGCCGCGCGCCAGCTGGCCGGGAAGATGGGTTTCAGCGACGTGCAGGTCGTCGACGGGCGGCAGATCGCCTCGGGCTTCTCGTTTTTCGTTCTCTACGCGAGCACGGCGCAGGGCGTGGACGTGGAAACGATCCACGCTCCGTCCGCGCGCGAGCACGCGATGTCGATGGAGGAGATCGACGAGTTCGTCACCGAGCGCGTCGGACGCAAGGTCCGCGTTGCCGGCGCCTGCATCGGAACCGATGCCCACACGGTCGGCATCGACGCTATCCTTAACATGAAGGGATACAAGGGCAACTACGGTCTGGAGCGTTATCGTATGTTCGAGACGTTCAACCTCGGCAGTCAGGTTGCCGTCGAAGACCTGGTGCGCTTCACGCAGGAGCACCGGATCGACGCGCTGCTCGCGTCGCAGGTCGTCACGCAGAAGGGGAGCGACATCAAGAATTTCACGGCGCTGAGCGAGCTGCTCGAGGCGCAGGGCATCCGCGACGACGTGGTGCTGATCTGCGGCGGTCCCCGCGTCACCAACCGGCTGGCGAGCGAGCTCGGCTACGACGCCGGCTTCGGCCGCGGCACGCTGCCGAGCGAAGTGGCGTCGTTCGTCGCCGTCACGCTGGCGGACCGGCTGCGTCCGCGCGCGCCGGTCTAGGAGCTGGGCGATGGGGAAGACGGCCCTGGTCACCGGAATCACCGGGCAAGACGGCTCGTATCTCGCCGAGCTGCTGCTCGAACGCGGCTACCGCGTCGTGGGCATGACGCGCCGCACCAGCACCGAGGTTCACGAGCGCATCGAGCACATCGTCGACGACGTCGAGATCGTCTCGGGCGATCTCTTGGATCAAAGCTCGATCACGTCGATCGTCGACGACGTCGAGCCCGACGAGATCTACAACCTCGCCGCTCAGTCGTTCGTTCCCGCGTCGTGGACGCAGCCCGTGCTCACGGGCGAGTTCACCGCGCTGGGCGTGACGCGCGTGCTGGAGGCGATCCGGCACGTCGAATCCGAGGATCCGCTTCTACCAGGCGTCGAGCTCGGAGATGTTCGGCAATGCCGTCGAGTCGCCGCAGACGGAGCGGACGCCGTTCTATCCGCGCAGCCCTTACGGCGTGGCGAAGGTCTACGGGCACTGGATCACCGTGAACTACCGCGAGTCGTACGACCTCTTCGCGTGCAGCGGCATCTGCTTCAACCACGAGTCGCCGCGGCGCGGCAAGGAGTTCGTGACCCGAAAGATCTCCGATGGCGTTGCGCGCATCAAGCTGGGCTTGGCAGCCGACCTGCGACTGGGGAACCTCGACGCGCAGCGCGACTGGGGCTTCGCCGGCGACTACGTGCACGCGATGTGGATGATGCTGCAGCAGGCGCACGCCGACGACTACGTCATCGCCACGGGCGCGACGCACAGCGTGCGCGACTTCGTGCGCGTCGCCTTCGAGGCGGCTGGGCTCGGATCGTTCGAGCCCTACGTCGTCGTCGATCCGCGCTTCGTCCGGCCCGCCGAGGTGGACGTGCTCGATCGGCGACGCGAGCAAAGCCGCGCGCCAGCTCGGCTGGTCGCCGACGATGAGCTTCGAGCAGCTCGTGGCCGCGATGGTGGAGGCCGACCTCGAGCGCCTCTCCGCCCGGACGCGCGCGCACTAAGAAAGGAAGAACGTTGCGGGCGCTCGTGACCGGCGCGCGTGGCTTCGCCGGCGGATATCTGCTCGACGCGCTGCGGGGCGAGGGCGTCGAGACCCGGGGGTGCGGCGGCCCGCACGACGCGGGAGGCGGCGATCCGGTCGTCGACCTCGACGACGAGGCAACGATACGGCGCGCGCTCGCGGAGTTCGCCCCGACCGTCGTTTTCCATCTGGCAGCGCAGACCTACGTGCCCGACGCGCTGCGTTCGCCGGTCGAGACGTACGAGACCAATGCGATGGGCACGGCCCGATTGGCGGACGCGGTTAGAGAGCTGCCCGCCGACGTGCGGCCCCGCATCGTCTTTGCGAGTTCGGGCGAGGTCTACGGCGCGCGCGACGCGAGCGAGTATCCGCTGCGCGAGACGCTCGACGCGCGGCCGCGCAACCCGTACGGCGCCAGCAAGGCCGCGGCCGAAGCCATCCTGCTAGCCGAATCGCGCAGCTTCGGCACAGACGTGGTGATCGCGCGCTCGTTCAACCACATCGGGCCGGGCCAGAAGGAGCATTTCGTCGTCGCATCGTTTGCGGCGCAGCTGGCGCGCATCGCCGCCGGCGCGCCGCCGCAACTGTTCGTCGGCAGCCTGGAGGCGGCGCGCGACTTCCTCGACGTTCGGGACGTCGTCGCCGCCTACATCGCGCTGGCGCGCGACGGCGAGCGCGGCGAGGTCTACAACGTGTGCAGCGGGCGGGCGGTCACGATCCGCGACGTGCTGCGCGAGCTGATCGCCATCGCCCGCGTTCCCGTGGAGGTGCGCGAGGATCCGCAGCGCCTGCGGCCGTCCGACATCCCCATCTCGGTGGGCAGCCCGCAGAAGCTGCGGGCGCGCTCCGGCTGGGAGCCGAAGATCGCTCTGGTGCGGTCGCTGCGCGACGTGTACGAGGCCGCGCGGGCGAGCGCGCAAAAGGCTAGGGCACAACCGTGAGCCTCCAGGCATTCGTCTTCAAGAACCGCGGGCTGCTGCTCGCCCTGCCCGCCGCGGCACTCGCGGCGTGCGGGCGTCCGAGCGCCCGCAGCGTCGCCCTCGGCCTGCCGCTGGCCGTCGCAGGCGAGCTCGTGCGTTGCTGGGCGGTCGGGTACTCCGGCGTTACGACGCGCCACGACGTGGTGACGGCGCCGAAGCTCGCGACCGGGGGACCCTACGCGTACGTTCGCAATCCGCTCTACCTGGGCAACTTCATGACGGCCGCCGGCTTCGCGATCGCGTTCACCGGAAAGAACTCGTGCGGTGCCCGCCGCGCGCTCGTTGCCGGTTCGCTCGCCGCGATGGCCGCCGTCTATTCGACGATCGTGCCGCACGAAGAGGCGTTCCTGCGTTCGCAGTTCGGCGAGGAGTTCGAGCGGTATTGCAAGCGCGTTCCGCGCGTCGTGCCTCGGCTCGCGCCGGCGGAGGAAACCGCCGGCACGTGGGACGCGCGCGCCGTAACGAACGCCGAGAGCAAGACCTTCGTCCTTTTCGGCGCCATGCTGCTCGCGCTCGCGCTGCGCGCCGGAAAGGGTTAGGAATCCTAGCCGCCATGGCGGTCCGCCGGCGCCTGGTCGCGGCGCTCGGAGCAACGGCCGTCGTCGCCGTCCTCGAGTTTTGGGGCGGCGCCGCTTCGCACAGCTTGGCGCTGACGAGCGACGCCGTGCACGTCTGCACCGACGTCCTCGCGCTCGCGCTCGCGCTGGTCGCGGCCATCGGCGCGGCGCGGCCGGCCGATCCGAGGCGCACGTTCGGCTACGGACGCATCGAGGTGCTCGGCGCGCTCGTCAACGGCACGCTCTTGCTGGTCGCGACGGTCGCGATCGGTTACGAAGCCGTCCGGCGCTTCGCGATGCCGGTCGAGCCCGGCGCCGCGCTGATGACGGCCGTGGCCGCGATCGGGCTTGCGGTCAACGGCGGCGTCGGCCTTCTGCTGCGCGCCGCCGGCAAGCGCGACCTCAACGTGCGGGCGGCGCTGTTCCACGTGTTCGGCGACGCCGTCGGCGGGGCGGCGGTCATTCTGGGCGGCATCGCAATCGCCGTGACGCACGCGGCGTGGATCGATCCGCTGCTCTCGCTGTTCGTCGCGGCGATCATCGTCGTGGGCGTGCTGCGCGTGCTGCGCGATGCTACCGACGTCTTGCTCGAGAGCGTCCCCAGCGACGTCGACGCACGGAATCTCGAGCGCCACATCGAAGAGATCGGAGGAGTGACCGGCGTTCACGACCTTCACGTCTGGTCGATCGGCAGTGGATCGCGCGCGCTCTCGGCGCACGTGCTGCTCGACGACCGGCGTCTCAGCGAAGCTACCGACGTACTGCGCGAGATCGACGGATGCGCGCAGAGCCATTTCGGCATCGCGCACGTCACGATCCAGTTCGAGTGCGAGAGCTGTCCCGTGGCCGTCCGCCATTGAAGCCGTCCGTCGTCGTGCCGGCGCTCGCGCTCGCCGCCGTCGTCGCCGCGTGCGGCGGCGGGGGCGGATCGTCGTCGGGCGGCTTCGTGCCCGGCGGCAATCAGGGATCGCCGCCGCCGACGGCACCGCCGCACCAGCTGCACGATCACATCAAACACGTGGTGATCGTCGTTCAGGAGAACCGGAGCTTCGACAACCTCTTTCACGCGTTTCCGGGCGCCACGTCGACGGACTACGGCTACATGCACGACGGCAGGAAGGTGAAGCTGACGCCGATGAGCCTGCACGGTCCGGACATCTCCCACGTCTGGACCGACGCGATCAGCGACTGGGACGGCGGAAAGATGGATCGCTTCGACCTCAATCCGTTGGGGCCGAACAAACCGGCCGGCACGTACGCGTATCAATACGTGGCTCCGAAGTACATCGAACCGTACTGGCAGATGGCGAAGCAGTACGTGCTGTTCGATCACATGTTCCCGTCGATGTTCGGCGGCAGCTTCACGGCGCATCTCGACTTGATCGCGTCGACGACGAACGTGAAGGGCGGCTTGGCGGAGGTGGACGCTCCCACCGCGACGCCGTGGGGCTGCGACGCTCCCGGCGGCACGCACACGTCGACGCTCGACGAGTCGCGGCACGAGAACGGCGGCAGCGGCCCGTTTCCGTGCTTCACGCAGTTCGCGACGCTCGCCTCGCTGATGGACCCGGCACACGTGACGTGGGCGTACTACGCGCCGCAGGTCGGCGGCGGCGACATCGGCGGACGCGTCTGGTCGGAGTTCGATGCGATCGAAGCCGTGCGCCACAGCCGCGACTGGTCGCGCAACGTGATCTCGCCGCAGACGCAGTTCCTCAGCGACGCCGCGGCCGGCCGCCTGCCGGACGTGTCGTGGGTGATTCCCGACGGCGCCGACTCGGATCACTCGGGCTTGGGCAGAGACACCGGTCCGTCGTGGGTCAGCGCCGTCGTCGACGCCGTCGGCGAGAGCCCGGCGTGGAACACGACCGCCATCGTCGTGCTGTGGGACGACTGGGGCGGGTGGTACGACAACGTTCCGCCGCCGCAGCTCGACTACCGCGGGCTGGGAGAACGCGTTCCCTGCATCGTCATCTCGGCGTACGCGCGCAAGGGGCACGTTTCGCACACCGTCTATGAGTTCGGCAGCATCGTGAAATTCGTGGAAGAGGTCTTTGAGCTGCCGTCGCTCTCGTCGCTGGGCGTCGGCAGCGGCTACACCGACGACCGCGCCTACAGCATCACCGACGCGTTCGACTTCAAGCAGAAGCCGCGCGCCTTCCGGCCGTTCGCCTCCAAGTACTCCCGGACATACTTCCTGACGCGCAGACCGTCGCTGCAGGCGCCCGACGACGAGTAGCGCAGGGCGTGCCTGCGGCGCCTTGGAAATGGTCCGGTCCTATGAAAACAGACTCGAAAACCGTCGTGCTCGGCATCGCCCGCACGCCCTTCGGCAAGCTCGGTGGAGCGCTCGCTCCGCTCTCGGCCACGACGCTCGGCGCCGCCGCGCTGACCGCCGCCATCGAACGCGCAAAGATCGATCCGTCGGAGATCGAGCACCTCACGTTCGGCGAGGTGCTGCAGGCCGGCGTGGGGCAGAACCCCGCGCGCCAGGTCGTTTTTAAATCCGGCCTCGCCAAGACGGTGACCGCGGCGACCGTCAACAAGGTGTGCGCTTCGGGAATGCTCGCGATCGTCGACGCGATGCGCGCGATCAACGCCGGCGCGAACTCCGTGGTGGCCGCCGGCGGCATGGAGTCGATGTCGAACGCGCCGTATCTGCTGCGCGACGCGCGATGGGGTTATCGTTTCGGCGACGGCGCTCTGGTCGATTCGATGATCTACGACGGTTTGTGGGATCAGTATTTCCCGATGACGATGGCGGCGCAGGGCAGCAAGGTCGCGCTCGAGCTCGGTCCCTCGCGCGAGGATCAAGATCGCTTCGCGTTCGAGAGCCACCGCCGCGCCGGCGCGGCGCACGCCGCCGGGCACTTCGACGACGAGATCGTCGCGCTGAAAGTAGCGAGCAAGGCGAAGGACAAGATCGTCGTCGAGCAGCTGCCGCGTCAAGGCCGCGCGCGGGTTCCCGCGGCGGTCGGCGCCGCGAGCCGCGTGTGGGAGCACGAGCCGTCGGAGGAGTTCACGCTCGATTACGCGGCGTTCGCACCGTTCGTAACCGGCGACGTTCCGCACACCGTGGTGGATCGCGACGAAGCGGTACGCCCCGACGCGAGCCTCGAGGCCATGGCGAAACTGCGTCCGCTGGAGCGCAACGGGACGGTGACGGCCGGCAACGCACCCGGGGTCAACGACGGCGCCGCAGCGCTGATCCTCGCCGACGCGCAATACGCCGCCGAGCACGGCTACGAGGCGCTGGCGACGGTCGTGGATCACGCCACGGTCGCGTGGGACTCGCCGTACATCAACCTGACGCCGGCGATGGCCGCGCGCAAGCTGCTCGACCGCACGGGACTCGCGAACGGCGACGTCGCCGTCTGGGAGGTCAACGAGGCCTTCTCCGCCGTCGCAATAACGTCGGCGCGACGGTCTGGAGCTCGACGAGTCCGCGATCAACCAGTTCGGCGGGGCGGTCGCGATGGGTCATCCGATCGGCGCGTCGGGCGCGCGGATCGTCGGCACGATGATCAATCAGCTGCGCAAGCGCGGCGGCGGCCTGGGCATCGCCGCGATCTGCTCCGGCGGCGGCCAAGGCGACGCGCTGTTGATTCGCGTCGACTAGAGGAGCCACGGATCTGATCGCGCCGGAGCGGCTGCAGTTCGAGCTGAGCACGGAGCAACGCGCCATCGGCGCGTTGGCGGCCGAGATCGCGCAGCGCGAGATCGCTCCGCACGTCGCGCGCTGGGACAAGCAGCACGCCTTCCCGCGCGAGCTCTACGGCAAACTCACCGCGGCGGGCCTGATGGGCATGCTGGTGCCGGAAGAGTACGGCGGCGCAGGCGCAGACTATCTGTCGTACGCGCTCGCCATCGAGGAGATCGCGCGTGTCGACGCCGGCACGGCGGTCACGCTCTCGGTGCATTCGATGATCTGCTCGGCGATCCGCAAGCTCGGCACCGACGCGCAGAAGGAGCGCTGGCTGGGCCGCCTCGCGGGCGGCGACGCCATCGCGGGTTTCGCGCTTACGGAATCGGACGCGGGATCCGACGCCGCCGCGCTGCGCGCGACGGCGAAGCGTACGTCCGCGGGGTACGTGCTCGACGGGCGCAAGCAGTGGTGCACGAGCGGCAGCTACGCGGCGGTGATCATGGGCATGTTCCGGACCGGCGGCGCGGGGGCGCGCGGCGTCAGCGCGTTTCTCGTCGAGACCGATCGGCCGGGTATCACCGTCGAGCGCGTCACCGAGAAGCTCGGCATTCACACGAGCAACACGTGCGACTTGGCTTTCGACGGCGTCGCGGTCGGCAACGACGCCCTGCTGGGCGACGAGGGCGCCGGATTCGGCAACGCCATGACCGCTCTGACCGCGGGGCGCATCGGCATCGCGGCGCAGGCGATCGGAATTCTCGCCGCGTGTCTCGACGAGTCGGTGGCAGTTCGCGAAGGAGCGCGTAGCGTTCGGCAAGCCGATCGGCGCGTTCGAAGGCGTGTCGTTCAAGATCGCGCAGATGGCGATGGATCTCGACGCGGCGCGTTTGCTCACGTACCGCGCCGCGGCGTTGGCCGACGCGGGCCAAGAGTTCGCGATCGCGGCGAGCAAGGCGAAGCTCTTCGCGTCGACGGCCGCGCGCAAACACGCGGCCGAGGCGCTGCAGATTCACGGCGGCTACGGCTACACCGACGAGTTCCCGGTCGAGCGCCACTACCGCGACGCGAAGATCACCGAGATCTACGAGGGCACCTCGGAGATTCAGCAGGTCATCATCGCCCGATCGCTGCTGGGCCGCCTCGACTAACCCGCTGCGACTATTGTCATCCTGAGCAGCGCCGCGAAGCGGCGCCCTTTGAAGGAAAGGGGCGGCGGTCGAGTGTGAGCGAACCTCTGCCGCCGCTATGAATCTGATGGAGTATCAGGGCAAGGAGCTCTTTCGGCGCTCCGGCATCGCCGTGCCGCGCGGCCGGCACGCGCACACGCCGCAAGAAGTCGGGGAGTTTCTCGCCGAGACGCCCGACGGCTGGGTGGTCAAGGCGCAAGTGTTGATGGGCGGGCGCGGAAAGGCCGGCAAGATCAAGATGGCGACCGGCGCCGAGCAAGGACGGCGCGTCGCGCACGAGATCATGGCCACGCCGATGCCGCCGAACCGTCAGAATCCGCAGGGCGAGCCGATCAGCTCGCTGCTCGTGGAAGAGCGCCTCGAGATCGCGAAGGAGGCGTACTGCGCGATCACGATCGACCGCGCGGCGCGCAAGCCGGTGTTCGTCGTGAGCCGCTTCGGCGGCATGGAGATCGAAGAGGTCGCGGAGCACCATCCGGAATCGATCTCGAAGTTCTACGTCGACGTTGCCGTCGGCTATTCGCCGTTCGTCGGGCGCGAGCTGGCGTTCGCGGCGGATCTCGACGCAGGCTATCGCAAGCAGTTTCCGGCCATCGCCGGCGCGATGTACGACGTGTTCTTCCGCTACGGTGCGAAGCTCGTCGAGATCAATCCGCTGGCGCTCACCGCCGACGGGCGCGTCGTCGCGTCGGACGCGAAGATCGAGCTCGACGACGACGCGCTGTTTCGCATTCCGGAGTTCGACGAATGGCGCTCGGTGCTGCCGCTCGACGAGGACGAGCTGCTGGCGGCGGGCGCGGGAGTCGGCATACGAAACTTCCGCCGCTTCGCCGGCGACGTCGGCACGATGGCCAACGGCGCGGGGCTCGCGATGGCGACGATGGACGCCGTGGCCAACGCGGGCGGCGGCGTGGCCGACTTTCTCGACGTCGGCGGCGGCGCGAACGCGCAGCGCGTGCGCAACTGCTACGAACTGGTGGTGAACAACACCGGCGCCAAGTCGTTCTTCATCAACATCTTCGGCGGAATCACGCGCGGCGACGAAGTCGCGCGCGGCATCGTCTCCGCGATGGAACAAACGGCGTCGCGCAAGATCCCGCTCGTGATCCGGCTCACCGGCACGAACGAAGAGGAGGGCCGGCGCATTCTCGCCGCGGCGGGCATGACGCCGGTCGAAACCATGGACGAGGGCGCGCGCGAAGCGGTCCGCCTGGCGCGGGAGGCGTAACGATGGCGATCTTCTTGGACAAGAACAGCCGCGTGATCGTGCAAGGTATCACCGGCGCCGAGGGCTCCTACCACGCCGGGCGGATGTTCAAGTACGGCACGAACCTCGTCGGCGGCGTGACGCCGGGCAAGGGCGGACGGCGGACGCCGGAAGGCCTTCCCGTCTTCGACACCGTCCGCGAAGCGGTCGACGCGACCGGCGCCACGCACACGTGCATCTTCGTTCCGCCGCCGTTTGCCGCCGACGCGCTCTACGAGGCGCACGACGCCGGCATCACGTTTGCCGTCTGCATCACCGAGGGCGTGCCGGTGCACGACACGCTCAAGGTGGTCGCGACGACCCCGGGCATGCGCATCATCGGGCCGAACTGCCCGGGGCTGGCGTCGCCCGGGAAGGCGCTGGTCGGCATCATGCCGGGCCACGTCTTCAAGGAAGGCAGCGTGGGCGTGGTCTCGCGGTCGGGCACGCTGACCTACGAGGTGGTCGACCTGCTGACCCGAGCCGGCCTCGGCCAGTCCACCTGCGTCGGGATCGGGGGCGACCCGATCATCGGCACTACCTTCGTGGACTGCCTGCGCGAGTTCAAGAACGACCCCGCGACCACCGCGGTGGTGGTCTGCGGCGAGATCGGAGGGTCGGACGAAGAGGACGCCGCCGCGTTCATCGCCGAGCACATGCCCGAGATGCCCGTCGTGGCCTTCATCGGGGGCCGGAACGCCCCGCCCGGCAAGTCGCTGGGCCACGCCGGAGCGATCATCTCCGGCAAGTTCGGCACCCCGGAGAGCAAGGTCGCGGCCTTTACCTCGGCCGGCGTCCCCGTCGCCGAGCGCCCGTCCGAGATCCCCGGTTTAGTAGCCGAGCGCCTGGCGGTTCGAGCCTAAGCCCGGCAGGGCTTCGGCCGGACGCGTCCCCCTTAAGGCTACCTAAAGGAACCAACCCAATCCTGAGCAAACCCTTGGGATCAGTGGGTCACCCTGTGAAGCTCCTGAGGCCACGTGGCTGCCGGGCGTGCAGGGCGATTCACGTTTTGACAACTCAACATCGATAGAGGGTAAACGAACTATGAGTTCACATCGAACCCTCCGTCACGCGGTCACAGCCGCGTTGCTACTTGTGACATTCCTGATCCAGGGAACATGGGCACTGGCGGGCGTCACCGGTAACATCAGCGGCACGGTCAAAGATACGAACGGCGCACCGATTGCCGGCGTGCAAGTGCAGGTAACGTCGCCATCGCAGACCAGATCCGCAACGACGGACGCGGGAGGTCACTTTGTCATCCTCTCGCTTGCTCCGGATACCTATACGGTCAGCCTGACCAAGGACGGGTATCAGGGAGTCTCTTTCGCTGGCGTCACGGTCTTCGCCGACCAGACGAACGCCTTGTCTTACTCGATGACCAAGGCGCTCAAAACGATCGGCCACGTGACGTCGCAAGCCGGTTCGTCGCTGGTTAAATCCGGCGTCGGAAGCGACTTGTACAGCGTCAACGCGTCGCAAGCAGCGGCTGCCGCAGCATTGGGCGGCGGCGGCAACCTGAACAACGCCTACTCGGCGATGGCGTCGGTCCCCGGCATTCAAACCTCGCCGGGCGGCATGGGCTGGGATTTCAACGCCGCGTACGTTCGCGGCCAGAACTCGTACTACACCGGTTTCGAGTACGACGGTATCCCGGTCAACCGCGCCTTCGACAACTACAACTCGTCGACCGAATCCACGCTCGGCCTGCAAGAGCTGCAGGTGTACACGGGCGGCGGTCCCGCCTCGGTGGCCTCAGCCGGTACCGCCGGCTTCATCAATCAGGTCATCAAGACGGGCACGTTCCCGGGCTTTGCGACCGCGAACCTGGGCCTCGCGACGGACGCCTATTATCACCAGGCAAGCGTCGAGATCGGCGGCTCAACGCCCGATCGTAACTTCTCGCTATTACATCGGGCTCAGCGGCTACAATCAGGGGGACCGCTTCCTGGACAATAGCAACGCTGCCGGGTACATGACGCCGGGCGGCATTTTCTCGGGCCCGACGATTGGCTCGGGAATCGGCTATGGCGGTTGCGTGACGGCGACCTGTCAGGGCGTGAAGCCCACGTGCCCGCTGCTCGCGGGCCCGAGCAACCTCACCGGAGCCGGCTGCTGGTCGTTCTACAACGGCCTCGGCGGAGCTCCGCAGCAAGTGACGGATCGCGAGAACGTGATCAATCTGCACATGGGCATCCCGAAGGCCAACGGCCTGCGGGACGACGTGCAAGTGCTCTGGAGCGGTTCGGCGCTCAACAACTACTTCTACATGTCGCCGAACGACGAAGGAACCAGCTACCAGCAGTACTTCTGGTCGCTATTTCAAGCTCCGTACGCTAAGCCGGTGTGCGGAAACAACGTCGTCGTCGGGTGGGCGAACGTCATCGCAAACTCGTGCAACTTCTCGGCGAACGGCGCCTATCAACCATACGGCGACAACATCGCGTACAACGTGCCCTTCGGCACGGCGGTCGCGACCAGCCCGACGTCGTTCAAGCGACCCGGGCTTTACTTCGCGCCCGGAACGCCGCCTCACGCGTTCCACGGAGCGATGCCGCTATTCGATAACAGCGTCAACGTGATCTCGAACGATACCGGAATCACGAAGCTGCAGTACACCTACGCGCTCAGCCAATCGGCCTATCTGCGAGCCTATGCCTACACGTTCTACTCGGACTGGCTGCAAGAGGGCCCGATCTTCGGAGCGACGGATGAGTCGGTTCCGTCCCCACCGTCGGCCGAATATACCCTCATTACGCACACGTCCGGCGGTGCTCTGAGCTTCCAGGACCAGATCAATGCTCAGAACCTAATCAGCCTCGACGGCAACTATACGTCGGCGAGCGTAGATCGCTTCAACAATACGTCGGCGTATGCCAACTGCCTTTCCAGCTGCTCGCCGATCGGGTATAGGGCGGGCAACAAGTGTCTGGACGCGCACAACGGCCAGTCCGTGCCGTGTGTGAGCAGCACGTACTTCAACGTCGCGACCGGATCGTTCATCCATCCGACGTCGGTCTATACCGGCGCGACAGGCAGCTGCGACACGGGGAGCAATCCGACGCCGTGCGGCTGGCTCAGCAACGCCACCAACGGCCCAACCGGCTTCGGCGGCCGTGGCGGCGCCGCATGGGAATCCATGTGGAACGGCAACGTGACGGGTGCTCACAACACGGTGGGGCCGCGATTCACGAACGCCTCAGCATCCGATCAGTGGCGTCCGAACGATCGCTTCCTGCTCAACGCATCGATCCGTTACGACAACTTCACCTACAACCTGCCGGACTCCAATAGCGCCGCCACGCAGTTCTATGCGGCGCAGTCGGCAAACTACGTGTGCGTCTTCGCGTCAACGAACCAGGTGCTGACGCAGGCGCTTCCGCCTGGCGTGCCTCCGCCCGCCGCGGCTCAGTACGTCAACGGCGACTGCAACCAGGCCGCGACCATCCTCCATCCGACGGGTCCGCACACCGGCTGGGTGCATCCCAACGGCACGGTGCAGGACGGAGTTGCGTCTCCGAACTTCACCTCGACCTCACCCAACTCGTACTCGCTGGATTACTGGCAGCCGCGGTTCTCGGCGACCTACACGGCGTCGCCGGACACCGTCTTCCGCGCATCGGGCGGCCGCTTCACGCAGCCTCCGATCTCGGCGTCGGTTCAGTACCTCAGCGCATCGGGCGATAACCGTTCCATCTGGAACAACACGATGAACCTGGGCTTCTACTCGCCCTTCCATCCGATTCCGGGAATCTCGTCGGCACAGTACGACTTCTCCTGGGAGCAGCACTTGCACGGAACGGACATGAGCTTCAAGCTCTCGCCGTTCTACACGTGGGTCAATCAGTGGCAGCAGCAGACCTTCATCGGCGCCGGCTTCGTGACGCAAGTCCCGGTCGGCGTGAACCGCGACTACGGCGTGGAGTTCCAGTTCAACAAGGGCGACTTCACCCGCAACGGGCTCTCGGCGCTGTTCGCGTTCACCTACACGAACTCGAAGGTCCAGTTCCAGAACGAAACTCTCTCGAACGGGGGCGTCGTGCCGAACACGACCATCGCGCTCAACCAGGCGATCCAACAGTACAACGGTCTGACCAAGGCCGGTGGCGGTTCCCCGTGCTATCAAATAACGAACATCGGCAGCCCAAGCGGAACTCCGGTTTCGTGCAGCGCGAAGACGGTCAACTGCGGCTCGTCGACGTCGTACGTCCCGTGCGACGTGATCCAAAATCCCTACTACAACCAACCCAAGCAGGCATTGCTCGATCCCAACGGCTGGTACAATCCCTACACGACGGCGATCGCGCCGAACCTGAGCGGAGCGAACACCAGCTACATCTCGCCGATCGTCTCGTCGCTCATCCTGAACTACCGCGCGAATAAGCTGGCGATCACGCCCAGCTTCGTCTTCCAGTCGGGCGGCTACTACGGAAGCCCGCTGGACGTAACGGGTCAGGATCCGCGCAGCTGCGAGCTGAACTCTCTCAGCACGGGCATCACGAAGCTCTCACCCAAGACCAACCCGCTGCAGTGTAACTACCTGACGCAGACGTCGCCGGGCACGGGAGCCTTCTCCTACCTCTACATTCCCAACCCGCAGAGCGGCACGTTTGCAATGGGCTCCTATCAGAACCCATCGCTGATCGTCGGGAACCTCCAGCTCTCCTACGACCTGAGCCCGAGGATCAAGTTGACCGCGCTCGGAGTGAACCTGTTCCACACGTGCTTCGGCGGTACGACCGAGCCGTGGACGTCGGCTAACCAGCCGGGCTTCGCCACCTGCGGATACGCCGCAGCAGGCGGACCGCTCAACAGCACCATCTACCCGGCCAACTTCTACAACGGCACTGGCATCAACGACTTTGCCGCCAACAAGGTGCACCCGGCGTACAACCAGAGCTACTACCCCTCGTCGTTCAATAACGGCGCGATCGGCGGCGCTCCGCCTCCGATCAACATCTACTTCAACGCGCAGGTCAAGATCTAACCCGATCGGCCTCCGCGCCTAAGGTAGAAGCAAAAGCGGGACCCTCCGGGGTCCCGCTTCTCGTTCGCGGCAGGCGTCCAGAAGGCGCCCTAGAAAAAAATCCGCTCGGTATGCACAGGCCCCTCCTGCTTTGGGCAGGGATATTGACCTTCGTCGGATTTCTGGGCTTCACGGGTAGCTCGGAAGGCGCACCTTCTACCGCGGCGACCGCGCCGCCCCAAATCTACCACATCGTCACGAGCGCACTCTGCGCGCGTCTCCGCGAGCACGTCCGGCCCGCCGTCGCCATGATCCTGCAAAACGACGAGCGGATCGCGCAAAGCCCGCCTCTCTTCAAAAGGTACCAGCGAGGTACGCTCAGCGCGCTCGACCCCGCGGCGGCGCAATACTCAAACGGCGCTCCGCCGGCCTACGACTCGATGAACAACCAATCGCCCGAGACCAGCATGGCGCTCCAGCAAATGTCGTATCTCGTCAGCCCTATTGCGCGCAATTTGATTGCCGCGCAGACGACGCTCGACGACCTAAAGCTGATCGAACCAACCGGCAACCCGACGGACGACGCCACGCTGGCGAAGATCAAGAGCCAGCTGCTGGAGACGATTGCGTACCAAAGCGCTTCTTTGGATATCATCAACGGCTTCGTTCAGACGCAACAGATGGGCGAGCTCCAGCACGCCGGCGAAGAGTACTTGGGCGCGATACAAGGCACGAGCACGACGACGACAATCGCGCAAGTCACACCGAATCCGTGGCAGGATCCGAATACGCCCGGTCTTGCGCCCAATCCTTATGCCTTCGACGTGGCTACGATTCCGGGCTTGGCCGTGGGATACAATCCACTGAGCAAGGTGGTCGACGGGCTGCAGTGGCTGCGAGCCGAAACGCAGAAGCACGAGGACGCGGCGGGGAAGACTATCGGCGCGGCAATTGCGGAGTGCGGAAAGTGATCGAGTATAGCTTACTTTTTCGATAGGTGGCACGATGAACGGAATTACGGCACGGTATATATTGCCGGCAACGCTTTTGGCGCTGCTGCTTTCTCCAATGACGGTTCGGGCCCTGACCGCTTCCAACCAACTCGTCTACGCGTTCACGTATGGGGCGAACCAAGATACGACGGCGCGCGACTCAACCACGAGCGCGGAGGCCGTGAGTCAGGATCTCATATCCGGCGGAACCAACGGCATAAGCCACTACCACGGGAACCAGAACGACAAGGGCAAGATCGTCGTTGAGATCGTCCGGCAGCAAACGGACGGCGGCCTGATCCTGTCGATCAGCGAGCAGGGCGAGCAGACGAGGCGAGCACCGCCGGCAACCTGCGTGGTCTACCCGAACACGCACGTCATCTGCGATCCGAACAAGACGGTCTATCCCGAGGAGTACACGCTTCTACGTTTTTTGGGCCGGAACTTCGTCGATCCCAATCAACTCGATGCCAACCGCCACTGGTCGGTGAGCCAGAACAGCGCGGCGATGGACGTCAAGGCGGACTACACGATTGGCGGCAATTCCAACGGCATCATGCAGATCAGCGAGTCGCGTAAGATCCGGCCCCCGAGCGGTAGCGCCACGACCGACGTGCAGACGAAGATCACGTACGACTTCGCCCGTGCGGTGCCGACGAACATCGACGAGTACGTCACGCAGCGGCAAGACAACGGCGTGACCGGCACGACGACGACGATCTATCAGACGACGCTGGGCCTGCTCTCCGACACGGTGGCGAAGCCGTAGAGACGCCCGGTTATCGCTGCGAGGATTGCGAGGTTACGATCTTCCCGACGACGACCCGCGCCGAGCTGGCGTGGCTCAAAGACCGCCGGCACGTCGTGCGAGAAGTCGCGCGGCACTCGAGCGGCGGCCTCGATTCGTGGATGAACGAGGGGCTCGTGTTCCTCGACGAGCACGAGGGGCATACCATCGTGCTGACAGCCTTAAAGGGCTAGCCGTCGTCGGGCGGGCGAAAATCGTTCTTCTGCGTAAAGAAAAAGTTGGTGTTTTTCGGCGCGGAGATCGGCACGAATTTTCGGGGTTTTTGAGAGAAGTCGAAGCAATCGCCGGCGGGTGACCGAGCGCGCCGGTCGGCCGCCGACAGCTGATCGAGACCGAAGAGGTCTTCGGCGAACCGCAGCACGCTCGTGGTTTCGTACTGGACGTGCGAGATGTAGTTCCGCTTCGCGTACGGCGAGATGACGAGCAGCGGCACGCGGAAGCCGAGGCTGTCGAAGCTGCGGTACGGCGGCGCGACATGATCGTAGAGGCCGCCCCAATCGTCCCATTGCACGAAGACCGCGGTCGTGTTCCAGAACTTGCTCTTCCCGATCGTATCGACCAGCGTTGTGACCCACGACGGTCCGAAGCCGCCGCCGCAGCCGGGATGGTCGGAGTTCGCGCAGATCGGCGTGATCCACGTGAACGCCGCGAGCTTTCCGCTTTTGACGTCGGTGATGAAGGTCTGCTGCGGCGTGACGACGTCCTTCGTCCAGTCCGGGCCGTTGTAGATGTGGTTGATGGCTTGGTATCCGGACCACAGCGATCCGCCGGACGGCGACCCGTAGCCGCTCGTGTAAAAGCGCCATTGCAGGCCCGCGCGATCGAGCTCATCGCCGAGCGTCGCGTAGTCGAAGCACGGAGGCTGGACGGGATCGAGCACCTTGCGCGCGCGCGTGATGGTCGCGACGAAGTCGTACGAGAGCCCGCCGCACCCCCACTTGCCGAGCGGGACGTTCACGCTCGCGGCCGCCTGCGCCGCAATGATGTACTGATGCGCCACGAAGCTCTCGTCGAGCTGCGACGCGAACGTGCGGTCCGAGAGCACCCACTCGCGGGCCATGGCGAAGTACGGCTTGCTCTCGTCGTGCGGCACGTAGACGTACTGCGGATGCTTGACGCTGGGCGTGGTGCCGGTCGTCCGCTCGGTATCGAAACCATTCATGCGGCAGTGCGTTCCGGGCAGGGCCCCGGTCCCACGGCAGTCGCCGAACATCGCCTGCGCGGAATGATCGAGATCGTAGGCCTTCGCCAGGCTCATCGGCCTCAGCGCGATCGTCTGCCCCTTCGAGCCCTTGCCGCTCGAGACGGTGTCGGCCCCCGGATATCCTTGGAACAGGTTGTCGAAGCTGCGATTCTCTTGCACGATCCACACGACGTGCTTGATCTTGCCGGCGCCCGTTGCCGCAAAGCTGCTTTCGCCTGCGAGTCGTATGGCAGGCACCGGAGCCTGCACGCCCGGCGAGCACGCAGCCGTCGACGCGGCAAACGCGCACGCCGTAAAGAGCCGCGACCAGCGGTTACTCACGAGCAGCAGCTTCACGATTCAAAGAAAAAGACCCCGGCTCGCATCGGGGTCTCAAGAGTTGATTGTTGTCGCTATTCCGGTATGCGTAAGCGTTGACCCGGTTGTAATGCTCCGCCATGCAAGCCGTTGGCATCCGTGATGCGATCGACGGTCTCCTGAACGTCGGCGCTCGGCCGCGCGTGACTTGCCGCGATCGTCCAGAGCGTATCGCCGGGCCGAACCGTGATCGTCACGTAGTGAGGAGTGCTGGCCGCGTAGAGCCGGACGCTCGAGAGCGTCGGCAGGGCAACCATGAGGCCAAGGGCCGCCAGCGCGATTGCCGGCATTAGCGTGAACCGTCGTCGTCGAGCCATGTCGGTCACTCTTATACCCACCGTTTCTACTCCTATATCTAGTGCCAAACGCCTGTTCGTCCCCTAGATTTTACCATAACGGCTCCGATCATTGTCAAGGAGTTCGAACGTATGTTTGCCTCGGAGCGGCTTTTATGGTAGGGTTGTACCGGCCGCGGGTGCCATACGCTTGGCATTGTGGCCCAGCAAAGGAGGCAAAGTGCCAAAGGAGATCACGGAGAAGCCGGCCACCGAGCGGCAGCGGCGCATTCTAGAGGTCATCCGCGCCTTCACCGCCGACCATGGCTATCCGCCGTCGGTCCGGGAGATCGGCGAGCTCGTCGGCCTCTCGTCGTCCTCGACGATCCACGCACACCTCAAGGCACTCGAGCGCCGAGGGCTGATATCGCGCGATCCGACCAAGCCCCGGGCCCTGCGCTCGGGGAGCATTCCCCCGGCGCCCGACGCAGTCGTCGTGCCGATCCTCGGGCGGGTCGCCGCCGGCGTCCCCATCACGGCGCAGCAGGACGTGGAGGGCGAGTTCCTCTTCGGCGCCGGCTTCGTACCCCGCTCGTCGGACGCGTTCATGCTCCGGGTCCAGGGCGACTCCATGGTGGGCGCGGCCATTCTCGACGGCGACATGATCCTGGTCCGGCCGCAGCGCTCCGCCGAGAACGGCGAGATCGTCGTGGCCATGCTCGACGGCGAGGCGACCGTGAAACGCTTCTATCGCGAGGCCGGCCGCATCCGGCTGCAGCCGGAGAATGAGAGAATGGCGCCAATCTACGCGAGCGATGTCGAGATCGTCGGCCGCGTCGAAGCCGTCGTCCGCCGCCTCTAGAGCCTTCCTCGCCTTCGAGGCCCGGGCCGTGCCGATCATGCGCCGCCTGGGCGAATACCCGTTCGTCGTCGCGGTGCGCGAGGCGCTGCCGTGGAGCTTCATCGGCCTCGCGGCCGCATTCGCCGTCGTTCTCGCTCTCCAGCTGCGCGGCGGCACGCACGCGCCGGTCCCGGTGGGACTCCGTCTCGCGTCGGCGCTGCTGCCGGCCTTCGGCGTCATGGCGGCGGCGCTCGTCGTCGTGCTCGCACTGCGGCTGGCGCACGCCACGCGCTATCGCGCCGCCGCGCTGCTCGCGGGGAGTGTCGCCTCGTTCGCGCTGGCGTTGCCGCGCCCGTTCGGGCCGGATCCGATCGGCTATCTGCGCACGCTCGGCGCCTCGGGACTCTTCATCGCCATTCTCGCGTGCGCTGTCACCGGCGCGTGGATCGCGCTGTTGCGGGGCGGCATGCGCCCCCGTTACGCCGACTGGGGCGGGGCGGCGCTGGGGATCCTGACGTTCGCGGCGCTGCTCGCGCTGCACGTCTCGATCGCAGGCGCGATCGCGGCCGCCATGGCGCCGATCGCGCGCCTCGGCGACACGTACCTCGCGCTGATCGTCATCGTCGCGATCGAGACGGTGCTCTGGACCGCGGGCGTGCACGGCCCCGCGATGCTGGCGGCGATCGTGACGCCGGTCTACCTGACGATGCAGATGCAAAACACGCACGCGTTCACGGTCCACGCGCCGCTGCCATACGTCGTCGTCGTCTCGCTGTTCCTATTCGTTTTTCCCGGCGGCGCGGGAGCGACGCTGCCGCTCGCGGCGCTGTTCGCGTTCTCGCAGGTTCCGCGCCTGCGGCGCGTAGGACGCGCCACCTTGGTGCCGGCGCTCTTCAACCTGAACGAGCCGCTGCTGTTCGCCGCGCCGGTCGTTTTCAATCCGCATCTCGCGCTGCCGTTCGTCGGCGCCCCACTCGTGCTCGCCACCGTCACCTACGTTGCGGTCGCGACCGGACTCGTCTCGCGTGCCGCGTTCTACGTGCCGTCGTCGGTGCCGACGCTGGTGTCGACGTATCTCGCCACCCAGGATTTGCGTGCGATCGCGCTCGTGGTGCTCAACATCGCGATCGCGACCGTCATCTACTATCCGTTCGTGCGCGCCTACGAGCGCCACTTGCTGCAGGAATGATCTCCGAGCTCTGCGCGCGCTTCGGCATCGGTGGCCGCGTGGCCGAGGCCGCCACCGCCGCCCACGAACGCACGGCCGCGCTGCGCTACGACGCGCAGCGGCACGTCGCCGCGAACGTGCTGCAGGCGTTCCTCGACGAAGGGCTCGCCGAGAGCGACCTCGCCGGTTCGACGGGATACGGCTACGACGACGTGGCCCGCGCGCGCTACGAATCGCTGCTGGCGCGCGTGCTGGGTGCGGAGCGCGCGATCGCGCGGCTCTCGATCGTCAGCGGCACGCACGCGATCGTCGCCGCGCTCGCCGCCTGCACGCCGGCGGGGCGAACGCTGCTCTCGATCTCGGGCCGGCCGTACGACACGCTGCGCAACGCGATCTGCGATGCGCCGCACGCGCTGGTGGATGAAGGAGTCGTCTATCGCGAGATCCCGCTCGGTGCGGGCGGCGGCATCGATCTCGAGGCGGCGGCCGCGGCGCTCGCCGGCGGCGACGTCGCGACGGTCTTCGTTCAGCGTTCGCGCGGTTACGCTCCGCGCCGCTCGCTCTCGGTCGCGGAGTGCGAAGCGGCCGCGCGGACCGTCAAACGCATCGCGCCGGGCGCGCTCGTGCTCGTCGACAACTGCTACGGCGAGCTCGTCGAAGAGCGCGAGCCGACGGCGGCCGGGGCCGACCTCGCGATGGGCTCGCTCATCAAGAATCTCGGCGGCTCGGTCGCGCCGGCAGGCGCCTACGTCGCCGGCCGCGCCGAGGTCGTCGAGCGCGTCGCGGCGAGGCTCTTCGCCCCGGGTTTGGGGGCCGCGCTCGGACCGTCGCTCGGGTTCGGGCGCGCGCTCGCTCAGGGACTCTTCCTCGCGCCGCTCGTCGTCGAGCAGTGCCTGCGCGGGCTCGACTTCGCGGCCGCGCTGTTCGACGAGCTGGGCTTCGGCGTGGATCCGGCGCCGGGGGAGCGTCGCACCGACATCGTGCAGGCGATCCGCCTGGGTTCGCCCGAACTGCTGCGGCGCTTCGCGGCCGGGCTGCAGGCGGCGCTTCCGGTCAACGCGCGCTTCCGTCCCGAGCCCGGACCGGTGCCCGGCTACGCCGACCCCGTGCTCATGTCGTCGGGCGCGTTCGTCAGCGGGGCCACGATCGAACTGTCGTGCGACGCGCCGCTGCGCGAGCCGTTCGAAGTGTACCTGCAGGGCGGCGTCAGCGAGACGCATGCGCGCCTCGGCGCCCTGTTCGCGGCGCGCGCCGTGCAGGACGGGGTTTTGTAGGCGCCCCTAGAGAAGGGCTGGCGGCCATGTACCTGCTCGAAGTGCTGAGCGGCCCGCTCGACGGCAAGACGTGGCCGTTCGAGCGGCAGATCACGATCGGCCGCGACGACGCGATGGCCGAGGCGTGTTTGGCGCTCGACCGGTACGTCTCGCGACAGCACGCGCGGCTGGAGATCGAGTCCGACGCCATTCGGCTCGTCGATCTCCGCAGCCGCAACGGCACCCGCCTGGGGGGCCAGCCGGTCGTGGGCGAGGTCGCGCTCCCCGTCGGCGTGCCGTTCGTCGTCGGGCGCACCGTCCTTCGGGTGACCCGCGCGTAAGCATTACAATGGAAAGCGCGATGACGGTCGCGCAGGCGCGCGCGCTCTTCGGCGCGTCGCCCCGGCCGCTCGGGTTCGTGCCGACGATGGGCGCGCTGCACGAGGGGCACCTCGAGCTGGTCCGTCGCGCGCGGGCGCTGGCGACCGTCGGCGCGTCGATCTTCGTCAATCCGCTGCAGTTCGGTCCCAACGAGGACCTGGCGCGCTATCCGCGCGATCCCGATAGCGACCGCGCGAAGCTCGCGGCCGCGGGCGTGGACGTGCTGTTCGCGCCCGATGCCATGGCGATGTATGGCGGCGAGTTCGCGACGCACGTCGACCCGGGACCGCTGGCGGCGCTGTATGAGGGCGCCTACCGGCCCGGGCACTTTCTCGGCGTCGCGACCGTGATCGCGAAGCTGCTCAACGTGGTTCGTCCCGACGTGCTGTTTCTCGGACAGAAGGACGCCCAGCAGACCGTGGTCCTGCGCCGGGCGATCGCCGATCTGAACTTTCCCGTCGCCGTCGAGATCGTGCCGACCGTCCGCGAAGTCGACGGGCTGGCGATGTCGAGCCGCAACCGCTATCTCGATCCGGTGCAGCGCGGCGCGGCGCCGGCACTCTATCGCGCGCTCTGCGCGGTGCGCGATTCGTTGGCGCGAGGAACCGTGAAGGTGGACGCGGTCGCGACCGCCGTGCGCGCGCTGGGCTCGTGGCAACCGTCGACTACATCGACGTCGTCGACGGCGATACGTTCGCGCCCCTCGACCGGCTGCGCGCGCCGGCCTTCGTCGTGGGTGCGGCGCGGTTCGGCGACACGCGGCTGATCGATAATCTTTGGATCGAGTGATGGACGGGGCGCGCATTTTTCTCGGCGTCAGCGGCGGCATCGCAGCCTATAAGGCGGCCGCGCTCACCAGCACGCTGGTGCAGCGCGGCGCGATCGTCGACGTGGTGATGACGGCCGAAGCAGAGCGTTTCATCGCGCCGCTGACGTTCGCGTCGCTGACCGCGCGCCCGGTCTACGCCTCGCTCTGGGACGCACCCGAGCGCATTCCCCACATCCGCCTCGTCCGCGAGGCCGACGTCGCGGTCGTCGTTCCCGCGACGGCCAACCTGATCGCGAAGCTCGCCGCGGGCGTCGCCGACGATCTGCTGACGACGGCGTTGCTCGCGGCCCGCATTCCGCGCATCCTCGCGCCGGCGATGAACGAGGCGATGTACGAAGACGCGGCGACGCAGGCCAACCTCACATCGCTGCGCGGCCGCGGCTACGAGATCGTCGATCCCGAGCGCGGATTTCTGGCGGAGCGCGAAACCGGAATGGGACGGCTCGCGAGCGAGGAGCGCATCCTCGCGGCGATCGAGCGCGCGTTCTCGCGGCGGCAGTCGCTGCGCGGTAAGCGCGTCGCGATCACCGGCGGCCCAACGCGCGAAGCGTTCGATCCCGTGCGTTTCCTGAGCAACGCGTCGACCGGCTCGACCGCGATCGAGCTGGCGCGTGAGGCGGCGCTGCGCGGCGCTGCGGTGACGCTGTTACTCGGACCAACGATGCTGGAACCGCCGGCGGGCGTCGACGTGGTGCGCGTCACGACGGCGCAGCAGCTCTACGACGCAGCCCTCGGTCGCGCCGCCGGAGCCGATCTGATCGTCGCCGCCGCCGCAGTGGCCGATTGGCGCCCCGCGGAGCACTCCGAGCAGAAGGTGCACAAGACCGGCGAGGTGGCCACCGTTACGCTGGCGCCCAATCCCGACGTGCTCGCCGCGCTGGGCGAGCGCAAGGGCGGCAGCTTCTTGGTCGGATTCGCCGCGGAGACCGAGGATCACGAGGCGCGGGCGCGCGAAAAGCTGCGGCGCAAGCATCTCGACGCGATCGCCGTGAACGACGTGAGCGGCGAGCGCGGATTCGGCACCGGCGAAAACGCGCTGGTGTTGCTGTGGGGCGACGACGGCCGCCGCGATCTCGGCGCGGGCGAGAAGAGCGCGCTGGCGGCGCGCCTGCTCGACGCCATCGAGGAGTTGATGCGATGCTCCTGACCATCGACGTCGGCAACACGGAGACGAAACTCGGGTGCTTCTCCGGCGGCGACCTGCAGCAGACGTGGCGCGTCACGACCGAGCTGAAGCGCACCTCCGACGAGTACGGCGTGTTTTTCACGCAGCTCTTCGCCACGAGCTCGCTGAAGACGAGCGACATCGGCGCGATCGCGATCGCCAGCGTCGTTCCGGCGCTCGATATCGTGCTGGCGTCGGCCTGCAAGCGGTTCTTCGGAGCCGCGCCGCACTTCTTGAAGCCGGAGTCGCAGCGGCTCATCGCGGTAGCCACCGAGAACCCGTCGGAGGTCGGCGCCGACCTCATCGCGGCGGCCATCGGCGGGCGGGCGCGCTTCGGCGCTCCGCTGATCGTCGTCAGCTTCGGCACCGCGACGGTGTTCATCGCGATCTCGCCGTCGGGCGAGTACCTGGGCGTCGCCATCGCGCCGGGCATCGCCGTCTCCATCGACGCGCTGATCGGGCGCACGGCGAAGCTGCCGCAGGTGGCGATCGAGACGCCGGAACGGGCGATCGGACGCAACACCAACGAGGCGTTGCTCAGCGGCATCGTCTACGGCTTCACGGGGCAGACCGAGGCGATCGTCGGCCGCATCCGCTCGGAGATGGGCGTGCAGGCGCGGGTCGTCGCAACCGGCGGCCTCGCGGAAGTGGTGGCCAAGCAGACGCCGGTCGTCGACGCCGTCGACCCGTACTTGAGCCTGATCGGGCTCGAGCTCTTCCACCGCGAGGCGTCGCGCGACGCCGAGTTTAAGACGTAACGCGATGCGCCCCGCCCCCTTGAAAATCGGTCCGATCGACGTGTGGCCGCCCCTGATCCTGGCGCCGATGTCGGGCGTGACGAACCGCACGATGCGTGCGCTGTACCGCCCGTTCGGCCTCGGCCTGACCGTGACCGAGTTCGTGTCGTCGAACGCGCTGAAGTACGGCAGCAAGCGAACGATGGAGATGATCGACCAGCACGGCCTGGAGAAGCCGGTATCGACGCAGCTCTGGGGCGACGACCCGCAGACGATGGCCGCGGCGGCGCGCGTCGTGCGCGAGTGCGGCGCCGACATCGTCGACATCAACTTCGGCTGTCCCGCGCCGAAGGTCACCAAGACCAACGGCGGCTCGGCGTGCCTGCGCGACCCCGATCGCTGCGAGGCGATCATGCGCGCGGTGGTGGCGGCCGTCGACTGCCCCGTGACGATGAAGATGCGCCTGGGGTGGAGCGACGACGCTTTGGTCTACGTCGACGTCGCGCGGCGCGCGCAAGACGCCGGTGTGCGCGGCCGTGACGCTGCACGCGCGCACGGCGCGGCAGTTCTACCGCGGGGAGGCCGACTGGCAGCACATCGCGCGCCTCAAGTCGGCGGTGGACATTCCGGTGATCGGCAACGGCGATCTCGACGACGCGCACGTCGCGATGCGGCGCATGCGCGACAGCGGCGTCGACGCGATCATGCTCGGCCGCGCGACGCTCGGCAACCCGTGGCTGATCTCGCAGCTCCGCGATCTCATGGAGGGCCGCGACGCGCGGCCGTTGCCCGCGCCGGCCGACCGGCTTCGCTTCGCCATCGTGCACTACCGCGCGATGGTCGACGAGCTCGGCGAGGCGCGCGCCGTCCCGCAGATGCGCAAGCACGTCGCGCTCTATCTGAAAG
Organism: Vulcanimicrobiota bacterium; assembly: GCA_963711625.1. Lineage (GTDB taxonomy): Bacteria > Vulcanimicrobiota > Vulcanimicrobiia > Vulcanimicrobiales > Vulcanimicrobiaceae > Cybelea. Next base: position 1,285,680 of record OY970207.1, read on the forward strand.
GCATCGCCGGCGCGGCGGCGCTGCGCGAGCGTATCATGCGTCTGGAGAGCGCCGCCGAAACGATCGCCGCGATCGACGAGACGATCGCGCGCCTCGAATCCGCCGCGCTGGCGGCATGATCGACGAGCGGAACGAGCTCTACGGCGCCGCGTCGCCGAACGAGCTGGCGGCGGAGACCTACGAGAACTACAAGCGGTTCGTGAATCCGCCGCTCGCGCGCGTGATGAAGATCTCGGGCTCGCCGGTGGAAGTGCGCGCGTCGGGCTGCACGATCTGGGATCAGAACGGAAAGGCGTATCTGGATTTCGCCGGCGGCTACGGCGTGTTCACGCTGGGCCACCGGCATCCGCGCGTGCTCGAAGCCGTTCGCGCGCAGCTCGACTTGATGGCGCTCTCCGGCAAGACGATGTTCAACGTGATGCTGGGGCGCGCGTCGCGGCGTCTGGCCGAGCTCGCGCCGGGCGATCTCGAGATCTCGTTCTGGTGCAACAGCGGCACCGAGGCGATCGAGGGCGCGATCAAGCTCGCGCGCGCGGCGACCGGCCGCGCGAAGATCGTCGGCACGTTCGACGCGTATCACGGCAAGACGCTCGGCGCGCTCTCGGTGAGCGGGCGCGAGACATTTCAGGCGCCGTTTCGCCCGCTGCTCGCCGATTCGGAGTGCATCGAGTACGGCGCGACGCGCGGTCTCGACGAGGCGCTCGCCGGCGCGGCGGCCTTCGTCGTCGAGCCGGTGCAGGGCGAGGGCGGCGTCAACGTGCCGCCCGGGGCTATCTGCGCGCGGTGCGCGACGCGTGCGACCGCGCCGGCACGCTCTTCGTCGCCGACGAGGTGCAGACGGGATTCGGACGCTGCGGCTATCGGTTCGGCTGCGACCGCGACGGCGTCGTGCCCGACGTGATGACGCTCGCGAAGGGGCTCTCCGGCGGAGTCGTGCCGGCGGGGGCGTTCGTCGCGCGGCCGGACGTGTGGCACCGCGCGTTCGGCAAGGCGCCGCTGCTGCACACGTCCACCTTTGGCGGCAGCGAGCTGGCCTGCGCCGCGGCGCTTGCCGCGATGGACGTGATGGAGGAAGAGGGGCTGGTGGAGCGCGCACGCGTGCTCGGCGAACGGCTGCTGCTCGGCGCGCGCGCGATCGGCGCCGAGTATCCCGGCGTAGTGCGCGAGGTGCGCGGGCTGGGACTGCTCGTCGGCGTGGAGCTCGCGCACGAAGGGTATGGCGGATGGATGATCCCGGAGATGCTCAAGGCCGGCGTCACCGCGGCCTGGACGCTGAACCAGCAGCGGGTGATTCGCCTCGAGCCGCCGCTCATCGTCAGCGCGGACGAGATCGACCGGGCGCTCGAGGCGCTGCGCGGTGGGATCGCGGCGGCGTTCGAGAAGCTAGGGAAGCTGTAACCGCGTAGCGATGCCGTATGTCGAGAGCACGATCGTGATCGAAGCCCCCGCCGAAGTCGTCTACGAACTGGCGAAGGATCAGGAACGCTTTCCGGAGTTCATGCCCGACGTCGAGACCGTGACCGTGATCGAACGCCGCCCCGAGGGCGCGATTTCGCGCTGGAAGACGCTCGTCGAAGAGGCGCCGATCGAGTGGACCGAGGAGGACCGCTTCGACGACGACGCGCTGCGCATCGACTACAAGCTGATCGAAGGCGACCTCGACAAGTTCGAGGGCGCGTGGACCTTCGAGTATCGCGACGGCCGCACGCACGTGCAGCTCGGCGTGGACTTCGATTTCGGCGTGCCGACGCTCGCCGAGCTGATCGGGCCGACGCTGCAGAAGAAGGTGCGCGAGAACAGCGAGATGATGCTGGAGGCGCTCAAGCGGCAGGCGGAGGGCGCGTGAACAAATTCTGTTTCGTGATCCATCCGCTCTCGCTCGACGACATCGTGCGCTACGAGCCCGGTGCGAAGGGCAAGGGCGAGCCGATCCTGCGCAAGATCATGGAGTGGATGCCTCCGTATGCCGCCGTGCACGTCACCGGCGTCCGGACGCCCGACGGCCGCGAGACCGAGGGCTGGTTCGTCGCCGCAACCTTCTTACCGGAGCAGGTCGTCGATCGCCCGCACGAAGACGTGTACGCGAAGGTACTCGGGGCGATCGAGATCGGGGTGCAGCTGGGCGCGCAAGTCGCCGGCCTGGGTGCGTTCACCGGCGTCGTCGGCGATGCGGGCGTCACGATCAACGCGCGCTCGCCGATCCCCGTGACGACCGGCAACTCGCTGACGATCGCCGCCGGCGTGCAGAGCCTGTTCCGCGGCGCGCGCGAGATGGGAATCGACATGTCGTCGTGCACCGCCGCCGTCATCGGCGCGACGGGGTCGATCGGCGCGGCCTGCGTGCGGCTCATCGCACCGAAGGTGGCGCGGATCATTCTCGTCGCGCGCAACGAGACGCGCTTGCGCAAGTTTCACGCGGAGATCGGGCCGCAACTGCCGTGTCCGTCCGAGTGCACGACCGACGTGGCGAGCGCGGTGCGGCGGGCGAAGCTCGTGCTCACCGCGACCAGCTCGACGAAAGACGTCATCGAGCCCGAGGACCTGCAGACCGGCGCCGTCGTCTGCGAGCTGTCGCTGCCGCACGACGTGAGCCGGCGCGTGGATGCCGAGCGGCCCGACGTTCTGGTGCTCGAGGGCGGCAACATGCGCGTTCCCGGCAATCCTCGCTTCGAGCGCGTGCGCGAGCCGGGGACCGAGTTCGACCTGAACCTGCCCGACAAGACCGCGCTTGCGTGCATGAGCGAGACGATGATCCTGGCGCTCGAGGGTCGCTTCGAGCCATTCACGCTGGGGCGCGGCATCAGTCTCGACAAGGTGATCGAGATCGAGGCGATGGCCGACCGGTGCGGCTTCGAGCTCGCCGGCATGCGCGCGTTCGACGCGGCGGTCACGCCGGAGAAGATCGCGTCTACCCGCGCCGCCGCCGCTCGCGCGGCTACGGGAGTCGAGGTTTGAAGCGCGTCGTCTCCGTGTCGCTCGGATCGAGCAGCCGCGATCATCGCGCGCAGGTCGCGCTGATGGGCGAAGAGTTCGACATCTCGCGCGTCGGCACCGACGGCAAGCTCGACGCGGCCATCGCGAAGGTGCGCGAGCTCGACGGCAACGTCGACGCGATCGGACTCGGCGGTATCGACGTGTATCTCTACGCGGGGCGCCACCGCTACGCGCTGCGCGACGGGCTGCGGCTGCTCGAAGCGGCCAAGACCACGCCCGTCGTGGACGGCAGCGGACTGAAGAATACGCTCGAGCGCGCGACGGTGCGGTTCATGCACGACGAGCTCGGCATGGACTTGCGCGGAAAGCGCGTGCTTGATGGTGAGCGCGCTCGACCGGTTCGGCATGGCGCAGGCGCTGGTCGACGCCGGCGCCGACGTGCTGTTCGGCGACTTCATCTTCGCGCTCGACAAAGACATGCCGGTGCGCGACCTCCACGAGTTCGAGACGATGGCCGAGAAGTATCTTCCCGACGCTTGCAAGCTGCCGTTTCAATTCTTCTATCCGACCGGCAAGAAACAAGAGAAGCCGCCCGAGCCGAAATACCCGCAGTACTACGAGCAGGCGGAGATCGTGGCCGGCGACTTCCACTTCATGCGGCAGTTCATGCCCGCGCGGCTCGACGGAAAGATCGTCTTGACCAACACCGTGACGCAGGCGAACGTCGACGAGCTGGCGGCGCGCGGCGTGACGACGCTGATCACGACCACGCCGGAGTTCGGCGGGCGTTCGTTCGGCACCAACGTGCTGGAAGCGGCGCTGGTGGCGCTGCTCGGCAAGTCCTGGAGCGACGTCGTGCCGGCGGACTACGAGCGCCTGCTCCGGGAGCTGAACCTGAAACCCCGCGTTCTGAATTTGGGTAATTCGACGGGCACCGGCGGCCCAGGAGGCCTTCCACAGGCCCGCTGAGAAAGCACGGCGCCAGCGTTGGATAACGCCACCGGATTGCTAGGGGCTTCTCGCCATGAGCGCCCCTCGAGGAACTGTAGTTGAACGACAAAGAGATCGTACTGACCGCGGAGGGCCTGACGAAGCTCGAGCACGAGCTCGACGAGCTCAAGAGCGTCCATCGGCGCGAGGTGAACGACCGGATCCGTCAGGCCAAAGAGTACGGCGACCTCAGCGAAAACGCGGAGTACGAAGACGCGAAGCAGGAGCAGGCCTTCATCGAAGGACGCATCCTGAAGCTCGAGGCGATGATCCGCAACGCGCGCATCATCGACGAGTCGGAGTATGCCGCGGACGAGGTTCATCTCGGCGCCATCGTCAAGGTCAAGGAGCTGAAGAACAACGAGAACTACGAGTTCTCGATCGTCGGCTCGGCCGAGGCCGATCCGTCGAACCGCCGCATCTCCAACGAGTCGCCCCTCGGAAGCGCGCTCATGGGCCACAAAAAGGGCACGACGGTCGACGTTGCGACGCCGCGCGGAGTGGTGAAGTACAAGATCGAGTCGATCAAGAGCAGCGCGCCGAAGAAGGCCGCCAAGAAGGCCTCGTAGCGGGCCGCTGCGGGAGTTCGTTTGGACGATTTCGGTAAGACCGAAGCAGCGCTCGTAGCGGCCAGACGTGAGAATCTGGCCGCTTTGCGTTCGCGGGGCAGCGATCCGTTCGCGGTGCGGCGCTTCGAGCTGACGGCAACCGCCGCCGAGCTCGCCGAGCGTTACGGCTTTCTCGTTCCCGGGCAGGACGCGAGCGCGGAAGCGTGGAGCATCGCCGGGCGCCTGCTGTCGAAGCGGACCATGGGCAAGACGAGCTTCGCGGACCTGGGCGACCGCACGGGCAAGCTGCAAGTGTACCTGCGCAAGGACGAGGTTGGCGAGACGGCATTCGCCGACTGGTCCGACCTCGACCGCGGGGACCTCGTCGGCGTGCGAGGCTACATGTTCCGCTCGAAGATGGGCGAGCTGACGCTGCACGCCACGTCGTTCGCGGCGCTGGGCAAAGCGCTGATGCCGCTGCCCGACAAGTGGCACGGCCTGCAAGACGTGGAGAAGCGCTACCGGCAGCGGTACGTCGATCTGATCGTCAATCCCGACGTGCGCGACGTGATGATCATGCGCAGCCGCCTGATCGCGGAGATGCGCCGTTTCATCGACTCCTACGGATTCTACGAGGTGGAGACGCCGACGCTGCTGCACGTGGCCGGCGGCGCGGCGGCGCGGCCGTTCGTGACCCAGTGCAACGCCCTCGACCAGCTGATGCAGCTGCGGATCGCCACCGAGCTGAATCTCAAGCGCTTGATCGTCGGCGGACTCGAGCGCGTCTACGAGATCGGGCGGATCTTTCGCAACGAAGGCATCGACACGACGCACAACCCCGAGTTCACGATGCTCGAGCTGTACGCCGCGTACTGGGACGTCTCGGACATGATGGACTTCAACGAGGCGCTGATCGCGCATCTCGTTTCGGTCGCGAGCGACGGCGGCACCGACCTGCCCTACGGCGACTCGACGATCTCGTTCGCCCGGCCCTTCGCGCGCATCGAGTATCTCGACGCGCTCGCGAAGTACAGCGACGGAAAATACACGCGCGAACGGCTGCTCGACCCCGTGCAGGCGCAGGCGATACTCCCGGAGCTTGGTATTCCACCCTCGCCCTCGCACGGGCACGCGCTCGACAAGATCTTCGAGCGGGTGCTCGAGCCGCACCTGATCGCGCCCACGTTCGTCACCGGCTATCCCGTCGTCATCTCACCGCTGGCCAAGCGGCGCGAAGGCGATCCCGACGTCGTCGACCGTTACGAGCTGTTCTGCGCCGGGATGGAGATCAGCAACGCGTTCACCGAGCTCAACGATCCCGACGATCAGCGCGAGCGGTTCGACGGCGCAGATAGCGGAGCGAGCGGGCGGGAACGAAGAGATTCCCGAACCCGATTGGGATTTCGTGCGCGCTTTCGAATACGGCATGCCGCCGACGGCCGGCATCGGCATCGGTGTCGACCGGCTCGTCATGCTGCTCACCGGCCAGCGCTCGATCCGCGACGTGATTCTGTTTCCGCTGCAGCGGCAGCACGGATGAACGCGCTGCGCGCGTGGGCCGCGGCCGCCGCGCTGTTGGTCGCCGCGGCGCCCGCTGCCGCGCGCGCCGACAAGCCGTTCTACTATTTAAATCCCACCGCGATCGATCTCACCGTGCTGCTGCCGCCGCCGCCCGACGCATCGTCGGCGCAGGGCCGCGCCGACGAGCAGCAAGTGGCCGCGGCCGTCGCCGCGCGCAGCCGCACCCAGATGTTCCAGGCGCAAGAGGAGGCGACTCGGACGGTCTTTTTCTACACGCAGTCGGTCGGGCCGAGCTTTACCGCCGAGCGTTTGCCGGTGACCGCCGCGTTCTTCGCGCGCGTCGGCTCCGACGTGAAAGAGCTGATCGGGCTCGCCAAGTCTTACTGGGATCGACCGCGCCCCGACGGCGGCAAGAAGCGCTCCTATCCCAGCGGCCACGCCGCGTTCGCGGCGGCTAGCGCGATTCTGCTCGGCGAGCTGATGCCGGCCAAACGCGACGCGGTCTTCGGGCAGGCGCGCACGTTCGCCGAGAACCGCATCATCTTGGGGCTGCACTATCCGAGCGACATCGCCTCGGGCTGGACGGCGGGGACGCTGGCGGTGTACGCGATGTCGCACGACGCCGCGTTCCGGCGCGACTTCGCCGCGTCGAAGGCCGAGCTGCGGCGCGCGGGCCTTTGACCACCGTCCGGCTGACCGTCGAGTACGACGGCACCGATTTGCGCGGCTTTCAGGCGCAGCCATCGGTGCGCACGGTGGCCGGTGAGATCGAGGCCGCACTTGGACGGCTGTTCTCCGACGAGATCAAGGTGACGGGCGCGGGGCGCACCGACGCCGGCGTCCATGCGACGGGCCAGGTCGTGTCGTTTACGGCGGCCACCCGCTTTCCGTTCGACCGCCTGCTGCTGGCCCTCAACGCCCTGCTGCCCGACGACCTCTGCGTCCGCGAGGCGGCGATCGCCGGCGACGAGTTCTCGGCGCGATTCTCGGCGCGCGAGCGGACCTACGTCTATGCGATCCTCAACCGGCCGGCGCGCAGCGCTGTGCTGGCGCGCTACGCCTGGCACGTGGCCGGGGCGCTCGATCTGGCCGCGATGCGCGCCGCCGCCGGGCACCTGGTCGGCGAGCACGATTTCCGCTCGTTTTCGACCGTCGCGCCGGAGGTCTCGTCCACGCGCACGGTGCAGCGGCTCGAGATCACGCCGGCCGGGCAGTTGGTGCGCGTGGAGATCGCCGCCGACGGCTTCCTGCGCCATATGGTGCGGGTGATCGTCGGCACCCTGGTGGAGTGCGGCCAGGGGCGCTGCCCGCCGTCGGACCTGCCCCGGGTGCTGGCGGCCCGCGATCGCACCGCGGCCGGACACACGGCCCCCGCCGCGGGCCTCTGCCTGGCTGGGGTCCGCTACGCCGACGGCTACGACTCCTACGCTGAGGCCCCCGCCTTCGGGCCGGCCGCGGCGCTTGACGGGGCACGGGCTTTCCCGTAGGATACCTTGGTTGTGCGCACCTACCAGCAGAAATCGGCTGAGACGGAGCATCGTTGGTATATCGTCGATGCGGCCGGGGAGCGTCTCGGCACGCTCGCGGTCCGAATCGCGCGCGCCCTTTCGGGCAAACACAAGCCGACCTGGACGCCGCACATCGACGACGGCGACCACGTGATCGTGGTCAACGCCGAGAAGGTCGAGCTGGGCGGTCAAAAGTGGAAGCAGAAGCTCTACTACCGGCACAGCAACTATCCCGGGGGACTGAAAGTCGAGACCGCCCGCGAGGTCGCCGACAAACATCCCGAGCGCCTGATCGAGCGAGCCGTGCGCGGTATGCTTCCGACCAATCGGATGCGCGACGCGCAGTTGCGCCGCCTTAACGTTTATGCCGGCGCCGGCCATCCACACGACGCGCAGACGCCTGCGTCGCTGCCGTAGGAGCACATTTGGATCAGTCTCTCGAGGTCATTCAGTCGACCGGGCGCCGTAAGCGCGCCGTCGCGCGCGTGAAGCTCACGCTCGGCCAGGGCGTCATCACCGTCAACGGCAAGCCGGTCGAAGAGTATTTTCCGCGCCCGCAGCAGATCCAGATCGTTCGCCAGCCGTTCGAGGCGACGGGGAGCGGATCGCGCTTCGACGTCCGGGTGAAGGCCGAAGGCGGGGGCGTGACCGGCCAGGCCGGCGCCGTGCGCCACGGCATCGCCCGCGCGCTGCTCGCGATCGACGAGTCGTTTAAAGAAGCGCTTCGGAAGAACGGATTCCTGACGCGCGACCCGCGCGAGAAGGAGTCCAAGAAATACGGACGCAAGCGCGCGCGCAAACGCTTCCAGTACAGCAAGCGCTAAAGTACCTGCCGCAGTTCATCGCGATCGCCTTCGGGGCGATCGCGTTGACGCTGCAGCCGAACGCCGCCTGGATCGAGCGCGCCTATTCCAACGGCGCGTATCCCCAATGGGAGCACGTCGCGTTCACAATCACCTCACCGTTTCCGTGGTCCCTGGGCGACCTGGCCGCGCTGATCGGCATCGGCGCGATCGTGTGGGAGATCGTCATCTTCGTTCGCAAGCGCAAGCGCAAGGGCGGCGACGTGGCCGCGCTGTTGCTGAACTGCGCGGCGATCGTCGGCATCTACGCGGTGTGGTTCGAGCTGAGCTGGGGCTGGAACTATGCCCGCGCTCCGCTCGAGGCGCGGGTCGCCTACGATAAGGCCCGCGTGACGCCGGCCGCGGCGGTCGCGCTGCGCGCGCAGGCGATGGCGCAGATGAACGCGCTCGCCGCATCGGCCCACGCGCGCGCCGATCGTCCCCTCGACCTGACGGCCGTCAAGCTCGCGTGGCTTCCGGTGGTGCAGCGCGCCGGCAACGATTGGGATCCCAGCGTCGGCGCCGCCAAGCCGACGATCTTCGACCCCTTCATGCTGGCGACGGGAACCAGCGGATTCATCAATCCGCTGACGCTCAACGTCGCGATGTCCTCGGACCTGCTCTGGTTCGAGCGGCCCTTCGATCTGGCGCACGAGTGGAGCCACGATGCCGCCTACGCGCGCGAGGACGAGGCCAACTACCTGGCGATCCTCACCTGCTTGCGCTCGACCGACCCGGCGTTTCAGTATGCGGGCTGGTTCGAGCTCTTTCTCTACCTGCCGCAAAAGCGGCACTACGCGCACCGCGAGTTCGTGCCGCTGGTTTGGCAAGACTTCGCCGCGCTGCGCAAGCGCGACGCGCGGCATATCAACGTGATGCTGGCGCATTGGACGTGGCGCACGTACAACGTCTACCTGAAGAGCAACCGCATCCGGTCGGGCATCGCCAACTACGACGAGGTCACGCGCCTGATGCTGGGCGTTCCGCGGGACGCTGCGGGATTGCCGCAAGCCCGATAACGAAAGGGACCCGCCCTGCGAGTCCCCGTTGGTTCGTTGCCCGGCGCGTTAGTGGACCGGCGGCTTGTTTTTGCCGCCGCCGCCGTTACCGCCGTTACCGCCGCCGCCTCCGCTCGGAGGCTTCTGGCCGCCGCCTCCGCTCGGAGCTCTGGCCGCCGCTCTGCGATGGCCGCCGCTCTGCGGATGACTGCCGCCGCTCGGCGGCCGCCCCTGCGTGTTGTTCGAGTGCGCGGCGTTGTTGCTATGATACTGCTGAGTGTGCATCGGCTGGCTGGCCGAATGCATCGGCTGGTTTCCCGAATGCGTCGTCTGGTTCGACATGTGCATCGTCTGTTTGGGCGGTTGCTGCTGCTTATTCTGCTGCTGCTTGTTCGCGTTCTGATTGTGCGTCGTCGTCGGGGGCTTGTTATTGTTGCCCTGGTTCGCGTTCCCAGGCTTGTTGTTCTTGTTCTGCGTCGACGTCGCCGGTTTGTTGTTGTTGTTGTTCGAGCCCTTATTGTTGTTGTTTTGCGCGCCTTTATTGTTATTGTTCTGCGCGCCCTTGTTGTTGTTTTGCGCGGTCTTCTTGTCGGCCGCGGTGATCGGGGCCGCGTTCGGCGGGCGGTTCTTGTCGTTGAACGGCTTCTGCGATGCCGTCAGCGTGGGCTTGCCCTTGTTGACCGAGGCGAGCTGATTGCGGTCCTGGCCGGCGAGCCGGGCCTGGTCGCGCTGCGCGGTGGTCGGCGCGCGGCCGTTGCTGGCGCGCTTGGATCTGCGCGGACGTCGGTCGCACCGTCGTTCCGCCATGGCCACCGTTGAAGCTGACGTTCTTGCAGTTATTGCAAACGTTCTTGTTGATGACCGTCTTGTTGTAGGTGTTGTGGATCACGGTCCGGTTGACGTTGGTCACGGCCGTGTTGTAACGATAGGCGCCGCCGCTCCAAGCGCCGCCGTAGAAGCCGGTGCCCGGGTAGCCGTAGCCATAGTTGATGCCGCCGTAGAAGCCGACGGTGGCTCCCCAGTAGCCGTTGTTCCAGCCGTAATAGCCGTTGTTATAGCCGTAGTAGCCCGGCGTCCAGAGCAGACCCACGGACGGCGGTGCGACCCAGGTGCCCGGCACCCAGTAGTAGCCGTAGGAACCGTAGGCCCAGTAGCCGGGGATCCATTGGTAGTTCGGGTACGGAGCGGCCGGCTGCGCGTAGTATGGCAGCGGCGGGGGCGCCGTTCCGATGTTCACCCCGATGCCGACGCTGAACTGCGCAGGGGCCGGAAGCGGTAGAGCGGCGATGAGCAGTGCCGCGAGGAGTGCGGGGAATAATCGCTGGATTTTCACGTGACCTCCTTTAGTGTCGGTTCAATTATAGCCCAACCCCGCCGGTCTCTAGCGTGGCTCGTGGCGGTTTCACCCGATTCTTTCCCACCAATCAGCGCTCGCTAACTCGATCCTCACCCCGCTCTCACTTCATAGGTTAGCTATCTAGGGTACGTCTGCCGGTCACGCTCGCCTGATAGCATCGCCGCATGTACGACGTAGGGGACTCTCTCAACGAGGCGATCGCCACGGCGCGGGGCCGCCTGCGCGACGCCCAGGGAGCGGTGGCCCGCGCCAACGCCGGCGTCCAGACCGGACGCGGCGCCGACGCGGCGATGGCGCAGACTGCATCGGCGGCGCTCTTCACAGAGGCTCTGCTGGCCGCCGAACGAGCCCGGTTCGAGGAGATCAAGGCGGTGGCGAAGTGACGATCGAGCTCCTCGACGCGGCCGCGAGTGCGATGGACGCGCAGCGAGCGGCACTGGACGTTGCGGCGCGCAACGTCGCCGCGGCCGAAGCCGCGGGCCCGAACGCGCAGTACCCGCGTCGCGTGCCGATCTTCCGCGTCGACGAAGACGACGACGGATCGCGGGTCGAGTTCGCGGGGTCGCGCGCGGAGCGCGGCACGAACGTCGACATCCTCACCGAGATGATCGCCGTGATGAACGCTTCGCGTGCGTACGAATCGGACGCCTCGATCTTCGACGTCGGGAAGACGCTGGCCGAGAAGACGATCGAGCTGGGACGCCTATGAGAGTCGAGCCGATCGTTCCCGACGCGCCGCCGCCGGCGCCGGCCGGAACCGCCGGCGGTGCGTCGCAGTTCGCGCGCGCTCTCGACGCGCTCGACGAAGCGCTGGCGGGAGCGGATCGCGCCGAAGACGGCTTCGCTCGCGGCGTGGGAACGCTACACGCGGCGATCTACGAGCGGGCGCGGGCCGACGTTGCGCTCGCAGTGGCGACGTCGAGTGCGTCGCGCGCCGCCCAGGCCGTTTCATCGATCCTGAACATGCAAGTGTAGCCGGGTGCATGCGATCGCGACGCTCTCGGCTCGCTGGTCGTCGCTGCCGAGGGCGGTTCAACTGGCCGCCGGCGGCGGGCTCATCGCGCTGCTCGTCGCTGCCATCGCGGCTGCAATGCTCGCGCACCCGGCGCGCGTCGCGCTGTTTGCGGCGCCGCTGCATCCCGAGCAGCTCTCCGAGGTCGAAGAACGTCTGGCGGCGTGGAACGTCGCGTTTACGTCGACGGCCGACAACGTCGAGGTCGACGCGAGCCGCCGTAACGACCTCTTGTTGCGCCTGTCGCTGGCGGGGACGCCGCACGCGCACCTCTCGAGCACCGGTGAGGCTGTGGCGAGCATCGGCGTACTCACGCCGCAGGCGGTCGTCGACGCGCAGACGCGCGCCGGACTGGCGGGCGACATCGAGGCCGGCTTGCGCGGCATCGACGGCGTCGACGATGCCCGAGTCATCGTCGCTCCGGCCCAGCCCGCCGATTTCGCCGACGAATCCGCGCACGACGCGGGCGCCAGCGTCCGCTTGCGGCTGCGACCCGGAGTCGAGCTGCCGCGCGCCGCAATCGCCGGCATCCGGGCGTTCGTCGCGGCGAGCGTCCCCGAGCTCGCGACCCAGCGAGTGACGATTCTCGACGATCGCGGCGTGGCGCTCGGCAGCGAGTCCGCCGGCGGCGACGACGCGATCGATCTACAACGCGCGTTGCAATCGGCACTCGATACGGCCTTCGGAAGCGGTGCGACGATCGTACGCGTCCACGCGGATTACGACGCGTCGGAGAGCACCCAGCGCGAAGTCCGCCGCGCCCCTTTGGGTACGCAGCCTATCGGACGCACGCGACGCAGCGAAACGTACGACGGCAGCGGCAAGCGATATCGGCAACTGGAGGTCGGAGAGGATCGGGGCAGCGAGACGCGCGAGTCGGTCGCTCTCGTGCCGCCCGGCGTGCTGAAGCGGCTCAGCGCCGCCGTTTTCATCGACCGAAGCCGCGCGCCCGACGTGGCGAACGTTCGCGACCTCGCGGCCGCGGCGCTCGGATACGACGCCCGCCGCGGCGACACGCTCGCCGTAGAGGCGGTCGACTTCCGCCGCGAGCCCGTCGCCCGCAAAGATGCATGGTGGCTGCTGTATGGTGCGATCGTGCCGCTGCTTCCGGCGCTCGCCGTCGCCGCCGCAATCGTGCTGTGCGCGCGCATCACGTTGCCGCCGCTCTCGTCGCTCGCGCAGTCGTTGGTCGAACGCCACGCCGTGGAACGGACGTCGAAGGCCGCGGCCGGTATCGCACCGGCGCGAGTCCGAAGCATGCTCGAATGCGAACCGCCGCACTCGGCGGCCGCGATCATCAGCGCGCTGCCGGCGGCCACGGCGACGGCGGTGCTCGAGCTCTACCCGCCGCACGAGCGCGAGGCGATCGTGCGGCGCATGCAGCGCCGTCACTCGCCTCTGCTCGACGACGCGCAGGAGCTGCTTCGGCGGCATGTCTGAGGAGTTTGTCGCGCTCGAGGACGTCTTGCGGCCGCCGCGTCCCAACCCGCGCGAAAGTGCGCCGCGCGAGGCCGAACCGGTTCCGGAGCCCGACTCGGCGCCGGCGCCGCGCGCATCGCGCGAACTCGTCCGGGCCGAGCGGCTTTTCCGCGCCGCACTCGCCGATGCGCTCGAGGTCGAAGTCGCGCGGCTCCTGACCGCGATCGCGCGCGACGTGCTCGCGCGCGAGCTCGAACTCAAGCCTGCCGACGTTGCGGCCCTCGCCTCGGCCGCGCTCGAACGCCACGCGGACGCGGGTATCGTGCGCGTTCGCGCACACCCCGACGACGTCGACGCGCTCGCGCGAGCCGGCGTCGCCGCGGTTGCGGACGAATGCGTGCGCCGGAACGGTGTACTCGTCGAGGTCCGCAGCGGAACGATCGACGTCAGCGTCGAGACGCGGCTGGACGCGCTATTGGCGGGCGAGACCGCGTGAGCGTGCCGCTTCGGCTCTCGCTCGGCACGTGCGCGCTCGGGCGTGCCATCGACGGGCGCGGTCTGCCGCTCGACGGTGGTCCGCAACCCCGGGGGCGCAGCGTCGAGGTCGAACCGCGCCCGCCGGCGCCGCCGCAACGCGCGCCCATCGAAGCGCCGCTCTGGACGGGCGTGCGCGTTATCGACGCGTTGCTGACGATCGGCCGCGGCGCTCGCGTCGGTATCTTCGGCGCCCCTGGGGCGGGAAAGAGCACGCTCGTCGAATCCATCGTCGCCGGCTGCGACGCCGATGCGATCGTCGTTGCGCTCGTGGGAGAGCGCGGGCGCGAAGCCCAGCATTGGATCGCGCGCCAAGACCGGCGAACGACGGTCGTCTGCGCGACGAGCGACCGGTGCGCTCGAGAGCGCGTGCTCGCCGCCCGAGTGGCGTTCGCGCACGCGAACGCACTGCGCCAACGCGGCCTTGAGGTGGTGATCGTTCTCGATAGCCTGGCTCGCTTTGCCGCGGCATTGCGGGAGATCGGCGTGGCCTCGGGCGAGAGCACCGGCCGCGGCGGCTATCCGCCCAGCGTCTTTGCAGAGCTCGCGCGCCTGCTCGAGGTCGCGGGCGCCCTGCGCGACGGCTCGATCACGCTGCTCGCAACCGTGATCCACGACGGAGACGATCGAGATCCCGTCAGCGAGGCGGCGCGTTCGCTTCTCGACGGACACATCGCGCTCTCCACACGGCTGGCGGAGGCGGGACGATTTCCCGCCGTCGACGTCCTCGCGAGTGCGAGCCGGACGATGGACGTCGTCGCGACCGAGGCGCACGCATACGACGCGCGCGTCGTACGCGGCGCCCTCGCCGCCCTGGCGCGCATCGAGGACGCGCGGTCGCTGGGGATCGCAGACCCGCGGGGCGACGCGCGCGCGGCGATTGCAGCGGAGCATCGCATCGAGGCGTTGCTGCGTCAGGATCGCGAGCCGTACGACGCCGAGTCGACGCTCGCGCAGCTCGCGGAGACCGCCGCGGCGATCGGTATGGCCGATGCGCGTCGCTGAGGACGTCGCTCTCGTCGCGTCGCGCATGCGCGAGATCGCCCTCGGTCTGCGAACGCCGTTCGCGGATCTCGCGCGGCTCGCGGCCGGCGGCAGCGCGGTCGACACCAACACGCGCCCCGCGGCGGTCACGCAGCCGCGCGCCGAGATCGATCGCTACGTCGCCGCGAGCTCGGCCGCGGTTCGGGTCGACCCCGCGCTGGTCGAGGCGGTCATCGAAAACGAATCTGGGTTCGATCCGCTCGCGACGTCGCGGGCCGGAGCGCGCGGTCTCATGCAGCTGATGCCGGGGACCGCCGCCGCCTTGGGCGTCGGCAACCCGTACGATCCCGAGCAGAACGTCCGCGGCGGAACGCGATACCTGCGCTCGCTGCTCGATCGGTTCGGAAGCATCGACCTCGCGGTCGCGGCGTACAATGCGGGGCCGGGTGCCGTCGAACGTTACGGAGGCATCCCGCCGTTCGCCGAGACGCAGGCGTACGTGCGCAACGTCTTGGCGAGCTATCGCCGGCTGCGCACGCCGTAACCCCGGCGTTCTCAAATCGGCAAGCTCGCGATGAGCGGCGGATCATAGCTCCTTGGGATGATCGAGCAATGACGACGCATCCGCTCGAAGTCAGCATACTCGCGGCACCGTTGGGCGCGATCGACCGGCGAGCGCTGTCGCAGGCGTGGTATACCGCGCTTCGCCTCGCGCCGCACGAGCGCTTCGCCGACGGCGTCCGCTCGCCGTCGCGTGCGCCGGTTCCGCGCCCACTGCAGCGGTGGTGTTGTAGCGCGAGCTCCGCGCGCCCGATCGACGCCCGGTCGATGCCATTGTGGCCCACTCGCGATGCGACCCGCGGCGGCGGGCCGGGCGACGACGGCGAGGCGCTTCGTCGCCGGAGGATCGCCGCGCCGCTGGCCAAGCGCATCCAGCACGCATTCACCCACCCTGGCGCGCAGGTGCGGCGAGCCACGTTTTCGATGGGGCGGGGAAGCGTTCGCGTCGTGGTCATGCTGCAAACGAAAGGCGAGCGCGCGGCCCTGGTGGCGATCTGTCCACCGGAGGTCAGCGCGGTCGTTTCCCACGCCCTCGACGAGGTGCGCGCGACGCTCGCAGCGCGCGGCATCGCCGTCGAGCTGAAAGCGAAGGCGGCGCGATGTTCTTAAACGCGAGCCTCTCGCTCGCCCTCGACCGCATCGCCGAGCGCGCGGCCGACGTTCGGCGAGCCTACACGCCGGGCGCGACGCCACGCCACGACGACGTCACGACAGCCGGCCCGTCGTCGACGTTCACGCTCGACCCGCTCGCGGTCGCACCGCCCGACGGCGCCCACTTTCTCACCGCCGCCGACCGCGGCGACCGCGCCTACACGCGCGACGGTTCGTTTGCGGTGCGCGATGGGCGGCTCGTCGCCGGCGATGGGCGTCCGGTACTCGGCGTTCCGGCGGGAGGCGGTCCACTGGGCGAGCTTCGAGTCGATGCCGTCGACGCGGCCCTGGGAAGGGCCGGTGATGCGGCGATCGAGCCCGACGGAACCTTCGTCTACACGCGGGTGGCGATCGATCCGCGCAGCGGTGCGCGGGGAACGCAGCGTGTCGTGGTCGGCCGCGTCGCGCTCGCGCGCTTTCCTGCGGGAACGCGCCTTGAGGCCGACGACAGCGGCGCCGCCGCGGCTCCCGCCGGGATCGCGCCGCACGCCGGTCTGCCGGGCGACGGCGATTTCGCTCCACTGGCGCCGCGGCAGCGCGAGCGTAGCGGCGTCGACATCGACGAGAGCCTGGCACGGCTCAAGGAAGCCTACCTCGCGTTCGACGCTCTACAGGCGGCCGAAGCGGCGCGGTCGCGTCTCGGCAAGACCGCAATGGATCTATTGAAGTGAGACGCATACGGCCCTTGCGATTCGCGTCGCGCTCGTCGCTGCCGGCGAGCGCCGCGTGCGTCGTGGCGAACGGCGTTCGCGAAACCCTCGCCTCGCTGTTGGGCGGTCCCGCGTCGATGCGCGTCTGCGAACCCGCGATTCCGGCTGCGAGCGCGTGGCCGGCCATCGTGCGCGACGCGCTGCTCTATCGCGTGCGTGGGAGCGTCGCCGACGCCGCGATCGTTCTGCGTTCCGCCGATGCCGTCGCCCTCGCGGGGGCGATCTTCGGCGAGTCCGACGGACACGGTTGCGCTCGGCGCGCTCTTTCCCCGCTCGAGCGGGACGTTATCGATCGAACGGCCGGCGCGATGGCGGCGAACTTATCCTCGGTCTGCGGCGCGATCGCGGAGTTTTCGGTCGAGCGCGTCGCCACGCTGGCCGGCTTCATCACCTACTTCGAGCTATTGCTCGAGGAGCCGGTCGCCGCGCGTATCGGGGTCGCGCTGTCGCGCGAGCCGTTGCCGGAGCCGCGGGGCTGCGTGGAAATCGGTCTGCTCGCCGGCGTGCCGATCGCGGCCCGCGCGTCGCTCGACCTCGGCACGATCGAAGCCGAAGCCGCGGCACGCCTGCGACCGGGATCGGTCGTCGCGCTGCGGCGCGCCGACCTGCGGTGCGTGCTGACGTCTCGGGGACAACGGTTGGCAAGCGGACGCTGCGGAGTGCGCAACGGACGGTATGCGCTTGAAGTCGACGCGCATCGCGAGGCGCACGCGTGACGGAGAACATCGACCTGCTCAGGCACGTACCGCTCCACCTCACCGTCGAGCTGGGGAGCTGTAAGATGCCGGTCGCCGAAATCCTACGGCTCGGCCTGGGATCGATCGTCGAGCTCGATCGCGATGCAGATCGCCCCGTCGATCTGCTGGTCAACGGGCGTCCGATCGCGCGGGGCGAGATCGTCGCGATCGAGGAGAGTTTCGGGCTGCGCATCACCGAGTTGCTCGCACTATGACGCCGGCCGATCTGTTCGGCGCGCATGGCGGGCGCCACGGCGCCGTGCCGCTCGAGCTTCTCGCGACGCTGACGGCGCTCTCGCTCGCACCGCTGCTGCTCGTGATGTGCACGTCCTTCGTTCGCATCGTCGTCGTGCTCTCGCTGGTGCGCTCGGCCATCGGCGCGTCCGCGCTGCCGCCGAACGCCGTGCTCACGGGGCTGGCACTCGTACTCACCCTCGTCATCATGGCGCCGACGGGAGACAAAATTCGACGGGAGGCGGTCGATCCGTACGGCCGCGGATCCATTTCGGCGGCACAGGCGTTCGAGCGGGCGATGTCTCCGTTGCGCGCGTTCATGCTGCGCCAAACCCGAATGGGCGACGTGACCCTGTTCGAGCGAATCGCGCGCCGGCCGCGCGAGCCGGTGCAACGGGCGCCCATCACCGTCGTCGTCCCGGCCTTTGTCGTCGGCGAGCTGCGCAGCGCTTTTGCGATTGGTTTCGCGCTCTACCTCCCGTTCGTCGCCATCGACCTGGCGGTGGCGGCGATGCTGATGGGGCTCGGAATGATGATGCTCAGCCCGCCCGTCGTCTCGTTGCCGGTGAAGCTCCTGCTGTTCGTCATGGTCGACGGTTGGGCGCTGCTGTGCGGAGGCGTTGCGGCGAGTTTCCGATAACTCAAGCGAGCGATGCGCATCACCGAGGCGCTTGCGACCCAACGTCCGTTCTTCTCGTTCGAGTTCTTCCCGCCGAAGGACGACGTCGGTTCGCGCCGGCTTTTCGAAACGATCGCGGCCCTGCAGCCGTTACGCCCGGCGTTCGTCTCGATCACCTACGGCGCCGGCGGATCGACCCGCGCGCGCACCGTCGCCTTGGCGAAGGAGATCCAACAGCAGATCGGCGTCACGGTCGTTGCTCACGTCACATGCGTCGGGGCCACGCGCGCCGACCTGCGTGCGCTCTTCGACGACCTCGCTCGTGCGGGTATCGAGAACGTGCTCGCGCTTCGCGGCGATCCACCGGGCGGCACGCCCTTCGAGCCCACGCCGGGAGGCTTCGCCAACGCCGCCGAGCTGATCGCCATGCTGCGCCGCAACTACGGATTCTGCATCGGCGCGGCGTGTTATCCCGAGAAGCACCCCGAGGCGCGGTCGGCCGACGACGACCTGCGGTTTCTCAAGACGAAGGTCGAGGCGGGCGCCGATTTTCTCGTGTCGCAGCTGTTCTTCGACAACGCTCACTTCTTCGAGTTCCAGCGGCGCGCGCGAGCGGCGGGCATCGATCTGCCGATTCTGCCGGGCCTGATGCCGATCACGAACTTCGGTCAGATTCAGCGCTTCGTCGCGGTCTGCGGCGCGAGCATCCCGCCGAAGCTGCATGTGGAGATGGAGGCGCGCAAGGACGACGTGAAGGCGGTCGAGGATCTCGGCGTTGCCTATGCGTCCATGCAGGCGCTCGGGTTGCTGCAGGCCGGCGTGCCGGGAATTCACTTTTACACGCTCAACCGATCGCCGGCGACTCGCGCGATCGTTTCGTCGCTGCTCGCGGCCAGCGCGTGGCGACCCGGCTTCATAACAGCGCGGTAAACCCGAGGTAACCGCGCGCCGCTACCGTAGGGGCGTGAACACCCTCGACGGACTGCTGCGCGACGCGCTCATAACCACCGCGACGATCGCGCTGCCGATGCTCGCCGCCGCCTCGTTGGTCGGAACGGCGATCGCCGTCGTGCAGGCCGCGACGCAAGTGCAGGAGCAGACCCTGACGCTGCTCCCCAAAATCGCCGCCGTGGCCTTCATGGTCGCGGTGCTCGGCGCCCCGGCCATGCACATGCTGGCGGCGCTCTTCGAACGTGCGATTGCAGAGATCCCGGCTCTGGAAGCGGGATGGTAACGGGATTGCTCGCCTTCGCACGCTGCGCCGGGTTCACGTTTCGCGCGCCCGGACTCTCGCATCCGAGCGTTCCGCCCGCGCTGCGGGCCGGGCTCGCGCTCGCGCTCGCGATCGTCATCGCTCCGACCCTTCGGACCGCCCACATCGACGGCGAGCCCGCGTTCGTTGCCGCGCTGCTCGCCGAGTTCTTGTTGGGCGGGGCGATGGGAATGGCGGCTTCGCTCGTATACGACGGCGCGTATGCCGGTGGCCGCGTGGTGGACGACTACGTCGGCGTGAAGGCCATCGCACCCAACGTACAGCTCGTCGCGCCGAGCGGCTTTGGACGCGTTTGGTCGCTCGTGTTCACGGGCGCGTATTTCCTGACCGGCGCCTATCGGCCGGCTCTGATCGGCTTTGCGGCCGGCTTCGAGCGGATCGCTCCCGGCGGGTCGCTGAGCGGCGCCTGGCTCGCGTACGCCGGAACGTTTGCGCAGACGATCGTGCTCGTCGCGCTCGCGGTCGCAGCACCGGCCGTGGCGCTCGCGTTCGTCGCGCAGATCGCGCTCGGCGCCCTCGGTCGAGTCGTCCCTCGCTTCGGCAGCTTCACGCTCGCGTTTCCGCTCGCGTTCGCGGCGGCGTTGATTGCGACCGCGATCGTCGCGCCCATCGCCGCGCAGCGCGCACCGTGAGCGATTCCGAGAAGCCTTTCGAGCCGACGCCGCGCCGAATCGCCAAGGCGCGAAGTGAAGGCAACGTCGCGCGCTCCGCCGAGCTCGCGGCGAACGCGTCGTTCGCGGCCGGCGGGTTGGCGCTTGCGGCGATCGCGCCGTCGTTCGCCGCCGCGGCACGCACGGCCATCGCCACAGCCGCGCTAGGCCATGCGGCACCGTGGAACGCTGGCGCCGTTCTCGCGATCGGGCTCGTGCCGGTTGCCGCCGCGGCCGCGGCGGGCGCGTGCGCGGGCGTACTGCAGAACGGGGGCCTCGCGGGCGTGACGCTCGCAATAAAAATGGAGCGGCTCAATCCGCTCGAGGGCATCAAGCGCGTCCTCTCGCGTGAGACGGTCGCGCACTCGGTTCGGTCTACGCTGGCGTTCGCGTGCGCGTGCGGCGCGATGGCACCGATCTTCATCTGGAGCGCCCCGGCCGGTCTGCGTGCCGCCTCCGCGGGCGCCGCGGCCGGCGCGGCGTGGATGGCCGCCTGCGAAGTCGCCTGCGTCGCCGGCGCGGTTGGGTTCTGCTTTTCGATCGGCGAGTACGGGGCGGCGCGCGGCGCGTGGCTGCGCAAGCTCCGCATGGACTTTGACGAGCGACGGCGCGAGGCGAAGGAAGAAGAGGGCGACCCCATTGCCCGCGGGCGGCGACGCTCGCTGCATCGGGCGCTGCTTCGCACCGGTGCCGGCCGCGTGAAAGACGCGGCCTTCGTCGTCACCAACCCGACGCACGTCGCCGTGGCGCTCGAGTATCGGCCGCCCCGCGTCTGCGTGCCGCGGGTGCTCGCGCGTGCCGCCGGCGATGCTGCGCGGCGCGTGCGGGAGATTGCCGAACGGCATCGCGTTCCGATCGTCGAGAACGCGTGGCTCGCCCGAGCGCTCTATCGTGACGGACGCGCGGGCGAGGCGATTCCCGTCGCGCACTACGTGGCGGTGGCCGAGGTCGTCGTGGCACTCGCACGTGCGGGCGAAGCCGCGGTGTGAGCGCCCACAAGCTAGCCATCTACGCCTTCGCCGCCCTGCTGCTCGCGGTGGTCGGCATTCTCATCGTGCCGCTTCCGCCGTGGCTGCTCGACGTCTTGCTCGGCGTCAACGTCTTCGGCTCGGCGCTGGTGTTGCTGCTCTCCGTCACCGTCGAGGATCCGCTCGAGTTTTCGGCGTTTGCGCCCGCGCTGCTCGTCGCCACGCTGTTCCGCCTGTCGCTCGACGTTTCGGCGACGCGTCTGATCCTGACGCGAGGGCGCCACGCCGGGCGCGGTCGGCGCGATCATTCCCGCGTTTGGAGCGTTCGTCGTCCACGGAAACCTGGTCGTCGGACTGATCGTGTTTGCGATCCTCGTGACGATTCAGTTCGTCGTCATCGCGAGCGGCTCGCAGCGGGTGGCCGAAGTGGCGGCCCGCTTCACGCTCGACGCCATGCCCGGAAAGCAGATGGCGATCGACGCCGACGTTCACGCGGGCGTACTCGATGCCGATGGCGCGCGGCGCAAGCGCGAGGCGGTTCAGCGCGAGGCGGATTTCTACGGAGCGATGGACGGCGCCGGCAAGTTCGTCAAAGGCGACGCGGTCGCCGCGCTCGTCATCGTCGCGCTGAATCTCGCCGGCGGCGTGCTCGTCGGCGTCGCCTATCGACCGGCTCTCGCCACTGGATGCGCTCGACACGTTCGCGCTGCTCTCGATCGGCAACGCGCTCGTCACCACGCTCCCGGCCTTTCTCATCTCGACCGCGATGGGCATGATGGTGACGCGCGTGGCGTCCGACGGCGCGCTCGGTGCGGACCTGGCCGCGCAGCTCTTCGCGCGTCCCGACGTCCTGCGCAGCGCCGGCGGCCTGCTGGTGGCGCTCGCGCTCGTGCCCGCGTTGCCGCGTCCGCTCTTTCTCATGCTCGGGGCGAGCGCGTTCGCCGTCGCGCATGCCGCGCACCGGCATCGCCGGCGTAGCGAGGCCGAGGCGCTCGAAACGCGGACGCGCCTAAAGCGCAGTGCGATGCGGCGTCCCGAACTGGCCCTCGGCTTGGTCGGCGTCGATGCGATTGCGATCGAGATCGGCGCCGAGCTCTCGCAGCTGTTGGTGCCCCCGCTCTGCGAGGCGCTGCTCGATCGCATCGGCGAAGTGCGGCGCGCGCTCGCGGCCGACATCGGGGTCGTGCTGCCCGGCGTGCGTCTGCGCGACGATCTCGCGCGCGATCCGCGAACGTACGGCATTCGCGTGCGCGACCGTGCCATCGGCCTCGGCCGGCTCGAGCTCGAACGTCTTCTCGCCGTCGCCGACGAGGGCGTTCTCGTGCGGTTGGGCGCTCGCATCGATCGTGAACCGGTGTACGGCCTGCCGGCGGCGTGGATCCCGCCGGAGATGCGTGAGAGCGCGGTCAACGCGGGCGCGCTGGTCTTCGATGCCATCTCCGTGCTCGGCTCGCACTTGGCCGAAATCGCGCGCACGCACGCCGCCGAACTGGTCGGCCGCCAGGAACTGCAGTCGCTGCTCGACCATCTGCGCACGATGGTGCCTTCGCTCGTTAAAGAAGTCGGCGGCGAGGCGCTGCCGTTCGGCAGCTTTCATCGAGCGATCGCGCTGCTTCTGCGCGAGGGCGCGTGGCCGCGCGACCCCGTGGCCGTCATCGAAGCGATGCTCGCGACCGGTTCGCACGATCCGTGCGATCTCGCCGAGGCCGCCCGTCGCGCGATCGTTCCCGACTTGCTGCGGCGCCGTGGAATCGCGCGCCTCGAGCCGGCGATCTTCGAGCCCGGTTTCGAGCGTCAGCTCTGCGCGGCGTGGCTCGCGCACGGCAGCGACGCGCTCGAACCAGCGGACGCCCTGGCGCTGCGCGCGCGGATCGAGCATTACGCCGCCGGGATGCCACGGGAGCGCGCGGCCGTCGTCTGCACCGCGTCTCTGCGACCGGCGCTCGCGGACTTTCTCATTCGCTCGGGGATCCGTTTGAGCGTGTATGCCTACGGCGAGCTGCCCGAGGAGCTGGCGATGCTTCCCGCCGAGGTCATCGCCGAGGCCGAACCGAACGCCGTGCCCTCATGCACCTGACGACGCTCGATTGGATCATCGTCGTCGCGTCGTTGGGCATCAGTTTCGTGCCGGCGATCGTGCTGGCGCGGCGTGCCGGGCGCAACATCACCGAGTTCTTTGCGGCGGGGCGCCAGGCGCCGTGGTGGCTCATCGGGATCTCGCTGGTCGCCACCACGTTCTCGACCGACACGCCGAATCTCGTCACCAATCTCGTGCGCGACGGCGGCGTCGCCGAGAACTGGCTCTGGTGGTCGTTCCTGCTCACCGGCATGGCGACGGTGTTCTTTTACGCGCGCCTCTGGCGCCGCTCGCGCGTGCTCACCGATCTCGAGTTTTACGAGCTGCGCTACGCGGGGCCGGCCGCGTCGTTCGTGCGCGGCTTCCGCGCGCTCTACCTCGGCCTGTTCTTCAACTGCTGGATCATCGCGACCGTCAACCTGGCGCTGGTGAAGATCGCCGGCGTGCTGTTCGGCTGGCCGCGTTGGGAAACGCTCGCGATCTCGGTGCTGGTGCCGATCGTCTTCGCGGCCACCGCCGGCCTGTGGGGCGTGATGGTGACCGACATGATCCAGTTCTTCATCACCATGACGTCGGCGTTCGCCGCAGCCTACTTCGCCATCCACGCGCCCGGCGTCGGCGGCCTGCACGGGCTGATCGACCGCGTGGCCGCGCAGCATCCCGCCGCGCTTTCGATCCTGCCGAACTTTCACGACTGGCACACCGCGCTGGGCATCTTCGTGATCCCGCTCACGGTGCTGTGGTGGTCGGTGTGGTATCCGGGCGCCGAACCCGGCGGCGGCAGCTACGTAGCGCAGCGTATGCTCGCGGCGCGCACGGAGTCCGACGCGCTGTTCGGCACGTTCGCGTTTCAAGTGATGCACTACGCACTGCGGCCGTGGCCCTGGATCGTCGTGGCCCTCGCGTCGACGATCGTCTATCCGTCGCTGCACGACATCCAGGCCCGCTTCCCCGGCGTGCCGCCCGGCCTCATCGGCAACGACATCGCCTATCCGGCGATGCTCGTGTTCCTGCCGGCGGGGTTCGCGGGGTTCATGGTCGCCGGAATCTTCGCGGCGTACCGCTCGACGATCGAGACGCACCTCAACTGGGGCACGTCGTACCTCGTGCACGACTTCTACCAGCGTTTCATTCGGCCGAACGCGAGCCAGCGCGAGCTCGTGTTCGCCGGGCGCCTGGTCACGGTGCTGCTGATGGGCCTGGGCGTCGCCTTCACCCTGTTCTTGGACAACGCAAAGAACGCGTTCACGCTGCTGCTCTCGATCGGCGCGGGCACCGGCCTCATCTATCTGCTGCGCTGGTTCTGGTGGCGCATCAACGCATGGAGCGAGGTGAGCGCGATGGCGACGTCGTTCGTGGTGTCGATCGCGTTCTTCGTGGCGGCGAAGTTCGGGCACGCCGTCGACACGACGACCGAGCTGTTGATCACGATCGGCGCCACCACGGTCGTCTGGATCGCGGTGACCTATCTCACGCCGCCGGTCGAAGCTGCCGTCCTGCGCTCGTTCTACGACAAGGTACGGCCCGCCGGGCCCGGCTGGGCGCGCGTCCGGCGCGAGGGTGCGCTGCCGCCGTCGCCGGATTCGATGCCGCTCGCGCTGCTCGGTTGGGTGCTTGGGCTGGCGTCGGTGTACGGCGCGCTCTTTGCCGCGGGCGGCTTTGTGTACCATCGGCCGGCCGAAGGGCTGCTCTGGAGCGTGGTGTCCGTGGCGGCGGTCGCCGGATTGATCGCGGCGGGCCGCCGCCTCTGGGCGCCGGCGGCAGGCCCGGCGAGCGCCGAAGGCTAAGCTCCACCGGCTCCAATGAACTGGAAAACCTTGAAGGCGCCGTTCAAGGCGCTCGTCATCGTCGCGGTCTGTGCCGTTTCGATTTGGGCCGTTTGGCCGCTGCAGAAGACCATCCACCTGGGACTCGACCTCCAGGGTGGTGCGCGTCTGTTGCTGCAGCTCTCGCCGTCGGCCGAAGTGCCGCAGATCACGACCGAGATCCAAGCGCAGACGCGCGAAGTCATCGATCGGCGCATCAACGGCTTGGGCGTCACCGAGCCCACGATTAGCAACGTCGGCAGCGACCGGATCCTGGTCGAGCTGCCGAACGTGAAGAATCCGGACGAGGCGGAGAAGCTCCTCAAGCAGGCCGCAGTGTTGGCATACAAGATCGTGCCGTTCGACGTGATGCAGAAGGCCGACTCGTACGTCCAGTTGCTCGCGCAGCCAAATCTTTCGGCGAAGGATCGCGCGGCGGCGGAGCTCTACGTGTCGCAGACCGCCTACGAGAAGAGCGGCAACGTGGTCTACTCCGGCAAGGATCTCAAGGCCGCGCAGGCCAGCTACGATCAGGCCAACCGTCCCGACATCAACTTTCAAACCAAGGATCCGGCGAGGTTCGGCAAGCTCACCACTGCCAATCTGCAGAAGCCGCTGGGCATCTTTCTCGATCGCCGGTACCTCTCGGCGCCGATCATCCAGAGCCCGATCTACGACAGCGGCCAGATCACGGGCACCTTCACCGAAGAGCAGACCACCACGCTGGCCAACGAGCTCAACGCGGGCGCGCTGCCGGTGAGCATCACCATCATCGAAAAGGAGACGATCGGCCCGACGCTGGGCAAGCTCGACCTGGTCCAATCGATGCGCGCCGCGGCCCTCGGGCTGGGGCTGGTGCTCATCTTCATGATCGCGATCTATCGGCTGCCGGGCCTCTTGGCCGACGTGGCGTTGGCCGTGTACGTGCTGGTGATGATGGCGATCCTGGCCCTCTCGCACGCCACGCTGACGCTGCCGGGCATCGCGGGGTTCGTGCTCTCGATCGGCATGGCCGTCGACGCCAACGTTCTGATCTTCGAGCGTATCAAGGAGGAGCTGTGGAACGGCAAGACGATGCGTGCCGCGGTGCGCGTCGGCTTCCAGCGCGCCTTCTCGGCCGTCTTCGACAGCCACTTCACCACCATCGTCGGCGCGGGCGTGCTCTACATGCTCGGCACCGGCACGGTGAAGGGCTTCGCCTTCACGCTGTTCTGGGGCACCGTCGTCTCGCTCGTGACGGCCGTGTTCATCACGCGGTTCTTCGTCGACGTGCTGGTGGACAACGAGATCCTGAGCGCGCCCGAACTCTACGGCGTCAAACGTTCCGAGCTGGGCATCTTCGCCAAGTCCGCCACGGGCGCCGAGGCTTAGTCCATGCTGTTTCGGCGCCTCAACTGGAATATCGTCGGCTGGTTCCGCATCGTCTCGCTGATCTCGTACATCGTGATCGCGCTGGGCGTGGGCTCGATGATCTACCACGGCTTCTCCGGCGGCCAGGGCTTCCAAGCGAAGAACATGCTGCGGCTGGGCCTGTCGTTCACGGGCGGCACCGACATCTCGGTGCAGTTCACGCAGCCGACGACCGCCGATAAGGTCAAGGCGGCGCTCGCGGGTCTCGGCTTGACCGAAGAGTCGGTCACGACGGCCGGCTCCGACGGCAAAGGCTTCGTCATCCAGACGCAGTCCGCGTTCGCCAACGATTCGGCGCCCCTGTGGAACGCGCTTAATACCGTGGCGCCCGTCGATCGGGCCGCCTCGCAGATCACCGCCGTCGGACCATCGCTGGGCCGCGAGTACCTGACCAACGCCTTGTGGGCGTTGGTGATCGCGCTGACGATCCAGTTCCTCTACATCGCGTTCCGGTTCGGCTGGAACTACATCTTCGGCCTGGTGACCGTCATCGCGCTGGTGCGTGACGCGGCCATGATGATCGGCATCTACGCCCTGGCCGACAAGCGCGCCGACGACGCCTTCCTCGCCGCGGTGCTGACGGTGATCGGATACTCGGTCATGGACACCATCGTCATCTTGGACCGAATACGCGAGAACACGAAGCTGATGGCGGGCGCGCCCTACGAGAAGATCGTCAACGAATCGATCAAGCAGACGATGACGCGCTCGTTCAACACGCTCGCGACCGTGGTCATCACGCTCGTCGCGCTGCTCGCGCTCGGCGGCGCGAGCCTGAAAAACTTCGCCTTCGCGCTGCTGGTCGGCATCTGCTCGGGCGGTTACCACTCGATCTTCTACTCGGCACCGCTGGTGCTCGTCTTCCGCAAGCGACAGCTCGAGGCGGCAGCCGCGCGGCGTCGCGCCGGCGCGACGCAGGACCGCACGCTCACCGGCCGCTCTCGCGCCGAGGCGGCGGCACTGCAGAGCCGCGGCGGCGTGCCCCGCGAGGACATCGTGGCCGCGCGGCGCGAGCGGCGCGCCAAGGCGAAGGTTGCCCGAACGACCCCGCCCGCGACGCAGCAGCGCTATCGTAAGAAACGCGAGACCGGCGGCGTCGCGATCGAGGAGCCCATGGCCGGCGAGGAGTCGATGATGATCGATCCGCTCGACGCCCAACAGGCCGGCCTGCACGATGCCGCAATGGAGCAAGGCCACGAAGAGATCGCGCTCAATCTCGACGAGTTTCCTTCAAGCTCAGGCCAAGCTGAGCACTCCGAAGAAGACACGCAGCCGAAGCCCTAAGGCAGCGGCCGCGCTTCCGCCCCCGACGCGGTCGGAGGCTGCCTTCGAGGCGGCCCTTCGCGGCCTGCTCGAGGATGTGCCGCAGCCGCCCGAAGAGACACCCGGGTCCGGTCCTTCGACAGGCTCGGGACAAGCTGCGCTGCACGCGTTCGTCGAGCGCGTGTTCGAGCGCAGCGACGAGTATCTGCGCGATCCGTATGCCACCATCGACGACGCGCAGCAGTTCCATACCAAGATCGCCGGCGTCTCGTTCGAAGGTCGCCAAGACACGATCGCCGGCCTGCGTGCCGGCGTAACGCTGCAGCTGCACCGCCAGCCCGATAACCCGCACGATGCCAACGCGATCGCCGTCTGCTACGGCAACCTGCAGCTGGGCTACTTCAACAAGCGCCTCGCCGCACACATCGCGCCGCTCGTCGACGCGGGCGCAAGCTACACGGCGCGCGTCGCGTCGCTCACGGGAGGATCCGCGGAGAAGCATCGCGGCGTCAACATCTTCGTCGAGCGCGAGGCGGACGCGCCGCACGCGCGCCGCAGCGAGAACGTGGGCGCCGTCGAACGCGGCGGCGAGCAGGGAGCGATGGCGGAGCAGGTTCGCGCCGCGCTGATCGGCGTCTCGCAGCCGCACGACGCGCAGCGCGCGGTGCTCGACCGCGTCAACGCCGGCAAGAACACGCTCGCCGTGCTCGGAACCGGACGCGGCAAGTCGTTCTGCTTTCAGTTCGCGGCGGCGATGCGCGCCTTCGGCGGCGGCGGACGCACGCTGGTCGTCTATCCGCTGCGCGCGCTGGCCAACGACCAATACGAGGCGCTGCGGCGCACGCTCGATCCCCTGGGCCTGCGGCTCTTCCGCGCCAACGGATCCATCAGCAACGAGGAGCGCGAGGAACTGTTCGCGGCGCTGCGCGAGGGAGCGTGGGACGTCGTGCTGGCGACCCCGGAGTTCCTGGAGTTTCATCAAGACGCGCTGCGCGGGCGCAGCGCGCCGTCGTTCGTGGTCGTCGACGAGGCGCACCACGTGCACGAGTCGCGCCACCGCCCGGCGTACTCGCGGCTCGCGGCGACGATTTCCGCGCTGGGCGAGCCGCAGATCCTGGCGCTCACCGCGACGGCGGCCGACGAGACGTTCCGCCGCATCGTGGACGAGCTGCGCATCGGCGCATGGGTGATCGACCCAACGGTCCGCGAGAACCTGCACGTGGTCGACGCGCGCGGCACGCGTGACAAGATCGGCTATCTCACGGAGCTCTTCGGCCCCCGCGGCGACGCGCGCAAGGGAATCGTCTACTGCAACTCGCGCTCGGAAGTGGCCAAGGTCGCGCAGCGGCTGCGTCGTCAGCTCGGCGACGAGGTGGTGTTCTATCACGCCAAGATGCCCAATGCCGAGCGGCTTGAGGCCGAGCGGCTCTTCCGCGAAGGCCAGCTGCGCGTGGTGATCGCCACGTCCGCGTTCGGCGAGGGCATCGATCTCCCCGACGTGAGCGACGTCGTGCTGTATCATCTCAATTTCGACTTCGGGGAGTTCAACCAGCAGGCCGGCCGCGCCGGCCGCGACGGCGCACCCGCCCGCATCCACCTGCTCTACGGCCAGAACGACCGCACGATCAACGAATGGCTGATCGACATCGACGCGCCGCCGCTCGCCCAACTGCGCGAACTCTATCGCGGACTCAAAGGGCTAGCACGTAACGGCCTGCTGCGCTCGGGCGACGCCGAGATCGCCGCGACGCTCGACCTCGACCGCGTCCGCGACCGCACCGTTTCCGCCGCTCTGCGCATCTTCCGCGACGCCGGGCTGGTGGAGACCGGCGATGACGACGACGGACGCTACATACGGCTGCTGCCCGCGCGCGGCCGCGTGGACATGCAATCCAACGAGCGCTATGCGGAAGGCGAGGCGACGCGCGAGGCGTTCGTGCACTTCGCCGAGGCTGCGCTCAGCGCATCGTCCGGAACCCTCGAGCGCATCATCAACCGCCCGATCTACCCCTCGGGAGTGCCCCTCACGCGCTAGGCGCAGCCGTTCGGTATAACGATCAGTCGCGCGAGTGCTCGCCGCTAGTTTAACAGCTGCTCGACGTCGAGGTCGAAATCAGGGGGCGGCGTGCCGTCACTCCAGATGGTGCCGTGGTATGGGTCGATTAATACAACGTAGGACGACCCCTCTCGTCGCAGGCGAACCAGCTTTTTGCGCAGCGCTAGCGGGCTGTCGGAGTGGGAACAAAGCTCGATGGCTACGAGCGGCGCTCCCGGAAAGAAGCCCTCGCGTTCCTTCGCAGTGAGCCTTGCCCACGCCTCATCGGAAACTAGCGACCCGTCGGGAGAGACGATCGATGTGTCGGATAGACGGAATCCGCCGTTCGAATCGAAAGCGACGTGTCCGTTCGCTTCAGCCCATTTGAAAAGCATTGCGGCCAACCGCACGTTGCGGTTCGACGTCGCGGCCCCAGTCGGAGGGGTCATGAGCGGCGCCCCGGTAGCGTCGCGCTCGATTCGCCAGCCCGGGTTCTCCGCAGAAATTCGCAGGATGTCGTCGTCGCTGGCGAGGAGTGGAACACGCGCTATCACGCCGTCAGCATACCACCTCCCAGTAACGCTCTCAAGCCAGGACGCGCGTCATCGCCGCTTCATCCACCGTGCGGTAGAACGCGTTGTCCGTCTCGCTGACGCCCGCCGACGCCCAGGGATCGATCTGGCGATGCGTCGTCGGCAGGTGCACGGTCGGGCCGGCGGCGTCGGAGTAGTCGGCACCGCCAAACGGACGGAAGTCGCCGCTCTCGCGGTGCGCGAGCACCAGCGATTCCACCGCGTCGCGCGCGGCCCGCGCGTCGCCGCGCAACGCACCGTCGAGACGGCCGTCGCTTGCCAACGTGTCGTAGAAGGCGATCGCCGGCCGATCCGCGTGCCACGGCATGTCTTTGCCCGCGCCGCGGAAGCGCACCATGCCCTCCATCGCGCGTGCGTCCTCGCGCATCGCCGCTCGGGCTTGACGATTGCTCGCAAACGCCGACGCGTCGTCGTTGAGGCGCTTGATCGTTACCTCGGCCCGGTGCATCTTGGCCGCATCCAAATCGAGAACGTCGAACGCCGCGGCGCCTCCGAAGCGGCCGACGTCGCCCGCGCCGTATTTCGTGCGCATCACGTCGTTGACGACGGCCTTGGCCATCGCGTCCGGCTCGTCCGTGTGCGACGCGATTGCGTGAGCGACGCTGCTCGGAACGCCCGGCGCGAGCATCGTCTCGGGACTGGCCGCCAGATATTTCACGCCCGCGTGCGACAGCGCGTCGGCAAACCCCAACGTCGCCATCAGACACTGGTTCGCGACGACGCCGTCGATGCCGCGGCCGGCGTCTTCGGGATGCTCGCCTGCGTGCATCGCTACGCCGTCGGCGATCGCCTTCGCGATGTCCGGCATCGACATGCAGCTGCCGTCACGCGTCTCCAGGCCCCCGCCATCGCCGCCGCCGTGGTCAACGAGATCGATCCACGTCTGCTTCGCGCCGGCGGCCTGGGCGTTGTCGAGCGTGCGCGCCACGAAGCGCGCCAAGTTGCCTTCGTCGCTCATGTCGTCGGCCTTCACCGTCCGAGCGCCGGCGACGCCGCCGTCGGCGATCGTATAACGCTCGGTGTGGAGCTCGCCGGAGACGATCGCGTCGCGCGCCACCCGCAGGCGCGTCGTATCCTCGACCGTGAACTCGACCCGTGAGTCGGCCGCGCTGGTTCGCAGCGCCTGCGCGAGCGTCGACTCCTGGACTGCGTCGAGGTTGTTGTCACCATCGCGGTAGATGCCGAACTCGAGCGCCCGGCGCGACGGCGTGATCGTGAGGTTCTGCAGCATGTGGGCCTCCTGACGTGATGAGTCAGGAGTCGTACTGCGACGAGCGGCCGAAACGGCTAGAGTCCGGTCGCGAATCCAATAGGCCGGGGAGCGATGCAACCTTTCCTGCCGTTCGGAGGTCGTATCACCTGCTGTGATAAGTTCGCCGTTGCCCGTTGCCGCGCTCGCCATCAAGGGGACCGTTAAGGACCCGAACAGTTTGGAGCATTCCGAGCCGGTTTTTGGGGGCTATGCGAATGCACGCGGTGAGATCGTGTTGTTTGCCAAGGATCTCGCCTATCGCGTTATCTTCAAAAACGAGATCTTGAAGGAGCGACCGCCGCTGAATCTTGGCGCGCAGGCGCGCTACGATGCAACCGAGGCCGGCGAGACGTTCGAGTATGGCACCAAGACCTTCCGTCGGCTCAGCTGCGAGCAGATCGTGGAGATCTGTACGGCGCGCCGCTTTCGGGTCGGCTCGCGATTCTAAAGCTCAAATAAATTCGGAAGCGACGCGGCTAGTCTTTGCTAGGCGTGGACCGCGGGCGCGTTGACTCCGGCGGTCGCGTAGAGCGCGCGCGTGTCGTAGATTACGCCGCCCTTGATGGTGGTGCCCACGCTGCGCAGCCGCGAGACGCTCGTTAGCGGATTGCCGTGCACGACGATGGCGTCGGCCAGCTTGCCGGGGCGCAGCGAGCCGAGCGTGTCGTCCATGCGCATGACCCGGGCGGGCACGATCGTCGCCGTCTGCAGCACCTGCGCGTTGGGAATCCCCGCCTGCGAGTAGAGCTCCAGCTCGTGGATCAGGTCGAAGCCGGGTAAAATGTCGTCGGTTCCGGCGATGATGCGAATCCCGTTGGCATGCAGCAGCGCGACCATGTCGAGATAGGCCTTCGCCGACGCGCGGTACTTCGCGTCGAGGCCCGGCCCCAACGGCAGGCCGCCTGTGGTGAGGGTGCGGCGCACCTGCGGCGGCAGCCAATCCGCGATTTCGGCGAATCCGGTCGACGCGACGTCGCCGGTGCGCGTCATCGTGTCGGTGTAGAAGATGCCGACGGTCGGATCGCTGACGATGTCTTTCTCTTTGAGCAGCGCGATGAATTCTTTCACCGCCTGGCTCTGCAGGTCGATCGTGCCGGCGCGCTGCGCCGTGGCGGTCAGGCGGACCGGCGTCTGCGTACGGTCCTTGGTGTCGGGCATGAAGTTCAAGAAGAGAAAGTTGACGTGCTGGATCTCGTCGTAGCCGTCGTGCACCGCGTCCTGCGCGATCATCCCGGCCGGAATGTGCCCGCTCACCCGCATGCCGAGGTCGTGTGCCTGCTTCACGATGACGGGCACGAGCGCGGGATCCATCGAGCTGTAGATCTTGATCTGCACGGCGCCCAACTTCTTCCACTCGCGCACTTGAGCGATGGCCTGATCCGCCGTCGCCGTCGTCGTTCCGATCGGTGCCGTGTACTTGCCGGTGCCGTCCATCAGCCCCGCGATGATCACGCGCGGACCGACGAGCTCGCCGCTCTCGAACTGCGACTTGGTCTTGGCGATGTAGTCGGGCGCGTTGCCGGGGTCGCGGATCGTCGTCACGCCCTCCGCGAGCAGCCGCGGCCCGAAGGTCGCGTCGAGGTGCATGTGCGAATTCCAGAGACCCGGCAGTAACGTCTTGCCCGTGCCGTCGATGCGGCGCGCGTCGCTGGGCACGCTCACCTCAGCTCCGCCGACGGCCGCCACCTTTTCGCCGTGCAGGATGACGGTCGCGTTGGGCACGGCGGTGCCCGCCTCCGAGTCGAACAGCGTCACGTTGGTGATGGCGATGGCCGTGCCGGCGCGCTGTGGAAGCGATTGCGCGATCTGCTTGCCGAGGTCGGTTGCGCGAGCGTTCTGCGCATCGATGAGGCGCTGCAGCACGGGACTCCAGCCGCGCTGGATTACGGCGCCCCACGCGCTGCCCGCCATGAAGAGCTCGCCGCCCTCGTCCAGCCAGCAGCTGACCGGTGAGAAGTCGAGTCCGGTGGCTTCGTACATCGTCACGCGCTTCGTTCGCGCGCCGGCGCTCACCGATAACGTCGCGACCGCGGCCACGCGCGTGCCGCCGCTCGGCCACAGCTCCACCGACCCATCGCGCGCGCGCAGCGCCGCACGCACCAGGATCGCGCCCTCCTCGGGCGTGCCGTCCATGCTCACGTAGAAGCGCGGCGACGCGGACCGTTGCGTCTCCCGCTCGGCCGCGTTCGTCCACGTCGCGGTGCCGCCGCTCGCGGAGAAGCGCTCGTCGACGGTCACCTTCAAATAGTTGTAGCCGGTGGTGTGCAGCTTCGAGATTAGCCCCGCGCCGTCGACGGCGATCGAGCTGTGCACCTTCGGGCCGCGGCCGCGGTCGGTGAACTCAAAATGAACGTCCAGCGAACCGTCCGGCAGACGCACCGTCGTCTGCGAACCTTTGAGCACGCCGGACGACAGATAGTCGTAGCTCACCACGGTGCCGTAGAGCTTGGCCGCGGCGAGCGCGGGGGCCGCGCACAGGAACGCCGTCGCCGAGCCGGCGGCGGCGAGCCAGTCGCGCCGGCGAATCGGCAGCTCCCCGGCCAAGCAGTGATTCATCCGCGATCGGGACAGCCCGAAGAGCATCGAGGCTCGATGCGAGCGGCAGCAGCACATGAGTGCGCTTTCTACGCCGGGCTACGAAACGCATATCAGCGCGTGGCTTGGCGTACTATTCTGAAAGCCTGTTGATGGCCCCACTGACGCATCGAACAAGCGTTCGAAATGTAGCTTCGCCTTGGCGGGAAACTACCGGCTCGTGACGCACGATCACGACGTTTTGATCCTAGGCGCCGGCCTTGCCGGAATGCGGGCCGCGCTCGAGGCCGCCCGCTGCGGCGCCGACGTAGCCATCGTGACCAAAGTGCACCCGATCCGCAGCCATTCGAGCGCCGCTCAGGGCGGCATCAACGCCGCCATCGGCGAGGGCGACAGCTGGGAATCGCACGCGTTCGACACGATCAAGGGCAGCGACTATCTCGCCGATCAGGATGCGGTCGAGGTGATGTGCCGCGAGGCGCCGGCCGACATCATCGAGTTCGAACACATGGGCGTGATCTTCTACCGCGGCGACGACGGCAAGCTGGGCACTCGCGCGTTCGGCGGCGCCTCGCAGGCCCGCACCTATTTCGTGGGCGACATCACCGGCCAGGCCCTGCTCGTGACGCTCTACGACCAGATCCTCAAAGCCGGCGTCAAGGTCTACGAGGAGTGGTTCGCCACCAACCTGTTCATGGAAGGCGGCGCGTGCCGCGGCGTGGTCGCGCTCGAGATGGTCACCGGCGAGCTGCACCTGCTGCGCGCGAAGGCCGTGGTCGTCGCGAGCGGCGGGCTCGGGCGCCTCTACGAACCGAGCACCAACGCGTTGATCTGCACCGGCGACGGCTACTCGCTGGCCTATCGGGCCGGCGCGCCGCTTATGGACATGGCGATGGTGCAGTACCATCCCACCACGCTGGCCGGCAGCGGCTTCCTGATGACCGAGGCGGCGCGCGGCGAGGGCGCCTACCTGCTCAACTCGCTTGGCGAGCGCTTCATGAAGAAGTACGCGCCGAACAAGATGGAGCTGGCTGCGCGCGACGTCACGTCGCGAGCGGAAGCCACGGAGATCGCCGAGGGCCGCGGCATCGACGGCAACGTGCTGCTCGATCTGCGTCATCTCGGCCCCGACGTGATCCTGAAGAAGCTGCCGCAGATTCACGAGATGGCTCTGGACTATCTCGACATCGACATGATCAAGGATCCGGTTCCCGTGCGGCCCGGCATGCACTACCAGATGGGCGGCATCAAGACCGAACGTCGAGGGCGCCACCGTCATCGCCGGCCTCTACGCCGCAGGCGAGGTCGCGTGCGTCAGCGTGCACGGCGGCAACCGCCTGGGCGCGAACTCGTTGCTCGACACGATCATCTTCGGCCGGCGCTCGGGCCGCGCGTCCGCCGGCTACGCGAAGGACACGCCGCGCAGCCAGGGCGGCGAGGATCTGTTGCAGTCCGAGCAACAGCGGCTTCAAAGCCTGCTCGACCGGCCGTACAAGGGCGAGACGCTGCGCGGGGCTGCGCCTCGAGCTCGCCACGATGATGGACGAGAAGGTCGGCGCTCTACCGCAACGACGCCGGCCTGCACGACGCCCTGCGCCAGCTGCTCGAGTTTCGCAAGCGCTACGAGAACGTGGCCGTCGGCGACAAGGGTCGCGTCTTCAACCAGGCGCTCACGTTCGTGCTGGAGCTGGGCTTCATGCTCGACTGCGGCGAGACCATCATCCGCGACGCGATCGTCCGCAAGGAGAGCCGCGGCGCGCACACGCACACCGATTACCCCGAGCGTAACGACACCGACTGGCTCAAGCACACGCTGCTCACGCATCGCGGCGACGCGCAGGAGCCGGAGATCTCGCACGTGCCCGTTACCATCACACGCTGGAAGCCCGAGGTGCGCACGTACTAATGCAGTTTACGATTGAGGTCGGGCGTTATAATCCGGAGAACCGCTACGACGACAGCGCCGTCGAAGGACAGCAGTTTCCGCCGCCGTGGAACGCGTCGCCGGTCCGGCGTTACCAGACCTACAGCGTCGACCTGCCCGAGCACGCCGTCGTTCTCGACGCGCTGATCGCGATCCGCGAATATCAGGATCAGTCGCTCGCGGTGCGCTGCGCCTGCCGCAGCGCGATCTGCGGGTCGTGCGCGATGTGGATCAACGGCCACGCGAACCTTGCGTGCAAGAGCAAGCTCGCCGATTTCACGAAGGACGGAAAGACCCGCGTCGAGTCGCCGCCCTCGATGCCGATCATCCGCGACCTCGTCTGCGACATGCAGCCGTTTTGGGATAAGCACTTGGCGGTGCGGCCGTGGCTCGAGAACAAGAAGCCGATCCCGCCGCCCGACCGAAGAGTACCGCGTGCCCAACGCCTCGATGGAGGAGCTGATCCAGGAGGTCAGCTGCATCAGCTGCGGCGCCTGCCTGATGGACTGCGAGTCGTTTGCGGTCAACCCCGACTTCCTCGGACCGCAGGCGCTGGCGCAGGCCTACCGCTACGTCGGCGATCCGCGCGACGACCAGACACCGCGAGCGCCTGGACGAGCTCAGCAAGCCGGGCGGTATCTGGGATTGCACGCACTGCTACGAGTGCGTGACGCAGTGCCCCAAGGGCGTGGCGCCGCTCGAGCAGATCCTCAAGCTGCGCAAGCTCGCGGTCGACGCGGGCTTCACGAACAACGCCGGCACGCGCCATGCCGACGCGTTCGCCGAGTCGATCAAGCACAGCGGGCGGCTCAACGAGCTCACGCTCATGCCCAAGTCGATCGGGCTGTTCAACATCGTCGGACAGCTCAAGACGCTGCCGAGCGCCTTCAACATGGCGCGCGCCGGCAAGCTGCCGCCGATCTTCCACAAGACGATACCCGGCATCAAACGGATCAGGGCCATTTTCGAACGTGTCGGAGGACGGTTCAAGTGAAGGTTGCGTTCTATCCCGGCTGCGTCTCGAAAGGCGCGTGTCCGGAACTCTACGTCTCCGCGAAGGCGATCGCCGAGCCGCTCGGCCTCGAGCTGCACGAGCTCACGCAGGCGCCGTGCACCGGCGCGGGCGTGCTGAGCGAGCAGAATCGGCCGCTGGCCGACGCGCTCAACGGTTTGACGCTCGCGATGGCCGAAGCCGAGAACGCCGACCTCATGACGATCTGCAGCACGTGCCAGGGCGTGCTCTCCGATCATAACTACCATCTTGAAGCGCGATCCCGAGCGCCTCAACAAGGTCAACTCGACGATCGCCGATCAGGGATTTGCGTACGCGGGCAAGACCACGGTCAAGCACCTGCTATGGATGCTGTTCGAGGACATCGGCATCGACCGCGTCGCCTCCGCCATCAAGCGCAAGCTCACCGGTTTGAAGATCGCGCCGTTCTACGGCTGCTACATCCTGCGGCCGGTGGAGACGCTCGGCATTCGCGAGCGGCCCGAGCGCAAGACCTATCTCGAGCGGCTCATCGCGCTGCTCGGTGCCGAGCCTGTGGAGTATCGCGGCGCGACCAAGTGCTGCGGTTTCCCGATGCTGACGATGAACCGCGACAAGGCGCTCGCGATGGGCGGCAACCACATCCTCGAGGCTAAGGACAAAGGCGCCGACCTGCTGGTGACGCCGTGCCCGCTCTGCCATCTGAACCTCGACGGGCAACAGCCCGACGCGGCCCGCGTGCTCAAGCGCGAGATCGAGGTGCCGATCTTCCACCTGCCGCAGCTTTTGGGCCTGGCCTTCGGCATGGACCCCGAAGAGCTGCGTCTCGACCATCACGTCGTGTCCACGAAGGGCGCCCTCGAAAAGGTCGAGCTCAAGGTCTAGCCCCCGCCGAGCGGGGCGTCTTTCTAACTCAACGTTTTGAACCCGTCAACGCGTTAACGTCGCGTTCCGTGGCATAATTGCCGCGGAGCTAAAAGGCTACACCCACTCTACCCGACTCCATTTTTTTGGAAAGGGCGTATTAGAATGAATGCCTCTAGGTTTTTCCATTCTGCCCTATGCGCTTACGCGACCCTAGCGATCTTGGCGGGGTGCAGCGGGACGACGGCGATGCAATCGAGCATTCCGAGCCACGACACCGCGATGCTTGGGGGCGGTTCGTACCGCGGATTCATCAATTCCATCCTTGGCTGTCCGTACCCGTCGGGCGACGTTTGGCAGAAAGACATCATGGCCGCGCAGATCGACCCGGATAGCGCCGTGAATATCAAAGCGTCCAACGATGCCGGCGGCGGTGGCAGTTTCACGGCCTACGCGCCAAAGACCGACGAACTCGTGAACATGGCGTCGAACGGCACGCCGCTTTTGAACGTGCAGCCGAAGGTTAAATGGCACACGCCGTATTCGCCGTGGCCGTGGCAGACGGGCTATTACATCGAACCGCTGAGCGACGCGCACGCACTCGTGCTGCAATCGCAGACGTGCCAGTATTACGAAGCCTACGATGTTTCGTACAGCAACGGCGTGCTTTCGATGTACAACGGTGGAAAGTGGGACCTCACGGCTCCCTTCCAGCGTCCTCCACAAGGCGCGCTTTCGACGGCCAGCGGAATTCCGTTCGGACTGCTCGCCGTTCGCCCCGAGGAACTGAGGACCGGCACCATCACTCACGCGCTCGGATGGGACGGCGTGCGCAACACGTGGTCGCAGTCCGCGTGCGTGTCGCCTGCCGGCGTGACCAACTGCACCGACGGCATCGCCTATAAGGGACCGCCGGGCGACAAGCCGTTCCCGTATGGCGCGCACATCCGGCTCAAGATGAGCTTCGACGACTCGGCGTTCCCGCGCGAAGCGAAGATCGTGGCGGAGGCGCTCAAGCACTATGGAGCCTACGCCTACGACACCGGTTGCTGTAACGCGATCGTCTTCATCAACGATCAGTACGGCGCTCCGGTCTGGACGAGCGCCGACGGGTCGGCACTCGCGAAGATCAACGTCTCGAGCTTCGACCGGATAGTGGCGCCGTAAGCCTCCGGCCGTAAAGCGACAGAGCCGCCGTCGGCTGGAGGACGGCGGCTCTTTGCTTTCTGCAGGCCAACGCCCGCCCCGGCTCAAAACGGGAGGCTCGTGGAAATCGAAACTTTGATTCGGGCGATCCCGGATTTTCCGATCCCGGGAATCCTCTTCCGCGATATCACGCCGCTGCTGAAAGACAAAGACGGGTTTCGCGGCGCGGTCGACTTGTTCGTGGATCGGTTCAAAGATCGCGGCATCGAGTACGTCGTCGGCGTCGAGTCGCGCGGATACATTTTCGGCGCTCCCGTCGCCTACGCCATCGGCGCGGGGTTCATTCCGGTGCGTAAGCCCGGCAAGTTGCCGTTCGACAAGCTCAGCGAAGAATACGCTCTCGAGTACGGCACGAACGCGCTGGAGATCCACGCCGATGCTCTGGTGCGAGGCGCGCGCGTGCTGGTGGTCGACGATCTGCTCGCGACCGGCGGCACCGCGGCCGCGACGGCGCGCCTGCTCGAGCGTCTCGGCGCGCGCGTCGAGGCGTTCGCGTTCCTCGTCGAGCTGACCGAGCTGCAGGGGCGCAAGCGGCTCGGTGACGCCGACGTCGTCGCGTTCGTCTCGTACTGATGAAACACGCCGTCGCCGGAACGTTCGCCGTCATGCTGCTGCTGGTTGCATCCGCCGCGCCCGGCATCGGGCGCCCGCACGGAACGCCCACGCCCTCGCCGACGCCGTCGCCCGTTGCCGACCCGGCGATCACGAAGATCGCGCGCACGCAGTTCGTCCAGTGGCAGGCCGGCGCGGTGAACAAGACGCTGTATGCGCCGCAGCTGCAGGCCCAGTTGACCGACGCGAAGATCGGCGACACGTCGCAGAAGCTCGGGGAGCTCGGCCCGCTCACCGACACGGTCTACGTGGGCCGGTGGATCAATCCGGACTTCCCCGCCGATACGCACGGCTACATCTATCAGATGCTCTGCTCGCAGGGCAAGGTCTACCTATGGATGGCGATCGACGCCCAGGGCAAGATCGACTGGTTCACGTTCAAGAACCGGCTCGACGTCGAGACGGTCACCCCGTCCCCATCGGAGTCGCCGCCGGGCGCGCTATAATAGCGGGAACCTCATGACGATCGCCGAGCTGATCGAACGAGTCCGCCGCTACGAGCCCTCCGCCGATCCGGAGTGGCTGATGCGCGTCTACGAGCGCGCCGCCGCGGCCCACGAGGGCCAGCGCCGAGCCTCGGGCGAGTCGTACGTCGAGCATCCGCTCGCCGTGGCCGGGATTCTCGCCGAGCTCGAGGTCGATCATCAGACGATCGCCGCCGCGCTGCTCCACGATGTGGTCGAAGACACGTCGGTCACCAGCGAGCAGGTGGCCGCGCAGTTCGGCGAAGAGGTGGCGCGGCTGGTCGAGGGCGTTACGAAGCTGACCCGCATCCCGTATCAGTCTAAGGAAGACGCGCAGGTCGAAAACCTCCGCAAGATGTTCCTGGCCATGGCCAAAGACATTCGCGTCATCATCATCAAGCTCGCCGACCGCCTTCACAACATGCGGACGCTCGGGAGCCTCCCGCCCGCCAAGCAGCAGGCGATCGCGCGAGAAACCCTCGACATCTACGCGCCGATCGCGCATCGCCTCGGAATCTGGAAGATCAAGTGGGAGATCGAGGACGAGTGCCTGCGCTATCTCGACCCGCCGTCATTCGGCGAGATCGTCGAGCGCGTGGCGAAGACGCGCCGCGAGCGCGAGGCCGACGTCGAGCAGGCAATTGCGCGACTGCGCGACGAGTTCAAGGAGCTGAAGGTCAACGCCGAGATCCAGGGGCGTCCCAAGCACTTCTACTCGATTTACTCCAAGATCAGCAAGGGGCGCGACTTCTCGACGATCTACGACCTGACCGCGATCCGGATCATCGTCGACTCCGTCAAGGACTGTTACGCCGCGCTCGGCGCCGTGCACGCGATGTGGACCCCGCTGCCGGGGCGCTTCAAAGATTACATCGCGATGCCGAAGCCCAACATGTATCAGTCGCTGCACACAACGGTCGTAGGTCCCAGCGGCGACCCGCTCGAGATTCAGATCCGCACCTGGGAGATGCATCGCACGAGCGAGTACGGAATCGCCGCCCACTGGCGCTACAAGGAGGGCGGCAAGGCCGATCAGTTCGAGAACAAGCTTTCGTGGCTGCGCGCCCTGCTCGAATGGCAGAAGGACATGCGCGACTCGCGGGTCTTCATGGAGAACCTCAAGCTGGATCTCTTCGACTCGCAGGTGTTCGTTTTCTCGCCCCGCGGCGACGTCTATTCGATTACCGCGGGCGGCACGCCGCTCGATTTCGCATATCAGGTTCACACGGACGTCGGCAACCACTGCGTCGGGGCGAAGATCAACGGGCGCATCGTGCCGCTCGACTACGCAATGCAGAACGGCGACATCTGCGAGATCCTCGTCAACAAGTCGAGCGGCCGGCCGTCGCTCGACTGGCTCTCGATCGTCAAGACGTCGAGCGCAAAGCACAAGATCAAGCAGTGGTTTCGCAAAGAGCGTCGCGAGGAAAACGTCCTCGCCGGCCAAGAGGCGCTGGAACAAGAGCTGGTGCGGGCCGGCCTGCGCACCGACGTGGCCCGCGGCGCCCTGCTCGAGCGCATCGCGACGCGCCTTAACTACGCGACGCCGACCGATCTCTACGCGGCCATCGGGTTCGGCGATGCGTCGGCCCAGGCGGTCGCGAATCGCGTTCGCGACGAGCTCAAGCACGACAACGTGGTCGACCTTACGACGATCGGGCGCAAGCCGGCGCGTAAGAGCGTGCGGCGCTCGAGCGGCGTGCGCATCGCCGGCGTCGACGACGTGCTGGTGCGGCTGTCGAAGTGCTGCTCGCCCGTGCCCGGCGATCCGATCATCGGCTACGTGACGATCGGGCGCGGCGTCAGCATTCACCGCGCCGACTGCCCGAACGTGGCCTTCATGAGTGCCACGCCCGAGCGCATTTTGCAGGCGGAGTGGATCGATGACGCCGGCCTCACCCACGGCGTGGACGTGGAAGTCGAAGCGGACGACCGGTCGCAGCTGCTCCAAGACATCATGGGCGTATTCTCCGAGCTCAAGACGCAGGTCAGCTCGGTCAACGCGCGCGTACGCAGGGACGGCGTCGCCGTCGCGAGCCTCACCGTGCAGATCCGCGATCTCGACCATCTGCACAAGCTCCTGATGAAGCTCGAAACGCTCAAAAACGTGCGCCGCGTCTATCGCGTGACGAAACGCGAGCGCACGGCGCTCTAGTACGCACCTGCTCACCGATACTGCAACCCTCCACCTCGTCGTTCCGGGAGCCGCGGCCTTCGTCGCCGGCGCGATGAACAGCGTCGCGGGCGGAGGCAGCTTTCTGTCGTTTCCGGCGCTGCTTTTTGCGGGCGTCCCCGCCATCGCCGCGAACGCGACGAACAACGCGGCGATGTGGGTCGGCACGCTGGGCAGCGCGCGCGGATACCGGGAGGAAGTGGCGGAGCACCGGCACCTGCTGCTGCCGGTGCTCTGCGTCAGCGTCGTCGGATCGCTGATCGGCGCGTGCCTGCTGCTTGCGACGCCGCAGACGGTCTTCGTGCGGCTCATCCCGTGGCTGCTGCTCTTCGCAACGATCGTTTTCGCCGTGAGTCCCCTGCTGACGCGCCGCGCCCTCGCGGCGCCGCGTCACGCGCCGTGGCAGCTCGCGGTGCAGTTCTTCGTCGCGATCTACGGCGGTTATTTCGGCGCGGGCATGGGCATCTTGATGCTCGCCGTACTTGCCTTCTCAGGGTTGCCGAGCTTCAACGCGCAAAACGCGATCAAGAACGTGTTATCGGCGGCGATCAACGGCGTCGCGCTGATCCCGTTCGTCGTCGCGCGCGTTGTGGACTGGCATTTCGCCGTTCCCATGGCGATCATCGCCTTGCTCGGCGGATACTTTGGAGCGAGGATCTTTCGGCGTGTGCCGCAGCCGATATCTCGCGCGATCGTCGTGTTCATCGGAACCACGATGACTATAGTATTTTTTGTGCGAATCTTCGGGTGAAAGGTGACGGCGGTCGCTTGTTCTCGCAGGTTGAGCAAAAAGGCGATTCGAAAGGGCCGAGACTGATTACCATGCTACCAGCGAGGTTTACCATGGCGTTATCCAACAAGGGAGCGGCACTGCTCCTAGCGGGGGGAACCCTCCTCGCGTTATCGGCGTGCGGAGGAGGCGGTGCAGCCCCGGCGGGATCGTCCGTCGTCCCCGGGGGAACGTCGCAGTTCTCCAGCAGAACGAACGGCGCGTCGCCCGACGATAGCACGTCGATCCTCAAGAAACTGAAGAAGGACGTGATCATCGGAACCACGGTCGATCCCGGCAACGGCGACAAGGGCCCACGCGGCGTTTCGATCGCGCGGACGACCTACGGCATCAAGAAGGGGCAACTCGCCGTTTGCAACTACTCGAACTCCGCCGGAGCGGCCGGCAAGGGAACGACGATCGAGATTCTCAATCCGACAGCGGGCTCGCAGCCGACGACCTTCGTGCAGTCCACCAAGATTCTGGGCTGCGCGGGCAACGCGTTCACGAACGCCAACGGCATCTTTGCGGCCGGCTTCATGAGCCACCAGCTCGTGTCGTACGACAGCACGGGCAAACTGGTTAAGGCGTACGGCTCCCCGTTCAAGGGCCCGTTCTACAACGCCGACGCGTCCAACCCGGGCCTCTACGCCGCCGAGTACATGTTCACGAGCGACGCGACCTCGGGCGCGATCATCAGCTTCAGCATCAACTACTACGGCAACCCCCATCCGCTCGAAATAGCTAAGGGCTTTGCCATCAACAAGAAGTCGGGCTGGGGCACACTCGGACCGTCGGGCGTGCAGTACTATCCGAAGAAGGACACGCTCTACATCGCGGACGGCGCTAACAACACGATCGTGTCGTTCAATAACGCGAGCGAACTGCTCGTGAAAGACGAGATCGTCGTGAATAAGGACGGCAAGACGTTCACCTGCAAGTATCCCAAGACCACGTGCGGGAAGCTCGTGTACAGCGGCAGCCCGCTCAACGCGCCGGTCGCGATGGCGGTGCTGCCCAACGGCAACCTCGTCGCCGCCAACTCGGCCAACAACACGCTGGTCGAGCTCACGCCGGCCGGCACCGTGCTCGCCACGAAGGTCGTGGATAAGACCTCGCACCCCGGCGTGTTCGGGATCGTCGCGAGCGGCAAGACCGACGCGAATACCGTGATCTTCTACACCAACGCGAACGACAACAACCTCCACGAGCTCACGCCCTAACCGGCACAATCCGAAAAAGTGAGGGACCTCCGCGATGCGGAGGTCCCTTTCGTTTGTTGCGGCCGCGCGTTACTGCGTGTCGACCGGCTCGTTCGACGGAGGTTCTTTGAGAAAGTGTCCCATCGGATACTTCGATCCGATCGGCGTGAACGGCCGCGGCGACTGCGTGAAGTCGAAGGCGTCGTCGAGGCTGGCGGCGCGGCCGTCGGTGTAGCCCTTCGACGTCGGGCCGATGCTGCCGGCCGGGATGTTGTTGGCCTCTTCGATGAAGCGCAGGATGCTGCCGAACTCCAACTGCGTGTGCGTCACGTAGTTCTGCTTGGCATATGGCGAGATGATCAGGCACGGCACGCGGATGCCGAGGCCGCGGTAATCGAGCTGCGGCGGCGGTGCGTTGTCGTAGAAGCCGCCCCAGTCGTCCCACACCACGATGATCGCGCTGTTCGGCCAGTACGAGCTTTCGCCGATCGCGTTGACGACCGAGGCCACCCAGGACGGCCCGGCGTCGCCGTGATAGCCGGGGTGATCGGAATCGGCGTGGCTCGGCGTCACCCAGCTGACCGACGCCAGCTGACTGCTGCCGGGATCGGTAAGGACCTTCGTTTGCGGTGCGACGATCACGTTGGGATTCCAGTCGGGGCCGTTGCGCACGTATTTGAGCGCCTCGAACGGCTCCCAGAAGCCGCCGTCGAGGAACTTCGTCGCGTAGTATTTCCACGATACGCCCGCGTTGTCG
The DNA here is from genome assembly GCA_963711625.1 of Vulcanimicrobiota bacterium. GTDB lineage: Bacteria > Vulcanimicrobiota > Vulcanimicrobiia > Vulcanimicrobiales > Vulcanimicrobiaceae > Cybelea. Next base: position 1,330,662 of record OY970207.1, read on the forward strand.
AGCACTTCCGCGATCGAGTTGAACTGGTCGAAGCACGGAAACGGCCCTGGTAGCGGTGCAGCTTGCGGTAGGGCTTGTTCGTGATGTACGAGCTCACGGTGCCGGGAGGCGAGTCGCAGTCGTCGGGCGCCGTTGCTCGGGAAGTCGACCTCGGCCTCGCCCGGCAGCTTGATATCGTCGGTGCCGGCCACGAGGGTCAGGTGCGCGGTGAAGCTGCCGCCGAACTCGGTGGGAAACATCTCGTCGGCCAGCACGTACTGCTGCGCCATCGTCAGGTAGGGCTGGATCTGCGAGTGCTCGATGTAGTCGTAGGCTTGGAACTGTCCGTTCTTGACGCCCCAGTGGGAGAAGCCGTCCATCTGGCCGTTGTTCCAATCGACCATCGACGAGTTCCAATCGTGGCGGAGATCGGGGTTGTTCTTAAACGTGCTTTGGTGGAGTGTTACCTGCGTGTCGCCGGGCGGGCAAGTCGGACTCGAGCTCGGACGATGCAGTTGCTCCGCCGGCCGCATCCGCGCCGGCCCCGGTGCGACGATGCGCCGGTCCGGGCCGGGGGTCGGCGACGCGCAGCCGGTCAACGGCGCGTTCGCGCCGGGGTAGCCCGCGAAAAAGTTCTCCAGGCTGCGGTTCTCCTGGATGATCACGACGACGTTCTTGACGTACTTGCTTGCGGAGCCGCCGGCCGGCATCTCCGGAGGCATGGCGCGCGTCCCAAACGCCGATTGGCCGTCGTTCGACGAACAAGCCGCCGAAAGGGCCAGAGCGAGCAACGCCAAGACGAGAAGCGGCTTGGAAGGCATAGTCAGGCGGCTGTTCCAAAGGCGCGCTGCCGACTCCTATTTAGAGGAATCGAGCGACCGCCGCAGCCATGGGAGAATCGGCCGGCGGCGCGAAATAGCCGGGTCTGCCTGCTGCCCGCTCCGCATAGAGAGTGGGCCGCCCGCCGCGCGGGCGTCCATAGTACGGAGGATATATTGACTGATTACGAAGTGACCTACATTTTGCGCCCCGCACTCGAAGAGAGCGACGTCGAAGAGCGCGCCAACGCCATCGGCGAGATTCTCAAACAGCAAGGCGGCGAAGTCGTCGCCATCGAGCGGCTCGGCAAGAAGCGCCTTGCCTATGAGATCGACGACGTCCGCGAAGGCAGCTACGTGGTGATGCAGTTCAAGAGCGAGGCCGCGGCCTCGAAGGAACTGGAGCGTCAGCTCAAGCTGCACGAGGACGTTCTGCGAGCCCTCATCGTGCGGCTCGACGCGAAGATGATGACGCACATGGCGGCCTTGGCCGCCGCGGCGCCGCCCCCGCCCCCGCCGGCCCAGATCTAATTCGGCAACATCTGTGCCACACAGGTGACACTTGGCGGGGATAGCCTCGACGCAACGACACAGCGAAAGAGAGTAAGGCATGGCAGGTTCATATAATCGTGTGATTCTCGTGGGCAATCTCACCCGCGACCCCGAGATCAGGTACACGCAGTCCGGGAAGGGCGTGACGAAGTTCACCCTCGCGGTCAACAATCCGCGCAACAAAGAGGAGACGACCTTCGTCGACATCGTCGCGTGGGATCGTCTCGGCGAGACGTGCAACACGTACTTGAAGAAGGGCTCGAACTGCCTCGTTGAGGGCCGGCTCGTGATCCGCAGCTACGACGACAAGGACGGCAACAAGCGCAAAGCGACCGAAGTGGTGATCGACAACATGCAGATGCTCGGATCGCCGCGCGACCGCAGTGGCTCCGACGATGGCGGCGGGGGCGGTTTTAAGGCGGCGGGGGCGCTCCGCGTCCGAGCTCCGGCGCAGCCGAACCGGTCGGCGACGAACTCGAGGACGAGATTCCGTTCTGACGGCACGCGGCGCGCACGGACGCGCGCTACGATGCCGCCATGCAGAACCAAATCTATCGCATTCCAGCCTCGGGGTTCGATCCCCGAACCGCCAAACCGAGCGAACTCAAGCTCTACGGGATCCCGCAGCGGCCGAACCCGCTGGCGCATCCAATCCTGGCCGCCCGCTGGGACCGCCTCGCGGCACTTCCGCTGACGTGGATCGAACCTCGCATCGGCGCTGCCGGCCCGTTTCGCCGGCGAATCGCGGATCCGGTCCTAACGACGCCGCCGACCACGAGTAACGTTTGGAGCGGCGCAGCCGTCAGCCGGCCGGCGCCGCCGCCGGGACTTCCCGACACCTCCGAGCCGTTCAACACGATTTCCGCGACGTGGAACGTTCCCGACGTCGCACCGCCGGTCTGGGCAAAGAAGCAATCCGGAGGGTACGTGGACGGCACCTATCTTTGCGGCGTGTGGATCGGGATTGACGGTACGTCCGGATCGGGCGACGTCTTTCAGGCCGGCACGGCATCGGCCGTCACCGTGAGCGGAAGCGTGGTAACGTCGAAGTCGTTTAGTGCGTGGTTCGAGTGGTACGGCGATCCCTCGAAGTCGATCGACAACTTTCCGGTTTCGCCGGGCGACGAGATCGAGTGCACGCTCTGCGCCCCGAGCGATCAGAACGGCGCTGCGTTTTTCGTCAATAAGACGACGTTGCAAGCGACGAACGTGCCGTTGACGCCGCCGGCCGGCACTCGTCTGCAAGGCAACGTGGCCGAGTGGATCGTCGAGGATCCTCAGCAGGCCGACGGCACCCTGTACCCGTTTCCGAACTATACGACCGTCGAGTTTGCGAGCTGCCTTGCCGGGACGAAAAACCGCGAGTTCGATCTCACGACGGCCCAGATCATCGTGCTACTGAAAGGGGCGATGGCGGTGTCGATCGCCGATATCGAGGACGACACGACGCTCAAGTGCGTCGCCGCGTACACGTCGTCGTGGTTCGGAAACTTCAGAGAGAAGAAGGTCGGCTCGTAAGCGAAGGGAGGGCGGGCGGCCGACTAAAATGGTGTGAAATGAGCGCGAGCGTCGCGTGACGGTTTCAGACGGCCCGCAGCGGCGTCCAATCGCGGCGCGCGAGCGTCCCTGGGCGCAGGCCGTCACCCGTGCCCTGAGCGCCGCGCGCGTACCGCCCGATGCGATCTCGCTCGCGAGCCTGCTCTTCGCGATCGCGGCCGGGTTCGCGCTGTGGTCGACGGGGCAGACCCACGGCGCCGCGCGCGTCGCCGGCTTTCTCGCCGCCGCCGCACTTATTCAGCTTCGCCTAGCCTGCAACATGTTCGACGGTATGGTTGCGGTCGAGGGCGGCCGCCGCTCGCCGCACGGCGAGCTGTTCAACGACATGCCCGACCGCTTCGCGGATCTCGCGATCCTGGCGGGCGCCGGTTACTCGCTGACGACGATCCCGTACGGCCGCGAACTGGGTTGGCTTGCCGGAGCGCTCGCCGTGGTCACCGCCTACGTTCGCGTCCTCGGCGGCTCGATGGGTCTGCGGCAGAACTTCACCGGCCCGATGGCCAAGCCGCACCGCATGGCGGTCATGACGGTCGCGTGTCTGCTCGCGACGTTCGAGCCGCTCGCCGGTTGGCACGGGCAGACGATCGCCGCCGCGCTCGTCGTCGTAATCGCCGGCTCGCTGTGGACGATCGTCCGGCGCACGCGTTCGATCGTTGCGGACGCGGCCTTGCGGTGACGTTGCTCGCGAGTTCGGTCGCGGCCGCCGCACGCTTCGTATGCGGCGCGCAGATCGCGTGGCGCGAGCGCCCGCAGAACGAGCAGAGCGTCTTTTTTGCGAACCACACCAGCCATCTCGACTTCGCCGTGCTTTGGTCGTCTTTGCCGCGCGAGCTTCGCGCGGCGACGCGGCCGATCGCCGCGCAAGACTATTGGGATCGCGGCGTGCGGCGACGGCTCGCGGTCGGTGTGTTCAACGCGATCCTCGTGCCGCGTCAGGGCGCGGGCGGCGATCGCGTCGCGCACGCGCGCGAAACCATCGATCGGATCGCCGAAAGCATGGGCGACCGCTACTCGCTGATCGTCTTTCCCGAGGGAACGCGTGGAACGGGCGACACGGTCGCACCGTTCAAGAGCGGCCTGTACTATCTCTGCGAGCGCAAGCCCGGTTTGCAGCTGGTGCCCGCGTACATCGATAACCTCAACCGCATCCTTCCCAAAGGCGAGTTTCTGCCGGTGCCGTTCATCAGCCGCGTGACCTTCGGCGCGCCGGCGTTCCTACAGGCGGGGGAATCGAAGGTCGCATTTCTCCAGCGCATGCGCGATGCGGTGCTCGCGCTCAAACCCGAGTGAGCCTCGTGCAGCGCCTCGGCAACCCGCAGCTGCTCGCGGCGTGCGGCGGAATCCTCGGGCTGCTCGTGGTGGCATCGCTGATCGGCCTGGCCGCGCGCGCCGCGGCGGCGAAGAATCCGGCGTCGCGCGCCACGGTCGACAACTTGAACCAGCGCATCGCCGCGTGGTGGGTGATGTGCCTGACCTTCGGGCTCACCCTCGTCGTCGGTCCGCTCGGGTCGCTCGTGCTCTTCGGCATGATCTCGTTTCTCGCGCTGCGCGAGTATCTCTCGTTGGTACAGACCCGCCGCGCCGACCACCATACGCTGTTCTGGACGTTCTTCATCTTCACGCCGCTGCAGTATTACCTGCTCGGCATCAAGTGGACGGGCTTCTTCATCGTCATCCCGGTCTACGCGTTTCTGTTCATCCCGGCGGCCATGGCGCTCGCGGGCGACACGCGGTCGTTTTTGGAGCGTGCCGCGAAGATCCAGTGGGGCCTGATGATTTGCGTCTACTGCTTGAGCTACGCTCCGGCGCTGTTGACGCTCGACATTCGGGGTTACGGCCCCGACGCCAAGCTCTTGCTGTTCCTGGTGATCGTGACGCAAATGAGCGACGTATTGCAGTACGTGTGGGGCAAGCTGATCGGGCGTCACCCGATCGCGCCCAACGTGAGCCCGAACAAGACGTGGGAGGGGTTCGTGGGCGGCGTTCTCAGCGCCACGGCGCTGGGAACCGGGCTCTGGTGGCTGACGCCGTTCACGCCGGCGGCCGCCGCTGCGATCTCGCTGCTGATCGCGCTGCTCGGTTTCGCGGGCGGACTCGTGATGTCGTCGATCAAGCGCGACCGCGGCGTGAAGGACTACGGCACGTTCATCCAAGGGCACGGCGGCATCTTGGACCGGATGGACTCGCTGATCTTCGCCGCGCCGGTGTTCTTCCACGTCGTGCGTTTTTTCTACGGGCTCTGACCGCGCCGGCGACGAAGAGGACGGCGTTATGAGCGAACGATGGATGGTGCCCGGAAGCGAGCGTCCGGAGTATCCGGGAACGGTCGTGGGCGATGCGAATCCGGCGCAGGAGCTGACCGTGACGGTCGTGGTGCGTTCGAAGCGGCCGGGTACTCCGCCGGTGGGCGCGATGTCGCGCGCGGCCTTCGCCGACGAGTACGGCGCCGACGCCGCCGATCTCGAAATGGTCGCGTCGTTCGCGCGCGAGCACGGCTTGGCCGTCGTCGAGAGCAGCTCCGCGCGCCGGAGCGTCGTCCTGCGCGGCAGCGTCGCACAGATGAACGCCGCGTTCGGCGTGGCGCTCAAGCGCTGCGAGGACGGCGCCGACGCGTACCGCGGGCGGCGCGGCGGCGTCACCGTGCCGTCCGAACTCGCCGGTATCGTGGAGGCCGTGCTGGGACTCGACGACCGTCCGCAGGCGTCGCCGCGCGTGCGGATCGCGCCGCACGCCGCGACGTCGTTCACGCCGCCGCAGGTCGCGCAGCTGTACGATTTCCCGCACGGCGTGACCGGCAGCGGACAGTGCGTCGCGATCGTCGAGCTCGGCGGCGGCTTCAGTCAAGCCGACTACTCCGCGTACCTTACCGGCCTTGGGATCAAGGCGCAGACGGTGGTCGTCGTTGCGGTCGACGGCGCGAGCACTGCACCCGGCCAAGATCGCAACGCCGACGTCGAGGTGATGCTCGACGCCGAGATCGTGGGCGCGGTCGCGCCGGGCGCGAGCGTCGTTATCTACTTCGCGCCGAACACCGATCAGGGGTTCCTCGACGCGGTGACGACGGCGATCCACGATGCGACGCACAAGCCGTCGGTGGTCTCGATCAGCTGGGGCTCGGCCGAGGCGAACTGGACGCAGCAGTCGCTGGCCGCGCTCAACTCTGCCATCGCCGCGGGAGCCTCGCTCGGCGTCACGGTGTGCGCCGCGTCGGGCGACGGCGGCTCGAGCGACGGCATTAGCGACGGCGCCGCGCACGTCGACTTTCCGGCTTCGAGCCCCTATTCGCTCGGCTGCGGCGGCACGACGCTCGCCGGCTCGGGAACCACGATCTCGTCGGAGACCACGTGGAGCGACTCCGGCGGCGGCGTGAGCTCCGTGTTCGCGCGTCCGGCCTGGCAGTCGAAGGCCAACGTCCCGTCGCCACCGGCCGGAACGCAAGGCGGCCGCGGCGTCCCCGACGTCGCGGGCGACGCCGACCCGAACTCGGGGTTCAGCGTTCGCGTGGACGGCCAGACGATGGTCATCGGCGGAACCAGCGCGGTCGCCCCGCTATGGGCGGCGCTCGTCGCACTGATGAATCAGCAGCTGGGCCGGCACTTGGGGTTCGTCAACGCGAGCCTCTACGGCGTGCCGGGCTATCCGAGCAATCCCGGCCCATTTCACGACATCACGACCGGCAGCAACGGCGCGTATGACGCCCGCGCCGGCTGGGACCCGTGCACCGGCCTCGGGACGCCCGACGGTGGACGCTTGACGCAAGCACTTACAGCATCTGGATAAAGGCGGCGTTTTTCCGGCGTTGTAAGCGGTCCGTAACGAACCCGCCGAAACGCTCTGAGGAGAACGACGAATGAATTCGACGGCCATGCCGACCAGCGGCGATCTGCGCGACTTCCTGATGCTGCCCTACACGGCGCTCGAAGAGTTGAATCTGCGCGCCAAGGCGCAGCGCCAAGAGCGCGTCCCCCTGCACGCTCTGCAAGAGGAACGCCTGCGGTATCTCGCCGACGAGCCCCGCATCAAGGCGCTCACGGTGCTCTTCAGCGACCTCGAGGGTCGCCTGCACATGCTCGACTACGACAAGAAGTTCTTGCTGCGCTCGCACGACAACCTCACCTTCGACGGCTCCTCGATCCGCGGATTCACGCCGCAGCGCGAGAGCGATCTCCGGCTCTCGCTCGACTGGAGCGCGTTTTATTGGGGACCGGCCGACATCTTCGGACCGGGGAAAGTGCTGGTCTTCGCCGACGTCTTCGACCGCGACGGCAACCCGTTCGCCGGCGACATCCGCGGCTCGCTGAAGAAGCTTGCCAACGACTGCTACGCGAAGGAAGGCTACACGCTCAACGCCGCCAACGAGATCGAGGGATTCCTCTTCAACGGGCTCGATGCCGAGCGCAGGTATCACGAGACCGGCAAGTTCGAGTACGTCAACACGGGCGGCTACTACCACTCGCTTCCCGGCGATCCGCTTCGCGACTTCATCGACACGGTGGCGGAAGTCCAGCGCGCCATGGGATTCCAAAACGAGAAGGACCATCCCGAGGTCGCGCCGTCGCAGTTCGAGATCAACTACAGCTACGGCGAGGTGGTCGCGGCCGCCGATCAGATTCAGCTCTACAAGCTGATCTGCAGGCAGGTAGCCACGCGGCTCGGCATGACGGCGAGCTTTCTGCCCAAGCCGGTGGTCGGCGTCAACGGCAGCGGGATGCACACCAACGTCTCGGTCAGCAAGAACGGGAAGAACCTCTTCTGGGATCCGAAGGGACAGGAACAGCTCAGCGCGTTCGGCTGGAAGTTCGTCGACCGCATCCTCACGCACGGTAACGACATCTGCCTAATGTTCAACTCCAGCGTGAACGCCTACCGCCGGCTCGACCCCCACTTCGAAGCTCCCAACCAGATCAAGGCCTCGGCCATCGACCGGGGTTCGATGATTCGCATCCCGATCGGCAATCAACGGAGCATGCGCACCGAGGTCCGCTCGGTCGCGCCGGACGCGAATCCCTACATGGTGATGCTCGCAGTATTCAAGACCGGGCTGGACGGCTCGACCGCGAGCCTCAAGAACCTGCGCCAAGCCAGCCGCTATCTGCCCGACAACATCTACGACGCCCTCGACGCGTTCCGCCGGTCGGAGTGGACGAGCAAACTGCTGGGCGACGACGTGAAGCAGCGCTATGCGGATCTCAAGCAGGCCAGTGCGGACCGCTGCCCGCGCCTGCTCGGCGCGATCGTCAAGGCGCAGGAAGTGCAGTACCACCACGAAGTCTACAACCAGTATCTCTGGAATCTGTTCTAGGCGAAACGCGCCGGCTCTCGATCGTCGGCCATTTGGGGATTCCGTCGCTCGGACGTTCGTCGCGGCACGTCCTGCGCCGCTCCTGCTCGCGCGCTTTTTCGGGCTAACGAAGTTTTGAAACAGCCATCCATGGCTGGCCCGAAAAAGTCGCGACGCCTCGCTCGCGGAATCCCCCAAAGGCCACCGCTCGTAGCCGGTGCGCCGCTTTGTAGTGCGCCGTCCTTCGACACGCGCGGCTTCGCCGCGCTGCTCAGGATGACAAGAGGTTTACTTGAAGTGCTCCGCGATGTAGTCAATCCAATAGTGGAATACATCGGCCGTGCGCACCGGATCCGTCGGGAAGTGCCCGTCGACGGGCCACACGCGCAACGTAGCGTCCTTGTGGTTGTCGCGCAGCGCGCGCCAGTACATCGACGACGTGGCGAAGCTGTCGCGGTTGTCGCCGACGTCGGATAGGATGAGCACCGGCGTCGTCACCGCGCCTGCGTAGGAGATCGCGGAGGCGCGCCGCCACTCGGCCGCGTTCTTGCCAACGAACGGCGAGCCGTGGAAAAGGTCAGCGTCGGCCATGCTGTCGTCCGCCGTGCCGTAGTCGGCGATCCAGTCGTTCACCGACGCGCCCGAGACGGCGACGCGCCAGATGTGATACTTGGAGATCATCCACGCCGTCATGATGCCACCGTACGACCAGCCGCAGACGGCGATGCGCGCGTCGTCGACGATGCCGCGCGCGCGGACGGCCGCGACCGCCGACATGATGTCCTTACCCGGACCGTCCTCGAGGTCGTAGAGGATCGCGCGCTGGTATTTCAGGCCGAGGTTCGGGCTGCCGCGGTAGTTCGGCCGCAGCACGAGCCAGCCGCGCGCGGCCATCACCTGCGCCCAGAAGTCGAACTCGAGCATCGACGCGTCGGACGGGCCGCCGTGAATGTAGACGACCAGCGGGTACTTGCGGCCGGCCACGAAGCCGGGCGGAACGTAGAGCACGCCGTCGGCTTTCACGCCGGTCGACGTGGCGAACGTCAGCGGCTGCGCCGGCGCCAAGTCGAACTGCGTCAGCGCGACGTTAAACGCCGTTACCTTCGCCGGCACGCCCGCCGGCGGCAGCTTGAAGAGCTCCGGCGGCTGCGCGGTCGCCGTCGCGACGAAAATCAGGGTGCCGTCGGCGGCGAGCGCATTGCTCAGCGCGGGCGAACTCGCGCCGCCGGTCGTGGTGAGCGGCGTGCCGGGCACGAGGTTGCCGGTGTCTAGCCGCTGGACCGTTCCGTCGAGCGACAGGCGGTAGAGTGCGTTCGTCAGCCCATCGGGCGCGGTGACGACGAGGCTCTTCGAGTCATGCGACCAGACCTCGTCCGCGATCGGCCGCTCGAGCGCGGTCGACAGCGGCGTCCCCGCGCCGCCGGCAGGTGTGGTGATATAGACCCGCGTCAAGTTGACTTGCGGATCGCCCGATGAGTAGAGGTAGGCGATGCGAGTGCCGTCGGGCGAGAAGATCGGCGCGTCTTCCCACGCGCCGCGTCCCGTCAGCGGGCGAACGGTCTTCGAGGCGACGTCGAGCAGCGCAGCGCGCGAGTAGTTCTGGTCGTTGAGGATCGCGTTTGGAACCAGGGTGAATCCGATCGTTTTGCCGTCGGGCGACCACGAGATCGTGTCGGCGGAGCTGTCCGGGCCGAGCGTAAGCTGCGTCGTCGTGCCGTCGTCGAGCGAGACCGTGAACAGATGCGACGGGCGCGGCGACTCGCGCGCGACGATTGGTTCGGTGGTGAAGATGAAGCTGTCGCGGAAGCGGTCGGCGCCGGTGCGCACCGGGTTGGGATCGGACGCCGCGTAGGCGATGGCACGGCCGTCGGGTCGCCACGCGAACGCGTCGATGCCGTCGCCCGCATGCGTGATGGAACGCGCATCGCCGCCGTCGAGCGGCGTCACGAAGATTTGCACGTGCGCGTCCTTGCCGGTGCCGTCGCGCGCGAGAAAGGCGAGGTGCGAGGAGTCGGGCGAGAACTCCGGGTCGGAGAGGTCCTCGCGGCGCTCGACGACGGTCTTCTGCGTGCCGGTCGCGAGGTCGACGAGCACGAGCTCGCTCTGCCGCCGGTCCTCGTCCCATTGCGCGCGCGCAACGACGAGGGCGGCGTGCCTGCCGTCCGGCGAGATTGCCGGCGACCTGAGGTCGACGAGTTTGGCGAAGTCGTCGCCGCCGAGGCGCGGCAGCGCGAGGAGCGCGGCAAGAAGGACTTGCACGCGTTACGGGTCGCGAGCCGTGCGGATTGCATCGAGCGGCAGCGCGAACACGCTGCCGGCGTCGCTGCCCACGATGAGCGTCTGGCCGGCGACGATCGGCGAGCCGACGTTGAACGCGGCGTGCATGTTCTTGTCGCCGACGATGCGGCCGGTGCGCGCGTCGAGCGCCCAGAGATAGCCGCCGAGATCGCCGAAGTAGAGCACGCCGTCGACGTCGACGATTCCGCCTTTCACGGGGCCGTGCGTCTGCGTTTCCCACGCGACGGTGCCGCTGCGCGGATCGAGCGCGTGCATCCACGGTACGAGCGCGCTGCCGAAGTAGAGCAGATCGCCCGCGAGCAGAGGAATCGCCGCCTCGTTACGCCCCGGCAGCGTTCCGGCTTCGAGTGCGACGTCCCACAGCGGAGCGCCGTTGCGAACGTCGACGGCGTAGGCGCGCTGCACCGCGAGATCTCCAATCACCGTCCACTGGTCGGGCAGCACCGGCGAGACGTAGTCGCAGAACACGAGCCTGCCGTCGCTCACCTGCGGGCAATCGCCGATGCCCGACGCGCCGCGCGAGAACGGGCTGCTCCAGACGACGGCTCCCCCGTCGGCGTGCAGCCGCCAGACCGCGTTCGCGCCGACCCCTGCGGTGACGAAATCGCCGTCGCCGACGGGGAGGATCGCCGACATCGACGCCATGGATCCGATCGCGCGCGCGAATCGCCGCGCGCCGGTTGCGGGATCGAGGCCGTTGACCCGGCCCGCGCCGTCGTGATCGACGAGGATGCCGTCGATGATCGCCGGCGTCGGCATCGCCGAGCCGTCCAATGGCGACTGCCAGCGCAGCGCGCCGCCGAAACGATCGAACGCGATCAGTGCGCTCGGCCCTTGGCCGACCATCATCGGTTCGGAGGGTGACGACGAGCGGCTCGTGGGATCGCCTTCACCAACGATCACGAGATCTCCGAAGACGAGCGGCGCGCTCATCAGCGGATTCGTCACGTGCGCCTTCCATAGCACGCGTCCGTCGCCGACGTCGAGAGCGAAGAGCGAGCCGTCGTTGTTCCCGACGTAGAGGACCCCGTCGACGAGCGTCGGGCTCGCCGAGATCTGCGCGCCGGTCTCGATCCGCCAGGTCGCGTCGAGCGTTCCGGCGACGACCGCGTTATTTTCCGGCCCCATCCGGAATTGGGTCCAGCCGGGCGCGGCCACGGCAAGCGACATCGCTGTAAGGAACCAAGCGGCCAGCGCGCACATGCCGACTAGTGTTCGACTACAACGCGAATTCCATTCCGTCGTAGGCGACCTCGGCACCCAGCTCGCTCACGGTTGCAAACGCTTCGGAGTTCGGGTCGAGCATCGGGTTGGAGTTGTTGAGATGCGTAAAGATGACGCGCGCGCCCGTTCCGCCGAGCTGTGCCAGCGTTCCGTCCCGGCCGCCCACCGGCTGATGGCCCAGCGTCCGCGCGCGTTTGGGCATCAACCGTGCGGCGGCGAGCTCGTCGTCGGTATAGAACGTGCCGTCGAGGAAAGCCACCGCCGCGCGATCGAGCGCCGTGGAAAGCACGTCGTCTTGCCGGGCGAAGACCGGCGCGAACAGCAGCCGCTTCTCGCTCGAACGCTCGGCGATTTCATAGGCGACGACCGCGCCGCGCACGATCCGCCGGCCGTCGTAGCCGGGGGTGGTCCCCGACACGGCGAGGGCGTGCACCTCGAGCTCGTTGCCCACCGGGTCGTCGGCGGCCGGCCGGTTCGCACGCAGCATCGAGCGGAACTTCTCGCCAGCAGTGCGGCGGTGCGGCGAAGGGCGCGAAAGCCGGTTGCGCGATCGCGATCTCGCGCACGGCCGCGCTCGAGCGTACGACGAAACCGGTCGAGGCGTGCTGGCGCAGCGCGGTCAAGCCGCCGATGTGATCGACGTTCGCATCGGTCAGCAGCATGCCGGCGATCGGCGTGCCGCGCAGTTGCGGCGGATGGAGCGGCGCGAACGACTCGATCTGCATCGCGACGTCGGGCGAACAGTTAAGCAAGATCCAGCGGTCGCCGCCGGCGCTGACCGCCACGCTCGATTGGGTTCGGCGCGGCGCACGGCCCGCGCGCACTGCCGCGCAGTTGGCGCAGGCGCAGTTCCACTGCGGCACGCCCCCGCCGGCGGCCGAGCCCAGCACGCGAACGATCACGCGCGGCGAGCGACCAGCTCGGTCTCCGGCCCGCCGTCGCGCAGCGCCGTGACGACGGCGTGATCGGGACTCTTCGAGCACGCGGGATCGGTGGCGCCGGCGTCGCCGACCAGCAGAAACGCCTGGCAGCGGCAGCCGCCCCAGTCGATCTCGCGGCGGTCGCACGAGCGGCACGGCTCGGGCATCCAGCCGGTTCCGCGGTAACGTTCGAACGAGTCTGACGAGCTCCAGATCTCGTGCAGCGGCCGATCGCGGACGTTCTCGAACGCGAGCGTGTCGATCGCCGCCGCCGCCGGACACGGCAGCACCGTGCCGTTCGGCGTGACCGTCATGAACTGACTGCCCCAGCCGTTCATGCACGGCTTCGGAAACTCACCGAAGTAATCGGGAAGCACGTAGACGATCTCCATCGTGCCGCGCAGCCGCTCGCGCGCGGCGGCGACGATCTCGTCGCCGCGCCGCACCTGCTCGCGCGTCGGCATCAGCGCCGCACGATTGCGGTAGGCCCAGCCGTAGAACTGCACGTTGGCCAGCTCCAGCCGCGCGATGCCGAGGCGCTCCGCGAAAGCGATGACGTCGCCGATCGAGTCGTGATTCAAGCGGTGGAGCACGCAGTTGAGTGTCAGCGCGACCGGGCGCTCGCGGACGCGCTCGAGCGCGTCGACCTTCTTGTCGTGCACGTCGGTGCCGGCGACGAGCGCTGCGAGCCGCGCCTCGGGGGCCTGGATGCTGATCTGGACGTGGTCGAGGCCGCCGGCGATCAGCCGGTCGAGCAGGTCGTCGTCGAGGAACGTTCCCTGCGTGATCAGGTTCGTGTAGAGGCCGGCGTGTGCCGCTGCCGACACGATCGCCGGAAGATCGCGCCGCAGCGTTGGCTCGCCGCCGGAAAAGTGCGCTCTGCACCACGCCCATGGCCGCGGCTTCTTCGAGAACGTCGCTCCACTGGCCGGTCGATAGCTCGTCGGCGTACGACTTCAGCTCGAGCGGATTGTAGCAATAGGGGCACTGCAGGTTGCAGCGATACGTCAGCTCGCAGAGCATCGAGAGCGGCCGCGGCGTCACGCCGTACCGTCCCGACCGTGTCGAACGACGAAGCCTCGCTCCGAAAGGCGCTCGAAGAGATCGCGCAGGCCGTCGCTGGCCTCTTCGGGTGTCACCTCGAAGCGCGCGACCACTGCGTCGGCGATCTCTTGCAGCGAGCGATTGCCGTCGACGAGCTCGAGCGCCGCGGCGGCGGTGCCGTTGAGCTCGAGCATGCCTTCCGGCACGAGCAGCATGGCGGAGCCGTCGGGCTCGCGGCGCAGGCGCACGCCTTTACCGAACGTGGGCCGGGCGTCCGCGTTCACTCAAAGACTCCGCAGGCGAGCGCCGTCGCGTCGAGCATGCACCACAACACGTCGCACTTGAAGCGCAGCGCGTCGACGCAACGCTGCTGCGCCTCCGGCGTCGTGGCCTCTTCCAACACCCACGCCAGCGCGCAGTCGGCGTCGCGGCGCGCGAGCGGAATGCGGCGTTCGAAGTAGGCGAGGCCGGCCGGATCGATCCACGGATAGTTCTCGACGATGGCCGCGATGCGGCGTTCCATCACCGGCGGTCCGAAGAGCTCGGTGAGCGACGACGCGACGGCTTCGATCCAGGGCCGCGTTCGCGCGAACGTGACGTAGGCATCGACGGCGAAGCGCGTTCCCGGCGCGACGGGCCGCTCCGAGCGCACGTCGTTCTCGGCGAGGCCGACCGCTCGCGCCAGCCGGAGCCACGACGCGGTGCCTCCGTCTTGCCCGCTGCCCGCGCCGTCGTGATCCACGATTCGGGAGATCCACGCGCGCCGATGCGCCGCCGTCGGAAGGTTGGCGAGAATGAAGGCGTCCTTGACCGGGATTTGCTTCTGGTAATAGTAACGGTTGGCGACCCACGCTTGCACGGCGGCGCGGTCGAGCGTCCCCGCCACAAGACGCTGGTGGAAGGGGTGCTTGTCGTGATAGCGCTCCTCGCCGACGGCGTGGAGCCGCGCAACGAGGCCGGAGCCGTCCGTTGCGACCGTGGGTTAGAGCTTAGGCGTGCGAACCGGCGCCGTGAGGTACGCGGTTACCTCGGCGCCGAGCGGGCGCTCGTGAAAGTCGGGTCGCTCCCAGCGCTTGCGTGAGTCCTTCATGCGGTTCTCCTCGTGCGAACACGTGTTTCTCTAGTATACACGGCCGGTCCATCCGGACCGAGCGAACGGACGTTTGCATAGGCGAGCCGCCGGCGCATCAGCTCGCTGGGGATTCGGACGCGGTCGGCCAGCCGGAGGAAGGCGAGCAGCTGGACGTGCCACCACGTCATGTCGATCTCGAACCAGCGCAGACCGTGGCGTGCGGAGAACGGAAACGCGTGATGGTTGTTGTGCCAGCCTTCTCCGAAAGCCAGCGCCGCGACCCACCAGCAGTTCGTCGAGTGGTCGGTGGTGCGGTAGGTTCGATAGCCCAGCATGTGGGCGGCGCTGTTGACGAACCAGGTCGAGTGGTAGGCGAAGACGAGACGCACGAAGCCGCCCCAAACGACCCACGACCAGCCCCCGAGCAAGAAAAGCCCGACCGCGAGTGCGATCTGCAGCGGCAGCGCCAGCCGGGCCAGCGCGCGGTAGTAGGGATCGGCGATGAGGTCGGGTGCGTATCGCGCGATCTCCTCGTCGCTCGGCATCGCCACGTTGTGCCGGTAGAGCCAATCGACGTGCGCCCACTGGAAACCCAAGCGAATGTTGTGGGGATCATCGTCGTGGTCTGCGTGAGCGTGATGCTTGCGATGGATTGCCACCCAACGGATCGGATCACCCTGAAGCGCCAGCGTTCCGAAGAGCGCGAACAGATACTCGAGCGGGTTTGCGCAAGCGGAGGCTTCGATGCGTCAGCACCCGGTGATAGCACAGCGTGACGCCGAGCACGCCCGTGAGGTACGAAAGAACCGCGGCTACGACTAAACCGGAGACGTGAAAAAGCGCGGGTACGAACGCTGCCAACGCGCCGAGATGGATCAGCGCAAGGCCGGCGCCGGTGCTGTATCTAGCCAGTCGATTCATCGCGATTTCCGTTCAGCCGTAGGCGAAAAGAGCCTGCACGAGGCAGGCTCTTGAGGTTTACGACTCCGGCCGATGGCCGAGGCGGATTAATAGGCTCGGCGAGTAGCGAAGCAGTCGCGGCAGTAGACTGGCTTGTCTCCGCGCGGCTGGAACGGGACCTCGGCGACGCCGCCGCACTGGCTGCAGGTCGCCTTGAACATCTCGCGCGGGCCGCCGCGGCCCCCGCCGCCGCCGCCGCCACCGTTGGGCGAGCGACCGGCCTTACGGGCCGAGCGACACTCCGTGCAGCGGCTGGGCTTGTTGGTGAAGCCTTTCATCGCGAAAAACTCTTGTTCGCCCGACGTGAAGGGGAACGGTTGTCCGCAGTCAACGCAGGTGAGCGTTTCGTCTGTATACATGAATTGAGCGAATCTCCTAGGATTATGGTTAACTGTGTTCTCGGGATCCGATTCGCTCAGTGCCTTGGAACCTTGCGGGGGTCGAAACCTCGGTAACCAGACCACTATACACCATCGCGGGCCCTCCGTCACGGGCACGGTGGGTCGAAGGACTCCCTCGGCCCATACCGAACATACGTTCCGAAATCCGTCCCTGCTTTGCAGGGCGGTGGTGGTGCGAGTTTGTCGCTCCACCTGGCTAGGGTTCCGGCCGCCCCGGCGGATCGGAACCGGCAACCACCTAGTCGAGAGGAAAACTAGATGCCTACAAAGATGAAGCTGAAGCGCGCGGTCAAGGACCGGCGCCCCAAGCGGAAGCCGTGCAGTTTCTGCACCGACCGCGCCATCGCGGTGAGCTACCGCGACGTCAGCCGCCTCAGAAAGTACGTCTCCGAACGTGGGAAGATCGTCCCGCGGCGGATCTCGGGCAACTGTGCCAAGCATCAGCGGATGCTGACGGTGGCGGTGAAGCGCGCCCGTCTTATCGCGTTCCTCCCCTTCGGTTCCGAGTAGGCGGTCGTGCGGCTGATTCTGCTGACCGACGTCAACGCGCTCGGCAAGCGCGGCGACGTGGTCGAAGTCGCCGACGGTTACGCGCGGAACTTCCTGCTGCCGCGCAAGCTCGCGGGCGAGGCCGATAAAGGCGCGCTCGCCCAGCTCGACGCCCAGCACCGCGCCGTGCGACGGCGCGAGGCGGACGAGCTCGCCGAAGCGCGAGCGCTCGCGGAGCGGATCGAGTCGGCGAAGCTGTCGATCCGGGCGAAGGCCGGCGAGAACGGCAAGCTCTTCGGGGCGGTCACGAACGCCGACGTTGCCGCCGCCGTTGCGGCGCAGCTCTCGATCGCGGTCGACAAGCATAAGATCGAGCTCGCGGGGCAGATCAAGGCGCTCGGCACGTACCCCGTCGAGGTCAAGCTGCAGAAGGGCGTCGTCGCAAAAACGACGGTGGACGTGGTTCCCGCCTAAGGGCGCGGTCGCGAGCATTCGGTGGCGCAACAGGTCTACGCAACGCGGTTTCGCCGGAAGTTCGGCGTCGAGGACGAGATGAGCCGGTACGTCAGCGCTCTCTACGAGATGCTGGCGTCGGTGCTCGGCCAAGATAAGCTCGTGCTGCGCGCGGGCAAGGTGAACGCGCTCAAGCTGATGCGTTCGCAGAACCTTCCCGACCGGCTCTGCGGCCTGCAGCGCCTCGTGCTTGAAGATCCGACTTTGGAGCGCGCGACGACGCGCGCCCAGCAACGCAAGGCGCTCGCCGAGATCGAAGAGGCGATGGCCGACGTCATCGCGCAGCGACACGCCGAGGATTCGATCGACCGGCGCGTCAACGAGAAGATGACCGAGCGCCATCAGGAGTACGTCAAAGACCTCAAACTCGAGGCGCTGCGCGAGAGCGGCGGTCCCGAGACGCCAGCCTCGCAGGCGAAGCTCGACGAACTGACGGCGCTCTCGGAGCGCAGCCTCGCCGCATCGGCGCTGCAGCAGCTGCGGCCGCAGACGCTGCGCGACGTCGTGGGGCAGGAGCACGCGGTGCGGGCGCTGCTCGCGAAGATCAGCTCGCCGTTCCCGCAGCACGCGATTCTCTACGGCCCGCCGGGCGTCGGCAAGACGACGGTCGCGCGCCTCGTGTTGGAAGTCGCCAAGTTGCGGCCACACACGCCGTTCGCCAAGGACGCGCCGTTCGTCGAGGCGAGCGGCCCGACGCTGCGCTGGGATCCGCGCGAGACCGTCAATCCGCTGCTCGGCAGCGTCCACGATCCCATCTATCAGGGCAGCCGCCGCGAGTTCGCCGACGCGGGCGTTCCCGAGCCGAAGCTGGGACTCGTCACGCGCGCTCACGGCGGAGTGCTGTTCATCGACGAGATCGGCGAGATGGAGCCGGCGCTGCAGTTCCGGCTGCTCAAGGTGCTCGAGGACAAGCGCGTGACGTTCGAGTCGTCGTATTTTGACGAAACGGCGCCCAACGTGCCCGAATACGTGAAGCGTCTTTTCCGCGAGGGTGCCCCGGCCGACTTCATCTTGATCGGAGCGACGACGCGCGAGCCCGACGACATCGATCCGGCGATCCGCTCGCGCTGCGCGGAGATTTTCTTCTCGCCGCTAACGCAGCATCAGATCCTCGCAATCGTCGAGGGCGCGGTGAAGCGGCTCGGCGTCAAAGCTGCGCGTGCGGTGCCGGCGCTGATCGCCTCGTACACCATCGAGGGGCGCAAGGCCGTGCAGGTCGTCGCCGACGCTTACGGCCAGGCGCTCTACCGGCTCTATCCCGGCAACCGCCGCCCTGAGAAGACGAAGAGCCCACGCATCGTCGAGGACGACGTTCGTGCGGTGGTGCGCGCCGGCCGGCTGGTGCAGCACACGTTGGTGAAGGGTCGCGCGAGGCGCGAGGTGGGAAAGAGCTTCGGGCTCGGCGTCCTGCACCACTTGGGCAGCATCATCGAGATCGAAGCGGTGGCGTTTCCGGCCGCCCAGGACGGCAAGGGCCGAATTCGTTTCAACGACACCGCGGGCTCGATGGCCAAGGACTCCGTGTTCAACGCGACGAGCGTTTTGCGCGCGGTCACCGGGATCGACACCAACGACTTCGACCTGCACATCAACATCGTCGGCGGCGGGAACATCGACGGTCCGTCGGCCGGGCTCGCAATCTTTCTCGCGCTCTACTCCGCCGTGACCAAGACGCCGCTGCCGCAGGACGTCGCGGTTACCGGCGAGCTGTCGATACAAGGCAAGGTGCGCGGCGTGGGCGGCGTCGTCGAGAAGCTCTATGCTGCGCGCCAAGCCGGCATGAGGACCGTCTTGGTTCCGAAGGAGAACGCGCGCGAAGTCGACGCAGGACTGACCGGGCTCGATATCGTTGCGGTGACCAACATCGCCCAGGTGTTGCGCGACCTGCCCGCTCCGCGGCGAAGAGCCCGCTAACCCGAGTGCCACCACGTATGGCACTCTCGACCGCTAAATTTTATTCAGCTATGCACAAGCGGCCCACAAGGCGTTCACCGTCGCGGCGCCGGACAGCGCGTCGACGCCTATGACTGCCGCACCCCTTCCGTCGCCGATCGAGCGCATTCCGCCCAGCAATCTCGAAGCCGAGATGGCGGTGATCGGCTCCGTCCTCGTCGATCGCGAGATGTTCGCCGCGGTCGGCGAGATCGTGAGTCCGACGGACTTCTACGCGCACGTCCACGAGACGATTTTCGCCGTGCTGCTCGATCTCTACGAGCGAGGCCAGCCGCTCGACAAGATTACCGCCTCCGAGGAGCTGCGCCGGCGCGGCGTGCTCGAGCGCGTGGGCGGCATCTCATACATCAGCGCGCTGATGGACACCGTGCAGACGGCGGCCTCCGCGCGCTATTATGCGACGATCGTTCGCGAGAAGTCCGTGCTGCGCTCGCTCATCCATGCCGGCACGCAAATCACGCAGCTCGGCTTCGAGGGCGAACAGGACGTTCCGCAGGCGTTGGACCGCTCGGAACAGCTCGTCTACACGATCGGCGAGCGCCGCGGCGTCACCGAGTTCATGCCGGTCAGCCGCCTGATGAAAGACGCCTTCGATCAGATCGACCGCCTCTTCCACATGCACGGCGATCGGACCGGGCTCACCGCAGGCTTCCACGACGTCGATCAGATGACGACCGGCTTCCAACCCGGCAACTTCGTGATCATCGCGGCGCGGCCGGGCATGGGCAAGACGTCGTTCGCGCTCAACATGGCGGTCGCGGCCGCGCGCGAGAGTGCCGGCCCGATCGCGTTCTTCTCGCTGGAAATGTCGAACAGCGAGCTGATCCAGCGGCTGATTTGCTCCGAGGCGCGCATCTCGATGAACGACATGCGCAAGGGCAACATCAAGCCGCATCAGTGGGAGGAGATCTCGCGCGCGATGGGTGCGCTCAACGAGCTGCCGATCTATCTCGACGATCTCGGCGCGCTCACGGTGACCGACGTGCGCAGCCGCTGCCGCCGGTTAAAGACGACCGTCGGACTCGCGGCGATCTTCATCGACTATTTGCAGCTGCTCCGTCCCGGCGTTCTCACGCGCAACGTCAATCGCAACGAAGAGCTCTCGGAGATCTGCCGCACGCTCAAGGCGACGGCGAAGGATTTGGACGTTCCGATCATCGCGCTCGCGCAGCTTAACCGCGGCGTCGAGATTCGCAGCGAAAAGCGCCCCATGCTCGCAGACCTTCGTGACTCGGGCTCGTTGGAGCAAGAGGCCGATTTCGTGGCGTTTCTCTATCGCGAGGGTTACTACAACCAGGAAGCTGCCGAACCCGATCTCACCGAGTTCATCATCGCCAAGCATCGAAACGGGCCGACCGGCACCGTGAAGCTGCGCTTCCAGCGCGAGTACACGCTGTTCTTGCCGTACGGCGACGAGTCGCACTACCCCTCAGTCTGAGCACGTCGGGACTCACCTGGCACGCGGCAGGCAGGACGCCTGTCACGGGCCTGCCAAGGTGTTAACCATGGTTTGCGTTACCCATGGCTAACAAGCGCGGCGATCTGCTCTCGGTCGGCTCCGACCGTTCGCCGGCGCGGGCGCGGGAAGACTACGTCAAGGCGATCTACCAGCTCGGCGCCGACGGGCCGGTGCGCGCCGCCGCACTGGCGCGCTATCTCAAGGTCAGCCGCGTCTCGGTGAGCAAGGCGAAGCGCCTGCTCGAGGCCGACGGCCTGCTGGAATCCGAATCGGCGCCGTCGCATCCGTTGCGCCTGACGAGGCGAGGCTGCAGCCTGGCGGTGGCGATGGTCCGGCGTCACCGCCTGCTCGAGACGTTTCTGCACGTCTCGCTGCGCGTGCCGCTGGAACGCGTGCACGCCGAAGCCGAGCGCATCGAGCACGTGATTTCCGACGATGTCGCGCTGCGCATCGCCGACTTGTTGCGCCGCCCCGCTTGCGATCCGCACGGCCATCCCATTCCCTACGGCGACGGCGTGCCGGCGCGCACGCCGTTGCCGACGCTGGCAACGCTCGCCGCGGGAAGCCGCGCGCGCGTCGTGAGCCTCGACGATCGCGACGACGATGCGGTGGCCACGCTCGCCGGCGCGGGCGTGCTTCCCGGCGCGAACCTGCGCGTGGAGCGCAGCGACCGCGCGACGATCTTCGTGCGTTGCGGGAAACGCACGTTGGCGCTGCGCCGCCGGCACGCTGCGATGGTGCGGGTTGCAACCTAGCTACGGCGTCGGCGTCGCCAGCCCGCGCGTCGTCGCCGCGGCGCAGGACGTGCTGGCCGGCAACCGGCGCGGGTTTCGCGCGCTCTTGCCCTTCGCCGGGCCGGCGTTCGTCGCGTCGGTCGCGTACATGGATCCCGGCAACTTCGCCACCAACATCCAAGGCGGCGCGGCGTTCGGCTACCGACTGCTCTGGGTGGTCGTGCTCGCCAACCTCATGGCGATGCTCTTCCAATGCTTATCGGCAAAACTGGGGATCGCGACGGGAAAGAACCTCGCCGAGCTCTCGCGCGAGCACGCGCCCAAAGCGGTCGCGATCGGGATGTGGATCGTCAGCGAATTCGGGGCGATGGCGACCGATCTCGCCGAGTTCCTCGGCGCGATGGTCGCGCTCAACCTGCTCTTTCACGTGCCGATGCTGATCGGCGCGATCGTGACGGGCGCGGTGACGTACGCCATCCTCACGCTGCACCGCTACGGCTTCCGGACGATGGAGTCGCTCATCGGCTCGTTAGTCGGCGTGATCGCTGTCTGCTACGTGGTCGAGACGCTGCTGGCGCGGCCGAAGTGGGATCAAGTGCTCTACCATGCGTTCGTCCCGTGGCTGGGCGGATCGTCGAGCGTGCTGCTCGCCGTCGGCATCGTCGGCGCGACGGTGATGCCGCACGCCATCTACCTGCACTCTGCGCTCACCCAGGATCGCATCGTCCCGCGCGAGCGGCGCCACGTTCGGACGATCGTACGCTTCTCGTACGTCGATGCCATCGTCGCGCTCACCATCGCGGGCCTCGTCAACGTGGCGATGATGTATATGTCGGCGGCCGTGTTCCACGGCACGGGTCACGCCGCGGTGGCCGACATCAGCACGGCGTACCGCACGCTGACGCCGCTGCTCGGCAACCTCGCGGCGGCCGTTTTCCTGATCGCGCTCATGGCGTCGGGCATTTCGAGCTCGGTCGTCGGCACGATGGCCGGGCAGGTAATCATGCAGAGCTTCGTTGGGTTCACGGTGCCGCTGTGGGTGCGGCGCGTGGTCACGATGCTGCCCGCAATCGGCGTGGTGGCGCTCGGCGCGAACGTCACGCAGACGCTCGTCATCAGTCAGGTGGTCTTGAGCTTCGTGCTTCCCGTGCCGGTGATCGCGCTAGTGTTGCTAACGTCGCGGGGTAAGACGATGGGAACGATGGTCAATAGCCGGTGGGTGACCGTCGCCGCGGCGTGCGCGGGCGTCACGATCCTTGCGCTCAACGCGATCCTGGTCTGGACCGCGTTCCACGCCAGCTAGATGCCGGCGGCAAGATAGCTGCGCGAGAGCTTCACGTACTCGCGGGCCGAGATCTCGATCCACGAGGCGGCCTCGCCCTCGAGTGGTTTCTTGACCGTGGCCGGGGCTCCGGCCGCGAGCACGCGCGCCGGAATCGCCGCGCCTTGCGCGACCACGCTTCCCGCGCCGATCAGCGATCCTTCGCCGATCGTGCATCCGTTCAGCAACGTGGCGTTGCTGCCGATCAGCGCGTAGCGCTCGATACGGCAATCTTCCATCACCGCGGCGTGGCCCACGGTGACGTCGTCGCCGACGTACGTTCCGCCGTCTTCGCTCACGTGCAGCACGGCGTTGTCTTGAATCGACGTGCGTGCGCCCACGCGGATCGGTCCGTTGTCGCCGCGCAGCACTGCCCCGAACCAAATGCTCGACTCCGGCCCGACCTCGACGTCGCCGACGAGCACGGCCGTCGGCGCCACGAAGGCCGACGGATCGACCTTCGGGCGCTTGCCTCGATACTCGATGATCATGGGCGATGCTTCGGAGCGCGGAGCGTCGAACCTCGCGACATGCACCGGCACAAAACTCCGCTTCGCGGCGTGAAGGCGATACCGCATCCGAAGCCCGGGGACCCGAATTACACGGCCGTCAACTACGAGTACGCCGGGCGCACCGGGCACGTGCACGAGGTCGTCGAGATCGGCGGACGCTCGCTGGCGAAGGTCGGATTCGACGACCGGAAGATCGTCTATTACCTGCTGGACGATCTCGAACTCGACCACGGCGCGCGCCGCGGCACTTTTCACGACGCCGACGCTAGCAGCTCCTAGCCCTGGGGAAGGGGCGCGCCGAGGATCGTGGAAGGACCGCGGCTCGGGTCGCCCGCGCTGCGCGATCCGGCCGCGCCGACGTAGCTCAACGGTAGAGCAATCGCTTCGTAAGCGATAGGTTATCGGTTCAAATCCGATCGTCGGCTATGTTTACATTGTTGGCTTGAAAACGCATTACAGCCACAGCTCCATGAACGTCGGTGATTCGTAGTCGACTTCGCCGTGCGGCGCGCACTCCTCGAAGCCGAGGCCACGGTAAAGCAAGTACGCCGGCTGCAGCTGCCCCTTGTGGGTGTCGAGCGCGACGCGGCGATACCCGGTCGCACGGGCTCGCTCGATGACTCGCTCGACGAGGATCCGCGCGGCGCCGCGGCCGCGGCCGTGCGGCGCGACGAAGAGGTGGCGTATCACCGCAGTTGTGCCGTCGCGCGGGGTCATTGCGACGCAGCCGACGTTTTCACCCTCGATCGTCGCCAAGAACGCCGCATTCGGTTCGGCGAAGTCTCGCCGCAAAGCGGCAACGCTCGGCACCGGACCGTGGCGCAGCTCGGGCGGCAGATCCGCTTCGTATTCCAAGAATAGGCGCCGCAACTCCTCAAAATCGCGCGCGCTCTCGGCGAGCCGGGCCTCGATCGGCATGCGGCGAGCTTTTGCGGAGGAGTCCGACGGCCCCCTTGGCCATCGTCAGCCGACAGAGCAGGCGAGTCGCAAGGGGGCGAACCTTCGGAGCCGTTGAAGCGTTCTCCGAACGAGTTGCGTCGGACGAAGATGGAGCGAGACGAGTGACGGTTTCGAGGCTTGGCCGTGTTGCTGTGGGTGTCTACCTGGCGGCGGCATTTCTTGCCGCATGCGCGACGCCGGCTCAGCTGGCGGCGCCGTTTGCGCGAGGAGCGGCCAACCCGGCAACCGGCGTCGTGCAAGGGGCCGCCGGGTCGATGGCGGACGACCGCCAGAGTGGCGCGAGCCGTCGCGACGAGCGTGGCAACCGAATGCATCGCGATGCCGTCAAGGGCGCGTTGGTGTATGTCGGCGGCGACGTGAGCTCGTACGTTCTGGCATACCCGAGCGGCAAGCTGGTCGGGACCATCCCGATGGTTGTTTTAGGCGCCTGCTCCGACACCAACGGCAACGTGTTCTTTACGGGGGCCGGCGTGATTGCGGAGTTTGCGCATGGCGGCACCACGCCGGTGGCCACGTACTCCATCCCCGGCACCGTGTACGCATGTTCGGTGGATCCGACCACCGGTAACATCGCCGCCGTCGTTCTGTGCCAGTCCGGATGCGGTGGCGAACTCGTCGTCATTCGACCGGGTTCGGGCTTGTCGCCGACGTTCTATCGCGACGCCAACCTGCCCCAGATGCTCTATTGCGCCTATGACGACCAGGGCAACGTCTTCGTCGACGGTTACCAAGGAGTGCAGTTCGGCATTGCGGAGCTTCGAAGTACGGGCGGCGTGCTGGCGGACATCGCCGTCGATACGAACATTCAATACGCCGAACAGATTCAATGGGACGGTCAGTATCTCGCCGTCGAGACGCGGATTAGTCCAGTGATCTATCAGGTACAGCTTGCGGGTTCGACCGCAACCGTGGCCAACATCGTTCACCTTGGCCAAGTGGGAAAACGCGGAACGCAATCGTGGATTCAGAAAGGAAAGATCGGCGTTCCCACGGCCAACCCGGGTTTGAACAAGCGCGCCGTCGAGGTCGTCTTTTGGAACTATCCCGCGGGCGGACCTCCGATCAAGACGTTCAAAGGCTTCATCGGCGGCGGCCACCAGGCGATCGACGCGATTACCTTCAGCGTCGAGCCGCGCGGCGGTCCCAGTCCGAGCCCGAGTCCGAGCATAAGTCCAACCCCGACCAGTAACCCGACGGCCACGCCGAGTCCGAGTCCCACCCCGAGTCCGACCCCCACGCCGAGTCCGACGCCCACACGCCGACTCCGACGCCGACGCCGACTCCAGTACCGACTCCGAGTCCGACGCCACCCCGGTGAAACCGCCGCCGAGGCTCGGCCCGTAGCGTTTAGGGTGAGAGCGTTTCGCGGCTAACGGCCGTGCTCTGCACCGCCGCGTCGCCGAACGGCAGCGGCCACAGCTTGCCCTCGATCCACGCGGTCGACTGATCCGTGTAGTGTCCCGAGCCGGGCTCGCCCGACTCGCCTTGCGGCAGCGTGATCCCGCCGGCATCCCAGTTGCCCACGTCCCACACGGCGCGAAAGCTCTGCGAGTATCCCTGATACTGCACGTGGAGCGTGAGCGCGTCGCCGTATCCCGGCAGCGGCGTGCCGTCGAGGAATCCGATGCCGAGTGACGAGAGCGGGTGCAGCACCGGCACTGCTCCCGCGATGCGCCACGGCGCGGGCGACGGTAACGGCACGGTGCGCAGCGTTTCGAGCGAGCCGCCTCCGGTCGCCATCAGCGTCGGCATGCGGCCCGTGTGCCGGTTGGTGAGGCTGATGCGCAGGCTTTCTATCATCGTCGCGGCGGTCGAATCGCCGCTCATCGCGCCATCCCACGCGGCCAGCGCGCCACCGAGCGAGGCGTCGCGCCGGCCGATCGCCGGAGCGATATCGCGCGCGAGCTCGCGCTCCGAAAGCGACAGCGCATCCATCTGCATCTTCGCGAAGTACGGCACGTCGTAGGTCCGCCGCGCCCGTAACAGCTGCGCGATGCGATAGGCGCGGTAGGGCGGCGCGAACTGCGGGCTCAGCGGGAACGGATACGTGCCCGGATACATTTTGTTGTTGGCGGTCCAAAGAATCGCGTGCAGCGAAGGCGCGACCTTCGGCAAGCGCGCGAAGGGAATCGGCGGATACCGGTTGCGCAGGTCGGCGGCCGGATGAATCCAGCGCCCCCGCACCGGGTCGTTTGGAATCTGGCCGGCCAGCACGTAGCCCGCGCGGCCGGACGTATCGGCCAGCACGAAGTTTTGCGTCGGCCCCGGGAAGCGCGCGAGCGCCGCGGCGGCGGCGTCGACCGACGACGCGCGATTGAGGTCGACGAACGTCTCGAGCGGCGAGACCGGATCGTCGTACAAGCTCCAGCGCACGAAAACGAACTGGCCATGCTTGGTCGTGAGGCCGAACTCGCGCGGGGTTCGATAGTATCGCTTGGTTTCGGCCGCGTGGAAGCGCACGCCGAAGGTCTCGGTCTGCCACGCCGACGCATCGAGCCGCGCGGCCGGTTTGAACACCGAGAGCGAGGTCACGGTGCCATCGGTCGCGCCCCAAGCGACCGATTCGTTGTGTCCGAGCACGACGGTGGGACATCCCGGCAGCGTGGCGCCGGCAACGTGTTCGCCCGGCGCGCGCAGATCGACCAAATACCAAACGCCGGGGATCTGCAGCGTGAGGTGTGGATCGTTGGCCAGCAGCGCGCGATGGTGTTGTGCCTCGTTCGCGCCGACGGCCCACTCGTTGCTGCCGACCGGCGGCCGCGCGTCGGCGAGCTCGCGCAGCAGCGCGGCGACGTGGCGTTTGCACGCGGGCCCCGGTGCGATCGTCGCGAGTCCGGCCATCACCGGCGCGTCGTAACACGGATCGGTGAACGGAAAGCGCGACTCGAGCAGCGCGAGGCCGCCTAGCCGGTAGGCGGCGTCACGTGCCTCGACCGAATCCCAGTCGTCGATCAGATCGAGCACCGTGACCATCGTCACGGCGAGGGAGTCTTGCGGCGTCCACGGGCGCGGGTGGTACGCGAGGATTCGAAACTCGACCGGCAGCGGCTCGCGTTCCATCGCCGCATTGACGCCGTCGCTGAACGCGCCGAGCAACTCGCGCGATGCCGGGCGTAGGCGCCGCCATTGCCTCTCGACCATCGCACGCACCGGAACCGCGCGCTCGCGCTCGTCGCTCGACAGGGCTTTCGCGCCGTAGACCTCGGCGAGCTGACCCAAGATAAAGCGTCGCAACAGGTCCATTTGGAAGAGCCGGTCGGACGCCTCGACGTAGCCCTGAGCGAAGAAGAGGTCGTGCTCGTTCCCGGCGATCACGTGCGGAATCCCGCGATCGTCGCGCAGGATCGCGATCGGCGCGCGCACGCGCAGGCCCGACACGGTGCCGGTGTCTCGGGCGTGGGCGTGCATCCCCAGAACGACGTTGAGCGCGAAGACGAGCACCGCGAGGGCGGCCAGCGCGACGACGACGGCCAAGGCTCGGCCGAAGAGCTTCACGCCCGGGAATCAGACATCGACGTAGATGTCGTCGCCGTCGACGCTCGTTTCGAACGTCATCACCGGCAGGACGGCCGGCAGCGTGAGCGCGTCGCCGGTGCGCACGTCGAACGTCGCGCCGTGACGAGGACAGGTCACGCACTCGCCCTCGAGCTCGCCCTGATCGAGCGGGCCGCCATCGTGCGTGCAGACGTCTTCGATCGCGAAGA
This sequence comes from Vulcanimicrobiota bacterium, assembly GCA_963711625.1. Lineage (GTDB taxonomy): Bacteria > Vulcanimicrobiota > Vulcanimicrobiia > Vulcanimicrobiales > Vulcanimicrobiaceae > Cybelea. Next base: position 1,358,413 of record OY970207.1, read on the forward strand.
TCTTACCGCCGACGTTGCAGAGCAGAACTTCCATCGAGTCGACGACGACGCGCCGGGTCGTCCCCGGTGCGATCTCCGAGACTTTCGCTACGCGGTGCTTGGCCACGCCAGCGACGTTCTACAGGCCGCCCGAATTCTTTCCCATGCTTGCCAAAACGCCGCGTCGGGCTTGCGACGGTCGCCGGCGAGATCGAGCAGCAAACCGTAAGCGTCGCGCGTGAGGCGTCCCGCCTCGGTGTTCGCTTTGACGTCGTCGACCCCGAACACGGTGTGGCGCAGCGTCGCGTCGAGAAACTCGCTCGCAAATCCCTCGACCTCGGCCCGCGCGCCGGGAGAGACCGGAATCGCGAGACGGCGTGCGATCCGTTCGAGCTGCCCGCGCGGATCGGCTATCAGCGCGTCGTAGTCGACAACGGCCAGAGGCCGGTCCGCGACCTGGTGCAGGAATGGAACGAGATGCATCAGCCACAGCCGCTGCGCCGTTTCAACGTCCATCTGTTGGCGCGCGAAGAGCGACGCGGCTACGCTCGCCGGATTGCGGACGGTCACGAGATAGGCGTCGTCGACGCCGGCGTCGCGCAACACTCGGCGCCAGAACGGCAGCAGCCGAACGACTCGCGGGTCCTTGAAACCCCAGAGCGGATGGCGGGTGAAGTTGCGGTGCAGATACGAGATCGCTTCCCGGCGCAGCCGCCACGTGCGCCAGCCGCGCAACCGCCGTTCGTCGATCGGCGCGGTGCCGTCCCACTGCAAACGCAGAGTCCGCAGCAGCCGCTCGTCGAGCTCGTAGATGCCCTTGTCTTCCCAATATCCGGTCGGGTTCTCGGGCTGCGCGTCGAGAAAGTTATCGCCCAAATACACGCCGAGCGCGGCGAGGCCGCGCGCCACGGCGCTCGTGCCGCTGCGGTGCATGCCGATGACGGCGATCGCGCGCGACCTGCTCATAGGCGGCGACTATACGGCACGCCGCATCAAAAGACCCCGAAAGCTTGCGCGAGAGCGCATACGAGCGCGCCGCCGGTGAGGCCGTGAGGCGCCTAACCTTGTAGGATCGCCTCGACGTTGAGCTCGATGCGCACTTCGTCGCCGACCACTACGCCGCCGGTTTCCAGCGCGGCGTTCCAGGTCAGGCCGAAGTCCTTGCGGTTGATCGTGGTGTGCGCGCTGTAGCCGACGCGGACGCCGCCCCACGGATCGTTGGTTCTGCCCTCGAACTCGCCGCTCAGCGTCACGTCGCGCGTGACGCCGTGAATCGTGAGCTTGCCGTCGACCGTAAAGGCGCCCGGCGGTGCCCTCGATGCGCGTGCTCTCGAACGTCAGCTGCGGGTATTTCTCGACGTCGAAGAAGTCGGCCGAGCGCAGGTGCGCGTCGCGCTGCTCTTCGCGCGTGTCGATCGACGCCGCATCGATCCTGGCGGCGATCCGCACCGGGAGATCGCTGGCCGCGTCGAGGTCGAGGTGGCCGTCGAAGGCCGTGAACCGGCCGCGGACCTTGGTGATCATGAGGTGGCGGACCACGAACTCCAGGGTCGTGTGCGCCGGGTCGAAGGCGTAGGTGCGGGTTTCTTGCAGTTGGGCGGTCATTGCGGGCTTGGCTCCTTTAGTTGCCGATGGCGGCAAAGTGTGATAATGTTGTGTTAGTAACTTTTCCATACTAGACAATCCAAATACAAGTACGCACTCGAAAGTAGCCTAGGAACCTAATGGTAACTAAAGTACCCTATCTGCCCAGCGATGCCGAGGTCTACAACGTGGCCGCGTGCCCGTCGCGCCTCGTCCTCGAGCGGATCGCCGACAAGTGGACCGCCCTGATTATCGGGATCCTATCGCAGGCCGACCGCCGCCGGTTCAACGAGCTGCGGCGCATGATCGGCGGGCATCTCACAGAAAATGCTCACGCAGACGCTGCGCGATCTCGAGCGCGACGGATTGGTGAAGCGCACGATCTATCCCGAGATCCCGCCGCGCGTGGAGTACGAGCTGACGCAGCTCGGGCGAACGCTCTGCGGACCGCTCGGCTCGCTGACGCAATGGGCGCACGACCACATCGAGGAGGTCAAGCGCGCGCAGTCGGAGTTCGATGCGCGCCGTTCGGCTACGCCGGGCGAGTAGACCAGCGCGCGATCTCGGCGTCGAGATCCAGCGCTCCGGTTGGCGCGGCCTGCTCGTATTCGCCCCAGTGCTCGCGCGGAACCATCCACATGACTTCGAACTCGTTGCCGTCGGGGTCGTAACCGTAGACCGACTTCGTGGCGCCGTGATCGCTCGCGCCGCTCAGTGCGCCGCGCTGCGCTAGGGTGTCGTGCGCTTCGCGCAGCGCATCGATCTCGTCGACCTCCCAGGCCAGGTGATAGAGTCCGACGCCGCGCTCGTTGGGCGGCGGCGCGTTCGGGCCGACGCGGGCGAGGCCCAAGTCGTGATGATTCTCCGACCCCGGCGCCCGCATGAACGCCATCACCTTGCCCATCCGCGCGACCGTCTCGAAGCCGAGGACCTCGGCGTAAAACGCCAGACTTCGTTCGATATCTCGGACCCGCAGCACCGCGTGATTGAGCCGCCGCACTTTCATCGTGATCGACCTTTCCTAATCATCGAAGTTCAGAAGTTGCGGGCCCGGTCCTTGCGCGGCCAGCTCGTCGTTCGGATTGCGCAGCCAGCACTTGTCGAGCGACAGGCACCCGCAGCCGATGCACTGTCCCAAGCCGTCGCGCAGCGCCGCGAGGCGCGCGATCCGGTCGTCGAGGCCTGCCTTCCAGCGGCGCGAGAGCGCCGCCCAGTTGCGTGCCGAAATCGCGCGGTCGTGCGGGAGCGTATCGAGGATCTCTCTGATCTCGGCGAGCGAGATGCCCGCCCGCTGACCGATCTTGATGACCGCGATGCGCCGGAGCTCGGCGCGCGCGAAGCGCCGCTGATTCCCGTCGCTGCGGACGCTGCGAATTAAGCCCTTCGCCTCCCAGAAGTGAATCGTCGAGACGGGCAGACCGCTGCGCTTGGCGACCTCGCCGACGGTGAGAAATTCCACTGTATCCCTTGACCTTAAGTATGCTTGAGGTTGTAGACTCACTCCCGTTATGGAATGGTTTCAGAAGGGACACGTCGCGATCGTAACCGGCGGATCGCGCGGGCTGGGAAAAGCGCTGGCCGGAGAGTTGCTCGACGCGGGGCTGCGCGTCATCGTCGACGGCCGCGATCCGGCGGCCCTCGAGCGCGCGCGCCGCGAGCTGGCCGAGCGGGGCGACGTGGTGGCGATTGCCGGCGACGTGGCCGACCTGGGTCACGCGCACGACCTGATCGGCGCCGCGCGGCGGGCCGGCCGGCTGGACCTGCTCGTGAACAACGCCTCGACGCTCGGCGCCGTGCCGCTGCCGGCCGTTGCGGGCCTGGAGCGCGAAACGTTCCGCACGCTGTTCGACGTCAACGTCTTCGCGCCGATTCACTTGATCCAGCACGCGCTGCCGCTGATGGCGCCGGCCGCAACGAGCACGATCGTCAACATCACCTCGGACGCGGGCGTGGAGGCCTATCCCTCGTGGGGCGGCTACGGAGCGACGAAGGCCGCGCTCGAGCACGTGTCGCGCGTGCTGGCCGCGGAGCTCGAAGGCACGCCGACGCGCGTGCTCGTGTTCGACCCCGGCGACATGAACACCGATATGCACCGCGACGCGTTACCCGACGCCGATCCGGCAGAGCTGCGCGATCCGGTCGATTCGGCTCGCGCGCTGGTTCGCGCGATCGCGGAGATGCGGGGCGGCTACGCGCGGGTGCGCGCTTCCGATCCGGTCCCGGCGTGACTGCCGCGGCCGCGTTTACGGGCAGCCTGATCGAGGCGACCGAGCCGCCGGAGTACCGCGGCATCGCGCGCGACGGCGTGCGGCTGCTCGTGACCGATCGGCGGGCGCGAACGCACGTCAACGCGCGGTTCTTCGATCTCCCGTCGCTGCTGCGGCCCGGCGATCTGCTGGTCGTCAACGACTCGGCAACCGTGCCGGCGGCAATCGTCGCGCGGCGTGGCGGCGGTGAACGCGTGCCGTTGCACGTGAGCACCGCGATCGACGAGCGCCTCTGGACGGCCGAACCGCGCGGCCTCGTTGCGGCAGGCGAAACGCTGGCGTTGCCGGACGGCGCCACGGCAACGATGCTCGCCCCGGTCGACCCGGAGCGTCCGCGCGTGTGGTACGTCGCGTTCCGGCTCCCGGCGCCGATGTACGCGTATCTCGCCGAGCACGGCTCGCCGATCGCGTACGCCTACCTGCAGCGCAGTTTTCCCCTGCGCGACTATCAGACGGTGTTCGCGCGCACGATCGGGTCGTCGGAGATGCCGTCGGCGGCGCGGCCGTTCACCAACGCCGTGCTCGCGAACCTGCGCGAGCGCGCCGTCGAGCTCGCGACGGTCACGCTGCACTGCGGCGTTGCGAGCTTCGAGGCGCCGGAGCGGCCCGGCAGCGAGCGCTTCTCGGTGTCGAGCGAGGCCGCCGCGCGTATCAACGCCGCGCGGCGCGAGGGCCGGCGCGTGATCGCGGTCGGAACCACCGTCGTGCGCGCGCTCGAGAGCGCGGCGACCGGCGGCGGCGTCACGGCTGCGAGCGGTTGGACGGATCTCGTCGTGGATGAGTCCTACCGGCTAAAAGCCGTGGACGCGCTGCTGTCGGGCTTCCACGACGCGGGCGCCACGCATATGTCGATGCTGCGCGCGTTTGCGGATGCCGAGCTCCTTGAGGACGCCTACGCCAAGGCCGGCGATCGCGGCTATCGTTGCCACGAGTTTGGCGACGTTCATTTGATTGTGTAAAACGCGAGCCCCGCGTTGTCCGCGGGGCTCGAAGCGATCGGGGTGGCGGCCGGCTTTTAGCCGACGGCGCCTTCCATCTCCATCTTGACGAGACGGTTGAGCTCGACGGCGTATTCCATCGGCAGCTCCTTGACGAAGAAGTCGAAGAACCCGTTGACGATCATCGCGGTCGCATCCGCTTCGGAGAGCCCGCGGCTCATCGCGTAGAAGAGCTGCTCCTCGCCGATCTTGCTGACGCTCGCCTCGTGCTCGACGGTCGAGCGCTGCTCGTGGATCTTCATCGTCGGCTTGGTGTCGCTCGACGACTCCTCGTCCATGATGAGCGCGTCGCACCGCACGCGCGTCTTCGCGCCGACCGCGCCGGGATGCATCTCGACCAGCCCGCGGTACGTCGTCTTGCCGCCGTGCGCGCTGACCGCTCTTGTTCGTCACGACCGACGTCGTGTCTCGGCGCCGCGTGGATCACCTTCGCGCCGGCATCCTGGTGCTGGCCTTCGCCGGCGAACGCCATCGAGAGGATCTCGCCGCGCGCGCCCTCGCCCATCAGGTAGATCGACGGGATACTTCATCGTCAGCCGCGAGCCGATGTTGCCGTCGACCCACTCGACCGTCGCGTTCTTGTGCGCGATCGCGCGCTTCGTGACCAGGTTGAAGATGTTGCGATACCAGTTCTGGATCGTCGTGTAGCGGATCGAGGCGCCGTCCATCGCGATCAGCTCGACCACCGCCGAGTGCAGCGACGACGTCGAGAACTTCGGTGCGGTGCAGCCCTCGATGTAGTGCACCTTCGAGCCCTTGTCGGCGATGATCAGCGTGCGCTCGAACTGGCCCATGTTCTCGGCGTTGATGCGGAAGTAGGCCTGGAGCGGCATCTTCACCTCGACGCCCGGCGGCACGTAGATGAACGAGCCGCCCGACCACACGGCCGAGTTGAGCGCGGAGAACTTGTTGTCGCCCGGCGGGATGACCGTCGCGAAATACTTGCTGGACGATCTCGGGATACTTGCTTGATGGCGGTGTCCATGTCGCAGAACAGAACGCCTTGGTCGTCGAGCTCCTTGCTCGTGTTGTGGTAGACGACCTCGGACTCGTACTGCGCCGAGACGCCGGCCAGGAACTTGCGCTCCGCCTCGGGGATGCCGAGGCGATCGAACGTGCGCTTGATATCCTCGGGGACGTCGTCCCACGACCGTTCCGTTTGGTCCGTCGACTTTGACGAAGTAGTGGATGTCGTCGAAGTCGATCTCGCTCAGAAGCGCGCGTGTCGCCCCACGTCGGCATCGGCTTGCGAACGAAGAGCTCGTAGGCCTTGAGCCGGAACTCGCGCATCCACGCCGGCTCGTCCTTCATCGAGCTGATCCGCTCGACGATCTCGCGCGTCAGGCCCTTGTCGGACTTGAAGACGTAGTTCTCGGGGTCGTGAAAGCCGTGCCGGTACTCCTCAACGAGCTCAGAGGGCGAGACGGCGGTTTGGAGATTTGCAACCATGGCTAGTTGAGCGTACTTCCTAGGGGGGACATAGTCAAGATAGTACAGTAGGAGCTTAAATATCCCCGGGAAAGCAGGCCCCCGCGAAGCCCTTTACAGGCGGGGGGTGAGGGGGTATGATTGGCGTCGCTTCCTCCTTCGACAACGCGCCTTCGGCGCCACGTCAATCGGAAGTTCGGAGAGGGAGCAAGGCCCAGGGGGTCACGGTTTTGGGAGGGCGCGCCCACTCGCGCCATCGCGGCGAGTCGCCCGTGCACCGCTCAAAAGCGCCGGCAAGAGCTCGTCGATGGGTCGGAGACGTGTCTGCACTGCAGCCGCCAGCCGACGAAGTCCGGAGGTGGGATTCCTCAAGGGTCAAGGAGACCTGACTAAATTGAAGGCACTGGGCAGGCACATCGTGTGCGAACTTTCCGGCTGTCACCCCTCCTTGCTTTCAGACATCAACGGCATTGCCGCCATGATGATTTCGGCTGCCAAGGCCGCACGCGCCACGATCATGGAGAGCGCGTTTCACCGCTTTGAACCTCAAGGCGTCTCCGGGACGGTCATCCTGGCCGAGTCCCATATTTCGATCCACACGTGGCCCGAGAAGGGCTACGCGGCGATGGACTTTTACACGTGCGGCGACCATACCGACCCCTGGCTCGCTTGCGAGCTTGCGGCTCAATCGCTAGGAGCGTCGAGCCTGCTTGCAACCGAATTCAAGCGAGGCATTGAAAAGAGCGATGGCGAGTTCACGCACGTCCTCAGCCGCAATCACGATCTGCGCGTCCTCTCGGCGTAGTCGCGATTATTTAACCGCCATCATCAGCAATTATCAGCTTTCTCTCAGCTAAATTCGGCAGGCTTGCTGCGTCTGCCGTCCAATTCGTTCATCTCAAACGACTCAATATTTTTCGAGTGAGGACACAAATAATTCCCATGCGTTCATCTAGCATTCGAGCCGGCATCGTGGCGACGCTCGCCGCGATCGCGCTGGCGGCGTGCTCCAGTCAAAACGGCATGCTGCCGTCATCGCCGAGCGAGGCCGCGCCGGCTTCGACGGATCAGTCGGCCGGAACGGCGCCGACCACGACCTTGGGCTCGGTCGTGCCGAAGACCGCCGCCCACGACGAATCGGCGACCGATGACTCGACGGCGACCGACGACTCGACGACGAGCGACGCAACGACCGACGCCGCGGCGATGACGCCCGGCGCGCTCAAGACGTGCGCGAAGACCCCGCCGCAGTACGAGTGGATATTCAAGGGCGCGTGCGAGACGTTCACGCTGCAGCCCTCGGGCGGACACTTCGCTCTGGGCGAATACCAGAGCATCACGCTCAAGGGACTGATCGGCAAGAACACGCTCAAGAGCGCTGCCAAGATCGCCCTCGCCGACGCCCTCGACAAGAACGGCGACGTCGTGAAGTATCAGGGCAAGTCGTTCACGGCGTACCACGGTCAGGGAACCACGTACCTCTACGCCGCGGCCGTCAACCAGAGCACGCAGGTCATCAAGCCGATCACCGTCCAGGGCAAGCCGGTGCTCCAGTACGTGATCACCAATGCCAAGGGATACGGCAGTGCGAACCTGTGCGCGGCGGCGGTCCTCACGTTCCCGCGCGGTAAGCCGCCGAAGTGGACGTCGCTTCCCGGCGGTCCGTTCCAGATCAAGGGCAAGACCGTTACGATCAACCAGTACACCACGCCGTCGGGTGTCGAGCTGGCGCCGAAGATCCCGCTGTACTTCGCGGTCAACTGCTGGAAGCAGTAGCCGGCAGACCGTAGACCTCGAGAACCCCGCCGCACGGCGGGGTTCTCGTTTTGTGCCGCCAATCTAACGCCTGCACTATGCCCAAGACGCAGCGCTGGCACTGGTACGTCGAAGAGTTCTCGCCCGCCGAGCAGCACCATCACGCGATCGACGAGGTCTATTATTCGGGGCGTTCGGAGTTCCAGCAGGTCGCCGTCGTTCGCTCGCCGGTGTTCGGTAAGATGCTGGTCCTCGATGGCGACACGCAGAGCTCTGCGGCCGACGAACGGATCTATCACGAAGCGCTCGTGCACCCGGCCCTGGCGGCGGCCGGCGACCGGCGCGAGGTGCTGATCATCGGGGGCGGCGAGGGCGCGACGTTGCGCGAGGTGCTGCGCTGCCCCGACGTGGCCCGCTGCACGATGGTCGACATCGACGCGCTGGTGGTCGACCTCTCGAGGCGTCTCCTGCCGGAATGGTCGGCCGGGGCTTTCGACGACGCGCGCGCCCGGGTCGCGATCGGCGACGCGCTGGCGTTCATGCGCGAGCACGACGAGCGCTACGGCGTGATCCTGTCGGATCTCACCGAGCCGCTCGAGGATTCGCCGAGCAACCCGCTCTTCAACGACGCGGTGTTCGATCTGATCAAGTCGCGGCTCGCCGAGGGCGGCATCTACGTGCTGCAGGCGAGCACCGCGGCGATCCACAACGCCGCGCTGCACTGTAAGATGGCGCGCACGCTGCGCCGCCACTACGCGCACGTCGTCTCATTCTCGACGCACGTGCCGGCCTTCGACACCGAGTGGGCCTTCTTGGCCTGTAGCGATCGCATCGACCTCGCGAGCGTGGACGGCGGCCGCATCGACGCCTACTGCGAGCGCCTGCGCGGCGACAGTCTCTTTTACGATTCGGTGACGCACCGGCGCCTCTTCGCCCTGCCGCTCTATCTCCGGCGGATGCTGGCGGCGGGCGGGGATACGTTTTAACCGGGCGAAACGTCGGGACGGGAGAACATAGATGACGATCGATTTTTCGCACGCGCCGCACATCTGGGAGAAGGAGAAGAGCAACTTCGTCGCCCTTTTGGACTTGAAGCTCGAGGAGGTCGAGCGCGGCCGGGCGGTGATGCGTATGCCCTACCGTACCGAGATCGCCAACGGCACGGGGGCCGTGCACGGAGGGGCGATCGTCAGTCTCTGCGACACCGTCTTCTACGTCGCTCTCGCGTCGATCTACGGGCGCGAGCAGGACACGACGACGGTCGCGCTCCAGTGCAACTTCCTGGCCCCGGCGCGGCCTCCGCACGACCTCGTCGCCGAGGCGAAAGTCTTGCGCGCCGGCCGCCGGATCGTCTACGGCGAAGTGTACGTTCGCAGCGGCGACAAGATCGTGGCGCACGCGACGCTCGATTTCCTCAACACGTATCCCGAAGAGAAGCCCAAGAAGGCGTGAGACGTACGGCACTCTACGACGAGCACGCGCGCGCCGGCGCGCGGATGGTTCCCTTCGCCGACTTCGAGATGCCGGTGCAATACGAAGGCATTCTCAAGGAACACGACGCGGTGCGCCACGGCGCAGGGCTCTTCGATCTGTCCCACATGGGGCAGTTCTGGTTGACGGGCGACATGGTCGCGGGCTGGGCCGACAGCCTTGCCGTGAACGCCGTCGGCACGATGAAGCCGATGCAAGCGCGCTACAACTTGTTCTGCAACGAAGGCGGCGGAACGCACGACGACACGATCTTCTATCGCCTCGGCACCGGCTGGCTGCTGGTGGTGAACGCGTCGAACGCCGCCAAGATGTGGGCACATCTGAGCGCTCACCTTCCACCGCACGGGGTGGTGCTTGAGAACCGCCACGGAACGCATGCACTCATCGCGATGCAGGGGCCGCGCTCGGTCGAGATGCTGCAGCCGCATGCCGACGTCGACCTGGCATCGATGCGCTACTACTTCTGCGCGGAGGGGCGCGTGAACGGCGTCCCCGCCGTGATCGCGCGGACCGGTTACACCGGCGAGGATGGCTTCGAGCTCTTCGTCGACGGCGACGCCGCGCCGGGCTTGTGGAGTGCGCTGCTGCAAGAACACGCGCGCCGACGGCCTGTCGCCGTGCGGGCTGGGCGCGCGCGACGTGCTGCGGCTCGAAGCCGGCATGCCGCTCTACGGGCACGAGCTAACCGAGGCGATCACGCCCGTGCAGGCCGGCCTGAAGTGGGCGCTCAAGCTCGACAAGCCCGAGTTCATCGGAAAGGGCGCGCTCGCGCGCCAGCTCGACTCCGACGACTACTCGCGCATCGTCGGTCTGGTGATGGACGGGCGAGCGCCGGCGCGCGAGGGATACCCCGCTTGGCTCGACGGCCGGCTCGTCGGTTCGATTCGAAGCGGATCGATCGCGCCGTCGGTTGGAAACAAGAATATCGCGACCGCCCTGGTCGCGCCCGAAGCGGCGACGGCTGGGACGCGTCTGGAGGTCGAAATCCGCGGCGCGAAGCAACGCGCCACGGTGGTGCCGATGCCGTTCTACAAACGAGCGAAGTAAAACGAGAGGAAGAAGAAGTGGCGCAGCCGGACGGATTGCTGTACAGCAAGGAACACGAGTGGGCGAAGGTCGACGGCGACGCTGCGACGATCGGCGTTACGGATTACGCGCAGAACGCGCTCGGCGACATCGTCTACGTCGAGCTGCCGAAGGTCGGCGCGACGATCGCGCAGTTCGCTAACATCGGCGTGATCGAGTCGGTCAAGGCCGTCTCCGATCTGTTCACGCCGATCTCCGGCGAGGTCGTCGAAGTCAACGCCGGTCTCGACAACGACCCGGCCGCCGTCAACCGCGAACCCTACGGAGCGGGCTGGCTGCTCAAGATCAAACTGAGCGATCCGAACGAGGCGAAGTCGCTGCTCTCCGCCGCCGACTACGAGAAGATCGCCGCAGATTAACTTCAAGAAGGAGAATGTTTCATGGTACGTTTCACAGCAGCCCTCGCTTTTGCGTTGGCGATCGCCGCATCGGTAGCGCGCGCGAATGCTGCGCCGGAGATGCAGTTGCCGCCGCAGCCCGCCGTGCACCCGCAAGGGATTCCGGCGGGGGCCGTGCTCGTCTCGCCGTGCATCGCCGGCATGGGCGAACACTGGATCGCTCTCAAAGATGCGCCAACCGGCCCCATCTACGGCGTGTGGGAAGGCAAGCCGGTGTTCACCGAGATCATGGTTCCCGTGACGGAGCTCCAAAAGGGCTTCAGCTATGCGAATCTGCAACCGTTGCCCGGCTATACGATCGATCACGTGGACTTCAAGTTCGAGCCGAGCGGGCACGAAGGAATGCCCGTTCCGCACTACGACCTGCACGCGTACTACGTGACGGCGACGGTTCAAGCCACGATCTGTCCGAACGGCATCCCCGATCCGGCGATGAAGGCGACGAACGTCACGCCGAGCCCGTAAGGTTCCGCGCCGCCGCGTGCGACTAGTGTCGCAGCGATAGAGGCGCGCCCGCCCGCGAACGGATGGCGGCGCCGGGTCGGCGAAATGGCGTGGCGATGTACGCCCCCCATACCGATCGCGACGTGCAGGAGATGCTCCAGGTAGTCGGCGCCGCCTCGCTCGACGACCTCTTGCGCGTGCCCGACGAGATCGCGCTCAAAGAGAAGCCGGACGTGGTGCCCGCGCTGCCCGAATATCTGATCGGGCGTCGGTTCGAGCAGTTCGCGCAACGGAATGCCGGCGTGAACTACCGCTCGTTCCTCGGTGCGGGGTCGTACCGCCACTACGCGCCGCCGGCGATCGCGGCGTTGGCGATGCGCGGCGAGTTCCTCACGGCCTACACACCCTATCAGGCCGAGGTTTCGCAGGGCTACCTGCAAGCGATCTACGAGTGGCAGACGTACATCTGCTTGCTCACCGGGATGGAGCTCGCGAACGCCTCGGTGTACGACGGCGCGACAGCTATGGCCGAGGCCGCGATCATGGCGCTCGGCGCCACGGAGCGGCACAAGATCCTCGTCTCGCGTGCCGTCCACCCGAACTATCGCGCGGTGCTGCGCACGTACTGCGACGGACTCGACGTCGCAGTCGACGAGATCCCGTTCACCGGCGACGGCGTGACCGACCGCGAGGCGCTGGCGCGTGCCGTCGCGAGCGGCGATTATGCGGCCGTCGCGATCCAGTCGCCGAATTTCCTCGGCAACGTCGACACGCCGAGCGCGAGTGCGGTCGAGGCGATGAGGGCGAGCGGCACCGTACCGATCGCGGTCGTCGCCGAGGCGCTCTCGCTCGGCGCGCTCGCGCCGCCGTCGTCGTGGGGCGCGCAGATCGTCGCCGGCGAGGCGCAGAGCTTCGGCGTCGCGCAGGCGTACGGCGGACCGTACGCGGGCTTCATTGCGTCGACGCCGAGCATATGCGCCGCATTCCGGGGCGCCTCGTCGGCAAGACCGTCGACAACGCCGGCCGCACCGCGTACGTGTTGACGCTGCAGGCGCGCGAACAGCACATCCGCCGCGAACGCGCCACGTCGAACATCTGCACGAATCAGGCGCACTGCGCGCTGATCGCGACGATCTATCTCGCCCTCATGGGCAAGACCGGGCTGCGCAACGCCGCGGCGCTCAACCTCGGCGCGATCGCGCGAGCTCGCCAGCGCGCTCGCCAACGTTTCGGGCGTGCGCCTCAAGTACGCCGCGCCGTTCTTCAACGAGTTCGTCGTCGACGTCGGCCGTCCGGCCGCCGGCGTGCTGGCCGCGCTGCGAGAACGCAACATCTTGGGCGGGCTCGATCTCGGCCGGTTCTATCCCGAGCTGAGCAACTGCATGCTCGTGACCGCAACGGAGCTCACGACCACCGGCGACATCGACGCCCTCGCCGCCGCGCTCGACGAAGTGATGCATGTCCCGGCAGTCGCCTGAAATTCCGCTCGATCTTCGAGCTGGGCCAAGAGGGGCGCGCGAATCGCTACCTCGAGGACGGCAAGCCGCTCGACACGTTTCTGCCCGCGGCCGTCGTGCGCGACGACCTGCCGCTGCCGGACAACAGCGAACTCGACGTGATGCGCCACTACACGCTGCTGTCGCACCGCACGTTCGGCATCGACCTCGGGTTCTATCCGCTCGGGTCGTGCACGATGAAGTACAATCCGCGCATCAACGACGCGATCGCGACGCGGCGCGAGTTCGCGGAGCTGCATCCCTTCACGCCCGACGAGCTCGCGCAAGGGGCGCTCCAGGTGATGTACGAGCTCGAGCGGTCGCTCAGCTCGCTCTTCGGCATGGCGGCGTTCTCGCTGAATCCGTCGGCCGGCGCGCACGCGGAGCTCGGCGCGCTGCTCATCGCCAAGAAGTACTTCAAGGATCGCGGTGAAACCGCGCGCGACAAGGTGATCGTGCCGGATACCGCGCATGGCACGAACCCGGCGTCGGCGGCGATGTGCGGGTTCAAAGTGATCTCGCTGCACAGCGACGAGCGCGGACGCGTCGACGTCGACGAGATCCGCAAGGTGTGCGGACCCGATACGGCGGTCTGCATGATGACCAATCCGAACACGCTGGGCCTCTTCGAAGACGATATCGCGGAGATCGCGCGGACGGTGCACGCGGCCGGCGGTCTGATGTACTACGACGGCGCGAACGCGAACGCGATCATGGGCTACGCTCGGCCCGGCGACATGGGCTTCGATCTGATGCACCTCAACACGCACAAGACGTTCACCATCCCGCACGGCGGCGGCGGCGCGGGCCACGGCCCGCTGGGCGTCGCGGCGCACCTCGTCGAGTATCTGCCGACGCCGGTCGTCGTTCGCGACGGACGGCGGCTACCGGCTCGATTTCGACCGGCCGAAGTCGATCGGACCGCTGCGTTCGTTCTGGTCGAACTTCGCGCACGCGGTTCGCGCGCTCGCGTATCTCTATGCGAACGGTGCGGACGGCCTCAAGCGCGTCTCGCAGCTGGCGGTGCTCAACGCGAACTACCTGCGCGTGAAGATCGCCGAGTTTCTCGAGACCCCGTACCCGGAAAAGTGCCGCCACGAGTTCGTCGCCTCCGCGCAGACGCTGAAGAAAGAGCACGGCGTGCGCGCGCTCGACATCGCGAAGGCGTTGCTCGACGACGGCTACATGGCGCCGACGATCTACTTCCCGCTGCTCGTTCCCGAGTGCTTGATGATCGAGCCGACTGAGACCGAATCGAAGGAGACGCTCGACGCGTTCGTCGAGGCGCTGCGTGCCATCGTGGACCGGGCGAAGACCGCGCCGGAAGAGCTGCTGGCGGCGCCCGTCACGACGGTTGTTGGACGCGTCGACGAAACCCGCGCCGCCCGGCACCCCGACCTCCGCTGGAGACCCTGAAGGGGAATTCCGGCGAACCCTCTAAAAAAGTGACCTAAGTTAATTTACTGGTCGCTTTCCGCTAGATGGGGGTAGGGTGCTTCGACGGCTCATCGAGGATCTGCGCGTGCGGGGGCCGCGGGATCGGAATCCGCGCGAGGTGGAGACCTTGCTGGCGCGCTGCGGCTCCGACTGGGGCGGCGGACGCCGGCTCCTCTCGCGCCCGGGCTCTTACTCGAGGACCTGCGCCTATCGGGACACGCGCTTCGAGGTCGTGTTACTGCGGTGGGCGCCGGGGGCCGCCTCCGAGATTCACGACCACGGCGCCCAGCACTGCTGGATGATGGTCCTCGACGGGCGCCTGACCGTGGACGACTACGTGCGGCTGGACGCCGGCGACCGTGCGGGCTACGCGCACGTCGAGGCGCGCGACTCGCGGGTGCTCGGCACCGGTGAAATGGACGCGCGAGCAGGGCGCTTCGATCTGCACCGCGTGAGTGCGACGTTCGACGCCCCGGCCGTGTCGCTGCACCTCTACGCGGCGCCGTTGCGGCAGTATCTGATCTACGACGAGGCGGCGCGCCGGTGCAGAGCGGCTCGCGGTACGTACGACGAGGTGATATCGATCTACACCGAGGCGGTGCGGCGATGATTCAGCTCGACGCCGCGATCGTCGGCGGCGGATTTTCCGGCTCCGCCGTCGCGGTGCATGCGGCGCGCCACGCGCCGCCGGGATTCTCGCTGACGCTCTTCGAGCCCGACGAACTCGGCCGCGGCGCTGCCTACGGCACGCGCCACGGCGAGCACGTGCTCAACACGCGCGCAGCGCAAATGAGCCTCCACTCCGACGACGCCGATCACTTCGTTCGCTGGCTCGGGCATCGGGGCGGCCCGCGCGACTTCGCCGCGCGCCGTCTCTACGGCGAGTATCTGGGCGACGCGGCACGCGACGCGCTCGCGCGGCCGCACTTCACGCACGTCCGCGATCGCGTCGCGACGGTGCGGCCCGCGGACGGGGGAGGCTTCGTCGTCGAGTCGGCGTCGGGGTGCCGTTTCGGCGCGCGAGCCGTCGTCTTGGCGACGGGCAACCCCACGCCAAACGACGACTTCCTGCCGCTCGAAGTGCGTCTGCATCCGGGCTACGTCGGCGATCCGTGGCGTTTCGATTATCGCGCGGTGGGTGGTCACGTTCTCGTGATCGGCTCGGGGCTGACGTCGCTCGACGTGCTCGTCGCGCTCAACGCATGCGGCCATCGCGGGGCGGTGCACGTTCTGTCCCGCCATGGCCGCTTTCCCGAAGTGCACGCGCACGTCGCGCCGTACGACGTGGTTCCCGCGCTCGACGCGCGCGATACGCGCTCGCTGTTGCGCAGCTTCCGGCGCCACGTCGCCGAAGCGGCGAGCCGCGGATTCGACTGGCGCTCTGTCGTCGACGCGGTGCGGCCGGAGGCGGAAGCCGTGTGGCGGCGGCTCGCGCCTGCGGAGCAGCGCCGCTTCGAGCGTCATCTTCGCACCGCGTGGGAACGGTATCGGCATCGCGCGCCCGAGCAAGTCGAGGCGGTTCGCCGCGCGTACGAGACCTCGGGGCGTCTCGTGCGTTACGCCGGCCGATTGCGGGACATGAGCGGAGGGACCGCCACGATCGCGCTGCGCGACGGGGCGACGGTCGAACTTCGACCGGATTGGATCGTGAACTGCGTGGGCCTCGGGCCGATACACTCGATGACCAAGAACCCGTTGCTCGCCGACATGCTGGCCGACGGTACCGTCAGCCCGGATGCTCGCCGGCTGGGCCTTCGCGCCACCCGAGAGCTCGCGGCCGTCGACGCGAACGGCGAGACCGTGCCCGGGCTTTGGATCGTGGGACCCCCGGTGCGCGGGTCGCGATTCGAGGCGACCGCCGTGCCGGAGCTACGGGCGATGGCCGAGCTCGCGGCGGCCGAACTCCTGCTGGCGTACCGCTCTCAGCGCCTGCCTACTCTCCAGTTAATCAAGCCAAAAATTGCCGACGCTTCCTGCAGCCCTTCTTGGGGCCCAACGGTATAATAGGAGTAATCGGGGGGCTCGCAAGCAGCCCCCTTCCCTGTCCCAGAGCGGAGCGTCATGCGGATCAAATACGAGGTGTCGGCGGGCGGTCTACTCCTGCGCCGCCGTGACTCGAGCTACGATGCCCTCCTGATCGGGCGCGGCGCCCCGCCGCGCGTCTGGACGCTGCCGAAAGGCCACGTTGAAGCCCGCGAAACCACCGAACAGGCCGCCTTGCGCGAAGTCCACGAGGAGACGGGATGCTGGGGCGAAATCGTGACGCGGCTCAATGAGATCTCGTACTGGTTTTACGTCGGCAAGGCCAAACACCGCAAGGCTGTGACGTTCTTCCTGATGCGATACCTGTCGGGCGATCCCGCCAGCCACGATCACGAAGTGGACGACGCGCGTTGGTTCGATCTCGCGCAGGCTCGCAAGACGCTGAAGTACGTCAACGAGAAGCGCCTCGTCGACCTGGCTCTGGAGTTCATTGACGCACATCCCAACGCGCTCGGCGAACCGGCCGAGGTCGCGACGGTGGGCTCGCTCTCATCGTAAGCCCCTCGTCCGCGTTTCACGTCCGGCTCGACGCGTTCGACGGTCCGCTCGACCTGCTGCTGGGTCTCATCAAAGAGCGGGAACTCGACGTGGCCACGGTGCCGCTGGCGAGCGTCGCGGAGCAATACCTCGTGTACGTCCGCGCCATGAAGTCGCGCGACTTCGAGGTGGCCGCCGAGTATCTCGTGATCGCGGCCACGCTGCTGTTCCTGAAGTCGCGCGCGCTCTTGCCCCCCATTCCGAACGAGCTGGTCGACGAGGACGAGGAGACGCCCGAAGAGGTCGAAGAACGGCTGCGCCGCCGGCTCATCGCCTACTCGAAATACCGCGAGTTGGGGGAGGAGCTGCGCTCCTATCAGGCCGAGGCCGGTGCGTTCTTCTTTCGCGAACCGGGCGATCCGGCCGGCGACGTAGTGCAACGCTACGACATCGATCCCGAAAAGCTCAAGCGCGCGTTCCTCAAGATGCTGGCGCAGGCGAGGCCCGAGAAGCGGTCGATCGCGCGCGAGCGCGTGTCGCTGATCGCGTCGATGGATTACATCACCCGACGCGTCAAGGAACGCGGCGAGGCATACTTCTCCGAGCTGTGCGCCGAGCTCGGGATGACGCGCGAAGTGATCATCATCACGTTCCTCGCGATCCTGGAACTGGTTCGTCGCCACCGGATCGCCTTCGAACAACCCGAGGCGTTCGACGACATCCGCCTCTTCGCGGCGCAGAAGGCGGCGGCGTGACGGCGCGCTCGACCGACGTCTCGGCCGACGAGGCCGCGCAACTCGAGGAGGCGATCCTTCGGCTGCAGCGCCCCGTCGAGGCACTGCTGTTCGTCGCGAGCGAAGCGCTCTCGATCGTTCAGATCGCCAAGCTGCTGCGCGCCGAGGAACGCGAGGTCGCCGCGGTGCTGCAGGCGATCGAGGGCGACTACGCCGAGCGCGGGATAGTGTTGCGCGAAGTGGCGGGCGGCTATCGCTTCGCCACGACGCCGCTCGCACGCGAGATCGTCGAGGCCTATCTGTTGCCGCCGAAGACCAATCTGTCGACGCCGGCGCTCGAGGCACTCGCAATCGTCGCCCACCTGCAGCCGGTCACCCGCAGCGAGATCGAGTCGATCCGCGGCGTCAACTCCGACAGCGTGGTGAGCACGTTGCTCGACCGCGAGCTGATCGCCGAGGCCGGGCGCAAAGACGTGGTCGGGCGCCCGATGCAATACAAGACCACGCCGTCGTTTTTGGAGTCCTTCGGCTTGCGCTCGCTCGACGATCTGCCCGAGCTGGAGCTGGAGCCGGGACAGCCGCTCGAGTTCGACCTCGGAGGCGCGAAGGCTCAGACCGAGGCGTCGTGATGCGCATCGGTCTGCACGTGCACGTCGGCGGCGGCTACGCGAAGGCCGTCGACCACGCGAAGCGTGCCGGCGCCACGGCGATGCAAGTCTTTTCGACCAATCCGCGCAGCTATCGCACGTCGGCGATCGACGACAACGCGCTGCAGACGTTCGCGCGGCTGCGACGGGAGGCGGGCATCGAGCGCTGCGCGATCCACACGCCGTATCTCATCAATCTCGCCAGCGCCGATCCGAAGATCGCGGCCGGCTCGCTGCACCTGCTGCGCAACGACCTGGCGGTTGCGGCCATCGGCGGCATGCGCTTCGTCAATACACATCTGGGCTCGTACGGCGCGCGCGATCGCGCGGACGGCATCGCGGCGATCCGCGCCGCACTCGTAGCGGCGTTAGAGAAAATCGAACCAGGTGTCTTTCTCGTGCTGGAAAACTCCGCGGGCGCCGGCAATCTGGCCGGCGGAACGCTCGAAGAGCTCGGCTCGTTCGTCACGAGCATCGCGCATCCGCAACTCGGCGTCTGCCTCGACACGGCGCATGCCTGGGCCTCGGGCTACGCGATCGACACGAAGGCGGGCGTCGAACGTTTCTTAGACGAGGCCGACGCAGCGATCGGCCTCGAGCGCGTGCTGATGTTCCACTTCAACGATACCGAGGTAGAGCTGGGCGCCGCCCGCGACCGCCACTGGCACATCGGCGAGGGACGGATCGGGTTCGAGGGATTTCGCGCGCTACTCGGTCACCCGGCGCTGCGCGACAAGACGGCTATCCTCGAGACGCCCGGAAGCGACGCGGACGATCTGCGGAATATGCAGACCGTCCTCGCCATCGAGAAGGGCGCGCTACGCGATGCGCAGGTGGGGTAGCCGGAGGTTGGACTCCAGGAACAGCGCCGAATCGGCGCGGTTGACCCTGAGCCTCAGGTCGACGTCGGAGACGTCGGAGACGAGCGGAGCGGTACGGACGGGATCGCGAAACATTGAAAACCTCTTGACTGGTGTGGTAACCTTCAATCATTATATAGTGGTGACAGTACCTTGTCAACAAGTTTTGCCGGTGACTCGAGGCTAATCGCGTGACCCTGGCTGCCGACGCGGCGCCCGGCGGGCTCGAACTCGTGCGCCGCTTCATCAATACGGTCGACTTGCCGAACGGTCCCGACGAGCTCGACACGGTGGAACGGGCCGCCGGCTGGTGCCTCAGCCATGGCCTCGCCCCGGTCGCCGACGAGCACCACCTCAGGCTGTTGCGCGACTTCCGGGAGACGCTCCGCGACCTGCTCTCGGCCAATAACGGCGAGGGTGACGCCCCGGCGGCCTGGGACCGCTTGGGCCCGTTCTTGGCGAGCACGCGGCTGGGTCTCGCGGTGGACCCGATTCGCGGCTTGGAGCTACGGCCGGAAGACAAGGGTCCGATCGCCTCGCTGTTGGCTACCGTCTATGAGTCGCGGCTCCTCGGCACGTGGTCGCGCCTGCGCGCTTGCCGGAAGAGCTCGTGCCGCTTTGCCTATTACGACCGCACCAAGAACGGCTCGCGCGCGTGGTGCAGCATGGCGACGTGCGGCAATCGCGCGAAGGCGCAGCGGCGCCGCGAGCGCGAACGGAACGCGGCACCCTGAGCGTGCCGTTCGTCGCACACGTCGACGTCGACGCGTTCTACGCGAGCGTCGCGGTGCGCGACGATCCGCGGCTGCGCGGCAAGCCGGTAGCGATCGCCGGCAGCAGCCGGCGCGCGGTCGTGTTGACGGCGTCGTACGAGGCGCGTCCGTTCGGCGTGAGCTCGGCCATGCCGCTCTACAAAGCGAAGCTCGCGTGTCCCGGACTCATCGTGGTGCCGCCGGAGATGCAGAAATACCGAACGATTTCGCGCGAGATCTTTGCGATTTTAAGCGGGCGCGGCGAGCCCGTCGAAGGTCTCTCGCTCGACGAGGCGTTCGTCGCGCTGTCCGAGACCGCGCTCGAGCCGGCGCGCGAGCGCGCAGCGGGCCTGCGGCGCGAGATCTTCGACGCGACGGGATTGACCGTGAGCGCGGGGGTCGCAACCGCCAAGATGGTGGCGAAGATCGCCTCGGACAGCTGCAAGCCCGACGGCCTGCTGGCCGTCGCGCCCGGCGATGAGGCCGCATTCCTCGCTCCGCTCCCGGTCGGGCGTCTGTGGGGCATCGGGCCGAAAACCGTGGCTCGGCTCAACGTGTTCGGCATCGGCACGATCGGCGAGCTTGCCGCCCTCGACGACGCGCGCCTGCGCCAGCTCTTCGGCTCGTGGTGGCTCGAACTGCGCGACATGGCGCGCGGCATCGATCGCCGGCGCGTGGAGCCGGAGCGCGAGACGAAGTCCATCTCCACCGAAGAGACGTTCGAGTACGACGTGCGCGATGAACGCCAGCTCGTGGACGTGCTGCGCGCGCAGGCGCGCGAGCTCGCGGAGGCACTCGAGCGGGAACGCACGGTCGCGCAGACGATCGGCGTGAAGATCAAGCGCGCCGATTTCAGCGTGGTGGGGCGGCAGACGCACCTGGCCGAGCCGACTCGCGACGCGCGCCGGATCTTTCGCGCCGCAGTCTATTGCCTGCGGCGGGCCGGCCTGGAAGGCGCGCCGGTCCGCCTGCTCGGAACGCGGGTCGCCTCGCTGACCGAAGGCGACGCGCTGCAGACTAGCCTGTTTTAGACTCGTTTCAGCGGCTAGGGCGGCCAGCCCCGTTCGCGAAGCACGGTCGCATGATCCGTTCCACGCACGGCGCTATCGCCGCCGCGGCGATCGCGCTGCTCGCCGGCTGTGCCGCATCGCAGCCGGCACTACCGCGAGCGGAGCAGCCTGCGACGTACTCGCCCGCACAACCGCGAGCGGGATCGTGGATGGCGCCGGGCGCGAAGAAACTCGATTTGTTGTACGTCTCGGATTACGAGACGTACGACGTCTATGCGTACTCCTACCCAGCCGGAAAGCGCAGCGGCGTATTGCGTGGGGTGCTGCGCGCAGCCGTGATGCCGGCCGGACTCTGCGCCGATCGCGCGGGCGACGTCTTCATCCCGGACAGCTCGAACTCCACCGTGCTCGAGTACGCTCACGGCAGCACCAAGCTCGTCGCGACGCTGAACGATCGCGACGGTCTCCCGTATAGCTGCGCCGTGGATCCGGCGAGCGGCGATCTTGCGGTGATGAACCTGGTCTCGGCGAGCGGGCCCGGCAACGTCGCCGTCTACGCGCACGCGCGCGGAACGCCGAAGCGATACGCCTACGGATTCGTGTACAAGTACTACTTCGGAGCCTACGACGATCGGGGAAACCTCTTCGTTTCCGCGAGCGACGACCTGCCCAGCGAGCCGTTCGCGTTCGTGGAGCTCGCCAAGGGCTCGAAGGCGCTAATAGGACTCACGCTCGACCGCAGCGTGGCGGTTCCCGGCGGCGTCGCGTGGGACGGCAAGCACGTGACGCTGGCGGATCCGAGCGTGTCGAAGATCTATCGCGTCGCAATCGCGGGCAGCGGCGTCACCACGATCGGAACGACCGCGCTGCGCGGTACGCGCTCGCTCGCACAGTACGCGATCGCGAACGGCCGGCTCGTAGCCGCGAATTTCCGCGGCGCGAACGTCGCGCTATGGCGATATCCCGCCGGTAGAGTGCCGTCGCGGACGCTCGGGGGTTTGAGTGAGCCGTTCGGCGTGACGTTCAGCTTCGCACCGAAGTAAGCCGTCCTTCGACTACGGCGCTACGCGCCTCCGCTCAGGATGACAAACGTGGTGTTCTAAATGTGGTCGGTGGCCCAGCAGAAGTCACCGCTCGCGTCGCCGGCGATCGCCTCGGTGAGCGAGTGCGCTTCGGGCGAGAACGGGGCGATCATAAACGTCGGCCGCTTGCGCGTACGGACGCCGCCTTTCGGCACGACTTGGCGCGCGCCGGGAGGCGGAAGCCAGCCCACGATCCGCCGCAGGTCGCCCGCGGCCGCGCGCAATAACGCCGGTATCGCTCCGGCCGCGGTCTCGTTCGCAAAGCCGTATTCGTCGACGACGTAGGCGTCGAGCTCCGGCGCGCGCACGCCGAAGACGTAGGCCGAGATTCCGCGCCCACCGCGGACGACGAAGTTCGCTTCGCGGCCGGCAGCGTGCTCCGATACGTGGCGAGCGCGCATCTCGATCCACTGCCACACCGAGGGGCTTCGCAGGAACGCCGCGCGACGCGCACGCTCGCAGAGCTCGAACACGCGGCGCACCCCGTCCCAGTCCGCGGCGGCCAGCGGAGCGGGGTCGAGACGGCGCGCCGGCAGTGCGTCGGCGCGCAGCGTCAGCACGCGCGACGGGAGCACGCGGAAGCCGAGCTCGGCATAAAACTGGGGGCGGATGTCGGAGAAGAGGTAGGCGAGATCGTAGCCGTCGGAGCGCGCTTGGTCGAGCGCGCTCGCCAGCAGCACGCTGGCATAACCGCGGCCGCGATGCTGCGGCGGCGTGAATACCGCCCCGATGCCGAAAGCGCGCAGGCGGCGCGTTCCGGAGCGCGCGCGGCGCTCGTAGCGTTTGAACGACGCCAGGAGCTTGCCACCGTCGTAGAGTCCGATCGTCTTGTAATGCCGCCGGCCGTAGGCGCCGCGGGCGATCTCGAGCGTCTGCGCCGCGTACTCCTCGAACGTTCGACGCCCCGCCCAGAGGGGAGCGGTCAGAGGCAGGACGTCGCGCACGTAGCGTTCGGCGGAAATCTCGCGCAGCCGCACGTCAGCGCACTTCTTCGAGGAACTCCGGCGCGCTGATGCCACGCGTCGGCTGTCCCGACGCGGTGACCAGCACGCTCTCGCGGGCGCGGCTCAGCGCGTAAGCGAACGCGCGGCGTTCCCGCTCGTAGTAATGCTTCGCGGCCTTCGAGCGCGCGATGTAGAACGTGAACTTTGCGGTGCGCGACGCCCGCGCCTCGCCGACGTTCTCCTTCGGGATCATGCCGAGCCGCGGGCTGAAGAGAAATGCATCCGGCGAGTACCAGCGCGGAAACGAACCCGCGGATGCGCCGGCCACGACGACGCGATCGAACTCGCGCCCCAGCGCCGCGTCGATGCTGAGGAGCCGCACCGCACCCGGCGCGCCGTTCGCGTCGTCGCGGGCGGGATCGAACGACTCCAAGTCGCTGTGCCGCCGGCGTTCTGCGTAGTCTAGAACGCCGGCGATCGTAGCGTCCTCGCTTTCGCGGACGAAATCGCCGAGCCGCCCGAGCAGCCGCTGCAGCACGACCTGCTGCGCCCGGGCGCGCGCGCTTCCCGGCGTCCCCTCGCGCGCAAGACCCTCGCGCCAAACGGTCCGCGCGAGATCCTCGAACGGCGCGCTCTCCATTGCCGCGATCCAACCCTCGCGCAGGCGTCGAAAGCGCCGCACGCGATCTGCGGCATCGGGAGCGAGCGCGTCGTCCCGCTCGCCGCGCACGACGTTCCAGCCGAGGCGCAGGTCGCGCTTCGGATCCCATCGGCTCGCCCGCACCGTCGGCGCAAACTCCTCGTCGAACGCAAAGAGCGGTCGCTGCGGATCGGCCGGCTCGCCGCAGAGGATTGCGAGCGACGCGTCGGACAGCCCGAACGCGGGATTGCCGAGCGTGCGCAGCATCCAGTTGTGCCGAAACGGATCGTGCACGTTCCACAGGAGCGCCAGCGCGTCGAGCGCGCGGCGGTCGGTGAAAATGTTGACGTCGCCCCATGCGACCGACGGCACGTCGAGGTCGAGCAGCGCGTTCTCGTAGATCGCTGTGTGGCGCACCGAACGAAAGAGCACCGCGATCCGCTCCGGCGGCGTCCCCTGCGCGATCCACGCCGCGACCGCTTCTGCGATCGCGCCGGCCTCTTCGCGCGGCGTCGCCGCTCTGCGGGCCTCGACGTGCGGGGCGCGCCGGACCTCGCGCAGCTCGACCCGCGTCTGCGCGTGTGCGAACGTTGCTTCCGGCTGCGTCATCCGCAGCGGCGCAATCGCCGCCCTGGCGTCGCCGCACAGCGTGACGCCGGCGAGCCGCTCGCCGAAAATCGCGCTCAGCAGCGCGCACTGCGCGGCCGTCAGATCTTGGGCGTCGTCGACGAACGCGTAGCCGTGGCGTTCGCGCAGCGCCGCGGCCCCAGGCGCGTCGTCGCGCAGGCGCCGCGCGGCCGCAATGGCGGCGTCGCGGCCGGTCATTCGGCCCGACGACTCGACGGCCTCGACGTAGCGCTCGTACAGCTTTGCCAGCGTCTTGGCGAGGTCGAGCTCGCGGCGATACTGTCGCTGGAGCTCGGGCGGTGTGACGTCGAGCGAGTCGTGATAGTTCGACTTGGTTCCGAACAACAACGCGGGATCGGCCAGATTGGGTGGGTTGGCGTAAAACTCGGTCGCGCCCGTGAGCGCCGTCGAGAGAAAGGCGCCGGGTTCGATCGCTGCGTCGCGCAGGCGGCGCACCAGACGAAACGCCGAGCGCAGAAAGCGCTCGGGCGAACGCAGGCTCGGGATCTCCGGGTCGAGCTGACTTGCGGCGAACTCGTCCCACTGGAGCGCGAGCAGCGGCGCGGCGCATTCGGCGAAGATGCGCTCCGCTTCGACGTCGTCGATCAGCGTCGCGCGAGCGCCGAGCGAGCCGAGCAGCGCGGCGGCGTAGCCGTCGAGCTCGCCGGGAGCGTCGACCGTCAGCGGCTCGGCCTCCGGCGCCAGCTCGCGAGCCCGGGCCGCGCGCAACGCCAACGCGGTGCTCTTACCGGTGGCGGCGGCGCCGGCGATTGCGACGCAGCCGTCGAAGGGCGCGTCGATCGCGGTGCGTTGTTCGCGGGTCAGTTCGAGCGCGATCAACTGCCGAAACGATCGCCCTCGGAGGGCGGACGCGACGCGCACGACGCGGCGTACGCGCAGAAGGTGCAGGCCGCGGGATTTGCCGTCGGCTCGAAGTGGACGATTCCGCCCGACGACAGCTCGTCGCCGAGCTCGATCATACGGGCGCGCGATCGCTCCAGTTCCGCGACGCCGATGCTGCCGCACGCCTCGTTCGTCTCGCGGCGGCGCGGTGCCGGATGCGGCGAGACCTCGAGAACGATCGGCCGCACGTCGAGCAGCGCGTCCTTGAGCGGAATGAGGACGAGCCGAGTAACCCGGTCTCCTTCGGCGGTGCGTGCCCAGTAGTAAAACGGAAGCTGAAAGTCGCGAAAGCGGCGGATGCGATCGCAATACTCGGCCGCGCTGCCGGCGATGCTGCCGGTCTTATAGTCGACGACGCCGATTCCGCCCGTGCGTTCGTCGCGGTCGAGGCGGTCGATGAAGCCGACGAACGGGCGCCCATCGAGGTCGAGGTTCGCAGGGACCTCGCGCCCGAGCACTTCGAACGGCGCGTCACGCTCCATTGCGAGCAGCCAGTCGACGTAGCGGCGCGCGGTCCGCTGTGCGCGGCGCACCTGCAGCTCGAACTCCACCGCCGTCTCGAATCCATCGCGATTGCGCTGGAACGCCCACGTGATGCACTCGCGAACTCGCGCACGCATGGCGTCGCGGTCGGCGCCGCGCGGACGCGGATAGTCGCCGTGAAAATCTTCGAGCGCAAGATGGAACGCGGTGCCGTAGGCCGACGCGGACGACCCCTGGTCTTCGACCGCCCCGCAGGCGTAGCGATAGAACCACTTGCGCGCGCATTCGGCGTACGTGTTGAGTGCCGACGCGCTGAAGTGCTTGTCCCACGGAGCGACGCCCGCGGCCGTTTCGGGCGGCGCCGGATCCGCGAGATCGATCTCCGCGGCGCTCGCGACGGTCGCAGCGCCGGGGATTGGGGCCGTTTCGTTCGGATCGAGCTCGAAGGCGGCGGCGATCCCCGCGCGCAGCGCCGGCTCGTCGCGATCGGGTGGAAGCGCGCGCGCGCGGCGCGCGCGGCGAGCGAATCGGAGCACCGCGTCGCGATCGGGCGCCGGGAGCGCCAGCCGGCCCCGGTCGATCGCGTCGAGCAGGTTGCCGGTTCTCGCCGCGAGCGTAGCGTAGGCAGCGCCCACATCGTGGGAAACGCCCGACGTCGCCGAACGAATGAGATGCAGCAGCGGTGCCTCGTCGCCGGAGCGATGCCAGCGGAGGGCATCGTCGACGAAGGAACGGATTCGCGCGGACTCAGGCACCTTACTGAGGTCCTAGAGTTAACGCTTCCACCAGGCACCCCTGCAGCCAACGTATAACCGCCTTTTCAATGCGGCGCATCATCGTCGGAATTTCCGGAGCGAGCGGCAGCCTTTACGGCTACATGGTGCTCCAAGCGCTGCGCGCGATCGGCGGAATCGAGACGCATCTCGTCCTCACGTCCGCGGCGCGGCGCACGATCGAGCTCGAGACCGACATGAGCGCGGACGATTTCGAGGGGCTCGCCGACGTCGTCCACCGCGACGACGACCTGGCGGCGGCGATCTCGAGCGGCTCGTTCCTGACCGACGGAATGCTGGTGATTCCGTGTTCGATGAAGAGCGCGAGCGGCATCGCGTACTCGATGAACGCCAACCTGCTCGTGCGCGCCGCGGACGTCTGCTTGAAGGAGAAGCGCCGTCTGGTGCTGGTGATCCGCGAGACGCCGCTCCACCTCGGTCACCTGCGCACCCTCGCGCAGCTCGCCGAGACCGGCGCGGTGATCTTGCCGCCGATTCCGGCGATGTACGCCAATCCCCAGAGCGTCGACGACATCATCGCGCACACGGTCGGCAAGGCGCTCGATCAGTTCGGTATCGCGAACGAGCTCTTCAAGCGCTGGCGCAGCCCGGACTAGGGAACGGAGGTCGCTTCGACGAGCCGCCGCGCGAGCGCGACGTCGCTCTCGCGGTCGACGTTCACCGCCGTCTCGGGATACGGTGAGACGAGGGCGCGCACCGGCGCGCCGAGGATCTTCGTCGCGCGGGCCTCGGCCTGCGCTATCGACAGGCGTCCGACGGCGAAGCGCGCCAGCACGTCCCAGCCGAAGAGCGACGCGAGCCGGAACGGATGCTTGCGCGCCGCTCCGAGGCGCTCGATGAAGCGTTCGAGCGATCGCCAGCGCGCGCGGGCGCAGCGCGACGATGCCTCCGCCGCAATAGGTTCCGTCGCGCATCCGCGCCCACGTGTGCGGCACCTCGGGGAAGCGGCGAATGTGGACGCTCTTCTCGACGCAGCCGTAGACGGCGTCGGCCCCAAGCGGCGCGAGGCGCTCGACGAAGTCGTCGACGGCCTGCCCCGTCAGCACCGGCATGTCGGAGGCCGCCACCAGCACGCCGGCCTCGGGATCGAAGCCTGCCAAGCCGTTGCGCAGGCTCTCGGTGATGCGCACGCCGTCGGGCCGCAGCTCGTCGGCGAGCGCGAGGTCGCGGTGTCCGCGCACGCTCGGCGGCGCGACGACGACGATTCGGCCGATCGCCGGCGATGCGCGCAGCGCGGCCAGCACGCGCCCGACCAGCGTGACGCCGCCGACTTCGACGAACGCCTTGTTCGGCGCGCCGGCTTGCTGCAGGGCCACGGCATCCCGCGGGCCGCCCGCGAGCACCACCGCATCGATCATTCGGCGCGGCGCCAGTCGGGCGCGTCGGCGAAGCCGGTGACGAATCGCGCGTAGGCCT
This sequence comes from Vulcanimicrobiota bacterium, assembly GCA_963711625.1. Classification (GTDB taxonomy): domain Bacteria; phylum Vulcanimicrobiota; class Vulcanimicrobiia; order Vulcanimicrobiales; family Vulcanimicrobiaceae; genus Cybelea. Next base: position 1,386,188 of record OY970207.1, read on the forward strand.
CGGGCAGCACGAGCCGTCGAGCGACTTGCTCCGCGCGTTCGCGCGTCGGTGCGAGCGCGAATACACACGAGCCGGAGCCCGCGAGGAGGGCGTTGGTCGCTCCCGCCGCGCGGAGCGCCGCGACGGCGGCAGCCACTTCGGGCGCGCGTGCCGCGATGACGTCGTGGAAATCGTTCTGCATCAACGCCTCTACGGCGTCGAAGTCGGCCCGCTGCAGCGCCTCGAGCAGCGCGATCGAGACGCTGTCGGCGCGCGGCCGCTGCGGCCGCGGCACGCGATCGAGTTCCTCGTAGGCGGCGGTGGTCGAGACCGCCACGGGCGGCTTGACGATCAGCGCGTGCCAGCGAGGCGACGCGCCCGCCGGCGTGACGCGCTCGCCCGTGCCCTCGACGAGGGCGGCGGTCCGCGACAGGAAGAACGGCACGTCCGAGCCCAGCGTTCGGGCGAGACTCATCCAATCGCGCGCGGGCTGCGGGCCGAACGCACCCGACATCGCGGCGACGAGCACCGCCGCGGCGTCGCTCGATCCGCCGCCCAAGCCGGCCTGCACCGGGACGCGCTTGTGCAGCGTCATGCGAATCGCGGGCGGCTCGCCGAGCGCGCGCAACGCGGAGACCGCCAGATTGCGCTCGCCTGCGAGGTCGTCGCGATCGCACGCGAACTCGAAACGATTGCTCGCTTCGATCGTCACTTCGTCGGACAGCTCGATCGGTACCATGACGCTGCGGATGCCGTGATAGCCGTCGTCGCGGCGCGCCAGCACCTCGAGCGTGAGGTTGAGCTTCGCCGGAGCCCGCAGGGTGAGCATTCGCCCAACCGTTTGCCGCCGCGCGAGAAGGCGCCTCCGCGCTCGACGCCGCACTTACAATACTCGGTGGGCCTCAGCTACGACGCGCAGCGGAACGAATTCTGCGCCTACGTCCTGCGCGAATCGCAGACTCCCTACGGGCTTCTGCTTGGCAACGTCAAGACGTACGCACAGTCGACGGCGAAGGGCGGCGTGCGCGGGCTGTGGGACGCCGACACCGACCAGATCATCTTCGGCACGCATCACATCGCCTACCGGATCGGCGACCGCACGTTCTTTCCGCATCAGATCGAACGCGAGCTCACGTTTCTGCCCTACGCGCAGATCTCGGAGTTCACGCTCGACCATCGCGTTCACGTCACCGAGGCGTTCTACGTTCCGAACGGCTCGGGCTTCGACCGCGCGGTCGCGTTCGTCATCGACGTCACGCTCTACAATCCCGGCGCCGAGGAGATGGAGGTCGCGCTGTTTCCCTGGGCCATGCTCGTCGGGCAGCGCTTCTACGGCGAGCCCGAGCACCAGGTGCGCGCGTGGAACGACGGCCGCTTCATCTGTTCGAAGAATCTCGAGACGGGCGGGGAGCGCTGGTGGGGAGGTTCGCGCCGCCCCATCGCGGTCGAGCTCTCGCTGCGCGAGCAGGTGCTGCTCGAATCGATGCGCCGTGGAACCCTCGCGAAGGACGCCTCGACGCAGAATCTCGGCGACGTCACGCCGGAGGAGGCCGAGCTCGTGAGCCGGCGCATCTTCGGCGCGTTCGAATACCGCATCGCCGTCGCGCCGGGCGCGCGCGAGTCGCTGCGGCTTGCCGTGGTCTATCACAAGGACGGCACCGAGCACAGCCGGCCCGTCCTCGAGGCGCTGCTGCGGGACCAGCGCGCCCTCCACGACACGCAACGCTACTTCACCGAGCGCCTCGCCGACGCGCGATTCCTCGTGCCGTCGCCGGAGATCGGCCGCGGCGTCGTGTGGGCCAAGGCGAACATGCTGCGCATCGTCAAGGAGTATCCGCACGGCTGGGGCGCGACCAACTCGCCGCCGTCCGACATCCTGGTCTCTCGCGACACGTCGTGGCTCGTGCACGGCTTCGATTACTTTTGGCCCGAGTTCAGCCGAAACGCGCTCGAGGTGTTCAATTCCGCGGTGGAAGAGAGCGGGCTGATGGTCGAGTACGTCCGCGGAGTCAGCGGCTACAAGACCGACTACGACCTCAACATCAACGACGACACGCCGCTGCACCTGATCGCGATGCTGCACCACTACAACGCCACGCTCGACGACGCGTGGGTTCGCGAACGCATCGGTCTCGTGATCAAGATGACCGACTACATGCTCACGCAGCGCGACGAACACGGGCTGATCAACTGCCGCGCCAAAGGCGTCGACCTGTACGGCATATCGTCGTGGCGCAACATCATCCCGTACTACACGCTCGACGGCGCCGTGACCGAGATCAACGCCGAGGGGGTTTACGCCCTCGAGGCTGCGGCCATGCTGTGCGCGGTCGTGGGCGACAACGATCACTGGGAGAAGTACGAAGCCCACGCCCGCCGCATGCGCGAAGCGATGATGGACTATCTCTTCAACGACGACACCGGCGCCTTCGTTCTCAACTACGATCAAGAAGGCAACTACCAAGACAACTTCACCGCCGACGAGATCTTCCCGGTGCTCTTCGGCGTCGCCGATCCGGAGCAGCGGCGCGCGATCCTGGCGCGCCTGCAAGAGGCCGACTTCGTGACGCCCGTCGGGCTGCGCACGATATCGACAGCCGACGCGTGGTATTTCCCGTCGTACGGCTTCGGACTGCTCGGCGGCGTCTGGCCCGATCTCACGCTGTGGTGCAGCGTCGCGCTGGCGCGCAACGGAATGACCGACGAAGCCGTGCACTTCCTGCGCATCTCGTACGCCGCCATGGAAGGCGGCAGCCCGCGCAACACCGTGCCCGGCGAGTTCGCCGAATGGTTCGACGGCGGCTCGCTGAGCAATCGCGGAATGTACCTGTCGCCGTGGACGGGCGCGAAGTATCTTTGGGCGGTCGCCGAGACGGTGGGCGGACTCAATGGCTATCGCACCAGCGGGCGTCCGCACTTGGCACCGCTGCGCCCCACGGGCTGGCAGTGGGTCGCGGCCGCGCGCGTGCATTGGGGCGGACGCCGTTGCACCTACGTCATCGATCTGCAGAACGACACGATCTACGGCGACATGCCGGAGCTCTCGGCCGAGGAGCCGTTCAAGTGCATCCACGCCGGCCGCGACGTGAGCGACGAGGTGGCCACGTCGCCGGTCGAGGTGGGCGCGATCGCGTTCGAGGACGAGGCCGGCGCCGTGCGGATCTTCGTCGGGAACCAGCTCGATCGCGAGCGGAACGTGCTGATCGAGTTTCGGGGCCACACGGCGCGGCTCGACATGGCAGCCGGCGAACTGCGCGAGGTGCACCTGATCGGCAAACCGAGCGATCGCCGAGCGCGCGCGGCGAAACTCGACGTCGTACGCCCGCTCGCTCGGGTATAATAGCGCGGCGTGAATCCCTCGACGCGATTGCCTACGATTTTGCTCGCGGCCGGCGCGGTGGTGCTGCTGATCGCGGTCGCGATCGGCGAGCGCATGGGCGGCCGCGTCATCGGGCAGGCGACGGAACAGAACCTGCAGTCGGTCGCGCCCGTTCTCTCGCCCGCGCCCGATAGCCCGCGGCCCTACGGCCCGGACTGGAAGCGCTCCCAGGCCCTTTCGGCGTCCGGCGACCCGCGTTTTCCGGATCCGCGCGTCCCGCCGGTACCCCTGCCGACGCTCGCGCCCACGCCGAAGCCGCGCCCGACGCCGGTGCCCACCCCGACGCCCAATCCGAACATCCCGATCTGGCGCCAGCGGCCGCTGCCGACGATGGCGCCGTCTCTCGCGCCGCCCGAAACCGGGTCGGCCGAGCCCTCCGCACCCGCGACCGGCGCCTCGCCGGGGGCCAGCGAAGCGCCTCCCTAACCAGCGTCCCCAATGTTCTCATTGGGAACGGCTGATATGATAGGGACATGGAAAGCAAAGGAACCGCAACCGTCAAGCGCGGGCTCGCGCAGATGCTCAAAGGCGGCGTCATCATGGACGTCGTGACGCCGGAACACGCGGCCATCGCGCAGGAGGCCGGGGCCGTTGCAGTGATGGCGCTCGAGCGCATTCCCGCCGACATCCGCGCCGCGGGCGGCGTCGCGCGCATGAGCGGCATCGACCTGATCCGCGGCATCATGGACGCGGTTACGATTCCGGTGATGGCAAAGGCGCGCATCGGGCACTTTGCCGAGGCCCAGGTGCTGCAAGAGCTCGGCGTCGACTACATCGACGAGTCGGAAGTGCTGACGCCGGCCGACGACAAGTATCACGTCGACAAGCACGCGTTCACGACCCCGTTCGTGTGCGGCGCGCGCGATCTCGGCGAGGCGCTGCGCCGGATCGCCGAGGGCGCGGCCATGATTCGCAGCAAGGGCGAAGCCGGGAGCGGCAACATCGTCGAGGCGGTGCGCCACATGCGCGCGATCGGCGACATGGTTCGCGAGCTGAGCGTCGTGCCGAAAGAGGAGCTCGTCGCTCGCGCCCGCGATCTCGGAGCGCCGCTCGAGCTCGTGTCGCAAGTGGCACGGGAAAAGAAGTTGCCGGTCGTGCTCTTCTGCGCCGGCGGCGTCGCGACGCCCGCCGATGCGGCACTGATGATGCAGCTGGGTGCCGAGGGAATCTTCGTCGGCAGCGGCATTTTCAAGTCGAAGGATCCGAAGCGTTTCGCACGAGCGATCGTCGACGCGACGACGCACTACAACGAACCGGGCGTCGTGCTGGAGGCGTGCCGTTCGCTGGGCGCGTCGGAGGCCATGCCGGGCCTCGACATCCGCCGCTTGGACGAATCGGAGCTGCTCGCGCCGCGTGGGAATTAGCGTCGGGGTTCTTGCGCTTCAGGGCGACGTCGTCGAGCACATCGCCGCGTTGGAGCGCGCGGGCGCCGAGGCGCTGCCGGTCAAGAACGCGGAGGATCTCGCGAAGGTCGACGCGCTCGTCATCCCGGGCGGCGAGTCGACGACGGTCATGAAACTGCTCGACCGCTTCGAAATTGGCGCAGCCGATCGTCGACCGCGTGCGCGCGGGTATGCCGTTGTGGGGAACGTGCATGGGGATGATCGTGGCGGCGCGCGAGGTCGCGGGCGTCGATCAGCCGACGCTCGGCCTCATCGACATCGGCGTTCGGCGCAACGCCTTCGGGCGGCAGAACGAATCGGCGGAGATCGATCTCCCGATCGCGACGCTCGGCAGCTCGCCCTTTCCCGCAATATTCATTCGCGCGCCGTGGATCGAACGCTGCGGACCGGGCGTCGAAGTCCTGGCCGAGCGAAACGGCCGCGGCGTTATGGTGCGCGAGGGCAACGTACTGGCGACGGCGTTTCACCCGGAGCTGACGGGCGACTCGCGCGTACACCGCTATTTTCTCAGCATGATCGAGCGTGCCGAGCCGAGCAAAGGGAAGGGTTCGGCCGCGGCGTAACTCTGCCTCGATGGCAACCGAGGCCGCCTCCCCCGACGTACAGGGAGGAGGCTTTCAAGGGCAGATTCCGCCCGTCGAGCCTTTGCTGGGCGAGGTCATCGCGACGCTCGCATTAGCCGCGCACGCGTACCTTACCGATCAGCAGGGCGGCGAGCCCGATCACGCCTCCGCCGAGATCGCAATCGACGTAGCCACGTCGGCGTTCGAACGGGTCAAAGAAAGGTTGCGACCGGAACAGCGGTTAGCAATAACTCAAATGCTAACCGAAACCCGGCTCACGTTCGTCCGGAAGCGAGGCACCTAAAATGCCTCGCTTTGATTGGTGTCGATGAGCGAAGTCCTCGTGTTGAATTCGACCTACGAGGCCCTCAACGTCACCAGCTTCCAGCGGGCGGTGAAGCTGCTGTTCGCTGGAAAGGCCGAGATGCTGCACGGCGGCAATCGCACGCTCGCGTCGCCGACGTTCGAGATGCGAATGCCGTCGATCATCCGCATGCTGTACTATATCCGGCGCCCCATGCAGAAGGTCGCGCTGACGAAGAAGAACGTGCTGATCCGCGACGACCATACCTGCCAGTATTGCGGCATGCACGGCGATCGCTTGATGACGGTCGACCACATCACGCCCAAGAGCCGCGGCGGCGATTCAACGTGGGAGAACCTCGTCTGCGCCTGTATGCGGTGCAACAATCGAAAGAACAACCGGATCCCGCAAGAGGCCAACATGACGCTGCTGCGCAAGCCGCGTCAGCCGAAATACATTCCGTGGATCCAGATCAAGCGCAACACGCTGCCCGACGAGTGGGGCAAATTCTTGTTCCTCTACAACGTTTCAATCGACGAACGGATAGAGGCTTAATACCGCTCGGTCGACATAACGCGTCAGACACGTTCGTCGCTCCGCGTCCGGCTCCGCTCCTACTGCGCGGCCTCCTCGCTCCGCCGTCCATGGCTGCGCTCGTCGGTCCGAGCGTCTTCGGCGTTACGTCGACCGAGCGATATTGAAGGAAAGGAGAAGGGCCGTATGCCGCTGCAGAATCGCGTGACGCCGTTTGGCGACGTGGTGGCGTTGCCGGGGCGCGGCACGATGATGGGCAATCGCGGCGTGCTGCACGACGACGCGCGCCGAGTCGTGCGCCAGTGGCAGGTGCGGCGGTGGATCGCCTGCGTGCTCGAGTTCCGCGGCCGCAGGCGCCAAGTGATGCAGCCGCGACGATACACGGAGCTGTTCTTTCTCGACGAGGCCGCGGCGCTCGCGGCCGGGCACCGGCCCTGTGCGGAGTGCCGCAACGCGGACTACCGCCGGTTTCAATCGCTTTGGAAGGCTCGCTTCGCGGGACAAGCGGATGCGGACACGATGGATCGCCGCCTTCACGCCGATCGGCTCGACGGGCGGCGCAAACGAACGTATCGTGCGCAGGTCGACGCGCTTCCCGACGGCACGTACGTGGCGATCGACGGAGTGCCGTGGCTCGTATGGGGACGCGAGCTGCACGAGTGGTCGGAATCGCGCTACGTGCGCCGGCGTAAGCGACCGCCTAGCGGCGAGATCGACGTGCTGACGCCGCGCAGCATCGTGAAGCTTCTGGCCGCGGGCTATCGTCCGGCGGTCCACCCATCGGCCGGCGGAGGAAGTCCCGGCGACTGAGCCGGACGGCTCATTTTTCGACCCAGTACCGCTCGGCGCGGTGGAACGCGGGCCTGCGATGTGAAACGGCGCTTCATTATGAAGCGACTGGGACTCGTCCTGACGATCGCCGCGTGCGCCGGAGTTGCCGGCTGCGGCGGAACCGGTTCCGTGCCTGCGACGACGCAGCCGCAGGCGCACGAACGATTTGCGTCGGGCTCCGGGCCGAGCGGACACATTCAACACGTGGTGATCGTGATTCAAGAGAATCGCAGCTTCGACAACCTCTTCGCCACGTTTCCGCACGCCGACGGCGCGACTAAAGGGCTGACCCACACCGGGCAGTCCATCACGCTGAAGGCGCGCAAGCTGGAGAGCACCTTGGTGCTCAACAACAGCCACCTCGCCTTCAACCTGGACTACGACAACGGCAAGATGGACGGCTTCGATCTCGTCTACGTCAACGGGCACCAATGCACGTGTGCGTATCAGTACGTCAAACCGTCGACCATCAAGCCGTACTGGCAGATGGCGAAGCAGTACGTCTTGGCCGACCACATGTTCACGTCGCAGAGCAGCGGCAGCTTCACCGGACATCAAGACCTGATCCGGGGCGGCGCCGACATCAGCTCGCACGAGAGCATCATCGACTTTCCGACCAGCGAGCCGTGGGGCTGCGACGCGCCGCCCGGCACCACCACGACGCTGCTGACCGATACCGGCGACTACGAGAAGGGTGCCGGCCCGTATCCGTGCCTCACCTACGCGACGCTGCGCGACCTGCTCGACGCGAAGTCCGTATCGTGGAAGTATTATACGCCGAAGCTTACCGATCACGGCGGCAACATCTGGAACGCCTACGAGGCGATCAGCGCCGTCCGCAACGGTTCGGAGTGGACCACCAACATCTCGTCGCCCGAGACCAACATCTTCGGCGACATCACCGCCGGCACGCTCCCGGCCGTCTCGTGGGTGGTGCCCGACGGCCAGAACTCCGACCATCCGGCGCAGCAGGCGTGGGGCATCAAGAAGGATACGGGTCCGTCGTGGGTCGCCTCGATCGTCAACGCCGTCGGCGCGTCTCCCTACTGGAGCAGCACCGCCGTCGTCGTCACGTGGGACGACTGGGGCGGCTGGTACGATCACGAGCCGCCGCCGCAGCTCGACTATACCGGCCTGGGCTTCCGCGTGCCGATGATCGTCGTGTCCCCGTATGCTAAGACCGGCTACGTCTCGCACACTCAGTACGAGTTCGGCAGCATCCTCAAGTTCGTGGAAGACGCCTTCGCGCTCGGGCGCCTCGGGACGACCGACGTCCGCGCCACCAGCATCGCCGACTCCTTCAACTTCAAGCAGATGCCGCGCGCGTTCTCACACATCGACGCCAAATACTCGAAGGCGTTCTTCGAGCGTCAGCGGCCGTCAAACATCCCGGTCGACACGCAGTAGCCCCTTATTAGCCTTTCTCGGAGACGATCGTGAGCGTCGACGAATCGACGCTGTAGTTGCCGGCCGAGACCACGTTGTTCGGATGCGCGCAGATCACGCTGTTGTTCGGACCGTAGATCACGACCAGGTTCGGCTGTCCGCACTGCGTCTGCGTGAGGTGGTAGCTCTCGAGCAGCTTCGCACCTGGGCTCTCGGGCTGCGCTTGGTAGGAGGTGTAGGTCGCGTTGTTCGCGGCGACGATCGAGCCGTAGACCGCTGCAGACGTCGCGCCGATCGCGAAGGCGCCCCAGAAGCCGCCGCCCCAATAATACGGCGCGGGGTACCACGCGTAGCCGCCGTTCCAGCCCCACGCCGGATAGGCGTGATAGACGGGATTGGTCACGACGGCGCCGTGGTAAACGTACCCGTTGTTCGCGTAGGTGCTCGTGTGATAGGTCTGACCCCAGGCGTTCGTCGCCGTGCCCGAGCCGCTATACGTGCCGCTATGCGTGTTGCCGCTGCCCGAGTTGCTGTACGAGCCGTAGGGGTTGCTTCCGCTGCCGCTATGGTTGACGTTGCCGCTGTTGTAATTGCCGGTCGTGCTGCTGCTGTGGCTACCGTAGCCGTTCGAGCCGCTGCTGCTGTGATAGTAGTTGCCATTGCTCGACGCCCCGCCGCTGCTGGTCCGGCTGTAGTTGCCGTTGCTCGCGTTCGTGGTGCGGTTGTAACCGCTGCCGGTGTTGGTCGCGGTCGTGGTGCGGCTCGTGCCGGCCGGACCCGTGCTCGAGTGGCTGTACGTCTGCGGATGGGAGCCGCCTGCCTCGCCGCGCATGTCGAACCCGCCGCGGCCCGCCGCGAGCGCGGCGGCGGGAGCGAGGGCGAGGATCAGGGCCGCGGCTGCGGCGCGTCGGGCGTTCATCGTTGTACCTCATCGACCGTACCGGTCATCGTCACGTAGGTTCCCCTCTTGGTCTTGACGGCGAGCATCACGCCCTTCGGCGGCAGCTGCACCGACGAATGGCTTAGGTTTTGCGTGGTTCCGCTTGGATTGAGCCACACGGTCCCCGATGCCAGCGCGATGTGCAGCCGCGTTCCGTTCTGCAGGAGCGTTGCATCGTACGGCAGGCACCGGAGCAGCTCGCCCACCTTGGTGCAGGCCGCCTTGCCGAGGACGAGCGTGCCCTGGCCGTCGCTCGACGTGATCGCCATGGCGGCGTCGCGGATCGCGATGCGCACGTTCATATACGTTTTGGTGGTGCCGTCCGGCTCGGCGATGCGGACGGTTCCGGTCGCGCCCGCGGGGACCGCCAGCGAGAGCGGGAGCGCGGCGAGTGCCGCGGCCGCAGCCGCAACGGCCAGGCGTTCGATGAAAGCTGTCATGCGCCCATTGTAAGCGGCAAGCGGGCGAAAGGAAAGCAGCGGCAGGGAAAGTCACGGAGACTTGGCATTGAGCGGGTTGCATTGGACCAGCACCGCACCCCCTACTTTCAGGCGCTGCTCGACTACGTCGACTCCGGCGTGCTTCCGTTTCATACGCCCGGCCACGTGCAGGGCGTCGGGATGGATCTGGCGTTTCGCGAGTTCGTGGGCGACAACATCTGCGCGATCGACCTGACGCCGATGCCGGGCATCGACGACCTGTTGCAGCCGACCGAGTCGATCAAGGAGGCGCAGCAGCTCGCCGCCGAGGCCTGGGGAGCCGACCACTCGTTCTTCTTGATCAACGGTTCGACGAGCGGCAACCAGTGCATGATGATGACCGCCGTGAATCCGGGCGACAAGATCGCCGTCCCGCGCAATTCGCACAAGTCGATGCTCGGCGGACTGGTGATGAGCGGCGCCGAGCCGATCTATATGGCCCCCGAGGTGGACGAAGAGCTGCGGATGGACCACTGCGTGACGCCGGAGACCGTCGAGCGTACGCTGCAGGCCTACCCCGACGTGGCGGCCGTCTACCTCGTGTCGCCCACCTACTACGGCGTCGCGGCCGACCTGGAGTCCATCGAGCGCATCGTGCACGGCGCCGGCAAGCTGATGCTCGTCGACGAAGCGTGGGGTCCCCACTTTCACTTTCACCCCGCACTGCCGCTCTCGGCGACGCGGGCGGGGGCCGACCTCTGCATCAACTCGACGCACAAGATGCTGTCGGCGTTCTCGCAGTGCGCCATGCTGCACCAAAAGGGAGAGCGCGTGCGGCTCGACCGTCTGGTGGCGGTGCTGAAGATGTTCCTCTCGACGTCGCCCAATCTGCCCATGGTGGCCTCGCTCGACGTGGCGCGCAAGCAGATGGCGACCGAGGGTGAGGCGCTGCTCTCGCGTACGATCGCCTTGGCCAACGAGACACGCGCGCGGCTCAACGAGATCCCAGGAATCTACTGCTTCGGTGAGGAGTTGCGGGGCCGCAAGGGCGTGTTCGCACTCGACCCGACGAAGATCACCGTCACCGTGCGCGGCCTCGGCTACACGGGATACGAGGCGTCGGAAATCCTCCGGCGGCGCCACAACATCCAGGTGGAGCTCGCCGACCTCTTCAACGTCGTCGCGCTGTTTACGATCGGGACGACCGCCCACGCCGCGGATCGGCTCGTCGAAGCGTTCGTCGAGATGGCGCGCGACGATCGCAAGCTCGACATGTTCGCACCGTCAGGAATCCTCGAGCAGCGCTTGCGCCGCGGCAACTTCCATCTGCCTGCCGTGCCGCCGATGCGCATGCTGCCGCGCGAGGCGTTCCTCGCCGCGACGGAGTTCGTGAAGTTTCGCGAGTCGGCCGGGCGCATCTGCGCGGAGACGCTGACGCCGTATCCCCCGGGCATTCCCGTGATCGCGCCGGGCGAAGAAATCACGAGCGAAATCGTCGACTACGTGCGTCTCGAACTAAAGGCGGGCGTGCGCATTCAGGGCCCATACGACGACGAGCTGCGAGTCGTCCGCGTCGTGAAGGAGTGAGGGGGCACGCGAATAATCCCTCGACAGGACTCGGCTCGGAAGGCAGGATCAGGATTGGCCGTCAGAGTTCACTCCGTCTCCCCTAGTTGGGAACTCTCCCAGCTCCTCGACATCTTCCCCCTCGGCCATCCGCCAGGCGCTCGTCCGTCTCCGCAACATCGAAGACCTCATCGAAGTCGTGCTCGATCTTGGGCGGCCGCCCGAGGCGCGCTTCGAACGACGACTTCACGTATCTCACGCGAGACGCCGGTCAGCGCACGACGACATCGCCGCACGTCTGCTCGCGCATCTCGGCGTTCGGCGCCGACAATCGCGCCGGCATCGAGCAGACGCTGCACCGCATCTAGCGCGATCCGCAACCGCACCGGCAAGATCGTCGGGCTGACGTGCCGCGTCGGGCGCGCCGTCTACGGCACGATCGACATCATGCTCGACGTGGTGCGCTGCGGGCAAGTCGATCTGTCTGCTCGGGCGTCCCGGCGTCGGCAAGACGACGATGCTGCGCGAAGTGCGCGCGCGTGCTTTCGGAGGACGCGCAAGCGCGTCGTCATCGTCGACACGTCGAACGAGATCGCCGGCGACGGCGACATGCCGCACCCGGGCATCGGCCATGGCGCGGCGCATGCAGGTCGCCGATCCGGCCCTTCAGCACGCCGTGATGATCGAGGCGGTCGAGAATCACATGCCCGAGGTGATCGTCATCGACGAGATCGGCACCGAGGCCGAAGCCGCTGCGCGGCGCGCACCATCGCCGAGCGCGGCGTGCAGCTCATCGGCACGGCGCACGGCCAGACGCTCGAGAACCTGCTGATGAACCCGACGCTCTCCGACCTCGTCGGCGGCATCAGCGCCGTGACGCTCTCCGACGAAGAAGCGCGCCGCCGCGGCACGCGCAAGACGGTGCTCGAGCGCAAGGCGCCGCCCACGTTCGACGTCGTGATCGAGATCCACGATCGCGACCGCCTCGCGATCCACAAGAACGTCGCCGACGTCGTCGACGCCCTGCTGCGCGGCTATCAGCCGCAGCCGGAGATCCGCCAGCGCGAGGCCAGCGGCGAAGTGACGGTCGTGCAGGAGGCGGACACCGAGATCGATGCCGCGCGCTGCGCCGACGCGCTACGACGCACGACCGCGACGCGCCGAGCGAGCGCGGACGCGCCATCCGCTCTCGATCTTCCCGTACGGCGTCTCGCGCAACAAGATCGAGCGCGCGATCGCCAACCTGCGCGTCAACGCCGCGATCGCGCGCAAGTGGGACGACGCCGACGTCGTGCTCACGCTCAAGACGCTCGAGCGCAAGGAGCAGCCCAAGCTCAAGCAGATCGCCTCCGACAACGTACCGATCTACTCGATCAAGACGAACACGACCACGCAGATCCAGACCGCGCCTCAACGACGTCTTCAACCTCGGCTCGATCGATCATGAAGAGCTCGCCCTTCGCGAGGCCGAGGAGGCGATCTATCAGGTGCTGCTCACGAATCAGGCGATCGAGCTCTCGCCGCAGACGTCGTACGTCCGGCGCATGCAGCACCAGCTGGCGGAGCGGTACCGCCTGCAGTCGCGCAGCACGGGGCTCGAGCCGAATCGCCGCGTCAAGATTTTCAAAACGTCCGAAGCCCTAGCGTGAATCGCACGCGCTTGGACGGCGTGGCATACTGCTGCGGGTCGTTCGTCGCCCACCTCCTGTGGGCTCCTACTACGCCGCCCTCGCACCACGGCTGAGGAAGAGCTTCGACATCCTGTCTTTGGCGCTCGGGTCGGAGTCCCCGCCGCCGTATGCCACGCCGTCCAAGCCGCAACTGCGTATCGCATGTTCGTCGTAATCGAAGGTATTGAGGGAAGTGGGAAGAGCACCCTCGTCGCTGCGATCGCCGAGGAGTTGCGCGAGGCGGGGCGCGACGTCGTCGTTACGCGCGAGCCGGGCGGCACGCCGCTCGGCGACGCCGTGCGCGAGCTGTTCTTGAATCGAAGTATCGAGATCTCATCGCTGGCGGAGAGCATGCTGGTGAACGCGGCGCGTGCGCAGCACGTTGCCGACTTGATTCGTCCCGCGCTGGCGGCGGGGCGGGTCGTGTTGTGCGACCGGTTTGTCGATTCGACGCTCGCGTATCAGGGTTATGGGCGCCAAGGCGACGTGGAAGCGCTGCGCCTCATCTGCGGCATTGCCACCGGCGGGCTAGAGCCGGACTTTACGCTGGTGCTCGACCTGCCCGTCGACGCGGCTCGCGAACGAATGCGGGAGCGTAGCGTGCCGAGCGATCGGATCGAGAGCGAGAGCGACGCATTTCACGAGCGCGTGCGGCAAGGTTTCCTCGAGCTGGCGAAGGCGCCGCGGCATCGCGTGCTCGATGCCGGCCTGGCGCCCGAGTTGCTCGTGGAGCGCGCGATGCGGGAGATTGCAGCCGCGAGCCCGCCGTGAGCGAGCTGCAGTTCGACGTCGTCGGCGCGGCCGGCCCAAAGCGCTACTTCGAGGGCATGATGCGCGACCGTCTCTCGCACGCCTATCTGTTCTCCGGGCCCGAGGGCGTCGGCAAGAAGACGTTCGCGCGGCGGCTCGCTCAATCGCTGCTCTGCCTGGCGCCGAAGTCCGAGGTGCTCGGATACGACGGCACGTGTTCGGCCTGCACGCTGTTTGCGGGCGAGAGCTCGCGGCATCCGGACTTTCTCGAGCACGTGGGCGTTCTGAAGATCGGCGATCGCGACGCCGCGATGGGTTTTTACGAGGGCGACTCCCTGTCGGCGCGCGACCTCGTGCGGCAGCTGTCGATGCAGTCGTACAGCGGCGGCATGCGCGTTCTCTTGCTGGGCGACATCGACTTCGCGACGCCGCACGCGGCCAACGCGCTGCTCAAGTTCTTGGAGGAACCGCCGCGCGGCGTCCTGATGATCCTCACGACCGCGGCCTCCGGCCGGCTGCTGCCGACGATCCGTTCGCGCGTGGTCGAAGTGCGCTTTTCGCCACTCGGCAACGAGCAGGTGCGCGAAGTGTTGGCGCGGTTAGACGTCCCCGCCGCCGACGCGGAGCTCGCCGCTTCGCTCAGCGGCGGCAGCGTGACGCGCGCGCTCGCCACCCTCGAAGGCGAAGAGGAATCGCTGCGGGCGCACGTGGCTCGCTGGTTCTTCGAGAGCGTTGCCGGCAACACGCCGGAGGACGCGTGGGCCAGCCGCGAGACGCTCGACGACGGTCTGGAGACGATCAAGATGCTGGTGCGCGACTGGATCGTGGCGAGCTCGGGTGGCAGCCGGTTCGTCGCGAGCGATCAGTCCGAACGGCTGCGAAAGCTGAAGCCGATCGATGCCAAAGCGGCGGTCGCGTTGCTCGGCAAGCTCGACGAAGCGCAGCGTCTGGCACGCACCAACACCAACGCGGGGCTGGTCGGCGAGCTCGTTCGAATGGCGCTTACCAGTAGCCGGTGAACGCGACGTCGTCGTACTGCTTGGCGAACGGAAACGCGAGGTAGCCGAGCGCGATCGCGCGCGCGCCTGCCGTGACGAAGCTCCACACCGTCGCCGAGAGGTGAACCAGCAGGTAGGGAAGCGCAATCGGCACCGCCACGTACCACAGTGCGAAAAAGACGACCGCGAGAACGATCGACCCGAGTGGTTGCGCGCGCACGCCGCGGATCGACGCCGAGAGGGCCATTGAGCCGGGCATTCCGCCGATCGCGGCCGAGGGAATCGTGTAGATCATGAAGAGCGCGGCCACCGCGCCGAGCGCGAGGCCGAACGGACCGAGGAACGAACCGATGTAGCTGGCCACCCACACGACGAACTGAAAGCCGACGGCTGCGAGTGCGATCGACCCGAACTTCGCGCGTCCCTCTTCCCACGCTTCGTCGAACGTGCCGCGGCGACGTCGCCAGATATTGCTCGCCTGAATGATCGTGACGCCGAACGCCCACAGGTAGACGAGCTGGATCAGCATCTGGAAGAGGCCCGCCCCGGCGCCGCCGACGGAGTCGGTGAAGAGATAGGATAGCTGCGTCAACAGCAGCTCCACGACCGCCGCGAGCAGCGGCATCACGAAGATGGACGGATGGCGCACGAGCTGCGGAACCGCCCGCAGGTACATGCCGAAGTCGATGGGGGCGCTGCCGCGGCGCCGCATCGCGGCTAGAAACGAGCTCCCGCGAGGGCGTGGCGACACGCGCAATCCGCGCCGGCCGGGATCTTCTCGACGATCGTTCCGATCGCGTTCTTCACGCGCTCGTTGTTGCGGTTGAAGGCTTCGACCACTTCGTGGTGCGAGACCGGCGCCATTCCCTCGATGCCGATGTCGTAGTCGGTGATGAGCGCGATGTTGATGTAGCACATCTCGAGCTCGCGTGCGAGATACGCCTCGGGATACTGCGTCATGTTGATGACTTCCCATCCCTGGCTTTGGAACCACTTCGACTCCGAGCGGGTGGAGAAGCGCGGGCCTTGGATCACGACGACGGTGCCGCGATCGTGCGTCTCGATGCCGAGCGACTTCAGGGCGTCCACCGCGATCGGACGGAGCGTCGGGCAGTACGGATCGGCGAAGCTGACGTGCGTCGTGATCGGGCCGTCGTAAAACGTGTCCTTGCGGCCGCTCGTTCGATCCACTAGCTGGTCGCACACCACCATCGACCCCGGCTTGACGCCGACGGCGAGCGAGCCCGCCGCGGTCGGCCCGATGATCCACTTCACGCCGAGCGCCTTCATGGCGTAGAGGTTCGCGCGATAGTTAATGGCTTGCGGCGGAAAGCGATGATCCTTGCCGTGGCGCGGCAAGAACGCGACGGGGCGCCCGGCGATCTCGCCCAGCGCGACCTTGTCGCTGGGGGCTCCGTACGGCGTCTCGACCCACTCCTCGCGCGCGCCGTCGATGAGCGAGTAGAATCCCGACCCGCCGAAAACGCCGATCTCGGCGCGTTTATCCTCTGCCATGGCCGTGCTGTTCTCGCCGGGCCACGCCACGCCTGTCGCACGCCGCTCGCGCAGGGCGGCAGCGCTGCCGGACGGAATTCACCCGGCCCAACTCACTCACTCCGCCTCGGAGGAATCGTCATGTTTGAAGGTCTATCGCGCCGGACGATCGTCATGGGCGCTGCGTTGGCATTTGCAGCAGGATGTTCCGGCAACTCGCTTTCACCCCAACAATCGTCGTCGGTCGCGACCTCATCGGCGAAGGCCGGACCGGGCATGCGCGCCCTTCCCGGACCGCTCGTTGCAGGGCCGCGAATCGTGTCTCTCGTGCCGCGCGAACCGAACGCTCCCCGCGGCTGGCCGAACAAGAAAAAGAAGAAGAAGGAAATACTATTCGTCGCCGACGGATCGAGCGGTGTCCTCACCTACAATCCAAAGACGCCGAACGCTTCGCCCAACGGTTCGATCACGACCGGCGTCGACGGCCCCGCGGGCGTGGCCGTGGACAAGCACGGCACGCTCTATGTCACCAACGAGGGCAACGGCACGGTCACCGTTTATCCGAAGGGACACAGCAGCCCGAGCCTGACGATCAGCTCGGGACTCAGCTCGCCATACGGCATCGCGGTCGACTCGCAAGGCAACGTGTTCGTGAGCAATCTGGGCACCAACAACATCACGGCCTATGCGGCCGGCTCGACGTCGCCCTACGAAACCATCGGCTTCAACGCCTACGGCCAGGCGGTAGGCGTGGGCGTCGATGGTAAGGACAACGTGTGGGTCGCCTGCGACACCAGCAACAGCGTCTACATGATCCTCGCCGGCACGACCACGGTGCAAAACGCCAACCTCGGGAGCCTTGCCGGCCCGATCGGAGTTTCATTCGGCCAAAACGACGTGATCTATGTATCGAACTTCTCGACGACGAAGGTCAACGTCTACACGTACGGCACGACGACGCCGTCGGCCACGATCTCCAGCGGTCTCACCGCGCCGACGCTTAACGGAGTCACGAGCATCGGCTCCTTCTTCCAAGCGAACCAAGACGACAACGTCGTCGGCTACAAGAAAAACACGACGTCGCCGTTCTCGACGCTGAGCGCCGTATCCGCGCTGGGCATCGCCTCGTCTCCCCTCGTCAAGAAGTAGCGTAACGATCCACGAAACGAGGAGCGCGCGGCGGACGCCGCGCGCTCCTTCAATTCTGCGAGCCGAGTCCTAGCGGTTGAAGTCCGACGGCTTGAGATCTTCGAGGAACTTCTTGAAGCGCGCCATCTCGGTGTCGTTGATCGGCTTCTTCTCGGCGCTGGCCTCCTCGAGCACGATCTTGTCGGAGACGAAGATCGGGGCCGGCACGCGCAACGCCAGAGCGATGCCGTCGGAGGGGCGCGCGTCGATCTCTTGGATTTCGCCGTTCGTGCGCACGATCAGCTTGGCGAAGAACGTGGAGTCTTTGATGTCGTGAATGACGACCTGCTCGAGGTTGGCGCTGAGGCTGTCGAGGATGTTGCGCATGAGGTCGTGCGAGAGCGGACGCGGCACCGGCGCGCCTTCGAGGGCGAGGGCGATCGCGGTCGCTTCGAAAGGGCCGATCAGTATCGGCAGGTAGTGCGAGCCGTCCATATCTTTGAGGATGACCACCGGGTCGTGGGTTAGGAGGTCGATTCCGAGCTTGTCGACCTTCATTTGGCGCATATGCGACCTATCCGACAAGGCCGCCGGATTTTCTTGCCGGCCGCCGAACGGGGCCGCTCGACATGCCGCTCTCCTGTGGAATCGTCGGCCTGCCAAACGTCGGAAAGTCGACGATCTTCAACGCGCTCACGCGCTCCGCGCAAGCCCTCGCGGCAAACTATCCGTTCGCAACGATCGAGCCCAACGTCGGCGAGGTCGCCGTGCCCGACCCGCGATTGCCGGTATTGCAGAAAATCGTCGAACGCCCGGCGCGTGGTCCCGGCGACCGTCCGCTTCGTCGATATCGCGGGCCTGATTCGCGGCGCCAGCACCGGCGAGGGCCTCGGCAACGCGTTTCTGAGCCACATTCGCGAGACCGATGCGATCGCGATGGTGCGTGCGCTGCTTCGAAGACGCGGACGTGACGCACGTCGAAGGCGATCCCGATCCGGCGCGCGACTACGAGATCGTCGCGATCGAACTGGCACTCGCCGACCTCGCAACCATGCGCAAGCGCCTCTCGAAGCTCGAACGCGAGGTGCGCGCGCAGCCGAAGCTCCGCGACGAGCTCGCGGCCGCGCAGCGCCTCACGACGGCCCTGGAGGAGGCCAGGGCCGCCCGCAGCTTCGCCCCCGGCAGCCTCGAGGCGAAGGTGGCCGCCGAATCGTTCCTCCTCACCGCGAAGCCGGTGCTCTACGTCGCCAACGTCGCCGAGACGCGCGGCGACGCCGACGCGCCGTGGGTAAGTGCCGTCGAGGAGATCGCCCGAACCGAGGGTGGCCGGGCGGTCGTGCTGAGCGGCAAGGTCGAGGCCGAGCTGGCCGGCCTGGGCGAGAGCGAGGCTGCGGAGTTCCGGCACGAGATGGGAATGGAGCGTAGCGGGCTCGACGACCTCTCGGCGGCCGCCTACGACCTGCTGGGCCTCATGACGTTCCTCACCGCGGGCGAGAAGGAAGCCCGCGCCTGGCCGATCCCCAAGGGCACCACGGCACCCCAGGCGGCCGGAACCATCCATACCGACCTCGAGCGCGGCTTCATCCGGGCCGAAGTCGTCTCGTACGACGATTACGTCGAGTACCAGACGATGGAGGCATTGCGAGCGGCCGGGCGCGTGCGCAGCGAGGGGCGGGAGTACGTGATGCAAGAGGGCGACGTCGTGAACTTCCGTTTCAACGTGTGAGCCAAGGGGCTGCGGACCGAGTGCGACAAACTCCTAGTTCATGACCACGACTGTGCGTGAAGCCTCGGTGCGCGAGGTCTCCGTTTTCGGCGATGCGATCGCCTACTTCAACGAGGCCGCCGACCTGCTGGAACTCGATGCGGGGATGCGGCGGATTCTCACGCACCCGTCGCGGCAGATCATTTTCTCAATCCCGTTCCAGCGCGATTCGGGCGAGTTCGAGGTCTACACGGGCTATCGCGTGCAGTACAACTTCGCGCGCGGGCCGGCGAAGGGCGGCATTCGCTACCACCCGCGCGTGACGCTCGACGAGGTGACCGCGCTCGCATTCTGGATGACGTGGAAGTGCGCCGTCGTCGACCTGCCGTTCGGCGGCGGGAAAGGCGGCGTCACCTGCGACCCCGCGACGCTGTCGTCGAACGAACTCGAGCGCATCACGCGGCGATACGCCGCAGAACTCGTCGAGGTCGTCGGTCCGGATAAGGACGTGCCGGCCCCCGACGTCAACACGACGCCGCAGGTCATGGCGTGGTTCATGGACACCTACTCGATGCACGTGCGGCAGAACATGCCCGGCGTCGTCACCGGCAAGCCGCTGGAGATCGGCGGATCGCGCGGGCGCGTCGAGGCGACGGGTCGCGGCGTGACGATCTGCGCGCTCGACGAGATGTCCGAGATGGGACTGCGTCCCGATCGGGCGACCATCGCGATTCAGGGCTTCGGCAACGTCGGCGATGCACGCGGCGAAGCTCTTCGAGGAGCGCGGCTGCAAGGTCGTCGGCATCTCCGACGTGACCGGCGCGTACTACAACCCCGAGGGCATCTTCGTGAACGGCGCGATGGAGCACGCCGCAAAGTTCGGCACGCTCGAAGGCTTTAAGGGCGGCGAGAAGATCACCAACGGCGAGCTGCTGGCCAGCCCGTGCGACGTGCTGGTGCCCGCGGCGCTCGAGAAGGTTTTCACGCCGGAGACCGCTGCCAAGGTGCAGGCCAAGCTGATCGTCGAGGGCGCGAACGGTCCGACGACGCCCGAGGCCGACCGCATCTTGCGCGAGCGCGGCATCGTCGTGATTCCCGACATCATGGCCAACGCCGGCGGCGTGACCGTCTCGTACTTCGAGTGGGCGCAAGACCGCATGGGCTACTTTTGGAAGGAAGCCGAGGTCAACGAGAAGCTCGAGGACTTCCTGCTCTCCAACTTGCACCAAATCCGCGCGATCGCCAACTCGCGCCGCGCATCCCTGCGGACCGCCGCCTATACGCTCGCCATCGATCGCGTGGTCAAGGCCTCGAAGCTCCGCGGAATCTACGCGTAAAGCAGAGCGCGTAATGAGCCCTGGCGCAAAGACAGCGATACCGTCGGCAAAGCTCGCGCTCTACGACGAGTTGATCGCAACGAATCCAGAGATCGAGCGCAAAGGGGACACGAATCCCTACACGTCCCACAACGGACACATGTTCACGCACCTCGCGCCTCCGGGAACGCTCGCGCTTCGTCTCGCCCCCGACGATTTGGCAGCGTTTCTCAAGAAGTACAAGACGAAGCTCTTCGAGACGTACGGCGTCGTCAAGAAAGACTGGGCCGTCGTTCCGGACTCACTTCTGGCTAAGACGGCCGAACTGAGGCCGTTTCTGGAGCGCAGCCTCGCGTACGTCAAGACGCTCAAGCCGAAGGGTTCGTCCGTTCGGCCGGCGCGTCGCGCCGCGCCCCGAGCAGGCGGCGCAGGCGCGACGTCGCCTCCGCGTACGAACGCACGCCGTCGCCGATAAAGCGGTTCTCGGGAGCGTTGGCGTCGAGTTCGGCTGCAACGCGCTCCAGCTCGGCCGTGAGGCGCGCATCGTCGTGCGGCCGGCGCGATTCCCGCAACGCCTGGGCGAGCTCCGCCATCTCGCGATCGAGCTTTCCGGCGAAGCGTTCGACACTCGTCGTCAGCCCCGGCGAATGCGGCGTCGCGGCGGCCGTCTCCAGGGCCAGCGTCGCCAGCGCGAATCGCTGCGCGGCCGCGAGAATCCGCAGGGCGCGGCCGGCGCCGATCGTATGCGGGCGCTGAGGCTCGCTGCGCGTGCGGTCGATGGAGGCCTCGAGGGCGGTACGCACCTTCCATACGCCGGTGCGTGCCGATTCGATCGCTTCGCGTGCGTCCGGCGACGGCCGTGAGAAGCCACCCAGCACGGCGTTCGCGAGCCGGCGCTGCGCGTCAAGCAGGTCCGCCAGCAAGGCTCGCGTGCGCCGCCGCTCCCACGACGGGAGCGCGACGTAGCCGACCATCGCCAACGCACCGCCCGCGAGCGTGTCGAGGACGCGCGCATCGAGCGCCGCCGTGGCCGGCATGCCGCGCATGCCGAGCACCATCGCGACAAACGACGTGATCGCGACGGTGAAGAGGGCGTAGTTGGGATTGAACGTGAGGTAGGCTACCGCCGCTGCCGTAAGGATCGCGGCTATTTGCAGCGCGGGCTCGCCGTGGACCGCGAGCACGACGAGGCTCGCCACCACCGCGCCGACGAGCGTTCCTGCGATGCGGCCGGCGCCGCGTACGAACGTCGTCGCGAAATCGGGCTTGAGCACGAGCGCGGCCGTGAGCGGAATCCAGTAGCCGCGCTCGGCGGAGAGATAGTGCGCGAGCAGCATTGCCGCGCACAGCACGACCACGAAACGGACGGCGTCGCGGCTCAACCAGTCGATCCGGTTGCTGACGTAGGGGCCTGGTCGCGGACGCGACATCAGGTGCATCGCCGGAAGGCGGCCGCGCGCGAGCATCGTCGCCGCTTCCAGCGCATCGCGAAGGTGCACGTCGTCCCACTCGCGCTCGAGCGGCGGCGGATCGGCGCCGTCCAACACCGCGGCGATCGCGTCGAGACGATCGGCGGTTGCGTGCGGCAGCGCCCCCCGGTCGTTTGCCGCCGCTAGCCCCCCGAGCCGGCGGCGCACCACTTCAGCGTCTTCGAGCAGCCGGTTGAGCCGCGCCAACTCGCCCGAACGCGCGAACGGCTGCGGATCGGCCAGGATTTGCCGAGCCGTCGCCAATGGCGTGATCGGCGGAAGCGCCGCCGCGCCGGTTCCGATGCCACGCGCGTACTCCGCGAGCCTGCGATAGACGTCGGCCAGCGCCGCGCGCTCGGCGCCGCGCCGTTCGACGGGCCACGCGAGCAGCAATAAGAGCGCTTGAACGAGACCTCCGGCCAGCACCAGCCCGGACTGCTGCGCGGCCGGCTCGAGCGCGAGCGGCTGGCTCGAGAAAAGCACGAATGCAACGAACGAGTTGAGCGCGACCGTCGCCGCCATCGGGCCGATCTGGCCGATCGTCGCGCACGCGTACGCCGCAAGCACGGTCGCGGCGATCAACGCGGGCAGCGAGTGGGCGGCCAAGGCGCCGATGAAGCTGGTCGCGGACATGCCGAGCGCCGCTACGACCACCGCCGTCAGGCGCGTGCGATAGACGCCTTGCAGCGACGTGAAGCCGGTGATGAACGCGCCGATCGCGGCCGCGACGCCCGCCGCCGGATCGCCGAGCATCGCCGCGACGACGAGGGGTATCGCGACGCCGATCGTGCAGCGCAGCGCGAACCCGGGCTCGAGCGCGGTGCGGTCGAACGTGCCGACCGTCTCCGCGAGCTCGCGCAGCCAGGTCAGCAAGCCACGGGGTTACCTGATGTCGTGCGGCGGTGCGTACGGGTCGGGGAAGCACTGCTTGGGATTGCCGCACCGCGTGCCCTTGTAGACGGCATCGATGTCGACTTCGGGGACGTGCGTTCCGTACGCCTTGTTGAGTGTCGCAATCGCATAGTAGGCGACGAGCGCGTATCCCGTGTTCGATGGGTGAAGGCCGTCGAAGCTCAGGATCCCGTGGAGATATCCCAGGGTGCAGCAAACGCCCGGATTGATCTGCGCCGCCTGATGATAGTACTGGTTGGACGGCATGCCGCTCACGATACCGTGGAAGATCGAGCGAACGTCGACGAGTGGGACGTTGGCCGCTGCCGCCGCGTCGCCGATGCCCTGATTGATCGCGTTGTTGCGCGCCTGCACTCGGCCGGCGAACTCCGGAGTGATGTAGTTCATGCCGAGCCCGTTTCCGGGCACCGACTTACAATGCGGGGCGGGCGTCGCACAGTCGAGGTCGGGATACTCCCCGTAGGTTTCGTAGTACTGGATCAGCTCGATCGTTCCGGGCAGCGTCAGGTAACCGCACGGTTTGGACACCGATGCGGGAGCGCAGCCGCCCGGCGTTGCCAGCCCATATTTCTTTGACAGGAACGTGATGCCGTCGGGATTGACGCCCGCGATCGTCACCGCGAAGCAGTAAGCGTAGGTCCGGATCCGGCACTCGTGCGAGTTCGGCCGGCAAGCCGGTGCGCAACCCGGCAAGGTGACCCGCTGGAAGAAGCCGGTCTCGACGACGTTGGGCAGATTGAAGAGGATCACGGACGCGCCGGCGCGCTGCAGCGTCGAGACCGCCGCGCCGATATCGCTCTCGGCCTGGCCGGCCGTCCGGTCGCCGCCGACGAAGCGCCCGCCACTGCCCATGAATTTCAGCACGTCGTTGGCGCCGAGCCATACCGTCGCAAGCGTCGGCTGGAGTGAAGCCGCGGCGTTGACGTCGGTCAGGTGGCCGCCCAGATTCGTGAAGTTGCGAAGCACCGGCCAGAACGACTCGCTCTCCTCGGCGACGACGGTGCTCAGCAGTCCCGGGATGCCGGGGAGCGGCAGGCACGTCGACGTCTGCGGCTGGTGCAGCACGACGGCTTCGTGCAGCGTGATTCCGGGAACGCCGAAGTTTCGGATGTGCGACGACGTTGGGTTCATGCGAACGCGGGCGGACCCGCGGAAAAGGTAAGCGGACTGGTTGAACCCGCCGTTGTCGGTGCAAATATCGCCGCTCTTGAGCTGGGCGATCGGGCTTCCGTACGCCGACGGTACGACCTGATTGTCGAGGCCGGGCCCCTTGATCAACGGGAGCGGGCTCGTGGCCGGGTTATACATGCCGTCGACGGCCGCGTCGAGGGACTTGCCCGAGGCCTGCTCGTCGAGCAGCGACCACCAGCCGTTCTCCTGGCCCGGCGGCACTTGATGCCGCACGTCGAACGGGTTCTTGACACCGGTCGCGCCGAGGAATCCGTTCGATTGATATCCGGCGGTCAGGCTGTCGCCGACGGCGACGATGCGCGAGAGGATCGAACCGCCGTCCGGCTTTTGCTGCGCGCCGCCGCGCAGCGGCACGAGAGCGCTCGATCCGGAGTTGCCGCCGCAGGCCGCGAGCGCGGCCAGCGCGAGAACGGCGCCGGCCCGTTTGACGTGTGAGAAACGCATACGCTTGATCCTCTGAAAAGCTTACAGCGGGAAGACGTTGGGCGAGCCGAATCCGAACTGCAGCTGCAGCTGCGTCGCCTTCAGGCCGCCAATCGCAAGACCGCACGCGTTATTGATTGCCTGCTGCACCGTCAGGCATTTGATGCCCGTGACCCCATCGGCGCCGAGGTTCGTCGGGTTGCCGCTGTTGAGCACGATCTGCGCGAACGCGTATTTGCTGACGCGCTGCGAGATGCCCAGGAAGTAGGCGACGAGGTGCTCGGGATAGGGGTCGGTGGGAAGGTAGTCGCGCGCGCTCTGGGGCTCGAAAAAGAGCGTCGTTGCCTTCGTCGGCCGGTACTCCAAGTACACCACCTGCGGCAGCTGCATCGAGTTGCCCACGTTGGCGCCCGCCGTGTGGACGAGCCACTGCGGCGCGATCGTGAACGTGCCGAACATCTTCGGCGTCTTCAGGAACGGAAAGGTCAAGGCGACCGCATAGTACTGCGCCGAGCGAACCGGAATGGTTTCGACCGGGCCGTCGGGCAGGTTGTACGTGAACGGAACCACGTCGTTGTTGCTCGGCGTGAAACCGATCTCGCCGCCGCGCGCCACATAGGTCGGCGTGACGACGATCGGCACCGGCCCGGGCAGCTTGTCGGACTTGATCACGAACATCTTCTGGACCATGAAGACGCCGAACGTGTCCTTGGTGCGAACGTTGAGATTTCGTCCGGCGCCGGGCCCGCACGCGTTGCCATTGGTCAGGTCAGCGCAACCGACCGGATTTTGAAAGCCCGCCAAATAGACGGGCGTCGTTCCGCTGTTGAAGCCGTAGGGCCAGTGCTGCAGCTGGAACATGCTCGCGAGAAACTTCGTCGACCAGTTGAACTTGTAGCCGAGCATGGCGTCCATGCCGCCCATCAGCCATCCCTGCTTGCCGTACGAGCCGATGTTGCCGTAGGGATACGCCATCGAGAAATCGACCATGTAGATGAGCCGGTCGCCCGGAAGCTCCATCTTCGGGCCGATGCGCCGCTGTTGCACGGGCGGAACCTGCGCGACCGTTCCGTCGGCCGCGGCCTTGCGACGCTCCGCGTCGCGCCGTTGCTGCTCTTCCGTCATCACGTTCTCGATCGTCGTGTTCGCGCCCGGAACGATCGACTTCTGATACACGTCCGCGGTGCCGTCGGCCCGCGCCGGTAACGCGAAGAACTCGATCGAAATCGCCGCCGCAGCGACAGCGAAGCCGCGAATCAGGTGTCCGAGCATGCAAGCAACTCCTCAAACGCGCCGGTAACGACGGTTAACAATTCAATCATGCGGTAGCAACAGAGGTTGCCCCTAACGATTGCAAATCCTTTCTCGGAGAAAGGAGTTAAACGGGCGCGGGCTGCTCCGTCGAGATTTCGCCGCGCGTGTGACCGTCGGTTCCGGCGCTCGCGTTGCGGAGTTCGAACGATTTAATGATGACGTAGAGCACCGGAGTGATTCCGAGGTTCAGGACCGTCGACATCAGCATCCCGCCGAAAACGACCGTTCCAAGCGAATGCCGCGCCGCCTCGCCGGCGCCCGACGCGAAGACGAGCGGAATCACGGCGATGACGAAAGCGATCGACGTCATCAGAATCGGGCGAAGCCGCGTCTGCGCGGCGCGCATCGCAGCCTGCACGACGGTCGCGCCCGCGCGCACCTGCTGGTTGGCGAACTCGACGATCAGAATGGCGCTCTTGCTCGCCAAGCCGATGAGCATGACGTAGCCCACCTGTGCGTACACGTCCTGCGATAGGGTCGGGTCGAAGAGAAACGGCAGCGGAAGGTGGCGCAGGTTGATGAAGAGCAGCGCACCGAGCAGCGCCGTCGGAACGGCGAGCAGCACGATGAGCGGATCGATGAAGCTCTCGTACTGCGCCGAGAGCACGAAGAAGACGAAGACCAGCGACAGGATGAAGATCTCGATCGTCAGCGGTCCGGCCGCGATCTGATCGAGCTGCAGCCCCGTCCATTCGAACGAGACGCCCTTGGGCATCACCTTGCCGCGATCTGCTGCATCGCCTGGATCGCCGTCCCGGTGCTAACGCCTGGCGAGTTGCTGCCGCTCAGCTCGATGTTGCGGTAGAGGTTGTAGTGCGAGATGATCGGCGGCCCCAAGACCTGTTTGATCTGCATCAGCGCGGAGAGCGGCGTCATCACGCCGCCGGTCGAGGTGGTCGCGCTCGTCGCGACGCCCGGTGCCGGAGTCGCCACGATGTTGGGCAGAACCGACGTGCCCGGCGCCGCGCTGGAGTGCACGTAGAGGTTGCCGAGCGACGAGACGCTATTGCGGTATGGCGCGTCGGCCTGCACGTCGACCTGCCACGAACGGTTGAGGTAGGTGAAGTTGTTGACGTAGAGCGACCCGAGATCGACCTCCATCGTGGTGAAGATGTCGTTGCAGCGACACGCCGATCGACTTCGCCTTGTTGCGGTCGATGTTCGACTCGATCTGCGGCGAGTTGATTCGGAATTGGGTGAAGACGTTCTGCAGGCGCGGGTCCTTGGCGGCCGCTCCCATTATCCCGTAGGCGGTGCTCATCATATTCGGCAAGCCGACGTTGCCACGGTCTTCCAGCTCGAACTGGAACCCGCCGAAGGTTCCGACGCCGTTGATCGCGGGCGGATTGAACGCGAAGATCTGCGCCTGCGGGATCTGCGAGTAGAACGCGTAGTTGAGCCGCTGCTCCACGGCAAACGCCGAGTGCGACGTGCACGCGTCGGGATGCGCGAAGAGGAAGATCAGCTGGCACCAGGCTAGCGACTTGCGATCGCCCCACGGCTTGAGCAGTGCGAACATGATGCCGCGGTTCGGCGCCGAGCCGCGTGAAGCTGAAGCCGCCGACGTCGAAGAGATGCTTCGACCTCGGGCTGCGCGCGGATGATCGCTTCGGCCTTCTTCGAGATCGCCTGTTCGCCCTCGAAGCGACGTGCCTTCGGGCGCTTGCACGAGCGTGATGAAGTAGCCCAGGTCTTCGTCGGGAAGGAAGCCCTGCGGCGTCTTGCCTGCCATGAATATCGTAAGCAAAAGCGCGCGGCGAAGACGCCGGCCACGGGCCAGCGGCGCCGGAACATCATCGGCAGCGTGCGTGCGTACCAGTCGCGGAAGCGCTGGAAGCCTGCGTTGAACGAGCGGAAGAAGCGCGACTTCGCCTCGTATTCGCCCGTGAGCAGCCGCGCCGAGAGCACCGGCGCGAGCGTGAGGGCCTGGAAGAGCGAGATCGTGATCGAGACTGCGATCGTCAGCGCGAACTGCTTGTAGATCTGTCCGGTCGTGCCCGGCAGGAAACCGACCGGAACGAACACCGCGAGCAGCACGAGGGAGGAAGCGACCACGGCGCTCTGGATCTCGCGCATCGCCTCGGCCGCGCTCGCGATGCCGCTCTGCTTGCCCTTGTTCATCTCCATATGGCGGGCGATGTTCTCGATGACGACGATCGCGTCGTCGACGACGAGTCCCGTCGCCAGCGTCAGGCCGAAGAGCGTGATCGTGTTGATCGTGAACCCGAAGAGCTTCATCACGAAGAACGTGCCGATCAGCGATACAGGGATCGTGGCGGCCGGAATCAGCGTCGACCTCGGATGCTGCAGGAAGAGATAGATGACGCCGATCACGAGCACGATCGAGAGCAGCAGCGTGAGCACGACCTCTTTGATCGACTCGTTGACGAACTGCGTCATGTCGAAGGCGACGGTCCAGTGCATGCCGGTCGGGAACTGCGGCGCGAGCTGCTGCATTTGGGCGATGACGCGGCGCGATACGTCGAGGGCGTTGGCGGTCGGGTACTGCAGGACGCCCAAGCCGACGACGCGGTCGGTGCCGTCGAACCGCAGGTCGGTCGTGTAACTCTGGGCGCCGAGCTCGATCCGGGCGACGTCCGCGAGGCGGACGTAGCCGCCGTTGGGGTTGGCGCGTAGGATGATGTTGGCGAACTGGGTCGGGTCGGAGAGCTGCGTGAGCGCGTTGACGGTGTAGGTGTAGGGCTGGTTCTGGGGCGCGGGCGGCGAGCCGATGCTGCCGGCCGCGACCGCCGCGTTCTGTTCCTGGAGCGCCGCGACGACGTCGCTCGCGTCGAGGCCCTGCTGCTGGAGCTTGATCGGGTTGAGCCAGATCCGCATTGCGTACTGGCGCTGGCCGAAGATGATGACTTGCGACACGCCCTGCACGCGCGTGAGATTGTTGATGATGTTGAGCTGGGCGTAGTTGCTCATCTGCAGCGTATCGAGGCTCTTGTTGTCGGACGTCAGCGCGATGCCCATCACGAACGCGCCCGAGTTCTTGGCGACCTGGATGCCCAGCTGCTGGACCGTCGCCGGCAGCAGGCCCAGCGACGACTGGACCGCGTTCTGCACGTCGGCGGCCGCGATGTCGAGGTTGACGCCGAGGTTGAACGTGCACGTGATAGTCGAGACGCCCTGCGCGCTGGTGGAGCTCAGGTAGCGCAACCCCTGCACGGTGT
The DNA here is from genome assembly GCA_963711625.1 of Vulcanimicrobiota bacterium. Taxonomy (GTDB): domain Bacteria; phylum Vulcanimicrobiota; class Vulcanimicrobiia; order Vulcanimicrobiales; family Vulcanimicrobiaceae; genus Cybelea. The sequence goes on from OY970207.1 coordinate 1,415,041, forward strand.
TGACGGCTTGCTCGAGAGGGGTGGTGACCTGGGCCTCGACCGCCTGCGGGCTGGCGCCGGTGTAGGTGGCGGAGACCGTCACGACCGGCGGCGCGATCTGCGGGTATTGCGAGACCGCCATCGCGGGCAGCACGATGAGGCCGGCAATGAGGATGATCAGCGAGCAGACGGCCGCGAGGACGGGCCGGGTCAGGAAGGCCTTCGTCACGTTAGCTATACCAACCGAAGCGTATTACGAGCGGTTGCGGCGGTTCGCCCGATAATTTAGAACGCTTGCTCAGCGTGATACGAGCTGCGCGACAGCGGGCTGGACACGACCTGGTGGAAACCCTTCGTCGCCGCCAGCGCCCCCAGGCGCTCGAACTCCTGCGGCGTCACGAACTCCACGACGGGCAGATGCTTCTTGCTCGGCTGCAGGTACTGGCCCATCGTGAAGATGTCGACGCCGACTGCCCGGGCGTCGTCCATGGCCGTCTCGATCTCGCCGTCCGTCTCGCCGAGCCCGAGCATCAGCGACGTCTTGGTGTAGCGATCGCGAGGCCCGACGTTTGGCGTGCGCGAGCACCGCGAGCGACTGATCGTAGCCGGCGCGCTTGTCGCGCACCGACGGCGTGAGCCGGCGAACGGTTTCGAGGTTGTGCGCGAAGACGTCGGGCTGCGCGTCGACGACGATGTCGAGCGGCGCGCAAGATCGCCGCGATAGTCGCCGCTCAGGATCTCGACGCGCGCGCCCGGAACGCGCTCGTGGATCGCGCGCACCGTGTTCGCGAAGATCAGCGGCGCCGCCGTCGGCCAGATCGTCGCGGTCGACGGCGGTAAGGACCAGATACTTCCAGCCGAGGTCGCGCACGGCGTCGGCGACGCGCAGCGGCTCGAGCCAGTCGACCTCGCCGCGGGGATTGCCCGTCTTCACGTTGCAGAAGCGGCAGCCGCGCGTGCAGAGATCGCCTAGGATCATGATCGTCGCGGTGCCGGCGCCCCAGCACTCCGCCATGTTCGGGCACGCGGCCTCTTTGCAGACCGTGTGCAGCCCCAGCGCCGTTGACCTTGGCCTTGACGCGTTCGTAGCTCGTCGCCGATCGGCAGCGACACGCGCAGCCAGTCGGGCTTGCGCGGGGACGCCGCGCGAGCAGATCGATCTCGATCGCCATCTACGCCACGCGCTCCACTGTCGGCCGGCACGAAGTCGACGTCGAACGCGCGAGCCAGCTCCGCGAGCAGCACGCGCTTCGCCTCGCCCATGCCGACGGCGCGCCCCGTCTCCGCCGCGAGCGAGGTGACGCCGCGGTCGGGCAGCCCGCACGGCGTGATGAGCCGGTCGTAGCCGAGATCGGTCGAGACGTTGAGCGCGATGCCGTGCAGCGAGGCCATGCGTTGGATGGCAAGGCCGATCGCGCAAATTTGATTGCGCCCCACCCATACGCCGGCGTGTCCGCTCCAGCGCTCGGCGGCGACGCCGAACCGCGCGCACGCGTCGATGACGGCGCCCTCGAGCGCGCGCACGAGCGGCACGACCTCGCGAAAGCGCGCGAGGCGGCGAATCGGATAGACGACCAGCTGCCCCGGACCGTGGTACGTCACGTCGCCGCCGCGTTCGATCGCCACGAGATCCACCCCGCGGCTCGCGAGTTCGCCGGCCGAGAAGTAGCACGTTCTCGCGCTTCGCCTGGCGCCCCAGCGTGACGACCGGCGGGTGCTCGACGACGATCCACGTGTCGGGCTCGCGGCCGGCGCACACGGCGTCGTGCACGCGGTGCTGCAGGTCCCAGACCTCGCGATAGGGTTTCGTGCCCAGGTCGAGCAGGCGCGCTCGCGTCAGCGTGGCGCTCCCGCGGGCGTCTTCGGCTTGGGATTGACGATGTGAATGGCTTTGCCGTGCGCGGCTTCGGCCGCGTCCATGATGCCTTCGGTCAGCGTCGGATGCGGGTGCATCGATAGGCCGATGTCTTCGAGCGTCGCGCCCATCTCGAGCGCGATCACGCCTTCGCCGATCAACGACTCCGCCTGCGGCGCGACGATGTGCATGCCGAGCAGCAGGTCGGTCTTGGCGTCGCCGACCAGCTTGATCATGCCGTCGGACTCGTTCATCGTGCGCGCACGTCCGCTCGCGGCGAGCGGGAACTTGCCGACGCGCACCTCGTAGCCGCCGCCCTTGGCCTCCTCCTCGGAGAGCCCGACGGTCGCGACCTCGGGATCGGTGTAGACGCAGTTCGGAACCGCGACCGGATCGAACGCGGCGGAGCGATCGCCGTTGATCACTTCGGCGGCGACCACGCCCTGCTTCATCGCGCGGTGCGCGAGCAGGGGCTGTCCGGTGACGTCGCCGATGGCGAAGACGTTGCGCACTTTCGTCCGCTGCTGGCGTCGACGGCGATGAAGCCGCGGTCGTCGACGTCGAGCCCGGCCGCCTTGAGATTCAAGTTGTCGGTGACCGGGCGGCGTCCGACCGCGACGAGCACCATGTCGAACTCGCGCGTCTCGTCTTTGCCGCCGGTTCCCTCGCCGTTGAACGTGGCGCGCACGGTCTTGCCTTGTTTGTCGAGCGCGCCGACCTTCGTGCCCAACATGATCTCGATGCCCTGCTTCTTGAGAATGCGGCCCAGCGTCTTTCCGATCTCGAGGTCGGTGCCGGTGATGATCTGCGGCATCATCTCGACGACCAGCACCTGCGCGCCCATGCGCCGGTAGACGGTGGCGAACTCGAGGCCGATGACGCCGCCGCCGATCACGAGCAGGCTCTTCGGAATGCGCGCGAGACGCACCGCGTCGTCGGAGTTGACGATCGTGTCGCCGTCGCGCGGCCACGCCTTCACGTCGACCGGAGCGGATCCCGTCGCGATCACGATCTCGCTCGCGGAGATTCGATCGCTGCCGTCGTCGCGCTTCACGGCGATCTCCGTCGGCGACACGAACGAGGCCTCGCCGTACACGAACTCGACGCCGTTGGCCTTGAAGAGCGTCTTCACGCCGTCGACGTTCGCGTTGACGACGTCGGTCTTGAACTTTGCGACGCCCTCGCGCTCGACTTCGGCCTTGGGAACCTTGAGGCCGATCGCGGCGGCGTGCTCGATGTGGCGAATCACTTCGCCGACGTGCAGCAGCGCCTTGGTCGGGAATGCAGCCCCAGTTGAGGCAGACGCCGCCGACCTCGTCGCGGTCGATGCAGACGACTTTTTTGCCGAGCTGGCCGAGCCGAATCGCGGCGTGATACCCGCCCGGGCCGGCGCCGATGACCACCACGTCGACCCGTCGTGCTTCCGAAGTGCTCATGAGCCGGGCTTTCGCGCCGGCGGCAGCGTTCCCCAGGAGACCCCGCGAAATGGCGTCATCCAGTGTCCAGAATTGGATGGGCCGGAATTCTGCCGCAGCTCGACCGCGAGTCGATCGTTCCGCTCTACCGGCAGATCTACGAGCATCTTCGCGAGGCAATCCTCGCCGGCACGCTGCCCGAGTCGACCCGGCTGCCGCCCGAGCGGACGATGGCGCAGCGGCTCGACGTCAACCGTAGCACGATCGTCCACGCGTACCGCGAGCTGGTGGGCGACGGCTTGATCGAGCAGCGGGTCGGTTCGGGTTCGCGAGTGGTGCCGCAGCTGCGCGGCGGCCAGCCCGAACGCGCGGCCGGCGTGCCCTGGTGGGTCACGCTGCCGCCGTGGCGCGTCGGCGAGTTTCCCAACGTGCTGGGCGAACTGGCCGCCAAGCCGGAGCCGGGGCGCATCTCGTTCGTGCAGGGCGTCGCGCCCGACGAGCCGTCGCCGCTCGGCGAGCTCGCTAAGTCGTTCAGCCGAGTCGCGCGCGATCCGCGGTTCGTGCTGTCGTACGGCGACTCCGAGGGCTACGAGCCGCTTCGCGCGGCGATCGCGGCGCGGATGCGGGCGCGCGGCGCATCGACCGTCGTGCCCGCGAGCATCATCGTGCTCACCGGCTCGACGCAAGGCATCGCGATCGTCGCCCAGAGTTTGGCCGAGCCGGGCGACGAGATCATCGTGGAGTCGCCGTCTTATCCGGGCGCCCTGCAGGTGTTCCAGATCAACGGCTTGCGAGCGATCCCGGTGCCGGTCGACGACGACGGCATGCGCGTCGATCACGTCGAGGCCGTGCTGCGCACGCGCCGGCCGCGCTTCATCTATACGATGCCCTCGCTGCACAATCCGACGAACGCGACGATGAACGCCGACCGCCGCGAGCGTCTTGCGACGATCGCGCGGCGCGCCGGCGTTCCCATCGTCGAGGACGATCCCTACGGTCCGCTCGCGCCGGCGGGCGCACCGCTCGTCGCGCTGGCGCCCGATTACGTGGTGTACCTCTCGACGTTCTCGAAGACGATCGCCCCGAGTCTGCGCGTGGGCTGGCTCGCCGCGCCGCGGACGATCCTCGAGCGCCTGCTGCTGCGCAAACAAGCCTACGACATGGCGACGAGCCTCTACGTGCAAGCCGCCGTCGCCGATTATCTCGAGCGCGGCTACGACGCGCACGTGGAGCAGCTGCGCAAGGAGCTGTTGGAACGCCGCGCGCTCGCCGACGCCGCAATCGCGCGGCACTGGCCGGCCGGATTGAAGGTGAGCCGCCCGTCGGGCGGCTTCTACCTGTGGGCCTCGACGCCGCGCGAACTGCGCGCACGGGCGCTGCTCGACGCCGCCGAGCGGCTCGGGGCGTCGTTTCTCTTCGGCGAAGCGTTCTTCGCCAGCTCGGGCGGAGATCACAACTTCCGCCTGGCGCTGACCGCCGTCACGCGACGCGAGATTACCGAGGGAATCCGTCGCATCGGCGAGGCGATCGCGACGCTTCGGTCGTGACGCCGCTGCAACAGCGGCTCCTGCGCTGGTATGCGCGCCACGGCCGCGCGACGCTGCCCTGGCGCACGCTGCGCTCCGCGTATCGCACGGTCGTGAGCGAGTTCATGCTCGCGCAGACGCAAGTCGACCGGGTCGTGCCGAAGTTCGAATCCTTCGTCGCGCGTTTTCCCGGCTTCGAAACGCTGGCGCGCGCGCCCGCGGCGGACGTGGTGCGGGAATGGAGGGGCCTCGGTTACAACTCGCGCGCCGTCCGGCTGCACGCGCTCGCGCGAGCGGTGGCGGATCGTTACGCCGGCGCCCTGCCGAGCGACACCGCCGAGCTGCGAGCCTTGCCGGGCATCGGGCCCTATACGGCGGCGGCGATCCGCGCCTTCGGCTTCGACGTCGCCGACGCGCCCGTCGACACCAACGTGCGGCGAATCGTGGGGCGCATCGCGTTCGGCATCGAGTACGAACGCGCGGCGGCCGCGCGCGAGATCGACGAACGCGCCCGGGCGCTCGTGCCGCCGGGACGCGCCCACGACTGGAGCTCGGCGATGATGGATCTCGGCGCGACCGTCTGCACGGCGCGCGCACCGAAGTGCTTGCTTTGTCCCTTGAGCCGCGACTGCGCCGCGGCGCCGGTCGACGCGGCGGCGCTCGACCGGCTGCGCGAGACCCGCGGACGCGCGCGTGCCGCGGCGATTCCGTTCGAGCGGACCGTACGCTACGCGCGCGGCCGGATCGTCGACCGACTACGCGATCTCGCACCCGGCGAGCGCATCTCGCTGCTGGATCTGCACGCCGAGATCGGTCCGGCACTGTCCGGCCGCAGCGTAGACGACCTGCGCGATTTCGTCGCCGCCCTGGAACGCGACGGGATCGTTTCGCACGACGGGAACCGCATCGCACTGCGAGAATGAGGCGGCGTGCCGAGCATCCCGTTTCCGAAGAAGAAGGTTCCTCGCAGCGTCGCGCTCGAGCAGCTGGCAATCCTGGAGGCGACCTATCCGCACCCCGTGACCGCGCTGGAGTACGACAGCGACTTCGAGCTGCTGATCGCGGTGATTCTTTCGGCGCAGTGCACCGACGCACGGGTCAACATGACCACGCCGGCGCTCTTCGCCAAGTATCCCACGCCCCAGAAGCTGGCACGCGCGCGTCCCGCCGACGTCGAGACGATCATCAAGTCGTGCGGTTTCTTCCGCATGAAGACGAAGAACATCATCGCGTGCGCGCGCGATCTCGTCGACCGCTTCCGCGGTGAGGTGCCGCGCGAGCGCGAGCAGCTGGAATCGCTCGCGGGCGTGGGCCGTAAGACGGCGAGCGTGGTGATGGCGGCGGCGTTCGACGCGCCGGCGCTCGCGGTCGACACGCACGTCTTCCGCGTGGCGCACCGGCTGGGGTTGACGCTCGGCACGACGCCGCGTCAGGTGGAGGACGACCTCACGAAGCTGGTGCCGCCCAGCAAGTGGGGCGACACCGACGCACTGGCTCATTTTGCACGGCCGCGCGATCTGCAAGGCGCCGACGCCGCACTGCGCGCGCTGTCCCCTCAACGCGAAGTGCCCGACCCCAAAGATCATCGCGAAGCTGAAGCGCGCCAAAACCTTGTCAGGATGAGCGCAGTCGAAGGACGCGCGCGCATCAGCGTTCCACACGTGCTGCTGCGGTCGCTCGTCGCGCCACCTCCTGTGGCGCTCCTGCTACGCCGCACTCGCGCCACCTGCTGCGGAAGAGTTAATGACCTCCTGTCAATGGCGCTCGCGTCGGAGTCCCGCCGCAGCACGTGTGAAACGCTTCGCGCGCTCCTTCGACTCCGGCGCTTCGCGCCTCCGCTCAGGATGACAAAGACTTCGCTTGCTGTGTCAGGATGACAAAAGGGGCTAGGCTCGGCCTACCAGCTTGCGCGCGATGACGAGTCGTTGGATCTGCTGCGTGCCCTCGTAGATCTGCGTGATCTTTGCGTCGCGCATCATGCGCTCGACCGGATAGTCGGCCGAATAGCCAAACCCGCCGAGCACCTGCACCGCGTCCGTGGTGACCGACATCGCCACGTCGCCGCACTTCAGCTTCGCGAGCGCGGCCCACAGCGTGACGTCGGGCGCTCCTTCATCGCACTTTCGCGCGGCCTCGTAGAGCAGCAGGCGCGCGGCCTCGACCTCGGTCTTCATGTCGGCGAGCATGAAGCCGATGCCCTGATGCTGGCCGATCGGCTTGCCGAACGCGACGCGCTCCTTCGCGTAGTTCGTGGCGTAGTCGAGCGCGCCGGCCGCGATGCCCAACGCCTGCGCCGCGATGCCGGGGCGCGACTTGTCCAGCACCTTCATTGCGATCTTGAAACCTTCGCCTTCCTCGCCCAGACGATTGGCCGCCGGCACCTCGCAGTCGTTGAAGAGCAGCTCGACGGTCGGCGATCCGCGGATGCCCATCTTTTTCTCGAGATTCCCGACGGTAAAGCCCGGCGTTCCCTTCTCGACGACGAACGCGCTGACGCCGCGCGAGCCCGCGGCCGGGTCGGTGACGGCAAACACGCAGACGACGTCGGCGACGCTGCCGTTGGTGATCCAGATCTTCTGCCCGTTGAGCACGTAGGAGTCGCCGCGTTTTTCGGCGCGCGTGCGCATCGAGCCGAGCGCGTCGGATCCGCTGGAGACTTCCGTCAGCGCGTAGGCGACCAGATGCTCGCCCGACGCGATCTTGGGCAGAAACCGCCGCTTCTGCTCGTCGTTCCCGCCGATGACGATCGGCAGCATCCCGAGCTCCTGCACCGCGACGATCAGAGCGCTCGAGGCGCAGGCCTTCGCGATCTCCTCGACCACCTTCACGTAGGTCACGAACGTTCCGCCGAGCCCGCCGTACTCGGCGGGGATCGGAATGCCGAGCAGGTCGTTGCTCGCGAAGACCTCCTTGACGTCCCACGGAAACTCGCCGGACGCGTCGATCTCGGCGGCGCGCGGCGCCACCTTCTCGGCGACGAGCTCGCGAACTGCGGCGAGGATCATCGCCTCTTCGTCGCCGGTGTCTATCTGTATCGGTGCCGTCGTCATGTGCCCAGCTTCCACGGAGGCGGCGTCCGTTCCGTCGGCGCATAAAAGGCGGCATGGAGAAGGTCTACGCCTCCTGCGCGGAGGCCGTGGCGGACATCCCGAGCGGCGCGTCGATCGCGGTCGGCGGTTTCGGGCTCAGCGGCATCCCGCACAACCTCATCGAGGCGCTCCTCGAACAGGGAGCCGGCGATCTGGTGACCGTTTCAAACAACTGCGGCGTGGACGGCTGGGGCCTGGGCGTGCTGCTCGACAACAAACGCATCCGGCGCACCACCGGCTCGTACGTCGGCGAGAACCGCGAGTTCGAGCGGCAGTATCTCCACGGCGAGCTGGAGGTCGAGCTCGTGCCGCAGGGGACGCTGGCCGAACGGCTGCGCGCCGGCGGCTGCGGAATCCCCGCGTTCTACACGCCGGCGGGCGACGGCACGCTGGTCGCTGACGGCGGCCTGCCGTGGCGACATAAAGAAGACGGCAGCGTGGCGATCGCCTCGCCGAAGAAGGAGACGCGCGTGTTCGACGGCCGCGAGTACGTGCTCGAGGCCGGCATCGTCTGCGATTTCGCACTGGTGCGCGCGTCCGTCGGCGACCGCGCCGGGAATTTGATTTTCAACAAGGCGACGCGAAATTTCAACCCGCTCTGCGCGATGGCGGGGAAAATTACGATCGCCGAGGTCGAGGAGCTCGTGGAACCGGGCGCGATCGATCCGCAGAACGTGCACCTGCCGGGCGTCTTCGTGCAGCGCATCGTTCACGTCGGCCCGCAAGGAAAGCGAGTCGAGCGCGTAACGACGCGCAAGAGGCCGCCCTTCGACAGCGCCGCTCCGCGGCGCGCTCAGGGTGACAAGTAGATGTTGACGCGGACTCAGCTGGCAGCGCGGGTCGCGCAGGAGCTGCGCGACGGCCAGTACGTGAATCTGGGCATCGGGTTGCCGACGCTCGTGCCCAACTACGTGGCGTCCGACGTCACCGTCACGTTGCAGAGCGAGAACGGCATCTTGGGAATGGGCCCGTATCCGTTCGAAGGCGACGAGGACGCCGACCTCATCAACGCCGGCAAGGAGACGGTCACGGTGCTGCCCGGCGCGTCGTTCTTCGACTCGTCGCTTTCGTTCGGCATGATCCGCGGCGGACACATCGACCTGGCCGTGCTCGGCGCCATGCAGGTGTCGGAGCGCGGCGACCTCGCCAATTGGATGATTCCCGGCAAGATGGTCAAGGGCATGGGCGGAGCGATGGACCTGGTGCACGGCGCCAAGCGCGTCATCGTCATGATGGAACACGTCGCGAAGGGCAACGCCCACAAGATCCTTCGCAACTGCACGCTGCCGCTCACGGGGCGCAACGTGGTGCAGCGTATCATCACCGACATGGGCACGATCGACGTGGGGCCCGACGGCCTGGTTCTGCGCGAGCTCGCGCCCGGCGTCACGGTCGAAGAGATCCAAGCGGCCACCGAGCCGGCGCTCGCGGTACCCGTTGCTCCGATGGTCATGGACATACCCAACGTCACCTAACCTCACATAACGAAGGGAGAACCCGTCATCATGCTACGTTCTAAGCTACGCTTCGGCGCAATGGCGCTCGTTTTCGCGCTCGTCTTCGCGGCCATCGGGGCCGGCGCGGCGCTCGCCGTCCAGTCGCACATGGTCAACGCCCGCAACGATCTGCAGAGCGCGCTGAGCGAGTTGCAGGCGGCGCAGGAGAACAAGGGCGGTCATCGCGTCAACGCGATCAACTTCACCAAGCAGGCCCTCCAAGAGACCATCCTCGGCATCCAGTACGCCCAGTAACCTAGGCCGAGAGGTCTGAGAACTGCGTCCGATAGAGCCGTGAGTAGAGGCCGCCGCGCGCGAGCAGCGTCGCGTGGCGGCCCGACTCGACAATACGCCCGTCGTCGACTACGAAAATCACGTCGGCCGCGAGCACCGTCGAGAGCCGGTGCGCGATGACGAGGCTGGTGCGCCCGCGTAAGACCACCTCGAGCGCCTTTTGGATGGCGGCTTCGTTTTCGTAGTCGAGCGAGCTCGTGGCCTCGTCGAGAATGAGGATCCGCGGATCCTTGAGGAGCACGCGCGCGATCGCGAGCCGCTGACGCTCGCCGCCCGAAAGCTTGTGCCCGCGCTCGCCCACGACGGTGGCATAGCCATCGGGCAGCGACGCGATGAAGTCGGCGATGTTGGCCGCGCGCGCGGCGGCCTCGAGCTCGTCGTCGCCGGCGTCGGGCTTGCCGTAGCGTAAATTGTTCGCGACGGTGTCGTGAAAGAGATACGTTTCCTGCGTCACGATGCCGATGTCGCGCCGCAGCGAGTCGAGCGTGACCGTGCGCACGTCGTGCCCGTCGACCAAAACGCGGCCGTCCTGCGGATCGTAGAAACGCGGCACGAGCTGCGTGATCGTCGTCTTGCCGGCTCCCGACGGACCCACGAACGCGGCGACCTCACCCGGCCGCACGTGGAACGAGATTCCCTTGAGCACCTCGCGGTCGCCGCCGTAGGAGAAGACGACGTCCTCGAAGGCGATGTCGCCCGTGACGGACGGCAGCGCGACGGCGCCGGGCGGATCGTACTCCTCGGGCGTCATGTCGAGGTAATCGAAGATGCGTTCGAAGACGGCGAGCGCGCTGACGACCTGGATCTGAATGCCGGCCAAGGCGGCGGCCGGCCCGTAGAGCCGCCCTTGGATGAACGAGACGAACGCCACGATGACGCCGACTTGCAGGCCCGAGGCAATGGCCAGCCATCCGCCGCCGAACCAGACGAGCGCGGGGCCGACGACGACCATCGCCATCACCGACGCGATGAACCAGCGGCCGACCATCGCGAGGTCGATTTCGAGCTGCATGAGGCGCGTGCCGGTGGTGTAGAAGCGCGACCGCTCGTAGGCCTCGCGGGCGAACGACTTGATGAGCGTGATGCCCGAGATGGAGAGCGTCTCCTGAGTGATCGATTCGATCTCGTCGCGCTTCTCGCGCGTCTTCTTGCGAATCTGATACATCCGGCGCCCGACCGGGCCCAGCGGGAACACCATCAGCGGCACGATCGCCACGGAGATGAGAGCCAGCCGCCAGTTCCAGACGAACATCGCCACGAGCGTCGTAGCGATCAACACCACGTTGGTGACGATGGTCGTGAGCGTGCCGGTCACGACGTTGTCGACGTTGTCGACGTCGTTGCTCACGCGATTCATGATCTCGCCGGTCTTGGTGCCGGTGAAGAAGTTCAGCGGCATCCGGTGCAGGTGTGCGACGAGGCTCGTGCGGATGTCGCGCATGATGCCTTCGCCCACGAGCGAGTTGAGATAGCCCTGCAGCACGCCGATTCCCGACGAGAGCAACGCCGAGCCGAGGATGATGGCCACGCAGACCCCGAGTTCGCCGAGGTTGCGGCGCGGGATGGCCGAGTCGATGATCTGCGCGGTGACGAAGCCGGGCACGAGACCGATAGCCGACGCGACGACGATGCAGGCCAGCACCGTCGCCTGTTGCCGCCAATACGGAAGGAACAGCGCGCCCATTCGCTTCCAATCGACGCGCCGCTTCACTTTCGGTTTTTCGGGCTGATAGATGTTCGACCACATCAGCCCGTGCCCGGCCATCATGGCTAGTGGGGAACCGTCACCTGGTGGAGGGAGACCTTGTTGCCTTCGGCATCGCTGAACGACGTGATTTTGCACACCGGCGTCGCGTAGGGATCTTCGACCTCGATGCCCTTGCCGCGAAGGTTCGCGACCGCGTCGTCGATGTTGTCGACCTCGAACACGATGCCCGAGGCGCTTCCGGGCTCGCGGTCTTGCCACTCGTGCCAGAGGATGCTGAAGTAGCCGTTTCCGATTTTGGACTCGTTGTATTTCTCGACGCCGTCCTCTTCGAACGGCGCGCTGAACGTCAGGTCGAGGTTCTGCTCGTACCACTTGCGCAGCGCGGCGACGTCCTTCGACGGATATGCCGTAAAGGCGATTTCTTTGATCACGGAGCTCTCCTAATCGATGAGTGAAGGTTTGGGTGTTTCGATAAACCCCGCCGGGCCACCCCAGGTTGCCGCGAACGACCGAAGAACGAGCGTCAGCATGGGCGTCGATTGGTGGACGTGGATGGGAGCTACCGGGGCGGCGGTATTTGGAATATGTGCGGCGATGCCGAACCCCAAGCTCTACGCAGCGTGCCCGCGCTGGATTGCTCGCGTCACCCGGGCCTCGGCTCTCGTTTTCGGCCTGTCAGCCGTGGTGGATTTCCTCTTCGCGCGCCGGATGGGCGACAAGGCAGGCCCGGCTGCTTCTATGGTCTTGCTCGTCAGCGCTCTTGTGTATCTAATTGGAGTGGTCAGCGCAAAAAAGACGGGCTCTCCGGGCGGCGCGTAACTCAAGGCGTGCCCGACGTTGGCAGTATTGCTCGCGATCCTCGAAGCAATAGCCGAACAAAGGTACCCTAGTCACGCCGTCCTTCGACACGCGCGCCTGAGGCGCGCTGCTCAGGATGACAAGACGCGCGTCTGCGGCGCGCTGCTCAGGATGACAAGGTGTAAAGACTAAGCTTTACCGTTTCGCAGCGAGGCCAGCTCTTCGAAGAGCTGCTTTTCTTCGTTGGAGAGATTCTGCGGCAGCTGACCGATCAGCCGAACGTATTGATCTCCCGAGCCCTTGCCCTTGACCTGCGGCATTCCGCGGCCGTGGAGCCGCAGCAGGCGGTTGTTCTGCGTGCCGGCCGGGATGGTCATCGCAACCTGGCCGCTGAGCGTAGGCACGTCGACGTCGCCGCCGAGCACCAGGTCGTAGATGCTGACGGGCAGGTCGACGTAGAGATCGTCGCCGCGCCGCTTATAGGTCGGATCGTCTTGCATGCGGACGATCAGGTGCAGGTCGCCGTTGGGTCCGCCGTTGACGCCCGCTCCGCCCTGACCGGCGAGACGGATGCGCTGCCCTTCGCCGATGCCCTTGGGAATCGTCACCTCGAATCGCTTGTTGAGCAGCACGCGTCCCGTTCCGTGACACTGCGAACAGAGCCGGCCGCCTTCGGTACCGGTGCCGCGGCAGCGGGGACAGACGTCTTCGATCTGCAGCGACACCGACTGGGTGCCGCCGCCGTAGACATCGCGCAGCCCGAGGTCGATCGTCGTTTCGAGATCTTGGCCGCGAAACGCTCGCGAACGACTTTGACTCGCCGTGCCCGGGCGTCGTTGTTGACCCATGCCGGAGAAGAAGACGTCGAAGAAATCGGAGAATCCGCTCGGCGCGCCGGCGCCCGCGCCGCCCATATCGAATTCGAACTCTTCGCCGTTGACGTTCGTTCGATAGCGGCGCTGCTGTTCGGCCTGATGCGCGGCCTGCTGCCAGTTCGGGCCAAGAACGTCGTACTTCTTGCGTTTCTCAGCGTCGCCCAGAACCTCGTAGGCCTCGGAGATCTCCTTGAACTTCTCCTCGGCCTCTTTCGGATGCTTGAGGTTGGCGTCGGGATGCCATTTGCGCGCCAGCTTGCGATACGCGGACTTGATGTCTTTTTCGGCCGCGTTCTTGGGAACGCCGAGCACCGCGTAATAGTCCTTGAAGTTCATGCGGGCTCTAGTCGGCGTGCTTGGCGACGATCACTTTGGCCGGACGCAGCAGTTCGTCGCCGAGCTTGTAGCCTTTCTCGGTGACCTCGACGACGGTGTCGTCGGCCATTCCGTCGGCGGCCACGGTGCCCACCGCTTCCGCGACGTGCGGATCGAACGGCTCGCCCCGCACCTCGATTGCCTTCACGCCTTCGCTCGAGAGCACCGCCTCGAAGCCGCGTAGCGTCTGTTCGACGCCACCGCGCAACGTGTCGCCGCCCGCGTTGGATTCGATGGCGCGTTGGAGGTTGTCGAGCACGGGAAGGAGCCGCTCGAGCAGCATTCTGCGGCGCGAGGCGACGATGGAATCCATGTCGCGCTGGATTCGCTTTTTGAAGTTATCGAAATCCGCGACCGCCAACAAGAACTTGCCGTAGTTCTCGTCGGCGCGCGCGGTAGCCGCGGCGAGCTGCTCTTCGAGCGTCGCCGCGGCCGTGTCTTCGAGCGAGGCCTCTCCGGCCTCGGTCCGCAGGACCGATGGATCGTCGGACATTGACACCGTCAGCGAGACTACTGAGCTTCTTTGAACTCGGCGTCGATGACGTCGTCGCCGCCCGTCCCCGCAGCGGCGCCGTTGCCGCTCGGAGCCGCTTCGCCCGCGGCGGACTGCTCGGCTTGCGGTCCCGCGGCCTTGTAGAGGAGCTCGGCCATCTTGTAGCTCGCCTGCTGCAACGTATCGACCGCCGGTTTGATCTCGGCGACGGTGCCGTTCTCGCTGACGCGCTTGAGTTCGGCGAGCGCCGACTCGACCTCGCCGCGCGCGGAGGAGTCGAGCTTCTCGCCGACCTCCTTGAGCGACTTCTCGGTGGAATAGATCAGGCTCGACGCCTGGTTGCGAACCTCGGCCTCTTCGCGCTTCGCCTTGTCGGCCTCGGCCTGCACCTCGGCATCGCGGACCATGCGATCGACTTCGTCTTTCGTGAGATTCGTCGAGGCCGAGATCGTGATCGCCTGTTCCTTGCCGGTACCGAGATCCTTGGCGCCGACGTTCACGATGCCGTTGGCATCGATGTTGAACGTCACCTCGATCTGCGGAACGCCGCGCGGCGCCGGCGGAATGCCCTCGAGACGGAAACGCCCGAGCGTCTTGTTGTCGTTCGCCATCTGGCGCTCGCCTTGGAGCACGTGGATGTCGACCGACGTCTGGCCGTCCTCGGCGGTGGTGAAGATCTGCGACTTCTTCGTGGGGATCGTCGTGTTGCGATCGATCAGCTTGGTCATGACCCCGCCGAGGGTCTCGAGACCCAGAGAGAGCGGCGTCACGTCGAGCAGCACCACGTCGCGGACTTCTCCCGCGAGCACGCCCGCCTGAATCGCCGCACCGATTGCGACGACTTCGTCGGGATTGACGGTGAGATTCGGATCCTTGCCCGTGAGCTTACGCACGAGTTCCTGAATGACCGGCATGCGCGTCGCGCCGCCGACCATGATGACCTCGTCGATCTTGGAGACGTCGAGCTTGGCGTCGGCGATCGCACTGCGGAACGGGCCGATGCAGCGATCGGTGAGATCGTTGGTCAGCTCCTCGAACTTCGCGCGAGTCAGCGTGTAGTCGAGGTGCTTCGGGCCGTCCTGATCGGCGGTGATGAACGGCAGGTTGATGTTCGTCTGCACCACCGACGACAGCTCGATCTTCGCCTTTTCCGCGGCTTCGGTGAGCCGCTGCATGGCCTGCTTGTCTTTGCTGAGGTCGACGCCTTGATCGCGGCGGAACTGATCGACGAGCCAATCGACGATTCGCTGGTCGTAGTCGTCGCCGCCCAGATGCGTGTCGCCGTTGGTCGCCTTCACCTCGAAGACGCCGTCGCCGACTTCGAGAATCGAAACGTCGTACGTGCCACCGCCGAGATCCCACACGAGGATCGTCTCGTTGCCTTTCTTCTCGAGGCCGTAGGCGAGCGCCGCGGCGGTCGGCTCGTTGATGATGCGCAGAACGTCGAGGCCGGCGATCTTACCGGCGTCCTTCGTCGCTTGGCGCTGGGAGTCGTTGAAATAGGCGGGCACGGTGATGACCGCTTTGGTCACGCGCTCGCCAAGGTAGTTGCTCGCGTCGTTGACGAGCTTCTGCAGAATCATCGCCGAGATCTCTTGCGGCGTGTAATCCTTGCCGTCGATCTTGACGTGATACTCACCCTCGCCCATGTGGCGCTTGATCGAGCTGATCGTGCGCTCCGGATTCGTGATCGCTTGGCGCTTCGCGAGTTGACCGACGAGTCTCTCGCCGGTTTTCGTGAATGCGACCACCGAAGGCGTCGTACGCGAGCCCTCGGCGTTGGGGATTACGACGGGCGACGAGCCCTCCATAACGGCGACGACCGAGTTGGTCGTGCCAAGGTCGATACCGACCGTTTTTGCCATAAAATTTTGTACCTCGTTCTATTAAGTTTTCCGACTGCTCTGGACCAGCTGTGCCGGCGATCGCGCGAGGCCGAGGTGAAAGCCCGCGCCGGAACTCCGGCGGCGCCTTGCCGCTTACGGCAGACCGGATTGCGATACCGCACCATCATACACGATAGGCGGTAGGAGTTGTTTCACTCTGTACGACACGAGAGAGGGGCCCGCGGTTGCAGGCCCCTCCTTTCGTCCTTCGACTGCGCCGCTTCGCGGCTCCGCTCAGGATGACAACGTGGTGCTAGGGCTGTTGGTCTTGGGGCTGCTGGCCCTGGGGTTGCTGCTCGGGGCCTTGTCCCTGCTGTTGCTGCTGAGAGACCGGCTGCTCGGCCGGGGTCTCGCCGAGTTTGATCGCGACGAACTTCTTCATCCCCTGCGACCAGACGTTGAGCCGGATGGTGTCGCCCGGCTTCTTCGCGGCGATGTAGTTGTGAAGGTTCTTGATGTCGTTGAAGTCCTTGCCGTCGGCCTGAAGGATCACGTCGCCCGGCTGGATGCCCGCCTGGTCGGCCGGCGATCCGGAGAAGACCTGCTGCACTGCGACGCCGCCACTGCCGTTGTAGCCGATCTGGTTCTTCACGCCGGCGCTCAGCGCGGCCATGTAGATCCCCAGGAAGCCGGTGTCGGTGCCCTGGTGCGCGCCCGGATTCTTCTGGAGGGAGGCGACTACGGTGCGAAGCGTGTTCGACGGAATCGCGAACCCGATGCCCTGCGCGTACGCCGACTTCACGGTCGACTGGTTCATGCCGATCACGCGGCCGTCGATGTCGATGAGCGGGCCGCCGGAGTTACCCGGGTTAATCGGCGCCGAGGTCTGCAGCAGACCCTTGAAGTCGATCTCGCCGCCGTTTTCGGTGGGGATAGGCTCGGAGCGGTTGAACGCCGACACGACGCCCACCGTCACGGTCTGCTGAAGCTGCAGCGGTTCGCCGATCGCGATCGCCCACTGCCCCTGCTCCAGCTTGCTGGAATCCGCCAGGTCGAGCGGAGGCGGCAGCTTCGGATAGTTGTCGACTCTGATCATGCCGACGTCGGCCGCGAGATTATACGCGATGACGCGCGCCGGCACGCGGTCGCCGTTCGCGAAGACGACGGTGAGCTTCGTAACCTTGCCGCCGTTGGGCGGCTGCAGCACGTGCGCGTTGGTCACGATGTCGCCGTGCGTGTCGATGACGAAGCCCGAGCCGGACGCCTCGCCCTTATAGGGCTGGACGATTCCGGGCCCTTGGCCGCCGAAGAACTGCTGGAAGAACGGATCGGCCGGAATCACTTGCTGTCCGTTCACCTGCTCGCTGATCGCGACGACCGACGACTTCGTGCGCTTGACGGCGCTCACGATTCGATCTTGGTCGCTCACGCCGCTCAGCGGGACCGCGGCCAGCGCGGGCGGCGTCCGATTAGGCCCGGTTGCGGAGCCAAAGTGACTGCTCGCGTAGAGCATCATGAGGAAGCTTCCTACAACGGCGCCCACCAGCCCAACAATGATCGTGGGCAGTATACGATTGTTCACCATCTCAAACCCATTCCGTGTTCGTAAGTGCTTTTCTGCCACCCAACTACTCGAATAACGGAAAAAAGTCTCAGTTGGTCGCGGAAATCCCGGAAGCGAGCGAGCCTACAGCCGCAGGAGCTCGTCGCAGCGGGCCGCTGCGGCCGCCGCGTCGGACGTTCCCCGCGACGGGGTCGGCTCTTCGGGCCAGAGCGCGTCGGGCAACCGGCGGAGCAGCGCCCGGCGAACGCACTCCAGGCGCTCGTCACGGAGCTGCAGCAGGCGCATCTCGATCAGCAGGCGGGCGCGCCGCAGCGCTCGGCGCGAGAAGAGCTGGTCGGGGGTGAGTGCGGCCGGCGAGGGCCGCGCGGACGGCCGAGGCGACGGCGGGGGCGCCGGCGCGGCCGCCCCGGGCGCCCGGGCTGCGAGCAGCATCGCCAGCAATACGCAGAGTTTCGTCATTTCGGCTCCCTCCGGCAGGGCAATTCACGCCGGCCGCGCGGGGGAGCAAGGCTACGGAGCCAAAAGGACCGCTCGTGAACACCGACGCGCTAACCGTGCCGGCTCCCCCAGCACAGGAGTACGTGCGCATCGTTCCTCTCGGGGGGTGCGGCGAGATCGGCCGCAACATGACGGTCATCGAGACCAACGACGACATGGTGGTCGTCGACTGCGGCTTGATGTTCCCCGACGACGAGATGTACGGCGTGGACATCGTCATCAACGACTTCACCTACGTCCGCGAACGCGCGCACAAGCTGCGAGCGCTGCTGGTGACCCACGGCCACGAAGACCACATCGGCGGCATCCCGTATTTCGCCAAGGAGTTTTCAAACGTGCCGATCGTCGGCACGCCCCTGACCATCGCCCTGATTAAGGCGAAGTCGCGCGAGCAGCACCTGGCCGAGGCGTCGTTCACACACGTGCAGCCGGGAAGCCGCGTCAGCTACGGGGCGATCGAAGCCGAGTTCGTCCACGTCAATCATTCGGTGGCGGGGGCGTGCGCGCTAGCGATCCGCACTCCGGTCGGCATGATCTTTCACACCGGCGACTTTAAATTCGATCAGACGCCGATCGACGGCAGGCCCGCCGACTTCGCGCGGATCGCGCGGATCGGCGACGAGGGCGTGCTCTGCATGCTCGCCGATTCCACCAACGCCGAGCGACCCGGCCACACGCTCTCGGAGCGGATCGTCGGCGAGGCGTTCACCTCGATCTTCTCGCACGCGAAGGGACGCATCGTCGTCGCGTCGTTCGCGTCGAACGTCCCGCGCATCCAGCAGACGATCGACCACGCGGTGCGGTTCAACCGCAAAATCGCCTTCCTCGGCCGCTCGATGCGCAACGTCGTCCACTTCGCGGGCGAGCTGGGGCATCTGCGCATCCCCGGCGGCGTCCAAGTGCGGATCGAAGATATCGACAACTATCCCCCCGAGCAAATCGTCGTGATGACCACCGGCTCGCAGGGCGAGCCAATGAGCGGCCTCGCGCGCATGTCCGTGCGGGATCACAAGAGTTTTGCAATCGTTCCCGGCGACACGGTGGTCATCAGCGCGACACCGATTCCCGGCAACGAGAAGAGCGTCCATAAGACGATCAACAATCTTTGCAAGCTCGGGGCGACCGTCATCCACGGCACCGACGGGCGCTCGCACGTCTCGGGCCACGCGTCGCAAGAGGAGCTCTTGCTGATGCTCAACCTCGTGCGGCCGGAGTTTCTCGTGCCGGTGCACGGCGAGTATCGCATGCTCGACGCGCACAAGCGGCTGGCGGTGCGCACCGGCGTCGAGGCCGACAACGTGTTCTTAGCCGACAACGGCGACGTGTTCGAGTTCACGCACGAATACGCCGATAAGGTGGGAAAGACGTACGGCGGCAACGTGTTCGTCGACGGCTCCGGCATCGGCGACGTGGGCGAGGCCGTGCTGCGCGACCGCAAGGCCCTATCGAACGACGGCATCATGATGGTTGTCGTGGCGATCGACAGCGGGGAAGCTCGCGTCATCGCCGGACCCGATCTCATCTCGCGCGGGGTGTTCTATCTCCCCGAAGCCGACGGGGTGCTCGACGAACTGCGCGGAGAGCTGCGCTCGGCGATCGAGGGCATCTCGGTCGACGCGATGCGCGATGTGAACAGCGTGAAGGAGCACATCCGCAGTTCGGTGGCCGGCTCGATTTACGCGCGCACCCGCCGCCGTCCCGTCATCATCCCCGTGGTGATGGAAGTCTAAGTCACCGCGGGGCGGATCACGCCGTCGCGTGCTTGATCGGAGCGGTCATCTCCATGACCACGAACCAGGCGTACTTGCGAAGCCACGGCATCGAAGCGAAGAGCGCGCGGTCGATGGCATTGCCGATGCGGACGACCCGCTTGCCCAGCCCGCTGCGTGCGAACGGCGCCGCAATCAGTGTCGTGAGGTAGTAGTACCGAAGGCTGATCCGGCCGAAGAACTTCTCGGCTAGCTCCAAGTCGTGCTTGAGAAATGGATGTTCGTCCGGCGTCCGAATCGCGGGCGTCATGCGCCGGAAGAGATTGATGAACGGATTGTAGCCCAACGGCTCGATGAAGATCGCGGCGCCCTCGCGCCGCAGCGTCCGCGCGAGCTCGCTGTAGGCGCGCTGCAAATCCAAGTGGTGGAGGATGCCCACACCGCAGATCATGTCGAACGTGTTATCGCCGAACTGGAGATCCTCGGCATCCATTGCGTGGAAGTCGACGTTGGAAATTCCCGCTTCGCGAGCGTGCTTCGTGCCGATCTCAACCGCGACTTCGGAGATGTCGATCCCCGAAACGCGTTGTGCGAACTTGCAGAGCTCGAGCGCGTTCGCTCCGTTTCCACAGCCGAACTCCAGCGCGCTTTTCCCGCGCGCGAGTTCCGCGATTCGCCGCTTGAAATACCCGTGCGACTCGCTGGTGATGGCGTACATCCCCTCGACGCCGCGCGAACCCTCGTTCACTTTGAAACGCGCGTCCTGCAAAGTCTTTTCGCGAGTCTTCCTAACGCTGAGCATCGTGTGCCTCCTGTCCCATGTCGCCTAACCCTGCGAGCCTACCATGCGTCTTCCCAGGGAGGAGAGAGCCGGTGGTCCTAGTCCGTCGTGACCATCGGCGCAGGCGGCAGATGCCATTTCAGCTAGACGGGGTGGTGCCGGCAGAACGACGGGCGCCGCCGAGCCCCGAAATTACGGCGGCGGTGAACTCCGTGGTGGTGGCGTGGCCGCCGAGATCGGCGGTGGCGACGCCCGCGGCGACCGCCGCAACGGCGGAGTCGTAGATCGCACGTGAGGCGGCGGCGGCGCGCGGGTCGTCGAGGTACGAGAGCGCGGCCGCAGCGGCCAAGATCATCGCCAGGGGATTGGCCACGTTCTTGCCGTGCAGGCGCGGCGCGGTTCCGTGGGGCGCCTCCGCCATGACGGCCGTCGGCTGAAGGTCGTCGCCGAAGGCCAACACCACCGACTCCGCGCCGGCGATCGATCCGAACAGCTGCATGACGAGGTCGGAGAGGCAGTCGCCGTCGCGATTGAGCGCCGGAATGACGAGCGGCGAGTCGCCGGCCATCGAGAGCAGCATCGCGTACGTGGCGTCGATGAGCTGAGGATCGTAGGCGACGTCGGGGTGGCGGCGCGCGGCGGCATCCATCTCTTCCTTAAGCATGCCTTCGTACACCGGGCTGACGGTGTATTTCGGGCCGCCGAAGACCGTTGCGCCGAGCTTCTTGGCGTGGACGAACGCATACTCCGCAACGTAGCGGCAAATTCGCCGCTCGATCCTCTCCGTGCGGAACGCCACCTCGCCGGCCCCGTCGCCCTCGCGCCATTCCCGCGCGCCGTACGCGCCGCCCACCGCCATTCGTACCACCGAGATCGGCGCGTGAATGCCGCCGACCGGCATTACGCGCGGCAGCTTGCGTCCCGTGCGAACGATGACGCTCGCGCCGATCGCCTCGCGCAGGATGCGGTTTGGCGAGCCCACGTCGTCGCGTTCCTCGGGCGTGATCGTCGCGGCCTTGAGGCCCACGCGGTGCCGTTCGATCGCTTCGGCCGCGTCGAGCACCACCCGGTTGCGGGTGGCGCGCCGGTTGCCCAGCGACAGATCGTAGCGCTCGTACGCCGGCGCGATGCCCAGCGCGGGTGAATCGAGCACGCGCAGCGCTTCAAGCAACAACTCTTGTCCGGTCTGATCGCCCTCGAGGACGACGAGCGTGGGCGTCGGCAAAATGAACTCCTGCTATGACGAAGAAGACAGGCCATCCATGGCACGCACGCGACGACGGTCGTATGCGAGGACTCGGCTCAACCTCGAGATCGTCGGAATCGCCGCGGTCGCGCTCGCCGTGCTTTGCGGCGTTGCCCTAGCGCTTCCGCACAGCTCCGGCGCCATCGGCGGCTGGATTGCCGCGGAGCTTCGCCGACTCTTTGGAGGTGCGGCGCCGCTATTCCCGGTGCTCGGCGTGTTGATCGGCGCGATCGTGTTTCTCGAAATCAACGTGCCGCGCATGATCGCCGGGCTGGGAAGCAGCGCGCTCGCGTACTTCTTGATCGTCACCGCGATGTTCGGCGCGGGCGGCCCCAAGCGCGGCGGCCTCGTGGGAGCGAATATCTTCTGGGCGCTCCACGCTTTGGTCGGCACGATCGGCGCCTGGATCGTGCTGTCGGTGGGGCTGCTCTCGCTCACGCTCTGGCTCACGAACGCGAGCATGAAGCAGGTCATCGGGCGATGTATCGTGTTCTTCGGCGGCCTGCGCCCGCCACCGATGCCGAAGCTGCCCAAGTTCAACGTGGAGCTGCCCCGCGGCCACGAGTCGCTGCGCGAGGCATTCGCGCTGCCGATGCAGCCGGCCGCGAGCACCGCCGCGATCGACGCGCCGCCGCCGATTACACCTTTCAACCCGCCCGTCGCCGTCGAGGAGCCTGCGTTGGAGCCCGACGATGACGAACACGTTGCGGAAACGCAGCCGCCGCGGCGCGTGATTGCGAAGACGGCGGCGCCCCTCGCCGACGCGCCTGTGGGCTCGGTCACCTACCGGCTGCCGGACCTCGCGCTCTTCGACAAGCCGCAAAGCCAGGCGGTCGACGAATCGAACCGCGCGCACATCCTCGAGGACACGCTCGCGAGCTTCGGCGTCGGCGCGAAGGTCACGCACATCGAACGCGGACCTTCGGTCACGCGCTACGAGCTCAAGCCCGAGCGCGGCGTGAAGATCTCGCGCATCGCTTCGCTGGCCGACGATCTGGCGCTCGCGCTTGCCGCCACGAGCGTGCGCATCGAGGCGCCGATCCCCGGCAAGTCGGCGGTGGGCATCGAGGTTCCGAACAAGACGGTCTCGGTGGTGGCGATCCGCGAGATTCTCGACGCGCTGCCGAACCGCGGCCAAGTGCCGCCGCTCTGGATGGCGCTGGGCAAGGACATCACGGGGCGTCCCGTCTTCGGCGACCTCTGCACGATGCCGCACCTGCTCGTCGCCGGCGCGACGGGCGCGGGGAAATCCGTCTGCTTGAACAGCATCATCGCCTCGCTGCTGGTCTGCGGCACGCCCGACCAGATGCAGATGCTCATGATCGATCCAAAGCGAGTCGAGCTCAGCGTCTTCAACGGAATTCCGCATCTCATCAAAGACGTGATCGCCGATCCCCGTCTGGCCGCCGGGGCCCTCTTCGAGATGACCAAGGAGATGGAGGCGCGTTACGAACGCTTTGCCAAAGCGGGCGTCCGCAAGATCGAGGAGTACAACACGAAGTATCCCGACGAGCGCCTGCCCTACGTCGTGGTGGTGATCGACGAGCTCGCGGACTTGATGCTCATCGCCCCCGCGAAGGTCGAGGCGACGATCATGCGGCTCGCGCAGCTCGGTCGCGCGGCGGGCATCCACCTGCTGGTCGCGACGCAGCGGCCGTCGGTCGACGTCATCACCGGGCTCATCAAGGCGAACGTGCCGTCGCGCATCGCCTTCGCGGTGAGCTCGCAGACCGACTCGCGCGTGATCCTCGACATGAACGGCGCGGAGCGGCTGCTGGGCCGCGGCGACATGCTCTACCTGCCGATCGACGCGCCGAAGCCAATCCGCGCGCAGGGCGCCCTCATCACGAACAACGAGGTCGCCCGGCTCGTCGAGTTCTGGGCACAGCAGTCGCGGCCCGACAACCTGCTCGACGTCGAGGTGGTGCCGGTCGGCGACGAGGAGCCGCGGCGCGACGCCGATCCGCTGTGCTACGAGGCCGCCAAGTTCATCATCGAATCCAACTACGCGTCGACGGCCGCGCTGCAATCGCAGTTCTCGATCGGGCATCCGCGCGCGATGCGCTTGATGAAGCAGCTCGAAGAGTTCAAAGTCGTTGGCGCGCACGAGGGAACCAAACCGCGCAAGATCCTCATCGGGCTGCCCGAGCTCGAGCTGATGGCTCCTCGTCTGGGTCGCGACGGCAACGCGCAACCCGATCTGTTCGGCAGTGCGGGTTAAGCCGCTCCTAATCGCGGTGGCGGCGATCGCCGCTTTCGTCGCGCTCGGGATGGACGTTGTGCGCAACGGCGAGCCCGCGGCGCTGTTCGCGTGGGCGCAAACGCTCGACGATCGGTCGACGCTCGTCGCGTGGTGGCTCACGTGGGCCTGTTATCCGAAGTTTTTGATCCCCGTCGCGTTGATTCTGCTGCTGCTCGCGTGGCGTCTGCCGGCCTGGCGCGTGCGCATCGTGTTTAGCGTCGCGATGCTGTTGCTCTGTTGGCGCGGCGCGGATCTCTTCCAGCATTTCTTCGCGCGGCCGCGCCGCCTCGACTGGGTGGTGAAGCACGAGACGTCGTTTTCGTATCCCAGCTCGCACGCCGCGATCGCCGCCGGCTTCTACGGGCTGTGGGCCGGGATGCTATATATGTCGGAGCTGCCGCGCACGACGCGCGTCGTCGCGGGGACCGTGCTGCTGCTCTTGGCGATCGCCGTCTGCTGGAGCCGGCTCGCGCTCGGCGCCCATTTCGCGACCGACCTCATCGGCGGCATCCTGCTGGGCGTCGCCTTCGTGTCGGCGGGCGTCGCGTTCGTTCCGGGCATCTTCGGCGGCGCGGTTGCGGGGCGGGCGTCCCGGGCGGCCGAATAGAGCGGTCCATGTCCTTTGCGGATCCGATGCTCGCGCAGATCGAGCGCAAACTCGACGCCGGCATCGCGCTCTCGATGGAAGACGGCCTCACGCTCTATCGCACCAACGACCTCCACGGCCTCGGGCGCCTCGCGCGGGCGGCGAAGGAGCGCAAGAGCGGCAAGAAAGTCTTCTACGTGCTCAACCGCTACATCAACTCGACGAACGTCTGCTTCGCCGGGTGCACGTTCTGCTCGTTCGCGGCCGACGAGTTCAAGGAACCACAGCGCGTCTTTCGCATGACGCCGGATCAGGTTTTCGCCAAGGCCGTCGAGACCGGGGCCAACTTCAATCAGATCCACATCGTGGGGGGCCACGACCCGCGCCAGCTGTCGCTCGACTACTGGCTGCCGCTGATGCGCCGGTTCAAGGCGGCGCTGCCGCACGTGCAGCTGTCGCTGTTCACCGCCGCGGAGATCGAGTATATGGCCAAGCGCCATCGGCTCTCGTTCCCCGCGATCGTGTCGGCGCTGCGCGAAGCCGGGCTCGACAACGTCAACGGCGGCGCGGCGGAGATCTTCGCCGATGCGACGCGCGCCAAGATCTGCCCGAACAAGGTGTCGGCGGCGAACTGGGTCGCGATCCACGAGGAGCTGCACCGTCAGGGAATCGCGAGCAACGCGACGATGCTCTACGGACACATCGAATCGCTCGAAGATCGCGTCGACCATCTGATCCGCCTGCGCGAGTCGCAGGAGCGCTCGCCGGGATATAACGCGTTCATTCCGCTCGCTTTTCATCCCGACGGAAACGAGCTGTCGTACTGCGGCTGGACGACGGGACTCGACGACCTTCGGACGTTCGCCGTCGCGCGGCTGATGCTGAACAACTTCGATCACATCAAGGCCTATTGGATGATTCAAGGGCTCAAGGTGTGTCAAGTCGCGCTGCAGTTCGGGGCCGACGACATGGACGGGACGCACGGCTCGACCGACGAGGAGATGATCTACCACTCGGCCGGCACGAGCTCGGGGCAGTACGTGGACGATCGCGAATTCCGCCGCCTGATCCAAGAAGCCGGCTACGTTCCCGTGCGGCGCAACTCGACGTACGACGAGTTCGCCTGGGACTGGTCTCCGCCGGAGCTGGTGCCCGCATGACGCTGCGCTGCGGGCGTATCAAGTACACCAACGACCTGCCGATCTACGCGGCGTTCGACGCGGGCGCAATCGAGTATCCAGGGTCGCTGCACGCCGACACTCCGGCGCGGCTCAACGCGCAGCTGCTGGCCGGCCGGCTAGACCTCAGCCCGGTGAGCGCCTTCACCTGGGCGGCCAACCCGCGCGAGCTCGTGCTTCTGCCCGACCTCTGCATCGGCGCGCGCGACGAGGTAGTGTCGGTCGTGCTCGTCTCGCCAGTGCCGCCGGCCGCCCTCGACGGTTTGCCGATCTTCGTGACGCAGGAGTCGGCGAGCGGACGCAACCTGCTGCGCGTGATCTTGGAGCGCCGCTATCGGATTCGGCCGGAGTACGTGGACGAGGCGCAGCCGCTCGAGCGCGCCGCGTCCGGCGCGCCGACGCTGCTGATCGGCGACTCGGCCATCGACGCGATCGAACGCTTTCCGTCGGAGCACATCTACGACCTCGGCCGCCTGTGGCACGAGTGGACGGCACAGCAGACGGTCTTCGCGGTGTGGGCCGCGCGCCGCGAGGTGTACGAGCGCGAGCCGGCCGCCGTGCGCGCGTGCATGCACGCGCTGACCGACGCGTACACGTGGTCGCGCTCGCACGGCGCCGAGGTGGTCGCGCTGGCGCAGCGGCAGATTCCGCGCCGCGCGGGCTTCTATCAAACCTACTATGGCAAGCTCAACTTCATGCTGCACGTCGCCGCGCAGAACGGGCTGGCAGCGTACTGCCGCGAGCTGGTCGCGATCGGCGCGATCCCCGAGCTTCCCTCGTTCGCGGAGGCCGCCGGTGCCATCGCTAGCTAATCTGCTCGACCGGGCCGCGGGCGGCGGACGCCTGTCGTTCGACGAGGGGCTGCGGCTCTACGAAGAGGCCGACCTCCACGAGCTCGGCGCGGCGGCGCACGCGCGCCGCATGGCGATGCATCCGCACGACGTCGTCACCTACGTCATCGACACGACGATCAACTATACGAACGTGTGCAACG
The DNA here is from genome assembly GCA_963711625.1 of Vulcanimicrobiota bacterium. Classification (GTDB taxonomy): domain Bacteria; phylum Vulcanimicrobiota; class Vulcanimicrobiia; order Vulcanimicrobiales; family Vulcanimicrobiaceae; genus Cybelea. The sequence goes on from OY970207.1 coordinate 1,441,568, forward strand.
TGCACTGCAGCTTCTGCGCGTTCTTCCGGCCCGAGCACCACAAGGAAGGCTACACGATGTCGCACGACGATCGTGCTCGAGCGCGTGAAATTCGCCGTGGACCAGGGCGCGACGCAGATCATGATTCAGGGCGGGGTCAACCCCGAGCTCGGCATCGACTGGTTCGAGGCGCTCTTCCGGCGCGTGGGGCGCGAGTATCCGCAGGTCGACATCCACTCGCTCTCGGTCTCGGAGATCGTCGGATTGGCGCACGTCGAAGGGATCTCGACGCGCGACGTGCTGGCGCGGCTGAAGGACGCCGGCATGAAATCGTTGCCGGGTGCCGGCGCGGAGATTCTGGTCGAGCGGGTGCGCAAGCGCATCTCGGCACGCAAGGTGAAGCCGGACGAGTGGCTCGGGAGTGATGCGCGACGCGCAGCAGCTCGGCATGCCGACGACCGCGACGATGATGTTCGGCTCGATCGAGACGTCGGCGGAACGCATCGAACACCTGCACGTGCTGCGCGAGCTGCAAGACGAGACCGGCGGCTTCACGGCGTTCATCCCGTGGTACTACGTGCCGTTCAAGACGCCGCTGCGCGGCAAGGAGGCGACGGGCCTCGAGTACCTGCGCGTGCTCGCGATCTCGCGGCTCTACCTCGACAACTTCGCGCACCTGCAGGCGTCGTGGCTCACGCCGGGGCTGAAGATGGGCCAGCTCGCTCTGTTCTACGGCTGCGACGACATGGGCGGCACGATCCTCGAAGAGCAAGTGGTGCACGACGCCGGCAGCACCAACGAAGCGACGCGCCGCGATCTGGAAAATCTGATCGTCGGCGCCGGCTTCAGGCCGGTCATCCGCGACACGTATTGGAACCTGCGCCCCGAAATGGCCCTCGCAACGGCTTGACCTTGTCATCCTGAGCAGAGGCGCTTTTTGTCATCCTGAGCGGAGGCGCGAAGCGCCGTAGTCGAAGGGCGAACGCTACTTTGGCGTTGGCGGCAAGCTAATGGCGATAGTGTCGCCGACGTTCGAAATGAAGCCTTTCGTCGGGTGGCCACCCTGCGGGTACTTGTAGAACGCGAGTCTCCCGTACGTGAGCGGGAACAGCAGCGATTTACCTTGGATCGAGAACTGGGCTGCGTAGTGTTTGCCGATCGCGCCGGGTCGCAGCTTACCAGCGATGGAAGCCTGGGTGCCCGTGACGGCGATGCGATAAATAACGCGCTTCGCGGGATCTTCAACGGCGACGTATTGACCGTCCCATTGAAGGCCGCCGGCCTCGTGGTCTTTATTGTTGAGCTCTTGGATCGGTAGGGCGACGAGCGCATCGCCGCCCTTCGGAAGCTCGCCTAGTTGAAAGCTCGACTTGTTCCCGTAACCGTCAACGTAGAGGTTTCCGGCCGAATCGTAGCCGCAATACTTGTACTGAACAATGCTCGGTGTAGAATAGGCGGTCGGCGTGGTAAAGGTTCCCGGCGGATAGACAACGACATTGCGGGTCCCGTAATTAACGACCGCTAGATCCCCGGTCGTCGGATCGACCGCGCAACTCTGGGGGTCGCCTCCGTAGTCGTTGATGACATTGATCGGAAGCTTTCCACCCCGCTGGTACTCGTAAATCACGCCGATGCCGAAATCCGTGACGTAGACATCGCCGGCGAGATCGGAGCACACGCCCGTCGGCTGGCCGAAGCCGGCCAGCTGGCCGGCTTGCTGCCCCGAATAATAGTAAATGTAGACGCTAGTGCTGTCGGGCGTATAAATAAGCGGCTTGTTTTTCGCCGCCGGCGAGATCCACGAGCCCGTGCCCCGAAAGTCTCGCCCGCTCGGACGAAAGCTTGTTTGCGAACCGACGCCGGGGCCTTGGCACCCAGCGACCATAACCGCCGCCAGGCAAATTCCGAAATATCGCGTTACGTTCATCGGTGGGCTCCTTCCGGCAGGCTCAACGCCACGGCGTAAATATTGCCGTTTCCCGCTTTGAACGAGCGGCCGTGTTGCCCGCTTTTGGGATATTTCCATAGGCCGATTTTCGTCAGATCGCCATGAAAATTCGAGAAGGGGACGAGCGCTTTGCCGTCGTTGAGGACAAAATCGCTACCAACTCCGAAGATCAGTCCTTTGAAGCGCATCTTTCCCACAACGCTGCCGGATGAGCCGTTGATCGAGATGCGATAGAGCGCTTTCGACGCTCGATCGATCATCGCAAGATCGGTTCCGTCCCACTGCAGTCCGTCGCCGCTGACGCTGAGAGCGATTGGGGTCAATGCACCACTTCCGGGCCGCAACTGCGCAAGCACAGAGCCGTTTACAAAAAGCGTGCCACTGCCGTCGTACGCGCACCAGGAAAACGAGTCGACGCCGTTCGTGGCGTAGTATGCGGGCTTCCCGGCCGCGCCGCTGTAGATCGCCACGTTGCCGCTCGATCCGTCCATGGCGTTGGTATTGGCGACGGCGAGGTTCCCCGTCACCGGATCAATCGCGCAGCCGCTTGGGTGATAGCCGAAGTCCGGAAGGCGTGCGATTGGCGTCGTCCCGCCGTGCGCGTACTCGAAGACGGCTTGAGCGTAGTATGCCGTCACGAAGACGTTGCCATTCGCATCCGCGCAGACTCCGATCGGTCGTTCGACCCCTGTGAGCGACCCGACGACCTTGCCGCTCGGATATGACAGCACGGACACGTCTTCGAAATAGTCGGTCACATACAGTAATGCGTCGCCCGAGGCTTCCGGCGACATCCACGAGCGGCCGCTCGCGCGGCCGGCCGACGCGAGGGAGGCTGCCGGCGAGCTCGTCGAAGCCGCGCAGCTCGCGAGAACGGACGCCGCAAAACAAATACTCAACCCGCAAAGGGCAAAACGCCAACGCTTCATCACCTTACCTCCCAGGCGCCCCTTCGACACGCGCGCTCGCGCGCGCTGCTCAGGGTGACAAGATTGTGCCAGCCCTTCGCCCTTCGACTACGGCGCTTCGCGCCTCCGCTCAGGATGACAAAGCGCGCGCTACTCAGGGTGACAAAAGATCGTGGCGGCGCCCAGCACTTCGTCGGTGGCGGCATCGAGCAGCGCGACCAGCTGGCCGGGCGCGACGGCACGCTGCGGCTCGTCGAAGCGCAGGTGCAGCTCGTCGCTGCGCATCGTCGCCGTGGCGCTTGCGGGGGCGGCGCGGTAGCGGATCATCGCACGCACGCTGGTTTCGCTCGCCGAAGCGCTCCGGGCGAATGAGATTCACTTCGTGCGCCATCAACTCGCTCGTGAGCAACTCGTCCTCGCGGCCGATCACCAGCGTGTTGGTCGACGCGTCGATGCGGGTCACGTAGCGCGCACCGCTCGCGCTCGCCGGCAATCGAGCTCGCTGTCCGACGGTGTAGTTCGCGATCCCGGCGTGCTCGCCCAGACGCTCGCCGCTCGTCGAAACGACTTCGCCGGGATCGTTGATCTCCGGATGCAGCCGCGCGAGCACCGCGCGGTAGTCGCCTCCCTCGACGAAACAGATGTCTTGCGACTCGGTCTTGTCGTGCACCGGCAGGCCGAGCCTCCGAGCGTGCGCGCGTGTCGTCGCCTTGTCGAACTCGCCGAGCGGAAGAAGGAGCCGAGCGAGCTGCGACGAGGTCAGCTGCGCCAGCGCGTAGGCCTGATCTTTCTCGCGCGCGCCGCGGAAGAGATGCGGTCCGTCGCCGCGACGCTCGAGGCGCGCGTAGTGTCCCGTCGCGACGTAGCGCGCGCCCAGCGAGTCGGCGTAGCGCGCCAGCGTGCCGAGCTTGACGAAGTTGTTGCACGAGACGCATGGATTCGGCGTGCGGCCTCGCGCGTAGTCGTCGACGAAGCGCTCGATCACGTTGCGGCGGAACGTTTCCTCGAAATCGAGCACGTAGTGCGGAATTCCCAGGATCGCCGCGCTGCGCACGCGCGTCGTCGAAATCGTCGGCGCCGCAGCAGCTCTTCGCGTGCGCCGGTCGCGACGGAGCGTACATCTTCATCGTGATTCCGACGACGTCGTAACCCTCTTCGCGCAAGAGACCGGCGGCAACCGCGGAGTCGACGCCCCCGCTCATCGCCGCGATGACGCGTTCCTTAACCATTGACGTCGAACAGGATAACATTAAGGCGGGGCTAACTGAAAGCCCAAATGTCAGGAGCGTCCGACGCGCTGGGTCAGCGGATTCGCGCGGCCCGCGAGGCTCGAGGGCTATCGCTCTCCGACGTGGCCCAGCAGATCCGGATTCGTTCGGTCTATCTGGCGGCGATCGAGGACGAGAGTTGGAGCACGATCGGCGCCCCGGTCTACATCCGCGGCTTCCTTCGTACCTACGCGCGCTTTCTCGCGCTCGATCCGGAGGAAGCGGTCGCCGCGTTCAACCGCACGCAACCGGCCCCCGCGCAGACCCTGCCCGGCCGCGAGGCTCCGCCCGAGGACGAGGAGCCCCGGCCGCGCCGCAGCGCGGCCGCTCATTTGGATCGCGGCGGCCGTGGCGGTCGTCCTCATCGCCTTCGTCACCTATAACGAGCTGACGCTGCGCCGCTCGGCCGCCGGTCCCCGCGGTGGCGGTCGCGACCTCGGCTCCGTCCACTGCTCCGGCGGGCAGCGACGCCCGTGCCGGCCGGGTCGCCGAGCGCGACCCCGGCCCCGAGCACGAAGTCGACGCTGGCGCTGGTTCTCAGCGCTCCGTCGTGGCTCAGGGTCACCGTTGACGGCAATGTTAGCATGGAGGGTACGTTCCCGGCCGGCACGTCGAAGACGTTCCGCGGGAAGAACGCACTGGTGCGCATCGGCAACGCCGGCGGCGTGGAGATCTACGTCGACGGCAAAGACGTCGGGAAGCTCGGTAAGACCGGCGACGTCGTCGAGCACGCCTTTACGCTTTGAGAGAGGTACGGTAGGAATTCGTGGCGAGCGAATCGTCGTTCGACGTCGTGTCGCGCGTCGATGGCCAAGAGCTCGATAACGCGCTCAACCAGACGCGCAAGGAAATCGAGAACCGCTTCGACTTCAAGCACAGCAAGACGAGCATCGAGTTCGACGGCAAGAAGATCACGCTGATCTCCGACGACGAGCTGAAGATGCGCAACGTCGTGGACATGCTGCAGAGCAAGGCGGTGCGCCGCGGCATCGACGTCAAGGCCTTCGACTTCGGAACCGTCGAGCCGGCGGCCGGAAGCACGGTCCGTCAAGTCGTCACGCTGCGCAGCGGCATACCGAAGGACCAGAGCAAGGCGCTCCTCGCGCGCATCAAGTCGCTTGGGCCTCAAGGTGAGCGCGCAATATCAAGACGAGCAAGATCCGCGTTTCCGGCAAGAGCAAGGACGACTTGCAGAAGGTCATCACGTCGCTGCGCGCCATGGACTTCGAGCTGCCGCTGCAGTTCGTGAACTTCCGCTAGCATCGATGCGAAGCGTCGCGTTCGTCAGCCTGGGTTGCGCCAAGAACTTGGTCGATACCGAGGTGATGATCGCCAAGCTCGGCGCTGCGGGCTGGCGGCTGGAACCGAAGCCGGGCGACGCCGAGACCGTCGTGATCAACACGTGCGCGTTCATCGATCCCGGCGAAGGAAGAGTCGACGCACGTCATCCTCGAGCACGCCGCGCGCAAGCGCCCCGGCCAGCAGCTGATCGTCGCGGGCTGCCTGGCGCAGCGTTACGGCGCGCAGCTGCAGAGCCTGATTCCGGAGATCGACGGCATCGTCGGAACCGGCGCGTACGCCGGCATCGTCGAGACTGCTCGCCGACGTCGAGGCCGGGCGGCGTCCGGTGCGGCTGGACTTCGAGCCCGAGCCCGAGCACGACTTTCTGCCGCGACTGGTCACCACGCCGCGCGCCACCGCCTATCTCAAGATCGCCGAAGGCTGCGACCATCCGTGCACGTTCTGCATCATCCCGGCGCTGCGCGGCAAGCTTCCGCAGCCGCAGCGAGGAGTCGATTCTGGCCGAAGCGCGCGCGCTCGCAGACGGCGGCACCAAAGAGCTGATCCTGATCGCGCAGGACACCTCGATGTGGGGCCGCGACCGCGGCGTCCGCCGCGGCGGTCTCGCCGCAGCTGCTGGAGCGGCTGCACGAGGTCGACGGCATCGAATGGATCCGCCTGCTCTACCTCTATCCCGCGACCGTCGATCGCGAGCTGGTCGACGCGATCGCGCGCGTTGCCCAAGGTGTGCAAGTACATGGACATGCCGCTGCAGCACGCGCATCCCGACGTGCTGCGCGCGATGCTGCGCCCCGGCAACGGCGAGCGCTATCTCGAGATCATCGAAGAGTTTCGCGGCGAAGGTACCCGGCATCACGATGCGCTCGACCTTCATCGTCGGGTTTTCCCGGCGAGCGCGACGAGCACGTGGACTATCTCGAGCAGTGGATCGCGCGGGCCGAGCTCGATCGCGTCGGCTTCTTCGAGTACAGCACCGAGGACGGCACGCCGGCCGCCGACCCTGGGCGATCAGCGTGTCCGGTGCGCGAGAGCGCCGCGAGCGGCTTGATTCGCTTGCGCGATGCGCAGCGGCGCGCGTCGGAGCGCGCCCGAGCGAGGCGCTGCGGCTCGACCGTGCGCGTGCTGGTCGAGGAGTCGCGCCGCGCTGCGCGAACGCGACCCGCTGCGGCAGCGGCTCGGCGCGGCGCGAGCATGGTTCGGACGCTCCGAGGGTGAAGCGCCGGGCGTCGATGGCGGCATCTATTTCACCGGCGATAGCCGGGTCGGCGATTTTGCCGACGTCCGCCTGGAGAGCATGAGCCCGTTCGATTTTGTCGGCCGGGCCGTCGAACCGGAGCGGCGCGCGCTTTGAGCATCGTCACCAAGCGGATCCTCACGGTCGTCGCGCTCGTCGTCGTGGGCGGCGCGGCGGCGATCGCCGGCTATTCGGTCGTCGAGCACAAGAGCCCGGCCACGGCCATCTCGCAGTTCACGCAGATCTTCGTCCCCAGCGCCGCAACAGGTGTTCGGCACGCGAGAACCTGCTGGTGCTCGTCGAGGGCCTCGACTACGACTACACGGCGAAGGACGAAGAGTATTCCACCAACTCGCGCAGCGACGTTATCTGGGCGGTCAATCTCGACTTCTGCGAACAAGCGCATCTACCAGCTCTCGATTCCGCGCGACATGATCGCCACGATGCCCAACGGCACGCAGGCGAAGATCAATCAGGCGCAATCGGAGGGCGGCGTCAAAGAAGCCAAGAGCGTGATCGCGGAGTTTCTCGGCATTCCCGGCTTCGACCGGTACGTGATCCTGCGGATCGACGCGACCAAGGAGTTCATCGAGGCGATCGGCGGCGTCGACGTCGACGTGAAGACGTCGGACTGCCTGCGCTACAAGACGGGGTGCACCGGCCAGTCCGCTCGACTACGTCGACACGTGGGGCCATCTCAACATCCATTTAAAGGAGGGGCGGCAGCATCTCGACGGCGACCAGGCGGTGGCGTACATGCGCTTTCGCCACGACTGGTGCAGCGATCCGTGCCGGATCATGCGTCAGCAGCAGGTGCTGCGCGCGATGGTCGATCGCGTGAAGAACGACCGCATCAACACGTTCCTCCACCTGGGCGATCTGATGGCCGTCTTCAGGAAGTACGTGCAGACCGACTTCACCAACGCCGAGCTGCTGTCGCTGGCCACCTACTTTCAAGGCATGACGCCGGCGGCCGTCGTGAGCAATCAGGTCCCGTACACCGACGACATCAATCTGCCGGGCTACGGCGACTCGTTGGTGCCCGAACACGGCAGGTGCGGTCGCGGCTCGTCGCGCAGATGCTGGTCGCTCCGCCCTCTGCGGCGCCGTCGCCCGACGCGCTGACGCTCGCCGCGATTCCGCCGGGCACTCTGCGCGTTGACGTGGAGAACGGCAGCGGGGTGGCGGGGGCCGCGCACAGAGTTGCCGACGGTGCTGAAGAACGCCGGTTTCACAATCGGCGACGTGAGCGATGCGGGGCGCAGCGACTACAACACCACCGAAGTGCACGAGCACTCCACCGTCACGTTCGCCGCCGCGCGCGTGCGCGAGGCGCTGCCGCCGGCGCTCCACGACGCGCTCGTCATTTCCGACCAAAACGGCGATGCCTCGCCGGCTCCGACCGGCTCGCCCTCCAGTGACGTGACCGTGATCGTGGGTACCGACGTCACGCGCAACCCGCCGTCCGCCATCCCGGGTCATTCGTAAACGTGCGGTGCGTTCGCCGATGAAGATCGTGGTCGTCGTGATGCTCGTCGCCGGAGTCATCTACGGCGGCTGGCGTTCCTTCGTGCACAAGAGCAGCTTCATCCCGGCCTTGGTCACGCCGCAGACCAACGTGCATCTCGAGTTCTCCGGCGACCTCGCTTCGCGGGCGTATCGCGTGACGCACGAGCTGCCGCTCGAGAATCGCGCCGGCCGTCCAAAGCTCATCGCGCTGACGTTCGACGACGGACCCTACCCGATTTACACGCCGATGCTGCTCGACATGCTGCGCGACCTCAAGGTGCCCGCGACGTTCTTCCTGATCGGCAAGGACGCGCAGCAGTGGCCGGAGATTACGCGGCGCATCGAGTCCGACGGCAACGAGATCGCCGATCACACCTACTCGCATCCCGACCTCGACCTGGAGAGCCCGGCCCAAGTGCGCCAGGAAATTCTGCACGGGCGTGACGTGCTGTGGGATCTGACGCACGACCCGGCGGTGCGGACGTACATGCGCCCGCCGCACGGGCGGTTCACCGAAGCGACGCTCCAGATCGCTGCTTCGCTGGGATACTCCGTTGTGCTGTGGACCGACGACAGCGGCGACTGGCGAACGTTAAGCGCGGATGAGATCGAGCACCACCTGGTGACCCACGCCACGGCGCCCGAAATCGTGCTGCTCCACAGCGGCAAGCTGGCCACGATCGAGGCGTTGCCCAACGTGGTCGAGCGCTTCCGGCGCGCCGGCTACCGGTTCGTGACCGTCGGCGAGCTGCTGCGGAGCGTGCGGAACGACGACCTGAACCACCCTCTGCGCCGCGCCGTCTAGGGGTTCAGCCGTGCCGCGCCAGATCATCGACACCGAGTCGAGCCGCCCTGCCTACGTGCGCCGGCGGACGCGGCGCTGGATCGTCTCCGCTCTGATTTTCGTCGCACTGGTAGCCGCCATCTGGCTCCTCGCTCATCGTGCCCTGGGCCAGGAAAGTCGGGCCCCTGGGGGAACCGCTCCGACGTGCGTTTCATACCAAAGAGTCCCATGCGGGGGCTAAGCTTCCTCGCGCTGATCATGACGGCCGGGATCGTCGCCTGCAGTTACCTGGGGCAGACGACCGGAATTAACGTCGGGCCGAACTTCCCGGCGAAGACGCTGTATGCGACCAACAGCAACCAAAATGCGATCAGCATCTATACGAACGGCACCAAGAGCGGCGGCAAGCCGGCGTTTAACATCGGCGGCGGCAGCACGGGACTCAACGGGCCGCAGTACGTCGCGTTCGACCGGGCCTCCAACCTGTGGGTGACCAACTACAACCCGAGCACGAACAGTGCTTCCCTGATCGTGTTCGCGGCGCTAGCCACGGGCAACGTCATTCCGCTGCAGACGCAGGGGCTGTCGGGACGCCCGCGCGGCATCGCGTTTTCGCCGAAGGGCGCGACCCCGTTGCCGTCGGCGTCGCCGAGCGCTCCGCCGGATCTGATGATCATCGCCGACACCAATCCGCTCACGACCTATCCGAATCAGGTGCTGCTGTTTTCGGCCGGCACCACCCAACCGTTTCAGTCGCTTGCCGGTCCCAAGTCGGGGTTGAAGGTGCCCGGCGGCGTTGCGATCGACAAGCAGGGCCACATCTACGTGACGAGCATTGCGGGCGCGGCGGTGTCGCAGTTCGTGCTGCCGACGCCGTCGCCCACGCCCAAGCCGACGCCGACGCCCAAGCCGACGCCCACGCCCAAACCCACGCCGACGCCGACCGGATCGCCGAGCCCCTCGCCGTCGCCGTCGCCCACGCCGACGCCGATCAACATCTTCCCGCGCTTCAGCATCACGGCGAAAAACGAAGTGGTCGCGCCCTACGGCGTGGCGCTCGACACCAGCGCCAACATCTACATCGCCGATCAGGCAAGCCGAAGGCCGGCTGCAACTCGTCGTCCGGTCCTGCGATCTTGGTGTTCCCGCCCTATAACAGAAAGATTCCGTACACGAAACCGATCCGCAAGATCCAGGGCTGCCACACGCAGCTCAACGCCCCGACCGACGTCAAGGTGAACGCCGACGGGATCATTTACGTCGCCGATTCGACGACCGCCGGCAAGGGCATCATCCTGATCTTCCCCGCGGGCTCGGGAGGCTCGAATAACCACGATGTCGTGCCGACCTTCTACAACTCACCCGGAGCGGTGACGGGGATCGGCCTCGTGCCGTAACGTCCATGGCGTTTCTCAAGACCCTGTTCGACGGCAACGAACGCGACGTCGCGCGCCTGCGGCGAACGGCCGAGCCGTCAACGCGTTCGAACCCCAGATCGCGGCGCTCTCGGACGCCGACCTGCAGGCCAAGACGACGGAGTTCAGAGAGCGGCTCGCGCAAGGCGAGTCGCTCGACGACGATGCTGCCCGAGGTCTTCGCGGTCGTGCGCGAGGCCGGCAAGCGCACCGTCGGCATGCGTCACTTCGACGTGCAGATCATGGGCGGCCAGGTGCTGTACGAAGGGCAAGATCGCCGAGATGAAGACCGGCGAAGGCAAGACGCTCGTCGCGACGCTGCCGGTCTACGCGCGCGCGCTCGACGGGCGCGGCGTCCACGTCGTCACCGTCAACGACTACCTGGCCCGGCGCGACGCCGAGTGGATGGGCCCGATCTATGAGTTTCTCGGGCTGACGCGTCGGCATCATCCAGCACGACCTCGACTCGGCGCAGCGCGCGCGACGCCTACAGCTGCGACGTCACCTACGTCACCAACAACGAGGTCGGCTTCGACTACCTGCGCGACAACATGGCGTGGCAGGTCGAAGATGGTGCAGCGCGAGCTCTACTTCGCGATCGTCGACGAAGTCGACTCGATCCTGATCGACGAGGCGCGCACGCCGCTGATCATCAGCGGGCCGTCGCACGAGTCGACCGAGCTCTACGAGAAGTTCGCGCAGATCATCCCGCGCTTGAAGAAGGGCGAGGACTACACGGTCGACGAGAAGGCGCACGCCGTTCCGATCACCGGAAGCCGGCGTCGCGAAGGTCGAGAAGATGCTCGGCGTCCAGAACCTGTACGAGCAGCGCAACATCGAGCTGACGCATCAGCTCAACGCGGCGCTCAAGGCCTGGAACCTGTTCCACCACGATCAGCAGTACATCGTCAAGGACGGCGAGGTCATCATCGTCGACGAGTTCACCGGCCGGCTGATGTACGGCCGGCGCTACTCCGACGGCATCCACCAGGCGATCGAGGCGAAGGAAGGCATCAAGGTTCGCAGCGAGGACCAGACGCTCGCGACGATCACCTTCCAGAACTACTTCCGGCTCTACGACAATCTGGCCGGCATGACCGGCACCGCGAAGACCGAGGAGCGCGAGTTCCGCGACATCTACGGTCTCGACGTCGTCGTGGTGCCGACGAACATGCCGATGGTTCGCAAAGACAGCTCCGACATCGTCTACAAATCGGAGAAGGCGAAGTTCGACGCGGTCGTCGACGAGATCATCGCCGAGCACCAAAAGGGCCGACCGGTGCTGGTCGGCACGCGCTCGATCGAAAAGAGCGAGCTGCTGGCGACGATGCTGCGGCGCAAGGGCGTCGAGTGCAACGTGCTCAACGCGAAGTACCACGAGCAAGAAGCCGAGATCATCAAGGACGCCGGACAGGCCGGCCAGGTGACGATCGCCACCAACATGGCCGGCCGCGGCATCGACATCAAGCTCGGCGAAGGCGTGGCCAAGAACGGCGGCCTGCACATCATCGGCACGGAGCGGCACGAGTCGCGGCGCATCGACAACCAGCTGCGCGGGCGCTCGGGCCGGCAAGGCGACCCGGGATCGTCGCGCTTCTACGTGTCGCTCGAAGACGAAGTGATGCGGCTCTTCGGCGGCGAGCGCATGACGAACATCATGGAGCGCGTCGGCTTCACCGACGAGCAGCCGATCGAGTCGGGGATGGTGACGAAGTCGATCGAGCGCGCGCAGGGCAAGGTCGAGAACCACAACTACGAGATTCGCAAGCACGTGCTCGAGTACGACGACGTGATGAACAAGCAGCGCTCGGTCATCTACGCCGACCGCCGCGCGATGCTCGAGGGAACGTTCGACTCGCGCACCTTCATGACGCAGACGCTGGCGGCGAAAGTCGACGAGGCGGTCGAAGAGAACGCCCCCGAGAACGCGCATCCGAGCGAGTGGGATTTCGAGGAGATGCTCAACGAGCTGGAGTTGATCTTCCCGATCAAGCGCGAGGTGACGGTCGACGACCTGGCCGGCAAGGATCGCGAGGAGATCCGCCGGTTGCTGCGCGACAAAGCGCGCGCGGCGTACGAAGCCAAGGAGGCCGAAGTAACGCCCGAGATCTTGCGCGTGGTCGAGCAGCAGTATCTCTTGCTGCCGATCATCGACCGGCAGTGGGTCGATCATCTTTACGTGATGGACGAGCTCAAGACGGGCATCGGCCTGCGCGGTTACGGCCAAAAAGACCCGCGCGTCGAATACGAAAAAGAAGCGTACGAGATCTTCGAATCGCTCAAGAACAACATCGCCGACGAAGCGATCAAGGGCGTCTTCCGCGTGCAGATCGAGCACGGAGCGCCGCCGCAACAGCAGATGATGGCCCCCGGCGCGCCGCAGTTCGAGCAGATTCCGTCGGGCGAGATGGTTCCGCAGCCCGTTTCGAGCGCCGGCAACGCACTGCCGCCGGAGCAAGTGGAGCATCTGCTCGGCCCCGCCCCGGGCGCCGGCCGCCGCGTCGCGCAGTTCCACACCAACAAGGACGACGAGGAGCCCGCGAAGCCAATGCAACGCGAGGCGCCAAAAGTAGGCCGCAATGAACTCTGCCCCTGCGGCAGCGGGAAGAAGTATAAGCGCTGCCACGGCACGGCAGCGTAGCGGGATAGGAGTTAGGCCCCTAAAATTGTGCGCCCCCCTGACAGTGCTAGGCTGCAGTGCTGCAGTCGTGCGGCGATCCATGCTGCGAGGCATCTGCGAGCCACGCTGCGAGCGTCGAAGCTCCACGCGATCGGCGCCGCGCTGCGCAGCTGCGAGGGCTACGCTAAGCGCCTAGCGCGATGCGGCCTCGCGGGCGCGTTGGGGCTACGGCGTTTCGAACCCCGCCGTGCTCATGCCGCATGGCAGAGCCGTCGCCCATACATACATCGTTCCGGTCGAGTCCTTAGACGGATCCCAATCGAAGAACGTAGTGTCATGCCTAAGCGGAACGAAGAGCATTTTACGCCAAGCGGTTCCACTAATATCTATGTGCATTGGCTGGATTTCATCCATGTAAGGAGATGCTGGCCTTGCATCAAATGGCGTAGCCATACCGCGAATGCTCAAAGTACCACGTGCGCCAACGCCCGCATAAATATCCAGCACGACATGACAATATAGCTGCGTATCAAACTCCGATCCGGTTCGGCTCGCAACTCCCCGAGGATTTTGCGCATTGTTGTACCCGCTTATGACCAAGGCTGCTGTACTCTTGCCTTCCCCGCCACGCGCAGGCGTAAACTCTTGCGCTGGAGGTAGGTTTGCAACGGCCTGGCCAAGCGTCAGCGCGCTGAGCGCTAGGGCGAGCGTTGCATATAATAACGGTCGTGGCGCACGCATTTGCTAAAGCTCAGGCTTCTGGGCGAGGCGAGAATAGATCACGATTTATCTACCTCTTGAATATGCTCGGTGTGCGGCGAGCTCACCGAGCTTTGCGGCATCGCGCCCGGCGCGCCGATTGGCGGCTGCGATCCGCCGCACGCTGCGAGCAAGGCAAAATCCACTGAAGCACTAGCCCTGTAACATCGAAGATAGAAGGTCTTCATTCTTAAGGCTCAATGCGATAGACGGCTCCAAGATTACTTGCACCACCGTAGGACGTCGTGCCATATATCAGCCCATTCGCAGCAACGAGCGGCCAGCCGGGGCCCCCGCCCTGCCCGCCCTTCCTGTGGAATCTGTGAAGAACATGTTCTTTGCCCGACGTGCTTACGTCAAAAACCGTCCCGCATGTGGCGTTGGACCCGCATCGGTTGCCTCCCGCCGCCGTACCGTAGAATATCCCGTTGAGCGGCAAAAGACCGCCATTCGGCTCGGCGCTATTTCGACCGCCGACGAAGCTGTAGATGACGCTATAGCTGCCGCTCGTCGAGGATGGAGTGAGTCGAAAAAACGTTCCGCATCCGCCGAAATTGGCGCACGCCGCACCGGCCCCGCCGTCAATGGTAGTGCCGTAGAGGGTCCCACCCACGTTAACGAGGGCTCCTTCCGGATTCTCGCCATCGGGTGCGCCGTTGAAATTGTGGAGCACGCGCTCTTTGCCGGATGTCGAGAGCGCGAAGATCGTTCCGCAACCGCGATAGCACGCGCCGCTGCCGCCAATCCACGTGGTGCCGTAGAGCTCTCCGTTCATCGCAACCAATGCCCCGATCGGCTCTTCGCCGTCGTGCGGATAGCCTTTGAAGCGGTAGAGTATCCGTTCCCTTCCCGACGTGCTGATTTCAAAAACGGTCCCACATCCTCCGGCGCATCGCGTGTTGTCGCCGCCGAACAATGTCGAGCCGTACAGCTTGCCATTGACTGCTATTAAGCTGGAGAAGGGCTGTGCGCCATCATTGCCACTTTTGAAACTGTATAGCACGCGCTCGGAGCCTGATGTCGTGACTGAAAAGACCGTGCCAAATGCGCTCACCGATGAGCCACCGCTCTGCGTCGTTCCGTACAGCGTTCCATTTAGATTGAGCAAGGCGACAACGGGACCCGCGGCGTCCGCACCCCCTTTAAAAGCATAGATGACCTGCTCCGAGCCCGCCGTGCTTACGCGGAAAACGGTTCCACATCCAAAGCCGCTGGCGCAGCTCAAGTCACCGCCATCGTATGTGGTGCCGTACAGCGTACCGTTGACCAAGGTTAAACCAGCAGCAGGGTATTCGCCGTCCGCACCGCCCTTGAAGCTGTATAGCAACTTGTAG
Organism: Vulcanimicrobiota bacterium; assembly: GCA_963711625.1. Lineage (GTDB taxonomy): Bacteria > Vulcanimicrobiota > Vulcanimicrobiia > Vulcanimicrobiales > Vulcanimicrobiaceae > Cybelea. The sequence continues at coordinate 1,456,628 of OY970207.1, forward strand.
GCGCCATTATTGAGCGGATGCCTGGAAGGTTCGTTGAGTTGTTGCGCCGAGGGCGGCACGCCGATTGGCGGTTGCGATCCGCCGCAGCCGGTAAAGAGTGCAGCCGCGCCGATCGTAAGCGCAAAGCGATCTAAGTTCCTCAAGTGCTAAGCCTCCCGGAAGTAACGGGCGAGCGGGAGATCACCTTCGCTGCTGCCGTCAGCTATCCCAGCGGAGTAAGCGTGCGCGAGTCCGCGAGCCTCTGCAAGGTGTCCCAATGCCGCGGATGCGGCACTCTCGCACCGGCCCGGACGCGCGAGCACGCTGCGAGCGATAAGCCCGTCGCGGCCGCGATCTCCGCCAGCGTAAAAGCATCGAGCTTCGGCGCGATCTCGCGTTTGAACCACCCCTCGTCGCGTTTGCCCGGATGCTCGCGCGCCCAGCTGCGATTGCGGCGATGACCTTCGCTGATCGTCTCGCCCCGAGCGCGGTTGACCACGGCGCGGCGCGGGTCGTTACCTACCGCCGCTTGCGCTGCGAGCGCCTTGCGAGCGGTTTCGATCGCACGCAGGCCGTGCTCACGGCGCGCTCTCGGCATGCAGGCCTCGCAGTGCCGGCGCCTGCGCTTGAGCACGGGCTCCCCACACATCGCACATGCGACCGGAGTGCTGGGCCGCGGTTCGACGGTTGGTGCACGCCATTTGCGCGTCGCGTACGGCCGCGACTGCGAAGCCTTGCGAGGCATGGTCCCATGCTCTTCATGTTCCCTTGCTCCTCCGATGCAAGAACGCGTCGGCGGCTAAGGATGTTCGGCGCAACGGAGCATACCCGCAGAGAGTTTTGCGCGCGCTTCACTATTATCGCGAGCCTTCATGGCTGCAGCTTGAAAACCGTCCCATAGCCATACGCACCGCCGGTAAGCGTTGTGCCGTACAAGATGCCCGATCGCTTCAGCAACGGTGCCGCATCCGGGTTGCTACCGTCGGTTTCGTAAAAGCTCAGGACAACGCGCTCGGTGAATTTTGAATCCGATTGTGTCAACGCGAATATGCTACCGTAATTCTGCGAGCCGCCGAAGAAGGTAGTGCCGTAGAGAGTGCCCGTCGAGTCGGCGGTAAGCCCGCCATTTGCCGGGTAGCTGCCATCCTGCCCGTTACCGAAACTCCAAGTCACCCGTTCTGTTGGATGCGGGCCCGACAGGGTCACCTGAAAAGCGGTTCCGACGCCGTAGGCTCCCAAGGAATAGGTCGTTCCGTAGAGCTCGCTGTGCCGAACGATCACCGGCGCGTAGGGGCACGCCCCGTCGTTGGGGCCGCCGAAGCTCCAGACGACGTGCTCCGTATAGCCGCTCCGAGACGGTTTCATCTCGAACACGGTACCGTCATCGAAGGCTCCGCCAGTCTCGGTCGTGCTGTAGAGGACGCCATGCTTCCCTGCGATGAGGGAGGTGAAGGGACACTTGCCATCCGGTTTCCCTTTGAAGCTCCAGAGGATCTGCTCGGTATACGTCGATCCCGACCTCGTCAGCTTGAAGACCGTGCCGAGATTATTGACGCCGCCGAAGATCGTGGTGCTATAGAGCGCACCCGTCGAGTCCGCAAGCAGACTGCCATATGGGCTTGCACCGTCCAGGGGGGCGCCGAACGTGTGGAGGATTTGCTCGGAGTACGTCCCCCTGGAAGACGTCAGCTTGAATACGGCTCCGGCGCCGTGGACCCCGCCGGCATAGGTTGTGCCGTAAAGCGCTCCGCTTGCGTCTTCAATGAGCCCATCGTTGGGGGACTGGCCGTCGGAGTTCGTTGCGCCGAAGTTCCAGATGACCCGTTCTTTGTATGAGGATCGCGAGCGAGTCAACTTGAACACGGTGCCGTAGCCAAACTTCCCGCCCGACGCCGTCGTTCCGTAAAACGAACCGTGCCCACCAGCGATGAGTGGGGCCTGGGGATAGCGGCCGTCCTGGGCGCCGCCAAAGCTCCAGATGGTGTTCGAAGCCGACGCGACGCGCGTTCGCGGCAACGCCTCGTGCATCCGCCGAGCCATCAGAGCAAGGAGCTTTTCGCGGCTTCCTCCGCACGTACACGTCTCCGTCGGCTCGATTGCTTCCCCGCGGGCGTGCGGCAACGCCGCTTGGGAGATCGAGCCCGGCGCGCCGATCGGCGGCTGCACAGTTCCACACCCGGCCACCACTGCCGCCATGCTGATGCTCAACGCGAGCCGACCAAATTCCGGGCTCCTCTGCCGCTGATTTCCGTGAAACCTAGACATACTGACGACGGAGGAGGAGACGCAGCGAATGAACCCTAGTGTGCTCATGACCTTCGGAACCGATCGTCCGACCCAGAAACTGCAACCGTCGCGGCGTTCGTTCGGCCGACGCCGCTATGTAGTTCTTTAGGCACCTTTCCGCCAGAGGGATATGCCCAGATACTAAGGTGTCCTGTCGCAACGACAACGATGTTCCGGTTGTTCTGAATCCAACTGGGGCCCCCGTTATTGCGAGGCCCCGTAAGGACAGTTTTGCCGACCACCTTGGCATTTGAGCCGGCAATCGCTAACCGATAAATCGCCTGAGGCCATGTCCTAGGCTTTGGGTGGGGCGATTTATCAGTTGCTTTAATCGTCATATACGTTCCATCCCACTGAACCGTTGTGACGAACCCGACACGCTTCCCTAGATTCAGGGAGACCGAATTAAAACCGCTCCCGCCGTTTGAAAGCTCCGCAAAGGCGTAAGCCGTGCCAGTTACCTTAATCCCGCCCAAAAGGAAGAGATTGCCGCTGCCGTCATACCCGACGGAAAATGGATCTCCAATAGTTCCATCCGTATAGGTTTTCGGAGGACTTTGGAATTGTGGAAACACTGCCACGTAGCTGCCTCCGGCGGATCGATGGATTATCGCGGCGACGTCACCAGTTGTTTCGTCGATGGAGCACGATTCCGCGGTGCCTGAAGAAGGGGCGATGCTCACCGACGCCGAGGGCGACGTGGACCCGTACGTGTACTTCTTCGATGCTGGGTACCCAGTTGCCACTTTGAAGCACGCTTCCGCTGAGGAAGACATTGCCCTGAGCATCGGAGCAGGCTCCCCCCGCGGCAAACATTGGAGTCTGGAAAGTGGTTATCAGTTTTCCGCTGGGATAATCGAAGATCAGCTCCTTTAGGCCCAACATAATCCGTGAACGCATATATCAATGCGCCCCCAGAGGGTGTTCGAAGTTTCCGTTGAGTAGCGCTCGCCTGTGGCACCGCGCCCGGCGTGCCCGGCCCTCCGATCGGCGGCTGCGCTCCGCCGCACCCGGCCAGCAATGCCGCAGCTGTGCAGCTCATTAGCGTGTAGCGGCCAGAATCTGAAGTTCTCACTTGCCTTGCTCCCTCGACGCATGAACGCATCGGCAGCCAAGGGTGTTCGGCGCGGAGCCTCAGTTCCCGGCTTCGACCAGCGCGAGCAAGCGATCCCAATGCCGCGGATGCGGGACCCTCGCACCCACCCGGATGCGCGAGCAGGCTGCGAGCGATAAGCCCGTCGCGGCCGCCGATCTCCTTGAGCGTAAATGCATCGAGCTTCGGCGCGATCTCGCGCCTGAACCACGCCTCGTCGCGCTGCCCGGATACTCGCAGGCCCAGCGGCGATTGCGGCGATGCCCCTCGCTGATCGCCTCACCTCGCGCGCGGTTCACTGCGGCGTTGCGGCGAGGATCGTTGCCCGCAGCGGCTTGCGCTGCGAGCGCCTTACGAGCCGCCTCGATCGCGCGCAGCCCGTGCTCGCGACGCGCCTTCGGCATGCACGCCTCGCAGTGACGGCGCCGGCGCTTGAGCACCGGCTCTCCACACATCGCGCACGCGACCGGATTGGCTCGGCCGCGCTTCGACGGTTGGCGCACGCCATTTCCGCGTCGCGTAGGGTCGCGGCTGCGAGGCTTTGCGAGGCGTGGCGAGCAGCGGCGATCGGCTGCACCGGGACTCGCGCGGCGCATTTCCGGATCTCGCCGAGAGGGTGCGAGGCGCTGCGCCTTATCGACGAAGCGAATCGCGAAAGGCTTGGGCGAGGCGTGCTGCGATCGGCCGAGGCATTCGCGCCAATGCGGCAGCGTCAGTGCGAGCTCGTGCGTCAACGGTGCCGCGATCCGGCAAACCCCATTCGGCAGCTCGCCAAAGTCTCGCGCCGTGAACATCGCGATCTTCGAGCAGATCGAGCAAGAAACGCATCGACGTCAGCTCGCACCGGCTCCATGGCGTCAAGCGCGAGCGAATCGCGGTTTCGCTGATCGGCATGCAGAACGCCCAGCGTCGGGTCGAGCCCGTGCGCGAGGAGTGCGAGGCGCGCTTCGGATTCTAGAGCAGGCGAAGAGGTAGTTCCGCAGCGCATTGACGGCGAGGTTGCGGCGCGAGGTGCGCCGGTCAGCACGGACGCGCGCGAATCGGCGCGAAGCCAGCGTGCCGGGATTCGTGCGAGGTCGCGATCGCGAAACCGAATCTGCACGTTCTTCCAGGCGGCGAAATAGGCGCCGCGGCGTTCGCCTCGATCGTGCGAACCTTCTCGATTGAATCCGCCGAACGAGCGAAGCTCGCACTGTCGAACTCGCGCAGTTCGGCGCGAAGCCGAACGAGGTTCCGTCGCTGCCCGTCGAGTTTGCCGCGATCAGTTCGCGCGCGATCGCGAGGTCCAAGCCGTTCGTGACCGCGAGCGCCTGGGCGCGGCGGATCGGGTGCCCGTCGTAGCCGAACGGTACGGAGTGCGCGAGCACCGCGCCGTCACGGCCGATCTGCACCAGCGCCGCGCCGATCGCTCGCAGCCATGCCGAGCGCTTCCAGGGTGATCGAGCCGGTCTTGCCGATCAGCACCAGGCGTTCGAGGCCGCTGCCCGCGCGATCGAGCGTGAGCGATCGGCGCTGGCTGCCGATCCCGTCATCGACGTGCAGCTTGCCGTACAGCGACGCGCAGCGCAATGCCGAAGCCGTCCACGACCAGAACGCCGGCGCGGACTTGCAGCGGGGGATATAAGGGCGTAACGTTCTGCTGTTGCATCTGGAGCTAACCCTCCGGGTGCGACGCCTCCGGTTCGTTATCGCGGGCCGGGGGCATCTTTAGTTGTTGGGTATGAGCCACCTAACCCTAGGCTACCTCGAAAGCGGTCGCCTTCGCGCCCGGCCCGCGCGATCTGGAGCGGCTTAGAGCCTTCTTCGCCTACTGCGCGGAGCGGATGTTCGAAGAGGTGGGCGACGGTCTCGTAGGTCGCGCCATGAGCTCCGATCGGGACGAGGTCGCAAGGCCTACTGAACGATGATCCTGAGCGCTCATATCGGTCGATCTCGCGTGAACTCGGGATCAGCGACTGGCTGGTCCGAAAGATCGCGCGCGGCCTTGACGGAGACTCGCGGCCGATGCGGCAGCGCCGTTCGCATTTAGATGATATTCCACCTGAGCAAGTCTCTCCGGTAACCGGTTGGCTTATCTTCGGCGGCATCATCATTGGCTTCGGACTGCTTCTCTGGATCGGCGCGCGTGGAATGCCGCCGCCCGAGGTGTGACGTTCTTACCCCGCACTTACTTGCAACCTGTCGTAGACAGAAAGGAACACTATGTCCAAACACAACTGATTCCACGCGTGGAAAACCCACCGTCTCGGAGACTCTGCAGAGATTCTCCTTCGGTTCCGCGACTCGCGTACGCGGAAAACGCCGAGTACGCGAGCAAAGGTCTCCGCTTCGAGATTCTGGAGATTAAGTTCGAGCCGGGTCGCGGCTTTGAAGGCCAAGACCGCTGGGTTGTCAAGGCTCAAGGTCGCCGATCGCGAACCCGAACAGCTCAGTCTCGGTTCGAATCTCGGCCGCGATGAGCAGCTCCGAGAGGCGCAAGCGCACCTTGCACGCGGAGGCATCATCGACAACGTGCGGCTGCGGCAATCCGGCAAGGCATTCTACTTCACGGAGAGTGACCGCTAACGAGTAAGGGCCGAGGCCATGCCCGTCTCGGCCCATTCTATTTGCAGTTGAACTATGGCTAAGATACCAAAGCGCGGCGCTGGCGGTCAACGCCGTCGGCGCCCGCGCACCTTCGCCGAGTTTCAAGCCTTACCGTCGCGCTCGCAGAGGGCGGTGGAAAGCGTTGCGCACGTCGTTACGCGCATGCGCGAGGGCACATCACTCAAGAGTGCAGCGGCTGAGTCGGCGTCGACCCACACACGGTCGTGCGGCTCGGCAAACCCGCGCTCCGGAAGACCGCGAGCGGCCGATACAAGGCCAAGGCCAGCGACGACTCTGCTGCGCATGCTTAACGTCGTCGGTCGATGGCAAGCGCGAGCCGGTGGCCATCCGCGGATCGCGGATCGCGTCGGAGGTCTGCGCACTATGCCCGGGCCACGCGCACCTTCGCGAGCACCGGCCGCACCGATGAGCTGCTCGCCTTTCGCGGTCGACGTTCACTGATGCGCAGGGCCGCGAGATCGAGTTCTTTACCGATCTAGACGAACTGGAGCGGCTCGGCGATCTCGGAGAGCTATCCTTTGAAGACCTCTACGCGCGGCGCTGATGCGGGCGCGCGATCCGATCGGCGTCTGGCTGCGCGATACGCGGGCGCAGCGTCGTGTCGGCTGCGAGGCCGCCTGTGCGTGCGGCGAGGCGCGCCCATTCGCCCTCATATCCGGTCGCTCGCCGCCGATCTGCTTTCGCTGCGAGCGCCTCGCTCACGGCCGCGAGCCGTACGAGGACAACCACGTCTTCGGCAAGGCCAACAGCGGACTAAAAATCCGTTATCCGATCAACGATCACCGGGCGGTCTTTAGCGTGAAGCAGCATGGACTGGACGCCCGAAACCCTGGAAAACGCTACCGGCAGCCCGCTGCTCGGGGCTATTTCACGCTTCGAGGGCCTCAATGATAACGAGCTACACATGCTCGCGGACTGCATCGCATTTGCGACCCAAGCTAAAGCGAGTCGAGGACCTGCTGCGTCGAAGTCTATGGTGCCGAAGTGGCTTCCCGCCCTAGAGGCGGCAGCTGCCAGGAAGGCGCGAAGGGCTCGCAGGGACTGAAGGAGGGAGCCTCGCGCTTACCGAAAAAGACGTGAAATCGTCCCCGAATGGCGGCGATCTTGAAGCGCGCTGCTTATACGTTCGCGAGCATACTCTACATGTTTCTCGCATCGGGTTATCTTTGGCGTGCGATGAACGCGAAGACCCCTAGTCGTTTCGTAACATTCTTTGCGCTATGTGGGTCCGCTGATTGCGAATCAAGCATCGTCCTAGTGCCCTGTGCATCATCGCCGCGAGAGGGCGCCTCCATTACGGCCGACTTCCTCAGCTACCTCGGATTAATCTACGCTGGGATTCTGGGGCAAGCGATCATCGCCGGCGATCCTCTGACATTTGATGCTCCGCCCGGATTCGTGCCCCCATGGCAGACTCAAGTGACCAACTCGTTTGTCTTCCTGGCAATCTTCGCTCTAATCAACCTGCTCCCAACACTAATCATATTTGTGGCAGCGAGAGCTTTGGTGCCGCAAACTAGTGTCGCCATAACGCTTTGTGACGACTACTTGCCGATCGCGGTCCGGGTCTATCCCGACCTAAAGGCCACTCCCGAGCGCAAGGCGCCGCGGATCGACGGGATGCTCGTCTTTGACTGCGAGACCCGCGTCGACAAGACGCAGGCGCTAACGTTCGGCAGCTATCGTTTCCTGGTCGCTGGCCGGTGCCTCGAAGAAGGGCTGTTCTACGTCGGACGATCTGACCGTGGAAGAGCGCGAGGTGCTGCAGCACTATGCCCGCGCGCATCGCCGCCGACACCGATTCCCGCGGTATTCCCGAGCGAGGCATCCCCAGCAATCCAGAGCTCCAGCTGCTGCCTGATCACGGACTTTCGCACGCTGCTCTACCGCGTGGCGTACAAGGGACGCGGTCTGCTGTGCGCGTTCAACTTCCCGTTTGACATTTCGCGCGTGGCGCTAGGCTTCGTACCGTCGCGCGATCGCTTCTTGGGCGGTCTTCACGTTCCAGTTCTTCCAATATCGTGACAAGAGCGGCCAGCTGAAAGCGCATCCCTACCGGCCCGGCATCGCGGTTAAGCACATGGACAGTAAACGCGCGCTCAAGGGCTTTACCGGCGCCATCGATCGCGACAAGCTCGATCGGATCCCCGAAGGGGCCGAGGGTGCCGAAGCCCGAGACGAGCGTACGTCTTCCGCGGGCATATCCTCGACGCCAAGACCCTCGCCTTCGCGCTGACTGATCAGGGCATGGGTTTGGAGCGCGCCTGCGAGGTGTTCTGGGGTCGAGCACGGCAAGCAGAAGGCCGAGCAGCACGGAGTTATTACACCGGAATATATCGACTACAACCGACGCGATGTGCTGGCAGACGACTGAGCTCACGAGCCAAGATGCTCGCCGAATACGCGCTGCACCCGATCGAGCTGCAAGTAACGAAGGCGTATTCGCCAGCCTCGATCGGGAAGGCGTATCTGCAAGCGATGGGCGTGACGCCGATCATGGCACGCATGCCGGATTTCCCCAAGCGCTACTGCGGCTATGCCGAGTCGGCATTCTTCGGTGGGCGGGCGAGCGCGCACGTGCGCAATGCCCCGGTGCCGGTCGTCTACCTCGACGTCATCAGTCAGTACTTCCACGGTGAATGCGCTGATGGGGCTGTGGGGGTTCATGACGGCGCGGGCGGATCGACGTGGTCGTGGAAGACGCCGCGGAGGAGCGCGCAGACTTCCTGCGAGGCGTAGCGCTCGAATGGGTGCTCGATCAGGCGAACTGGAAGGGCTTGGCGTTCTTCGCGCAGATCGATCCGGACGGCGACGTACTGCCGGTGCGGGCGGGCTACGGCGGCAGCGCGGGCAGAATCGGCGTCAACTACGTCCACGCAGGAGCGGACGATCCCAACGACGCGCTGTGGTACGCGGGGCCGGATCTCGTGGGCGTCGTGCTGCTGACCGGGAAACAACCGCGCATCATCGACACGTTCAGGATCGAGCCGATCGGCAAGCCAACGGACTCAAGCCGGTGCACCTGCGCGGGCAGGTGGCGATGGATCCGCGACCGGCACGATTTCTTCAGCACCGTCATCGAGGAGCGCAATCGGCTGGATGCTCGGACGGCGCTCGGCGCAAGAGCGAGCGCAGCCGACTCGACAGCGATCGCTCAAGATGCTCGGCAACGCGACCAGCTACGGCATCTTCGCGCGAGATGCGGCGCGAAGGAAGGCGCTCAAAAAGGTCATGCGGTGACGTGCCGTGGCATCGACCCCGACACCGTTTACGAGTGCACGCGTCCAGCAATCCCGAACGGCCCGGCGAGTACTGCTTCCCGCCGCTAGCGTCGCTGATTACCGGCGGCAGCACGTCTGATGCTGGCGCTGCTAGAGCGCTGCGTGACCGATCGGGGCGGCACGTACGCGATGGAAGACACCGACTCCATGGCGATCGTGGCGACGCAGCGCGGCGGCCTGATCGAGTGCGAAGGCGGCCCGTATCGGAAGAACGGCAAGCAGGCGATCCGGCGCTATCATGGGCGCAGGTCGATGCGATCGCCAAGCGCTTCGAGGGCGCTGAACCCCTACGATCGCACCGCAATCCCAGGCTCGGTGCTCAAGATCGAAGACGACAACTTCGACCCCGAAGACCGGGCGGCAGCGGCAGCTGTGTTGCCTGGCGATCTCGCGCAAACGGTACACGCTCTTCGTGCGAGATCCGGTACGGGCGAACCGGCGCTGCTGCGCGAGGGCGTCAATAACAAGGAAGATCCGCTACTCGGAGCACGGCCTGGGGCATCTGCTCAATCCGACGGATCCGCAGAGCGAGGATCGCAACTGGATCGCCCAGGCGTGGCTTGTCGATCGTGCGCCGATCGCTGGGCCTGCCTACGAAACCGCTGCGTTTTGCGAAGCGGGTGGCGGTCGGGCGTACGACCGTCAGCGGCCCCGCGGTAATGAAGCCGCTGAAAACCCTCAACGAACGGCAAGACCCTACGACAAGCAGATCAAGCCGTTCAACTTCATCCTCAGCTGCCACGTGCGCAAACTCGGCCATCCGATCGGCGTCGATCCGGAGAGGTTCCACCTGATCACGCCGTACGAGACCGATCCGCGGCAAGTGGGAAACGATGCGCTGGATCGATCAGTATTCCGGCAAGCGGTACCGAATCAGCACATCGGCACCGCACGGTTCACGGACCGATCGGCGCGCGTCAAGAGCTATGGCGACGTGCTGCGACGAGTACGAGTACCATCCAGAGGCCAAGTGCACCGATGCCAGCGGTGCGCCGTGCGGAAAGCAAACCCTGGGCTGCTGGCGCGGCGGCACGTCGCGATCGAGTCCGGCTTCGACTATATCGGCAAAGAGTCGAACAAGCTCGAAGCGGTCGAAGAGGGGAGCGATCGCCGGCGCAAGCGACGTTTACACGAAGTATCCCGATCCGGGGCGCGACGAGTGGGCGACGTCGATTCTGCCAGGGCTAAGGGCGATGCAATTCAAGGATTGATGCTCCGAAGCGGCCTGTCCAGGCGAGCGCTACAAATGATACGAGCCGGACGAAGACCGAATCAGGCAAATCAGCGCGTCTCGCGAAAGTCCTATCAAATGCTTCAAGCATGTGTGGATGATAGCGGCAACCTTTACCAAGGTAAAACCTCGGTTCTTGTTGGTTATGTTGCGTCGGCCGAGTCTTGGGTTGGCTTCTCCGATCGGTGGGCAGCTGCGCTGGCAGAACCACCCGCCATTGCATATCTCAAGGCCAGCGACGCAATGGCCCTGAGCAAGAAGGGTGAGTTCAAAGGGTGGACGCCGGAGGTGCGCGATGCGAAACTGTCGCACCTTATCGACGTTATCAACGAAACGCAAATTCTATATGGCGCCGCGGCAATCGTTAACAACGCAGACTTTTTACGCATAGCATCAAAGCATCCTGACCCAAAGATTAGCGACCCTTTCTTCTTTCTCTTCGCGCAGGTTTTGAGGGGCCTCATCGTAGCGCACCGCGATATTCGGACCGAAGGAGAAGGTTGAATTTATCTTTGACAGCACGAGCCAAGCTGGTCATCACCTTGCCGATCTATTCAGGGACCTGATGTTTACCGCACCAACCTCGATACAAGCGCTTGGAATCGAGAATGCGCCCACTTTCCGTGATGAAAAGGATTTCTTACCTCTACAGGCGGCCGATCTCGCCGTTAACAGGGTCAGAAACTTCTCGAGCGGTACCTAAGGACCAAACCGTTAGCCGGGTTGGATACTTGACCGTCTGGGTAAGTCGGGCGTTAGGCTTGCGATGCTGTATAGCGATGCCTCTTATCTTGAGACCACGATTCATGGCGCTCAGCTGGTAAAAATGTATTTGGACGCCGGGCCACCTGAAGCAAGGCCCGAGCGCTTTGCGCGGCTACACAAATAGATTAGAGGGTTACCCGAACCAACAAAAGGCCTATAAGTGCGACCGCGCTATCGGTTCTAAAGCAGCGCATCGCCGCAATCACCGCTAGGCTCGCGAGCATCCAGGCCAGCGCGACGAGGTCTCGTTCAAGCGCGAGGTCGTGCCAAAGCTGGACCGCTTCTCGCTCGCAGAGACCGCAGCAGCGACAGGCTTATCGCTCGCGGCCTGCTCGCCGGCGGGTGCGAGGGTGCCGCATCCGAGCCATTGGGACGGCTTGCTCAAGCTGCTCGAAAAACGTGCGCGCTAATCCGAACGCTCTTCCCCCGGCCGTATCCACCCCCGCACATCGTCGGTGCGATTTGAGGTAGTGGGTGGCTCTGCTGCGATGACATCGATGATGTCGTTATCAGGTGGCGACTATGTAATGCCTGAGGTCCCATTGGGGATTGACGTATGGATTGCGAGTCGCTTGAAGTCCGCAAGAACTCCGAGTTATTCATCTCGTAGAGCCAATGGCCGTTCCTTCCGCTTCCAGCAAGGGCGTTTACGGTGATCAGAGCGCGTAGCTTTCGTCCGTCTTGCTATAGAGCAGAACGCGGCGAAACTCGACGTTAATGCCGACGTCGTTTTCATCCCGAATCCGTACGATCAGCGAAGTGAAATACTCTGATTTCATCGACACATCGGGATGTTTTAGCACGATCTCGACGCGAAGCGGCGTAGAACGTCACGGACTGCGGTTTCTTACAAACCCTCCCCGAAAGCCGCCCTCGCCACGTGGTCAAGAGGTCAAGACTAACCGTCGGGTACGCGTCGTAGCTGGCGGCAGCCGAACGAATGCGCAGAGGGCCCGCCCGCAGGCGGCCTGAAAGCTGCCTGATGCCGCAGAAAGTGCGGCGGATCATGGAGCGATGATACCTGGAAGAAGTTGCGTGCTCTGCTCTTTCTAACAGATTGCGATAGCCACCCTTACGTCCCCATTCATGCCCGCTCAGGCGGAGTCGACGCAGATCGAAGGCGTCACGATCACGAACGTGTGACATCACCCAATTGCTAACGTCATTGCAGTACGGCGCTTCAGCCGAATGACAGCACCGATCCCACTCATCGTCACGCTAAAGTCCGCAAGCGAAATGCCCCCGTATGACAAGCAGTGGCGCTACGCTCGCATTTCATGAGCGGAAGCCTGGAGTACCCGAGCGATGTGATGCTGGGTTAACGTCGAATCTTCAAAGGAGCTGACCGACAGAATGCGATCGCGGCGGCCTTCCTGCTTGCGCTCACCGACGGCGGTTACGGCGAGCAAAGCCTTCAAGCAGCTGTACGATATTTACGCGGCAAAGGACGCGCAGTTACCGTCCCGATGAGTACCAACCCATTCCTCGATCGCAGAAGTTTGCCGCTGCGCTGGTGGATCTGCTACAGCCTGGAAAATAGCGCGAATGCGGTTGCCGACCCTTGCGGCCGAGGGGCGGAGGCGCCCGATACCTTTTAGTGCGACCTCGGTTGAAAGCGGGGTATGACAAACGAAACTGAGGCAAGTACCTTTGCATGCAAGCGGGTCTGGGAGCGGGGCGAGCCCATTCTTCATGTATGCCACGACGTAGACGGCGATTGGCAGTTCCTCTGCGGCGAGAACGAGCGTATACATTCCCAAGACGAGGCCATGTTGCTGATCCATGCAAAGCACATGTTCGACCTTCGGCCTAAGCTCGAAGACGTGGAAGACCTTGCCTTCGGCTCTTACACCTGGCGCGCTTCTACGACCGACCCATGGCAGCGATACGACGCGCTCGACGCCGAGTAGTAGCACCCCCCACCCCCACGCCCGCGAGGTCGCGCCACTTGAGGCGCTCAGCGTAGCCTCCGCAGCTGCGCAGCCAGGCGACGATCGCGGCGCGCTGCGCTTAACGAGGCAGCTAGGGGGGCGTTTTGGCGGCTTCAGCGTGATCGGGCGACAGACCTGCTGCGGACGGCCACACCTTATGGGCGAAGACCCCGATGAATGAGAATAGCCGCGACTGATCCTCTCGTGTATTTCGTCCGCAGTAGGCCTGGCGCTTAATCCGCCTCGGCCTAGCACTACGACCACAGGAAAAAAGGTCGAGCCATGGCGTTACCGATGTTGGACTGGCGGGGTGCTCGTCGGAGTGCTTGCACTGCGCTTAGCGCCTTCCTAACGTGGTATCAGCTTCAGTAGCCCGCCGCGCCCGCGAGGCCGCATCGCGCTAGCGGCTTCGCTGAGCCTCGCAGCTGCGCAGCCCGGCGCCGATCGCGCGGCGTATGACTCGCCTCGCAGCGTAGCTCGCAACGCCTCGCAGCATGGATCGCCGCACGACTGAGTACTGCAGCCTAGCACTGTGAGGGGGGCCGCACAATTTTAGGGGCCTAACTCCTATCCCGCTAAGCTGCTGTCCGGGATAGGAGTTGAGAGGCCTCAAAGTGTGCGCCCCCCTCCCGCCTGGCCGGCAAGTCCCGCGCTGCTACGCTCGTAGCGATGGGCGCCGCGATCCAGCCGCTCATCTCAGCCGCCGCGCTGCAACGCGCGACGCGTTAAGACTAAGCTGCGACGCGTTAAGCCCCGCGCTCTAAGGTGCGAGCCGCCACGTGCTTGGCGCCGCGCCGCGAGGCGCCTCGCAGCGGCCGGGCGAGCTAGGGTGCGAGGGTCCTAAACCGCTAAGCGCCTAGCGCGATGCGGCCTCGCGGGTGGGGCGTTACACCGCCATAGCCTCGGCGACGGCTTGATCTTCCGATAGCTGCGCGCCCTCGGCGGCGAGCGATTGCATCTCGGTGTCGCCGAGTTTTTCGCGCAGCGCCGCCATTAGGATGTCATACGTGCGCTGCTCGGTCCCCTCGCGCTCGGCGCCTAAGTTGCGATATGACGCATCAGCGTAGCCGCGAAGCCGCGCGCCACGGGGAGCGTCGCTGCCGAGGGCCGCGACGGTCGCAAGATGCTGAATCGCCCCCGTGGCTAACAACCCTACGCCGTGTGCGAGCCGGAGCGCGTCGCGAGCCGCGCTACGCGCTCCCGGAATGTCGCCGAGCGCGATGCGGTACGCCGCCTCGTTTGTCAGCGCGACGATGCGGTTTGAATCGGTGCGCGACCCGCGCGTTTGAGCCTCGACCACCTTCGCGAGTTCTAGCGCCGCTGTAGCGTTCCCCTTGCTGAACTCGAGCTCGGCTATGTTCAAGCGAACCGTCATCGCATGGAATTCATCGCCGATCGCGGTGAAAAGTGCAAGCGCCCCGCCGTAAGCGCGATCCGCCTCGTCGGCATGGCCGCAAGCAAGTGCGAGGAGTCCCGTGTCGTTCAGCACGTTTGCATGGAGCAGAGAACGAGTCAGGCCGCTCTCCCTTATGAGTTGTAGGGCTCGATCGATGACCGGTTGCACCTCCTGCGTCCGCCCTGCTTGGATAAGTCCAAACGCCCTCCAGTTGAGGCTATCGATCGTCGTCAACGTATCGTTACACCGCTGGGCGAACTCGACCGCTCGCTGTGCCGCCTCGGCTTTGCGCGATCCAAGCGATACGAACGCTAACGCGTACCACGCGCGTGCCGCAAGTGCCGGTTGCGCGGCCGCGTCGAGCCGTTCCAGCGTCGGCTCAAGTCGGCTGCTGATTTCCGCCGCTCCGATCAGCCGTTGGTAAGGTTCGAAAAATCCCGCAAGGATGCGCGCCGCCAGCAGGATCTCATCGCGTGAGAGCGCCCAGTCGATCGCGACGCGCGCGTTCTCAAATTCGGGATCGAACTGCGCACGGCGCTGCAACATCGGTATCGCCAAACATGCCTCGTACGCGCGATCGCCGAGGTCGGCCGCCCATTGCGCGTGCCGGCGCATCAACGCCTCGCGCTCACCGCTCTGCTCCAACTTCTCCAGCGCAAACGCGCGCGTCGATTCCAGCAACCCGTAGCGCGCGGTCTCCGCCTCCGCAACGACCAGCGACTTGTCAACCAGCGACGAGAGCAGGTCGATCGCGTCGAGTGCATCGAGCGTGTCGTCGGTGCAGACGGCTTCGGCCGCATCGAGCGTCCACCCGCCCACGAAGATCGCTAACCGCCGGAAGAGCCGTTGCTCCGGCTCGGAGAGCAGATCGTGGCTCCAATCGATGAGGGCACGCATCGTCTGTTGGCGCGGCAAGGCTGTGCGGCTGCCGCCGATCAGCACGCGGAAGCGTTCGTCGAGCTTCTGCGCGAGCTGGCGCGGCGGCAGCATCCGTACGCGCGCGGCAGCCAGCTCGATCGCCAGCGCGACGCCATCCAAGCGCCGGCAGATATCGGCGACGATTGTTGCGTTCTCGTTGCTAAGCGTAAATTTTGCATCCGAAGCGCGCGCACGTTCGGCAAATAAGGCGATCGCGCCGTACTGCAAGGCTTCGTCGCTGGTGAGTGCATCGGCTGATGGCACGGCTAGCGACGGCACGCGGTAGACATGCTCGGCGGTAATGCGTAGCGGCTCGCGGCTGGTCGCCAGGATGCGCACCTCGGGCGCCGCCCGCAGTATCGCATCGGCGATCTTAACAACCTCCTCGATGAGGTGCTCGCAGTTATCGAGGATCAGCAGCAGATGGCGCGGCCGCAGATATTGCAGGATAACCTTGAGCAGCGACCGGTTCGCCTGTTCGCGCAAACCAAAAGTCGCGGCAATGGCATTGACAATCAGCGCTCCGTCGCTGAGCGGTGCGAGCTCGATGATCCACACACCGTCGGCTGAACCGTCGAGCAGATCCGCACCGGTTTGAAGGGCAAGGCGGGTCTTACCGACCCCGCCGGTTCCTACCAGCGTCACCAGCGGATGCTCCTGAACGAGCGATTCGACTTCCGCTAGCACTTCGTCGCGGCCGATGAGGGGTGTGACTTGCCGCGGAAGGTTGTTGGGCAGCGATCCCAGCGACTGTAGCGGCGGAAATGCTTCGGGCAGACCCGGCACAAGGAGTTGCCAAACGTGCTCTGATTCAATGAGATCTTTAAGCCGATGCTCGCCGAGATCGCGCAGTTCAGTGTGGCCCGCCAGGAGACCGCGCAGCTGCAATGCCGTTACACCCGAGACAATCGTCTGGCCACCGTGCGCAATGGCGAGCAGTCGTGCGACGCGATTGACGACGGGGCCGAAGTAATCGCCATCGCGCTCGTCCGCTGCGCCGCTGTGGAGCGCCATGCGCACCGCCAATCCGCCGACCGCGCTCCAGTCCTCGCGGCTTAGCCAGCGTTGCGCTTCGGCTGCAGCGGCCACGGCCTCCGACGGACGCGCAAATGCCGCGCAGAACGCATCGCCCCACGTCTTAAAGACGTGCCCGCCGTGGGCTTCAATCGCGGAACGCAGTAGCTCGTCATGGCGGCGCAGGGCCTCGGGCATCGCAGCACGCTGCTCTTCCCAATGCTGCGTGCTGCCCTCGATATCGGTAAAGAGCAGCGTGACGGTCCCGCTTGGAAGCGGGGCTCTCAGCGCCATGCCCAGAGGTTCAAAGGAATTATCGGTCGCACCTGGCGGCCGGGCTTTCAAGCGCGGGCCAACGTCGCCAAAGCCTGCCAATGCCTCGGATGCGGCACTCTCGCACCGGCCCGGATGCGTGAGCAGGCTGCGAGCGATAAGCCCGTCGCGGCCGCGATTTCCGCGAGCGAAAAGCCGTCGAGCTTCGGCGCGATCTCGTGCTTGAACCAGGCATCATCGCGCTGACCCGGGTGCTCGCGCGCCCAGCTGCGATTGCGCCGGTGCCCCTCGCCGATCGCCTCGCATCGCGCGCGGTTCGAGCCCAGGCTGCGCCTTGGATCGTGCCCTGCAGCCGTCTGCGCTGCGAGCGCGTCGCGCGCTTTGGCGATTGCGCGCAGTCCGTGCTTTCGGCGTGCTTGCGGCATGCATGCCTCGCAGTGGCGGCGCCTGCGCTTAAGGACCGGCGCGCCGCACAACTCGCAGGCGCCCGGCGCCGCTGCAAGTGCTTCGGGGCGCGGCGCGCTCCAGGTCTTACCCGCGTAGGGGCGCGCTTGCGGCGCTTTGCGAGGCGTGTTAACGAGCGCCGAGCGCTTCGGCGCGGGAACGGCGCCATTTTCGCGCTTGCCGGTCAGTGCATCGCGGAATGCTTTTGCGAGGCGCACGGCGATCGGCGCCATGCGCAGGCGCCACTGCGGTAGCGCGAGTGCGAGGTCGTGCGTGATCGAAGCGCCGATCCTGCAGACGCCGTTTGGAAGCTCGGCGAAATCACGCGAGGCAAACACGCGGTCTTCCAGCAAGTCGAGGATAAAGGCGTCCACGTCCGGGCGCACAGGCTCCATGGCGTCCAAGGCAAACGAATCGCGGTTTCGCTGATCGGCATGCAGAACGCCGATCGTAGGGTCCATGCCGTGCGCGAGGAGTGCGAGGCGCGACTCCGCTTCCAAGCACGCGTAGCTGTAGTTCAGCAGCGCGTTCACGGGATTGGTCGCGTGCGCCAACCGTCGAAGCGCGGCCGAGCACCCCGGTCGCATGTGCGATGTGTGGGCGGCCCGTGCTCAAGCGCAGGTGCCGGCATTGCGAGGTGTGCATGCCGAAGGCCCGGCGCGAACATGGTCTCCGCGCGATCGTCGCGGCTCGCAAGGCGCTCGCAGCACAAGCGGCCGCGGGCAACGATCCACGTCGCAGCCTGGGCGTGAACAGCGCGCGAGGCGAGGCGATCGCCGCGGGCCATCGCCGCAATCGGAGCTGGGTGCGCGAGCATCTGGGCCAGCGCGACGAAGCCTGGTTCAAGCGCGAGATCGCGCCGAAGCTCGATGCGTTCTCGCTCAAGGAGATCGGCAAGGCGACGGGGCTCTCGCTCGCGGCCTGCTCGCGGATACGGGCCGGTGGCAGAGTGCCCCATCCGAGGCATTGGTCAGCGCTCATCACCCTTACGCGAGAACCGTCCGCTGCGCTCCGATAAACATTTAATTTTGGAAGATGCTCTCTTTGGGAGCATCTCCGGAGGGGAGCTACACTTGTTGCCGTATCTTCTCGACCTCTTACGGAGGGGTACACCATGGCCAGTTCAAACGGCGAGGCTTCCTCGAAACGCATTCAGCGTGAGATTCTTCCCATTCCGGATCGGGCGTACGCCGGTTTCGTCGCATACGATGCCAAGGATCCCGATTCGAAATTTCCACCGATCGAGCCGCTGAAGCCGCCGGACGCGGCTCCGAACGTACTGGTCGTACTGATCGACGACGCGGGCTTTGGCGCGTCGAGCGCCTTCGGGGGGCCTTGCAGTTCGCCGACCGCCGAACGGCTAGCTGAAAATGGCTTACGTTACACGCGCTTCCACACAACCGCACTCTGCTCGCCAACACGTGCGGCCCTCTTGAGCGGGCGCAACCATCATACCGTCGGTATGGGTGGCATCACGGAGATTGCAACGTCGGCTCCTGGCTACAACTCACTGCGGCCCAACTCGATGGCACCGTTGCCCGAGATTTTGCGGCTAAACGGCTACTCGACCGCGCAGTTGGGAAAATGCCATGAGGTTCCAGTATGGGAGGCGAGTCCCGTCGGACCATTCGATCGGTGGCCGACCGGCTCGGGATTCGAGTATTTCTACGGCTTTGTTGCAGGCGAGACGAATCAATGGTATCCGGCGATTCATGAAGGCACGAAGCTGGTCGAACCGCCGAAGACGCCCGAAGAAGGCTACCATTTCATGGAGGATATGACCGATCGCGCCATCGCCTGGGTCCGACAGCAGCGACTGCTGGCTGGCGAAAAGCCGTTCTTCATGTATTTCGCGCCCGGAGCGACGCACGCGCCTCACCACGTGCCCAAAGAGTGGGCAGACAAGTATCAAGGTAAGTTCGATCGAGGGTGGGATAAGCTGCGCGAAGAGACGTTCGCTCGGCAGAAGAAGCTCGGTGTAATTCCGCAAGAATGCGAGCTGACGAAGCGACCCGACGCGATCCCGGCGTGGGACTCGCAAACGCCGGAGTTTCAGCGTGTGCTGGCGCGGGAGATGGAGGTGTATGCTGGATTCTTTGAGTACGCCGATTATCACATCGGGCGGCTGATCGACGCACTTGACGAAATCAAGGCGCTCGACAACACGCTGATCTACTACATTATCGGCGACAACGGTGCGTCAGCTGAGGGCACGCTGCACGGCACGTACAACGAAACGATTCCCTTTAACGGTCTCGGCGCGCTCGAAACCGCACAGTTCCTCATGGAGCGGATAGATAAGCTCGGCGGTCCCGAATCGTACAATCATTATGCTGTCGGCTGGGCGCACGCGATGGACACGCCATACCAATGGACGAAACAAGTCGCCTCGCACTGGGGAGGCACACGAAACGGTACGATCGTTCACTGGCCCAAGGGCATCAAGGCCAAAGGTCAGATTCGCAATCAGTTCCATCACGTCATCGATGTGGCGCCCACGATTCTACAGGTAGCACAGCTGACGGAGCCGGTTATGGTGAACGGCGTCGGGCAAGTGCCGATGCAGGGGGTTCCCATGACGTATAGTTTCGAGGACCCGAAAGCTGGCGAGCGTCACGAAACGCAATACTTTGAAATGTTCGGTAATCGTGGCATCTATCACAAGGGCTGGACTGCGGTCACGCGTCATCGCACGCCGTGGCTACTTACTGAAGTCGCGCCGCCTTTCGACGACGATATCTGGGAACTTTACGACACGAATAAAGACTGGTCGCAGACGCACGACCTGTCGAAGCAAATGCCGGAGAAGCTCCACGAGCTGCAGCGCCTCTGGCTGATCGAAGCAACCCGCAACAATGTACTACCCATGGATGATCGCGGGAGCGAACGCTTCAACGCCGATATTGCGGGGCGGCCCCAGCTCGTTCGCGGTAACTCGCAAGTCCTCTCGGAAGGCATGGGCGGTCTGAACGAAAACGGGGTCATAAACGTAAAAAACAAGAGCCATTCCATTACCGCGCAGCTAATAGTTCCGGAGGGAAGACCCGCGCATGGCGCCATCCTATCACAGGGTGGAATCGCCGGCGGATGGATGCTGTATGTGAAGGACGGAACTCTAAAGTATCTGTACAACCTCGCGGGCCTTCGTCAATTCGTCGTGAACGCGAACCAGCCGATTACCTCAGGAACCCGCCAAGTTCGGATGGAGTTCGCATACGACGGGGGCGGCCTTGCCAAAGGCGGCAACGTAACGCTTTTCCTGGATGGCACGCCGGTGGGCGAAGGCCGCGTCGAGCAGACCCAGGCAATGGTCTTCTCCGCAGACGAAACAACCGACGTGGGAGTGAAGCTAGGCTCGCCGATGACGCCGGAATTGCCCGCCGAACACAGTAGATTTAACGGCTCAGTCAAGGTGGTCGTCATCGAAACATCCGGAGA
The DNA here is from genome assembly GCA_963711625.1 of Vulcanimicrobiota bacterium. Classification (GTDB taxonomy): domain Bacteria; phylum Vulcanimicrobiota; class Vulcanimicrobiia; order Vulcanimicrobiales; family Vulcanimicrobiaceae; genus Cybelea. Next base: position 1,477,284 of record OY970207.1, read on the forward strand.
ATCGCTAGATCACCTAGTTTCGAAAGAGCAGCTTCTCAATATGATAGTGGCGCGACAATAGCATGGTCCCTCATCACCCGCCCCGCCCGCGAGGCCGCATCGCGTTAGGCGTTTAGCGGTCTAGGCAGCGTCGCAGCTGCGCAGCCCGGCGCCGATCGCGTGAGGCGTTGCGCCTCGCAGCTCGGCTCGCAGATGCCTCGCAGTCTCGCAGCTTAGATCGCGGAGCACGCTGCCCGGCCAGCCCGGCTAGCCGGGAGGGGGGTCCGTTTTGCTTTAAAACGCCCCCCCTCTGCCGCCGGGCAGCACAGCCGCCGCGATCTAAGCGTCAGGCCTCCAGGAAACAACGCCGCGAGACTGCGAGCATGTGCGAGCCGAGATGCGAGGCTGAAATGCGCTTGCGATCGGCGCCGGGCTGCGCAGCTGCGGGGTGGGGCGCCGTCGCGGGCTACGGATCAAATAGCCCGGTCAGCGCGAAGTCCTTCGGCGCGTCCGATATTCTGCTCTTCCCCGCTTCAGCAATGAGGGCACGAAGGTCGTTGAACAGTCTGAGGGTTGGCGCGTCCTGCTTATCATCAGAACCTTGAATGTTAAATGCGCTAATCCGGGTGATGACTGCGCAGCGTCGTACCGTAAGAACCGTGCGTGCGGTATCTGTAATGATAAGGTTGCGCGGGTTCAGCTCGTAGAAATGATCCTTGTAAAGGAGAGCTCTCGCATTGTCAAGGGTGCTGGAGAGATTGTAAAAGCCAACCGCGCCCCCAAGATTATATTGGCTGTAGGTCGTCGCTACGTCATTACGGCCGTTGTTCCAGAACAAGACCCAAAATGTCGAGCAGTCAAACCCTGAGACGAACCAACCTTGTGGAAAGCTCGGGCTTTTTAAGGTCGCCACGATCGGATTTTGAATAGTGCCTTTGCAGCCGTTCTGCGTCAACATTACGGCATCGATGTCAGCGTAGCTCGGCGCGTTCCCCGTGCCGTATTTTGAGGCTGCGACAATCGGCATCAAGGCCGCGAGCAGACTAAGCGTGAGCGCAGCCCTAGTCGTCATAGTTTTGAGGCTTTCACGGCATCGCGCCCGGCGCGCCGATCGGCGGCTGCGATCCGCCGCACGCTGCGAGCAAGGCAAAATCCACTGAAGCACTAGCCCTGTAACATCGAAGATAGAAGGTCTTCATTCTTAAGGCTCAATGCGATAGACGGCTCCAAGATTACTTGCACCACCGTAGGACGTCGTGCCATATATCAGCCCATTCGCAGCAACGAGCGGCCAGCCGGGGCCCCCGCCCTGCCCGCCCTTCCTGTGGAATCTGTGAAGAACATGTTCTCTGCCCGACGTGCTTACGTCAAAAACCGTCCCGCATGTGGAGTTGGACCCGCATCGGTTGCCTCCCGCCGCCGTACCGTAGAATATCCCGTTGAGCGGCAAAAGACCGCCATTCGGCTCGGCGCTATTTCGACCGCCGACGAAGCTGTAGATGACGCTATAGCTGCCGCTCGTCGAGGATGGAGTGAGTCGAAAAAACGTTCCGCATCCGCCGAAATTGGCGCACGCCGCACCGGCCCCGCCGTCAATGGTAGTGCCGTAGAGGGTCCCACCCACGTTAACGAGGGCTCCTTCCGGATTCTCGCCATCGGGTGCGCCGTTGAAATTGTGGAGCACGCGCTCTTTGCCGGATGTCGAGAGCGCGAAGATCGTTCCGCAACCGTGATAGCACGCGCCGCTGCCGCCAATCCACGTGGTGCCGTAGAGCTCTCCGTTCATCGCAACCAATGCCCCGATCGGCTCTTCGCCGTCGTGCGGATAGCCTTTGAAGCGGTAGAGTATCCGTTCCCTTCCCGACGTGCTGATTTCAAAAACGGTCCCACATCCTCCGGCGCATCGCGTGTTGTCGCCGCCGAACAATGTCGAGCCGTACAGCTTGCCATTGACTGCTATTAAGCTAGAGAAGGGCTGTGCGCCATCATTGCCACTTTTGAAACTGTATAGCACGCGCTCGGAGCCTGATGTCGTGACTGAAAAGACCGTGCCAAATGCGCTCACCGATGAGCCACCGCTCTGCGTCGTTCCGTACAGCGTTCCATTTAGATTGAGCAAGGCGACAACGGGACCCGCGGCGTCCGCACCCCCTTTAAAAGCATAGATGACCTGCTCCGAGCCCGCCGTGCTTACGCGGAAAACGGTTCCACATCCAAAGCCGCTGGCGCAGCTCAAGTCACCGCCATCGTATGTGGTGCCGTACAGCGTACCGTTGACCAAGGTTAAACCAGCAGCAGGGTATTCGCCGTCCGCACCGCCCTTGAAGCTGTATAGCAACTTGTAGGCGCCATTATTGAGCGGATGCCTGGAAGGTTCGTTGAGTTGTTGCGCCGAGGGCGGCACGCCGATTGGCGGTTGCGATCCGCCGCAGCCGGTAAAGAGTGCAGCCGCGCCGATCGTAAGCGCAAAGCGATCTAAGTTCCTCAAGTGCTAAGCCTCCCGGAAGTAACGGACGAGCGGGAGATCACCTTCGCTGCTGCCGTCAGCTATCCCAGCGGAGTAAGCGTGCGCGAGTCCGCGAGCCTCTGCAAGGTGTCCCAATGCCGCGGATGCGGCACCCTGGCCCCTGCTCGGATGCGCGAGCACGCTGCGAGCGATAAGCCCGTGACCGCCGCGATCTCTTGCAGCGAGAATGCGTCGAGCTTCGGCACGATCTCGCGCTTGAACCATGCCTCGTCGCGCTGCCCCGGATGCTCGCGCGCCCAGCGGCGATTGCGGCTATGCTTCTCGCTGATCGCCTCGCTCCGCGCTCTGTTCACCCCTAGGCTGCGGCGCGGATCGTTGCCTGCGGCGGCTTGTGCTGCGAGTGCTTTTCGAGTCGACTCGATCGCGCGGAGCCCATGCTCTCGACGCGCTTTCTGCATGCACGCCTCGCAGTGGCGTCGTCTGCGCTTGAGCACTGGCTCCCCACACATCGCACATGCAGTCGGGGTGCTCGGCCGCGCTTCGACGGTCGGCGTACGCCATTTTTGCGTCACATACGGCCGCGGCGGCGAGGCCTTGCGAGGCGTGGCTTCCAGCTGCGAACGCTTTGATGCCGGAAGCACGCGGCGCCGGTTCTTGCCGACGAGTGCCTCACGAAACCTCTGTGCGGGGCTCGCCGCGATCGGCCGCAAGCATTCGCGCGAGACCGAGCGATCGCCGCACGATGCCGAGCCATGCCTGCGCGATCCAGCTGCGATCCTCGCTGGTCGGATCGGTGGGATTGAGCAAATGCCCGAGGCCATGCTGCGACCATCCATCTTCGCCGTTATTGATCCCCTTGCGCAGCAGTTCCGGTTCCTCGTTGCGATCACGTAGGAAGAGCACGTAGCGTTTAGCGGAAATCGCCAGGCACCAGAGCTGCCGCTGCTCGCCGGTCTTCGGATCAAAGTTGTCGTCTTCGATCTTGAGGATCGAGTGCGGCACGGCTGTGCGATCGTAGGGGTTCAGCTGCCCGAAGCGGTCCACGATCTCGGCGACTTGATCCCAGGATAACGCGCGAATCGCCTCGCGCCCGTCCTTCATGGTATAGGGACCGCCAGGGCATGGGACCAGGCCTCCGCGCCGCGAGGCTACGATGGCCATGGAGTCGGTGTCTTCCATTGCGTACGTGCCGCCGCGATCGATAACTAGCCGCTCTAGCATGCGCGATGTGCGGCGAGCCGGTGCTCAAGTGGTCGAAGCCGGGAACTGAGGCCCCACGCCGAACACGCTTAGCTGCCGATGCGTTCTTGCGTCGGGGGAGCAACAGAAAATGAAGAGCTTGGGACTTGGCCGCTGTGCTTTAACGATCGGCGCAGCCGCGGCATTGCTAGCTGGGTGCGGCGGATCGCAGTCGCCGATCCCCGCGCCAGGCACGATGCCGTATCTGGCGCACTCGACACGCCCGAATAGCGGCAAATACCAAGTTCTCTATAGCTTTGGCACGCCTCCCGATGGAGAGCAACCCGCCGGGGCCCTCATCGACGTGGGGGCACGCTTTACGGTACCACTGAGTACGGCGGCGCGCATCCTTGCGACTCATATTACTATGGATGCGGGACGATCTTTAGCCTCGAGGGCGGTACGGAGCACGTAGTACATAGCTTCATTGGCAGCGATGGAGTATACCCCTTAGCGGCCTTGACCAACGTAAACGGCGTGCTGTACGGCACCGCGAGTGCCGGCGGCACGCATGATTGGGGCACGGTTTTTGGCGTCACCGCGAGCGGTACGGAGACAGTGTTGCACGATTTTAGCGGCAAAGGCGACGGCGGACTTCCGAGCGGCAGTCTGCTCGACGTCGGCGGCAAGCTTTACGGCACGACGCGTAGGGGCGGCACTCATAATCAAAGGACCGGGAAGGGCACCGTCTTTAGAATCACAACGAGCGGCGGCGAGAAAGTGCTACACCGGTTTGGCGAACCGCCGGATGGCGATCGCCCCTTCGCCGAGCTCGTCCACGTCGGTGACAAATTCTACGGTACGACGTCGGTCGGAGGTAAATACGGAAACCCATACGGAGGTGGTGGCACCGTCTTTACCATTACGGCGCGCGGCGCGGAGAAAGTGATATACAGCTTCAAGGGACCCGATGGAGAGGGGCCCACGGGAGGGCTCGTCGACGTCGGCGGCACGTTCTACGGCACGACTTCAAGTGGTGGCGCGTACAACGGTGGCACGGTATTCAGCATTAGCCCGAGCGGGAACGAAAAGGTGTTGCACAGCTTCGGTAACGGAGCCGATGGCAACGGTCCAAACGGATCGCTGATTGCCGTCAAGGCAGACTCTATGGCACGACGAGTCGGGGCGGTTCGGATGCGTGCCTCTTCGGATGTGGAACGGTATTTAGTATCACAACGAGCGGCGTGGAATACGTGATATATAACTTCGGCGCAAACCCCGATGGAAACGCTCCCGGCGGAGGCCTTCTCAACGTCGGGGGCACGCTCTACGGGACGACAACCTTCGGCGGCACAAGCGGCAATGGAACGGTTTTCGCGTTGACGCCTTAAACAAGGACGAACATCGCCGCTGCGCTGTCGACGCATAGTTCATCAGCCGCGCTTGATTTCCAAGAGATAAGGAACCGTAAATAAAGCTGCCCCGCGGACCGCTTTTTGCCTTCGTTACGTTCGCCTTTCTAACCGGTTGCGGCGGCCTCGAACCCGCCGATCGGTCTTGCACTGCAAGTGCGCAACCTCGCAGCGCCGGAGCGACGCCTCGCAGCGCCTCGCACTAGCGGCTTAGCGATTGCGGCGGCTTACAATGCCAAGATGCTGCGCCGCGGGGCTCAGCTGGGCCAAGCCCGAAACGATGCTAGGCTGCATGGCGTTCACGAAGCGAGGAGCAGAGCAGATGAAGAGCTTGGATTTTAGCCGTTACGCCCTAAGCATGGGCGTGGCTGCGGCGCTCCTCGCGAGCTGCGGCGGATCGCAGCCGCCGATCGGCGCGCCGCGCGCGATGACTTCAAGCTTCCCCGATCGCGCCGACGCCGTACGTTACAAAGTTCTGTACAGCTTCACTGGCCAAAATGGCGCAGCGCCGCTCGCGAGTCTAGCCGAGCTAAACGGCAAATTGTACGGGACAACGAGCCTTGGTGGCGCCCATGGCGATGGAACCGTTTTTAGTATAACTCCCGACGGCGAAGAGCACGTGTTGCATAGCTTCGGAGCGACGGGCAGCGATGGCGTCTACCCAGCGGCTGCTCTGATAGACGTGTACGGCACGCTCTACGGAACGACGGCCAACGGCGGCAAGTCAACAAACGCGGGCACGTTCTTTCGCATCGCCACGAGCGGCACGGAACGCGTGTTGTATTCCTTTGGAAAGTCGCGCCACTCAAGTGCCTTCCCCGCGGCGAGTTTGATTGACGTGAAGGGCGTTCTCTACAGCACGGCGGACTGGGGCGGTCGGTATCATTTTTTTGGAACGGTCTTTAGCATAAGCTCCAGCGGCCGGGAACACACGCTGTACAGTTTCGGGCGTCCTTATCTCAGCGACGGCGAAATTCCCTCGGCCGGCCTGATCGACGTAAATGGCATACTTTACGGCACTACATATCAAGGCGGAGTGTACGGGCGAGAAAACTCCTGTTCTGGGCCGTGCCCCGGATACGGCACCGTCTTTAGTGTGAGCGTGGCCGGAAAAGAGCACGTGCTGCACAGCTTCGGCAATGGCTCCGATGCTGTAAACCCTCGGGCACCGCTGACCGACGTAAAGGGAACGCTGTACGGCACAACCTTCAGCGGCGGGGCATACGATCCGCCTTACGGTGCCGGAACCGTGTTCAGCATAGATACAGCTGGTGCGGAGAAGGTGGTGTACGGCTTTAAGGGAGGCGCCGATGGCGCGGGCCCAGCGGCGGGTCTGATCGATGTGAACGGTAAGCTCTATGGAACAACGCAAAGCGGCGGTGCGAACGGCGCTTACGGTACTATCTTTAGCCTTAACACGGACGGTTCCGGAAAGCGCGTGCTTCACAGCTTCGGCGCCGGCAGCGACGGTCAGGAACCCGTGGCAGCACTGCTCGACGTCAATGGTACGTTGTACGGCACGACTTCAGAAGGCGGCGCACACGGCAAGGGAACTGTTTTCGCAGTAACGCTGTAGCGCGGCCGCCGCTCCGCCCCGGCTTCGCGATCGCGGGGCCGTTCCGCTATGCAGGGCTTTGCATGTCATTGCAGATGCGCGCCTCGCAGCCTTGAAACCAGCGCCTCGCAGTGTGCTCGCAGCCTCGCAGCTTAGATCGCAGCGACTCTGATCGGGCGGCTTTGATTGCTTGGAGCCGGGCAGCTAAGCGACTTGGGGAGGGGGTCCGTTTTGCCTCGCCAACTCCTATCCCGGACAGCAGCTTAGCGGGCATAGAGGAACGCACCCCAAACGCCCTCCCCCGCCCTTGGCCGGCGCCCCTAGGGTGTTGCCGAAACGCCTGTAAAATAAGGCTTTTTGCATCGCCCACCATCGGAGGACCTTATCGCGCAACCGCGTGCAAATTTTGCTAGCCCATTTGCAAAACGTGCCAAACATCGAAAAAGCTATATGGGATAAGGGTTTTCCATATTGGTCGATGCGGGTCCACCGTCGATCATGTTATGGGGTCAACGCGAAGACTGTTCCGTACCCGTACTTGCCGCCACCTTCCGTCGTGCCGTAGAGCGTGTCGTTTAGGTCGATCAGGGCTGCGGCAGGATTAACACCATCGGCTGCGTTGCCGAAGCTATGCAGCATTTTTTCCGTGCCGCCCGGCGTGATGCTAAACACGATGCCTTTGCCGTATGCGCCCCCTCCTACCGTCGTGCCGTAGAAAGTGCCGTCTACGTCGATCAGAGATGCGTAGGGGTGTGCGCCATGCTTTTCCTTGAAGCTATGGAGCACTTTCTCCGTGCCGCCCGGCGTGATGCTAAACACGGTGCCTTTGCCTTGCGCGCCGCCACCTGCCGTCGTGCCGTAGAAAGTGCCGTCTACGTCGATCAGAGATGCGTAGGGTTGTGCGCCATCCGTTCCCTTGAAGCTATGGAGCACTTTCTCCGTGCCGCCCGGCGTGATGCTAAACACGGTACCTTTGCCGTACGCGCCCCCTCCAGCCGTCGTGCCATAGAGGCTGCCGTTTACGTAGATCATGGATGCGAACGGATGGGTGCCATCGGGGGACCCGAATTTGTGGAGCATTTTCTTCCTGCCGCTCGGCGTGATGCTGAAGACCGTGCCGGCGCCCGCCTCGTCGCCACCAGTCGTCCCGTAGAGCGTGCCGCCCACATCGACTAGGCCTCCAACAGGATTTTCGCCGTTAGCTTTTCTGAAGCTGTGCACTACCTCTTCTGTCCCCCCCGTCGTGATGCTAAAAACCGTTCCGCAGCCCCACCCGCCGTTGCAGCGAGTTGCGCCGCCAAATTCCGTCGTGCCGAAGAGCGTGCCCCCTACGTCGGTCAGACCTGCACGAGGATAAGAGCCATCTGGTGCCTGGTTGAAGCCATGGAGCACTTGCTCCGCCCCACCCGTCGTGATGCTAAAAACCGTTCCGGTATTTCCGCCAGGGGGATAAGCGTCGCAGACGTATGAGCCGCCACCGCATCGGGTCGTCCCGTAGAGCGTGCCGCCCACATCGATCAGGTTGCCGCCGGGGTAGTTCCCGTCAGGGGGCGCGCCAAAGCTATACAGAATTCCGTAATTCGCGTGATTGGGGCGTGCCGCGAATACGCGGCTTTGCTGCATTGCGCCCGGCGCGCCGATCGGCGGCTGCGATCCACCGCACCCTGCCAGCAATGCAGCGGCCGCGCCAATAGCTAAGGTGTAGCGCCTAAGTCCCAATCTCTTCATTTCTCTGCTCCTCACCCCGCGAACGCCACGGTGCCACGCATCGTTTCGGCTTTGCTCGACCAAGCCCCGCAGCTAACGCGCTTGGCGACCGCGCCGCTATGCTGCCGAGCCGCGTTAATCCGCTAAGCGCCGAGCGCGATGCGGCCTCGCGGGCGCTGCGGGAGGGCAACGCACGTGCAAGCAAACACACTGTGCGCGTTTGCCGGGCTCAGCTCACCTTGACTACTGCCGCGAGGCGTCCAGGTGCCATCGAGAATCGAGGGATTGTTCTCCTTTGGCCAATACATGCGCATCATCGCAATGAAGTCGCCTTTGGGAGCCGGCAGCCAGTTTGCTTCCTTGTCAGCGCCGGGCGACGCATTTTGGAAATATAGTGTGACCGAACCGTCGGGGTTGCTCGTCAGGTTATTGCGCGGACTAACCGTGAACTTGTTGAGTGCGTTGGGAACGAACCACCATCCTTGATCGATCTCGTACATCGTGATCGACCAGAAACCATTGGTTGGCGGCGTCGCATCTTTAGCAAACGTCAGCGTATAGTTGTTTGCTCCCGTCAGCGTTTGCCCCGTGGAATCGACCTGCGTGTATGGATACACGGCGTCGTCCTGCTGGTTCGCGGGCCAACCAAAGGCAGCCACCACGGCGCGTTTTAGATAGTTGGTTCCGTAGGTACCGAGATCTTTTGTAATTACCCAGCCGTTGACGACCGCGCCTAAGGTCTTCTGGTTAGCCGCGATCTTCTTTAGAGCGGTCTGCGGAATATCGTTCAATGCGGACCGCACAGCCGGGGCGAGCTTGCTCATCTCAAACGGCGCCCCCGGCACGATTCCGATCTTGGCCATGCGAGCGAGCATTGGCGCATCTTCCGCCGCCGGCGGCGCGGCGCCGCCCATCAGCTTGGCCATGAGGTTGAAATAACCAGCCGTCCCCAGAGCGAGAATGGCCTGCTGCGGCTTAGCGGTCATGCTGACAGCCGGGTTCGGGTTCACCGGCGGCGCCACAGGCGTGTACGGCTTGCCCCATGCCGAAAGCGGCGTGACCTTGTACTGCGCCTGTAGCTCGTTGACGACTTTGTAATCCTGCTCCGTGCCATCAGCGTAGGTGCGGCCGAGAATGGCCATGTAGCGAGTCGCCATCGGAATGTGCTGCATCCCGGTCGGAACTTCGCCATTCCAACCTGGACCGGTAATCAGGTAGTTCGCAGCCTTTCCACCAGCGGTACGGGCACTCGGCGCGGACTGCAGATCGCTCATCCAAAGGTCCACGATCTCGAACAGGTAGAAGCGACTACCCATATCGGGGTGGCTGAACACCATGGGCTCGGAAACGTCGAGCCAACAGAAAGAGTAGAGCGTATCGGCATTGGGGGCCGAAACGCCGCGATAGTCCGCCGGCGGGTACTTCGGCGCATTCACGAACTGGTTTAGTGGTGCCCTTAATCTCTCGATGTCCACCTCAGGAGACGTTGCTGCCCTGAACGCGTGTGACTTCGGTCGTAATGAGCGAATAACCGTAGATGTAGGCGTCTTCGGCAATCTGCCGGGCTTCCGCTGGCGAGAGCGATTGCGCGCTTGCCGAACGGGGAATCGCGAAGTACGTCGCAGCAGCAACGCCTCCAATAAGCGTCTCTTGAATGAACGACCGTCGATCTGTCGTCATGGTGCTCCTTCCACTCTTGGTTGCCTGCGTATTCTAGTGCTGTTGTCAGTCCTCATTCATGGCGAGATGAATGTCTCGATTGGCGTGCAGGCTATTCCCAGCCACCCGGAGGTAGTGCGCGCGTAATCCCGAGTCTACGGTTTTGGGCAAATTCTGCTAGCAAACCTCGGGGATTCGTCGTGGCGAGTCAGCGCAATGCATCAAAGGGCGGCGCCAGCGTCGGCAAGTGTGGCCAGCGCTACCACTAAAGGTTGGTTTCTTAAGGCAAGGCTAAGAATACGAGCTAGTCGCGCTCTCGTTCAATACGCTTTAGGAGGGGCTCCCGGTGCCTTGGATGCGGCACCTTCGCGCCCGCACGGATGCCCGAGCAAGCCGCGAGCGACACGGGGCTGCGAGGCTTGTCGGTGCGCTTCCGCATAACTAGGTTCAGCATGGCGGCACAAGCAGGACCTGACAGGATTGGACGCGGCTTACTTGGAGCGTTCTTCGGGTTTGCCGCCAGTTTCGCGTTTGCTCTGGGATTATCGGTTCGAGCGTGCATGCCGGATCGACCGGAGCTCCTTTGGACGCTCACCTTTGAGTTCTTTTTTGTCGGGTTTATTATCTACATCCCCGCGATTATAGTAGGGTTCCTAATCGGCTACTCCACTCGGCCAAAGGTACTGTTTATTTTGGCCTTGGTTCTCGTAATCATAGCCTTTGGGATCGGCTATGTAATCGCTCGCGATGGTTGCGTGCCGCTCTAGGTGGATTTAAGCTGCCATGATGCGAGGCTGCAATGCGTTCACGATCGGCGCCGGGCTACATAGCTGCGAGGCTAAGCTAAGCGCTTAGCACGATGCGGCCTCGCGGGCGCTATTTTGTCTTGATCCCAACGAAGGATTTACCGGTGCAGGATTCGGAGGCCCTATCGCACGCTTTCAACACGAGCCCGTACGCAATCTTACCGTGGCTGGACTTGATCGGCTGGCTTTCAGAAATCGTCACCTCGACCGGGTTGCCGGGGTTTGGATGGACCGACACCTCAATCCACTTGCGGGAGTGGTGCCGGCCGAGATTGTAGACACTCGTATACCACTGCCAAGTCCCAGAGACGGGGTTGCAGCTAGGACCAAAACTCAGGCCGCCGACACCCTTAGGGATGCACCACTCCTGCTCGAATGGCGAACCGTATGCAAGCGTGATGCATTCTGCGTAATATTGCCCGGGGCACGAGCGTGCCGGTCGCACGCCGGCTACTTGGCGAAGCACCGTTGGGGAGCCCCCGGCGCTGAAGCTCGATGCACTTCTTGCCTTTGAAACCCTTTGCTGTGTCATCGCGCCCGGCGCGCCGATCGGCGGCTGCGACCCGCCGCAACCAGCCAGCAATGCTATGGCCGCGCCGATGGTTAAGGGATAGCGGCCGAGTGCCAAACTGTTCATTTGCTCTGCACTCCTTATATGCTCTATGCATCCCGCTCGGTGAACGCCACGGCGCAGGGCTGTATTTCGGCTTAGCCCGGCCGATTTGCTGTGAGCGTTTACCTTCTGAGAGAGGCCCGACTAACCCGAATCCGGGATCGCGTCCGCGGCATCGGGATGGGTAAATGCCCGAGCCAGAAGGCCTTCTCCTTTTACAATCACCGCGAAGCTCCAATGCCGAGGATGCGGCACCCTCGCAGCCGCTTCGGCGCGATCTCGCGCTTGAACCACGCCTCGTCGCGCTCGTCAGGATGCTTGCGTAGCCGGGATCGACCCGAGAGCTAGGGACTGACGGCGATTCCGTTTGATTCCCCACTGACTCTCTCATATTCGGTCGGTACCGTACTCGGCGTAAGCGGGTAAGGCATCGAGTACACGAAACCTCCTTGCGAAGAAACCCACAGGGTCGTCTCGCTATTCTGCATCGCCAGCTCCCCGAGATTACCGATTTCGTAGATCGTTACCGTCACCGACGGCGTCGTCGCTCCGGGCGGAAACACGTCGATCCGATCGGCGACCGACTCAACGACGATGATGTTCCCGGCATTATCGACGAGTAATCCTTGAGGCTGATCGATCCTCATACTCAGATGCCGCATGTGCTTGAGGCCCGGTCCGAACTCCGCTATGGAGCTACCATGAGACTTACCGAGGCCCCGGTATGCCACAAAGAGATTGCCTTGCCCGTCCTCGGCCATTCCATCCGTTTCTGAGCCTAGTTGCTGGTTTGCGATCACATGGTTACGACCAGCGTTGAACTCTAAGACATGTCCCTGATGGTGGCGGTTGTAACCCGATACGAAGACGTGCCCGTCCGAATCGGCTAGTGCGTATAACGCTCTGTACATTGGCGAGTACGTCATCGACGGGGTTGTGGACCCATACGGGTACACGGTGACGGTGCCGATGCCGTATCCCGCGTTAGCGACGTAGAGTGAATTGTTGGAGTCGACGCTCAGTCCCCACGGGCTGTCGACGCCGTTTGAGATCGAGCCGGTCTGTTTCCGATTCGGCCCCGTGAGCGGAAAGATGTCGACGGCGCTTGGAAAGTAGTCGTCAGCGAGATACAACAGGGCATGACCGCGTCGAGGATAGCGCGGAAGCGGCCTCGACACACGGTGCGACACCGCGTCGCCGGGCCAGGGCGTTGAAGCCGCGTCCTCCTGCAGTTGCTGGGACGCCGTTTGCCCGATTTGCTGCGATCCGCCGCATCCGGCCAGCAACGCCGAAGCCGCGCCGATGGTTAAAGCGTGGCGACTAAGTCCCAAGGTCTTCATGTCCGTGCTCCTCGCCCGTGAACGCCACGGTGCCCAGCATCGCTTCGGCTTTGCTCGACCAAGCCCCCCGCAGCTAACTCGTTATCGATCAGGGTGCGCGCCCGTTGCTCCGCGACTAGGGAAGACCGCTCGCAGTTCAGTACTTTGACACGTACACCACCTGAACCAGTTGAACGAGGGGCGCCCTTTGAACGAGCTCGGAGCGAACGAAGACCTACGCGAAGCGCGGCAACATTATTTCGAGCAATACGCGTTTCCGCTGTTTAGCCACATCGACTTTCGCGTGAGCAATGCGCAGGCCGTACGGCCTTTTTACGACGCACTCATGGCGCTGTTCGGCACCGAGCCCACGACCGTACGCGTTGCGCGCTTCGGATATACTCGGCGCTACGGGTCAGTCCGCGCGGATTTCTTCAACGTTTTCGAAGATCCACAGGCGCGCCCTACGGCAACGCGCATCGCGTTTGCGGCTCCAAGTAGAGACTTCGTGGACGAGGTCGCGCGCACCGTTCGCGAACACGGTGCTCGCGATGTCGATGGTCCCGCCTATTTCGAGCAACACCACCCAACGTTCTACGCGGTCTTCTTCGAAGACCCGTTGGGCAACCGCTTCGAAGTCTGCCACCACCGGATGGATAGATAAGCCGCGACAGTGTTACGCAGGATCCAGCGCCCGCCACGGGTCCTACGGTGTTAGCGCGAAGACCGTTCCTGCGCCGAAACTGCCTCCATAGTAGGTAGTACCGTACAGCGTCCCGTTTGCGTTCAGAAGGGCCGCCTCCGGATATTGGCCATCCGCCGGGTAGCCAGCAAAGCTGTGGAGTATGGATTCCTTCCCGGAGGCCGCGATCGCGAAGGCCGTTCCGAAACTGTCCGCGCCCCCATAAAACGTCGTTCCGTACAGGGTGCCATGGACGTCGGCGACGGCGGCACCAGGGTATGCACCGTCCGTCGTACCGGCCTGAAAGATGTAGAGAACGGTCTCTTTGCCGGAAGGAGTGATCGCGAAGACCGTTCCGCAGCCCCCGCCACAGTGCGGACTACCTCCGCTCCAGGTTGTACCGTAAAGCGTGCCATGGACGTCGACAAGAGCCGCCACCGGCGCCGCGCCATCTTTTGTGCCCCCCTTGAAGCTGTAAAGTACTGTCTCCGTGCCGGACGGCGTAATCGCGAAGACTGTTCCCTTGCCGCTCGCTCCTCCGTCCGACGTGGTGCCGTAAAGCGTCCCGTGAACGTCGATCAACGGCGCCGCCGGCGTCGCGCCATTTTTCTTATCAAAGTTGTAAAGTACGGTTTCTACGCCCGAGGACGTGATCGAGAAAACCGTTCCGTCGCCGTGGGTGCCCCCAGCCGACGTCGTGCCGTAGAGCGTTCCGTTGACATTGACGAGACCTTTCGGGTCTGCGCCATCCTGCTGTCCGCCGGTGAAGCTGTGGAGCGTCGTCAGGTTGCCGGGACGCGTGATCGAGTACACCGTACCGAAACCGTTGCTTCCGCCTCGGGCGGTTGTGCCGAAAAGTCTGCCGCCGACATCGGTCAGGCCCTTCGGATCTGCGCCTTCTTTCGGGGCGCCTCGAAAACGAAAGAACAGCTTTCCGGTGCCCGAGGGCGTCATCGTAAAGATCGTGCCATAACGGTCGAGCCCACGGCTCGTTCCCGCCGTCGTACCATAGAATGTGCCGTCGAGGTTAATGAGGGCGTTAGGATGTGCGCCATCGCGGGCCCGCTCCCCGCTTTCGAAACTGTAGACAACTGCATACGTCGCGCTTCCGTGCGTCAGCGACGCTTTCGCGCTCGCGGGCGACCGGCTGGTCGGCGCGCCAAGGGGCATCTGTGATCCACCGCAACCGACGAAGAGTGCAGCCGCGCCGATGCTAAGCGCAAAGCGAGCGAGGTTCCTCATGTGCGATGCCTCCCGGAAGCTGAACCGACGAGCGATTAGAAACGTTCGCCCCGCCGCCGGCGATCCCCGCGTCGCGAGGCCGCGGCAGACGCTGCGCTCGTCAACCTGCGCTGCACGCGCAATTCATTTCACGCCGCGAGCTTTGGCTGCTCTCCGGTGCGTCACGCAAAGGAAAACCATTGCTTCTTTCGTACCTTGGCATTCGCGGCCTGAACCCGCGTCTCCGACCGGTATTTCATCGAAATAGGAGGGTCAATGAAAATCTCGAGATTGGCCTCGGGCGCCCTCGGCGTCATGGCGGGCGTCGCGCTTTTGGCCGGCTGCGGCGGTGGACTTCAGTCCTCGTCGTCGTTTGCGTCGTCGAGCGGACAAGGCTTGGCGTCGGGCGGCCGCAGGCTCGGGCCGATGGGGCACGACCACCTGGCGACGTACACGTCGGTGCGCGCGCCCAAAATCAACCCGGACCATCACAAATCGTGGGTCTCGCCAGACGTCAAGAGAGCGCACCATGTGCTTTTCATCTCGGACGACTCGTCCCAAGACGTGTACATCTTTACGATGCCGGCGATGCAGCTCAAGGGCACGCTGACGGGCTTCAACGGGCCGCAGGGCATGTGCACGGACAGCCAAGGCAATATTTGGATCGTCAATACCGGCACCTCCCAAGGCCTCAAGTACTCGCGCACTGGCCATTTATTGGGCTCGGTGAGCGATCCGTCCGGAACTCCGGCGGGTTGCGCGATCAATCCAACCAACGGCGACCTGGCCCTCAGCGAAATCCTAGGCTCCAGCGGCGCGGGCGGTATTGAAATCTACCACAATGGCTCGGGAAGCCCGACCAGATATAGCAACCCGTCACAGTACGAGTACTTCTTCCCCGCGTACGATACCGACGGGAATCTTTACGTCGACGGACTCAGCTACCCGGCCGACGCTTTCATGATCTCGGAGCTGCCGTCGGGCAAGCATCGGATGCGTACGGTCAACTACAGCGGTGGAACGATTCGATTTCCAGGTGGCGTGAACTGGGATCGCGTGAAAAGCCAGCTGGTCGTCAATGATCAGGAGTGCAACAAGCTCTACGCTTCGTGCGTGTACCAGCTGACCGTTTCTGGCTTTAGCGCGATGATCGTCGGATCCACTCCGCTGAACAACTTCGACGGCACTGCCTGCGACGTCGATCAGGGCACGATCGCTCCGTTCAGCAAGTACTTCGCAGGCCCATGCATCACATTCGCATACAGCGTGAGCTCGGTGGATCGTTGGGCATATCCGTCGGGCGGTACGCCGGGTCACTACAACGACTCGGTGGTCGTCGAACCGATCGGTTCGGCAATCAGCAACAAGTAGCCGGAACAAATGAAAGCGGCGTTGATCGAAGCGCCCGGCGACAGTGCACGTTACGGCGATTTTGCAGAGCCGGGCGATCATGAGGGGCGGCAAGTCGTCGAGCTCGTCGCGGCGGGCATTCATCCGATCGTGCGTGGCCTTGCAAGTGGCCAGCACTACGGAAGCAGTGGCCAGTGGCCGCTCGTCCCCGGAGTCGACGCCGTCGTTCGCTCCGCTGAGGGCGTGCTTGCATACTCCGGTTTTCCACAACCGCCTTTCGGCACACTCGCCGAACGAATCTCCGTTCCATCATTCCTATGGGTACCGCTCCCGGAAGGCGCCGACGCGGCGCGCGTTGCCGGCGGCGTGAACCCAGGTCTTGCATCCTGGCTACCCCTCCAGGCACGCCGTACGGAGATCGGTAAACTCGATAACGTTCTGATTCTCGGCGTCACCGGGATGGCAGGGCTCCTCGCTGCACAGAATGCCCGCATTCTTGGCGCAACGCGCGTTGTCGGCGCGGGGCGTGATGTACAAGGCCTGTCCGATGCGGTCAAGGCCGGCACTACTGACCGTCGCATTAAGCGGCGATCACGAGCGCGACGGGGCAGCAATCCTTCAGGCTCTCGAAGGGTCGTCTCCCGATATCGTGCTCGATTTTCTCTGGGGTGCGCCGGCGGAAAGCACGTTTGCAGCGCTGGTTAGACGCGGGCTCGAGGCCGATCGTGCCGACATCTCGTACGTTCAAATCGGCGCTGCCGCAGGCTCGCAGGCAGCCGTTCCTGCCGCGCTGTTGCGCAGCCGCAAACTGCGCATAACGGGAAGCGGCGCGGGCGCTGCATCGATCGCCGATATTATAGCCGAGATTCCGCGCTACATTCAGTTGATCTCGGATGGCGGAGTCGACGTGCCGATTCGAACCTTTCCGTTATCGATGGTGAGCGAAGCGTGGGAGGCCGCCGTGCGTGGTCGCCCGCGAGTGGTCATCCTCGCGGGCTAAGCTCAGCGGAACCAGCCTTAACGAGTTAACTGACGCTGCATCGCGAGGAGTTGCTCGGTCATCGGTGCTAGGCTGATCCTAACGAATCCGGTGTTTGGACGGTCATAGTCGACCATCATTTCGATCACGATTACATAAGCAACGACATAAATGATGCTAAGGAGAAGTGGCCGCGATCCCCCGAGCGCAAAGCGGAGCCCAAGCGACAGCGTGCCTAATGTCACTAGGCACAGCGTGAGAACGACGATGGCCGTGGGCACGTGGCTCCGAAGGGCCTGGCGCTCTCGCGTAATGACGTCAATCATGTTATCGAGGCTTTGCATCAATAATGGGAGGCCAAGAGCCGTTTCACGTGCGTGCAGCGCCGAGGAGGCAATCGTCCAGAGTTGTTGCTCATCCCGATTGACGCGAGCGTACATTTTTGCAGTCAGCTTCGGGTTATAAGGGTTTTGATAGACCGTTAGCCCCGCAGCGGTGTCGTCGATCAATAAGTGGCGAAAACGCTTTGCCGCTCCGGGATCGAGCTGATCCGCTTCACGCCAAGTCGTACCGATCGCGTTGGCTTCGGAAACGACAATTGCTCGACGAGCATCGAAACGCGCCGAGGCTTGTGAAAATGAGAGGCCCAGCACGAAGGCTGAAAGAGTGAGGAGGCCAGACTGAACGGCGTTGACAGCGTCAGGGTTAAGGCCGTTATGAGACACGTACCGTCGAAAACGGTAAGGTAACTCGATCGCCAGACCCAACACTACGAGCATCACGATGGGTAGTAACCATGGATTAGATTGGTAAATAAAATCGGTCATAGTTAGCTACGGCCCCCGGAACTTAGATGTATTTGACCTGTACCTGATCGATCAAACCGTTGAACCGAAATGGGGCTTGATCGTAGTATTCCGGAGAGACGGGAGAGCCGAGGTTGGTTCCGATGTGTAGGCACCCATTGGCTGTGAAGGCGAGCGGCGCGGAGACCGGCACCGTACCACGCGCCACGACGACGCCGTTTACCTTGAGGGTCACGTCAAGCGGGCCCGCGGGTCTAGGCGTTCCCGCGTACGACGTCTGCACTTCGATTTTCACCTGGCCTTCTGCCATCTTTTCCGTCGCCTTGATCGGCGTTCGCGCAATCTCGAACAGGTTGTATTCGTAACAAAGAATGCCGTTCTGCACAAAACAAGTCAGACCGCCGG
The DNA here is from genome assembly GCA_963711625.1 of Vulcanimicrobiota bacterium. GTDB lineage: Bacteria > Vulcanimicrobiota > Vulcanimicrobiia > Vulcanimicrobiales > Vulcanimicrobiaceae > Cybelea. The sequence goes on from OY970207.1 coordinate 1,495,423, forward strand.
AGAATGCACCCAGCGAATATAGAACTCCGTTTGCGTCGCCTGGCGCATGGGCGTCGATGGTTACGAGATTTGGAATGCTTCCGAGCCGGGGCGCCGCGAACTCCGGCATTCGAGTGATACGCCCAGGGAAGGTCCATTCGGTGTACGGCGCCGCCACGCGATCTTCGGGGTGCAACAGGATCCAGAGCCCGCCGCCGACGGGGTAGCCGTTATTGCGAGCGAACTCGATAGCGAAGGCTTCTTTCATTTGGCCGAGCTTCTCGGGCATTTCCGCTGCCAGGTCTTTGGCTTGTGACCAGTCGTCGTCGATGTGGTAGAGTTCCCACTTGTCATCATCGGGGGTCCAGGTTGAAAGGCTCGCCGACTGTCCGGGGACCCACGGGATGCGCGGGCCGAAGGCTGACGCGAACCACCCCTCATGATAGATGCCTCGGCTCCCCATGATTTCGAAATACTGGGTCAACAGCCGGCCTGGCGCATTCGGATCGGCGAAGCTGTAAGCTAAGCTTACGCCGTCGATCCGATCCTGCGGGATGCCGTTTACCACGAGAGGTGGGCTAATGCCGAGCACCTCGTAGATGGTTGGAACCACATCGTTTACGTGATGAAACTGCGATCGCGGCGTCGCGTCGGGCTTGATCTTCGCCGGCCATTTGACGCCCATCGGATTGCGCGTGCCGCCGAAATGCGACGCAACGAGCTTGGTAGCCTGATACGGCGTGCTGCCGGCCCACGCCCAACCGGAGTGATACATGTTGTCGGCCTTAGGCGAACCCAGCACGTCAAGGCCGCCGAGCTGGTCCAACGCCTTGATATGCTGCTCGATAGTCGTCGGAATGCCGTTCTGGGCAAGAAGCTCGCTGATGGTGCCGTTCTGACCCTCCGCCGAGGACCCGTTATCGCCCCATATGTAGAACACGAGCGTGTTATCGCCGTATCCGAGACGGTCGACCTCGTCGAGCACTCGGCCGGCCTGAGTATCGGCGTGTTCCGCGAACCCGGCGAACACCTCCATTAGGCGGCGTTGGAATGGCCGTTCGTTTTCCGGGATGCTATCCCACGCGGCCATCGCCGGGTGGCGTGGGGTAAGCTGGGTTTGCGGAGGTATCCAGCCGCGTTCCTTCGCTCGCTCGAAGACGCGCTCGCGGTAGGCATCCCAGCCGTCATCGAACTTCCCTTTATATTTATCCGCCCACTCTTTGGCCACATGATGCGGGCCATGGACGGCGCCCGTCGCCCAATACATGAAGAACGGCTTATCGGGCTGAAAGGCCCTGTGCTTTCGAAGCCAATCAATGGCGTCGTCCGCCAGGTCTTCGCTCAGGTGATAGCCTTGTTCCGGCGTTTTCGGAGGCTCGACGAGCGTCGTATTGCGTACGAGATTCGGCTCCCATTGCGAGGCCTCGCCGGCGAGGAAGCCATAGAAATATTCGAAGCCATAACCAGTCGGCCAATACTCGAAGGGACCGGCCGCGGTCGTTTGGTCGGCCGGCGTGTTATGCCACTTTCCGAAGGCCGCCGTGCTATAGCCGTAGTCTTTTAACACCTCCGGAATCATGGCGCTGCTTTTGGGCTGAATACCGGCGTATCCATCCCAATCGTTCGCAAACTCTGCGATCTGGCCAGCGCTGACATGATGATGGTTGCGACCCGTTAGTAGGGATGCGCGAGTCGGCGAGCACATCGCGGTTGTGTGAAAGCGATTGTATGCAATCCCCGACCGCATCACACTTTCGAGTGCCGGAGTGTGCACTTCACCCCCTAGCGGGCTTGGCAGACCCGGGCCGGCATCGTCGATAAGGATGATAAGAATATTCGGTGCATCATCGGGCAATCGACGCGGTGTGGCGCGTTGGCGATAGACCGACTCCTGCATCGTGCGACCGGCAATGCTGGCCGATGGCGTTGGGGGAAATGGCAGTACATCTTGCACCGGCAGTGTAGCGTCATCCCCTGCGTCTGTCACTCTTGCTTTCGGACTCATTTGACGATCCTCTCGACGGTTGACGCTCAGTCTTGCTTTATAGCTTCGACATCGATGATGATGTCGATTCGCCGGCTTACAACGAGGCCGCCGTCAGGCATGTCGTCGTTCCAGTTGACGCCGAAATCATAGCGGTCGATGCTCGTTCGCGCCGTGAATCCCGCGCGCGTCTTCGGGCCTTTATCAACGCCGTCTTCCCACCATGGCGTTTGCCACGTGCCGAGAAATCGCACATCTAACGTCACCGGTTGAGTGACGTCTCGGATGGTGAGATCGCCGGCTAGTCGATAGTCTGTCGGGCCAATCTCCACAACGCCGGTGCTCATGAAGCGAATGTCAGGATAGCGCTCGCAGTTCAAAAAATCCGGGCTACGAAGGTGGTCGTCGCGCGCCGGTTCGCCCGACCAGCAGGTCGATGCATCAATGAGCGCCTCGACGGTGAGTCGCCGCGGTTGCGCCGGATCGAAAGTTAGGTGACCATTGACGCGTTTGAATGAGCCGCGAACCCACGTTACCATCATATGCCGTGCCCGAAACTCCGCCGCGCTGTGCCCGGGCTCAAAAACCCATTTCATACAGCCGCTCCCCATACCTGAAGGTTGCTCGCATTGGACGTACGCTGTCGGGCCCGAAAAATCCTTAGCAGCACTAGAGCGGCCCTCTAAGCTCACCACCCGAAGATGAACAGCGCTACTTAGTGCTCTGCCAGCGGCTCCTCCAGAGGCGCAGCATCACGTAGAACAAGAACGCGGTGCTGGTCCCAAAGAGGAGCATCCCGTCGCCAGCCTCCATTGCGCCCATCATGCGCCACTGGCGGTCGAGCTGTAATCCGGACGCACCGCGCGTCGTGATCGAGTCGACCGAATAAAGCGCTGCGTCCGCAGGAGACGGAAGCGCGCCAAGCTGCACGTAAACGATTGCCCAAAGCATAGACTCGATTGCATGCAGCGCCGCCAGCAACATGGCGACCGCTACGATGATGACGATCGTTCCCGGGGCGCTGTCTAGAAACGCAAACCCGCGACGTAGTTTGGGCCCGATCTGTTCGATCGCATTCGCGATGAACACGATGCCAACCGCGTGGATTGCAATAGTGATTGCGACGAGCGCGAAGCTCCAGATCCAACTGGCATACCACGTTCCCCACGTTTGCATGTGTGTGACAATGGCTATTCAGCTAGCAGACGGTGGTAAGCCACACCCGTCTGATGCTCGGTGCCGGATGAAAACGCCTTTTATTGCGCTAGGACCGCCTGGGTAAAGATCGTCTGGCCCACCGGAGGCGTGCCGAAATCAAGTGTTTTACTCGTACTGAAGTTGGCATTGCCAAAAACCAATACGGTATAGTTGCCGCCGGCATTACTGTAATTGACCTGCGTGGTCGGAAAATAGAGCAGGCCGCCGAAGTTGCAGGTGCAGGTGCTTAAGTCCAGAGCGGAGCTTTGCGCCGGATTCCGATAGAGAAGCACCCCGGTCGTGCTCCCGCTGGTTGGCGGCGAGAGCGTCAGGTGTGCGTTGCTGAAGTTGGTATCTTGAACGCTTGCGGTCATGTAAATCGTGACCCCGCTGCCGGTAACGGTTGCGTTATTGACGTGGAACTGGCCGTTGATCACGTACAACCCGGGACCGAGCGTGTCGGTTCCCTGCAATGTGAGCGTCTGGTAGCACCCCGCGCCGAGGGCCGCGTTATTGATGGTTCCGCCGGCCGAGCATCCCGACGTCGAGGGTGGGTTGTTCTTCAGATACGCGCAGCCGGCAATCTCGGGGCAGGGGTCGGACGCCGGAAGCGCCGGTGCGGGCGTCGCCTCCGGAAACGTCGCGCCGCTGATGTTGGGCGCCGCACCGGCATAGGAGATGTCCGCAACGTTGATCGTCGAGTTGCTCATGTTCGCGGTATCGTTGATGACGATTCCACACTGCGGTGCATCAATGTGGGCGTTGGTAATGTCGGATACTTGCGTCGCGCTCAGCAGATAAATACAACCGTTGTTGTTCGCCGTAACCGTGGCGACCGCTTGGGTGGATTCCGACACGCCGGTCGGGTAGCCGAACAGGTTTGCGAAGTAGCTCGCGACGTGGTTGCTCGTGATCGTGACGCTGACCGCGCAGGGATTGTTTTGGAACGGTCCACTCTGGGGCGGACTATTTGCCTGCACGCTCACGTTGCCGGCATTGGCAAAGCCATTGCTACCGGCGTCAGCCACCGCGGCGGCCTGTGCACCCGACGAGCCGCCGCAGTCGGATCGAACCAGCTGCTGCGCTCCGCCTACGGCCGCGGCGTCGGTTGCCGATTGCTGCGCCTGCTGGTGGTACTCCCAGGAACCGACATCGACCGCCATGCCGCCCACGCCCATCAAGGCCGTTATTAAAACGGCGATGAGCGGTAAGACCTGACCTCTTGTCCCAAAATGTCCCGGCATCGGGACTTCCTCCGTGGGCCGTGCAAGATGATTGATAGAGTGGCCCATCGGTACCTTAGCTCAGTTCGCGCCGGCCTGCAAGATATGACCCGTACAGTTTGTCGTACAGTTGACCGCCAGTGAACCGGCAAACTGGGCGTGGCGGCCTTTGCAACCACGTTCGGCAGTCGCCGAGTTATTGACGGCATGAAAATCGGAATAATCGGCGCGGGGAACATCGGGGGCACGTTGACGCGGCGCCTTCGGGAGTTGGGCCACGACGTCTCGGTCGCAAACTCGCGGGGGCCGCAAACCCTCACCGAGCTCGCCGGCGAGACGGGGGCAAAGGCGGTGACGCCGCATGAGGCGGCGCGGGGCCAGGACGTCGTCATCGTAACGATTCCGGATAAGAACATTCCGGATCTGCCGGCCGATCTGTTTAGGGGCGTTCCGAGCGACGTCGTGGTGATCGATACGGGCAATTACTATCCACGGCAGCGCGATGGCCGCCTACCCGGAATCGAAGAAGCGCCGACTGAGAGCGGCTGGGTTTCGGGAAGGCTCGGACGGCCGGTCGTCAAGGCGTTTAATAACATCTATGCACAACACTTGCACGACAAGGGAACCCCTCGTGGAACGCCTGGTCGTGTCGCGCTTCCGATTGCCGGCGACGACGCGAGGGCCAAATCAGTCGTGATGCAGCTCGTGGACGAGCTTGGGTTCGATCCAATCGACGCAGGGGGGATCGACGACTCGTGGAGACAGCAGCCCGGATCGCCCGTCTACACCCGCGACTTCGACGCCCAGGGCGTGCGCGATGCATTGGCACAGGCGCAGCGGCAACGCAGCCCCGAATGGACAGCCACGGATAAGAGTCCGGGCGACTTCAATAATCCCGCATAGCTAATCGAATCCCGCATAGCTAATCGGAGGCCCACCGAGGGCGGTTTTATTTCCTGGCCGGCTTTGAGCCGCCCGCTTTGGCCTTTGGCGCCGATTTTTTCTTCGCTTTGTCGCGATTGAAAGCGATCGCAGCTACGACGAGGGCCTTTAGCGCGCGTTTGTTGACTTTGTCGCCTTCGAACAAATCGATGGCGCGCCGTTGGTTCCCCTCGAGGCCCGCGTTGAAGAGCTTGTTTGGATCCGGAAGATGTGCGCCTTGATCGAAAGTAACCTTGACCTTGCCTTTATGTGGATTGGCGACGGCGATTAGCCCGCCGTGGTACCAAGTCGGAGTTCCCATCCATTTCCATTCCTCGACGACCCCCGGAACGGCGTCTTTGAATACCTTGCGAACGTCCGAGAACGTTTCGCGGCGCCAGTCATCGAGTCCCGAGATGAGCTCGTCGATTTTTTGCGAGGGAGTTTTTACCGTTTGCTTAGGCATAGCGTTTCTAACGTTCGTACCTAGAGGATTCGGACCATTCTGCGTTCCGGGGGTCCGGGCTGCTCGTTGCGGCCTCGATCGACGAATCCGCAGCGTTCGTACAAAGCGATCGCGCGTTCGTTATCTTCCCACACGTCGAGCGACACTCGTTCGACCCGCTGGGTGCGAGCCCAACGAATCACGGCGTCGATCAAGGCTTCGCCGGCGCCCTTGCCACGGGCGCGCGGCGCGACCCACATAGAGATGAGCTCGATTTCGCCATCGGCGTTCGGCTCGGTTCCGCTGGCCATTCCGCACGGAGTTCCATCGAGACACGCGATGACGTTGAACGGAACGTCCGTGAGGCGCTGCCTCCAGCGTCGCTCCGTATCCCGCTCGCCCTGCCACTCGGCGAGCATCGTCACAAAGGCGTACGGCGCTTCTTCGAGCGCCGCTAAGCGAAGGTCGCGAAAAAGCTGCCACTCATCGGCCGAGAGAACGCGTAGTACCACGCCGCTGTCGTCGCCGGAGCGGCTCACTCGACCTGCTCCATCGAGCGCAGCGACGGAAAGAGCCCCATCCACAGAAGCGCGATCGCAACGCTCGCGACGCCGCCGAGCAGCACCGACGGGACCGCGCCGATAAGCGCAGCCACCGTTCCGCTTTCGAACGCGCCGAGCTGATTCGACGCGTTGATGAAGAGGAAGTTTACCGCCCCGACGCGGCCGCGCATGGCGTCGGGCGTTTGCAGCTGGACCAGCGCCGAGCGAATCACGACGCTGATCGTATCCGCCGCTCCCAGCACGGCCAGCGCGATCAACGAGAGCCAGAACCAGCGGGAGAGCCCGAAGACAATCGTCGCAAGGCCGAAGATTATCACGGCGCCGAACATGCGCGGCCCCGCGCGGCGCGAGATCGAGCGCCGCGCCAGCACCACGGTCATTGCGAGCGCCCCAACGGCCGGTGCCGCGCGAAGCACGCCCAGGCCGAGCGGACCGACGCGCAGGATATCGTGCGCGTAGATGGGCAGCAGCGCGGTGGCGCCGCCGAAGAGCACCGCGAACAGGTCGAGCGAGATCGCTCCGAAAATCGCGGGCTCGCCACGAAGAAACGCCACGCCCGCCCAGAGTTCTCGCAGCGTACGCGATTCGCGCGAAGGCGTAACGACACGCTTCGTCGCCGCGATCGAGCCGCTCAGGACGGCGGCGATCGCCCAAAACGCGAACATGAGCCCGTAGGGAACGGCGGGCGAGACGGCATACAGCAGGCCGCCCAGCGCCGGGCCGGCGATCGTCGCAAGCTGCAATCCGCCCGACGCAAGCGCGGCGGCGCGCTGCAAGCTGCTGCGTTCGGTCACGGCCGAAAGCAGTGCCGTGGTCGCGGGGCTTTCGAACGCGTCCGCGACGCCGAGCACCGCGATCGCGCCGAATATCGCCGGCACGGTCAAGTGGTGTGCGAGGCTTCCCCAGGTCAAGAACGCCGCGACGCCGCCTTGAGCGATCTGGCACGCCTGCATCACGCGGCGACGGCTGAATCGATCGGCCGCCGAACCCGCGATGAAGACGAGCAGAACGGTGGGGACGAACTGCGCCAACCCGGCCATGCCCAAGGCGAACGCGCTGTGCGTGAGGGCATAGATATGCCAGCCGATCACAACCGACGCCACCTGGTAGGAAAACTCCGAGAAGAACCGCGCCCCGAGATAGATCAGGAACGGCGGATGGCGGAGAGCGCTCGTCAACCGAGGCTTATTTCGACTCCTGAAGCAGTTGTTGGATGTCGATGCCGCGCTTCACCGGCCAGAGCAGCGCCCACGACGACGCGGAGCGTCGTCTGCGGCGCGGCCAGCGGACGCACGACGTTGGTGTAGTACAGCGCCGTCAACGACATCAGCTGGTCGCCGTCCTTGAACGTGCGGGCGATGCCGCCGCCCAGCGGCACGGTCCACTTGGTTCCCGGCAGGTTGGCGTTAGACGTCATGACCGGCGCCGAGCTGATCGCCCAACCGCCCTTCAGGTTGTAGTTGACGAACGGCTGAACGAGGAACGAGTTCACGTTCGGACGGCTCGGTATGCCCGCGACCGACCAGAGCTGCGTCACGAGCGCACCCAGGACCCAGCTCCCGGGCATGACCAGCGCCACGGCGTCGGGCCCAGCCGACCACTTCCCCGAGCCCAGCGTGTTGGGCGTCGCGGTGGGGAACTGAAAGATCGGTCCCACCCCCCAAATCAACTGCCCCGGCTTCGTCTTTGGAGCGAAGAAGAGCTGCTCTTGAACGTCGCTCAGGCCGAACGTCGCGGGACATCCGCCGGGCGACGCGCAGACCACCGGCGATTCGGGCGACGGCTGATTGATGACGGGGATGATCGTCCGGGCGATGAGCGTCATCTTCGGGCTCAACATGATCGGCACGACCGGCTGCACGTTGAGGTTGTATTGCAGGCGCGTGTACGGCCCGTATCCGTAGTTGAAGTTATTCTGGAACGGAACGACCGTAATGTTCCCGACGGGGTTTTGCGACGTCTTGATGATCGCCAGTCGCAGCGCCTCTTGCTGCGCCGGCGTCAGTTTGCTTGCGTCGAAGCCGCCGGTATCGGAGCTCGAACCGTCGTTCGAGGTCTGCGCTGCCGCGCTGGGCGACGGCGATGGTTCGGTCGCCTGCGCCAGCGCCGGCGCCGATACGGCGGCCAAGAACATGACCAGACCGGCGATGCTGCTCATCCGCAAGCCATAGCAAAGACTACCGGCATGTTCCTCCTGTCCGCCGCGATCCGGGGTGCACGGCGGCTTAGCGGTCGCACGCGTGGAAGACTCGGGCCGTGAGCGACATCAGCTTTACCTTGACCTGGTGGCAGGTCGCCCTCTGGTCTCTCGCGTCCGCCTTCTGGTGGCTCACCATAATCGCGGCGCTTGCGATCGTCTGGTGGTGGCGTCGCCGTGCTTCCTGGCCGGCCCGCATCGTCGCCGGCGTCGCGACGCTTCTTTGGGGTGTTTCGAGCGTCACGAATCTGCTGATAATCGCTACGCAGGTCAAAAATCAGGCGGCGTACGAGTCGGATCTGCGCTCACGGCAATCCACGATATCGCGCGCAACCACGCTCGAAGGGATGCGGCTGCCTGCGGGAACGGTCGTAACGCGCTCCGACACCGGCGACGTCGCGGCCGTCGACCTGCCGGCAGCGACGGCCATCGGCCGGATCCCGGTGGTCGGTCACGCCGGGATTTCGGGCGGCGCGCTCGACGGCGAGGTGAAGCTGGCGCGCGACGTTCGCATCGGCGACGCAGCATGTTCGTCGGGCGCGAGCGCGCGCTTCGAGGCGGGAAAGCTGACCGAATGTCTGCTCGCCGCACCGAGCACGGTTCGCGGCGTTCCGTGCACCGGACGCGTGACGTTGGAGCCGGGTATCGTCTGCGACTTGTCGGGCGACTACCGGCGCTTCGGTTATCTGTGGCGCGCGCAGACGAAGATCACCGACTACGGCGATCTCGTGTGGTTCCGGATCGGTGCTCACCCGCCGAGCCTGCTGGTGTTCGGCTCCCCATTAGCCGCCGACACCGAGGTTCAGTTTGCGCACGGGACGATGGCGAGCGTCGACCTGCGGAACACTCCCGCGCGCTTTCGCGGCTGCTCGATCGACCTGGTGTTAGTTCAGGACCGCAAGGTGCTCGGCAGAACGGCCGGCGCCTGCAGTCTTCCGCAGGCGCCGAACAGCATGTACGTCGCCCTGCCGCCGGCGGCGCTTCGCGGCGCTAACTAGGTCTTAGCGCACAGCGGGGGCATGGCGTGCGGCTCCGACGTGTGGACCGCTACCTTCCACTTCTTCGGGCCTTTCGAAACGACGTCGATCTGATGAGGTATCGGCAGCGGAAACGCCGGGCTGACCACCGTGCACGTGTAGGCAGTGGTGGTCTTGCACGTTGACGACGGCGCCTGCTGCTCGATATAGAACGATCGTGGTGTGTGCAGGGTGATCGGCGTCGACCGAATCCGCGCCGTGTAGCAGCGCGTCGGTAGCGTCACCATGGCTTGGACGATAAACGCCGAGTGGCCGGCCCCGGCCTCAACGCCGCTCGCCGCCGCCAGGTCCCAACCCGATGCATTTGCCATCCCGGCCGACGAGAGAACGAAGAGTAGCGACGCGATTGCGGCCCACAGACTAGAATTGCGCATGTAGTGACCTCCTCTGCCGTACGGTTAGGCTGCCAGGCGCCCGACACCTCGTGTCTAAGGGAACGATGGCGCGTGGGGCCGTGCGTCTAAGACTTAGTGAAAGGAGCGAAAATCATGAACTCTCAACGGTTTCTTCTGTCGATCGCGTTGGTCGTTTCGGCGACCCTCGCCGGCACGACGACGTTCGCGCGCGCTGCGGCGCAGACGCCCGTGCTTCTGACGATGCTGCCCGGAACGTGGAACTGCACGTATCACGGTCCGAAGGGTACGCAAACGTCGACCACCACCTTTACGAGCGCGAACGCATCGTGGCTGCAAGACACCGAGAAGGACGGCGCCTACGGCACGGATCCGGCGCACGACGGCGTCGGTCTGCTCGGCTACGACAACAAGAAGGGCCAATACGTCGGCATGGGCGGAAACACGCTGCCCGGCGGTGGCTGGGGAATGGGTCTCGCGAAGGCATCTCCGACCGCAACGAAGATGACGTTCACCGGCGCCTATCCGCCGGATCCCACACACAACAAGACGGCCTACACTTTTGGTGCGTCGTCAATCGCGTGGACCGACAGGTGGACGCAGAAGGGCAAGGCCATGTCCGGCCACGGGTCCTGCACCAAACAATAGACCTCGGCGCTACCGCCCTTTAAGAGCGGCGTCGAGCGCGGCGCGCGATCGCTTCGTCAATGTGTGATCGGGGCCGAGGGTTTTCTCGCGAATGTCCAGCGCGCGGGCGAGCGACGACTCGGCCTCCGCGTTGCGACCTTGCGCGCCGTACGCCTTGGCGAGACCACTGAGACACTCGGCGACGTCGGGGTGATCGGGCCCGAATAACCCGAGCGCCTTCTCCCAGATCGCGAGCGCTCCAAGGTAGAGCGGCTCCGCCTCCGCGCTGCGTTCCCAATCCACATATACATCGGCAAGGTGCATCATGCTCGACGCGACGTCGGGATGTTCGGGCCCGAGGGCCTGCTTTCGCGCCGCCAGCACGCGCGCGAGCAACGATTCCGCCTCGGCAAAGCGCCCATCGCGCCGAGACAAAATTCCGAGACCGGTCAGACACAGATTGACGGTGGGATGATTCGGGCCCAACGTCTTCTCGCGGATCGCCAGCGAGCGCCGGAAGTGCGACTCCGCCTCGGCGTTTCGGCCCAGCTCCATGAACGTGATCGCGAGGTTGTAGAGCGTCGTCGCGACGTCGGCATCGTCCGCCCCGGCCAACTTCTCGCGAACCGCAAGGGCGCGCATGTGAAGCGGTTCGGCCTCGGCGAACCGGCCCAGCTCCATATACAAGACGGCGAGGTTGTTCAGGCTCTTTATGAGGTCGGGGTGATCGGGTTCGAGCGCGGCCTCGCGAATTGCAAGGGCGTCGGCACAAAGGCGTTCCGCTTCAGCGTACTCGCCGCGTGCCGTGAGATAGTTCGCGCACCGGTGAGCGAGCGGCACCGCCGCCAAGCGGTTGGCATCGCGTGGCATCGCGTCCAGCGCGGCACGCGCGTGCGGCAACAGCCGCTCGCACAGCGGCCACGTCGCGAACTCGACGCTCGGGAAGACGCTTCGGACGGCGGCGACGGCAAACTCGGCCCACGCCGCGCGATCGTGCACCGCGCTGCGCCCGGCGAGCTGGACCAGGCGGTGCATCTCGTAAGTACGCGAGTCGGGAGCGAAGGCCAGCAGAGCGAGCCGGTCGAGGGTTGCCAACGCGAGGTCCAGGCGCATTTCGTCGCCCAACGCCGCGCGCAAATCGATCGCGCCTGCGCCGGCGATTACGGGTAGCAGTCCCTCGGGGCAGAGATCGGCAGGCTGCCGGAAGAGCTCGTCGGGGATCGCGTCGGGCGCAAACGAGGCGGCGAAGCAGAGCACCGCCGCCGCACCGGGGGCCTGCTGCTCGGCCTGCACGATCGACGCGCTAAACGTCGCCGCAACCGAACGCGGATATTCGGCGCCGCGCGGGGCGTTCTGCATGTGCTCGTTGATGCGTTCCAAGTATCGCTGCGGGCTGATCGTGCGCATGCTGCGTAGCGCTGCGGCGGCATGCGCCAGCGCGAGCGGAAGGGCACCGAGGGTATCCGCAATGGCCCGCGCGTCGGGCTGGGTCAGGTCGGCGCGTCCGCTCGCGCCAAGCAGGTAGTCCGTCGCGGTGTCGAGCGACCAGGTCTGCAACGCGATGGGCGTGATGTCGGCGCTCCACGCCGCGTCGCGCGACGTGGCCACCGCCCGTGCGGTGCGCGGAAGCCAGGCCCGCATCAGCGCTTCGTCCTCGAGGTTGTCGAAGACGAGCAGCACCGGCTTGTCGAAGCCGGCCAGCACCGAGTTGACGACACGCTGGGCCGCGGCGCGGCGGTCGGCGAGCTGATCGAGGCCCTGCGCGAACATCGCACCCAGTCGCAACAATCCGTCGACGATTCCGTCTTCGGTCTGGGCGTTGAGCCACCAGACGACCGAATACGCGTCACGGTTGCGCCAGCCGTACTCGCGGGCGATCGATGACTTGCCGACGCCTCCCAGACCGTGCAACACGGCGATGGCGGCATCGCGCTGCAACGCCGCGCTCAGCGCAGCCAGCTCGTCGTCGCGCCCGCCGAAACTCGGGACGGGATGGAAGCCCGCGGCGTCAACGATGGAGAGGTCGCTGGGCAGCGTCCCCAGCGAGCGCAGCGGAGGAAACTCGGCGGTCAATGCCGGCGCGACCAACTGGTGGACCAGTTGCGGTTCGGTGAAATCCTTGAGATGGTACGCGCCCAACTCGCGCAGCGATGCGCCGTCCGGCAACGCGCCGGCGCTCAGCGCGGCCGTCTCGCCGGTCAACAGCACTTGGCCGCCGTGGCCGATCGCGAGCAGCCGCGCGACCTTATTGACGGCCGGACCGAAGTAGTCGCCGTCGCGCTCGTCGGCCGAGCCCGTGTGGATCGCCGCGCGGACGCGCAGCCCGTCGACCGACGAGAAATCCGCGGCCGATAACGCGCGCTGCGCCGCGAGCATGGCGGCGACGGCGTGTTCGGGATGCGCGAAGGCACTGCAGAACGCGTCGCCGATCGTTTTGAAGACCAGGCCGCCATTTTGTTCGATGGCCGCACGCACGATCGCGTCGTGGCGGCGCACCGCCTCCTGCATTGCCACGCGATCGCGCTCCCAACGCGCCGTGCTCCCCTCGATGTCGGTGAAGGCAAAGGTCGGCGGCCCGGACATGGCCGCCTGCTTCGCCGAATTTCGGTTCGGCGCCTCGACGATTGCGATAGCGGAGGGGTGCCTTCGAGCTGCCGCGAAGGCGCGGCTCGTTAGGCGCTCCGTCCGTCGGAGCGCATCGTAAAAACTACGCTAAGAGGTGGACAACGTTGATATTGACCGCTGTAACGGCGATCTTACTCGCTCAGGCTTCGTCCGGCTCGGCGAACGTCCCGGTCGTCAAGTGCTCGTACCAAACCGTGACCGGAACCGCCAAGGTTGCGGCGCCCGCAACGGTCAAGGCTCCGGCCGGGGCGCAGTGGCAGTCGAAGATCGCGTATTTCTCGATCGGATCGGCGGGCGTGTTCGCGCCGCGCAGCTGGCACTGCTTCGCTCATCGCGGCGCCGGAGCGATGGTCATCAACGTTGCACCGCCCGCCACCGATTCGTTTCCTAACGACACGGGCGGCAAGGTTGGCATCACATCGATGGTCTGGTACAGCTACGGCGGACACTTCTCGCTCGTGCTTCAGAAGGGCACGCCGCTTTTTGCCAACCTTCGGGGAATCGCGTTCTCCGAGCTCCAGGGCGCGAATCAGAGCAATTACATGAAGATGCAAGCGGCGGCGATGAGATATGAGCCTCCCAAGGGGGAGAAGGTGACGATCGTCTCGGACAGCGTCGTGAAGTTTTGCGATCCCCCGAGGGTGCGCGGCACCGGCGCGGGCTCCGGCGGCGCCTATCCGAGCTGCGGCATCGCGACGGAAGACTGGCACGGCACCGCCGGTCAGAACTCGTCGCAGCCTGCCGTCCCGGACTTGCACATATTTTCGATCACCATGCCGCAGAGCGACCAGCCGTTCATGCGCGAGCTGATGAAACTCAACGGCGCGTAGGGTTCGCTCCATCGCGCACTCGCAAGCAATCTTCATCAGCCGGGCGGGCGCAGACGCGGACTTTGCCGCTGTTATCGGCGCGATCCTCGAGGCCGCCGGTCACTCCGTCGTCTTGCAGCAGTGGGATTTCACGAACCGCAACTTCATGGAGCGCATGCACGCGTCGCTCGCCGGCGGCGCTCGCGTCGTCGCGCTGCTCTCGCCCGATTACCTGAACAGCGAGCACTGCCGCGCCGAGTGGCAAAACGCGATCGCCGACGATCCGCTCAACGCGAAGTCGCGTCTGATACTGCTGCGCGTAGCCGAATGCGAGCCGCCCGGGCTGCTCGCGGGTCTCGCGTACTGGGATCTGGTTCCCGTCCGCGACAATCGAGCGCTGGTCGAAGACATCGTTCTCATGGCCGTGCGCGAGGAGCGCCGCAGCAGCGCGCCGGCCGGCGCATATTGGCGCGCGCCGCGGGCCATCGTCGACGCCGAGGCGATTCGCCCGGTGCCGAGCTTTAGCGGCCGCGAAACCGAGCTCGCAGAGATCTCGAAGGCGCTACACAACGGCAAGGCGATCGCGGCGGTCTACGGACTGGGCGGCGTCGGCAAGTCGTCGGTCGTGCGCGAATATGCGTGGCGCAACCGCGACGACTACGCCGTGGTGTGGTGGCTCAACGCCCAAACCGAAGGAGCGATCGTCGAGGATCTCGTTCGCCTCGGCGCGCGGTTGGTGCGGGGCCTCGAGCAGCACGCGAATCGGCGCGCCGCGGCGCAGCAAGTGACGAGCTCGGTGCTCGCGGGCTTCGAGAAGCCGGTATTGCTGATCTTCGACAATCTCGAAGACGAGCGTCTCGTGCGCACCTGGTTGCCGCGGTCCGGCGCGCGCGCGCTCGTGACGTCGCGCAACGCGGCGTGGAGCGCCGACGTCGCGCCGATCGCGCTGCAGACCTGGGATCTGGACGTCGCCATCGAGTACCTGCGCCGCGAGAGCGGGCGCGACGATCTCGGCGACGACGACGCACGTGCCCTCGCCGAAACGCTCGGCGCGCTGCCGCTCGCTTTGGCGCACGCGGCCGCGGCGCTGCGCGGGATGCGAATGGCGACGCCCGATCGCTATCTCCGGCGCGTGGGCGAGCATCTCAAGAACGCACCGCGCAACGCCGAGTATCCGCACTCGGTCTATGCAACGTTCAGCACGGCGATCGCGCACGCCGAGAAGGAGGCGCCCGGCGCGGCGGCGCTGCTGTGCTATGCGGCCTCGTTCGCGCCCGATGCGATCCCCGACGAGCTCTTTCGGCAGGCGATCGAGCACTACGGCGACCAGCTTCGTCCCGAACTTCCGGAAGACGGCCTCGCGCTCGACCTGTGCGCCGCGATCTCCGACGATCTCGCCGTCGACGAGGCGCTGGGCGCACTCGACCGGCTCTCGCTGCTCACGTTCTCGTCCGGTTCGCGGGCGTACGCGATCCATCGCCTCGTCCAGCTCGCCGGCCGCGATCTAATGGGAACCGCGGCCGCGCACTGGCGCGAGTGTGCGGTGTCCGCCGCAAACGCGGCGTTTCCCGAGGTGGTGTTTCAGGCATGGCCGCAATGCGAACGCGTTTTGCCGCACGCTCGCGCAGCGCTCGACGCGTTGCCCGGCAACGCGTTTCTGGCGGCGGGTCGCCTGGCCGACTCGTGCGGCACGTACCTGCAGGACCGCGGCGAATATGCCGCGGCCGAGCCGCTGCACAAACGGGGCCTCGAGATTTTGGAGGCCACGCTCGGGCCGGAAGACTTGGGCGTCGCCGACTGCCTGGAGGGGCTCGGCATCCTATACGATCGCCAGGGGCGCTTCGAAGAGGAAGTGGCCTTGCATCTGCGCGTGATAGCAATCCGTGAGAAGGGGCTGGGCCGGGAACACGCGGACGTCGCAACGGCGCTGAACAACCTCGCGCTCGCGTACGAGCAGCAGGGCCGGTACGACGAAGCCGAGCCGCTTTACGTCGCGGCGCTGGAGATCTCCGAAAAGACGCTCGGCGCCGATCATTTTCACGTCGCTACCACGCTGAACAACCTGGGCAACCTCTACTACTGGCAGGGGCGGTACGATCGCGCCGAGGCGATGAACGCGCGTGCGCTCGCGATCGCCGAGACAGCTTTAGGCCCCGATCACCCGATCGTCGCGTTGAACTTACAGAACCTCGCGGTCGTATACTTTCGGCAGGGCCGCGTGCGCGAAGCGGAGCCGCTGCACGTTCGCGCGCTGGCCATCCGAGAGACCGCGCTCGGTGCGGATCACCCGGACGTAGCGCAGAGCCTCAACAACCTCGCGAAAGTATACTACGAAGAGGGACGATACGACAAAGCCGAACCGCTGCAGCTGCGGGCGCTCGCGATCCGGGAGAAGGCGCTGGGCGCCGAGCACGCCGACCTCGCGCTCGTCCTGAACGACATCGGCGACCTCTACGCCGCGCAGAGGCGATATGCCGAGTGCCAACCGTTCTACACCCGAGCGCTGGCGATTTGGGAGCGAAGCCGCGAGGCCGACTACGCGAAAACGAACGCGGTGCGGGAGAAGCTGAGCGCGCTCCGCTCGCCCTAGGCCCGGTCGGCCCGGGCCGCGGCGATCGCGCCGATCGCGAGTCCGGCGATCGCGCCGGCCGCCGTCAGAATCTGCGACCAGACGGTGATCGAGAAGGCCAGTTCGTCGGGACGCTGGCCGATGTTGAGCGGAAGCGCCGCCTTCGCGACCGCCGCGTTCAGGCCGGTCCAGAATAGCACCAACACGACGAGGGCTGCGAGCACGGCCAGCGCGATGCCGACGATTTTCTTTCCGCGCGGCGCCATGGCGGCCGATACGCCGACGAAGACGGCAGCGGTCGCCGGGGTGTTTGCGATCGGGATCAGCGCGGCATCGAATCGCGCGAGCGAGAGGGGAAAGCCCAGCTCGTAGGACGCCAAGAACGACGCAACGAGCGCGATGGGAACGAACGCGCACCAGCGCAAGATCGCGGGCATCCAGCCGAAGATCTCGCGCGTCGCGGCTTCACGCGTCGCGCCGAGCTTCGCCACGGCGCCGCAGATCGCGCCGGCGATCGCGGCGAGGCCGACGAGCATCACGAAGCCCGCGGGCGTGCCGAGCAAACGGCTCGGCGTCGCCATGAGGTAGAGCGCTCCGATCGCGATCGAGGCCGCGAGCGCAAGGGCGACGTATCGACGAAAGCTGGGCGCGACCGCCCGGCCGAGATAGACGCACGCGCCACACCCGAGCGCTGCCGCAGCCACGCCAATCGCCTGCGCCGGCACGCCGGGCGCGACGCCGGCGACGAACGTGTAGACCAGATAGCCCACGACGACCGGGACCACCGCAAGCGGTGCGGCGAGACACCACCGCAGCCATCCGGGCAATGCGCGCAGAATATTCATGCGAGCTGTATTCGAGGGCGCTTCACCTGGGCTCCCGCGCCGAGCGGAGGGCCGCCGCGCGCGGGCGGCAAAGCTCGTGGCGTGCCGGACTCCAGTTCGAACGTCGGCTTTGCGCACGATTTGACCGAGCACGGCCCGCCGACGGATACGACGCACCACAAGTGGCTCAGCTTCGTCGAGGCCTTCGTTTTGGCAATCGTCGCGGTTTCCACCGCGTGGAGCGGTTATCAGGCGTCGCGATGGGAAGGGCTCTCGACCAAGGCGTACGCTCTCTACGAGCGCTACGGCGTGCTGTCGCAAGCGAAGTCTACGCTGGCGGGGCAAGATCGGCTCTACGACATCGTGACGTTCAACGGCTGGGTCGCCGCCAGGCTCGCCGGCAGCAAGGAGCTCGCGGCGTATTACGAACGCCGTTTCCGTCCCGAATACGCGAAGGCGTTCGCTGCGTGGATGGCAATGGACCCGCTTCACAACAAAAAGGCCCCGGCGGGGCCGATCTTCATGCCGCAGTATAAGAGCGCGAACGCGGCCGCCGCGGACGGGTTCGAGGCGTCGGCGGCCGCGCAGTTCAAGGTTGGCGTCGAGGCGCGAGAGCGGAGCGACGACTACGTGCGGATAACCGTGTTCCTCGCCACGGTGCTGTTTCTCACCGCGCTGAGCCAGCGGTTCGGATTCGTCGGTCCGCGGCTCGTGATCGTCGGGATCGCCATGCTGCTGCTCGTCTTCAGCATGTTCGGCATCATGCGCCTGCCGCGCACGTAACGGTCAGCGGCGGCCCAAGCTCCGCAGCGCCGCGCGTGCCATCGTAACGGGATGGGTGGCGACGATCGACAGCTTCCCGAGCGGCGTCTGCGGCTCGTGGAAGACGCCGAGCTGCCGCAGAACGGTCGCGCGATCGTAGTAGATGCGCTCGCCGGCGATGCGATCGTCGTCGTCGAACTCAAAGATGCCGCACAGCGGGAACTCGACGCGCCGTCCGGTGGCAGGCAATCCACGCCACGGACCGAGGTGCGTGCCGCGGATGGTCACTTCGACGACGATCGTGTCGCCGGCCACGTGGCGCCGTGCGACCTCGATCTGCAGGTCCGGGACGCTCGTCAATAGGCCGGTGTAATAGGTTTGCACGCCGGCGAGGCCCGCCGATCGCTCGAGCCAGGGCACGTCTTCGTACTCGGCCGTCGGACCGACCGTCGCCATAATTCCGGCGAGATCGTGCGCGTTCTCGCAGCGGATGTGCTCCTCGACCCGCGCGATGCGAGCGGCGGCCCGAGACGCGTCGGCCGGCAGCGCCACGTCAACTACGGCGAGACTTTGAAGATGGTGCCCGCGCTGGACGCGCCACCCGACGACGCGGTGCCATAGAGCGTTCCGTTGAGCGCCGTCAGCCCAGCGCGCGGATCCGATCCATCGTTCGACTGGAACGAGTGCAGAACGTGCTCGCTCCCCGACGTCGTTGCCGAAAAGACGGTGCCCGCGCCGCCTGCGCCGCCGCCCGCCGTCGTTCCGTAGAGTTTCCCCTTGACCGCAATTAGCGGCGCTTCGGGGTTCGCACCGTCGCTGCCGCCCTTAAAACCGTAGATCGCGTGCTCGCTGCCGCCCGTCGTCACCGAGAACACCACGCCGTTGAAGCTTTTGCCCGCGGCGTTGGTGGTGCCGTACAGCTTGCCGCCCACCACCACGAGCCCCGCATAGGGAGCGCCGCCGTCGTCGCTGCCTTGGAACGAATAGATGACCTGTTCCTTGCCGGACGTGCTGATCTTGAAGATCGCACCGTTGCCGTTCTTTCCGCCGTTTGCCGTCGTGCCGTAGAGCGTGGAGCCGACGGCGACGAGACCCGCGATCGGTCCGATGCCATCCTTTCCACTAAACGCGTGCAGCACGTGCTCTTTGCCGACGGTCGTCACCGAGAACACCGTGCCGCAGCCCTGCGAACAGTTGGAGCTGCCGCCGCCGACGGTCGTCGTGCCGTAGAGCGTGCCTTTGAACGCGAAGAGCGGCGCCATCGGATCGGCGCCGTCGTTTCCGCCCTTGAAGCTGTAGATCAGGCTCTCGTTGCCCGACTTGGCGACTTTGAAGATCGCGCCGAAGCCGTGATCGCCGCCGGAGAATGTGGTGCCGTAGAACGCACCGTTCAAGAGCACGAGCCCGGCCATCGGAAAGACGCCGTCGATGCCGTGGGCTCCAAAGCTGTACAGCACGTGCTCCTTGCCGGCCGTGGTGGTCGTAAAAATCGCACCGGCGCTGCCTTGACCACCCGCCTGCGTCGTGCCGTACAGCGTCGTTCCCGATGCGACCATTCCACCGGCGGGCGACTCGGCGTCGGGGGGAAAACCGAAGCTATAGAGGAGCTTGAACCCGCTTGCGGCCGGACGCGCGCCGAGGGGTGCTCCGGCGGCCGGCGGCAAGACGGATGGGGCCGCGGCGTGCGAGCAGGCCGCGAGCATCGTAGCCCCAACGATGCCCGCAACGGCCGTAATGGCGCGTGTATCCATCACGATAGATTCGGCGCCTCCGGCGCGGAACATTTCCCTACTGCTTGGAGCGCGGGTGATAGGCGACGCCCACCACGGCGTGACTGGATCTGGAGCTGCCGCCGAAACTATAGTCGTAGGTGACGCTCGTGGGGCTGTAGCGATAGACGTCGACCTGACTCCGGGCGTAGTCGGCAGCGGCAAAGTGCGTCGAGTGCGAGTCCAAATGCCCGAAAATGCTATTGTCGAGCAGCGCGAACGGGCCGCCAATTAGCGTGCAGCCGGGCCGGCATCCCTTATAGACGTACAGCTTCGCGTCGAACGCGCTGACCGAGACCAGGTTGCCGTCACGATCGATGTCGAGGCCGCCGTAATACGCGTTCATGAAGCCCGTCGCCGTTTGCCCCGCGCCGGAGCACTTCTTGAAATACGTCAGCGTTGCGACGCCCGTAGCGTTCGTAGCCGACGCCCAGCAGTCGCCGGCGTTTGACATGGCGACGCCCGCGAGTTCGAAGATATTGCCGTTGGTGAGATTCTTCGTGCATCCCCGTGCGAGCGTACACAGCGAGATGCTGCCGGGACCGCTGACGTCGAAGATGTTCCCGACGGCGATCGTGGAGATTGCCGAGTTCATGCTCGCGGCGTCCGACGGCTGCCCGTAGGGGTCGGCGACCGATCCGAGAAGGCGCCCGCACATCCGAGGGCCGCCGTACACGTCGATCGCGTTGCTGCCGCCGCCGCCGAGCACAATGAGGTTTTCGGCGCCGTCGACAGCGACGCCGCTGTACGGCGCCGCTCCCTTGACGGTGCACGTCTGCCCGTTGCCCCGCATGCGATAGCCGGCGACCCCGGATTCGGTGCTGACGTAGATGCCGAGTCGAAACGCCGCGTCGGGCTGTGCCTTTGCGCGCGCCGCGGCGCCAGTTTGCGAGCCGTCCGGCAACACCGCACCCGGCGACGAGCTGCCGCCGCCGCAGCCAGCGAGAATGACGATGCAACCGAGGACGAATAGCGCCGAGATTCTCTTCATGAGGATAACGATACCGCGCGGAGGAGCGCTCCACAACGTTTCCGCCGTACGACTGACCTACACATTTGCAGTTGTCCGTGTAGACGCGACGAGGCAGCCCAGCGCGGCCCGACGAAACGCTCCAACCTCGTGTCCGACGGCCGTTCCCCCACCTTTGGAGCGCTCCTGAAAAAGCTGCGTCTCGATGCCGGATTGTCGCAAGAAGGCCTCGCGGACCGTGCGCGCATCAGTCTCCAGGCCGTGGGCGCCTACGAGCGCGGCACCCGGCGCGCCCCGCATCGCGTCACCTTCGCCCTGCTCGCGCAAGCGCTGGAGCTGAGCGGGGAACGGTACGACGAACTCGCGCGCGCGGCGGAGCGCGGGCGAGCGCGCGGGCCCGACGCCCGACGGCAGCATAACCTCCCCGTTTCGATGACGGAGCTGATCGGCCGGCAGGCCGTGGTCGACGACGTCGTGCGCATCGTCGCCGAGATTCGGTTCGTTACGCTTGCCGGGACGGGCGGCATCGGCAAGACGCGAACGGCGCTCGAGGCCGCGACGAGGCTCGTGCCTCGCTTTCGCGACGGCGTCTGGTTGGCCGAGCTGGCGGCGCTCGAGGATCCGTCGCTCGTCGCCGGCACGATCGCCTTCGCGTTGGGCATCGCGCAGCAGTCAGACCGTCCCGTGCTCGACACGCTGCGGCGTCGCCTGAACGATAGCGAACTGTTGCTAGTGCTCGACAACTGCGAGCACGTCGTCGACGAAGCGGCGCGCGTGGCCGAGGCGATTCTGCGCGAGTGTAAGGGCGTTACGATCCTTGCGACGAGCCGCGAGCTGCTGCGAGTCTCCGGCGAGCGCGTCTATCGGGTTCCGCCGCTCGACGAATCGGCCGCCGTGGCGCTGTTCGCGGGATGCGCGGCGTCGTGGGACGCGTCGTTCGCATTGAACGAAGCCAACGCGCCGGCCGTCGAGGAGATTTGCCGACGCCTCGACGGAATTCCGCTGGCGATCGAGCTCGCGGCGGCGCGGATCACGACGCTCGCCCCAGCGCAGCTGGCGAGCGAACTCGACGACCGCTTTCGCGTGCTCGCCGGCGGAAGCCGGACCGCGCTGCCGCGGCACAAGACGATGCGCGCGCTGCTCGACTGGAGCCACGATCGGCTGTCGGAGGAAGAGCGTACGCTCTTTCGGCGATTGGCGATCTTCGCCGGCGGCGCGACGCTGGGCGCCGTGGCGGACGTTTGCGACGTGCCGAGCGTCTTCGAAGTGCTCGCGTCGCTGGTCGACAAGTCGCTGGTCGTCGCCGACGTCGGCGATCGCGAAGGCCGATATAGCCTGCTCGAATCGACTCGCGCGTATGCGTTGGAGAAGCTCCACGCGGCCGGCGAGCGGCGTGACGTCGCGCGGCGGCACGCGGAGTACGTCGCGTCGTTTGCGGCCGACGCGTTGACGATCGATCAATACGGCCGGCGTCTGACGGCGCTGCGTGCCGAGGTGGAGAACGTTCGATCGGCGCTTGCGTGGTGCATGGCGAACGACGACGCGCTGGCCATTGCGGCCCGAATCCTGCGCGACGCTCGAGCGTTTATGCTGCAGAACCTGCGCGGCGAGGCACTGCGCCAAACGCGAGCGGTGTTGGATCGCGCCGCCAGCCTAGACGACGACGAGCGCGCGGAGCTGTCGATCGCGCTGGCACTGCTGACCGTGGGTTCGGAGTCGCTGGCCGCCGCGAACCGGGCGATCGAGATCTTGGAGCGCGACGGCGCAGCGAAGACTCCGACGCTGTTACGGGCCTACAATCGCAAATGCTACGCGTTGGCGCAGCTGCGGCGAATCCCCGAGGCGCTCGAGACGAACCGGCGCGCGATGGAGCTGCACGAAGAGCTGGGCGTGACCGACGCTCAGAGCTTGCGCTCGTGGCACTGCGTGCAAGGCTATTTGCTCAACTGCCGGTGGCGGCTTGGGGAAGCGCGCGCGGCGTGGACGACGGCCCGCAATCTCGCCCTGGCCGTCGACGATCCGGGCCGCGCCGCGATCGCCGGATGCAACTTGGCGGAGACGCTGTTCTTCGAGGGTCGCGTCGACGAGGCCGTCGCCTTGGGTGCGGAGTGTTTGGCGGTGTTTCGAAGCGAAGGCTTGGCCTATCACGAGGCGTTGACGCTCAACAATCTGGCCTCCTATCGTCTGCACGCAGGCGATCGAGCAGAAGCCGCGGCCGATCTCGCGGCCGCCGTCGACGTGGCGCGTCGCGCCGGCGATGACGGTCTCATGGTGGCGCGCGCGGTGCGTCACGCGGCGACGCTGAGTTCGGCGCAGGGCGAGCCCGAAACGGCGGCTAGGCTGTTGGGTTACAGTGCGTCGTGGTTCGAAACGCGCGCGTTCTACGATCCGAGCGACGACCGCGAGTTCGAGCAGCTCGATGCCGCGTTGCGGGAATCGCTCGGTGACGGCGCGCTGCGGCGCGCGATGACCGCCGGTGCCGCCCTCGACGAGAACGCGGCATGGGAGGCGGCGCGCGGCGTTATAGCGCGGGAGCCCGTGCTTCAGCCCGGGCGGTAGCCGCTCGACGCACCGGCCGCTAGGAACACGGCGGCCGCGAACGCGACGACGAGCCCCACGATCAGGGCGAGGTTCCGCCTGCCCGAATGCGCCATGATCCATCCGTTGACGATACCGAGCACGCCGGAAACGACGACGAGCGCGAACGCGACGTTGATCTTGCCGAGGAACTGCGCGGCCCCAACGTCGCTCTGCGCGATGCCGCGCGTCGCGAAGAGACGATCGATCCAAATCCAGATCGAGACCATGAAGACGACGAGAAACGCGCCCGCGCCCAACGCAAGCCAGCCGCGGAACTTCGCGCTCGACAGCGTCTGCAGGCGCGCGCCGCAGGTCGCGCAGCGATCGTCGCCCGCGCGGAGCGCGTTGCACCGCGTGCAAATCATGGGCTGCGCGCCGGCCATGATCTTCCCTTCGGCCGTCGAACGCGCACGCCTTTACAAGGAATGAGAGCGACGGCGACACGAAACCGGCGCGATGCTGCTGCGGCGCCTTGGGACGCTCGATCTCACGCTCATCGCGATCGGCAGCGTGGTGGGATCGGGAATCTTCCGAACGCCGGCGGTCGTCGCGCAGCGTGCGCACTATCCGGGAATCGTCGTGGGCTGCTGGCTCGCCGGCGGCGTCATCGCGCTGACGGGCTGTTTCATCTACGCGGAAATCGCCGAGCGCCGGCCGCTGGGCGGCGGGCTCTACGGCTATCTTCGCAACGCGTATCACCCGGTCGTGGCGTTCGTCTTCGGCTGGTCGGTGCTCTTGGTCACCGGCACCGGCTCGAATGCGGCCGCGGCCGTGCTCTTCGCCGCGTATCTCGCGCCATTGACCGGCATCACGCTCGAGCCGCGCCTCGTCGCGGCCGTTACGCTGGCCGCGCTCGCGGGGATCAACTTACTCGGCGTGCGGCAAGGCGGGAATTGGCAGAACCTAACGGTCGCGCTGAAGGTCGGCGCGATTCTCGTTTTGATCGTTGTTTGTTTGACCGCGCACCCGCACGCCGTCGTCGCCGCGCCGCATCCGTTCTCCGGCCCCGCGACGCTGCTCGGCGCGATGGCCACCGCGATGTTGCCGGTGCTCTTCACGTATTCGGGCTTTCAGACCGCCGGTCTGGTCACGGCGGAGACGTTGCGACCCGAACGTACGATTCCGCGCGGCCTGCTGCTGGGGATGGGCGTGGTCGTCGCGATCTACGTCTTGGCGAACGCCGGATATCTGCGCATGCTCGGCACCGCGGGACTGGCCGCCACGGCTGCGCCCGCGGCCGACGCGATGCGCGCGGCGCTCGGCGGCGCGGGCGGCCGGTTCATCGCGCTCGCGATCGCGCTCTCCACGCTCGGCTATTTGAGCACGTGCATGCTGGCGATACCACGCCTCTACTATCAAATGGCCGCCGAGGGCGAGTTTTTTAAGGCCGTCGCGTGGGTGAGCCCGCGAACGGCCGCGCCGGTCGTGGCGATCCTGCTGCAGGCGATCGTGGCGGCGATCATCGCGGTGAGCGGCACGTACGAGCAGATCATCAATTGGGTCGTGGCGCCGCAGTGGCTCTTCATCGCGCTGGGAGCCAGCACGCTGTTCGTCTTTCGGCGCCGCGACGCGTCGTTGCCGCGGCCCCGCGTCACGGTGCCGGGCCATCCGCTGACGACGGCCGCGTTTCTGCTGGTGCTGCTCGCGATCTTCGTTGCGGAGGCGTTGATCTATCCGCGCGACACGCTCTACGGCGCCGGCGTGATCGTCGCCGGCGCCGTAACGTATTTCGTCTGGCGTTCCGTCGCGCGGGCCCGCGCTACGGCGTGAACTCGAAGACCGCTCCCTGGCCGAAGTTCCCGCCCGCGACCGTCGAGCCGAAGAAGTTGCCCTTCCCGTCGGGAGTCAGCCCGTAGTAGGGATACGCACCATCTTTTCCGGTTCCGAACGCGTGCAGCACGGCCTCTTGGCCCGTCTTCGCATTCACCTTGAAGATCGTGCCGCAATCGCAGGTTCCACCGCCCGCCGAGGTGGTGCCGTACAGATCGTTCGAGCTGCCGAACGCGAGCGTCGTCGTCGACGAGCTGCCGTCGCTGCCGCCGGCGAAGCTGTAGAGCACGCGCTCCTTGTACTTTCCGTGGCGGGCCGGAATTAGCTCGTACACCGCCCCGAGGCCGTTCTTACCGCCGTAGTACGTGGTGCCGTACAGCTTGCCCGACTTGTCGGCGACGAGACCGCCGTAGGGAGACCCTGCGTCGGGCGTTCCCTTGAACGCGTAGAGCGTGGTGAACTTCCAACGCTTGCCTTTGTGCGAGAGCTTGAACACCGTGCCCGCGCTGTGCGCGCCGCCCTCTTCGGCGACGCCGTAGAGATTGCCCGACTTATCGATCAGCAGCGCTCCCAGCGAGCCGACGCTGCCGTCGTTGCCGCCGGTGAACGGATGGATGACGCGATAGTGCCACTTGGTGCCGGAGCGCTGGATCTCGTACACTACGCCGACGTAATTCGCGCCGCCGTCCGGCGTGGTTCCGTAGACGTTGCCCTTGCCATCGAAGACCACCGCGCTGCCCGGGCCGAACCCATCGTGGGTGCCGGTGAAGGCGTGCAGCACGTTCTCGGTCGTGGGCGTCAGCTGATAGGTGACGCCGCAGCCGTCGCCGGTGCAGTAACCGCCGGAGCCGCCCGCAACCGTCGTGCCGTCGAGGTTTCCGTCGGGATCGAACGAGACGCCGCCGTGCGGACTCTTCCCGTCGCTGTAACACGTGAACGAGTGGAGCACGCTTTCGTTCCACGGCGGACTCGCCTTCGGCATCAGCTTGAAGACGGTGCCGCACGTGTACGCGCCGCCGACGACCGTCGTTCCGTAGAGGTTGCCGCCCTTGTCGAGCGCGATCGCGGTTGCGGCGTTGCCGCCGTCGTTGCCGCCGCTGAAACTGTAGAGAACTTGCTCGCCGCTCGTCGCCGAGCTCGCGCGATAACCCGCTTGGACGCTCGTGGGGGGAATGCCGACCCCGGAGTGCCCTCCGCCGCAGCCCGCCGCAAACGCCGCCGCCATCGCGACGGGGAACGCGCGGCCGTTCAAACCAAAGCTCCTCATGTGCATGCTCCTTGCCGTGCCCGGAAGTTGTCTGGGAGCAATATAGTAGTGCGCGGCGCGCCGCCGCACCTCCGGCGCTAGCTTACTCCGCGGAGGGTCCTAGCTGGGCAGTCGGGAGAAGAGCAGCACCACGTAGATGACGGTCATGACCATGGCCTGAGCCGTGATCCATTCCTGCGCGCGCCGCGATTTCCACACGTAAGCCGCCGCGATGGCGCACTCGAAGGCGATCAGAAACGCGAGGTTGAGCGTGGACGACATACGGCCCGTTCGCGCGACTTCTTCGGCGATGCTGATCGCGGGCAGGAAGAATAGGAATGCGAAGAACCACGCGCGATTGCGGAAGTACCAGTCGCCCAAGTTGAGCTTCCCGTTTTCCTCGCGCTCGGGCAGCACGAGCGTGGCGAGAATGAACAGGTCCACCGGAACGAGCAGTTGCAGCCAAAACGTTCCGAAGCTCTGCACGAGCGCGTGCCGGACGGCCCACTCCGCCCACCAGTGCTGCACCGAGACGAAGAAGATCCAGACGGCCCACGCAATCGGCGGCCAGTAGAAGTCGACGCGCTCGCGCGCGGTGATCAGCGTTCCGATGCGGGAGAGCACCGTCGCGATCGCGAGACCGAGCACGATCGACGTGAGGACGCTGAGATAGTCGAAGGCGTTCATCGGGAAACCGAGTTTCAAAAAAAAAGGCCGCTCTCACGAGCGGCCTTTTGCTGGTCTTAGGTTACGGGTACGAGTGGACGCACGACTGCGAAGCGTTGCTGAACATCGGCTGGGCCGTGTAGTGCTTCTTGCCGTATTTGTCGTTCTGAATGTTCTGCCAGGCGCAGATGTCGCCGATCTCGCCGTACGCGCCGTTGTACCAGCCCGACGGAGGATTGGGATCGGTGACCGACTCGCCGTACTCGTGGCCTTCCACGATCGTCACGCCTTCGTCGGCGGCCTTCTCGTCCTTCGGCGCCGTGATGTAGTTGGCGCCGCAGCTGCCGGCTCCGTCCGGCATGTAGGGGAGGTTCGTGTAGGACACGAGCTGAGCCTGATAGGACGTCGCGCTGTGATACGCGCACCACTGCGTGGCGAATCCGGTCGAGCTGTGGCCGGTCGGGGTCGCGACGACGTACGAGCCATTGGGATCGTAGCCGAAGTGCGCGACGCCCAGGAGGGCCTCTGCCGCTACCTGAGAGTCGGTCGGGTGCGTCGGGACGGCGTTCGTGTTGTCGTTCCAGACTCCGCCGAGCTGCCCCTTAGGATTCGTGATGTTCTCGGTGGTGGTACCCGACTTCATGTAGTACTGGGTGTAGATGTTGTTGTAACCGCTGCCGCCGATGTGCTGGGCGTAAGACTTGAGCAGCTTCGCAACCTTCTGGGGATCGCCGTAAGTTCCGTAGCCCCAGAAGATGACGTACATCTTGGGCGCGAGGAGCACGGGTCCGTTGCCGTAGTTGAGGAGAATGGCTTTGCTGACATCGCGATGCGGCGCATAGGCCGTGGCCATGTAGTGCGGCGCGTGATAGAGCACGCCATTTTCGTACTTCCAGCCAGCGCCGGACATCGGCGTGTGGCCCTGTGACTGGGAAATGGTCGACCCCGTAGACGGCGACATGCCCGAGTTGGCAGCGCAGCCTACTGTAGCGAGCATCGCCGCGCAGACGAGAGCGGCGGCGAGCCGCGAGTGGCTATACATAGAGTGTGAACCTCTTAAAAGAGTAGCTATGGGTCTAGCTAAGCAGGGAAAGTGCCGGGATTCATCGGCCCCGGCGATGCTCCCTGCGAACGTGGGGCGCGCGACCAATGGCCGCGCGCCCCACGCTCTTCTCAGAGGCCCGAGCAAGCGACCTATAGCGGCGGGGCTCCGTCGGAGGCCGCGTACGGATCGACGATCGGCTTACCCGAGACCGGTCCGTACGGATAGGGGATTGGTTGCTCGAGGATCGGGCTCGGCACGGGTTCCGGCGCGGGGGGCTCGGGGACCGGCCCGAATCCCGGCGGTTGCGGCTCCGGACCCGGGCCGGGCTGCCGCTCGTAGCCGTTCACCAGCGCACCGCCGAGGTCGACGTCGTGCGCCGCGACGTCGACGTTCACGCCCTTCGCCTGCGGGTTAAGCGTGGTCTCGATGCGTCCGCCGGCCGCGTTCTGCGCGTTGACGCGCAGCGAGCCGTTCTGTTCGTAGGTCACGGATTCGCCGTTGCCGAGCTGCATCGTCTGCCCGCGCGAGATCGACAGCTGGCGGCCGAAGCTGGTGATCGACGCCTGCCCGTTGTCGTTCATGCTCACCCGCGTCGCTCCGTCGTTCAACCAGACCGTCGCTGATTGGTTCCACGTCGCGCCGCGGCCGTTCGGCGGCGTGACGTTCGTCGAGATCCGAAACCCGCCCGCGAACGAGTTGGAGTTGAGCAGATCGGGCTGCGACGCCATGTTGTTCCATCGATCGCCATTGAACGACAGGTGCGGATCGCCGTCGCTCGAGGCCGTCGCGTTGCGAAAGTAGCGCTCGCCGCCGTACGGTGGACAGTTGCCGCCTTCGTAGGGCGGACAGTTGCCGCCGCCTTGGTATGGGGGGCAACCGTTACCGGACGATGGGTTGCAGCCGTACCCCATCAAGGACTGCAGCATCTGCATCAGCTGCTGCAGCATCCCCATGAGCGGCGCGAACATGCCCTGCAGCGAGCCGGGGCTGGCGGAGCCGTCGCCGTACGGCACGGCTTGGGCGCCGTCGTTCGACCAGGGCGGGACGAAGCGCGAGATATTGTCGCCGGCGGCGGGGGCGGCCGCGCCTGCAAAGGGGGCGCCCTCGTACTCCGCGGCTCCGGCGGGCGCGGCGAGGGCGTTGGGTGTCAGCGGACCGTCGAGCGGCTGTACGTACATGACAAACCTCCATCGTGAAAAGCTGGCCTTCGAATCACGACGAGCGCGCGCGCCGACAAGGGGGCGCGGCGGCGCGGGAACAATCGAGTGCCGAGCATGAGTGAAACGCAGCTGACCGCCATCTCGCGCCTCCAACAGCGCCTCGACGCGCTCAAGGAGCGTCTTTGACGACGCAAGCGACAGGCGGCGAATAGCCGAGCTCGACGAACGTTCGCGCGCGCAGGAGTTCTGGGCGGATCCCGACTCGGCGCAGGCGGTAATGAAGGAGCTGGCGGAGCTACGCGAGCGGACGGGCTCGCTCGACGCCGTCGCGACCGCGCTGCGCGACGCGCGTGAGATGCTCGGGGTCTTCGAGGGCGAGGCGTCCGCCGAGGCCGAGGCCGACCGCAGCATCGACTCGGCGGCGACGGCGCTCGATGCGCTGGAGATGGCGGCTAGCTTCAGCGGCGAGTTCGACTCGCATAACGCGATCGTCAGCGTCTTTGCCGGCGCCGGCGGCGTCGACGCGGCGGACTGGACGCAGATGCTGACGCGCATGTATCTGCGCTGGGCCGAATCGAAGGGCTTCGCGACGCAGGTCGTGGACGAGTCGCCGGCCGACGAAGCGGGCTTGAAGTCGGTCACGTTCTTCGTGCGCGGCCGAAACGCGTATGGGCTGCTGGAGAGCGAGCGCGGCGTGCATCGGCTGGTGCGGCTCTCGCCCTTCGACGCGGCGCACCGCCGGCACACGTCGTTCGCCGCGGTCGACGTGATCCCCGAAGTGCGGGCCGGCGAGAACCCTGACGTGGAGATCAAGCCCGACGACCTGCGCGTCGAAACGTTCAAGTCGGGCGGCGCCGGCGGCCAGTACGTGAACAAGACGGAGTCTGCGGTACGCGTGATCCACGTGCCCAGCGGCATCATCGTCGCGTCGCAGCAAGAGCGGTCGCAGGCGCAGAACCGCGACGTCGCGTTGAGCATCCTGCGCGCGAAGCTCGTCGTACGCGCCGCCGAGGAGCGAGAGAAAAAGCTGACGGACTTGCGCGGCGAGCGGCAGGCGAACGAGTGGGGCTCGCAGATCCGGTCGTACGTGCTGCAGCCGTATCAGCTGGTGAAGGATCATCGCACGGCGATGGAGACCGGGAACGTGACCGACGTGCTCGACGGGAACATCGACCCGTTCATTTGGCCCTACCTGCAGCAGCGTGCGCGATAGGTTTCTCTGGGGCGGGTGCCTGCTGTACGCGGCGCTCTTCACCTGGCTCGGCGCGCTCAAGTATTTCGCGCATCGCAACCTCGTCGATTTTGGGATCTTCGCGCAGACGGCGGCGAGCGCGTTTCGCTGTTTCTGCAATCCGATCGAAGGCAGCCACTGGGCCTATCACTTCTCGCCCATCCTCTATCCCGCGGGACTCGCCGTCGAGCTGGTGCGCTCGCCGCTCGTGCTCGTCGCTCTGCAGGCGATCGCCGGCGCGCTCGCGGCGCCGCCCGTCTACGGTTTGGTGCGCCCGCGCGCCGGCATGGCGACGGCGCGCCTGGCCGCGACCGTGGTGTGGCTCTTCCCGCCGCTGGCGGGCCTGATCTTCGGCGACTTTCACGAGAACGGCTTCGCGCCCGCTGCGGTTGCGTGGACGCTCTACGCGTTCGACGCCGGACTGTTGGGATGGGCCTTCGTCGGCGCGCTCGCGACGCTCGCGGTGAAGGAAGACCAGGCGATCTTTCTCGGGATCGCGGGAGCATTGGGCGCGTGGCGGTTTCGTGGCAATCCCCGCGGCCGCGTGGCGCTCGCCGTCGCGGTCTGCAGTGCGCTCGTGCTCGTCGCGTTCTTCGGCTACGTGCAGCCGCACGCGGCTGAACACGCGCGGCTCGCCTGGCAGCCCGTGCGATTTTACGCGTGGACCAGCGCCGATTGGCACGCGCTGCCCGTCGGCATCGCGGCGCGGCTTGGATTTCTCTTGCTCGTGTTCGCTCCGCTGCTATTCCTGCCGTTTCGCTCGCGCGCGATCGTGCTTGCGATCGCGCCGCTCGCGGAAGTGCTGTTCTCGCGCATGCCGACCACGTTCACGCTCGGGACGCATTACGCCGGGGCCTGGATCGGCTACGTGCTGTTCGCCTTCGCGCTCGCAGTGCGCGACATGGCGCCGAGGCGCGCGCGCGCCGCGCTGGTCGGATGCATCGCGTTGTGCGCCGTCGAGTTCGCCGTCGCCAACCCGCTGCATCCTGGGTTGAACCTTCGGCGCGCACAGCCGCGCGACGCCGCGCTCGACCGTTTCTTGGCGACGCTTCCGCCCGACGCGTCGGTCGCGACGCAGGAAGAGGCGTACACGCACCTCGCGCCGAGCGATCCCAACGCGGCGCTGCTGCCGGAGTCGGCGGTCGAGCCGATCTCGGCGTGCTACGTGCTGGTCGACCGCGACTTCCCGGATTCTGCGCGGCTGCAGGAGTACGGCGCGGCCCTGGCCGCGCTCGTTCGCGATCGCCGCTACGTGCTGATTGCGCGCAGCGGTAACACCGAGCTCTACCGCAGCGCGAGCAGCTGCGCCAGCGCGTCGCCGGCGCGTGCCGGCCAATCCGGTCCGGCGCGCACGATGCGGTGCGGCGCGGCCCACGGCGACCAGCGCGCGACCTGCAGCGCGTAGTCGCGCGACGGCGGAAAGACCGCGACGACCGGCGTTCCGATCATCCCGGCGACGTGCAGCGCGCCGGAGTCGGGCGTGACGACGACGGGCGCCGCGGCGATAGCCGCCTTCCACGGCGCGAGGCGGTCGAAGTACGCGATCGGCAAACTCGTCGCGCTTGCGACGCGCTCCGCGTACGACGCCTCGGTCGCCGCAGAAACCAGCTGCGGCTCGCCGGCGTTGGCGACGCGGCGGACGAGCTCGACGACGTCTTCGAACGGAATGCCGAGACGCCGCCACTTGTCGGTGATCTGGATCGCGACGCGTTCGCTCGGCGGCGGCTCCGATTCGACGAGCAGCGGCCGCAGCGCGGCGAGGTTGCGCGTCGGTTCCTCGCCGTCGAGCAGCGACGTTCCGAGGCGAAACAGCACCTCGCACTCGTGCGGCGCGTGCCGGTCGAGGCCGGCGCTGCGATATATCATCGTGGTGAGCAGCCGCCGCGACCACAGCGCCTTCAGCGGTTTGCCCCACGGATCGGCGAAGCCGGCGCGCACGGGCGCACCCACCGCGCCGGCAAGCCGGTAGCCGCCCGGATCTTCGGTCGCGACCAAGACGTGCGAATACGCGTTGGCGCGCAACGCGGCGCCGAGGCGCCCGATCGCGTCGAGCGTCGCGCGGCGGCCCGAACGCAGCTCGAAATCCGCGACCACGATGTGGCGAGCTGCCGGCGGCGCAAACGTGCCGGCGTTTGCCGGGGACAAGACGACGTCGACGACGATCGCGCGGCGGCGCAGCGCCGCCAGCAGCGGCGTGAGGGCGACGGCGTCGCCGATCGCATCGAGGCGGATGATCAGCACCGACGGTGAAACCTCCGGCATGCTCGCCCTTTCCGCGCGCCGGCCGTGATCGCCCGCGACGACGTCGTGACCTTCGACGAACTCGACGGCTATCGAACCGTGCGCAGCTTCGGGCACGTGTCGGGCACGGCGTCGCGACCGCGCAACCGGTTGCGCTCCACCTTCCGCAGCCTGGGCATGTTGATCGGGTTGTCGAGCGCCGAGTTTCTGAGTGATGCCGAGCAGCTGCGCGCCGACGCGCTCGACGCGCTGCGCCGACGTGCCGACACGATGGGCGCCAACGCGGTGATCGGCCTGCAGTTCTTCGTCTCCGAAGGCGACGACGGATCGTGCGAGGTCGTGGCATTCGGGCAGGCCGTGTCGGTCGCAAAGACGGAGCCGGCGTAGGTGGACGAGAGCGAGCGCGACCGGCGCGCGGCGCTGCTCGACCGGGCCTCGATCGTCGCCGGTGAGTGCCGGAAGTGCGACATTGGATACGAGCGACGCAACAACGTCTATGGCGAAGGCGATCCGTGTGCGCGGCTGATGGTGATCGGCGAGGGTCCCGGCGAGACGGAAGACGAGCTCGGGCGCCCGTTCGTCGGCCGCGCGGGGCAGCTGCTGGATCGAATGCTCGGCGCGATTGGGCTGCCGCGCGGCGATGTGTACATCTGCAACACGGTGAAGTGCCGCCCGACGATGCCGGGGGCCAACGGCCCGCGCAACCGCGCGCCGGAGCAATACGAGATGGACAACTGCCGCCCGTTCCTCGACGAACAGATCGAGATCGTTTCGCCGCAAATCATTCTCGCGCTGGGTGCGCCCGCGGCCAAGTCGTTCCTCGGCCGCGACTTCGCGATCACGCGCATGCGGGGGCAGTGGTACATCGGGCCGCGCGAGATCCCGCTGATGGTGACGTTTCACCCCGCGTACATCCTGCGTCAGACGGGCGGCGAGATCGAGGCGGTGAAGCGGCTCGTCTGGGCCGACCTCAAGGCCGTGCGCGCTAAGCTCGACGAGCCGCCCGCCGCGGCCGAGCCGGTCGAGATTCAGCAAGGGAGTCTCTTTTGACCGCGCTTGACGTCTGGCTGCGCGACGTAACGTCGCGCGCGGGCTTTGCCGATGCCGCGGAATTCGCGCAGTTCTTCGAACTCAAGCCGTACCGTTTGCGGCAGATCTACCGCGCGGCGACGAAGGAGTTGCTCGGCGGTCCCGCCGAGGTGACGACTCTGCCGCAAGAGCTGCGGCGACGGATGATCGAGCGCGGCGTGACGTTTTCGGCGATCGAGCCGGTGGTCGTTGAGCGATCCCGAGACGCACAGACGACCAAGGGTCTCTTTCGGCTGCGCGACGGCAAAGAAGTCGAAGCCGTGCTCATGGAGCATTTCGGCGATCGCACGACGCTGTGCATCTCGTCGCAGGCGGGCTGCGCGTTCGCGTGCGCGTTCTGTTCGACGGGTCAGGCGGGGTTCAGCCGCAACCTGACCGCCGGCGAGATTTTCGACCAGGCGTGGTTCTTCGCGCGCGAGCTGGCGGCTCGCGAGAAGCGGATCACCAACATCGTGTTCATGGGCATGGGAGAGCCATTTCACAACTACGACTCGGTGATGGACGCGGTGGCGCTGCTCAACGATCCGCGTGGCTTGGGCCTAGGCCATCGCCACATTACGATCTCGACCGTTGGACTCGTCGACAAGATCGACGCATTCGCGCGCGAGCACATCCAGGTGAATCTTGCGATCTCGCTGCACGCGCCCACCGACGAGCTGCGGTCGCAA
Organism: Vulcanimicrobiota bacterium; assembly: GCA_963711625.1. Classification (GTDB taxonomy): domain Bacteria; phylum Vulcanimicrobiota; class Vulcanimicrobiia; order Vulcanimicrobiales; family Vulcanimicrobiaceae; genus Cybelea. Next base: position 1,529,973 of record OY970207.1, read on the forward strand.
ATCATGCCGGTGAACCGCCGCTTCCCGCTGGCCGAGCTGATGGCCGCGTGCGAACGCTACGTGCACGCGACGAACCGAAAGGTGTTCTTCGAGTACGTGATGCTCGCGGGCGTCAACGACGACGCCGACGCTGCGGGCGCGCTCGCCGAGCTGATGCGCGGCCGGCTCTATCACGTGAACCTGATCCCGTACAACACGACGCCCGACGCGCAGTTCGCGGCCACGTCGGACGAGCGCATCTGGAAGTTTGCCGCGACCCTCCACGCGGCCGGAGTGCCCGTGACCGTGCGCCAGAACATGGGCCGCGACATCGCGGCGGCCTGCGGGCAGCTGAGAGCAGAGACGCAGCCGAAGGCGCACCACGCCGCTCTGGGACACTGAGCGCAGGCACTTGTCATCCTGGCCTTTGACGAGCAGTCGAAGGCCGGCGCGGCGTCGAAGTTGTGGCCGTACGAGGAGAAGCAAGATGAAACCACGTGCAACGTTCTACTCTCTCGCGGCCGTGGCGGTGCTGGCCGCGTGCGGCGGACCGCAGACACAGCCGGCGATGCAGTCACCGTCCGGAACGACGTCAGCGGCGCGCCCGGAGGCGCACAGCGGCGACCTTCTCTACATCTCCGATCAAGAGAAGGCTCAAGTGTATGTCTATTCATATCCCGCAGGAAAGCAAGTCGGAGCGCTGTCGGGCGTCGTCTTCCCCGAGAGCCTGTGCGTGGACCGTTCCGGTAACGTCTTCGTGCCCGATAATGGAGCCGCGCAGATCGCGGAGTACGCGCACGGAGGGACTAGCCCGATCAACACCCTCACCGATCGAGAGAATCCCGACGCTTGTTCGGTCGATCCGGCGACTGGGAGCCTGGCCGTGACAAACGAATCGGGCAACGTGAGCGTCTATCCGAATGCGACCGGAAGCCCCACGATCTACAGCACTCCCTTCGTCCCCTGGTTCTGCGCCTACGATCCTTCGGGTAATCTCTTTGCGGAAGGAGACGGTGCCGGAGTCCAGATCGCAGAACTGCGCAGGGGCGGTAGCGCGTTCGAGCGCGTATCTTATCGCGAGCACAACAACGGAACCGTGGCCGGAATGCAATGGGTCACCAATCACCTTACGATGGGGACGGCAAATCGCTACTCGGGACATTGCTGCGGCCGGATCTACCGCTTTTCGATCAAGGGCTCGCACGGGAGGCGAGCGGGAAGCATGCACGTGCCGGGCGAGATGAATAACTTCTTCGTGTACGGTTCGACGGCGATCATCACGACCGGACTGCATCGCGTCCTCTTCTACGACTACCCGAAAGGCGGCCAGGCCAGGCGGATCCTTGACGAGCCCGGTTCTGCGTCATTTAGCGCCGTGGTGAGCCCCGCGTCATCCGGTCGTACGCCGCGTCGGTAGCGGCGGCAGGCGATGGCGACATTGCGCGACGTGCGCCGGATCGCGCTCGCTCTCCCGGGCGCAGGCGAAGAGACTTCGTCGAGCGGACGAACGCACTGGACGGTCAACAACAAGCTTTTCACGTGGGAACGGCCGCTGCGGCGTTCCGACCTCGCGGCACTGGGTGATGACGCGCCCGACGGACCGATCCTCGGCGTCTATACCGCCGACCTGGAATTGAAAGAAGTCTTGTTGGCGAGCAACCCTGACGCATACTTCACGACGCCGCACTTCGACGGCTATCCGGCGGTGCTCGTCCAGCTGGAGAACATCGCGACCGCCGAGCTCAGAGACGTCATCGTCGAGGCGTGGCTGGCACGGGCATCCAAACGCGTCGCGGCCGCCTATATGCAAAAGAAGACGCCAACAAAGACGCCGAAGAAGACACAAACAAAGGCGCCGAAGAAGACGCCAACAAAGGCGCCGAAGAAGACGCCGAGCCGGCGAAAGCGACCGTCGTAAAGCTCGTCCGGCGCGGCGCCATCATAGCACGTCACAAAGATGCGATGATGCCCGTCAATGAGTCCGCACGCGGTTTGCCGATGTTCCAGTGAACGCTCGCCGCCCTTCGACACGCGCCGCTTCGCGGCGCTACTCAGGGTGACAAAGGTTGCGTCAGGCCGCCCTTCGACACACGCCGCTTCGCGGCGCTACTCAGGGTGACAAAGGTTGCGGCAAGCCGCCCTTCGACACGCGCCGCTTCGCGGCGCTACTCAGGGTGACAAAAGCGGTTGCGTCAGGCCGCCCTTCGACACGCGCCGCTTCGCGGCGCTACTCAGGGTGACAAAAGGTTGCGTCAGGCCGCCCTTCGACACGCGCCGCTTCGCGGCGCTACTCAGGGTGACAAAACGGAGGCGTTTGCCGCGCTACTCGGGGTGACAAAAGGGTGCAGCGAGGGGTAAACAAAACCCTAACCGCTCGATGGAAACTGCGGCTCCGGCGCAGCGCGTCACCATGGAGGAGATCACGGCGCTGGCCAAGCGCCGCGGCTTCATCTTTCAGTCGAGCGAGATCTACGGCGGCATCAACGGCTTTTGGGATTACGGTCCGCTCGGCGCGGTGCTCAAGCGCAACGTCAAGGACGCCTGGTGGCGCGATACGGTCGAGCTTCGCGACGACGTCGTGGCTTTCGACTCCTCGATCGTCATGCACCCGTCGGTCTGGAAGGCGTCCGGGCACATCGACGCGTTCCACGACGTCATGATCGACTGCAAAGTCTGTAAGCATCGTTTTCGCGCCGATCACCTGCCCGATCGCGCGCAGTGCCCCGATTGCGGCAGCAAAGACTCGTTCACCGAGCCGCGCAACTTCAATTTGATGATGCGCACGTCGGTCGGCCCGATGGAAGACACGTCCGCGGTCGCGTACCTGCGCCCCGAGACGGCTCAGGGCATCTTCGTGAACTTCAAGAACATTTATCAGACGGCGCGCAAGCGGCCGCCGTTCGGCGTCGCGCAGATCGGCAAATCGTTCCGCAACGAGATCACGCCCGGCAACTTCACCTTCCGGCTGCGCGAGTTCGAACAGGCCGAGCTCGAGTATTTCGTTCCCGACGACGGCAAAGACATGGACGCGTTTCGCGAGTGGGTGGAGCGACGCAAGGCGTGGTACGCAAACTACGGCATCGCGCTCGGAGCGCCTGCGGTTCTACGAGCTGACCGAGGCCGAGCGCCCGCACTATGCGAAGGCCGGCATCGACGTCGAGTACCTCTTTCCGTGGGGCTGGGGCGAGCTCGAATCGATCGCGCACCGCGGCACGTACGATCTCGACGCCCACGTCAAGCTCTCGGGCAAGGACCTGCGCTTCTTCGACGAGGCGACCAAGACGCATTACACGCCGCTGCTCATCGAGAGCTCGGCCGGCATGGACCGGACGGTGCTCACGTTCATGATCGACGCCTACGAGCGCGAACGCGGCATCGACCCGACGGGCAAGGAGACCGAGCGTACCGTCCTGCGCTTCCATCCGCGCATCGCGCCGGTGCAGGTCGCGGTTTTTTCGCTGGCGCGCAACAAGCCCGAGCTGGTGGAGCGGGCGCGCGCGATCGAGGCGGCGCTCCGGCCGAAGTATCGCACGCAATACGACGAGGGCAACATCGGGCAGCTCTACCGGCGGCAAGACGAGATCGGAACGCCGTTCTGCGTCACCGTCGACTACGAAACGCTTGACGACGGCAGCGTGACGGTGCGCTCGCGGGATTCGATGCAGCAGCAACGCGTCGATGCGGCGTCACTCGCCGAGCACTTGCGAACGGCACTGGAGCCATAGCCGTGGCGCCGGCGAAGTACGTGTACTTCTTCGACGAGGGCGAGCAGGTTCGCGTCCCGTCCGAGCCGGCTTCGATGAAGAACATGCTCGGCGGCAAGGGCGCGGGACTGGCGGAGATGACGCGCGGCCGGCCTTCCGGTGCCGTCGGGCTTCACGATCACGACCGAGGCCTGCCTGCAGTTCTACGACGCCGGCGGCGTCTTCCCCGACGGCTTGCAGGATCAGATCGACGTCGCGATGCGCGAGCTCGAGCGACGCACCGGCAAAGGCTTCGGCTCGGTCGAGAACCCGCTGCTGGTCTCGGTGCGCAGCGGCGCACGCGTCTCGATGCCCGGCATGATGGACACGATCCTCAACCTGGGCCTCAACGACGAGACCGTCGCCGGGCTCGCCGCGCTCACCGACAACGAGCGCTTTGCGTGGGATGCGTACCGCCGCTTCATGACGATGTTCTCCAACGTCGTGCTCGGGCATCGCCAAAGACCACTTCGAAGAGCGTGATCGACGACGCCAAGAAATCGAGCCGGCGTCGCAACGCGATCCGGAGCTCGACGCCGCCGCGTGGCGCGAGCTCGTCGCCAAGTTCAAGGCGATCGTCCGCGAGCGCGCGAAGCGCGACTTTCCGCAGGACGTCCACGAGCAGCTGCGCGGTGCGATCGAGGCGGTCTTCGATTCGTGGAACTCGAAGCGCGCGGTCGACTATCGCCGTTTCAACAAGATCCCCGACGACTGGGGCACGGCCGTCAACGTGATGGAGATGGTCTTCGGAAACATGGGCGACGATTCGGGAACCGGCGTCGCGTTCACGCGCGATCCGAACACCGGCGAGAAGATGCTGTTCGGCGAGTACCTGCGCAACGCGCAGGGCGAGGACGTCGTCGCCGGCATCCGCACGCCGGAGAAGATCGCCGATCTGCAGCGCCGCCAGCCCGAGGTCTACGCGCAGTTCGCAGGAGATCGCGACGCGGCTCGAGCGACACTACCGCGACATGCAGGACCTCGAGTTCACCGTCGAGCGCGGGAAGCTGTACATGCTGCAGACGCGCAGCGCCAAGCGCAGCGCCGAGGCGGCGGTGAAGATCGCGCTCGATCTGGTGCCCGAAGGCGTGATCGACAAGCATCGCGCCGTCGGCATGGTCAACGCTCAATCGCTCGACCAGCTCTTCCACGCGCGCATCGATCCCCAGCGAGGAGTTCGAGCGTGGCGGCAAGGGCCTCAACGCGTCGCCCGGCGCGGCGACCGGCCAGATCGTGTTCTCGACGCCGAAGACGCCGTCGCGTGGAAGGAGCAGGGCCGGAAGACGATCCTCGTGCGCGTCGAGACCACTCCCGACGACGTGCACGGAATGATCGCGGCCGAAGGGCATCCTCACCGCGAAGGGCGGCGCGACGTCGCACGCGGCCGTCGTCGCGCGCGGAATGGGCAAGCCGTGCGTCGCGGGCTGCGAGCGCTGCAGATCGACCGCCGCACCAAACGCGCCACCCTCACCGGCACCGAGCTGCGCGAGGGCGACTGGATCACGATCGACGGCACGACCGGCAACGTGGTCGTCGGCGAGCTGCGACTGATCCCGCCGCCGTCGAAGCTGCCGGAGTGGCTCGCGACGTTCCTGTCGTGGGCCGACGAGGTTGCGCCGCATGGAGGTCTGGGCGAACGCCGACACGCCCGACGACGCGGCGCAAGGCGCGCGAGCTCGGCGCGCAAGGCATCGGCCTCTGCCGCACCGAGCACATGTTCATGCAGCAAGAGCGCCTGCCGATCGTGCAGCGAGATGATTCTCGCGACGTCGCCGCGAAGCGCGCGCCGAGGCGCTCGCGCAGCTGCTGCCGTTCCAGCGCGACGACTTCGCCGGGCATCCTCGAGCGATGGAGGGGCTATCCGGTCACGATCCGCCTGCTCGATCCGCCGCTGCACGAGTTTCTTGCCGTCGCTCGAGCAGCTGCTGGTCGAGACGACCGAGCTGCGCCTCACCAAGGGAACCGATCGCGGAGTATCGCGAGCACGATGCGCTGCTGCGCCGCGTGCAGCAGCTGCACGAGCAGAACCCGATGCTGGGCTTGCGCGTGTGCCGGCTCGGCATCGTCTATCCCGAGATCTACGCGATGCAGGTGCGCGCGATCTTCGAGGCCGCGTGCGACGCTACGGCGCGAGGGCGTCGCACGCCCGCCCCGAGGTGATGATCCCCGGCGTCGGCACGAAGGAAGAGATGCAGGCGACGCGCGACGCGGCGAAGCGCGTCGCCGACGAAGTGCTGGCGGAGCACGGAGATCGAGTTGCCCTACCGCATCGGCACGATGATCGAGCTGCCGCGTGCGTGCGTCGTCGCCGGCGAGCTCGCGCAGTACGCCGAGTTCTTCTCGTTCGGCACCAACGATCTCACGCAGACGACCTACGGCTACAGCCGCGACGACGCCGAGGCGATCGTTCATTCCCGTCTACCTCGAGAAGAAGCATTCTCAAGGACGATCCGTTCCAGGTGCTCGATCGCCAGCGGCGTCGGCGAGCTGATGCGCCAGGCCGTCGCGCTGGGCCGCAGCGGCGCGCGACGAATCTCAAGATCGGGATCTGCGGCGAGCACGGCGGCGAGCCGAGCAGCGTCGCCTTCTGCGACGAGCTCGGCCTCGACTACGTCTCGTGCTCGCCGTATCGCGTGCCGATCGCGCGCCTCGCGGCGGCGCAGTCGGCGCTGGGCGTCATAGCGTAGCGATCACGCGCGCGCAGATCTCGCGCGCCGCGAGCCACGAGTCGTCGTCCGGTCCCCCCGCCTTGCGCACGAAGAGTTTGCGCCAGTAGGCCTTGCCGCTCAGCTTCGCGATCACGTCGGAGACGCTGCGCGCGTCGACGACGCCGCTGCCGCCGCCCACCCAGACGGTGCGGTCGTCACCGATTCCGAACGGAAGGCGGTGCAGCAGCTGCGACTGAGAGTCGGCCCAAACGTTGGCGTCGCCGAAGCGGTCGCGCAAGGCGGCGTGGCACGCTTCGAAGGCGCGAAGGTCGCGCTCGGCGTTGAACTCCCAGGCCAAACCGAACGTGCGCAGGCGGTTGCGTAGCGCTGCTGCCGCGGGGCTCGCGGCATCGTCGAGGGCGTCGAGCACGCGGAAGTCGTCCCAGCGCAGGAACTCGTCGATCGGGTCGAGCGCCCGCGGATCGGGCCAGAGCTCGCGCAGCACGTCGTGCAGCACGTGCTCGAACATCCGCGTCGTGTGGTGAAAGTAGACCGAGGCGAACATCATGTAGCGCGCCAGTACGAACGATTCGAGCGCGACGACGCCGCGGCGGTCGATGCCGACGGCCAGCTTGCCCCCGACGTCGAACACGCGCAGCGACGCCACCAGCTGTTCGGCGTCGTATCGCCCGGTCGCGACGCCGGTGAAGTACGCGTCGCGCAGCAGGTAGTCCATGCGGTCGGCGTCGAGGTTCGGTCCGCTCACCAGCTCGCGGAGCGCCGGGTAGCGGCTCTGCGGATCGCCGACGATGAGTCCGAGCACGTCGGCCGCGTCGACGTCGAGTGCGGCGATACCGTGCGCGACCTCGGGCAGCGCGACGAGCGCCGTGGTGCGCGCCTCGTGGCGAACGCCGAGCACGCTCTCGCACGCGTGGCTGAACGGGCCGTGTCCGATGTCGTGCAGCAGCAGGGCGGCGCGCACGAGGCGCCGCTGATATGCGGCTTCGCTCGCGCTGCCGGCGAAGTCGGCGCTCGAGCGCAGCAGCTCGTCGAACGCGCGGGTACCCATGGCCAGCGCGCCGAGCGCGTGACTGAAGCGCGAATGCTCCGCGGACGGGAACGCGAGATACGCGAGACCGAGCTGCCGCAGGCGGCGCAACCGCTGCATGACCGGCAAATCGAGGAGGCGCGCTTCCGCTGTGGATAACTCGATGAAGCGATGCACGGGGTCGAAGATGCGTTTCACGCTAAGAAACTAAAGACTCCCAACGCCGGAAAGTTCTCACGGAGCGACGAAAATCCCTCAACGGCAGCCGTGAAGTACGATCAGGACGTTTTTCGAGAGATCAGATCGCGAGTCGATATCGCAGAGTTCATCGGCCAGTACGTGCCGTTGCGCAAGCGCGGGAACGATCTGGTCGGGCTCTGCCCGTTTCACGCGGAGAAGACGCCGTCGTTTCACGTTCACCCCGACCGCGGCTTCTTCAAGTGCTTCGGCTGCGGCGCCGGCGGCGACGTCATCACGTTCGTGCAGAAGGTGGAGAACCTCACCTTTCCCGACGCCGTCCGCGTGCTCGCGGGCAAGGCCGGCGTCGAGCTCGAACCGGAGAACCCGCGCGCGGCGCGCGCGCGCAGCGAGCGCGAGGCGATCTACGAAGCCAATCGCTTCGCCGCCGACTATTTCGCGCGAATGCTCGCGGCGGCGCAAGGATCGGCGGCGCGCGCGTACTGCGAACGGCGCGGTTTCTCGCCCGCAACGATCGAGCGATTCGGCCTCGGTTACGCGCCGGATTCGTGGGACGGCCTCGCGACGGAGCTCGAGCACGCCGGCATCGACCTCGCGCTGGCCGAAAAGGCGGGGCTCCTCAAGCGCGGGCAGCGCGGCTTCTACGATTTCTACCGTGACCGGCTGATGGTGCCGACGTACTCGACCACCGGCGAGGTGATCGCCTTCGGCGGGCGCGCGCTCGGCGACGCCGAGCCGAAGTATCTCAACACGGCGACGACGCCGGTTTACAGCAAGGGTCATCATCTCTTCGCGCTCAACCTCGCCCGCAAGGCGGCGCAGAGCGATCGCACGATCGTGGTCGTCGAGGGCTACCTCGACTGCATCGCGCTCCACCAAGCCGGCTTCGAGAACGCGGTCGCCGCGCTGGGAACCTCGTTCACGGCGGAGCAAGCGGCCGAGCTGCGCAAGTACGCCGACTACGTTTTTCTCTGCTTCGACGGCGATGCGGCCGGCAGCGCCGCCGCAACCAAAGCGATCGACGTGGCGTCTAAGGTGATCGAGGACGCGGGATCGTCGGTGCGCATCGTTATGCTCCCCGCCGGGGAGGATCCCGACAGTTTCGTTCGAGCCCGCGGTGCCGAAGAGCTCCAGCGCCTGCTCGATGAAGCCAAGCCGGCGCTCGAGTTCAGGATCGACGAAGAGGTCGCGCGTCTCCGGGCCGGATTCGACACACCGGCACGCCTGCTGCCGAAGGCGGAGGCGCTCATCCGAGCACTGGCACCGCGCGAAGAATGGGACCGCTGGACCGTTTACGTCGCGGGGAGACTGCAGGTAAACGTCGACGACCTTCGGAATAGCCGGTTCCTTGCCGACCGCGCAAACTTCGTACCGTCCGCGCGGACGGCGTTCGCTCAAAGCCGTCACGTCACGGCGCAGGTAGAACCGCTCTCCTTCGAACGAGAAGTCGTGAGCATTCTGCTCGAAGAGCCTTCACTCGGCGCTGAATTCGGCAATCGAATCGAAGCGTCGCGCTTCCGCAACGAGGTCTACCGGCGGATCTACGAACGGATCCTGGGGGCCGGGGCGCTGGCGACGACGGCAGACGTGTTCGGCCTCTTCGCGGAGGATCAAGGCGTGCTCGATCTTCTCGCGGAGGTCGGCAGACGCGAACGAAGCTCGGCGGTGCGCTACGGCGACTCGCAGGAGCGGCGGGCGCATCTCGAACGGGTCGTCGAGCGATTGCAGCTCGAGGACCAACGGCGGCGATACCGCGAGCTCTCCGATCTCATCGACGTACGCCTCACCGGCGGCGAAGCGGTCTCGGAAGAGATTCGCGGAGAGTTCGAAGCGCTCGTCGCGAAGCTGAAACGATAAGGTCAAAAACGAAAAGGAGGTGAAGAGAACTTAAGATGGCACGGAAAAAAGGGTCCACGGCGGTCGCTGAGCCGGCGCCGGCGGCGACGCTGGAGGAGCTCAAGAAGAAGCTGCTCGCGCGCGGCAAGACTCAAGGCTCGCTGACCTATGAGGAGATCAGCAGCACGTTCGACGTGCTCGACGAGGTCAGCCCCGAGCAGCTCGACGAGTTCTTCGAGGAGATCACGGCCGCGGGCATCGAGCTGGTCGACGAGCAGAAGGACGAGAAGCCCGAGACCGAGCGCGAGGAAGAGGCCGGGGAGACGATCGCCGACGGGTTGTCGTTCGACGATCCGGTCCGCATGTATCTCAAAGAGATCGGCCGCGTTCCGCTGCTCTCAATGGAACAGGAGAAGTCGCTGGCGATGCGGATCGAGGCCGGCGAGATCGAGCTGAGTCGCGACGGTTCGGCGGACCCAAAGATCGTCGACGGCGGCGAGGAGGCGAAGCGGCAGCTCACCGAGGCGAATCTGCGGCTCGTCGTTTCGATCGCGAAGAAGTACGTCGGTCGCGGCATGCTCTTCCTCGACCTGATTCAAGAGGGAAATCTCGGCTTGATTCGCGCCGTCGAAAAGTTCGACTATCGCAAGGGTTACAAGTTTTCGACCTACGCAACGTGGTGGATTCGCCAGGCGATCACGCGCGCGCTCGCCGATCAGGCGCGCACGATTCGCATCCCCGTGCACATGGTCGAGACGATCAACCGGCTCGATCAAGGTCTCGCGGCAGCTGCTGCAAGAGCTCGGCCGCGAGCCGTCGGTCGAGGAGATCGCCGAAGCGATGGCGCTGACGCCCGAAAAGGTGCGCGAGGTCATGAAGATCTCGCAGGAGCCGATCTCGCTCGAGACGCCGATCGGTGAAGAGGAAGACTCGCATCTCGGCGACTTCATCGAAGATCAAGAGGCGGTCGCGCCGGCCGAGGCGGCCTCGGTCATGCTGCTCAAGGAGAAGATGCAGGACGTCCTCCAAAACCTCACCGAGCGCGAGCGCAAGGTGCTCGTCTTGCGCTTCGGCCTAGAAGACGGTCACCAGCGAACGCTCGAAGAGGTCGGCCAGGAGTTCGGCGTCACCCGCGAGCGCATCCGTCAGATCGAAGCCAAGGCGCTGCGCAAGCTGCGCCATCCGTCGCGCGGCAAGGCGCTCAAAGACTACTGGACGAACGAATAACGGGCACAAGCCCTCTATGTTCTTCCTCAATTTGATCGCCGCCGTCGCGGCCGCCGTCACCCCGAGCCCGTCGCCGACCCCGCGCGAGCCGCCCAAAACGATCATCACGATCGTTTCTTCGCCGTACTGCAAGGCGCTGGCGCAGCATTTCAACGGCGCGCTCGTTCCCATGCTGGCCAACGATCGCACCCTCGACGCGGTCAGCGTCCAGCTCGACGACCTCAACACGCTGTTCAGCAAGCCCGACTACGTGCAGCGCTTCCTCCACGTCCGCGACCATTTGCTGCGTCAGGAGACCGAGCTCAACCAATCGCTCGCCGAAATCCAGCGCGAGATCAACGCGCTGCGCGAGGGCGGCCGGCTGACGACCGATCCGCAGGCGACGGCGGCGATGCACGATGCCGCGCAAGACCTGCAGTCGGCCTACGACAAGCAGCGCCAGCTATCGATCGACCTGCAGGGCATGTACCAGGCGATGCTCACGTATCCGATCTATCGCGTCAATCCGGCGTTGGGCGGCTTCGACCCGGCCGAGATGGCCATGCCCGCCGACGAGAAAAACGTCAAGAGTTATCTGCGGTTCGACGGTCAGCGCGACGTGATCGCGCGCAACGAGGACAGGGCGACCGACGTCGCCGTCGCGGCCGTCGAAAAATACTGCGTCACAAACAAACAGTAACCCCGCGCCGCGGCGCGTTACATCTCATCTTTGCCGGCGTTGGCCGATGGCGTGACCAGCGGGTTCTTATCGGCGAACGCGCCGTTGGGGTTGGGCTTCACCCACACGATGAGATCCCACAGCGACGGCAGCAAAAAGACGCGCGTGACGCTGCCGACGTTCTTGGCGATGCCCATCTTGACCAGCGTCTTCGCGTTCGGATTGTCGACGCTGCCGCCGGCGGCTGCGAATTTCGTCGCGCTCGTGGCGCCGTAGACCGGGGTGCCGTTCGGGCCGACCAAGATGTAGTGGATGTGCTCGCGGAACGAGATCCACCGGCGATAGTTAACGCCCCAAATCGAGGGCGGCTCGGGTGACGCGCTCTGCTTCACCGAGAAGTCGGCGCCCAGCAGATTCCCCTTGACGTCGTACCAGAGCTGGCTCGGCTCTTGCGGATTGCCGCTCTGCCAGTCGAGGTTGGTGTAGCTGATCGCGCCGTCTTCGTCTTCGTTGCCGAAGCGGAAATAGCCGGCCTTCTCGGCGGCGGCGGCGGTTGGAAAGCGCGCGTTGAGGTCGGCTTGAATTTGCTTGACGAATGCGACTTCGGTGCCCTGCGGCATCGGCGAAAGCGTAGCGGTGGGCGCCGGCGTCGCGGCGATGCCGGGACCGGCGGATACTGCGAACAGCGTCAGCAGAGCGATCGCGCACGTCGTTCGAATGAGCACGAGCATACCTCTCTTTCTAAGGAGGCCTCTTCGGGGCGCTTGCCCCGAAAGCATCGCGCTAGGCGCTCGGCGTCGGCGAGGGGGAGGGCAAGGGCGACGGCGTCGCTTTGTGGTGCGGCGTCTCGACCGCCGGTCCGAAGGGCGTCGCGAGCGGCGCGACGGGAAATGTGGACACGGGCGGAGCGGTGCTGCGGGCAAGCGGATGCGGCGTGACGATCGCGATGCTGCCGTTCGGCGCCGCGGTGAGCGTGGCTTCGGTGTTGGCCGGAATTACCGACCCCGGACCCAACACGAAGTTCTTTCCCTTGCGCAGGATCTGATAGATCGGATAGTAGGGCACGAAGATGTCGCCGACCGTGTCTTCGGCGCCGACGGTGGATGAGTGGCCCGCCGTGACGCTCGGCGTCAGCCGCGCGACTGGTGCGCGCAGCGGCAGCGTGCGTCCGCCCGGTAACGGCAGCGGCTCGAAGAAGATGTCGACGAAGCCGTAGACGTCGGCAAGGTCGGCAGCCGACGTGTTGACGATGCGAATTTCCACCGGCGTGCCGGCAGGCGCGATGGTGCGGCCTCCGACGACGACGTCGTATTTGAGGTGCGCGCGAACGGTCTGCCCCGCTTTCGAAGCCTTCGACGAGATGGGGTCATCGAGCACGAACTGCAGCATCGTATCGAACGGCAAGACGTTGCCATAGGTGGTCGCCGCCGGACTCGGGGTCGCGTTCGGCATGGGAGTCGGAGGCGTTGGATATGCGCCTGCTGTTCCCACGCCGATCGTAACGAATGCGAAGATGGAGAGGCTCAGGCCGATCCCGAGCCGGGTTAGGTTAGCTCGCGCGCGCTTTGCGGTCGGTTGCGGCGCGCTTTCCCTCTTCGATGAGCTGCTTGACCTTCTGTCCACCCTTTTGTCCGATGCGCTCGTAGAAGTTCGGGCCATAACGATCTCGGGTGGCTTCGCCGCCCTTTTTCCCACCCTTCTTGCCGATTTGCTCGTAGAACTCGTGACCGTGGGCCAGTTTCGTTGCCAATCCGCCCTTGCGGCCGATCTCTTCGTAGAACTGGGCGCCGTACTTGTTTTTCACGGTCTCGCCGCCCTTTTGGCCGGCTTCTCGGACGGACATTCCGCCGCTGCGCCTGTTCGGATCCGTTGTCATTTTTTCTTTCACCTTATGTTTCGTTTCGCCGCCCAAGAAGACGGCAGTTCCTCTTGCTCCACTCATTACAACGCAGCTAGGGGGCCGAAAGTTTGACTGCAACATTTGTCGTAGATGAGAGACGCGTCGTCGCCCTCGTCTCAGCAAGCTGACGCTCGCTTGTTCTTGGCGGGCCGCCCCCGATTAGGATGGCAGCTAAGTATGAAGGCTTGTTAAAACGTGCGTTTCGTGTCGAGAAGAATCGTTACCGGCCCGTCATTGACCAGCTCGACGTCCATGTGCGCGCCGAACTCGCCATATGCGACCCGAACGCCGCGCGCCGCGGCCGCGGCGCCGACGAGTTCGTAGAGCGTGCGCGCCTGCGGCTCTCTTGCGGCGGCGACGAACGACGGGCGGCGTCCGCGGCGCGCGTCGCCGTGCAGCGTGAACTGCGAGACCAGCAGCAGCGCGCCGCCCGAGTCGAGCAGCGACCGGTTCATCAATCCGCGCTCGTCGGGAAAGATGCGCAGTCCCGCGATCTTATCGGCCAAAGCGCGCGCGTCGCTCGCGTCGTCGTCCACGCCGACGCTCACGAGCGCCAACACGCCCTCGCCGATCTCGCCGACGGTCGCGTCGCGCACGCGCACCCGCGCGCGGCTTACCCGTTGCACGACCGCGCGCACTCAGGCGTCCGGCGCGATCACGACGAGAAGATCGACGAGAGCGCGAACAACGCGTTCTCGCGGCGTTCCAGGACGCGCCGGTAGAAATAACCGGCCCAGTGCGTTCCGAACGGTACGTAAACGCGCAGGCGATAGCCCTCGGCAACGATTTGCCGTTGCACCTTGGGGCGGCAGCCGTAGAGCATCTGGAATTCGAATCGATCGCTGCCGATCTGCCGCTGGGCGACGAACTCCTTGACCGCTGCGATCAGCCGGCGGTCGTGCGTCGCGATGCCCGGATAGGTGCCTTGCGTCAAGAGCGCTTTCGCGAGATCGAGATAGTTGGCTCGGATTTCGGGCATCGCCTGATAGGCGATCGCGGGCGGCTCCTTATAGGCGCCCTTGCAGAGCCGCACGCGCGCGCCGACCTCGATGGCTCGCGCTACGTCGCCGGCGGTGCGCTTGAGATACGCCTGCAGCACCGGGCCGACGTTGCGGTGGCCGGCGAACGCGCGCTCGAAGACCCGCAGCGTCGCCTCGAGCAGCGACGAACCCTCCATGTCGATGCGCACGAACGGGTCGGGATTGGCGCGAGCGCGTTCCATCACGTCGAGCAGGTTGCGTAAGGCGAAGTCCTCGTCGACCAGCAGACCCATGGCCGATAGCTTCACCGAGACGTTGGAGTCGACGCCGGCGGTGCGGATCGCGTCGAGCATCTCCAGGTACACCTCGCGCTGTTTGAGCGCCGTGTCGCGGTCGAGCACGTCTTCGCCGAGAAAGTCGAGCGTGGCCGACATGCCCGCGGCGTTGAGCTCGCCAACCACGCGGATAGCGTCGTCGATCGTCTCGCCCGCTACGAAGCGCCGAGCGAGAAAGTAGAAGTTCTTCTGAAGCACGTTGGGCCTTACTGTACGACGCCCCGGCGGAGAATCCAGGCTGCGGCGATCACGACCGCCGCCAGCACGACGAAACCGTAGCAGAGAGCGAGCGCCTCGCGCACGCCCGATGCGGCGAGCGTGACGTAGAGCGCGACCGGCAGCGACGTGGGGTGGAACGCGACGATGCTCGTCGCCCCGTATTCCCCGATCGCGCGCAGCCAGGCGAACGCAACGCCGGCCCCGATGCTGCCGGCGGCGGCCGGGAGCGCGATTCGTGCGAAGATACGCCATTCGCTGGCCCCCAGCGTTCGAGCGGCGTCGGCGTAGATCGGATCGAGCGCTCCGAACGCCGCCGTCGCGGCGATCGCGACGAACGAGCCGGAGACGAAGAACTCGGCGACGCCGACCCCCAGCAGGGTGTCCGGCACCGGCGCGCCGTGCGCGGCCAGCCAGCCGCCCACCGGCGAACGCGAGCCGAGCGTGTAGATTAGCATCAGGCCCGACGCGACGGGCGGAAACGCGAGGGGGAGCGCCAGCAGAAACATCGCGGCGCCGCGCAGACGGACGGGCAGGCGCGCGAGATAGTACCCGGCCGGCACGCCGAGGAGCGTCGCGACGAACGTGGCGCCAGCCGAGGCGATCAGCGATACGCGCAGCGCGTCGCCCCCGGTCCGCGCGAAGATCGCGATCGCCTCGCCGGGGGGCATGGCCACGAGGACCGCGACGACGGGCGCCGCCAGCGCGACGACCAGCGCTAGTGCCGCTAAGAAGAAGATGGGGCCTGCCGACGCACGAGCCATGCAGGAAGCTTCACCAGGTCATCGCGCAAGGCTCCCTGGTGAGCGCGTCAATCCTCAAAGTCTTCTTCATCGCGCTCGCGCTCGCGCTCGACGTCTTTGCGGTGAGCATCGGGGTCGGGGTGCGCGGCGTGTCGCCGCGGCGCAAGATCGTCATCGGCGTGGCTTTTGCCTGCGCCGAGGTCGGAATGAACCTGCTCGGAGCCGGCCTCGGCCTGATCGCCGGACACCTGATCGGTGAGGCCGCGGGATATCTGGGTTTCGCGGCGCTGATCGGTTTGGGGATCTACATGATGCGGGAGAGCCGGACCGACTTCGGAGTCGGGTCGCAGCTCGACCTGACCCGCGGCCGCGGGCTCTTCGTCGCCGCTCTCGGCATCAGCCTCGACTCGCTGGGTATCGGCTTCTCGATTCTCTACATCGGCGTTCCGATGCCCGTTTCGCTGATCGTCATCGCGTGCGCCTCGATCACGTCAACACTGCTCGGGCTCTCGATCGGCCGCTGGCTCGGCGGATTCGCGGAGCGCAACGCGGCGTTCGTCGGCGGGCTGCTGCTCGCGCTGACGGGCGTCACGTTCGCGGCGCTCAAGGCGCTGCACATCGGATAGGCCGAGCGTCGTGCGGGTCGGTGCGGAACTTCTGGAGCTGGCGCGCTCGTCCGGAGCGCGGAGCGTGTACGTGGTGGGCACCGGCCGCGACGCCGGCAAGACCACCGCTCTGCGCGCGATCTATAACGCGGCGCTCGACGCCGGACTCCGTTGCGGCGTCGCGTCGATCGGTCGCGATGGGGACGCGGCGTTCCGCGACGACGCGCGGCCGAAGCCCCGGTTGTGGCTGGCGCCGCCGACGGTGTTCGTGACGGCGCGCGGAGCGCTGCCGCGTTCGCCGGCGTGCGAGATCCTCGAGCTTTCCGATTTGCAGAGCGCCGCGGGAATGTTGCTCTACGCGCGCGTGGCATCGAGCGCGTTCTATGAGCTGGTCGGGCCGCCCACGGCCTCGGGCGTGCAGCAGATTGTCGGCGGCCTCGCGGCGTGCTGCGACTTCGCGATCGTCGACGGGGCGGTCGACCGCGTCGCGGCTCTCGCCGGTTCGAGCGGAGCGATCGTCGTGGCGTGCGGCGCCGCGACGGCCAACACGGAAAGCGAAGCCATCGCCGAGGTGGCGGCACTCGTCGCCCGCCTGCGCACGCCGGCGCTGGATCCGCAGGCGCCGGCGATCCACGTCGACGGCGCGCTTACCGCGGCGAAGGCGGCCGCCTACGTCGTCGCCGGCGAGACGCGTCAGATCGTGGTGCGCGATCCGACGCAGATCGCGCTGGGCGGACGATCGGCGGCGACGGCGTTCGCGCGGTTGACGATTCGCTGCGAGCGGCCGCTGCGCGTGATCGCCGCGACCGTCGCGTCGATTGGGCCGCAGCGATCGTTCGAGCCGCGCGCGTTCGCCGGCGACGTCGCGCGCGCGACGGGTCTTCCGGCGTTCGACGTGTACGCGGGAGCGCGCGCGTCGTGAACCCAGCGCCGCTGCTCGACGCCGCGACGGCGCGCGTGCTCGGATTCGACTGGCTCGCGACGGCGATCGCCCCGGTCTCGCCCTACGGACAACGCCGCTTCGCAGAACTTCGCCCGTTCGCCCCGGGCCAGGAGAACGCGGCCGCGATGCGCGCGGCAACGATCGCCGCGATCGCTTCGCACCTCGACGCGCAGCGCATCGACGCGGTGCGCGCGGCGCTGGGCGCGGCGCCCGACGCCGCCGGCGCGATCGCGCGCGCGTCGATGGGCGACGTGCTCGCCGATCCGAGTTTTCTCGAACTCCAGCGCCTGTGCGAGACGATCGATCGGGTCGACGCGCTGACGTCAGGTGCGGCGTCCGTTCGGGCGGTTTCCGACGACGCCGTTCGCGCGGTCGCGGGGGCCATGGCGCCCGGACGCCGCGACGACGGCGGGTTCTATCTCGCCGACGCCTTCGACCCGCGGCTCGCGACGGCGCGCGACGATCTCGCGCGAGCGCAGGCCGAGCTCGACGCCGCGCGCGGCCGCGAGGGCGCGGCGGCGGCGCGCGCGTTGGAGCGCGACGATATCGAGGGCGACGAGTTCATCGTAATGCGCGCGGACCTCCGGGGCGCGCTGCCGGCCGGCGTGCGCGTGGTGCGCGAGGCGCCGACCTATCTGCTGTGCGCCCTGGAGTACGGCGACACGTCGCTGACCGCGCTGCGGCGCCGCGACGCCGCGGCCGACGCGATGGCCGAGGCGGAAGAAGCGGTGCGCGTGCGCCTGTCGACGGCGGTTCGCGATCGCGCCGCGGGTCTGGGCGCCGCTGCGGTCGCTCTCGGCGAGCTCGACGTCTTGCTCGCGGCCGCGCGGTTCGCGCAGCGTCACCGCTGCGCGCCGGCTACGATTACGCCGGAGCCGCAGCTGGCGTTCGCGCAGGCACGTTTCCTTCCGCTCGAGACCGAGCTGGCCGCGGCCGGCCGCGCGTTCGTGCCGCTCGACGTCGAACTGCGCGACGCCGTGGTGCTCACCGGGCCGAACATGGGCGGCAAGAGCGTGTCGCTGCAGACGGCCGGAATGGTGGCGGTGTGCGCCGCATTTGGAATCCCAGTTCCCGCGGAGCGCGCGCGGTGCGCGCTGTTCGATCAGATCGCGTGGCTGGGAATCGGCCGCGACGAGCGCGCCGGCGGGTTGCTCTCCTCGTTCGCGCGCGAAGTATTGGAGCTCAAAGAGATCTTCACTCGCGCGGCGCCGCGGCTGCTGATCCTGGCCGACGAGTTCGCACGCACCACGACGCCGCACGAGGGCAGGGCGTTGCTGATCGCCCTGCTGGCGCGCTTGCGCGAGCGCCGGGCGTGCGGCATGCTCGCGACGCACCTCGGAGGCATCGCCGAGGCATCCGGCGCGCGGCACTTCGCGGTGCGCGGGCTGCGCGGCATTCCCAAAGCCCCGGCCACGCACGACGTCGCCGAGGCGCTGGCCGTACTCGGCGAGTCGATGGACTACACGATCGGCGAGGTCGCCGGCGAGGACGCGCCGCGCGCCGACGCCATCGCGCTCACCGCGCTGCTGGGCGTCGATCGGGCCTTCGTCGACGACGCCTATCGTGCGCTGTCGCAATGAACTGCCCCGCCGGAGTGAGAAGCAGGTCGGACTGACATGGATCCGCTCGTGATCACGTGCGCGGCCGTCGGCGCCGAGGTGCGCCCCGACCAGACGCCCCACTTGCCCTACACGCCGAAGCTACTGGGCGAAACCGCCCGCGCCGTGCGCGAGGCGGGCGGTTCGATCATCCACGTGCATTGCCGCAACGACGACGGAACCAACACGCACAGCGTCGAGCGCTTCCGCGAGGCGCAGGACGAGATTCGCGCGCAGAGCGACCTCATCGTGCAGTTCTCGACCGGCGGCGCGATCGGTATGACGCCGGAGGAGCGCGCGAGCGTGCTCGAGCTTCGGCCGGAGATGGCCACGCTCACGTGCGGCAGCGTCAACTTCGGCGACGACATCTTCGAGAACAGCTTTCCGATCATGCGCGGCATTTTGAAGAAGATGATCGAGTACGGCGTGCGTCCGGAGCTCGAGATCTTCGACAAGGGGCACATCGCCAACGTGCGCCGCCTCGCGCGCGAGCGGCGGCTCTCGTTGCCGCAGCACGTCGACTTGGTCCTCGGCGTGCCGGGCGGGATGGAAGCGACCGTCTCGAATCTGGCCGACCTCGTGGACGATCTGCCCGAGGGCTGCACCTGGTCGGTCGCCGGCATCGGCAAGCAGCAGCTGCCGATGGCCCTCGCCGCGATCGCGATGGGCGGCCACGTGCGCGTCGGCTTGGAAGACAATCTTCACTACAGCCGCGGCCGTCTCGCCCGCAACGAGGAACTGGTCGCGCGGGTGGCGCGCATCGCCGCCGAGGCGGGCCGGCCCGTGGCCACGCCCGACCAAGCCCGGAAGCTGCTCGGCTTGGCGGTCCCCGCAGCAAAGGGCGAAACCGCTTGAACGCCAATACCGGCTCGGAAACTTGTTTACGTATGTAGTACGCCGGACGCTTCAAGCGATTCCGCTGATGCTGGCTATCTCGGTCATCTTGTACGGGATCCTGTACAACATGCCGGGTGGACCACTCGCGCCCTACCTGCAGAACCCGCACATCACGGCGGCCGACATCGCGCGCCTCAAACACAACCTGGGCATGGACCAGCCGGTGCCGATTCAATATTTGAAATGGCTGGGCCACGTTCTGACCGGCGACTTCGGCTACTCGACGAGCAACTCCGAGCCGGTGTTTCAGGCGCTGATCGAGCGGTTCGGCGCCACGCTCGAGCTGATGGGGGCGTCGCTCTTCATCTCGATCCTCATCGGCATCGGCGCCGGCATCGTGTCGGCGGTCTATCGCTACTCGCTGCTCGACTATTTCATCACGACCGGCGCGTTCTTCGGCCAAGCCATGCCCGTGTTCTGGTTCGCGCTGATGATGCAGCTGGCGTTCGCCGTGCACGGCATCCCGCTGCCATTCGGCTACGAGATTCGCCTGCCGTCGGCCGGCATTGCGGCGAACGACACGTTCGAGTGGGGAGATCGGATCACGCACCTGATCCTGCCGGCGACGGTGCTCTCGCTGCTCGGCATCGCATCGTTCAGCCGGTTCATGCGCTCGTCGCTGCTCGAGGTGCTCAACACGGATTACATGCGAACTGCGGCGGCGAAGGGTCTGCCGTTTCGCGCCATCCTGTTCAAGCACGGCTTCAAGAATGCGCTCATTCCCGTCGTGACGATCATCGCGCTCTCGCTGCCCGGTCTCATCGCCGGCGCGATCTTCACCGAGACGATCTTCGCGTGGCCGGGAATGGGACGGCTGTTCTACAACGCGCTCACCCAAAGCGATCTCGCGCTGCTGATGGGCTATCTGCTGATGGTCGCGTTTCTGGTGGTGTTCTCCAATCTGCTCGCCGACGTCGTCTACGCGTGGCTCGATCCGCGCGTGAAGTACGATTAGGACGTAAGCGAATATGGCAGCGCCGGCAGTTCCGCTGGGTCCACCCATCGTCGACGACGAAGTCGCGGTATCCAACGTCACGTTCTGGCGCCGGCTGCGCCGCCACAAAGTGGCGATCGCCGGACTCGTGGTGCTGACGATCATGGTGCTCGCGGCCGCGCTGGCCAAGCAGCTGTCGCCGTTCGACCCGAACGCCATCGACAACGTCCACTGGCAGGGGACGCCGCTGCCGCCGTGTTTCCAAGACGCCGCGCAGTGCGGGGGCCATTCGCTGGGCACCGACAACGTCGGTCGCGACCTCTTGTCGCGGCTGCTCTTCGGAGCGCGCATCTCGCTGACCGTGGGTCTCTTCGCGGTGTTGATGGAGCTGCTGATCGGCACGACGCTGGGCGCGATCGCCGGCTACTACGGAGGCTGGATCGATTACGCGCTGATGCGCATCACCGACGTGTTTCTCTCGATTCCGCTGCTGCCGCTACTGCTAGTGCTCACCGCGATCGTCGCCACGAGCTCGTCGAAGGCGGCCCTGAGCTTCTGGGTGATCGTCGTGATCATCGGCAGCCTCTCGTGGATGGGCGTCGCGCGCCTCGTTCGAGCGTCGTTCTTGAGCCTGCGCGAGCGGGAGTTCGCCGAAGCCGCGCGGGCGGTGGGTAACAACGACGGGCGCATCATCTTCCGGCACCTGCTGCCCAACGCGATCGCGCCGATCGTGGTGCAGGGAACGCTCGACGTGGCGAACGTCATCCTGCTCGAGTCGGGCCTGTCGTTCCTCGGCTTCGGCATTCAGCCGCCGACGGCGTCGTGGGGCAACATGCTGTCGGACGCGCAGGCGAACTTGCAGATCGCGTGGTGGGCCGCCGTGTTTCCCGGCCTCTGCATTCTGGTCACCGTGCTCTCGATCAACTACATGGGCGACGGCCTGCGCGACGCGCTCGACCCCAACACGAACTAGCTCTTTCGGTAGAACGTCGGTCCCGGCGGGGGCGGAACCGCGAGGCGCTCGCTCTCGCTCGCGGCGTGGATGCGGCGCAGCTCGAGCTCGATGCTGCGCTCGCCCATGCGCATGGCCCAGCGATGATTGGCCGAGAAGATCGGCCGCAGCAGTGGCGTGAGAGCGCGCAGCAGCGGCTTCTCGACCATCACGTCCCAGACGTACGTGACGTCGACCGTGTCGCCGGCTTGTTCGAAGATCCACTGGCCGCGGCCGATGAAGTCGCCGCGCGTGGCCAGCACGAAACCGTGCGGATAACTCTCCTCGACGACGGTAAAATCCCAGCGCAGCGTGTACGGCAGCCAGCCCTTGGTGAAGAGGCTGGCCTCTTCGCCGAGAGCGCGCGGGGCGCCGGGGCGCAGGATCCGCACGTCGAGATAGACCGACGGCCACCAGCGCGGCAGGTCCGCGGTCCGCTCGAGCAGATCGGCCACTTCTTCGCAGGTGGCGTGCAGCCGCCAGCGCGTCACGAAGTGGTACGAGTTATCGGTCATCCGGATGGACCGCCGTTTCGCAGTGGGGCCAGGCTCCCTTCCCGCCCGTCGCGAACCAGAGGTCGGCTCCGTGCGCAAGTGGCGGAATTGGTAGACGCACTAGCTTGAGGGGCTAGCGGGAGCAATCTCGTGCTGGTTCGAGTCCAGTCTTGCGCATTTACGAGATCGAAGTGCCCTTTCGATGGGAAGGGGCTTTCGATTGTCGCGGAAGCACAACGTATGAGGCGGCGAGCGAGTGACGACCGCCGTCGCTCAAGCCTACCAGTGCGATCTAAAGAATCTTTGCGAGCTCGCTTCTGAGGTTCGACGCGCGTCAGGGAGTCCCAACCGAGTCGAGTCGGCTATCGTGGACGGAACGTATTCGGCGGGCCATTTCATTAGGGTTTGCCTACGGGACGCCACGGTGTGGAGTTCGGAACATCCTCGTGTTGGCGCCGGAGTCGCTCGAATCGGTGGGAGTTTCCGACTACGATCGTCTCGAGGTTGGCGAAGCTCGAACTTGACCGCACGATAGCGCGCTCGTTCCTGACGGCATGCCATGAGGGTTAGTGCCACAGTCGTGTCCGGGCCGACGATCGTGTGAATGGGTCGCGACGTTTCCGTTGGCAGGGTAGCGGATAGGCACTTCTCCGATGCTTTCGTTTGAAAACTCCATTGCCCCACAGGTTGCTCACGAAGAGCCGGTTTCCGGTGAGCGCAACGTCCCACGGCGACAAGATCCCCGTATTGGAACCGCCGATGGTTTGAATGGGTGCGACGTTGCCGTTGGCGTTATCGGCGTAGACGATCACAGTGTATTGTTGAGGTTGTGCCACCAACGTTCTACCGCTGCTGCCTAACGCTACCCTTGGGATGTTCAGCCCGGTGCTGCTTGCGGCGATCTCCGAATCGGCGCGATTCGCCGTTGCTCCAGGCGCGTAGACGGTGATGCTGTTGCCGAAAACGTTCGCCCCGTAGATGTTGCCGCTCGAATCGCGACGATCCCATGCGGAAACGACCCGTTGCTGCTGCCATTGATGTGTCTGGTTCCGCGTGGGTCAACGGAGCGCCGGGTCGTAAACTGTCGTTCAGTACGTTAAAGGCCTCCTTCGCGCCATGCTTGTATTCGCGCACTTGTGCGCTTTGAGAAATGGCGATGAAGACGTCACCTTTTTCGTCGACGCAATCGCCTAAAGGTTGATTAAAGCCGGTTAACTTTCCGACCAACTTGCCCGTCGGAAGAGAGAGTGCATAGGCGTCACCATCAGTAGGATCGGTTACATAAAGGAGGCGTGCGCGACTGACAGCATCAGGAGCCATCCAAGAAGGCCCTGGGTCCGAGCGCGTAACAGTCGCGATGCGTCGAGTTGTTCCAAACAGCAACAGGCGATTGAGTGGATTCCCTGAATCCATTTGCGATGTAGAGCTTTGTTGGTTCGACGCAAGAGGCTCAGTCTGAGTCTGGCTCCCTCCGCAGCCCGCGAGCATCATTGCGCTTACGCAAACTCCTAAGGCGTTTCGCATTGATCCGGAGATAGGCTTCATCGGAATGCTCCTGTGAGGACTATGTAAGCTCGGCGTCACCTGCTCGTAGCTCAAGCAGCGCGGAAGCGATGCTTTGTTAGCAACTAGATACCCGCTCGCTTACACCGGGCCCTCTTAATGCCGGACAGTACGAACGCAACGTGTAGCTCAGTCGTGTAGCCTGTAGGTTCTCGCTGGGGGATTCGACCGGTATAATTCCAGAGTATGAGGCGTTCGACGTGTGGCGTTCTGGCGGTGGCGATCGCGCTAGCCGGCTGCGGAGGCGCGAATGTCGCGCCGGCAGGTCCGGCACCGGGCGGCTTAGGCGCTCCTCGAACGCAGCTATCCGCGAGCGAGCTCTCGCATCGCTCCCGCCGAGGCATTTACGTCAGCGTTTTCTTCGGCGGCGGCATCTACGGCTATCCGATCGAAAACCGGCGCAACCGGCCGCCGACGTGCACGGTGCCCGGCGCGTCGTATCCTAGCGACATCGCGGTCGACGGCAACGGGAATCTCATCGTTCCCGACGGCGGCAGCCGCACCGTCATCGTCTTCAAAGGACCGAAGATGTGCGGTTCCGAGCTCGGCTCGTTCGGCGACCCCTATGGCACACCGAGCGATGCGGCCAGCAACGATGCGGCGAGCGGGCCAATTGCAGTGGCAACTTCCGGCACGACCGGGGGCGGCATCGCGGTCTGCACGTCGTCCGGCGGCTGCACGAAGTTCCTCACCAGCCCCAACATAGGCGAAGTCGCGGGCGTCGCGATGGCAAAAAACGGCGACTGCTGGGCCTCGGCCACCACCAGCACGGGAACGGCGACGCTTACCTATTTCAAGCGCTGCGCTAAGCCCGGTCAGCCCGCAACGGGCTTTAAGAACACCTACTACGGCGGTCTCGACATCGATATCCACGGCAACCTCGTGAGCATCGATGCTTTCGCCTCGGCGCTTTGGATCTATCGGGGCTGCAAGCCAGTCTGCAGCGTCGTCGGGGGCCCATTTCCGTTGCGCGGCGATGCCGTCTTCGGCCATTTGAACGAAAACTCGACGGAGTTTGCGGCAGCCGATTATGCGTGCGGATGCGTCGACGTCTATGGACGCAACGCGCGCGGCATCGTTTACAAATACAGTTTCAGCAACGGTCTCAGCATCAGTAACGACGTGTCGGGCGTCGCTTACAATCCGCGCTCACGCGAATGACCGGGGGCCCGCCTCGAGCGATATCGCCCGAGGAAAACCTCGGGTAGGCAAGACAGGACTATCGCGCCGACCAGCACCGCGAGGCCGATGACGTTCCAACCATGCTTACCCAACGGCAGCAGGCCGAGACCATATAAAAGCGCGACGACTGCCGCGATCAAGAAAAATGGCCCCGTGGCATAGCAATGCACCCTGCCACAGCGAATCGCATTAGCGACGCATGCGACGCCGATCGTCGTTAGGGCGACGACCCAGACAGCGGTGCGCCAGCCTTGATTGATGTCAAGGAATCCGCTTGTAACAAGGAGGATCGCAGGGAGCCAAAACACCGCGCCGGCCACGATCCGATTGGAAAGGATGTCGCGCGACTCCGTTACCCCATCTTCAGTCCTCCCGAGTTCGAAGGGCGGCTACGTGCCGTTATGATCCTGCGCCTGTGCCGCTAGCCAGGCGTGGATGGCGGTAACGAGATCGGAGTCCGCGGTGGCAAAGGTGATGGCAGCGCCGGCCGGCGTTTCGAAGTAGCGAACCCTCACTCGGGACGCGCCCGCGGACAGCCGGCTGAGTCCCGGCATCGCTGCGCCGTGAATATAGGCGGGGTCGGAGTAGTCGCCGCGAGCAAAGCGCGCAGCCTCCTCGAGTAGGTGCGAACGCACCAGATCGATTTGCCTCTGATTCAGATCGCGAACCACGATCTCGATCGCGCCACCCGTAGTGCTCGACAAGAACATGTGCGTTGCGTGGCTCTGATCGAACGGCATCACTTGGGCGCCGTGCTCCATCACCATGTGGTCGTGCTGGTCGTCGGCAAAAACGTTGGCGCGGGTCGCGGCAAGTGCGACCACTAGAACTGCAAGGAAGCTGCTACGTTTCATCGAGCACCTCGGAAAGTAGGGATAACGAGTCGAGGACGGCCTGCCGGTTATGCGCCGGTATAGCCTCGAACACTTTGGAGAACTTCGCTTGTCGGGACGCCCGCAGGCGCCGTGCCATCGTTGCGCCCGCCCCGCTGACGCGCAGGCGCAGCAGCCGCGCATCGGTCACGTCTCGAACGCGATCCAGCCATCCCCGCTGCTCGAGGATCTTTGCGAGTCGGCTCACCGTGCTTTTCTCCAACCGCAGGTGCGCGGCCAAGTCGTTTTGCGAGATCCCCGGCCGGCGGGAGATCTCGAGGAGCGCGTGCGCTTCCCCCACAGAAACCGGGGCGCCGCAAGGGGTCTGGTCGGGGCGGTGAAGCCCCAGTGCGCGGATCAGCGCAACGAGCCGATCCTCGAAGGCCGCGTGGCCACTTTTAGTTTTGGCTCGCAATGGTTGCATGATACAACTATAAAAAACGGCGGGTCAAGCCTTACGCTTATATTGACATTTATCGATGGAATGATAACATTGAAGAATGTCGATGCAGCGATGCTGTCCGCCAGCACGAGTCGTCGCGAAAAGCTTCGACCATGAGGCGGCGCTTTTCAAAGCGGTAGGGGACTCGTACCGGCTCTGCATGCTGGCAACGCTGGCTCGCGCCCAGTCCGAAGTCTGCGTCTGCGACTTCACCGAGGCGCTTCCCCTGAACCAGCCCACGGTCTCGCACCACCTCCGCATCCTCCGGGAGGCGGGGCTCGTGCGCTGCGAACGCCGCGGGACGTGGGTCTATTATCGTCTCGAACCCGGCGCGTACGATCGCATCGAGGCCGCCCTCGGCAACATTCTCAAACAGAAAGTACCGGCATGAAAACCCATCTCAATTTATCGACGACCGATCTCCAAAAGAGCGTATCGTTCTACTCAACCCTTCTCGATGCGCGACCAACGAAGCTGTTGAGCGACTACGCGCTGTTCGTCACCGACGAGCCCGGCTTGGAGTTAGCCCTGGATCTGCGCGCTAGAGTCCAACCCTCGAGTGGGGCTCACTACGGCGTGTACGTCGAGACGGCTGACGAAGTAGAACGAGCCATTACCCGTCTGACGACGGCTGGGCTGGTCTCGTCGATCGAGCGAGAGGAGACGTGCTGCTACGCGAGTCAGACCAAAGTCTGGGCGACCGACCCCGACGGGCGGCCGTGGGAAATCTACACCGTGCACGAAGACACAGAGCGTCGCGACGATGCCGATACGACGTGCTGCTCGGCTACCGGCGCGGAACCTCGCAGCTGTTGCGACGGTTAGTGCACGACGTCTGCGTGCGCCGCGGTGCGATCGACGACCTCGACGCGATCCGGAAGATCTATAACCAAGGCATCGAGGATCGTCTTGCCACGCTGGAAGCCGATCCAAAGACCGAGGACGACATGGCGGCGTGGTGGGGCGAGCACGAAGAGCCGTACGTCGTACTCGTTGCAAGCGAACGAGGACGCGTGGTGGGATGGGCGGCCCTGAACCGGTTCTCGCACCGGTGCGCTCATTCGAACCTCGCCGATCTGTCGGTCTACGTGGCCCGCGAAAGCCGCGGCACGGGCGTCGGCTACACCCTGCTCGACCGTTTGGCGGACGAGGCGAAGCGCAGCGGCTTTCATAAGATCGTCCTTCACGCCTTGAACGACAACGAACACGGTAAGCGGCTGTATCGGAAGGCCTCGTTCGCCGAAGTGGGCGTCTTTCGGGAGCACGGCCGGCTCGACGGGCGTTTCGTCGACGTCGTCGCAATGGAGCGGCTGCTGTAGTGTCGCTGCTCCGCCGATCTGCCGCCGAGGCCGTCGGAACCGCCCTGTTGTTGGCCGGCATCATCGGTTCGGGGATAATGGCCGAGCGTCTGGCGGGTGGCAACGTCGCGATCGCGCTGCTCGCCAATACGTTGGCGACCGGCGGCGTGCTGTTCGCCATCATCGTCGCGTTCGGACCGGTGTCGGGGGCGCACTTCAATCCGGCGGTGACCCTGGCCGATGCGTGGCAGGGCGGATTGCGGTGGCTCGACGTGCCGGCCTACATCGTCGCGCAGATATGCGGCGCAGTTGCCGGAGTCGGGGTCGCGAATCTGATGTTCGCGGAACCGCTATTCTTTGCATCGCGCCACGCGCGGCACGGCTTTCCCGTTCTGCTCGGCGAATTCGTCGCCACCTTTGGGCTGCTGGCGGTCATTTGGGGGAGTTCGCGCTCGCGGAAGAACGCGACGGCGTTTGCCGTTGCGGCCTACATCGTGGGCGCCTATTGGTTCACGGCGTCGACGTCGTTCGCCAACCCCGCCGTGGCGATCGCGCGATCGCTCAGCGATACCTTTGCCGGCATTGCGCCGGGCGACGTTCCGGGATTCGTCGCTGCCGAGCTCTTAGGGGCGACCGCGGCCACGTCGTTGTTCGCGTGGCTGTACGCGGGGCGCCTTTACCGGAAGCAATCAGTCTTGTTCGTCTGCGTCCACAACTCGGCGCGCAGTCAGATGGCCGAGGCGTTTTTGGCGGCGCGGTGCCCGAACGATTTCACCGCCGCCAGCGCCGGTCTTGAACCGGGCGAGCTCAACCCTCTGGCCGTAGCGGCGATGGGCGAAGCCGGGATCGACATCTCACGAAACCGCACCAAGAGCGCCTCCGACCTGTTCAAGGCCGGCCGGCACTACTCGTACGTCGTTACCGTTTGCGACGAAACGAGCGCGGAGCGGTGCCCGATCTTCCCGGGCGGCGCACGGCGGCTTCATTGGAGCTTCCGCGACCCGGCCGCCGTCCAGGGGACGTGGGAGGAGCGGCTCGCGCAGACCCGGGCCATCCGCGACGAGATACGCGTCCGCATCGACGAGTGGTGCGCGGAGGCCTGCGAACGCGACTCGAGGAGCGCCTACAGCGGCATGGCGTTCACCGCCCGCCGCGAAGGACGTCGGGATGCGGAACAAAGAGGATAGCGCCGGCAAGATCGAGCGGGGTATCCGTCTGGACTTCGTGATCGCCATCTGCGCGCTTGGGATCTCGACGCTCGCCGCTGGGGCGTCGTGGTTCCAGACCCGGGTGATGGTGGGGCAGGCGCGGCTGCTCGAACAGCAGGCCGGGGCGCAAATCTGGCCGTACGTTTCGTTCACCACGGGCGTGAGCACCGACTCGGTGCGCGTCACGCTCAGCAACGATGGGCTTGGGCCCGCGATCCTGCGCAGTCTATCGGCGTCGGTCGACGGCGCCCCGCAATCGAGCTATATCGGCATCCTGCACGCGCTGCTCGGCCCGAACCTCGTCGCGCGGCGGCCCCACGGCGAGAAGTTGAGCTTTACGATCGACGGCGCGCAGCCCGGTGCGGTCGTCCGGCCGGGCGCAACCGGCCTGGGATTCTCGCTCACCAACAAAACCTACGCGCGCCAGTTCCTCAAGCGCTATAGCCGGCTGAGCTTCCGCACGTGTTACTGCGCTATCGTCCCGGGAAAATGCTGGCTCAGCGACTCCGCCTCCGTGCGGGATCCGCAACCCGTCACGAGCTGCCCCGAGCTGAAGAACGACCTGCTCCATGCGTCGGCGGCAAACGATCTCGTGCGTCGCGACTTCTAAAGGGCGCGGCCCGCGAACGCTAGAACGCGGGGAGCGCCGGCTTGAGGATCATCAGGACAAACGCGACGATCGGGAACCCCAACGCGATCGAGCCCCACAGGTTCCAGCTGCCCGACAGACGGTCGTACTCCGCCAGGTCGCCCGCGCGGGCGGCGGCCGCCAGGGTGCGCTGCGTGCGGGCCAGCGGCCCGAAGGCGACCCCCGACAGGATGAAGGCGACGATTCCCCACAGCAGCCAGCCGGTCGAGAGAATGGGGATGTGGCCGGCGAAGGCGGTCGCAAGGCCGCCGGCGAGGATGATCGCCGCCCCCGGGATCGTGAAGATGCGGTCGGCCTGGATGATGCCGTCCATCGTGCTCGCCATAAGCGCCGCGTTGCGGGTGGTGTCGGCGTGCCGCTTCCAGAACACGCCGACCGTTATGTTGCCGAGGAAAAGAACGACCCCGATGAGGTGCGCGAGCTTCAGTAAAAGATACACGTTGAACGAGCCTTCGACGCCGGGTGCATCGCCTGCCCGCCTTGCTGCGGCCTGCCCGCTCGCTCTGAGGAACTTTTGAGGCTCGCCCTGAAACAGAGGCCTACCCCCCGGCGTAAACCAGAGCAATAATGGAAGTCGCATCATGTGGTTGACCCGCTTCGCTATTAGCCGGCCCGTGATCACCGCTATGGTGTTCATCGCGCTCGCGATTTTCGGCACGATCTCGTTCTACAAGATCGGGCGCAGCAACAATCCGCCGGGAACCGATTTTCCGATCGTGGTGGTCTACGCGGCCTATCCGGGCGCCTCTCCTCAGGAGATGGAACGCCTGATCGTCAAGCCGATCGAAGACCAGCTCGACTCGATCGACAACCTCGATCAGCTGAGCGCGACCGCGCAAGAAGGTGTCGCGACCGTCATCGTGCAGTTCAAGCTCGGCACGAACTTGGATCTCGCGGCCATCAACGTGCAGAGCGGCGTCGACACGGCGCGCGTCTACCTGCCCGCCGACCTCGACCCGCCCAGCGTCGAGAAGAACGGCGCCTCGCAGCCCTTGCTCGACGTCGCGGTCAGTTCGAAGACGCTGTCGCAGACGCAGCTGGCGGACTTCGTCAACAACAGGCTCCAGCCGCTTCTCAAAGGCATCCCGAACGTCCAGGCGGTCAACGTGTACGGCGCGGCCGAGCGCGAGTTCCACGTCGAGCCGATCCCGACTCGCCTGGTGGGGGCCAACGCGACGCTGGTCGACGTCTTCTCCGCCGTCGCCGCCAACAACGCCAACCTCCCGGGCGGCATTCTGCGCCAGCGCAACGCAAGACACCAGCGTTTCGGTCCACGCCGAGATCAACACCGCCCAGGACCTGCTCGGACATTCCGCTGGTCGTGCCGGGCAGCTCCAACAAGAACATGCGAATCGGCGACGTGGCGTACGCGTTCGACAGCCACGTCGAACCGACGTCGATCTCGCATTACAACGGCCAACCGCGAATCTACGTCGAGCTCGACCGGAACATCAACGCCGATGAAATCACGTCGACCAAGGTCGCGCGCGAGGCGCTTAAGAAGATCGCGACGCAGTTCCCCGAGCTGACGTTCAACGAGATCGACGCACCGGCCGACTACACGCAGAAGTCGCTCAACGGCGTCTGGCAGTCGCTCATCGAGGGCATCATTCTCACGATGCTCGTGATGCTGCTCTTCCTGCACGCGTGGCGCAACGCGATCGTCGTCATGATCGCGATTCCCGAGCTCGATTCTGGCGACGTTCGTGCTGATGAAGACGTTCGGCTTCCATCTCGACACCATGTCGCTGATGGGCCTCTCGCTGATCATCGGCATCTTGGTCGACGACTCGATCGTCGTCTTGGAGAACATCACGCGCCACCGCGACCTCGGCGAAGATCCGATCGATGCCGCCATCAACGGACGCAGCGAGATCGGCGGAGCCGCCGTCGCCATCACGATGGTCGACGTGGTCGTGTTCCTGCCGATCGCGTTCCTGCCCGGCATCGTCGGCGCGTACCTGCGCGAGTTCGGGGCGGTGATCGTAATCGCCACGCTCTTCTCGCTGCTCGTGTCGTTCACGCTCACGCCGCTGCTAGCCGCGCGCTGGAGCGTCAAAGAGCGTTCGAAGGCTCGACCGAAGTGGCTGGAGACCCTAGGGTCGTGGAAGGTCAACCTCGCGCTTTGCGCGGTCGCCATCCTTGCCTACTTCATCCCGTGGCCGATCGCCGAACTGCGGCAGATCTTCCCGATCATGATCGTGGCCGTGCTGATCCTCAACTTCTTCGTGCAACGTTACGACCGAATTCTCAGCTGGTATCGCACGACGGCGCTGCCCTACGCGCTCGCGCACGGTCTCTTCGTGGTGTTCGTGTGCGCGGTGCTCGTGGTCAACTCGCTGACGCTCGCGATGGGCGCCGGCATGACGACCGTGGCGATCGACGTCATCATCCTCATCCTTGCCGTCGTTTGGCACGGCATCGGTCTTCTCGTCCGCCGGATGGTCCCCGAGGCGAAGCTCCGAGATAAGTGGACCGGCGCGAGCGCCGGGCACCCGCGGATCGTGCGCGTCTGGAACTGGATTGCCGACGCCGCAATGAACTCCGCGCGCATGTTCGTGCGGTGGTTCTACGCGACCGGAACGGGCGGCAGGCTGACGATCGCGACCTTCGCGCTGCCCGTGGTCTGCGCGGCCGTGCTCTACATGCTCGGCCCGATCGACTTCGATTTCGTACCGCCGGTGCAGACGGGCGAGATCTCGATGACGGTGACCTATCCGCCGGGCACGCCGCTGGAGACCACCGAGAGTTACGTGACCCACCTCGAGAACGCAATCATGAAGATCGACGGCATCAAGTCGGTCAGCTCGACGGTGGGCCGCAAGCCGCAGGGTTGGGGTTCGGCGATCGGCGGCAACTACGCGAGGCTCAACGCGCAGACCGTCCCCGAGCGCACGGCACGACACCTACACGCTCATCGATCAGATCCGCAAGCTGAACTATCTCGTGCCGGGCGGCGATGTTCGAGGTCGCCGGCGACAGCGGCGGCGGCTCGGGGGCATCGATCTTCTACTCGCTCTCCGGGCCCGAAGACGCGATCGCGCCCGGCGCCGAAAAAGTCGCGCAGTATCTCCGCAACACGCCCGGCAGCGTCAACGTTCAGACCAGCAACGAGGCGGCCGCGCCGCGCCTCAACGTCAACATCGACGCGCAAAGGGCCGAGGTGCTCGGGGTCGCCCCGGCACAAGCCGCCAACGCCGCCCGCTTCGCGATCGACGGCGCCGTCGCCACGCAGCGTGCGAACCGAGAACGGACTGGTCGACGTGCGCGTGCAGTTCCCGCTCACCGAGCGCAAGACGGTCGATCAGCTGCAGAACGTGCGCGTTCGCGCCGAGGACGGCACGCTGGTGCCGCTGGTCGACATCGCCACGATGTCAGTGGACCAAGGCGCCGCTGCAGATCAAGCGCCTCAACCGGCAGCGCGTCGTCGACGTCTACGGCGGAACGCTGCCCGGCTACTCGCTGGGTGCGGTGACCGGGCCGCTCGAGCAGAAGCTGAAGAAGCCGGGCTTCCTGCCCGAGGGCGTGCAGCTGACCGCGCAAGGCGACACGCAGTTCATGAACGAGACGATGGCCAACATGGGCATCGCGCTGCTCACCTCGTTCATGCTCGTCTACATGCTGATGGTGATCCTGTACGGATCGTTCCTCGAACCGCTGATCGTCATGTTCTCGTGCCGCTCGCCGATCATCGGTGCGCTCGTGGCGCTGTCGCTGATGCACCGCCTCGAGCCGAACGCCGGCCAGTCGCTCAACATCATCTCGATGATCGGCATCATCATGCTCTTCGGACTGGTGGCGAAGAACGGCATCTTGCTCGTCGACTACTCGAATACGCTCTGCCGGCGCGGCATGCGCGTCCGCGACGCCGTGCTGCAGGCGTCGGGCACGCGGTTCCGCCCGATTCTCATGACGACGTGCGCGATGATCTTCGGCATGCTTCCGCTGTCGCTCGGATTCGCGGAAGGCGGCGAGTGGCGGCAAGCGATGGGCACGGTCATCATCGGCGGTCTTGTTCAGCTCGCTGATCCTCACGCTCTTCCTCGTTCCGATGATTTACGAACACGTGGATCGGCTGCGCTGGAACGCCACGCCGACCAGCGCGCGATCGCCGCCGAGATGTCGCAGCCGGCCGAAGTCGCACGAACGTAAGGTTGCAACGCGTTTTCTCAGTTTCGGAGCGAGCAAGCGTGGGTAGAGACCGCGCATGAAAAGCCTCTCGAAATTTCCGCTTGCTCTCGCGATCGCCGCGCTTCCGGCGATCGGCAGCCGCACAGTCGGTCAACGTCATCGTGAACGGCCAAACGATGAACTTCACGCAGCCGCCGATCGTGCGTTCCGGCCGAGTCTTCGTTCCGCTCCGCGGCGTGTTCGAGCAGCTCGGCGCCAGCGTCGTCTACTCGAACGGGCAGATCAACGCTACCGGCAACGGGCGAACCATCTCGTTGACCATCGGCTCGACGCAGGCGACGGTCGGCGGCCAGCCCGAAACGCTGGACGTGGCACCTTTTATCGTCGCGGCAACGACGTTCGTCCCGTTGCGTTTCATCTCGCAGTCGCTCGGCGCGTCGGTGAACTGGAACGACTCGACGAGCACGGTGACGATCGCCGGCGGCGGGCAGGCCCCGCCTCCGCCGCAGCCGGTGCCCGGCGGGATCCGCTTCGTGACCGTCGCGCCGACGGGCACGATCTACAACTCGTCGCCGAGGATTCGGTTCCAGTTCGACCGGCCCGTCCGCGTGGCGGAGTTTCGAGTCGCCGTTGACGGACGCGCCGTCACGTCGGGTCTCGTCGTGCAGAGCGGTTCCGCGTTCGTCATCGACCTGCCGTGGCGGCTCGAGCGCGGTCCGCATCGCGTGCGAGTGACCGGCACCACCGCGTCCGGGAAGTCGTTCGACCTCTCCTGGTCCTTCGTACGCGGATAGCCCGTTGAATCGTTGCGCGCTCGTGACGGGAGCGGCCGGCGGCCTCGCAGCCGGAATCGCTCCCGCACTCGCCCGCGACGGATTCAGCCGCGTCGCCATCACCTACCGAACGACGCCGCCCGACGCCACCATCGAGGCGATCGTGGCGGCCGGCGCCGCAGCGACCGCGGTGCGCGTCGACTTTCTCGAGGATGCGGAACTCGTCGAGGCCGCGCTCGGCGACGCCGTCGCGCGATTCGGACCGTTCGATACGCTCGTGCACGCGGTCGGCCCGCTCGTGGTCAAGCGGTTCGAGCGCACGACCCTCGAGGAGTATCGCGAGGCCTTCGACGGCAACGTGCGCAGCGCGGTGCTGGCCGCGCGCGCCGTGCTGCCGTCGATGCGGGCGGCCGGTTTCGGCCGGCATCGTGTTCTTCGGCATGCTCGGTTCGAGCGAAACGCGGCCGTTTCGCGGCTTTACGTCTCTATCAGGCGGCGAAGAGCGCTCTGGTCGCGTTCGCGCGCTGCCTTGCCGTCGAAGAAGCCCGGAACGGGATCACCGTCAACGTCGTCGCCCCCGGCGACATTCGCGAGAAGACGATGGATCGCGCGAGGCGCTTCGCAACGCCCGGCCGGCAATCCGCGCGGCCGCGCGGGCAGCTACGAAGACGTCGCCGACGCCGTGCGGTTTTTGGTTGCACGCGAGCGCGATTTCGTGACGGGCGCGGTGATCGAGGTCACCGGAGGCCTGCAAACCGCCGCCGATTCGTGACACAGGACTGCGCAACGTTCGGCTCGTAAGGTCGGCGGGACACGATGCGCGACGATACGAGCGAACATTTGGCGTTTGCGCTTCCCGGCGCGCGTCCACACTACGGACCTGACAAGACTCGTCGAGGTCGAGCATATCGACCTTCACTTGACGCCTCGACCTCGGAGCGAAGCATCGCTCGACGGCGTCTGCACGACCACGGTGCGCGCGCTCGACGAGCCGGTGGAGCGTCTCACGCTCGACGCCGTCGATCTCGAGATCGCGGGCGTCGAACACGCGCGACTTCTCGACCCGCGAACGGCAAGCTCGAGCTCGGGTTCGAGCCCGCGATCGCTCCCGGCGAGCGCAAGACGTTCTCGGTGACGTATCGGGTCTCGAAGCCTCGTCACGGGCTGTTTTTCATCAAGCCGACGGCCGCGCATCCCGAGAAGGTCGCGCACGCCTGGACGCAGAGCCAGGACGAGTACGCGCGGTACTGGTTCCCGTGTCTCGACTACCCGCACGAGAAGCAGCGCTACGTCGACGACCATCGTCGTGCCGAAGGGCACGTTCGCGCTGGGCAACGGCGCAGCTTGTCGAACGGAAGGACGAGGGCGGGCACACCGTCTTTCGCTATCGCCAGGACGTGCCGCACAGCACGTACCTGATGACGATGGTCGCGGGACCGTTCGTCGAGGTGGCGCAGGGGACGGCCGGGCGCAACGACGTGCCCGTGTTCTACTACGTGCTGCCGGGCCGCGAGGCCGACGGCGAGCGCGCGTTCGCCAAGACGCCCGCGATGATCGACGGTTTCGAGGAGCGCACTCGGCACGCCGTATCCGTACGCGCGCTACTCGCAGATCGCCGTCTCCGATTTCATCTTCGGCGGCATGGAGAACACGTCGGCGACCACGCAGACGGACCGGACGCTGCACGACGAGATCGCGCACCTCGACTTCTCGAGCGATCCGCTCGTCGCGCACGAGCTGGCGCATCAGTGGTTCGGCGACCTGCTGACCTGCCGCGATTGGTCGCACGCGTGGCTCAACGAAGGCTTCGCCACGTTCTTCGAGGCCGTCTGGCGCGAGATCGACCTCGGCGCCGACGAGTACGCTCTACGACATCTTCGAGTGCGTCGCCGCCTATCTGCGAAGAGGACGCGGAGCGCTACCGCCGGCCGATCGTCTGCAACATGTACAGCGACCCGATCGACATCTTCGACCGCCACCTCTATCAGAAGGGCGGCGGCGGTGCTGCACATGCTGCGCGGCGAGCTGGGCGACGCGCGCTTTTGGCGCGCGATCGCGCCGCTACGTCGCACGACAACGCGCGGCGTATCGTCGAGACGATCGACTTGATTCGCGCGATCGAAGAGGCGACCGGCCGCAACGTGCGCGGCTTCTTCGATCAATGGGTCTTCCGCGGCCGGCCATCCCGAGCTTGAAGATCGGCGTAGCGTGGGACGAGCAACGCAACGTGGCGACGCTCACGATCGATCAGAAACAGACGATCGACGCCGAGCATCCCGCGTATCAATTCGACGTCGAGGTTGCGGTTCGACGATCGCCGCATTCGCACGCGGGTCGAGCGGGCGCACGAGACGATTGCAGTGCGCGCTGGACTTCGCGGCCGAACCTCGTTCGGTTCGACCCGGGCGCGTTCGTGCTGGCAAACGTAAAGTATAAGCTCGGCGTCGACTTTTCGGCGGCCGCGCTGCGCGACGATCCGAGCGTCGTCGCGCGCATTCGCGCCGGCCGCGAGCTCGCAAACGAGGGCGGCAGCGCGGCGCGCGCCGCCATCGAGAGCGCCTTCGCGCACGAGCCGTTCTGGGGCGTGCTGGCCGAGCTCGCGGCAGCCGTCGGGGCGAACCGCACGGCGTGGGCGCGGGACGTGCTGATCCGCGCGCTCTCGCATCCGCACCCGAAGGTGGCGCGCGCGGCCGCGGCCGCGCTCGGCAACTTCCGCGACGTGGAATCGGCGACGGCGCTGCTGGCCGCGTCGCACCACGCGTCGTACTTCGTACGCGCCGCCGCCCTGACGGCGCTCGGCAAGACGCGCGATCAGCGCGCGTTCGACGTGCTCGCCGCCGCCGCGAAGGAGCGCACGTGGAACGGAACCGTGGAAGCCGGCGCGGTCCACGGCCTGGCCGAGCTGGCCGACGCACGTGCGACGCAGCCGATCATCGATGCGTGCGACGTGCGTAACGTGCGAGGGCGTTCGCCGCGCCGGCGTCACCGCACTCGCCCGGCTCGCGACGCTGGTCGACTCCGAGCGCCCGCGCGCCGCCGATGCGATCGCGCACCTGCTCGACGACGAAGAGTTCATGGTCGCGATCTCGGCGATCGCCGCCGCCGAATCGCTCGGCGACGTGCGGCTGCTCCCGGCGCTCGACCGTCTCGCGCAACAGGGCGTCGACGGCCGCCTGCGCCGCAACGCGGCCGAAGCGGCGATACGCATCCGCAAGGGCGCCAAGGTTCCCGCCCAAGTTCGATTGCTCCGTGACGACATCGACGAGTTACGTGAAGAGCAGCGTAGGCTACAGGAGAAGATCGAGGCGCTCGCGCGGCCTTAAGCGGCGCGCGTTCGCGATCTTCACGCTGCTGCTGGCGGGCGGCTTCGCTGCGCTTTTCGCCAAGCTACATTCCGCCTCGGGAACGCTCCCGCAGGCCATCGTGGCCTGCGATCGCTCCGCTCGATTTTCCGCAGAGCAAGCTTTGAAGAACACCTCCTGTGTTGGCGGAAAATCGAGAAGTCCCTCAGCGGAACGTAGCTTGGCGATCGCGCCGACGCCGGAACCGCCGCAGTGGAGCAGCGACGATCGCAAGCGTTTGGAGAGAAGTTTGCGGGGTGCCTTTGCGCCGGCGGTCGCCGGGGCGAAAGCCTGGAGCTTTGCCGTGGTCGACGGCCGCGGCGAGACGATCTACGACCAACGCGCCCAGCGCGCCGTGGCGCCGGCCTCGGTTCAGAAGCTGATCGTCGCGGCGAGCACGCTCGATGCGCTCGGCCCGGCGTACCGCTTCCATACGCTCTTCGCCGGCCGCAGCGGGATCGGGGATGACGGAACGCTGAGCGGCGACCTCTGGCTCGTCGGATCGGGCGACCCGTCGCTGCAGTCGGGGGATCTGCTCAACGGCGTCGCCGTGCTGGCCAAGTCGGGCTTGCGGCGCGTCGGCGGCGGGGTGATCGTCGATGCGTCGGCACTGACGGGTCCCGAGCTCAATCCGCATTGGGCGTCCGACGACGACGGTCAGGATTACGCCGCACCGACGAGTGCGATTTCCGTCGACGGCGACACGATCGCGTCGCGCCAGATGGTCGGCGGCGTGGAGCAGACCGTGTGGACGCCGATGCAGGGTGTGGTTCGCTACGTGGCTTCGCGCGTGAACGCGATGCTGATCCAGCGCGGCATCAGGCCGGCCATGCCGCCGGCTGCCGGCGCCGCGCCTCTCGCGAGCGTCGTGCTGTGGGATCATCGTTCCGCGCCGTTGCGGGCGCTGGAATCGCACATGCTCTTCGTTTCGGACAATCACTACGCCGAACAGCTGCTGCGAACGCTCGGCGAGGAGTCGGCAGCAGCGCCCGACGACACCGGCGGTATCGCCGCCGAGCGCGCGTTCCTCGCGCGCACCGGCGTGCCGGCACCGGGCCTACGGCTGTTCGACGGCAGCGGCCTCTCGCCGCAGAATCGCGTCGCCGCGATCACGCTGGCACGGCTGCTGGCCGATAACGAAGCGGCGCTCTATCTGCTGCTGCCGCTCGGCGGCCGCGAGGGGACGCTCGAAGATTACGATTTCACGACAGCGCTCGGGCGCGTTCGCGCGAAGAGCGGGCATCTGAGTGACGTCGCCTCACTGGCGGGATACGTCACGACGTTACACCACGGACGCGTTTCGTTCGCCTTCCTCATCAACGGTTCGCCCGGCGATCCCGACGCGGCAATCGTGCGCGCCGTCGACCGGCTCGCCATCCTTTAGGAGCACAACGACGTAGTGTTGGATCAAACCCTGCTCTCCCGGATCCTCGGCCGCGCGATGCAGCGCGGCGGAGAGTTTGCCGACGTCTTTTGCGAGCGGCGCCGCACGGTGTCGTATCGGCTGCAGGACGGGCGCATTCACGACGCGTCGTACGGCGTCACTCTCGGCGTGGGCGTTCGCGTCGTGCTCGGCGAGTCGGCCGGATACGCGTGCTCCGACGACCTCAGCGAGAGCGCGCTGCTCGACGCGGCCGACGCCGCGTCGCTCATCGCGCGCGCCACGGCCGCGGGTGAGGTGCGCAGCGTCGATCTGAGCCCGGCGCGCGTGGCCGCGGTCTATGGCGACGGACCGGACGGCGACGCGAACGCCGCGCGCTACGTCGGGATGCTCGAGGCCGCCGACGCCGTCGCACGCCGCTACGACCCGCACGTCGTCGCGGTGAATGCGCACCTGACCGATGAGCTGCAAGAAGTTTGGATCGCCACGAGCGACGGCCGCCTGGTGGAAGACCGGCGCCCGCTCGTAACGCTGGGCGTTCAGGTGGTCGCGAGCGACAAGAAAGAACGCGGCTCGGGCTACGTCGGCGACGGCGGCCGCGTCGCGCTGGCATTCTTCGATCGCGAGACGCCCGAAGTGCTGGCCACGGAAGCAGCGCGGATCGCGACCGTGAACCTCGCCGCTGTGCCGGCTCCGGCGGGCGAGATGGAGATGATCGTCGGCGCGGGCGGCGGCGGCGTTCTGCTCCACGAGGCGGTGGGGCACGGTTTGGAGAGCGACTTCAACCGGCGCGGCACGTCGCTGTACAGCGGACGGGTGGGCGAGCGCGTCGCAAGCGATCTCGTAACGATCTTCGACGACGGCAACCTGCAAGACGAACGCGGCAGTCTCAACGTCGACGACGAGGGCGTGCCGGGGCAGCACAAGGTGCTGGTGGAAAACGGCGTGCTGCTCGGCTACATGCAAGACCGGCTCAACGCCCGGCTCATGGGCGTCGAATCGACGGGCAGCGGCCGGCGCCAGTCGTTTCGCTACTCCCCGCAGCCGCGGATGTGCAATACGTACATGCCCAACGGAGATGCGACGTTCGACGAGATCGTCGCCTCGACGCAGCGCGGGATCTATGCGAAGTCGTTCGCAGGCGGACAGGTCGAGATCGCCAAGGGAGACTTCGTGTTCATGGTCGGCGAGGGCTATCTCGTGGAAAATGGCAAGATCACGGCGCCGGTGCGCAACGCGACCATCATCGGCAATGGACCCGAGGCGATGATGAAGGTCGTGGCCGTCGGCAACGACGGACGGCTGGCGCGCCGCCACTACACCTGCGGCAAGGGCGGCCAGTACGTGCCGGTGGGCGTCGGGATGCCGACGGTCAAGATCTCGTCGATCACCGTCGGCGGCACGCAGCATGGATGAGTCGGCGGCCATTGAGCTCGCGACGCGGGCGCTGGCGCTCGCGCAATCGGCGGGCGCGCAGAGCGCCGAGGCCTCGGTGTCGATCGCGCGCCGCTTTCACGCCGAGGCGCGCGAGCACGTCGTCTCGCGGCTCGAGGGATCGACGGGCAAGGGCCTCTTCCTGCGCGTCTTCCGCGACGGCCGGAAGGCTACGCTCTCGACCTCGGACTTCTCCGAGCAGGGCTTGCGCGACGCCGTCGCGCGCGCGGTCGGGCAAGCGGAGTTCGTCGCTCCCGACGAGCTGGCGGGGCTGCCCGACGCCGTCGCGTCCGCCGACGGGAACCTCGAGCTGAGCGATCCAGGGATCGAGCGCCGCGAGGGCGCGGAGAAGGTGGACGAGGCGCTGGAGCTCGAGCGGCTGATTCGCGATGCCGACCCGCGCGTGACGAACTCCAGCGGATCGCACTATACCGACGCCGTGGCGGTGACGGCGATGGCGAACACGACCGGCTTCGCGGCCGCCTATAGCTGGACGCGCGCGGGCCGGTCGACCGGGCCGGTTGCGCTCGACGGCGAGGTGAAGCGCATCGCTACCTACGGGACGGCTGCGCGCCGCCTGGCCGACCTCGAGGCGCCACCGTCGGTCGCCGCTACCGCGGTGCGCCGCGCCGTGGATCTGTTCGGCGCCCGCAAGCCCCCGACGATGCGCGTGCCGGTGATCTTCGAGCGCGACGTCGCCGCGACGCTGCTCGACGACCTGTTCGCGGCGGTCTCGGGGGCGAATGTGGCAGTGGGCAACTCGTGGCTGAGCGGACGCGTCGGCACCCAAATCGGCAGCGAGCTGCTGACCGTGATCGACGACGGATGCGTGCCGGGCGGCTTGGGCACGTCGCCGTTCGACGGCGAGGGCGTGGCCACGCGCCGGACCCCGGTGTTCGAGCGCGGCGTGCTGCGAACGTTCCTGTTCGACACCTACTACGCGCGCAAGCTGGGCGCCGCGACGACCGGAAACTCGACCGGCGGGGGCGTGGGCCCGAGCAACTTCTACCTGGAGCCGGGCGCGACGTCGCTGGCCGACCTGATCGCCGCCACGCCCCAGGGGGTGCTCGTGATGGACACGATCGGCTTCGCCACCGAGCACGCCTCGGGCACATACAGCCGGGGCGCGCGCGGTTTTTTCATCCAGGGCGGCGAAATCGCGTATCCGATCGATGAGTTTACCATTGCGGGCCAATATACCGAGATGCTGGCGGGGATCGACGCGGTCGCGAACGACCTGCGATTCGATGGGCCCGTCATCTCGCCGTCGTTTCGCATCGCCGAGATGACGGTCAGCGGAAACTAGACGTGTCGCAGCAGGCGATCAGCCTGACGATAGTGTTGCGCATCGACATGCCCAACGAGCCCGGGGCGTTCGGCGTGCTGGCCAACGCCATCGGGGACGCGGGCGGTGCGATCGGCGCGGTCGACATGCATACCGTCGGGCGCGCGCGGATCGTGCGCGACGTCACGATCGGGGCTGCCTCGGAAATCGTCGCCAACGAGGTTCGCCGCGCGGTCGAGGCGATCGACGGCGCGCGGATCGTCTTTTCGTCGGACTCGACGTTTCTCGCGCACATCGGCGGCAAGATCCGCGTGGATTCCAAGATCACGATCAAGAGCCGCCAGGATCTCTCGACCGTCTACACGCCCGGCGTCGCGCGCGTTTCGATGGCGATCGCGGCCGACCCGGCGAAGGCCTTCCTGCTGACCTTCAAGCGCAATAGCGTCGCCGTCGTGACCGACGGCACAGCGGTCTTGGGGCTGGGCGATATCGGCCCGCTCGGCGCGCTTCCGGTGATGGAAGGCAAGGCGATGCTCTTCAAGCAGTTCGCCGACATCGACGCGTTTCCGATCTGCCTGGACACGAAGGACGTGGACGAGATCGTGGAGACCGTGGTGCGCATCGCACCCGTCTTCGGCGGCATCAACTTAGAAGACATCAGCGCGCCGCGCTGCTTCGAAGTCGAGGACCGGCTGATACAAAAGCTCGACATTCCGGTGATGCACGACGATCAGCACGGCACGGCCGTCGTGATCCTGGCCGCCTTGATCAACGCGGCCCGCGTGGTGGACAAGCAGCTCTCCGATCTGCAGGTGGTCGTGTCGGGCAGCGGGGCCGCCGGCACCGCGACGATCAAGATGCTGCTGGAGGCGGGCGTGCGCGACGTCATTCCCGTCGATCGAGCGGGCGCGCTCAACCGCACGGACCGCTACGAGAATCCGCACTGGCGCTGGCTCGCCGAGCACTGCAATCGCGAGAACCGGCGCGGCTCGCTGCGCGACGTGCTCGAGGGCGCCGACGTCTTCATCGGCGTCTCCGCGCCCGGCATCTTGCAGCCCGAAGATATCGTGCGCATGGGGCGCGATCCGATCGTGTTCGCGATGGCGAACCCGAACCCCGAGATCATGCCCGACGTGGCGGCGCCCGTAGCCGCCGTGATCGCGACCGGCCGGTCGGACTTTCCCAACCAGGTCAACAACCTGCTCTCGTTTCCGGGAATCTTCCGCGGCGCGCTCGACGTGCGCGCGCGCCGCATCACCGAGAAGATGAAGCTGGCCGCCGCCTACGCCATCGCCGAAATCGTGAGCGAGAACGAGCTCAACGCCGAGTATGTGATTCCGAGCGTCTTCGACACGCGCGTCGTTGCAGCGGTCGCGAAGGCCGTCGCTGCGGCGGCGGTGGAGGAGGGCATCGCGCGGCGGACGACGGCATTCAGCGAAGGAGAAGACCTTAGCGCCAGCGTCTGAGCCAGCGAGCGGCATCGCCGAATCGCTCCGGCTCGATCCGGGCGATCCGCGTCCGCTGTACGTGCAGCTGGCCGACAGCCTCGTCGACGCGATCGAGAACGCCCGACTGAACACGGGCGAGCGGCTTCCGGCCATGCGCACGCTCGCGCAGCGCCTGGGCTGCGCGCTGGTGACCGTCTCGCAGGCGTACGAACTGCTCGCGGCGCGCGGTCGCGTCATTGCGCGGCCGGGGAAGGGCACGTTCGTCGCGGAGCCGCCGGATCGCGGGGAGCCGTTCGCGCGCCGTTGGGAGCCGGACGTCGGCCGCATCGCGCGCGGCGCGCGGCTCGAGGGCGTCATGGAGCGTCTGACGGCGGCGACCGAGCCCGGCGCCATCTCCCTGGCCGCCGGTCATCCTGCGCCCGAGACGTTCCCGCTGCACGACTTCGCGCGCGCGTTCCATCGCACGCTGCTCGACGACTCGCCGGAGCTGATGCAATATCGTTCGTCGACCGGAGATCCGGAGCTGTGCGGCCGGTTCGCGTCGCTGCTGCGAGGCCGCGGCTGCGCTGCGGCGGCCGAGGACGTGATCGTATGCTCCGGCGCGCAACAGGCCGCGGACATCGTGGCCAACGTGCTGCTCGACGAGCGCAGCGTCGTGGCGAGCGAGAGCCCGACGTATTGGGGCAGCCTCGGCGTGTTCGACGCGCGCGGCGTGACCTACGTCGAAGTGCGCGGCGACGACGACGGCGTGCGCGCCGACGACGTGGAGCGCGTGTTTGCAGAGTACCGGCCGCGACTGTTTTACGTCAACCCGATCGCGCAAAATCCGACCGGCGCCGTGCTGCCCGCGCGGCGCGCGAAGGCGATCGTCGCTCTGGCGCGCCGCTACGACGTGGTGGTGCTCGAGGATCAGACGGGCTGGCAGCTGACGTACGACGCGCCGGCGCCGCCGCCGCTGGCCGCGTTCGACACGGACGGCCGCGTAATAGTGATGGAGAGCCTGTCGAAGTCGATCTTTCCAGCGTTGCGCATCGGCTATCTCTACGCGAAGGGCGGCATCGCCGAGGCGCTCGAGGCGGCGAAGGTTCGGGCCGACGTGTTCACGTCGACGCTCACGCAGCGCGCGCTCTGGAGGTTCATGGAGAGTCCCGCATGCCAGCGGCACTTTCGCTCGACGCGCGCGCTCTATCGCAAACGCCGCGACGCGTTCGTCGAGGCGCTGTCGTCGGTGGTGGGCTGGACGTCGGTGCGCTCGCCGGGCGCGGGCGTCAACGTGTGGCTCTCGTTGCCGCCGCGCATCTCGACGCACGCCGCGTTCGACGCCTGCGCGCGCGAGGGCGTGCTGGTAATGCCGGCGGAGCCGTTCTACCCGACGCGAAGCGGGGCACCGGCGCTGCGCCTGTCGTTCGGCCACCTGTCGATCGAAGAGGCGCGCGAGGGCGTGGAACGCCTCGGCCGTGCGCTTACGAAGCTGGGCGCCTAGCCGCGAGCGCGCGCTCTTCGACGCGGATGCGCCACGAGAGCAGCGATGCGTTGAGGATCGAGAAGACGATGGCGATCTCGACGGCGCCGAACGCCAGCGGCAGCACGGCGATCTCGGCGCAGACGATCGCGTAGTTCGGATGCCGCAGCAGACGGTAGGGGCCGCGCCGGATCAGCGGCGCGCCCGGCACCGTGACGATACGCGTGGTCCAATACGGGCCGAGCGTTACGATGGTCCAGACCCGCAAAAGCTGCAGCACGCCATAGATCCCGAGCAGCCACCAATTGGGCTGCGTCGACGCCGGCACGAACACCGCGATGCTCGCGAGCCACGCGGCGTG
Organism: Vulcanimicrobiota bacterium; assembly: GCA_963711625.1. GTDB lineage: Bacteria > Vulcanimicrobiota > Vulcanimicrobiia > Vulcanimicrobiales > Vulcanimicrobiaceae > Cybelea. The sequence continues at coordinate 1,574,776 of OY970207.1, forward strand.
CAAGAGCACGATGAAGGGATACTGCTCCGCGCCGATCTCGACGCCGCCGGTCGCCAGTAGCCGCCGCGTATTGCGCGCGGCATACAGCAGCTCCGCCACTCGTTGCAGCGCGACGAAGCCGAGAACGACGTAGAGAATCATCCTTGGTTTGCGGTCCTTCGACTGCGCTCGCTCCGCTCAGGATGACAAGCGGGGCGACCCACTAATCGTTTTCGAGCAGCGTGAAGCCGGCGGTGAAGCCGGGCCCGAGCGCGCTGACGAGCGCGCGGCGCCACGTGCGGTTGCCGATCGCGCGGTCGAGCACGAACATGACGGTGGCGGCCGACATGTTGCCGTAGTCGCGCAGCACGTTGCGGGCGTCGTGCAGACCGCCGGGCTCGAGCTCGAAGGCGACCTCCAGCGCATCGAGCACTTTCGCGCCCCCCGGATGGCAGACGAACGTGTCGATGTCGCGCAGCGTCAGGTCGTGCTCGGCGAGGAACTCGACCGCGACCTCGTGCAGCTTCGTGGTCACGAGATCGGGGATGTCGCGCGAGAAGATCGCCTTGAAGCCTTCGCGCGTGACCTCCCATCCCATTACGTCGAGCGAGTCGGGCCACGTGTACTCGCCACCGGCCACGATGCGCGGCCCGTCGCCCGCGCACGAGATCAGCGCGGCCGATGCCCCGTCGCCGAAGAGCGCCGTCGCAACGATGTTGCTCTTCGAGAAGTCGTCGCGGCGGAAGCAAAGCGCGCACAGCTCGACGACGAGAAATAGCACCAGCGTCTCGGGCCGCGTGCGCGCGATCGCGGCGGCGCGCGACAGGCCGATCGCGCCGCCGGCGCAGCCGAGGCCGAAGATCGGCAGCCGTTGGACGTTGCGCCGCAGGTTCATACGCTCCATCAGCAGAGCGTCCAAGCTGGGCGTCGCGATGCCGGTGGTCGAGACGACGACCACGGCGTCGATCTCGTCGGGCGTCCGCCCGGCGCGCTCGAGCACGCGGCGGGTGGCCGATTCCAGCAGGTCGAGCGCCGACTCGAGATATACTTGATTGCGCTCCGGCCACTCGTGGAGCTGCTCGTACCACTCGATCGGCACGCACGAGTAGCGGCGCTGGATGCCCGTGTTGCCGAACATCGGGAGCAGGCGAACGATCTCGCGGGAGCGTGGCCCAAGCGCCAGCTCGATACGCCGCATGACGTCGCTCTGGCCGAGGACGTGCGGTGGAACGGCCGTCGATACCGCCAGGACGCGCGCATCGCCGGTCACCGGGGCAACGTTCCGCTCCGTCGGCAGGGGCCCCGTCACCTGCATTGTAATGGCATACCTCCCGTGTCGTTTAGACCTTTTGCAGCGGCGCTTTTAGCCGCCGTTTTGTTGGGTGCCGGGCGCCGACCCGCTCCACTCATCATTTACTCCGCGCCCGCAGGCTCGCGTCCTACCGGCGCCGACCGAATCCGCCCAACCGATGCGGTTTTACCCAACGGCAGAATTGCCGCACCCGTGGGTACGAGCCTCTTCGTCGGCACAAACCCACTCGGCCTAGCGCTTTCGCCTGACGGGCGATACGTCATCGTTTCCAACGACGGAGCGGGTGCCAATGCGACGACGGCGACCGGGTCGGCGCTCGTGGCCGGCTACTCGCTGTGCGTCGTCGACGCCAAGAGCATGCGGATCGTCAGCGCCTATCGCGATCCGGCCGCGTCGTTCTTCATGGGCATTGCCGCGGCGCGCGATCCGAGCGATGCCGCGCACACGATCGTGCTGGCGTCCGACGGCACGGCCGGCGTGGTGCGCGCGTTCGCTCTCGGCGCCGACGGCCAGCTGACGCCCGACGGGCGCCCCATCGTGTTGCCGGCCGCCGCGGGCCGTCACGCGTTTCCCGCCGAGATCGCCATCGCGCCGGATGGCCGCACCGCCTACGTCGCCGACAATCTCGGCGACTCGATCGTCGCGATCGACCTCACCTCGCGAACCGTCGCGCGCTCGTTGCCGGTCGGCCATTTTCCGTTGTACGTCGCGGCGGGCCGCCGCGACGTTATCTCCGCCGGCACCGGGCTCTCCGCATATGCGCCGCTCCTTCCGCCGGCGGCGCAGCCGCAGTTTATCGCGCCCGCTTTCGATCCCACGAAGTCGTCGTCGCTCACCGTCTTCGCCGCGCTGGGTGCGCCCGGGGGCGATCCCACGACGGTGCCCATGGATCCGGCGCCCGACGGCACGCAAATCGTGGGCGGCGCGGCGCCGGGGGCGACGGTGGTGAGCCGCGACGGTGGGCTGGCCTACGTGGCGCTCGCGAACATCGACCGGGTCGCGGTCGTCGCGCTCGCCGGCGAGCCGCGCGTCGTGCGCGGGCTCGACCTGCGCCTCTATCCCGGCGCGCCCTACGGCGCGTCGCCCAGCGCGGAAGCGCTGAGCCCCGACGGAAAGCGGCTGTACGTGGCGCTGGCGGGCCTCAACGCGGTCGCGGTGCTCGACGCGAAACGCCCGACGCGTTATCGCTACGGTCTGATCCCGACGGCGTGGTATCCGACCGCGATCGCCCTGTCGAGCGAGGGGCGCTACCTCTACATCGTGGGCAGCAAGGGCGTCAACGGCTGGGGCCTTTTGCAGCGCGTTGACCTCAAACACACGTCGCTGGTGAAGGCGACGCTCGCGACCCTGCGCTACAACCGCACGCCCGGGGTCGCCACCTTCAACCCGGTAATTCCGCCCCTGCGCTCGAACAAGCGCAGCGAAGTGATCGATCACGTCGTTTACATTTCCGTCGGCGCCGAGAGCTACGACGCGATCTTCGGCGATCTCAAGGACGAGTCGGGCGCGCCCCACGGCAACGGCGACGCGTCGCTGACGCTCTATCCGGAGAGCGTAACGCCGAACCTGCACGCGCTGGCTCGCTCGTACGCGCTGGCCGATAACTTCTACGCGTCCGACCAGGACGTCGACATCGCCAAGCAGTTCGCGACCGCCTCGGATGCGACGCTCTACCAGCAGCTGGTCGCGGCCGCCGGCGCGGCGCGGTCGCCGATGAACGATCGCGGCGACGATCCCGAGGACTACGCGCGCGCAGGATATCTGTTCAACGCGATGGCGCGCGCCGGACTGACGTTCCGCGACTACGGCGCGCTGCTGCGGGTTTCGGGATACGATGGATCGCAGTATCATCTCGACGTTCCGGCACTCGCTGCCCTCAACGGTAACGTCGATTTGGAGTACGGCAAGCCGCTCGCGAGCCCGTCGCCGCGGGCGAGCGCGCAGCCGGATGTCGACGGCGCGCGCGCCGCGGAGTTCAAACGCGACATGCAGCGTTACGTCGACGCCGACCGCATGCCCAGCTTCACCTACGTGCGCCTGCCCGGCGAGCCGGGAACCGTGGGAGCGGCCGCGGCGGACCAGGCGCTGGGCGCGATCGTCGATTACGTTTCGCACACGCCCCACTGGAGCTCGACGGCCGTCTTCATCGTGCCCGAGGGAGCCGCCGGCTCGCCCGATCACGTTGACGCGATGCGCAGCTACGCCCTGGTCGTCTCGCCGTCGGCGCGGCGCGGCTACGTCGGCGACGCGCACCTGAGCGCCGCGAGCGTGGTCAAGACGGAAGAAGAGATCTTCGGCCTGCCGCCGCTCGCGCTCAACGATCTGCTGGCATCGGATCTCGCCGCGTTCTTCGCCGAATCGCCGACGCCGCAGGCGTACGACGCGCGATGAAATCCGTTTCGTTCGGTCCACGTTTGGTCGCCACCGCCACCGGCCCGCTGCGTGCGGCCGTGCTGGTGAAGCCGTCGCGTAGCATCGAGAAGGCCGCGCCCCTCGCGGGCGAACCGGGAAGCGTGTATGCGCGCGCGCTCGAGCAGCACGACGTTTTGTGCTCGACGCTGGAGTATTTCGGCGTCGAGATCGAGCGCGTCGAGCCACGCGGCCCGGATCCGTTCGAGCCCAGTGCGGGCGACGCCGCGGTCGCGTTCGAAGACGGCGCCGTGATGATGCGCCTGAGCGCGCTCTCGCGCCGCGGCGAGGTCGACCGCATGGAGTCGGAGTTCGCGCGGCTCGACGTTCCGCTCGCGGGCCACGTCGCCGCTCCGGGCCTGCTCGACGGCAACGACGTCGTGCTCGCCGGAACGACGGCGTTCGTCGGCGTGGGTCCACGCGGCAACGAGCTCGGACGCGAGGGGTTTGCGAAGGTCGCCGGCGCGCACGGATATCGCGTAGTCGAGGTGAAGCTGGCCGACGAGGCGCCCGCGCTGCGCGCGGTGATGGGCGCGGTCGCGCACGACACGGTCGTGGTCGGCGCCGGCACGGTGGATGAGAGCGCCTTCGACGGCTTCCGGACGATCGTGCTCGAGCGCGACGAGGCGCAGGCGGCGGGCGTGCTGGTGCTCGACGATCGCCACGTGCTGGCCGACATCCGCTACCGCACGGCGTTCGGCGCCATGCGCCGAGCCGGCATTGCGGTGGAGGCGATCGACCTGTACGAGTTCGGAAAGCTCGGCATCACGCCGTCGATGCTGACCATCGTCCTGCGGCGCGACTGAGAGCGCGAGGAGTGCGAATCGCGATCCTTTCCGACGTCCACGGCAATCTCTTAGCGCTCGACGCCTGCCTGGTCGATCTGGAGTCGCAAGGAAGTGCCGACGCCGTGGTGGTGGCCGGCGATCTTTGCCTCAACGGCCCGAAGCCGAAGAAGGTGCTGCAGCGCCTCGAAGAGATCAACGCCGCGTGCGTGCGCGGCAACACCGACCGCTACATCGCCGAAGACTCGCCGCGCGAAAAGTTCACCGCTTCGGAATCCGCGCAGATCGCGTGGACGCGGCGCGAGATCGGCGAGCGCTGGGTGTCGTGGCTGAAGGATCTGCCCTTCGCGCTGCGTATCGGCGACGACGACAATCAGCTGCTGGTGGTGCACGCCAATCCGAAGACCGACGACGAGCAGCTGTGGCCCGACGCGGAAGAAGCCGTGCTGACGCGGCTGATCGGGCGCGAGAAGGCCACGGCGATCGCCTTCGGCCACCTGCACCTGCCCTACGTGCGCGCCTGGCGCGGCAAGCTGCTGGCGAACGTCGCTTCGGCGGGGTTGCCCAAGGACGGCGATCCGCGCGCCGGCTACGCGATCCTCACGGAGCGCAAGGGAGGCTGGGAGGTGAAACACCGCCGCGTGCCGTTCGACGTGAAGAAGGTCGCAACCCAATTGACCGATTGCGGGATTCCCGATAGTGCAGAACTCATCGCCACACTTCGCCGCCATCGGTACAAACGATTAAAGAACTCGATTCCGTAGTATCCAACGCGCCCGCCGTCGAGGTCGAGCACCTCGTCAAGCGGTATGGATCCTTTACCGCGGTCGACGGCGTTTCGCTGCGCGTCGAGTCCGGTGAGTTCTTCGGGTTCCTGGGGCCCAACGGCGCCGGGAAAACGACGACGATCAACTCGATTGCCGGATTGGCGAGCCGCAGCTCCGGCTCGATTCGCATCTTCGGATACGACAACGTGCACGAATGGCGGCAGGCGCGTGGCCTGGTCGGCCTCTCGCCGCAGGAGTTCAACTTCGACCGCTACCTGTCGCTCCGTGACGTGCTGATTTATGCCGCGGGGTACTACGGCTTGCGCGGGAAGGCCGTCGCCGAGCGAGCGGACATGTTGCTCGAGCGCTTCGGCTTGGCGCGGCACGCGCACCTCGAGTTCACGAAGATCTCCGGCGGACAGAAGCGCCGGCTCTCCCTGGCACGTGCGCTGATCCACGAGCCCAGGCTGCTGATCCTCGACGAGCCGACGGCAGGCGTCGACGTCGAGCTGCGGCTGGAACTATGGGACTGGCTGCGCTCGCTCAATCGCGACGGTCTCACGATCTTCCTCACCACGCACTATCTTGAAGAGGCGGAGGAGCTGTGCCGGCGCATCGCCATCATTCGCGCGGGACGGCTCGTCGCGGTGAAACCCACCGAGGATCTGATCGCCGACGGCGCGTCGCTGCAAGACGTCTTTTTGGAGCTGACCCGAAATTAACGCCAACGGACTCTGGACGCTCGTCAAGCGCGAGATGGTGCGCAGCCTCAAGATCATCAACCAGGTGATCTGGCCGCCGATTATCACGACGCTGCTCTACGTCTTCGTCTTCGGCCTGGGCCTCGGCAGCAAGATCCCGACGGTGCAGGGCGTGACCTACGCGCAGTTCCTGATCCCCGGCCTGATCATGCTGCAGGTGATCGACTCGTCCTACGGCGAGTGCTCGAGCTCGCTCTTCCAGGGGCGCTTCATGAACTCGATTCAGGAGCTGTTGATCGCGCCGATGTCGGCCTTCGAGATCGTGGCCGGCTACATTCTGGGCAGCCTGGCGCGGGCGCTGCTCATCGCCGGGCTCATCACGCTGGTGGGCGTCGTTGTGGTGCACATCGCACCGCGCGACTGGCTGCTGTATTTCGGCGTCATCGCGCTGGTCTCGGTGCTGTTCTCGGCCCTGGGCCTGATCTTCGGCCTCGTGGCCGACAAGTTCGACCACATCGCGATCCTGACGACGTTCGTCATCACCCCGCTGACGTTCGTCGGCGGCGTGTTCACGTCGGCGACGATGTTGCCCGAGGTCCTGCGCAAGTTCGAATTTTTTAATCCAATCTTCTACACGATCGACGCGTTCCGCCGCAGCTACACGGGCGAGAGCTACCTCGATCCCGCCCTCTCGATCGCGGTGATCGCGTTGCTCGCGGCGATAGCCTTCGGCGTGGTCTTGCGCATGACGGCGACAGGGTATAAACTCCGTACTTAATGATTGCTCTTGCACTTCTGCTGGCGCTGGCACAGGCGCCGACGCATCTGATGGTCGAGCCGTGGACCGGATCCGACTTTCAAGTGACCTCCGCTCACGCCGCAAAGTATCGCTTAAAAGTCAGCGGCAAGCCGAACGCCACGGTGAGCCTGCGGGCCGTCGGCGTCGCGCAAGGCTGGCTCGCGGCGTTCTGCACGCCCAAGCTCTGCTCTCCCCAGCGCATCGACGTAGAGCTGCCGCACTCGGGACAAGCGATCTTTCAGTTCGAGCTGATTCGCGAAGCCGAAAACGCGCCCAAGGAGAGCGGCGCCACCATCGCCGACAACCACGGCGTGTCGGTGAAGGTCCCAGCCGCCTACCGCCCGTAGCAGCGCCGGCGGCTTTCGCGGCGCGAGCGGCGAAACGGCTGGGATGAAGCAAAGACTTGCAGTGGGCGCGTTTGCATGGGCCATCGCCGTCCTCGCACTTTCCATCTCCGCCGCTACCGCGTCGCCGACGAACCCAAACGCCGCCGTTTCACGCCAGTCGGCGCGGTGGCTCGAGGCTTTGATGAAGGGCGACCGTGCGACGATCGCCACGATTCTCGCGCCGGGCTACATGCACGTTACGAGCGACGGCGTTTTACTCGATCGCGACCAAGAACTCGCCGCCGCCAGCGAGCCGGCGCCGCCGATGAAGTGGAGCGACCAGACGATCACGCTTGCGGGCGACACGGCGGTCGTGCACGGCCTGAACACGATGACCGAATCCGGGAAAACGATCCGCGAGCGATTTACCGACGTCTACGTCAAGCACAACGGAACGTGGCTCGCCATAGCAGCCCAAGAAACGACCGTAGCGAAGTAGAGGTGGCGGCGCGGCGTCGCTGCGCCGGTATACGTCGCGTCAGACTACGATAAGCCCGGGCGCCCGGCGCTCACGTAGGTCCCTTCGGCGCAGACGATCCAAACTCCGATCCCGCAACGGAAGCTGGGTATCGAGTGGGACATCCAGCGCGAGCCCTGCGTTCAGTCAGAATCAGTGGTTGGGAAAAAACGGATTGTGCTCTTTCTCCAGCGCAACCGTCGTCGGCGGTCCGTGGCCCGGCATCACGACCGTGTCGTCGGGCAGCGTAAATAGCTTGCTGCGCACGCTGTTGAGGATGTCGTCGTAGGTGCTCGCATCCCCGTAGGCGCCGCCCACGCTGGCCGCAAAGAGCGTGTCGCCTGAAAACACCGCATCTTTGAAGATGTAGCACGACGATCCGTCGGTGTGCCCGGGCGTGTGCAGCATTCGGATCGTCGAGTTCTCGCCGAAGGGCAGCGTTTCACCGTTGTGAACCAGCAGCGCGCTCTTGCCGAGCGAACCGATCGCGTGCACATCGAGCGAGTGCATCACGATCTTCGCATCGGGGAAGGCGCGCGCCACGTCGGCCGTCGCGTCGCAGTGATCCTCGTGTTTGTGCGTGATCAGGATGTATTGCAGGCCATAATCGCCGTCGCGCAGGATGCGCAGCAGGTTCGCGGGCAGACCGGCCGGGTCAACGAGGGCCGCGCGGCGCCCGCCTTCGAGGAAGAAAACGTAGCCGTTGCTGGGCTGCGGCAGCTGCGCGTGGCGGCTCACACCATCGACCTCGATCGCCGGCGGATGCCAGCGCGCAGCCGCAGCGTCGGCGAGCTTGCCGCCGTCGAGGTGCAGGCGACGTGCGAGCGCGCGCGCCTGCGCGTCATCGGCGGCGCCGTCGTCCTTCAGCCACGCGGCGATCAGCGGCGCCGCAACGCCGGTGTCGGCCGCGAGCCGCGCCGCATCGATACCGGCGCCGCGCATCGCCTTGCGGAGAATATCGCCGAACGTATCCTCGAGCGGAAGCTGATCTTGAATCATGCCGGGAGCCTTCGACGGCCGCGGCCGCGCGGCTGCAACCGGGATGCGCCCGGTTGCGGTCGAAACGGCCGGAATGGAACGCGTGATCATCATCGGCTCCGGCCCAGCCGGGCTTACGGCCGCCGTCTACGCGGCGCGAGCCAACCTAAAGCCGCTCGTCCTGGCCGGCGGTCTGTACGGCGGGCAACTCATGCTGACGACCGACGTCGAGAACTATCCGGGCTTTCCCGAAGGCATCTTGGGTCCCGAGCTGATGATCAAATTCCGCGAGCAGGCCGAGCGTTTCGGCGCGCGTATCGAAAACGTCGACGTCACGTCCGTCGACTTCACGAAGCACCCCCTCGTGGTCGCGACCGACGACGCGCGCCACGAGGCCGAAACCGTCATCGTCGCGACCGGCGCGAGCGCGCGCTGGCTCGAGATTCCGGGCGAGGAACGCCTGCGCGGCCGCGGCGTTTCAAGCTGCGCCACGTGCGACGGCGCCTTTTTCCGCGAGAAACATATCACGGTGGTCGGCGGCGGCGACTCGGCGCTGGAAGAGGCGCTGTTCCTGACGCGCTTCGGCAGCCGCGTCACGATCGTGCACCGGCGCGACCGCCTGCGCGCCAGCAAGATCATGGCCGACCGTGCGCACGCGCATCCCAAGGTCGACTTCATCTGGAACGCCGTCGTAGAGGAAGTCTTGGGCGAGACCCACGTCACCGGGCTGCGCCTGCGCGACATCATCGACGGCCGTGAGTTCGATCTGAAGACCGACGCGCTCTTCGTCGCGATCGGCCACATCCCAAACACGGCGGTCTTCGCCGGCCAGCTCGACCTCGACGAGCTCGGCTACGTCGACTCGCCAGACGGCACGTACACGAACGTCGAGGGCGTGTTCGTCGCCGGCGATGTGAACGACCATCGCTATCGCCAGGCCATCACGGCCGCCGGCGCGGGTTGCCGCGCCGCGATGGACGCCGAGAAGTATCTCGAGGCGCGGGAGTTTAGAGTAAATTCGCTAGCGCGCCTTTGAGTTCGGGAAACTCGAAGCGATAGCCCAGCTCCCGCGTTCGTCGCGGGAGTACGCGCTGGCCGCGCAGCACGGTCTCCGCTCCCTCGCCGAGCAGCGCGCGCAGCGCGAACGTGGGCGTTGGTAGAATCGTCGGGCGTTTGAGCGCGTCGCCGAGCGCCTTTGTGAACTCGGCATTGGTCACCGGGTTCGGCGAGCACGCGTTGAGCGGCCCCTGTGCGCCGTCGATCGCCATTCGATAGATGCCGCACACGTCGTCGACGTGCACCCACGATAGCCATTGGCGCCCGCTGCCGATCACGCCGCCGAGTCCCAGGCGAAACGGCGGCAGCATCTTGGCGAGCGCGCCGCCGCCGGCGCCCAGCGTCACGCCCGTGCGAACGACGGCCACGCGCAGCCCGAGGCCGGCGGCCCGTGCAGCCTCGCGCTCCCAGCCCGCGCACACGCGCGCCAGGAAATCGTCGCCCGGCGGGCTCTCCTCCACGAACGTCTGCGTCTCGCTGGCACCGTAATAGCCGACGGCCGACGCGCTGACGTACGCCGTCGTGCGGCGCTCGCGTTTGGCCAGGGCGTCGAGAACCCGTCGCGGCGCCTCGGTGCGGCTCGCCTCGATGCGCCGCTTCACGTCGTCACTCCAGCGCTGCGCGATCGGTTCGCCCGCGAGATTGACGATCGCGTCGCACCCGGCGGCAACACCCGCCGCGGCGCCGGCGTCGCGCAGCGACGCCGTGACGACCTCGTCGCCGCGCCGCTCGAGCGTCGCGCACAGGTGCCGTCCGACGAAGCCCGAGGCGCCGAGAATGAGGACTTTCACGTGAAGGCCTTGCCCTAGATTCCGCCGACGAAACGGCCGGGGTTGAGCGTGCGATTCGGATCGAAGCGCGCCTTGAGCGCGCGCATCTGCTCCACGGCCGCCGGATCCTTACCCCACACGCGCAAGTACGGGCGTTGCGGATGGTTGCTCGCGACGACCTGCGCGCGCGGCTGCGATTCGTGCAGCGCGTCGTCGAAGGGCTCGATCGCCGCGCCGAGCTTGCGGGTGTCGGTGGCGCGGACCCGCAGGACGACGTCGCCGTTCATTACGTCCACGATCGTCTCGCTGCGCAGCCCGAACTGCCGCGCCAGCTCGTGCAGGCTCAGCGCGCAGCGCTCCGATTCGTCCGGCGTCGGATAGAGGCGGTAGGTCACGGAGCGATCGCCCATGCACGCGACGTAGGCATCGACGACGCGCTCGTACGCCTCGCGCGCTCCCGCGTCGACGATATGCGTTTCGGGCACGCCGGCGCGGCCGAGCGCGGAGCGAAGCTCGCAACGTCGCGCGTTCGAGCAGCGCCTCGCTGCCCTCGAGCAGCACCAGGATGCGCCCCTCGTCGCCCGCATCGCCGTCGATCGCACGATCGAATCCGTCGACCCAGAACGCCGCGGACGGCGGCAGGCGCAGCGCGCCGAGCTGCGCGCAGGCGCGCGAGCGCGTCGCCTCCGGAAGGCTCGCCCAAAAGAGGCGCGCGCACGGCGCGAGCGGCACCGTTTTGAGGTTCGCGCGCACCAGTACGCCGAGCGTGCCGAACGACCCAACGTAGAGCCGGCTCATGTCGTAGCCCGCGACGTTCTTCACCACCATGCCGCCGGCGCGCGCGAGAGTGCCGTCGGCCAGCACGATGGTCGAGCCGATCACATAGTCGCGCAGCCGGCCGTAGCGGTGGCGGCGCGGGCCGAGCCAGCCCGCCGCCAGCGTTCCGCCGAGCGTCGCGTGGTGCGCCCGCGGCGCGTCGAACGGCACGAACTGCCCTTGCGACGCGAGCAGCGACGAGAGGTTCGCGACCGTCGTGCCGGCGCGCGCGGCGACCACGAGATCGGCGCGCTCGTTGGCCACGATCCCTTTCAGCTTGGTGGTGAGCAGCGCGATCGCGTCGCGCTCGGGCGGAAAACCCATCCCGCCGAGCGTGTTGCCGCCCGCGATCGCGATCGCCATGCCCGAGCGGTCGCAGCCAGCAACGATCTCGCCGAGTTCGCGTTCGTCGGCCGGCGCCGCCACGGGCGCCGCGCCATTTACGGCGGCGCGACTTCGGGGCATTGGGTGCCGCTCGGGAAGATCTTCTCGGGATTGAGCAGACGCGCCGGGTCGAACACGTCGCGCACGCGTCCCATCGCCGCCAAGTCGGCGGTCGAGTAAACGCGCGTCATCGCGTCGCGCTTCTCCCAGCCGATGCCGTGCTCGCCGCTGATCGTGCCGCCCAGGTCGATCGCGGCCTGCAGGATCGCGTTGCCCGTGTCGACGACGGCGCCGACTTGCCGGCGATCGCGCTTGTCGTACATCAGCAGCGGGTGCAGGTTTCCGTCGCCCGCGTGGAAGACGTTGCCGACGACGATCCCGCCGTCGCTCGCCGCCGCTTCGACCGCGCGCAGCGCCTGCGGCAGCTTGCTGCGCGGCACGCACACGTCTTGCGTGTAGTAGTTCGGGGCGATCCGTCCCGTCGCGCCGGCGGCGCCCTTGCGGCCGGCCCACAGCGCCTCGCGCTCGGCCCGGTCGCGCGCGCTGCGCCACGACCGTGCGCCGTGCTGCGACACGATCGAATGGATCGCCGCCTCCGCCGCCTCGACGTCTTCTTCGATACCCGCGTGTTCGACCAACAGTATCGCGGCCGCGTCGGTGGGATAGCCGGCGTGAAACGCGGCTTCCACCGCTTTGGTGATGACCGCATCCATCATCTCCAGCGCCGTGGGCAGGATGCCCGCGCCGACGATTGCCGAGACGGCCTCGGACGCGGCATCGAGGTCATCGAAGGCCGCGACCCACACGCGCACCGATTCGGGCAGCGTCATAAGCCGAAGCCACGCCGACGTCACGATGCCCAGCGTGCCTTCGCTGCCGACCAGCGCCGCAGTCAAGTCGTAACCGGCGTCGTCGATGCTCGTCACGAACACCTCGCCGCGTGCGTCGACGACCTCGAGCCCCAACACGTGGTTGACCGTCGTTCCGTACGACAGGCAGTGAGCGCCGCCGGCGTTCGTCGCGATGTTGCCGCCGATCGTCGAGATCTTTTGCGACGAGGGATCGGGCGCGTAGAAGAGCCCGCTGCTCGCCGCGTGCCGCGAGAGGTCGAGGTTGATGAGGCCGGACTGTACGTGCGCGCGGCGGTTGCGCTCGTCGAACTCGAGCACCTTGTTCATGCGCGCGAACGAAACGATGACGCCGCCCGCCGCCGGCACGGCGCCGCCGCACAGCCCGGTTCCGGCGCCGCGCGCCACGATCGGCTCGCCCAACTCGCGCGCGATCTTCACGACGGCGCTGACGTCGCGCGTCGATTCCGGCAGCACGACCGCGGACGGCACCCCGGCCTCGGTGTAGGCGTCGAACGCGTACACGGCGAGATCTTCGGGCGCCGTCTTCACCGCGCCGGCGCCGAGTGCGCGGGTCAATCGATCGCGCAGCTGCGGAAGATCGCTCACGTCAGTACAGCAGATACTTCTCGCGCATCGCCGTAAAATCGGCCGTTCGCGCGGTCCACTGCGCGAGGATGGCGCCGGCGCTCTTGCCGGCCGTCAGCCCCAGCCGCAGCGAGTCGGTGCCCCAGTCGCGATCGAGCAGGGCGGGTTTCGAGACGTCGATGGCGCGCGGAAACAGATCGCGTACGGCGACGAGTATCTCGACCGCGGTGCGCACGGCGCGGAAGCTGCGCGGATCGAGCACGATCAGCTGCACGCCCGTCAGCTCGTGGTCTTTGTAGAAGCCGACGTAACGGCGTCCACGCCGTCGGATTGAACCAGACGCCCGGGAGGTTGCGCGAGTTAAGCCGCGCAGCCAGCTTCGCGCCATCGATGCCGGTCGCGCCCGCCAGGAAGAAGGGCATAGTGTAACCGCTGCCGTTATTGACGCCGGCGTTATCGATAAGGCCCGTTCCGACGTAGACCACCGTCGTCTGCCAGCTGGGCACGTTGGGCGACGTCGGCACCCACGCAAGCCCGGTGTCGGCCCAGAGCATCGAGCGCCGCCAGCCGTTCATCTTCACGACGCGCAGCTTCGCGCCGATCGCAAAGCGATCGTTGAAAAGTGAGGCCAGCTCGCCGATCGTCATTCCGTGACGCATGGGGATCGGGTAGAGCCCGATGAACGACTCGAAGGCCGGCTCGAGTACCGGCCCTTCGACCGTCGTTCCCCCGATGGGATTGGGACGGTCGAGCACCCAGAACTCCTTGCCATACGACTTCGCGCTCTGCATCGCATACGCCATCGTCGAAACGTACGTGTACGCGCGCGCGCCCACGTCCTGAATGTCGAAGAGCAGCACGTCGACGCCGTCGAGCATCGCCGCGCTCGGGTGCCGCGAAGCGCCGTAGAGGCTGTAGACCGGCAGTCGCGTCTTCGGATCGACGTACGACGCGACCGAGGCCCCAGCGCCGCGATCGCCGCGAAACCCGTGCTCGGGTGCGTAGACCGCCTTGACGCGAATCTGTCCGTTGCGTAGGATCGCGTCGACGATCGACTCCAGCCGTGACGTGACGCCGCTCTGATTAGCAATGATGCCGACGGTGCGACCGCCCAGATCGCGCCAGACGCGGCGCAGGAACGCCTCGTCGCCCAGTTCGATGCGCGCGGGCGGCAGCGGCTGCGCACCGGCTCGACCCGCGTGCGCCGCGGCGAGCGCGAGGCCGGCGCCGCCGGCTAGGAAGCGGCGGCGAAGCGTGGCTCGGTTCCCCCGCGCAAGATGCCGGCGTCACGGGCGCGCGCGAAGAGCGCGCGGGCCGCATCGCGGCCGCTCTCGCCGAGGTCGTCGCTGAACTCGTTCACGTAGAGCTCGATGTGCGCGCGCATCACGTCGTCGCTCATCTCGGCGGCGTGCTCGCGCACGTACGGCATCACCGCCGGCTCGTTCGCGCGGGCGAAGGCCAGACTGCGGCGAATCGCCGCGTCGATCGCGCGCGCCTCGTCGTCGTTGACGTCGTCGCGCACCAGGATCGCGCCGAGCGGAATCGGCAGCAGCGTCATGTTCTCCCACCACTCGCCGAGGTCGGCGATCGCGATGAGCCCGGCGTCGCGATAGGTGAAGCGCGACTCGTGGATGATCAGGCCGGCGTCGACCTCGCCGTTGACGACGGCGTCGACGATGCGGTCGAAGCGCATCTGCACCGTCTTCGGCCGCGCGCCCAGCGCGAGCTGCAGCAGCATGAACGCCGTCGTGCGTTCGCCGGGAATGGCGATCCGCTTGCCGGCGAAATCGCTGAAGAGCTCCGGCGATCCCGCGGGCCGCGCCACGAGCAGCGGCCCGCAGCCGCGCCCCAGGGCGCCGCCGGACGGCAGAATGCGGTAGCGGTCCATCAGAAACGGAATCGCGCCGTAGCTGACCTTGGTCAGCGCGAATTCGCCCCGGGCCGCGGCCTTGTTAAGCTCGTCGATGTCGGCCAGGTGCGCGCGAATACGCGGGCCGCCGTCGAGCAGCCCGTTGGTGAGCGCGCCGAAGATGTAGGTGTCGTTCGGACAGGGCGAGTAGGCGAGGTCGTAGTCGTTCATAGCAGTTCGAAGAAGGCATCGAGGATTCGCCGCAGCCCTGCGATTCCCGCGGCCGAAATCCCAGCCGCTTTGCTCGCGCGCGCCGCAGCGATTCGAGATTCCCCGCAATTCGGATGCCGGGGACCCCCGCGCGCTCCGCGGCGCGCAGGACCGCGAAGCCTTCCATGGTCTCGACCTGCGCGCCCAGCCCGGCGAGGCGGCCTGCCGTCGCCTCGCTCGCGGTGACGCGCGAGACCGTGACGCCGCGCCGCGCGGCGAATCCTCTCGATTGCAACCGCGCGACGAGCCCGGGGTCGGAGCGGGCCTCTTCGATCGTTCGCGCGCCGGAGGGCAGCGCGATCGGCGCCCCGTTCTCGAGCGCGAGCTCCATGGTGTCCGTCGCGACGACGACGCCGTCGCCGATCGCGGCGGCGCCGTCGAACGCGCCGGCGATGCCGGCGTTTACGACCAAACGGTACGGGCGCTGCGCGAGCGCGGCCGCGATGGCGCTCGCGGCCTCGACCGGCCCTACGCCCGTGATTAGTACCGTGACGTCGTCACGCGGCCGCCAGAAGGCGAGCTCGGCATCGACCGCGCACGCGAGCAGGATCACGGCACGCCGATGAACTTATGCGTCTGCAGCGACAGCCGGAAACGCGCCGGGTGCAACTTTGCGTAGTCGAGCGCGATCGCAACGTTCTTCGGCTTGTTGCCCTCCGGTTGCAGCAAGATCGTCGGCTTGCGCGCGAACAGCGCGATATGCTCTTCGGGCACGCGTTCGTCGACGATCAGCTTCGCTTCGTCGGCGCGCTCCGCCATCCGCGGATCGACGCGCTCCTTCGGCGAGACGCAGAGCCAGACATCGTCGGGCAGGGGCGTGTAGATCGTTCCATTCGATTCGACGTGCACGCGACGGCCGTCGCTGCGCAGCGCGTCGATCAGCGCCGTGGTCTCCGCCTGCGCCAGCGGCTCGCCGCCGGTCAGCACCACCATCGGGCAGTCCCGTCCGATTTCGCGCACCTTCGCCACCACGTCGTCGACGCTTGCGAAGAACTTGGTCGAGTAGTCGGTGTCGCAGAAGTCACATGCGAGGTTGCAGCCTGCGAGACGCACGAAGACCGCGGGCGTTCCGCTCCACGTGCCCTCACCCTGGATGCTGTAGAAGATCTCGCTTAGCTGGAGCATTGAGGTGCGGTCCTTCGACACGCGCGCTTCGCGCGCTGCTCAGGATGACAAGGGATAGAGGCGCTCACTGCGCTCAGGATGACAAGGCAGTTGGTCACGTCAGTGCGGTCCTTCGACACGCGCCCCTTCGACTTCGTTCGCTCCGCTCGCTCCGCTCAGGGTGACAAAGCGGGGTGGCGTGCTCAGGATGACAAGGCGGTTGGTCACGTCACGCGAGATCGGAGCGGCGTAGGACCGCGCAGGCCGTGGCCGTTTCCCAGAGCACGATTTCGTCGAGGCGCGTCAGCGCGCCGTCGAGCCGCTTCCAAATCCACAGCAGGATGTTCTCGACGGTGGGATTGTCGATGAGCTCGTTGAGATTTTGATGGTCGAGTTTGGCGAGCACGCGATCGGAGACGACGCGTTCGATACGGTCGAAGTCTTCGATCATACCCCGCGCCGGGCCGCGCGAGCGGATCGATCCGCGCAGCGCCACTTCCAGCCGATACGAATGGCCGTGCAGCCGCGCGCACTTGCCCGGGTGAAACGGCAGCGAGTGCGCGGCCTCGAATTTGAACTGCTTGCGTATCTGCGTTCGGGGACCTACAGCTCTCCCTGAGGCCCCATCGCCTCGAGGCGCCGCTTGAGGTCGGCGAGGAAGCCGCTGGCCACGTAGCCGTCGACCACACGGTGATCGAGCGAGAGACACGAGTTCATCATGTGGCGGATCGCGATCGTGTCGTCGTCGCGCACGACGAGCTTCTTGACGACGGCCTCCATCGTCACGATGCCGGCTTGGCCGCCGGCGATGATCGGCGCCGATGCCCACGAACCGTTGGCCCCGTTGTTGTTCACGGTGAACGTTCCGCCGGCCAGCTCGTCGACGCCCAGCTTGCCCTTGCGCGCCTTTTCGATCAGCTCGCCGGCCGCGATCGCAAGGCCCTTGATCGACAGCTTGTCGGCGTGCTTGACCACCGGCACGACCAGGTTGGTCGCCAGCCCGATCGCGATGCCGACGTTCACCTGGTCGTTGACGTAGATTCCGGCCTGGCTCGAATCGGTCGCCGGCACGAAGCGGGCGTTCATCAGCGGGAACGTCGCGAGCGATTGCACCACCGCGCGAATGAAGAACGGAAGCAGCGTCAGCTTATAGCCGGTCTCACGCTCGAAGCGCTCCTTCTCGCGCGAACGCCACTTCCACACGTCGGTGACGTCGATCTCCACCATCGACCAGGCGTGCGGCGCGGTGTGCTTGCTCTCCACCATGCGCTCCGCGATGATCCGGCGCGCTTGCGTGAGCTGCACCATCGTGCCCGGGATCGGCTGCGCGTACGTGGAGGTGCGGGCCGCGCCCGGCGCGACTGGTGGTGCGACCGGCGGCGGGGCCGCCGGCGGAGGCGCGACGGCGCCGCCGCGCGCGGCCGCCAGAATGTCGTCGGCCGTGACGCGGCCGTTGGCTCCGCTGCCCTTGATCGCTCGGATGTCGACGTGATGCTCGCGAGCCAGGCGCCGCACCGCGGGCGACGCTCCGCGCGCCGCGCGTTCGGCCTCGGCACTCTCGGCCGTGGTCGCCTGCGCGCCGTTGCTCGAGGGCGGCGTCACGACCGGCTCGGGCCGTGCGGCCGGCGGCGCTTGAGGCGCGGCCGGCACGGCTCCCACTTCGTCGATGACGGCGATCGGAGTGCCGGTCGCCACGGTCTCGCCTTCCTTGACGAGCAGCTCGCGAATCGTTCCGGTGACCGGCGACGGAACGCCGGCGTTCACCTTATCCGTCGAGACTTCGACGAAGTCTTCGTATTTGTCGACGCTGTCGCCGACACTCTTGAGCCACTGCGCGACCGTACCTTCGGTCACCGTCTCCCCGAGCTGGGGCATCGTAATCGTCGTAGCCATCAGAACCGCACCATCTCCCGCATCGCGTCGGCCATTTGCGCCGGCGACGACATGAACTCTTCCTCGAGCGGCAGCGCGTAGCCCATCGCGGGCACGTCGGGTCCGCAGAGCCGGCGCACCGGCGCGTCGAGGCTGAAGAGGGACTCCTCGGCGACCATCGCGCTGATCTCCGCGCCGATCCCGCCGAACTTGTTGTCTTCGTGGATGATCAAGAGCTTGCGCGTCTTCTCGACGCTGGCAAGGATCGTCGTCTTGTCCATCGGCCGGATCGAGCGCAGGTCGATCACTTCGACCGAGATCCCGTCCTGCTCCAGCGCCTTCGCGGCCTCGAGCGCCCAGTGGACGTACAGCCCGTACGAAACCACCGTCAGCTGCGTGCCTTCCTTCAATACGTTCGCCTTGCCCAGCGGGATCGTGTAGTGGCCGTCGGGCACCTCGCCCTTGATGAGCCGGTAGGTCTTCTTGTGTTCGAGGAAGAGCACCGGATCCGGATCGTCGATCGCCGCGTTGAGCAGGCCCTTGACGTCGGCCGGGAACGACGGGGCTACGATTTTGAGTCCGGGGACGTGGTAGAAGAGGGCCTCGACCGACACCGAGTGCGAGAGCGCGCCGCGCACGCCGCCGCCGTAGGGCGTGCGGATCACCATCGGACACGTGTACTCGCCGTTGGAGCGATAGCGGATCTTCGCCGCCTCACCCACGATCTGGTTGAACGACGGATAGATGAAGTCGGCGAACTGGATCTCGGCGATCGGGCGTAGACCCTCCATCGCCATGCCGATTGCGATGCCCACGATCGACGCCTCCGCGATGGGCGTGTCGATGATCCGCTCGGGGCCGAACTCGTTGATGAAGTCTTTCGTAATGAGGAAGACGTTGCCGCGGGCGCCGACGTCCTCGCCGAGGATCAGCGTGCGATCGTCGGTCTTGAGGGCTTCGTACAACGTCGCGCGTACCGCTTCGACGTTGTTCATCACGGTCGAGGTCGCGCTGCTCACGACTGCCACGGTTGCCAAGCTCCTTCATGGACGTGGATGTAGAGGTCGGCCGCATTGGGATAGGGCTGCGCCTCGGCCGCGTCGGTCGCTTCGTTCGTCTCGCGCAACACGTCTTTGCGCATCGCCTCGACGTCGCCGGGAGTCACGATGCCGTGCTCCACGAGCACCGCCTCGAAGGCCGGAACCGGATCTTGTTTGCGGCGCTCCGTCACGACCTCGCGCGTGCGATACGTCATGTCGTTGTCGTCCGTCGAGTGCGCCAGATATCGGTAGCACATGCCTTCGACGAGCGTCGGGCCGCCGCCGGATCGCGCGCGGTCCATCGCCTCCTTGACGGCGGCGTACGTCTCGATCGGATCGAAGCCGTTGAAGCGCCGCCCCGGCATGCCGTAACCCTCGGCGCGCTTCCAGATCTCCGGCTGCGCCATCTGCTTGTCGAGCGGCGTCGAGATGGCCCATTCGTTGTTCTCGACGAGCATCACGAACGGCAGCTTGTGGACCGCGGCGAAGTTCATCGACTCGTGCCACTCGCCTTCGCTCGTGGTGCCGTCGCCGCAGGTGGCGAGCACCGCACGGTCGCCGTCGCCGCGATACTTCAGCGCGTACGCCGCGCCGACCGCGTGGGGCAGATGCGCCGCCAGGATCGACGAGAACGACATCAGCCCGGCCGCTTTCGACGAGTAATGGTTCGGGAATTGGCGGCCGCCGTTGTGGTCGGCGGCGCGCGCAAAGATCGAGAGCATGATCTCGTAGGGCGTCAACCCGATGCCCACGCAAAGTCCGAGATCGCGATAGTAGGGCGCGAGAATGTCGCTGCCGCGGTTGAACGCCATTGCCGCGCCGGCCTGCAGTGCCTCGTGGCCCTCGCTGCCGAGCGCGAACGGAACCTTTCCCTGGCGGTTGAGCTGAAATCCGCGGTTGTCGAGCTGCCGCTGCAGCAGCATGTTGCGAAAGATCGCCCGCAGCTGATCGTCGTTGAGACCGTGGCGTTCGAGCGCGCCGCTCGCGATGCCGGTGCTAGCCATCGTTCACCCCGTCTTTCAGACCCACGGGCTCCAGCTCTCGGCATAGACCCGCTCGTAGAGATCGCGTGCCGCCGGATAGGCCATCGTTTCGGCCCGGTCCGTGGCATCGTTGGCTTCTTCGAGGACGGAACGCTTTAACGCTTCCGCACCCTCGGCGGTTAGGATGCCCTGTTCCGCCAGAAGCCGCTCGAAGCAGGGCACCGGATCGTCGCGCCGGCGTGCCTCGACCTCCTCGCGCGACCGGTAGCTGCGATCGTCGTCGTCGGTGGTGTGCGCGAGGAATCGGTAGCATTTGGCTTCGACGAGCGTCGGGCCGCCGCCCGAGCGCGCGCGGGTCAGCGCCTCGCCGACCGCGGCGTAGCACGCGATGGCGTCCATCCCGTCGACCACGGCGCCCGGCAGGCCGTAGCCCGCGGCGCGTTTGTACACATCGGGCTGCCCCATCTGCTTGGAGAGCGGCGTCGAGATCGCCCACTCGTTGTTCTCGCACAGAAAGACCACCGGCAGTTTGTGCACGGCCGCAAAGTTGATGGACTCGTGCCACTCCCCTTCGCTCGTCGCGCCGTCGCCGAACGTGGTGAGGACGGCGCGTCCGCGCTCGCCGCGCAGTTGCAGCGCGTACGCCGCGCCGACCGCGTGCGGCAACTGTGCCGCGATCACCGAGCTGATCGAGTGGAAGCCGAGCCGGCGGCTCGCGTAGTGGTGCGGAAACTGGCGCCCGCCCGAGTGATCCGCGGCGCGTCCGAAGAGCGAGAGCAGCACCTCGTACGGCGTGACGCCGATGCCGAGGGCGAGGCCGAGGTCGCGGTAGTACGGCACG
This sequence comes from Vulcanimicrobiota bacterium, assembly GCA_963711625.1. Classification (GTDB taxonomy): domain Bacteria; phylum Vulcanimicrobiota; class Vulcanimicrobiia; order Vulcanimicrobiales; family Vulcanimicrobiaceae; genus Cybelea. Next base: position 1,595,770 of record OY970207.1, read on the forward strand.
AGGATGTCTTTGCCGCGCTCGAAAGCCATGGCGGCGCCGGCCTGCACGCCCTCGTGCCCCTCGCTGGCCGACGCGAACGGAATCTTGCCCTGGCGATTCAGCTGAAACCCGCGGTTCTCGAGGGTGCGCTGCGTCACCATCGTGCGAAACATCGACACGAGCTGTTCGTCGCTCAATCCGCGGCGATCGAAGGCCGGCTCGGCCTGCGACGCGCCCTTCTGCTTGACGGCCACCAACCGTAGTCGCTCGCGCCCGCGGCCAAATCCTGCGGCCGGAGGTAGCGGGAGGCCGCTCGACCAAGAGACGAGGCCATGTCGTATCGGGGCGCGGCGTCGCTTTTGGCGCTCGCATGGATCGCCGCGCCGGCACGTGCTGCCGACAAAGCGGCCGTGGCCTGGAAGTTCGACAACCCGTTCTGCAGGGTCGTCGCACGCATGGGCCCGTCTTCGAAGGGGAGCGGCTACGGCCTCGCGCTCGACGCCGACGGCGGCTCGACGGTCGACGCCCATGTGACGCTCGTGGGTGCGACCGATGCCTACGACGTGCACGTGAATGCGGCGCTCAACGGTTCGCCGGACGACCGCGAATCGATGCCGTTTCTCGTCGACGTTCCGGACAGCGCGAAGATCGAATACTATTTCGTTGACTCGTACGCGGTCGACGGTGCGGCGAGCACGACATGCCCCTCCTACGTGTCCGGTGTCGGCGACGCGGTCGTCGCAGTACCCGGCGGGGCGCCGACGATCGCCCAGCACCTGCAAGCGCTGGGTTCGTTGAAATGCGGAAGCGTTTACACCGGTCCCGCGCTGCGCGGGCAGTTGGAGAGCGCGGTCGGAGCCTACGGCGGCAAGCCGCTTACGGTTGTCGGACGAGCCTATATTGACTCGAACGGCCGGAGCGTGCGCGAGCAAATCGTGCGTACCAGCGGCATCGAGGGATTCGATCAGTTCATGCTCGGAGCGCTGCACGAGCACGAGTTTACGCCCGCGAAGTTTCTGTGCACCCCGGTCGTCAGCACGATCGACGTCGAGTTGAAGTTCTTCCCGTGACGCCGGTTGCGGAGCTGGTCGAGTACCGGCGTCACTTTCATTCGCATCCCGAGCTCTCGCTCGTGGAGTTCGAAACGGCGAAGTTCATCGAGCGCGAGCTGCGCGCCGCCGGCTTCGACGAGATTCGCACCGGCATCGGGGGAACCGGCCTGCTGGCCACGCTGCGCGGCGGCAAGCCGGGGCCCGTGACGCTGCTGCGCGCCGACATGGACGCGCTGCCGGTTCGCGAGCTCAACGACGTGCCGTACCGCTCGGTCTTCGACGGCGTAATGCACGCGTGCGGACACGACGGTCACATGGCGATGCTGCTCTCGGCGGCGCGCGCGCTGCAGCGCCGCCGCGACGAAGTCGGCGGCACGCTCGTCTTCTGCTTCCAGCCCGGCGAAGAGGGCCACTCGGGCAACAAGCTGATGATCGACGACGGGGCGCTGGAAGACCCGCACGTCGACCGGACCTTCGCGCTTCATCTGTATAGCGGGCTCGAGGCCGGCAAGATCGGGATCCGCGACGGGCCGTTCTTCTCGTCGTCGGATCGCTTCGACATCGAGCTGATCGGCCAGGGTGGTCACGGCGCGATGCCCGAGAAGGCGGTCGATCCGATCGTCGGCGCGGCGCAGGTCGTGTCGCTGCTGCAGACGATCGCGAGCCGCGAGGTCGCCGCGTCGCACCCGGTGGTCGTCACGGTGGGGTCGCTCCACTCCGGCACCACGTTCAACGTCATCCCCGAGCGGGCGCAGATGCAAGGCACCGTCCGGGCGTTCGACGACGCGGTGCGCACGTCGCTGCCCGAGCAGATCGAGCGTCTCATCGCGGGCCTTTGCACGGCGATGCGCCTCGACTACGCGTTCGACTACAAATGGGTGTACCCGCCGACCGTCAACGATCGCGCGACGAACGACGTCGTGCGCGAGGTCGCGCGCGCCCTGGCGGCGCCGGCCGACGTCGTCGATCCGCACCCCATCGTGATGTGGTCCGAAGACATGTCGTTTATGCAGCAGCAGCGCCCGGGCGCGTACTTTCTGGTCGGCGCGCGCGGCGGCGACGTCGGCCTCGAGCCGCATCACAGCGCGCGGTTCGATATCGACGAACGCGCGCTCGTCGTCGGCTTCGACATGTTCGTCGGGCTGGGGCTGCACGGCTAGCGTGTCGTCGCCGGAGTGCCGCCGCTACGTCATCGTCGGCAACGGCTTTGCGGGCACCACCGCGGCCGAACAGCTGCGCAAGCACGACCCGGCTTGTGAGATCGTGCTCTTCGGCGACGAGCCCTACACGCTCTACAACCGCATCTCGCTGCCGCCGATGCTGCGCCGGCAGATCCCCGAGGCCAAGGTGATGATTCGCAACATCGCGTGGCACGAGGAGCATCGCATCGAGCTGAAGCTGAACACCCGCGTCGAGCGCATCGTGCCCGAGGAACGCGTTGTGACGGCGGGCGGAGCGTCGTATCCCTACGACGCGCTGCTCATCGCCACCGGCGGGCGCCCGAACGCCACCGGGAAACCCGGTGCGGAGGGCGCCGCGAACCTGTTTCCGTTTCAGTATCTCGACGACACGCGGGCGATCTCCGAGCAGATCGATCGCAGCCGCGTGGGCGTGGCGATCGGCGGCTCGTTCATCGCCTACGAGCTGGCCGAGGCGTTCGCGTCGCGCGGGCTCGAGACGCACTGGGTGATGCGCGGGCCACGCGGGCTGCACCGGATCATCGACGAAGATGCCGGCGAGCTGCTGCACGAGGCGGCCGCGGCCGACGGCGTGCACATGCACTACGGCGAAGAGGTCGAGGAGTTCGTGCGCTCCAACGGCGCGGTCACGAAAGTGCGCACCAACGCGGGCGAGATCGCGGCGGAGTGCTACGCCTATGGGTTCGGGCTGACGATGAACACCGAGCTCTGCGACGGCACGGGCATCGAGACCAGCAAGAACGGCATCCTGTGCGACGATCATCTCGAGACCAACGTCAAAGGCATCTACGCCGCCGGCGACGTGGCCGATTTCTACGATCCGATCCTCGAAATGCGCTACCGCATGGGCACGTGGAACAACGCCGGCGCGCACGGGAAGGTCGTCGCGCTCAACATGATGGGCGGCAGCGAGAAATACCACGACGTGCCCGAGTATTCGTCGCTGCTCTTCAAGGGCCAGACGATCACGCAGTTCGGACTCGGCACCGACCTGCGCCCGGACCTGGAAATCGTCCGTAAGATCGACCGCGAGAAGAAGTGGTATCGCGCGCTGTTCTTCTGGGAAGAACGCCTCGTCGGCGGATTGATGCTGGGCAAAGGCAACCGCGCCGGCAAACGCAAGTACGTCGAGGCGATCAAGTCGAAGCAGCGCTTTCCCAAACCGGAATGGAACGCCATGCTCGACTGGACGGCTTAACCTAGACCTGCGACCGTGCCACGCAGTCGGCGAACTCGTCGACGTCCTGCGGCGTCGTCGCCCAGTGCGTCATCCAGCGCACCTCGGGCAGCGCTTCGTCGAACACGTAGAAGAAGAACTCGCGCTGGATCCTCTCGATCGCCCCGCGGTCGAGCGTCGCGAACACCGCGTTACAGCGAACGGGGCGGGTGACGCGCACGCCGGGAATCCCCGCGATCCGCTCGTGCAGCCGTTTGGCCATGGCATTGGCGTTCGAGGCGTAGCGTAGCCAGCGATCGCCCATGAGGAGGGCCTCGAACTGCGCGGCGAGATAGCGCATCTTCGAGGCGAGCTGCATCGCCTGCTTCTGCACGAACGGCGCTGCGCCGGCGTGAAGGATTCGGATCGAAGAAGCAAATCGCCTCGCCGAGCATGAGGCCGTTCTTCGTTCCGCCGAAGCTGAGCACGTCCACGCCGGCGTCGACGCTGAGGCCGCGCAGCGTCGTGCCCAGGGCGGCCGCCGCGTTGGCGACACGCGCGCCGTCCATGTGCACGAACAGGCCGCGATCGTGAGCGAACGCGCAGAGCTCGCGCACCTCGTCGATCTCGTAAACGCCGCCGAGCTCCGTCGCCTGCGAGATCGAGATCGCGCGCGGCTGCGGAAAGTGAACGTCGTGCCCCGCGAGCAGGTAGGGCTCGACGTCGGCGGGGCGCAGCTTGCCGTCGCCCGTCGGAATCGGAATCACCTTCGATCCGGCGAACCGCTCGAACGCGCCGCATTCGTCGGTCTGCAGGTGCGCGCTGGCCGGCGCGAGCACGGCCTCCCACGGGCGCAGCACGGAGGCGAGCGCCGCGACGTTCGCGCCGGTTCCGTTGAACGTGAAATAGACGTCCGTTCGATCGCCGAAGACAGCTTTGAAACGCTCGGTCGCCCGCGCGGTCCACGCGTCGTCGCCGTAGCCGACCGCGTCGCCGGCGTTCGCATCGACGATCGCCTGCAGGATTTCAGGCGCCACGGGGGCGTTGTTGTCGCTGCCGAAGCTGCGACGCGAGGAAGCGTTCATGGCTCTGAGGATTCTGCTTCCGCGCCGTTTAACTAGCTTGCGATGCCCGAACGCGATCGCCTCGAAGTAGACGTCCTGTTCGTCGGCGCGGGCCCGGCGAGCCTCGCCGGCGCGATCCGGCTCGGACAGCTGGCGCAGGCGGCGGGCCGCGCGCTCGAGATCCTCGTGATCGAGAAGGGCGGCGAGGTCGGCAATCACGGCATCTCGGGCGCGGTCATGGATCCGCGCGCGCTCGACGAACTGCTGCCGAACTGGCGCGACAGCGCCCCCGTCGAATCGCCGGTCACCAGCGACGCGCTCTGGTTCTTGACGTCGAAGGGAAAGATCAAAGCGCCGTTCACGCCGCCGCCGCTTCGTAACCACGGCAAGTACGTCACGTCGCTGCAGAAGCTCTGCGACGTGGCTCGCAGACGCCGCCGAAGCGGCGGGCGCGCAAGTCTTTCCGGCGTTTCCCGGCCAGGAGCTGCTGTGGTACGAGAACCGCGTCATCGGCGTGCGAACCGGCGACAAGGGGCTCGACCATAACGGCGTACCCAAGTCGAACTACGAGCCGGGTGCCGACATCATGGCGAAGATCGTCGTGCTCGGCGAAGGACCGCGCGGCACGCTCGCGAAGCAGGCCGCGGCGCGCCTCGGCCTCGCCGACGGCCGCGAGCCGCAGGTGTATGCGGCCGGCGTCAAAGAGCTGTGGCAGCTGCCCGACGACCGATTCGCGGCGGGCGCCGTGATTCACACGCTCGGCTATCCGCTTCCCCCGGAGACGTTCGGCGGCGGATTCATCTACGGCATGGCGGACAACGTGCTCGACATCGGGCTCGTCACCGGGCTCGACTACCGCAATCCGACGACCGATCCGCACAACGAACTGCAGCGATACAAAGAGCATCCCGCGATCGCGCGCATGCTCGCAGGGCGGCAAGCTGATCCGTTACGGCGCGAAGGCGATTCCGGAAGGCGGCCTCTTCGCGATGCCGCGCGCGTACGGCGACGGCCTGCTGATCATCGGCGACTCGGCGGGCTTCCTGAACGGCATGCGGCTCAAGGGCATTCACCTCGGCATGAAGTCGGGCATGCTCGCCGCCGAGACGATTTGGGAGGCGCTGCGGCGGAGAAGTACGACGCGGCGACGCTCTCGTCGTTCGAGCGCCGCTTCAAGGAGTCGTGGGCGTACACGGAGCTGCGCACCGCCGCGCAACTTCCACCAGGGCTTCCACAACGGCTTGCTGCCCGGACTGATCAACGCCGGGCTCTCGACGCATCACGGGCGGCGCGGGCTTCGGCTTCATCGACAGGCTCAAGGGCGAGCCGGGCTACGCGCTCATGGCGAAGATCGGGTCCGAATCCGACGCCGACGCCGCGCGCGAAGATCGACAACGTGCTGACGTTCGACAAGCTGACCGACGTGTACAACAGCGGCACGATGCACGAAGAGAACCAGCCGTGCCACCTGCTCGTTGCGGACACCGACATCTGCCGCGACCGCTGCACGGTCGAGTACGGCAATCCGTGCCGCACTTCTGTCCGGCCGCGGTCTACGAGCCGATGTTCGCAGCCCGTCGACGGCAAGTTCGAAGGACGCCTGCAGATCAACTTCACGAACTGCGTGCACTGCAAGACCTGCGACATCATGGATCCCTATCAGATCATCACGTGGGTGCCGCCGCAGGGCGGCGAGGGCCCCGTTTACACCGGGATGTAGATGAGCCTCGATCGCGGCGACGTCGTCGTCGCCGGCGCCGGATTGATCGGCCTCGCCATCGCCTTCGAGCTTGCGGAACGCGGCGCGAGCGTACGCGTCTACGATCGGGCCGAGCCCGGGCGCGGCGCGTCGTGGGCCGGAGCGGGGATGCTCGCGCCGTACACGGAGCGCGTGCGCGACGATGCGATGCTCGCGCTCTGCGCGCGATCGCTCGCGGAGTATCCGGCGTTCGTGCGGCGCGTGCTCGACGCGAGCGCCATCGATCCGCACCTGCGCCTCGACGGCGTGCAGCACATCGCCTTTGACGATTTCGGCTTCGAGGGACTGAAACGCCGCGCGCGTTCGCTCGACGCGCAGGGCGTCGCGTGCGAGCTGCTCGATCGCGCGCGAACCCTCGCCGCGGCGCCGTGGCTCGGCGTCGAGGCCGCCGGAAGTCTCGTGATCGCGGGCGAGGGCTACGTCGACAACCGGCTGCTGGGGCGCGCGCTGGTCGCGGCCTGCGAAGCCCGCGGAGCGCGGGTGGAACGCGACGCGACGATCGCGATCGAATGCGACCGCCGGCGCGTGCTCGGCGTGCACACCGGTCGGGGCTTCGTGGCGGCCGGCGCCGTGGTCAACGCCTGCGGCGCGTGGGCGGGACGGTTGGACGGCGTTCCGTCGCCTTGCGTGCCGCCGATCGAGCCGGTGAAGGGGCAGATGCTGGCGCTGGCGGCGCCGGCGGGCCTCGTCTCCCGGGCGTCATGGGTTCCCGGCGCGTATCTCGTGCCGCGCGACGACGGACGGCTGCTCGTCGGCGCCACGGTCGAAGCGGCCGGGTTCGACGAGCGCGTGACGGCGCAGGGCATCGGCGAGCTGCTCGCCGCCGTGCTGGCGGCCGCGCCGACGCTGGCCGACTTCTCGCTGACCGAGAGCTGGGCGGGCCTTCGACCGGGCACGCCCGATGGGCGGCCGTTCCTCGGGGCGACGGTGATCGAGGGCCTGTACTTAGCCTGCGGGCACTTCCGCAACGGCATCCTGCTTGCACCGGCAACCGCGCGGCTGATTGCGAATGCACTCGAGGGGCGCGCCGAGCCGGAGCTCGAGCCGTTCCTCCTCGCGCGACTCGGCACGGAAGACGGCAGCGTGAAACGAATCACCCACGCGTGAAGGCAACCATCAACGGGCGCGAGCGCGAGCTCCCCGACGAGACGACGGTCGGCGCGCTGCTCGAACTGCTCGGCTTTCGGCGGATCGGCATCGCGGTGGCGAGCAACGACCGCGTCGTGCGCCGCGCGGAGTACGACGCCCACCACGTTTCCGACGGCGACCGGCTCGAGATCATCGAAGCGGTCGCGGGAGGCTAGCTGCGTGGACGACACCCTCAAGATCGGCCGCTACGAGTTCGCGTCGCGCCTGATCGTGGGCACGGGCAAGTACCCGTCGCTCGACGTCATGCGCCGTGCGCACGCGGCCAGCGGCGCGGAGATGGTGACGGTAGCCATCCGGCGCATCAACCTCGACAACGCCGACGGCAAGACGATGCTCGACTACATCGATCGCGATCGTTACACGATTCTGCCGAACACCGCGGGCTGCTATTCGGCCGACGACGCCGTTTTGACGGCGCAGTTGGCGCGCGAGCTGCTCGAGACCGATCTCGTAAAGCTCGAGGTCATCGGCGATGCGCAGACGCTGTATCCCGACACGCGCGAAACGCTCGCGGCCGCGGAGCGGCTGGTTCGCGACGGGTTCACGGTGCTGCCGTACGTGGGCGACGATCCGATCGCGTGCCGGCAACTCGAGGAGATCGGCTGCGCGGCGGTGATGCCGCTCGCCGCGCCGATCGGCAGCGGCCTGGGGGTGTGCAATCCCTACTCCATTCGCATCATCAAGGAGCGGGCGACGGTACCGGTGATCGTCGACGCGGGGGTCGGCACGGCGTCCGACGCGGCGATCGCGATGGAACTCGGCGTGGACGCGCTGCTGATGAACACCGGCATCGCCGCGGCGCGCGATCCCGCGCTCATGGCCGAGGCGATGCAGCACGCGGTCATCGCGGGCCGGCAAGCGTTTCTCGCCGGCCGCATGGGCAAGCGCCTCTATGCCAACGCGTCGAGCCCGATGGAGAACCTCATCTCGACGTAGGGGCCTCGATCCGCCAGTCCCACGCGTTCCAGAATGTCGAACCGAACGGCGCGGGGGCGATTCCCTTCACGTAGGTCCGGTACGCGTTGGGAATGCGGACTTGCCAGAGCGTGAAGAAGGGAAGGTCGCGCGCGATCGCGCGCTGCACCGTCGCGTAATCGGCGGCGCGGCGCCGGCGATCGACCGTCGCCAAGGCGTCGCGCATCGCGGCGTCCGCGCGTGCGTCGCACCAGCGCGTGTAGTTGAGGCCGGCGGGCGGCAGCTGATCGCAGGCCATGTTCCAGGAGTCGTTGGGGTCGCTGCCCAGGACCCACCACGCATCGTACGAGAGCGCGAAATGGCCGCCGGCGAGCACGCCGCCCTGCGCGGCCGGCGCGTAGAACATGCCGCTCGGGTACTGCTTGATCGTCGCGCGCACGCCGACGCGCCGAAGCTCTTCTTGCAGGATCGCGGCGACGAGCTGCGAGCCGTTGACGATCTGGGGCGCGATGGCCAGCGTCACGCCGGGCGTGCGCCCGCGCAGCAGCCGCCGCGCGCCGGCGGGATCGTACGGAATCGACGGCGTCGACGCGGCGTAGGCCCAGCCGTTCGACGGCTGGTCGGCGTCGACGATGAGGCCGCTGCCGTGCGTGGCGGCGGTCAGCAGCGTCTTGCGGTCGATCGCCATCGCGATGGCGCGCCGGACGCTGGGGTCGCGCACCGCCGGATCGCGCAGGTTGAAGCGCAACACGTGCAGGTCGTTCACGGGCGTCATCGCGACGGACACGCCGGCGATCGATCGCAGCTGCGGCAAGAGCTGCGGGTCGACGTCGAAGTAGGCGTCGGCCTCGCCGGTGCGCAGCTGCTGCAGGCGCGTGTTCGGATCGGGGATGATGCGGTAGACCAGGCGGTCGATATGCGGCTTCCCGCGCCAGTACAGCGGGTTGGCCGCGAGCTCGATGCTGTCGCCGCGGTTCCAGCGGACCACGCGAAACGGCCCCGAACCGACCGGCAGCGCGTTGTAAGCGGCGTGATTGAGGTCGGCGACGCCCTGGAGCAGATGCGAGGGCATGATCGCGCCGACGCCTTGCGGACCGAAGAAATACTGCACGAACGGCGAGAACGGCCGCCGGAGGCGAATGACGACGGTGCGGTCGCCGTGTGAGCGGATCGCCTGCACCTCGTCGTAGCCGACGCGCGTCGCCACGTTGTTGCGCGGGTCGACGATCGCGCGATAGGAGAACACGACGTCGCGCGCGGTCAGCGGACGCCCGTCCTGCCAGCGCAGGTTCGGGCGAAGGCGGTAGGTGATCGTCCGCTGATCGCGCGAGATTCCGCCGTTTGCGAGGGTGGGGACCTCGCGCGCGATCTCGGCGATCGTGGCGTTGCGATCGTCGTTCTCGACGAGATACGACATGTAGAGATGGCTGAAGTTGAGCTGGTCGGCCTCGTTGGAGAGCATCGGGTTCAGGGAATCCGGTTCGCCCGCGAGTCCGGTGAAAACGAGCTGCGAGCCCGACGTCTGCCGGCTTCCCGCGTGCGCGCAGGAGGCGCAGCACAGCGCGAGCGCGAGTAAGGCCGCGTGCCGGAGCCCAGTCACCGTTTGCGCGCGATCGCGAACCAGTGCACGGCGCCCGCGAGTGGCCGCTTGCTGTGGGCCCACGTGCCGGCGGCGGAGTCCACACGACGCTCTTCCAGCGACTCGACGACGAAATGCGGCTCGAGCAGCGCCTGCAAACGCGCGCGATCGAAGTATGCATGGGCCACCCCCGCCTCGTCGCCCTCGTCCGGTGCGTAGGTCGCGTCGTCGAGGCATCGTCCCCGTCCGAAGCGTGCGTCGGAAACGGAGCCGAACGTGGCGTACAGCAATCCGCCCGCGCGCAGGCGGTCGGCGAGCGGACCGAGCCGCGCGCCGACGGCGCGGGCGGTGCCGTGCAGCAGCCCGTGCGTCGAGACGATCGCGGCGAACCGCCGTTCGCCGACGCCGGCGAGCGGCGCCGTGGAGGCGGCCGCGTCGTCGTTCACCGTCACCACCGCGAAGCCGGCCCGCCGCAGCGCGTCGCCGTTGCGCCCGCTTCCGGCGGCGAAGTCGAGGATGGGGCCGTCCGGCTCGGGCTGCAGGCGTTCGATGAGGCCCTCGGCCAATGGATGAGGCGCAGGCACACTCTCCGCTTCTAGAAAGGCCGACATAATGCTAGGCGAAGGCGATCGACTTCCCGAGGTGAGCGTACTCGACGACTCGGGTGCGACGTTCACGACGACGGACCTGCTTTCGGGTCCGCTGGTTCTGTACTTCTATCCCAAAGACGACACCCCGGGATGCACGAGCGAAGCGTCGCAGTTTCGCGACATCTACGCCCAGTTCAAAGCGCGCAACGCCAGCGTCGTCGGCGTGAGCCGCGATTCGGTCGAATCGCATCAGCGCTTCAAGAAGAAATACTCCATTCCGTTCGCGTTGCTCGCCGATACCCAGTCGAAGCTCTATCAAGCGCTCGGAGTCAACGGGCGCTCCACGTTCCTCATCGGCAGTGACGGGACGATCCTGCGCGTCTGGCCGAAGGTCAACGTGAGCGAGCACGCCGAGGACGTGCTGGCATCGCTGCCCTGACCCTCCGTATCGTCGGGTCGAGCCCGTCGATGCCGCGGCCCGGCGGCGCGAGCAGTTCGTACCTGCTGGAAGCCGGCGGCGTCGCCGTGCTGTTGGACGCCGGCCCGGGTTCGATGGCGAAGCTGCAGCTCGCCATCGAATACACGCGCCTCGACGCGATCGTGATCTCGCACGTGCACGCCGATCATTTCTTCGATCTCGTTCCGCTGCGCCAGGGTTTGCGGCACGGCCCGCTGTCGCGAGCGGACCGACTGCCGCTGTTCCTGCCGCCGGCCGGCGCCGCCTCACTCGAGGCGTTGCAAAGGGCCGTCTCGCCCGACGCCCCCGGCGACTTCTTCGACGCTGTGTACGCCGTGGAGGAATACGACCCGGCGCGGCCGCTGCAGATCGGCGGCGTGTCGCTGCGCTTCGCGCGCACGCGTCACTACATCGAGGGCTACGCAATCCGCGCCGATGCCGGCGAGGCGAGCGTCACCTACTCGTCGGATACCGCGCCCTGCGACGCGGTCGTCGACCTCGCGCGGCAGACGTCGCTCTTTCTCTGCGAGGCCGCGCTCGGGCTCGACGAGGAGAGCGGCGAGCGCGGCCACTGCAGCGCCGAGGAGGCCGGCGAGATGGCGCAACGCGCGGAAGCGCAGCGCCTCGTGCTCACGCACTACGGCTCGGCGTACGCGCCGCAGCGGCTCGTCGACGCGGCGAAGCGCCGCTTCGGCGGGCACACGGAAGCGGCCGAGGACGGCTTAGTTTTCGGTCTTGGGGGCGTTGCGGGGGAGCGAGAACGCGATGAGCGCGTGCACCGGGGCGAGGCCGCGGCTGATCACGGCGTAGGGAGTCACGCGTAGGCCGAGCTCGCCCAGGCGCGAGGCGGCGGCGAGCAGCTCGCGTCCGCTCGTGACGACGTCTTCGAGCAGCAGCACGCTTTGCCCCGATTCGTACGGGCCCTCGACGTACTCGTCCGCGAAGGCGCCGTACCCCTTCGGCTTCTTTGCGCACCGCGATCATCGGGATGCCGGACATCTGCGACACCGCGGTGGCGATCACGACGCCGCCGAGCTCGGTGCCGGCGACGAGATCCGGATTGATCTCCGCGATGATCGGCGTGAAGAATCGTGCGATGCGCCGCAGCACGTGCGGGTCGGCGAACAGACTGAACTTGTCGATGTAGTAGTCGCTGCGCGCGCCGCCGGACAGCACGTAGTCGCCCCGCGTCAGCGCCCGTTCGACGATGATCTTGCGCAGCCACGCGAGATCGGGAAGCCCTAGATGCTCCATTGCCACGCGTTCCAAGATTCGACGACGGGGTTGGGATCGAAACCGTGGAAGTCGACGTTGATCGGCTCCATCTGGCGCCGCCACCAGAAGAAGATCTCGGGATTGTCGCGCGCGAGGATGCGCTGCGTCTGAAAGTAGGCCGCGGTTCGGTCCGCGCGGGTGTAGTGCGTCAGCGCCGCCGTCTGCGCGGCCTGCATGTCGGGATTGCAGAAGCGCGAGTAGTTGTAGCCGCCGGGCGGCACGTTCTGGCACATGTACTGCGCGCTGTCGTCGGGATCGATGCCCGCGTACCAGCCGGCGAGGGCGATGTCGAACTTGCCGAGCTGGAGGATGCCGCCCATTCCGGCCGGCGCGAAGAGCATCGCGCCCGGGAACGATTTGATCGAGACGTCGATGCCGGCCTCGCGGAGCATGGCCTGAACTTCGAGCGCCGCCTGCCGCCGCGTCACGTTCGAGTTATTCGTCACCAACACGAGGCTCAGCGCCACGCCGTTGCGGTGCATGATCCCGTCGGAGCCGAGTCGCCAGCCTTGCTCGCGCAGCAGCTGGCGCGCCTTCGAGGGGTCGTGCGGATAGCTCTTGACCGCCGGGTTGAACGCCCACATCCAATCCGGAATGTCTTCCGTGGCCCGGTTCATCTGGCCGTACGTGAGCGTGTCGACGAGGCGCTGTTTGTCGATTGCGTACGCGATCGCTAGGCGCGTGCGCGCGTCCGAGAGAATCGGGTGCGACGTGTTCAGCTGAATCCGTTCGTAGCCGTTGACGTTGACGAACCGCAGGTCCACGCCGGGCGAGGACTTCAGCGACGGATAAGTCTCCGGCGACGCCTGGAACATGAAGTCGATCGCATGCGTCTTCATCTGGTTGACGGTCGTGTTCTCGTCGGGGACGATCCGGATCTCGATGCGCCGCAGGCGCGGCCTGCCCATGAAGAACTTGTCGTTGCGCTCCACGACGATGCGGTCGTTGTGCGCCCACTCGACGAACTTGAACGGACCGTCGCTGACGTCGGGGTGGTTGTTGAACGCGAGCTGATTGATGTCGGGGTAGCGCGCGAGGACGTGTGCCGGCGCGACCGGCATCGGCTGGTCGCTCATGGCAAAGAACGTGTTGACGAACGGCGAGAACTTCTGCTTGAGGTGGACGACGACCGTGAATGGGTTCGGCGTGTCGATGCTCTTCACGAAGTCGTAGCCGTGCCGCGAAACGATGTTGTTGTTCGAGTTCATGATCGCTTGCCACGACCACTTCACGTCCGCCGACGTCACCGGCACGCCGTCGGTCCACTTCGCGTTGCGCCGCATGCGGTAGGTGACGGTCAGGCCGTCGCGGCTCACGCCGCCGTTCTCCGGCGTCGGCACCGTCGTGGCCAAAATCGGCACCGGATTACCCTTGGCGTCGGCCGAGAGCAGCGGCTCGAACAGCAGATTCGCGATGAAGCCGTCGGTCGTGTTCGAGTTCAGAAGCGGATTGAGGCTCTTCACGTCGCTCTGCACGGCGACGCGCAGCACGTCAGGCTGCGTCCACGAATGCCGCGGCCCCGTTTCGCCTCCGCCAGTCTTCGTGCATGCGACAAACGCCAAGAGTCCGCATGCCGTCAGAAACGCCTTTGCGGCCGCGACTACATTGCGCTCTGGGTCGCTCGTCGCTCGCATCCTGCTCGCTCCTGCTACGCCGCGCTCGCGCCACCTGCTAAGGAAGAGTTTTGACCTCCTGTCAATGGCGCTCGCGTCGGAGTCCCCCTCGCGCAACGTAGTCGCGGCCTGAAGTCGTTTCAGACGGCTGCTTTAGGGGTGGTGCGGCCGCCGGGAATCGGATCGTAGCGCTCGTGGCGCCAGCCATACGTGCCCAGTCCCTGCGTCGCGGTTCGCAGCTCCGTGATGTAGCGCGACAGTTCGACCGACGGAACGTAGGCTTCGACTACGTCGAATCCGGCACGGTCGTCAGCGGGATTCATGCCGAGGATCTGGCCGCGCTTTCCGGTGAGCTGCTGGATGACGGTTGAGGTATAGGCCGTGGGCACGATGACGCGAACGTGCACGATCGGTTCGAGCACGACCGGATTGCACTTGGGCAGCGCCTCGCGCACGCCCATGCCGGCGGCGGTTTTGAACGATTGCTCGCTCGAATCGACGTCGTGATACTGGCCGTCGAAGAGCGTTACGTGAGGTCGGTCACCGGGTGGCCGCTGGCGCCGTGCGCGAGCGCCTCGCGGACGCCCTTCTCGACGGCGGGGATGAACTGACGCGGAACCACGCCGCCGACGATCTTCTCTTCGAACGTGACGCCGGCGCCGCGCTCGCGCGGCTCGAAGCGCAGCCAGACGTCGGCGAACTGGCCGTGGCCGCCGGTCTGATGCTTGTAGCGCGAATGGATCTCGGTGCCTGCCGGTGATCGTCTCCTGATACGGGATGACCGGTGCGGCGGTCTCGACCTCGACCTTGTACTTGCGTGCGAGCCGCTCGACGGCGATCGCGACGTGCTGCTCGCCGCTGCCCATGAGCAGCAGCTCGTGCGTGACGTCGGCACGGTCGAGGCGCAACGCCGGATCCTCGTCGACGATGCGCGCGAGCATCTGCGAGATCTTGGCCTCGTCGATGCGTTCCTTGGGCTTGATGGCAACGGCGAAGACCGGGTCGGCAACGGGGACGCGCGGCAGCAGCACCTTGTGCGCGTTCGAGGTCAGCGTGTCGCCGGTCGCTACCGTCTCGAGGCGTCCGAGCGCGACGATCGCGCCCGGCCCCGCCTCGGGAATCGGTTCCTGCTTCTTGCCCTGCAGGCGATAGAGCCCGCCGAGCCGCGCTTTTTCGTCGCGTCTGCTGATGTTCGTCAGCGTCGCGTCGGACTTAAGCGTGCCGGAGAGCACGCGCGCGATCGAGAGCTTTCCGCTCTGCGGATGGATCGCCGTCTTGATGATGCGGAGGATGACGGGCGCCGCGGGATCCGGCTCGATGGGACGGCCTTCCGCGTCGGTGTGCGGCGCGTGCGCCGGCGAAGGAAACCACTTGTCGATCGCGCGCACCAGCGCGGCAACGCCGGCGCCGGAGAGTCCCGCGGCGACCAGCACCGGCACGACTTGATCGTGCGAACACTCGTCGCACAGGTCTTTTTCGATCTCTTCGAGCGGAGGCTCGACGCCTTCGAGCAGCTCCTCCATCAGATGATCGTCGAAGTCGGCCATGGCTTCGAGCAGCTCGACGTGCATGCGCCGCGACTCGTCCTCGACGGCGGCCGGCAGCGGCACTTCCGTTTCCGACACCGTGGCGCCGCCCGCGTCGGGAGCGAACCGGAACGCCTTCATCGCGGCGAGATCGACGTAACCTTCGAAGTTTTCCGCGCTGCCCAACGGCAGCTGCTCGGCGACCACGTGGCGGCCGTAGGCGTCTTGCAGCGCGGCCAGCGTCTGGGCGAAATCGGCTCCGGGCCGGTCCATCTTATTGACGACGAAGATGTGCGGCATGTGCGTCGACTCGAGGTGCTCGACGATCGCCTTCGTCTGCACGACGCGCCCCGCGTCGGCCTCGACCACGACGACCGCGGCGTCGACGCCTGCGAGTGCCTGTTTCGTCTCTTCGAAGAAGTCGACGAAGCCCGGCGTGTCGACGATCGTGATGTCGACGTCGTTGGCCGCCGTGTGTGCGAATCCGA
Source organism: Vulcanimicrobiota bacterium (assembly GCA_963711625.1). Taxonomy (GTDB): domain Bacteria; phylum Vulcanimicrobiota; class Vulcanimicrobiia; order Vulcanimicrobiales; family Vulcanimicrobiaceae; genus Cybelea. The sequence continues at coordinate 1,611,571 of OY970207.1, forward strand.
CAGTCGTCGACTGCAGGTGAGCCGCGTCTTCGGGCTCGTGATCCGTGACGGTCGTTCCGTCGGCGATCGTCCCGCGCCGTCCGACCGCTCCGGTATGCGCGAGGATGGCCTCGACCAGCGTCGTCTTGCCCGCGTGATGCGGTCCGACGAAAGCGACATTCCTTAGGCGCACAATATCCGCCAATGCCTTAGTCCCCTATGAAGTGGAGTGGTGTCAGCGGCGCTTCGCCGCGCTCTTTTTCTTTTTGACGATCTTCTTCGCGTACCCAGCCTTAGGCGGCTTCGGCTTGCGCGCCGCGTGGGACGGCGCCTTCTTTTTCGCGGCCTTCTTGGCGGGGGCTTTCCGCGCCGGCGCCTTGGCCGCCGGGGACTTTCGCGCGGGTGCCTTCTTGGCGGTCGCCCGGCCGGGCGCCGTCTTGCGGGCGGTCGTTGCCGCGCTCTTTGCGGGCGCCTTCTTGGCCTTGGCCGCAGGGGCCGGCTTTTTCTTCGCGGGCGGGGGCGGCGGTTTGGCGCCCTTCTTCGGTGCGGGGGCCGCCTTGGCCACGTGCGCGGCCTTGGCTTTGCCGGCGGACGATTTCGATTCGGCGGTGCGCCGCGACGTGACGCCGGGCGGACCCGCGGCGGGCCGTTTCGAGGCGCGCGTGGCGTCGCTCGGGCGCTTTTTTGCACCGACCGCACGCGAGGCGCGCGCGCCCTCGCGGCGCGCCCCGGCCTCTTCTTCGGGCAGGCCGAGTTCGGCCCGGCTGTACCCGGTGATGCTGCTGCCGGGCGCGCTCGGCAGGCGGCGGGCCTGCGCCTGCGCCTCGAGGTGTTCGCGCGTCGCACGCAACGCGACGCGCGCCAGCCGGCCCGCGACGGGAAAGACGACCTCGTTGATCTTCGCGTCGTCGAGCAGCTTCAGGATCACGTCGAAGCCGTTGCCCTGGTCCTTTGGGCTGTGCGCATCGGACCCGATCGCGACGCCGACGCCACGGACTCGCGCCTTGCGAGCCAGGCGTGCGTTGGCTTCGAGATACTTTTTCTTGCGGTCGTCGGGATGGTCGCGATAGAGGAAGCGCGTGTTGATCTCGATCGCCAGGCCCCGGCGATGCGCGACGTCGAGCACGTGGTCCTCGTGCTCCTCGAGCCGCTTTTGGGCCGGCCACTTGCCGTAGGTCGCCGGCACGTAGAAGTGGCCGACGACCTGGGTGGGAAGCTTCTCGATGTCGTCGAGCAGCTTGGCCATGTACAGCTCCCAGAGCCTATCGGCACCGACGACGTCGTGGAGCGAGCTGAACTCCTCGTTGTCGAAGGGCCACATCCAATCGGCACCCTTCTCGGGGTGCTGGATCGGGACGAAGTGGACGGAGCGGATGATGCCGTCGGGGCGCATGGCGTCGACGATGTTTTGCGCGTCGGGACGTGCGCGCGGATCGTTGTCGATCTCCGCGCCGATCGAGAACCGCATCCCGCGCCGCAGCCCTTCGGAGACCGCGGCCGCGTGGGGGATCTCGACGCCGGCCGTCTCGGCTGCGCCGAGCAAGTCGCCCGCCTGTGCGAGCTTCAAGGCGCGGCGCACCGTGTTGACGGCGCCGGGATCTTCGAACGTCAGGTAGTTCGCGTGGTCGGCGACCATCAGAAAACGCGGCGACGCGCGGCGGCACGCGTGATAGAACCAAAGGAACAGCATCCGCGCAGAATACGCGATCGGCCTCTCCTCTGAGTAGGGCCGGTGTTCGCCCTTCGCGTGGCCGTGAACGTCGGGTATGGCAGCGATCCGAGGATCGCTCATCTGAATGGGAACGCCGGCGTAGGCACCTTCGCTAAAGTTGGCGTCTAGCCGCGGTAGCCCTCCATCTCGAGTAGTCGAGCTTTCATCTCGAGACCGTAAAAGTAGTTGTGCAGATCGCCGGAGGAGTCGACGACGCGATGGCAAGGAAAGAGCAGCGGCAGTGGATTGCGTGCCATCACGCGGCCGACCGCGCGCGCCGCCTTCGGGCGACCGATCTGCGTCGCGACCCATGCGTAGGAGCGCACTTCGCCGGGCGGGATTTGCGCCGCCGCGCGGAGCGCCGCTTGCTCGAACGGCGTCAGGTCGCTGATATCGACGACCGCATCGTCGACGGTCCACGTGCTGAAGAAGCGATCGAAAGCGCGCACGAGCCAGCTGGGGGCCTCGCCCTGCACCACGTGGCGATGCAGGCGCCGTTGGGCACGCGCGACCACGTCGTCCGCCGGCTCGCCGGTGTCGAGGCTGACGTAGGCGATGCGTTCCGCCTTGAATCCTACGTAGACCCGGCCGACCGGCGTGGTGACCGAGGAGAGCACGATGGGCGGATAGGCGCGGCTCTTCAACGCCGCGATGTGTTGGACGACCCTCTTGGTCAAGTCGCACGACGGCTCGGGCCTCGGGAGGCACGAGAGGCAGAAAGCGACGCCCTCGTACTGTTCGTACATCGCTTGACACGATGGACAGGCATGCAGGTGGGTGGAAACGGTCTCCTTGAGCGAGGCTTGGCACTCGCCGCGAAGCTCGTCCCACAGCGCTTCGACTTCACGACAACGCATGTACGGGGTCTCCTTCGGGGGTAAATCTGCCGATTTGCGGCCCGAGAATGCGCCGCAGGATGCGCACGGCGCGATGCACGTGCGACTTGACGGTGCCGATGGGCTGGTTAAGGATCTCGGCGATCTCGGGGTGGCTCCGCCCCTCGATGAATCGCAGGGTAGCGGCGGCGCGCAGGTGCATCGGCAATTGCAGCAGCGCCCGCTCGACTAGCGCGATCTCGGTGTTCTGTTCGACGATGGTCTCGGGCTGCGGCGGTCCTTCGTTGGACTCGCGCAGCAGCGCGTCGGGGTCGGCGAGCGCGTCGAGCGCTACGTTCGATGGCCGCTTGCTCCGCAGCCGGTTTCGCGTGACGTTCAGCGTTATAGTGTAAAGCCACGGCTGAAGCCGGAGGTCGGCCCGCTGCTCCGGAGACATCTTGCCGAGGGCGCGGTACGCACGCACGAAGGCGTCCTGGACGATCTCCTCGGCATCCTCGCGGTTGCCGGTCATGCGGAGTGCGAAGCCGTAGAGGCGGCGCTGGTAATCGTCGACGATCTGCTCGAACCGCTCGACGCTCGGGCCGGTCTTGGCCGGGGGCGCCGCCGGCGTCAGCCCCGACGTCATCGCTGAAGGCACGAATACTCCCGTAAGGAGTGGTGCGAGCGCGCTCATACAGTGCCCCGGACCACCACTGCTAGGGCCGTGGTTTCATCCCGGCCTTAGAAACCCCCTAGATTGAGGCGCTCGGTTGGCGAGAGGTGTTTACGGAGGCGCTTCTAAACCTTCCGCATGCCGCTTTCGTTTCGGGCCGGGTCGCCCGAAGCCGATGAAAAAAGACCGCTTCGCTCGCAAGGAGCCAAGCGGTTTTTGTTTGCGCTCACAGACCGTCATTCGACAAGAGAAGGGGTGCGCTCAATGCAACAGGCCATCGAACCCACGGAGATCTCGTTGGACGCGTACACGATGTGCAGTTTTCTGCCCGACCTCCATTCGGCGCGAGCGCTGCCGCTCGTGCTCATCGGATACCGTCAGAGCGAAGATCCGTGGTTCGTGTGGCTCGTTCCAAAGGAGGGCGTCGACCCGGCGGGGCTGACCGACGATCCGTACTATGCGAAAGTGCTGCGCGATCCGCAGGCCTACTTCAAGAAGAAGCTAGCCAAGTACGTCGAGGAAACCGGCTGCGTGAAGCGCGGCATCGAGATGCTGATCGACTGCCACCAAAACCATCTCGCCTTCACGCCGCTCACGGAGTTGCGGGAGCAACCGTTCCGGCATCCCCTGCAAGTGGAGCTGGTAGGGGCTTTTTAGCCGTCGCCCGGATCGAGCGGCGATAGGTTATCCGGACCGGCACCGAGGGCGCGGGCCGGCCGCGCGCGAGATGCGCGTCGATCCGCAGCGTCACCGTGAGCGCTAAGAGCGTCGCGTCCGCGAGCGCATAGTAGGCCACCCCGTCCATGTGCATCGCGCCGGCCACGGTCGCGTCGGCGTGACCGGGCAGCGCGCCGCTCATCGCGCCTCCCGCTTCGAAACGCACCGCGACGGTGGGTTTGCCGTCGACCGGACCGGCGATCGCCGGACGCAAGAAGCCGCGCAGCACAGTCTCGCCGCCGAGCGGCGACGTGGCCGAGAACGGCACGCGTCCGTGCAGAGCCCGAAGGTCGCGCAGCGTGGCACCGTCGAGCCGCACTGCGAACGGTTGATTGAGGATGGTCAGGAAATCGGGGTCGTTGTCGACGCGGTCCTCGAAGGTCCCGTCGGCCCGCAGCACTTGCACGAAAAACGCCTCGCCCTGCCGCTTGCCGTCTGGTCCGTCGCGGACGTACCGCGCGCGGACCGAAAAGCGCACGTCCTTACCCTGGGGTACGATCGACAAGCGCTCGGTACCGGCGTACGAAACGCGTGAGGCCGCTCCGCCGGACTGGAGGTTGTAGAGATCTTCGCCGGCCGTATCGTACTGTAACTCGGCGAGGGCGGGCAGCGGTGAGAGCGCGAGTGCGGCGGTGAGGGCGGCGACGGCCTTGATCGTGGACTCCGTTTCTTCCGAGGATGTTTCTTCTACAGTATCACTCGCTGCAAGAGCGGGCGTTAGCGGCGGCGCAGCGCCGTGCGCCGTTTGCTCAGGAAGAAGCGGACGTCGGCCGAGCCCGCGCAGACCACGATGGCCTCGGCGTCGGCAAAACTGCGTCCGTCGACGTCGATGGTGAAGTCGCCGGCGACCAGGCCGGCAAGCGTGCGGTGGATGCTGCGCGAGACCTTGTCGCGCGGAGCTCGCGCCCCGATGGCCTCGCGCACCGCGAACGCGAGAAGATCGCGAATGCGCAGCGGCGTCGCAAGCGCGAAGGCGCCCGAGCCGCCGATTGCGACAGCATGGAGGTCAAGCGGAACCTTCACGCGGATCATCAGACGGGCAATTTCTGCCGCATCGAGGAGCTGCCTGCCGCCGGGGATAAATGAAACGGCGAATGTCCTTCGGGAACGTGCCGGCCGACATGCTGGCAGGCGCAGTCGAGAAGCTTCTCGCGAAGATGGACGAGTCCGATCTCGCCGCCTTCTACGAGCGCGAGCTTTCGGCTATGCCCCGGGAGCTGGTCGCGGCGTTCGTCGAAGCGATCTTCGGGGCGTTTCGCGAGCGCGGCGAGTCGTCGGAAGACGCTGCCGAAGGCGCGGGGACAACGCTCGAAGCGATCGGCGCGTGCGAACCGGGCGCGATCGCCGCGTTGCTCCGCTACGCGCTCGGCAGCCCCGACCTTCTCAAGGAAGCCACGACGCTCTTCGTCCAGGAGCGCCCCGACTCGGTCGAAGCGCTTCCGCAAACCGTGCGCGACGCGCTGGCCGCGCGTCTGACGCAAAGCCTATCGTAGGCGCCGGATGAGAGACGCACCACGCCGCCGACGGTCCGATGAAGAGTCGGGCGGCGGCGGCTTGCCGCTGTTTCCACTGATGGTGGTCGTCGTCTTGGCGGGACTGTTGCTCGGCGGCGTGCTCGCACATTTTTTCGGCGGCAAGAATGGAGCGCCGGCGCCCGCTTCGACGATGGTGGCCGGGAACGCACCGCAGGAGCCGACGCCCGCGCCGATCTCGCCGCCGCCGAGCGCCGCACCGGAACCGTCGGCCACGCCCGTGCCGAGCGCCACATCGTCGCCCACCGCCGCGGCGTCGCCGTCACCGAAGGCAACGCAGTTGATAACGCCCCGGCCCCCTCCGGCGACACCAAAGCCGAAGACGGCGGCGCTCGCGACCTCCGCACCGGCGCGCAAGCCGGCCGTCACCGCGACGCAGCTGGCCGCCAATGTCACGGCTTCGCCTGCGACCGCCCGGCCCGCAACGGCGCCGCCCGCCACGACACCGCCCGCCCCGGCGCACACGGTCTCGCCGAGCGGCAACACGCACGCTGCGTCGGTGGTGCGCTCGTACCTCGAGGCGCTCGCGCATGGCGACCGCGGCACCGCCAGCACCTATCTCGCGCACGGGTATCCGACCGAATCGTTCATGAACTCCGAGTCGCGCATCGAGTCGATCAGTTCCGCGAACGTCGGCGGCCAGCAGTATCGCGTGGGCGCCGACGTGCAGACGTCGAGCGGGGAGTACTTCATCACGTTCACGCTGCAGCAGAGCGCCGGGGGAATGCTGATCACCGACCACTCGGCGATCAAGCCGCAGTGAGGTTTTTTTAGACCTCGGCGCCGAGGCCGGTCGTGGCGCGGACGTGGAACTGGTCGAACATCGATTCCGACTCGCGATCGCGCACCAGCAGCGTTCCGAGGATCGCGCCCGCTAACCCGATTGGAATCGAGACGATTCCCGGATTCTCCAGCGGAAAGATCGCGTGCGCTCCCATCAGGACCGGGCTTACGGCGATGAGCGCCAGCGACGAGACGAGCCCGCAGAGCATGCCGAGGATCGCACCGGAACGCGAGAAGCGGCGCCACCAGAGCGCGAGCAGGATCACCGGCACGTTGGCGCTGGCGGCAACTGCGAACGCGAGCCCGACGAGGAACGCCACGTTGTAACCCCGCAGCGCGATCGACAGCACGACGGCGAGCGCGCCGACGATCAGCGCGGTGGCGCGGGCCACGTAGAGATACTCAGTCTCGTCGCCGCGCCCGTTGCGCACCAAACTGAACCAGATGTCGTGCGCGAAGGCCGACGACGCCGCGAGCGTAAGCCCAGCCACCACCGCCAAGATCGTCGCGAAGGCGACGGCGGCGACGAATGCCGTGAGCAGCGATCCGCCGAGGTTGCCGGCGAGCAGCGGCGCCGCCAAGTTGCTGTCGGGCTCGGGAACCACGTAGCCGTCGCGCGTGAGCTGCGCGTTAAGCCGCTCTTGCTGCTCGGGATGATGAGCGATGTACCCGATCGCCTGACCCGCGTACATGCGGCGCCCGATGTGTTCCTTGCCGACGATCGTGGCCGCGCCGAGACCCATGAACGACGTCGTGAGGTAGAAGATGCCGATCAGCAGCATGGCCCACGCCACCGACGTGCGGGCCGCCTTCGCCGACGACACGGTGAAGAATCGCATCAGGATGTGCGGCAGCCCGGCCGTGCCGAGCACTAGCGCCAGCCCGAGCGAGACGAGGTTCCACGCGCCGAGCGCGCCGTGGAAGAGCAGCCCCGGCTGCAACAGGTTGGTCGTGACGCCGGCCGCCGCCGGCACCGTCGCCGCGGCGTTGAGAAAGCCCCCGAACGAGAAGTGGAAGTGCGCCATTACGAGCAGCGAGAGGCCGATCGACGTGACGAGCAGCAGCACCGCCTTGATGATCTGCACCCACGTGGTCGCAATCATGCCGCCGAAGAGCACGTAGACCAGCATCAGGACGCCGACCGTTACGATCGCGGCCACGTCGCCGAAGCGCGGCAGCAGCACGTTGACGAGCGCGCTGATGCCGACCATCTGGGCGATCAGGTAGAAAAGCGTGATCGCGATGGTCGAGATCGCCGCGATGGCGCGGACGGCGCGGCCGCGCAGGCGAAACGAGATTAGGTCGGCCATCGTGTACTTGCCGGTGTTGCGCAGCGGCTCGGCGACGAGGAAGAGCACCGCCAGGTATGCGACCAGCCACCCGACCGAGTACATGAAGCCGTCGAACCCGTAGAACGCGATGAGGCCCGTGATGCCGAGGAACGACGCGGCCGAAATGTAGTCGCCGGCGATGGCCCAGCCGTTCTGGAGGGCGTTGATGCTGCGATGCGCGGCGTAGAAGCCGCGGCTCGTCGAGGTCTGCCCCGATGCCCAATACGTGACGATCAGCGTGATGCCGACGAAGACGGCGAACATCACGACCGTCTCTTGAGCGATCATGCCAGCTCGTCGATGATCTCGCGAATCTCTTCGCGGCGGATCTTCGCGGCGGCCACGTCGAAACGGCGGGCCCGCCGGAGGTAGACCACCAGCAGGATCCACGCCATCGCGAACTGCGAGAGCGCGAAGCAATACGCGAGCGTGAGCGGGCCGAGCACCGGCCGGCTCATCGTTCCCGGCGCCACGCCGACCGAGATCGGGAGCGCGAGGTAATAGGCGACGAAGAAGATCGTCGCCGGGATCACGAAGCGGCGGCGCGACCGCACGAGCGACTTGAACTCGGGCTCGGCGGCGAGGGTCTCCCAGCGCGCCGGCTTGACGTGATGCACTACTCTTCGTCCGGCCAGCCGGCGATCTCGCCGATCGCCGCGCTCTTGAGCACCCGCAGGCCCAGCATCGCGCACTTCATGCGAGTCGGGCTGATGCCGATGCCGACGTCTTCGAGCACGACGTCTTTGGAGAGCTTGGCGATGTCGTCGAGTTTCATGCCCTTCACCCTCTCGGTCAGCATCGACGCGGATGCCTGACTGATCGCGCAGCCCTTGCCGGAGAAGCGGACGTCGCTCACGACGCCGTCGTCGAGCTCGAGCTGCATCCGGATCTGATCCCCGCACAGCGGGTTGAGATCCTCCGCTTCGACGTCGGCCCGCTCGAGGCTGCCGAAGTTGCGCGGATTGCGATAGTGATCGAGGATGTAGTCGCGGTAGAAGTCGTCCACGCTGCTCCGCTAGAGGCCGAAAACGCGCGCGGCCTTTTCGATGCCCCCGCAGAGCGCGTCGACGTCGGCCTCGGTGTTGTAGATGTAGAAGGATGCGCGTGCCGTGGCCGCCCAGCCCATCTTTTCCATGAGCGGCATCGTGCAATGGTGCCCGGCGCGGACGCAGATGCCTTCGGTGTCTAGGATCGAGGCGAGGTCGTGCGCGTGGACGTCGGCAAAGTTGAAGGAGATCACGCCGGAGATGAGCCGAGGGTCGCGCGGGCCGTAGATGGCCAGGCCGCGCGGCTCGAGCTTGGCGAGCCGGTCGAGCGCGTAGGTCGGTGAGCCGGCGCTCGTGTTCGCGCACCCACTCCATGCCGAGGCCCTCGAGATACTCGACCGCCACGCCGAATGCGATCGCGTCGGCGATGTTGCTGGTGCCCGCCTCGAACTTGCGCGGCGGCTCGCTGAAGATCGTCTGCGCGTACTCGACCTTGCGGATCATGTCGCCACCCGACAAGAACGGCGGCATCGCCTCGAGCAGCGCGCGCTTGCCGTAGAGGACGCCGATCCCCGTGGGACCCAGCATCTTGTGGCCGCTGAACGTGTAGAAATCGACGTCGAGCGCCTTGACGTCGACGGGCATGTGCGGCGCACCCTGCGCCCCGTCCACGAGCACGACGGCGCCGGCCGCGTGAGCGCGCGGCACGATAGTCTCGAGCGGCGCGATCGTTCCCAGCGTGTTGCTCACGTGCGCGACTGCCACCAGCTTGCACCCGTCGAGCAGGTTGTCGAGATCGTCGAGCACGTACAGGCCGCGCTCGTCGACCGGGATGAAACGCAGCTCGGCCCCGGTGCGCCGCGCCAACAGCTGCCACGGCACCAGGTCGGAGTGGTGCTCGAGCTCGGACACCAAGATGGCGTCGCCGGCCTTCAGGTTGGCGCTGCCCCACGAGTAGGCGACGAGGTTGATTGCCTCGGTTGTATTTCGAACCCAGATCGCTTCGGAGACGTCGGCGTTGATGAAGCGAGCGATCTTCACGCGCGCTTTTTCGTATTCGGACGTCGCCCGTTCGGCGATCTCGTAGACGCCGCGGTGGATGTTCGCGTTGTACTGCTCGTAGTAGTCGACCAGCGCCTGGATCACGACGCGCGGCTTCTGCGACGTGGCGGCCGAGTCGAGATAGACGAGGCGCTTGCCGCGCGACGTCGGCCGCGACAGAATCGGGAAATCGGCGACGATGCGCTTCGCGATCGCCGCGTCGTCGGCGCCGGCGCGCGTGGCGACGGTCACGTGAGCTTGGCCTGGAGCGCCGCGCGCAGCTCGTCGCGCAGCGCGGCGGTGGGGAAATGCTCGATGGCGGGCTCGAAGAACCCGAGCGCGATCATGCGCTCGGCGGCCGAACGCTCGATGCCGCGGCTCTCCATGTAGAAGAGCTGTTCCACGTCGATGGCTCCGACTGTGGCTCCGTGATAGGCCTTGACGTCGTTAGCGCCGATCTCCAGCGCGGGAATCGAGTCGACGTGCGCGGTGGCCGAAAGCAGCAGCGCGTCGTCGCGCAGGCGAGCGTCGCTGCCCTGCGCGTGCGGCGCGATGCGGATGTTGCCGAGGAAACGCGCCTGGCCGCGTTCGCGCGCGGCCGACTTCACCAGCGTCTCCGACGTCGCATCGCCGGCGCGGTGGTCGACGGTGCTGACGAGGTCGACGTGCTGCGAGCCACGCGGAAAGAACAACGCCGTGACGCTCGAATGCGATCCCGGCGCGTCGATCAAAACGGTGACGTCGCCGGCGGCGACTTCGCCGCCGAGCTCGGCGCAAGCCAGCGCGACGCGGGCGTCGCGGCCCGGGCGCGCGGCGCGCGTGGTGAGGATGCGCGCCGAATCGTCGGCGCTCTGGACGGTCGCGTAGGTGACGTCGGCGTGCTCCTCGGTTACGATCTCCGCGGCGCCGCAGACGAAGGCGCCGGCTTCGGCGGTGATGCGTTCCAGCACGGTGGCGCGCGCTCCGCGCTCGGCGAGCACGACGCTCCACGGAAAGATCGCTGCGTCCTTCGCGGCGTGATGCCGGATCACGATCGGCTCGTCGGTCGCGTGGTCGGCGCGCACGTAGACGAACGTGCCGTGCCCGGCGAAGGCGGTCGCGAGAGCCCCGAACTTCGAATCGGCGATGCCCGACGTGCCGAACGCACGAGCGAACAGCGCCGGATACTCGCGAGCGGCCGTCGCGAGATCGCAGACGAGCACGCCCGGATCGTCGGAGTGCGCGCTCGTGCCGGCGCCGGTCTCGATCGCCGCGGCGGCCGGGATCATCGCTTCGAAATCGACGCGCCAGAAACGGCCCGGCTTTTCGCGGCCGCTGCGCAGCGACAGAAACCGGTCGAGCAAACGCCGGCGCGCATCGAGCGCGATCGGCGCGTCGCCGAACGCGGTCAGCCGTTCGTGGAGCTCGTAACCGGGTTGCGTTGCGGGCGCCGGTGGGTTAGGCGACGGCACCGGCCTCCTCGCGAAGCCGATCGTAGCCCTCGCGTTCGATGCGATGCGCGAGATCGGGGCCACCCGTCTTGACGATGCGCCCGTCGATCATCACGTGGACGACGTCGGCCACGACGTACTGCAGGATGCGCGGGTAGTGCGTGATGATGAGGAAACCGGTGTTGCGCCCCTCGTCGCTGGCGCGCAGCGCAGCGATCGAGTCGCCGACGTCTTTGAGCGCGTCGATATCGAGCCCGGAATCGGTCTCGTCGAGGATGGCGTACTTCGGCGCGAGCACGGCGAGCTGCAGCATCTCGAGCCGCTTTTTCTCGCCGCCTGAGAAACCGTCGTTGAGATAGCGGCCCATGAACGACGGGTCGATGCCCAGCTGCTCCATCTTTTCGAGCAGCAACGCGCGGAACTTCGCCGGGGGCAGATCGCCGGGCCGTTCGGCCTGGCGCGCGGCATGGAGGAAGTTGGCAACCTTCACGCCCGGGATCGCCGCCGGATACTGAAACGAAAGGAAGAGGCCGGCTCGCGCCCGCTTGTCGGGGCTCAGGGCCAAAACGTCCTCGCCATCGAGCTCGACCTTGCCGCTCACGTCGTATTGCGGATGCCCGGTCAGGGAGAAGGCGAGCGTCGACTTCCCGCTGCCGTTCGGCCCCATCAGGGCGGCAACGCGGCCAGGCTCGACCTTCAGGTTAATTCCTTTGAGTATCTCGTTGCCGGCAACGCGGCAGCGAAGGTTTTCGATCACGAGTCCTTGGTCGGGCATGCGACTAATCGTAGCCGACGCTCTCTTAGAAAGTCAAGGAGAAACTTTACTATCTAGCCGTCTTCGTGCTAGGATAACGCGGAAGATGCACGCCGATCGCTTCTTTCAGACCACCAGGGGGAAGATCGTGAGCGAGCTGCGCCGCCGCGGCTCCGCCTCGGCGACCGACCTCGCCCGATCGTTCGGACTCTCGGCCAACGCCGTGCGCCAGCAGCTGATGGTGCTCGAACGCGACGGCCTAGTCGCCGAGACGTCGGTGCGCCGCGGCCCGACCAAGCCTACGTACGAGTTCTCGCTGACTCCCGACGCCGACAAGCTTTTCCCGCAGGCCTACGACAAGATGCTGACCGCAGTGCTGCGCGAACTGCGCAGCCAGTTCGGCCCCGACGGCGTGGAGCGTGTGTTCGAGGGTCTCTCGCGCCGCGCGATCGAGCGAGCGCGGCTCGCCGTGACCGCGGAAGAGCCCGAGGCGCGCGTGGCCCAGCTGACCGAGATGCTTCGCAAGAGCGGCGTGGTTGCCGAATACAGTTTGATCGACGGGGGCTTCGCGCTGCACGAGCACAGCTGCCCCTACTCGAACGCGGCGAAGGAGCACCCGGAGGTCTGCCAGGTGATCCACAACGTGATCGACGAGACGCTCGGCGGCGCGCACGAACAGACCGAATCACTGGCTCACGGCGGGAAAGAGTGCCGTTTCGAGCTGCATCCGCCTACGGGAGTGAGTTAAGCCAGATGGATTTTCCCAAGTTTCAGCGCCTGGTCGAAGAGCGCACCGGTTTTCGCACGATGGAGACGCCGACTGCCAGCGGCGAATACTTCAGCGACTCGTGCGGCGACATGTACAATTTCTTCCTCCGCGTCGGACCCGGCGCGGTGATAGAGGACATCTCGTACTTTACGACCGGTTGCGGATTCGGAACCGCGACGTGCAGCCTGGTGGTCGAGCTTGCGAAGGGTAAAACCGTCGACGAAGCCGGCGCGATCACGCCGTCCGACATCGAGGCGCTGCTCGACGGCTATCCCGAGAAGAAGAAAGATTACCCCGAGCGCGCCCTCGAAGCGCTAAACGTTGCCATCGCCGACTATCGCGGCAAGGTGAGCTCCGGCGCGGTGCCGGACCACGCGGCGATGCCGCGTCCGGCGGCGCCCGCGGCCGCCGCGGCGACCAACGGGAACGGCGCGCAGTCCGCGCCGCCGGCCAACGGCGCGACCGACGGCAAACTCGTCATCAATTTGCGCTAGCTCCCGGCGATCGCTTCGCACACGAGCGTTCCACACGTGCCGCCGCGGTCGCTCGTCGCCCCACGTCCTGTGGGGCTCCTGCTACACCGCCCTCGCGCCACCTCTTGAGGACAATCTTGACCTCCTGTCAATGGCGCTCGGGTCAGAGTCCCGCTGCGGCACGTGTGGAACGCTCGCGTGCGAGCGTTCAGCCTCCGGTTAGCCGCGTCGTCGTCAGGATTTCGTAACGTGACGTGTTGCGGGCTTTGTCGAACAGCGATTCGAACAGCGCCACCCGCTCGACCACGAAGTTGATCGGCGTGAACTCGACGAGCGGCAGCGGCCGTCGCGAATCCTTTACGCGCGCGATCGTGACGTGCGCGACGGCGTCGTCGGGGAAGGCGAAGCCGAGCGCAGCGTAGGCGCCGCGAACTGCGCTCGAGAGCGAGCGAAACGCCGGTCCCTGCTCGCGCGAGCCGATATACACCACGCGCGGCCTACGCTCGTGCGGAAACGCGCCGAGCTTGTCGAGCGTGAGGGAGAACGGCGGTATAGCCGCATCCACGTCGAGCGCCGAGATCATCTCCGGCATTCGCTCGGGCGCTACGTTGCCCAAGAATGCGAGCGTGACGTGCAGCTTGTCCGGCGATTCGTATTTCGCCGCGAAGCCCGTCGCCATCAGAGCCGAGGCGACGTTCGCACACGCCGCGCGCGCGGCCTCGCCGAGCTCGATGCCGGCGAAGAGACGGCGCGTGCGCCCATCAGTCATGCTAAGCGCGGTACTTTTTCGAGCTGCCCTTCGACACGCGCGCCTGCGGCGCGCTACTCAGGGTGACAAGGTGGGTCACGAAGACAAGGTTAGGTACGGGTTCGTGGTTCGCTCGGTCCCGATCGTCGTGAACGGCCCGTGTCCCGGCACCACCGGCGTCGCATCGTCGTAGGGCAGCAGCTTCGTGCGGATCGACGTGATAATATCTTCCATCGACGTGCCGCCGAGATCCCAGCGCCCGATCGAACCGGCGAAGAGCGTGTCGCCCGTCAGCAGCACGATCTTTCCGCCGTCGTCGATCTCGAACGACACGCTGCCGGGCGTGTGCCCCGGCGTGTGCAGCACGCGGCAGCGCACGGATCCGGCTTCGAGCAGATCGCCGTCGCGCAGATCGCCGTCGATCGCGACCACCGGCGGCGGGTGCGCCAGCCCGAGCCACGTGGCCTGCATCGGGAGCGCGCGGTAGAGCGGCAGGTCGTCGGGATGCAGCAGCGCGCTGCCGCCCGTCAGGTCGCGGAGCCGCCCGAGATCGCCCACGTGATCGATGTGGGCGTGCGTGTGCACGAGGAATCTCGCGCGCCAGCCGTTGCGCTGCAAATACTCCGCGACCTCGCCGGCGCCGTCGCCCCCGTCAACCACGATGGCGTCGCCAGTGTGCTCGTCGGCGACGACCGTGCAGTTGCAGCTCAGCGGCCCCACGGCGAACGTCTGCGCGATCATCGGGCGCTTTAATCCACGTGGATGCCGAAGTCGTGAAAGCCGCCGTTGAAGTAACCCAGCGGCGAGCCTGGCCGTGCGCTGCACGATAGCACGCGCCCGATCAGAATCGAGTGCGAGCCGATCTGAGACTCGTGCGACAGCTCGCAGTCGAAGTGCGCGATGGCGCCGTCGAGCACCGGCGCTCCGGTCGAATCGACCGAGTAGCCGATCTCTGCGAACTGCCGTTCGCGCACCTTGCCCGAGAAGTGCTCTGCGAGGCGGCGCTGGTCGCCCGCGAGTACGTTCACGCAGAACACGCGCGAGCTCGAGATGAAGAGGTAGCTGCGCGCCTCGCGGTTGATGCAGATCAGCAGCGACGGCGGCTCGAGCGAGACGCTCGCGAAGGCATTGACGGTGATCCCGCGCGGCTCGCCTTCCTTGAGCGTCGTGACGACCGTCACGCCGGTCGGCACGTGCCGCATCGCGTGCTTGAACTCGGTCGCGTTGACGGTCACCGGTGGCGAGCGCCGATCGCCATATTGCCCGCCACGAGCGCCGAGACCAGCGCCGGATGCGACAGGAACCGCTCCGCGAATCCATGCGTCGCAAGCGCGTCGGAAAAGATGGCGAGCCCCGAGAGCTTGAGCATCGGAACGATCGCATCGAGATACGCGCCGTATTCGGCGGCGTTCGCCGCAACGAACACGATGTCGAGGTTGCGGTGCGGGAAGTTCTCGAGCAGTTCGAGCGCCGGCGTGTTGAAGACTTCGATATAGTCGTCCTCGGCCGCGCGCTTGAAGTACGAGCGAGCGATATCGGTGCGCGCGACATCGGGATCGATCGTCCAGATCCGGCCGACGCTCGGCTGCGCGAGGGCCATCCACAGCGTCGCGTATCCGTATCCCGTGCCGACTTCGAGAATGCGGGTGGCCTGCATCGCCGTGACGATCGTCGAGAGAAACCGCCCGGTATCCCGCGACATACCGGCGACCCCCTCGCCGTTCGCGCGCTGCTCGAGCTCGGCCAGCAGCGGATGCACCGGCGGGTAGAGTCGTTCCACGTCCACTACTTGGCCGTAGTGCGTTCGGCGGCCTTGACCACGTTTCGCAGTAGCGCCACGTTGGTGACGGGACCGACGCCGCCGGGAACGGGCGTGATCGCGCCCGCGACGGCGGCGGCGCTCTCGAAGTCGACGTCGCCTTTGAGCACGCCGTCGACGAGCGTCGTGCCAACGTCGATCACGGTCGCGCCGGGCATCAAATCTTCGCCGCGGACGAGGCCGGGAACGCCGGCGGCGACGACGACGACGTCGGCCATCTTCACGTAGGGTTGCAAGCCGACCGATTCTTTGTGCAGGATCGTCACGGTCGCGTCTTGCGCGAGCATGAGCATTGCGACGGGCGCACCGACGACGATCGAGCGACCGATCATCACGGCGCGGCGGCCGCGCAACGGCCAGTGCGGGCTGCGTTCGAGCAGCAGCATGACGGCCGCCGGCGTGGCAGGCACGTACTCGGTGCCGCTTCCGAACGCAAGGTGCCCCTGGTTGGTGGGATGCGCGCCGTCGACGTCTTTGTGCGCCGGAATTGCGTCGGCGATTTCGCGAATCGCGAGATGGCCGGGCAGCGGCTGCTGCAGCATCACGCCATGAGTCAGCGGATCGTGGTGCAGCCGTTCCAGGCACGCCCGAATCTCGGCGGTGCTCGCACGATCGGGAAGGCGGTGGATCGCGACGCCGATCCCCACGCGCTCGCCCGTCTTCGCCAGATTTCGCACGTACGCCAAGCTCGATTCGTTCTCGCCGACGAAAACGATGCCGAGCTGCGGGTGCGTTCCCGACTCGCGCAGCGCGTTCGCGCGCTCGACGAGCTCGGTGCGCAAGTCGGCGGCGAGGGTTCTTCCGTCGAGAATCAAGGCAGGCACGCCGTCGCCGTTTCGGTTGCCGAAGGAGTAGAACCTAGTGCCGCAGCAGACGAGCCGATAGAATGTCTCGTTACATCCTCTGGTCGCTTGCCGCGGTCGCGGCGATCGTCGTCGCGATCGTTCTCTGGCCGTACCTTGGCACGCAGTCGGCGCAGACTGCCGGACCGCAGGGGCTCGCCGGGGAAACGGCGCCGGTCTTCGCGTTAAGCGACGATCGCGGGCGGCCCGTCTCACTCGCGCGCTATCGCGGAAAAGTCGTAGTGATGAATCTCTGGGCGTCGTGGTGTCCGCCATGTCGCGCGGAAATGCCCGACCTGCAACGGCTCGCCGATTCCGGCATCGGGCGCGACGTCGCGATCGTGGGCGTGAACGAAGGCGAGTCGCCGCAGCGTGCGCGCGAGTTCGCGCAGTCGCTGCAGATTCGCTTTCCGATCTGGATCGACTCGAGCCAGCGGTACGGACGCACGTACACGGCGCTCGGGCTGCCGACCACCGTGATCGTCGATCGGCGCGGCATCGTCGTGCGCGGTGTCGACGGGGCGCTCACCTACGATCAGATGCGGGCGGCGGTGGCGGCCGCGATGCGGTGATCGCTCTCGCCTGTTTCGCGTCCGCGCTCGTGGCCGCGGCGATCGTCGAGATCGTCCTGCCGGGACGCGCCGTCTATCACGCGGGCTGGTTCAACGTCGCCCTGACCGCGCTGGTCGTGATGACGTTCTTCGCGGCGCGCAAGCAGTTGGTGCGCTCCCGCGCGCCGCGCGCGCTGTGGGCGACGATCGCGATGACCACGGGCGCCGCGATCGCGGGATTCGCGACCGTCGCCAGCGGGCTGCTCGCGCCCGACGATGCGACGGTCGTCGGCGCGCCGGGCCAGCGCGTAGCGGTCGAGTCGCTCGGCACGCTCTCGTTTCCGCTCGCGTCCGTCGGCGCGTCCCCGGCAGCGGTCACGCTGGAAAGGCCGCGGCGCCGGCGCCTCGAGATCGGAGAACGGCGCCGCGACGTCGGAAACTTCGTCGTTCGCGCGTTCGAGCGCGACGTTGCCTACGTCGAGGCGAGCGACGCGCGCGGCAATCGTCTCACGATCACGCAGCCGTCCGGCTCGGTCTTTTTGTCGCCCGTGCTGCTGATGCAGCACCGGCAGACGATCGCGGGAATGGACCTTCCCTACGATTCCTTCAACGTGCCCGCCGAGCGGCGCGTGGTCAAGGCGGTGCTCTTCACGTCGGCCCAGGCCGCCACGCTGTCGCATGGCGCCGTTCCCGGCGGCGACGCCGCCGTGCTGTTCGCCGTCGATGACCAGAACGAGAAGCCGCTGCGCGACGCGATCGCGCTCAGCGTGGGGGGCCGGACGGTGCGTGCCGGGGGGCTGTCGCTGCGCGGGGCGATCGCGCAGTATCCCGCGGTCGAGGTCGCGGCCGTACCGAACGTCGTCGCAACGGGCGCGGCCGTCCTGGTCGTCCTCGGCGGTCTGCTCGCGCTCATCTCGCGGCCGGCGCTACTGACCCGCGACGATCGCGCGAACGTTGCGCACGACGATGCTTCCGGCGGAGGCTTGGACCCCTCGCGGGGGTAGGACGTAGATGGCCATCAGGCGCGACGCCTGCGTGTCGACGGGAAATCGCACGACGACGCGGCGCCAGCCCGGCACGCCGAGCCGCGTCGCGTCGAGCAGCGTGTCTTCGTTGATCTCGTTACGCACGGAGATGCGAACGCGCCCGTCGCTTCCGTCGTCTTGCACGTCGAAGGTTATGCCGATGGTGTCGGGCGGCAGTCCGATGGCCGCCATCGCGTAGGCCGCGCGCTCGCCGCGTCCCAGCGCGAACGTCAGCCGCACGCAGGTCGCGCACCCTTGCCCCGCCGCGACGGATCCGCTCCCGCCGTGCGGTGCGGTGACAAAGCGCACGTTCTGCGCGAACGGCAGCGCGACGTTATGCGACCCTACGGTGACGCGCGCGGCGGCTATGACGCTGCCGACGCGCACGGTGACATTGGCATTGTGCGATCCCGCGCGCAGCGCGCCGCTGCCGGCGATCGACGCGCCGGCCGCGGTCCACGGCAGCGTCGACGGCAGCGCGAGCGGGTAACCGCGAGCGTCGTAGGCCCGCGCCGCGAGCACCATGGCGCCGCCGGCGTCCACGTTCGGACGGGCGGGCACGATCTTGACGCGCGCCGGAGCCGATACGACTTCGAGCGGCACGGAGCCCGCCAGACGATCGGCGCGCAACGCCAACCGTCCCGTTCCCGCGCGGCGCGCTACGAACCGTCCGTCGTCAAACGTTCCGAGCGAAGCCGGGACGACGCTTGCAGAGACGGCCGTTCCCGACGCGGCGACGTGGTTCGCGGCATCGACGGCCGCGACGCGCAGCGGCACCGCCGCGCCGGCGACCGCGCGTACGACGCCCGGACGCGCGACCAGCCGCACCGCGGGCCCGACCGGCGCGGTGCTATAGACGAAGAGCCCGTCGCCGACGGGGCGCTCCTTGCCGTCGGACGGCGAGGTGACCATTGCGGGAATCACGTCGCCGAGCCGGCGTACCGCCATCGTCGACGATCCGCCGCCGTCGAACGCCATGCCCTCGGTGGCGCCGAACGCGCGCATGAGCGACGCGAATTCGGGTCGCTTCAAGCCGACGCTGACCTCGGGTTGCCGGCCGTCGACCTCGATAAGGAAGAGCCGGCCGTCGGGCGCGACCGCCGCGCCCGAGCACGGGATCCGGCGAGAGTACTCGCCGCCGGACGGCCCGTCGGGATCGTCGTACCACGCGCCGCCATGCAGGATGAGCGGGCCGCCCCCAATCGCCGTCGCGAGCGACCCGGTGTCGATCGGATCGAGCGCGCCGCCGGCCGTGACGATCGCACCGGGGTCGGGGACGCCCAGGATGCCGTAGTCGTTGATTCCGATCGCCACGTAATAGCCCGGCGGCTGGACGGTGGAGTTGTCGGCGATCCCCGTCACGCGATAGCGTGCGAGCGGCGGCGTTCCGCCGATGGGCTGCAGTTGCACGAGGGTCACGTTGTCTTGGGGCCGCAGCTTTCCGTACTCCGGTGTGATCAGCGACAGGTTGCCGTTGGGCGGCGGCAGCTGATCGATCGCGTCGAGGGGCATCGTGCGATCGGCGATTACGAGCTGGCCTGCAAACGTGAACTCGGCGATGCGCGCCGTTCCGTCCCGCGAGACGGCGAGCGCGTAGCGTTTCTTCGGCAGCTGCAACAGCGTGCCGTCGCGCACGACGATGTTCTGCGGCCGGTTCGTGTTCCCGATGTCGAAGTAGTCGCCGTTGACGCCCGCGACGGCCGCCGTTCGCTGCGCCATCGACCCGACCGTCTCGCCGCGCGACTCGAGCGCGTTGTTGGCCAACACGTTGGCGAGCCGCACGTCGCCGCGGCGCGGATCGACGGCGATCACGTGAATGGATAGCGGACCGGCGGCGGTCAGCAGCGAGTACTCGCCGTAGTCGATGCCGGGTGCGACGCTCTCGACGGTTGGCGCCTGCTCGAGAATTTGCGGAAACGGAGCGGCGGGCGCGATCCGCGCGGGCAAGAGGTCGGCGCTCGCGCTCGCGGCCGCGAAAACGAATAAGAGAAGCGCGCAGAACGCGCCGCGCGCTAGCGCGGATGCCACACGGCCACCGCGAGCGGATAGCTGCCGGTCGCGAACGGTGCGTGCGCGATCCTCCGCAGCGTCCGCGTATCGAACGCGTCGATTGCGTCGGCGCCGGCGCATGGCACGTAGAGCCGCCAGCTCGCCGGATCCAGCCGCGGCTTCCATGGCGTGGCGCAGGTGCGCAGGGCGGCCCGGCGCGGCCGGAGCGTCTGCGCGTCGAGCACGTCGACTTGCCCCAGGCTCTCGTCGGTGACGAACAGCGTCTGCGTCGCGGGATCGAGTGCGACGCCGAGCGGAAACTCGAGATTCGGGCTGCGCGCGACGACCTTCGGTTCGGCGGCGTCGAGCGCGATCGCCACCACCGCTCCGGGCGAGCCGAACAGCGAACCCGAGCTCTGATTCGACACGGCGTAAAGACGCATGCCGTCCGCGGAGAGCGCGAGCGAGAATACGCGATCGACCGCGGGAAAGCGCCGCAGCACGCGCATGGTGCGCGCGCTCACCGATGCGACCGTTCCGTCGTTCGCGTTGGCTACGTAGACGATTTGCCGTCGTTCGTCGATCGCCAACCCTTCGGCGGTGGCACCCGTGGCGACGCGAGCGACGCTGCCATCGGCCGCGACGCGAGTCAACGCTCCGTTTCCATTCCAGTCGCGGTTCGTCACGAAGACGTCTTGCGTCGTTTCGTCGATCGCAACCTCGTCGCCCAACACGACGCCGCCGACATGCTCGACACCCCACGGAGCGACCGTGACGAGCGTGAGATCGGCGCCCTGCGTGTCGGTGACGGCAACCTTCCCCGATGCGTCGGCCGCCGTGTCGCTCGGCGAGCCGCCGGTTGCGAGCACGCCGCGCACCGAGAAGTCGAGCGCGTCGTGAAAGATGAGCCCGTCGTCGTACGACGCGACCACGATCAACGATCGCCTCGGCGGCGGCGGCGGCGTGATGCGAACGTTCGTGGCCGCTAGGCCGGCAGCGTTGCCGGCAACGAGCAACGCGCTGCCCGCGCGCGCTCGCTGCGGTATCTCGTAGGATCCGCCGGGCAACAGGCGGCCGGGCCCGAGCAACACGGAGTGGTATGGCGCGGCGAAGCCGTTGACGCGCACCGGGATGATGCTTCCCGGCAGATAGGGCCATGCGGCCGACGCGATGGTTCCGCTCGCCCGGCGCACGTGCGGCGCGCGTGCCATCGCCCCCGCGAGCACCAGCAGCGCGAGCGGGACCAGCGCGGCGCTAGCGACCCTGGACCAGACCGACAACGAATAACACGAGGCCCAGGCTGCTGAGTGCGAGGGCGAATGGGAGGAAGAAGCGCGTGCCGGCGAGCGCCGAGATCGAGACCAGGATGATGGACACCTCGAACGCAGTCGTCGCGAACTGCAAGATCTCGTAGGATCTCAAGATCGATTCGGAGCGCTCGTCGTCGTTGATCGCCTGCTCTTCGAGGGCCTGCGCCTTCTCCAAGACGGCGGGCGACGACGCTTGCTCCTGTTTGGCGACGGCTTCGAGACGAGTGCGCGTCGCGTCGTCGCGGACCAGCCGGCTGGCGAGCAGCGCCTGATAGATGTTATAGCGAGTCTGTTTGGCCTCGTAGGCGTTGTAGGTGTCGCTGGCGCGCGACTGCGTCAGGATCGCCTGGTTCTTCACCGAGAGCGCGCCGATCGAGCGATGGTGCGCGAAGAGCGTACCGAGGGCCGCGAGCACCGCGATGATCGCGGTGATGACGGCTACCGGGCGCGGACGCCGGCGGCCGCGGGCGATATCGAGCGCGGCGCGTTCGGTCGGATTCACGGTGCGGCTGCCTTGGCTGCGACGGCCGCGGCGACGCGTTCGAGCCCGTCGCCGATGTCGGTTCCGGGAGCGACTTGCGTCTCGGCCGACTTGCGCGGATCCAATGCGAAACTCGCCAGGCGGTAACCGCCGAACGTGCCCGCGACGATCGAGCCGTCCGGGTCCACGGCGAACGCACGGCCCGCGGCGCGGTCGAAGACGATCGCGTAGAGCCGTAGTTCCAGAGCGCGCGCGCGGGCCAAGCGCTCGATCCACTCGCCGGCGACGCCGGCCTCCCAGGCGAACGCGACGTATCCGGCGCGCCGATAGGCCACGAGCCGCGCGGGATCGAGCACGTCGCCGTCGCCCACGCGGACGAGTGGAATCGCGCGATCGAGCGCGGCGAAGCGCTCGACGTCGCGCGGCGAGAGCGCGTAGGCGTCGTCGAGGAGCTCGAGACGGGCGTCGATATCGGGCGGCAGCGCGTCGAACGAGAACGCGATCCGCACCGGACGGGGCGGCGGCTCCGACCGAGTCGCCGGGGTGGGGAACGCCCCGGTGCCGGGAGGCCGTGCCGCGACGCCGAGCTCGATCGTCGCGGCGATCGTTTCCGGCTCGAGCTCGCTCGCCATCGCGACGACGCTTCCCGCGGCGTCCACGATTTGACTCTTCCCGCAGTAGGCCACCATGCCGAGCTCGCTGCCGCACTTGTTGGCGGCGACGAACGGCACGCGGTTTTCGTAGGCTCGGACTCGCGCAAGGAGATCGGCCTGCACGTTTTCCAGCAAACGAGGATCGCGGCCGCTGGTCACCCACGCGGTCGGCATGACCAGCGCCTCGGCCCCGCGCTCGACGAGCGCGCGCGAAAGCGTTGGAAGCCGCCCGTCGGCGCAGATCAGCACGCCCAAACGCCCGATCGCGGTGTCGATCGGCTCGAGGCGCTCGCCGTGCGCGAACCAGCGCCGGTCGAAGTGCCATAGGAACAGCTTGTCGGCACGTCCGGCGACCGAGCCGTCGGCATCGATTGCAAATGCGGCGTTGCGCGCGATGCCGTTCGTTACGTCGACGGCACCGGCGACGATCACGGTCTTGGTGTCGGCCGCTACGTCGCGCAGGCGATCGAGCGCTCGAGTAACCATCGCGGCGTCGACCGGTTCCTTACCAAGCACGTAGGCCGGGAACGTCGCTTCCGGAAGCACGATTAGATCGGCGCTTGATGCGGCGCGGCGCGCGGCGTCGACAATTGGTTCGAGCGACGGCAGAAAATCGGCGCGATCGTGCGCTCGAAGCTGCACCGCCGCCACGCGGACGGTTCGAATCATGCTGGCGTCTGCTTCGCGCCGGGAAGGCCACGAGCCTCGACTCGAAAAAGAAGTGCTCCCCAAAGGGCGCTATCCACAACAAGCGAGTGCCCGAAGGAGACGACACCACTTGAAAACCAGGCTACCAGCGTTATCGCTTGGCGCTTCCGTTGCGAGCATTGTCCTCCTTGCTGCTTCCGGTCAGTCCACGGCCGGCGCCCCGGCGCCGAAGGCCACGGCAACGCCCGCGAAGAGCAACGACGTGTGCGGCGCGACGAAAAGCAAATGGGCTCACCTGAAATGCGAGGCGTTCAACAGCTCGGCACCCGGAGACGAGTACTTCGGGCGCATGAAGTTGAGCTACCTCGGCATCAACAACACCTACAAAGACGGAGCCATCAGCGCCGGCGCCTATACGACCGACCCCAAGCTCATCGCGAAACTCGACTTTGCCACCGACGCGCTGCGCCGCTGGGCGGCGAAGTATCCCAACGACCCCGAGCTGCCGCGCTCGTATTTTCTCGGCGTGCAAGTAATGCGGAAAGTCTACACGCAGCCGGAGCAGCAGACGACGTGGCAGTTCATGCAGATCCTCGTCACCAAATATCCGACCACCTACTTCGGCAAGACCGCGAAGGCGAGCATAAGCGGCGGCTTCACCGAGCACTGGTTCGCACTGGCGCAGATCTGCCCGACGCCGCTGCCGCCGGGCGTGCACCCCGAGACGATGCCCGTCGCGACGCCGTCGCCGACCCCCGCTCCCGGCAAACCCGCGATCGACCTGATCACGCCGCCGTGCGTACAGCCGTCGCTCGCGCCGGAGGACACAACGGACTCGGCTACGTCGCCGTTGTCGCCGGGCAGCGGCGCGTCGCCGTCACCGAGCCCGACCCCGAAGCCGTAGACTCGACCCCGGAAAAGAAAGAAAGCCCCTGCGTAAGCAGGGGCTTTCGATTGTATTCGGAGCTGAAGCTTAGATCTTCAGGCCGATACCCGCGTACGGACCGGATTCGGAGAAGCCGATCGGAGCGGCGTTGTTGTTATAGCCGCGGTCACCCAGGAAGCCCGCCTCGATGAAGATCGGGAAGCCGGGGAACGTGTAGCTGACGCCGATGTCGTACTTGAGGATGTTGTAACTCACGTTGTACGTGCAACCGCTGCCTCCGGGGTTTCCGCAGGCGAGCGGGCTGCTCGCGTAGTTTCCGTTGACTCCGAAATAGTAGACTGCGCTTCCGTAGAACGAGAAGACGCGATCTAGATCCGGGAGCTTCTCGAGCCCGACGCCCGCGCCGTTTTCCGCGGGATAGCCGTAGTTGCTCTTACGAGACATGTATCCACCGACGAGGTAGATACGCGGCTTGAGGATACGGAGACCGAGTCGAGCGTCGAAGGAGTAGTCACGTCCGACGAATGCCGGAACCGAGCTTTGACCGAGGCCGCCGATCGTCGTGACGAAGCACTCCGGATCGCCACCGCCACCGCAGTGGTGCTGCCAGTTGTACTGGCGGTAGTCGACTTCGACCATCCACGGAAGGCTCATGACCGGGATTTCGACGGCTCCGTGGAGCCGGTACGAGAAGCCGCCCGTGTTGTTATTGCTGGTATTGCCGGGGTTGAACTCGTTGTACACCTTCGGCGAGATAATATAGTCGCCGGCTACGTAGAAGTCGTAGTACGGCGCCGGTGTCGGCGTCGGCGTGGGAGCCGGCGGCGGCGGGGGCGGCGGGGGCGGAGCCGGACTCGGCGGCGGGGTCGCCGGAATGTATCGCACTACGACGATACGGCGATCGGGAACCCACAGAACGTAGGCGCCCATGCCTTCCGAGATGACACGGACCGGTACGAGAACGGTGCCCTGATAGATTTCGGGCGGCACGTCCAGCGGACGCGACTCGCCGTTGATGATGACTTCCGGTTTACCGACGGTCACCTTGACCTCGGCTCCGGCTTTGCTGACCGTCACGGTCTTGCTTCCCGCGTCGTACGACACGGTGGCACCCATTTGCTCGAACATCGAGCGAAGCGGGATCAAGAGCGTTCCGCCCCGCACCAGCGCGGCGAGCACACGACCCTGCTTCAGAATATCGGGCTTGGAGTAGACGTGATGGTCGTTATAGAGAATCGGATACTGACCCGACGGCGGGGACCCGAAGTTCGCCGGCGGAGCAGCCGTCGCACCCTGGTCCTGCGCAATCGCGTTGGTTCCAATGTTGCCATGCGATGCTCCGGGCTGGGCTGCGACCGCGGTGAATCCAAGACCGGCTGCCATAAGCAGGGTCAGGACTCCAGTGCTCAGTCGCTTCAATCTGTCCTCCTAGCTGGTTAATTGAGACTTAGGCCTTACCGCTCGGCCCCGCGGGGGGCCGCTCGGTGACCTTTGCCGTCCTCTTCGGGGACGGGCGATTGCCTCCCCTGCAGTGGGAGCCTACTCAGGCGAGCTTTTCCCGCAATTTTGCGAGAAATTTGGCCTTCTCCATGATGTAGCGCTCGTGCGTGCCCTCGGCGACCGCCTCCTGCTCGTCGAAGACCTGGACCGCGAAGCTGACGCGTGGGCCATCCAGCATCACGACCTCCACTTCGGTCCGCACGATGAACCCCACCGGAACCGGCTTCTTGTGCTCCAGCTCGATCTGCGTGCCGAGGGTGATCTCGCCCGGCCGCAAGATGGGCTCGACGCAGTGGATCGCGGCGCTCTCGACCAATTGGACAAGCATCGAGGTGGAGAGGACGTCAACGCCCTTGTTCCCCGCCTTCTCGGCGGTCATCCACTCCTCGACGCGGGTCTGGAGACTGTACGAGCGACCGATGTCGAGTTTCGCGCTCATGCCCCCGGGAGATACGCCCCGCAGCCGATTACCTCATGCCGAGGTTCCATGGTAGGGCCCTTTGAATCAAAGCCCGGTTGGGCGCCGTATATCAAGCCATGAAGGACGGATCAAGGAGAGACATGCCCCGGATGACATTCCCTTCGGTTCCTTTGAAAGCGATGCTGTTGACGCTTGCGGTGGCCGTCGGGCTGCCCGCTTTGGCGGCCTGCGGCAAGAAGCCCGTTCAAGGACCGCCCCCACTGACGGTCGACGCCGCGGCCGCCTCGCGCCAGAATATCGCCACGTATTTGACCCTCGACGGTCAGATCGCGCCGCTCAATCAGTCGACGCTGGCCTTCCAACAGAGCGGCACGATCATGAAGATCAACGTCAACATCGGCGACATGGTGCATAAAGGACAGCTGCTCGCGACCATCGACCCGCGCACGCTGCAGGCGCAGCTGGACCAGGCGCGCGCGCAGGCCGCCCAGGCTTCGGCTGCGGCGCAAGGATCGGTCGTCGGCTACCCGGTGCAAGTGCAGACGAACGAGGCGGCCGTGCAAACCGCGAAGGCCTCGCTCCAAAACGCAAAGCTCGTTTACGATCAGAACAAGCAGCTCTACAAGCAGGGCTACGTTTCGGAAACCCAGCTGCAGCAGTCGCAAGCAAACTACGTGCAAGCGCAGTCGACATACAACAACTCGGTTGTGGGTCTGCGCAACAACGTCGTCAGCGCACAGAACGTGAAGTCGCAGCAGGCGCAGGCCGCGGCGGCCGCAGCGCAGGCCGACGTGCTGAGCACGCAACTGTCGCAGACGTACCTCTACTCGCCGTACGACGCGGTGGTCGCAAATCGGCTCGTCGATCCCGGCGCCTACGCCTCGCCATCGCAGCCGGTGTTGCAGGTCGCGCGCGTCGACAAGGTGTGGATCAACGTGAACGTGCCCGACGAGGATCTGCCCTACGTCCGGTCCGGCGTGACCGTTCGATATCAGTCGACGTCGCTTCCCGGGCGCACGTTCGCCGGACCGATTCAGACCGTCAACCTCGTGCCGACCGCCGGCACGCTGTCGTATCTCGCGCGGCTCCAAGTCGAGAATCCCGGCTACGTCCTTCGCGGCGGGATGCTCGTCACGGTCACGGTGACGAAGGCGCGAGCGGCCAACGCGATCGTCGTACCGCGCACCGCCGTCGCACAGACGCCGAACGGCAACGTGGTCTATATCGTGGTCGACAACAAGGCGCAGGCCGTTCCGGTTCGCGTAGGCGTTCAGACCGAAACGATTGCGCAAGTGACCAGCCCGAAGGTCCAACCCGGCACGCAGGTCATTACGACGCGCCCCGACGCGCTCAAAGACGGCAGCGTCGTGGCGGTCAACGGCGCCGCGCCCAGCGCTTCAGGCTCGGTGCACTAAGGATGAAATCAGGATTCTTTCGCGCGCGAGGGCTCGTCGCGGCGCTCGCGCTAGCTGCCTTTGCCACCGGCGGCGCACTGGCGCAGACGGCTCCGACCCCGCCTCCGAATCAAGGCGGCGACATTCCCGGCGTTCCGGGCATCCAAATGCCGTCGCCGCTGCCCGAGCCGACGATCAGCGGAACGCCGATTCCGTATCCCGCCTACGGCACGCCGGCGCCCGACGTGGAGATGCTCAAGCCGAAGAATGGCGTTCCGCAAACGATCTCGCTGTCCGACTCGGTCCGGATCGCCGTCGCGCTCTCGCCGACCTTCGCTCTCCAAAACGCGCAGTGGGCCGCGATACACGCCCGCTACACCTCGGCGAAGCAGGCATACTATCCCGGCCTGAGCGCCAACGCCCAAATCGGCAACCAATACAGCAACGGGACGACAAGCTCGGGCGGCGGAGGTGCGAGTCCGACCAGCAGCCCTGCGAGCATCAGGCCTAACGCGATCGGCGGCCTCGCGACCCCCGCGCCGTACTCGCGCGCTACGGTGACCAACGAGTCGGTCGGCATAACGGTCACGCAGCTGATCTATGACGGCGGCCGCACCATCGCCAACATCCGCTCGGCAAAAGCCGCCGACATCGCCGGCCGCGCCACCCTGCTGCGGCAGCTACAGACGCTGGCGTTCAACGTCGCCAATGCCTATTACACCGTGCTGGAAGACAACGCTACCGTCACCGCCGACGCGCAGCTCGTGCACGAATTCGAGGTGAACGAGTCTTCGGTAGCGGCGCAGATCCGTAACGGCGCCGCGGCGCGCTCGGATATCGCCGCCGCACAGTTCCAAACGGCGCAGGCGCGCGGAAACCTCGTGACCGCGCAAGGCGCGGCGATTGGTGCCCAGGCGACGTTCGCCACGACGCTCGGCCTCGACGCCGACGCGCAAGTCGTGCCGCACCAGATCACCGCGCAGCCGTCGGCGCCGAATCCGACCTATGCCGCGTCGTTGAAACGGGCGTTGATCATGCGGCCCGACTATATTTCCGCGGCGTATAACGTTGAGTCGGCCAAGGAGAACCTGCGCTACGCCAAGCTTGCGCGGTTTCCGATCCTTTCGGCCGGGGCGACCGACAACGTCAGCCGGCAGTATCTCGACTGCTTCGGTAACGCCAACATCACGAACCCCGGCATCGCCGCCTCGCTCTGTCCCGGACCGGCGAGCTGGGCGAACGACAAGACCGTCGGCTTGAACCTGACGATCCCGATTTACGACCAAGGCGTGACGAACTACAACGTTGCGGTGGCGGCGTCGCAGCTCGACCAGAACCTCGCGACGTGGAACTCGACGCGGCTGACGGTGGAGTCGGACGTACGGTCTGCGCTCGCGACGCTGATCTCGGCGCGATCCTCCCTCGTGCAGGCGCGATCAGAACTGGTCGCGGCGCAAGTGTCGCTGAGCGCGACTCAGGCGCAGTATAAGGTCGGCGCGACGACGATCCTCAACGTCGTAACGGCCGAAGCGAACCTCACGACCGCGCAGTCGGCGTACATCACCGCGCTCTACGGCGTGCGGACGGCGGAGCAGAACTACTTGTACGCGACGGGCATCAGCGACGTCCAAATCTAGTCTCTCCGACACTCCAGCTACAATCTCGGATCCGGTCAACTCCGCGATCCTCGCGATTTCCGAGGACCGCCTGGCCGGCTTTCAGAGCGACCCGTTCGGCGAGATCGCCACCCGCAGCGGGGTGCCCGTCGAGACGGTCATCGAGCGCGTCGCGGCGATGCTGCGCGCCGGCACGATCCGGCGCGTGCGCCAGACGCTGCTCTCGACGAGCCTCGCCAGCGGCGCGCTGTGCGCGTGGGAAGTCGCACCCGACAGGCTCGACGCCGCGTTCGAGTTCATGTTCCGCGAGGATCCGTTCTCGGGTCACGTCGTGATCCGCACGACCGACGCGGTCTCAGCCGGCAGCAGCTACCGCCTCTGGACGACGCTCAAGGTGCCGCAGGGCTTCTCGCTGCGCAAGCACGCCGAGTGGCTGCGCGGGCGCGTCGGCGCCGAGCGCGTTCGTCTGATGCCGGCAAAGATGCTGTTCACGCTCGGCGTCGGCCACGTGCGGCGGCGCGGCCTCGAACCGGGCGCGCGCGCCGCACAGGCCGGGCGGCCGCTCTCGACGCCGATCGTCGAGCTCTCGGACCTCGAGTGGCGCGTGCTCGTCGCGCTCAAGCGCGAGTTCGCGCCGGCGGAGATCGAGCGCGACCTGTGGCGCCGCGCGCGCGGTCGAAGCGGGCGTCTCGGTCGGCGAGTTCGCCGCGGTCGCCGAAGCGCTCGACGAGCGCGGCGTCATCGGCCGCTTCTCCACGTTTCTCGAGCACGTCAAGGCGACCGCCGGCGACGAACGCGTAACGCGGTACAACGCGCTGTTCCACTGGGCCGTGCCGCGCGGGCGCGAGATCGACGCCGGCTGCGAGGTGGCGCGCCACTACGTCATCACCCACGCCTACTGGCGCGAGGGCGGGCCGGAGTTCCACGACGTCAACGTCATGGCCGTGGCGCACGGTATGGAGAAGGCCGCCGTCCTCGCGCACAAGGCGGCGATCGACGCCCACCTGCGGGAAGCAGGCATCGAGTTTGCGTATACGCAACGTCTTCTGGGGAGGCCGCAGCGAGATCAAGCCGTCGGAGATCGCGCCCGAAGCGTATCGCGATTTCTGTTCGGCGCACGATCTCGATGCGGATGCCATGCGCGCCGAAGACGGCGAGGAAGGGGCGTCTGCGTGAGTTTGAGGAGCCGCCGCGGCATAATCGCGCTCGCGGTGCTGGCCGCCGCGGGCTGCAGCAAGGTGTCGGGCGGCGGCGCGACGGGTGGCGGCTCAACCAACGTCGCGACCAACGCGTGGACGGAGCCGGGCGTCTTTCGCTGGTCGAGCGCGGCCGATCCCAAGAATCTCAATCCGGCGCTCGACTCGGCGTCGCCGACGCTCGACCTGGCGATGTTCATCTATTCGTGGACCATCCGCTACGATGCGAAGGCGCGCCCGGTGCCCGACGCGGTGCGTGAGATCCCGACGATCGCAAACGGCGACGTGAGCAAAGACGGCCTAACGCTGAAATACAAGCTGCGGCCCAACATGAAGTGGCAGGACGGAGCGCCGCTGACTTGCGACGACCTGAAGTTCACGTGGCGCGTCGTCATGAACACGCACAACAACGTGATCACGACCGACGGCTACAAGGACATCGCGAGCATCGACTGCAGCGACCCGCTCGTGGCCGTCGTCCATATGAAGAAGCTGTACGCTCCGTTCCTGCAGCAGCTCTGGAGCGTGAACGGCAACGCGCCGATTTTGCCGGCGCACATCCTCGCCAAGTACAACGACGACAAGGGCTCGTTCAACACCGCGCCCTTCAACTCGCTGCCGGTCGCCAGCGGTCCCTTCAAGGTGGTCGCGTGGAACCGCGGGCAGGACGTGCGAATGGTCGCGAATCCGTATTTCTATTTGGGCAAGCCGAAACTCAGTCAGGTGATCTATAAGATCCTGCCCGACGAAAACACGATGGAAACGCAGATCCAGACGCACGAGATCGACATGCTCGCGCAGGGCACCGGCTTGAAGTGGCCGCACTATGCGGAGCTGGCGGCGGACCCGGCCAGCGGGCTGCTGGCGATCCGGGTCAACTCGTTTCAGTGGTCGCACGTCGACTTCAACCTGAAGCACCCGATCGTCAGCGACCGCAACGTGCGCGTGGCGCTGGCGTACGCGACCGACCGCCAAGAGATCATCGATAAGATCCTCCACGGCTCGGCCATCAAGGGCGACACCGATCAGCACCCGCTCTACTCGTGGGCCTACACGACGAACGTGACGCACTACGACTACGATCCGGCCAAGGCCCGTTCCGTTCTCGAGGCCGACGGCTGGAAGGCCGGGCCTGACGGCATCCGCGTGAAGAACGGGCAACGGCTGGAGTTCACGCTCAGCACGCAGACCGAGTCCACCTACGGCAAGGCGATGCAGACGCTGCTGCAGCGGCAGTGGCGCGAGGTCGGCGCCCAGGCCGACGTCAAGAACTATCCGACCAGCCAGTTCTTCGACAACTCGACGAACGGCACGCTGCAGGGCGGCCACTACGACGTCGCCGGCTTCAGCTGGATCGGTGCCGCCGACCCCGACGATAGCCCGATCTATTCTGCCGACAATCTGGCGCCGCACGGCCAGAACGCCATGATGTGGAACAACCGCATCGCAACCGACGCCATGAACGACGCACTCAAGACGATCGACCAGGCGCGCCGCAAGCGCGACTACGTGATCGTGCAGCAGCAGCTGGCCTACGACGTGCCCACGATCATCATCAACTTCTCCCGCGTGCCCTACGTCTATAACAAGGACCTGAAGGGCTTCGATCCGTCACCAGTCATCTCGGCGTTTTGGGATCCCTGGAACTACTCGATCTAAGGAGCTCGGAGATGAAGACAAAAATTCTCTGTTCCGTCGCGGCGATCGCGGCCGCGGCGCTTTGCGCGTGCACGAAGACGACGGTGTCGAGCGGAGAAGGCGGCCGCGGGAACTCGTGGACGCAGCCGCACGTGCTGACGTTCTCGGATGCTTCCGACATCAACACGCTCAATCCGTTCTTCGGGCAGATCATCGACGTCGGCTACCTCTCGTCGATGACGATGGCGTGGCTCATCAAGTGGGACGAGCACAATCAGCCATACCCGGAGCTCGCGCTGCAGGTTCCTACGCAGGTGAACGGCGGCGTCAGCAAGGACGGGCTGACCATCACGTATCACCTGCGCAAGGGGGTGCGCTGGTCGGACGGCGCGCCGTTCGATGCCGACGACGTGGTGTTCTCCACCAACGCCGTGCTGAATCCCGCGACGAACGTCGTTTCGCGCCAGGGCTGGGACCAGATTTCGAAGATCGACGAGCCGGATAAGTTCACCGTCATCTTTCACCTGAAGAAGCCGTACTCGCCGTTCGTCGAGACGTTCTTCTCGTCGGCGGGCGCCAACCCGTGCGTGCTTCCGAAGCACCTGCTGGCGAAGTATCCCAACATCAACAACATCCCCTACAACTCGCTGCCGATCGGCATCGGTCCGTTCAAGTACCTGCGATGGGACCGCGCACAGGACGTCGTCTTGGTGCCGAACCCGCTCTACTGGCGCGGCAAGCCGAAGCTGCAGAAGGTGATTTACAAGATCATTCCCGACCGAAACACGCTGCTGTCGCAGCTACAGTCGCACGAGCTGGACATGTGGAATCTCGTGTCCGGGGCCTACCTGGCGCGCGCCCAAGCGCTGCCGGGCATCACCGTTCGTCGCCAGCCGGGCTACTCGTACGGACACCTCGACTTCAACACGCAGCAACCCGCGGTTCGCGATCCGATCGTTCGCGCCGCGCTGCGCCTCGCAATCGACCGGCGCACGCTGCGCGACAAGATCGGTCACGGCGTCGGGATCCTGCAGGAAGTCGCGACGCCGCCGACCGCGCCGTTCTACGTGTCGTCGATCCCGATGGTGCCGTTCGACATCGCGCGCGCCAACGAGCTGCTCGATAAGAACGGGTGGGCTCGCGGACCGGACGGCATCCGGCAGAAGAACGGGACGAAACTATCGCTGACGTTCGCGACGAACACGGGCTCCCCCGACACCGACGAGCGCATCGAACTCATCCGCGCGTGGTGGAAACAGATCGGCGCGGACATCACCGTCCGGCACTATCCGCCTGCACTCATGTTCGCGCCGCTCAACCAGGGCGGCATCGTCTACTCCAACAAGTGGGACGTCATCATCTTCGCGTGGTTCAACGACGCGATCGGCGACTACTCGCCGATTTACGACTGCAAAGCCTTCCCGCCGAACGGGCAAAACGACATCCGCTGGTGTAACCCGCGCGCACAGGCGGCGATGACGGCGCTCTACGGACACTACCAACAGCCGCAGCGAAACGCCGACGTCGTGACCGTGCAGAGCGAGCTGGTGCACGACGTCCCGACGATCATCACCGGGATCGCCGAGGACATCTACGCGTACAACTCAGATCTGAAGAACTTCCACCCCAACGCCCTCACGCCGTTCGACAACATGATGGATGTCGATATATAGCGTAGGCGAGCAGGCCGCACCCTAAGAGCGAGAGCGACCGAAGCAGCGCCCAGGCGGGCACCGGCGCGAACAGGCCCGTCGCGCGCTGCTCGGCGCCCCACACCGCCGCAATCGGCATCGCGGCCGGCGCGCGGAAGGATCCGAGCGCGTCGGGCCACACCGGCGCAGGCGCATGCGCCGCCACGAACGCGGCGATCGCGAAGAGCGCTCCGGCACACAGCGCAAACGCCGCCGCGCCGCGTAGTTCCGCGGCATTGCCGAGCGCAGCGAACGCGGCCACGACGGCAAGGGCGAGCAGCGCGCTCTGCGCCATGCCGGTGGGCCGCTGCGCGAGTCCGAGCCAGTCGACCGCGACGAGCAGGGTTCCGGTCAACGCGACGATCCTGACGGCCGCGCGCGTGCGCAGCGCGCACCACACCGCCGCGGCGTACGCGACGATCAAGTCGTGCTCGTGAAAGAATCCCGCCACGAACGGCGCGAGCGCCGAGAACGCGGCAAATCGCGCGAACGCACCGGCGGATTCGGAAGGCGATCACGATCGCCGCGGCTATCGCCGTCATTGCCACCGCCGCTCCCGCGACCGTCGCCCACCATTGGGTCGCGCCGAAGCCGTACGCGATCGCGGCCGGGGCGAGCTGGATCGCGTTCCACCGCTCCGCGCCGGCGTGCGCTGCGAGCGCTCGCGCGTATGCCGGGGGCCACGCCCGGCCCGCGGCGAGCGCGCCGAGCGCGTAGGTGAGGATCGCGCTTGCGACGATGGCCAACGTGGCGCGGTTGCGGCCCAGCTGCGAGAGCAGCCCGAGCGCCGCGTTCGGCTGCGCGAATGCGAGGCACGCCGCGGCCGTCGCCGCGGAAATCGAGCGCGCCGCGACGAGCACGACGACGGCGGCGCCGGCGAAAGCGGGCAGCGCGAGCTGCCCCAGCGCGAGGTCGCTCGTCGCGGGACCGAACCCGGCTGCGAGCGCGAGCGCGGCGGCGAACGAGAAGAGCGAGAGCGGCGCATTTGCGCCGAGGATCGCCGCGGCAGCGAGCGCGAGCAGCGCGATCGCGAGCAGCGCGGTCCAAACCGCCGCGGCCGTCGCATACGGCAACCGCGCGAAAACGCTCCACGCGAGCAGCGTCTGCGGCGGCCCGACGAACGGCAGCACCTCGTCGCGCCCGGGGTTCACGCCCGCTACGTTGCGTTCGGCGTTCCAAATTGCGCGGCCGTAGGGATCGCCGCCGGAGTTCCACGTGGTACCGGCCGACCAGTACGCCTCGAAGTCTCGCAGGTACGGCCCGGGCGTCGCGCGCGGCCTCGCCGCGACGATTGCGACGAGCACGGCCGCGCACGCGACCGCAAGAAGCAGCCGGCGGTGCGTCACAACGGCGGGTTCGTCGCGGCCGCGGCGCCGAGATGCGCCTGCGACATCACGAAGAACAGCCCGAGCAGCGTCGCGAGATACCACACGCTGACACGCACTCGGGCGCCCAACGTCATACGCAGCGCGCGCGGATCGACGTGACCACGCCACGCCGCGATCATCGCCGGGAGCCCGAGCAGCCCGATGATCACCACGAACAGCATGGGCACGTGCATGACGACCGCGAACGCGACGAAGACCGCGAAGCCGATGATCCACAGCGGCGGCCACAGCGCGCCGATGATGCGGCCGCCATCGAACGGCGGCATCGGAATCATGTTGAACAAGTTGAGGAACGCCGATAGATCGGCGCACGCGTACCAGAAGCGGTCGTGCGTCGTCTCGCCGATGGCATAGCAGATCGCCGCCAGGCCGAGCCCGACGAGCGGACCGGCAAGCGCGATGTACGCGTCCTGTTCCAGATCCTCGGGCGGCGTGCCCGCGGTGAACGCGCCCAGCAGCGGCACGAACGCCGGCAGCCGCACCGGTAGCCCGTAGGCTCGAAACGCGAAGTAGTGGCCGAGCTCGTGCGCGAGGAGCACCAGCATGACGACGACGGCGAGCCGCCAGCCGAAGATCACCACGTAGATCCAGAGCGAGAGCACGAACGTCCAGCTGACGCCGAAGAGCTTGGCGCCAATCAACAGCAAGAACTTGAACTTCAGCAAGAACGCGAGGGCCGCGGCGAGGATCGCGCCGATCCCGCCCGCGCGGCGCTTCGCCGGCTTCGCTTGCTCCGGCTCCGGGCCGGAGGAGTCCGGCGGAAGGTAAGTCACGCCGGGTTCTTCAACCGCACGGCGTGCCGGTCATCGTGATCGTGGGCGGAGGCTTCGCGGGCATCGCGGTCGCCCGCCGGCTGGAGCGGCGGCTGCGCCCGGACGAAGCGGAGATCGTCCTCCTCAGCCGGGAGAACTACACGCTGTTCACGCCGATGCTGCCGGAGGTGACGTCGGGCGAGCTCGAGGTGCGTCACGTCGTGACGCCGATCCGCACCCAGCTGCATCGCAGCAGGTTCGTCTTGGCCGACGTCGACGAGGTCGACGTGCGACGATCGCACCCTGCGCTACCACCACGTGCTGACGGGCAAGAGCGTGGTACAGCCCTACGATCACGTCGTGCTGGCGCGTCGGATCGTCGACCTCGGACTTCGGCCTTCCCGGCGTCGCCGAGCACACGTGGGCGCTCAAGACCCTCGATCGATGCCGACGCGCTGCGCAACCATCTGGTCTGGCTGCTCGAGCTGGCCGACACGATCGCCGACGACGAGCGGCGCAAGCGGTTGCTGACGATTGCCGTGGTCGGCGGCGGCTTCACCGGCGTTGAGACCGCGGGCGAGGTCATGGAGCTCTTTCGCAGCGTGTTGCGCTTCTACAAACGGCTCGACCCCGCCGAGCTTCACGTCGTGCTCGTGGAAGCGGGGCCGGTGCTGCTCGCGGGCCTGCCGCCTAAGATGGGCGAGTACTCGCGGCGCGTTCTGGCGCGGCGCGGGGTCGAGGTACTCACGGGCGACGGCGTTGCGTCGGCCGACGAGCGCGGCCTGACGCTGACGAGCGGGCGGCGCATCGAGAGCGAGACGATCATCTGGAGCGCGGGCGTCAAGCCGTCGGCGACCGTCGCGAAGATCGATTTGCGCAAGACGAAGCGCGGCGCGATCGAGACGTTACCCGACATGAGCGTCGCCGGCATGCCGGGCGTGTGGGCGCTCGGCGATTGCGCGTCGATTCCCAACGACGACGGCGGCGTCTATCCGATGACCGCGCAGCACGCGATCCGCGAGGGGCCACTGCTCGCCGATAACATCGTCGCCGTGCTGCGCGGCTCGCCGACGAAGCCGTTTCGATACCGCTCGCTCGGCATGATGGCGGCGCTCGGCGGCCGCAAGGCCGTCGCGCAACTGCCCGGCAATCGCGTCATCACCGGCTTCATCGCGTGGTTTTTCTGGCGCACGTACTACTTGTTGCGGCTTGCCCGGGCTCGACCGCAAGCTGCGCGTCGCATTCGACTGGACGCTCGAACTGCTCTTTCCGCGCGACATCGGCCGAGCTTCGGTTCGGCGAACGGGAGGGCGGCGAGCCGCACGAAGATGATAGTAGCGCGGCTCCGTAGAACGCTCGCACATGCTCCGCGAACCGATCGAACGCCTGATCCGCGATCCGAACGAGTTCACGCGCGACGTCCGATTCCCCGATCCGGCCGAGATTCGAATCTACGACGAAACGCTGCGCGACGGCGAGCAGATGCCGGGCGTCTGCTACACGCCCGCGCAGAAGCTCGAGATCGCCAAAGCGCTCGCCGACATCGGCGTGCACATGATGAGCGTCGGCTTCCCCGCGGCGTCGGAGGGCGACCGGCGAACGCTGCAGCTGGTCATGGAAGCCAAGCACCGCGGCGAGCTGGGCGACGTCGAGATCGTCGTGATGTGCCGCAGCAACCGCAACGACATCGACGTGACGGTCAAGACGTTGCGCGACGTCGGCATCGATCCGCGCGAAGTGACGTTCTTCATCTTTACGAGCGGCAGCGATCTGCACCTGAAGTACAAGATCGGCAAGACGCTGCTGCGCTACGAGGGGCGCGACGAGAGCGAGTGGCTCGACCTGCCGCTGTCGTTCTATCGCGACGCGAACATCCGGCTGCAATGCGACGCGATTCGGCACGCGCGGTCGTGCGGCGTCGAACGTATCGAGTTCGGCGCCGAGGACGGCAGCCGCGGCGACGTCGACTATTTCATCGAATATTTCAAGGCCGGGCTCGAGGCGGGCGGCACGCGCCCGGCGTGGCCCGACACCGTCGGCACGCTGACGCCGGAGGCGACGCGCTGGTACTGCTCGCGCATCGTGGAGGCCTTGCCCGCAGGGCTGCCGATCGTCGCGCACTTGCACAACGACTACGGCCTGGGCACGATCAACGCGCTGGTCGCGACGTCGTGCGGGTTCAAGGTGATCTCGGTGACGGCGAACGGCTACGGCGAGCGCGCCGGCAACGTGAAGCTGCACGAGTTCGTCGTGGCGCTGCGCGTGCTCTACGGCGTCGAGATGCCGGGCTTCAAATACGAGAAGCTGCGCGAGCTCGCGCGGTTCATGGAGCGCATGAGCGGGATCCCGATGCAGCAGCACGAGCCGATCGTCGGCTCGAAGGTCTTCGCGCACGAGTCCGGCATCCACACGCAGGCCATGCTGATCGACCGCCGCATGTACGAGGCCGTTCCGGCCGAGCTGGTCGGCGGCGGAACGAGCTGGGTCTTCGGCAAGCACACGGGAGCCGCGCTGGTGGAAGACACGCTGCGCCGCGCGCAAGAACGCCTGAAGCGCGCCGGCGTCGAGCCGACGTCGCAACTCGCGCATCGCGTGACCGACGAAGTCAAACGCCTGCGCGAGGAGCGCGCGGCCTCGAGCAAGAGCGAGGAGACGATCGAGGCGTACGAGTTGGCAATGCGCCGGCTATCGCTCAACGAGGACGACGTGGTCGAGATCGCGATCGCGTTGGGCACGCCCGCAACAACCTTGTCACCCTGAGTAGCGCGCCGCAGGCGCGCCCTTCGACTCGCTTCGCTCGCTCAGGACAAGTTGTGTCGAAGGGGTAGCTTGAGAAACAAAAAGCCCGCTCGAGGCACTCCACGCGTGCTGCTGCGGTCGCTCGTCGCACCACGTCCTGTGGTGCTCCTGCTACGCCGCGCTCGCGCCACCTGCTGAGGGAGAGTTAATGACATCCTGTCAATGGCGCTCGCGTCGGAGTCCCGCCGCAGCACGCGTGGAGTGCCTCGAGCGGGCCTTTGTTTCTCAAGCCGTCCTTCGACTTCGCTCGCTTCGCGAGCTTCGCTCAGCATGACAAGGCAAAGTTAGCCCGTTTTGTGGGTTGGAACGCAGAGCAGCTGCGGAGTGCCGACCGTTACGATGTTTCTGATGAACTGATTCTGTATTTTGCGCGTCTGGTTGATCGTCGGGCCTTGGATCGAATAGCAGGTCAGGTGATCGGCGGGGCTCGGAACTTTCAGATTATGACCCGAGATGACTTTTTTTAGGACCGGAGTGCAAAACAGTTGCGGAGCGCCCACGCCGGTATCGTACTCCTGGAATTGATCTTGGAGCGCGACCGTCGCGCCGAACTGACCGCCGAATTTAGCTTGATAACATTCGAAATGCGAGAACGTAACCGCCGGCTGCATCATTGCGAGGGCCGGTGAGGCGGGAGCCGTCATTCTGCCAAAGGCAAAGGCCGCGAGCAGTGCGATCGCGGCGATCGATAGACTGAAGTAGCGCATGGGGACCTCCTTGGACGGTGGCGTCCAGAGGTGCAAGCATACACCCGGTCGACCTCTCGTGTCATTATGCCTGTCCGCCGAGGCGCCAGGTCGCGACGAACGCCTTGAATACCACCGGATACGAGTCGTGGGTGAAGCGTACGCTGCGCGAACCCGTGCGTTCGAAGCCCGGAATCGTCGCAACCAAATGGGCTTGGGCGGCGGTGACCAGCGTCACGTCGAGCGTGATTGGCGGCTCGAAGCGATAGAGTTGCGCGTCGCCGGCGCCCCGGATCGCCTCTTCCGCACCGCTGCGGATCGCGCGGCAGGCGGCATCGGGCGTCATCGAGTGCGCCGCGAAGTTGCCGATCGAGTCTTTCACCACCACGCCGCGAACCCACGGCATTTGCTCGCGCACGCCGTCCACCGTCGTGCGGTCGCCGGTCACCAGCAGCAGCGGCACGCCGTAGTAGCCGAGAAGGCCCGCATTGAGCGTTGCCTCGCTGCAGCGCACGCCGTTGACGCGGACGTCGTACACCACCGACGGCGTGTACGTGTGGCACAGGACCGCGTCCGCATCGCCCGCGGCGCCGTGGTAGCCTACGAAGAACGCGCCGCCGAACCCGGCATCGGCGCCCTGCACCATCGAGAACGGCTTGCGATTGCCGAAAATCACGCGCACGTCGCTCGGAAGATCGTCGAGCAGCAGGTTGCGCATCGGGCCGTGCGAGTCGTTCACCAGCACGCGGGCAGCTCCGCCGGCGCGCGCGCCCTCGACTGCGTTCGTCACTTCGCGCGTGTAGAACTGGCGGAAGGCTTCGAAGTCGGGATGTGGAGTGCGTGCGTCGACCTGCTGCCACGAGCAGACGCCGGCCACGCCCTCCATGTCGCTCGAGATGTAAAGGTTCACGCGATCGCGTCGGCGGCCGCGGCGATGCGCGTGGCGGCGATGAACGCCTCGAGCAGCGGCACGTACTCGTTCGCCAAGAATCGCACCGTGCGTCCGCCCGCGCGCGCGAACCCCGGCAGCAGCTCGATGAAGTCGGCGTGTTCGACCTTCGTGGTTTCGATCGTCAGCTCGAACGGCGGATCGAACACGAACGGCCGTGCCTGCGGTATGCGGCCGACTGCTTCGCGCGCGCCCGCACGGATCGCATCGCACGCCGCGCCCGGCGTCAGGGAGTTCACGGCGGTAAAGCCGATCGCGTCTTTGACCGCCACGCCCACCGCCCACGGCATCGCCCGCAGCGCCTCGTCGACGATGGTGCCGTCGCCTGTGATCAAAACGACCGGCACCCCGAAGCTCCCCGCCAGCGCCGCGTTGAGCAGCGCCTCGCTGCACGGCGTTCCGTTCACGGAAACGGAGTAGACCGCGTCGGAGAACGTGTGTGCCAACGTCGCGCAGTCGCCGGCCTTCGCGTGATAGCCGGTGAAGAACACCGCGTCGGCGTGCGGTCCGAAGCCCTGCATCATGCTCCACGGCTTCGGCGCGCCCGAGATCACCCGCAGGTCGTCGTCGCCCGGCAGCTCGTCGAAGAGCAGGTTGCGCATCGACCAGTGCGAGTCGTTGACGGTGACGCGCTGCGCGCCCGCTTCGCGTGCGCCCTCGATCGCCGCGCGCACCTCGCGCGTCATGAAGCGCCGGAAAACCGGATACTCGTGCGCGTCACTCGGATCGCATTGCTTCCACGAACAGACGCCGGCCGTGCCCTCCATGTCGCAGGAGACGTAGATCGCCGGAGCGCTACTCATGTAGCGCCTCTTGCGCCTGCGCTAGGCCCGTTTGTGCCGCGACGTTGCGTGGGTTGGCCTTCAGCGCCTGCCTGTAGAGCGGAATCGCCTGCTCGAACTTGTTCGCCGCCAGATACATGTCGCCGAGCTGCGTCAGTGCCACGTCGTCGTTCGGGTGCGACGCGATGCGCGCGCGCAACGTCTGCAGCTGCGCCATCACCGGCGCCGGCGGGCCGCCTTCGACGCTGTTCTGCGAGCCTTGACGCTCGGCTGGAGAGCCTGCGTCGGAGCGCGCGGCCTTCCCGAAGACCGAGCCCGTGACGCCGAAGCCGTCGGCGACGAGGTACACCATCGTGCCTAGGAACGCGGCCGCGATCAGGACGACGATGGGCACGTAGATTCGCGGCGGAAGGCCGCTGGACGTGTTAGCGGGCACGATGGTTCGTTGGACGAGCATCGAATCAAATCTTGCGTGAGGCCCACCGCGCTGCCGACCGAAGCCGACCTGCAGCTGATCTTCGCACGGTTGAACTACGAGTATTTCAACGGCGAGGCCCCCGATTGCCGGATCTCCTACAACGAGCGGTTCTCGAACTCGGCCGGCCGCATCACCTACGGACGTGCGCCCCTGGTCATCGAGCTCTCGCCGAAGCACTTCCGCGCGCAGCCCGACGCGCTCGAAGCGACGCTGTTGCACGAGATGGTCCACGCCTGGTGCTTCGCGGCGTTCGGCGAGACCGGCCACACCACGCGCTTCAAGCGTAAGCTGCGCGAATGCGGCTTGCAGTCGATTTATCACGACCTCGGCAACGCCGCTCCGCTGAAGGAATCGCAGCGCCGATACATTCTGCGCTGCGATCGGTGTGCGTTCGAGGTTCTCAGGCGCAGCCGTCCCCGCGCCGCCGCGAGCTGTCCGCGCTGCAACAAAAGTCGCTTTGACGAGCGCTTTCCGCTCACGATCTACGAGATCGTCGAGATGCGCGAGATGGGGACGACGATCGACGGGCGCGCCGCCCGGAAAGGCCGCTAGAGCCGACGAAGCTACGGCCCATGCGTACCGAGAGCGATTCCATGGGCAAGATCCAAGTTCCGAGCAACAAGTATTACGGAGCGCAGACCGCGCGCTCGCTGGTTCACTTCGACATCGGCGAGAGCGAGTGGCCGCGCGACGTGATGCCGCGCCAAGTGATCAAGGCGATGGCCGTGCTAAAGAAGGCCGCGGCGCTCGTCAATCGCGATTTAGGCAAGCTCGACGCCGAGAAGGCCGATCTGATCGTGCGCGCGGCCGACGAGGTGGTCGAAGGTAAGCTCGACTCCCACTTCCCCTTGCGGGTGTGGCAGACGGGCTCGGGCACGCAGACGAACATGAACGTCAACGAGGTGCTGTCGAATCGCGCGATCGAGATCGCCGGCGGGGAGATGGGCTCCAAGGCGCCGGTGCATCCGAACGACCACGTCAACATGTCGCAATCGTCGAACGATACGTTCCCCACCGCGATGCACGTTGCCGGCGCGCAGGGCATGGTCGAGATGCTGCCCGCCGTCGAGAAACTGCGCGACGCGCTCGACGCGAAGGCGAAGGGATGGGCGCACGTCGTGAAGGTCGGGCGCACGCACCTGCAAGACGCCACGCCGATCACGCTGGGCCAGGAGTTCTCGGGTTACGTCACGCAGCTCGACCGCGCTATCTCCGCCTGTCGCAAGGCGCTCGAAACGCTCTACGACCTTGCGATCGGCGGCACCGCCGTGGGTACGGGCCTCAACGCGCATCCGGAGTTCGGTGAGCGCACCGCTAAGAAGATCGCCGAGCTCACCGGGCTGCCGTTTCGCTCGCACCCCAACAAGTTCACGGCGCTCGCGTCGCACGACGACTTCGTCTTCGCGTCGGGCGCGCTCAAGATGCTCGCTGCGGCGCTCATGAAGATCGCCAACGACATCCGCTGGCTCGCCTCGGGCCCGCGCGCCGGGATCGGGGAGCTGATTCTGCCGGAGAACGAGCCCGGCAGCTCGATCATGCCGGGCAAGGTGAATCCCACGCAATCCGAAGCGATGACCATGGTTTGCGTTCAGGTGTACGGCAACGACTTGGCCGTCACCTTCGGCGCGTCGCAGGGCAACTTCGAACTGAACGTGTTCAACCCGGTCATCATCTACAATTTCCTCCACTCGACGACGCTGCTGCGCGACGCGTGCACGATGTTCCGCGAGCACGCCGTCGAGGGGCTGCAAGCCAACGAGGAGCAGATCCGCAAGTATCTCGACGACTCGCTGATGGTAGTCACCGCGCTGGCGCCGAAGATCGGCTACGACAAGGCCGCCGAGATCGCGAAGAAGGCGCATCACGAAAAGACGTCGCTGAAGAAGGCCGCGCTCTCGCTCGGCCACGTGAGCGAAGAAGAGTACGATCGCATCGTGGTGCCTAAGGAGATGACGGCGCCGCGGTAGCGCTACGGCTCGATGCGGTAGACCGTGCCGACTTCGGAAGTCCCACCGACGTAGGTCGTGCCGTAGAGCCGATGCTGCGCGTCGGCGATGAGGTTCCCTCGCGGATCGCTGCCCATCCCGTTGCAACACTCGAAGTTCACCAAGACGCTCTCCGCGTAGGTCTTCCCGGAGCGGAGGAGCCTCCAAAACACGCCGCCGTAATGCGTTCCGCCCTGCCATGTGGTTCCGTACAGCGCGCCGTGCGGTCCGACGACGACGTTGCTAAGCGGGTAGTAACCGTCGGCATTGTTCCCGAACACCCAAATCACGCGTTCGGCATAACCCGACCCCTTCGGCGTCAACTTGTAGGCCGTCCCGCAGCCGTCGACGCAGCCCGCGTTCCCGCCGTAGTCGGTGACGCCGTATATGGCGCCCTGGGTATCGAACGTTACCGGGGAGGATGGCAGCGATCCGTCGGCACCACCCTGGAAGTTCCATAAAACGGTTTCCGTGTAGCGCCCTCCTTTGGGCGTAAGTCTGAAGATCGTGCCGCGTGCGGCCCCGCTGCCGCCGCCGTTCGTAGTGCCGTAGATGACGCCGCCGTTTCCGAGCGTCAGGGACGTGTCCGGTAGCCGCCCGTCGTCACCGCTGCCGAAATCGTGCAATATCGTTTCGGAGTAACCACTGGCCGTGGGCGTCAGGCGATAGACGACGCCGTAACCAAAGCGGCCGCCGTTTGGAACGGTGCCGTAGAGATTTCCGCGCCTGTCGAGCACCATCCCGGCATCGGGATAGGCACCGTCGCTTTGGGAGCCGCCGAAGCTCCAGATGACGTTTTCCTGGACGCCGTGTTTCGTCGAGATCGAAAACGCGGTGCCTCGGTCGTAGCGACCCCCATAGACGGTGTTTCCGAAGAGCGTGCCCGAGCGATCCATCGTCAGAGCGCCGACCGAGCTGTCGCCGTTCGGTCCGCTGAACTGCACGAGGGTCCTCTCATTGTATTTGTTGCCGGAGGGGACTAACTCAAAGATGGTTCCCTGGTTATAAACTCCGGCCGAAATCGTGCCACCGTAGAGGTTACCGTCGGCGTCGGCGATGACGCCTCCGATCGGATCGGCGCCGTCCGCCTTGTTCGTGAAGCTCCACAGAATCTGCTCTCGAACGGAGCTGGACGCCGGCACCATCGGAACTCGTTCGGCAGAATGCTGCAATGACGGCGTGACGTTCGTCACGCTTCCGCAGGCGCTCAACATCGCCGCGACGAGCAAGGCTCCGATGTTTTTGAACGACGAACGTTTCATTGGCGCTCCTCGGCCAAATGCGTTCTGCCTCATTGCGTTAGCGCCTTGTGGCTCAGGGTGACAAGGTGTGTGGCGCGCTAGTCAGGGTGACAGAGAGGAGAACCGAAACCCGTTCACGGAAGCAGCGGAGCCTGTCGTAGAAGGAGACTCTCTCGGATGCGTTTGCTTGTACCCT
This sequence comes from Vulcanimicrobiota bacterium, assembly GCA_963711625.1. GTDB lineage: Bacteria > Vulcanimicrobiota > Vulcanimicrobiia > Vulcanimicrobiales > Vulcanimicrobiaceae > Cybelea. The sequence continues at coordinate 1,656,229 of OY970207.1, forward strand.
TCCTCTGGGTGGTCGTTGCGGGACTTCTTGCCGGCTGCGCGGGCGCCGGCGTTTCGCCAAGCGTACCGCCGTCTGCATTGCAGTATTCGAGCGCCGGCGTCATCGCCGCCATCGAAACGCCCGATGCGGCAAAAGGCGGCCTTTACGTCAGCGAATTTTCAAGTACGAACATCTTAGCGTACAGGAGCAACAACAAGAAAAATAAGGCGCCGACCTGCACCATCCCGGGCGTGCAGTACCTTAACGGCGTCGCCGTGGACGGTAAGGGAAATGTCATCGATCCCGACGGCGGCAGCCGCTCCATCATCATCTTCAAGGGGCCTGGCATGTGCGGAGCCCAAGCCGGCTCGACCGCCGATTCGTACGGACAACCGGTCGACGCTGCGAGCAACAATGCGCTGAAGGACAAAATCGTCGTCGCGAACATGTTCGACAACAACAGCAAGCCCGGGAGCGTCGCCGTGTGCACGATGAAGAACGGATGCACGACGCACCTTACGAACTCCGCCATCTACGAGATGGTCGGGGTCGCGATGGACAAGAAAAACAATTGCTGGGCATCCGCCTATACCCAGCAGTTCACGCCGGTGCTGATCTATTTTGCGAAGTGCCAAGGAGCGGGAGTAACCGCGACCGGTTATCAAAACACGAGTCCCGGCGGACTCGACATCGATTCCGCCGGCAATCTGGTCGCGATCGATACCTCCGCCAACAACGTCGGAGCGCTGGTCGTGTATTCCGGCTGCAACCCGGCCTGCACGGTCGTCGGCGGCCCGTTCGCGTTGCACGGCGAAGCGTTCTGGGGTCACCTGAACGAAAATTCGACGGCCTTTGCGGCGGCAAACTACGTAGCCGGCGAGATCGACGTTTACAAGTACGGCACCACCGCGCTTACCTATCTGTACAGCTTCACCAACGGGCTAACGCCCAGTTTCTCGGTGAAAGGGGCAGCCTACAACCCGCGTTCGAAAGAGTAGGGTGACAAGGTGCGCTACTTTGTGGAGCGGATGTAGGTCGATGCCGCGTTGCCCTTGAGATCTTTGACTACGATCTTTTCCACGTCAAGATCGGTGCTGCAGGTGCTGCCCTGAGGGACGACGATCCACGCCCCGGTCGTCTTGACGGGCGCCCGCACCACCCAGCACGTCCCGATGACGGTGTCGGCCGTGAACTGCCCCGTATAGCCGTCTTCGACCGCGATCAGCGTAAACTGCTTCGCGATCGACTGACTCGCGGGGCTCGAGGCCGTTCCGTTGGGAGTCAGCTGAATCACGTTGGGCGTGTAGTTCGAACGCGTACACGCGACTAGGCTCGCGGCGACGGCGGCTGCGGCAACGAGGCGACGACACCAGGCGATCATAACGCCTCCTTTCGCCAGGGCCGTGGGAAATGGCTATAAGGGCGGCGGTTCCTTGGCAGCGGCCTGCCACGCAACCCGCTAGAGCTGGCGCCAGACGAGCGTAACCGCGGCCGTGATCAGAGCGACCGCCACGATCATCAGCAGCTGCGGCGACTTCAGCCGCAGCGACAGGCGCGCGCCGATCGGGCCGCCGAGCAGGCCGCCGGCGACGAGTGGAACGACGTCGCGCGCCACGATGTCGCGCTGCCACAGGTGCACGACCAGTCCCACCGGCGACGTGAGCAGGATGGCGAAGTGCGACGTCGCGCTGATGGCGTGTGCCGGCAGCTCGGAGAAGTAGAGGAACGTCGGTACCAGCAGAATGCCGCCGCCGAGCCCGAACAGGCTCGAAAAGATGCCGACGACGAAGCCCAAGCCGAGCGCCGCGCGGTAGGACATGCCCTTGATTTTTGCCACGCGGTGGTGCTCCACGCGTCCGGCCATGCGCCGCTCGGCGTTCCACGCCATGTCGACGGCCACGGCAACGAGCAGCACGGCGAGGATCGTGTCGAACAGCTTCGGCGAGATGTGCACTGACGCGATGGCTCCCAGCACGCCGCCCGGCAATCCGCCCGCCGCGATCAGCAGGCCGATCTTCAGATGGACGCGGCGCTGCAGCAGATACGTGACGGCGCCGCTCGCGCTGTTGGCGACGATGAGCACGAGCGACGTTCCCGCCGCGTCTGCCGGTGAGAATCCGAGAAAGATCCGCAGGATCGGCACCAGCACGAAGCCGCCGCCGAGGCCCACCATCGAGCCGAAAACGCTGGCGAAGAATGCGGCCGCGAAGAGTTCGAGGGCGAAGCGCACGCCGGCGCCGGGCGCTTAGCCCGCGCGCCCGATGTAGCGGCGGTCCCGGGTGTCGATGCGAATGACGTCGCCGCTCTCGACGAACAACGGCACGGCGACCGTCGCTCCGGTTTCGAGCTTTGCCGGTTTCGTGACGTTCGTCGCGGTGTCACCGCGGAAACCGGGATCGGTTTCGACGATCTTCAGCTCGACGTGTGCCGGGAGATCCACCCCGATCGGCACGCCGTCGTGGAACTGCATGTCGACCACCATGCCGTCCTTTAGGAAGTCGGCAGGACCGCCGATGAGCTCGCGCTGCAGCGTGACGTTCTCGAACGACTCCTGATCCATGAAGTGGTAGCCGTCGGCATCGTTGTAAAGCATCTGCATTTGGCGATTGTCCACGGTGGCGCGCTCGAGCTTCTCGCCCGCCCGGAACGTGCGCTCGAGGGTGGTGCCGGTCTTGACGTTCTTCATGCGCGTACGTACGAACGCGGAGCCCTTGCCGGGCTTGACGTGCAGGAATTCGATGACGGTCCAAAGCTGTCCGTCGACCACGATGGTGACGCCGTTGCGAAGATCGTTTGACGAAATCATGGGTCCCTCACCATACGGTTCGCGGCAAGGCAAGCCCTGGCGCCCGTAGACACGCTCAGGGCGACAACGGGCGTCAAGACTGCGGTCGGGAGAAACGAATCGGGCTCTCGGCGCCCGCGCGCAGCCGGCGGACGTTGTCGCGATGCGTGAAAAGTATCAACAACGCCGCGAACGCCCCGTAGGCCGTCTCCGGCAGCGAGCGGCAGAAGAAGGCGATGGCGAACGGCGCGAGCACGCTGCCGAGCATCGAACCGACCGACGAGTAACGCGTGAGCGCGGCGCCCGCCAGCCAGCCGCCGACGGCGACGAGACCCGCGGGCCAGCAGAGCGCGAAGATCGCGCCGAACGACGTCGCGACGCCCTTCCCGCCCCGAAAGCCAAGCCACGGCGAGAAGCAGTGCCCGAGCACGGCGCCCGCCGCCGCCGCGGCGGCGACGATCTGTTCGCCCGGCGGAAGCGGATCGAGGTCGAGATGGCCGCGCAGCAGCGTCAGCGCCAGTAGCGCCGGAACGAAACCCTTGAGCGCGTCGAGCAGCAGCACCACGGCCGCGCCGAGCCTACCCAGCGTCCGCAGCGCGTTCATCGCGCCGATATTGCCCGAGCCCTGCGTGCGAATGTCGGTGCGATAGAAGATGCGGCCGATCAGATAGCCGAACGGAATCGAGCCAATCGCGAACGCGCCTACGAACGCAACCACCGGAATCGCGAGCAGGACGATCAAGATGCCGACGGCCGTCGACTGGGGAAGGCCGACGTCGCTCACCGCCGGTCGTCCTTGGATCCGCTTCCGGGTTCGCGGCGCGCGCGGAACTCCAGCGTCAGCGGCACGCCTTCGAAGTCGTAATGCTGCCGGATCGTATTTTCCAAAAAGCGCCGGTAGTGCGCCTGGACGAGCTCGGGGTCGTTGCAGTGGAACACGAAGACCGGCGGATGCGTCGCGGGCTGCGAAACGTAGTAGATGCGCAGCGAGCGGCCCGCGACGCCCGGCGGCGGATGCGCGAGGACGGCGCTGCGGACGAGCGTGTTGAGCGGCGGCGTCGGCACGCGACGCTCGAGGTTTTCGGCGACGCGTTCGACCACCGGCATCAGACTGCCGAGCCGGCGCTGCGTCTTGGCCGAGAGAAACGTGATCGGCGCGAACGTCGCAAATGGAATCAGATCGTGCACGGCGGCGGTCAGCTCCGCCTGGCTGGTATCACCGCCCTGCTCGCGCACGAGGTCCCACTTGTTACCGACCACGATGAGGCCCTTGCGCTGCTCGATCGCGATCCCCGCGAGCCGGCGATCCTGGGCCAGGATGCCGTGCATCGCGTCGAAGACGAGCAGCGCCACGTCGCAGCGGGCGATCGCGCCGAGCGATCGCAGCGCGGCATAATATTCGATCGCGCCGTGCGCCTCGGGTTTCTTGCGAAAGCCGGCGGTGTCGACCAGGCGGACGTCGCGCTCGCGCCACCGGAACACCGCGTCGATCGCGTCGCGCGTCGTTCCCGGCGAGTGCGAGACGAGCGTTCGCTCCTCACCGAGCAGCGCGTTGACCAGCGAGCTCTTGCCGACGTTCGGGCGACCGATCACCGCCAGCGCGAGTTCGTCGCGATCTCCGGCGGCGGCGCCCGGCGGCGGCAACAGCTCGACGATCCGGTCGAGCAGATCGCCCGTTCCCTCGCCGTGAATCGCCGAGACGGCGATCGGCCCGCCGAAGCCCAGCCTGGCGAACTCCGCGTGCACGGCCGCCGCGGCGTCGGGCGACTCGGCCTTGTTGGCGGCCAAGCACGATCGGCCGGCGCTTGCGCCGCAGGATGCGCGCCACGTCGTCGTCGAGCGGATGGAGCCCGGTTTGCGCGTCGACGACCATGACGATGACGTCGGATTCATCGGCGGCGGCTTCGGCCTGGCGACGCGTGGCCTCGGCCAGCTCGGCGCCGTGCGCCATAGCGGCATCGGGGTCGATTCCGGCCGTGTCGACCAGGCTGAAGTCGCGGCCGCGCCAGTCGCACAGGGCGTAGAGACGGTCGCGCGTCACGCCAGGCGTGTCCTCGACGATGGCGAGGCGGCGGCCGATCAGGCGGTTGAAGAGCGCGCTCTTGCCGACGTTCGGCCGGCCCACGATAGCAACCGTCGCCGGATGAAGCATGCCGCTCCTTTCTCACTCGTCCCAATCGGCACCCATCGGCGGAACGGCCGAGGGCTCGAGCGAAGTGCGGGTGTTCGAACATGCCCAGCGTCTATATCGAAACCTTCGGCTGTCAGATGAACGAGGCCGATTCGCGTACATCGCCGAGCGCGCCACCGCGGCCGGCTACACCGTGGCGTCCGCGCCCGGACGAGGCCAACGTCGTCGTCCTCAATACCTGCACGGTGCGCGACACGGCCGAACGGCGTGCCTACGGCCGGATGAATCACTTCAAGGCGCTCAAGGACGCCGACCCTGCGCGCCGGCTCGTGGTGACGGGCTGCCTCGCCGAACAGGATCGCGATCGCATGCTGACGCTTGCGCCGCACGTCGACGCAATCTTCGGAACGCGCGAGCTCGCGCAGCTCGGCGACCAGCTCGCGTGCGTGGGCGCTCCGAGACGCAGCGCCGCGAGGCCGAAGACACCGACGACGTCGTGCGCTTCGCGGTCGCCGGCGCCGCCGATGGCGTCCCGGCGCGTTCTCGCATCTGCGCGCGTTCGTCACGGTGCAGCGCGGCTGTTCGTATTACTGCACGTTCTGCATCGTGCCGCACGTGCGCGGGCGCTTCGACCACCGGCCGCGCCGGCGCAATCGTCGACGAGGTGCGCGAGCGTGTCGCCGGCGGAGCGCGCGAGATCACGCTCGTCGGGCAGACGGTCAACGCGTGGCGCGATCCCGCTGACGGCGCGGACTTCGGCGACCTCTGCAAAGCGGTCGCGCGATTGCCGGGCTTGGAGCGCCTGACGTTCATCTCGCCGCACCCGAAGGACTTCAGCGAGAAAATCCTCGACGATCTGGCGAGCGTCGACGCAGCTCAATCCGCGCATCCACCTGCCGCTGCAGTCGGCGAGCGATCCGATACTGCGGCGCATGAATCGCAAGTACACGCTCGCGGTCTTCGACGGACGTCGTCGCCGGCATTCGCGCGCCGGATTGCCGCGCGCCGCGATCACGACCGACATCATCGTCGGCTTTCCCGGCGAGACCGAGGACGATTTCGAGGCGACGCTCGCCTACGTCGAGCGCGGCGTCTTCGCCAATGCGTTCACGCTTCATCTATTCGATCCGGCGCGGGACGCCGGCGGCGCGCTGGGAGCAGGTGCCGCGCGCGGTTGCGCTCGAGCGCTTCAAGCGGCTGGTCGACGCTCAGAACGCTGCGACGCGCGCGTACCACGACCGTATGGCCGGCCGCACGGTGCGCGCGCTCATCGTCGGGCGACTCGAAGAAAGACGCGACCCGGATCGCCGCCAAGACGCTCGACAACGTGACCGTGGTGGCGCCCAAGCCGCACGACTACGCCGAGGGCGAGTACGCGCGCACTCCGTGGCTGGACGTCGCAGTCGAGAGCGCGCACGTCTGGGGATGTTCCGGGCGGCTGACCGGGCGCGCGTCGCGGTTTGCCGATCGCGCCGTTCCGGCCAAACCACCGCTCGTCGATCTGACGTCGCCCGGCGTCTTCGCGTTCGCGCGGTGATTCGCACGCGCATCGCGCTCGCGTGCGCGCTCGCCATCGCCGTGACGGCGTGCAACGCCGCGACGACGGCCTGGGCTCCGGCGGTCGCCCCGCCGGCCGCGACGCGCCCCGGGCCGGCCGCGCTCGAGTTCGTCGGATTCTGGGAGTCGTGGTCCGACACGAACCGGTCGGACGCGTTTCATAAGCTCGGCAGCGTGCCGAGCGGCGTCACGACCACCGACGTCGCGTTCAGCATCGCCGACGGCAACGACGTGTCGCCGCCGCAGAACACGTATCCGCTCGGCCCCGGAGCGAAGCGAATTCACGCACGCGGCGGCAAGGTGCTGCTCTCGTTCGGCGGCGCGACATCGCCGTTCGACATCACCGACTCCACGCAGTTCGCGTCGAACCTCGACGCCTACGCGAAGTCGCACGCGCGCGTATACGACGGCTTCGACTTCGACGACGAGGTGATTCCCACCAACGGGCAGCAGCAGCTAATCGACGTCCTGTTGGCGGTTCGTAAAGCGCTGCCGAACGCGATCATCACGTTCGACGCGTTCATCGACGGCGCCGATCCGGGTTCGGGCAGCGGCCATCAGGGTGAAGACATCGCCATCGTGCAGCAGGCCGGATCGGCGATCGACTACCTCAACGTCATGGCGTACGACCAGTACGGCTGGCATCCGTCGGATCATCCGCACTGCAGCTACCAGCAGGGGTCGAGCGACGACTGCCGGCTCGACGTGCTGCAGCAGTTTGCGAGCATCGACGCCGGAAGCGGGCACGCGTTCCCAAGGAGCAAGATCGTGCTCGGCCTCATGATCGGCTCCGCCGACGACGGCGTCGCGATCTCGCCGCACGCCGCGTCGGGGTACGCGCGACAGGTGCGCGCCCTCGGCTATCGCGGCATCATGATTTGGGACCTCGATCGCGACAACCCGCAGGGCGGGCCGAGCGGGACCGGCCACCCGAAGGGCACGTACGTGCGCGCGATCTCTAAGGCGCTGGGAACTAGGAACTTCTGGAAGAAATCCATGCACAGGTCAAACCCTTTGGGCAGCGGCGCAGCGACTTCTTCAGAAGGTCCCTAGCTCCGGGAGAGAGCGGCCGTGGCCAAATTCTCGCCCATGCTCGAGCAGTACTTCGGGATGAAAGCCAAGCATCCCGATGCAATCCTGCTTTCGCGCGTCGGCGATTTCTACGAAGCGTACGGCGAGGACGCCGAGACGATTGCTCGCGCGCTGCAGATCGCGCTCACCAGCAAGGAGGCCGGCGCGGGTCAACGCGTCGCGATGGCCGGCGTTCCGCATCACGCGCTCGCGCGGATACCTCGCGCGGCTCGTCGCGCAGCGCTTCGTCGTGGCGCTGGCCGAACAGCTCGAGGTTCCGCAGCCCAACCGCTCGTTCGCCGCGACGTCGTGCGGCTCGTAACTCCGGGCACGCTGATCGAGGAGCAGCTGCTCGACGGCAAGGCACAACAACTATCTCGCGGCGATCGCGGCGGTCGGTGAGACGTTCGCCCTCGCCTACGCCGACGTGTCGACGAGCTACTCCGCGGCGACCGCGATCGCGGGCGAGGACTCCTACGACGAGCTGCTGGCGGAGCTCGCGCGCGTCGGGCCGGTCGAGATCGTCGCCGACCTGCCGGCCGACCTGCGCGCCACGATCGCGACGGCGATCGAGGCGCTCGGCGCGCGCCTGGCGACGCCGACTCTCGGGGTGGTCGACACGCACGACCGCCGAACGTTCGACGGATTCTCCATCGACGAGTCGCTGGCGATCCATCGTGCGCTCGAGGCGCTCGACGCGTTCGTCAAGCGCACCGGCGTTACCAACGGTGCCGGCGGCCGGACCGAACCGCACCTCTACCGGCGCCGTGCAGTTCCTGGCGCTCGATCCGGCAACGCGCAAGCATCTCGAGCTGACTCGAGCGCAAGGTCAGAACCCGCGGGCGACGCTGCTGGCGACGCTCGACGCATGCGCGACCTCGATGGGATCGCGCATGCTCGCGCGCTGGATCTTGGCGCCGCTCGTCGACGCGCACGAGATCGCGCGCGCGGCAAGACGCGGTGTCGGGGCTGCGTTGGCGAGCACGCGCGTCGCGAGACGCGTGCGCGAGATCCTCAAGGGCGCATTCGATCTCGAGCGGATCGCGCAGAAGGTGCGGTTTCGCCGCGCGACGCCGCGCGATCTCGCGTCGCTGCGCCGAACGCTCGGACGTGCTTCGCCCGCTGCGCCAGGCGGCGCCGCCGGTGCTCGCGCCGCTGCTCGAGCGCATCGCCGACTTCGGCGCGATGCTCGACGATCTGCAATGCGACGCTCGTCGACGAGCCGCCGGCGCAGCTCGGCGACGGCGGCGCGATCCGGCCCGAGGCCGACGCGGAGCTCGCCGAGTGCGTCGACGCTGCGTACCGACGCGCGCACGAAGCTCTCCGAGCTCGAGGCGCGCGAACGCGAGCGCACCGGCATCAAGAACTCTCAAGGTGAAGTACGCGAGCCCCTTCGGCTATGCCATCGAGGTCAGCAAGGCGTACGCGGGCACGCGTGCCGCCCGAGTACGTCCGCAAGCAGACTCTGACGCAGCGGCGAGCGCTACATCACGCCCGAGCTCAAGGAACTCGAGCTGGCCATCGCCACGGCGCAGACGCGCCAGCAGCGACTCGAACAGCAGCTGTTCGACGCGTTGCTCGAGCGGATCGCGTCGCGCGCCGAAGACTTGGTCGCCGCGGCCGGTGCGATCGCCGAGATCGACGTGCTCGCGGCGCTCGCGCAGTGCGCCGCCGAGCGCGGCTACGTGCGCCCCACCTTCGTCGACGACAGCGTCGTGGCGATCGAGGAGGGCCGCCATCCCGTGATGGAGGCGGTGCTGCACACGAAGTTCGTTCCCAACGACCTCGACCTGCGCGCGACCGAGCAGCGCTTCGTGCTGCTGACTGGCCCGAACATGGGCGGCAAGTCTACGTACCTGCGCCAAGCCGGCCTGTTAGCGATCATGGCGCAGATCGGCTCGTTCGTGCCCGCCAAGAAGATGGAGCTCGGCGTCGTCGACCGCATCTTCACGCGCATCGGCGCGGGCGACGACCTGGCCTCGGGGCAGTCGACGTTCTACATGGAGATGGCGGAGGCGGCGAACATCTTGCGCCGCAGCACGCGTCGCTCGCTGCTGCTGATCGACGAGGTCGGACGCGGCACCGGCACGCTCGACGGACTCGCGATCGCGCAGGCGATTTCCGAGTTTCTGCTCGGCCTCGACGAGCAGTCGCCGCTCGTGCTCTTCGCGACGCACTTTCACGAGCTGTGCGCGCTGGCCGAGCACTGGGGACTGGTCGCCAACTATCACATCACCGCGGTCGAGAACACGGCGCGCGGCGGCGCTCCGGTCTTTTCGCATCGCGTCCAGGCGGGCAGCTCGTCGCGGTCGTTCGGCATCGAGGTCGCGCGTATGGCCGGCCTGCCCGACGCCGTCATCGAGCGCGCGCAGGAGATCGCCGACGAGCTCTCCGGTCACGCCGACATCGAGGCGCGCGTGCCGCTGCGTAAGAAAATGCCGAAGCGCGTGCCGGCGGACGGCCAGCTGTCGTTTCTCGGCTAGCGCCTAGGACCCGAGCGAGGGGAAAATGAGCTGCGCCGTCGAGACGAGCGTCAGTACGCCGACGATGGCGACCGTCGCCCAGGCGATCGACGTTGAAGGCGGGTCCGTTCGTCCACCGGCCCATCAAGCGTTTGTTGTTGATCAGCAGCAGCATGAGCACGAGCACGACGGGCAGCAGCATGCCGTTGAGCACCTGCGAATAGAAGATGATCGTCAGCAGCGGCGCGCCGGGGAGAATCACGGCACCGGCGCCGATGACGATCAGCGCAAGATAGAGGCTATAGAAGATCGGCGCCTCGGAGAAGTGATGGTCGACGCCGCGCTCGAAGCCGAACGCCTCGCATACGTAGTAGGCGGTCGAGAGCGGCAGGATCGACGCCGTGAAGACCGCCGCGTTGAGCAGCCCCACGGCGAAGAGCAGCGCCGCGAACTTTCCGGCGATCGGCTGCAGCGCGACGGCCACGTCGCCGACGTCTCGCACGACGATGGGATGCGCGGCGTGCAGGTTGTGCACGAAGATCGTGGCCGCGCAGGAGACGATGATGAAGTAGGCGACGACGTCGGTCCAGATGCCGCCCGCGACGACGTCGAGCCGCGAGTACGCGTAGTCGGCTTCGCGCACGCCCTTGTTGACGATGGCGGCCTGGATGTAGAACTGCATCCACGGCGAGATCGTCGTGCCGATGATGGCGATGATCATCAGCACGTACGCCTTCGACGCCTGCGATGTGCGGCACGAGGCTCTGGTGGAGCACGGTGCCCCAATCCGGACGGACGACGAACGCGCTGACGATGTAGGCTACGTAGACGACGCAGAAAGCCAAAGAGACGCGCTCGATCACCTTCGCGCTGCCGCGCGTCACCGTGAGGAAGACGAAGACCGCCGCGCCGACGACCAGCGCGATCTCGAAAGCCCTCGGCGTTGCCGACGTGCAGGTAGCTGCCGAAGATCGGCGCGGTCGCCGCGACGCCCGCGAACTCGGTGGCCGTGTTGCCGATGCCGCCGAGAACGAACAGCAGCAGGCACCAGAACGTCACCTTGACGCCGAAGTTCTCGCGAATCAGGTCGGCCAGGCCCTTGCCGGTGATCGCCCCCATTCGCGCGCACATCTCCTGAACGACGATCAGCGCGATGGTGATCGGAACCAAAATCCAGAGCAGCGAGTAGCCGAACTGCGCGCCCGCCTGCGAATAGGTGAAGATGCCGCCGACGTCGTTGTCGGCGTTGGCGGTGATGATGCCGGGTCCGACGATCGAGAGGAACATGATGACCGATCGCCAGATGTTGGGCCGTGCGCGCGCCTCGGTCATGTCGACCTCCGACCTCCGTCTCCGCATCGAAAAAACCGTCGCAGGCTCCTCGCGGCGCGACGGTTCGAGCGGCCGGGCGGATCCGCACGATCCTCCGGGCTTCCCCTCAGCGTCGAGCTTTAGCACTGCACGACGTAGGCCCTGTCTGAACCTGATCGGGGCTCAGCCGCATTAGATTCCGCCTTGATTCGGCGGGATCTGGTCACCCGTTGGGGTCTCTCGACCTTTCCGGGCAGCGGCATGTCTTCGTGCAGACGCCTCACCTAACGAGGAATCCTTACACCAGGATACCCGCCCGCGCTGGCTTGGTCAACCTCGAGCGAGGTCGTCGCACGATGCGCTTGCGAAGTAGCGGGCGTGGCCACGATCCGGGAGCTCGACGCGGTGACGATCGGTCAGATCGCCGCCGGCGAGATCATCGAGCGGCCCGCGTCGGTCGTGAAAGAGCTGGTCGAGAACGCCGTCGACGCCGGCGCAACGCGCGTCACGGTCAATATCGAGCGCGGCGGCCTCGATCTCATCGAAGTCGTCGACGACGGCGCCGGCATGGCGCCGGCGAGCTCGCCGCTCGCCGTGCGCCGTCACGCGACGAGCAAGCTGCGCGCAGCCGCCGAGTTGGAATCGATCGCGACGCTCGGATTCCGCGGCGAAGGCTTGGCGTCGATCGCGGCCGTCGCGCAACTCGAGATCGTCTCGCGCCGAAGCGGCGAGCCGAGTCGGCGCGCGAGTTCACGGCGCACGCCGAGCACGTGGGCGCGGCGGAGCCGCTTCCTGCGCCGGTCGGTACGTCGGTGCGCGCGGCGCGGCTTTTCGCCAACGTCCCCGTGCGCCGCGAGTACCTGCGCTCCGCGCGGCGCGAGTTCAACCGCATCTCCGCCTGGCTCTCGAGCTTCGCGCTGGCGTATCCGGAGCGTGACGTTCACGCTTCGCCACGACGGCAAAGACGTGTGGGTGATGCCGCCGAGCGGCGACGAGCGCGAGCGACTCGCGATGGTCTTCGGACGCCGCGCGGCGCAATCGCTGCTGCCGCTCGACGCGAACGGCGGCGCGCATGCTCGGCGGACGGTCTGCGCGGTTACGTGAGCGCGCCCGGATCGATCGGCCGGACCGGCGCATGCAGCTGCTCTTCGTGAACGGCCGGCTCGTACGCAGCGCGATGCTGGCCGGCGCGTGGACGAGCGGCTATGCGACCTACGCGATGCTCGGGCGCCATCCGTACGGCGTCGCTCTTTCTCGACCTTCCGCCGGACCACGTCGACCCGAACGTGCATCCCGACCAAGAGCGACGTGCGGCTGCGTTACGGCAACCAGGTCTTCGACGTGGTGCGGCGCACGATCGCGGCGACGCTCGGCGGCGACGCCAAGGCGCGCTTCCGCGAACGGACGGGCGCGGCCGACGAAGTATCGTTTGCTCCGTCGCTTTCGGAGCCGAGTTCGGCGTCGCTGTTCGACGGTGCGCCGGAAGGCGACGTTGTCGCAGAGCGCCGTTCGCGCGTGCTGTCGCAGCTCGACCGCACGTACATCCTCGCTACCGACGGCGAGTCGCTGCTGCTCGTCGATCAGCACGCCGCGCACGAGCGCATCGCCTACGAAGCGATCGCGCAGCGGCGCGCAACGGGGCCGCGAGCGAGCCGCTGCTCGTGCCGCAGGTGGTGGAGCTCGACGCCGCGCGCAGCGCGGCGCTCGATCGAACGATCGAGCTGCTGCGCGAGGGCGGGCTCGATATCGAGCCGTTCGGCGACCGTACGTACCGCATCGTCGCGACGCCGTTCGGCTACGGGGCGCGGGCCGTTCGATCGTCGACGGGTTCCTCGACGATCTCACCGAGCGACCCCAAGCAGCGCGACGTGCGCGAACGCGTGTGGGCGTCGCTGGCCTGTCATTCGCGTCACGGTCGCCGGCGAGCGCCTCGCACCGGACGAGATGACGACGCTGGTCGAGCGCCTGCAGCACTGCGAGAATCCGATGCATTGTCCGCACGGCCGGCCGACGATGGTGCGGCTGAGCCCGGACGAGATCGCGCGCATGTTCAAGCGTGTCTGACGACGGCGATTCTCGATTCTCGCCGGCCCGACGGCGAGCGGAAAGAGCGGAGCTCGCGGTCGAGCTCGCGCGCGAGTTCGATGCGGAGATCGTCGGAGCCGACTCGCGCCAGATCTATCGCGGCATGCCGATCGGCACCGCGGCGCCGTCGCCGGAGCAGCTGCACGCGCGTGCCGCATCATCTGATCGGCTTCCTCGATCCGCAGGAACGCTATTCGGCGGCACGTTATGCCGCCGACGCGCTGGATGCGATTGCCGACAGTCCGGCGTCGCGGAAAGCGCGTCATCGTGGCCGGCGGAACCGGCTTCTATCTGCGCGCGCTCACCGGCGGCGTCGACGCTCGCGCCGCAATACGACGAGGGGCTGCGCGCGCGCCTCGCGCGCGAGGCGGCGCTGCATCCGCCCGAGTTTCTGCACGACTGGCTCGCACGGCGCGATCCCGAGCGCGCGCGCGAGCCTGGCTGCGAACGATACGTATCGCGTGCTGCGCGCGTTCGAGGTCGCGCTCGCGCCGCCGCCGGCCGACGTTGCGCGACGCGCCGCTGCGCAACGCTGGCGAGCGAAGGAATACCGTGGATGCTGGTCTTCCTCGACGTACCGTGGAGCGCGATCGACGCGCGAATCGAGCGGCGCGCGCGGCGGATGCTCGAGGCGGGCCTGGTGGACGAAGCGGAGCGCGTCGGCGCGGCGGCCGTCGCCGCCAACGCGGTCGGCTATCCGCAGGCGCTGCGCATATCTGCGCGGGTGGAGCACGCGAGGACGAGCTGCGCGCGTCGCTCGAGCGCGCGACCCGGCGGTACGCGCGCCGCCAGCGCGCGTGGTTTCGCAGCGAGCCCGACGACGCTCTGGATCGCGCCCGAACGGTTGCCGAGCGCGCACGGGAAAAGCTGGGATGGTCTACGAAGCGCGATGATGATCCGCACGTCACCAAGATGCACGGCGCGCGCAACGACTTCGTGATCGTCGACGCGCGAACCGCAGCGCGGCGGACGACCTGACCGCGTTCGCGCGCGTGGGCGTGCGATCGCCGCGCCGGCATCGGCGCCGACGGGCTGCATCGTGCTCGAGCCGTCGCGGAGCGCCGACGTGCGCATGCGCACGATCAACGCCGACGGCAGCGAGGCCGAGATGTGCGGCAACGGCATTCGCTGCGCCGCGCGCTGGCTCGACGAAGCGCGGCGAGGGCGAACGGCTCGCGTTCGAGACCGACGGCCGGCGTCGTGCGAACCGAGATCGTCGCGCGCGAGCCGGAGTACCACGTTCGCGTCGCGATGCGGCGTCCCGGCGTGAAGCGCCATCGAGCTGCCGGGCTTCGGCGACGCGTCGCTTCGTCGACACGGGCAATCCGCACGTCGTGCTGTTTCGCGACGACGTCGACGACGTCGATCTCGATGCGCGTCGCGGAAGCAGCTGCAGCGCGATCCGCGCTTTCCCGCACGGCACCAACGTGCACGTCGCGAGCGTCGCGGGCAGGCACGCGTTGCGCGTGCGCCACTGGGAACGCGGCGTCGGCCTGACGAGGCGTGCGGCACCGGGCGCAGTCGCTGCCGCCGCCGCCGCCGTGCGAACGCGGCGACGTCGAGTCATCCCGTCGGAGGTCGTCGTTCCCGGCGGCCGGCTGACGGTGGAACTGGGACGACGACGCCGGCGCGAGTCTCGACCGGGCCCGCGGTGCGCGTGTTCGACGCCGAGGTGGAAACGCGCTGACCGCGACTGATCGCGTCTTGCGACGCGCGCGGCGCGATCTCGTACGATGCCGCGCTCGTTCCGCTGGCCGACGGCGGGCTCGTGCGCGAGGCCCGCGCGCGACGAACTGATTCCGGCGCCCCGCGGCACGGTGCGAGATGCTGCTGCCGCAGCGCCGCCCGCTGACGACGATCGGCCCGATCGCCGAACGCAGCGCGCTGGCCGTCGCGCTGCCCGCGGGATACACGCGGCTGCTGCTGCCGGCGTACGCCGCCGACCGCGACGCACCGGCGCTTCCGCTCTTCGGCTATACGTTCGCTTGCGTCGTCGACGACCGGCTGCACGTCGCGGCGATGCGGACCGACGAGGGCGAGGATTGGGAGCCGCGCACGTTCGGCGCGGGCGAGCTCGAGGGCATCGATCGAGCGGCGGCGTCGCACGCGATCCGCACAACCGCGTGCTGCGGCAAGTCGCGCTGTGCTCGCGCGAGTACGGCTGTTTCACGGCGCAGAACGTCTTTTTGGAGCGCGGTGAGGCCGCGTTGCCCGGTCTCGCCGCAATGCAACGCGCGCTGCATCGGCTGCATCTCGGAGCAGGAGCCCGATGCCGGCGTGCCGTCGCCGCAGGCGCGCGATCGGCCGACGAGATGACGGCGGGCGACCTCGGCGCGCGTCGCGATCGCACCACTTGGAACGCGTCGACGACGGCATCGTGTCGTTCGGACAGGGATGCGAGGGCGAGCCGCTGCTGCGCTCGACGGCCATCGCGCGCGCGATCGAAGCGATCCGCGAGCAGCCGCTCCAACGGGACGATCAACCTCAACACCAACGGCAGCATGCCCGGAGGCGCTGGAGCGCTGCATCGACGCCGGCTCGACGCGGTGCGCGTCAGCCTGAACTCGTTCCGGCCGAACGTCTACGCCGCGTATTATCGCCCGCAGGGCTACGGCCTGGACGACGTGTTTGCATCGATCCGCCTGGCGGTGTCGCGCGGACCTGCGCGTGAGCCTGAACCTGCTGACGCATCCGGGCGTCACCGACGACGAGGAGGAGGTGGCCGCGACCGAGGCATTCTTGCGCGAGTGCCCCGTCGCGATGGTGCAGACGCGCACGCTCAACATCGATCCGGGTCTACTTCGCGGCCGTCGGCCGTCCGCGCGCGCCCTGGGCATGCGGCGCGCGATCGAGCGCCATGCGCCGCGCTGGCGCGCGTGGGCAACTTCACGCACACGCACTGAGCGTACGCCGTGAAGCTTTGGCAGATCGTCGCCGTGGTGGCGCTGGGGGTCGGATACGGCCTGCTGCAGCCGGGCCGCTTCGCGTACGCGTTCGGGCACGCCACGCTCTACGTGTTTCTGCCGGCGCTGCTCTTCGAAGCGGCGTGGAATCTGAACTTTCGCGCGATTCGACGCCAGTGGCGCGCCATCGCAACGCTCGCCGGTCCGGGCGTCGTGCTGACGGCCGCGATCGTCGCGGCGCGCTCGTACTCGTGCGCGTCCCGCTCGGTCCGGCGCTGCTCGCGCGGCGCCATCCTGAGCGCGACCGATCCGATCGCGGTGGTCGCCGTCTTCCGGCATCTGCGGATCCCGCTGTCGCTGGCGACCATCGTGCGTGTGCGAGTCGCTCTTCAACGACGCAGTCGCGGTCGTACTCTATCGCGGCGTTGCTTGCCGCGCTGACCGTCGGGAGCGACGAGCGCGGGCGCCGTTGCCACCGTTACGGCACTCACGATCGCGGGAGCGCTCGGCGGAATCCTTCTCGGCATCGCAACGGCGCTTATCGCGGCGCTCGCGCTGCGTCGCAGCCGGCACGACGCGACGCAGATCGCCGCTACCCTTCTCTGCGCGTACGGCGTCTACTTCGCGGCCGACGCGTTGCACCTATCGGGCGTCTTCGCGACGATCGCCTTCGGCATGGCGTTTCGCTACTACGAGCGGGCGTGGATCACACTGCGCGTGGTCGGACGAAGTCGACCGCTTTTGGGAGCTCGCGGCGCCGGCAGCCAACGTCGCGGTGTTCTTCATGGTCGGCGCCGCGCTCCAGATCGGCGCCGCCGGACGCGACCGGGCGTTCACGGTGGCGTGCCTTGCGGCGGTCGCGATCGCACGCGTCGCCATCGCGTGGCTGCTGCTGCCGGGACGCTATCCGCCCGCATGGACGAACGTCGTGCGCGTCGCGGGCCTGCGC
The DNA here is from genome assembly GCA_963711625.1 of Vulcanimicrobiota bacterium. Lineage (GTDB taxonomy): Bacteria > Vulcanimicrobiota > Vulcanimicrobiia > Vulcanimicrobiales > Vulcanimicrobiaceae > Cybelea. The sequence goes on from OY970207.1 coordinate 1,673,462, forward strand.
GGCGGTCTGTCGCTCGCGCTCGCGCTCGCGCTGCCCGCGTGGGTGCCTTATCGCGAGGCCATCGTCGACGCCACGTTCGCGGTCGCGCTCGTTACGCTTGCCGCGAGCGGCATCACGCTCGCGCCGGCGGTGCGGCGCGCTGCGCGCTAGGAAGGGAACGCCGGCGCGCTAGACGCCGAGCGGGTATGCCTCCTCGCCGTGCAGGTGAACGTCGAGCCCGCGCTCTTCCGCGGCTTCGTCGACCTTCACTGCGCGTCACGAGGTTGATGAGCCACAGCATCGCGTAGGTGAAGCAGAAGGCCCAGGCGCTGCAGACGAACGCGGCGACGAACTGCTTGCCGAGAAACGACGGATTGCCGCGCAGCAGGCCGTCGGCTCCGTTGGGATTCCACGCCGTCGACGCAAAGACGCCGAGCAGAACGATGCCCAAGAATCCGCCGACGCCGTGGACGCCCCAGACGTCGAGCGCGTCGTCCCATCCGAGCCGGTTCTTGAGCGCGACGGCGAAGTAGCAGACGACGCCGGCGGCGACGCCGATGATCACGGCCGTCGTCGGCGACACGTAGCCGGCCGCCGGCGTGATCGTCGCGAGTCCGGCGACCGCGCCGGTGAGCAGGCCGACGAACTTCGGCTGGCGTCCGCGGGCCCACTCGACCACCAGCCACGCGATCGCGGCGAACGACGCGGCGACGTCGGTGTTGAGGAAGGCCGACGCGGTGACGGAATCGACGCGCAGCTCCGAGCCGGCGTTGAAGCCGTACCATCCGAACCACAGCAGTCCGGTTCCGAGCGCGATCAGCGGAACGTTATGCGGCTTGTTGTCGATCACGCGGCGCCGGCCGACGTAGAGCACCGATGCCAGCGCGGCGAATCCGGCCGACGCGTGCACCACGATGCCGCCGGCGAAATCGAGCACGCCCCACTTCGCCAGTATGCCGTCGGGGCTCCAGAGCATGTGCACGAACGGAAAGTAGACGAAGATCAGCCAGCCCGTGAGGAACCAGAAGTAGGCCTTGAAGGTGACGCGATTCGCGAACGCGCCCGGTGATCAGCGCCGGCGTGATGATCGCGAACATCATCTGATACGCGATGTGCACGACGAGCGGAATGCCGGCGTCGTTGCCCGGTGAACATCGTATGCAGCGTGACGCCGCGCAGGAACGCGTAGGTCGCCGGATTGCCGATGATGCCGTGCCAGTCGGGCCCGAAGCTCTCGGAGTAGCCGAAGGCAAACCACAGCACCGTGGTCCAGCCCAGCGACATGAAGCTCTGCATCATGATCGTCAGCACGTTCTTGCGCTGAACGAGGCCGCCGTAAAAGAAGGCGAGGCCCGGCGTCATCAGCATGACGAGGCTCGCGCAGAGCAGCATGAATCCGGTGTTTCCGATGTTGACGGGCATCGTCGAAGCGGGCATGGCACCCTCCGTCCCAAACGTGCGATCGAGCGTTCGAGGCGACGTTAGGCGCGCTCGGGCATTTTCCCGCCTCGGCGGTCAGTTCATGAACGAGAGGCCGGCGCCGATATAATGCTGCGTTTGTCCGTTGATCGACGTAGGCGAGAATCCGTACTCGACGTCGAGCTGTACGTGGCCGCCGAGGTCGCGAATGTAGCCGAAGTCGAGCAGACTCTTGCCGCCCAGCCCAATGCCGGCCTGGCTGAAATACGCGTACTCGCCGAAGAATTCCGACGGTCCCGGCAGCGACGCGGTCACCTCGAGACTGGGAATGAAGGCGAAGTACGATTGCGGCGCGCCGGACGCGTTGAGCCCGGAGAGTGCATTGAAGCTGAGCGATCCCGCGAGACCGAACACGGAGTTCAGCGTGTACGCCCCGTTGAGGCTGCCGGTGAACTGCGGATCGCCCGCGGAAAAGGCGGAGCTGCCGGTTGGAAAGGTTATCAGGCCGTTGACGCCCCAGTCGGACTTCGAGTTGTAACCCGCCTCGTATTTCGCGCCCACGCTCACGTCGCTGCTGCCGGTCACGGTCGGCACGCCGACCGACGTGGTTTCCGTGCTCGGCGGCGCCAGCTCGACGTCGAAGTGGGGATTGGCCGTGCCGATGCGGATCAACGCTTGCGGGTAGTTCGCGCTGCTTCCGCCGCCCGCGCCCGCCGTGGTCGTGTTCGTGTAGCCGGTCTCGACGTCGAAGTGTCCCGTTTGCACCGTGCAGACTCCGGTCGTCACGGTGGGGCGATTGACGATCGAGAGCAGCGATCCGCACGGGTCGCTCGGAGCGCTGGGCGACGGGGCGGGCGACGCGGCAGGTGAGGCCGACGGTTCGGGTGTGGTCTGTGCCGCGCCGACTCCCGTCGTCGCGATGAAGGCGGCAGCGACGAAGGCCGCGGCGCCGATGGCGTGTTGCGTCATGACGCCCTGATTATAGAGAAACGGACGCGCGCCTCGTAATCCGCCGGACGGATGATCCGCTCGGATATCCGTCCGGATCATCCGATCGGCGGATGGTGCCGCACCCCTCGTCGGGCTATGCTCGATGCATGCTCCTCGAGGTCGGAATCGTCATCTTGTCAACGTTTGTTTCGTTCTGCTCGACCTCTACGTCTTCGGATGCGAAAAGGTGTAGCACGTGCGGTTCGACGACATTTTGGGGCTGATCCTCACCATTGCCGGGCTGGCGATATCTGGTGTTCGCGATGCTGCGGCCGGAGAAGTTCTAGCGTGACCGGCATCGGTTGGCTCCAGGCCATCGTCTTTTTTTCGATCGTCCTGGCGATCACCAAGCCGCTGGGTTCGTACATGGCGCGCGTCTTCCAAGGCGAGCGCACGTGGCTGACGCCCCGTGCTGGCTCCGCTGGAGACGCTTCATCTACCGGCTGTGCGGCGTGCGCCCCGACGAGGAGATGACCTGGTACGCCTACGCGTTCTCGATGCTCGCGTTCTCGCTCGTCGGCCTGGCCTATCTCTACGTGCTGCTGCGCACGCAGCAGTGGCTGCCGTTCAATCCGCAGCACTTCGCCAACATGGCGCCCGATCTGGCGTGGAACACGGCGGTCAGCTTCACGACCAACACGAACTGGCAGTTCTACTCCGGCGAGCGCACGATGAGCTATCTCTCGCAGATGGCCGGGCTCGCGTGGCATAATTTCGTCTCCGCGGCCGTCGGCATCGCGATCGCCGTCGCGGTCGTTCGCGGCCTGGTGCGCACGAGCGTGAAGACGCTCGGCAATTTCTGGGTCGACCTGACGCGCGCTCGCTCTACGTGCTGCTGCCGATCTCGATCGTCGGTCGGCCTCTTCCTCGTGTGGCAGGGCGTGCCGCAGAACTTCCACGCGTATCGCGCCGTGACGTCGGTCGAGGGCTTCAGCAGTCGATCACCGGCGGCCCGATGGCGTCGCAGGAAGTCATCAAGGAGCTCGGCACCAACGGCGGCGGATTCGTCAACGCAAACTCCGCCTCGCCGAACGAGAATCCGACTCCGCTCACCAATCTCGTCGAGCTGCTGCTGATCTTCGCGCATCGGCGCCGGCTCACGTACACGTATGGCAAGATGGTGAAGGACACGCGCCAGGGCTGGGCGATTTTCGCGGCCATGGCGATTCTGTTCTTCGCGGGTTTCGCCGGCGCGTATTGGGCGGAGGCCGCGGGCAATCCGCTCGTCCACCACCTCGGCGTCGCCGGCGGCAACATGGAGGGCAAGGAGTGCCGCTTCGGCATCGCCGGCTCGGCGCTGTTCGCGACGGTGACGACCGATACGTCGTGCGGCGCGGTGAACTCGATGCACGATTCGTTCATGCCGCTCGGCGGCCTCGTGCCGCTGGTGAACATGCAGCTCGGCGAGATCGTCTTCGGCGGCGTCGGCAGCGGGCTCTACGGGATGATCGTCTTCGTCGTGCTCACGGTCTTCATCGCCGGGCTGATGGTCGGCCGCACGCCCGAGTACCTCGGCAAGAAGATCGAGCGCCGCGAGGTGCAGTTCGCGATTCTCGCCGCGCTCGTGACGCCCGTGCTCTGCCTCGTGCCGACGGCCATCGCCGCGGTGATGCCGGCCGGCACTGGCGACGCTCAACAACGCCGGCCCGCACGGCTTCTCCGAGATCCTCTACGCGTTCACGTCGACCAACGCGAACAACGGCTCCGCGTTCGCCGGTCTCGGGCCGAACCTGTTCTACAACTTGCTGACCGGCATCAACATGATGTTCGGCCGCTTCGCGTGATCATGCCGGCGCTCGCGCTCGCCGGCGCGCTCGCCGGCAAGAAAGCGGTGCCCGAAGGCGCCGGCACGTTCACGACGCACTCCGCCGATCTTCGTCGCGCTGCTGATCGGCGTGATCGTCATCGTCGGCGCGCTGACGTTTTTGCCGGCCGACGCGCTCGGCCCGATCGTCGAACACCTGCTCATCCTGCAAGGAAAGACGTTCTGATGCTGAGTCAGCGCCGCTTGGATCGCCGTCCCAAGGCGCGTTCGCTCTTCGATCGCGCGATCGTCGCGCGCGCGGTCGCCGATTCGTTCAAGAAGCTCGATCCGCGCTGGCAGGCGCGCAATCCCGGTCATGTTCGTCGTCGAGGTCGGCGCGGCGGCGACGACCATCTTCTTCGTGCGCGACCTCGCGAGTCACAGCGGCGAGCGCGGGCTTCGACTTCGCGATCTCGGCGTGGCTGTGGTTCACGGTGCTCTTCGCGAACTTCGCCGAAGCGGTGGCCGAAGGGCGCGGAAAGGCGCAAGCCGAGTCCCTGCGCCGCACGAAGTCCGACACGTACGCGCGCCTCCTGCACGCCGACGGGACCGAGGAGCGCGTCGCGAGCACGCAGCTTGCGCAAGGGCGATCGCTTCGTCGTCGAGGCCGGCGAGATCATTCCCGCCGACGGCGAGGTGATCGAAGGCGCCGCGACGGTCGACGAGTCGGCGATCACGGGCGAATCGGCGCCGGTCATTCGCGAAGTCCGGCGGCGATCGCAGCGCGGTGACCGGCGGCACGCGCGTGCTCTCCGACCGGATCGTCGTGCACATCACGGCCAACCCCGGCGAGAGCTTTCTCGACCGCATGATCGCGCTCGTCGAAGGCGCGCAGCGGCAGAAGACGCCGAACGAGATCGCGCTCTCGATCCTGCTCGCCGGCCTGACGATCATCTTCTGATCGCCGTGGCGACGCTGTCGCCGTTCTCGATCTACGCGGGCGCGCACCAGAGCGTCACCGTGCTCATCGCGCTGCTCGTCTGCCTGATTCCCGACGACGATCGGCGGCTTGCTGTCGGCGATCGGCATCGCCGGCATGGACCGCGTCATGCAGCGCAACGTGCTCGCGATGAGCGGGCGCGCCGTCGAAGCGGCCGGCGACGTCGACACGCTGCTGCTCGACAAGACCGGCACGATCACGCTCGGCAATCGCCAGGCGATCGAGATCATCGCCGGCCGCGGGCATCGACACGCGCGACGCGGCGCGCATCGCGCTATCTCTCGTCGCTCGCCGACGAAACGCCCGAAGGGCCGTTCGATCGTCGCGCTGGCGCAGAGCAGCGCGGCGGCAATCGACGCGACGGCGCAAGCTCCGAGGGCTCGGCACGTTCGTGCCGTTCAGCGCCTACACGCGCATGAGCGGCCTCGATCTGGCCGACGGCACGAAGATTCGCAAGGGCGCGCCCGACTCGGTGCTCGCCTGGGTGCGCGAGCGCGGCGGCGACCCGTCGACGGAGCTGTCGCCGGAGATCGAGCGCATCGCGCGCAGCGGCGGCACGCCGCTGCTGCTGGCGCGCAATACGTCGATCTCGGCGTCATCTACCTCAAGGACATCCTCAAGCCGAACATGCGCGACCGCTTCGACCGGCTGCGCGCGATGGGCATTCGCACGGTCATGATCACCGGCGACAATCCGCTGACCGCGGCGACGATCGCGAAGGAGGCCGGCGTCGACGACTTCCTCGCCGAGGCGACGCCGGAAACGAAGATGGCGCTGATCAAGCGCGAGCAGGACGTCGGGCCGGCTCGTCGCGATGACCGGCGACGGCACGAACGACGCGCCGGCGCTGGCGCAAGCCGACGTCGGCGTCGCGATGAACTCGGGAACGCAGGCCGCCAAAGAAGCGGCGAACATGGTGGATCTGGATTCGGACCCGACCAAGCTGATCGAGATCGTGGAGATCGGCAAGCAGCTGCTGATGACGCGCGGCGCGCTGACGACGTTCTCGATCGCCAACGACGTCGCGAAGTACTTCGCGATCCTGCCGGCGATGTTCGCCATCGCCTATCCGGCGATGACCGTGCTCAACGTCATGCGCCTGTCGACGCCGCAGAGCGCGATCCTCTCGGCGGTGATCTTCAACGCGCTCATCATCATCGCGCTCATCCCGCTCGCGCTGCGGGGCGTGCGCTACGAGCCGCAAGGGCGCCAACGCGGTGCTGTTCGAGAACGTGATGATCTACGGCGTCGGCGGCATCGTCGTGCCGTTCATCGGCATCAAGCTGATCGACATGATCCTCGCGGCGCTGCATCTGACGTAGGAGCGAACGAATGATCAAGCATCTGGGACACCTCGCTGCGGCTCACGATCGTCTCGGTCGTGCTGCTGGGGCTCATCTATCCGCTGGCGATGACCGCGATCGCGCAAGTCGTCTTCCCGCACCAGGCGAACGGCTCGCTCGTCACGGCGAACGGAAGGGTCGTCGGCTCGGCGATCATCGGTCAGCTGTGGACGAAGCCGCAATATTTCCACGGCCGGCCGTCGGCCGCGGGAAAGGGCTACGATCCGACGTCGACCGGCGGAACGAACCTCGGCCCGACGTCGAAGAAGCTGATCGACGCGACGAAGGCGACGATCGCGCAGCTCGAGAAGGAGAATCCCGATGCCGGCGGGCCGCCGCCGATGGACCTGGTGACGTCGAGCGCGAGCGGCATCGATCCGGATATCTCGCCGGAGGCCGCCTACTGGCAGGCGCCGCGCGTCGCGAAGCGCGCGCCGAATCTCGCGCGCGGCGGTCGACCAGCTGATCGCGCGGCACGCGCGCGGACGAACGCTCGGGATTCTCGGCGAGCCGCGCGTCAACGTGCTCGAACTCAACCTCGATCTCGACGGGGTAGCGGAGTAAGGCGCGCGTAGCCCGTCGAAGGCCATCATCGACAGGGACCCTCTTTCGGAGGATCGTGTTGTCAATATCTGCGCATCTTTGCCGCGTCACGGACCAACAGCCTTCGGCATGACACTACATTAGGAGTGCCACGAGGTGAAGTCAGTTGGCTCAGCTCCTTATAGCACTCACGCTCCGTAGTGTAGGCTTCACTGAAAATGAATTCAGAGCTAGCATATGGCTGCCCCCGCGCGAAGGGAGCCGAGACCATGAACCAAGCGCTCGGGCCGGAGTCAACGTGCCGATTTTCATACAGGACCTGCGCGCCCAGAACCAAGCTGAGAAACGCGACGATTAAAGCGGCGCAGAACAAACGCCGTCGCCAAAGCACAAAGGGTCTTACAACAGTGTACTCTTCGTCCATCGGCCTATGCGGGGCCGCCGAGCGGTCCCATTGCCCTCGGCATTGGGGTTCGAGATTCGTGGCAGAGTCACAGGTTCCCGGGCGCGAGCGTTGCCTGAGATTATGAAGACGGCGGTCTATGGGCGCATCGTCTTTGGCCTATCGGCGGTGCTGTTCGGCGTCATCGCCCTATTGTGGCACGATGCGGATACCTGGCAGACGCTGAGCGCGCTGTGGAAACTGCCGTTCGGCGCCACCATCGGCGGGATTCTGATGGCGGCGCAAATCGCCGGCGGCATCGCGGTGCTGTTTCCGCAAACCGCGCGCTTGGCGTCGATCATCCTCGCCGTCGTGTACGCGATATTCTCGCTGGCCTGCATCCCCGGCATCGTCGCTCACCCCGCAACCTACGCGCACTACGGCAGCCTCTTCGAACAGGTCGCCCTTTTGTGCGGCGCGATTGCCGTATACGCGGCGACCGAAGCGAGCGCGGCCGAGGCGGCGGCATTCGGCCGGTTGGCGCGGCTCGGCCTCGGCGTCTGCGCGATCTCCTTCACGCTGGCCCAGATGTTCTACCTTCGCTTTACCGCCGAGCTCGTGCCGCGATGGATTCCGCCGAACCAGATGTTCTGGGCGATCCTTACCACGGTTGCGTTCGCGCTGGCGGCAGTGGGCATTCTGCTCAACGTTCAGGCGCGGCTTGCGATGCGCCTGATGGCCGCGATGATCGCGCTCTTTGGCGTGTTGGTGTGGGTCCCGCTGCTGATCGCGCATCCCGAGGCGCACCTCAACTGGTCGGAGTTCGCGCTGACCTGCCTGATTGCCGGAGCCTCCTGGCTCGTGGCGGAACGCGCCTAGGGCTGCTCCTCGGCCGGCGCCGCCGGCGTAGCGACCCCGGCAGGCGGCATAAGCACGAGCAATTCGAGCGCACCATTATCGAGCAGCCGCCGCGCGAACGACGGCTGGCTTAGCCAGCGTGGCCGCCGTCGCGTACCGGCGAGTGCAATCGTCGTTTCCGGGCGTTCGCGCGCGATCTCGATCAGGCGCTTGGGAACGTCGTCGGCTACCCCTTCGATCCACTCGACGTTGCTCTTGCGCGCTTCGGCGCGCAGGGCAGCGACGACGTCCGCGGCAGGGTGCGATCGCGGTTCGACGACGTGCGCGATCGCGAACTCGATCGCGAGCCGGGCGGCGATGCGGCCGGCTCGTGCGATCATCGGCAGGTCGGCGTCGCGCGATCCGATCACCAACAGGATGCGCTCGAACGGCGATGCGATGCGCTCGCGCCGCCGCGCGCGCAACGCCTCGCGCAACGCGAGTTCGCGCAGCGCGAAGAGATTTTCGGTGCGGAAGAAGTTGGCGAGCGCGGCTTCGATACGCTCCGGCGGATAGATCTTGCCCTCGCGCAGTCGTTGGCGCAGCGTATCCGGCGTCACGTCGATCAGAATCACCTCGTCGGCCAGCGTCAAGATTCCGTCGGGCAGCGTCTCGCGGACGACCGTGCCGGTGAGGCGCACGATCGTGTCGCCCAGCCCCTCGAGATGCTGCACGTTCAGCGTCGTGATGACGTCGATGCCGGCGCGCAGCACGGCGAGCACGTCGTAGAAGCGCTTGGGTGCGATCGAGCCGGGCGCGTTGGTGTGCGCGAGTTCGTCGATCAGCGCGACCTGCGGACGCCGCGCGATCAGCGCATCGCGATCGAACTCGCGATAGGCGATGCCGTTGGCCGCGAACTCCTTGGGCGGCACCATTTCCAGGCCGTCGAGCAGCGCCGCCGTCTCCTTGCGGCCGTGCGTTTCGACGAAGCCGACCGACGACGTCGATGCCTTCGGCTGCGAGCTGGTGCGCGCGGTCGAGCATCGCGTAGGTCTTGCCGGCGCCGGCCGCCGCGCCGATATAGACGGTGAGTTTGCCGTAGCCGACGCGCAGCCGATCGCCGGCCGTTTGCGAGTACGGCGACCGCGCGGGATTCTCGCCGAGGTACGTTTGGCCCGAGCCGACGATGAAGAGATCGTACGGCAAGCGGCGTGTTGGCGAGCTTCGCCGCCGATCTTACCGATCGGCATCGCGACGAGCGACGCGCGCAGCGAATCGCCCGGCGCCTCGGCGGGATCGAGCGTCGTCGGCCAGCATCTCGCCGCCGAGCGTCGCGCACGATGCGATCGAGCGCGTGGCGGTCGACGCCGCGCACGGGAACGACTTCGAGTCCCAGATCGAGCGCGTGGGCGATCGCCGCCGTGCGCTTGAGATACGGCGCCGGATCGACGTTGGGATAGACGAAGGCCGCGGCCATCGACGTGCGGCGATCCTTCACAACGGGCAGCGTGAGGTTGTCGACGGTGCGCAGCAGCAGCTCGCGCATCATGTAGAGCGTCTGCTCTTTGAAGATGCCGTCGAGCGCGCGATCGATGTCCTGCGGCGTTGACGATCTTGCCCGCCTTGACGCGGCTCTGCAGCAGCTGCGGCGATACGTCGAGCGCGATCACTTCGTCGGCGGCCTGCAGAAACGAGAGCGGAATGATCTCGCGAACCGGATAGCCGACGAGCGCCTCGGCGGTGGGCGCGACCGTTTCGAGGTGTTGGATGTTGAAAGCGCCGATCACGCCGATGCCGCTCTGCTTGCAGGGCGAGAGCGTCCTGCCAGCGCTTCGCGTTCGGGGCATCGCCCGAGATTGTCGTGCGCGAGCTCGTCGAGCACCACGACGTCGGGCTTTCCGCTTGCACGGCGGCCTCGAAATCGAAGTCTTCGAACGTGCGGTCGCCGATCGTCACGCGCCGCGGCGGAATTCGCGGCAAACCTGGCGGCGATGCGCTCGAGATCGGGGCGTCCCTTCGTCTCGATCCAGCCGATGACGACGCGCTTGCCGTCGGCGGCGAGACGGCGTGCGTCCTCGAGCAGACGACGCGTCTTGCCCGCACCCGGAGCGCTCGCGACGTAGACGACGAGACGCGCGCGTCCGCCGAGTTCGCGCAGCAGTTCCTCTGCTCGCACCGTGCGATCCATGCGCCGGCCGCGCTTCGCGGCGCCCCGCAAGGCGCCCCCGCGCGCAGGCCCGAAGGCGCGGCAGTGGCCTGCTCTGCTACGGCTTGCTCGTCGTCGCGTGGATCGTCGACCTCTTGACGCCGCAGCTCTTCGTCGCGGCAATTCTGCTGAACGGACCGATCGCGCTCAGCAGCCTCACACTCCGGAGCAGGCTGACGATCAATCTCGTCGTCGCTGCGGAGATCGCCAACGCGTCGCAGGCTACGTCAACGGCGTGCAGGCCGGGCTTCACTGGGACGGCGTCGCGATCGGCGACCGACTGCTGCTCGCAGCGTCGTTCGTGCTCGTCGGCTACCTCAGCGTCAAGAGCGCAGGAGTATGCGCGCGAGGCCGGCGTGTCGGCCGGACGGATGCGGCAGATCGAGATCGAGAAGGCGCTGCGCGAGGCGACCGGACGCGTGCGCGAGACGCTCAACGTCGAACTCGTTCAGCGCGCGATCACGCGGGAGTCGGTCGAACTGCTCGGCGCCTCGAACGCGACTGCTCGTGGTGCGCGACGCACCGTTCTGCCGCCGCTCGTCGATGCGTACGCTCGCGACGGCGCCGACGATGTCGGTGTCGCCGCGGCGCCGCTGCTGTCGATGGAGATCGCCTCGCTCGCCGCGCGCGCTCGAGAGGCGGCCGGCGTGTTTCGCGTTACGTCGAGCGACGCTGCTCGGCCGAATGACGCTCGATGCGCTCGGCGCCGCCGAAGCATTGGTCACGCCGATCGCACCGGGCGAGACGGCCGGCGAGCGACGTTTTGATCGCGACTGTGTCGACCCCGGCGATGCCGTTCGTGCACGATGCGCTCGCGACGCATGCGAGCGTTCGCCGAGCAGGCGACGATGGCACTCGAGCAGGCGCGTCTGTTCGCCCAGCTGGGCGAACGTAACGACGAGATCGCGCGTCAGAAGGACGAGCTGGCGATCGCAGCGACGTGATTCGCGACATCGTCTACGCGCTGGCGCACGATCTGCGAACGCCGCTCGCGGCGGCGCACGTAACGATGACGCAGGCGCTGGCGGGGGCCTACGGCGAGCTTCCCGAGCGCTATCGCGAGATTCTCACGCACGGCGCTCGCCGCCAACGAGGACGAGCGGCGCATCGTCGAGACGCTGCTGCTCGTGGCGCGCTACGAAGCCGGCGAGGCGTCGACGTTCCGCGAGCCGGTCGACTGCGGCGAGCTGCTGACCGGCAGTCGTCGACGAGCTTGCAGCCGTCGCGCGAGGTCGAAGGGCGTCGACGATGCGCATCGATATCCGCGGCAGCCGTCGCGGATGTTCGGCGACCCGCACGAGATTCGGCGCGCCATCGCGAACCTGCTGGCCAATGCGATCGCAGGCGACGCCCGCGCGGCGGCCACGTCACCGTGCGCGGAACGTCGCGCGGACGGCGTCGACGTTGCGATTGGTCGTCGAGGACGACGGTTACGGCGTGCCCGAGCCGCAGCGCGCGTCGCTGTTTCAGCGGTTCGGCGGCGTCGGCCGGGGGCGGGAACCGGACTGGGACTCTATATCGTGCGGCGGATCGCCGAAAAGCACGGCGGAAGCGTGACGTACGCGCCGCGCGAACCGCGCGGAAGCACGTTCACGATGACGCTGCCCGGCGGCGCAGTGACGACGAACGACGCGCGGCGTCCGCGGGTCGTCATCGTCGAGGATCACGCGCTGACGCGCGCCGGCCTGCGGACCACGCTCGAGGCAGCGTTCGACGTCGTCGGCCGAGGCCGCGGACGGCTCGGCCGGCTGGACGACGATCGCGCGCGAGCGGCCCGACGTCGCGGTCATCGACATCGGCCTGCCGGGCATCGACGGCGTGGCGCTGACCCAGCGGGTGCGCGCCGAGCTGCCGCAGACGCACGTCGTGATCGTGACGATGATCGACCTCGAAGACGAAGTGCTCGCGGCGCTCGCCGCCGGCGCCGACGCGTACTGCCTGAAGAGCTCGGAGCCCGAGCGCATCGTCGACGCGGTGCGCATCGCGAGCGAGGGCGGCGCCTACTTCGATCCGCAGCATCGCGCATGTCGTGCTGGCGCGCTTCTCGACGACGCGAGTCGAACGACGCTGCGCGTCGTCGCCGCTCACGCCGCGCGAGACCGAGATCCTGCGGTTGATCGCCGACGGCCGCGCAAACGCGGAGATCGCCGAGCGCCTGCACATCGGCCTGGGAACCGTCGAAGGGCCACATCCGCGATATTCTGGAGAAGCTGTCGGCCGCCGACCGCACGCAAGCCGCCGTCGTCGCGCTGCGCAAGGGGTATATTTAGGTTCGCTAGGCGCGTTCGGCGCCGATGATCGCGCGAATCCGTTCGGCCGCGCCGTTCTTCACGATGACGATCATCGAGTCGCCGGCGCGCAGCGTCGTGTCGCCGGTCGGAATCTCGAGGTCGCTGTCGGGCCGGTCGACCGCGACGACGACCGAGTTGTGCGGAAAATCCGATCTCGGCGAGGCGTTTGCCGTCGACCGGCGACCGCTCGGGAATCGCCACCTTCACCAGCTGCATGTCGCCCTTGCCGAAGAGGTGCATCGTCTCGAGCATCGAGCGATACTTCGATGCATTGACGTGCTCGTTGAGCACGTCGAGGATCAGCTCGGTCGAGGAGATGACGATCACGGGATCGTCGGTGTCGAGCGAGTTGAAGATCAGCTTGTTCGCCGGATTGTTGACGCGCGCGATGCAGCGTGCCTTCGATTTCCGTTTCGCGAGCAGAACGACGACGAGGTTGTCTTCGTCGTCGCCCGGTGTCGGCGACCACGACGTCGGCGCGCGCGACGCCGGCGCGCCTCCGAGCACGAGCGGATCGCAGCCGTCGCCGACGACCGTGACCTGCCGATCGATCAGGCGCTCGAGCATCTTCGCTTTGCGCTCGTCTTTCTCGATGACGACGACTTCGTGGCCTTGATTGAGCAGCGCGCGCGTCAGATACGATGCCGACCTTGCCGCCGCCGACGATGAGGATGAACATCGCGCTACGCCGATACCTTCGGCCGCGGCGCCGCGATGCGGGAAGCGCTGCGCGAACTCGCTGATCGCGTCGGGCGCGACGACGGCGTTGAGCTCGTCGCCGTCTTCGAGCACGCAGATCGCTCGAGGCGACCATCACGTCGCTCGCTGCCGCGCCGGACCGCCGCGATCCGCATGCGTCCCGGCTCCTCGATCTCGTCGACGCGCTTTCCGGCGTCGGCCGGCGCCGACGACGGCGGCGAGCGACGTGAGCTTGCCCGAGGTCGAACGGTCTGCAGCGATCCCACGGCGCCTCGATCAGCACGTCGCGGATCATCTTCGCGCCGACGGTCGTCGGGCAGACGGTCTGCACGCCGAGCTCGCGATACATCTGTCCGCGCGGCGGATCGTAGATGCGCGCGACGATCCGCTTGATCTTGAACATGCGCTGCGCGATCAGCGCGGCCATGATGTTGCGGTTGTCGCCGTTGGTGACGGCGACGAAGCCGTCGGCGGTCGCCGCGCCGGCGCGCTTGAGCACGTCGTAGTCGATGCCCGTGCCGACGACCTCGTGGCCTTTGAATTTCTGGCCGAGACGTTTGAATGCGGCGGCGTTCTCGTCGACGACGATGACTTCGTGTCCGTCGGAATCGAGCAATTTCGCGAGTGCGGAACCGACGCGACCGCACCCGACGATCAGGTATCTCATGAAGCGACGCTATCTCTTAGCAGATTGCCCGGCTTTACCCTGGCTGGCAGCTCGGCCCTGCAGGTCCGCACAAGGAAGGAGGCACGGGTGCGTGAAAGCTATCGGGTTTCTCGGGGCGTGGCTCAGCTTGGTAGAGCGCTTCGTTCGGGACGAAGAGGTCGCACGTTCAAATCGTGTCGCCCCGAAATCTCTCCCCCCTGTCCTGCTGCGAAGCCGAAGGAGCCGCTTGTTCTCCAAATTTAACCCGGCTGCGCGGCGCGTGCTTCGCGTCGCCGAGCAAGAGTGCCGGAACCACAGCCACTACTACGTCGGTGCCGAACACTTGCTGGTCGCCTTGCTCGAGGAGCGCGACCCGTGCGACGCTGCGCGCGCTCGACGCCGACGGTATCGACGTGCGCGAGGTCCACGCCGAAGTCCGCCGAGCGCTCGGCACCGGCGACGACCGCCTGTGGGAAGGCATCCTGGTCACGCCGCGCGTTCGCCGCATCATCGCGCTCGCCGAAGAACGCGCCGGCGAGCGCGAGATCGGCCCGTTCGACCTCTTCGAGGCGCTGCGCTCCGAGGGCGGCAGCTCTGCCGCCGAGATCCTGCGGCGCGCCGGCAGCTCGAAACACCGCCTCGCCGGTGGAGTAACGCAGCCTTCGTGGAGCAGCTTCAGCACGCCATCGTCGCGCTGATCGATCACTACGGCTACTTCGGCCTCTTCGTCGCGCTTGGCGCTGGGGAACATCGGCGCGCCGATCGGCACCGAGATCGTCCTGCCCGTTGGCCGGCGCCCTGACCGCGACCGGCCACCTGAGCAACCTGTGGCTGACGATCGCGGTGCCGCTGGCCGGCGAGCTGGGCGGCGGTACGATCGGCTACGCGATCGGACGCTACGGCGGCGTGCCGTTCGTGGAACGCTACGGCAAGTACGTCCATTTCACGCACGACGCGTCTGACGCGCATGCACGGTTTCTTCGAGCGCTGGGGAACGTTCGCGATCTTCGTCTGCCGTTTTCTGCCGGTGCTTCGCGGGATCGCGGCGATTCCGGCCGGCATCGCCGAGATGAACCTCGCGCTGTTCTACCTCTGGACGTTCCTCGGCTCGCTGATCTTCTGCACGTTCCTGATCTTGCTCGGCGACGCGCTCGGCGACCACCTCGACGCGGTGCTGCCGCTGCTGCAGCGCGGCGGCTACGTCGGCGCTGGCCGTGGCCGTCGTGGCCGTCGATCGCGGTCTCATCGTGCGCGCGCGGCGCCGGCGATCGCAGTGCCCACCGAAGCGGGGTGAACCCCGCCCCAGCGCTCGCGCAGATCCCCGACGCACCGGGCGTCTATCTGATGATCGGGCGCGACGGCGAGATTCTCTACATCGGCAAGGCGGTCTCGCTGCGCAACCGCGTGCGGTCGTACTTTCAGGAAAGCGCCGTGCATCATCCGCGCACGACGGCGATGGTCGAGAAGGTCGCCGACGTCCGCACGATCGTCGTGACGAACGAAGTCGAAGCGCTGATCCTCGAGGCCAATCTGATCAAGCGCCACCAGCCGCCGTTCAACGTGCGGCTGCGCGACGACAAGCGCTATCCGTATCTCAAGGTCACCAACGAGCCGTTTCCGCGCGTCGTGTTTACCCGCTTCGTCCGCAACGACGGGGCTCGCTACTTCGGGCCCTACACCAACGCGCACGGACTGCGCGAGCTGATCGACCTGGTGCGCATGGTCTTTCCGCTGCGCACCTGCCGCGAACCGATCGACGGGCGGCGCAAGCGGCCGTGCCTGCAGTATCATATCAAACGCTGTCTCGCGCCGTGCGTCGGCTATCAGACGGAAGAAGACTACGATCGCACGATCGACGAGGTCGTGCTCTTCCTCGAAGGCAAACAGGAGTCGCTGCTCGCGCGCCTGCAGCACGAGATGGCGCGAGGCGGCGGAGCACCTGAACTTCGAAGACGGCCGCGCGCCTGCGCGATCGCATCGTTGCAGGTGCGGCGCGTGACCGAGAACCAGAAAGTCGTGTGGAAGTCGCGTCTCGACATGGATCTCATCGCGATCGCCCGCGCGCAGGGGCAGGCCTGCATGCAAGTCTTCCTCGTGCGCGGCGGCAAGCTGATCGGCCAGGAGCACTTCATTCTCGACGGCGTCTACGAGCAGTCCGACGGCGAGCTGATGGGCGAGTTCCTCAAGCAGTTCTACACGGCGCGCACGGCCGCGCGCGCCGGAGGACGCGGCCTATTCCACGGCGCGCGTCGCGCGCGACAATCAGGCTCCGGTGCCGGAGAAGCGCGCGCCGACGCGGCCGTCGGCTGCGGCGCGTTCCCAAGGAGATGCTGGTCGCCGCGCTGCCCGACGAGCGCGCGACGATCGAGTCGTGGCTCTCGGCGATCAAGGGCCAGCGCGTGCGCATCCTCCAGCCGCAGCGCGGCGCGCGCGCCGAGTACATGCGGCTGGTAGCAAAGAACGCCGAGCAGAACCTCAAGGCGTTCTTGGCGCATCAGGAGGTGCAGGAGACGGCGCAGGCGCGTTCGCTGACCGATCTCGCCGACGCGCTGGAGCTGCCCGAGCCGCCGCATCGCATCGAGTGTTACGACATCTCGAACATCCAGGGCACGAATCCCGTCGCCTCGATGGTCGTGTTCGTCGAAGGGCGGGCGAAGAAGAGCGAGTACCGCAAGTTCAAGATCCAGTACGACCGCGGCCCCAACGACTTCGCGATGATGCAGGAGACGCTGCGCCGGCGGCTGCGCTATCTGCGCCGCGAGACCGACCGCACCGAGACGCCGATGGAGCGCGAACTGGCGAAGAAAGAGAAGTTCAACAAGAAGCCCGACCTGCTGCTGATCGACGGCGGCAAGGGACAGCTCGGCGCGGTCGTCGAGGTGCTGGAAGAACTCGACATGACCGGCCTCGTCGGTGGCCGGACTGGCGAAGGAACACGAGTGGCTCTACCTGCCGCAGCAGTCCGACCCGATCGTGCTGCCGCCCAACTCGCCGGCGCTGCACCTGGTGCAGCGAATTCGCGACGAGGCGCATCGCTTCGCGGTGACCTACCATCGCCAGCGGCGCGCGAAGATCGATGACTCAGTCGGCGCTCGACGCGCTCGCCGGCGTCGGGCCGGTGCGCAAGAAACGGCTGCTAACGGCGTTCGGGTCGGCGGCCGGAATCGGCGCGCCGGCCTCGACGAAATCGCAGCCGTCAAAGGGATGACGCCTGCTTTGGCCGCAAAGGTAAAGCAGGACCTGGAAGGAGGTTAACGATCTTGAGCTTATTGCTGCGATTCCTCGTCAACGCCATTGGTGCTCTATCTCATCGCCAAGTACGTTCCGGGCTTCAACCACGACGTCGGCGTTTGGACGGCCATCGTGGCGCCGCGATCGTCTTCGGTTTCGTCAACATGCTGATCGGCCCGATCCTTCGCTTGATCTCGTTCCCAATCACGATGGATCACTCACGGCCTCTTCTGCGATCGTGATCAACTACATACTCTTCGCGATCACGGTGTGGATCGCGCCGAACTTCCACAACACCGGCGAGATCAACCCCTGGCTCGCCAACCTCTACGGCGCGATCATCATGATGATCGTCTCGACGCTCATGCAGCAGGGAAGTAAGGCCGAAGCCGCCCGGTAGCGGCGCAAGGCCCTTACGCTAGGCACCGGCCGCCTCCGCGACGGAGTCGCAGGCGGCCGACGCCGAAACCCCGCCCTTGCGCGCCCGTGTTATACTCGTCGGAACGCGGGGCTGAAATAGGTTCGACAAGAGGATCCGTGGTCGGCGTCAGCAGGCGGAGTTGCGAGCCCTCCTAAAACGATCGCAACGGCAATATCTGCCAACAACGAATACGCACTGGCTGCCTAATCTAGGCTAGTCACCGGACGCAGAGAGTCGGCCCGAACCACTCTGCACTCCGGTCACAAACTCGGGCTGGCACGCGCGCGTGATTCGACGCTCGTGCGAGATAAAGGATCTGCAGCGAACGGTAAGCCACGCTTCGAGGCGTCCGTTCGATCAAGACAAATTCGAAGCTGAGCCTGGAGAACGCGCCGGTTAGGCCTCTTGGACTCGGGGGGCAGTACCCCGACAGCTCCACCAAATTTTTGGCGCGCCCCGTAAATCGAAATGCGATTGCTAGGGCGACAGCGAGGCGGTCGTTGTGCCGCTCGGCCGATGGCGAAGCCGGTCGCATGCCGCACGATCGCCGCGCATTTGGCAGACTTGCCCGGTAACGCGATCGATCCGCCATTTGGTGCCGTGGCCGCTAACGTATTCATAGCGAAGGAAAGATTGAAAGACCGCAACGACGATCAGCAGGAGCAATGCCATCGCGGCCAGGGGCAATGCTCGCACCGTCGCGCGATCAGGGTTCATAGCGAAAGTGTACCACTAGCCAATGCGACGGACCAGATTCACTTTATCTACAGTTGCCCACACATTTTCGTCCCACGCTTCGCCGCCCCCAAAGCTCTCCGGCGGCGACGCCGCCGGCACCAGGACGGGCCGATTCCCAATTTAAAGGTCCTTTCAATCGTCGGACCTAAGTGTAACCTTTGTCATGATATTGGCGTCGCGGTAGCCGGGTGCCCAGCGTTATTTCTCCTATCGCCACACTCGTCATACGAATCGCGGGCAAAGGGCCAAGTTATCCGGTGCACTCGGAGCCCGTCTACGGGGGCTATAGCAACAGCCGCGGCGAGGTCGTGTTATTTGGAAAAGATCAAGCCTACCGCGTCGACTTCAAGAGACAGTCGCTGCAACCGCGACCCCCGCTGAACTTCGGCGCGCAAGCGCGCTATGACGAGGCTCGAGCCGGCGAGTCGTTTGAGTACGGAAAGAAAACGTTTCAGCGCCTGAGCGAGCAGCAGATCACCGAAATCTGCGAAACCGGCGATTTCAAGCTTTCGCAGCGACAGCTTCCTTTTTAACGGGCCTTAGCGGAACGATTGCTGCGACGAGAAGCAGTCGCGGCAATAGACAGGCCTGCCCGTGCGCGGCTGAAACGGAACCTGTGCGACGCCGCCGCACTGACTGCACGTTGCGTTAAACAGCTCTCGCGTGCTGCGGGCTGAAGATGATGATGCTCCTTGGCCACCATTGGCCGCCTTGCGAGCGGCACGGCAGTCGCCGCATCGTCCCGGCTTGTTTGTGAAGCCTCGGGCGGCGAAAAACTCCTGCTCGCTCACCGTAAATACGAACGCGCGGCTGCAGTCGAGGCAGCTCAACGTCTGGTCGGTATACATACTATTATGGGTCTCCCGATAAATTTGCTAAGTTGATTGCTCGGATCGCGGCGATGGTCGCCGCTCTTCGCCGGCGCGATAGCGATACACGATGCGGCCCTTCGATAAGTCGTAGGGTGAAAGTTCCAAATCCACGCGATCGCCGGGCAGAATTCGGATGCGATGGCGGCGCAAGCGTCCAGCAATGTGCCCCAGGACGAGGCGGCCGTTGTCGAGCTCGACGGAGAACGTCGCGCTCGGAAAAACTTGCTTGATGCGTCCTATTACTTCAAGCGGCGCTTCCTTAACATTTTGCGGAGCACCCACTTTGGCAACGCGCGCTCGGCTTCGGGCTCTTCTATTGCGAACAGCGATGGTTGGCTTCTCTCGATCTTTCAGTGGCGCAATATTATCGACCGCTCGAAAGATCGCGCTTGAGGGGGCTGGTTGGATTCTCTCACAAATCCCGCCCGGCCGCAAGCGACGCTTGGACCGGCGGCTCGGGTGCCGGGCACCCTAGGGTAATCGCTCGATCTTCGAGATGGCTTTCCGAGCGACGTCGTAGCCGAACCCCCGAACGAGAATGCGGGCCTCGTTGTCGCTGTGCTTGAGGACGCCTTCCCGCACGCGCCCGTTCTGCAGCGTGACCTTTACGCGCTCGCCGATAAAGTCGTTGATCTCTTCGTCTTTCACCATAATACCCTGCCTTCGATAAACTCACTTCGCTATCGGGCCAGGAGAGGCCTCATGTCACATTCAGCGCATGCTCCAAGTCGGCTATTAAGTCGTCGAGGTCTTCGATGCCGACCGAGAGCCGCAAGAGATCGTCGGAAATGCCGAGCGACCTGCGTTCGTCGGGCGTCAAGGAGCCGTGGGTCATCTTCGCCGGCGCGCAAATCAGGGATTCGACGCCGCCGAGCGATACCGCTAAGCTAAAAATCGACGTCGAAGCCGCGATCGCTCGCGCGCGGGCGACACCGCCGCCGGGCTTGAACGACACGATCCCGCCGAAGTCGAGCATCTGCCGCTTGGCCAACGCGTGCTGCGGATGTGCGGCTAAGCCGGGGTAGTAGACTTCCTCGACGTCGTCCCTCGCCGACAGAAGCTCGGCGATTGCCCGTGCATTGCGACAGTGCGCCTCCATCCTGAGCGCCAGCGTCTTGGCCCCGCGCAGCGTAAGATAGGCGTCCCACGGGCCGGGGACGGCCCCGACGCAATTTTGATAGTACGCTATCCATTCTCCCACGCTCCGATCGGCGGTGACGACCGCGCCTCCCAGCGCGTCGCTGTGGCCGCCGATGTATTTCGTCGTCGAGTGGACGACGATGTCCGCCCCGAGCGTAAGCGGCCGTTGCAGAAACGGCGACGCGAAGGTGTTGTCGACGGCGATCAGCACCTCCGGCGGCCGGGTTCGCGCGAGCGTCGCGATGTCGCAGAGCTTCAGCGTCGGGTTGCTGGGGGTCTCGAGCCATAGCAGCCGCGTGTTCGGCCGGACCGCACTCCACGTCGCGGCCGGGTCGGTGGTATCCACGAACGTCACGTCGATCTGATAGCGAGAGAGCACTTGGCTTAGGAGCCGATGGGTTCCGCCGTAGATGTCGCGCGTCGCCAATACGTGGTCGCCGGTGCGGAGGATGGACGTCGCCGCGGCAACCGCGGCCATGCCCGAGCCAAACGCGCACGCGACGGCGCCATCCTCGAGCGCGGCGAGCTGCCGCTCCGCGGCGGCGCGCGTCGGATTGCTCGTGCGAGAGTAGTCGAAACCCTTGGTGACGCCGACCTCCGGCAGCGTGTAGGTCACGCTTTGATAAATCGGGACAACCGTGGCGCCGGTGGCCGAACAAGGCTCTTGTCCGCTCCAGACGGCTCGCGTGGCGAAACCTAACTCGGTGCGCGATCGCGTTTGCATGGAATCGTAGCCTCCTTTTGAGACGGGAAAGCTAAAAAAAGAAGCGCCCCTCGGTGAGGGGCGCTTGAAACGGCAGTTCGACGGTGTTAGTCGGCGCGCATCAAGACGTCCCTTCCGCATGCATCCACATGCGGTTCATCGAGACCATAGCGCCGAACAGGCCGAGGAACATGGACGGAACGATAGCACGACGGGGTTTGTGAGTCAACCGCCCTCAACCGGCTCGATGGGTTCGACCAACAGTTCCTCGACCGTCGCTGCCGCGTCGGACGCGCCGCGATCCCGTCGATGCTTGCGTGTGACGGTCGGTCCCCCGCCTTTGGTGCCGCTGATCAAGAGTTTGCCGGCGGGGTCGTATTCGAGCCACGCCGATCTGTTCGCGAGTTTCCAGCGAGGCAGCCGTTCTTCGGTTGCTTCCAACCGCGCCTCCGGAACACGCTTATGGACGTGCGCGACGATCCTCTCAATCTGAGCGTCTCGTGACATGCCGAGTTATTACCCACGTTTGGCAAGGGTGTCGCGAACCCGCGTTACCGAGGCCTACTTGGTGTCTGTACGCAGCCCGTGGATAAGGGCAGCAGCGTTAGGTGCGGGTTTATTCGCGACGAACAGCCACAAGTCGCCCTGGCGCGTTAGCTCGCCATCAACGCCCTGCGCTCGGGCGTGCCGGCGTACTTCATCAAGGCCGCCCAGCAGAGCCCACCGAACCGGTGCTCGACCCAGCCGTCCTCCATATTGATAGTAGTCGTAGGCCTTCCTGCCCGGCACCCCGGCGATACGCTCTCCGGTGTCAAAGTTTAAGTGATAAACCCAAACATAGGCCCCGAACACAAGACGAATGTTGTGTTTCGCAAGGACTTCGCGTAATCCGTGCTCTTCTGCAAGTTCCCTAGTCAACTGAGCCCGAAGTGGGCTACCCGGCAGCGGATAGGCTACCACATTGGGTATCAATACAGCCGCGATCACCGAAACCGCGAGAGTCCTGTTCAAGCGCCAGAGGCCGGCTACGCCGATACCGTAGAATAGCGGCGCCACGACATACAAAGGTGCGATATAGCGAACGGTCCATCCCCTGATCGAACCCGCCGCGGCAAGACTAAAGATCACAGCACAGGCGAGAAATACCAAGGTCAGCAACTGCGTTACGCGATTTCGTTTCTCTGCCGTTATAAATCCAACGAAGACGATTGCAAATGCGGCTACAAGAACGATCCAATCAGGACTAGCCGGGAATCGAAATAGCAGCTTCGGCAAGAGGTCTGTAAAGAACCAAAGGAGATTCGCAAAGGCCTGAGATAGGCTAGAAACTGCTTGGGAATATGGATTCTGCGTGAGCGAAGGGAAGCCAGTCGCGATGTTCCCCAAAAGAAACGGGACCGCACCGACGGCGATGAATGGGATAGCGACGCTCGCTTCGCCAACAAACGTTGGGCGACGTCTGAGTGCGACCCAGATGCCTGCCGGGATGGCAATCATAAGGGTTTGTAGCGAGAACCAGACTCCGATGCCGACGCTTAGACCGAAACAGATGCGCGTCCAAAGCGCCGGTCGTGCACGCCACTCGGCGGCGAGCCAGAGCGTCGCGGCACACGAAGCCATGATCTCGCCATATCCCCACGGGGCGTAAGTGACGGTCATAAACTGTTCGGAGGGCACTACCGCAAACAAATAAGCGATCGGCGCCAGCCGCGCCCCGATAGTGCGTCGAATAAAGAGAAGCGAAAAGACCAGGTAGAGCGCGCCCCACGACAGGCCGGTTAGCGCTAGTGCCAACCGGCTCGGGCCAAGAAGATGGAAATACGTGGCGGCCACGTAACAGCTGGCGGCGCCGACGCGAATCCCGCCGGGAAGAAAGATTGGGAAGTGATCGTTCATCACGCGGAAGCCGCACAGTCCCGCGATCACGGCGTCCGAATCGAGTTGGAACATCGCGAGCGGAAAATAGAGCGCCGCCCGCGCTAGAAGTCCTACGGCGAGCAGTGCAATGGCGATCATGGTCCAGACCGTGCCGTCGGACCTCAACCTCGACTGCATCGCCCCCGCATCAGGCGTAGTTGCTCAAAGGAACCGTCAGCCCTGTCAACGCGCCTCAGGACTCAGCGCGTGGACTCGAGCCGCTATGAATGCAACCATAATCCATGCAGCAGAGCGGCGGCGTTCGGCGCCGCTCGCTTGGAGATAAGGAGCCACAGGTCGCCGTCGGGCACGAGCTCTCCGCTGGCCCCCTGCGCCTTCGCGAGTCGACGCACCTCGTCGAGGCCGCCGAGCAGGGCCCAGCGGACCGGAGACGTTCCAAAGCGGTTGCCATATTCGAAATAGTCGAACACCGGCACCGACGGGACCGCGGCGACCCGTTCCCGCGTGTCGAAGTTCAGATGGTACACCCAAAAATAGTCGCCATACACCAGCTGCACGTGGTGCTCGCTCAGAACTCCGCGTATCCGTTCGTCGTTCGAGAGTTCGACCGTTAGGCCAGCGCGCTGCGGACTGCCCGGCAGCCCGTACAGCAGCAGGTTCGGGATCAGCAACGCGAACACAACGACCACCGAGGCCAACTTCGTTCGGCGCCAGAGCTCCTTGAGCCCGATCGCGCAAAAGAGCGGCACGACGATGTAGAGCGGGGCGATGTAGCGGACGGTCCATCCGCGCAGCGACCCCGCGTTCGAAAGACTGAAGAATAGAACGCAACTGGCGAAGACGAGCGAGAGCAAAACCGCGAGATCGCGCGTGGCATCGTTGCGCTCGGCCGCGCTGCCGTTGCGTCGAAGCGCGAAAATGAACCCGACGGCGATGATCGCGTAGGCCACCATGAGCACCGTCGTTTCCGACCACCATCCCGACGAGCGAAATAGCAGCTTCGGCAGCATGTACGTCAGCAACCAGCGCAGGTTGTCGAAGACCTGGGCAATGCCCGGCGCCGGGCGGGAGGCCCAGTTCGCGTTCAACGAGGCGAAGTTGTTGGCGAGGTTGCTCAGCCAAAACGGTGCGGCGCCCACAACCGCCGCGACAAACGCCGGCAGCGCTTCGCCGGCCACGTGGGCTCGCCGCTTCGATGCGATCCAAACGACGGCCGGTACGGCGATCATCAGCGTCTGCAGCGAGAACCAGATCCCGATTCCAACGCTGAAGCCGAAGCACAGCCGGTGCCAAAGCGCGCCGTCCGAACGCCACCGCGACGCCAGCCACAGCGTCGCGGCGCACGAGGCCATGATCTCGCCATATCCCCACGGGGCGTACGTGACGGTCATGAACTGCTCCGAGGGAAACGCCGCGAAGATAAATGCCAGACACGCCATCTTGGGGCCGAGCGTCGCCCGTAAGAACAGCAGCGAAAATATCAGGTAGAGTGTCGCCCAGGTCAGCCCCGTGAGCGCCAGCCCAACCCTGCCGGGTCCGAGCAGATGGAAATAGCCCGCAGCAACGTAGCAGCTCGCCGCGCTCAGGCGCGTGCCGCCGGGGAAGAAGGCCGGAACGTGTCCGGCAGCAATGCGAAACGCGCACAAACCGGCGAGCACCGCGTCGGAATCGATTTGGAACATCGCGAGCGGAAAGTAGAGGGCCACGCGCACCAGCAGTCCCAGAGCGAGCAACGCGACGCCCACCACCGTCCAGAGCGTGCCGTCGGACCTCAACGTCGACTGCATCGTGCCGCTTTATTTGAGCTCGACGACGCGAAAGACGTCGGATCGCACGGTCGAGCCGCTCTTCCACTCGACGTGCACCTCGCCTCCTCTGCGTACGAGCTCTCGCCATTGCGCGTGCGTGACGCCTTGCGCGGGGCGGCTGTTGAGCCGAACGATCACGTCGCCGTCCTTCATTCCCGCCCGCGCCGGCGCCATTCCGGGCAAGACGTCGGTGACATGCCGCCCCGGCTTGCGATACGACATGTAAAAGCCCAGCGTGAACTCTCCGGGAACCGCGAACTCCGTCCCGGCGAACAACGGATCGAAGCCGACGCGATGCTTTACGCGATCGAACTCGACGACGAACTGCTTGACGACGTCGATCCCGATGTCGGCCAGCGGCAGTGCTTCGTTGATGGCGACCGCCGGGCGAGGGCTCGAAAAGGCGCCGAGGCGCAAGACGCCGTCTACCGACGTCATCATCGTGCGCGTAAAGCCGGTCACGGGGTTATACACTTTCGTCGAGGGGAGCGGCGTCCGATCGAACAGCAGCCCCCGCAGCTCGGCCGACGTAGCCTCCCAGGCATATGCGTCGTCGCCGGTGTCGATCAGTGTGGGTAACGGCGTCGAATCCAGCGCAAGGCCGATCACGGGAACGCGGTGGCGCAGCACGTACGGCATCCACTGCGCTCGCGGGGAGAGGCGGATCGGTTTCGTGCCGACCAGTAACACGCGATCGCGCATGTCGAGCGTCAGGTAGTCGCTGCCGAACGAATTGAAGCCGAAGATCGCGTCCTCTTCGAGCCCATCTTCGACGACTGCAAAATCGTTGCGGATGACGACCGGGCCGAGCCGCAGATCTTTGATCTCAACGATAACGTGGTGGCCGGGCACGTGGCTCACGATGGTGAGGTGTGCAGCCTCGACCAGCTTCTCGCTAACGAACGTATAGCTAGCGCCGGTGTCGAGCAGAAACGTGAACGGGCCGTGGCCGTTGACGATCGCGCGAAAATAGGGGCAGGCCGCGTTGCCGTACCAGTCGGAGCCGCGCAGCGGGATGCGAGCCGGATCCGTCTGCAACGCGACGTTTCGAGTTCCAATTTGATACGCGCTGCGAATGGCAGCGGGCAGTTCGTCGGCCGACGCCCGCGCCGGCACCACGAGCGCGGCTACGAGCGCGGTGACCTCGAGCGCGCGTCGCATCAAGCCTAGTTGTTCAATAGGGCCGTCAGCCCTCCAGGCGCTACGGGTTGCCGATCGGCGATTCGTCGAGCCGCTCGAGAAGCTCCGCCGGCGTGTCGTAGACCGCGTCCGCGCCCGAAAGTTCGGCCGAGGTCCACCCGCCGCACCGCAGCGCGATGATGTCGACGCCGGCCTTGTGCGCCGCAGCTATGTCATAGGGCGTGTCGCCGAGATAGATCGCTTCGGCGGGCGCAGCGCCGGCCTTCGACAGCGCGCTGCAGACGATGTCGGCGTCGGGTTTCGAGCGGTCGGCGTCGTCGGAGGTCGTCGTCAGATCGATGAACGCAGCGATCCCGGCCGCCGAGACGATGGCATCGAACTCGCGCTTGTTCGCCGACGTGGCCGCGACTCGTAAGAGCTTGCGCGCGCGCAGATGTTCCAGTAAGTCGACCGCGCCCGGCGCCGGTCGGAGCCCACGAACGTATTCGTCGAGAAAGATTCGTTGCCGGAGTTTCACGATCGACGCTCCGGGATCGTGCTCGTCGTCGAGCGTAGGATCGACGCGCGGAAGGATCTTGTCGCCTCCCATTCCGACCCAGCGGCGTATTCGTGCGGCGGGTACCTGGAATCCAAAGCTTTGCAGCGCCTTTGCCCACGCCTCGGCGTGAGCGTCGTTGCTGATGACGAGCGTCCCGTCGATGTCGAGGAGAACCGCTTTGATCACGTGCGGTTTCGAGTCTGCCCCGGTATGGAGCAACCGAAACTTGGTTGCCGAGTTTAACGAACCTCCGATTTCTGGGTAGAAGTCAGCCAATGGAGGTTCATCAGATGCACGATCAAGACACGGTAGTCGTTAAGGAGAGTTCCGCCGGACCTGTCGCGTGGGTCGTCGGCATCGCCATCGTCGTGGCGGCGGTTCTGTTCGTCTTGTTCTATTGGCACCCGTGGAACATGACGTCCACAACGAACAGCACGACCACGGTGACGCAGCCGGCAAACGGTACGGAGCAGAAGTCGAATACGACTTCGACCTCGAACTCGCAGCCGCACTAGCGAGCTTGCTTAGCTTTTTCGGGGCAGCGTCGCGATGATGTGCGTCCCGCGGGGATCGCCTTCGATCGTCAGGTCGCTCGCCATCTTCGACACCAAGTAGAGGCCGCGGCCGCCTTCGCTTTCGGGGCACGGCAGGCACGGCTCAGTTTGAAATCCCTCGCCGCACTCCAGAACGTGGAGCTTCACGGCGTCGCCCATGCAATAGAGCCATACCGAAACCGGGCTCTTCCCGTGGCGCAGCACGTTGGCGAGGAGCTCCGTGAACGTCACCTTAGCGGCATACTCGTCCACCTTCCAGCCGCTATGTTGCTGCAAGGCCTCGACCATGGGCGTGCGCTGCCGCAACGCCACGGCGGCATCGGGCGCGTCGAACCTCCACAGCAAGCCCGAGGTGCACATACTTCAGGAATTCCACAGGTACCGGACCGCTAAACGCCGATGCGGGAGTACACGGTTACTAAATGAGGAAGCCCCAGACGAAGACCGCGATGCCCGCAAAACCCGCCGCCAGGCTGACGTACCAGGCGGGCTTGAAGCGCGAGAGGGCCGACACGGCGCCCAGCGCGATGGCGACCTGCAGCAAAGCCACGGCGTATTCGAACGCGTGGTGGCGGTGCACCTCGAGCGCGGAATCTTCCTCGAGCTTGCGGGCTTTGGCGCTGAGCGGCTTCTCCTTTGCGACCTCCTTGGCGATCTGGCTACGATAGGCCGCGATGCGCGGCGCGTTCTTGGAGCCCCGATCGATCAGCGCGTCCAATCCGACCGTGTAGATGTGTTCCTTCTCGCGCGCCGATTGGTACTCGTTCCACGTATCGGAGGCCTTGATCTGGTCGATGGTGGCTTCGTTGATCAGCGAACCGGACCGCAGCGCCGACACGGCAGCGACCACCGCGAAGATCGCCGCGGACAGCCCGACGTAGCGCAGCCACTCCGACACCCGCCGGTCGCGCGATTCTTCGTGAGCCTGTTCGAGCTGCTCGTGCAGGCCGTGCGGCTCGACCTCCATATGGTCCGGCATCGTCGTTTCGTCAGCTCCGCGCCGTCATTCGTAGTCGGGCGCGAAGTAGTCGGTGCTGAACCGGTGGCCGATGAAGAACTTCGCGGGGTACGGCGCCTTGATTTTTTTGAACGCACGCGGCTTCTGGGTGAAGTCGAAGCTGTCGGCGGCCGGCGACGTGGCGCGCGCGTCCGCGGCCGACATCTGCGGCAGGCCGAAGAGATCCTCGGCGAATCGCAAGACGCTCGCGGTCTCGTACTGAACGTGCGACACGTGGTCTTTCTTGGCGTACGGTGAGATGACCAGCAGCGGGATGCGGAAGCCGACGCCGTCGTAGTCCTCGAACGGCGGCGCCACGTGATCGTAGAACCCGCCCCAGTCGTCCCACTGAACGAAGATCGCCGTCGAGTCCCAGAACTTACTCGCGCCGACGGTGTCGACGATCGCGGTCACCCACGATGGCCCGTAGCCGCCGCCGCACTCGAGATGATCGGACTCCGCGCATTCCGGCGTGATCCACGTGAAGTTGGCGAGGCTTCCCCGGCGCACGTCGGTGATGAACTTCCAATTCGGCGAGATCACGTCTTTGTGCCAATCCGTACCGTAGAAGATGTGGCGCACGGCTTGGTAGGCCGACCACGTGCCGCCGTTGCCGCCGGCGTCGTTGCCGTAGTGTGGAGCGTAGAAGCGCCAGCTCAGGCCGGCGGTGTCGAGCTCGTCACCCAGCGTCGTGTAGTCGAAGCACGCCTGCTGCGGCTGCCCGTCGGGGTTGCGGTTCTGCGTGATCGTCGCGACCTGGTCGCCGGGTCCACCCTTGCAGCCCCAGAGCGACGAGTATGGCAGATCGACGCTGCCCTGGGCCTGCGCGGCGATCACGTACTGATGCGCGACGAAACTCTCGTCGAGCTGGGACTGGAACATCCGGTCGCCGACGACCCACTCGTGTGCCATGTCGAAGTAGGGCTTCGACTCGTCGTGGGGCACGTAGACGTATTCGGGATTGGAGGGACCGCCGTACGCGCCTTCATTGTTGAAGCCGTTCATCTTGCAGTTCGTGCCCGGCAGGCTGCCGGTTCCGTTGCACGCGGCGAACATCGCGTAGGCCGAATGATCGATGACGTAGACCCTGGAGAGCGACGAGGGCTGCAACGTGATCGTTTGGCCGCCCGAACTCATGCCTTGCGAGACCGTGTCGGCTCCCGGGTAGCCCTGAAACAGGTTGTCGAAGCTGCGGTTCTCTTGCACCACGTAGATGACGTGCGTGATCTTCCCGGCGCCCGTGGCATGGAGCGCGCGAAACGCGGACGGGCTCTGCATGTATGGCAACGATGCCTGCTGCCCCGCAGCGCAACCGGCGAGCGCGAGCAACGAAAGCGTGATAATGTAACGCGGCGTCATACGGGCGTTTTCGCGGCGTCCCGGACCCCGCCTGCGGGAATGGAACGCGCGGCCCTAGAGCCCCCCGGGAAACGGTTCGCTGGTGACGTGGGCGTAGCGGGCCGCCGTGCCGTTCGCGGATCGCTGCTGCTCGATCGCGTTCTTTTGACGCGGCAGCGATTCGGCGAGAGTGCCTAAGCCCGCATTGAGCCCGGCGTTCTTGCCGGGCCATTGCCCTTTGCCGATCAAGGCCACTCCGGGATAGATCGCCGCCACGTTCGGCACCGTCCGGTTCTCCGATTGCACTTTTCGGATGACGGGCACGAGCCGGTCGATGTTGCCGAACGCGAAGCCGTTGATGCTCGGCCCGACGAGCTGGAAGAAGGCGTCTTGGGCGTGGTAGAGTTCGAAACCCGCAGCGCCGATGCCGCCCATCTTTTTCTGATCGACGAGGAGAGCGAAGAGCCGCCCGCGGTATTGGGCCGAGTAGAACCAGTACGTCGCTTCGTTGCGATACCCGAGGTCGTAGAGGCGGATCGCGGCGACGTAGACCTCGACGAAGTTGAGCGCGTTCCACTGCTGCTTCATGCGCCCGATCGTGGCGACAAACTCCCGGCGGTCTTTCGAGGCCAAGCCCGCGCTGTATTTTCCGACTCGGATCGCCGGGCCAGAAGAATCGTAATACGGCGTAACGTAGGCGTCGACGTGTCCGGGATCGCCGGCGGTCGCGGGCATTGCACCGAGCGCCCCCGCCATCAGGATGGCTGCGGCCCAGGGGCGAGTCCCGAGCGAGCGAAGTGAGTTCGGCATGCGGAGCCGCCTTTGACCGCAGACACGCCGCCTCCCGCACCCGACGCGTATGCGCTGTGGCAGCGCGCGCGTTCGGCGGTCACGAGCGCCGATTATCCGCGCCGGCTGAGCTACACGATCGCGGTCACCGGTCTCGACGGGCAAACGCCCGTCGTCGATCATTACCGGGGCAGCTGCGACCCTGAAGATGGAGCGATCCGCGTTTTCCCGATCAGCGACGAGCAGCTCGCGCAACCGCCGCCCGTTCCACACGGCGTGAACGTCAGCTTCAACATCGGCATCTGTTTCGGTGCGTGCACGGGCATCCGGCTGCCGGTCGGGCATCCGGGGCCCTATCAAGATCTTCTGGGCGAGCCGCTGCTCGCGCCGACGTACACCTTCGGAATGCGCTATCCGGCCCGCGCGGCTCCGCACGAATCGGACGCGCCAAGCTCGCTGCGAACGATCGCTGTCGTCGCGACCCAAACCCGCGATTATCAAGTCGCGCTGATCGACACGCCGTACCTCGACGGAACGCCGACCTACCACTTGGCGCTGCGGCCGTTGCGGCACCCTAAGGACAACCGCTTGCGCGAGCTCTGGATCGGCAGAGACGACTACCTGCCGCGGCGGGCAACCGTGGCCGGAAACTTTACGCTGGCTCCCCTTGTCGACGTGCCGTGGACCGTGGATTTCATGGTGCTCGACGGCGCACCGTACGTCAGCCGCGAGAGCTCGTCGTCCACGCTCTATCTTGCGCATCGGCGCGTCGTTCGCGACGCCGCCGTCGCATTTGAGAATATTTCGGAGCCGACGGGCATCTACGACACGCCGCTCGTCGCGCCCGAGGCGACGGACACCTCGCTCGTCGAGCCGGGACCGTAGGTTGACGTTTACCACCGAGCTGCGAGTCGCGCCGGAGGCGGCGTTCGCGTCGCTGGTCGAGTCGTTCGCCGCCGACGCCGCGCAGCGTGCCGAGCTCGACGGCGAGCACCGAGCGGGCGCGATCGCCGCGGCGCGCCGCGGTTTCGAAACGATCGTGGGAGACGCGCTCGTCGACGATGGGCGCCCGATTCGCGTCGTCGCGCGATGCACGCCGCTTCGATTGACGCTGTCGCTCTTCGAGCGCGGCATGCCGATGGACGACGCGCTGGCGCGCCGCGATCCGGGCTGGAGCGAGCTCGCGTCGCTGGTCGATGGCGCCCACTGGCACTTGCACGGCACCGCGGGAAGCGAGCTGCGATTGATCGTGAATCATCGCAGCAGCGTGCGCGCAAGCGACGGACCCAAACCGGTTGCCGAAGACGACGTTGCGCCGGCTCCCAAACAAGAGTACGAGGTGCGGCGGTTTCGGCCGGACGATGCGGCCGGCGTCGCGCGTGCGTTCTATCTCACGTACGGCTACGCATACGACCTGCCGGCGGTCTACGAGCCCGCGCGCCTCATCGAACTCAACGAGAGCGGCAGCTACTTGTCGATCGTTGCGGTGGCGGCCGGCGGCGAGGTGGTCGGCCACTACGCGCTGGCGCGCGAGGGCGACGAGCCGGTGGCCGACGCGGCCGGCGCCGTGGTGGCGCCGGCGCATCGCGGCCGCGATCTGCTCAATCGCCTGCGCGATTTCGCCGAAACCGAAGCCATCGCGCTGGGACTCGCGGGATACTACTCCGAGCCGGTAACGGACCACCCGCGCACGCAGCTCTCGAGCGAGAGCTTTGGCGCGAAGGCGTGCGGTATCACGCTCGGCGAGGCGCCGCGCGGCTTCGTCGCGCGGCACATGGAGCTGTCGACGACCACCCAGCGCCAAAGCTGCATGCTGTACGTCAAGCCGCTGCGCGAGCGCGAGCGGCGAACGATCTATCCGCCCGCACGGCATCGCGCGATGATCGCTGCGATCTACGATCAGCTGGGGCTGCCGGTCGCGATGGGCGAGCCCGCCACGCCCTGCGGGCGCGGCGACTTCCATACGGGCATCGTGTGCGGCGACGCGTTCGGAACGATCGCCGTCGAGGCCGTCGGCGCCGAGACGTGCCAGCTCGCGTGTCAGGCGGCGGGAGATCTCCGCTCGCTGCGGCGCCTCGGCGCGATCTACGCGTCGCTGCCGCTCGAAGATTCGGGCACAGCGGCGCTCTGCGACGCGCTGGAGTCGCGCGGCTTTTTCTTCGCCGGAGTCGGCCCGTGGATGCTCGGCGGCCGCGATGCCTTGCGGTTGCAGATGACGCTGACGCCGATCGATCTGTCGGCGCTCGTGGTCGTGGGCGAGTTCGGGCGCGTACTGCTCGATTACATCCGGGCCGAGCGCGAGCGCTGCGCCGTTCATGCCTAAGCGAACCTTCGACTCCGTCGACGAGTACGTCGCGGCGCTGCCTGCCGAGGCGCGACGCGTGCTGGCGCGAGTCCGCAGCATCGTGCGCAAGGCGATGCCCCGCGCGGAGGAGGTCATTTCGTACGGCATCCCCACGTACCGGCTGGGCGGGCGCGCCATCTTGCACGTTGCCGCATGGAAGAGCTACTGCTCGATCTATCCCGCCAACTCGCGAGTCGTGGCCGAGTTCGGAGACGAGCTGGAACCCTATCTCGCCGAGAAAAGCACGCTCCGCTTTCCGCTGGACGAGCCGCTGCCCGCCAAGCTGATCGAGCGGATAGCGAAGTTCCGGGTGCGCGAAGTTCCCGGCTAACGAAGGTCCTTGCTGAGCACGACGCTCGAGTAGACCGCGTGCGGCCAGCGGTGCTCCGCGACGGGACGATAGCCGCGCCGCCCGTAGTAAGCGATCAGGTCCGTCGCAGTCGTCGCGGTGTCGCACGCAAGCTCGGCCTTGCCGTCGGCCGTCGCGCGCCGCTCGGCCAGCCGCAGTAATTCGGCGCCGATGCCCGTTCCTTGCAGCCGCGGCTCGACGGCGAACTGCGCGAAGTGCGCGACATCGGCCCGCGCGTACCAAGCCGGAACGATCTCGGCCGGCGGCTCGCGATAGTACGCAATCGTTCCCACGACGTCTTCCCCCGCGCGCGCCACCCAGCAACACGTCGCGTGCTCGATCCGCCGGCGCGTGACGCCGGCGGGTTGCGTCGCAGCCACGTAGTTCATCCCGGCCTCGGCGAGCGGGCGATACGCTCGATGCAAAAGCGACGTCATCCCATCGAGCGAGTCGCGGCTCGGATCGAACGCGCCGAAGCCGACGGGGCTCACGTCGCGCTTCGCCGCGCGCGCGTCAGCGCTTCGAGCTCGTCGAGCGTCCGCGGCCAATCGTCCTTCAGCAGCCGCGACAGTCCGCGATCCGCCAGCAACCGGCCCGCGGTCTGGCAGCGCGCGCAGTAGTTGGTCTCGTTGTCGGCATAGCGGATGCGCTGCACCGGCTCGCCGCAGCGCGGGCACGGCTTGCCGTAACGGCCGTGCACGGCCATCTCCTTCGCGAAATGCGGTGACCTTTTCCGGGAAACGTCATCGCGCGCCTCGCTCGCGAAGCCGATCGATCCACGCCTGCAGCGTCGCACGGGTCGCGTCGAAGAGCCGTTGCCACTCGTCGGGCTCAGCTTGCTGCGTGAGCGCCACCGGCGACAGCTGCGCGGCGTGCAGGATCTCGTCGGAGTATGCGTTGCCGATGCCGCTGAGGATGCGCGGATCGGTCAGCGCGCGCTTCAGCGTGCGGTTCTCGGCGGTCAGCGCGGCGCGAAACTCGTCGAGGCTGCTGTCGAACACCTCGATCCCGCCGGGATTCGATCGCGGCCAGCGCCTCGTCGCCTCGAACGACGTGAATCGAGGCGCGGCGCTTGCGTTCCGGCTTCGGTCAGCGTCAGCGTGCCGTGCGGAAATTCGAAGGCGGCGAGGCTGGTGCGCGACGGTGCGGAGCCGCGCCGGTCGTGCCAGTGCAAGCGCCCCGCGATCATCAGATGCAGCACGAGCCAGTCGTCGCCGTCGAACCCGATGGCGATGCGCTTTCCGATCCGGCGCAGCTCGCGCACGGTGCGTCCCTGCGCCTCGGCGATCGGCGGCTGCGCCGTGCGCAGCACGAACGGTTTCGCTATTGCGATGCGATCGATCGGGCGGCCTTCGATGCGCTCGCGCAGCGCCACGATGTAGGCCGCGATGTCGGGCAGCTCCGGCACGCTTAGCGCCGCGGGCGACGGTTTTTCGAAATGGCGCGGATCACGGTCTGCCGTTCGCGTTTGGCGTCGAACGGCTTGCCGTCTTCCTCGAGCGCGGCGCGAATGAGAGCGCGGATCGGGCGCTTGTTCAGCGTCGCGTCGTCTTCGATGCGGATGTGGCGCACGAGGTTGCCGCCGCCGAGCAGCAGACCGTCGGGGTCGGGCACGTGCACGCCGCGCAGGAAGCAGAGGCCGACCTTGCGCGGATAGATCACGATCGAGAAGACGGCGTCCGACGGGCGCTCGGTCGGGCTGAAGCCGACGACGAGCGCGTAGGCGTTGTCGTAGATCATTTCGACGGCTCCGGGCAGCCGCTCGCGCATCGTCGCCAGCGCGCCGCGCGCGCGCGCCGCGATCTCGGGCGAGAATTTCTTGATGAAGGACTCCAGCTGCTCCCGCTCGGACGATTTAGGCATCCACGATCTCGGGCGTCACGACCACGGAAAAGTTGACCGATCGAGCGATGAAGCAGAGCCGGTGCGCCTCGTGGTGCAGTTCGAGCGCGCGATTCGCATCGCCGGACGCGAGCGTCACGGCGGGGCGTAACTCGACGCGAGCAAACTGCCCCGAGCCGTCGGGATTCTCTTCCATGTCGCCCGCCGCGTCGTCACGGTAGGCGACGACCACGATGCCGTTAATCGCGCAGAGGTGGAGATACCACAGCATGTGACACGACGAAAGGCTGGCCACCAGCAGCTCCTCGGGATTGTAGCGCGAGGCGTCGCCGCGAAACGCGGGGTCGCTCGAGGCCCCGATCTCCGCCTTCCCGTCCGCGCCGATCGAGTGATCGCGCGAGTAGCTGCGATAGGTCGCGGTGCCGTCGCCGTCGCCGGCCGACCAGCGCACGACGACGGCATACGCGTGTTTCTTACGAGGCGCAATTTTCACGGTAGTTCATCATAACATGGGAAAGGCTCGCCGCCGGCGCCGGTGTAGTAGGGGCGCATGAACGTGCGCGCGGCTCGCCGCGACGACGCGCAGGCGTGGGCGCTCTGTCGCGCTCGGCTCTGGCCGGACGCGGAGCCGGCCGAGCTCGGCGACGAAGTACGCGCCTTCCTCGACGGAACGGGCACGCCGCTGATCGCCGCCGCGTTCGTCGCCGAAGACGGCGCCGAAATGCGGGGCTTCATCGAGCTCGCGATCCGTCCATTCGCCGACGGCTGCGATTCGAGCCCGGTGGCGCACGTCGAGGGCTGGTTCGTCGAGCCGTCCGTCCGGGGGCGCGGCGTCGGAAGCAGCTTGATGGCTGCGGCGGAAGCGTGGGCCCGGGCGCGCGGTTTTCGCGAGCTCGCGTCGGACACGCAGATCCACAACGAGGACTCGCTGGCGGCGCATCTCGCCTGCGGCTTCAGCGAAACCGAACGCCTCATCAAGCTGCGTAAGCCGTTGAACTAGTTCGAGCAACGAAGCGAGCGCAGGACCGCCCTTTCGGGAGGGGCAACTAGCAACCATGGCACTCTCAAGACGCGTTTCGGCCGAGTTCCTCGGCACGTTT
Organism: Vulcanimicrobiota bacterium; assembly: GCA_963711625.1. Lineage (GTDB taxonomy): Bacteria > Vulcanimicrobiota > Vulcanimicrobiia > Vulcanimicrobiales > Vulcanimicrobiaceae > Cybelea. The sequence continues at coordinate 1,709,323 of OY970207.1, forward strand.
TGGCTCGTTTTTGGCGGCTGCGGAAGCGCCGTGATCGCGGCGGGCTTCCCGCAACTCGGCATCGGGTTTGCCGGCGTTGCCCTGGCCTTCGGTTTGACCTTGCTGACGATGGCCTACACGATCGGTCCCATTTCGGGATGTCACATCAATCCGGCGGTGACGCTTGGCCTCTGCCTCGCGAAGCGCTTTCCCGCGAAGGACGTGCTGCCGTACTGGATCGCGCAAGTTCTGGGCGCGATCGCGGCCGCGGCCGTGCTTTACGCGATCGCGAGCGGAAAGCCGGGCTTTACCGTGGGACAGTTCGCCAGCAACGGTTACGGCGCACTCTCGCCCGGCGGGTACGGCATGGGCGCGGCGATCATCGTCGAGATCGTCTGCACGTTCGCGTTCCTCATGGTGATCCTGGGCGCGACCGACCGGCGCGCGCCGGTGGGGTTTGCGGGCATCGCGATCGGCCTCGCGCTGACGCTCATCCACCTGATCAGCATTCCGATCGACAACACGTCGGTGAATCCGGCGCGCAGCACCGGGCCCGCGCTTTTCGCAGGTCCGGCAGAGCTCGCCCAACTCTGGGTGTTTTGGGTGATGCCGCTCATCGGCGGCGCCTTGGCGGGATTAGTCTATCCGCTGCTGTTCGGCGAGGAGACCAGCGAGGAACCGATCATCGGCAAGGCCGTCCGCTAGCGGTTCGACGGCGTCGCTCGTGATGCGGCGCGTCCTAGCGTTTCCGCTGACGCGGCTGCTGTTGATCGTCGCGCTCTTTGCCGGGGTGGTCGCGGCGCTGTCGCTGCTGCATCCGCCCAAAGGCGTGCGCGTCGAGATCGCGGTGAACTGGGCGCTCGCCGCGAGTCTGGCTGCGGCGGTCATTCTGGTCGAGCGCTTCACCGTCGGAAAGGCGCCGGCCGCGATCGGTCTCGATCCGCGCGACGCGGCGCGCGATCTGACCCTGGGCGCCGTGCTCGGTGCGGCGCTGTTCGCCGCCGTCGTGCTGGAGCTCGCCGTCGGCGGGTTCTATCGCATCGCATCGGTGCACGTGACGCCCGACCTCGCGCTGGCGGCGCTGTTGCTCCTTCCCGCGGCCGCAATCGAGGAGCTGCTGTTTCGCGGCGTTTTGTTCCGGCTGGTCGAGGAGTGGGTCGGCACGTGGATCGCGCTGGCGACTTCCGCCGCGCTCTTCGGCTGCGCGCACTTTGCGAATCCGGGCGCGACGCCGAGCTCGTCGATTGCGATCGCGCTCGAAGCCGGCGTCTTGCTGGGCGCGGCCTACGTCGTGACGCGCAACCTCTGGTTTCCGATCGGGCTGCACTTCGCGTGGAACTTTTTCGAAGGACCGGTCTTCGGAACGCAGGTCTCGGGGCGCTCGTTTCTCACCGACGCGGTCGTCGCGCACGTGACGGGTCCAAAACTGCTCACCGGCGGCGCCTTCGGGCCCGAGGCCGGTCTGTTTGCGATTGTGACGTGCCTCGTCGTCGCCGTCGCGCTGCTCGCGGTCGCGGCGCGCCGCGGGCGTTTTATCGCTCCGTTTTGGCGGCGCGCCGGGGCTTCGAGGGTTGCGTAGGACCAGGTGCTAAGCGGCCGACTGCTAAAGTCCCAGCCATGAAGCCGGCACTTCTCCCATCACTGATTTTGGCGCTCTCGTTGGCGTCGTGCTCGAGCGGCTCGAATGCGGTGCCCGCGTCGCCGTCCACCGGCGCGCAGGCAGCGCGGCCCGACGCCGGCGTGCGCATCTTCACGGCGAACCGCAACACGGCGGCCGTGCTCGCGTTCAAGACCGGCTCGTCGGGCAACGTCAAGCCCGTCGTTGCGATCGCCGGATCCAATACGACGCTCGAGGCTCCCGACGCGCTCGCCATGGACGCGCACGGCAACGTGTACGTCGCGAACGACAGCGGGACCGAGGTCGCCGTCTTCGGCCCCAACGCAAACGGGAACGTCAAACCCAAGCGCCTCATCGGCGGATCGAACTCGATGCTGGGCCCCACGGAAGGTCTGCTCGTGGATTCGAACGATCAGTTGTGGGTGAGCAGCTTCAGCAACGAAGCGATCACCGAATATCGCGCGGGTGCCCGCGGCAACGTGAAGCCGAAGCGGACGATTGCGGGAAGCCACACGACTCTGTCGTCGCCGGTCGGCATGGCGATGGATTCAGGCGGCCGGCCGTACGTCGCCAACATCTCGAATGCATCGATCGTCGCGTTTGCGGCGACGGCGAAGGGCAACGCCACGCCGGTGGTCACCATTGCCGGAAGCCACACTCATCTGTCGCGGCCGTTCGCGCTCGCCTTCGATTCCAACGGGCGACTCCTCGTGGCCGACGAATCGGCGGGCATCCTCGTCTTCGCGGCCGGAGCGCACGGCAACGCTAGCCCGACGGCGATCATCACGAGCGTCATCGACCCCGCCGGGGTGATCGCAGACTCTCAAAATCATATCTGGGCCGCGGAGTTCGGCGGCAATGCCATCGACGAGTTCGACAGCAACGCCAACGGCAACGCCACGCCCCTCAAGCAGATCGCCGGATCGAAGACGACGCTGAACGCGCCGTGCTATCTGGCTTTGCACTAGTCCAAGTTTGGAGGAAGTCATGTTACAACACACGATCGTTGCGGGAGCCGTCGCTCTCGCTCTCGCTCTGCCCCCCGGCGCCGTCCTGGCGCAGCAGCCCAGTGCCTCGGATGCGGCATACATCGCCAAGATCATGACCGCCGCGCCGGCCACCGTCGTGCAAGGCGCGACCATCGTCGACATGTCGGGCGGGACCATGCGCACGATTCAGTCGGGAACCAACGGGTTCACGTGCCTGCTGCTCGACCCGACCGACCCGATGTGCGGGGACAAGAACGCCATGGCGTGGATGCAGGCGCTCATGAAGCACGCCCCGCCGCCCGACGGAGTCGGCTTCGTCTACATGCTCGGAGGCGACAACGGCGCCAGCAACAGCGACCCTCTGGCTCGGTCGGCCACTGCCGACAATCACTGGGTGAAGACGGGCCCGCACGTCATGATCGTCGGCCCCGCGGTGAAGACGATGGGCTATCCGATGACGATGGATCCCGACCCCACCAAGCCGTACGTGATGTGGCCCGACACGCCTTACGCCCACCTCATGATTCCGGTGAGCGGCGTTCAGCCGTGACGGCTTAGCGCTACCAGCACCTTCGGCGGGATCAGAAACACCAGCGTCCCCGTCGAAGCCGGGTCCGGCAGATCGACGCACGCGAGCGCGGCTTTCTTTAGTTCGATGCTCGCGTCGCCGATCGCGCTGCCGATCGTCGCGCTCATCGACGGCTCGTGGCCGACGAGCGCGACCGTCGTGCCGTCGTGCGCCGCCAAAACCTCTTTCAAGCGCCGGTGATTGAAACCGAGGCCCACCCGCTCGTCGACGACTAACTCGCCGCGCAGCCGAAGGCGATCGGTCAAGATCTCCGCCGTCTGCTTTGCGCGCAGCAGCGGGCTGGTGACGATGCGCTCGATGCCCAGCGAGAGTTCGGAGATTGCGGCGGCCTCGCGTTCCATCCGCGAGCGTCCCTCGCCGGTCAGCGGACGGTCGAAGTCGCTGCCGCGCCACTCGTCGGGCTCGACCGCGATCCCGTGGCGTAAGAAGAAGCATCGCATGGCGCGTCAACTACGGCGCGGGAAAGGCCTGCACCCTCGGCCGCATTGAACCACGCCGCCCATGGGCAAGACGTGGCAGACCCGGCTGATCCACCCCGACGCGCGTGCCCCCGAAGGATACAGTTCGCTCGCGACGCCCGTCTATCGCGGCTCGACGACGCTCTTTGCGTCGGCATCGGCCGTGACCGACGAGTGGGATCAGGAGCGCGCGGGGTACACGTACGGTCTCTACGGCACGCCGACCGCGCTGGAGCTTGCGTCGCGCATCTGCGAGCTCGAGGGAGGCCGCCACACGATCGTGACGCCCGGCGGACAGGCCGCCATCTCGCTAATCGATTTCGCGCTGCTGCGCGCGGGCGACCACGTGTTGCTGCCGCGCAGCGTCTATCGGCCCAATCGGCAGCTCACGTCGTCGCTGCTCGCAAAGTTCGGCGTCGAGGCGACGTTCTACGATCCGCTGCTGGGCGCGGGAATCGACGTGCTGCTGCGCGAGAACACGCGCCTGGTGTGGACCGAGAGCCCCGGCTCGGTGACGATGGAAGTGCAGGACGTTCCGGCCATCGCCGCCGCGGCGCACGCTCGCGGCGCGCTCGTCGTTCTCGACAACACGTGGTCGGCCGGCGTCCTGTTCGATGCGTTCGCGCACGGCGTCGACGTGACGATGCAGGCGCTCACGAAGTACGTCGGCGGTCACAGCGACCTGCTGCTGGGCACGATCACGGTTCGGGACGACGCGCTCTACCGCAAGCTGGGCGCCGCGCGACAGGTGGTCGGCTGCGCCGCCTCACCCGATGAATGCAGCCTCGCGCTGCGCGGTTTGCAGACGCTGGCCGTTCGGCTCGGCGCGATCGAGGCGTCGGCGCTCGAGATCGCGCGTTGGCTCGCGGCGCGCCCGGAGGTCGAGCGCGTGCTGCACCCGGCGCTGCCGTCGTGCCCGGGCCACGAGTTTTGGGCGCGCGATTTTGCAGGTTCGTCGGGAGTGTTCTCGATCGTGCTCGCGCCGGGTCCGTCGCGCGAGCAGGTGTTCGCCTTCGTCGACGCCCTGCGGCTGTTCGAAGTCGGCTACAGCTGGGCGGGGACGACGAGCCTCGCGGTCGCGTACACGATCGCGCCGGCTCCCGACCGGCCGCGCTACGACCATCGCCTCGTGCGATTCAGCGTTGGCCTCGAGTCGACGAGCGATTTGATCGGCGATCTGGAGGCCGCGCTCCCGGCGTTGCGCGCGACTTAAGGAAGGAGCCGCCGCCGCGTTAGTGGCGGATGATCGTCTCGTGCAGTCCCATCGGCTGACCGCTGAACAGCACCGATAGCATTTCGATCGCCAACGATGCCGAGACGTAGGCGATCGGGAGCACGGGCAGCGCCGCCGTCGCGACTTGCGCGACCGACGGCCGGCCGAGACGGTGCTTGCGGGCGCTCCAAGCGATCCACGAACCCCCGATCGACACGAGGCACAACAGCGGAAACGAGACCACGATCAGCGCGTTGGCGTAGGCAGCGGGATTGCTCATCGATCCCGGCGCGTCGAAGAACATCGGTGACAGCGCCGCGCCGAGCAAACCGGGAACGAGCAACGCGCCCCAGACGACCGTTGCAACGATTGGAAAGACCGGGCGAGGAGCCTCGGAATCCGTCACGATGCGTGAAATTGACGGCGGCGCTCGACGATTCCCTCTGTGGCCGGAGGCGAGCAGTTGCACGGCACCGTCGCGGCGAACGAGAAACAGCTCGGAGGTATCAAGAACGTGAGGAAACTCGGATTATTCGCAGCGATCGTCTTTGCGTTGACCGCAGCGGTGCCGCCCGCGGCACACGCCCCGGCCCGCCATCTAGTCTACCAATTCGGCTACAACACGCCCGTCGCCAGCGAGGGTAACGGCACCGGCACGACTACCATCGACATCATGGGACTGGCCCCCGACGGCGGCGTGACGATCAGCGGCACCGATTCCTGGTGGAACACGGCGCGTCCCCGCGCCACGAATACCTGCGAGCTCTACCCGTCAGGCGGCGTTTCGTGTTTGGCGCGCCCCTACGCGCTCTCGCCGATCCAACTTACGCTCTTTCCCCTGCTGGCGCGCGGCTTCTTCAAGGCCCTCGCGTCGAACCCGAAGGCCAGCTTTACCCAGAGCTACAGCGTCAAGGCCGCCATTCTGCCCGGCGCCTCCGGATACGCCGGCAACCTTTACACCTGGAAGTGCACGTACGCATTCCACGGGCAAGGTCCGATCAAGGGCGCAGCCCCGCTCGAGCTCGTTCTGTCAAACGGGACGCTCACTCAGCAAGGCGGACGCTACCTCTCGGCCACGTCGAAACAGCGCATCGTCTACGATCCCGTCGCGAAGATCCCGGCGATCGTGCGAGACACGCGGACGCACCTGCCGCAACATAACGTCTACAACAACGACGTTGTGGAAGTGAAGCTCGTCAAGGATTCGCAAGCGGCCCACCACTAGGCGGCCGCCGATTTCAGGCTTTCTTCACAAGTCGGGCGTACCATCCCCCGCATGCCACCAATTGGGAGTCTGAAGCATATGGGTGAATCACAAGCGCCGCTGAGCCGCGGCGGGTTCGTTCGAGGTCTCGTCATTCTCCCCGCCCTTGCGGCACTTTTCGCCGCGCCGGCCAGAGCCGACGCGTCGAAGGCTCCGCAGGCATCCATGCATTATCAAAACACGCCGAACGGCGACATGCGCTGCGCGCTATGTAAGTTTTTCATCCCGGCTCAGGATGCAAAATCCGACGGCAGCTGCCAGATCGTCGACGGATCGATTTCCCCCAACGGCTACTGCATGGCGTACTCCGCTAAGTAATCTTCGCGCGCGTTTTTCAGTAGCGCACTACAATTTCTCAACGCCACTTTGAGGTTTATTTAATATGCTCGAAATTGGATGCAGGCTCCAGCGGTCCGCCGCCGCGATCGCGGCGATCGTGCTCGCTGCGGGCTGCAGCAACTATGGCGGAACGTCCGCCACGCCGCCGGCCACCAGCAGCGCCGCGCGGGCCCAGTCACTCGTCAACGCCGCCGGTGGGGGAGGCTCGGTGCTGAAGCGGCTCAAGAAGCAAGTCGTCATCGGCTCGACCGTCGATCCGAAAAACGGCGCCGGTAATCCGTACGGCCTGACGATCGCGCCGGTCACGAACGGCGATTTCACGAAAGGCGACCTCGTCGTCTGCAACTTCAACAACAAAGCCAACGTTCAGGGCGATGGCCGCTCGATCATCGCGCTTCATCCGAAACCGGGATCGAACCCGACGAGCGTTTCGGCGATCAAGTCGCTTAAGGGCTGCGATGCCCTGGCGCTCGGCGGCAACGACACGATCTGGGCCGCATCGATGGTCGCGAACGACAATCCGGTCATCGACACGATGGGCGGACTGATCCAAAACATCAAGGGTAAGCCGTTTAACCAGCCATGGGGACAGGCTTTTGCGACTCCCACGACCGGGGCGCCTGCGTTCTACGAAACCAACGCCGGCAACGGCAGCGTGGTCCGCATCAACCTCGGTTCCTTGTTCACGTACGACGTGATCGCCACCGGCTTCCCCGTGAACCACGGCAAGCCCGGCACGGCGCTCGCGCCGTCGGGACTCGCGTACGACGTCAACGGCGACGTGCTCTATTTCGCCGACGGAATGAACAACACGATCGTCGCGTTCAGCAACGTATCCAGCATCCCGGCCGGCGGCATCAAGGCCAAGCACAACGGCATGGACTTCTCCGGCCCCTCGGCATCCGACGCGCGCATCGTTTACTCGGGCGCCCCGCTCAACGGCCCGATCAGCACCGCGCTCCTTCCGAACGGGAACCTCGTCGTCGGCAATACACTCGATCCCGACGGCAAGAACCTGATGCTCGAGATCTCGCCTTCCGGCAAGCTGCTCGACACGCTCAACGTCGACACCGGGCCGGCGGGCGCGCTGTTCGGCATCGTGGCGACCGGCACGAACGACGCCAACACGAAGGTCTACTTCAACGACGACAACGACAACAACGTGCAGGTGTTGGAGCGCTAAGCGGCGCTGCAACTGGGTCTAGCACGATTCGGACGCGTCGCTCGCAAGAGCGGCGCGTCTTTCGTTTCATACCTGTAGCGGCTCGGGCTTCGGATACCGCAGCAAGACGTAGGCGAAGATCAATGCGATCGCCGGCAGCATGAAGTAGCTGGCTTCGGTTCCGAGCGGACCGCCGTTCGCCCACGCCGGGCCGGGGAAGGCCACGTCGAGGAGGTGGCCTACGGCCTGCTGGCCGCCGTTGCGCGTTCCGATGACGAAGAACTGCATGAAGTCGAAGCTGAAATGGAAGCCGACCGCCAGCCAGAGCGAGCCCGTGCGCCACAACGTGAAGCAGAGCAGTAGGCCGATCAAGACGACGTTCGCGATGTCGATGAAGTTCTCGTCGGGCTTCGACAGGTGCGCCGCCCCGAAGAGCAGCGAAAGTAGAACGGCCGCCGGCCAGAAGCCCATGCCGCGCGCCAGCGCCTGCAGCGGATAGCCGCGGAACATGTATTCCTCGTTTACGCCGACCAGCAGCATCACCGCGAGCCACATCACGGTCTGTACTACGAGTTCCGTGCCGTGCAGGGCGAGACCGTGCACGACCATCGCGCCAACGCCCATCATGGCCAGCGCGACGGCGCCCGCGCACACGACGCCGATGGCCGCGCCTTCCCAGAATCGCTTGCCGAACGCCAAACGCACGGGCAGGCCGTAGGCGTCGATGCGCCGGCGCTCCGCAAGCGCGAGCACGGCGGTCGCGACCAGAACCGCGAGCCCCTCGGCAATCTCGGCGACCAGGAAAGATTGCGCGTTGATGGTGCGCTCGTCAATGTGGAAAGCTCGCATGACCGGAGTCGCGAGCGCGCCTGCCGCCATCTGCAGCCCGATGAACAGGGCCGCATAGGCCAGGAATCGCCATCCGGCGCGCACGCCGGCCGGCCCGACGAAGATCGACATCACGGTACGAGGACTACTCCGACGCCGCGGCCGGGTTTTACTGCGCACAAGGCCGCCTGCGGCGGACGTGCGAAGAGTCGGCACGTTGTGGTTGGCGTGATTTCACTGATCCTCGGGAACGGCTACATCGGCCTGTTCGTGGTCGCCGTGATCACGACGTTCGTCAAGGCGGGCCGGTTGAAGCGGGAGCGGCGCCCGTTCAATCCTTCCTACGTCCTGTGGGGCGAGGTGTTGTTCTATGCCGTTGGGGTGTGGTTCTTGTACGTGGGCCTGCTGCACGCGTATTTCCAAGGATTCGTTGCGCCGAAGATCGGCTGGCAGCCGAGTCCGTTCGAGTACGAGCTGGGCTGGATCGAGATTCCCATCGGCGTCGTGGCGATGATGTCGCTCTGGCGAGGATTCGAGTTTCGCCTGGCCTCCACGATCGTCGTCGCGACCTTCGCGCTGGCGGCGGCCGCGCAGCACATCCAGCAGATTACGTGCTGCGCGAACTACGCGCCGTCCAACGCGGGGTTGGTGCTGTGGTTCGCGGATATCTTTCTGCCGATGCTCCTCGTGGTGCTCGCCGCGCTGTCACGCGACGAACGAGGCGCCGACCGGCGCTAGAGCGTCAGCGTGCCGGTGGCGATCGGAACGCAGGTTCCGGCGATGCGCACGCGGTTGCCGCGGTCCTCGACCCAGAGCTCGCCGCCGCGCGACGACAGCTGCCGTGCGAAAAGCGCCGTCTTGCCGAGGACGCGCGCCCAGTACGGCGTCGTCACGCAGTGCGCCGACCCGGTGACGAAGTCTTCCGGAATTCCGTACTTCGGGGCGAAGTATCGCGAAACGAAGTCGCAGTCGCCGTTGAATCCGCGCGCGGTGACGATGACGCTGGGAAACGGCAGTGCGGCGATTGCATCGAAGTCGGGTCGCAGGTCGCGCACTTGCGACGCTTGCGCGAGCACCGCCATCGCGCGATCCGCCTCCCACAGCGCTTCCGGAATCAGCCCGAGGGCTCGGGCGGCCATCTCGGGCGGGTGCTGCGTGTGGGCGGGCAGCGCGGGCAGGTCGAGGGCGACCCGGTCGCCATCGCGCTCGACGTGCAGCGCGCCCGAGCGCGTTTCGAAGCGTGCGCCGTCGCGCTCGGGCTCGAGCACGTTGAGCAGCACGTGGCCGGTCGCCAGGGTCCCGTGACCGCAGAGCTGCAGCTCGACGGACGGCGCGAACCAGCGCAAAACGAAGCCGTCGCCGTCGGGCCAGAAGAACGACGTCGCCGGCAGATTGTTCTCGGCCGCGATCGACTGCATGGTCTGATCGTCAAGCGCCTCGTCCAGGCGGCAGACTCCCGCCGGATTCCCGCCGAACGGGCGCCGCGTGAAGGCGTCGACGTGATGGAATTCGATTCGCACCGCGCTCCCTTCGGCGGCCGCGGCGGCGCCCCCGGCCCCTGTGATTTCAGAGGCCGCCCGAGCGAATAACCCACCCGAGATGACTGCGACCGACCTGCAGGCCACGTTCGTCGAGCGGCTCGAGCGCCACCGCGCGATCCTGTTCGCGGTGGCAAACGCGTACTGCCGGCGCCCGTCGGACCGCGAAGAACTCGTCGCCGAAACCGTCGCCCAGCTCTGGAAGTCCTACGGCCGCTTCGACGAGCGCGTTCGCTTCACGACATGGATGTACCGCATCGCGGTCAACGTCGCGGTTTCGTTTTACCGCAGCGAGACGCGGCGACGACGAGCGACGGTGCCGGCCGGCGACGCGTTCGTCGAGACGGTCGCCGCCTCGCAGGAGGAGGAAGAGGACGAACGTCTCGCGCTCGTGCGTGCCTTCGTGGAGCGGCTGGACGGCCTCGACCGGGCCCTGATGCTGCTCTATCTCGACGACCGGCCGTACGCGGAGATCGCCGCCATCCTCGGCATCTCCGAGACGAACGTCGGCACGAAGGTCGCGCGCATCAAGGAGCGCCTGCGGCGCAACATCGTCACAACGACACCCGATAACGGAGGATCCGATGGAACTCGATGACGTCAAAGCGCTGTGGAGCGAGAGCAACCGCCGGCTGGAGGCGAGCATGCGCCTCAACGTGGCGGTGCTGCAGCGCGTCAATCTGCAGGCCGCCGATACGCACTTGACGCGCCTGGCCCGCGGCATCGCCTTCGAGCTGATCGCGAACGTCGCAGCGATTGCGCTGCTCGGTTCGTTCATGGCGGGAGTGTGGCACGAACCGCGCTTTCTGCTGCCCGCGATAGCGCTCGACCTCTACGCGATCGCACTCGTAATCGCCGGCGCCCGCCAGCTCGCCGCGCTGCGCGCCGTCGACTTCGACGAGCCGGTGGTGGCAGTCCAGCAGCGTCTCGACCGCCTGCGGCTCGGTCGCGTGCGGACGACGTTAGGCACGCTGCTGTTCGCCCCGCTCATGTGGGTGCCGCTGATGATCGTAGCCGCGCGCGGGTTCTTCGGCGTCGATCTCTACGCGGACGGCGGCGGGTGGCTCGCGGCGAACGCGCTCTTCGGCCTGGCGGTGATCCCGATCGCCGTGCTCGCCGCGCGGCGCTACGGCCCGCGGCTCGCGCGCTCGACACCGATGCGGGCGCTCGCCGACGCGATCGCGGGCTATAGCCTCACGCGCGCGCTGAATTTGCTCGACGCGCTGCGCCGGTTCGAAGAGAGCTAGACCTTCGCCCTTCGACACGCGCCGCTGCGCGGCGCTACTCAGGGTGACAGCGGTGGGAGGCGCACTCGCCCTTCGACACGCGCCGCTGAGCGGCGCTACTCAGGGTGACAACGTGTGAGGTGCGCGCTTCCCTTGTGACAGAAAATTATTCGGTGTCGACCGGCACGTTTGAGATACGCCGGTGTTTGAAGTAGGTGCGCGTCAGGCTCGACGGGATCTGCTGGAACTTGCGCGGCGACTGTGTGAAGTCGAAGCAGTCGACGATGCTCGTGGCGCGTTTGTCGGTTTTACCCAGCGTACCCAAGCCCCAGTTGTTCTCGACGAACTTGAGGATGCTGCCGAACTCGTACGGCGTGTGCGAGATGTAGCCGCCTTGGCTGCCGGATCCGACCACGGTGTATGGCGAGACCACGAGCATCGGAACGCGGAAGCCGAGGCCGCCCCAGTGGTCGGTGAGCGGGGGTGGAACGTTGTCATACCAGCCGCCCCAGTCGTCCCATACCACCACGATCGCGGACGTGTTCCAATACGCGCTCTGCCCAACGGCGTTGACGATGCTCGCCACCCAGGACGGCCCGATGTCGCCCTCCGTCCCGGGAACGGGGTGGTCGGAGGTGGGCCGGTCGGGGATGACCCACGATACGTTGGGGAGTTGGTTGTTCTGGATGTCGTCGAAGATGAGCGTATTGTCCGACGTGACGTTGGTGCCCCATTCCGGTCCGTAGCGCACGTCGTGAATCGCGTCGAACGCGTTCCAGAGGCCGCCCTCACCGCCCCTGATCGGCGGCGAGTAGTACTTCCACGAGACCGACTTCGCATCGAGGAGATCGCGCAGCGTGGAGTAGGTGAAGCACGGGAACGGGCCCTTTTTGACGTATTGCAGGTGCTGGTTGACGTACTTCAGCTCATCGGACTTGACGCCCGGGCTCGCGTCGCAGCCCCAGGGGGTCGACGTGGGGTCGTCGACGATGCTGATCGTTTTCTTCGCGTTCGTCGTCGTGCCGGCGGCGATCAGGTCTTGGTGCGCGGTGAAGCTGCCGCTGCCCTGGGTCTGAAATAAGTGATCGCCCAAGACGTATTGATTCGCAATGTCCCAATAGGGCGCGATCTGATTCGGATCGACGTACGAGTAGGCGGCCGTCGTGTGACCGCTGCAACCGCCGTTGCCGAGGCCGAAGCCGTCCATGTTGCCGCCGTCCAGATTCCGCAGGAAGCCGTGATATCCGTGACCGGGGTCGCAGTTCGTGCTGAGATCGACCTTCTTGAGCGCAATGACTTGATCGCCCGACGGGCAGCCCGAGCCATGGTGCTTGTTGTGCAGCGGAACCGAGGCCGAGGTCTTCATGCAACCGCTGGTTGCGCCGTCGGCGCCCGGATACGTCGCGAACATCTGGTCGAAGCTGCGGTTTTCTTGCACGATGATGATGACGTGCTGGATCGGCGACGATCCGCTGCCGCTCGATGCGTGCGCGAACGGGGGGCCGCCCGAAAAGATGCTCGACCCGCTGGTCGAACACGCGGCAATTCCGAGGGTCGCGAGAAGCACCGCCCAGGTCCCAACAAAACGCGCTGCGCGTTGCAACATATCGCCTCCTAAAAGGAAGGCAGTTAGTTAGCGAGCCCCTTTTCGAATCCCTTTGCGGCGGCGACGCTCGCAGCGCAAGCGAGCAGGGCCGATGCGATCATCGCGCCGCGAAATCCCGCGACTAACGAGGGAGCCGCCGTTACGACGATGCCGAGCGCGGCGACGCCGATCAGTCCCGCGGTGCGCGCGACGGCGTTGTTCACGCCCGACGCCACGCCCGAGTGCGCGATGCTGACGGAATTCATGACCGTAGTCGTCAGCGGCGCCACGAACAGCGCGCCGCCCAATCCGAGCACGATGGCGGCCGGAAAGAAGGTCGTCCAATACGAGCCGCCGCTTCCGGGCAGCGCGTACGCGAGAAAGCCGAGCGGCCGCCAGGATCGCCCCAAACACGAGCGGCGTGCGCGGGCCGATCTTCTCGACGAGTCCGCCCGGAGAACCGCGACGACACGACCATGATGAAGATGAACGGCAGCAGCGCGGCGCCGGCGGCCGACGGCGAGTAGTGGTGCACGTTGATCAGCACGAACGGCACGAAGTAGAGGCTTCCACCGAGCGCCCCGTAGAGGAAGAACGTGTAAACGTTGGCGACGCTGAACGCGCGCGACGCGAAGAGGTCGCAGCGGACCATCGGATCGGGCGTGCGCCGCTCGAAGAGGACGAACGCGGCGAGCGACGCGAGTCCCAGCAGCGCGACGCCGGCCGCGGCGAGCGTTATGCGGGCGCCGTTCATCTCGATCAGGCCGTAGACGAGCAGTCCGAGCCCGAGCGTCGCGAGCGTCGCGCCCACGATGTCGATCTTGCGGTCGGCGGAGTCGTCGCGGCTCTCGGGCACGCGCAGCGCCAAGACGATCAGCACGGCGACCGCGATCGGGAACGTTGATCACGAAGACGTAGCGCCAGGAGAAGTCTTGCGTGAGCCAGCCGCCGATCACCGGACCGGCCGCCGACGTGAGGGCCGAGAAGCCCGACCACAGCCCGATCGCCCGCCCTCGGGCGTGTGCGTCGTAGGCCGAGCTGATCAGCGCGAGGCTGCCGGGCGTCGAGAGCGCGCCGCCGACGCCCTGCAGGCAGCGCGCCGCGATCAGCAGCTCGATGTTGCCGGCGAGCGCGCACGCCACCGAGGCGAGCGCGAAGAGCACGATGCCGCACGCGAAGACCAGGCGACGCCCGTAGAGATCGCCGAGCGCACCGCCCAGCAGGATCAGCGCGGAGAGAAAGAGCGCGTATCCCTCGATCACCCACTGCGTTTGGCCCGTCGTCGCGTGGAGTTCGCGCTGAATGATCGGCAGCGAGACGTTGACCGCCGTGCTGTCGATGAAGGTCATCGCCGAGCCGAGGATCGCGGCGATCAACACCCACGGAACTCTCACGCTGCGCCCTTCCCGCCGTTGCAGTCGGCTCCTATCGCGCGCCGAATGAGCGCGACGATGAGCTCGCTCCTCGACCGGCCGCTTCGGGCCGGCATCTTGGCGGCGGCCGACAGCCGGGCCGTGCGCCGCGCGGTCACTCGCTACGGCATGCGGCTGGGCGCACGCCGCTTCGTGGCCGGCGAGAACGCCGCGGAGTTTCTTCCGGTCGCGAAGTCGGTGAACGCGCGCGGCTTCGCCGTCGCCGCCACGCTGCTCGGTGAGAGCGTGCCGACCGCGGACGAGACGCGCGCCGTGCGCGACGAGTATCTTGCGCCTGCTGCGGGCCTTCGCGGCGGAGGGGATGGACGCCAACGTCGCGTTCAAGCTGACGCACGTCGGGCTCGACGTCGATCCCGAGCTCGCGTTCGAGAACGCCTCGCGCATCGTCGCTGCCGCGGGCGAGCAGGGCAACACGGTGCGCATGGACATGGAGCAGTCGCGTTACGTCGACCCGACTCTGGCCATTTACCGCCGTCTGCGCGAGCGGCGCGACAACGTGGGATTCGTGCTGCAGTCGTATCTCTATCGCAGCCGCGGCCGACCTCGAGGCGCTGCTGCCGCTCGCGCCCAACGTGCGCATCGTCAAGGGAGCCTATCTCGAGCCGGCAAGCGTCGCCCATCCGCACAAACGCGACGTGGACGCGAGCTACGTCGAGCTCGTCGAGCTCGCGCTCGCGGACGACGGCTACACCGCGGTCGCGACGCACGACGAGAAGATCGTCGAGCACGTGATGGCGCTGGCCGAGAGCCGCGGCCTGCCGAAACGCGGGCGCTTCGAGTTCCAGATGCTCTACGGCATCGCCGCACCGCTCGCGCGACGCGTGCTCGAGCGCGGCTACCGCGTGCGCCTCTCGGTGCCGTACGGCGAGAACTGGTTCCCCTACCTGATGCGCCGGCTCGCAGAGCGCCCCGCGAACGTCGCGTTCTTCCTGAAGGGAGCGCTACGGCGATGAAGGGCATCTGGGCCGCCGTACTGACTCCGGTCGACGCGGCGTTCCGCCCCGACGCAGCGCTGGCGGCTCCCGTATTATGCCGACCTGCTGGCGCGCGGCTGCGACGGTATCAACGTGTTGGGGACGACCGGTGAGGCGATGTCGTTCGCGGCAGCAGGTGCGACGCGAGTACATGGAGGCGCTGGCCGCGAGCGGCCTGCCGATGGACCGCGCGATGGTCGGCACCGGCGCCGCGTCGCTCGGCGACGCCGTCGCGCTGACGCGCGCCGCCTTCGACTGCGGATTCGCCGCCGCGCTGGTGATGCCGCCGTTCTTCTTCCGCGATGCCTCCGACGACGGCATCGTCGCGTTTTTCGACGCGCTGTTCGCGCGGGCGACGCCGCCGCGCGGTGGAGTTCTGCTCTACAACTTCCCGCGCATGAGCGGCATCGCGTTCACCCCGGCGCTGGTCGACCGGCTCGTGGACGAGTTTCCCGAGGCCATCGGCGGGGTGAAGGAGAGCTCGAACGACGCGGCGCTGCAATCCGAGATCCTCGCGCGCCGGCCGTCCCTCTGCGTGTTCCCCGGCTCGGAGAGCGATTTGCTCGCGGCGCTCGCGCGCGGTGCGGCCGGATGCATCTCGGGCAGCGTCGCGCTGTGGCCCGAGCTGGCGCAGGCGGTCTTCGCGCGCGGCGATCAGGCGCAAGCGGACGAACTGGCGCGCAAGCGCGCGGAACTCGACGGGCTTCCGTTCGTGGCGGCCGTCCGATGCCTGACCGCATCGTCGCGAGATCAAACGGCGTGGAATCGTGCGATGCCGCCGAACGTGCCGCTCGACGCCGAGCAGCGCCGGTGGCTAATGGAGCGAGTAGGCCGTTAGATTTCCGCTCTGATCGGAGCAGTAGACCGAACCGTTGACTACGATCGGACTCTGCCAGTGCACGTGGCCGATCGTCTTTCCGGCTCTCGGCTGCGCGCTGCTCCACAGCAGGTTGCCGTTCACGGCGTTGAGCGCGACGACGGCGCCGTCGAACGCGACGAAGACGATGCCGTTGGCAACGACCGGCGACGTGCCTTCGCCGCCCGTCGAGCCCGGCGTCGCCTGCCAGATGCCGATGAGTTTGCTGATGCCCGAGCCGTTGGTCTGCAGCCGGAAGGCGTCGACGACGTCGTTGAAGCCGAGGAAGATCCACCCGTTGCTCGACGGATCGGTCCACGAGGCCGGAGTCGAGAAGAGGCCGTTGGGCAGATCGATGATCTGCAGCTCGCCGCCGACGCCGGGCATCGCGGCGCGGTTGATCAGCTTGAGCATCGCGTCTTTGCCGCCCTCGGCCAGCATCAGCGGCGTCGCGCTCGAGGGTTGCGCCGCGAGCATGACCGGCGACGTGCTGCCGAGATCGACGTCGCCCTGATCGAGCCCCTTGTAGTCGGTGGGCGTGTAGCTGCCGAGCAGGTCGCGCAGGTCGTTGCTGAGCGAGACGACGGAATCGCCGTAGTCGCTGCCGCCAGTGTTGGCGTTGAAGTCGCCGTTGCCGGTCGACGCGTAGACCCGGCCGTTCATGGACGGATCGGGATCGACCACCGCACCGCCGCGGGCCCAGATTCCCGAGCGCTGCTCGGCACAGGAGCCCGGATCGATGAGCTTGTGGCGATTGCTGCAGAGCGAGTTGAAGACGGTGCTCTTGCCGTTCTGCAGGTTGATGGCGACGACGTGCCCGTCGTACGGCGTTCCGTCGCCGTTGTATCCCGACGTGGTCGCGTAGAGATAACCGTTGGCGACGTTGAGCGGCGACTCGACGGCTTCGGTGCTCGGAGCGCGCGTGAGCACGGCCGGGAACCCGGGGGCGCTGAGCTCGCGGCCCTTGGCGGCGGAGAGTTTGTGCACCTTGCCGTCGATGCCGGGCACGTAGATCGCCTTGCCCGCCGGATCGGCCGCCGGCGCCGAGTGCGTGTAGTTCGCTCCGTGCGTGTCGAAGCGCCATAGAATCCGGCCGGAACGCGCTTCGATCGCGATCGTCTCGCCGCTCTTGGTCGTCTGAAAGAGGACGTTACGGAACGAGCGCCCCACGCGGACGTGCTGCAGCAAGATCGGCGTCGAATCGGCCACCGAGCCCAACGCGATCTGCCACCGCTCGCGCAACCGATGGACGTTGCCGACGGTCAGCGTGCGCTCCAACGAGTTGAAGCTGCTGCGCGACGCATCGAAGCCGAAGACGGGCCAGCTGTCGGCGGACGCGCGCAGCGCGGAAGCGCCGGCAAGGTGAGTGCGAGCGCGGAAATCGCGCCGCTGCGAAGTAGATTCCGTCCGTGCGTTGCCATGGCGCTTGGTTGGCGCCTATATTGGGCGCTCCTGCAGGGCGGGTGGCGCGCGTCGCTTCGTCTAAGACCGCGGCATGCCGCCCGACCCTCCGGACCTTACGCCGCCGGTCGAAAACGTCGTCGTCGACGTTCCCGGCTGGCAACAAGTGCGGCCGCGAATTCCCGATACGCAGCAGCGTCGGACGCTGGAGAAGCGGCGCAGCATTCGCGAGATCGTCTTCGGCATGCAGGACGGCATCCTGACGACGCTCGGCATCATTACCGGCGTCGGCGTCGCCGAGGGAGAGCGCTTCGCGGTCTACATCAGCGGCTTTCTTGCGCTGCTCGCCGGCGCGCTATCGATGGGCGTCGGAGAGTATCTCGGCCGCAAGGCCGAGCGCGAAGTGGTGCAGGCGACGATCGAGCTGGAGAAGCGGGAGATGGCGGACGATCCGCAGGGCGAGTTTACCGAGCAGGTCGCGTACTACAAGCTCAAGGGCTTCAGCGCCGAAGAGGCCGAGATGATCGTCAGGCGGCTGACGCAGATGCCCGACATTTACCTTTACGAGATGGTGCGCGACGAGTTCGGGATCGATCCGCGCGAGGCCGACGACTCGGGCCTGCGCGCGCCGTTCGCGATGAGCACGTCGTTCGCGTTCGGCTCGCTGCTGCCGATCCTCGCCTTTCTGTTGCCCCTCTCGATGCGCAACTCGACCTTGACGTCGCTCATCTTCGCGCTGATCGGTCTGTTCGCGGTGGGCTATTACGCGGGAACCTTGAGCGAGCGCAATCCGATCGCCAAGGGCGTAGAGGTGGCGCTCTACGGATGCGGCGTCTTCGCCATCTCGTATCTCGCCGGGCACTTTATCCCGCCGCTCTTCGGGCACGCGCCCGTCGCGGTCGGCGGATAGCGATGGCCGTCGTCGATGCCGTCGCCGCCGGATTCGTGCAGGCGGCGTCGTTCTTCTGGGATAGCCTCTTCGGGCTGATCTTCGGCTTTCTCGTTTCGGCGATCGTCCAGGTGATGCTGACGCCGGCAACGATGCACCGGTATCTGGGGCCGGGGCTGAAGGGATTGCTCTACGGGGCAGGTTTCGGGATCATCTCGTCGGCGTGCTCGTACGGCGCGGCCGCGGCGGCGCGCGGCTTCTATCGCAGCGGCGCCGACGTGCGCTCGATCTTCGCGTTCCTCATCTCGTCGACGAACATGAACGTCGCGATCGTGATCCTGTTCTGGTCGCTGCTGGGCTGGCGGTTCGCGTTCGCCGAGTTTTTCGGCGGCGTCATCATCATCGCGGTCGTGACGGCGGGCTTCTCGCTGCTGTTTCGCAAGGGCGAGCTCGCGCGGATGCAGGCGGAGCACGCCGGCGGCGGCGGCGCGGACGACGACGAGGAACCGATCGCGCCGCAGCTGGGACGTGGTCGCTTCGACGGCGATCGACGACGTGCGCATGCTGCGCTCGGAGCTGCTGATCGGGTATCTCGTCGCGGGCTTCGCCGCCGCCCTGATTCCGCCGGGAGTGCTGACGTCGGTGCTGCACGCGGTCGGGAGCGTTCCGTTCGCCGGCTACCTGTTGCTTTTGGTGGTGGGGCTTCTGATCGCCGTCGCGACGTTCGTCTGCTCGATGGGAAACGTGCCGATCGCGCGGTTCCTGGCCAACGCGGGCATCCCGCTCGGCGCGAACACGACGTTCATCTACGGCGACCTGCTGATTCTGCCGCTGATCGCGATCTATCGCAAGTCGTTTCCGCCGCGCGTCACGTGGACGTTCGTGGCGTCTGTTCACCGCCGGCGCGATGCTGGCCGGCGCGATCATGGAGAAGGTGATCGGCAACGGGGGCGGCGAGATGGCGATGGGCTCGATGGCGGTCAACGATCGCTTCACGTTGGTGTCGAACATCGTAGCGCTCGCGGCCGTCGCCGCGGTCGCGATCGCGGCGGCTCGGGCGCGCATCGCGCGCGCCTAGCGCGTCACGCCGGTTGGAACGCTCGCGTTATTCAGCCATGAACCGCCCCTGGGCGCTGGTTCCCGCGCTCGCCCTCGCGCTTCTCGGCACCGTCGGAGGCGACGATCTGGCCGTCACGCTGCGTTCGCTGGCTCGCGCGTATCTCACGAACGTCGCGGCCATCGCACGCGTCACGGGCCGCGACACGACGATGGATTATTACAACCGCCTGATGGAGGATGTCGATCTGTCACGGTTGCCGCCGCCGGCCGGATATTCGCCGGAAGTCTGGCAACGCAGCGTGCGGGCCGAGTCGGATCTCGACGCGAGCCTCGCCACGCAGCTGATAAACGCGTCGTTTCGGCCGATGGCGGAGATCCGCGGCGCAGGCGAGACGTTCGTTCGCTCGTCGAAGGACGGCACGATGCAGCCCGTCGGCGTCTACGTTCCGACGACGTATTCGCCGCAGCGTCCGGCGTCGCTGGTCGTGTTCCTGCACGGCTGGATGCAGCCCGAGTCGCGGCTCGTGGCGCCCGAGTACCTGCGGCAGATCGCCGATGCGAACGGGTCGATCGTCGTGGCGCCCTACGGACGCGGCTACTACGACTTCAACGGCAGCGCGAGCGACGTGTACGACGCCGCGGCCGCCGCGACGAGCGCGTTCACGATCGATTCGCACCGGCGATACCTTGCGGGCTACTCGATGGGCGGCTATTCGGTGTACAACGTCGGACCGATGCGTCCGCACGACTGGACGGCGGTGATGAGCGTCGCCGGATCGCTGCTCGGGTCGCGGGGGCCGCGGCTGCTCGCGTCGATGCCGTCGACGCGATTCTACGTGCTGACCGGCGCGCACGACGACATCGTGCCGACCGCGTTTCCAACGGCGACGGCGATCTACTTGCGCGACGCGGGCGTGCCGGTCTCGTTCTACTCGGCGCCGGACGGAACGCACGCGCTCTACACGCTGCGCGCGATTCTCGCGCAGGCCTGGGGCGACATGGAGCGCGGGGCCGTCCGGACGCCCGCCGGGCTCACCGGAGCGGCCAACCTGCCTGAAGCCGTGCCGTAGGCGCGCGCAATCCGCGAGGCGCTCCCCCGCGTTATCAGGGGAAGTGCGGAACCAGCGAGGCATCGAAGGGGGGAACGGTGGGAGACGCCGGCCTGCTCATGGAGCGAGTGCGAGCTCGTGATGCCGACGCGTTCGAGACGCTCTATGACGAGTACCACCGGCTCGTCTACGGGCTGGCGCTTCGCGTGCTCTCCGATCAGGCTGCCGCCGAGGACGTGACCCAAGCCGTGTTCTTGAAGATTTGGGCCGACCCGGAGTTGTTCCGGGGCGGCAATTTCGCGGGATGGATCGCGCGCGTCGCCCGTAACCGCGCGTACGACGTGCTGCGGAGCCGCGCGCTGCACGGCGAGAGCGAGTTCCCCGAATCGCTTCCCGCCGACGACGCGCTGGAAGACAAAGCGCTGGCGAACGTGACCGCCGAGCGCGTGCGCGACGCGCTCGCGCAGCTGCCCGACGACCAGCGCGGTCCGATCGAGATGGGCTTCTTCGGCGGCGTGACGCACGAGCAGATTTCGCGGCAGACCGGCCTGCCGCTCGGCACGGTCAAAACGCGCATCCGAACGGGCTTGCGCAAGCTGCGCCACGCGCTCGAAGGGGCCGTGACGGTATGACGGCGATGCACGAAGAGCTGCTCGACGGCGTCGCCGCCTACGCGCTCGGCGTACTGCCGCCCGCGCAGGCCGCGGACGTGATCGAACACCTGCGCACCTGCGAGAGCTGCCGCGCGGAATACGAGCTGCTGCGACCGGCGGTCACGGCCGTGGCGCTTTCTGCCGAGGCGTGTGCCGACTCCACGTCGGGCGCCGCCGTCGCGCGCCCGCTGCTCAAGGCGCGCGTGATGAAGCAGGTGCGCGAGGATGCTGCGCGCCGCACGTCCGTGCGCGCGCCCGCTCCGCGCGTGTGGCCGGCGTACTTTGCGGCGGCGGCGTGCTTCGCGATCGCGTTGCTCACGGGGCTGGCCTACGTTTCGCTCGACGCGCGGATGGCCGCGCAGCAGCAGATGGTCGCCGACATGACGTCGGCCGGGTCGCAGCGCCATCCGTTCGCCGGCGGCGAGGTGCTGATGAACGGCGAGCGCGTCTACATCATGATGCACGACATGCCGCCGCCGCCGCCCGGTCACGTCTATCAGGCGTGGACGGTGGCGAAGGGCGCCAAAGGCGTGGCGCCGTCGAGCACCTTCGCCCCGGCCGGCGGCGGCGGGGGTATGGTGCGGCTGCCCGAGCAGGCCACGACCCTGGCGGCGGTTGCCGTGAGCGTCGAACCCGAAGGCGGCTCGCAGCAGCCGACCACCAAGCCGATTGCGATGGTCCGGCTCTAGCCGGGGCCCGCAATCCAAATCGTCCTCCTGGCCGTTCTCCTCGCGAATGATTTCTTGCGAGGAGCTTCGGCTCGGAAAGGAACCCATGAAGAATCTTCGATTGACCGCCGCGCTGGCGGTCGCCCTTGCGGCGGTCGGGACCGGCGTCGCGTCGGCCAAGCTGATGACGAACGTCGTCGATCAGCCGACGCGGTTTTCGGGATCCTGCTGCGTGTATACGGGTGCGCCCGCACTGGCGGTGACGCTCTCGATGGTCATGGCGGGCGGCGGCCCGAGCAACTTCAGCACCGCGACGCTGCTCAAGACGCTGACCGGCGCGGACTTCGACGCCGAAGTCGCGAAACTCACGAAGGAATACGGTAAGGATCAAGTCGCGCCAATTCGTCAAGATCGTTCGATTTCGTCGTCGCCGATTCGCTGAAGATCGTGAAGGAGAAGAAGGTCGCGCTTCCGAGCGAACCCAACCCGAATCCGAAGGACGGCAAGGCGCTCGCCGCCGCGCTGTGGTCGGCCGGTCAGACGGGTCAGGGCTTCAACGTCGAGGTGATGCTCGACCGCGCCGTGTCGCATCCGATCCACATGCAAGTGATGACGGACATCGATGCCAAGTACGGACTCGCCGCGGACGCGCAGTATCACGCGATCCTCACCACGGCGATGAAGGATCTGGCCGCGGCTTATCACCTGAGCACGCCGGGCGCGATGTAACTAAAACAAGGCAGGGCGGGGCGGCCCGGCACGACGAAGGCGCGATTCATGCGCAAACATCGTGCGGGCGTTGCCGCCCTCTTCATTTCATTTGTCGCCGCTGCCGTTGCGGCGAGCTCGCCGGCACGCGTTCCAGCTGCCTCGAGCGGCTTGGCGTGGGACTCGGTCACGAAGATCGTGATGGGCAGCGACAACACCTCCGTGCAGCCCGGCTCGTTCGACACCGATTTTGCCGCGGCAGCAGCGGCGAAGCCGCCCAACATGGGGATTGCGGCGCGCTTCATGGGACACGACCGTGCCGCGCAGGCGCAAGAAGCGGAGCAGCTCATGCAGAGCGGGCTGGCCGAGCGCCATTACGTTGCCGGAACGAAGGAACGCACGGATCACGTTGCGCAACAGACGGCGACGATCGTCGATTGTGCGGCGCGCACGATCACGACGCTCGACGTGGCGAACAAGACCTATCGCGTGACGTCGATGGAATCGCCGTCGAGCCCGAGCTCGGGCGGCGGCAGCGATTCGAGCTCGGGTTCCGACAACACGCGCGTCGCGATAACGATTACGAATACCGCGCTGGGATCGAAGACGCTGGGCGGACTGCCCGCCAGCGGCTTCCGCTCGGACATGGCGATCACCGAGACGACCTCGTCGGGCCAGTCGACGACCCAGAACGCGAACGTGATGGGATACTATTCAACCTACGATAGCCCGGCCACGTCGTGCTCGCGCCTCGCACAGCGGCAGCAGGGCGCCCACAGCATGGACATGATGGGGGGAGTGGGGCACGCGATCCAGTTGCTCGCGTCGTTGGGCGACCCGCGGTTCAGCGTGAAGCAAAGCGGACCGCCGCTGCCGCTCGGCAAGCTCGCGATGTTCAGCGCGATGACGTTTTCGGGCGGCGGACACAGCGGAGCGTTCGTCACGGAGCGCGGCAACGTGCGGCAGATCGATGCCGGCGATCCCATCTTCAGCGTGCCGCCGGACTTTACGCAGCAGCATTAGACCGCTCGGCCTAACGCTTGCCGGCTAGACGATCGAGGAGTCTCGCCTCGATCCCGCACGTTTCGGCACGCCCACGGTGCTAGGATGAGCCGGCCATAAAGTGTCTCGGACCTTGGCCCTCAGCGCCGGCTCACGGGCGTGCCGGGGGTCCCCGACGTTGATTGGTAGGCCCATGAATTAACGTTTGGAGGAACAAGAGTTGGCAAACACCCTAACGGCCGGCGATCTTCGAAAGGTCCTGGTCACACAAGGCGGTCGATGGTCCATCGATCCGAATCTCAAAGACAACGATCCCATTCGGCGCTACTCGCTGGGCGGCGATCTCACCAAGGCGATCAAGGTGACCGACGTCCCCCGGATCGACGTAACGGCGCACTTTAAACTCCCGACCGCAAATCCGTTCTTACAGCAGCTGCGCGCGAGCCGCGGCTACCTTTCCGCCGTTAGCGCGCCGATGGCGGGCGGCCCGTCCGCCGGCGCCGGCGGCGCGGTGGACTGGCGCAATCGCTTCGGCTGGCCGTGGATCGCGAAGATCAAGGACCAGGGGCCGTGCGAGTCGTGCTGGGTCTTCAGCGCGGTCGGACTGGTCGAAGCGATGACTCGAATCGAGCACGCCGTTTGGAGCCTCCGTTCGGAGGGCGACGTGCACGACGGTCTCGGAAGACAGTGCGGCGACACGGGCTGGCCCACCATCGCCCTCGATTGGATGAAAACCAACGGCGTCGCGGATCCGGCGTGCTGGCCGTACGAAACGTCGAACGAACCCTACCACCCGACGCCGGATCGTCCCGGCCGGACGGTCAAGTTGGGTGACTACGTCACCTTGAGCAACGTTGCCGATCAGAAGGCGTGGATCGATAACGTCGGACCGCTCTCCGCGTGCTTTACCGTGTACAACGACTTCTTCGGTTACAGCTCCGGCGTGTACGAGGCGAATCCGGCCACCGGCGTTGCCGGCGGGCATTGCATCGTCATCGTCGGTTACGACGACACGAAGCAGGCGTGGCTCGTTCGCAACTCCTGGGGTTCCGGATGGGGGATGTCGGGCTACTGCTGGTTCGGATACGGTCAAGCCGACATCGACAACAACGCCAAGTTCGGCGTCCAAGTACCGAACGTCAACCCGGATCCGTGGACGAAGCGCCGCCAGCACAACGGCGGCCTGATCGAAAGCGGCGACGGGGCGATGCACATGAACTTCGAGCTGATCGCGAAGGTGGGCGACGGCGTGCGCCATTATTGGCGCGACAACGGCGGCGACGGAGCCTGGCATCAGGCCGAATCCTTCGCCAACGACGTTGCGACGACGCCGGCGCATACCGGCACCACGTACAATCGCAACTTCGAGTTCATCTATCAGACGACGTCGAACCGCCTCCACCACTGGTTCTTCGACCAGTCCGGCGGCACGTGGAACGACGGCGGCGTCTTCGGGCCGCCCGATGCGGCGGGCGCCGTCGGCTTTATCCAGAGTACGTACGGCGCGCCGGGCAACTTCGAGGTCGTGGTCCGCACGCAAGACGGCCGGCTCGCCCACTGGTGGCGGATCGACGGTCCGCCGTGGACCTGGCAGGAGAGCGCGCGATTCGGCTCGGGGATCGCACACTCGGGTGCGACGCTCGTCCAGCGCCGAGACAACGGTCTCGACGTCGTCGCCGTCCGGACCGACGGACAGATGCAGCGCTTCAATCGCGACGACGCGCACGGATTCGTGTGGAGCGCGGCGGAGACGTTCGGCTCAGGGGTCAGTTCCCCGCCGATCATGATCGAGGGTGCGTTCGGCGAGAGCGACGAGACCGTGCAAGGCAACTACGAGCTGGTGGTTGCCGTGGGCGGAGCCGTGCAGCACTGGTGGCGGGCAAACACCGGCGACCAGGCCTGGCGGTGCAGCGCTACGTTCGGGCAGGACGTCGCGCAGGTCGTGGGCTTGCTCGAAGGCAGCTACGGGTTCAACCTGGAGGTGGTCGTCGCACGAACCGACGGTCAACTGCAGCACTACTGGCGCGACGGAGCCGGTTGGCACACGGGCGTCATCATCGGCCCCGGCACCGGTGCGGGCGTATCCGAGCCGCAGCTGGCGCACGTCGGCTGAAAGCGCGGAAGGGTTCTGGGCGAATCGGGAGGTCGCCCAGAACCCCCGACTTATGGATTCGCCGGAAGACGTCTCGTTGCACGTCGGCCAGACCCTCGAGCGACGGTTGCCGGGGCTCGGTTCGGCGGGCTACCAATGGTTTGCAACCGTCGATTGCGAGAGCGTCGTTCGCGTGACGCTTCGCCTTGCACCCGACGCGAGCGAGAAACAACCCTCGAGCGGCAGCTCCGACACGATCGCAACCATCGTAGGCTTAGCTGTCGGAAGCGCGGCCGTCGAGCTGATCCTGCGGCGTGCCTTCGAGACGAAGCCGCTGCGCACGATCGCGATCCGGATTGCGGTGGTTTGAATCTCGTTGAAGTCCGGCGGGGTTCTGCAGGCTATGGCAAGGCCGCCGCAGTTCGAGCGCCCGGACGATCCGACCCGCGACGTTACCGCCGTGAAGGTTGCCATCAAGCATCTCAACCCTAACGATCGTGCCCTGCTCATTGCGTGGATGCTGCTGTACTATCAAGACGACGGGGCTATGTTCTCGCCGCAAATCACCCGGCGACGCGACCGGATCAAGCTCAACGGAACGGAGTTCTGGCTCGCGCGCGTGCCCAGCCGAAAAGGAAAGGCAGAATAATCGGTGGCCACTAAAGCGCAGGTCGAAAAGGCTATCCTCGAACGCGAGGGCTTTCGCGTTGAACTCGAACTGTTCGAGGGTAAGCGGGCCGCGTTGCCGCCGTACGAGTATCCCGTGATGGCGCCACAGCGTTGGAAGATCTCCGATTGGAAGAACGCACGGCTTGGCGCGTATCGCCTGCTCGTAAAAGGAATCAAGATCTACCAGGGTGACGGCGAGCCGATCGCTCGCGACCCACAGCTCGGCAAACTGCGCGATACCTACTATGAGGGCGCGTACGGGTCGCTGGAGCCGCCGTCGCCAGAATCGTAGCGATTAGTGCGGGGCGACGCTCACGGTCGCGCCATACGCTTGAAGTTGAAAGACGACTTTGGTCTTGTCGCCGCCGTGGGGATACTTCCACAGCCCTACGAAGGTGTCGTACTTGTACGCCGGCCCAATGAAGACGTTGTCTTGAATCCAAAACTGGTGGATTCCCGCGGGCCCGCTAAGCGTCACGGTGCCCACCTGAGTTCCATGCGTTCCGTTGAACGAGAAGCGGTGAATCAGCCGATTCCCGTTATCGCCAATGGCGAGATACGAGCCGTCCCACTCGATGTTTCCAGGAAGGGGCACAGCATGGTTTAACGTAACCGACTGAAATCGCGAGCCGCCCTTGCGAAGCTCGAAGAAGACCGGCGTCGTTCGGCGTCACTCTTCCGTCGACGAAGAGATTGCCGCTGCGTCGTAGCCTCCGTATAACACGGTTGCTTTGATCACAAATAGATCTGGAAGGTGCCACTCGTACTGCGGTGCCGGCCGGTAGATCGCCACCCCCATACGTGGAGATAACGGCTAGATTACCGGTTGCGTCGTCCACTGAACAGCCGTAGGCGCTCGGTTGAGGGTCGGTAAGCGTTGCAATCGGTGAGGCCAGGCCGTGAGGATATTCGTAAATGGCGCTTTGGGTTGTGATGAAAACGTTGCCATTTCGATCCGAACACAACCCACCCGTGCTTCCGCTGTTGGATAGCGAGCCTACTAACTTGACGCCCGGGAACGTATAGATCTTCGTGACGCTTTGGTTTTGTCCGGAGACGTACAGCAGGTCCTCACCAGCCGCCAGCGGCAGCGTCCACGATCCTCGGTGGCCTGCGTCGGTCGCCAAGGTTCGGCTTTGAGGCCCCGCGCCGGGGATGTCGGCCGGCGGCGATTCACCACAAGCCGTCAGCATTGCGATCGCGGTACCCATGCAAAGCGCGTAGCGTATTGAGTTCACGTCTGTTCTCCCATTCGGCTAATCGGACGAAGTCTTGGGCGCGACGCGCCACTCGTAGCGCCATCAGCCGCTGAACACCGGTTTATCGGCCGCGGGACACGGCTTCACCGGCTTCGGGTCGTCGTGGCGCGAGTCGAGCAGCCAGCATTCGTCGAGCACCGAGCAGTAGCACGCGCGCAGATAGAACGCGTTTCGTTGCCGGTCAAGGCGATTCCACAGCGGCGCGTCGGCCGCGTTCTTGGGCAGGTAGATTATCGTGACCGTCTCGCCGGCGGTCAGGACGCGCTGCTGCAGATACTGCGTGACGCCCGATCCATGCCCCGTCCCGCCGCAGCACGCCGCCAACGCCGCCTCCGCGGTCGCGTAGGCTTTGTCGCGGTAGTGGAGCGCTGCCCAGCGCACGCGAGCGGGTCCCGTGCCGGCGTTGCGCAACGTGAAGTCGATCTTCTGCACGTTCGATGGGATGTCGGATGTGCCGTACTGCAGGAACGGCCAGACGCTGGCGGAGAGCAGCCGCTGTTGAATGCGCCCTTGCTGGACGGCGACCCAGAGCGACGCCACCGAAATCAAGATCGCCGCGGCCGCGACGACGAAATCGATAAAGAAGCGTCCGGTGCGATGCTCCACGCGTCAGCCTTCCATCGGCGGCGCGATCGGCGCCGGCGTGCCGCGCGGCGGCCGGTGCAGCAGCGACATCGAGGCGTAAGCGCCGATCCACGACCCGGCCGCCGCGAACAGGACGTAGGTCCAATCGCGCGTGTAGGTGATCACCGCAAACGACGAGAGGAGGTACCACGCGCTGCTCCACGTCGCGGCGGAGAAGCGGCGGCGCCCCGAGACCGCGGACGTGAAGAAGACGTAGACGGCGTCGGTCGCGGCCGTGCTGAGCACGACGCCCACGGCGAGCACGGGATTGATCTGCACGAGGTGTTGCAACATGCGTTACTCCAGGTCGTTGGTTGAAACGAGGGGCCGGGTTCTCCAATCGAAGCGGATGGCGAGCATCCGGATCACGAACGTCAGTCCGATCGCGGCCCAGGCCGCCATGCCGGACGGGACGGTCGTCTTCTCGACCAGAACGACGAACAGCGCGACGCCGGCGAGCGCGGCGAGCGCCAAGATCTGCCCCGGCAGCATCCAGATGCGATTCACCAAGACGTCGCGCAGCAATCCGCCGCCCACGCCGTTGACGACGCCGACCAGGATCGCGGCCGGAATGGAGAGCCCCATCTGCAGCGTCATCTGGGCGCCGACGCACGCGTACGCGCCGATGCCCAGCGCATCGACGACGTCGAGAAGCCCTTGATAGGCGCGTGCCGGCTTGCGCCCGCCGGCCATGACGCTGCCGACCGTTCCCACGATCGCGCCGCACAGCACCACGACGAGGTAGCGCGGGTCCTGCAGCACCACCGGCACGTGCTGCAGGAAGATGCCGTCGCGCAGCAGTCCGCCGCCGACGGCCGACACGAGTGCCATCACGAAAATGCCGGTGTAGTCGTAACCGAAGCGCACGCCGAGGCCGGCGCCCGTGACCGCCCACACGAAGGTCGCGCCGAGATCGAAGAACGGCGAAAGCTGGAACTCGCCGTGCATGAGAGACGCCTTTTGGCGGGCGGTGCCGTTCAGCCTTTGCCGCGCAGCATCACGCGGGCCGCGTTCCAGCCGGAGGCGCCCATCACGCCGCCGCCCGGATGCGCGGCCGCGCCGCACAGGTAGAGGCCGCGGATCGGCGTCGCGTAGCTCGCGAAGCCGGGCACCGGGCGGAACGCGAAGAGCTGGTGCAGCGTCATCGCGCCCTGGAAGATGTTGCCGCCGGTCAGGCCGAACGTGCTCTCGAGATCGACCGGCGTGAGGATCTGGCGGTCGATCACCGAGTGCCTTGAAGCCCGGCGCGTACCGCTCGACGATGTCGAAGCAGCGGTCGGCGAACTCGTTGCGCAGCGCGTCGGTCCAGGGCCCGTCCTTGCAGCTTGTACGGCGCGTACTGCATGAACATCGACATCAGGTGCTTGCCCGGCGGCGCGACGGTCGAATCGAGCGACGACGGCATCGTGCACTCGACGACCGGCTCGCGCGAGAAGCTTGCCGTACTTCGCGTCGTCGTAGGCGCGCTCGATGAAGTCCTGATCGGGGCAGAGGTGGATGGTGCCGCGATGCTGCGGCCCGGGCTCGTGCCCGGGCAGCGCGGTGAAGCTCGGCAGCCGCTCGAGCGCGACGTTGATCTTGCAGCGAGGCGCTGCTGTAGGCGATGCGCGCGACGGCGTCGCGGAAGTCGCGGCGGCAGCTGTCGCGGGATCGAGCAGCTTCTCGAACGTGAGCGTGGCAGTCGACGTTGCTGGCGACACGCGTTGCGCGTGAACTCGTCGCCGTTGGTCAAGCGCGACGCCGGTCGACGCGGCCGTCGTCGCGTCGAGGATCTTCGCGACCTCGGCCTCGGTGCGGATCTCCACGCCGAGGTCTTTGGCCGCCGCGCGCGAGCGCCTGCGTCAGGCCGCCCATGCCGCCGCGCACGTAGCTCCACACGCCGCGCTTGCCGTTGGTCTCGCCCATGACGTGATGGAAGAGCACGTAGGCCGTGCCCGGCATCGACGGCGCCATGAACGCGCCGATGATCGCGTCGGTCGCGAGCGTCGCCTTGAGCTCTTCCGACTCGAACCAGCGATCGAGGATCGGCCGCGCCGCACCGGTGAGCACCTCGATCGCCTCGCCCATCGCCGGGCCCGAGCCGCTGCAGCGCGCGGCCCATCTTGCCCAGCTTCGAGCAGCTCGCCCAGGCCCGGCTGGAGGAGGTTCGGCGGCATCTGCATCAGCGTCGGCTCGACGACCGACGCGACGCGCTCGAGCATCGCCTCGTACTTCGGATAGTTCTCGGCGTCGCGCTTGCTGAACTTGGCGATCTCGCGACGTCGTCGCGCGAGCCGGCGCCCAGCATCAGGTAGCGGCCGTCGAGGAACGGCGAGAACGACGACGGGTTGCGCTCGATCAGCCTCGAAGCCGTAGTCGGCAGGCGCAGATCGCGGATGATCTCCGGGCGGAAGAGGCTGTTGACGTAGGCGGCGGTCGAGACCTTGAAGCCGGGAAAGTCTCCTCGGTGACGCACGCGCCGCCGACGACGTAGCGCCGCTCCAGCACGAGCACCTTCCACTTGGCGCGCGCCAGATAGCAGGCGGTCACGAGGCCGTTGTGGCCGCCGCCGATGATGATCGCGTCGTAGTTCACAGTTAGATACTCACTTTGAGGCTGAAGTAGGCGTTGAAAGGCTGCTTGAGCGAGCTGGTCTGGTCGTTATAGGTTCCGAAGTACGGCTCGTAGGGATAACGCAGGAACGTCTGCACGTTCGCGCCGGGGTTGTAGGCGTTGCCGACCGGCGGCGACGACGGCCCGCCGATGAGGTTCGTGTACGAGCACGTCGAGTTGCTCCAGTAATAGGTGAACGCGGTGTGCTGCCCGCCGAAGCAGGTCTGCAGCAGGTTCGCCAGCGTGACCGTCGCGGTGACGCGCGGCGAGAGCTGTAACCGATCTGCAGGTGCCCGAGCAGCTGCGCCGGCTCGCGGAACGCGCCGATCCCGTCGAACTGTCCGGTGTACGGATCGGGGATCGAGAGCGTCGGCCGCGCAGGCCTGGTGGTTGGCGTTGAACGGGCCGCCGCCGGCGGCGCCGTACGGATAGCGCGGATCGCCGACCGTCGTTCCCGGCAAGCGGCTGCCGCAGCCGGCGGCCGGATCGATGCCCGGCGTCGTCAGCGGCGCGCCGTAGCGGTTGCCCGCGACGAACTGAAACGACGGCGTGACCGTCAGCCGATCGTGCTTGTAGTTCAGCAGCAGCGTCGCGACGTACGGGAAGTTGAACGCGTTGACGCCCGAGCCGACCGGTCCGGGAAAGATCGAGAACGGCAGATACGCCGCCGACGGATCGAACAGCGAGAACGCCGGCGACAGCCAGTACGGATTCGCGACGTCGTTGGCGCTTGCACGTCGAGTCGGGAATGCCGTCGGGCACGATAGCACGGCGCCGCCGGCAGTCCGCCGTAGGTCGTGGCGCCGCACATCGGCTGGCCGAACTGCTTCTTGCCGTAGGCCGAGCCGCCGGGCTGCGCACGCCTTCGTGTAGGCGTTGTACTGCGAGATGCCGGCGTTGATCGGCGAGAGCACGTTCGTGCCGTTCGGCAGCAGGCTGTATTTCACGGTCGCGTAGGTGTACGCAAACGACAGCTGCGCCGCGAAGCCGTTGCGGCTGAAGTCGCCCTTGTCGAACTGGAACTCGAAGCCGGACGAGGTCTGATAGCCGGCGTTGAGGCCCGAGGTGATGCCGGTGGTGTAGTTGATGTAGAAGTTCTCGACCTGATCCTGCGTTTGGCGCAAGAACGGCGAGAGCTTGAACGACATGTCGGTGCCCGGGAAGTGGTGCTCGATCGAAAGGTCGCTGTTGTACGAGATCGACGGCGCGACCGCATGGCCGGGCGACGTGAACCCGAGCGAGTAGAACTGCGCGAGCGTGTCGGGCAGGTTCTGCTCGAGCGAGTTGTACTGCTCGTAGGCCGCGCTGGGCTGCTCGTTGTAGCGGCCGTAGCTCGCGCGCAACACGGTGTTCGGATTCATCGTGTAGGTCATGCCGAACCGCGGCTGCGGGATGTTGTAGTCGAAGGCGCCGGGCGTGTTCTGCAGATTCGCGTTGACGTATTGCTTGCCGAAGCTCGAGCACGGGCTGCTGCGCGTTGGTGCTCCACTGGCCCGGCCCCACCAGCGCGCTGCGGTCGACCAGCGTCAGCGTCTGCTTGTCGAAGCACGTGTCCTGGTTGAACGCGTTGAACCAGAAATCGCGCGCCGGCCCCGGTGACCGTGTTCGCGCCGACGTAGCTGTAGTTATCGACGCGCAGGCCGAAGTTGAAGAAGAGTTTGTCGTTCGGCCGCCACTGATCGGTGATCGAGTAGCCCGAGAAGTACGGGCGTGACGGTGTTGTTCAGGCCGTATGCGCCGTTTTCGACGACGTAGTACGCGCACGGGCCGCCGCCGCAGTTCAACCCGCCGATGCCGGAGTTCTCGAGCGGATTGCTGAGCTTCAAGAACGTCGGCAGCTGCCCGTAGGTAACGCCGCTGCGCCTGGCCGTCGGAACAGGTGGTGGGGACGGTGTGCGAGCCGTTGCCCGCGATGTGATAGCAGGTGCCGCTGCAGCGGATTGTTGCGGTTGACGAGCACCGCGAACGCGTTGCCGTAGGCGTGGCCGAATGCAAACATCTGCTCGTTGTAGATGCGCGCGCCGCTCGAGGTGGTGTAGGTGCCTTCGGCTTCGATCAGGTTTTGCGGGTTGAGCTGATCGGTGAACGAGACGCTGACGCCGCGCGTGTGGTTGTTGATCTCGTAGTCGCCGGAATCGTAGTACGCGTAGGGCTGCAGCGACATCATCGGGCCGTTTTCGATCCAGTCCGAGTAGTACGAGTAGCCGTAGACCCGCAGGAACGCGTTCGAGCTGAAGTTCTTCTGGTACTGCAGCTTGAAGATCGCCCTGACCGTTGTAGCCGCGGTCGCGCTGATTGTACGGGTCGGGAATCGGCCCCTGGAACGGATGCGCGGGCGACGACGGGTAGAAGTAGGGCGTCACTAGCGACCGGTAGTTCGCGGGCAAGAAGCGTGCCGATCGGCCCGCGGTACTGATGCGTATCGACGTAGTAGGGCGGAAAGACGCCGACCGTGTTGATCCAGTTGTCGTAGCCCTCGTCGTTGACCGAGCTCAGGAACGTCGTGAAGATCTCGTCGTTGTCGTAGAGCAGCTGCACGTCGTCGCGCAGGCCGTCGTTCTTGTGCGGGATGCCGATGTGCAGATTGACGACCGACGTGCGCGTCGCCACGTTGGCGGCGTTGATCGAACCGAATCCGATCGGTCCCAGAATCCAGCCGGGCGTCCCGTTAGGCCCGACGTTCGGCTTGCCGTTCGTGTAGCACGACGGCAGCACCGTGCCCGGCAGGCCGGACGGCGCGGGCACGAGCCGAGCTGCTGGCCGAACTCGTTGGTGTAGGCGGCGCCGCCGAACTGATCGACGTAGCGGTAATCCTGGTTGTAGCCGCCGATGCCGACGTAATAGGAGAAGAGCCGATCGGGCGTCGCGCCGCCGGCCTCGACGTTGAGGTTGTGATAGAAGATCGGGCGTGCCGAAGCCGGCGTTCACGCTCGCGTAACCGGGGAACGTTCCGGTCTTGATCACCTGATTGATGAAGCCGGCGAGGCCTTGCGCCTCGGCATTCGCGGGCGTCGCGCCGGTGTAGACCTGCAGCTCGAGCTGACCGAGCGACGAGAGCGAGCTCGACGGATAGTTGTCGAACGCGCGGTTGACGGGAATGCCGTCGAACTCGTACGCCGACCTCCGAGGCGTCGCCGCCGCGCACGTGCACCGCCTGCAGGTAGCCGTTCTGATTGGCGGGCACGTAGGCGCCCGGTACCGACGCGATGGCCGAGTACGCGCTGTTGAGCGCGCCGCCGCCGCCCGAGCACCGCCGT
Source organism: Vulcanimicrobiota bacterium (assembly GCA_963711625.1). Taxonomy (GTDB): domain Bacteria; phylum Vulcanimicrobiota; class Vulcanimicrobiia; order Vulcanimicrobiales; family Vulcanimicrobiaceae; genus Cybelea. The sequence continues at coordinate 1,743,296 of OY970207.1, forward strand.
GCGTTCCTCCTGCGCCGCGTTGATCGAGTAGAGATCGGCGGTCGTTCCCGAGCGCACGAGGCTCGACGAGCTGCGCGACGTGACGTTGGCGATGGTTTTGAGCGCGGGCTGCATCGCGAGGGTCAGCGTCTGCTGCGCGTCGGCGAAGACCGCGACGCCGGCGTACGAGGCCGGCGCGTAGCCGCTGCTCTCCAGCGAGATCGTATACTCGTCGGGCGCGAGCGACACGAACGCGAAATGGCCGCGGGAGTCGGTGGTGCTGCTCGAGGACTGCGACGGGCTGGTCACCGTCACGCGGACGCCGGCGATCGGCGCCGTCGTGCCCGCCTCGGTTACGACGCCGCTGATGCCGCCGGTCGTGCCGGCGCGCGCGAGCGTCCCGGTGACGAGGCCGCAGAGGATCGCGAGCGCCAGGGTGATGGCGTGCGGCGCAGGGCGCCGGCGTTGCGTGGTCATGTACATTCCCCTCGTGGTGGATCGGGCGCCAGATGATGGGCGGCGAGGAAGGCGCGATAGGCGGACATCGCCGCCTCGTATTGCGCCGTAATGGAGGCGGCCTCACGCCGGTGGGGCGGCAACGGCGGGCCTTGCGAGAGCGCGATGACGCCCTGCAAGATCGTCAGCCGTTCGCGCAGGCGGTCGGGCCGCAGCAGATCGTCTTCGGAGTTCACGACGCCCGACGTGAACATGGCGTAGAGCGCCGGATCGCGCGTACGGCAGCGAGTCGAGGCGATTGAGCGCGACGTCGATCGACGAGAGCTCGTCGTCGAGCGCCTTGACGAACTCGTAGCGCTCGACATATTGCGCCTGCGTCCACGACGCGCGCGGGTCGGGACGCACGTCGAGCGGCGCGGAGATCGTTTCGCCCGACGCGCGCAACGCCACGGTGTAGCGTCCCGGCACGGCCTCGGGGCCGTCGCTGCCGCGATTCCACTCGCGTGCGCGGCGCCACTCGACGGGCGGGCTCTCGGTTAGATCCCATGCCGTTCGCTGCACGCCCGCGCCGTCCGGCGCGTCGAAGCAGCGGATGCGCCGGCCGGCGGCATCGCGGATCTCGATCGAGCTCGGCGCCGCCCGCGGCAAGTAATACGTGATCGACGCGCCGTCGGGCGGGTTGTCGGCAGCATACGCGCCCGACGAGAGACAGCATTCGTCGGGATGCGTGCCGTAGTAGTCGCTCCACCACCGATACCACGTGTACGCGACCGGCAGCGGGAAGAATGTCGGCACGCCGCCGGCGACGGCCTCGCTCAGCCCGCTGAGCGCGTTGACGTCGTCGAGAATCCAGAACCCGCGTCCGTGCGTCGCGATAACGAGATCGTGCCGGTCCGGCTGCACGCGCATGTCGTGCACCGCGATCGGCGGCATGTTCAGCCGCAGGCTCTGCCAGTGCGCGCCGCGGTCGAGCGAGAACCAGACGCCCTGCTCCAAGCCCGCGTAGAGGACGTCGGGGTTCCGTGGGTCTTCGCGCACGACGTGAACGTACTGGTCGCGCGGCAGGCCGGCGACGATCGATCGCCACGTCGCGCCCGCGTCGTCGGTGACGAGGATGTAGGGCCGGGGATCGCCCATCACGTGGCGGTCGATCGCGACGTACGCGCGCCGCGCGATCGGCGCTCGACGCCTCGACCGTGTCGATGCGCCCCCACGGGTCGACGCCGGGCGGCGTCACGTTGGTCCAATGCGCGCCGGCGCTCGTGGTGAGCTGCACCAGTCCGTCGTCGGTGCCGACCCAGATTACGCTTGGATCGACGGCGACGGCGCGATGTCGAAGATGCGTGTCGTAGAACTCGGCGCCCGAGACGTCGGTGTTGATCGGGCCGCCGGCGACGCGCTGCTTCGCGCGGATCGTTGCGCGTGAGATCGGGGCTGACGACGGTCCAGGTACGTCCGCGATCGCGCGTCTCAAAGAGCACGTTCGCGCCGAAGTACGCCGTCGCGCCGTCGGCGGAGAACGCGATCGGTGCCTCCCAGTTCGAACGATACGGCAGCCCGGCGAGGCCGCGGCCGTTGGTGTCGGTCACGTCGGGCGAGATATCGTAGTTCTGCCGCGAGTGCAGGTCGAAGATGCCGAGCTGCCCGTTGAGCTCGCTGACGCCGACGTTCCAGATCGAGTCGGATCGCCGGGCTGCGGCCACACCCACGAGCCGTCGCCGTCGTTGCCGACGTCGCGCCAGTCGCGAGTTCGTCGATGCCCAGAGCGGCTCAGCGAATCGGACGGCCCGCAGTAGGAGTCGTTGTCTTGAATGCCGCCGCAGACGTGATACGGATTCTGAGTCGTCGTAGCCGACGCGATAGATCTGTGCGAGCACGACGTTGAAGCGCCAGTCCCACGTCTTGCCGCCGTCGATCGAGATCGGCGCGCCGCCGTCGTTCGGCTTCGATGATGCGCCGGCCGTCGCGCGAGATCCACAAGCCGTGATGGTCTTGATGCACGGCGCCCGTCGACGTCGTCGATAGGTCTTGCCGCCGTCGCGCGTCTCGATGAGATCCTCGGACGAGAAGAAGACGTGATCTGCGTTCGACGGATCGACCGCGAGCCGGCTCATGTAGAACGGCCGCTGATTGACCAGCGTATCGCGCGTCATCAGCCGCCAATGCGCGCCGCCGTCGTCGGAGCGCCACAGCACGCCGTCTTTCGATTGGATCAGCGCGTAGACGCGCGTGCCCGCGACGGCGATGCCGATGCGTCCCATCGTATCCGCGCGGCAGCCCGTTGCCGCGCAGGCGACGCCACGTCGCGCCGCCGTCGGTCGACTTGAAGATGCCGTCGAGCGGGCCGCCGCTGGTGAAGCTCCACGGCACGCGGCGGAACTGCCAGATCCCGGCGAAGACGACGTTCGGATTGCGCGGATCGATCGCGACGTCGGACGCGCCGCTCGACGGCCCGACGATAGAGCGTGCTGCTGCCAGCGTTCGGCCGCCGTCGGTCGTGCGATAGACGCCGCGCGCCGAGCTGTCGCGATACGGATTGCCGACGCGCGCCACCCAGCACGCGCCGCGAGTCGCGCGGATCGACGACGATCTGCGCGATCGCCCACGTCCGCGCGAGCCCGACGTTGCGCCAATGTGCGCCGCCGTCGCGCGTCAGCCAGATGCCGTCGCCGTAGGAGATGTCGTTGCGCAGGTTCGGCTCGCCCGTTCCGACCCACACCACGTTGCGATCGTGCGGATCGATCGCGAGCGCACCGATGGCGCCGAGCGCGCTGCGTGCGGCCAGACGCTCTTCCACGTGAGGCCGCCGTTGGTCGTCTTCCACACGCCGCCGTCGGCGCCGCCGAAGTAGTAAAGGTAGGGATCGGCGTCGGTGCCGGCCACGCCCGCGGTCCGGCCGCCGGCGACGGCGGGCCCGACGTTGCGCCACGCGAGTGCCGTGCAGCGACGGCAGCGCCATGCCGGCGGCGAGGAGCAGGCCCAGCGTGATCTACGCCCCCATGACGCGCAGGTAATGACGGTCGAACGCGCCGAGCAGTCCCTCGGCGTTCGAGTACGGACCCGGCGAGTAGGCGCGCGACGCGACGCCGAGCTGCGTCAGCTCGTTGACGTGCCAATCTTGGCGGTTCGTGAGATCCCAAAAATCGACGACGTCGCTCGGATCGAAATCGGGCTCCGCCATCGTCTGCGGATCGAAGAGCCACGCGCAGACGACTTCGGTGCGGTCCGGCGCGAGCGGCTTGGCGTAGTGCACCATCACGTAATCCGGGTGCATGCTCAGCAGCAGCGACGGAAAGATCGTGTAGTAGTAGACGCGATCGAGTTCGACGCCGTCGACCGTTCCGACCGGCGGCCGCGAGCGTGTGCCCGCGTCATCGTGAGACTGGTGCCGTGCTCGCGCAGCTCGGAGTAGCCGCCGAGGAACGGGCCTTCCGAGAGGTCGTTGCGTCCGCTGTCCGACGGCGAGAGCTTGTCGAGCTGCGGATGAACCAGCGGGCAGTGATAGCACTCGGAGTAGTTCATGAAGACGAGCTTCCAGTTGCAGGCGAGCTCGTAGCGTGATGCTGCGCGCGGTGCGCAGGCCGCCGATGTTCCAGCGCGTCGAAGCGGCCGATCAGCGGCGCGAAGCGCTCGTCGAACGGAGTCGCGGCGTCGAAGCGTCAGGTTGACGAAGATGAAGCCTTCCCACAGCCCGACGCGCGGCCTCTTTGAGCGGATAGTCGCGCGCGGTCGAAGCCCGGACACCTCGGTCATGTTGCGCGCGACCTTCAGCTCGCCGTCGAGTCCGTAGGTCCACGCGTGGTACGGGCATTGGATCGAGCCCGTGAAAACGCCCGGACTGTGCTGCTCGCAGATGCGCGTGCCGCGATGGCGGCAAACGTTGAAGAACGCGTGCACGACGCCGGCGGCGTCGCGCGTGACGATCAGGCTCTCGCCGGCGCGTCTCGACGGTGAAGAAATCGCCGGTCTGCGCGAATCTGCTCTTCGCGTCCGACGCAGATCCACTCGCGCGCGAAGATGCGCTCTTGTTCGGCGCGAAGATCTCCGGCGAGACGTACCACGACGACGCCGAGCGTCTTCGCGCCGGCTGCCGACGTGCGGCTTGACGAAGGTCTCCATGCGAGTCATCCAGCGTGCGAAGCGAGGCGAAGGTTTCCTATTTTGTTTGACGGAATCCGCCTCACACCAGCAGTTCGTTTGGGCATTTGGTAAATCAAGCGGTGAAACCTTCGGAAATTATCGCACTTCGAGGCCTCTCTTCCGCGGGCCGCGTACTGGGACGCGGCGTTCTTTGCGCGCGAGCAACGAGGCGATCTTCTGGGACCAGTGGTTCTACGCCGGCCGAGCCGAGCGAGCTCGACGGCGCCGGCGCATATCGCGTGCTCGACGTGGCCGGCGAGAGCGTCATCGTCGTTCGCGGCGACGACGGGCTGCACGCGCATCTCAACTTCTGCCGCCATCGCGGCAGCCGGCTGCTCTGCGGCGAGGGCGTCGTGCGCGGCGCGATTCGCTGTCCGTACCACGCCTGGGCGTACGCGCTCGACGGCCGGCTGGTCGCGTCGCCCTTCGTCGACGGCCGACGACGTGCCGGCCGACGCGCGCCGCCTGCACCGCGTCGGCGTCGACGAGTGGGGCGGCTTCATCTTCGTGCATCGTCTCGCCGAGCGCATGCCGAGACGGGCGTACGCTGGCGGCGCAACTCGGAGCGCATTCCGCAACGTCTCTCGCGCTATCCGCTCGCGCGATCTTCGGATCGCGTGCGATCGCTGCGTTACGAGGTGGCCGCGAACTGGAAGGTGCTGCTCGAGAACTACAACGAGTGCTATCACTGCGCGGGCGTCCATCCGGAGCTGTGCGCGTCGTGCCGGCGTTCAAGCGCGACGGCGGCGCGGATCTCGATTGGGAGCGCGGCATTCCGCATCGCGACGGCGCGTGGACGTTCACGGCCAGCGGCACGAGCAACCGCGCGCCGTTTCCCGGCCTGAGCGACGACGAGCGCGTGCGCCACAAGGGCGAGCTGATCTATCCGAACTTCATGCTGAGCCTGGCGGCCGATCACGTCGCGGCGTTTTCGATCTGGCCGCACGGTCCGTCGAGCCACGACGATCGTCTGCGACTTCCTCTTTCATCCCGACGAGATCGCGAAGCCCGGACTTCGATCCGAGCGACGCGGTCGAATTTTGGGATCTCGTCAACCGCCAGGATTGGAGCATCTGCGAGAACGTGCAGGCCGGCATGCGATCGCGCGCGTTCGATCACGGCTACTACGCGCCGATGGAGGACGCGAGCCTCGACATTCGCCGCTATCTCGCCGCGACGCGGGCTCTCGACGAGCGCATCGTGACGACGGATTACGACGTCATCGTCCTCGGTCTCGGCGCGCTCGGCAGCGGCGCCGCGTATTGGCTGGCGAAGCGCGGCGCGCGCGTGCTCGGACTCGAGCAGTTCGAGCTCGGGCACGCGCGCGGCAGCTCGCACGATTAGTCGCGCATCATTCGCCTGTCGTACTTTACGCCCGGCGTACGTGCGGCTGGCGAAGGAAGCGTACGCCGCTTGGGAGTCGCTCGAGCAGCGACGCCGGCGAGCAGGTCGTCTTCAAGACCGGCGGCCTCGACATCGGACCGCGCGACGGCGCGATTCCGCTTGCGAATTACGCCGACTCGATGCGCGCGTGCGACGTGCCGTTCGAACGAGCTCGACGCCGCCGAGATTCGCCGGCGCTGGCCGGCGTGGCGCGATCGGCGACGACGTGCACGGTCTCTTTCAAGCCGGACAGCGGCATCGTCGCCGCCGAGCGCGCCACCGCCGCGCTGCGCGCCGCGGCGCAGGCGTTCGGCGCGACGCTGCGCGGCAACGCTCCGGTCACCGCGTTACGCGATCCGACGGCGGCGAGATCGACGATCGAAGCCGGCGGCAGGACGCTATCGCGCCGGGAAGCTGGTCGTCGCGGCGGCCGCGTGGACGCCGCAGGCACTCGCGCACTTCGGCGCTACGCATTCCGTTCGAAGTGACGAAGGAGCAGGCGATGTACTTTCGCGCCGCGCGACCTCGACAGCTTCGCGTTCGGACGGTTTCCGATCTGGATCTGGATGGACGACCCGTCGTTTTACGGCTTTCCGGTGTTCGGCGAAGACGGCTCGGTGAAGATCACGCAAGACGCCGGCGGCAAGCCCGTCGACCCCGATACGCGCGGATTCGAGGAGGATCCCGACATCACCGCGCGCGTCGCGGCGTTCGTGGAGCGGTATCTGCCCGGCGCGCTCGGCCCGGTGCACTCGGCTGAAGACCTGTCTCTACGCGCTGACGCCGGATCGCGACTTCATCATCGACACGCTGCCCGAGCATCCGAACGTCTGCGTGGCCGTCGGCGGCGGCCACGGCTTCAAGTTCGCCGTCGGTCATCGGCCGCATCTTGGCCGACCTCGCGCTGACCGGCGCGACGCCTTCGGACATCGGCGCGTTCAAGATCGACCGTCCGATCCTGACGATGGCGGATCCGCCGAAGACTTATATGCTCTGAGCATCGCCTGCGCGCACTCGCGGTCGGTCTGATCGGGCGACGCAGACAGCCTCGCGATCACGCGCTCGCGATCGGCGTCGCTGCGGTTCTGACTCAGCTTCGCCTTGGCGTAGACCGCCGTCACGCGCAACTCGAACGCGACGATGCCGCGAAGCTGAGACGCGCGAAACGCTGGGTCGAGGCGATCCGGATCCCACGCGGCGGGCCCGTCGCCCTCGACGGCGCGGCTCAACGCTTTGACCGCGCGCCACGTGTCGAACTCGTGCAGGCGCCCGACAAGGTGCACGGCGCTGTAATTCCACGTCGGCACGGTCGCGTAGGGCTCCTGGTACCACGACGCCGACACGTAGGCGTGAGGACCTTCGAAGACGAGTGTCGCGTTTGCTTGCGCCGCGATCGCTTGCGCCTGCGGGTTCGCGCGTGCGACGTGCCCGATCGCCCACAACTCTCCGTCGCGCTCCTCGCAGATCAGCGGAAGATGCGACGCGCGTGGATACTCCGCATCGCACGTGATCAGCAGACCGAAGGGGTGACGCTTGACGAGCTCGAGCGCCAACGCGCGGTCGGCAACCTCGAAGGCCGGCGGGAGATACACGCCGGTGCGGTTACGGGCTCACGGCGACGCCGACGGGATCGGCCAAGCCGGTGATGGCGGTGTGCGGGCTGCCTCCGGCCGGGTACTCGTAGAACAGGACGTGCGGCGGCGAGTCCTTGCAGATGCTCGGCGCGATCAGGACCGGGCCGTCGATGTAGAACGCATTGACGTGGCAGGCACCGCGCAGCGACGTTATCCCGGTGATCGTGCCGCCCGACACCTGATAGACGACGGATCGGCCCTGATCGCCGCCGACGGCGATCTTTCCGCCGGCATACTGCAGTCCGCCCGGACGCTTGATCGGCGCCCCGACCAGCGCGATGCCGACGAATTTCTTCCTTCCGTACCGCAGCTCGGCGAACGCAAACTTCGGACGCGAGTAGGGGATGCCGGCGATGAAAATGTTGCCGCGGTCGTCGTAGGTGATGGAGATCATCTCGGAAATGTTCCGGTCGGAGTACATTTTCGGCGCGCCCCGCGCGCCCTCGAACACGGCGACGCCGCCCTGCCCGCTGCCGTTCTGCATGATGTTCGCCACGGCCAGATCGCCGTTGCGCGGATTCACCGCGCACGTCCAGGGGTAGTCGCCGTCGGGATCGTGGAGCGTGGCGATCGGCATGGTCCCGCCGTGCCGGTATTCGACGAGCGTGGACTCCAGGCTATCCACGATCCACACGTTGGCCGAGCGGTCGACGCACAGGCCCTCGAGCCGGCCGAAGCCCGTTAGCTCGCCGGTGCGCCGCGCGCCGGGATACGTATATACGTAGACCTTGTCGGCGACGCGGTCGGCGACGTAGAGCAGCGCGCCCGCCTTCGCGTCGGATTCCATCCACGAGCCGTTGCGCGCCGGCGATTCGGCCAGCGGCGCGGAACACGCCGCGAGCGACCCGGAGATTCCGCACGCGAACAGCATGAAACGGCAGAAACCAAACGGCTTCATGCGTCCAGCCTAGCACCGGGCCAATTCCGGGTCAACCATTAACGGAAATCCACGGGTTTCGCGGCGAACCGGCCCGACATGAGCGACGGTCCAGCCGATCTCGTCGCGATCGGCGCTACCATCCATTCGGCCGACGACGACCGCCCGTCGCCGGAGGCGTTCGCCGTGACGGGCGAGCGCTTTTCGTACGTCGGCACGGCCGCCGGCGCGATGGCCCTGCGCGGCGAAGCTACGCAAATCCTCGACGCGCGCGGCTTGACGATCCTGCCCGGCATCGTCGACGCGCACCTACACCTGACCAACTTGGGCCTGCAGCTCGGGCGCGCGGACCTGACGGGAGCGCGATCGTTCGAAGAAGTCGTACGCCGCGTCGTCGCGTTCGCCGGCGCGTCGCGCGAGGAGTGGATCGTCGGGCGCGGCTGGGACCAAAATCTGTGGGACGACGCAACGTTTCCGGAACACGACGCGCTCAGCGCCGAAGTGACGGATCGTCCGGTCGCGCTCGCGCGGATCGACGGTCATGCCGTGTTGGCCAACGCGCGCGCGATGGCGGTTGCCAACGTGAACGGCGCGACGCCGGATCCGGCGGGCGGCCGAGTGCTGCGCGACGCGTCCGGACGGGCGACGGGCGTGTTCGTCGACGCCGCGATGCGGCTGATCTACGACGCGATTCCGCCGCCGGCGCATCGGCAGCTCGTCGATGCGACGCGCTCCGCCATCGCTGAATGCAACCGCTGGGGAATCACTGCCGTCGCAGAGCCGGGCTGCGACGACGCCGCGCTCGCGGCGCACGCGGAACTGATCGCGAACGGCGAGTATACGATTCGCAACCACGCGATGCTGGACGACGAGCCGGCGCTCGTCGAACGGCGAATCCGCGGAGGAATCGTGGACGGCGCACATGGCGGCCGGTTATCGGTGCGGTCGATCAAGATGTACGCCGACGGCGCGCTCGGGTCGCGCGGCGCGGCGCTGCTCGAGCCGTACTGCGACGACCCCGGCAACCGCGGCTTGATCTTGGCCCCGGAAGAACGGATCGCGAGCGTGACGGAGAGGGCGCTGCGCCACGGGTGGCAGCTCTGCTGCCACGCGATCGGCGATCGCGCTAACCGGACTGTGCTCGACGCGTTCGAGACGGCGCTGCGACGCGCCGGCGGCGGCGACCCGCGGCTGCGAATAGAGCACGCGCAGGTGATCGCCCCGGCCGATTTGCCGCGCTTCGCGGCGCTCGGCGTCATCGCTTCGGTGCAGGCGGCGCATAAGCTCAGCGACATGGCGTGGGCCGCCGCGCGTTTGGGGCCCGAGCGGCTGCGCGGCGCGTACGCGTGGCGCGCGCTGCTCGACGCCGGCGCGTCGCTCGCCAACGGCACCGACGCTCCGGTCGAATCCTGCAGCACACCGCGCACGTTCCGCGCATCGATCGATCCCGACGGACACGCGATGACGCGGCGCGAGGCGCTCGCTTCGATGACGAGCTGGGCGGCGCGCGCGAACTTTCAAGAGCGCTTCGCGGGGTCGATCACTCCCGGCAAGTACGCCGATTTCGTGGTGATCGATCGCGACTGGATGTCGGCCGGCGCCGAGGCGATCGACGACACGAAGATCCTGGCGACGTACTTTGCCGGCCGCCGAGTGTTCTCGTCAACGTGAGCAGGAGAACAAAGTTTTGAAGATCACATCGTGTGACGGCCGAAAAAGTGGTAGCCTTCTCGGCAGCCCCGCGTCGCCCCAATCGCGTTCACGTTGACATGGAGGTAGAGCGCGTGACGAGGCGGCCGGCGACGCGGCCGAGGGCGAGGCCGGCGACCAAGAACAGTGCGATCGTGGATGCCATGCGATCGGGTGGACCGGCTGCCCCGATCACGATGCCGGCGACCGTGAGCGGCACCGTGATGCCGAGGCGCCAGAAGCGGAGAACGCAGACGCGCTCGATGTCGGGAGGCAGCGGCTTGGAACGGCCGTACATCCCCGCAGCGAGCAGCAGGGCGGTAACCACCCAGTAGGCCGTCAGGCAGCCCCAGTAGAGCTCGTTGCCTACGACGACGTCGTGCCCGTTGCCCATCTCGAACGCCCGCAACAGCACCTGCACGAAGAAGATCAAGAGCACGATGAGGCCGAGCTTCGCGTAGTTCAGCAGCACCGATGCTTGATTCGGCACGAACACGTGGCGAAACGTCCAGTAGTGCTGTCCCCACATCGTGCAGACGAACGCGAACGTCCACACGTAGGCGACAAGCCAGTCCGCGTTGGCGGCCAGCTGGGCGGCGTGCTTCGGAACGAACAGGCTGAGCGCGAGCAGCGCCAGGCTGAAGCCGATGACGACGTCGCCGAACGCCTCGAGGCGCCGCACGAAGTACTCGTCGCGGTGGGGCTGCTCTACCGCCATATCTTTTGAATTTCGGCTGCCTGGCACGCCGACGCCGTGCACGGGATTCCGGCGATGGCTTCGATCGTGCGCAGCACGGAGTAGTGGTTGACGTTCTGGTTGTAGCGTCCCGGCTTGACCATCGGACCGGCCAGGAGGGTGGCGATCTGGTTGGTGCCCGTGTCGGGTTCGGCCTCGTCCCAGGTCAGGATGAGAAGTCCCTGGTGCGCCGCGTCGTAGCTGAGGATCTGCGGCACGTTGTTGGCCAGCCACGCGTCGCCGGTCTTCGTGCTGCAGTCGTGCATGTCGTTGCAGAGGTTGGGAACGACGATCGTGAGCGTCGGCGGCGGCTCCACGAATCCGTTGTAGACGAGGTTAGAGCTCGCCGGGACGTTGGTGAAGTCGACCCACGGGTTGTGCTTGCGTGCGTACAACTGCGTGTAGCAGCCGGTGTAGCCGTCGTTGGGCATCGATTCGGAGTAGCCGGCGAACGTCTCGCCTGCGGCGAGCAGCTCCTGACCGGCGTTGTAGGTGCCGAACGAGTGCGGACACGAGTCGTCGTTGATGCCTTGCGTAGAGCCGGAGAAGAGGGCGAGATAGTTGGGCTGGCTGGGGTGCGTGACGGCGTGGCTGTTGGTCATCAGCGCCGCCTGCGGCACCAGCGTCTTGTTGATGTAGGGCGCCTGCGAGCTGCCGATGATGGATTCGTAGTCGCGGTTCTCCATGATCACGACGACCACGAAACTCGCGTGCGGCGCCTTCTTGCCGTGCGAGATCGCGGCGCGCCCGGGTTCCGCGAAGAGGATCAGCAGCATAACTGCGACGAGCGAACGTCCCAAAAGTTTCACGTCGTTCCTTTCATCTGCGCCCTGCGGGCGCCGGCGAGATACATGGCGATGCCGCTCCCGAGCACGATCGCCGTAAGGCCGATCACTTTCGCTACGGCGAGCGGTTTGTTGGGGTCGCTGTCGGCGGGGAAGCCGGCGAACACGATGGCAGACAGCGTCGTGATAAGGCCGATGAGCGCGGCGATGGCGACGGTCACGCTGCCGCCCGGGATACGCACCATGTCCGGGGTCCGCGGCGACCCGCGGAGCTTCAGCGCGGCGGCGAAGAGGAAGAGGAATGGGAGCAGAGTGGTGATGACCGTCGAGCTTACCAACACCTGATACGCGCCGCCGACCGTCGTGCCGCCCTGGCCCATGAAGATCAGCAGGGCGGCGATGCCTGCGCTGGTCAGCAGCGCCGCGACCGGCGAGCCCCAGCGCGGGTGGATGCGTCCGTACGCCGCGGGAAGATAGTTGTCGAGGCCGGCCACGAGCGGGATGCGGGCCACGGCCCCGAGCCACGCGCTGCAGCTGCCCATGCAGCTGAGCGTGACTAAGAGCGCCGCGATCGGGATGAGCGCGTTCCAATGGAGTCGCGTAGCCGCGCTTCCGATCGCCTGCATCACGCCCGACGACGGGTCGACTGAGCTCGGCACGATCGCGATCAGCACGCTCGCCGTGCCTAGAACGTAGATCACTGCGACGATCGGCGCCGCGAGCGCTAGGCCCAGCGGAATCGTTCGCCGGGGGTTCTTCACCTCGCCGCCCATGAACGGTAAACTCTCGGGTCCGGTCCACGCGAATGCGATCACCGACCAGAAGATCACGTCTTTCAACTGGAAGCCCGGCCGAATCGTCGCAGCGTTAATCGGCGTCGCGGATCCGAACTTCCACCACGCGAGGCCGCCGATGACGACGAGCAGCAGCGTGACCACCCAGCGCGCAACGGCGCCGCCGTTGTTGAGCCACTTTCCGATCGAAAGTCCGTAGACGTTGACGACCGTCGCCAGCGTCAGGCCAGCGAGCGCCACGGCGGCGAAATACCACGGCGATTTTGCGAGCGCCGCCTCCGCCGCCGCCGATGAACAGCGCGTTGCCGGCGGCGAAGTACAGCAGCGCAGGAAAGTAGGGCATGGTGCTCGCCCAATACGTCCAGCCGGTGAGGAAACCCGCGAAAGGCCCGAAGGCGCGCTTGCTCCATAGATAGAGGCCGCCCTCGTCGGGAATGTCGTGACGAGAGGAAAACCACCGCGATCGAGAGCGGTGCGAACATGGCGAGCCCGCCGATGATCCACACGACGAGGGCGCTCGGACCCGCCGCTGCCGCGGTCGCGACCCACTGCAAGTTCGACAGCGTGACCACGAAAAAGAGAGCGACGTCGAGCAAGCCCAACGTCTTTCTCAGATGCATGGCCGCGCGATTCCACGGCCGGATGAAAATCGCCCACCGCGATCCAGCGCGGTGGGCGATTAACTTACGCGATTAGTAGGGGCGTCCCCAGTGTCCGGGTTTCCAATACCAGCCGCCGTGGGCGTGTGCCCAGTGGCCGCCGTGCCACGTCGCGCCGTAGTAGGGCCGGTAAGCGTAACGCCCGTGGTACCAGACGTAACGGTAGCCGTTCCAAGACCAGTAGCCGGCTTGCCAGTAGTATCCGGGCCCCGGCGCTACGGGGGCGGTCTCGTAGATCGGGGCCGGCGGTGCAACTTGAACGTAGACGCCGCCGTAGACTTGCGCGGCGGCGGGCAGCGCCGATCCGGCGATCGCTCCACCGAGCGCACACGCGAGCAGGAGGCTTCTGAACTTCATCATGCTTTCTATTTACCACGCCTGCCTCGCCGGGTTGGGTGAGCGTGATTAAAGCACCATTGCAATAAAATGAGAGTCACAGCGCGTCGAGGAGCGCGCGCGCTTGCCCCCACAGCGCGATAGCGCGATCCACGCACGCTTCGCGCTCTGCGCGCAACCGCCGTTCGGTCGCCCCCATCGCGGGCGGAATGACTGCGAGCAGCAGATCGCGATCGTGCGCCTCGCCGAGCGCATCCTGCAGCGACGCGAGACCGGCGGCGGCCGCGTCGAGGCCGGCGTCGAGCTCTGCAAAGCGTTCGAGAGCGTAGCGCAGCCGCTTGCACGCGATGCGAAAGTCGTGCAGCGCCTGGCGGTCGCGGCCGCGCAGGCCTTCGGCGAGGGCGCGCACCTCGCGCAGACGCGTCTGCACCACCCGCTCGGCGAGATCGCCCGCGTTGCACGCAGCGCGCAGATGCACCCGCTCGGGCTTCACGACCTACGGCGCGAAGCGCATACGCGCCAGCCGTTTGCACGCGCGACCGGTCGCCGACGCCTCGCGCTGCCGCAGGGCGTCGAGCAAAGGACGCGCGGCCGCGAGCTCGGCGTCGTCCACGCCGTTCTCCAGCAGCCGGCGCAAAATGGCGGCATCGCGCGCCGCGTCAGTTGCCTCGGCGGCGCGCTTCACGCGGCGCAGCAGCCGCGGATGTGGGGCCATGCCGGCGACGTCCTCGAGCAGCGATCGAAAGCGGCGCCCCGCCGTGCGCACGTCGTGCAGTCTCTTCTCGGTGGGCTTTCGCACGAAGCGCCGCCGCGCGCGCTCGAGTTTGCGCCGCTCGCTGCGAATCGTTCCGGCGAGCCACTTCATCGGCGCGGGGGGCCCATCGCACGGCGCTTCGACGAGGGTGTTTTGGCCGACCTCCGCGAAGCATCAATTCCGACGTGAGATCGACACGCTTCCCACTCCTCGTCGCGCTCTCGTAATCGCTGCAGCCGCCACGTGGTATTATCTTTCGCAGCGCACCCAGCAGAGCGGCGAAACGGTCGCGATCTACTACACCAAACTCGATGGCAAGACGCTGGGCAGCGTTCGCGTTTCCATGCGTCCTCGTCTGCCGGACGAGAGCGACGCCGAACACCTTCACAACACCGTGCTGTACGCCGCCGTGCAGGCCGTCGCCGGGCCGCCGAACGACGTGCAGGCGATTCGATTTCCGCCCGGCACCGCCGTGAAGGGCGTAGCGGTGGACGGTTCGACCGCGACGGTCGACCTCTCGAAGACCGTCGAGCAACAAGCCGGCGGGACGTTCGGTGAGAACGGCGAGTTCAAGGGGCTCGTCTACACGGTCACCGGCATCCGCGGCGTCGACGCGGTGCAGGTCACGGTCGAGGGATCGCGGCTGGACACGCTTCCGGGGGGACATCTTGAGCTGGATCAACCGCTTCATCGCTCGGACTGGTAGCTTCGCGGCACCGGCCGCGCTGGTTATCGCCGCGCTTTCGGCGCCGCCGGCGCGCGCCGACGCGCCGATTCGTGCGACCTACTCGGGCCAAGCCGATCACCTTCACCCACGTCGCATCGAACGCGGGCGCGATGGCGATCGGCGTGAACGATCCGGGCCTGGCGGCGCTGTTGCGCGCCACCGCGGCGACGCTCACGTGGAGGCCCGGCGAGCGGTACGTGCTGGTCACGACCTCCACTCCCGTCGTCGTCACCTTCGCGATCGGCGACCGCCGCTACGACGTCGGGTCGATCGCGTTGCAGGCGAGCTTTGCGCCGTACCTGCGCGGCGACGAGGCGTTTCTTCCGCTCACCGAGGTCTTGCGTGCGCTCGACGTCGCGCTGCGTCAAGACGGACGAAGCGCGGTGCTGCAGCCGCAGCTCTCGACCCTCGACGTGCGGCAGACGAACGCGGACGTCACCCTGATCGCGCACGGCGGCGCGCCGCTGCGTCCGCGGGTCGCGCAGCAGAGCGGGTCGTCGGTCACCTATGCGTTCGACGGCGTCGGCACGGCGCTGACCGGCACGCGCCAGATCGAGTCGGGCGGCGTTCGCACCGTGACGATCGCGAACTCGGGCACGGTGCGAAACCCGACGACGCTCGTGACCGTGCAGCTCGCGCCGGGTGCGATCACGGCGGCGCCGCGCAACTACGACGACCGCGACGTTTCGCTGGCATTTGCCGCCGGTGCGGCACAATCGGTGGCGGCCGCGTCGCCGACGCCGGAGCCCGAGCCGCCCGCGCAAGAGGATCAATCCGCGGCCGGCCCCGCGACGGTCACCGGCGTGACGGTCGCACCGTCGGGCGACGGCGTCGTCGTCTCGATCGCCGTCGCCGGCGACGCCGCGTTCCAGTGGCACCGCCTGCGCGAGCCGGACAATCGCTTCTGGGTCGACATCGAGAACTCGCAGCTGCAAGGCGGACCCGATCGACCAAAGCGGTTCCGGCCCGCTCGTGTCGATCCGCGTGCGCCAGGTCGATCCATCGACGGTGCGCGTCGCGCTGTCGCTCGACGGGCAGAAGTCGATCGCGCTCTCGCCGTCGGGTAGCGGGCTTGCAGATCGCGGTCGGGTCGCAAGAGGTGGCCAACGCGGCGCGCTTCGGCAGCGGCAGCCTGGGCAGCGTCGTTTCGGCGGCACAGCAGCCGCGGCGCTCGTGACGCCGGCGCCGAGCGGCGACGACTCCTCGAGCGGATGGACCGACGCCGGGACGGGCGGCTGGAAGTTCGGGCGGCGCTCGAACTACGTGCCGAACAATCCGCGTCTGATCGTTATCGATCCCGGCCACGGCGGCAGCGACCGCGGAACCATCCACGGCGGCGTCGCCGAGGCCGATCTCACGCTCGACATGGCGAAGCGGTTGCGCGACCTGCTCGTCGCACGCGGCTGGCAGGTGAAGCTGACGCACGACACCGACGTCGACGTCTACGCGCCCAACGACGAGCGCGCATACGGAGCTTCAGGCGCGCGTCGACGTCGCCAACAAGGCCGGCGCGCGGCTCTTCGTGAGCATTCACGTCAACGCGTTCATCAACTCCGGACCGTACGGCACCACGACCTACATCTCCAAGCCCGACGACGTGGCGTTCGCGCGCATCGTCGAGACGCACCTCGCCGCGGACGGAACCAAGGACGACGGCATCGTGAAGAGCCACCTCTACGTGACGCTCCACACCAAGATGCCGGCCGTGCTGGTCGAAACGGCGTTCCTCTCCAACCCGAGCGACTACGCGCTGCTCACGTCCGCGTCGTGGCGGCAGAAGGTCGCGCAAGAGATGGCCGACGGCATCGGGCAGTACACGCAGCAGTATCCGGCTCGCCCAGCTCAGGCGCCGCAAGGCAGCGCAGTGATCGGCCTCTTCGACTCGGGCCTCGGCGGCCTCACCGTGTTGGCGCGCGTGCGCGAGCGCCTGCCGTCGGCCGACATCGTGTTCTTCGCCGATCAGGCCCACGTGCCGTACGGCGACCGCACGCACGACGACCTGTTGCGGTTGCTGCGCTCGAACCTCGCTCGCTTCGACGATTTGGGCGCCGATGCGATCGTAATGGCCTGCAACACGTCGTGCGCGGTCGCGGAGCGCTACGGCTGGCCTGACTCGCGCGCGCCGGTGATCGACTTGATCGAATCGGCGGCGATCGCCGTGGAGCGTGGCGGATTCCGGCGCGTTGGTGTCGTCGCGACGGCGGCGACGGTGGGCGCGGGTTCGTACGGTCGGACGCTGCGAGCGCGCATTCCCGGCATCGACGTGGTCGAGGTTCCCGCGCCGGCGCTGGTGCCGCTCGTCGAGGCCGGCGACGTCGAGGGCGCGCGGCCGAGCGCGGCGGTCGCCGAGGTGCGCAGCCATCTGCCGCTCGATCTCGATGCGCTGGTGTTCGGATGCACGCACTATCCGGTGCTGGAATCACACTTTCGGGCGGCGTTCGGTGAGGGCGTTGCGCTCGTCGACCCCGCGATCGTCCAAGCGGAGCGCGCCGCCGAGCTGCTGGGCGACCGCGCGCACGGCAGCGGCGAAACGACCTACGTCACGAGCGGCGACGATGCGGCGTTCCGCGCGAGCGTCGCGCGCATTATGAAGGCTGCAGTGCCGACGCGGTAGGCGGCCCTTCGACACGCGCGCTTCGCGCGCTACTCAGGGTGACAAGAGCTCAGCGTGACAAGAGCTCAGGGTGACAAAGGGGTTAGTGCGCCGAGAGCAGCCCGATGTGGAACATCGAGAAGAAGAACGCCGTCGTGACCACGGCGAGCCCGGCGCCCGCTACGACCTGCATCACGGTGTGAGCCTTGAGGTAGACGCGCGCCCAGCATACCATCGGGATCAGGACCATGAACGGCAGCGGCTGGCGGCCGTAGAGCAGCGTTAGGGCGGCCAGCGGCGCCGTGATGCCGATAGCGTGGGTGCTGATCTTCCAGTAGCGCGTGATGTACTGCACCACGAGGGTCGAGACGAAGTAGCCGAGCATGGCAGCGATCATCAGCCGGGGGGCGTGCATCAGCCAGAGCACGATCGCGCCGCAGAAATCGAACACGACGAACGCCCCGAACACCAGCTCGCGCTCGGTCCGCAGCGACATCTCGAGGTCGGATATCCGGTCGGTCGCGTACAGCCAGAAGACGTAGAGCATCGGCCCGATCGACGTGAAGAACGTCGACACGAAGAGCAGCCGCCAGAAGTCGAGCTCGTCCTTCGCCCCGATGTGCGCCAGGATCACGAACAGGGCGAGCGCCGTCAGGAACGGGTTGAAGATGGTCGAGAGAATCCGCGCGAGGTCGCGCCAGACGCGCCGGTTCTTGATTGGAACGACCGCGTGTACCGGCTCGGCGTGCCCTTTTTGCTCAGCCACTAGCATCGTGCTTCGACAACGCCCGCTCGAAGTCGTGCCGAGGACCGGCTCGCCCGCTAGTGAAAGCGCGCGGCCCGACCGAACCTCTACCGCTTTCCCCACACTGCATTATTAAAGGAGAACTCTGTGTTCAGGAACACCAGCGGTGCGATCGTCGCGCTGATCGCGGCGGGATTCCTCGCCGGATGCGGCGGCGCTCCGACGGCCATGGCGCCGGCGGCTTGGCAAAACGCAGCGACGGCAAGCGCTGCAAGCAAAGGCGGGCATTCGTGGATGGATCCCGCGGCCAAGAAGGGCAGCCTGCTCTACGTTTCGTCGGTTCTCACCAACGACGTCTACGTCTACAGCTACCCCGCCGGTCAGCTGGTCGGAACCCTCACCGGTTTCACGACGCCCTACGGCATCTGCGTCGACAAGAACGCGAACGTCTGGATCGTGAACGACGGCGCGTCGCAGATGATCGAGTATGCGCACGGCGGCACGAGTCCGATCGCGACGCTGAGCGATCCGGGCGAGTACCCGGAGGGGTGCGCCGTCGATCCCTCGACCGGCAACCTTGCCGTGACGAACTTCTATGCCACGTCGGGCCCCGGCAGCGTCTCGATCTACGCGGGCGCGCAGGGCACGCCGCAGGTCTACTCGGATCCTCACCTCGCCAACGTTCGCTTCTGCGGCTACGACGCGAACGGCAACCTCTTCGTCGACGGCGTCGATAGCAGCTCGTCGTTCGTCTTCGCCGAGCTTCGCAAGGGCGCCGGCGCCTTTAACGACATCGCCTTCAAACAGTCAGTCGAGTGGCCCGGGGGCGTGCAATGGGACGGAACGCACCTCGCGGTGGGCGACACGGACGCCGTCAAGATCTACCGCACCACGGCGAGAGGCAAGGTCGTCGGGACCACGCAACTGGGCGGTGCGAACTACGTCAACCAGTTCTGGATCGTGAAAGGCAAGCGGCATCAACCTTCGACCGTCGTCGCGGCGAGCCAGGACGCCGGCGTCGTGGGAATCTACAACTACCCGGCGGGCGGTTCGCCGACGTCCACGATCGGCGTCTCGGAACCGTTCGGAGCGGCGGTCAGTAAATAGCGCGGAACCTTAACTGCTGATGCGCAGGCGCGCCAGCTTATTGGTGCCCCGTTCGAGAAACCACATGTTGTGATCGGGGCCTTGGATAATGGCGCCCGGCTGGGCGCCTTGGTCGAGGTTCGAATACTCGGTGATCTTGCCGCTCATCGTTATCCGTCCGATCTTGGCGCCGCCGGCCTTCGGCGCACAACTGAAGGCGCATTCCGTGAACCACATGGCGCCGTCAGGCCCCGCGGCGATTGCGACCGGCGACTCGTTCGCGCTGATACCCGTTGAGTATTCGGTGACGACGCCGTGCGTTGTGATGCGGCCGATTCGGGCGCCGACGCCGGTCTGGAAATCGGTGAACCACAAGGCGCCGTCGGGGCCGGTCGCGATCGATTGGGGTCGCGAAGTTTGGCTAAAGCTCTGCGGAAACTGCGTTATCGTACCGTCCGTCGTGATCCGAGCGACACCGGTCCTTCCGTCGCTCTTAAAGGGCGTCTCCGTAAACCAGAGCGCACCGTCGGGCCCCGCCGTTATCGCGTTGATGTTCGTATCCCAAGGCATCCCTTGGTTGTAGTCGGTTATGGATCCCTGGGTTGTGATGCGCCCAATGAAACCAAAGAGGTGGCAACATGCCGCCTGGAGATACCACAACGCCCCATCGGGCCCGTTCGTTATGAAGTATGGCTGACCCGTAGTGTTGAATTTGGTAAACTCGCCGGCAGTCGTCATGCGCACGATCGCGGCATTACCTCCGCCGTACGGGTCGGCCATCCACAATGCGCCGTCGATCCCCGCGGCGATTCCGAGCAGCGACGTGGAGCTTCCGCCATAGCGGTACTTCGCGGTGCGCTTCCCGGATGGGAGCACGCGCGCGATGGGATTTTGTGCCAGAGCGGAATTCGACTCCGCGACCCAAATCGCGCCGTCCGAATCGACGGCTAGCCCTTGCGGGTCGAAGTGCGGGCGGCCCGCCGGGCGCCCCTGAGGAAGGTCGTCGAACTCCGTGATCTCGACCCGAACGGCGTGGCCGAGCCGAGAACCGTCGGGCGATTCACCAGCGGCTGCCGGTACGGCGGAGCCGTTGCCCGCACTCGAACAGGCTGCGAGCGCAATAGCAAACGCGCCGCAGAATAAAGCACGCGTGATTCGAACGATCGTCACGAGTTGTCCCTTTCTCAAGGCCAAGGCAACCGGTCTTTTCGTCGGTCGTCGCCGCTCCTTGAGCCGTTCGGCCGCGGGGTTGATTCCAAGGGCCCATGGGCCGCTTCCCGGAGCAGGCCCGCGAGGGGCGGCGGTCGTAGAGAGGATGCCGCAATGAACCCGTTCCTCTACGTCGCCGCCGCGGCTACTAAAGTACCATCGGCGGCCGCAACGCTTTTGCCGACGGGCGCTCCTAACGCGCCGGGCGCGCCCGTCGCCGTTCCGCCCGGCGCCGTTCCGCCCGTGATGCCGCAGGTCATGCCGGCCACATGGATGGCCACGCACGCCCCGTGGCTGACGCACGGCCTCGCCGGAATTTTCATCATTGCGGCGGTCGCGCTGATCGTGCTGCTCGCGCTGCAGACGACGAAACAAGAAGGGCTTGACCGGCTCGATCGGCGGACGCGTCGAGTCGGCCTATCGCGGACGCCTCGGCGCCGAGGAGCAGCTCAAGCGCTGGACCGGCTTCGTCGCGGTCTGCTTCGTCGTTGTCGGCGTTCGTGCTCTCGCTGACGGGAATCTAACGCGGTCGCTAGGAACGCGTCGTGCCGCTTCTCGAGGTCAAGCAATCTGCGGACGACGTTCCGCACCGAAGACGGTCCCGTCACGGCGGTCAACGGCCTTTCGTTCTCGCTCGACGCCGGCGAGACGCTCGGCATCGTCGGCGAGTCCGGCTCCGGAAAATCGGTCACCGCGCTCTCGATCATGCGGCTGCTGGCGCGCAACGCGACCGTCACGGCCGACCGCATCGCGTTCGACGGCGAGAACCTGCCCGACAAGAGCGAAGCCGACGATGCGCAAGATTCGCGGCTACAAGATCGCGATGATCTTCCAGGATCCGATGACCTCGCTCAATCCGGTGCTCACGATCGGCGAGCAGATCGCCGAGGCGGTGCGGCTGCACCTCGGACTTGGGAATAACGCGACGCCCGCGACCGCGCCGTCGAGATGCTGCGGAAAGTCCGCATTCCGGCGCCGGAAAAGCGCCTGGGCGACTATCCGCACCAGTTCTCCGGCGGCATGCGCCAGCGCGTGATGATCGCGATGGCGCTGTCGTGCAACCCGCAGCTGCTGATCGCCGACGAGCCGACGACGGCGCTCGACGTCACGATTCAGGCGCAGGTGCTCGAGCTGATGAACGAGCTGCAGCAGCGAGACCGGCGCGGCGATCATCCTGATCACGCACGACCTCGGCGTCGTCGCCGAGTTCTGCAAGAACGTGCTGGTGATGTACGGCGGCAACATGGTCGAGTACGGCACCGCCGAACAGATCTTCGCGCAGCCGCGCATGCCCTACACGCAGGGCCTGCTGGCGTCGCTCCCGCGGCTCGACGACAGCGAGCACCGGCGGCTCGAGCCGATCCCGGGCCAGCCGCCCAACCTGCTGCGTCTCCCGCCGGGCTGCGCGTTCGCGCCGCGCTGCGCGCTACCGCATGCCGATCTGCGACGAACCCGTTCCGCTGTACGATTTCGGCGACGGTCACGTGGCGCGCTGCTACCTCTACGACGAGCGGGCGCGCGACCAGCGACCCGCCGCGGCGCAAGCGCTGCCGATCGCGCCGCTCGGAAACGCCGATGAACGACGGCGCCCTCGTTCGAGGTCAAAGATCTCTACAAGTATTTTCCGATCCACGCCGGGCTGATGTCGCGTCACGTCGCCGACGTGCGGGCCGTCGACGGCGTAGACTTCAGCGATCGAGCAGGGCGAAACGCTCGGCCTGGTCGGCGAGTCGGGCTCGGGAAAGACGACGATCGGACGGCTGCTGCTGCGCCTGCTGCCCGCCACGAAGGGCGAGATTCTGTTCGAAGGCCACGACGTGCTGGCGATGGACCGCGGCGACATCCGCCGGCTGCGCGCGTTCGATGCAGATCATCTTCCAGGACCCCTTCGCGTCGCTCAATCCGCGGATGACCGTCGGCGATATCGTCGCCGAGCCGCTGCGCATCCATCGACTTGGCGACCGGCAAGGCCGTCGCCGCGCGCGTGCGCGAGCTGCTGGAACTGGTCGGCCTGCAGCCGTACCACGCCAATCGCTATCCGCACGAGTTCTCGGGCGGCCAGCGCCAGCGCATCGGCATCGCCCGCGCCTTGGCGGTCGATCCGAAGTTCATCGTCTGCGACGAGCCGGTCTCGGCGCTCGACGTGTCGATTCAGGCGCAGGTGATCAATCTGCTGGAGGATCTGCAGGAGAAGTTCAAGCTGACCTACCTGTTCATCGCCCACGATCTCTCGGTGGTGCGCCACATCTCCAACCGCGTCGCCGTGATGTACGTCGGCAAGATCGTCGAGCTGGCCGACCGCGACGGGCTCTATCAGAACCCGCTGCACCCCTACACGCAGGCGCTGCTCTCGGCCATTCCGATTCCGGATCCGGTGCTCGAGAAGCGCCGCAAGCGCATCGTGCTGACGGGCGACATCCCGTCGCCGGTGAATCCGCCCTCCGGATGCCGCTTTCACACGCGCTGTCCGGTCGCGTTCGATCGCTGCACGGTCGAAGAGCCGCCGCTGCGCGAGTACGCGCCGGGACATTTCGCCGCGTGCCACTGGGTCGAAGAGCATGGCGGCCAAGCTCCCGAGCTGGCATCTCCGTTGCCGGCCTAACGAAAAGAAAAACGGGCGCCCGCATTGCGAGCGCCCGTCCTTCCGATCCAAGCCTGCTCGGAGGGCTACTTCTTCTTGCGCCGGCCTTGCGGGCTTTGCGCGCGCCTTTGCGGACGCGTCTTACGGGCTTTGCGCACGCCCTTGCGCGCGGTCTTGCGGGCCTTGCGCGCGCCCTTGCGGACGCCCTTACGCGCGGCCTTGCGCACCTTGCGCGCGCTCTCTTACGGCGCCTTGCGCGCGCCCTTGCGCGACGGCCTTGCGGGCACTTTGCGCGCACCCTTACGCGTGCCTTTACGCACGGCCTTGCGCACCTTGCGCGTCACCTTGCGTACGGCCTTGCGCACCTTGCGCCCGGCCTTACGTACGGCCTTGCGCTTCTTGCGGGCGCCGACGACCTTCTTCACGGCGACCGCGGCGGCGACTTTTCGTCGGCGCGCCTTACGACGCGGCTTCGGATCTGCTTCCGGCTGCCGCTGCGCCGTTCTTCATGGAATCCGAGTCCATTCATTCCTCCTCGTCCCCGGGGACGATAAGCGTTAGTTGGACAGCGCTCGTTGGCGCTTTTGAGCGCATCATAGAGGATTTTGTAAAATGATGCAAATTACGCGCGCACGCACACGCATTACGCTCGCCGAAAAGCCGAAATTTGTCCGGGTCTTGACCCCGGCGGTATACTAGGCCCCGTGAAAAAGCCCCTGATTATCGTGGAGTCGCCCACGAAGGCGCGGACGATCAAGAAGTTTCTTGCCCGCGCGCTTCGCGGTGAAGGCGTCGGTGGGGCACGTGCGCGACCTGCCGAAGAGCACGCTGGGCGTCGACGTCGAGCACGATTTTACGCCGAAATATTTCACGATCAAAGGCAAAGGCGACATCATCAAGGAGCTGCGCGGCGCGGTCAAAAGCGCAACGCGACGTCTACCTCGCGACCGACCCCGATCGCGAAGGTGAGGCGATCGCCTGGCATTTGGCGGAGCTGCTGAAGCTGCCCCATCCCATGCGCATCGAGCTGCACGAGATCACCAAAGAGGCGGCGTTGGCGGCGCTGCGGGATCCGCACGACATCGACATGGATCGCGTCAACGCGCAGCAGGCGCGCCGAATTCTCGATCGCCTGGTCGGTTACAAGATCTCTCCGCTGCTGTGGTCCAAGGTGCGCAGCGGCCTTTCGGCCGGGCGCGTGCAGTCGGTCGCGGTCAAGCTGATCGTCGACCGCGAGCGCGAGATCGTCGCGTTCGTTCCGAAGGAGTACTGGAGCATCACGGCGCTGCTCGCGAGCGGCGGCGCCGAGCCGCGGGCGAGCCGACGACGTTCTCAGCCGACCTCGTCTCGCACCGGGGCGAGAAGCTCGAGGTCGGCACGCAAGAGCAGACCGACGCCATCCTGCGCGCGCTCGAGGGCGCCGAGTATCGCGTCGCCTCGATCAAGCAGCGCGAGGTGCGGCGCAACGCCGCCGGCACCGTTCACCACCTCGACGCTGCAGCAAGAGGCTTCGCGGAAGCTCAAGATGCGGGTGCGCCGCGCGATGCAGGTGGCGCAAGCGCTCTACGAAGGCGTCGACCTCGGCGGCAGCGAGGGCACCATCGGCCTGATCACCTACATGCGCACCGACTCGACGCGCATCAGCGACCAGGCGCGCGACGCCGCGCGCGAGTTCATCGACCGACACGTACGGCGAGGCGTTCCACGGCGGCGTCCAGCACCGGATTCGCGAGGGCGCCCAAGACGCGCACGAAGCGATTCGCCCGACGTCCGTGCTGCGGACGCCCGAGCACGTCGCCGGCGCTGCTCAAACGCGAGGAGCTTCGGCTGTACACGCTGATCTGGGAGCGGTTCGTCGCCTCGCAGATGTCGCCGGCCCTGTTCGATCAGACGGTCGTTGACGTCGAGGCGGACGAGTACGGCTTCCGCGCGACCGGGACGGTGATGCGCTTTCCGGGCTTCACCCGCGTCTACGACGAGGGCAAGGAAGAAGACGCCGCCGGCAAGGGCCGCCCGCGGCTCCCGGAATTAAACGAAGGCGAACGCGCTCGACGTGCCTCAAGCCTCGACCCGAAGCAGCACTTCACCGAGCCGCCGCCGCGGTACACCGAGGCGGCGCTGGTCAAGGCGCTCGAGGACAACGGCATCGGCCGGCCGTCGACCTACTCGACGATCGTCGAAACGATCCAGGCCCGCGGCTACGTCACGCAGCAGGAGCGGCGCTTCATGCCGACCGAGATCGGCACGGCGGTCAACGACCTGCTGGTCGAGCACTTTCCGAACATCGTCAACCTCGACTTCACCGCCCGAATGGAAGGCGACCTCGACAAGGTCGCCGACGGGCACGAGGACTGGGTCGCGATTGCTGCGCCGCTTCTACGGACCGTTCGAGAGCGAGCTCGAAGCGGCGGAACAGAAGCTTCCGCGCCTGGAGATTCGCGACGAGCCGACCGACGAGATCTGCCCCAACTGCGGCCGCCCGATGGTGATCAAGAACGGGCGCTTCGGCAAGTTCATTTCGTGCACGGGTTATCCGGAGTGCAAGACGACCAAGCCGATCGTCAAGGAGACCGGCGCCGACTGTCCCAAGTGCGGCGGCACGATCGTCGAGCGCCGATCGAAGAAGGGCCGCGACGTTCTACGGCTGCGCGCAACTATCCGAACTGCGACTTCATCTCGTGGGATCGCCGTCATTCCGGAGCGCTGCCCGGTCTGCGGTTCGCACGTGGTGCCGAAGATGCGCCGCGGCAGCGACGCACGCTCGAGTGCGCCGCCGATCGCGAGCACGACGTGAGCGCACTCGCAGCGAGCGCACCGGCCGAGGAATCGACCGCCGCCGCATCGTCGTAGACGCGCGATGCGGCCCTGATCGGTCATCGGCGGCGGACTTGCCGGCTGCGAAGCGGCGTGGCAGGCCGCGCGCTGCGGCGTCGACGTCGACCTCTACGAGATGCGTCCCGCACGCAGCGGACCCGCGCACAGGACCGGCGACGCTCGCCGAGCTCGTCTGCAGCAACTCGCTGCGCGGCGCGGCGCTCGAGAACGCGGTCGGCCTGCTCAAGGAGGAGCTCGCGCGGCTCGGCTCGCTGATCGTGACGTCGGCGCGCGAAGCGCGCGGTGCCGGCCGGCGGCGCGCTGGCGGTCGACCGCGGGCGGTTCGCCGCAGCTGGTCGAGGCGCGCATCGCGAGCGAGCCGCGCATTACGCTGCACCGCGAGGAGGTGCGCGCAGATTCCGCTCGACCGGCCGGCGATCGTGGCCTGCGGGCCGCTGCCGCCGCGAGGAGTTTCTGAGCGAGCTCGACGCGCTGCTCGCCGCGCGTCCGCCCCGAGGGCGGAGCCGCGCGGCTGCACTATTATCGACGCGGCGTCGCCGATCGTCGCGGCCGACTCGATCGACGAGACGCAGATGTACCGGAAGTCGCGCTACGACAAGGGCGACGGCGACGACTACCTCAACATTCCGCTCGATCGCGACGCAGTACGCGCAGCTGCTGCACGACCTGCGAACGCTCGAGCGCCACGCCGCGAAGGACTTCGAGGAGACGCGCTATTTCGAGGGCTGCCTGCCGATCGAAGAGATGGCCGACCGCGGCGACGACACGCTGCGGTTCGGGCCGCTCAAACCGGTCGGGCTTACGCGATCCGCGCACCGGGAACGATGCCGCACGCGGTCGTTCAGCTGCGCAAGGAGAACCGCGAGGGCACCGCCTACAACCTCGTCGGCTTTCAGACGCGGCTTGACGTGGCCGGCGCAGCGCGAGGCGTTCGGAAAGCTCCCCGGACTCGCGGGCGCCGAATGGCTGCGCCTGGGCGTGATGCATCGCAACACGTTCATCGATTCGCCGCGGCTGCTCGACGCGCGCCTGAAGCTGCGCGGAACGCCCGCGCTCTACTTCGCCGGCCAGATCACCGGCGCCGAAGGCTACGTCGAAGCCGCGGCCTGCGGCGCGATGACGGGGATCCACGCCGCGCGCGAGATCCTCGGGTTGCCGCCGGTGGAGTTTCCGCGCGACAGCGCGTTCGGCGCGGTGGTCGCACACCTGCAGAACCGCGACACGCCCGATTTCCAGCCGTCCAACGTGACGTGGGGCTCGTTCGATGCCAAGCTCGAGAGCCGCGCCGCAAAAGTCGGCAAGCAGGAGCGGCGGCGGATGATGGCGCGAGCGCGCGCTCGCGGCGATCGACGCGTTCGCCGCTGAAACTCTCCTCGCGCCTGCCGGGTACGGGAGCTAGCATGAAGATTCGATCGACACGATTCTGGCGGTGCGGCGCGACGGCCGCCTCGCGATGGCCGGCGACGGTCAGGTGACGCTCGACAAGACGATCGTCAAGCACGGCGCGCGCAAGGTTCGCAAGATCGCGGGCGGCAAGGTGCTGGCCGGCTTTGCCGGATCGGCCGCCGACGGCATCACGCTGCTCGAGAAGTTCGAAGCGAAGTTCGGCGAGTTCAAGGACCTGCGCGCGCGCCGCCGTCGAGCTGGCGAAGGACTGGCGGCAGGACCGCGCCCTGCGCCGGCTGGAGGCGCTGATGATCGTCGGCAATCCCGACCATCTCTTCGTGCTCTCCGGCACGGGCGACGTGATCGAGCCCGACGAGGGCATCGCGGCGATCGGCAGCGGCGGCGCCGTACGCGCAGGCCGCGGCCACCGCGCTGCTGCGCAACACGGCAGCTGGACGCCGAGCGAGATCGCGCGCAAAGGCCTGGAGATCGCGTCGGAGATTTGCATTTACACCAACGCCGACATCACCGTGGAGACGCTCCCGTGATCGGCGTGCCGCCGACCGAGCCTCGATCCGGCGCAGCTGACGCCCCGCCAGATCGTCGAGGAGCTCGACAAGTACATCGTCGGGTCAGGCGAAGGCGAAACGCGCCGTCGCCATCGCGCTGCGCAACCGCTACCGGCGCGCGCGGGCGCGCGAGGACCTGCGCGACGAGATCACGCCGAAGAACATTCTGATGATCGGCCCGACCGGCGTCGGCAAGACCGAGATCGCGCGCCGCCTCGCGGCGCTCGTCGGCGCGCCGTTCGTGAAGGTCGAGGCGACGAAGTACACCGAGGTCGGCTACGTCGGGCGCGACGTCGAGTCGATGGTGCGCGATCTCGTCGAAGCGTCGATTCGCACGGTCACCGACGAGCGGCGCGACGAGGTTCGCGATCTCGCCGCAACGCCACGCGGTCGAGCGCGTGATCGACGCGCTGCATCCGGAGACGCGTCCGCCGTCGCGCAGGCGCAGGGCAATCCGTTCGGCGCGGCGCTGGGCTCGATCTTCGGCAACAACTTCGCCGGTCAGCAGCAGCCGCACCCCGCACCGTCGGCGCCGGCCTCCGCCGACGCGCAGCGCGTGCGCGACCAAACGCGCGGCGAGATCGAGCGCGGCTTCTACGACGTGCGCCTGATCGAGATCGAGGTCGAAGAGACGCCAAGCCTGCCGATCGGCGTGATCGGCGGCGGCGTCGATCAGGGCGGCGACATCGGCGAGATGCTCGGCGGCATTCTTCCCGAAGCGCCGCACGAAAAAGCGCGTCACCGTTGCCGAGGCGCGGCGAATCTTCGAACAGGAAGAGGCCGCGAAGCTCATCGACATGGACGCGGTCAAGCGCGAGGCGCTGCGGCGCGCCGGCGAGGACGGCATCATCTTCATCGACGAGATCGACAAGGTCGCCGGATCGCCGCAGCGCGGCGGCCCCGACGTCTCGCGCGAGGGCGTGCAGCGCGACATCCTGCCGATCGTCGAAGGCTCGACGGTCAATACGAAGCACGGGACGATCAAGACCGACCACGTTCTGTTCATCGCCGCCGGCGCGTTTCACATCAGCAAGCCCTCGGACTTGATTCCCGAGCTGCAGGGCCGGTTGCCGATTCGCGTCGAGCTGGATTCGCTGACCGCCGAAGATTTCAAGACGATCCTGACGCAGCCGAAGAACGCGCTGGTCGAGCAATACAAGGCACTGCTTGCTACCGACGGCGTGACGCTCGATTTCCGCGAGGACGCGATCGATCAGCTGGCGACCTTTGCGATGACGCGTCAACGAACAGACCGAGAACATCGGCGCGCGCCGCCTGCACACCGTGTTGGAGCGCGTGCTGGAAGACGTCAGCTTCGACGCTCCCGAGACGACCGGCACGGTCGTGATCGACGCCGCCTACGTGCGCGCGACGACTCGCCGACGTCGTGGCGAACGCCGACCTTTCGGGGTATATTCTCTAAGCGGATTCCCATACGGATCCGGCAGGGGTCCGAAGCCGGCGCGAAGGATGTTCTACGCCATGAAGAAGTCGATCGGCCCACTCGTCACGCTCGCGGTCGCCGGCGAGCATGCTCGCCGCGTGCAACAGCGGCAATGCGTACAACAACGTTCCGGCGGGAAGCGGAAGCAACTGCGGCGGGCCGCCCGGCGCGAACCAAGTCGAGGTGCTCTATCCGAAGCCCGGCTGGAAGAAGGCGCCCGCCAGGGCTTGGAACGATCTACGTCTCGACCAAGGGCCAGCTGCCTGCGGGCAGCCAGTACAACCTGTTCCTGTCGCAATCGAACGGCGGGTTCACGACCACCTCGATCTTCTTCGGAACGAGCAAATCGCAGATTCCGACGCCGCACGCCGACCCGTCGTACTCGAACCCCGTGTACTACGCGACGTCGTTGCCGCCGAGCTATATCATCGGCCCGGCCCAATCGGTCAGCGTGCTCTGGAACATCGCCAACGGCTGCACGCCGCGCTTCCAGGTGAGTTCGTTCACGACCAGCGGCTAAGGCAGCGAGCGGGAAAGAGCCGGGCGCCGGGGGCAGAATAGCCGCCCGCGATGCCCTACGTCCGTGAGATCCTCGCCGACGGCCATCCGACTCTGCGGCAGAGTCGCGAAGCAAGTCGATCCGAAGGAGATCCGAGACCCGCTGTTCCAGCAGCTGATCGACGACATGTTCGAGACGATGTATGCGGCGCCGGGCGTCGGCCTCGCCGCGCCGCAGGTCAACGTCTCCAAGCGCCTGTTCGTCATCGACGTGCACGACGAGCAGCACGAGCCCGCAGTGGTGATCAACCCGAAAATCGAGCATCTCGAGGAAGAGGTCGAGTTGCGCGAAGGGTGTCTCTCGGTGCCGGGCATGGTCGGCGAGATCGTCCGCTTCAAACGGGCCGCCGTCACCGGGCTCGACCGGCACGGCGCGAAGATCCGCCTCGAAGGCGAGGGACTCTTCGCACAGTGCGTGCAGCACGAGATCGACCATCTCGACGGAAAGCTCTACATCGACCGCGCGACGAACGTGCGCCAGGCGGTCACCGAAGAGGAAGAAGAAACGGCGGAAGCGTGAAGACGCTGTTCTTCGGAACCAGCGCGTTCGCGGTGCCGAGTTTGCGCGCGGTCGCGGCGCGCAGCGAGCTGGCCGGCGTCGTCACGCAGCCCGACCGCCGGCCGGGCCGCGGCCACAAGCTGACGCCAAGCCCGGTGAAGGCCGCTGCGCTCGAGCTCGGGCTGCACGGTCCACGAGCCGGTGCGCCTGACGCGACTTCGCCGCGCGAGATCGCCGTCGCAACGCTTCGATCTCTTCGCGCTCGCCTCGTACGGCCGCATTCTTCCCGCGTCGCTGCTCGCGCTGCCGCGCGTCGGATCGCTCAACGTCCATCCGTCGCTGCTGCCGAAGTATCGCGGCGCCACGCCGATTCAATCCGCCATCGCCGCCGGCGAGACCGAGACCGGCGTGAGCATCATGCTGATGGATGCCGGGCTCGACACCGGCGACGTCGTGCTGCAGCAGCGCGTCGCCATCGAACCCGGCGAAACGTACGGCGAACTGCACGACCGGCTCGCCCGGGCCGGCGCCGAGCTGCTGGCGCAGGCGATCGACCTCGTCCGCGCATGGACGGCTCGCGCCACAGCCGCAGATCGGGCGAGCCGAGCCTGACGCGGCCGCTTTCTAAGGCCGATCTCGCGATCGATTGGAGCTGGCCGGCGCAGCAGATCGTGGATCACGTGCGCGCGCTATTCGCCGCAGCCGGCGGCGCGCGCGACGCTCGACGGCGAGACCGTCAAGATCCTGCGCGCGCACGTGGACGACGACGGAACGGTGGCGATCGACGAGCTGATCGCACCCAATCGCGGACGCATGACCGGCGCGGAGTCTTCTACGCTCGCGATGAACGCGCGCGAGCTCGCGCTTGCGGTCGTTCGCGACGTCTTTCCCGGCGCCCGGAACCCGGGCGCCCGAGCGCGGCGCGCAGGCGTCGTTCGACTACCGCGCCCGCCGTAGCGAGCTGCAGCGATCGCGACCGCGCCTTCGCCGCGGAGCTCGCCTACGGCGCGATCAAGATGCGCCGCGCGCTCGACTGGTATCTCGAGCCGTTCATCGGCGAGCGCACACAGGCGCTGCCGCCGGCGATTCGCGAGATCCTGCGGCTGGCGGCATACGAGCTGATCTACACCCGCGCCGACGTGCACGCGACCGTGTTCGAGTTCGTCAACCTCGCCAAGCGCTCGGTCACCGTGGGCTTGCCAATCTCGTCAACGCCGTGTTGCGCTCGCTGCTGCGGGCCGGCCCGGCGGAGCCCCGGCGCGAGTCGTTCGCCGACGAAGGCGAGTACCTCGGCCACGCGCTACTCGCTGCCGACGTGGCTCGTCCGTCAGTGGCGCGGAGTCTTCGGCGACGGCGCCGAGGCGATCTGCGCGGCCGTCGACGAGCCGCCGCAATCGGCGATCGTCGTCAACACGCTCGTCGCCTCGCGCGACGAAACCGCGGAAAAGCTCGCCGCGCTGGGCGTGGAGACGCGGCCGTCCGCGTTCGTCGCCGAAGCGCTGCTCGTCGAGCGCGGCCCCGCGTGGAAGGCCGGCGGCGACGGCGCCTGGTGGACGCAATCCGAGAGCTCGGCGATGGCGGTGGACGTGCTCGGCCCGCAGCCGGGCGACGCGATTCTCGACGTTTGCAGCGGGCGCGGCAACAAGGCGCTGCAAATCGGTGCGCGCCTCGCAGGCCAAGGGTCGCTGACTCTGCATCGAGCGCGACGATCGCAAAGACAGCCACCTTGATGCACCGGTTGGACGAAGCCGGTGTCGCCGCGGCGGCGGTCGCCGGCGACGCCACGGCCGAGCTGCTCGATGCCGGTCGGCGCTTCGATCGCGTCCTGGTCGACGCTCCCTGCTCGGGCGTCGGCGTCGTCGGCCGCCATCCCGAGGCGCGCTGGAAGAAGCATGGCGCAGACGGCGAACGCCTCGCGTTGACGCAGCGAGCGCTCCTCGAACGGGCGGCCCGTCACGTTTACCCCGGTGGCGCGCTCGTCTATGCAGTCTGTTCGACCGATCCACGCGAAACGACGGAAGTGATCGATTGGTTTTTGGCGCGACAGAACTTCGAGCGCGGCCTGATACCCGCCGCATACGGCCCGCTGCTGACGCCGGAGGGCGACGTGCTCGTGCGACCCGGCATCGACGGCCGCGACGGGTTTTACTTCGCGCGCCTCGAGCGCCGGCCGTGAGCTTCTTCGCGAAGCTCGAGCAGTTCTGCGCGGGGTTGATCGAGCGCACGTTCGCGAAGACGTTTCCGAGCGATCTGGAGCCGGCGCAGATCGCGCGCAAGCTCGTAGCGACGATGGAGGCGCAGACGCGCGACGACGACGGACGCATGCACGCGCCGGGAGAGTACGCCGTCTCCGTAAGTCCCTCCGACTACGAGCGGCTCGCCAAGCACCGCGAGTACCTGGAGCGCGCCTGGGCCCAGCTGCTGCGCGACCTCGCCGCGAAGGTGGGCGTCGCGTTCGAGGAAGGCGACGCGCGGGTGACGATGGGTGCGAGCGCCGGCGTGCCGCTGGGGGCCATCGCCGTCGCGGTGGCGGGCTCTGCGGCGCCGGCCCGATTTCGCTTGCACACCGTCGTCGGCGTGCCGCCGGACGGGGTATACTCGATAGAGGGCAAGGCCCGTATCGGGCGCAGCGAGGAGGGTGAGATCGTTCTACTGGACCCCAGCGTCTCGCGCACTCACGCGGTCGTGGAAATCGGCGCGCGCGGCGTCCTCGTTCGCGACCTCGGTTCGACGAACGGCACGTTTCTCAACGGGCGCCGGATCGAGTCGGGGACGCTGCGCGACGGCGACGAGCTGCGGTTCGGCAACACGCGGATGAGGTTCGAGGAGCAATGACGGTACTGGCCGTCGTGGCGGACTTCCAGCGGCAGATGCGGATCGGCTCGCTGGAGATCACCGCGGCCCTGGCGGCCGTCGCATTGCTGGCCGCCCGCCCGCGCGTGCGGGCCGCGGCGGAGATCGGCGCGCTCTCGCCGATGCAGGTAGATCTCGAGATTCTCGAGCGCGGCGCGCGGCGCTCGTACCGCGGTCGTACGCCGTTCGAGCTCGGCCGCGCCGGCGATGCCGACGTCGTCGCTCCGCGACCCGGAAGTCGAGTCGCCGGCACGCTCGCTTCGAGAGCCAGCAGGGCGTCGTTTACGTCGAAGATCTGGGAAGCAGCAACGGGACCTTTCTGAACGGCCGTCGCGTCAGCGAGGCGATCGAGGTTCGCGCGGGCGACGAGATCGACGTCGGCGCCACGCGCTTCGTCGTGCGAGCGGTGCGCGGCGAATGACGCTCGCGATACGCGGCGACCGGGCGTCGTGTCTGAGCGTGCAGCTCGGCCCGCGAACCTGGCTGCTGGCCGTCGCCAGCGGCTTCGGCCGCGTGGACGGCCTCGCGACCGAGACGGCGCTGCTGGGACGGCTGCGCGCGGAGTGCGCGCGCCGCGCGCGCAGCCCGCGCTTCCGGCGCGCGATCGACCATCCCGCGGGCGCGGCGACCGCGATGATCGCCGTGCTGACGCGCGTCAACGGCGACCTGTACGCGTGCACCGCGAGCCACGACGACTACGTGACGGCCGCGGCCTCGTTGACGTGCGTGCTGGTCGTGCATGGGCGCGCGTACGCGATCCAGGCCGGCTCGACGGCGGCGTATCTCGCGCACGGCGGCGACGTCGTCGCGCTCTCCGAGGACGACGTCTTCGACGACCGCCCGGGGTCGCTGCTCTATCGCGCGCTGGGCGTCGGTCCGGCACTCGACGTGACGATCTCGAGCGCGCCGCTCGCCCCCGGCGACGCGATCGTGCTGCTCGGAACCCGCGCGCGCGGCGACGCGGAGCGGCGCGCGCTCGTCGATCAGCTCGAGGCAAGCGAGCCGGGCGAACACGTTCTGATCGCGCGCTTCGAACACGACGACGTCGGGGCGATCGAACCGCCGGGCGGCGACGCCGCCGGCAAGCGCCCCGCGCTCGTGCGACTTGCGGCGGCCGTCGCATTCTTCTTCGCCGCGGTCTTCACGCGCTGAGCGCTCCTTCGACGCGTTCGTGACGATCGTACGGCGCGCCGCGCCGATGCTCGGCGCGCTGGCTGTTGCCGCGCTGATCCTTTCCTACGCGCCGCGCCACACCGTCGGGCCGCCTTGGATGCTCGGCCTGCTCGCCGCGCTCGCGCTCGTGTGGGTGCTATGGCAACCGCGGTCGAGCGTGCGCGACGACGCACTGCCCGCGCTCGCCGTCGTGCTCGCGGCGCTGGGGCTAGCCATGGTCGCCCGCCTCGATCCGGCGCTGGCGCAGAAGCAGCAGTCGCTGCTGCTCTTCTCGCTGGCGCTCTGCATCGCGGCGGCGCCGGTGTTCGCGCACTTCCGCCGTTTCGCGGCGTACAAGTACCTGTGGGTCGTCGCCTCGCTCGTGCTGTTCGCGCTGCTGCTCGTCTTCGGTCAAGAGGTCAACGGCGCGCGGCTCTGGATCCGCATCGGCCCGATCCAGTACGAGCCGATCGAGCTCATCAAGCTCTTCATCGTGTTCTTCCTGGCCGCGTATCTGGCGGAGACGGCCGACGTGATCGGCAACGCGCGGACGTGGTCGCTGCGCGCGAACCTCAAGTATCTCGGCCCGCTGTTCATCGGCTGGGGCGCGTCGATGGCGATCCTGATCGTGCAGCGCGACCTGGGCATGGCCACGCTGCTGCTCGCGACGTTTGCGACGATGCTCTTCGTGGCGACGCGCCGCGTCGACATCGTGGTGTTCGGCGCGCTGCTGTTCGCGGTGGGTGCGTTCTGGGCGACGCACCACTACCCGTACGCGGCTGCGCGGATCGCGGTGTGGCTCAACCCGTTCTCCGACCCGCACGGAGCCGGCTATCAATCGTCGCAGGCCTACTACTCGCTCGCAGCCGGCGGATCTGTCGGGCACCGGTTACCGGCTCGGCCATCCCGATTACATCCCCGACGTCTCGACCGACTACATGTACGCCGCGTTCGCCGAAGAGTTCGGCGCGATCGGCGCGCTGGTCGTGCTGGCGATCTTCCTCGACCTGGTGCGGCGCATCTTCGCGACGGGCCTCGAGCAGCCGGATCTCTACACCAAGCTGCTGGCGACCGGACTCGGCGCGACGCTCGGGTTCCAGGTCGCGATCATCGTCGGCGGAGTGATCGGGCTCTTTCCGCTCACCGGCATCACGCTGCCGTTCATGTCGTACGGCGGCAGCTCGCTGGTCGCCAACTTTCTGCTGGTCGGGCTCGTGTGGGCGATGAGCGGGCGCCCGCGGCGCGCGTGAGGGCGGCGATCTTCACCGCGCTGTTCGCGGTGGCGCTGGCGGGCTGCGCCAGGGGATCGCACGCTGCGACCGCCGG
This sequence comes from Vulcanimicrobiota bacterium, assembly GCA_963711625.1. GTDB lineage: Bacteria > Vulcanimicrobiota > Vulcanimicrobiia > Vulcanimicrobiales > Vulcanimicrobiaceae > Cybelea. Next base: position 1,779,081 of record OY970207.1, read on the forward strand.
GACGGCCGCGGCCGCGCGAAACCCGGGCTCTGCCAACGACGGCGAAGCGGTCTACGCGAACAACTGCTCGAGCTGCCATCAAGCCGACGGGAGGGGCGTCGCCGGCGCGTTTCCGCCGCTCGCGAGCAATCCCGTGCGTCACCGGCGATCGCGGCCGCGGTGATCGCGATCGTCAAGAACGGGCAGCGCGGACGGGTGGTCGCCGGCGGACGCTCCTACGACGGCGTCATGCCGGCTGGGCGGGCCTCTTGACCGACGAGCAGATCGCCGACGTCGTGACCTACATCCGCAGCTCGTGGAAGAATCGCGCATCCGCCGTCAGCATCGCCGACGTCCAGGCGGTAAAAGCGCGCGCCGTCAGATCGACACCACCTCGGGCGCTTCGAGGCGCCGCCGAACTCGCGCTCGAAGAGCAGCTCGACGAACTCGTGCATTCCCGGATCGCTGCGGCGCAGCCGGGCGCGCGTCGCGCGCGGCCACGGCGACTCCGGATCGTTGGCTTCGACGTAAGCGCGCAGCGACTCGGCGAAATACTCGTCGACGCCCGTCGCCGCGTAGGGCGTGACGAAATTCGTCGCGCCGGCAAAAAGGGCGCGCACCTGCGGATCGATGCCGCTGCGATAGACGCCGCCGCCGAGCGCGCAGTCGAGGGCGTGGCCGAACTCGTGCGCCACCGTCATCGGGCTGCGCGAACGCAGATAGAGCGCGCGTTCTTCGACGACGAAGAGCCCGGCGGGCGGCGCAGGCCAGGCGTCGACGTCGATGCCCAGTCGCGCGAGCGCCTGCGAGGCCTCGCGGTACCGTTCACCCGGGCGCAGCAACATGACGCGGATGCGGCTGCGCGCCGCGTAGGTGAGTGCGCCGCGCCCGAAGCGAAGCAACGTGTCGACGACTTCGGCCTCGGGAGGCCGGTGCCGGTCGCTTTCGAAGAGGCGCCGTGCCGCTGCGGCCGCATCCTTGTGCATCGGCGCAATCGTCGCTCGCGCGGCTTGCCGGTGAGTGGCGCGAGGGTTTCAGAGTTTTTTCATGCGCTCGGCCTACGGTTTGGTCGACCGCTTCCGGAGGTTCTGCCATGCCGCAACTTTTCGAGCGACGGCTCGCCGTCGCACTCGCCGCATTTCTGCTCGGCGGCTGCGCGAGCGGGGGCTCGACGCCGCTTGCGCCCACGCGCAACGCGCCGCCGCTTGCGGGAGCCCGTCACGCCGTCGGCCTCGGGAAGATGCTCACCAGCAAGGGCGGCCAGATCTACGGCTTCGACATCAACCGCAACGGAAACGACGGCGCGCTGGCCACCGCAATCAACGTCGAAACGTTCGATCAGGACTCCGGGACGATCCTCAAGACGTTTCCGAAGACACCGCCGAGCGGAACGTCGTACGCTTTCGACGCGATCGTGACCGGCGACATCGGGCTCGTCACGAAATTCGTCGTGCCGAAAGGCTCGATCTTCGCCAAACGCTTCTACAACACGATGAACCCCGTGGCTGGGAAGTTTACCGGGAAGTGGACGCCGCCGGTGAAGGACATCGAGGTCCAGGCCGCCGGCCCGAATCAGACGACGGGGATGACGGCGATCTTCGCGATCGAGCTGCAGAACCAAGACATTCCCGACCTCTTCGAGTCGAACGTCGCGAAGAACACGTTCGGCAAGGTGATCCACCTCGATCCGAACACCTTCGGGATCGGCAACGGGCCGCTGATGGCGCAGGACACCAAGGCACACACGGGCGTGATCGCGACGTCGACCGACGGCGGCGCGGTCGGCGGCAAGGCGCCGATCACCGCGATCGTCGACCTCAAGACCGGCAAGACGAAGCAGTTCAGCGGCTACAACAACGGGTATTTCCACGCGGGCTACGTCAACGGACTGGCGGTGGACTCGTCCACCGGCGTCGCCGCGACGACGACCGAGCTCAACGCGCAAGTCGAGTTCTACGACCTGGTGAAGCGGACGGGGATCACCTTCGCGCAGCTCCCTTGCACGGGTCCGACGTCGCAAGAGAACAGCGGCGCGGGCATCGCGAACGATCCGGTCAACGGCCTGTTCCTGGTGACGGACCCGTTCTATTGCAACGGCAGCCAAGGCAGCGCGATCGTCGTCTACGACGAGCAGGGCAACTTCGTTGAGACGATCACCGGATTTAAGTTCGCGATCGCCGAGCCGGCGCCGGTGATCAATCCGTCCAAGCGAATGGGCTGGACGTTCGGTCCCGGGTTCAACCAGCTGCAGCAGTTCTTTTACTAGGGGTGCGCGCTCCCGTCGAGCGGCTCACCGTTCCCGCGAAGACGCTCGTCGCGCCACCTCCATGTGGCGCTCCTGCTTCGCTGCTTTTTCGGGAGAACGAAGTTTTGAAGCGGCCCTCCGGGCCGGCCCGAAAAAGTCAGAGACTTCGCTTGGAACGACGAGCCGCTCGACGGGAGCGTCGAAGGGCGAGCGAAGCGAGTCGAAGGGCGCCGCTGCGCGGCGCTACTCAGGGTGACAAGGTGGCGCGGTTCTTTTACTAGCCGGGCGGTTTTTGCTATCCTGGCCGGGTGAAGAGGTGGGCCGCGGCCGTCGCCGCAACGCTCGTGCTGACAACGATGGCCGCGACGAACGACTCCGCCGGCGCGACGGTCGACGCCCAGGCGGATCGCTACTGGCAGCGGGAGTTGAAGACCGATTACAACCTGCGCTCGCAGCTCGGCCTGCCCGTGGAGACGATCCGCCCCGTCTCGGAAGCGGCTGCCGATGACGACGCCGCCTTCGGTCAGAGCGTGCTCGACGCGCTCGCGAAGATCGACGCCGGGTCGCTCGATCACGACCGCTGGCTGACCGATCGAACGCTGACCTTCCTGGCGTCCAACGCCGTGGCGGCGCGCAAGTTCTTCTGGCTCGCGCAGCAGGCGACGCCCTACGCCGGCGGCCTGCAGCTGGGCGCGATCTCGGCGCTGCTGACCAGCTTCCGCTTCGAGACCGCCGCCGACGCAACGCGCTACGTCTCGCTGTTGCATCAGTACGCGGCGTTCGTTCGATCGCAGCGCGCCTTCCTGGAAGGCCAGCATCAGCGCGGCATCATCTTGCCCGACGCCGAGAGCGGCGCGGCCGAAGCGGTCTTTCGCGGCTACGCAGATCCCGCGCAGAGCGGCACCTTGGTGCCGGACGACGCGCGCCTTCACGCGCTGGCGCCCGATGCGGCCGCCGCGCTCAAGCAGCAGGCGGCGCTTGCGGCGTCGGGCGAACTCGTGCCGGCGTTTCGCGGCGTCGCGGACTACCTGCACGGCGCCTATCGCGCCGGCGCGCCCCCCGGCGTGGGGGTCTCGCAGTATCCCGGCGGGCGCGAGTACTACGACTACCTCATCGTCGCCAACACGACGCTGACCATTACGCCGGAGAAGCTGCACGCGCTCGGCCTGTCGGAGGTGAAGCGCCTCAACGGCGTGCTGGACGGGATCAGGCGCGAGGTGAAGTTCAACGGCTCGCTGGCGCAGTTCAAACAGTATCTGGCGCACGACCCGCGCTTCTTCGCGAAGTCGACTGCGGCGTTCGGCGAAACGCTGGAGACCTACGTCGGCCGCGCGCAAGCCGCCGTGCCGCGGTTCTTCGCGCATACGCCCACCGCATCGTACGGCGTCGCGCCGCTGCCGCAGGCGCTCGCCGGATCGCAGACGTTCGGGTACTACGACGCGCCGAAGGCGAACCGGCCCAAGGGCATCTACTACTACAACGCGTGGCATCCGGAGCGGACCTCGACGCTCGGAGCCGGGGCGCTGATCTGTCACGAGCTGCTGCCGGGCCATCACTTCCAGATCGCGCTGCAGCAGGAAAACGCGGCCCTGCCCGACGTGCGGCGCTACGACTTCAGCGAGACCGGGTTCGTCGAGGGTTGGGGCGAGTACGCATCGCAGCTCTGCTGGGACATGGGCGTTTACGAGACGCCGTACGACAAGGCGGGGCGCGTGATGCAGGACCTCATGGTCTCTACCCGGCTGGTGGTCGACACCGGCATGAACGCCCTCGGCTGGAGCCGCGAACGTGCGATGGCCTTCATGCGCGAGAACCTGACGCTGAGCGACGCGCAGATCGCCACGGAGTCGCTGCGCTACTCGACCGACATCCCGGGTCAGGCGCTGGCGTATAAGACCGGCGAGCTGACGATGCTGCAGATCCGCGAAGAGGCGCAGAAGAAGCTCGGTTCCGCGTTCGACTTCCGCCGATTCCACGCGTGGGTGATCGATGCCGGCTCGATGACGCTCGACACGCTGCGCGCGCACGTGCGCTACGAGATGTCGCGATAAGAAAAAGCGGCCTCGGCCCCCTGCTGATCTACGCCAACGCGGGGCTGTTCTGCGACGGCTACATCTTGAGCAGCATCGGGCCGGCGCTGGTGACGCTGGGCCCGCGGTTCGCGCTCGACGCCAACACGACGGGCTTGATCGGCGCCGCGACGCTGCTCGGCATCCTGCTCGGCGCGCCGGTCTTCGGCCACGTCACGGATCGCTACGGGCGGCGGGTGCTGATGATCGCCGACCTCGTGGTGTTCGTCGTGGCGGCCGTCGCGCAGATCTTCGTCAACGAGGTGTGGCAGCTGGTCGCGCTGCGCTTCGTGCTGGGCGTGGCGATCGGCGCGGACTATCCGATCGCGGGCGCGCTGATCGCGGAGCACGCGCCCACCCGCGTGCGCGGCGCCGCCGTGAACAGCATGCAGGTGGCGTGGTTCCTCGGCGCGGCGGTGGCGTACGCTGCGGGCTATGCCTTGCTCGCGACCGGTCCGCATAGCTGGAAGTGGATCCTCGCGAGTCCTGCGGCGTTCGCGGCGATCGGGCTCGCGCTGCGCGCGAGCGCTCGCGAGTCGCCGCTGTGGCTGACGTCGCGCGCCGCGGGCGACCTCGCGCGCGCATCGTTCGCAACGATGTTCTCGGCGCGCTATCGCGGCGCGCTGGCGTTCGTGTCGGCGGTGTGGTTGCTGCAGGTCGTGCCGCTTTTCGCGATCTACACCTTCGCCCCGGCGGTGCTCGCCGCACTCGGCCTTCCCGGCTCCTCGTCGCCGGCCGGCAGCGTCGCGATCACCGCGGCGTTTCTCGCGGGCTCGCTGCTGTCGTTGCCGCTCGTCGAGATGTGGGGACGCCGCCCGCTGTGCATCGCGGGTTTCGCGATCGCGTCGATTGCGTTCGCGCTGCTGCTGTTCGGAAACACCGGGCTGGTGGTGCCGTGCTTCGTCGCCTACGCCGTCGGCATCGGTGCGGCCGCCGGCCTGGAGCTGACGTATCCGAACGAACTCTTCCCCACGCCGATTCGCGCGAGTGCCACCGGCTTCGCGGCCGCGGTGAGCCGCGTCGGCGCGTTCTTCGGAACGTTCGGGCTGCCGTGGATGCTCGGGCGCTACGGAGTCACGGCCGTCGTCGCGCTCGCCTGCGCGATGTCGGTTATCGGGTTGGCGGTCGCGCTGCGCTGGGCGCCGGAAACGCGAGGGGCGCTTCTCGGATAGTCGTTCCATCCGAAGCGTCGGAGGGCGAGCGAAGCGTTTCACACGTGCTGCGGCGGGACTCCGACGCGAGCGCCATTGACAGGATGTCAAAACTTACATTAGCAGGTGGCGCGAGCGCGGCGTAGCAGGAGGGGCACAGGACGTGCCCCGACGAGCGACCGCAGCAGCACGTGTGGAGCGCGCAAGCTCGTCCTTCGACACGCGCCGCTGCGCGGCGCTGCTCAGGGTGACAAGAGCTCAGTGTAAGAGCGTCGTGAAGCCCGGGCGGGACGAGCGCGACGGCGGCACCACGCGGATCGTGACGCGATCGCGACGCGTGCCGTCGGTCGCCTCGATCCGAAACGTTCCGAGACGCAGCGGCCAGAACGCGTTGCCGCTCGCGTCGAGCTGCAACGGCGATCCGTCGACGCTCCAGCGCACCCCGTGTCCCGCGCCGACCGCGCGTAGCGCAAGCTGCTCTTCGCGCCGCTGCAGCGCGTCTTGCGCGCCGCGCACGAAGACGTCGCCGTCGTGCGGAAAGACGATTCGCAGCGTTCCCGCCGCGTTGCCGGGATGCAGCGCGAGCCACGGGTCGTAGGCGCCGCCGGCGGCGGGCGCGGGCCGCTCGACGGACGCGAGATCGGCCGGCGCGACCCATTCTTTCACGACCGCCGGACAGCCGTCGCCGCGCGCGGGCGCGTGCCCGGTGGTCGCGCAGATCGACGCGCGCACGAAACCGAGCGGCGCGTCGAACGCGGGCGGATCGTCGCTGCGCTCGTAGAGGTGCAGCATGATGCGGTTCCAGAGCGGCCCCGCGCCGGTGACGCCGGAGACGCCGTGCATCGCGCTGCCGTCGAAGTTGCCGACCCACGTTCCGACGGTGTAGTCGCGCGTGAAGCCGATCGTCCACGTGTCGCGAAAGTCCGACGACGTTCCGGTCTTCACCGCCGCGGGGAACGGCATCTGCAGCACTGAGCCGACGCCGAAGGACTTCGCGCGGGCGTGCGGATCCGCGAGAATGTCGGCGATCAGCGCCCAGTACTCGGGCTTGCCGACCGTGCGCGGGCGTTGCGATCGCCCTCGAGCGTGAGCGGAAGGAACGCGCCGTCGCGCGCGAGCGTGGAGTAGGCCTGAACCAGCTCCCACAGGCTGACCTCGCCGCTTCCCAGCGTTAGACCCAGGCCGTAGTACGACGCGCGGCGATCGAGGTGCGCGAAGCCGAGCTCGCGCAACCGCGTCGAGCAGCTTCGAAACGCCGAGCCTCGAGAGCACCTGCACTGCGGGAACGTTCAGCGAGTTTGCCAGCGCGTAGCGCACGCGCAACGGGTCCGCTGAAGCGCCCGCTGTAGTCGGACGGCTGATAGAGGCGTCCGCCGGGCAGCGCGTACGCGGCCGGCACGTCGGCGAGGATCGTCGTGGATCGAATCGTCCTGCGCTCGAGCGCTAGCTCGTAGGTGAACGGCTTGAGCGACGAGCCCGGCTGGCGCAGCGCTTGCACGCCGTCGTTGCGGCCGAGGATCGGCTCGGAGAAGTAGTCCGGGCGAGCCGACGTAAGCCAACACGTTGCCCGTCGCGTTGTCGACGACGAGCGCCGCGCCGTCGGTGACGTGATAGTCTTGCAGCGCGGCGACGACGTCTTGGGTCTGCGCCTGAACGAACCGCTGCAGGCTGACGGTCGATGCGTCGTGCGGACGCGGCCCCGTTCGCGCCCGCTCGGACGCGAAAGGAAGAAGAGCGCGTGCGCCGCGTCGGCGACGCCGGCGTCGTGACGCCGAACGCGCAGCGTTTCCGCAAACGCGCGATCGGCGCCGGCGCGGTTGACCTCGCCGAGCGCGACCATCCGCTGCAGGATGAAGCGCTGCCGCGCCCGCAGCGCGGGCCAATCGCGTCGGCCTCCGAAAGCCGCGACGGATCGTTGGGGATCGCGGCCAGCAGCGACGCCTGCGCGAGATCGAGGTCGCTCGCGGGCTCGCCGAAATACGTGCGCGCGGCCGCCTCGACTCCGTAGACGTTGCCGCCCATCGGAACGCGGTTGACGTAGGCTTCGAGGATGGCGGGCTTGCTCGACGCGACGGCGATACGCTGCGCCATCCCGATCTGCGCGAGCTTGCTCCGAATCGTACCCCCGCCGGCGTCGCCGCCGATCAGCCGCGCCAGCTGCATCTCGATCGTCGAGCCGCCGCTGCGCGCCTCGCCGAAGATCGCAAGGTCGCGGGCCGCGCGAGCCAGCGCGAAAACGTCGATCGCGCCGTGCCGCCAGAAGCGCGCGTCCTCCGCCGCGACGATCGCGTTGCGAAACTCGGGTGAGACGGCTCGCAGCGGCACCGCGACGGCGTGCGACGAGGCCGCGCCGAGCAGCGTGCCGAGCACGCTGCCGTTGCGATCGGTATAGGTGACGGAGCCCGTCGGCGCGGGAACGGTCGCCGCGTTGATGCCACACGCGTAGAACGCGATCGCCGCGACGAGCGCGCACGCGGGAACCGCGAAGGCGAAGAGTTTCACGACGCGCTCATGGGCATGGCGCGCTTCATGAACTCGTCGAACAGCGGCACCGTGAATGCGGTTTGGCCGTACTCCGGGCTGTAGAGCATGCCCTTGCGGATGAGTCCTTCGCGCACCGGCGCGAGCGACTCGACCTTTCGGTGCAGCGCCATCGCGATCTCGCCCGATCGCGCGACCGTGCCGTAATGCGCCACCGCGCGCAGGTACTGACGCTCCTGCGGCGTCAGGCGATCGAAGCGCACGGTGAAGAAGTCGCGGTCGAGGCGATGCTCGACGTTGGGCCCGATCGCGACGATGTCGGCCTCGGTGACCCGGTCATCGGTTCCCTGATTCCAGGCGTCGTGCGCCCACTCTTGGAGAAAGTAGGGGTAGCCGTGCGTACGCTCGAGGATCTGCGTGAGCGCGCCGCCGGTGAAATCGACGCCGCGCTCCTGCGCCGGTTCGACGATCGCCTCGCGCGCGGCGGCATCGTCGAGCGAGCCGATCTGCGGGAATGCGAATAGACGCTCCGCGTACGACTTCGCCTCGCCTGCGAGTGCCGGCAGCTGCGGCAATCCGGTTCCGACGAGCAGGATCGGCAGATCGAGCTGCACGCTGCGGTGCAGCGCCATGATGATCGCTGCGAACTCGTCCTCGCTGAGATACTGCAGCTCGTCGATCGCGATCAGGGCGCAGCTGTTGCGATCCGCGGCGGCTTGGCCGGTGGCGGCGAACAGGTCGGTGAGGTCGCGCCGCAACAGGCCCGAGTCGGCCACGCCGACCTCGGGATCCACGCCGACGGTGAAGCCCAGCCCGCCCGGCACGGTGACCGCGAAGCTGCGCAAGACGCGCAGCGCGCGCTGAACCGCCTGCGAGACGGAGCCGAGCCGGTCGTAGGTCAGCAGCAGGCTGCGGATCGCGGCCCCCAGGTCTTGGAGAAAGCGGCCGTCCTCGCCAGCCTCGAGGTAGGCTACGTGCGCGCCCACGGTCCGGGCGTCGTCGGCGAAGCGGTTGAGCAGCACTGTCTTCCCCACGCCGCGCAGCCCGATCGGGATGATGCTCTGGCCGGGCCGTCCGGCCTTAGCCTTGGCGACGGCGGTGGCGCATTCGGCGATCAGCGCGTCGCGGCCGGTCAAAGCAGGCGGACGCGCCCCGGCACCGGGGCGGTAGGGATTCTCGAGCGGGTCCACGGTTATGGGAAGCTTAGTCCAGTTTAGCGAGTTTAGTCAACGGTGGCTAAACTTGGCATAACCGCGACGGCTCGGGGGTGGCGCAGAGGGCTGCCGCACGCCTGCGTGGCACTCGTCCGCAAACAGTGGCCCCTTCGCATTCGGCTCCTTCGCCCTTCGACACGCGCCGCTTCGCGGCGCTACTCAGGGTGACAATGGGGCGCCGCTTCGCGGCGCGACTCAGGGTGACAATGGCGTTGGCGGCCGCTGCCGCCGCGCTCGGGATCGCCGCGTGCGGGGTTCCGGGGCAGAAGGCCGCCGCCAAGCTCGCGACGGTCGACGCGCTGCCCACGCCCGCGCTGCCGCCATGGATCGCATCCATCTCGCCCACCGGAAAGGCCGACAACCTCGCCCAGATCAGGGTGATCTTCGCGAAGCCGGTGGCCGCGGTGCAGGCGCTGTCCGGCCCCGGCCCGCGCGACGTGCTGAGCCACGTGCGCATCGACCCGGACCTGCGCGGCCACTTCACCGTGCTGACGCCGCGAATGATCGGTTTCGTCGCGGACCAGGCGCTGCCCACCGGCACGCGCGTTCGCGTGACGCTGACCGCGGGTCTGCGCGATCTCGCCGGCGACTCGCTGGCCGGCGACGTGGCGTGGACGTTCGAGACCGACGCGCTGCGTTTCAGCAATCTGCCGCAGATGCAAGGCTCCGACGACGAAGCGACGCCGTCGCCCGTGAGTCTGACGCCGAAGCTGCAGGTGACGGCGAACGCCGCCGCCGATCCGGCGTCGCTAGCGCGGCACGCGTCGCTCGTGGGGGCGGGCGACCGCGTCGACGTGACGGCGGCGCTCGAGGCGCAGCCGACGCCGTATCCCGGAAGCAACGCCGAAGAACTGTTCGATCCGTCGCTCAACGCGTGGGTCTACGACCTGCGGCCCGCGCGTAGCTTGCGCCGCGGAACGACGTACGCGCTGCGCATCGCTCCCGGCGTCGAACCGGTCTACGGCAACCGCCCGACGAGCGACGGCTTCGACGGCGCGATCCGCACCTATGCAGCGCTCGCGATCGTGCCGACGCCGAAGCCGACGCCCGGCAGCGGCGGCCGGTTCGCGGACGGCGATCCCGCGATCGCGTTCAGCAATCCGCTCGATCCGACGTCGGTCGCGGGCGCGGTTACCGTTTCGCCGGCGCCGGCGTCGGTCAAGTCGATCGCCGCCGTTCCCGACTATCAGACGAACACGATCGCGATCGATCCCTACGCGCTCGATCCCGACAAGACGTACACCGCGACCATCGCCGCGACCGTGAAGGACGTCTTCGGCCAGACGCTGGGCCAGCAGCAACGCGTGACGATTCGCACGTCGGGGTTCGCGCCCGGCGCCTGGGCGCCGACGGGCACGACGATCGTTCCGGCCGGCTCGCCGGTGGCGCTGAACTTCTACGCGACGAACTTGCCCAACGACCGTTATCAGGCGGCGTACGCGCGGATGGGAGCCGCGCAGCTGCTCGGATCGTCGAACGCGACGTCGGCGCTGCCGCCGTACCGCGGCTGGCCCGCGCACGCGCTGCCCGGCGCGCGACGCAACGCGCAGAGCGTCGTGCGCGTGCCGCTGCGGCAGCAGATCGGCGCGCCGTACGGCGCGCTGGCGTACGGATTCCGCACCGCGCTCGACGCGCCCGACTCGACGCCCGGACTCACCGGGATCGTGCAGCTGACGAATCTCGGCGTGTTCGCGCAATGGTTCCCGGCGCGCGGCATCGTGCTGGTGCAGCATCTCAGCGACGGCGCGACCCGTCGCCTCGGCGAGCGTCGCCGTCTATCGCGTGGACGAGGATCGAACAAGCTGCCGCCGCAACAGTGCGCGTCGGGAACGACCGACGGCTCCGGCGAGCTCGATCTTTCGCGGCGTCGACGTCGAGCGCTGCTCGGCGGGCGCGCCGCAGAATCAGGCGCCCAACCTGGGCGTGGTGGTGACGCAAGGCGGCGACGTCGCGACGGTGACGACGTGGAGCTGGAGCGGCATCTCGCGCTTCGACGTGTACGGGAGGATGGACGAGCGGCGCGCCGCTCTCGCGCGGGACGATCTTCACCGACCGGCAGATGTACCAGCCCGGCGAGCGCGGCGAGATCACGGGCGTTGCGTACTACGTGAAAGGCTCGGCGGTCGTGGCGGACGCGAACGCGACGTATCGCGTGAAGCTGGTCGATCCCAGCAACAACGAGTCGCCGCTGGGCAGCGTCGAAGACCGACGCGTTCGGCGTGTTCTCGATGCCGATCGCGTTCTCGAAGCAGCAGGCGCTGGGGTATTATACCGTCGACGCCAAGGGCGCCAACGGCAACGACATCAGCGGCTCGCTGCGCGTCGCGGAGTTCAAGCCGCCGAACTTCAAGCTGACCCTGACGCTCGGCGCGACGTCGGCGACGGCCGGGTCGACCGTGAGCGCGAAGGCGTCGGCTGCGTATCTCTTCGGAGCGCCGCTGCAGGGCGGAACGGCGCACGCGTACGTGACGCGCGACGTCGCGACCGTGCAGCCCAAGGGCTGGGACGACTTTTGGTTCGGCCCGCAGTGGTTCTGGCCGGAGCAGACGCCGTCGTTCGACACCGACGTGCTGCAGCGCGATCTCGCGCTCGACGCGCAGGGCAACGCGGCGCTCGACGTCGCGGTGCCGGCCGACCTTCCGTTCCCGATGACGTATCGCGTCGACGTCGACACGACCGACGTGTCGCATCTGTCGGTGGCCGACTCGCAGAGCTTCCTCGCGCTGCCGTCCGACGGGGCGATCGGCCTGGCGTCCGACGCCGTCGGTCAAGGCGGGCGCCGCGATGGCGATGCGCGCCATCGTCACCGACGCCGACGGCAAGCCGCTGGAGGGGCGCGCGGTCCACGTCGAGCTGCAGAAGATGACATACGTGTCGGCGACGCAGGAAGACGAGGGCGGCGAGAACGCGGACCAGTCGATCAAATACGATACCGTGGCCACCGCCGACGTGACGCCCGGCACGACGCCCGTCACGGTGCAGCTGACGCCCGGCGACCCCGGCGCGTATCGCGTGATCGCCAACTTCGCCGGCGCGAAGAGCGACGCGAGCGCGACGAACATCCAAGTCTTCGCGTTCGGCGGCGGCGAGGCCGATTGGGGTCTGAGCGATCCCAACGCCGTGGCGGTGAAGCTCGACAAGCAGCAATACGCGATCGGCGACACGGCGAGCGCGCTGATCGCTTCGCCGTACGCAAAGGCCGACGTCTACCTGGCTGTCGTGCGCAACGACACGATCTACCGCACGACGCTGCGCGGCGTGCAGCGGCGCCGTGCACGTGAACGTTCAAAGTCACGCAGGCGATGCTGCCCAACGCAGCCTTGCAAGCCGTCGTGGTGCGGCGCGCGGCGCCCGAGGCGCATCCGCCCAAAACGCTGGCCCTCACCGGGATCGCGGGGTTCAACGTGGACCTGGCGCAACGGTACCTGAAGCTCGGAATCGCGCCGCGCGACGCGACCGTTCATCCGGGCGGCGCGACAGCGCGTCGACTTCACGCTGAGCGCGCACGGCGGAGCGCCGGTGCGCGGCGAGGTGGTGGCGATGGTCGTGAACGACGCGATCCTGCAGCTCTCCGGATACCGGCTGCCGGATCTGGTGCAGACGGTGTTCGCGGCGCAGCCGATCGCGACGACCTTCGCCGACAACCGCGAGAACGTGACCTTGACCACGCAGACCCCGCCGCTCGAGAAGGGCTTCGGCTACGGCGGCGGTTACCTGGCCGGCGCCGCGGGCACGCGCGTCCGCGCGAACTTCCGTCCGCTGGCGTATTACGGCGTGCTGAAGACCGACGACGCGGGGAAGGCGAGCGCGACGCTCACGATGCCCGACGACTTGACGACCTGGCGCGTGATGGCCGTCGCACTCGATAAGGATACCTCGCACTTCGCGACCTCCGACGCGACGTTCGTCTCGAACCAGCCGCTGATGGCCAATCCGCTGCTGCCGCAGTTCGCGCGGCCCGGCGATCGCTTCGACCTCGGCGTTTCGATCGCGAATCAGACTGGGGCGGGCGGCGCGCTCGACTTCGTGCTGCAGCTGAGCGGCGCGCTGGCGTTCGCGTCGGGCGATCCGCACGCACAGCGTGCGACGGAACAGGCGCAGACCGGCATGCAGGCGTTCCGGTTCCCGGTCGTCGTCTCGACGCCGGCGCCCAGCACGGTCGATGCGAAGGCGAGCCTTGGCGGTGCGAGCGACGCGTTCAGCGTGCCGTTCGCGGCGCGCGATCGCGCGAGCACCGATTCGGTGATCGAGAGCGGAACGACGACGGGGTCGGCGTCGATTCCGATCGTCCTTAACTCCGGCGGCACGCTGGCCGTAACGCTGGCGAACTCGATCGTGCCGCAGTTCGTCACGCCGTCGGAGCGCGTGATGACGACCGACGCGCTGCCGCTGGCCGACGAGGCGGCGTCGCGCCTGATCATCGCGAGCGCGCTGCGTAAGTTGCAGCAACCCTACAAGTTGAAACTCGATTTCGATCCGGACGCCGCGATCGCGGCGAGCCTGCAGAGCCTGCTCTCGTTCCAGCGGGGCGACGGCGGCTTCGGCGGGTGGGCCGGCGCGAAGGAGAGCGATCCGTTCGCGACCGCCGCCGCGCTCGAAGCCGCCTCGTTCGCGCGCGGTCACGGCGTGGCGATCGACGCCGGAGCGACGAGCCGCGCCGCCGCATTCATGACGCGCGTGCTGGCCAACCCGGGCGTGTTCCCGTGGTGCATGCGACGCGCTCTGCAAGGCGCAGATGCGATTCGAGGCGCTCTCGGCGCTTGCGACCCAGGCCTCGCCGCGCACTGATTTTCTCGCCGACATCGTCGCGCAGTCGGAGAAGTTCGACAGTGCGACGCAGATCCGGCTGGCGCGCTACCTGCTGCGCGCGCCGGGGTGGCAGACGCAGGGCGCGGCGATGGCCTCGCGCCTGCAGCAGACGGTCTACGTGACGGGACGTTACGCGACCGCCAACGTCTCGACGCGCTGGGGCTGGCTGGGATCGCTGGCGGACGCACAGTCGCAGATGCTGCAGCTGATGCTCGAGCGCCGCGCGCCGAGCGAACAACTCGACGGTGCGGTGCGCGCGCTCGTGGCGCAGCAGTGCCGCTGCGGATGGCCCACTACGCACGACACGGCGTCGGCCCTCGTCGCGTTATCGGCGTATGCCGCGACCGAACACCTGACGCCGGGCAGCGCGACCGCATCGGTCGGGGGCCGCGCGATCGGCACGGCGACGTTCGGCTCGACCGCGTCGTCGCAGACGTTTACCGTACCCGCGTCGTCGCTACGCGGCAACGCCATCGTCATCGAAGGGCGCGTGCACTACATCGTGCTCTATACGTATCCCGTGCCCGCCAACGCGCCGGGCGAGCTGGCCGCGTTTCGCGTGGTGCGCATGCTGAGCGATCCCTCGGCGGCCAAGTCGAACTCGGCGGCGTTGCCGCTGGCGACGATGGACCTGACGACCCTCGCGCCGGTCTCGGTCGGCGCGGGACGCGTGTTCGACGTCGGCGTGCGCGCGATCGTGGATCATCCCGTCGACCGGCTGGTCATCGACGATCCGCTGCCGGCCGGATTCGAGGCGGTCGACACCGCCTTCCGCACCACGCTGCAGGCGCTCGTTCCGCAGAGCAACAGCTGGCAGATCGACACGAGCCAGATCTACCGCGACCGCGTGGTTGCGTACGCGTCACACCTCGAGCCGGGCGTTTACGAACTGCACTACCTCGTTCGCTCCGTGACGCCGGGCACGTTCGCGTGGCCCGGCGCGCACGCGTATCTCCAAGACGCGCCCGAGCAGTTCGGGCGCAGCGCCGGCTCGACGCTTGCCGTCACGCAATAAAGTTAGTGATGAAAAAAAATCGATGCCATGACCGTAATCCACGTTCCGAGGATCAGCGCGGTCATGCGCCACTGCAGTCCGTCAATCTTGGAATCGACGGCGTGAAAGCGCGAATCGACCCCATTGAATCGCGCATCCATCTTCAGTTCGAAGCCGTCGAGCCGCCGGTCGATGCTGTTCAGACGGTCGCTAACCTGATGGTAGCAACCCTCAAGGCTTGCGATCCGGACCTCCAGCGGCTGGATGCTCATCGCTCCAAGCCTATCATGAATCCCGGGTCGCGAACAGATCCAAACCGCTTGTCGTGCAGTTAACAAATCGTTCATACGCGGCCGTCCTCTGCCGCCGCTTCTTGCGAGGTCGAACAATGAAAAAGTTGACGCTACTTTCGATCGCGGTCGGGCTCGCCGGGTGCAACGGCGCCTCAGTGGTGCCGACGCCTTCGAGCCAGACCGCAGCGCAATCCGCCTACGTGCCGCAGTGGAAGGCGCAACACCTCGCGCGCGCGGCCTGCCCCGACGTTCGCCCCGGCGAGGCGCAGTGCGCGGTGCTGGTCGGCATCGGCAAAGTGCAGCCCGGCGTCGCGGGATGGGCACCAGCCGACATTGCGTCGGTCTATCGTCTGCCGTCGGCGAAGAAGGGCAAGCATCAGGTCATCGGCATCGTCGACGCTTACGACAATCCCAACGTGGCTTCGGATCTCGCGGTGTATCGCTCGAACTTCGGCTTGCCGCCGGCCGATTTCCACAAATTCAATCAAAAGGGGCAGCAGAAGAACTATCCCAAGGCGGATCAGGGCTGGGGCATCGAGATCACGATCGACGTCGACATGGTGTCGGCGGCGTGTCCGAACTGCACGATCTATCTGATCGAAGCGAACAACAACAGCCTGCGCAACTTGGGAGCATCGGTCGAGCGGGCGGTGAAGCTAGGCGCGCGCATAGTGAGCAACAGCTGGGGCTGCTATCAGGTAGGCTGCAAGTGGCATACCAACGTGTTCGACGATCCGGCCGCGCTGTATCTCGCCGCGTCGGGCGACATCGGTTACGGCACGTTTCCGCCGGCCGAGTTTTCGAGCGTGATTTCGGTCGGGGGGACGGTGCTGTCGAAAAGCGGTTCGACGTATAGCGAGCGCGTGTGGCCCGACACGGGCGGCGGCTGCGCGACCGGAATCGCCAAGCCGTCGTGGCAGAACGACCCCGACTGTTCGTGGCGCACCGGCAACGACATCGCCGCGGTTTCGCTCAACGTCGCGGCCTACGACACCTATGGCTACAGCGGATGGGTCACGACGTACGGTACGAGCATTGCGACGCCGATCGTCGCGAGCGCGTTCGCGCTCGCGGGCGGTCCCCCGAGCAAACCCGGCGGCGAGATATTCTGGGAGCTCAGCAAGAAGCAGGTGGCGAAAGACCTGCACGCGATCAAGGTCGGCAGCGTCGGTAAGTGTCCGCCGAGCTTGAACGGCAGCTATCTGTGCACCGCGGGAACCGGTCAGTTCGGCACGTATTCGGGTCCGTCGGGCTGGGGGACGCTCAACGGCATCGGCGCGCTCTGACGGCCTAATCGGCAAAAACTAAAAATGGCACGCCTCGCGGCGCTCGGTGCAGTGTTGGCATCGGTCGTGGCGCTCGAGGGCTGCTCGCGAAGCGCGACGGTGCGGACCGGCCCCCCGCACGTACTGCGGATCGCCTATCCCGGAGATCCGGCATCGCTGGTTCCTTTCGTCGCGATCGACCAAGAGGTGATCGCCATCGACACGCTGTTCTGCCAGACGCTGGTGGGTCTCTCGGCGGACAACCGGCCGGTCCCGATCCTCGTCACGCGCATCCCGTCGCGGGCCAACGGCGACATCTCGCCGGACGGCACGCGCATCACGTACCATCTGCGTCGCGACGCGCGATTCGCCGACGGCGTTTCGCTCACTTCCGCCGACGTCGCGTTTACATACCGAGCCATCTTCGATCCGCGAAATCGCGCGACGTCGGTCGAGCCGTATCGCCGCATCGTTTCGTTGCAAACCCCCGACGCTCACACCGTCGTGGTCCGGTTGCGCAAGCCGTGGAACGCCGCCGTCAACGTGCTGTTCGCGCAGGCCGATTACGTGTATGGGATTCTGCCGAAGCACGCATTTGCCGACACGAAAGTCGTCGGCACGTCATGGGAAAACGCTCCGTTCGGCAGCGGGCCCTTTCGGGTCAAGGCGTGGCTTCGGGGCGATCGGATCGTTTTCGAGCCGAATCCTTACTATCGGCCGCGTCCGAAGCTCCAGCAGATCGTCCTGCGAATGGTCCCCGACCTGAACTCTAACTTCGTGGCGCTCCAGTCGGGCGCGGCCGACGTCGGCACGTTGACCGCCGAAAACGTAGCGCAAGCGGCACGAATTCCGGGCGTTGGGGTGCTTCGAATTCCCGAAAACGCCACGCGCCTGCTGTATCTTCAGACTCGAGCGGGGCCCACGCGCGACCTGCGCGTGCGGCGGGCAATTGCCGCCGCGCTCGACTATCGGGCGCTCTCCATCGCGTGGCGCAGGCAGTTCTCACCGGCCGGGTCGTTTCTTCCGCCGCCGATCGTGCGCTGGAAGAGCGTGACGATTCCGCCCTACACGCACGATCCCACAGCCGCCGGCCGGATGCTCGACGACGCCGGCTGGCGACTGCACGACGGCGTTCGAGTCAAGGACGGCGTGCCGTTTGGCGGACTCATCGGCGTCAACTCCGAGGACCCGATCAACGTCCGCATCAGCACGATGGTGCAGGCGCAGCTCGCCTCAGTCGGGCTGCAGCTCGCGATCAAGGCCAATCCGGTGCGCATCTGGTTCAGCCCCGACGGCCTTTTGCGCAACGGGAAAGCCACGGTGGTCACCGAGGCGTGGGTCGGCGGCGGCGACCCCGAACAATCGCTCAATCTGCGATGCGTGCAAGCTGTGCCGGGAGACGAGAACCACTCGTTCTACTGCTCGTCGCGCTTCGAAGCGCTGTTCGACGATCAGGCTACCACGCCGAGCCAGGCGCGGCGCGACCGCGACTTCGACGCGCTGCAGGTTCTCGTCCACGACGACGTTCCCGTGATTCCGCTCTACTACGAAGACCGGTTGATCGGGACGAGCAATCGCGTCTCAGGCTATGCGTTGAATATGCTCTGGATACCGGTGAACGTCGAGAACTGGGACGCGCGCTAACCGCCGGTAGTCCCTGAGCGAGCGAAGCGAGTCGAAGGGCTCGCTAACGCTCGCTCCGCTCAGCCCTTCGACTCGCGCTCCTTCGACTTCGGCGCTACGCGCCTTCGCTCAGGATGACAAGGTTAAGCTGCAAGCTGCCCTTCGACACGCGCGCTCCGCGCGCTGCTCAGGGTGACAATGGCGCGCTACTCAGGGTGACAATGGCGCGCTACTCAGGGTGACAGTAGGGTTACGGGCAGAAGTATTTCGCTTGGGCCTGCCCTGCGATCGAGATCGTCTTGTTCGTGGCGTTGACCCAATAGACGTAGACCTTGCTTCCGTTGCCGCCGGTCTGCGTGACGTCGATCGTCAGCGGCGTGCCACCCTTGCTGCCGTTCCAGAAGTTATTGAAGAAACAGCCGTTGATGTTAAAGGTCGTGGAGGCGCAGATCGCGCCGGGCTTGCAGTTGTTGTCGGGCGAGATCGAGCGGGCGGCGATGTAGCCTTCCATCGGCCCGGAGTGAAAGCGCTGCGCTGGTGCGGCCGCCGGGTTGAACGTGACGGCAGCTAAGAGAAGTGAGAGAAGCATGGGTTGTGGTGTAACTCCTTACGGCAGATTCGAAATGTATAGGGGTAGGATAAACCGAGAATCGGTTGTTGCAGGCAAGCAGGCAGAAGGTTCTGCTCGTATTTTAATTCCCACCCGGACGAGGAACGCGACGCCGCACCGAGGAGAAAGGCCCGCATGAGCGCCTATCGAGCCCCGCTTCGAGACATGCAGTTCGCGCTGCGCGAGCTGGCCGGCATCCACGAGGTTGCGGCGCTGCCGGGATGCGAGGACACGCTCGACGTCCTCGATTCCGTGCTCGAGGAGGCCGCGGCGTTCGCAGGGGGCGTCCTGGACCCGCTCAACCGCGTCGGCGACACGGAAGGCTGCCAATTGAACGACGGCGAGGTTACCACGCCGCCCGGTTTCAAGGAGGCATATAAGAAGTTCGCGGACGCCGGCTGGATCGGGTTGCCCGTGCCGCCGGAGTTCGGCGGCCAGGGCTTGCCCCAGATGCTGCTCGGGCCGACGCTCGAGATGTGGAACGCCGCCAACATCGGCTTCGCCAACGGGCCGCTGCTCAATCAGGGCGCGATCGAAGCGATCGAGCTCGTCGGCTCCGACGAGCAGAAGAAGCGGTTCATCCCCAACCTCGTCTCGGGCAAGTGGACGGGCACGATGTGTCTGACCGAACCGCAGGCCGGCTCGGATCTGGCGCAGGTCCGCGCCCGCGCAGTGCCCGAGGGCGAGCATCACCGGATCTCCGGCACGAAGATCTTCATCACGTTCGGCGATCACGACATGGCCGAGAACATCATCCACCTGGTGCTCGCACGTCTGCCCGACGCGCCCGAAGGCACGAAGGGCATTTCGCTCTTCATCGTGCCGAAGTTCCTGGTCAACGACGACGGCAGTCTGGGCGAGCGCAACGACGTGGTGTGCGCGAGCATCGAGCACAAGCTCGGTATCAACGGAAACCCGACCTGCACGCTCAACTACGGAGAGAAGGGCAGCGGCGCCGTCGGATATCTCGTCGGCGAGCCGAACCGCGGGCTGGAGTACATGTTCATCATGATGAACGCCGCTCGATTCTCGGTCGGCGTGCAGGGCATCGCGCTTGCCGACCGCGCCTATCAGAGCGCGCTCGAATACGCCAAGGAACGCGTGCAGGGCCGCGACCTCAAGCCGGGGTCCCGCGCGCCCGAACCGATCTTCAAGCATCCCGACGTGCGGCGCATGCTGATGACGCAGAAGGCCACGATCGAGGCGATGCGCGCGCTCGCGTACGTCACGGCGGCGTCGCTCGACTTCGCGCAGCGCCACCCCGACGAGCGCGTGCGCAAGGAGCACAAGGCCTTCGTCGAGCTGATGATTCCGGTCGTCAAGGGCTGGTGCACGGAGAGTGCCGTCGAGCTCTGCTCCACCGCGCTGCAAGTCTTCGGCGGCATGGGCTACATCGAAGAGACCGGCATCGCCCAGCAGTATCGCGACGTTCGCATCATCACGATCTACGAGGGCACGACCGGGATTCAGGCGCTCGACTTGGTCGGGCGAAAGCTGCTGCGCGACATGGGCGCCACTGCGACGCGTGTGGGGAAGAAGATCGAGGCCGTCGCGAAGGAGTGCGCGGAGCACGCCGATCCCACGGTGAAGCGCATCGGCGAGGCGCTGAGCAAGTCCCTGGTGACGCTCAACGAGACCTCGCAGGCGATCGGGATGAACGCGATGGGCGACCTACATGCGGCCTTCGCGTGTTCCGTGCCCTACCTGCGCCTGTGGGGCGTGGTCGCCGGCGGATGGCAGATGGCTCGGGCCGCGCAGATCGCCGCGGCGAAGATCGCGGAGGGCGGCGGCGACGCCGAGTTCTATCGCGCGAAGCTGGCCACGGCGGCGTTCTTCGCGACCCACGTGCTGTCGCAGGCGGCGGCGTATCGCACGCAGATCGTCGATGGGGCGCGCGACGTCGTCGCGCTGACCGACGCCCAGTTCGACCTCGATCGGAAGCTGGCGGTGACGGCCTAGATGCCCGATATCCGGGTTATCACGCTCGATAATCCGCCGCTCAACACCCTGTCGTTCGCGTACTGCGCGAAGCTATTGGCCGAGATCCGCGCCGCTCACGGCGACGAGAACGCCGGCGCGATCGTCTTCACCGGCGCGAACGGCCTGTTCAGCGCCGGCGCCGACATCAACGACTTCAACGCCGAGCTGCCGCCGGACGCCGATGACGATTCGCGACGTCATCGCGGCGGTGGAGGCGAGCGACAAGACGCACGTCGCCGCCATCGACGGCACGTGCCTCGGCGGCGCGGTCGAGCTTGCCCTGGCCTGCGACTATCGTGTTGCGACGCAGCGCGCGAGCCTGGGACTGCCGGAGATCTTGCTCGGGCTGTTGCCCGGCGCAGGCGGCACGCAGCGACTGCCGCGCCTGATCGGCGCGCGCGCCGCGCTGGAGTTCGCGCTGCGGGGCAAGGCGGTGACGGCGGAGCGCGCGCTCGAGCTGGGCATGATCGACGAGGTCGTGTCCGACGACGCTATCGAACGCGCGACCGCGCTCGCGGCCGGGCCTAAGCGGCGCGTCAGCGCCCGCACGGCGATCATCGCGAAAGACGTCTCGATGCAAGCCGCGCCGTACGTCGTCGCGCAAGCGCACAAGATGGTGCCGCCGGAAGAGAACGGCGGCTTCGCCGCGCACAAGCTGGTCGACGCCGTCGCCGCCGCCGTCGAGCTGCCGTTCGCCGAGGGCCTGGCGCGCGAGGCGCGGCTCTTCGACGAGCTCGTCCACTCGAAGCCCTCGCAGGCGCTGCGCCACCTGTTCTTCGCCGAAAGAGAGTTGACGAAAATCGATGGCGTCGACCTCGGCCGGCCGCCCTTCGACACGCGCGCTTCGCGCGCTACTCAGGGTGACAAGGTGCTGCCCTTCGACTCCGCTCAGGGTGACAAGGTGGAGCGAGTCGGTGTCGTCGGGGCCGGGACCATGGGGAGCGGGATCGCGATCGCGTTCGCGCAGGCCGGGATTCCCGTGGTGGTGGTCGACAGCAGCGACGAAGCCGTCGACAAGGCGCGCCAAACGGTGATGGGCATGTTCATGTACCGCGTGCAGAAAGGCAAGCTCACGCAAGAAGAGGCGTGGAAGCGCGCGCAGCTGATCGAGTTCACCGACGATTGGAGCCGCCTGGCCGACGCCGATCTCATCGTCGAGGCCGTGTTCGAGGATCTCGACGTCAAGCGCGACGTCTTCCGCAAGCTCGACGAGGTCGCGAAGCCGGAGGCGATCCTCGCGACGAACACGTCGACGCTCGACATCGACGCGATGGCGGCGGCCACCGGCCGGCCCGAGCGCGTGCTCGGCCTGCACTTCTTCGTGCCCGCCAACATCATGCCGCTGCTCGAGGTCGTGCGCGGACGCGCGACGTCGCCGCAGACGATCGCAACCGCGTTCCGGCTCGCTAAGACCCTCCGCAAGAAGGGCGTGCTCTCCGGCAACGCGTTCGGCTTCATCGGTAACCGCATGATCTTCGACTACGTGCGCGAGGCCAACGCGCTGGCGGAAGAGGGCGTCGCTCCGGCGCGCGTCGACGCCGTGATGAAAGCGTTTCGGTTTTCCGATGGGGCCGTTCGCGATGAGCGACCTCTCCGGACTCGACGTGGGACGCGGCGTGCAGAAGGCCGCCGGCGCTGAGGCGATCGGGCGCACGAACGTACTCGAGAAGCTCGTCGAGATGGGGCGGCTGGGGCAGAAGACGATGGCCGGCTACTTCAAGTACGAGAAGGCCGTGGGGAAGGGCCGCGAGCCGATCGCCGATCCCGAGGTCGAGCGGCTCTTCGCCGACGAGGCGCGCAAGGCCGGAATCGCGCCGCGCGACTACAGCGACGACGAGATTCGCGACCGGCTGTTGCACGCGTTGATCGAGCGCGGTAAGCACCTCCTCGAGGAGCACGTCGCGCAGCGTCCCGGCGACATCGACATCGTCTACGTGTACGGCTACGGCTTCCCGCCGCATCGCGGCGGCCCGATGTGGTATGGCGGCATAACGGGCGCCGCGGCCACGGAGCCCGCGCATGCGTGAGGCGGTGATCGTCTCCGCGGCGCGCACGCCGATCGGCCGCGCGTTCCGCGGCGCGTTCAATCAAACGCCGGGTGCGACGATGGCCGGGCACGCCGTGAAGCACGCGCTGCAGCGCGCGGGGCTCGACCCGGCCGAAGTGGACGACGTCGTGATGGGCTGCGGCCTTCCCGAAGGCGCGACGGGCAACAACGTCGGCCGCACGGCGGCGCTGCGCGCCGGCTGTCCCGTCGAGGTGCCGGGCCAGACGGTGAGCCGCTTCTGCGCCTCGGGCCTCGATGCGATCGTCGCCGGGGCGCAGCGCGTGATCGCCGGCGCCGACGCGATCGTCGCCGGTGGCGTCGAGTCGATCAGCATGGTGCAGCCCGACGTCAATTTGCATTTCATCACCGAAGAGTGGCTGCTGCGTCACGCGCCCGACATCTACACGCCGATGCTCTTCACCGCCGACTTCGTCGCCAAGAAGTACGCCGTGTCGCGCGACCGTCAAGACCAGTACGCGCTGCAGAGCCAGCAGCGCACGGCGGCGGCCCAGGACGCCGGCCGCTTCGACGCCGAGATCGTGCCGCTGGCGTCGTGGCAGCGCGAGCACGACAAGGCGACGGGCGACGTGGTCGAGCGCCGCGTGGATCTCGCGAAGGACGAGGGCAATCGTGCCGACACGACGCTCGAAGGCCTCGCCGCGCTCAAGGGCGCGGTGCCCGGCGTGGCCGACACGACGATCACCGCCGGCAACTCCTCGCAGCTCTCCGACGGCGCTGCCGCCGTGACGATCGTCGACGGCACGTTCGCGCAACGGCGCAACCTGACGCCGCTCGGAATCTACCGCGGCTACGTCGTGACCGGCTGCGAGCCGGGCGAGATGGGCATCGCGCCCGTGTACGCGGTGCCGAAGCTGCTGCGCGCGCAGGGCCTGACCGTGGACGACGTCGGATTGTGGGAGCTCAACGAGGCGTTCGCCGTGCAGACCGTCTACTGCCGCGACACGCTCGGACTCCCCAACGAGAAGTTCAACGTGGACGGCGGCGCGATCTCGATCGGCCATCCGTACGGCATGAGCGGCGCGCGTATGACGATGCACGCGCTGATCGAAGGCAAGCGACGGGGCGAGAGATACGTGGTGGTGACGATGTGCATAGGCGGCGGCATGGGTGCCGCCGCCCTGTTCGAAGTGGTGTGAGGAACGCTACGAAGACTTAGCGGCGAAGGCCGTGCACCAGCCCTTCGGGCTGATCGAACCTTCCACGATCTGGCACGTTCCGTTGGCCGTGGCCGGCTTTCCGGCGACAAAGAACCTGCATTGGGAGCACTGGTGCCCGTCCTTGGGCGTCTTCTGATATTTGAATTGCGCTTGAGTGGCTTTGGCTTGGGCGGGCGTCGTCTCCGCCAGAAAGAGCGCTAGGGCCGGGAGCACGATCGTGCCCGCCACGAACGCGCGGCGGGTGATCCCGTGTGACGAGTCTGCCATGTGGGGCTACCTCCAGGGGCGTCTTTTTGACCGTGGGCCGCTCGTTTCTTGCTGCCCGGCGACCCAAGCGCACGGGCCCTCTCACCCGAGCTTAATGGTAAGCTAATCGCGATGCGATGCTTTGCGGGGGGCTTTCCGGTTGAATAGACGTGAGGGGAAAATATTGAGAGCAATGACGATCAAATGGTTTACGAGCGCGATCTCGGGATTCGCCCTTATCGCGGTCACTTTCATGAATGCATTTCCGGCGACGGCGGCCGAGCAAGCACCCAACAAGAATGGCCCCGGCGTAGCCCGGGTCAGCATCCTTCAGGGGTCGGCCGTGGTCCAGCGGGCCGACGGCGACAAACAGGTCGCGGCCACCGTGAACGCGCCGCTGCTCCCGGGGGATTATATCTCGACCGGAGCGACGTCGCGGGCCGAGGTGCAGCTCGACGGCTACACGGCCTTGCGTCTGGGCGGCAACGTGCAGGCGCGCATCACCACCAACGACCGGAATAACCGCAGCGTGCAGCTTGCCGATGGAACGGTCGAGCTGGGCGTCGTGCACGACGGCGACGCGGTGTCGGTGGAGACGCCGTCGGTCACCGTCCGTTCGGGTCAAACGGGCGACTATCGGATCTCGGTGGGCAAAGACGGCTCGACGTGGATCACCACGCGCCGCGGCACCGCCGAGGTGGTGACGCCGCAGCGGACCTACTCGCTAGAGTCCGGGCGGACGCTCGTTGCTCGCGGGTCGGCGTCGGATCCGTCGATCACGTACACGACGGAGGTCGGCTACGACTCGTTCGACGACTTCAACGCCAAGCGCGACCAAACGATGGTCGCCGCCATCGATGCGAACCCGCACCTGAGTCCGGACATCGCCGGCTACGACAATCTCAGCCAGTATGGCCAGTGGCAGGACGTGTCGGGCTACGGCAACGCTTGGGTGCCCAACCAGACCGCGAACTGGTCGCCGTATAGCGACGGATCGTGGACCTGGGGCGGCGGCTACGGCTGGACCTGGGTGGGTTCCGAGCCGTGGGGCTGGGCTCCCTATCACTACGGACGCTGGTTCTACGCGAACGGCTACGGCTGGGCGTGGTATCCTCCGCCGTACGGCGCCTATTCCGCGTGGTCGCCTGCGCTGGTTGGATTCTTCGGATTCGGGATCGGCGTCTCGGTCGGGTTCGGCTATCCGTACATCGGCTGGTATCCGCTCGCGCCCTACGACTCGTTCTATCCGTGGTATCCGGGCTGGGCATGGACCGGCTACGGCTGGGGCTGGCCGGGGTACGGCTGGGGCGGCTGCTGCGGCTGGGGAACGCGCGTCGTCAACATTACCAACATCAAGAACGTCTATCGCAACTTCCCCCACGGCGGCGTGCACGGCACGACGGTCGGCAACTTCCGCCACGGCACGATCCACGGGAACACTTTCGCGGTGAACCAACACAACATCGGCTCGCACGTCGGGATGATTCACGGCGCGGTGCCGGTGACGCCGAGCCGCGAGAACCTCGGCTTCGGCGCTCGCACGACGCACGCACCGGTCACGTTCTCGAAGGCCTTCGATTCACCGCGATTCGCGTCGAACCGCGCGCTGACGGCCCGCACGCCGTTCGCCGACCAGCAGCGCGCGGTCTCGCGCGCCATCACCGGCAGCCACGAGGCAGCGCCGGTCAGCCGCGGCAACGGCAGTGCTAACGGGAACGCTAACGGTAACGGGAACGCCCGCGGTAACGGCTCGCTCAACGGCGGCCAGCAGGCACGTCGCGTCGACGCGCCGGTCACCCACGGACTCTCCGACTCGTGGCAGCGCTTCGATCAGAACCGCGGCATCGAACAGAGCCGCGGCATCCAGGGGCGCGACAACACGATCGCGCCGCGATCCGGACGCGTCGATTCGAACGCACCGCGCACGCAGTCGAGTGCTCCGCAAACGCAGTCGAGTGCTCCGCGAACCGAATCCGGCTCGCAGCGGGGACTCTCCGACTCGTGGAGCCGGTTCTCGCACGAACGCGGCGGCGCGTCGGTCCCGGTGACCTACGGCAATCGCGATTCGTACGGCGGTTCGGTGCCGCGCTCGTACGGCAACACGGAGCCGCGTACGAACGGAAGCGCGCAGGGACGCAACCCGTACGCTAACTCGTACGGCAACTCGGCGCCGCGTACGAACGGAAGCGCGCAGGGACGCAACCCGTACGCCAACTCATACGGTAACTCGGCACCGCGTACGTACGGCAACGCGTCGGGCCGCAACCCGTACGCTAACTCGTACGGCAACTCGGCACCTCGCACGTATGGCAACTCCTCCTCGCGCAATCCCTACGAGGGCGCGTACTCGCGTGGATCTGCACCGTCATATGGCGGCGGCTACTCACGCGGCGCAGAGCCGTCGTATGGGCGCGGCGGCAACGTGTCCGCTCCGCACCCGTCGGGTGGCGGTGGTGGCGGTGGTGGCGGCGGCTGGGGCGGCGGCGGCGGCGGCGGTGGTGGCCGCGGCGGCGGTGGCGGCGGCAACGGCGGCGGTGGTGGCGGCGGCGGTGGTGGTCGCGGCGGCGGTGGTGGCGGCGGCGGACGGCCTCCGCAGTAGCGAAACGCTCTGAGACGAAGGGCGGCGCCAAGGCGCCGCCCTTTCGCTTGAAGAAGCGTGCTCTTACTACGACGCACGCTATTTACGACGCACGCTACTAATGGAGGTCCCAAACCCTTGATGAACTCGGCACGCTTTTCACTAGGCGCCGTGGCGCTCTGCCTCGCGGCGGGCCTCCCAGCGCTGTCGGCCGCACACGGCACGCAGGTCGCGATGTCGCAGCAGGCCGCACACGTCACGACCCCGCATCCGATCAGGGTCGGCACCTGCAATCCGCAACGCAACGTTTCGTATAACTACGCCGGCTACACGCCGGGCTTTTACGGCCCGGCCATGTACGGCGGTGCGTGGTGGGGCTGGCCCTCGGTCTATGGCCCGACGTACTACCAACCGCCCGTCGAAAACAATCCCACCCTCGGCATCGACTATACGAACGTCACCGACGTCGTGATGCACCAGATCGAGTTCGGACTGATCGTGCGCGGCGCGCTGGTCGCCGAAGTCAAGGACGTCGGCACGTTCTCGCCGGGCGCCGAGATCAAACACAAGTTCGGCCTCAGCCCCAACGTGTTTCCGATCCAGACGAGCTACTCGAAGTGCGTTCCGCTGAAGATCACGTTTGCCGACGGGTCGAAGTGGAAGAATCCGCACCTGCCCGCCTATAAGGCGACCATGTACGGTCACCCGCACTAGGCGAGAAATAAGGACGATGGCTCAGGATGTTTCCGCGGTCCAAGCGCGCGATAACGTTTGGGAGATGGCCCAGCGGCAGCTTGACGAAGTCGGGCTGCTCATCGGGCTCAACGAATCGCTGCACGGCTACCTGCGCGTGCCCAAGCGGGTGCTCGAAGTGTCGGTGCCGGTGCGTATGGACAACGGAAACTTCCGCATGTTCACCGGGTACCGCGTGCAGCACAACCTGTCGCGCGGTCCCGGGAAGGGCGGCATTCGCTTCCATCCCGATGTGACGCTCGACGAGGTCAAGGCGCTCGCGATGTGGATGACGTGGAAGTGCGCCCTCGTCAACATCCCCTTCGGCGGCGCCAAAGGCGGCGTCATCTGCAATCCCAAGGAGATGTCGCTGCAGGAGCTCGAGAACCTGACGCGGCGTTTCACTAGTGAAATCTCGATCATCATCGGGCCCGAGAAAGACATTCCGGCGCCCGACGTCTACACGACGCCGCAGATCATGGCGTGGATCATGGACACGTTCTCGATGGAGCACGGCTACTCGATTCCGGGCGTCGTCACCGGCAAGCCGCTCTCGATCGGCGGTTCGCTCGGACGCGACAAGGCCACCGCGCGCGGCTGCATGTACACGGTCGACGAGGCGATGGAAGTGAACGGGATGACGATCGAGGGGGCGCGCGTGGCGATTCAAGGGTTCGGCAACGCCGGGCTGTATGCGGCGCAGCTCATGGCCGAGCGCGGCTACACGATCGTCGCCGTCTCCGACTCGGTCGGCGGCGTGTCGAACGATCGTGGCCTCGACGTCAAGGGGCTGATCGCGCACAAGGGCGAGACGGGCTCGGTGGTCGGGTTCACCGGCGGCGAGCGCACGGATAACCGCGAAGTGCTGGAGTTCGACTGCGACGTGCTCGTGCCGGCGGCGCTCGAGAAGGTGATCACGCGCGAGAACGCGCCGCGGATTCGCGCCAAGATCGTTGCCGAGGCCGCCAACGGGCCGACGATGCCCGACGCCGACGACATCCTGTACGATCGCGGCATCGTCGTGCTGCCGGACATCCTCGCCAACGCGGGCGGCGTGACGGTCTCGTATTTCGAGTGGGTGCAAGACTTGCAGGCGAACTTCTGGGAGGAAGACGAGATCAACGAGCGCCTCAAGCGGAAAATGACGAAGGCGTTTCGCGAGACGCACGAGCAGGCGAAGCGTCACAACGTTTCGATGCGCAAAGGAGCATACTGCGTCGCGGTAGCGCGAGTCGCCGAGGCGACGAAGCTCCGCGGCCTCTACCCCTGACGCAGCTCGGTCTCTTCGGCGCCGGCCGGCGCACGCTGGTCGACGACGACACCGGCACGATGGTCTATATTGCTGCGTTCGTCGAGGCCCCCATCGCCCGCGCCTGGTTTGCGTCGTTGCGCGAAAGCGTCGGGTGGCAGTCGGAGCGCCGGCGCATGTATGACCGCGACGTCGACGTGCCGCGGCTCGTCGCGCGCTATCCCCTGGACGACGCGGAGCTGCCGCCCCCCATCCCGGAGATCGCGGCCCGCGCCTCGGCGGCGACGGGCACGCCGTTCAATAGCGTCGGCTTGAATCTATATCGCGACGGCCGCGACAGCGTTGCGCCGCATAACGACCACCTCTACGAGATCGTCGCCGGACATCCGATCGCGCTGCTGTCGTTGGGCGCGACACGTTTGATGACGATCCGCAGCAAGAGCCGGCCCCGCAGAGTGCTGGATCTCGACCTCGAAGATGGCAGCCTGCTGCTGATGAGCTACGACACCCAGCTGAACTACGATCACGGCGTTCCGAAGACGCGCGCCGCGGTCGGACCGCGCATCAGCGTCGCCCTGCGGGTGAGGCCACGGTAGAGTCCGCGCCGTGGGAAGGCGAGATCGAGGTGGGGCCCGACCTCGCCGAGCGTTTGCTCGAGACGCAGTTTCCGCAACTGCATCCGGTGGCGGCGCGTCCGCTCGGCTATGGGTGGGATAACGCGGCGTACCTCGTTAACGACGCCTACGTCTTTCGCTTTCCGAGGCGAACGATCGCCGTCGCACTGATCGAAAACGAGGCGCGGATTCTTCCGCTGGTCGCGCCGGCGCTGCCGGCGCCCATTACCTCGCCGTGCTTTAGGGGCGTTGGTTCGCCTGAGTATCCGTGGCCGTTCTCGGGCTATCCGGCGCTAGGCGGCGTTCCGCTGTCGGCGCTACGCGCGAGCGAGCGCGAGTCGATCGGAGTTGCGAGCGACCTTGGCGCGTTTCTGCGCGCGCTGCACGCGCTCGACTGCGCGCCGCTACGGCAAGCGGGGCTGCCCGGCGACACGATCGGACGGCTCGATCATCCCCGGATGCGGCCGAAGGTCGTCGCGCGGCTGGCGGAGCTGGAGTCGGCGGGCCTGGTGCCCGACGCCGCGCCGCTGCTCGAGCTGCTCGACCGCATTGCGCCCAAAGCGCCGCGCCTCGACCGCCGCACCGTGGTGCACGGCGACCTTTACGCCCGCCACGTGCTGGCCGATTCCGAGCTGCGGTTGCGCGGCGTCATCGATTGGGGCGACGTCCACTTCGGCGAGCCGGCCCTCGACGTGTCGGCGGCATTCGGCATCTTCGAGGGCGACGCTCGCGACGCGTTCTTCGCAGCGTATAGCCCCGTGGACGAGGCGACGCTCGATCTCGCGCGCTATCGCGCGGTCTATCACAGCGCGATGGTGGCGCACTACGGCTACCGCATCGCCGACGACGATCTAATCTACATCGGCTTGCGAGGGTTGCGCGTTGCGCCGGCGTAACGGCGCGCTCGCGGCGATCGTCGCGGCCGCGCTCTGCGCGTGTGCCCACGCAGGGACCGAGCCTGCCCGGACGCACGTGCTGCGAATAGCGGACAACGTCGATCCGTCGTCGCTCAACCCGCTGCTGGCCCACGATCAAGACACCATCGGCTACGACTTGCTGGTGACGCAGACGCTGGTGGGGCTCTCCGCGCAGAACCGGCTGGTTCCGGTGCTGGTGACGCGCGTGCCGACCGCCGCCAACGGCGACGTCTCGGCCGACGGGAAGACGATCGTGTATCGCCTGCGGCGCGGGGTGCGATTCGCCGACGGAAGCGAGTTGACGTCGCGCGACGTCGTCTTCACCTACCGCGCGATCGTGGATGGGCGAAACCCCGTCGAGTCTGAGGACGCGTACCGGCGCGTCGCCTCGCTGCAGCCGCGCGGCCCCTACACGATCGTCGTGCGCCTGCGGCGGCGGTGGAATGCGGCCGTCGCCGAGCTGTTCGCGCAGGCGGACTTCGCGTTCGGCATCCTGCCCGCGCACGCGTTCGCCTCCACCGACGTCACGCGAGCGGCGTGGAACCAGCGGCCGTTCGGCACCGGTCCGTTCCGCGTGATCGCGTGGGAGCGGGCCGGCAGCATCGTGCTGGAGCGCAATCCGTATTACCGGCCGCAGCCGCGGCTGCGCCGCATCGTCTTGGCACTGATCCCGACGACGCAGTCGTCGCTCACCGCGCTGCGCGCGCGCGACGTCGACGTCACCGAGATCGGCGCCGCACAGATACCCGCGGCGCGCGGCGTCGCCGGCGCGCACGTCGCGCTCACACCCGTCAACGGCGCGTACTTCCTGCTGCTGCAGACGACGGGCCGCCCGACCGACGACGTGCACGTGCGCCGCGCGGTGGCCGCCGCGCTCGACCGGCACGAGTTCGCGCGCGCCAGCTTCGGCGCGCTGACGCCGGCCGACTCGTTTCTGCCGCCCGTCGTTCCGTGGCACGTGCCGTCATCGCTCGGCGCCGGCGGCGATCCGGCCGTCGTCGCCCGCGAGCTGCGGCTTGCCGGGTGGCGCAACTCCGGCGGCGGATGGATGAAGAACGGGCGGCCGTTGAGCGTGACGATCGCGCTCGCACCCGAGCGCGGCACGTGGATCCCGGTCATCGAGCAGGCGCAACTACGCCGCGCAGGCATCGACGCAACGCTGAAGTCCTATCCCGCCGCGCTGTTCAACGCGCCGGGCGGCCCGCTGCGCAGCGGCGCGTTCGAGCTGGCGGCCGCGCAATGGATCGGCGCCGCCGATCCGGAGCAATCGGTGATCTTCGCGTGCAGCCAGCGCGGCCCCAACGGCAACAACTCGATGAACTATTGCAGCGCACGCTTCGACGCGCTGTTCGGCGATCAGGCCGTCACGGCCGATCCGCAGCGACGCCGGCGCGACTTCGTGGAGATGCAGCGCATCGTGGATCGCGACGCGCCCGTGGTGCCGATCGCGTTCGAATCGAGCATCGACGTCGTCAGCGATCGCGTGACCGGCTTCCGCCGGAACATGCTGATGTATCCGGTCGACTCGGAGCGGTGGGATACGAAGTAGGCTACGTGGGGGCGGGCATCGGAGTCGCCGACTCCGAGGGCTCCGGCGTCGGTCCGTAGACCGCCTCCGCCGCGGTACAGACCTGGCGATTCCCAAGATGGAAGTCCACGAGCTGCTCGTTCTGCAGCGTCGTGGCGGTACCGCCGACGGCGACGTTTGCGCCGAACGGCAGCGCGACGCGGTTGTAGAGCAGATCGGTCTGGCGCGTGAGCGCGGGAATCGAACGGTCGACGAGGTTGTCGTTGAACCACTTGCAGGTGTCGACCGCGCCCGGCAGGGCCGCGTAGGTGAAGAGGATCGTTTGGCCGCTCTGTGCGCGCGCGACGCCCGCCGCGAGGAGGACGATCGCCGCGAAGGCGGCTGCTGCGGCCGATGGACGTTTCATAGCCGGTACTACGCAGCCAAGAGGCGGCGCACCTCGTCGTCGCTCGTCTGCTCGAAGTTCGCGTAGTAGAGGCCCACGGCGTGAAAGGGCTCGGGCGTGGCGAGGCAGACGACGCGATCCACGACGTCGCGCAGGTTCGCGCACGTGCGCAGCGCGGCGACCGGCACGGCCGCGACGATCGCCGCCGGCGTTCGGGCGCGCAGCGCCGTCGCGGCGGCCCGCATCGTCGCCCCCGTTGCGAGGCCGTCGTCGACCACGATCACCGTCTTGCCCTCGAGAGCGGGCTCGGGACGCGCGCCGCGATACGCGGCCTCACGCCGCCGAATCTCGTCGAGCTCGCGGGCGACCACCGCGTGCAGCGTCGCCGCAGCGATGCCGAGGTTGTGGATCAGCTCCTCGTCGACGATGCACGTGCCGTCACCCGCGACGGCGCCCATGGCCAGCTCTTCGTGCCCCGGAACGCCGAGCTTGCGAACGACGTAGACGTCGAGGGGCGCGCGCAGGCGCCGCGCGATCGCATGCCCGATCGGAACCCCTCCGCGCGGGAGCGCGAGCACGATGACGGCGGGATCGCCAACGTACGGCGCGAGCGCCTCGGCGAGCTGCCGCCCGGCATCGGCCCGGTCCGCGAAGAGGTGCACCTTATTCGGGAGCGCCTCCGTCGTGCTCGATGATCCGGCGCATCAGATCGCGTTCCGCGGCGGAGCCGCCGCAGTGCGCCTTCGGCGGAAGCGGCGCGGCCGTGAACTTGTTCGGCGACTGCGAGGTGTTGAAGCTGTCGCCGAGCGAGTTGGCGGTCGCGTCGGTCGTGCCGAGCGATCCGAGATTGAACGTCTCCTCGATGAAGCGCAGGATGC
Source organism: Vulcanimicrobiota bacterium (assembly GCA_963711625.1). GTDB lineage: Bacteria > Vulcanimicrobiota > Vulcanimicrobiia > Vulcanimicrobiales > Vulcanimicrobiaceae > Cybelea. The sequence goes on from OY970207.1 coordinate 1,812,146, forward strand.
TGCCGTAGTCATACTGCGTGTGCGAAACGATGTGCGGGCGCGCGAAAGGTGAGATCAGGATCATCGGAATGCGCATGCCCATGCTCGTGTAGTTGACCTGCGGCGGGGGTACCGGATCGTACCAACCGCCCCAGTCGTCCCAAAGCACGATGACCGCGGTGCTGTCCCAATACTTGCTGGTGCCGATGGCGTTGACCACCTGCGTGACCCAGCGGGGTCCGCCGTTGCAGCCGCTCGCCGGATGGTCGGAGTCGAAGAGCGTCGGGATCACCCACGACACGGCGGGCAGCGAGCCGCCCTTGAGGTCGGTGAAGATGCCGGTGTTCGGGACGCTGATGTGGTTCTTCCAGTCGGGGCTGTAGCGGAACTTCTTGATCGCGTCGAAACCGTTCCACGCCGCTCCCGAGAAGTCGAAGTTGGGTTTGCTCGAGTCGAGCCCCTGTTCGACGTAGAAGAGGTACGACACGTGCTTCGCGTCGAGCAGATCGGCGATCGTCTTGTACTCCGTGAAGCACGGGAACGGGCCGAAGAAGTTCTCCTTGCCGTTGCTCATGAGCACCGGCGTGCTGGTTCCGGGCGGCGCGTCGCATCCCCAGGGCGTCTGGTTCGGCTGATCGGTGAGCGACTCGTGGCTGTTGATTTGGACCGTCCCCGAGAGGATCAGCTGGTGAGCGATGAAGCTCGAGGCCGTATCGGTGAGGAACATGTCGTCGGCCAGCGTGTACTGCGACGCGAGGTTCCAATACGGCTTGGTCTCGTTCCGGTCGACGTAGGCGTAGGGATAGAGCTTGGCATACTCGCCCTGGCCGCCTTGCCCCTTACGAATCAGGTTGAATCCGTCCATCGCGCAGACGTTGGATGCGTTGGCGTCGCACTCGATCTTGAATCCGTTGTGGCTGTGATCGATGTCGACGCCGAAGTTCGGATTACCGGTTTTCAGTTTGACCGAGTGGAGCGTCACGATGTGGCTGCCGGTGCACCACGCCGCGCCCGCGCCCTGCGGGCTGCACGGCCCCGTGAGCGCGCTCGTGGCGCCCGGAAACCCCGCGAACAGATTGTTGAAGCTGCGATTCTCCTGCATCAAGATGACGATGTGCCGGATTCCCGCGGGCGTCGGCCTTACGACCGGATTCGTTGACGAGCTGGTGCATCCGGACGCGCCGGCGAGCACGCCGGAGAGCGCGGTTGCGAAGACGAAAGCACGGAACCGATTCATGAATCCTCCCAGCGCCGAGTGATGTCGCGTGCGTATTCGACGCAGGAAAAGGTAAAGTCTTGTCGCAGCTTGCTTGGCACTGAAGAACGGAGGGTTACATGCGATTTAGAGCGATTGCAGTAGTGACCGTGGTTACCGCTCTTACGGCGTGCAACGGCGCGTCGAACGCGGTGCCGGCGGGTTCCGGAACCACTGCGGCCGGCCGGACTGCGGCACAACTGGGGCGCTGGCCGCGACCCGGGCCGGCACGGCCGGTCTGCGGCGCCGTGCGAACGGGTTTCGCGCGGTGTCAAGCGTGGGTTCGCACCGACATCGCCGGCAAGATGCGCGGCGAGGCGACGCCGAGCGGTTACGGTCCGAGCGACCTGCAGACCGCCTACAATCTTACGTCGTACAGTCAGGGCAACGGCGCCGGCGCGACCGTCGCGATCGTCGACGCGTACGACGACCCGAACGCCGAGGCGGATCTCGGCGCGTACCGCGCGCAATACGGGCTCGCGCCCTGCACGTCGGCGAACGGCTGCTTCACCAAAGTCAAGTACGGCAGCACCACCAACACGGGATGGGCCGAAGAAGAGTCGCTCGACGTCGACATGGTGTCGGCGATCTGTCCGAACTGCAAGATCCTGCTGGTCGAGGCGTCGACCGCATCGACGGCCGCGCTGAGCACCGCGGAGACCTATGCGACGTCGCACGCCGGCTACGTGAGCAACAGCTGGAGCGGCAACGAGGGTTCGAAGTCCTACGACGGCGACTACAACGTGAGCGGCGTCGCGATCACGGCCGCGACCGGCGACAGCGGCCACAACCGCACCGCGCAGTGGCCGGCAATCCTTCCGTCGGTCATCGGCGTCGGCGGAACGAGCCTCACCAAGATCAGCCCGCGTACCGAGTCCGCGTGGTCGGGTGCGGGCAGCGGATGCAGCACGGTCTATGCGAAGCCGAGCTTCCAAAGCGGCATCAGCACCGGCTGTTCGAAGCGCGCCGAGGCCGACTCGTCGGCCGTTGCCAACCCGAACACCGGCGTCGCCGTCTACGACTCGTTCCACGAGAGCGGTTGGCTCGTGTTCGGCGGCACGTCGGTCGCAACGCCGGTCACCGCCTCAGTGTTCGCGCTCGCAGGCAATGCGAGCTCGAACAATCCGGGCAACCTTTACTCACACAAGGCGAACCTCAACGACGTGACGACCGGAAGCAACGGTAACTGCGGCGCGCCGCTGTGCAGGGCCGGCGCCGGCTGGGACGGACCCACCGGGCTGGGAACTCCAAACGGCATCGCGGCGTTCTAGCGCGATCGTCGCCGCGGCGATGGCGCTGGCAGGCGTCATCCCGCGGCCGGCGATGGCCGTCGACACGATTCCCTTCACCGACGTCAAGGGCGGCCTGATTCAGGTGCTCGGGTCGGTCGACGGACAGGGGCCGTTTCCCATGCTCGTCGACTTGGGTGCCGGCGTCGACGTCCTTTCGACCCAAGTGGGACGGCGGTTCGTTCTCGTGAGCGGCAAATACGTGAGCCTGCGGCTGACCGGCGAACGCGTGGACTTGCCGATCGGCAAGGTGCTGACGTTCGCGATGAACGGCGTGGCGATCGACGCGTCGCACGTCGGAATCTGGAAGGGTCTCGACGGCACCGGAATCGACGGCCTGATCTCGGCCACGGCGTTTCGGAACATTACGACCACGTTCGACTTTCGCAGTCACACGATCGTGATCGAGGACGCGCAGACGTTTCCCGAACGCGTTCGTATGGACGCGCGCGTGCCGGTCGTGCTGCAAGACGATCTCGGCATCGCGCTCGGAATCTTCGCGCGCTTCGATTTCGGAAACGGCAAGATCGGCCTCTGCGAGATCGACACGGGCGCGCCGGGCATCACGCTCGACAAAACGTTTGCCGCAGCCGCCGGTCTCAACGCAGGCGGCGGCTCGAAGGGCAGCGTTCCGTCGGTGATGATGGTGGGAGCGCCGGCGACGAAAATCGAGCAACCGGCGGTATCCTTCGGCGATTTGATCTACGACTGTAACGTGGGCAACTCGTTCTGGGCCGGCCGCAGCTTCACGCTCGATCTGCCCAACCATTGGATCTACGTCCCGCCGAGTTAGGCCTCGCTGCGAGCCGGGTAGGAGGACGTCATGATCCCCGCCGGCGCGCCACCGGAACTGGCCGAGATCGCGCAACGCTTTGCTGCGACGAGCCGCGGGATCGTGGCTTTCGCGATGCACCGCACGTTCGAGGCTCACGCCGGCTTCTCGAGCCGCCACGAAGACCTGGTGTTCAACGCCGTCTCGAACAACGGCACGGTGGTCAAGGTGCGCGTCGCGAGCTACACGATCGACGGCAAGCCCGCGAGCGCGCAGGCGCGATCGGAGGTCGAACGCGGCTGGGAGCATCCCAAGCCGGGCGAGGCGTTCGCCGCGCCGTTCGACCCACGCAACTTCGCCGCGTATAGTTATCGGGCAGCGGGCGTCGGGACCATCGCGTTCGCATCGAGCCTGCCCGACTTTGGTCACGGCGGTGGGACCTTCACGTATGATGCGAACGGGAACGTGATCGCCTGCGAGTATCAGCCCAACGCGCTGCCGCCGCACGCGCGGTCGGGCGACGTGCGCGATCGCCGTGAAGAGGTGTTGCCCGGCTACTGGGCGGTGACGGAAGAGACGCAGTCGTACAAGGGCACCGTCGGCCCGTTCGCCGGATCGGGAACGGTCGAACTCCAATTCTACGCGTTTCGCCGCTTCGGCAACCTTCGGAGCGCGATCAGCAGCTTTCCGCGCTAACGGCGCCGGCGGCCGTTAGCGCAGCGACAAGACAGACACACTGTAGGGCGGCAGGGTCAGCGGAACGGTTGTCCCGACGGTTCCGAGCCGGCGTTCGTCCGGACCCACCCAGCGGTTGCGCTTGGACTTGTCGTATTGCTCTTTGCCGTAAACCGTCAGCGTCGCCGTAAAGCTCGAGTGCCGCGCGTGCCGGAACTCGGCACGCACGTCGATCGGCGCCAGAGTGTCGTTGAAGAGTGCGAGTGCGTAGCCGCCGCCGGTCGCGACGCCGTACGCGCTGATCTTGCCGCGCAAATCTTTCGGAACGGTGGCCGTGCGGGCGCTCGACCCGGGCGGCAGCGCGCTCGACATCAGCGCGATCACGCGACCGGTTGGGAACGGCGTGCCGCCCGCGATTTTCGGCGTGTCGCCGCAGCCGTCGTACGGATCGGGCAATCCGTCGGAGAACAGCGCCTCGGTGCCGAAATGCTGCCAGCCGTAAAGCTTTTTCGAATAATCGCCCTTCTCGTCACAGCTGCCGTTCGCGAGCCAGAAGCTGGACATCGGGACTCCGGCCTCGATCAACGTGCCGAGCATCTGTCCGACGAAGAGCCCGTTGACGATCGAGACCGACTGCTTTCCTTCTTGGGCAGAGTCGTTATTGTACTCGCCGACGTAGATAGGCACGCCGGACGCAACTCCGGCGGCGGTCATCTCGTGCCGCAGCGCGGTGAGGTCGCCGGCGAAGCGGTCGATGGCGGTGCCGAGCAGAAACGCGTCGTCGTCCTGCTTGTACTCGGGATAATAATGGATTTCGACGAAATCGAACGGCTGCGCCTCGCGGAGCACGACGTCGTTCCAGGCGCGATCGTTGGGCGTGTTGACGACGATGCCCAGCCGCGCCTTCGGGTCGGCAGACTTAATCGCGGGATAATAGCCATTGCGCACCGCGGCGGCGTACGTATGCGGATCGTGCGCATGGGCGTGCAGGTCGTACTCCCACGAGCCGTAGTCCTCGTTGCCGACCGTCCAGAACGCGACGCGTTCGCCGCGGCTCTTCGCGTGGGCGACCCACGCGCCGGCCTCGGCGGGATCGCCGCCGCCGTCGCAGGCGCGATTGCTTCCGTAGTTGAGCGTGATCGCGACGTCGCTCCCGACCGGCTTCGCGACGAGGTTCATGTAGTTGTCGAAGCTCGCGCCGGGACCAACGGAGCCCTGGTTGTCGCACAGCGTGCCGCCGTGCTCCCAATGATACGCGTCGGATTCGGATCCCCCCGGGAAGCGCAGGAGATGAATCCCGGCCCGTTTGAGCGACGGGTTCACGAAGCGCTGGCGAAAGTCGAACCACGTCGGGAGCGAGGCTCCGTAGAGGTCGGCACCGACCTGCGGCCCCGACGAGCCCGCGTCGAACACCACAGCCGGCGCGTTCGTTGCGTTGCCCGCGAGGGGCGCGGATTGCGCGGGCGCCGTTTGCGAGGAAGCCGTTGCGGGGACGCTGCGAGTGCCGGCGCACCCGGCGAGCAATACGACGAGCGCGAACGCTTCGAGAATCCGGCGAGTGGTCATGAGCACCTCCCGATGCCGAGTATAGCGCAGCACGTTGACGAACATACGTTCGCATGATAGCATCGATACCAATGCAGGAAGGGGGCCCCGCGCGGTGAGCTGGCTTTCGCGTTTGCGCTCCTCGCTGGGCCGAGCTCGAGAGAGCTTCTCCACCGTCACGCGGCTGGGCCGGCCGGAGCGCCCGCTGACCCCGGAGTTCTGGGACGAGCTCGAGGAGACGCTGATCCTCGCCGACTTCGGCGTTCCGGCGACGCAGAAGATTATCACGGGTCTTCAGACCGTCGCGAAGCAAGAAGAGTGGAAGACCGCCGACCAGCCCATCGCGCGCTTCCGGAAGGACGTCGAGCGTTTCCTCACGCTTCCCGGTGAGGCGCTGCGCCTCGACCGCAAGCCCGCCGTAATGCTGATCGTCGGCGTCAACGGAAGCGGGAAGACCACGACGATTGGAAAGCTCGCGGTCCGTTTTCACAAGGAGAAGCGCCGCGTGCTGTTCGTTGCAGCAGACACGTTCCGCGCCGCGGCCGCCGAGCAACTGGCGGTGTGGGCGGAGCGCAGCGCCAGCGAGGTGGTGCGTGGCGCCGAGGGCGCGGACCCGGCGTCGGTGGTCTTCGACGGGCTGCGCGCCGCCAAGGCGCGCGGGAGCGACGTGGTGCTGGTTGACACGGCCGGCCGCTTGCAGACTAAAACCAACCTGATGGAAGAGCTGAAGAAGATGCGGCGCGTGATCGAGCGCGAGCTCGGCGAGGCGCCGGCGGAGACGCTGCTGGTGATCGACGGCACGAACGGGCAGAACGCGATCTCGCAGGCAACGCTCTTCAACGCGGCCACCGAGCTGACCGGGATCGTGATCACGAAGCTCGACTCCACCGCAAAGGGCGGGGTGCTGGTGGCCATCGTGGACGCGCTCGAGGTGCCGATCAAGTTCGTCGGCCTCGGCGAGGCGCCGGACGACCTGCGCCCCTTCGTGCCCAGCGAGTTCATCGACGCCCTCTTTGAAGATAAATGCCAGACACTTGGCACTCCCGCGTAAGAACGTGATGGAAGACACCGTAAAGAAAGGAACCAAGATGGCATCAGACGACGAACGGCTGCTCGCCCTGAACAACGCCCTCGCACAGATCGAGCGGCAGTTCGGCAAAGGCTCGATCATGCGCATGGGCGACTTCCAGGAGCGCATGGCGTTCGAGGTCGTTCCGACCGGATCGATCGCGCTCGATTTGGCGCTGGGCGTAGGCGGATTGCCGCGCGGGCGCATCGTCGAGATCTACGGCCCCGAAGCGAGCGGGAAGACGACGCTGGCGCTGCACGCCATCGCGGAAGCGCAGAAGACCGGCGGAACGGCCGCCTTCGTCGACGTGGAGCACGCCCTCGATCCGAACTACGCCGCGGCGCTCGGCGTCGATCTCGATAATCTGCTGGTCTCGCAACCCGACACCGGCGAGCAGGCGCTCGAAATCGCCGAGATGTTGACCCGCAGCAACGCGGTCGACGTCGTCGTGGTCGACTCCGTTGCGGCCTTGGTCACCCGAGCGGAGCTGGAAGGCGACATGGGCGACGCACACGTCGGATTGCAGGCGCGCCTGATGTCGCAGGCGCTGCGCAAGCTGACCGCGGCGATCTCCCGCAGCAAGACGGTGATGATCTTCATCAACCAGCTTCGCGAGAAGGTCGGCGTGATGTTCGGCAACCCCGAGACCACGTCGGGCGGCCGCGCGCTGAAGTTCTACGCCTCGGTGCGCCTCGACGTGCGCAAGCTCGAACAGATCAAGGTGGGACAAGATGTGGTCGGCACCCGCACGCGCGTCAAGGTCGTCAAGAACAAGGTGGCGCCGCCGTTCCGTCAGGCCGAGTTCGACATCACCTACGGCCACGGAATCTCGAAGATGGGCTCGATCCTCGACGTCGCGCTCGATCAGAACATCGTTGGCAAGAGCGGCTCGTGGTACACCTACGGCGAGCAGCGCATCGGTCAGGGCCGCGAGAACGCCAAGACGTTCCTCGAGGAGCACACCGATCTGGCCGCCGAGATCGAAAGCAAGATCCGCGAGGCGCTGAGCAAGGTCGCGTCGACCAATGGCAAGGCGCCGGCCGCGGCGGTTGACACCGTATAATCCTTCGACAAGCTCAGGATGACATGAGCCCTTCGACAAGCTCAGGATGACAAGCCGCGCATATTGCTCCGCTCTTGGGTTCCTCGCGCGGCAGCGGTGCACCGAGGCGCGGCTTTGGCAGCACCTGGAGCGGAAGGGCTTCGACGACGACGCGACGCGCGAGGCGGTCGAACGATGCAAACGCGAAGGATTCCTCGACGATCGCCTCTACGCGCGGCTCTACGTCGAAGGCCGGCGCAAAGCCGTCGGCAACGGACGCCTGGTCGGCGAACTGGTGCGCAAGGGCATCGAGGGCGACGCGGCGCACGCAGCCGTCGCGTCGCTCGAAAACGACGAGGGCTCGCGATGCACGGCCGCCTTCAATCGGCTACTCGACAAACACCCTTCGCTGAGCTATCCGTCGGCCGCGCGGCGGTTGGAGCGCTTGGGCTTCCCGGCGGCGGTCATCTATCGCATCCTACGCGAGCACGCGGCGCGGTTTGGTCCGCTGGCTCAGCCGGACGACGAAGAGGACAAAGCCGCCGGATAAGCGCGAAGGATGCGCTACGGGCCGGCTTTGGGTGACATCGAGTCGGAGGTGAGCGTGAACGTCGTCTGATAGGTTGTCTTCGAGATGCCGATCAGACCGCTGTGCTGCTCCTCAATCGCGTACTCGTCAATTAACGTCGGGAGCTGCCGATTGGCGGCGTAGTCGAGTTTGGTCTGGCTGTCGACGGTGATCGAACCCGTCGACGTGTCGTCGACGTGCCGTGTTTCGTCGATCTTTAGGAGCCCGTTCGCGTCGCTCGTTACCGTGTAGTTGGCGGTGACCTTGGTGTTGCCTTTGCTTTGTGACACCGACCAGTGCTGCTTGGCATCGAGCATGTTGGGATCGAAGAAGTTCGCGCCGAGAAAGCGCAGGAGGGTGTATTCCTCGCCATTTACCTGTTTGCCCGGATCGCAGACGACCGTCGTGTTACCGTAGACGGCGCAGGTTGCTGCCGGAGCGCGGCGCGAGGACTCTCCCTGTTCGCCGATCATGAGCACCAATCCACGATCGGGCGCTTCGCGCAGCACGTCGACGGTCATCGTGCCTTTATCATCGAGCTTGGTGCTGTAGGAGCGGTTTCCCGTCGATCCGGCCTCGCTGGTTACCGCGCCGTTCTGATTGGCTTCGTAGATAAACGAGTAGACGAGATGCCGTAGCGGTGGTGCGTCGGCGCGGGCGACTGCGGCGGCGAAGGCGGCTGCCAGGCTCAACGAAGCCAACACGGTGAAGCGGCTACGCATTTGACCTGCCGTGCTTGCCGCGGCTCTGAACGTAGACCTCGCGAATGGCCGCGACGACGGCGCCGGGGTCATCGAACTCGACGTATTCGGAGCTATGAGGGGGAAATATTTGCTTGGCGTTCGAGGACAGGGTGAGCCATCGCGCCTGTGCCAGCGCGATCGCGCGTTCGTACTCGATATGCTTGGGGTCGTGCGCGTTGCGGGCCGGCAAGTGGCCCACGCCGTGGTTCCCGGTGGTGATCACGCGCACGGGGCGAGAGCCCAACCAGCGGACGTGCTGCGCGAGCCACGCTTCATCCCAGCTCATTTCTTCCATTTCGGAGAGATACGCGTCGTACGTCGCGAGCTTCGTTCCCGCGATCTGCAACAGCGCGGCGTTTAAATGCGGCGACCACTCCGACTCCGGGAGTCCGCGAAAGAACTGTTGGTCGCACGTGCGATGCGGCTGACCGGGGCGTGGACGAAGCGGCGGCTGCGGCTTCCCCGCGGCGATCGCATCGCGGCACGCACGCAGCTGCGCGATGCCCCTGGCGTTCCCACGGTGATCGTCATCCTGCATGGCTTTCGGTTCGACGTCGCTGGCGTCGGCTTCGACGAGCACGAGGCCCGCGAGCTCGGCGGTGTAGATGTCGGCAAACGTTCGCGCGGGGTCGCCGCCGAAGGCGTTGCCGACGAGAATATACGGCCCGTTGATTCCGGCATGGTGAAGCGCGCTGTGCAGCTCGTAAGCGATGCGAACACTGGTGCGCGGCATCGGACCGGGGCTGCTGAAGCCCGCGCCGGCCCGATCGTAGCTGCAGGCACGCGTCCACTTCGCGATCGCAGGCTGCACGACGGCCCAGGCCGGAGCCCAATCCTCCCAACCTGAGTCGAAGACGACCGTAGGCGAGCCGATGCCCATGCAGTAGAAGTTCAATCGAGCGCCGTCGGCCGCGGGTGCGATCCGTCCCGGAACGGAGTAGACCGCGTCGCCGGGAGCGGCGCCCGCGGCGGTTTGCGATGTGAGAAGCAAGCCCAGCGTCAGTCCGCCCACGAGGCACTTCATACTTGCTTCATAGTAGCACCCGCGCGCAATCGCGACCGTGCGCTCTCGTGCGCCGGCGGACGTATCATGGCTCTACCACCCGGTGAAAAGGAGCCACCATGCGTCGTTCATCTTCGGTCGTACACCATCTGATTTTGGCTTGGATACCGGCAGCGCTGCTGGCGGGCTGCGCGGGACGCCAAGCCGGCGGCCTCGTCCCGCTGGCCCAAGGCATCGCTACACGGCCGGGGGCAAGCGGTCACGGCGTCCCGATGAGCGGCGGCAGCCTGCCGGGCATCGTATTGATCCCGGGACTGCAGGGCCTGTCGCTGATTGCGTCCGACCTTGCGGGCAACGAGTGGGTTTCCGCCGGATATCCGCCGATGCTCGCGCGCATCAACGAGGCTTCCTATCAAATCTCGGAGACTATCTTGCCCAGCCCCAACAGAGACCCGTTCGGCATCGCGTTGGGGCGGCATCACACGTCGATGTGGTTCACGCGGCCTGATTTAGACGTGGTCGGCTACGTGCGGCTCTCGACCGGCGTCATCCATCAGTACTCCGTGCCGCACCACCACTACCCTGGCTACATCACGGCGGGCCCCGACAACGCAATGTGGTTTACCGAAGTGGGAAGGATCGGCCGTATCGAGCTGGCGCACTTCACGGTTTCGGAAGTCTCGGTTCCACACAGCGTGGGCGGCGCCATCACGCTCGGGCCGGACAACGCGCTGTGGTTTGTGGAGAACGACAGCGATCGAATCGGGCGGCTCACCACCAGCCACCACCTCTCGGAGTTTCAGCTGAGGGTGCGCGCATGCCCCGGCGGAATCACGGCGGGGCCGGACGGCGGCGTGTGGTTCGCCGAATCGAGCTGCGGCGACGACGTCGGACGGATCGGCCGCATCGATCCCACCACGCACCACATACAGGAGTGGCGAGTGCCGACCAAACAGCCGTACCTGTGGAACATCGTCAGCCGGGATTCTGACCTATGGTATACGGAGAACTTTGCGAATAAGCTCGGCCACATCAGCACGAAGACTCACGTGCTGCACGACTATGCATTACCCGGCAACACCCGCGTGGACGGCATCTCGACCGGAACCGACGACGAACTGTGGTTCACGCAGGATAACGGTGACGTCGGGAAGCTCTGTCCCGAGCTGCCAACCGACGAATGCGCGACCTCGCCGTAAGCGACGCGACGTAACGGCCTAACGCTCGCCGTCCACGACGCAGGACCATACGCGACCCGAGTGAACCGTATGCGCATGCACCGCGATCGTTTGGCCGCCGCGCGGGCTACCGCGCTGTGCGCAGCCGTTCTCGTCAGCGCCGCGTGTTCCGGCGGATCCGTTCCAGTCGCGTTTCAAACTGCAGGACGTGCGGACACGCAGCCGCTTCCTCGCGATGCTGGCTGGCTCTCGCCTGCGGGCAAGAAGTGCAAGCATCGGCTCTACGTGTCGAGTTACAAGCTCGGCTACGTGGCGATCTACTGTACGAAAGGCCATAACCAGGCACCGATCGGAAAGATTACCGACGGCATCCGCACGCCGGAAGGCGCGAGCGTGGACGCCAAGGGCAATCTCTACGTGACGAACACGAGCTCGAATACCGTGACGGAGTACGCGCGCGGCAGCGTGAAGCGGAGCTTTACCTACTCGGCCGGGCTGACGAACCCCGCGGGCGTGGCCGTCGATCGCAATCAGAACGTCTACGTGACGAGTCTGAGCCCGGCCTCGGTCGAGGTCTTTCCGCAAGCGAGCAACTCCCCGAGCCGCAAGATCACCGACGTTCCGTATCCGATCGACGTCGCGATCGACGCCGCCGGCAACGCGTACGTGACGTCGTACACCACGGACTTCAAGAGCGGCGAAATCGTTGAATATTCGCCGGGCAGCTCGCAGGGAAAGAACTTAGGCATCGTTACCAAGGTTCCGGGCGGCATCGCTTTGGATGCGGCCGGCGACATCGTCACCGCCGATCAGACGCTGCCCGGCGTCCTCGTCTTTCCTCCGGGCCAGACGTCGCCGTCGAAAACGTTTGCCCAAAACACCCTCGACCCCGACCCCGTGCGCTTCGATCGCGCGGAGAATGAAGTCTTCGTCGGCGACGCCATCGGGAACGCGGTCTACGTCTACGATTACCCCGGCGGCACGCTCGTCGACACGATCACCGACGGCGTCGACGGCCCCAACGGTCTCGCACTCGATCCGGCGGCGCGGTTGTAGCGCACGAAAAGGAGAAACGGTCATGAACGATATTGGCGGTATCGCGCGGGCACTGTTGGCCGCGTCGCTCGCTCTCTGCGCGGGCTGCGCTGCGGGCCAGGGGACGCGCAGCGGCGGCACCGTTCCATCTTCGGCCGGCGGTGTGGAGCGCGCGGCGCGAGTCCGCGCACCGCTCGGCGCGCCGCAGCCGGCGCATCGGGCCGGCGGCTGGCTTTCACCGGCCGCGAAATCGGCCAAACATCTGATCTACGTTTCGGATTTCATCAACAACGTCGTTCAGATCTACCCGACGACCGGGTCGAACCCGAGTCCGATCGGAGCGATCACCGACGGGATCAGCGGGCCGCAGGGCTGCTTCGTCGACCGGCACGGCAATCTGTTCGTGACGAACGCGTCGAACGACACCGTCACGTTGTATCCGCACGGCAGCACGACGTGGAGCTTGCGGTACACGGGGTTCGCCTACCCGACGAATGTGACGGTCGGCCGCAACGGGATGGTCTACGTCGCGGATTTGGTCGGGCAAAAGGTCGTCGAGTTTCCGCGCGGCAAGACCCGCTCGAAACTAACCATCAACGTAACGTATCCGCAAGGCGTCGCCCTCGACCCTCACAACAACCTGTACGTGGCGTACAATACGGGCTCCCACGGCGGCGGCCCCGGAGACGTGAACGAGTACGCGCCGGGGAAGGCCAACGGTCAGAGTCTCGGGCTCCCGATCGTTTGGTCGGCCGGTGACGCCATCGACGGAAGCGGTGACGTCGTCGTTGCCGACCAGGGTTCGGGCAACGGCGATGCCGCGGTGTACGTCTTCCCGCCCGGCTCGACCCAACCGTCGCAGACGATCAACCAGGGCATCGAGGATCCGTTCCGGATCGCGTTCGACAAGCCGTTCAAGCATCTGTACGTCGCCGATCCCGAAGTTAACGCGCTCCTCGTCTACGGTTATCCATCCGGCACGCTGATCAAATCCATAACAAACGGACTGAGCTCGGTCTACGGCGTCGCGGTCTATCCGGAGGGCAACTAACTAAAGCCGCCTGGCCTCCTACGACTTCGTGCAGGTTCCGTTATAGCCGGGCCTCCACGTTCCGCTCGAGTTGTCTTCACCGGAATCGTTGAACTTCGTTGGGCCGTAGATCGTGTACGTATCGCGAATGCTGAACGGCTTGCCGCTCGCATCGAATATCGTTCCCGTCCACATCGTCTTGGGGCCGGTTTGATTCGTCGATTCGTTACCGGTGCTGCCGCCGGGATAGGCCCAGGAGGACCACCAGGTCTTCGTGGTGGCCGAGTACGTGAAGAAGCCGTATTGGTCGTAATTCGTACCTGTGTAACGCCACACGATGGAGCCGGGCACAACGCTGCGCGTGGCCGTGAGGGTCTGGACCGCGGGTCCCGCTAGCGCGGACGGGATCGTGTTCTTGCAGATCCATCTGCCGATCAGCCAGTCGAAGGCATGGGGCCCGGTGCCCGCGTTGGACATCATCATGGAGGACTGCGCCGAGACGGCGCCGGGCGCTCCAAGCAGCGCCGCGAACGCAGCGAAAACGAGTAGCTTCTTCAAATGGATACCTCCGAAAAGCAAAAGTACTCCCTGGTAGGTTGCCCGCTTCGGCGACGGTTACCTGGGCGGCGGGCGTCACAAGCGCATGCTTACGCGTGTTAGACCAGTGTCGTTCGCAGGAGGCATGCTATGGATTCCATTTCGCGCTACGTCACGTTTGCAATGCTGTCGGCGCTTGCAGTAGCGCTCGCCGCTCCCGCCCCCGGCGGGGCCGCGAATGCCCCGTACGAACGAATGGCCCCGCTCGGCCGGTACCTGATGGCCGACCGTCAAGCAGAGATCAACCTTGCGCGGAGCGCGGCGCCGACGACGATATCGACGCATGCGACCTACCTCGTGCTGAGCCATCACGGTTACGAAACCGCGCAGAAGGGCACGAACGGCTTTACCTGTCTCGTGGAACGATCGTGGATGTCGCCGTTCGACTCCCCCGAGTTCTGGAACTGGAAAATGCGCGGGCCGATTTGCTACAACCCGGCGGCGTCGCGCACCGCTCTGCTCTACACGCTGCGGCGGACGGAAATGGCGGTGGCGGGACTGACCAAGTCACAAATGCTCGATCGCACCAAGGCCGCGATTGCCAATCAGCAGCTGCCGGCGCCGGAGCCGGGCGCCATGTCGTATATGATGTCGAAGCACGGCGATCTGGGCGATGGCGTCGGGGCGTGGAAGTCGCACCTGATGTTTTACGCTCCAAAAACGGACGGCGCGAAAGACGGAGCGAGCTGGGGCGCCGACCTGCCGGGGTCGCCCGTCGTGCTCGACACGTCGCACCGCGTTGTGCCGGAACCGGAAACGATCTTCATGGTTCCAGTCGCTCACTGGTCGGATGGAACGGCCGCGCCGCCCACGTAAACGGCGGCGGCGAATCCTGCGGTACGGGGCTGCCTAAGGCGCGGATTCTCCGTACGTAGCGATTTGCCAATCGTTGCCGCACGGATCCTTGACCATGCCGCGCCGATCGCCATAGGGCATATCGGACGGCTTCTCGAGCGACGCTGCGCCCGCTGCCAGTGCGCGCTCGTACGTCGCATCGACGTCGTCAACGTAGAGGTGAAGAAACGCGGGCATCGGATCGCGAGGGCCGACGCCGCTTACCATCACGATCGAGTCGCCTATTCTGATCAGAGACGGCGCGTCCGTCGAGAAGTCCCCGGTAGCGCCGAACGCGATCTTGAGGAAGCCTACTAGCGCAGCTGGATCGTGGACCACGAGTCGAGGCGTGACGCTGTGCCAGCCTTCCGGAATTGATTTCGCCATCACCTACGGTAAGACGAAGCCGCAGGGCGACCCTTTGTGGATGCCGCCCCGCACGATCATCGGGCCGGCGGCGTCGCTTGCGGTCCGGGCTTGGCGCCCGTCTTGACGACCAGAACGTCGCGCATTCCCTCACCGTAGTGGAAGGCGCAGCCGATCAGGTAGGTGCCGGCTTTCGCCAGCGTCACGGTCACGGACTTACCGGGCTGGATCGGGCCGCTCGCATAGCCGGTTGCGAGTTTACCGCCGCCTTTTGCCGGTACCGACAGGTTCGGATTCTTCGGGAAAACCGCCGGCGGCCCGGATATCACTTTGACGACGTCAAGCGTGTGCGGGATGCTCTTCGAGAGGTTGCGGATGGTGATCTTCGTGCCCGGCGGAAAGGCGAGCGATTGCGAGCGCGACGTTTGCGTGAATCCGCCGAGGGTCGCTTTCCACAGCGACGACTTGATCGTGCCGACCCCTTCGAAGGGAAGCTCCTCGCCGATCGTGTTCTTCGGAACGGTTGCGGTGGCGATCAGATCGGAATCGAATGCGGGAAGCGCGTACGTGGTGCCGTTCATCGGCATGCCGTTGCCGCCGACGTTGCGGGCACCGATGTTGCCGCCGCACGCGGCAAGCGTGAGCCCCGCAAGCGTTGCAGCAGCGAGCGCCATGAGTTTCGTAGACAATGAGTCCTCCAACAAAGTTTGTGGCTTTGTCGAACTCTAGCGACGCGAGATGAAGAAAGTTTAAAACGCTGGGAACAGATTACCAGCAGTTGCCTTTGACCGGAGGGTCGAGCGGCGGAGCGGCGCTCAGGCCGATCTCGACGGGATACTCGGAGCCTCCGTCCGTCATGTACTCGCCCGTCACGACAAGCGGGCTGCCCCCCGGCGGCACGGTGAACTTTCGTATCAAGTACCGCGCGGGCGTTTCTTTCGGTGCCCGTAAGCACGGCAGCTCGACTGGCGCGACCTCTCCGTCGAAGAAGACCGTCGTCGTCACCCCGTGCGTCGAAGGCATCTCGTAGAAGTATAACGTTCCGGCGCTGGCACTAACGTTGGTTAACGTGATACGGAGCGACCGTACGACACCATAGTCGCCAATCAGATAGCGCTTGCCGACAATCGGAGGAACGGCCCACGTGCCCACGGTCACCGACGTTCCATTGGGCGGCGTAGCAAACTGTACGCCGACGCTTGCCGAGAACATGAGCGGGGGCTCCGCAAACAGTGGATAGACGCCGGCCCGAAAGTGCGAGTCCTCAAACCCGGCCTGCGCGTCTTGCCCGAAGCTGCGGGGATCGTCGCTCGGGGAGGCCGCGATGACGGCAACATCGGTCGGGTCGCCGTCGATCAGACGCAGGTCGAAAATGCCCGACACGACGGTGGCTGTGGCGCTTGCCGGCTGTCCGATTTCGATGACGTCCGGATCGCCGGCGGTTACCGTGTCGACGACGCTCTGCTGCGTGCGGCGCGCGCCCAAGTAGCGGACGGATGCCTTGTGACCGACGTCGTCGGAGAACCCCGGACCAGCCGTGTCTCCGAGCACTTGCACGTGGCTCGTGCCCTGCGATCGCATCAGAAGGTGTAGACTTTGACCGGGCGCCTCCAACTCTGCATAGGCGAACAGCCGAACGGTGGTTTGTGCCGGCAGCGCCTGACGGAAGAGGACGCCGGCCTGATTGCCCTGCACCTTTTCCGGATCGTCACTGAAAAACAACTCGGATGGTTCGAGCGGCGGCAGCGCGGCATACCGGATCTGCACCGGAACCAAACCCTGCACGTCGCGCCAGCGGTCTTGACCGGAGAGGGTTACTTGCACCGCGCCGCTCCACGCGGCGGTCCCGGCCGAAGCACCTGCAAACTGACCTGGTTCGATCGCAGCAACGGTTGCTCCAGGCTGCAGGCGCGCCTCGCGACGTATTTGCGTCGCGAGAGCGAGCGCGTCGAAGCTTGGCGGCGGCCGGGTGAGACCGGCGAGTTGCAGCGTGACGCTCGTAGGCAGAACGCCGGCATCGGGAGCTACGAGGATCCGCACGCCTATCGTCGATCCGCTCGTATCTCGAACCGTCACGGTGTCGGAGCCGTTGGCCAGACCCTTAACCAATAGTGCGCCGTCGGGCTCGGACGTGACTGAGACATTCCCCGACGTTGCGGAAGCTGCGTATGGTGCGACCCCGCCGGAAACGACGAGCCGCGCGCACATTCCGGCGTTGAGCTGAAGCGAAGCGCGGTCGACGAGCAGCGGCGCGGGAGTCGCCGGGGGTACCGGTTTGGCGCCGGCGTCGAGCGGCGTGGTCGACGGCGCCGGAGACGGTGATGCAGCGAGGCACGGCACGATAGAACTTGCAGACTGCGCCGCGGCCGGCGTCGGCTGGGCGAGAGCGGCGAACGAGAACCCAAGCGCGCCGATGAAGCACGTGCCGGCAGCAGCTTTGCCGAAACGCATTGCCTGTGCAACCGTCCTAGGTTTCGATATCAAGCAACCGCTAGGGTTCTTCGGGCGAACTGCCAATTACTGTTTTTCGTGTAGAACCATCGTTCTCCAACGAGGTGGACGCTGCCATGAATCAACCCGGCTGGAAAGCGCAATACCTTGCCCCGTCAGTCATCGGTGGGGCGATCGCCTTCATCGTCTCGACGGGCTTTAACGTCTGGAACGACGTCGACAAGTCGCGGCAGGAAACACAGGCGGAGGTTTCGGCGTTCACCAAAATTCTGACCGACACGGTGCTGAAAGACACGCAGCCGTTTGACAAGGGCGGCACGACCTACGACGAGCAAAAAGCGACCGTCGCGTTGATGGCACTCGACGGGCTCGCCACGAACGAAGAAGAACGCCGGACGGTGCTGTACATCGGCGCCCGGCTTTTGACCGCGAGCAACACTCGCCCGGATACCGGCGGCCCGGGAGCGCGCTTCTTGGACGTCGCCATCGGGCGAATCCTCAACGATGGCGACGGCAATCCAAACGGCGAAAATAAACGCCTGCTTACGTTCGTGCGATCGCCCGGGTTCGTCGACTTAGCGACGGCGGGATACGAAACTCGATACTACTTCGACAACATGACCATCACCGAGATTCAACCTACGCTCTATGGTGACCAGGCGATTACGAACGGCGCGAAGGGCGCGCTTCTCGTCGATCTTGCCCCACCGAACCCACGGGCATGGATTTACTTGGGATCGTGGCGGAGCTCGCTGCACTTCAACGACTGGGGATCGACCGACGTCGAGGCCATTACGAAAAACTTCGAGCAGACAGCTACGACGCAGATGCACTACTACGTCAAGGTGGCTAATAAGAGCGGAGAAACCGTCGACCCGTCGGCCCGGCTGAGCGACTGGCTCGGACTCACGAATCAGACGTTGATTCTGACGCGACCCGAACTGGCTCGCGCCTCCCCGCCAATGATCGCGAACTACACCGGCACCAAAAGCACCGGAACGCTCGGTCGCGTCATCGGCGCAATCCCTGCGTTGGCCTGCGTCGACCTGGTGGAAGCGCCGAGAGCCGTCGTCGTGTTCGTCGAGTCGAATCGTCTTAGCAAAGGTAAACAGGGATGGGACGGTCTGATTCACGTTTGGGGCCACGTTCAATCTCGAACGGAGTGCCCGTAAGGACAGGTGTCTCAGTGACGACGTGCCGCGGGCACTCGCACCGGCATGCCGCAGCCGACGATTCTCGTCGCGGAAGATGACCGAGCGATCCGCGAGCTGCTCGCGCACCATCTCGAGCGCGAAGGGTTTGCGGTCATCGGCGTTCCCGACGGACACGCGGCGTTGCGCGGAGCGCGCGGCGCCGCGGATCTGCTGGTGCTCGACGTGGCGCTACCCGGCGTCGACGGATACGACGTCGTGCGGACGCTCCGCCGCGAAGAGCGCACGGTGCCGATCGTCATCGTGACCGCGCGTACCGACGAGATCGACCGCGTGCTCGGCTTCGAGCTCGGGGCGGACGACTACATCTGCAAGCCGTTTTCGCCGCGCGAGGCCGTCGTCCGCATCAAGTCGATCCTGCGTCGAAGCGGCCGCCCGGTTCCGGCGCCGGGGCCGCTGTTGCGATTCGGCCGGCTGGAGATCGACGCGCGTGCCCGGGAGGCGCGGGTCGACGGCATGGACGTGCGGCTCAAGCCGCGTGAGTTCGCGCTGCTGATGGAGCTCGCCGAAAACGCCGGCGTCGCGCTCTCGCGCGACTGGCTGCTGCAGCGCGTGTGGGGCTTCGACTTCAACGGCGACGAGCGGACCATCGACGTCCACGTGCACCGCCTGCGTGCCAAGATCGAGGAGCCGTGGAACCTGCCCTCGCTGCTGCACACCGTCCATGGCTTCGGCTACAAGTTCGCTCGAGGTTGAGTCGCCGCGTGCTCGCCGCCAACTCGCGCGAGCCGTTCTCGCGACCGTCGGCCACGAACTGCGCACGCCCCTGACCTCGATTCGCGGCTACATCGAGACGCTGCTGGACGGCGACTTCGATCCGCCAACGGCGCGCCGATTCCTCGAAACGGCGCGGCGCGAGGCGCTGCGCCTCGGCCGGCTCGTCGACGGCATGCTCGACGTGTCGATGCTCGACGTCGCCGGCCCGCACGGGTGCTCGGTCTGCAACGTGGTGGATCAGATCCGCGCGACGGTCGAGCTGGTGACGCCCATGGCCGCGGCGCGGCGCGTGACCATTCGGACCCACTTGCCGCCGGCCGCGTTAGCTCGCGTCGACGGCGACGCCTGCGTGCACGCGCTGGCGAATCTGGTCGAAAACGCCGTCAAACACGGGCGCGAACCCGGTAACGTCGATGTGTCGTGCCATCGCGGCAAGCAGTTCGTCGCCGTCACCGTGGAGGACGACGGCCGCGGGATCGCGCCCCGTCAGCGCGAGGCGATCTTCGCGATGGGCGTGCGCGGCGATGCGCCCGGGCGCCCCGGCTGCGGCATCGGGCTCGCGGTCGTCAAGGCGATCGCGCAGCGCGCCGGCGGCGACGTGCGGGCCGAAGCCTCGGCGTTGGGAGGGGCCCGCTTCGTCCTGCGCTTTCCGGCGGGATAAAAACACGATCCCGGCGCGGTGTTCCGAGCCGGGATCGAACTATGCCTAGTCTATTTCAGCCTATTCTTTGGAACGCGGCGCGTACGTGACGCCCTCCACGCCCTGACTCGCGGTGAGGCCATTGTTAAAGCTGTACCAGTAGGTAAGCTGCGCGCCGGAGTACTTGTAGACGTCGACTTGCCCATAGCCGATGTCGCCGGCGGCAAACGTCATGGCCTGCTTGTTGAAGTGCCCGAAGATGGTGAAGCCTTCGAGCGTAAAGGGGCCGCTCACGACGGTGCAGGTCGGGTTGCAGCCGCTATAGATCGTCGCCGTCTGTTTGAGCGAATCGATCCAGAGAAGGTTTCCGTGATTGTCGATGTCCATTCCGCCGATCGAACTATTCGTGTAGCCGGTCGCGGCGACGCCCGAGCCGGCGCAGCCTTGGAAGTACGTCAGGGTCGGCTGGCCACTTTGCGAGAGGCCCGAGGCCCAGCAATCGCCGTTCTTCGCCATGGCGACGCTGGCCACTCAGATACACGTTTGAACTCGTGAGGTTCGTGGTGCAGCCGGCCGAGATCGTGCAGAGCGAGAGGCTGCCGGCGCCAAAGTTGGTATCGAAAATGTTGCCCACGGCGATCGTGCCGCTCACGGCGTCGGCGCTGCTTACGTCGACGGGCTCGCCGTAACCGTCGCTCACCGAGCCGATCTGCGATCCGCAGGACCCGTTACCGCTAAACACCTGGATCGTTTGATTGCCGCCGTTTGGAGCGAGCATATTGCCCTGATTGTCGGCGGCGATGTCGTTTGCGAGGCTCGTTCCGGAGATCGAGCAATTCGGCGGATTGTTGGCGGTATTCTTGTGCGAGTATTCGTAGATCGCGTCACCGAGAAGCTCGCTGACGTAGATGCCGCCTTTGCCGACGCCTGGCGGCGGAGGATTTCCGTGCAGCGGCCCGCTTCCGGCCGGCAGCATGCCTTCGGGAATCAGCGTCGCGTTGCGTGCGTAGCGAGGCATGTAACGGCCGTTACTATTGCGATAGATTGCGTAGTTGACGCCGCCTCGGCTATGGTTCGCGGGGCCGCTCACTGCCGGTGGGCCGGAGATGCCGGGAGCCACGGACGGCTGTGTGCCGTTACCGGAGCATGCCGCGAGTAGAGCTGCGGTAATAGCCGCGGCGGATAGTAGATCGGACTGTCTCATCGAGCTAGGGGCCTCCTTGAAGTTATGAGGAAAGCATGGCGTGGGTCGTAGCGTGCCCGTTGTTCTACCCGCTTTGTCGTTCATAAAACGAGGCGTCGCTCCAGGACGACCGAGGGGGCGACGGAGAGCGATCGGGCCCCCGGCGGGATACGGGGCGCCTCGCGGCGTAGATAACCTTCCGTGGCTATGTCCCGGGTGCCGTTCGCACATGCGAGTGAAGCCGAGCTCGCGCGCCTCTTCGACTTCTACCGAATCACCTGGCAATACGAACCGCGAACTTTCCCGATCGCCTGGAACGAGGGCGGACAGTCCGGTGGAGTTTTTCACA
This sequence comes from Vulcanimicrobiota bacterium, assembly GCA_963711625.1. Lineage (GTDB taxonomy): Bacteria > Vulcanimicrobiota > Vulcanimicrobiia > Vulcanimicrobiales > Vulcanimicrobiaceae > Cybelea. Next base: position 1,833,677 of record OY970207.1, read on the forward strand.
CCGGATTTTTATCTTCCCGAGTACGACCTCTACATCGAGGTCACGGTCGCGAAGCCGGTGCGCAACACGCGTAAGAACCGTAAGGTGCGCTTAATGCGCTCGCACCATCCGATGGTCAACGTGAAACTCTTCACCCGCCGCGACGTCGAGCGCGTCTTTTCGCGCGCGATGAAGCGGGCTTCATGATCGGCGAGCCGCTCTACGACTCGCGTTCGATCGCCGAGCGCGTCGCCGCCATCGGCGCGGCCATTTCGACGGACTACGCGGACAAGACGCCGCTCATGATCGGGCTCCTCAGCGCGGCCGCGACCTTCTTGGCCGACCTCACCCGTGCGGTTAGCATCCCCTGTCACGTCGACTTCATCTCGGTGAACAAATTACGGCGACGGCGACGGCATCGTGCTGGAGAAGGACGTCGGCGATCCCGGTCGAGGCCCGGCACGTGATCCTGGTGGACGACACCGTGGACACCGGCCTGACCCTCCAGTACGTCGTCAAGACGGCTACTCGAGCGCCGGCCTGCCTCGCTGGCCGTTTGCACGCTGCTGGACCGCCCGCACCGGAGAATCGCCGATATTGAAATCAAGTATAGGGCGTTCGAGATCCCCGACGTCTTCGTCGTGGGCTACGGTCTCGATTACCTAGGACGCTATCGGGAGCTGCCCGGCCTTGTACGCACACGGAACCTGGCCCACGTAATGCGAGCGTTCGCTCGCCGCCGTCGCCCTCTGCGCGTTTGCTCGCGCGGCCGTTGCCGCATTGCTGCCGGTCCCGGGCTCGGCCCTGGAGCTGCGCTCGATCGAGCGCGCGGCGGCCGACTATCGCAGCCCGAACGCTCGCCTCGAAGACATGTTCCGCGCCGCGCTGCTCGAGACGAGCAAGCTCGCGCAGTACGCGCCCGACGGCACCGCCTACATCATGACCGGCGACATCCCGGCCGAGTGGCTGCGCGACGCCAGCGCGCAAGCGCGCCCCTACCTGTTCTTCGCCAAGGACGATCCCGACGTGCGCGCCTTGCTGCGCGCCATCATCGCGCGAATGGTCAAGTACCTGCAGATCGATCCGTACGCCAACGCCTACACGCTGGACTATCGCGTGTGGGAACAGAAGTTCGAGCTCGACTCGCTCGCCTATCCGACCGCGCTGGCGTGGAGCTACTGGAAGACGACCGGCGACGCGTCGATCTTCACGCCCGACTTCTCGACGCATGCTCGACGGCGTGCTGGCGACGATGGAACGCGAGCAGAACCACCCGCGCGACTCGCGCTACACGCACAAGGAGCTGCCCGACGACGGGCCGCGGCAACCCGGTCGGCTACACCGGCATGATCTGGACCGGCTTCCGGCCCTCCGACGACGCCTGCTAGTACAACTTCCTCATCCCGTCGGAGATGTTCGCCGTGGTCGCGCTGGGCGACATGGCCGAGATCGAGCTGCGACGTCTACCACAACGTCGTCAAGGCCCGCGAGGCCAAAGCGCTGCGCGACGAGGTGCAGCGCGGCATCCAGACCTACGGCCTGGTGCTGGTGCCGAAGTACGGCTACATCTACGCCTACGAGGTCGACGGCTTCGGCCACGCGATCCTGACCGACGACGCGAACATTCCCAGCCTGCTCGCCGCGCCGTACTTCGGCTACACGGCGCCGGGCGACCGCTACTACGAGAACACGCGGCGCTTCTTGCTGTCGCAGGACAACCCGTCGTTCTACCAGGGGCACATCGCGCGCGGCATCGGCAGCTATCACACGCCCGATCACTGGGTGTGGCCGCTGGCGCTGATCATGCGAGGGGCTCACGTCGACCTCCAGCTCCGAGAAGCAGGACGTGCTCGGGCAGCTGCTCGCCAGCGATCCCGGGCGATCACCTGCTGCACGAGTCGTTCAATCCGGATAATCCGCAGCAGTACACGCGCCGCAGACTTCGGCTGGCCCAACGCGCTGTTCTCCGAGTTCGTGATGACGCAGTTCGAAGGCGCGGCCGAGATTCCGATGGGCGATACCAGCGATCTCGAGTTCAACACAGAATAGCTCGCGTTGATCCGGCTACGTGCTGCCGCGGGTCGTTCGTCGCCCACATCCGTGTGGGCTCCTACTACGCCGCCCGAGCGCCACGCTCAAGGAAGGTTGTTGACGTCCTGTCAATGGCGCTCGGGTCGGAGTCCCCTCGCGCAGCACGTAGCCGGGTCTGCACGAACTATCCGTAGGTTAAGAGAAGAAAGCGCATGAGCAAGGCTGATGTCATCCTCGGGCTGCAGTGGGGTGATGAGGGCAAGGGCCGTATCGTCGATCTGTACGCCGCCGACTACGACGTGGTCGCGCGATTCGGCGGCGGCGACAACGCCGGGCATTCGATCGTCGTCGGCGAGCGCGAGCTCGCGCTGCGCATCGTGCCCTCGGGCGTGCTGCATCCGCACGTCGAGCTGTTCGTCGGCGGCGGGACGGTCGTCAGCCTGCAGACGCTGCTGGACGAGCTCGACGCGCTTGCGGCCATCGGCGTCGATACGTCGCGGCTGAAGATCTCCGACCGCGCGCACGTCGTCTTCCCGTATCACATGCAGCGCGATGCCGCCGCAGAGAACGAGCGCGCGAACGCGCATCGGCACCACCGGGCGCGGCATCGGCCCCGCGTACGTGGATCGCGTCGCGCGCACCGGCATTCGGTTCGCGCGACCTCGCGCAACGAGGCCGCGCTCGTCCGAGCCGGCTGTGGGCGACGCGGAGGTCGTCGTCAAGTCGACCATCGCGGCCGCGCGGCGACTGCGTCCGCACATCGTCGACGGCGTGGCGTATATCCACGACGTGCTCGCGCGCGACAAGCGCGTTTTGCTCGAGGGTGCGCAGGGCACGCTGCTCGACGTCGGCTACGGCACGTATCCCTACGTGACGAGCTCGCAGCACGATCGCCGGCGGCGCGTGTACGGGCCTTGGCATCGGTCCGAGGCGCGATCGGCAGCGTGATCGGCGTGCTCAAGGCGTATTGCACGCGCGTCGGCGCGGGGCCGATTCCGTCGGAACTGCACGACGACCGCGGCGAGCATCTACGCGCGCGGGCGGCGAGTTCGGCACCGTGACGGGGCGCCCGCGGCGCTGCGGCTGGCTCGACGCCGTCGCGGCGCGCTACGCGGTCGCGCTTAACGGCCTCACGTCGGCGGTCGTCACCAAGCTCGACGTGCTCACCGGGCTCGAGCGCGTCGGGATCGTGACCGGCGTACCGCGTCGACGGAAAACCTGCCGGCTTCGGCGCGGTGGGCTTGGCCGAGGTGGAGACCGTCGTCGAGGAACTGCCGGGTTGGAGCGAGCCGATCGGCGATTGCCGGCGTATTTCCGACCTGCCCGCGCAGGCGCGCGCCTACGTGGTGCGCGTGCGGGAACTGCTCGGCGTGCCGGTCGATCTCGTCTCCGTCGGACGCGAGCGCACGCAGCTGGCCCGTTAGCCGCTGCGCGCGGGAGTTCTGTTCAACGTGGCCCGCGCGTTCGAATTTCGATTGCAGCCGCTGCTCGAACAGCGGCGACACGCCGAGCTCGAGCGGCGCCGCGACTTCGCCGCTTGCCGCCGCGACCTGGACGGCTGCGACGGCGAGATCGCGCAGCTCGAGGCCGCGCGCCGGCGCGCGACGGAGGCGGCGGATCTGCGCCTGCGCGACGCCTACCTGCGCCACCTCGACACCGAAGCCGCGGCCCTGGGCTCGCGCCGCGCGGCGCTCGAGACCGCTTGCGACCGCGCGCGCGACGCCGTGATCGCGGCCGGGCGCGAGACGGGGGTCGTCGAGAAACTCGAGCAGCGGCGCCGGCAGGCGTTTCTTGCCGAGGAGGCGCGCAAGGACGAGCTCGAGCTCGACGAGGGCAATGCGCGCCGCCACGAGCGCGCGGCCGCCGAAAGAGTCGCGCGAGCCGCGGCCGAACGGTGTGCGACGTGATCACGCTCACGCGCCTCAACGGTCAACCCGTGATGCTCAACTGCGACCTGATCGAGTCGGTGGAACGCAACGGCGACACCGTCGTCACGCTGACCACCGGCAACGCGGTGGTCGTGCTCGACACCCTGGATGAGATCGAGGCCAAGGTCGTGGCGTTCAAGCGCAAGCTCAACCGATGACGCCGGCCTTCTGGGCCGCATACGCCGCCAAGCTCGCAATCGTCGCGATCGTACTGGCGGCGCTCTACGCGCTGGCGCGATGGCTGCGGTCCGCGCGGTTCTTTCCGCGTGGCGAACGCTGCGCCGACGTTATCGAGACCACGGCGCTCTCACCGCACGCCGCGCTCCACGTCGTTCGCTTCGGCGGGCGCCGGCTGCTGATCGGCAGTACCGCCGGCAGCGTGTCGCGACTGGCTGACGTGGATGACGGCGAGCGTCCTTCGACACAGCTTGAGCGTCCTTCGACTTCGGCGCTTCGCGCGGAGTTTATCCTGAGCGAGCGTAGCGAGTCGAAGGGCTCAGGATGACAATACCATGCGCCCGCGTTCAGCGTGACATGGGCGAGCCGTCCTTCGACACGCGCGCCTGCGGCGCGCTGCTCAGGATGACAATGGTGGGGCGCGGTCCTTCGACACGCGCGCCTACGGCGCGCTACTCAGGATGACAATGCTAGGGGCGCGCTGCTCAGGATGACAATGCTAGGGGTGCGCTGCTCAGGATGACAATGCTAGGGGCGCGCTGCTCAGGATGACAAAAGATTAGACGTTGAAGTAGCGGAACTGCGCGATCTTGTTGCCGGCGTATTCGACGAAGTAGACCTGACTGTCGAGGCCGAGCGTGAGCGCGGTCGGCTCGGAGTTCGCGGTCGGAATCGAGTAGAACTTCGTTTGATGCGAGCGGAAGAAGAACTGACCGATCTTGTTCTTCGCCGTGTCGGTGAAGTAGAAGTTGCCGTCGACGCCCTGCACCAGCGCATCGGGGGTCACCGAGCCCGCGAGCGGATATTCGGCCGTCACGGTGCCGGTCGTCGCGATTCGCGCGATCTTCAGCCCCTTGCGCTCGGTGAACCAGAGCGCGTTGTCGGTGCCGGGCGCGATGCCTTGCGGATCGGAGTTCTTCGTCGGCACCGGATATTCGGTGACGGTGACGCTGCCGCTGACCGGCAAGCGGCCGATGCTGTTGGTGCCGGGTTCAGTGAACCAGATCGCGCCGTCGGGGCCGTTGGTGATGCCCGCCGGCTGCGCGTTGCCCGTGAGCGGATATTGCGTGAAGAGCACGTGCGGCTTCTTGCGAATCTGCTGAACCTTCCAAATCGAGTTGGTGCCGATGTCGCAGACCCACATGTTGCCGTCGGAGCCCAGCGCGATGCCGACCGGACGCGCGGCCTTATCGGGCAGCGTGTACTCCGTGTACGGCGGCCCGGTGACCGTAATCTGCGCCACCTTGGCGATGTTGGTCTCGGTGAACCACACGTTGAGGTTCGGGCCGGGGCCGGCCGCCATGCCGTTCGGTCCCGCGTGGGCCGTCGGGGTCACGGCTTCGGAGATCCCTCCGTGGCTGTTCAGCTGGGCGATCTTGCTGGGCGTGGACTCGGTGATCCACAGGTTGGCGTCGCTGCCCAGGGCGATGCCTGCGGGGTGAGCCGATTTCGTGGGGATCGGGTACTGCGCGGTGACGGCAGGCGGAGGGGTCGGTGGCGGGGACGGCGTGCCGCTCGTGATCGGGGTTCCCTTGCCGCACGCGGCGACGAGGCCGGCGGTCAGAATCGCGAACGCAAAGCGCGCCGAAGGCAACAAACTCACTTCTCCTAAGGTAAACACAGCGATGGAATCAGCCTCGGTTATTGGCAGACCGCCGCAGCTTTCCCGCAACGGGTCGGGACGCTTAATCCTAAATAATTAGTTGACAAAGCCGATCCGCCCGGCTATGATTCAACTAAATCCTTAGTAGTCAGTAGGAGGCAAACCCCGATGACCCGCCAAGCCGACGTTTCAAGCACCGATCTGCCGCCCACCGTCCGGACCCGCGTCCGCCTTCCCGACGCCTTCTCGCCCTTCCGCATCTTCCCGGGCTGGGGCCCGGGCGTGTCGGGACGATAGACCGCGATGGCGCGACGACGTTCCAGCACCCTGACCGAGGCCGAGCTGCGCTTGATGGAAGTGCTCTGGCAGCGCGAGCGCGCGACGGTCGCCGACGTGACCGCCGCGCTGCCGCCGCCGCCGATCGCCTATAACAGCGTGCTCACCACGATGCGGATTCTCGAACGCAAGGGGTACGTGGCGCACGAGGAGGCGGGCCGCGCGTTCGTCTATCGTCCGCTCGTCGCACGCGACGAAGCGGCCGGCCACGCCGTGGGGCATCTCCTGTCGAAGTTCTTCGGTAATAGCGCGGGATCGCTCGCGCTGAGCCTGATCGAGAACGAGCGGCCGTCGGAAGGCGAGCTGACACGACTCAAAGAGTTGATCGAGCAATACGAGGAGAGCGAACAGTGATTGCCTGGCAGCAAGATTTCGTAACGGTCGCAAGCGCGCTCTCCGCGATCGCGATCAACGCCCTCTGGCAAGACGCGCTGCTCGTGCTCTGCGTCTGGCTGATGCTGCGCGCGTGGCCGCGCATCAACGCGGCGACGCGCTACACGGTGTGGAGCGCTACGCTGCTCGCCGCATTCGCTTTGCCGGTCGCGACGACGCTCGCGTTCTTCACCCCCTCGGCGCCGCAGGCGGCGTCCGTCGCCGCCTCGCTACAGCAGCGGTCGGCAGCGATCCAGGCGCCGCCGCGTGCGGCCGCGCCCGTGCCCGCGCCGGTGCGCCATTCCGTTGCAACCTCAAAGGCTGCAGCCTCGACCGCGGCCGCCCCCCGGCAACAGTTTACCGCGCGGCTGCCCGAGCGGCTGCGCCTGACGCTGCCGGTGCCGGTCGCGCTGGGCGTCTTCGCGCTGTGGGTCGTGCTAGCCGGTTACGCGCTCGTGCGGCTGGCGATCGGCCTCGTGCGCCTCGAGCAGCTCAAGCACGACGCGCTTCCGCTTCCGGTCGAATACCGCGACGCGATGCCGCAGTGGCTGCGCGCGAACAAGGGTGCGCGCGACGTGCGCCTGTGCGTTAGCGACGAGACCGACGTGCCGGTGGCGGTGGGCCTGTTCGACGCGATGATCCTCGTGCCCCGATCGCTCCTCGACCGGCTCTCGCAGCCCGAGGTCGATCAGATCTGTTTGCACGAGCTCGCGCATCTGCGGCGCGCCGACGACTGGACCAACGGTTTCCAGCGCGTCATCAACGCGCTGCTCGGATGGAATCCGGCCGCGCAGTTCATCGGGCAACAGCTCGATCTCGAGCGCGAAGTCGCATGCGACGACTGGGTGCTGTCGTTCGTCCACACCGTGCGCCCCTACGCGCTGTGCCTCACCAAGATGGCCGAGACGGCGTCGTGGCCGCGGCAGATGATTCCGGCGCCCGGCGTGTTCGCCACGCGCAAACACATCTCGCTGCGCATCGAGAGGCTGCTGGGCGCGGGCCGTAACATGGCCACGAACCTGGCGCCCGCGCCCGCCGCGGCAGCCGTTGCGGTGGTCGGCGCGATCGGGCTCGTCATCGCGGTCGTCGCGCCGTCGATCGCCTCGCCGCCGATGACGGAGCCCGTCACCGCGGTCGCCGCGCAGGCCCCCGTGCCGACCGTCACGCCGGCGCACGCGGCGAAGCCCGTGCTGAAGAAGCAGGCGCACCTATCCGCGCCCGCGGCAGCCGGCGTCGCGCCGGCCCAGCCGCCGCGTTCGCTCGCAACCGAGCCGCCGCGCCCCGCCGAAACCGCCGGCCCGCTCCACGTGGCCAGGGTCGCACCGGTGAAAATCGTACCGGTAACGGTCGTGCCGGCGAAGCCCCGCGTCGAGCCCTACGACCGGCTGAACGAAACCGTCTCGAAGGCCGTCGCGGCCAACGTCGACGCGGCGATTGCGGCGTCGACGAAGATCGGACCCGCCGCGGCTGCCCGCGCGACGGCCGCCATCGGCTCGATGAAGCTCGCGCAGCTGTCGTCGGGCCGCACGTGCTCGGGATGCGACTTCCATAACGTGGATTGGTCCGGGCGCGACATGCACGGCGTCAACTACGTGGGCGTCGATTTGAGCGGCGCGCGGCTCGCCGGCACCAACTTCTCCGGCGGCACGTTCAGCGGCGTGGATTTCCGCAAGGCCGTTCTGCACAATGCGTCGTTCCGGAACGCGCACCTCATCGGGTGCGACTTCTCCGGTGCGGACCTCACCGGCGTCGACTTCGGCGGCGCCAAGATCTCCGGCTGTCAGTTCACCGACGCGCGGCTGAACTCGGCGGAGCTGCGCGACGTGCTCAACAGCTGCACCGGATGCGACTTCACGCGCGCCAACCTGAGCGGACTCAACCTGTCGAACGTGCGCGCCAGCGGCGACGACTTCACGCGAGCCGATCTCAGCGGCGTGAACTTCTCCGGCGCGCAGCTGACGGGCATCGACTTCAGCCATGCGCGAATGGACGGCGTCAATCTCTCGGGGGCAACGCTCAGCGGCTGCGACGTCAGCGGCGTCGATCTTTCGCGCGTCGACCTTTCGAAGACCAAGCTCATCGGCATGGACTTGTCGCGACCGTAACCCCGCCCTAGACCAGGCACCGACAACACAGCTCAAACGACGCCTCGCGAGAGGGGCTTGATTCTCTGCGACCTTCTCGCGCGGCAACACTGGAGGAGAATGACATGATCGCCCTGTTGCCACTACTGTTCTCGGCCGCGATAACGGTCGCCGCCGGATCGGGATTGCCGGCCAACTGCACCGGCTGCTCGTTCGCCGGACGCGACCTGCACGGCGCGGATCTCTCGGGCGCCAACTACGTGGGCGTCGACTTCGCGCGAGTCAACCTGCGCAACGCGAATCTCCGCGGCGCGAACCTCACGGGCGTGGACTTCCAGGAGGCCGACCTGCGCGGCGCCGACCTGCGCGACACGAACCTAACGGGCGTCGATCTGAGCGGCGCGCAGCTACGCGGCGCTCACTTCGGAGCGACGAAGCTGATCGGCGCCGACATGCGCAACGTGAACCTGGAAAACTTCGACCTGTCGGGCATCACGATGATCGGCAGCGACCTGGATGGCGTCAAGGCGCGCGGCGTGCGGTTCACGGGCGCGGATCTGCAGGGCGTGGACTTTCGCGACGCCGACCTGCGCGGCGCCGACCTGCGCAACACGCGGCTCTGCTCGCGCAACCGCGACGGCCGCATCGGCTGTGCCGACTTCCGCGGCGCCGACGTGCACGGCGCCGACTTCCGCGGCGCGCTGATCTGCGCGAATAACCGCGAGCCGCTCGGCTGCGATCACGTCGACGCGGCGACGCTGCGGACTAGCGGCAAAAGCAGCCTGGACGGCGCGATCCTCTGATGTCGCGCTGGGCGGCGGCCGCGGCGATTTGGGCGACGGCCTTCGCCGCGGCCGCGACGTGCGCGCTGGCGAGCTCCTCGCTTGTGACGGTGCCGCAGGCCGCGGATCCGTCGCTCGATCCCGCCGCACCGGCGGGTGACTGGGCCCACGCGGCGAGCCTGGACCTGCCCTGGAACGCGGTGCAGTCGCGTCCGGCGAGCGAACCGACGAAGGCCTGGATCTCGACCGACGGCCACGCCCTGTACGTGCGGTTCGACGCGACGCAGCGCGAGCCGATCGCCGCGTTGCAGCACACGAACGACGTGGGGCAGGGCAGCGACGACGAGGTGTGGATCGATCTCTGGCCCAACGGTGTCAACGGATACTTCTACCAGTTCTACGTCACGCCGAACGGCACGCACTACGCGTACTCGTCGGAGAACACCGGCTACTCGCCGAACTGGGAATCGCAAGGCGCAGCGCACGCCGGCGGCTACACCGTGACGATGAAGATCCCGTTCGACATAATGCGCAACGCCCACGGGGGCACGTGGCAGGCGCAGTTCGTGCGCTACGTGCGCGCAACGGGCGAGCAGCAAGTGTGGTCGTACGACAAGGTGCAGATGCAGCCCGACGGTTACGGGAACTCCGACTACGCGCACGCCGGATCGATCGCCCTTCCGCAGCTGAACGTGGGCTTTTCGCGACCGAAGCCGCGCGCCGCCGTCTACGCGCTGGGCGAGGCCGCGAGCAAGACGATCGGCGGCTCGACGTCGCGCGTGGGCGCCGATCTGTCGGTGCCGATCACGCCCACCGCCTCGTTCTACTCCACGTTCCACCCCGACTACTCGAACGTGGAGCTCGACCAGCAGAGCATCGCGCCGACCGTCTTCCAGCGCTACTACAGCGAGGTGCGGCCGTTCTTCACGCAGGCGGCGAACTTCTACAACGAGTTCAACTGCAACGTGTGTCAGAACATCCAGTCGCTCTACACGCCCGCCATCCCGACGCCGGCGTCGGGCTATGCCGTCGAGGGCAAGCAGGGCCCGATCGGCTTCGCCACGTTCGACGCCGTCGGCGACAGCCGCAACGATCTCGCGAGCGCTCTCGACTTCACGTCGCCCGACACCCGCTGGTTCGCCAACTTCCAACGCGTCTCGGTCAACACTCCCAACCTGCACGACGACGTGTTCGAAGGCGGCATGGGCTACTCGGACCTCAAGCACTTCAGCGCGTATGCCAACTACGGCAGCGATTCCGGAAGCAACGTGCTGGTGCCCGATCACGCACAGTACTACGAGATCGGCACCGGCTGGGCGAATCAGACCTTCGGCTTCTTCGGCTCGACGCGCAAGATCGGCGAGTACTACGATCCCGCCGACGGGTTCGTTTCGCATCCGGGCATCGCCGGCTACGCGCTGTACAGCGCGAAGATCTGGGATTTTAGCGCCAACGACAAGCTGGAGTCGGTGGGGATCGCCGGGGTGATCGACCGGTATCAAGGCCCGACGATGGGCCAGGCGCAGAGCGACAACCAGCTGATCCTCGACGTGCTGACGAAGAACGCGATCGACGTTCAGCTGTTCACCGGCTCGAACTACTGGCGCTTCGGCGACATCCTGACGCCGATCACGCAGAACGGCGGCTTCCAGTTCACCTACGACAGCGGCTTGCAGACGAACAACCCGGGCCAGTTCCCGTACCACGGTCCGTCGTCGACGCCCACGACCATCTCGTACAACACCGGGCGCTACGGGGTGGGGAGGCTCGACACGTGGTTTCGCACGACGACGATCCGGGTCGGCAATCACGGCGCGCTCACGCTCGCGCTCGACGACACCGCGCAGTGGATGCCGTCGCCCATCCCCAACAACGTCCAGTGGTTCGAGAGCCTGAGCTACGCCTATCAGATCGGGCGCAACTCGTCGTTCGCGATCGGGCTGCGCCGGGTCGTCGGCACGCCCGCCGGATCCCAACGGAGGCGGCAACTGCATCGGCACGTGCTCGAACGTCTCGGTGGCGTATCACTTGCGGCTGCGCAGCAGCGAGGTGTATTTGGCCTACGGCAATCCCGAACGCGCTCACGACGGTGCCGCAGGCCATCTTCAAGATCATTTTCTACGCGGGCGCCGCAAAGGGAACGTAGAATACGGGCCGCATGCGCCTCATCGCTTTTGCGGCCCTGACGCTCGGGCTTCTCCCCATTGCAACCTCGGCGGCCAGCGTCGCGCCCGAGGACCTGTACAAGCTGACGTTCTTGAGCAGCGCTCCGATCTCGCCCGACGGCGCCCACGTGCTGGTCGAGGCGTCGCGGATGAACGGCCCCAAAGACAGCTACGACCGCACGATCGAGCTCGTCGACGTCTGCGAGCGGGCGCCTGCGGCACAACGTGACCGGCCACGCCGGCGACGGCGACTACGCCTGGATGCCCGACGGCCGGAGCTTCGTCTTCGTCCGCAAGGCCGCGAAGCAGAAGCCGCAGCTCTACCAATACACGCTTGGCACCGGCGCGATCGTGCAGCTGACGCACGTTGCCCACGGCGTCTCGCGCCGCAGTCGTTCGCACGCCGGCGACCGCATCGCGTTCTCCGTCACGGAGATCGATCCGGCTCACGATGCCTACGTCGACTTCGCCAAGGCCGGCTTCAAGCCCAAGGGCGGCGCAGAAGAAGAGCGACATCAACGTCATCGATCAGCTGCTTCTTCGCAAGCGAACGGACAGGGTTACACCTACCGCGACCATCAGCACGTGTGGACGGTGAACGCCGACGGATCGAACGCCAAGCAGCTGACGTCGGGCCAGTATTCGGAGAACTTCGACGCCTGGTCGCCCGACGACCGCACGATGCTCGTGGATTCGCTGCGCTACGAGTCGGTCGACAGCGGTCCCAACGACGTCTACACGATGCCGTCCACCGGCGGGGCGCTGGAGAAAGTCGCTTCGCCGCTGCCCGCGAACTTCGGATTCTTCTTCGGAAGCGATAACAGCCGCGTGTTCTTCCTGACCGGCGACGTGAAGGACGCGGCCGAGCAGCCGGCGCTCGCGTCGGCGAACCGCGACGGCTCCGACCGCCGCATCGTGGTGACGCACGACACCGTGAGCTGGGGCGACTCCCTGCTGGCGGACATGAAGGAGGGCGGCGGATTGTGCGGCGCGCCGCTGCCGGGCGGGAAGCTGGCGCTGCTCAACGTCGACGGCCCCGGCTACTCCAACCTGCGCACGATCGACCTGACCAGCGGCGCGCTGTCGGACGTCACGCCGCCCGAAGGCGAGGCGTGGTCGTGCTCCGTCTCGCACGACGGAACGCGCGTCGCCTATCTATACAGCGACTTCACGCACCCGGCCGACGTCTACGTGGCTCCCATGAGCGGCGGCGCGCCGCGGCGGCTCACCGACGTCAACGGCGCGTACCTCGCGTCGGTGACGATATCGAAGCCGCAGGCGTTCACCGTGAAGGATCCGGCCGGATTCGACGTGCAGGCGTGGTTCATGCCGGCGACCGGCGGCGCGCCCGGCGCGAAGCACCCGACGCTGCTCGACATTCACGGCGGCCCGGAGACGCAGTTCGGCGACACGTTCTTCCACGAGTTCCAGCTCTACGCGGCGATGGGCTACAACGTGGTGTTCGCCGATCCGGCGGGCAGCACGGGCCACGGCTACGCGTTCGAGGAGGCGCTGGAAAAGAACTACGGCGACGCGATGTTCCAAGACGTGCAGGCGGTGATGGACGCCGCGGTAAAGCGGCCGGACGTCGACGCCTCGCGGCTCGGCGTGCTCGGCGGCTCGTACGGCGGGTATGCGACGCTGTGGGTGATCGCGCACACGAACCGGTATAAGGTGGCCGTCGCCGAGCGCGGCGTCAGCAACCTGCAAAGCGAGAACCTCGCCGCGGACTTCGCCGGCGAAAAACGGGCTCGGCGGCGGTTACTACAGCTGGGGCCCCCGTGGGATCCGGCGAGCACCGACTACGCGAAGTTCTCGCCGCTGACGTACGTTGCGAACGTGCACACGCCGCTGATGCTGCTGCACTCCGACGAAGACACGCGTGCGCCGATCGACCAGACGCTGCAGGAGTTCACGTCGCTCAAGATGCTTCGGACAGACGGTCGAATACGTGGCCGTGCCCGACGAGAATCACGACCTGTCGCGAACCGGTTCGCCGATTCATCGAGTCGAGCGCCTGAACCTGATCCTCGCTTGGCTGGGCCGCTATATCTAGCGGCGCCCCGGCTGGGCGTCACAGGCAGGTGCGTTCGAGCGTCGTACGCGTAAAAGGACATTCGATGTTCCGAGCAGCCGTAGCGCTGGCGGCGCTGCTTGCGGTCGGGGCAACCCCACCGCCCAGCCCGCCCCCGCAGATCTATCACATCGTCACTCGACCGCTGTGCGCCGAGCTGCACGAGCGCATCAAGCCCGCCATCGGGATGATGCTGCAAAACGATACGACGATCAAGCAAAGCCCGGATCTCTTCAAGCAGTACAACATGGCGGCGCTCTACGGCAACGACCCGTCGACGACGCAGAACGAATTCGCCCGGCGGCGATCCCGGCATGTCGAACCCGTCGCAACAGCTGGCGCTCCAGGGGCTGGAGAACCTGATCCGTCCGATCGCGAACAACATCATCGCGATCCAGACGACGCTCGACTCGCCGACCCTGCTGCACGGCACGGGGCGCCCCGACGACGACCGTCAGCTGCAAGAGATCCGTGCGAAGCTGTTCAAGGCGCTGGCGGCGCAGAACGCGTCGCTCGACATCATCAGCGGCTTCGTCGACACGCAGCAGATGGCCGACCTGCAGCACGCAGGCCAGGCGTACATCAGCTCGCTGAGCAAGCCCGACATCGGCAGCGCGCGCTCCGCGACGCCGGCGCCCAATCCGCTCGAGGCGAATCCCAACTACGCCGGCCTTCCGCCCAATCCGTACAGCATCGACTTGGCGACGATTCCGGGATTGACGCTCGGTTACAATCCGGTCACGCGCCTGCTCGATGCGCTGCATTGGACGATCGATGCGACGGCGACGCGCGAGAACGATGCAGCGCAAGCCGTGATGGCGAGCGCCGCCTTGTGCAGCACCACGTCGCCGGAGGCATCCCCCACCCCGTAAGGGCGCGTTTGGGACCGCGAGCTCGCGGGAAATAACGGTACGTAGGCAATCTCGCTTACGCAGAACGCAAGAACCCCGAGGCCTGCCGATGCAGGCCTCGGTCGTTTGGCGGCACTAAGCGGCGTTAGGGCTCTGCCGGGGCACGTTTAGGGGGACCACTTCAGGCGTTGCACCCAGTCGCCGCTCGTATCCGAATAGACGACCCAGATATCGCCAGTCGCCTCATCGATGCCGATGGTATGAAGGCCGCGATGGCCCGTGTCGATTCGACCCACGACCTGAGGCGCCGCGCCGCTCTTAGCCGCGACCACCGTGACGATGCCGCGTCCCGCGCACACGACGAGGTTGCCTTTCGAGCCCGTGCTGCACTGATCGATGTGGGGTTGAGCTTGCGCGTCGCCGACGTGCGTGCCACCGGGCGTGTAGGCGGAGAGTACGCCGTTGGCCCCGCCGACGATCACTTGATTCGCGGCGCGGGCGAAGACGAGCGGGTGGTTATCGGTAAGCTGCGGGGTTTTGACCACACTCGTTACCTTCAGCGTGGCGGGATCGATAACCGCAAACCCGCCGCCGTTGGCGAGATTTTGGTAGAGCACTCCGGTTGTGGGATCGACCGCCGAGGACTCGAGATCGTCGGCCGGCATCGCAATCGTTCCAATGAGCTTCATCGTGTCGCCGTCGATCACGTAGACAGATGCGCCGCCGTCTTGGTCCGCGTACACGCGCCGATGTAACGGGTCGTAAGAGATCGCGTCGACGTTCCCAGGAACGTTCACCACGGCCAAGACTTTCGACGTGGAGGGGTCGACTTTCGAGAGAGTCCGATCCGTCCCGTTCCCGGTAAACACGGCTCCCGTTTCCGGATCTACGGCGACGCCGTGCATCGGGCCGACGGTCACTTGAGCCGAGACCTTTCCGGTGAGCGCGTTCACGACGAGCAGTCGCCGGCTCGCCGTGTGAGCGGCATATACGCGATGCCGGCTTTCGTCGATGGTGACGTAGTCGAACCCGCCGTAGACGGGCACTGATTGGGGGGGAGTCGCGACGGCGATCGGCATGCGTGCTCATTAGCGAGAGGGAGGCCGACGACATTCAGTCGGCAGAGTATCTCGCGGTGTTCCGTAGTGGCGCGGGGCCCTGAAGGCCTCCACAATAGCCCGCCGGAAGTTCCCCGGCGTGCATGACGTAACCGAAACCCTGCGCCTTCCGTCGCCGGCCCCGCGCCCGCAAGCCCTCGCGTTCGACGGCGACAAGCTGTGGATGGGATCGATCGAGACCGATCGGCTCTACGCGATCAACCCGCTTCAATGGACGGTGATCGAAGAGGAGAAGGTGCCCGGAAAACCTTGGGGCATGACGGTGCTGGGCGACGAGCTGCGGGTGATCTGCGGCGTTGGCGACGAAGACGACCGCGTGATCCGCCGCTTCGTTCCGGGGCACGGATTCAAGACCGGCGACGCCATCGAGTGCCCCGACGCGACCGGATCGCAGCTAAGCTACGACGGAACGTATCTCTACGTCAGCCAGTGGTATAACCGCCGGATCCTGGGACTCGACGAGCGCGGCAACGTCGTGCGTCAGATCGACGTGCCGCACGGCATCTGCGGTCAGTGCTACGTGGACGGCAACTTCTACCTCGTGACGACCGAAGACGAGGCGAGCGACGTGTACTTCCTCACGAAAGTGTCGGCGAACGGCGGCAACGCCTCCGAGGATCTCGCGCGCATTCCGTTCGCGGCACGCGCGCTGGCATTTGATGGGTCGCGGTTCTGGACGAACCACCGCGACGCCAATCAAATCGTCGCGTTTGATCGCTGAACACTTCGCTTCCGACGATCCACACGCGCGAATCGCAATCGCCGCGCTGCGGGCGCTCTTCGGCGACGCCTACGCCCGCGAGTTCGGGATCGCGCTCTGGGACGGCACCCGCGTTCCCGCCGAGCTGATCGAGCGCTTCACCTTTCGGGTGAACGCGCCCGGGGCGCTGCGCGCCGCCTTCGCACCGCCGCTGGACCTGTCGCCCGGGAAGGCGTTCGCGGCGGGGCTGATCGACGCCGACGGCGACTTGGTGTGCGCGGTCGACGCGCTCTACCGCGCCGGCGTGGAACGGCCGACGCGCGAATCGGTGCGGCTGTTTCGCCTGCTGCGCCGCCTGCCCAAAGCGCACGTGCCGAAAATTCGCGAGGCGCGCATGCGGGGGCGTATGCACTCGCGTGCCCGCGATCGGGCGGCGATCGGCTTTCACTACGATCAGCCGGTCGCGTTCTACCAGACCTTTCTCGATCGCGACATGGTGTATTCGTGCGCGTACTTCGACGACGGCATCGAATCACTCGACGACGCGCAGTCGGCGAAGCTCGATTACACGCTGCGTAAGCTGCGGCTGCGCCCCGGCGAGCGGCTGTTGGACGTTGGGTGCGGCTGGGGCGCGCTCGTGATCCGAGCGGCGCAGGCGGGCGCGCACGCACTCGGGATCACGCTGAGCCGGCTGCAGTTCGACGAGGCGCAGCGGCGCATCGCCGCGGCGGGCGTGGGCGACCGCGCGCGCGTGGAACTGCGCGACTATCGCGACCTCGGCAGCGAGCGATTCGACAAGATCGTGAGCGTCGGCATGTTCGAGCACGTTGGACGGGCGCGCTTCGCGGACTACTTTCGCGCGGCGTACGACGCACTGCGTCCGGGCGGTCTCTTTCTGAATCACTCGATCGCCGACGAGAGCCCGACGCGGCAGGGAGAGAAGGGCTCCGGGTTCATGCGCCAGTTCGTTTTTCCCGACGGCGAGCTGGTTGCCGTCTCCGACGCGCTGGGGGTGGCGGAACGGTGCGGGTTCGAAGTGCGCGACGTGGAGAGCCTGCGCGAGCATTACGCGCGCACGCTGCGCGTCTGGCTGACGAATCTGGAGCGCAACCGCGCCGCGGCGATTGCGGCCGGCGGCGAGACGAGTTACCGCGCGTGGCGCCTGTATTTGGCCGGCAGCGCGCAGGGCTTTATCTCGGGACGCATGGGCGTGTATCAATCGCTGCTCGCGCGCCCGCACGCGGACGGGCGGGTCGACCTGCCTCCGACTCGAAGAGACCTTTACACGCGGTCGTAGCTCAATTGGATAGAGCAACAGGCTTCGAACCTGTAGGCTGGGGGTTCGAGCCCCTCCGACCGCGATTTAATTAGAAAAGGCGAACGTGGCTCACGCCCTTGGTAGCGCCTTCAATCTGGCGATAACCATGCTCGTTATCGCCATGGGCGTCTGGCTGGCCGGGTTTCCAGCGTCGTATCTTCGCGCATTCATAAAGTACTCTAGCGTTCAACAGTCGTTTGTTACCGAGAAGCAGGTTGAGTCGCTCTGGTGGCAGCTCGGGATCCGCGCCTTAGGGTGCGGCCTCCTCGCGGCCGGCGCCGTTTATACATACGTGATATTTAACCAACTGCGTTAGCGGCACGGAGTCTTGCGCGCGAATTGAAAGAGCCGTTTCTCGCGTCGTTTAGGTTTGGTTCTTCATTTCGCGGCTAGGTGCGCGGCTTTCGCCCATCTCGACCTGCTGCGCCGCTGCTGGGTCGCCTAACTCGGGGCCGACCTGCGGCAACTCTTCGTCGACTAACGTCAGGCCGGCGACTCGCTCGGACTCTTCGGCTCCGTCGAGCAGTATCTCAACGTCGCCACCGTAACCGGCGGGATAGGACCGTCGAACGGTCGCGGTGGCTCCGGTGCTCAGAATAACGGGATCGCCTTTTTTGAGGGCGCGCTTGAGTCCGGTATTGTCTTGCATCCCAACGTCTTACCCCGATTGGCCGGAACGCTGCCGGGCTGGCGATCGGATTCGCGATGCAGGCTCCTCGCCAGCTCCTTTGCCTTTGAGAGCGCGAACGAGCGAAACGCGGTCGGCGCGATCTCGAATATCGGCCGGCGCCGACCGTCGAGCACTTGCACGGTGCGATTGTTCAGCTCACCGGAAACAAAGCCGTTCCCGGCGCGCTCGAACGCGAAGTCGAACTTCGGATACTCGACGCCGAGGAAAACAAACCCATCGGTCGCGGCGAAGCCGCTGTCAGCCAGATCGTTGTCGAACGCGAACGTGACCGTACCAAAGGTCGGGTGTTCTACAGCGACCCTCATAGGGTACCTAAGTCAAAACTGTTTAAGCTGGGCCAGGTGCCACTTGTGGCGCGGATACCGGCTCGGATTCAGCCTCGTCGGTCTTGAGTATCGGAACGGGAAACACAAATGCGACAGTCAGGTCGATCAGGTGAATCCAGCCAGTCTGCCGTCCCACGGCTCCGCCCATTTTCTACCTCCGTCGTTTCTAAAGAGACTCTCCGGCGAGCCCCAGCCCCCAGCCGAAGGGCTCGCCGAAGTCCTGCCGAGGAGCTCCGGATGAGTGATTTCAAGAAAAGTAACTAAAGTCATCTTTTGGCGTCGGCCTATTCGGCCCGTGGCGGGTAAGCTCGACAGCCTGGTATACGAGCTTGGGGCAGCTGGCTGGAAATCAGAGCGCCGTCTTGCCGCCTCGGAGCTTACGATGTGGTCGCGAGGAAGTCAGAGCGCGCAAACTGGGGGTTCGAGGCTCGGCGACCGCGAATTTTTTCTTCGATGGATTCGTTCGAAGCGCGGGCCGAGGCCAGACGCAAGTCTTGGACCGGCTTCGTTGCCCGTTCTGCCCACGAGGCCGAAGCCCGAGCGCGCGAACTCGACGAGTCCCTTTCGCCACGCGAACGCGCCGAGGCCATCTGGCAACTCGTCTTGAGCATGCCATGGGGGAGCGATGCAACAGAATTTCGACTTGATCGATCTGTTGGGCGCGTTGAACGCCGAGGGCGCTGAGTATCTGCTCGTGGGCGCCTACGCGTTCGCATTCCACGGAAGGGCGCGGGCAACGAAGGACGTCGACGTATTTGTCGGTTCCGATTCGCAGAATGCACAAAGGGTTTGGAAAGCGCTGGTGCGGTTCGGGGCACCGCTAACGGACCTGCAAGCGTCGGACCTTGCAACGCCCGGAACGTTTTTCGTCATGGGGCGAGCGCCAAATCAGATCGATATCATCACGTCGATCGACGGCGTCACGTTCGAGCAGGCCTGGGTGACGCGAATTCAGTCAACGTACGGTGGCGTGCCCGTCTCGTACATCGCCAAGCCCGAGCTGATTGCGAACAAACGAGCGGCGGCGCGACCGCAAGATTTAGCCGACCTCGCCTATCTCGAATCGCGCGAAGACGACTAAGGGGCGTCCTTCGACTACGCTCGCTGCGCGCGCTTCGCTCAGGATGACAAGAGCGAGCTGTCCTTCGACACGCGCACCTACGGCGCGCTACTCAGGATGACAAGAGCGGGGGAGAGAACGGCAGGTTGGGGTTCGCGGACAGCGTCAGCGGGTCGGCGCGCACCGCGTCGCCCTGGTAGTACGCAGCCGCCGCGATCATCGCCGCGTTGTCGGTGCAATACTTCGGCGGCGGAATGAAGGCGGTAACGCCGTTGCGCGCGGCCCACGCGCGAAACGCCGCCTGCAGCGCCGAGTTCGCGGCGACGCCACCCGATAGCGCCACCGCGTTGTACGGAATCGCGTTCGTACGCGGCTGGCGAGGCGCGCCATCAGCACGTCGACGACCGCCGCCTGAAACGACGCCGCGACGTCTTCGCGCTTCGCGCAACTTGCCCGGCGTCGGATTCCAGAAAGTAGCGCACCGACGTCTTGAGGCCGGAGAAGGAGAGATCGAGCGAGTCGCCCGCGGGGCGATGGCGCGGAAACGGATGCGCGCGCGGATCGCCGCGCCTGCGCCAGCGCGTCGAGCGCCGGGCCGCCCGGATAGGGAAGGCCGAGCAGACGCGCGGTCTTGTCGAACGCCTCGCCGGCCGCGTCGTCGTGCGTTCGGCCGAGCACGCGCATGTCGGTCGCCGAGTCGCACCGCGACGAGCTGCGAGTGGCCGCCCGAGACGAGCAGCGTGAGGAACGGATAGGGCGGCGCCTCGCCGCGGTCGAGGAACGGCGCGAAGACGTGGCCGTGCAGGTGGTTGACGCCGTAGAGCGGCACGCTGCAGCGCGAACGCGTACGCCTTCGCCGCGGCGACGCCGACGACGAGGCTGCCGATCAATCCCGGGCCGCACGTGACCGCGATGCCGTCGATGTCGGCGAACGTACGTCTGCGCGCGCTCCAGCGCGTCTTCGACCGCCGCCGAGAGCAGCGCGACGTGACGCCGGCTCGCGATCTCCGGCACGATGCCGCCGTACTTCGCGTGGAACTCGTCCTGGTTCGTCGCGACGCTCGAGCGGACGTCGCCGTCGTCGCCGAGCACGGCCGCGGCCGTGTCGTCGCACGACGTTTCGATGCCGAGCAAGAGCACGAGCCCGGAATTAGCGATCGGGAGGAGCGCGCCTGCAAAGCAAGCGAACGACGCGGCGTGGGCGCCCGCATCTTTGGTTCCGGCGAACGAATCTCGGTCTACGAGGTTGACGATTCGGAGCTCGCCGTCGGAAGCACGCTCGGCGGACCGAAGGGCGCGATCGTCATCAAGGCATCGGGCGCGATCGAGAAGTTCTACTCGAGCGATCTGGGCGAGACGCTCATGGAGGGCGTCGAGATTGCGTTCTGGGACGCCCCGACCGGCGCCGCGCGGGCGAAGACCGGCGGCGAGTTTCGCATCCACCCCGACCTACAGGAGTACACCTATCGCATCGACGACGGCGTGACGGTCGCCGAACAGCTCTTCGTGCTCAACCGGTTCGAAATCGGCGAGGGGGTCGATCCGCTGATCGCCTATCTGGTGGTCGAGATCCGCAACGATTCGGACGAGACGCGCGAGCTCGACAGCCTCACCGGCGCGCTGTTGCGCGGAACGACGCACCGCGACGTCCGAGCGCGCTACGACGCGCGGCCTGCGCGCGTTCGTCGCCTGGAATGCCGGCGCGCCCGACTGCGCACGCGCGATCCGAACGTCGCACGCGCCCTCGAGCTACGAGGTGACCGGCGATCACGGCAAGATGAACCGGCCGCACTTCGCCGGCAAGCTTTCGAACGCGATCGCGCGGAACGTGGCCGACCCGGTCGCACTCTTTCACTATCGCCACCGGCTGGCGCCGGGCTCGCGGCGCCGCCTCGCGTTCGCTCTGGCAGCGTCGCCGTCGGGCGCCCGCGGCGCTCGGACGGCGCTCGACCGCGCGCCCGCGGCGCATACCGCCCGCGCGCAGACGCGCCGGCACTTCCAGAAGGTGCTGTCGCGCGCGGTCGTCGTCACGCCCGACGCGACCGTCAACCGCGGCGTGCTGTGGGCCAAGGCAAACATGCTGCGCACGCAGCTCAAGGCGCCGACGGGCTGGTGCTTCGTCAACGATCCGACGCGCTCGAACAACAGCGTCGGGCGCGATACCGCGTCGTTCGGGCTGGGCTCCGACTACGTCATGCCGGAGTTCTCGCGCGAGTCGCTGCGGTGGTATCTGCGCCACGCGCAGCGCAGCGGGAAGATCGTCGAATACTACGACGTCCGCAACGGGAAGGCCAACGACTACGGCCTGAACGTCAACGACGACACCCCGCTGGTCATCCTGGCCGTCGGGCATCACTATCTCGTGACCGGCAACCTGGAGTTCGTGCGCGAGTCATACTCGGCCGCGAAGCGCGCGGCGGAGTACCTGCTGTCGCAGCGCGACGAGCGGGGCCTCGTGTGGTGCACCGCCACCGGGACCGGAATGCCGGGGATTGTCGGCTGGCGCAACATCATCGACGATTACCGCATCTCGGGCGCGTCCACCGAGGTGAACTCCGAGTGTTATGGCGCGCTCGTCTCGATGGCGCTGATGGCCGGCGCATTGGGGAAGAAGGCCGACAAGGCGCGCTTCGAGCACGAAGCGGCCGCGCTGCGCGCTGCGATCAACCGCCACCTGCTCGACCCCGAGACCGGGCTGTACTATCTCGACATCGACGTGGACGGCCGGCCGCGATCGAACGTGACCGTCGACATGCTCTTTCCGGTGCTGCTCGGCGTGGCCGATCACGACACCGCCGCTCGCATCGTCAGCCGGCTCAGCATCCCGTCGTTCTGGACGGAGGCCGGCATCCGCACCGTCGCGCGCGACGACCTGGAATACAGCCCCACGCGAAGCTGGGGGCTGCTCGGCGGTGTGTGGGTCGGCATGACGTTCGTGTTCGCGCTGGCTGCGGCGCGTTTCAATCCCGGCTTCATGGCCTTCGCGCTCGGCACCAGCTTCCAGCATTACTCGCGCGATCCGGGCCGGCACAACACGGTGCCGGGGCAGTTCTCGGAGTGGCTGCACGGCGAGACGCTTGCGAATCAGGGAATGATGCTCTCGCCCTGGTACCCGCCACGCTACGTGTGGTCGGCGATCGAGGGGGCGTGCGGCCTGGAGATCCGCGGCTCGCCGCCCGCGTGCAACCCACGGCTGGCGCCGCAATGGAAGTGGCTCGGGGCTCGCAACGTGCCGTTTCGCGGCAAGAACTTGAGCTGGTTCGCCGTGCGTCTGCCCGAGACGACGCTCTTTGCCAACTTCGAATGCACGAGCGACCTGAGCCTGCAACGCTACGCGCGCGACGTCACGCCGATGCTGCAGCGGGGCGACGACGTGACGGAGATCGCATTCGCGCGCGGCTCCGACTACGTGATCTTCCTGGGCAACACGTCCTCGCGCACGGTCACCACGCCGCTGCGTTTCGCCCGCCGGCTGCGCGGGCGTTACGACGTGCGATACTACACGAGCCTGTTGGGCGAGTGGGGGCAGCGCCTCAACGTCGACGGCCGCGGGCTCGAGCGCGGATTTGCCTTGGACATCGACGCGTTGGGCTTCAGCCTGATCGAGCTCAAGCGCGCATAGCGCCTGCTTTTACGCGCCTTTGCATGCGGCCGAGGAAAGCGCGGGACAGAGTTTCCCGATCGCGAGACCGTTGAGACCCTGGTTATTGAACCAAAGCTGATTGTCGGAGCCGAGCGTTATTCCCCAGGGCTCGCTGTAGTTGTGCGGCAGCGGACGCGAATAGACCACGTGTCCCCCGAGATCGAAGCGATCGATCCGCTTCCCGTCGGTCCGCGTCATGTAGGCCGACGATCCGCGGAAGACCAGGTCCTGGTTCCCTTTCGACCCCGCGGCGTACTTGATAAGTTTGCGCACGTGCGTCGAAGGATCGATTCGACCGAGCAGGGAGCCATTGTGGTCGGACTTGCCGGTGAACCACACCCCGCCATCGGGACCGGTCGTTATTCCGGTCGGATTGCTGGCGCCTGTCGAGTAAAGGTGAACGTGACCGTTGGTGGTGATGCGACCGATCGATTCGAAGTTCGAAAACCACATGGCGCCATCGGGTCCCTCCACGATCCGCCAGGGTGCTCCGGTCCCCCCGGGGAGTGAGTATTCGGTGATCGCGTGGTCCGCGATTCCGATCCGGCCGATCTTCCCCCCGCGATACTCCGTGAACCACATCGCGTCGTCGGGGCCGGCCGCGATGCCGACCGGAAACGAGTCGCTCGTGGGAATCTTAAATCGCTGGATCGCGTGGCTGGAAAGATCGATCGATCCAATCGAGCCGCCGAGATCCGTGAACCACATGACGTCGTGCTGTGGGCTCAGCGCAAATCCGGATGGCGCGTCAAACTTGCTTGGCAGCGCGTACTGTGTAAGATTCAAGGTGTGTTCGTCGATCCGGAGGAGCCTCACCGGATTGCCCGTGCCGAACCACACCTTGCCGCTCTGATCCGGCGCGAGGAAAGAGAAATCTCCGCCGCCCGTATTGAGGGGAACCTCCACCAGCCCCGACGTGCCGTTAGGGTTGTCCTTGACGCTTGGGGTCAACGATCGAGGCAGGAAGCCGCCGCCGCCGGCGGGGTCGTGTCCGGCGCAGGCCGTGAGAGCCGCGAGCATCGCGAGACCGAAAGCAGACGTGAAGTGGCGCATTGGGTGGTCCTCCGTAAGTAGCGTGGACCCATCATAGCGGCCGCGGCGTACGCGAGCGTCCGTGGGCGGCAGCGTCAGGAGCAGCCGGGGATTGCGCCCGGCGCGCGATGGGTACGCAAACCGTATGCAAGGCAAAGCGACCCTCGCCGGACACCCAATTCACCCGATGCTCGTCACGTTTCCCATCGGTTGCTTCGTGGCGGCCGTGGTGTGCGACATCGTGTCGATTTGGGCGGGACCGGCCTTCTGGTCCGAGATGAGCACGTGGCTGCTGCTCTTCGGAGTCTGCGGTGCGCTGCTGGCGGCGCTCTTTGGATTCGTGGATTACCTCAGCGCCCCGATGTCGGCACAGGCCAAGGGTTTGGCGTCGTGGCACATGGTGCTCAACGTTGTGGCCATCGTCGTCTTCGGCGTAGCCTGTGCGGTGCGGTTTCAGGATCATGCGTCGCCGGCCGGCTATGCGCTGACCGTTGCGGGCATCGTGCTGCTAGGGATTGCGGGCTTCTTGGGGGGCGACGTCGCGCACCGGCATTTGGTCGGATCGTCAGAGGGCGACGCAGGCGTCGTGCGCGAGACAGCTGATCGCGAGGCGCGGCCTAGAATGCCCTCGGCGAGCCGCTAACGACGAATCACTTCCGATGCGGCCTGGAGGTCGTCGACGAACTCGTCCATCGCGCGGCGGCGAGCCGCGTCGTCGGGCGCGCGCAGGATCGCCGACGGATGAATCGTCGCGAGGACGGGGGCCGGGAGGTCTCCGCTAACCACGCGTCCGCGATTTGCCAATAGGCGAAACTTCGCACCGAGGAGCGTCTGGGCGGCCGTCGCGCCCAACGCGACGACGAGCGCGGGGCGTACGACTCGAATCTCCGCCTCGAGCCACGGCCGGCAGGCGCGAATCTCGATTGTTTTCGGCTTGCTGTGGATTCGGCGTTTGCCGCGCTCGACGAACTTGAAATGTTTGACGGCGTTGGTTACGTAGAGCTCTGCAGCGGCGATGCCGGCCCGCTCCAGCGCGCGCTCCAGTAGCTGCCCGGCCGGACCGACGAAGGGATGGCCAGCGCGATCTTCACGGTCGCCCGGCTGCTCGCCCACGAGCATCATGCGCGCGCGAGCGCGCCCTTCGCCAAAGACCGTCTGCGTGGCGTGCTTGTAGAGATCGCACCCGCGGCAGTGCGCCGCCGCGGCTCGCAGGCTGCGCAGCGATAGACGCGGCGGCAAGTAGTCCGCAGCGGACCGGCCGATTTAGGGGACCGCCTGCGCCGATCGTTCGACGAGCGACAGCATCGCCTCATTGAAGGCGGGGATGTCATTGGGCCCGCGGCTCGTCACCAGATTGTCGTCGACGACGACCTCTCGATCCACCCAGTGGGCCCCCGCGTTGCGCATGTCGTCGGCGATCGTCGGCCAGCTGGTGAGCGTGCGGCCGCGAGCGAGGCCCGATGAGACTAACAGCCACGGGGCGTGGCAGATCACGGCGATCGGTTTGCGGTGCCGATTCATCGTCCGCACGAACTCCTGCGCCTTGTCCTCGGTGCGCAAGGCGTCGGCGTTGAGGGCGCCGCCCGGGAGCAGCACGGCGTCGAACGAATCCGCCGAGACTTCGTCGAGCGCGAGGTCGACGTCGACCTTGATCGAGGGCTGATGGTGCTTGAACCCTTGAATTGGTTCGCGTTTGAGGGAGACGATGTGGACGCTGGCTCCGGCGTCGCGTAAAGCCTTTGTGGTCTCGGTGAGCTCGCTCTCCTCGAAGCCGTCGGTCGCGAGTACCGCGACGCGCTTTTCCTTCAATTCGTTCATTTCTTCCGTGCCCTCGTCGCCCTTTTACGCGTGGCGGTTTTCTTCCGTGTCGTGGTTTTCTTCCGCGTCGCCGTCTTGCGCTTTCGCGTCGCGACCGCTTTGCGCGCGCTCGCCTTGCGATTGCGCTGCGGGTGGACGCCGAGTTCCTTCCACGACTCCTCGGAGATGTCGATCCCGTAGTGGGACGCGGCCTTGCGGATGTTTGCAAATGCGAGCGCCCGATCGGCGGCGGACACGTCCTCGACTTGATCGAAGCGCGCGATCGCGTTGCGAACGTGGCGAGCGTCGGTCAGTGGCTCCTTGCGCTGTTTCGGAAACGCGTAGACCGAGTCGGGAAGGTCGCTTTGGCGCGTTAGGCGCCCGTGTTTTTCATGCGGTTTCCAAGTCGCTCTCATGAGCGCTTGTTACCCAAAAACGCTGGTGGCGCTTAGAGGCGCCGGCTGGGCGGTAGACTGCGAGAATGGCTGAAATCTTCGGAACGGGCGGCGACCCAATTACGATAAGTGGCGAATACGAATGCTCGGAGTGCGGCTACCGCACCCACCTTACGGCGGGCGGTACATTCCCGCCGGACCACCATCCGGACAAGCCCTGGACGCTCTATCTGCGCGACTCATGAGGCGCTCGACGGCGGCTTAAAGACGAAGAACCGGTCCAACCTGGCGATTCGAAAGATGCGTTCGACGTTGGGCTGCACGCCAATGAGGGTCACCGGCCGCTCGCCGCGTCGCAGGCGCATGGCGGCCAGCTCCGCGAGAAACGTCGAGTCCACATAAGTGACGCCGCGCATGTCGATGCTCACCGGATGGCCGTTGCCGATCGCCGCGAAGGTCTGGGTGAGCTCGGCCTTGCGAGCGATGTCGTACTCACCCGCGAGCACGAGATGAGCGTTCTCTGGTGCGATATTCTCCCGCATGGATCGCACTCTACCTTAGAATGGGGAGAATCACCTGAGCGTGCGTGCCGTAGCCGTCCAGTGTTTCGACGGCGAGCTGGCCGCCGAGGCGGCGGATGAGCCACAGGCCGCGTCCGTTCTCGGCGAAGAGATCGTTGGGGCGTCGCGCGGCGTTCGCGTAGCCGGGTCCGCGGTCGATCACGTGGAGCACCGCCTTGCCGTCGCGCCACTCCAGCGAGACGTCGATCGTCCCGCTCGCATGCTGGGCAACGTTGGCCACGAGCTCGCCGAAGATCAGCTCGGCCGCCTTGAAGTCGGAGCCGGGAGAGGCGTCCGCCTCGAGGCTCTGCACGAACTCTTTGCGCGCTCGGCGCGCCGCGCGCGAGTCGGCGGAGTCGAACGTCCAGCGCTGCGACTTGATGAAGTTGAGCAGCAGCACCGCGACGTCGTCGGGCGACGCGCCGCGCAGGCAGTATTCTTCGACGAACTGCGCCGGGTCGGCGACGAAAAACACGGTCTCGGACGAGAGCGCCTCCCGCAGTTTCCGTTCGCCGGCGAAGAGATCGCGGGTCGCCTCGGTCAGCCCATCGGTATACAGCGCGAGCAATGTCGCGTCGTCGAGCCGCGCCGAGACCGACTTCGCGGGGGCGCCGACCGAGCGCAGCCCGACGGGTAGTCCTTCGGCGACCAGCTCGGTGAGCGAGCCGTCGCTCGAGCGCATGATCGGATAGGGGTGGCCGGCGCTGGCGAAGACGATCGTGCGCGACCGGGCGTCGAACACCGCCACGAACGCGGTCGCAACCGACCCGGGATACCGGCGCAGCAGAATCCGCTCCGCGGCGTCGAGAATTCGGGCTGGGTCGCGTTCGTACATGGCGACGACGTTGATGGCGTGGCGCAGCTTGCCCATCACGATCGAGGCTTCGAGGCCGTGG
The DNA here is from genome assembly GCA_963711625.1 of Vulcanimicrobiota bacterium. Lineage (GTDB taxonomy): Bacteria > Vulcanimicrobiota > Vulcanimicrobiia > Vulcanimicrobiales > Vulcanimicrobiaceae > Cybelea. The sequence goes on from OY970207.1 coordinate 1,861,595, forward strand.
CCGGTGACGTCGCCGACGGTGAGCAGAACGCGATCGTCCTCCAATTCGAACGCGTCGTACCAGTCGCCGCCGACTTGCACTTCCGATGCGGCCGGCCGGTAGATCGCGTGCAGCGTCGCTCCTTGCACGCTGGCGAGGCGCGTCGGCAGCGTCGCTTGCTGCAGCGTCTGGATCAGGCGCCGTTCCCGCGCAAAACTCTCGCCGTGCTCGAGGGCGAGCGACGCTCGCCGCCCGATCTCCTCGAGCAGCTCGAGCTCTCCCGCATCGAAATACCGCGAGTTCGACGAGCAGACGATCGCGCCGTATACGGCGTCGCCGACGAGCAGCGGCACCATCATCCACGATCTCGCATGCGCGGCATCCACGAACGGCCCCGCTTTGCGCCGGCCGGCCCGCCGCACGTCGGGCGTGGCGCCGGTCAGGATGGCGCGCCGATCGTTCAGCGACGCGACGATGTCGCTCGCCACCTCGTCCCGCAGCTGCCCATCGGTGCCGCACGCGGCGACGATCTGCAGGCGCCCGTCGACCAGGCTGCCGGCGGCAGCGGCGTCGGCGAATCCCTCGCCCAAGGCGTCGAGCAGGTGCTGCAGCATCCGCGAAGAGTCGAGCGTGGCGAAGAGCCCGTCGGTGACGCGCGCCAAAAAGCGGAATCGCTGGCTGAGGTGCTGCTCGCGCTCGAAGGTCTTGATGTTCTCCAGCGCCATCGCGAGCTGGCGCGCGACGACCACTCCCACGTCGACGTCGCGAGCGCCGAAACTCGTTAGGCGCGCGGACTCCAGGAACGTGAGGGCGCCGATGCAGCTGGTGCCGACGAGCAGCGGAACGGTGATGAGCGACCGAGCCGGATTGCGGGACGCGTAGATCCGCAGCAGCGGCTGCCGCGTGCGCGCGGCCTCTTCGACGACTGCCTCGAACGACTCCGGCGTCACCCCGAGGTCGCGGTCGGCGATGCCCTCGACGTGCATCTGCCCGTCGTCATCGAAGACATGCACCGCGCAGAAGTCGCTGAAGTGATCGACGGACGCTTGGACCAGCCGGTTGACGATGGTTCCACGATTGAGCGACGAGGAGAGCACGGAGGCCGCTTCCGAGATGAATCGGGTGTCGGCCTCGCCCAGGCCGTCGGTCTCGGCCGCGATCCCCGACCAGTACTGGACCGCGTCGCGCTCGTCGAGCACGGGAACCGCCCGAATCAAAAAGCTCCGAGGCACCGCGCCGGGCGCGTGGACGTGGTAGAGGGCGCTGAATCGCTCGACGCAGCGGACGCACTTGATCCAGAGCTGCTCGATGCGCTCGACCTCACCCTCGTCCAAGTCGCCTTCGCCGCTGGGGAGCGCGGGGCGGCAGGGCGTGATGCCGGCGACGTGGCCCTCGGCGTCGGCCTGCCAGAGCACGTCGGTCATTCGGGCCATGACGATGCGAACGGACTGCAGCGTCCGCTCGGTGGAGACGGGAGACGGCTCGCGTTCGTTCAGCCTCTTCATACGATCGTGGCTTCACGATACGGTACAGGATTGCGGGCCATCTGTCGGTAACGGACCGGACACTTGCTCAACAGTCGTCAGAATCGCATCTTAGCGAGCCTGCCCGCACCTGCGCGAGAGGGCCTGGAAAGCGCCCTCGAGCCGGTGACGTGGCGCGACGGCACGGTGCTGTATGAAGCCGGCTCGCCCATCGAGGTTGTGTACTTCCCAGTCTCGGCGGTCGTCTCGATCATTCAGATGATGGCCGAGGGAACGGCCGCCGAGGTGGGGATGGTGGGCGTTGAGGGCGTGAGCGGACTCGACGTGATCCTGCGCGACGGAACCTCGACCGGACGGGGCGTCTGCCAGGTGCCGGGGACGGCCCTCGCGATGCCCGTCGCAGAGCTGAAACGGCGAGCGCAAGAGTATCCCGCGCTGATGGATGCGCTGCTCTACTATACGGGCGGTTATTGCTCGATGCTGGCTCAGCTGATCGCGTGCAACCGGCTGCACCGAGTCGAGCAACGATGTGCGCGCTGGCTGCTGATGACCGTCGACCGCATCGGTTCGAACACGTTTCCCATGACCCAAGAGCGCCTGGGTATGATGCTCGGAGCGCAGCGCCCAACGGTCACGGCGACGATGGCCACGCTCCGCGACGCGGGCTGCATCGAGAACTCGCGCGGCGAAGTTCGCATCGTCGACCGGGCGAAACTCGAGTCGCTCGCCTGCGAGTGCTACGAGCTGTGCGCGGGCTATTTCGGCTTCTAGATCCCCGGATTAATCGTCCCCGAATGCGGGGATAAGCGACGAAACGGCAGAGCGCCAACATAGGGAGGGAGCATGGCAGGCCTACTCTGGGCAATCATCGTGGTGTTATTCGTCATCTGGCTGATCGGGTTCATGGCGTTCCACTTAGGGAGCCTGATCCACATCGTTCTGTTGATCGTGTTGATCCTGATCGTGGTCAACCTGTTGACCGGGCGGGGACTGCGCGTCTAAGCCGGCCGGAGAGAGGAGTAGAAGAACCGATGCCTGGTCGCAAGAAATCGAGCACCAGCAAGAAGTCGTCGGCACGCAAGAAAGGGTCGACTCGTAAGAAGTCGACCTCGACCCGCAAGAAGTCAACGACGACCCGTAAGAAGTCGACCTCGACCCGCAAGAAGTCGACGCGGAAATACGGTCCGAAGTCGAGCCGCAAGGTGAAGCGCGCGATGCACGAGATGAAGCGCGGAGAGCTCAAATCCGGACGTTCGGGCAAGAAGGTGACGAGCCGGAAACAGGCCATCGCGATCGGTTTGAGCGAAGCGCGTCGCTCCGGTGCTAAAGCACCGAAGCGAACGCGCTCCTCGCGAAAGAAGAAGTAGGCGCCTAGGCGGGCGCTTCGAGCTGGGACGAGTTGGCGAGCGGGCCGCGGTCGGTCGTCTCGCAGCCGCACGACTGCAGGGCTTCGTCGACCAGACCCTTCGACGTGGGGTCGTCACCGCAGATCGAGACTTCGCAGCCGGCCTGCGGCATGTTGATGAGGGCACGCACGACGCGGTGCGAGTTAAGCTTCGCGGCGAGTAATTCGGCGCCGCTGAGCGACCGATTTCCGCGCTCGCCCTCCACGGCGTCGACGATCACCGCGCCGGCGCCCGACCCGACGGCCGTCACCGCCCGATCGACCTCTTGCCGCGGGACGGCGAAGACCAGCAGATCCGAGCACATGGCCTGGTCGTAGGGAGTCGCGTCCGCGCCGCCCACCAGGGAAGCGGCCCGCCGGGCGCGCTCCTTGGCGTTGGGGTCGCCGAACGTCACTTGATGTCCCCCGTCCCGTAACAGGCGACCGATCGCCATCGCGCGGTCATTGGAGCCAACGATTCCTATCTTCATGGGGCAGTCATACCCAGGAACCTGGGCGCCTGCTGGGTTTACGTCAGTCGCGATCCGGAGGGCGCGGATCGGGGGCTTGATGCAAAAAGTAGCTCTTGTCGTAGGGCGCTTTAATGCGTGAAAACGCACGGGGGCCGCGGCTGAAATCGAAGCAATCGGTTGGCGAGCCGGCGCGAGCGTCACTGGCCGAAAGCCGGGGGAGGCCAAAACGATCCTCGATAAACTTGAGGATGCTGCCGTGTTCGAATCGCTTGTGCGAGACGTAACCTTTCTTGGCATATGCCGAAACGATCAAGAGCGGCATCCGAAAGCCGAGTCCATCGTAGTCGATCAGCTTCGGGGGAACGTGATCGTACCAACCTCCGTAGTCGTCCCAAAAGACGAAGATCGCGGTTGACTGCCAGTACTTCGACTCGCCGATCGCATTGACGATCGATGCGACCCAAGATGGCCCGCTCGCGGAGCCGCAACCGGAATGGTCGGAGTTCGCGCAGGTCGGCGTGATCCAGCTCACAGCGGGGAGCTTGCCATTCGTTACGTCACCGAAAAAGAGCGTCTGCGGGCTGATGACGTCCTTCTTCCAATCGGGGCCGTAATAGATTCGTTTGATGGCTTGATATGCGCTCCACTCGCCCCCGTCTTGGTTGTCGGCCGATGCGTAGTAGCGCCACGAGAGCGCGGCTTTGTCGAGCTCGCCGCCGATCGTCTCGTTGTCGAAGCACGCCCGGATGTAGCCCCCCGGAATTTGGCGTTCTTGCGTTACCGTCGGTATTTTGTCGCCGCGGCCCCCGTAGCAGCCCCACCACCCGCCGGGGAAGTCGACGGCGGAGCTCGACTGGCCGGCGATGATGTACTGGTGCGACACGAAGCTGCTGGCGTCGAAGTTCGACGAAAACATCCGGTCCGCGAACACGTACTGTTCGCCCATCTCGAAATACGGCTCGGTTTCGTCGTGCGGAACGTAGCTGTAGGGGGGATTTTGATTCGGGCACGGGGGGTATCCGCTGTGGCCGCAATCCCAATACTCCTGGTCGAAACCGTCCATCTTGCAGCCGGTTCCGGGAAAGCTGCCTTGCCCGTCGCAGGCTGCGAAGAACGACGTCGAGCTGTGCGCGAGGTCCCACTGGCTGTCGAGGCCGACCGGCTTGAGTTTGATCTTCTTGCCCACGCTGTCGTAGCCATACGGCCTCGTGTCCGCCCCCGGGAAGCCTTGGAACAGATTGTCGACGCTGCGATTCTCCTGAATGACGATCACGACGTGCTTGATCGGGTCGGGCCCAGTCGCGGCCGGCCGTGCTCCGGACGGAGCCGAAACGGGCAAGGAACCAATCGGGCCGGGGGCACAGGCGGGCAGCACGCAGGCAAACACTCCAAAAACTACCGCTAACCGGGCTGCCGGTTTGCCACGCTCGCGAACCTGCATCCCCGTTTGTTCGCACGACACTGCCAAACTCTTGCTAACGGAAATTAGCTATTCGCACAGTAAAAGGAGCCGGTGCTCCTCGAAGACTCCGGCATGCCGGAGTCGCAATCGCCGCGGTTGCGGTCAAGCCTCGTAATGTTGGGAGCGGTGTGCCTTCTTGCCGCCATCGCCCCACCGGCAGCCGCGCCGAGCGCGCTTACGGCCTCGCCATCTCCGGCGCCCGCTCTCACGTCGCCCGGGTCGCCCACGCCGGCGGTTTCAGCAGTGCCGTGTCCCAGCCAACCCACGGCTTCCCCGACGGCCGGCGATGCGCCGCTGCCAAGTCCGGCCGCGACCCCGACCGTGCTCATGTTATCCCCCGATGCGCCACCGGAAATCCTGTGGATGGCATTGAGTTCGACGACTCCGCGTGCCGGAGAGATCGTCTGCGGGATCGTGCTCACATCGTCGAACGTTGCGAGCGTGGAAATACGCATCGCCGGGTTTAGCGTGAGCATAGGTAAAACGGACATCGGGCGATTCGAGGGCAGTTATCGCGTTCCGAGCTTACCGTTCTTCGTAAGCCACAATCTTCTGTTGCGCGTGATTGCAAGAAACACGAGCGGCGCCGCCGTCGAGCGCGACTTCGGCTTCGTAGTGCGGTAGCGGCACCTGGGTCGAAATGTCCGGGGCTTTGACTGACCTGAACTAGCTAGCGCCGGCAGGCCACCCGGCGAGCGGCGGCTAACGAACCAGACATGGTATCGGCGACCTCGGCCAGGTCTTCGGCGATCAGAAATCTGGCGCTCTATAGTCCCGTCGATCCATCGTTTACGGGCGGATTGAGTTCGTGGATTGGGAGCTTCGTGAAGCCGTACGGCGACTCACGGGGGATCGCGATGCGCGTGTTCCACACCGGTCCGCAACCGCAGCGCGATCGCGAAAATCCCGCGCGCGCCGACTGCTGCGGCCTGGAGACGCGACGTCTCGCCGGCGTGGCCGTGCCGTTTTCCGGCGGCCGCGTCCCGAACCCCGCGCGGCTGACTCGGGAGCTCCGCGGCGTCGACATGGTGTACTTCGACAACGGCTATGCATTCCAAGACGTGGCGGTGCTCGCCGCCACACGGCGGATGGACGTGCCCGTGGTGGCTGGATTTCACTCCGTGATCCGTAGCGGGAAGCCCTTGCACGATGCGGCGTGGCAACTCGTGGGAAGGCATACGGTTCGGCACTTTGACGCGACGCATGCCCTCAACGGTGCCGACGCAGCCTACCTCGCGACCCTCGGCGCACGCACCGTTATGACCATTCCGCTCGCCGTCGATGCGGCCGCATTCGCTCCCCGATCGCTTCCCGAGCGTTTTACCGTCACGTTTCTCGGGCGTCTGCACCCGCAAAAGGGCATCGCCAAACTCCGCGCGCTCATCGCCCTTCTCCACGATCGGTTGCCCGGCGACGTGGAGTTCACGATCGCCGGTGACGGGCCGCTACGCAAGCACTTGTCGGACCTCGGCCGGCTTTCGCGAGTTCGGCTCGTGGGTGCCGTAACCCGCGATCGCGCGGCCGAGATTTTGGGTGAATCCGCGGTCGTTCTCATGCCGTCGCGCTACGAAACGTTTGGGTACGTTGCTGCGGAGGCTGCGTGTGCGGGCGCCTTCGTCATCGCGAGCGACGTCAGCGGGTTGCGCGACGTGGTGGGCGGCCAAGGCTCTCTCATACCGCTGTGCGCCCCGCTCGAGGTTTGGGTCGATGCCGTAGCCGGCTGCTATCGTCGATGGCTCACCGAACCGGCGTCGTTCGCGCGGCGGCGGGCAGAACGTCATTGCGCGGCCGCATCCCGCTTTAGCTTCGACGTCGTAGCAGCGATGTTCGACGAGCTTCTGGCAAGGGCCGCGCACGGCTGAACGATGCGGGTCACACTGGTCGGCCCCTTCCCCCCGCAGAAGAAGGGGGAGGCGCACTATCTCGGTGAGTACGCAACGGCGTTGCGGCGCCGTGGCGACGTCGACGTCGCGGTGGTATCGCAGTACTGGGACACGCCGTTCTCCGACGCGTGGAATGGCTTCGACGTGAGGCGGTGCTTCTTCGATCGCTCCTTGCGCCCGTCGTTTGCACCCAACGGCGAACTCGTAGAGGCCGTCTTGCGGACGAAGCCCCAGGCCGTTCACGTTCACTACGGCCCCAACCAAGACTACGGCGGCAGACTCGGCGAGCCGCTCGTCGCCGCGCTTCGGCAGTTTCGCAGGCGCGGCATCAAGGTCGTTGTGACGCTCCATAGTCTCTGGCTTCCAAGGGACGTTCTTCAGTCTGCGCCTGCGCGTCGACTCCCGGTGCCGATGCGGCCGATCGTTCTGTCGTATTTCGGCCGGTTGATGCGCGCACTTCGCGCCAGCTGCGAATCCTTTGCCGGCCTCGTATCGGCACCGAAATCGCCGGTGACGCAAGCGTTTGCCAGCGCCTACCGCATTAGGGACCTGCTGGAGGAAGTTCACGGGTGCACGCCGCGCTTCGCGAACGTTCCCGCGGGGCCGCCGCTGGTATTCTCGTTCGGGTTCTTTCGTCCCGACAAAGGGTTTGAGTATCTGATCGATGCGTTCGGGCGGTACGTCGAGCGAGGCGGCACGGGCTTTCTGCTCGTCGTCGGGCGCCCGCAATGCCCCAGCGATGAGAGCTACGCTCGCTCCCTGCGAGCCAAGGCGGCGCAGGTCCCGGGCGACCGATGCAAAGTCGACGTGCGCTTTTGCCCGGACGACGAGCTGGAGCTGCTGCTGCGGGCCTCTACGTTAGTCGTGCTCCCTTACCTGCGGAACGTCGGCGCCAGCGGTCCGCTCCACCACGCACTGGGAGCCGGGCGCCCGATCGTAACCACGGACGTCGGGCACAACCGCGCGCTGTCCGGCGTCGTGGAACTCGTGCCGCCCGCCGACGCCGCGGCGCTGGGCGATTCCCTGTGCGCGCTTTTGCGCGACGAGACGGCGCTAGCGGTGGCGACGCAGCGCGTTCGTGCCGAAGCCGTCCGACGAAGTTGGGACTGCCTTGCAGACCGGTACGCGCGTATCTACGCCGGCGCGAGTCGGGGAGCCCGCGCATGAGAGCACTGGTCACCGGTGCCGCCGGATTCATCGGGTCGCACCTGACCGACGAACTGATTCTACGAGGCTGGGAAGTCGTCGCGCTCGATTCGCTTGCCGACGGCGCGCGCGGAAACGTGCATCGCTCGGCGCGATTCGTGCGTGCGGACGTCGCCAATGCGCAGTATCGAGCCGAGTGGTTCGAGGGCCTCGATCTCGTGCTGCATCATGCCGCGATCGCGAGCGTACCGCGCTGTTCCGAGGATCCACCGGCCGCGTTTCACGCGAACGTCCAAGCGACGATCCGTCTGGCCGAGGCGGTACGCGCCGCCTCGCCCGGCGCGACGTTCGTGTTCGCCTCTTCCGCCGCGGTCTACGGCAGCCGGCGGCTGCCGGAGCGTTGCGGGGAGGAGGATCCGCTCGCGCCCTGTTCGGTCTATGGCGCGTCGAAGCTGGCGGCGGAGTTCGGGCTGCTTGCATTACGCGCTTCGTATAGCTTCGACGTGAGGATCGTGCGGTACGCAAACGTTTACGGTCCGCGTCAACCGCGCTACGTGATGTACGACATGTACCGCAAGATCCGGAACTCCCAGGGCACGGTTCCCATCCTTGGTTCCGGGCGGCAGCTGCGCGACTTCGTGTTTGTCAGCGATGCAGTCGCCGCAACGCTTTGGGTAGCCTCGCAGCACCAATCCGGGCGGCGGGCGCCCATCTTCAACGTCGGGACGGGAGTCGCAACAAGCGTGCTCGAGGTCGCGCACTCAGTCACCCGAGCTATGGGTCGCCGTGACGTGACCTTCGAACCGACGCTCGCGTCGTGGGTGGGCGACGTCGACTATCTCTTGCTCGATCCGGGACGGATCAAAGGCGTTCTGGGCGCGCCCGTACCGGTCGACGAAGGGGTGCGGCGGTTCGTGGCTTGGATCGGCGGGCAGGACTCTATGCGGAACGCACCTTCGTTAGCACGAGCGCGAAGTTGACGTACAAGTTCGCACCGACCGCGCTCAATCCGCCGATGCGGTAGATCGTCGGGACGAGCTTGGCAGATCGCGCCGGTTCGATCACCCGCGCTTGCAACGTCTCCATGCTATAGTGCCGGCCGAAACGGTTGGCGTAGCCGAAGACCGCTATCCGCATCGCGCCCGGATCGATCGGCACATTCGCCGCGTAGATTGGATCGGTCATGTTGATGGACTCGTGGTGGAGGTAAAGCGGTAATATCACGACGCGGCCGCCGCGTCGCAAAACCCGGCTCGACTCCACGACGAAGCGTGTGTCGGCGTCTCCTTCGAAATGTTCGAACGAGCAGTGCAGCGTCATCCCGTCGACCGATTCATCGGGCAGATCCATTTCGGCGGCGTTGCCGCCAAGGCGATCGCCGCGGAGCCCGGGGGCGAACTCGAGGTCCTGCACGATCACGCGGTGGCCTCTTCGCCGGACGATCGCGGGAAACGGGGATCGGCACGATGCGACGTCCACCAAAACGCTTCGCGGCGGAGGCATCAAGAGCTCGAGCGATATGTGATGTTCGAGAAACTTTTCGGTGCGATTGACGACGTAGGAGCATGCGGGATAGCGGGCTTCGCGGAGCCACTCACGGAAGCGGGCGGGATCGACGCGGTACTCGCCGAGTTCCAGACCGGGCGCTCGACGCAACGTGGCCGCGAGCGCTTCGCAATCCGGCCGTGTAAACTCGATGTGCGTATTCGGATGACGCCGTAAGTAGCTGCGTGCCTGCGACCGGCTCCGCAGCGATGCGGCGCTTTTCGTCGCGTAGTAACCGAGGAGCGAGAACGTGTTTTGCAAAGCCGGCTATTTGCTGAGCGCCGCCCCTATAGGGACGCTCACTCCGGCGACCTGCTTCGTCGGATTACCGCCGGCCCCGTAGGGCCAAAGATCGATGGTGCTTTTACCATTGTAACAGTACTCGAAATCTCCACCCGCAACGACCTTGCCTGCGACCTGGCCTTGAGCGATGTCGCACGCGCCGGTAAACGGCGTCGTGCCGGTAATTTGCAGCCCGCTGCCGGAGGCCGAGGCCTCATAGAAGCACGAGGCGGAAACGTTGCCGCACGCTTGGTCACCGAGCACGATCGTCTTGCCTACCCATTGAACCGTGCCTGGAAAATAAATGGTGCCTCCGCTCAGGCTGACCGTCGACAACGAGTGCGCGCCCTTGGGAAGCTCCGACAGCATGTACGCGCCGGACGGGCTCCGGCCGCTTACATAGAGGTTTCCGCCCGCGTCGTAGCCGTCGAAGTAATAATAGTATTGTCCCGAGTTCGTGTGAATCGCCGGCTTGCCGGAACCGTTCTTGTAGACGAGCACCGCGCCCGGTCCGGTGACGTCGAAGATATTGGTAACGGCAAGATCGCCGCTCGCCGCATCGATCGCACAGCCGAGAGGATAGCCACTCGGGTCGCGCAGTGCTTTGGTCTGCTTCGTTCCCCCGTGCGCGTACTGGACGATCTCTTGCGATTCGGTATCGGCGATCCAGACGTTTCCCTTGGCGTCGGCGCACTCACCCTGCGGCTGGTGGAAGCCTTTGAGCGTTCCGCTGAGCTTGAGGCCGGGGAAAGCATACACGTAGACCGCGTTCGTCCCCGCGTCGGAAACGTAGAGCAGCTGCTGGCTCTTGGCGGTGCGAGACATCCACGAGCTGCCCAGGCTGGATTGTGGCGCAACGTGCGGCCGGCCGGCGAGGCCAAGCGTGGCGTCGGGAAGGACCGCTCGGTACGAATCGCCCGCCGCCTGCGGCCAGCTGGGCGCGAACGCGCCCCTCCCTCCGCAGGCGGCGAGCGCTCCAGCGGCCACGAGGCCCGCCAGGGTTGCCTTGTGTGAGATCTGGCCTGTTTGCATGATGCGGTCACCCCGTCTCGGCAAGTCTCGATAGCTCGTACTAGCTAGGGTATGCGGGTGCTCTTGGCGCTGTTGGCGGGAGCGCCCTGCTTCGGCGTTGGGTGCCGCGCGGCGGCCAGCGGGAGGAGCCCTCGCTCCGCGGCCGGCGGAAACGGTGAGATCGTTACGCCTCCGCTGCCGGCTTGCGATGGATGGCAAAAAAGGCCTATACTGTTGGCACAATTTACCGCACCGACCCGGAACGAGGAAGGTTTTCGATATGCTGCCGGCCACGCGTTGGATCGCCCTAGCCGCGACGGCTCTGATTGGAGGCTGCGGCGCCCCGCAGGCGCCGACCGTTATTCCGCCCCCGAATTCGCAGGAAAGTGGTCAGCTCGAAAAAGCCAATACGGACGTTCGCCGGCTGGCCCAGGCGATGCTCTATGTCTCCAACGTCAGTAACGACACGCTCACGCTGTACACTTTTCCGGAAGGCAAGCTGGTTGGCACGGCGAGGACATCCCAGTGGCCCGAGGGCGAGTGCGTCGACGGGTCCGGGAGCGTGTGGGTGGCCGACGATGGGGCGGCGCTCCTCTCGAAATACCCTCACGGGAGCACGAAGCGAAGCGCGACGTTGCAAGATCCGGGAAACTATCCCTACGGCTGCGCCGTGGATTCGAAGACCGGAGACCTCGCCGTCGCCAACATTACCGATACCGGTGGGGACCCGGTGGGCGACCTGAGCATCTACCGCGGTGCTAAGGGGGCTCCAACGAGCTACTACAATGCGAAACTCTATCGCTATTTCTACTGTGCATATGACGCGTCGGGTGATCTCTTCGTCGACGGCGTGGCGAGAGACGGGAGCTTTCAGCTCGCAGAACTACCGAAAGGTAAAGCGCAGCTGACAAACATCACGCTCGATCAAAGTATCGCCAGCCCGGGCAACGTCGAGTGGGACGGCAAACACGTGGCAATCGGAGATGCGTCGCAAAGCGTCATCTATCAGATCTCGATATCGGGCTCGACGGCAACGGTCGTCGGAACGACCGAGCTGCAAAAGGCCGGCAACGCGGGCCAGTTTTTCATCTACGGTACCGAAGTGGTCGCGGGTGTAACCGGCAAGAACGAATTTGGCTTGTGGAAATACCCCGCGGGCGGTGCTGCGCTGAAGTATCTAAAGCTGAAGGCTACCGACGGGGCATACGGGGTCGTCGTCAGTAAGTAAAATCGTACTCGCAGACTGCTAGGTTTTCGAAGAGCCGGCAGTGTAAGCGCGGGGAACGCCGTCGATCGAAATAGGTCTGCCCGGAAAGAGCGCGAGGCCAAGGCGGCCGTGGATCATCCCGCTGCAGTTTCCGGCGCGCAGCGCCCGGACGTTCAGGTAGACGAATCCGTTTCGCGCAAAATCGTGCAAATCGGTGTAGCACGACTTGTTACGAAACGAGATGAACGCGCCGGCCAGAACGTCCCGCATGCCGGGGTTGACATTGCGGAGATCGACCCGTAGCAGTGAAGATTGGCCGATGCTATCCACGTTCCATGCCCAAATGATGCGGCCTCGGGCGCCGACGCTGTAGGAATTTCGTTTCGCGTCGTACGAGCAGGAATCCGAACAGTAGAGTTCGGGCTTCGGATCGATCGCGCGAACCTCGGGCTCGCGGAGGAACGTGAGGAAAGCTGCATGCGCGCCCTCGGCGATGCGCATGCTGGCGACGGCGTCGTAATCGTGAAACGCGATCGGTACGATTATTGCGTTTGGCGCTCCGGCGTCGCGAGCGGCGATTGCGGCGGCACGCAGGCGCGTGATTCTCGAGAGCAGTACCGCGCCACGGGCATCGCCCAGAAGAACCGCCGGCACGCTGCGGTCTATCTCGGGCGTAGCGGCAACGTCGATGGCCGTTGCGCCCGGAACGTACGCGTCGACGGCTACCGCGACGCGTTGCCGGGTTGGGTCGCACCGGCCGACCGCGCCGGCGTCGATCGGCAGCCAGGCAACGGCATCGGCTTCGTCGATTACGGTGAGGTACGCCGACGTCACCTTGCCGAACGCGCACGAGAGCGCGACGTTCCCGTTCATCTCGACGCCAGCGCCTCCCGAAGCGCTAGCGCGAACGTGTACGAATAGGTATTTGAGCGCGTACGCGTCCTTGCTTGCCGGCAGGAAGGCCGTGAACCGATGGTCGCCGCGATATGGCGAGCCGACGTTGCGCAGGCGAATCGCCGGAAGCGGCTCGAGCGCGCCGAGCGAGGGGAGAGCCACGGCACCGGAGCCGTCTGAATCGGTTGTCAGCGGATCCGGCAAGTCCAGCTGGGCGGCCAGCGCGGAGGCATTCTGCGTGACGAGCACGCCGCCGCCTAACTGCATGATGGTCGTGGGAGACGGCGGCGCAGTTCCTTGCGGCTGAACCGGCATGACGAGCCGATCGGCGGGCACCTGCCCGAGATAGCTCGTGCGTCGCGGGAACGCCACGATTTGCGAAGCGTCGGGTGGGATCAGGTCCAAAACATGCTGCTGCGGCGGTGCGTCGGGCCAAATCCAGACGCTTCCCGGCTTTGGAACTGTGTAAACGGTCGGAGATCCGTCGCGCGTCGAGCCCTCCCACGCGACGAACGCATCGGTGGCGGGTGCATTACGGGCGAACTGCGACCACACATTGCCGACGATGAACTGCACGCCCGACTCCGCGAGAACTCGCCGCTGGTCCGCTGGGGCCGGCGGCATCCAGAGCGAGCGGACGAGTCGGCTGCCGACCTGATCCTGCAGAATATGCGGAGCCGCAAGCGCGCCGATGACGGCGGTCGGCGGCGTGTGTTCGCGGATCCAAAGGGCGGCTTCGCGGAGCCCATAGGTCGGTTCGCTGGGCCCCCAGCGTGCGGCGCTGCATTGTAAGGAAAGGCAGCCGATGGAAGCGGCGCTCGGATAGGGCCAAAATGCCAGAGCCCAAAGGAGTTCGATCGCTACGATCCCGGCGAGCAGCGCCCGCGGGCGGATCTTGGTGCGCTGGGAAAGGCCGCGCGCGATCGGTACGAGCACCGCCGCGGCCAGCAACGGCATCGCGGGGATCGTGTAAAACCAGTAGTGCTCCAAATACAGCGCGGTCGGGATTACCAACGCGATCCCCACGCCGAGCGCGCAGAGCAACGCGGAAAGGAGCAGCCAGCGCCGCTGCCACGCTAAATAGAGCGTCGACGCAACGACGAGTGCGAGACAGACGGGGCCGGTGTGGACGAGGGTTTGACTCACCGCAACCGCGACGCGCACGAACAGGGGCGCCGACAGATGGATCGTCCTGTCCACGATGATTCGCGCGCCAAACGCATACGTGACCCGCTGTAACGTATCGACCCACAGAAACGGCCACGTGGCCACCGATAGAAGCAAGGCCAAAGCGCCGTACCGTGCCCCGGTCAGGAGCGCGACGCGCGGAGTGCAGCCGAATCCAAGCAACAGAAAGAACGTGAGAAACGCCGCCTCGGCCGCAAGCACCGGGCTTTTGCAGCAAACCGCCAACGCCACGAACAAGGCGCCTGCAACGGTTGAAGCGCGACTGCCGTTCCAGATCCCGATCAACGCAAAGTAAATCCCCCACGTGAAGAAGGCGACGAAGCCGAGCTCTTGATAAAAGGAGAGCGCGTAGCCGACCGCAATGGGCTGAACCGCAAAGAGGGCGCCGGCAGCCGTTCCCACGGAATCGTTTCGCCACAGCAGACTTCCCAAGGTCGCAATCCCGGCCGCGGTCAGCGCAGTAAGCGCCAAGGACCAGAAGTAACCTGCGGCTGCGGGCCAAATCCAACCCCCCAGCATCCCCGCGAGCATTGGCATCGCGATGGTCTTACCGTCGCTCGGAATGCTGGCGACGTCGCCGAAGTTAGGACCGAAGAAGCCGTGCGATGACGAGATAGTGTCGACGTAGCCCCAGCCCAGATAGCCCCAGTCGCCGATGAGACCGTGGCCCAGCTGGTCGTTGTGCAGATAGGGCGGGAAGATCAGGGCGGCGGCGATCGCAACGCCGGCGGCTATCGCGCCCGGCCGCCAGCTGACGTGCGCAGGTGCTTGCGCGGTGGCCGGTCGGACGGAGAGGGCGAGAAACCCCAGTACGCATGCCAGCAGCAACAAGGCACCCGGAATGGCTTCAGGAACGATCGGTTGCGGCTTCGCGATCGCGAGCCTGATCAAACCGACCTGACCGTGGACCGAGTAGGTCGCGTCGCCCAAGACCGGCTGCGTGCACGGAACGCGATCGCATCGCGGAAAGCTGCCGACCTCGAGGTTTCCCGAGAAAACGCTCACGGGCCCGGCGGTCGCCGTCGCGATCGTCACCATGCTGCCGAACGACGCCGGGAAGTAACCGCCGTCAAACGTGGTTAGCGTGCGATCGGCCTGCAACGGCGCCCGGGATAGGGCCAACTCGAGGACCACGACCGCGACACACGCGAGCGCTCGGCCTGGCAGGGGAATCCGCACGACCGCGTCCCGCGCCGCGCCGAACCAGCGCCGGATCCATGCAAACGAACCATCGAGCACCTTCAGATCGGTCGACACAGGCCTAGTCCTTTTTCGCATTCCCCCTCCCATGACCTGGACTGTCTAGCTTAAGTTAGCCGGTCGGATACCGACGCATCCGGCACCAATGCACCGCTCCTTCGGCCCGACTTTCTCGATGGCGATGCTGCTTATGCCCCAAGATGCCCGGAGCTCCCTATCAGCGAGAAGGAGGTAGTAGCTATTTTTAGCTAACATAGATTAGCTGGCTAAAAGGAGCTACTGATGCGTGCCGATCCTTCTCTCAGCGGACGATCCGGCTGCGTGGGCCGGCAACGCGACGCACGGGCCGTGCCGACGGGTAGGGGGCGGCTGAGCACCAGCCGGGGGCGAGCCGGACGCTCGGCACTGGTCTTTGCCGAGTACTTGCCGCCGTACATGGGTTCGGATCGCCGGTTATTCGATCTCACGAACAACCTGCGCGGATGGAGAGTCGCTTTCGTCGTCATCCCACCGCTGCGGGCCCTCGTCAGCGGCGACCGTG
Source organism: Vulcanimicrobiota bacterium (assembly GCA_963711625.1). Taxonomy (GTDB): domain Bacteria; phylum Vulcanimicrobiota; class Vulcanimicrobiia; order Vulcanimicrobiales; family Vulcanimicrobiaceae; genus Cybelea. The sequence goes on from OY970207.1 coordinate 1,877,274, forward strand.
CGGAAGAGGCGCTGCGCCGCCGCTGCGATTGGTTTCGCGGATCGCACCTGCCCGAGAAATGTGGTGCGCCTTCCGAAGAAGCACGGCCGGATCCGGGAGCGCACTACCTGCGGCTCGGCGCGCTGCTGTGGAATCTCTGGAGAGTTGGGCCGTTGCCGGTCGCCTACGCTTGCACGATCCCGGGGCTCATCGTCCAATCAGTCCGCCTCATCCGCCAAGCCAAACCGGATCTCGTAGTCGCCGGGCATCCTTCATATCTCTGCGGCTTGGTTGCCGTCCTCGCCGCGCGTATCGCCGGTGCCCCGGTATTGCTTGACTACCCCGATGCGTGGACCCCACTCGCTATCGATACCGCGGGACTGAGCCCGTCGAGCGCCACCGCGCGCATGCTTTTTGCGATCGAGTCGTTCATCGCGCAACGCGCAGACCGAATCACGGCGATAACCGCGCAGCTCGCTGAGTACGTCGCCGACGTGATGAAGGCGACCGCGCCAATTGCGATCGTCGGCAACGGAGGCGACGACCTGCTTTTCGTTTCAGACACCGAGCCCATGCCGCGGGCCGCGCTCAATATTCCGGCGGATCACGCGATTGCGGTCTACAGCGGCCGGCTCGAAAGCTGGTCGGGGACCGCGGCTCTGGCGGAAGCCATCAAGATCGTGACCACACAGCGCCCGAAAACGACCTTCCTGATTCTCGGAGACGGAAACGCTGCCGACCTATTGCGCCGCGCGATTTCGGCGGAACATCTCGAAGGCCACACGGTCTTTGCGGGACAGAGGCCGGCTGCCGAAATGCCGCGCTTGGTAGCGCTCGCAGACGTGGCGATCGTGCCGTTTCCTCGGACGCTGACGACCGAGGTTTGTGCGCCGATCAAGCTGTACGAGTACATGCTCATGAAGAAGGCGGTCGTGACGACCTCGCTCGCAGGCATCCGCGAATCGGTCTCAGGGGATCACGTGCACTTCATCGCCGAGCCTACGCCGGGAACGCTGAGTGGAGCAATCCTGTCGCTGCTCGACCGTCCCGGCTATCGTGCGGCGTTGGCCCATCGCGGTTACGAGCTTGCGAAGAAGTCGTTTACGTGGGATCTGCTCGGGGCGCAATTCGCGATCGAGATGCACAAAGCGGCGAACGCTCATCTACCCGCGCGAGCTCAGCTCCGAGGCCTTTTCGTCCGCCCGTCGGCGGCCGCTCACGCAAAACAGCACTAGACCGAGCTGAACGAACCACACCAATCCGCAGAGAATGCCGAATGCGTGCTGAGGTTGGTAGCAGACGCTCAGCTCGTGGGGAAGCGAATCGAGTAGAAATGCGTTTGCGTAGCCGTCCGCGACGCCGTGCCAGCGAACCGGGGCGTTCGGCACCGTCCATCCGCGTGCGTACCGCTCGCGAAACACGAGAAGCCACGGGCCGCGAGAAGCCGAGCGGATTCTGATGTCGACCCGCCACGGCACCCACCGGTGGACGCTTTCCACATCGGCCGTACCGAATCGCCCGATCGGGACGTTCGCAGCTCGGCCCACGGCCGCGCGATAGACGACGGCGCCCGCGCCGGTGGATCGGATCGTCGTCCGCGCGCCGCTCTGGATGACGTCCCACCGAGGCGTCGCCGATTCGACCAGTCGGTTGCGGACGCTCCCGCTGCTGACGACGATCGGGCCGCCCGAATGTAAAAGCCACCAGGTTCCGGCGGGCACCGGGAGCGCGAGCGGCGCAGGAGATCGAGTGATAACGCCAACTCCTTCGGTCGAATCCGAACGATCGAGCCCGTACCAGCGGGTGAGGAGCGCCCATCCGATACGCGGGTCATCTCCGACCCCAGAATCGTCGGCGAGGTCGACGACGCGCAGCCGCGCGCGCGCGTCTGTTCCCTGCAGTGGACCGGCGGGCGAATCCACCCCGGTGACGTCGCTGCGCAGGTGAGTGCGGTAACTCAGCGGTTCCGGCGCCGTCGCCGTGGCGAAAACGACGATACCTTTCGATGCGATTCGTCGCAGCGTCGTGACTTGCGGCGGCGGCGACCGCACGCCTTGCCGAATCAAGTCGTTATTCCAAAAGTCGCGCCGCTGCACGAATGCGACGACGCCCATCCGCGAAAGTGCGTCGGCGAGCCACGCCTGGTCGGAGTCGCCTGTCGCGACGTTCGTCAAGGGCGGAAGCGTCGGGTATTCGGCGAGTGAGGGGTGCTGCGCGTCCGCGACCGCGTCGACGTCAACGCCGCCGTCCGTCCCTTTGAAGACGACCGGCGCAACCAGCGGTGAAGAAGCGATTCTGCCGGGCTGTATCGTGGCGATTGCCCGTCGGATCGCAGGCTCTCCCGGCATCACAACGTTGTGCACGATCGAGCCGGTGGCACCGAATAGAAACGGGAGGGATGCGACCGCCAGCGTTGCGAGCAACGGGACCGCGACGTAAAGTCGCCGGGACGATGCCCCGACGGCGATCGCATAGGCAAGCGAGATCAGGGCCGCTCCGCTCGAAGCATCCCGGAATGCCGTAGCCGGATAGAACGACGTGTAGAGATACGACCAGATTGCGTGCGCCGGCCCAAACACGCCGTTTGCGAAAAAGAAGCCGATCAGCACGAGTAGCGCCAAGCCGCCGGCGACGCGTAGCGGGCGCACGACGAGGATCGAGGCGAGCGCGACGATGCCGAAGAGCTGCAAATAGAGCGTGCCTCCGGTCGCGCGGGCGTAGTACGGCACGACGTAGCGAGTGGTCCACATCACGTCGGGCCACGGCGTTGAAAGGAGGCGCTCCCAGCCGATCTGCGGCCGGGGATACAAGAGCGGCAAATACTCCCGCGCGCTGTCGAGCGCGACGAAGACGGGTAAGAGCGAAACAAGCGCACCGGCGAGGAAGAAGAGTCCGGGGATCCACGACCTGCGAGCATTCGCCACGATCGCGCCCGCCACAACGGCCGTCAATCCAAACGCAGCGAACTGCGGTTGAACGGTGATCAGCGACCCCAGCAGGCAAAGCCCTACGAGCAGCTGCGGACGATCCGGCCGGCGGGCGGATTCAAAGCTCAGCAGAGCCGCCAGCGGCAGCATCGCGTACGCGTACCAAAACGCCACGTGTCCCGCGCCCAGGTTATTGAGAAGGACCGGGGCCGTGACGTAGGCGAGAGCCGCGCCGGCGGCGCAGAGCGGCGACGCCGAAACCATGCGGGCACAGGCGAACGCCATTCCAATTGCGGCGGCGACGAACGGCACGAGGACGGCAAGCCGTATCGCAAAGCCCGTCCCGAACGCGGCGGCGGGCAGCAGTACGGCCAGGTTTATTAGATTCGGGCCGGCGAGTGCGTTTGGCGATCCCAAACCGTGTGGATCCCAGGTTGAAAGATGCCCGACCATTCCCTCGAGCAGCGTGCGGGCGTCCGGGGACCAGGACCAGTCGTGCTGATATGCCGGAAACCCGGGTCGGACTAGAATCGGCAGCAAGGTCAAAACGGCCGCTGCGGCAGCGGCCGCGTAAGCAATCACCCAGGAGAGCGTCTTAGATTTCGTGATCGCCGCGCGCGCGATCGGCTTACCCGTTTTGCAGCAATCCCCGCCGCATCGCCTCGGCGATAAGCGCCGTGCGGCTCTTGACGCCGAAGGTCTTGAAAACTTGCTTGATATGGTTGCTGATCGTGAACTCGCTGCGTCCAAGCGTTGCAGCAATTTCGCTCGTCGACTTCCCCTTGCAAATCTCATCGAAAACGCGCCGCTGAGACGGCGGCAGCGCAACGCGCACCGGGCCGGCCGCGGCCCGTAAATCATTCACGAGCCAGCTCTGGCGGTAGTTGCGCAGCTTCTCTTCGGCGATTGGCAAGAGGCTGCGATTGCCGGTTGCCTCGTATTCCTTCAAGATGCATCGCGCCGCGCGAAAGTCGTAACCGAATCGTTCGAAGACCCGTCGGCCCTCGCGAAGTTCGCTGAGGGCGCGTTTCCTGTTCCCCAGCGCAAGTTCGACGACGCCGGTCGCGTAGCGAGCGAAGGCGGCGCGTCGCTCGTCATGCCGGTAGAGAAGCGCCGATTTGACCCCGCCGAGCTCTCGGTACTGGCCGAGATACATAGCCGAGCGGGCAGTATCCAGAGTGCTGAACAGCTCGGCGAGCAGCAGGAGTGCGATCTGTTCCTCGCTGGTGGTCGCATGCCAGTCGACCTTGTCGGCAAGCTGCTCTGCCTCATCGAGTTCGACGCGGGACCAGCGATGCTCGCCGAAGGCGCGTGCCAGGTAAGCGCGGTCGCACGCGGCGACGGAAGCCCAGGCCACCGTGGGAGCCGCTTCCGTTGCGGCTTTGAGGTGCCGGAAGGCGTTGAAATAGTCCCCTTGCATCGCTTTCGTCCAGCTGAGCGCCTTCAGTGCCTGGAATTGATTTTGTGCGAAGTCGGCCGGCCACGGTTCGCCGCTCAGCTGCCGCTCCACCTCGGGAACCGCGTCGGGTACGTACAGATCGCGGGCGAGAACTGCAAGCGTGTGCGTTCCCCACGCCCGGACGTCAAAGAACTCGGGCCGGCTTGGATCGATCAGGCGCAGAACCTCGATTAACCGCTGCGCCTGTTCCGCGACGCGCTCCTCGTACGGCAGAATCAGCGTTTCGGCGTAGAGGGCGTAGATGCGACCGCTCGCGCTTTCCGCGTTCCTGGCAAGGGTGAGCGCCTCACGCGCGGCGACCGGGTTCTCCTGTTGGAGATGGCGACGGACCGATCGGTATGCCACCGTTGCGACGAGCTCCTTATCACCGAGTTTGCGGGCACCTTCGAGCGCCGACTTCAGGCGCGCGTCGGCGGATTCGAAGTCGTTGGTCCGCGCAAACGCTTCGACGAGCAGCGCGTCGCGCTGCACCTGGTTGCGCACCTTTACGCCGGCACCCGAGAGCTTGATAAGCAGATGGAGCGCTCGGATCGGGTTGGAATGCATGTGGGCCTGGGCAGCCAGCAGCGTGACTTCGGGACCATCGTCAGGGGTTGCCGAGGCATCGAACAGCTCGGCCGCTTCTTTAAAGCGACCCTGCGAAAAGGCCAGGTCGAACGCCGTCAACCAAGCACGCCGGCTGGGCGATTTTCTAAGGACGCTCATAGCTCGGAGGGGTTCCCGGGAGGGGCGGGCGGCCCCTCCCCGGGGGGGCTAGTTTTAGCCGCTGCTCATGCCGCCGCAACTGTCTGCTGGTAGAATGATGACGGATCCGCCTGGTCCGATAGTATAGTTACCTGACGAAAGAGCGAGTAGCACTGCCAGGAATAGCGCCATGGTTACCTCCTAGCCTCGACCTGGGGGGCCGAGGCGGCCAAGTGGTAGTAGCGCTAGCCGGCTAGCTATACTAGGCTACACCATGGCAAAGTCGTTTGACAATACGGCGGCCGGGCCGGTGCGGCGCTGCGGCATCGGCTCGGAGAAGAACGCGGCGCGCTCTTTCTCGCAGGGAAGGCACACCGAGTGACAGGGCGGGACCGGTGTGGTAGACTGGCTCTCTGTGCCCCGTGCCAGCAGCGACGGTGGGAACCCTTACGTGACGACGTGAGACGCGTCTTCCCTGCGTAAGCGGCGGCAGCGGCGGGCCAGACGGAGTCCTTCCTTTGAATCTCATTGACGTCAACAACTTCGACGCCATGCGCATCGGCCTGGCGTCGCCCGGAGCAAATTCGCGCCTGGTCGTTTGGCGAAGTCAAGAAGCCCGAGACGATTAACTACCGCACGCTCAAGCCCGAGCGCGACGGCCTGTTCTGCGAGAAGATCTTCGGCCCGACCAAAGACTGGGAGTGCCACTGCGGCAAGTACAAGCGCATCCGCTTCAAGGGGATGATCTGCGACCGCTGCGGCGTCGAGATCACGCGCGCGAAGGTGCGCCGCGAGCGCATGGGCCACATCGAGCTGGCCACGCCGGTGAGCCACATCTGGTATCTCAAGGGCGTGCCGAGCCGCATCGGCATTCTGCTCGACATGTCGCCGCGCCAGCTCGAGAAGGTCATCTACTTCGCGGCCTACGTGGTCATCGATCCAGGCGACACGACGCTGACCAAGCGCGAGGTGCTCTCGGAGCAGAAGTATCGCGAAGCCCGCGAGAAGTTCGGCAACCGCTTCAAGGCCGGCATGGGCGCCGAGGCGATCCGCGAGCTGCTGCGCGACCTCAACCTGCGCAAGCTGCAAGAAGACCTGCGCAAGGAATTCAAGGAGACGAGCGGCCAGAAGCGCCTCAAGGCGATCAAGCGCCTCGAAGTCGTCGAGGCGTTCCTCGCCAGCGGCAACCGTCCGGAGTGGATGGTGCTGGCGGCAGTGCCGGTCATCGCGCCCGAGCTGCGCCCGATGGTGCAGCTCGACGGCGGCCGTTTCGCGACGTCCGACCTCAACGATCTCTACCGCCGCGTCATCAACCGCAACAACCGCCTGAAGCGGCTGCTCGAGCTCAACGCGCCCGAGATCATCATCAAGAACGAGAAGCGCATGCTGCAGGAAGCGGTCGATGCGCTGATCGACAACGGCCGCCGCGGCCGTCCGGTCACGGGACCGAACAATCGTCCGCTCAAGTCGCTCTCCGACATTCTCAAAGGCAAGCAGGGCCGCTTCCGCCAGAACCTGCTCGGCAAGCGCGTCGACTACTCGGGACGTTCGGTCATCGTCGTCGGCCCGACGCTCAAGCTGCATCAGTGCGGCCTGCCGAAAGAGATGGCGCTCGAGCTCTTCAAGCCGTTCGTCATGAAGAAGCTCGTCGACCGCGGCTCGCGCACAACATCAAGAGCGCGAAGCGCATGGTCGAGCGCGTGCGTCCGGAGGTCTGGGACGTGCTCGAAGAGGTCATCAAGGAGCATCCGGTGCTGCTCAACCGCGCACCGACGCTGCATCGCCTCGGCATTCAGGCGTTCGAGCCGGTGCTCGTCGAGGGCAAGGCGATTCACCTGCATCCGCTCGTCTGCACGCCGTACAACGCCGACTTCGACGGCGACCAGATGGCCGTGCATTTGCCGCTCTCGGCCGGTGCGCAAGCCGAGGCGCGCATCCTGATGCTGTCGTCGAACAACATCCTGTTGCCGGCGTACGGCAATCCGGTTTCGATTCCGACGCAGGACATGGTGCTGGGCCTCTACTACCTGACGTTCAATCGCGACGAGTACGCGGGGCCGGCCAAGGCCGCGATCACCGACGACTACGAGCGCATAGACCGCGCGAAGAACAAGAACGCTCCGCCGGGCGAAGTCGCGGGGCGATACCGACGTTCTTCGACGGCAAGGAAGCCGTGATGGCCTACGAGACCAAGCAGATCGGCCTGCAAGAGTGGATCTACGTGCGCTGGAAGGGCGAGCTGATCAAGACGACGGTGGGCCGCGTGATCTTCAACATGCGCGTTCCCCGAGCGAGTGGAATCACGAGTTCGTCAACCGCATCATCGACAAGGGGGCGCTCAAGAAGACGATCACGGATTGCTACCGCCGCTACGGCAACGCCGAGACGGCGCGCTTCCTCGACGCGATCAAGGACCTCGGCTTCCACTACGCGACGCTCTCGGGCACGACCGTGTCGATCAGCGACGTCATCGTCCCGACAGAGCAAGTACGAGATCGTCGGCAAGGCACAGGACGAGGTCGACGGACTGCATCGTCTCTACGAGCAAGGCTTCATCTCGCAGGACGAGCAGTACAACAAGACCATCGACATCTGGTCGAAGGCCTCGGACGAGGTCACGACCGCGATGCAGGCGGCGCAGAACCCGCTCAACCCGGTCTTCATGATGGCGACGTCGGGCGCGCGCGGTTCGATCGCGCAGGTCAAGCAGCTCGGCGGCATGCGCGGACTCATGTCCGACCCGTCGGGCCGAATTCTCGAGATTCCGGTCAAGGCCTCGCTCAAAGAAGGCCTGACGGTTCTCGAGTACTTCATCTCGACGCACGGCGCGCGCAAGGGTCTCGCCGACACCGCGCTGCGGACGGCCGACTCGGGTTATCTGACGCGCCGTCTGGTCGACGTCGCGCAAGACGTGATCATCCGCGAGGAGGATTGCGGCACGAGCAACGGCATCATGGTCAGCGACATCCGCGTCGGCAAGGAGGTCATCGAGCCGCTGCATCGACCGCATCATCGGCCGGCGTGCGGCCGAGGAAGTGCGTCTCGATCCCAAGCGGCCGACGACGGCGATCGTCACCGCGCAACGACGAGATCGACGAAGAGAAGGCGCAAGGCGCTGATCGACGCGGGCATCGCCGAAGTGAAGATTCGCTCGGTGCTCACGTGTCAGTCGAAGTACGGCGTGTGCTCGCTCTGCTACGGTCGCGATCTCGCGGCCGGCAACCAGGCCGACATCGGCACGGCGGTGGGCATCATCGCCGCGCAGTCGATCGGCGAGCCGGGCACGCAGCTGACGCTGCGAACGTTCCACACCGGCGGCGTCGCGACGGAGGACATCATCACGGGTCTGCCGCGCGTCGAGGAGATCTTCGAAGCGCGCAAGCCCAAGGGCCAGGCGACGATCTCCGAGGTTGCCGGCATCGATCCGACATCGGCGACGAGAAGAACAAGCGCATCGTCTACGTCATCGACTCGAACGGCGACGAGCACGAGTACGAGATCCCGCCGGGCACGCATCTGACGGTGCAGGAGGGGCAGACACGTCGCGCCGGGCGACCAGTTCAACGAAGGCTCGCTCAACCCGCACGACATTCTGCGCGTCAAGGGCGAGACGGCGCTGCAGAACTACCTGGTGCAGGAAGTGCAGAAGGTCTATCGCTCGCAGGGCGTCGACATCAACGACAAGCACATCGAAGTCATCGTGCGCTCGATGCTGCGCAAGGTGAAGATCGTGGAAGGCGGCGACACGACGCTGCTGCCGGGCCAGCTGATCGAGGCGGCCGCAGTTCCACGAGGCCAACGAGCGCATGCGCGCCGACGGCAAGCGAGCTGGCGACGGCCAATCCGGTGCTGCTCGGCGTGACCAAGGCATCGCTGGCGACGGAGTCGTTCCTGTCGGCGGCGAGCTTCCAGGAGACGACCCGCGTGCTCACCGACGCGGCGATCAAGGGCAAGTACGATCCGCTGCTCGGACTCAAGGAGAACGTCATCATCGGCAAGCTGATCCCGGCGGGTACCGGCATGTCGCGTTATCGCAACGTCGAGATCGTGCCGCAGGGACAGGACGTTGACGACGACGGCCGTCCGCGTCACGAGTACGAGATGCCGTACGCCACGATGACCGCCGACGAGGCGGCACTGGCCGAGGTGATGGGCGGCGGCAACGGCGACGGCATGAGCCGGCTCGTCACCGCCTACGAGCGCAACCGCGAGCCGCTAACGGTGCAGTACGAGGGCGAAATCGAGGATCACGCGACCCCGCACGCGGGTCCGAAGAAGACGCAGTACGATCGTCTGAAGGGCATCAACCCCGAAGACCTGTAGGGCCGCTGGCTCCGCTCGTGCACAAAGAGAAAGAGCCCTGAAGTTCAGGGCTCTTTCTCGTGATGAGGGTTGTTGCCGTTGGCGGTTTAGATCGAGTCGCCGACGGAGGCGAATAACGAACTGAGATTCGTGCCGAGCGTCTGGACGGCAACCAACGCCACCAGCGCGATCAGCGCGACCAAGAGACCGTATTCGACCATCGTCGCGGCCTCCTCGTCCCGAAGCATAGCGATAACTGCAACGAACATGCTTCCTCCTCGGAGAAAACGAAAGCTCCAGCGCGCCGGCAAAAGCCCGCACGTTGGTAAGCAACTCTATCATTCGAAGACGGCCGAGTCGATGGGCGACTCACACACTCGCTCACACAGTTGAGGGAAACGCTCGCTACGGTCAGGATGACAAAGCCCGCTTAGGGTGACAAATTACTCCGTGTTGGTCGAAGAACGGCTTGTTTGCACCTGCGGTTAGCGCCTATTGTCTCGCCCAATTCGGAATGAACTTCCCGTGCGAATCAAGCTCGGATTTGCGTTTGCCCAGCGGCGCTCGGTCCGGGCGTGCCCGGTTGGGACATGTTTCCGGAGCAGCCCGCGAGCAACGCCACGGCGACTGTCGCACATAGCGCTGTTGATAATAAGCGTATAGAGCGTGCCTCCTCTCAGTGGTGAAAGAGGATCGCGAGAATCGTCGTGATCCAGGTAGCGACCACGATGCCCGTCAGCCAGGTAAAGCGGCGATCGACCTGATCGAATCGCAGCGCCATCACGTGTTCGACCGAATCGAGCCGGCGCTCGATACTGTCCAGCCGTTTGTTGACCTGGTCGAAGGCCCCCTCGAGGTGAGCGATCCGACCCTCAAGCGGATGCGCGTGCATTGATTCTCCTGCGGAGATGTACGTCGAGCCACAATCACGCTCCTGGAGCCGCTCCGCTAGGGGCGCGCTTCGTCCTTCGACTTTGCTCGCTAACGCTCGCTACGCTCAGGATGACAAGAAAAACTTCGGCGCCGTCGCTCAGGATGACAAGAGGGGCGGCCCTTCGACACGCGCGCCTGCGGCGCGCTACTCAGGGTGACAAAGGTTGTTTTACTCGCTGTCGACCGGGCGGCCTGACTGCAGCTGACGCTCGAAGTAGCGCTGCGAATACTTCGACTGAATCGGGACGAACGTGCGTGGCGGCTGCGTGAAATCGAAGCAGTCGCCGATGCTCGTGGCGCGGAGGTCGGTCGTTCCCAGCGTTCCGAGATTCCACGTGTCTTCGATGAAGCGAAGGATGCTGCCGAACTCGTATTGCGTGTGGGAGACGTAGCCGGGATAACCGGGGTACGTCTCGCGAGCGTAGGCGGAGACGACGAGCATCGGCACGCGGAACCCGAGCCCGCCCCAGTCGTCGAAGAACGGCGGCGGTTCGTGATCGTAGAAGCCGCCCCAGTCGTCCCACACGATCACGACTGCGGTCGAGTCCCAGTACGAGCTCTTCCCGACCGCGTTGACGATGCTCGCCACCCACGACGGTCCGGTGTCGGAATCGTTGCTGGGATGGTCGGAGTTGGGTTCGTCGGGGACGACCCAGGCCACCGCCGGCAGCCGGCGCTTGCGTACGTCGGTGAAGAAGTCGTTGGGCTGCGCGATGTTGCGCTTCCATTCCGGACCGTCGCGCACGGCCTTGATCGCGTCGAAGGCGTTCCAGAGCGCCCCGGCGCCGTGCGCGTGCGTCTTCTTGATGAAGACGGGCGGCGAGTAGTATTTCCACGTGACCGGCTTCGCGTCGAGCAAGTCGCGCAGCGTCGCGTACTTCAGGCACGGAAACGGCCCGCGATGATACTGATCCTGGAGCTTCGAACCGTTGAAGAACAGAAGATCCGTCTTGGTGCCGGGCGGCGCATCGCATCCCCAAGGCCCGCGATCGGGAAGATCCACGATGCTCTTCGTTTGCGCCTGGTTGACGATCGTGGCGGCGGCGATCAGGTCCTGATGTGCCGTGAAGCTGCCGCTGCCCTGAGTCTGGAAGAGATGGTCGGCGAGCACGTACTGCGCGGCGATCGTCCAGTACGGCGCGATCTGGCTCGGATCCACGTATTGATAGGGCGCTGTGCCGACCTCGCCCGGACAGTTGACCTTGTTGCCCTTCTGAACGCCGAACCCGTCCATGCGACCGGCGTCGTAGTCGCCGACGAAGTTGTGATAGTGGTGGCTGAAGTCGCACCGCTCGATGAGATCGGACTTTTGCAGAGCGACGTACTCGTCACCGCTCGGGCACGGCGCCGACCGCAGCCGAACGTGCCGGCGCGCGCTCGGCATCTCCATGCAGCCCGCACTCGTGCCGTCGGCGCCGGGGAACGTCGCAAAGAAATTGTCGAACGAGCGGTTCTCTTGAATCACCACGATCACGTGCTGGATGTAACCGGAGCCGCTGCCGGAGCCTTGCGCGTGCGACGCCGGCTGCAACGCGCTCGAGGCGGGGCCCGCGATCGAGCAGCCGGTCAAACTCAGCGCGGAGGCCGCGGAGGATGCGGCGAGCAGCACGGCGACGAGCAGGTTTCGCATGAGCCTAGCGGCGTCGCGTCCCGAGCGATACGAGTCCCAACACCGCGACGTTGGCCGCCAGCCCGATGAATCCCGGGTTGATTCCCCATGGCGTCAGGTTCAACGCGGCGAGCGGGAGCGCAACCGCGAGGCCTGCGGCGATTCCGGCGCCGACGCTCCACGCCGTCGCACGCGGCCAGAGGAACGTCGCCATGACGCCGGGCGCGAACTGCGTGATGCCGTTGTAGTACAGCAAGAGCATCTCGACGACGGTCCTGCGCGCTACGAGCCAGACGACGAGCGCGAGCACCGCCACTACGAGAACCAACGCTCGGGTGAGCCGAATCCGCGCCGCGTCGGTGGTCGCGAGACCGAACAAATCGCCAGCCACGTTCTTGGTGATGAGGCTCGCGCCGCCGAGGATCAGTGCGGACGCCGGCACGAGCGCGGCGAGCGCGCCGGCGGAAACGATGAGGCCCAGCGTCCACGGCGGATAAAAGCGCTGCGCGACGAGCAGAAAGGATTGGTCGACCGCGGTGCCTTTGAGACCGGGCACGATCAGCGCCGCGGAGAGGCCGGCGAAGATCATCAGCGTCAAGAACGCCTGATAGATCGGCAGGAGCATCGCGTTGCGGCGAAGCGTGTCGCCGCTTCGCGCGCTGTAGATGGCGTTGAACGACTGCGGGCCCATGAAGAAGCCGATCGCCGACAGCAGTATCGTCGAGACGAACCAGACGGTGCCGTGGTAGACGGCGCCGGGGACGATCACGAGCATCTGCGGATGCACCTGCGCCACTCGATCGAGCATGGCGCTCGGCGATCCGAAGAAGCGCATCGGAATGGCGATGCCGGCGAACGCGATGCCGCCGAGCACCAAGACGTCTTTCACGATGCTCGCCCATGCCGTGCCGCGGAGCCCCGCGCTGTAGACGAAGCGCGGCGAGGATCAGAAAGGCGATGCAGACCGAGGCCGTGGCGTCGTAGGCGCCGTAGCCCGCGATTCGCAGAAGGATCTGCAGTCCGCTGAGCTGCAGCGCGACGTAGGGGATGATCATGAGAAACTGAAGGACGGCGACCGACACGCCCAGCGCGCGGCTGTCGTAGCGCGTCGCGAAAAAGTCCGCCGAGGTGAGCAGCCCGCGATCCTTGCCGACCCGCCAGATGGCCGGCGTGAGAAAATAGCCGATGACGTAGGCGCACGTGCCGAATGCCGGGATGTAGAACGCAACGGCGCCTTGCGAGTACGATAATCCGGCGACGCCGAGGAACGTGAACGTGGTATAGATCTCACCGGCCAGCAGCACCCATAGGAAGATGGTGCCGAACGATCGTCCTCCGACGATAAACTGCGCCGGATCCATCTTGATGCGCCGCACCCCGTAGAGCGCGAGCCCGATCGTTCCGGCGACGATGACGCCGACGATCGAGAGGGCGACGACCGCAGCGCTCACGAGCGGCGTTCCAAGCGCGCGATGGTCCACAGACAGGCCGGCGTCAACACGATCCACGCGAGGACCCAGACCAGTAGGAACGGCGCTCCGAAGAGCCGCGGTTCGATGCGGTTGACGAACGGGATCGCAACGGTAAAGGCCGCGATGGGAAGCGCGGCGAGAAGCACTCGCAGCAAAAGAAGGCCCGAGGGAGGGGCAGGCCGCATTGCGGCGCATGTTAGCCACGCTATGCAACAACGTCCTTCGTATGTCGGCCCGATCGTCGTTATTGCGATCGTGGCGATCGTCGGTTTTTGGGTCGCCGGCACCTATAACTCGCTGGTGACGCTGGGGCAATCCGTGGACGCCCAATGGGGGCAGGTGCAGAACGTCTACCAGCGCCGGGCCGACTTAATCCCGAACTTGGTCGCGACCGTCAAGGGCGCGGCCAACTTCGAATCGAGCACATACGAGGCCGTGGCGAAGGCCCGCGCCAGCGTCGGTCAGATTTCGCCCGCGGCCGTTTCGAATGCCGTCAACAACCCGCAAGACTTCGCAAAGTACGCAGCGGCACAAGACCAGCTGGGTTCGGCGCTGTCGCGGCTGCTGGCGGTCGTGGAGAACTATCCGCAGCTCAAGGCGACGGAGAATTTCCAAACGCTCCAGGCGCAGCTCGAGGGCTCGGAAAACCGGATCGCGTTCGAGCGCAAGAAATACAACGACGTGGCGCGCGCATTCAACACCAAGCGCGACACGTTTCCGACGGTGATGATCGCGGGTCTCTTCGGCAGCCGGTTCAACGAGAAGCCGTACTTCCAGTCGTCGCCCGGCGCCGAGAAAGCCCCGACGGTCAACTTCAGCCCGTGACGCGAGCGGAGCAGGACGGCATCGCGCGCGCCATCGCCGCGGCGGAAGACGGCACGACGGGGCGGATCGCCGTGCGCGTGGTTCCCGATGCGTCGGTCGACGCGCTGCGAGCGCGCCGCCTGGGAGTTCGGGCGGATCGGTTTGCACCGGCACGACGAGGCCAACGCGGCGCTCGTTCTGGTGGCGCCCAAGGCGCGCAGCTTTGCGGTGATCGGCGACCGTGCGTTGCACCAGCGCGTGGGCGACGCGTTCTGGAACGACGTCGTCGAAAAGAGCCGGCCGTACTTTGCGCGCGGCGACGTCGTCGACGGCATCGTCTACGCGGTCGGCCGCATCGGCGAGGCGCTGCGCGCGCACTTCGCGGCCGGCGCCGGCACGGATTCAACCTCGTGAACGCGCGCCTGAGAGTCGCGGCGGTTACGCTGCTGGCATTCGTTTGGGCGGCCCCGGCGCTCGGCGCGGCCGGTTTCACGGTGCCGCCCACGCCCGACCATCACGTGGTCGACACCGCCGGCGCGCTCTCGAGCGCGACGCAGGCCTCGATCGAGAACGAGCTGCAGACCTACGAAAAGGCGACCGGCCATCAGATCGTGGTTTGGATCGGGCAGACGACGGGCGACGTGCCGCTGGAGACCTTCACCACCGAGACAGCCCACGCGTGGAGAATCGGCCGGAAGGGCCACGACGACGGCGCGATTCTGTTCGTCTTCATGAAGGACCACAAGCTTCGCATCGAGGTTGGCTACGGTCTGGAAAGCTCGCTGACCGACGCGGATTCCAGCCGGATCATCAACGACGTCATACGGCCGCGCATGCGCTCGAACGACGTCGACGGCGCCGTGTCGAGCGGCGTCGCCGCAATGCTGAAGACGATCACGCCATCGTATTCCGGCGTCACGCCGCCGCCGTCGGCGTCGTCGGAATCGGGTTCGAGCGTCGGCGGCGGAATCGCAGTCGCGCTCTTCGCCATCTTCGGCCTGTTCATGGCATTCATCGTTTTCCTCATCGTCATGCAGGTGTTGGGCAGCATCCGCTACGGGTATCTCGTGCTGCGCGAGGGCTCGACGAAGGCGAAGGCCGACATGAAGCGGTGGTGGTTTTGGGGCAGCAGCGGATTCTGCGGGCGGCATGTCGTCGTTCGGTAGCGGCGGCGATGGCGGCGGCTTCGACAGCGGCTTCTCGGCCGGTGGCGGCGACTTCGGCGGCGGGGGAGCGTCGGGCGGCTGGTGAGCGATGCACGCGCTGCTATTGGCCGTCCTCACCTACGACGTTGCGATCTCGGCCGGCCACGAGGGACGGCCGGCGAGCTGCGCACACTTTCCGCAGCACCACTGTAATCTCGGCGCGAGCGGCGAGCGGGCGTGGACGCCCGTGGTGGCCGATGCCGCGGCACGGATTCTGCGTGACCGCGGGCTGAAGGTCGCGCGCCTGCCGGCCGATTTCGAGGGAACGTACCGGGTCGGGGCGGCCGTGTTCTTGCACTTCGACGGCTCGAGCCCGCCCTGCAAGAGTAGCGCGTCGATCGGCTATGGGGCCAAGAGCGACGCGGCCGCCGCCGACGCGTGGCGCGCGCTGTACGGGCGCTACTGGCCGTTCGGATTTCAACCGGACAACTTTACCAGTCGGATTGCGAAATTATTACGCGTATCGTCAGGTCGATGCGCGCAACGGGAGCCTCGTGCTCGAGCTGGGAGAGATTACGTGCTCCGCGCAGCACGCCTGGCTCGCACCGCGCTTGCAGTGGGAGGGTGCGCTTGTCGCGCACTTCTTGAGCGCGCTGATCGGCAAGGGTGACGTGCCCGATCCGGGGCCATTTCGCCAACAGGCGACGCCGAAGCGGCCTTAGAACGAGCTTCGATGGTACGCGTGCTCGCGAGTGACGACCGCGGAGAAGCCGGCGTCTTCGCGCCGGTCGAACGGCCGCGCCTCATCGAACGATTGCGAGCCGCGGCGGAGTATCCGGTTGCGCTGATCGTCGCTCCCGCCGGCTACGGCAAGTCACTCGTGCTACGACAATATCTAGCGTCAGCGACCGGCGCGCCCGTGCGCTTTGCGTTGCGCGCCGAACACGCGGAACTGCTGGGCTTCCTGCGCGGCTTCGCGGAGGCGCTGCGCGCGATCGCGCCGCACGCGATCACGGCCCTGGCGGGTGCCTACGAGCGCAACACGTCGTCGCCCAAGCGTGCGGCGGAGCTGGCACGCTGGATGGACGCGCATCTCGAGTCGTATTCGGGCACGATCGCCATCGACGACTTTCACGTGGCCGATGCCGAGGTCGCGAAATTCCTCGCCGCGCTCATCGAGAGCTCGAAGGGCCGGGTGCGTTGGATTCTGGCGTCGCGCTCGACGACGGGGCTGCCGGTGGGAACGTGGCTGGCGTATCGGGACGCCGACCTTCCGATCGGCGAACAGGACCTGAGGTTTACGCTGGACGAGGCTCGCGAGGCGGCGCGGACGCTCCACTGCGTTTTAGGTGAGGGAGAACTCGAAGAGCTCCTCGCGCTGACCGAGGGCTGGCCCGCGGCGATGAGCTTCGCCTTGCGCACGTCTATGCGGTCGGAGGAACTGCGCAACGTTTCGGCACTCACGCGGGAGATGATTTACCGCTTGCTGGCCGAGCAGGTGTATGCGGAGCTCGATGACGACGAGCGCGAGCTGCTGGAGTTGGCGATGGCACTGCCGGCGATTGACGTTGCCGTGCTCGAACGAGCCGGCTTAGATCGTGCGCTTCCGATCGTGGAACGGCTTCGCGAGAGGACGGCGTTCATCCACGAGGACTCGCCGGGCGTCTATCATTGCCACGACCTGTTTCGCGACTTCCTTCGTCGCCAGAGCGCGCTGAGCGGCCGGCGCTCGCAGCAGGCGGTGTCGGAACGGGCCGCGCGCGCCTTAGAGGAAATCGGTGACGCCGAGCACGCCATCGGTGCGTACGCTGCCGGCGGATCAACGGCCAATGTGGTGCGGTTGCTCGAACGCCACGGCTTCGAACTGATCGAACGGGCACGCAGCGACGTCGTCGCCCGAGCCATTGCAGCACTCGACGAGACGACTCGCCACGAAAACGCCACCGCGCTCGCCTTGCAAGGCGCCCTTCACGCGATCGCAGGCAAGTTCGCTCGCGCCGAATCGTTATTCCGCCGTGCCCTCGCCCGCGCCGGCAGCGACCGGGACTTGGTGGCTACGACCAGTCTGCGTCTAGCAGCGCTCCTGGCGAACCAAGGTGGTGATGTTACTGACATACTCGATCCAGTTTTTGGCGATGCGAAACAAGAACCTGGATATCGCGCCGGCGCGCTGGCGCTGAGTGCAGCTGAGCGAGCGATGAGAGGAGATATATCAACTCTCGCGGAGTCGACCGCCGCAGTCGAGGACCTTCTGCCACTGGTTGCGTGCGATGTCACGCGAGCAAAGGTGCTCTATCATCTCGGGATCGCCGCTCGCCATGGAGCAGACGTTCAGGGAGCGTTTGCGAGGCTCACGCAAGCGGCGGAGACGGCGACGGATCTCCATCTGTTCGGCCTAGCAAGCAGGATACACGCGGCGCTCGCCAACCTTTCGCTGCACCACGACGACGATGTCGCTCTCCAGCTCCGATTCGCTCAACTCGCGGCCGATGCTGCTATAAAGGCTGGAGACTCCGGAGCACTGCGGACGGCGCTTCTTCAGATGCTAAGCGGACATATGAGGCGGGGCGAAAGCGAAGCGAGTATTGCCATTGAGCGGAGGTTGCTGGCAAATCACAAGGATGCACTCGTCGTCCGCTACGTCACCATATTCAGAGCCGTTAGACTCGCCTGGAGTGGGCAGTTCGCGGAAGCACATCCACTGATGTCATCGCGTTGGAATGAGATGCTGCCCGGGATCGACTCGATTGCGTGCGGCGCTCAGCTGGCGCTCTTTCTCGCACTAGACAATCGCGGCGATGCTTCTTCGGTTGTAGTTGTCGAGGTGATCGGTAGGATCCGAGCCTTAAAGGTGTCAGTCCGTTTTGATTTACGGTCCCTGATGATTAGCCGCGTATTTTGCATTTTAGCGGAACATGCAAATGGGCGGCATGACCACGCGGAACGAGCCATACGCCGCTTGAAAAGCGATGATCCAGTAGAGAGGGCGGTCATAGACATCGGCAAGAGAATATTGAGAAGCCTAGGCGATGGACCGGCCCCAAGCGGCGTGGAAACAGCGAAATCAATTGCCAATCTTATGAACGATGGTTATGGGGATGTCGCGTTAATTCTTAGATCTGCCCATACGCAGCTCAACCGAAGTAAGGGACAGGTCATAGCATACGGGCGTTTGACGACCTCTGAGTTGGAGATTTTACGATTACTCGCGGATGGACGCGTGCCGAAAGAGATTGCGGAGGAGACGTCGCGCAGCGTAAACACAGTGCGCGTTCATATCACGAACACAATTGAAAAGCTGAACTGCCGCGGGAGTCGGAGCGCAATTAAGGTTGCTCGAGAGCGCGGCTTGATCTAAGGGAGTGGCCGCATTGCGGGCCCAAAAGGATTCAGAAAGTGGGCTTAGCAAAATGGGGCGTGTTGTTACTAATATGAGGAGGCCCAGATGCTCACGTTGATCGTTGCTTTTATCATCGGCCTGGCCATCGTTCCGCCCGACCCGTTCTAGGAACACCGAGAAAGGCGCCATTCCTCTCGGCGCACTTGATGCTGTGCGCCACCCAGTTGGCACTCGTCCATAGCAAAGTGGCACTATGGACGAGTACCTCATTGGGGCCGGAGCGATCCTGACGGCCGGGCCGGACGCGTCGATCTCGGGCGCGACCCTCCACGCCCAGGTCGAGGGCGGCCTGGCGCAACGGGTCGAGGCGGCCGTCATTGATTTCGAGGCGACCCAGCCCGCCGAGGTCTCTCGGCTTCTGTTGGTAGCCCGAGGCTGGAGCGCGGCGCGCTTCCGGTCCGAGGTCGTGCGGCGCGCTCCTGGCGCGGCGGGAGTGCACCCTGGCCGACGTCATCGCCACGCTTGCCGAGGCGACCGGCACCGCCGAGGTCCATCTCTTCGCCCACTGGACGCTGGACCAGGCGTCGGCGGAGGCTCTGGAGGCGCGTGGCCTTCAGGTCGTGACGCACCCTCTCGCGGCCATCGGCCAGGCCGCGCTCGTCTCCGGTCAGCGGGTCGAGCGGTGGCGTCGGCCGGCCGCGTTCAGGTGACTCCAAGGGTGAGAACGCACGATGCAGCGTAGAAATGTACATTATGCCCAACGCCCGCGTTGCGGTCATCGACGACGATCGCATGGTGCGGGAGATGTTAGAACTGGGTCTTTCCCGCGAGGGCTACGAGGTTCGGACGGCCACTGACGGCCTGGCCGCCCTCGAGCTCGTCAAGGTCTTCGATCCGGAACTCATCGTCCTCGACATCATGATGCCGAAGATCGACGGTGTCACGCTGCTGCCGCGGCTGCGCGAAATCACGCAGGCGCCGATCCTGATGCTCACGGCCAAGGGCGGGACCGAAGACAAGGTCCGGTCGCTGAGCTCCGGCGCCGACGACTATCTCGTCAAGCCGTTCGTCTTCGAAGAGCTGATCGCGCGCCTGCAGGCCAAGCTGCGCCGGCCGCAGCTCATCGAGGAGAACGTGCTGCGCTGGCGCGACATCTCGATCAATCCCGGCACGCGCGAAGCGTGGCGCGGAAAAGATATCGCTCGAGTTCACGCAGCGCGAGTTCGATCTGCTCGAAGTCTTCATGCGCGAGCCGCGGCGCGTCTTTAGCAAGGACCATCTGCTCGAGATCGTGTGGGGTCACGACTTCGAGGGCGGCCCGAACATCGTCGAGACGTACATCTCGTATCTGCGCGCGAAGATCGACCGACCCGGCGAGCCGGCTCGTTCATTCGCACGGTTCGCGGCGTCGGTTACGGCCTCTCGCAGTAGCTGAGGCTCCTCTCGTGAAGCTCGCGTCGCGGCTCTCCGCTCTCTACGCGGTGCTGTTGGGCGTTACGGTCCTCATCGTCATCCTCGCGTCGTCGATCGCGCTGGTCTTCGAGCTGTGGCGGTTCTCGGGCGACGTCGATGATGGCCAAGCACGAAGAGGCGCGCATTCTCGTCGATCAGTACCGGCGCGAGGGCATGACGCTGGCGCAAGGCCGCTCCCGAAATCGTCAACTCGCTGAGCGGCATCGGCTTGCGCGTGACCGTCTACGACCTGAAAGGCCGCTACCTGGCCGGCGATAAGACGCTGCGGCCGAAGGTCGCTGGCCGGCGTGCTGGCCGCGGGCGGCATGCAGCACTTCATCCCGCCCTACCGCTGCGATCCCACGACACGGCTCGCCGTCGTGTCACAATCGCGGGCCGTTTCCGCCGATGCCGCCGGATCCCACGCGTCTCGAGCCCCTCTCGCTCACCTACGTCGAGGGCGGCTACGTCGGATTCGAGCCGTCGTTCCCGCTGCTGCTCGTGTCGCTCGTTCCATATTGGCGCATCGTGTTGACGATCGCCGTCGCTGCGATCGTGCTCTCGTGGTTCGTCGGCCGGCTCTTCGCGCAGCAAGCGCTGCGGCCGATCAACGAGGTCAGCAACTCGCTGCGCGCCCTCGCCGACGGCGATTACACGCAGCGCCGCTTCGTGATGCCCGGCGGCGACGAGGTCGCCTCGCTGACGGCGGCCTTTAACGACGCGGCCGCCAGCGTCGCCACCGCCATGGACCACCGCCGGCATGCCGAAGAGCGCATGCGTCAGTTTGCCGCCGACGCCTCGCACGAGTTGCGCACGCCGCTGACCGTGATCGCCGGCTACATCGACGTGCTGCGCCGCGGCGCGATCGAAGAGCCGCGTATCGCGCGCCAGATCCTCGCGCACGATGTCGATCGAGAAAGAGCACATGCGCGGGCTGATCGACCGGCTGATGCGGCTGGCACGGCTCGATTCCGAGGCGCCGCCGCAGCGTCGAAGACGTCGACGTCGCCGAGCTGCTGCGCGAGTCAGGTCGAGGCGGCGCGGCGCCTCGACGATCGCCGCGTCATCGACTACAGCGTCGACGGCGTCGAAACGGTCGCACGCCGATCGCGGCGAGCTGGGCGAAGCGGTCTGGAACGTCATCGAAAACGCGCTGAAGTACGCTCCCGACGCGCCGATCCATCTGCGCGCGACGCGCAACAACGGCCACTCGATCATCACCGTGCGCGACGAAGGGCCCGGGATGTCGGAGTCGGAGCGCGTGCACGCCTTCGAACGCTTCTACCGCGGCGACCAGCGCGGCGAGATCGCCGGCAACGGGCTTGGGCTTGGCGATCGCCAAGCGCGCCGTCGAGCGCGCCGGCGGCGACATCGCCATCGACAGCGCGCCGGGCCACGGAACCGCCGTTACCATCACGCTTTAGCCGATTCTTCACAGCCCCGCTTCAGGCCTCGGGAGCAGGCGTTCCCCTATAATCAACCCGCATGTTGGGCCGACGCAGCGCTGCCGCCGCGGTTTCTCTGCTCGTGTTGCTCGCGGCGTTAACGCCGTGTGCCGTCGCCCAATCCGACTCCGGCGAGATCGACATCGTCGTCGTCGACGCGTCGACCAAGCAGCCGCTCGAGCTCGCCCGCGTCCTGCTCGACGGCCCGGTCATCACGTCGGAGCTCACCGGCAAGAACGGCAAGGTCACGTTCACCGACGTGCCCGACGGCATCTATCGCGCGCGCATCGTCAAGCGCGGCTACACGCGCCTGACCTCGGCCTCGTTCGAAGTGCTCGACGGCCGCGTCGTGACCGTCAACTTCGCGCTCGCGATGGATACGGGCGGCCTCAAAGTGATCGGCCAGGTCACCGCCAAGGCGTCGGCGACGATCTCGAGCAGCAGCATCGACGCGAACTCGCCGCAGCGCCGGCTCTCCGACGATCTCGCCGACGCGCTGAACAAGCTCTCCGGCGTCAGCGTCTCCACGTCGAGCGACGACAGCGACGCCACGCAGACGATCTCGCTGGAGGGGCACGACCCGTCGCAGACGCAGCTCACGCTCGACGGCATTCCGCTCAACGCGCCCGGCTCGGCCGGGAACCTGGGCGGCTTCGCGACCGATCTCTTTCAAGGCGCGTCGGTTCGCACAGGGCGCGTCGCTCGGCGGCCTCGGCGGCTCGGTGAACTTCAGCACGCTGCAGCCGACGCTCAGCTGGAACACCGCGATGCAGCTCTCGGTCGGCAGCAACGGGCGCTACAACTACTCGGTGGCCGAAACCGGCTCGGTCGGCAAGCTCGGCATCGCGGTGCAGACCGTCAACCGCCTCTACCCGAGCCTCGTCGACGGCGACCTGTACCTCGACGCGAGCGGCCTGGACTACGTGCACGACGGCGACAGCACGATCTTCGGCAACCTGCTCACCGCGCGCTACGAGTTCGGCGACTCGAACTCGCTCAGCGGCCTGTTCCTGAACTCGACGCGCAACACCAACATCGTCTGCCTGCGCTACAACGGCGACCCGCCGACCACGCTGCCGTGCGGCTACGGGCCGAGCAACACCAACGCCAGCAACGTGCAGCTGTACTCGCTCACCGACAACGCGCTGCTCGGCGCGACGCAGCTGCAGGCCTCGATCTTCTCGATGGACGCGAGCAACGTGCTGGACCAGCTCGATCGCTTCGTCGAACGGCGTGCCGTCGCCGAGCGGGTTCTCGAGCGACACGCGCTCGACGGGCTACTCGGTCAACGCCACGCTGCCGGCCAAGGAGCGCCACACGATCTCGATTCAGGCCTACGGCACGTCGTCGCAGTTCTCGACCACGCCGCTGACCCCGCTGGTGGCGCAGTTCTACAACGGCTCGGAGACCACGCAGTACAACGTGCTGCAGGCGACCGATACGATCCATTCCAGCGACAAGCTCACGCTGACCACGTCGGCGGGCGTGAGCACGGCGACCGGCAACAGCCGGCCTGTCGGAGCTCGCGAGCGTCGGCGCGACGTGGCGGCCGACGAGCGCACGACACCTACAGCGCGTCGTTCGCGCTCGGCGGCGCCGCCGCGACGCAGGGACGCTCGCAAGATTCTCAGCGACCCGGCGTCGCTGCGCTTCGACTGCGACGGCAAGGTGGCGTACGGCAACGCGCCGGGCCAAGAGCCGCAGAACAGCTCGTCGAACTCGGTGCGCGTCGGCTACACGCACCAGCTGCACGGCGGCAACGTCTCGCTGACGCTCTACCGCCAGGTGCAGAACGGCGTGCTGCTGCCGGTGTACGTCAACGGCGTCGGTGCTCAACGGACTCGGCGAGCTTCCCGCGGGCTACCTCGACGCAGGTCGCGCAGGTCTACAACTCGCCGGCGGGCTGCAACACGCCGCCGGGCACGCCGTTCTAGCGCGCAGCAGCTCTACTTTCACGACGCCGGTATCGGGCGTGCAGCGGCTCTACCAAGGCGCCGAGATCACCGGCTACCTGACGGTCGGGAATCTCGTCGTTCAGCCGTACTACAACCTCACCGGCGCGCAGGCCAACTCGAGCAGCTACATCTTCGACAACCCGTGGTCGATCACGATTCCGGGCCAGCAGCTGCCCAACGTCCCGCTGCAGAAGGCGGGGATCGTGCTCGACTACAAGGCGCCGCACTCGATGTTCGAGTGGCTCGCCGACGCGCAGCACGTCGAGCTCGAACAATCCCAACAATCTGCCGGCGTATACGACCTACGATGCGGGCGTCACCGCGCAGCTCACGCGCGGAACGCTGACGTTCGCGGCGAGCAACATCACGAACACCTACGGCGGCGTCTTCGCGAGCCCGGCCAACGCCGTGCCGTTCACCACGGCCGGCGGTTACCTGATTCCGAACATCGCGCGTCCGCTCTCGCCGCGCACGTATTCGATCACCTACTCCGTGACGCTTCGGACAGGGCGTCGTCGTCGCAAACCGCCACGGCGTTTCGTCCGCGCGGCGGCGGTGGCGGTGGCGGCGGCGGCGGCGGCTTCGGCGGTCCGGGCGGCGGCCCCGGTGGCGGCGGCGGACCGGGTCGGTGGCGGCGGACGCGGCTTCGGATCGCTCTTCTCGCCGCTGCCGCAGACGCCGCCCGCCGATCCGTTCGCGGTGGGCGCCAACGCGGCGGCGTGCAGCGCCGACAACGCGGCGAAGGCGCAGGCCGCTCGCCGACGAGCTGCAAGGCGTTCGTCGCGCAGATCGAGGCCGCGCGCACGGCGGCGGGCTATCCCGCGACGATGGCGGCGCCGGCGCTGTCCGACGCGACCGTGACGTATCACGGCCTCGGCACGACCTACGCGCTCGCGATCACGCCGAAGGGCACGGGCAGGCTGCGCGCGCTCGCCGGCTGCCTGACGCTGCACATCGCGCGCGCCGACGACGTGACGCAGCGCAAGCTCTACGCGTCGTCGAGCCCGCTGTTCTTCGTGCCGCAGGTGAACTTCATGCCGGCGGTCGGGCTGTATTTCGTGGCGCGCCAGCCGCAGGCGGGGCAAGAGATGTTTCGCGTCTACAAGCTGCCGACGGCGGCGCCGAAGGACGCGTTCGAGGTGCGAACCTCGACGTCGTGCACGGGCTCCGTGCAGAACCTCGCGACGCAGTCGCTCGGCGAGCTGCGAGCGCATTTCGCAACGCAACGCCGCGACGCCGAGCTGGACGATCACACCGCACGCGGCCAAGGCGGGCACGTGGTACGAGCTCGAGCCGGGCGATCCCACCGTGATTCCGGCGCTCTTGGTCTGCGGGCGAGTCGCCGCGACGTCGGACGACGAGCTGTCGCAGAAGGGCTACGGCGGCGTGCTGGTGCCGGAGCTCAACTACGCGCCGAGCCTGGGCTTGTATCTGATCCGTCCGGCGCCGCGTCCGTCGCCGTCGGCGTCGCCCTAAACCTCGGGCGAACGTCCCGCGGCGCGCGCCCGCTCGACCATCTCGCGCATTCGCGGATGCTCGCCGCGAATCGTCGCCACCCACTGCTCGAACCGCGGCACCGGGCGCCCCGTGCGGAAGAGGAAGTACCAGACGTTCATGTCGCCCATCAGCGCGAAGCGCCGCTTGAGATCCTTCGCGAGCTCGGGATACGACGCGAACGACGCGACGTAGGCCGCGATGCCGCCGCGATCGCGGTCGACGTGCAGGAGCTCCTTCGCATTGGCGATCGTCGCGCGAATCTTGCGCGGCATGCGCAGGATGCCGGGCGTCGCGAGCACCCGCTCGACGTCGACGTCGTCGTACGCCGCGACGAGGGCCGGGTCGAAGTTCGCGAACGCGTTACGGTAGGCGTCCCACGGCGCAGCGATCTGCTTCCAGCTCACGCCGGCCTGGAAAACGGCTCGCGTCATCACCTCGAAATAGTCGGCGAGCGAGGCGGGCTCGATCACGTCCGGAATCGTCTCGGCCACGGTAGCTCCTTCGGCAGGGACCGGCCCGGCTCAGGTCGCAAAATCGGGTCACGGTGCTGCTGTCACCCTACCCCGGCAGAGTCTAAGGAGTTTCTCGTTCCGTGTACGTAGATGAAATGCTCAACTGTGTGGACTGCGGACGCCAGTTCGTCTTCAGTTCGGGCGAACAACGTTTTTACGAAGAAAAGGGTTTCCAGAACAAGCCCAACCGTTGCCCCGATTGCCGTCAGGCGCGAAAGCAGATGCGAACGAACGGTGGTGGAGCGGGCGCCGGCGGCGAACGGACGGGCCGTCCTCGGGAGATGTTCACCGCAACGTGCAGCCAATGCGGGGGCGTCGCCGAGGTTCCGTTCAATCCGCGCGGCGATAAGCCGGTCTACTGCCGGGATTGCTTTGCTTCGCGGCCGTCCTATCGCTGACCGCGCAAGAGTCGTCAACCCCTAAGAGCTCTTACGACGCCGTCATCATCGGCGCCGGCCACAACGGCTTGGCGTGCGCTGCGCTGTTGGCGAAAGCAGGGCACTCCGTCGCCGTCTTCGAGCGGCGTCCGGTAGTCGGCGGCGCGGCCGTCAGCGAGACCGACGTGTGGCGCGGCTACACGCTCTCGACGGCGTCGTACGTGTGCAGTCTCCTCGATCCATGGCTGGTCGAAGAGCTCGACCTGCGCGAGCGCGGGCTCTCCTATTACCGCAAGGATCCCTACGCCTTCACGCCGCTGCTCGACGGGCGTTCGCTGCTGCTGAGCACCGACCGCGCCCACAACGCGCGCGAGATCGGGGCGTTCGACCCGCGCGACGTCGGCGGGTTCGAGGCCTACGTCGAGTGCACCGACCGGCTCGGCGCCGCGCTGTTCGACTCGTTCTCCGACGAAGAGCCGCGGTTCGACCGCTTCGACGCCCGCACGCAGGCGCTGCTGCGCGGCTCGGCCGCCGACATCGTGGAGGCTCACGTCTCGACGCCGGTGCTCCAAGCCGAGCTCGTGAACGACGGGCTGATCGGCACCTACCTCGGTCCGCGCGGCCCCGGCACAGGCTACGTTCTGGCGCATCATCTCGCGGGGCGGCTGCTGGGAGTGCAGGGCGCGTGGGCCTACGTGCGCGGCGGCATGGGCTGGGTGTCGAAGTCGCTTGCATCGGCGGCGATTCTCTACGGCGCCGAGATCTTCTCCGACGCGACGGTCACGAAGGTGATCGTCGAAGGCGATCGCGCGTGCGGGGTCGAGGTCGACGGACACGTGGTGCGCGCGCGCGCCGTCGCGTCGAACGCGCATCCGCGCACGACGTTCCTCGACCTGCTGGACCGCTGGCTGCTCGACGCGCCGTTCGTCTCGAAAGTGGAATCGTGGAAGACGGTCGGCCCGTCGCTGAAGGTGAACCTCGCGTTGGGCGAGCTGCCGAACTTTACGGCGCGTCCCGGAAGCAATCCGCAGCCCCACCATCACGCGACGATCCACGTGGCGCCGTCGATCGATTATCTCGAGAAGGCGTATGCCGACGCCCGTAACGGCGGCGAGAGCGAGGAGCCGCTGATCGAGTGCTTCCTGCAGACGCCCACGGATCCGTCGTTGGCCCCGGCCGGCAAGCACGTGCTGTCGATCTTCGCACAGTACTTTCCCTACGACCGGCCCGACGGCTGGTCGAGCGTGCGCCGCGACGCGGCCGCGGATAAGATCGTGAGCATCCTCGCGCGCTACGCGCCCAACCTGCCCAACGCGATCGAGCATTGCCAGGTCGTGGCCGCGCCGGATCTCGAGGAGCGCTTCGGACTCGCCGGCGGCCACATCTTTCACGGCGAGCTGTTGCCGGGACAGATCTATGAGAACCGCTTCGCGACGCGAACGC
This sequence comes from Vulcanimicrobiota bacterium, assembly GCA_963711625.1. GTDB lineage: Bacteria > Vulcanimicrobiota > Vulcanimicrobiia > Vulcanimicrobiales > Vulcanimicrobiaceae > Cybelea. Next base: position 1,904,609 of record OY970207.1, read on the forward strand.
CCGTGCCGAACCTCTATCTCTGCGGATCGGGAGCGCATCCGGGCGGCTGCGTGAGCGGCTTTCCGGGCAAACGCGCGGCGCGCGCGATGCTCGACGACCTCGCCAAGGAGCCGGACTGAAGCCGCTCTTCATCAGCAGAGCCGGCGCCGACGCCGACGTTGCGGCAGCGATCGGCGCGACGCTCGAAGCCGCGGGCCACACGGTCATCCTGCAGCAGTGGGATTTCGCCAACCGGAACTTCATGGAGCGCATGCACGCCGCGCTCGCGGACGGAGCGCGCGTCGTGGCGCTGCTCTCGCCGGATTACCTGCGCAGCGCGCATTGCCAGGCGGAGTGGCAGAACGCGATCGCCGGCGATCCGCTCAACGAACGAAGCCGGCTGATCTTGCTGCGGGTCGCCGAGTGCGAGCCGCCGGGTCTTTTGAGCGGGCTCGCGTACTGGGATCTCGTTCCCGTGCGTGGCGATCCCGCACTGCTCGCAGAAATCGTTCGCGACGCCGTGCGCGAAGGGCGGCGCGATGCCGCCCCCGCCGCTCCGCATTGGCGCGCGCCGCGCTCCATCACCGACGGCGAGGCGATTCGGCCGGTTCCGGCCTTCAGCGGCCGCGACGACGAACTGCGCGCCATCGGCGGCGCGCTCGACGCCGACGGCGCCGTCGCCGCGATCTGCGGCTTGGGCGGCGCGGGCAAGTCGTCGCTCGCGCGCGAGTACGCGTGGCGCAACCGCGAGCGCTACGCCGTGGTGTGGTGGCTCAACGCGCAGACCGAGGACGCCGTCGTCGAGTCGCTGCTTCGCCTGGGTGGGCTGTTCGTGCGCGGTATCGATCAGCTGGCCGACCGGCGCGCGGCCGCGCAGCAGGTCACAGGTTCCGTGCTGCACGGCTTCGCCAAGCCCGTGCTGCTGATCTTCGACAATCTCGACGACGAGCGGATCCTTCGCACGTGGCTGCCGCGAAGCGGGGCGCGCGGGCTGCTCACGTCGCGCAACGCAGCGTGGGGCTCGGACGTCACCGCGATCGCGCTGCCGCCGTGGCCGCGCGAGACCGCCGCGAAGTACCTGCGGCGCGAGAGCGGGCGCGCCGATCTCACCGACGACGATGCGCGAGGGCTCGCCGACGCATTGGGATCGCTGCCACTGGCGCTCTCGCACGCGGCGGCGTCGCTGCGCGACGTACGCATGATGACGCCGCGGCGCTATCTGGAGCGCATCGGGCGGTATCTCTCCGAGGCGCCGCGGACTGCGGAGTACCCGCAGTCGGTTTTCGCTACCTACACCGCCGCGATCGCCCAGGCCGAGCAGCAGGCTGCGGGCGCCGCCGCGGTGCTGTCGTTTGCGGCGGAGTTCGCGGCCGACGCCATACCCGACGAACTGTTCCGCCAAGATGCGGGACTCTATCCGCCGGGGTTTCCCAGCGACGACGCGCGCGTGGACGACGCGCTGGGTGCGCTCGACCGCCTCTCGCTGCTCGCGTTCTCGCAGCAATCGCGCACGTACGCCATTCATCGGCTCGTGCAGCTCGCGGCGCGGGATCGCGCCGGCGACGGCGCGGCGTGGGCCGCGGCGGCCGTGGCCGCTGCGGATGCCGCGTGGCCCGGCGTGGAGTTCGAAGCGTGGCCGCAGTGCGAACGGCTGGTGCCGCACGCGCGCGCAGCGCTCGAGGGTCTGCCGGGCGACGCCGCGACCGAGCCGGCCGCGCGGCTGGCCGCGGCGGCCGCGGTTTATCTGCGCGAACGCGCCGACTACGCGGCCTCGGAGGCGCTGCAGACGCGCGCGCTCGCAATGCGCGAGCGGATCTTCGGGGCCGAGCATCCCGAGGTTGCGGCGAGTTTGAACGAGCTCGGCATCGTTTACACCGCGCAGGGCAACTACGACGACGCCAACCGATGTTATCTGCGCGCGCAGGCGATCGTGGAGGAGGCGCTCGGGCCCGAGCATCGCGACGTGGGCGTGAGTTTGAACAGCCTCGGCTGCTCTTATTACGAGCAGGGACGCTACGAGGAGGCGGCCGCGGCCATCGCGCGTGCCCTCGCGATTTGGGAGAAGGCGCTCGGCCCCGAGCACAGCAACGTCGCGCGGGCGCTGGGAAATTTGGCGGGCGCGCACTACGCGCAGGGACGCTACGACGAGGCCGAGCCGCTAGCGCGACGTGCGCTAGAGCTCACCGAGCGCGCTCACGGCCCGGACCATCCCAACGTCGGGATCTATTTGAACAACGTCGCTGAGATGGAGTATCGCCTGGGCCGGTACGACGAGTCGGAGCGGCTGCTGGCGCGAGCGCTCGCGCTGTGGGAGCGTACGCTCGACGCGGATCACCCCGACGTCGCGATCACGTTGAACGTCGCGGGCGAGGTGCACGAGGCGCAGGGGCGCCTCGGCGACGCGGAACGCGCGCACGCACGCGCCCTCGAGATTCGGGAGAAGGCGCTCGGGCCGAATCACTCGGCCGTGGCGACGAGCCTGGAGGGGCTTGCGAGCGTGTATCGGCGGCAGGAACGCTATGCGGAGGCCGCGTCGCTGCTGGCGCGCGCGGTCGCGATTCGAGAACGCGTGCTGGGCGAGGAGCACGAGCTGACGGCGGCGACGCGCGAGGCGCTGGCAGCCGTTCAAGCGATCGTCACGTCGCGGCCATAGTCCGTTCACGACGGCCGGGTATGCTTGCGCGATGGACGTTACGTGGAAGCCCGTTGGCGATACCGGCGCGGCGCGCGCGAAGCTCCCCGATAGCGCGTTCGCCTTCCCGGTCGAACGGAAGGAGCCGCTGACCGACGCGGATCACGTCCGCAGCGCGATCGCGCGCTTCGGCGAGGTGCGCGGCGTAACCGAGGGCGAGCGCGCGCAGGCGTTCGCGAACATCCGGGCGGCGGCGGGGTACTACGGCGTGAACGTGACGGCGTCGAGCTGGCACGACCTGGTCGCCTAGCGGGCGCCTCTCAGTAAACCTTACGGATTCAGGTAGAGAATTGCGGAATGAACAGAACGATTCTCGCGCTGGCGCTTGCGCTTGGCATCGCGCCGATCGGCGCGCTCGCCCAGGACGCGAACGCGCCGGCCCAGACCACCGATCAACACCAGGCCATGCGACAGCTCTTCCAGCAGTTCGGCCAGCAAGAGGCGCAGCTCCACCAGCAGATGCGCGTGCAGATGCTCTCTGCGCTGACGCCGGTCCATCGCCGGGCCGTGGGGGCTGCGATCGGCAACCTCGCGATCGAAGCCAGCCCCGATCCGCAGGCCGCGGCCAAGCAGCTCGACGCGATGCTGTCGCCCGGCGAGCGGCAGCGCGTCATCGCCGCGCACACGTCGTTTGCGAACCAGAGCCGCGCGCTCCACGAACAGCTGCGGGCGCAGATGCAGCAGAACATGCCGGCCGGCGCCCACGACGGCATGAAGCACGGCCCGATGAACGGCTGGATGGGCAACCGCGCGATGGATGCCGGGACGCTGCTCTTGATGGGCCTCACTCCGCACCCCATGATGGGGATGATGGGCCACGACATGCATCCGATGGAGGGGCCGGCGCCGCAGTAGGGTAGAGCCAGTGCGTGGCGCCAACGTCGTGGCGGCGCACGCTCTGGCTGATGGTGACGGTGCAGGCGTTGATGTCCTTCGCCTTCTCCGTCTCCGGCCCGTTTCTGCCGCTCTTCATCATTCAGCTCGGCGTGAAGCCGATCGCGGCCGTTTCGGTGTGGGCCGGCGTCATCGCGTCGGCCAACTTCTTGACCGCGGCGATTTTCTCGCCGATGTGGGGCGGCCTCGCCGATCGCACGGGTCGCAAGGCGATGGTCGTTCGGTCGTGCGTCGCCGTCGCGGTCTTCACCGCGCTGATGGGGATCGTCGGCAACGTGTGGCAGCTGTTTGCCGCGCGCGCCGCGATGGGAGTCTTCAGCGGCTTCTCCGCCGCGGCGATCGCGATGGTCGCCACGCAGGTTCCCGAGGAGAGCCTCGGCTTCTCACTCGGGTGGATGGCGACCGGCCAGCTCGTCGGCGCCCTCGCCGGCCCGCTGTTCGGCGGGTTCCTCGCCGACTCGCTGCACAACTACCGGCAGATCTTTTTCGCGACCGCGTTCTTCGCGCTCGCCGCCGCGCTCGTGTGCGTGCTGTGCGTGCGCGAGCACGCGCCGCCGGCGGGAGGGCGCACGGAACGTCCGTCGTTCTTCGCGACGATGCGCGAGATCGTGACGCATCCGCAGCTCGCGCCGATGTTCGTGGTGGTGCTGCTGGCGCAGGTCGTCGCGTTCGGCGTGCAGCCGATCGTGCCGCTGTTCGTTCGCGCGCTCGCGGGCAACGTGCCGTGGCTCGCCACGGCGGCCGGGCTCGCCTTCGCGGTGACGGGCCTCGCCGACCTGATCGCGTCGCCGTTCTTGGGCAAGCGCAGCGACAGCATCGGCTATCGCCGCGTGCTGCTCGTGTCGCTGATCGGCGTCGCCGCGTTTACGATTCCGCAGGCGTTCGCGCCGACGGTCGCCGCCTTCATCGCGCTGCGGTTCGGAGTCGGGCTGTTCCTGGGCGGCGTGCTGCCGACGGCCAACGCGCTGATCGGCCGGCTGTTCCCGCTCGAACGGCGCGGCGCGGTGTTCGGCATCACGTCGAGCGCGACGTTCCTCGGCATGTTCGCAGGCCCGCTGCTGGCCGGCACGGTCGCCGCGCGCTTCGGCTTCGAGTCGGCGTTCGTGACCATCGGGATGATGGCGCTCGCGAACTTCGCGTGGGTGCTGCTCAGCGTGCGGAGATCGCCGGCAGGCGCACCGATTCGCTGAACGCGGTCACGAGGCGCTCGATGCCGGCGCGGTCGGCGTCGGAGAAGCGTGCGAGCTCGGGGCTGTCGCAATCGAAGACGGCGACGAGCTCGCCGCCGGCGACGATCGGCACCACGATCTCCGACCGCGACGCCGCATCGCACGCGATGTGGTCGTCGAAGGCCGCCACATCGTCGACGACAATCGTCGTTCGCCGTGCTGCGGCCGCGCCGCAGACGCCGCGCCCCGGCGCCAGGCGCGCGCACGCGGGCCGGCCGCTAAACGGCCCGAGAACGAGCTCGCCCGACGGCGTGGCGAGATAGAAGCCGGCCCAGTTGACGGCGGCAAGTTCGTGACGAACGAATGCCGCGAAGTTGCCGGCGTTCGCGACGAAGTCACGCTCGCCCGCGAGCAGCGCGCGCAGCTGCTCCTCGAGCAGGTCGTAGGGCTCCGCCGACCTCACGGCGAGTAGGGGTTGGTGCTGTATATCGGCGTCTTCGCGCCGTCGACGGTCACGCTGATCCACGGATCCTTGGTGCGCTTGTTCAGCAGATCGAAGTGCTCGCCGTCGCGATGCACGTGCGAGACGAGGATCGTGTAGCGGAAGGGTTGGCCGGGAACGAGGTTCGGCTGCGCATCGGCGCGCACGAGATAGGCACCGTGCCCGCCCGCTCCGTTGAGCACGGTGGCGGTGCCGTCGGGGTCGACCACGACCGAGCTCGCCTGATCGATGCCCAGCGCGTACATCGGTGGAACGTTGGGGATGACCCGGCCGGCGATGATGCGCGCAAGGAAAACGATCATGCGGCCGAAGCGGTCGCGGACGACGAGGTGCGTGTCGGTGATCGTTCGCTGCAGCGACGGCCACGCGAAGAAGCCGGTGGTGAAGCTGATACGGTTCTCGAGCGGGTTCTTGACCGCGTCCTTGGTGTGCGTCTCGACGTTGAGGCGATCGCCGGCCACCGAGTCGTAGATCACGGCGCCTTGGATCGCGAGCCCCGCGCTGCCGCCGCCGACAACGCCGCCGCGCGCGTAGACGCGCTTGACCGCCGCGATGAGCGCCGAACCTTTCCACGCCACGTAGTTCGCCTGGTCGCCGCCGGCGAAGAAGACGGCGTCGGCGCCGTCGACGATCTTGGCGGCGGAATCCACCTGCGAACGCGAGGCGCAGGTCGGAATGAGCACCGTCTGCACCGATGCGAAGTTGCCGTAGCGGTACCACGGCTTGTCGTAGTAGTTGTTGTCGTAGGCGCGCAGCACCACGACGTTGCCCGCGCGACGCGGCGTGTCGCCGGCGATGCGGCGGTGCAGCCACGCGAGCGACGAGTTCGGCGCCTCCTCGCCGCCGCCGCCGTCGAGCAACAGCCCGGGGCCGTGCAGATGCGGCGTGGGCACGTAGTCGCCGAGGCGTGGGAAAATCGTGAGGGCGCAGGCGAGAATGGCAGCAAGCATCCGGCTTAGGTTGCACGCGTTCGAAGAGGGGCCCTCGCTGGCGGATGGAAGCTCACGATCAGCGAGAGGAGGCCATCATGCAACGCATCCTTCCACTGATTCTCTCGGCATCCGTGCTCTGCGCCTGCGGGCACGCGGTACCGGCCGGCCCGGCCGGCGCCACCGCGAACGGTTTTCACCGGATGCGGCCCGCGGCGCCCGTCGTGGGCGGCTGTCAGATCTTTCCCGACGACAACCCGTGGAACACCGATATTTCCGGCTACCCGCTGGATCCGAACTCCGACGGCTACATCGGGGCGTTGCCGGGCAACCTGCATCCGGACTTTGGCGAGAACCCGGACTACGGGATTCCGTTCAACGTCGTGCCGGAGTCGCAGCCGGAAGTGCCCGTGCACTTTCACTACAAGTCGCAGAGCGATAAAGGCCCGTATCCGATTCCGTCGGACGCGCAGATCGAAGGCGGCCGCCATTCGAAAGGCGATCGCCACGTCCTGGTGCTGCAGCAGGGAGCCTGTAACCTGTACGAGATGTGGGACGCGTATCCGATTCACGGCGGCACGAGCTGGCGCGCCGGCTCGGGCGCCGTGTTCCACCTCGACTCCAACAAGCTGCGGCACGACGGTTGGACGTCGGCCGACGCCGCGGGCCTGCCCATCATTCCCGCGTTGATCAAGTGCGACGAGGTGCAGGCCGGCGAGATCGATCACGCGCTGCGCGTGACGTTCAAGGAAACGCAGGAAGGCTACATCCACCCCGCGACCCACTACGCCAGCAACAGCCGCGACAAAGACTTGCCGCCGATGGGCCTGCGCATTCGAATGAAGGCGTCGTACGACATCTCCGGGCTCTACGGCCAAGCCCACGTCATCGCGACCGCGATGAAGACCTACGGCATGTTCGTGGCGGACAACGGTTCGAATTGGTACTTCCAGGGTCAGGGCGGTAAGGAGTCGAGCTGTTGGAACGACGACGACCTGAACCAGCTCAAAGGCATCCCCAGCACCGCGTTCGAGGTGGTGGAGACCGGTAAGATCCGCCGGTAACGCCGGCGGCCTCGACTAGCGGGTCTGGACGATACCTTCCACGCTGTAGCCGCTGCGCAGGCCGCGGTCGTAGCTGTACTCGTACGTGAAGTCCGGATAGCGGTAGACGTCGACGGAGTTATTCGCGTAATCCGTGACCTGATAGTTCGTGCTCTTGGCGTCGAGCGAGCCGAAGACCGACGCGGCCTTCAGCGCGAACGTGCCCGTGTTGATGCAGTTGGCGACGCCGGCCGCGCACTCGTAGACGTAGACGTGGTTGAAGCGCGACTGGATCGACACCAGGTTGTCGTGAATGTCGAACGAGAGGCCGCCGGGCGTGTTCTCGTTGACGTAGCCCTTCACGACGCGGCCCGGCATCGAGCCGTTGGGCCACACGATGAGCGACACGGCGAAGCCCTGGTTGTAGTACGACGCCCAGACGTTGCCGAGGTGGTCGACGGCGACGCTCTCGATCTGGAAAATCGAGTCGTCGGTGAGTTTGCGGGAGCACGTGCCGTTTCGGCACACCGAGACGTGCGTGCCGCCGGCCGCGGCGAACAGGCTGCCGTCGACGGCGGCGACGGCGACGTCGGATCCGCTTGGATCGGGGATGGTGCGCAGCAGCGCCCCGCAGTGCGGCGCGTAGACGGCGATCGCGTCGGTTGCGACGTTCGGCAGGTAGAGACGTCCCTTGGGGTCGGCGGCGATCTGCGTCTCGCCGAAGGTCTGTCCCGTGATGGAGCAGCTCGGGGCCTTGTTCGCCTTGTTGTGCGGTCCGTAACCGAAGACGACGCCGTCGGACGAGCCGTTGGCCTGGGCCACGTACACGCCGGCTCGGGCGGTCTCGGGGGCCTCACGCCACCACGACGGGTGCCCCGCGAGCGGTTGCGTCTGCGGGGCCGGCGGCGTCGCCGTGCCGGGCGCTCCGCACGCGGCCAATCCGGCCGCCGTCAGGCAAAGGGCGACTGCGCGAGCTACACGGTCAAGACGCATCGTACACCGTACCTTTCTAGAATCGAACGTGCCACGCGGGGATGAAGAAAGTCTCAAACTCCGAACGCCTACGTGTTGCCCGACTCCTACGCCGCCGCCCTGCTTCTGGGACTCGTCGCCGGCCTGCGGACGATGACCGCGCCGGCGGTGCTGTGGCTGGTGCGCCATCGCTCGCCGCTAGCCTATATGCTGGGTGTGTTCGCGCTGCTCGAGCTAGCCGGGGATCTGTATCCCAAGGCGCCGCCGCGCACCGGCTTCGCCGGGTTGAGCGCGCGTCTCGTCAGCGGCGCGTTCTGCGGCTGGGTGGTGACGGCGTCGGCGGGTCGCCCGGCGGCGGTGGGCGCGGCACTGGGCGCGGCAGGCGCCGCCATCGGCGCCTTCGGCGGACTGGCGGCGCGGCGGCGCGCGATCGCCTTGATCGGGCCGATTCCCGCCGCGCTGCTGGAAGACGCGGTGGCGATCGCCGGGGCCATCGCCGTCGTGGTCTAGTTACTCAATGTCGAAGTTGATCTACATCACCAACACGTCGCTCGACGGTTACGTGGAGGACGAAACCGGTGCTTTCGATTGGGTCATTCCCGATCAAGTGCACGCGTTCGTCACCGAGCTGTTGCGGCCGATCGGAACCATTCTCTGCGGGCGGCGACTCCATGAGACGATGGCCTACTGGGATGCGCCGGTGGAGAGTTATCCACCCGAACACCGCGACTTCGCACAGGTCTGGCAGAAGGCCCCGAAGATCGTCTTTTCACGAACGCTGACGGGCGCTGCGGCACGCAACACGCGTGTCGAGCGGGACTTCGAGCCCGACGCCATCCGGAAGCTCAAGCGGGAATCGGAGCACGACATCTACATCGGCGGGGCCGAGATTGCGGGGCTTGCGCTCGAAGCCGATCTCGTGGACGAATGTCACCTGTTTATCAACCCGGTGATCGTCGGCGGCGGAAAGCCGGCATTCCGAGCCGGCCTTACGGCGGAATCTCGAACTGCTCGAGACGCGCCGTTTCGGCAACGGAGTCGTCCACGTGCGCTATCGCGTGCGTGTCTAGGAGCGATTCTCGGCGCGGTTTCGATCAGTCGTCGTCGGGCGCGGCGTTCGTCGGGGGCTGGGAGAGAAAGTACTGCGCCGAGTACTTCGCTTGCAGCGGCTCGTAGCGACGCGGCGGCGCGCCGAAGTTGAAGCAGTCCCCCAAGTCGTTGGCTTTCGCGTCGGTCGTCTTCATCGAACCGAGAGCGAAGGTTTCCTCGATGAACTTCAGGATGCTGCCGAACTCGTAGTGGACGTGCGAGACGTAGCCTTGCTTGGCGTACGGTGAGATCACGAGCATCGGCACGCGCATCCCGAGCTCGTAGGAGTTACGGTGTTGCGGCGCCACGTGATCGTACCAGCCGCCCCAGTCGTCCCACACCACCACGATTACCGTCGAGTTCCAATACGAGCGCGAGCCGACCGCGCCGACGATCGAGGCAACCCACGACGGGCCCGATCCGTTGGTGCTGCCGGCGTGATCGGAGGCCTTCGCCGACGGCGTGATCCAGGTCACGTTCGCCAGGTAGCCGTTGCCGACGTCGCTCAGGAACTGCGACGACGGCGCGACGACGTCGGCCTTGTACTCGGCGCGGTTGTTCCAGATGTGCTCGACCGCGTCGAGACCGTTCCACAGCCCCGGGCCGCTGCGCTCTTGATAGTAGTGCCACGTGAGACCGTGCTGGTCGATGAGGTCGGGCAGCGCGACGCGGTCGAAGCACGGATAGGCGTACGTGTCTTCGGCGCCGTTGGGACTGATGAGCTGACCCCGCGTGCCGGGCGGCGCGTCGCAGCCCCCGGTCTGACTTCTGTTCGGAGCGCGCGGGTTCTCCGAGGCCAGCAGCGGCGAGCCGTTCTTGATGGCCGACGTGCCGCTGACCAGATACTGGTGCGCCGGGAAGCTCGGCCCTTCGTTGCTCTCGAACATCTCGTCGGCGAACGTGTACCGCGCTGCGAGCGTGAGGTACGGCCCGATCTCGTCGTGCGGCACGTAGCCGTAGGCGCGAAGGCGCGGCGGCGGACAGTTCTGCCGCAGCTTCTGGCACTTGGTGGCGACGCGGTCGAACCCGTCCATCTTGCCGTCGCGATACTCGGCCTCGTAGGCGGCGTGCGTGTGCGAGATGTCGTACGGCGCGGCGAGCGACACCGGCTTGAGGCGAATCGTCTGGCCGCGCGAGTTTTGGCCCGAGCTTACCGTGTCGGCGCCCGCGAGGCCGTTGAACAGGTTGTCGACGCTGCGGTTCTCTTGGATCACGACGATAATGTGCTGGATCGGCGTGCTGCCGCTGGGGAGCCCCGTGAGGGCATCGCGGTCGAGGACGGCGGAGACGGCGGAGCCGGCGGGAGCGCCGGATGTGGGGGGAAGCGGAAGCGACGTGCCGGGTTGTCCGCAAGCCGCCAACGCAAAAAGAAAAAGCGCAGCCAGAGTCCGCCTCACGGAACCAAAATACACCGGCGGGGTTAAACGCGCCTGGGGACAAGATGAAGCAACCAGGCGCTAGCCTGGGACGATTTGGGTAAAGCGGTGCATGCCGCTGATCGAGATCGTTGTCGTGTTGATCGTCGTTGGAGTGCTTTTGTGGCTGATCAACACCTATATACCGATGGCCGGGCCGATCAAGTCGCTGCTCAACGCCGTCGTCGTTATCGTGCTCGTCGTATGGATTCTGCAGGTGTTCGGCTTATGGCACTACATCACGAACATTCGCGTGGGCAGGTGAGCCGTGACTAAGCTCTTTTTGGCCGCCGCGGGTTTGGCGCTCGTAACGATCGCCGTCGCACCGGCGGGGCCCGTTCAACCGGCGCCCCCACCGCTGCCGTCAACCTCGGCGCTGCCATCGTTGTCGCCGCTGCCGTCGCCGCCGGCGACGATCGTTCCACCGTCGTCGGTGCCGTCACCCTCGGCCACCATTACGCTAGCGCCGAGAACCTAAAGGTATCGTTGGAGGGATTTGCGGGCGCCCGGAAAGGAGCAGGCCGGACGCCCGCACGCTCTATGCGTCAGTAGGAGTGCACGCAGGACTGGCTCGCGTTGCTGTACATCGGCTGCGAGGTGTACGACTTCTTTCCGAAAGGATCGTTGCGGATGTCCTGCCACGCGCAGATGTCGCCGATCTCGCCGTATTGGCCGTTGTACCATCCCGACGGCGGGTTGGGATCCGTCACCGACTCGGCGTATTCGTGCCCCTCGACGACGGTGACGCCTTCGTCGGTGCCGCTCTCGTCGTTGGGCGGCGCGATCACGTTGGTGCCGCAGTCGTTGGCGTCGGGCATGTAGGGCAGATTCGTATAGGAGATGAGCTGGCCGTTCGCCATCGTGGCGCTGTGATACGCGCAGAACTGTGAGCCGAAGCCCGTGGTGCTGTGCCCGTGCGGCGTCGCCACGACGTACGACCCGTTGGGATCGTAGCCGAAGTGCGCGACGCCCCGGATCGCTTCCGCGGCGACCTGCGCGTCGGTCGGATGCGTGGGCACCGCGGCGCCGTTGTCGTCCCACGCGCCGCCGAACTGCTTCTTGGGATTGGTGATCGCGATCGTGCTGCCGCTGGAGATCTCGTAGTACTGGGTGTAGATGTTGTTGAGCGGGCTGCCGCCCACGACTTTGGCGTATTTCTTGAGCAGCGGCTGGACCTTATCGGGATCGCCGGCCGATTTGTAGCCCCAGAAGATGAGATACATTTTCGGGCTGACGAGCACGGGGCCATTGCGATAGGTCAGCAGGATGGCGGGCTTGTGCGTGCCGCTCGCCATTCGCGACGTGGCCATGTAGTGCGGCTTGTGGTAGAGCACGCCGTCTCGTTGGATCCAGTCGGCGCCGGTGAGGCCGGCGACCCTCGCCGCTTGCGAGGATGCGGTCGACGGCGTGGGTCCGGTGCCGCTCGCGGTGCAGCCCGCAAACGCTAGGGTAGCAACGCATACGGCGACGCTGAGGAATCGCGCGTGGAGATACATAGCAGATCAACCTCAGAAGAAGCAGCTAGAACGTGTCTAGCGGGTGAATGCCGCTACACTATTGCTTCGTCTGCGGGGTTCCCGTGCTCGGACGCCGCGATGTCAGGTTTGCGTCAGGTCGGAGCGGAGAGTTCGCGTGCGACTCGTCGCAGCCGGGGATTCGAGGTGACTCTCGCGCACAGCGCCAGCGCTTGGCGCCGATCCGGAATCCAGCCGCCGCGCGAGAGCAGCGATACGGCGGCTTCGGAGTCGGAGCGAACGTCGAGCCCGAGCCGCTCGCCGGCCATGGCGCGGCGGAGGTACGCCGCGCCGAGATAGTGCGTGGTGGTATGGAGCCGCTCGAACTGCGCGATCGCACGCGATGCGGATGCGAACGTGGCACGGTCGTCGCGGCGCACCGAATACACGCGCGCCTTGACCAGCTCCGCGATCGTCGCGAGCAGCGAATCGGGCGGGATCAGCGGCAACACCTCCGCGACGTGATCGAGCGTCTCGTCCGTGCGATGTGCGAACACTTCGATGCGCGAGGCAATAAAGTGCGTGCGCGCGAGCGGATCGCCCGACAGGACGGCGCCGCCGAGATCGAGCGCCTGCTGCGCGTCGGCCAGCGCCGCGGTCGCGTCGCCCTCGAACTCGGAGAGCACGGCCGATGCGAGGCGCGCCCACACGCGTTCGAACGGAAGAGCGTGGCGGTCGGCGAGTGCGAGCGCGCGGTTCGCGTCGCGACGGGCCGCTTCGAGCGTGCCGGGCAGGGCCGCGAGCGCAAAGGCGCGGTGGAGATAGGCGACCGCGAGGTCCCCGAGCGGCACGACGGTTTCATTTCTTTGCGCCAGCCGCTCGGCGAACGTCAGCACCTCGACGGAGCGTTCGGGCGAGCCGCCCTCCTGATGCACCATGCCCAAGAAGATCGCGTCGCGCGCCGCGGCGCGCGCGTCGCACGGGTCGACCGGCGTCGGCCGGGCGCGCGAAGAGCGGAAGGAGCGCCGCTTCGCACAGCGCGATCGTCTCCTCGTAGAGCCCGCGGCAATACGAGGCGTAGGCACGCGTCATGAAGGCGCGGCGGGCGGCGTACTGAGCGTCGCCGGCCTCGACGTTCCGCGCCGCGCCGGCGAGCCGGGCGATCGTCGCGCGGCTGGTCGCCGCGTCCCCGGCATCGCAGGCGGCGATTGCCTGCAACGCGAGCGCGTCGAGGCGTTCGCGTGCGGTCAGGGGGCCGTCGCCGGTGCGGCGGATCGTGGCCAAAGCGCGCTGCGCGTGTCCGTAGCGTAGCAGCGTCCACGCGACGTCGAGGCCGGAGTTGCCGCCCGACGGAATGCGCGTGGCGGGATCGCGTTCGGCGGCTTCGATCATCTCGAGCATGCGGCGGCGGATGCGGTAGACGTGGCGCTCGGAGACGTTGAGCGTGGCGGCGATCGCCTTGTAGGGCGTTCCCGCTACCTCGGCGCGCTCGAAGATCTCGCGTTCGAGCGATCCCGCGGGAAGCAGCGACGCCACGCGGCGCAGCTCGTGCGAAGCTCGGGCGTCGGATCGAAAGACGCCGCGCCGCTTGCGAAGGTCGCGAACTCGCCGAAGAATGTGTTGATCCACGAAGGGTGGGTAACCTCGAGCGACCCTCTTCGAGCGCCCCGCCGTCGCGACCCCTAAGCCGGTTACTCGAAGTAGAGCGGCGCCTGCGCGGATGCGGTGTTCTTGCCGCACGCGTACTTGCCGGTCAGCGTCGCGGGGCCCGAATATTTCGGCCGGCTTCGGGCAACGGCGTAGATGACAAAGCCGCCCGCGGTGGTCAGATTGAACGACGACGAAAAGCTATCAATCGTTTTGTTGCCCGACACGATGGTCCACGAGACCTTGCATTTGCCCTTATAGCTGACGTCGGTGAAGGAGATCTCGTACTGCCAGAAGGTGTTGGTGCGGACATAGCTCGAGGGGCCGGTGAGCCCGATGTTATCGCCGCTGGATGCGCCGTTGACGCAGTTGATGCACGGCACGCCGCCTTGGTTCGGTCCGTTCGCGACGAAGTTCATGATCAGCGCCGGTGCGGCCGCATCCGGCCGGATCGGGGTCTTTTGAAAGACGAGAACGCCGTTAGCGTTCGATTGCGTGCCGGCCGTTTGCACGGCGCCTGCGGAAGGCGTCGCACCAGTCTGGTTCGCACCCGCGCAGGCGCTCAAGGCGAGAGCTAACGACAAAAAAAGACCGCGACGGGTGTATATGGACATAACGCCCTCCTCTGAAAATCAGTGACGGTAAGCGCGCCATTCGCGAGCGGGCGGGCGCATCCTCTCAAACGCGGCGTCTCTAAAGGAAGGCGCCGGCTAGAGTCATAAGGCGGCGGCGATGCTCGAAATCGCTAGCGGCGCCGTGCAAGTGTACTACTTGTTCGACGTCGCCGACACGATCGATTTGGCTAAGATGAGTGCGCTCGCCGGGGACAATCGCGCGCCGGCCGCACTTCCGTTGCGCCCGCACGCCGCCCCCTACCTGCAGTTTCCGGTACCGCCGCTGGTCGCGAGCCTGCCGGGGGTTGAGTTCGATGGCTTGAGCTGCTCGACGCGTCTGAAACTCTACGATTACGGCGTCGTTTCACTGAGATTCACCTTCGCCGCCGCCGGCACGTGGGACGACCTAACGACGCTTACGGAACAGGCGCGAAGCGACGAGCGCATCTTGCGCTTTGCCGAATCTACGGTGTCGCGAATCTGCGACGAATACGGATATGCCTTGGACGAACGCCACGCGGCCTTGATCGAAGATTATCTGATCATCGAGATCGAGCGTTTCGGGGAAAAGATCGACGCCAGAACGCTCTTGGCCGATCATTCCGGCGCGCTCGCGGGCCTGCTGCTCGGCGAGCGCAAGCCGTTGTCGGCCACCGAAACCGAAGAGGCCTTACGGATGCGCTTTTCCTACCACGAGGACGATCTCACCATCGTGCAGTGGGATACGGCGTTCGTCTACGATCGCCGGGAGAGCGCGCGCGCGATCGAGGACATCTTAGAGTTTGCCAACTCGCAGCTGCTCGAGCTGCGCACGTACGACGCGTTCCTGGACCGGGAGCTGGACGTCATCTACAAGATGCAGCCCGCGGGTCCGCCGCGCTCGTTGCGCGGGCGCCACGAAGCCGAACAGGCCGCAACGCTGCGCTACCTCATCGTCGACGTGCTGGAGCTGACCGACCGCTCGACCAACGCATTGAAAGTCGTCGGCGATGCCTACTACGCGCGCATCTACCGATCGGCGGCGAGGCGCCTCGGTCTTGCGGACTGGCAGCGTCAAATCGATACCAAGCTCGCCAGCGTCGGCGAGATGTACCGGTTCTTCAGCGACCAGGCCCGCAGCCGCCGGGACGAGTTCCTGGAAGTGACCATCGTGGTGCTCGTGGCCGTCGAAGTGGTGATCGGCATCCTTACGCTGCTGCATTTCTAACTTTGACGCCCGGCCCGGCAGGGCCCATCGGGGCCGGATTGAACGACCCATCCCTGCTTTACGAGGCGGTTGACATGCAGCCAGACGATGAAATCGTATTAGGTCGAGCCCTCGACGAGAGTCGAGACAGCCTCCGGCTCATCGAGTCGTTGCGGGCGGCGCTCAATCGCGACGATCTCGGCTCCAACCGCTCCGCGGAGTTGAACCTGACCGCAGCCGAATTCGAGCTTCATGGCGCGACGTTGCATCGGCTTGCCGATTGGTATCCGAACGACGCGCAGGTGCAGCAAGCGGTTCAGGAATGGGAGCGCTTGCGCTCGAGCCTCGCCTGAAGTCCTTTACGATTGCCGGTTCGCAGCTGGCGATGGGTGCGAGCTTGGGCAACAGCGCGATCTGGATTCACACAAAAGGCGATGGTGCGATCGAGCGTATCTTTCTCAATTCGATCGGCGAGTCGCTTGTTGGAACCGTCAACGTGCGCTACGCGGGCAGGCCGGAGCGCGTGGACCCGTTCTTCCCCGGACTCTTTGCCGTGGGGCCGCGGACGTTCGAGATCCATCCAGCCTATCAGCGGGTGCGTTTTCAACTCATCGAGGCAATAGACGTCACCGAAACGACCTTTCTGCCTTTTGCGAAAGGTGACCCCGGCGAGGACGAGCCGTTGGTTTACGTCGCCATCGAACTCGAGAATCGCGACGCGATACGGCATGACTTGCGGGTTATTGCCTCGGCAATGCTTCGCGGAAGCACGCCCGCCGACGTCCGCGCCCGCTACGACGACGGCGCTGCCGTGCTCGTCGCGCACAACGCGACTAGCCCGCAATGGGTTCGCATCATTGGTGGATCCGAGGCGCCGGCGCGATTCGCCGCAGACTGCGACTACGCGCTGTCGTACGACCCGGCCTACCAAGACGCACTGAACGCGAATACTTCGGCAACGGGCGATCTCATCGGGCGGCTCCAATGGGACGTCGCTCTCGCGCCGTCCGAGCGCCGCCGCCTTTGGTTCGCCCTTGGGGTGTATACCGACGGCGAGCAGGATGCCTTACGGCGATACGCTCGGATTGCGAGCGCAGACGCCGCGCTGGAGCGTACCGTTGTATCGCTGGACGAGATCCTCCGTGCAAGTCGAGTGCTAACGCCCGACCCGGTGATCAATCAGGGCGCGCTGTGGAGCAAGGTCAATATGCGGCGGGTGATGGCTTCGTATCCGACGGGTCAAGCCTTCACCAACGATCCGGGAACGTACCCGAACGTCGTGATACGCGACGCGGCCTGGTTCGTGTTCGGCAACGATCATTTCTTGCCGGCGTTTTCGCGCCGCCTGCTCGATAATCTCGGTCAACGACAGTACGCCAACGGCAAGCTGCCGGAATACTTCGATGCCGTCAGCGGTCGCGTCGAAGACGACGGGCTGAACATCAACGACGACACGCCGCTCTACGTGCTGGCGGTCAATCACCATTTCCGCGCGACCGGCGACGCGGATTGGCTGGCGACGACGTATCCGGCGGTCGAACGGGCAGCCCGGTATATCATCTCTCAGGTGGACGATCGCGGCCTGGTGTTTTGCTCGGCCGACGATCCTCGCGGCGACGTGTGGTCGATCGCCGGCTGGCGCAATATCGTCAGTGGTTATCACATCAGCGGCGCCGTTACCGAGATAAACGCGGAGTGTGTGGCCGCACTGCGCGCCGCGGCGCACCTGGCCGATGCGATGAGGCACGACGACGCCGGGAAAGAGTTCGCTGCGGCATCGGCGCGGATCCGAGACGCGATGGACGCTCACCTCATCAACCCGAAGAACGGGCTCTACTATCTGAACATCGACGTGGACGGGACGGCTCATACCGACGTGACCGGCGACGAAATCTTTCCCGTCATCATGCGCGCGTGTTCGGAGGAAACGGCCTTCCGGATCATCAGCCGGCTGAATTCGCCGGACTTCTGGACGCCGGCTGGACTGCGCACCGTTTCCCGTCTGGATCCGCGCTTCGACCCGGCGGCACACTCGGGGCTGATGGGCGGAGTGTGGCCCGGGCTGACGTGGTGGTACGCGTTCGGGGCGCACCGATACCACCCCGACTTTATGGTTCGTGCCTTGCGGTCGTCGTTCGAACACTACGGCGTCGATCCGCAGCGCTATAACACCGTGCCCGGGCAGTTCAGCGAATGGTTCGACGGCGAGAGTTTGGCGAACCGCGGCATGCGCCTCTCTCCCTGGGAGCCGCCGCGGTTCCTGTGGGCGGCGGTTGAAGGCGTCTGCGGCTTGGTGCTGACGCCGGGACTACCGCAAGTCGATCCACTCATGCCCGCAGGCTGGAACTGGGTCGCCCTCCGCGACGTTCCATACCACGGCGGACCGTTCTCGTACTTCCTCGTTCGCGAACCGGAGGGGGGCGTCCGCGTTTACGCGACTTGCGCCATTGGCTGCGAGTGGCCCACCGAAATCTATACGACGGACGTCTCCGACGACGTCAGGATCTACACCGAGGACGCCGTGGGGGTCGCGCTTCGGCGCGATGACCAGCTCGTGTTGCTGGTCGGCAACACCGGCGCGGATACCATTTACGCTCCGATTCAATTTACCGACGAAGGCCTTTTGCCCCGGCGCGCTACGTGCCGCACGTACAATAGCGAGCGCCGGGGCTGGGAAGATCGCGGGGTCCTAGAACCAAGAGAACTGCGTGCCGCGGGCCTTTCAATTGAAGCCGGCGGCTTTCGGATTCTCGAGATTCGCGCATCGGGCGAGTAACGCGACGCGTCGATGCGGCGATATTCTAATCTAAAGGGGAAAGTAGTGAAGAATCACGTAGCGAGACTCGTTCTGCCTTCGGCGTTCGTTCTATTCCTCTTCGCATCGAGTGTCGTCAGGGCGGACGTATCATCGGGCGCAACGAAATCCGTGACGCTAATACCGCCGCAAGCGATCAAATGGATGCCGTCGCCGAAGCTTCCCCGCGTGCTGGTGGCAGTGATGGACGGCGATCCGAAAAGACCGGCCTCATCTTATACGTTGCGACTCAAATTACCCGATGCGTACACGATACCGTTGCACTGGCATCCAGACACCGAGCGTCTCACCGTGTTGAGCGGCGTCCTGTTATTTGGGGCTGGTGATAAAATGGACGCGACGAAAACAACCGCGCTGGGACCGGGCTCGTATATCGTCATTCCTGCCACAGTCCGGCACTGGGTGACGGCGCGGGGACCGACGATCTTTCAGGTCGGTGGCGTCGGCCCATTCACGGTGAACTTTGTCAAATGAAAAACCCGCAGCGCTCCCTTGGATCGCCGGGGCTATGCCGGCGGAGCGATGCGGTTGAGCTCGGCGAGCGCGTCGCCGGGCAGGTTCAGCGTGACGCCGCTCACGTTCTCGTGCAGATGCTCGACCGACGACGTGCCGGGGATGAGGAGAATATTCGGAGAGCGCTGCAACAACCACGCGAGGGCGATGCCCATCGGCGTCGCGCCCACCCGCGCGGCAACGGAGTCGAGCGTCGCGGACTGTAGCGGCGTGAACCCACCGAGCGGAAAATACGGGACGTAAGCAATCCCCTGCGCCGCAAGAGAGTCGATCAGGCCGTCGTCGCCTCGGTTGGCGATGTTGTAGAAATTCTGCACGCAAACGACCGGCGCGATGGACTGGGCCTCGGTAATCTGTTCCGGCGAGACCGTGCTGACGCCAAGATGTTTGATCAACCCTTCCTGCTGCATGTGCGCGAGCACGGCGAACGGTTCGGCGATCGAGCCGGGCTCCGCGCTGCTGAGCCCGCCCACCCGGAGATTCACCACGTCGAGCGAGTCGAGGCCGAGATTCTTGAGGTTGTCGTGCACGGCTTGACGCAACTCGTCCGGAGCTAAGGCTTTCAGCCAGTCGCCCTGCGCATCGCGGCGCGCCCCGACCTTCGTGACGATGTGCAAATCGCTCGGATACGGATGCAGGGCTTCCTTGATAGTTTGATTGGTGATGTGCGGGCCGTAATAGTCGCTCGTATCTATGTGGGTGATACCAAGATTGATGGCCTCGCGTAACACGGCCACGGCTGCGTCGCGGTCGCGCGGCGGGCCGAACACGTGCGGGCCGGCCAGCTGCATCGCGCCGTATCCCATGCGCGTCACCGTCAAGTCGTCCGCCAGAGTGAACGTTCCCCCAGAAAGAATTCTTTTGTTAGGCAACTGCCGCTCCTTGCAAACAGAAAAGCTCGCAATGTGGTAATCGCGAGCTTCTCACCCCGTAAGGGGGACCGCCTACCTTACGCCTCCGGACGGCAATGCCTGCTACGGCGGCGATCGCACTGGTTCGGCATCGGGAATCGCCTTCAGGGCGTCGTCGGTTTCGAGCAGGGTTAAGACGTCCGTATCCTCGGCTGCAGCCCGCTCGATCGACTCTTCGGCAGTTTCGTGCTCCTTGTGGGGGTTGACTCGTCGTTCCATGGACTCCAGTATACCCCGCGGCTACTCCGTATCGGGTGGCCGCGGGTCGGGCGGCTCGCGGAGAAAGTATTCCTTGTCGCGCAACGAGGGGATCCTCGTAAACGGCCTGGGCGGTTTCGAAAAGCTGAAACAAGCCCGCGCGATCGGATTGGCGCGCGCGTCGCTCGCCGAAAGCCGCGGCAGCCCCCATTGGTCTTCGACGAACTTCAGGATGCTGCCGTGCTCGTAGTGAACGTGGGTCACGCACCCTTTCTGAGCGTACGCCGACACGATCAACAGTGGAACTCGAATGCCCAGCCCGTCGTAGTCGACCAGCCCCGGCGGCGCGTGATCGTACCAGCCGCCGTAGTCGTCCCAAAAGATGAAGATAACGGTTGAATCCCAATACTGCGACTCGCCGATCGCATTCACCAGCGACGCGACCCAGCCGGGGCCGGTGTTCGAGTGGCAGCCGGCGTGATCGGAGTTCCGGCAGAGCGGCGTTACCCAGCTCACGGCCGGCAACACGCCGTTCGCGACGTCCTTGAAGAATTTCGTCTGCGGCGTAATGACGTTCGCGTGCCAGTCGGGGCCGTCGTAGATGTGCTTGATGGCTTGATATGCGCTCCAGACGCCGCCGCCGCCGGTTACCGTGGACGTGTAGTACCGCCACGAGACGCCCGCCTTGTCGAGCTCGTCGCCGAGCGTCGAGTTATTGAAGCATGGGTCGACGTCGCTCCCGATCGTGCGCTGCCGAGTCACCGTTGGAATTCGAGAGCTGCCCTCGCAGCCCCACGGGCCAATTGGAAAGTTGACCGTCGAACTGGCTTGAGCCGCGATGATGTATTGGTGAGAGACGAAGCTGCTCGAATCGAAGTTCGAGGGAAACATCTCGTCGGCGAAGATGTAGTTTTTCCCGATGAAGAAGTACGGCTGGGTCTCGTTGTGCGGCACGTAGCTGTACGGTGGGTGTTCGTTCGGGCACGGCGGGTATCCGGACTTTCCGCACGACCAATACTCTCTGTCGAAACCGTCCATTTTGCAGTGCGTGCCGGGATACGTTCCCTGACCGTCGCAGGCGTCGAGGAAACTCGTGGAGTCGTGATGGAAATCCCAGTCCGCCTCGAGCGGAACGGGCTTGAGCGTGATCTTGTTGCCGCCCCGGTCGAATCCGTACGAGCGCGTGTTCGCGCCCGGAAACCCTTGAAATAGATTGTCAACCGAGCGGTTTTCCTGAACGACGATGACCACGTGTTGGATCTGGCGAGCGTGCTTCCCCGGCGCGATCGGCGGCGCGCCCGGCGTGAGGGGAGAGACGCCGCTTGTACCTGACGTGCATGCGGATAAGATCAGGGTGAGTGCGCAGCAGCCAATTCCGAGTCTGCTCATCGGGGCTCAGCTATGCGGCAGAAAAATCGCGCTGAAACCCTCGAGCGCGATTTGCACGCCGATGCAGAGCAAGATGAATGCCGAGAGGCGCAGCAGTACGTTGACGCCGGTCGGCCCCAGCTTTCGCAAGACGTGCTCGGCTTGGCTGTAGCACAGATAGATCAAGATCGAGACCGCGGCCAGGCCGACCAGTGCGCCGAGACCATCGAGCAACGTCGCCCTCGTGCCGCCGAGCAAACTGCTGCCGACGGTCACCATGACGGCGATGGAACCCGGACCGATCGTGAGCGGCAGCGTCAGCGGGTAGAACGCGCCACCGAGCACCTCTTCCTCAGAGGCGGCCGGTGCGCGGTGCTTCGAATCTTCCTGTCCCTGGCTGAGCAGTCGCCAACCAGCAACGGCGAGGACGAGGCCTCCCGCGACGCGCACCGCGGGCAGGCTGAGGCCGAAGAACTTCAGCACCAGGGGACCGACGATCAGCGACGCGGCCGTGAGAATGAAGGCGTTGATTGCGACGCGGCGCGCAAGGCGCACCGCGACGGCGTCGTCGAGGGACTCCGTATAGTCCAGGAAAATCGGCGCCATGCCGGGCGGATTGACGATTGGGAACAGAGCCAGCGTCACGAAGAGGAACCCGTGGATGAACGGCCACGTGGCCACCGCCCGGTATAAGTCCACGGTGACGTTATCGCACGTTGCGGGCTCGTCTCCCTGTCGCTGGTTGCGCTCCGGTCGCCGAGACACTCGCAGAGGCTCGGGCTAGCGCCGCCATGAAGACGAACCGGGCCGTGGATGTGAACGTGAAGCAGCGATCGCTGCGTGACTCCAGAGTGGCCGGCAGGGCCTTGCGCGAGCGCGTCCCCCGCGCGGCACACGCCGCCCTGACGCACGCCGAGCGTGACCCGCTCGGCATCCTCCGCGCAGCGGATGCGAGCCGCCTGGCCGATTTGGTGCCGATTCGGTATGGGCGGATGCTCGCGTCTCCGTTCGCCTTCTTTCGCGGCTCGGCGGGCGTGATGGCGGCCGATCTCGCGCACACGCCTTCCACGCGTATCTCGGTCCAGGCGTGCGGCGACTGCCATCTCAAAAACTTTGGGGGCTTCGCGACGCCGGAGCGCAACATCATCTTCGACATCAACGATTTCGACGAGACGCTGCCGGCACCGTGGGAATGGGACGTCAAGCGTCTGGCCACGTCGTTCGTACTCGCGATGCGCGAAAACGGACTATCCGAACGTGCCGCCCGCGACGTCACGGTTGCGTGCGTTCGCGCCTATCGCAGCGGAATTCACGAGTTCAGCAAGCTCGATCCGCTGACCGTCTGGTACGCGAAGATCGGGGCCGACGATTTTCTCGGGCGCGTTTCACGCAGCACGGGGATCCGGGTCGCACGACGGATTGCGAAAGCAATGGCCGGCCGCGCCTCCGAGATCGATTATCCCAAGCTCGCCGAGACCGTCGGCGGTGAGATCCGGATCCACGATAGCCCGCCGCTGATCTTTCATCCCGACGTGGGACGCACGCCGGAGTTCGCGTCGGGGGTCGAAAAGATCCTCAGCGATTATCGGGAGACGCTGCCGCACGACCGCCGCGTGCTTTTCGACCGCTACCGCTTCGTGGACGCGGCCATCAAGGTCGTCGGGGTGGGAAGCGTGGGAACCCGCTGTTGGATCGCGCTGCTCATGTCGTCCACGGACGAACCGCTGTTTCTTCAGTTCAAACAGGCCAACGCATCGGTGCTGGAGCCCTACGCCGGCAAAAGCGAGTATTCGCATCACGGCCAGCGGGTCGTCGTGGGCCAGCGACTGATGCAAGCGGCGTCGGATATTTTCTTGGGATGGACGACCGGTCCCGCGGGCGACTTTTACGTGCGCCAGCTCCGGGACGCGAAGATCGGTGCGAAGATCGAAACGTTCGACGAGGCGATGTTCGCCGCGTACGCGCGGGCTTGCGGCTGGAATCTCGCTCGGGCGCACGCAAAGTCCGGCGATGCCGCAACGATGAGCGGCTACCTTGGCCAGAAGGACTCTTTCGATACGGCGATCGCCGCGTTCGCCAAGACCTACTCGGATCTCGCCGAGCGCGACCATGCGCGCTTAAAGGCGGCCGTGAAATCCGGCCAGCTGGAAGCCTTCATCGAATAGCAGCCGGAGGTCGAGCCGGGGAGGGGCTGGAAGGCTGCTTTCCCCACCGTCCGGACAGCGCCCGCCACGAGGTGAATGCGATGTTCTTCTGGACCAACCGGCTCGCAGCCGCGCTCATTACGGCATGCGTTTTGACACCCGCGGTTGCGAGCGCAACCGGCACGATCGACATCCATCATAAGGATGGGACCGTCAACACCTACGCCGACGTGACGATCAAGGTCTTTAGCGGCTCGCTCTTTTTGACGTCGGACGACGGCGACGGGACCATCGTCGTTACGCGAGCCGCCTGCGCCTATCAAGGCAAGATCATCGTTTGCCTGCCGACGTCGGCAGCGCTCGTGCAGAACGGCAAGAGTGACGCTCTCAATTTAAAGACCGGCACGATTTATCTGAACTATGCCGACCAGGCCGAGCCGCTATCGCGATCGTCGGCGAAGCTGCCGGCGCACAGCATCATGCTTGCGTTGACGACGAGAAACGGCACGTTCCTTACCGTTCGCGGCCGAATCGATCAGGTGATCAAGCAATGAAGTATCTAGCGGTTTTATTGGCCACGATCCTAGTATTTGGAGTTTGCGCGGCGGCCGACGCGCAACGCGGTGGCGGGCGCGGCGGCGGAGGACGCGGCGGCGGCGGCATGCGCGGTGGTGGTGGCGGCATGCGCGGCGGCGGCATGCCGTCGCGCGGGATGAGCGGCGGCGGCATGCCATCGCGCGGAGCGAGCGGCGGCCGCGGCGGCGGATTCAACCTGGGCGGCTCCGACTTCGCCCGCGGCGGAATCGGAGGCGGCGGGATGCAGCGCCCCGGGATCGCGCAACGGCCCGGCGGCGTTGGCGGCGTTGGTGGCGTCGGTGGTGTCGGTGGTGTCGGTGGAGTCGGGGGCGCGGGCAAACCCGGCGGCCCAGGCGGACCCGGTGGTCCAGGCAGACCCGGCGGCCCTGGCGGACCCGGAGGACCGGGCGGACCCGGCGGAGCCGGCGGAAATCGCCCCGGCAACGGAAGCGGTTCCGGCGGAGGCAACAACGTGGTCAACGGCGGTGGCGGAAACACCATCGTGAACAATCCGGTGTATGGCGGCGGCGGATACTACGGTTGGAACGGCGGCATGGCGTGGGCTCCCGCACCCTATTATTGGGGCGGCGGATTCTGGGGAGCGATGACGATCGGCGTTACGTCGGCCTTGGTCTACGGTGCGATCGTCGACGAGGACGACGACGTGACGTATAACTCGTATGAGGTGCAAGCCGGCACGCCCGGAGCGACGTTCCTGACGACGTACCAGCTCACGCAGACGCAATGCGGCGCCACGGGTCTCGTGGTCGTGTACGGGCCGCAGAACAGCGTCGTCTGCGCGCAGCCCAACAGCTACGTCGGCGCGGGTTCGTACCGGCTCGATACCGTTACGATGGATCTGATACCGATTAACGGGCCGCCCAAACCGTCGGCCGCGACGCCACCGTCCTAAGGCCTACGGCGCGCTCGTTCCGAGTTCGCGCACGGCGCGCAGCGCCGCGCGCCCGAGGACGTTGGCGTAGGTTGGAAACGAGAGCGGGATGCGGGCGAGGTCGTCGACCTTCATCCCGGCGGTCATCGCGATAGCCGCCATCTGCGCGACCTCGACCGCTCGCTCGCCGACGACGTGGCAACCGAGAATTCGCAGGCCGGCGCGGTCGGCGACGAGCTTGCAAAATCCCCGCGTTCGGCCGTCGACGATCGGCCGGGTCGTTTCGGCGTAGAGCGCACGGGCGACGATCACGGCGTGCGCCTCGCGCGCCTCGTTCTCAGTCAACCCGACCTTCGCGTACTCCGGATCGGTGAAGCTTCCGATGGGCTCGACGTCGTCGGGAACGCGAAGCGCCGTTGCACCGGCGGCGTTGTTCCCGGCGATGAATCCGTCGCGCACCCCTTGCGGCACGAGCATCGCTCGCCCGGTGATGTCGCCCGCCGCGAAGATGTCGGCGTTGGAGGTATGCAGATACTCGTCGACGCGAACGGAACCTCGCTCGTTGGTCTCGACGCCGGCGTTGGCGAGCTGCAAGCCCGCGACGTCGGCCACCCAGCCGACGGTCGCAACCGCCAGCTCGGCCTCGACGCTCGCTTCGACGCCGTCCTTGCAAAAGATCATCCTAACGCCCGCAGGGGAGCGTTCGAATCGCACGATGCTGCCGAAGTCTTCGTGCACGGCGATGCCGTGGTCGCGGAACGCCGCCGCGACTTCGCGAGAGACGTCTTCGTCTTCGGTTGGAATGATGCGCGGCCCGGTTTGGAACAGCTCGATTCGCGTGCCGAACGCGTTGAAGATCGAGGCGACCTGCGCTCCGGTCGCGCCGGCACCGATGACGATTGCCGACCTGGGAGCCGCGGTCAGGCCGAACGCGTCGCCCGGCGTTACCGTCAGCTCCCATCCCGGAACGTCGAGCGCGCGGCTGATGCCGCCGGCGCAGATCACCACCTTGCGTGCGCGGAACGAGGGAGAGCGTTCGCCGGCGATGGTGTGCGCGTCGACGAAATGCGCCGTACCCGCGTGCTCGTAGACCGTCACGCCGGCGCGATCGATTTGCGGGCGCAGCGTCGAGTGCGCCGCCGCTTCGGCAACGACGTCGCGGGCGCGCGCGAGCAGTGCTTGATAATCGAGCGCGATGTCGCCCGTCGAGATGCCGTATTGGCCGAGCTGCCGGGCTTCGCGGACGAGACGGGCGGCGTGCGCGAGCGTACGCACCGGAATGGGCCCGTCGTTGGCTGCCATCCCGCCGAACGCGCCGCGGGTCACCAGCGCGGTCGTCGCGCCGAGATCGGCGCCGCGCAGCGCCGCCGCCGTGCCCGCCGGGCCGGCGCCGATGACGAGGATGTCGACGTCGCGGGCCGTCATAGCTCGCTGGTTCCAAACATGTAGCTGCCTCCGATCGTGAGGGTGCGTGAATAGGACGTTCCCTGGGCGCGCGCGACGCCTGCGAGCGGATTCGCGACGTCGACGACCGAGTTGACGCCGCCGTACGTCGCCTGGATCTGAAACTGCCGGGTGACGAGCTGCGCGGTGTTGAGCAGCAGCGGCGTGGCGTTGGTCGTAAAGTCGTGCGACACGACGAGCGCCAGCAGCGTGCCGCCGGGCGAGCGCCAAAAGGGAACGGCCTGCGGCGCGAAACTCCAGCCGCGCGTGGTTCCCGCGGATGAGGTCGTCGCGAAATTCGATACCGGAAAGGCGAGGCTCACGCCCATCGATCGCGCGCGATTCGTGGCGATGTTGAGCAGTGGATTGATCGTGTAGGCGGGGCCGGGCGCTGCCAACCCCGGCGATCCGGTCGGCGCCTCGTAGGTGAGCAGCACGCCGCCGAGGATTCCGCGCGCCGAATCGACGTACACGAGCTGCTTGTACCAGAACTGCATGTCGGTGGCGCCGGCGGCCAGCGTTCCGCGCGTGGCGCTCGACAGCCGCGAGAACGACGGCGGGAGAATCGTTATCTGCGCGTTGTGGGATATGCCGACGTTGACGACGGCTCCCGGATAGGCGATTGCCGACCGGTTCGCTCGCGCGCGTTCGCTCGACTCGCCCAAATCGAGAACCACGTCGGACGGAATGCTCGTGCGTCGCATAGGTCGACTGGAGACTCGCCTGACCCGCGACGAAGACGCACGGCGAAGCGGCGAGATATTTCTTAAGCAGTTCTTGCGGACCGCCGCAGGGATCGCGACGGCCGCTGCTTGCAGCCGGTGCCGGGCTCGCCTGCGGAACCGGCGCCGGGGACTCGGTGGCCAGCGCTGCGAAGAGTGTGAGGACGGCCAACATGGTAGGACCGCTATCCTCACGCTCGCCGCGGTTTGCCTGCCGTCCTCCGTTCTAAAAAGGAGAAATCACGAGATGAGCGAGCCCGAACACGACTGGTCGAAGCCAGCCGCAATGGCCATCCCCAAAGAGGGGTATTTCGAGCGCGTAGAGGGCAACTACGGCCCGGTCTTTCCACGCACGCCGGCAAATTACGGCTTCACGATCATCGCGAAGCTAAAGCCGGGGCGAGAACCCGCGATGCGAGCGTTCGCCGACAGCGATCGAGAAGGCGATCAAAGCCGACCCGAACTTTCTCGCCGCGCTGAAGCTGCACTTCCTAAAGTGGGTGCTGTTCGATATCGGCGGCGAGACGCACTTTCATGTATCAGGGGATTTTCGATACCGATTTCGACAAGTACACGGATGACGCCGTCGCGCTGTTCGGCAAAGCCGGCTTGTCGACGTCGTTCGAGAATCTCGAAGGCTTTCCGGAGGACTGGAAGACGAACATTCCAGCTTTCATCAAGTTCGTCCGCGATCACCACGTGCCCAGCTTCTTGGAGTACGGCGAGTACCCGTACGTCAGCACCGACGAGATCAAGAAGGCGCTGCGGATAAAGAAGAGCCTCGGCGAGATGCTCGATCAGATGCAATAGGAGGCAGTCATGGCGGCCGTCGGGCGAACCTACAACCAACTTCAGATTCCGCGAAAATACGAACCGGGGAAGCGGCGCTTCAGCGTGTATTGGACGTGGAGCTATCCCTGGGAGGCGAACGCCGACGTCACCGAACTCGACAATCGCTTCTCGACGATGACCGAGGTTCGCCGCGTGGCGTGGCCGGCGTACGAAACGGAGCCGTATTCGCACCGGATGTTCCTGCAGGGAATATCGCGGAACGCTCGAGCTCTTCCATCTGTCGCTGGTAAACTTCCAAACCTTGGTGGGCGAGGTGACCGGGTATCCCGTCGCCGTGTATCAGCGCGTCGATCAGGCCGGTCAAAAGCTGCCGATCGACGAGCGAATTCTCGCCGATACCGACACGCTGATGATCTTCGGGCTGGACCACATGGTGACGGATCAGGAGGCCGCGCCGGAAGAGATCGCCGCGCTCAAGGAGTTTCTCAAGCGCGAGGGCACGTGCGTCATCCTCGGTCCGCACCACGACGTCGGAGTGTCCGACGACCCGAAGGTGCGCAACATGGAATACTTCCATCACGGCGACCCGCTGGTGCCGCGCCAGCAGCGTTTCGGCCAATACACGCGCTCGCTGATGCGCGGCTTGGGCGTTCCGGTGGAGAACCGCTACGGGCTGCGGCCCGCGACGACTCCCGGCACCACGCAGATGGTCGCGCTCTCGACGGTGAACGACCTCGACCGCCGCGGCTGGCTGGAGAAGGTGAAGACGTTCGTCTTTCACATGCATCTGCCGCACTACGCATTGACCGACGAGAACGCCAAGGACATTCACGTCTTGGCGCGGCAGCCGGTCGATCTCTCCAAACCGCACCCATTCACCGAGGCGGGAAACCGCGAGTTCAATATGTTCTTGTGGATGCCGCCGTCGGGCGAGCGCGCCGGCGACGTGCTGCTGGCGGACTCCACGATCTTTACGACGCTGTTCGGCGGCGACGAGAGCCTGCAGCACTTCTGGCGCAACCTGGCGACGAAATGAGCTCGCCGGCCCTGGAGCTGCACGACATCCAGAGCGGCGTGCTGCGGCCGCGTCCGACGCCGTTTCAAGCCACGTATATCATCCTGCGCATCGACGAAGCCGCGGCCGGCCGCGACCTGATGGGGCGATTGCGCAGCGTCGTCGCCTCGTCCGCGCACGGCGAGAGCCCGGCGAGCGACACCTGGGTGAGCGCCTCGCTCAGTTACGCGGGCCTCAAGGCGCTCGGCCTTCGCGCCGAATCGCTCGACAGTTTTTCGACGCAGTTCAAACAAGGGATGGCGGCGCGGGCGGAGCGTCTTGGCGACACCGGCGAGAGCGCTCCGGAGCAGTGGGAGAAGCCGCTGGGCTCGGCCGACGTGCACGTGGTGCTGACCGCGATTTCGACCGATCAGCCGCAGCTCGATGCGGCGCTCGCGCGGGCGCGCGCGGCCTACGAGCAGTTCGCCGGAGTGACGGCGATTTGGCGTCAAGACTGTCACGTGCTTCCCGACGAACGCGAACCGTTCGGCTTCAAGGACGGCATCAGCCATCCGGCGATCGAGGGAAGCGGCATCCCCGGCAGCAACCCGCTCGAGCGCCCGCTCAAGGCGGGTGAGTTCGTTCTCGGCTACGCCGACGAGATGGGCGACGTACCCGCGATCCCGCAGCCGGACGCGCTGGGCCGCAACGGCAGCTACGTCGCGTTTCGAAAGCTGCATCAGCGCGTGGCCGCGTTTCGAGCGTACCTGCGCGCCAACGCGAGCGACCCTGCGGACGAAGAGCTGGTCGCGGCAAAAATGATGGGACGCTGGCGAAGCGGCGCGCCCCTGGCGCTCTGCCCCGCGACCGACGACTCCGCACTCGGCGGCGATGCGCGGCGCAACAACGCCTTTCTGTTCAAAGCCGACGATGCGCTGGGTTATACGACCCCGCTCGGATCGCACATTCGCCGCGTGAACGCGCGCGACGCGGACATTGCCGGCGTGCTGCGCATCCATCGGATGATCCGGCGCGGCACCGCGTACGGCCCGCCGCTGCCGGACGGGCAGCTGGAAGACGACGGAGCCGACCGCGGCTTGATGTTTGCCTTCGTCGGCGCCCATCTCGGGCGACAGTTCGAGTTCGTGCAGTCGGAGTGGATCAACGCCAGCGCCTTCTTCGGCGGAAGCTCGACGGAGCGCGATCCGATTACCGGCGCCGGCGACGGGAGCGGCACGTTCGGCATTCCGCACCGGCCGCTGCGGCGGCAGTTCCACGGCATACCGCGCTTCGTCGTGACCCGCGGCGGCGAATACTGTTTCCTGCCCAGCCTGAGCGCGCTCGGCTGGCTCAGCGATCCAGCGAACTATACCTGATCGCGGCACGCCGGCCGCACGGCTCGCTGCCATAATGCCCCTCGGGAGCCAACCGGCTCTCGATCGTGGAGCTAATTTGCGAACAGGAGCCAAACATGAAGCGTCTCATATCTTTGCCCTTGGCCGCCGGCCTGATTGCGGCCAGTTTGGCGCGCGGGCGGATGCGCCGGCGCGGGCGTTCAACCGTCAGCCATCCCGCCGGCGGACCGCACTTCGCGCGGCATCAAGTCATGGATCGATCGAGCAGCGGCCAAAGGACGACTGTTGTACGTGGCCGATTCGGCGGCGAATGCCGTGCTGGTCTATACGTACCCGCAGCTCACCGGCGCCGGGATGCTGACCGGCTTCGTCGCGGTCGAGGGCGTCTGCACCGACCGGCGCGGTTACGTGTGGGTGCTCAGCAACGATGAAACCGTCACCGAGTTCGCCCATGGCGGCACGCAGTCGCTCAACGTTTTGCGCACCGGTAACTACTACGGCGATCCCGGTGTGACGACCGGCTGTTCGGTCAATCCGCAGACCGGCGACTTGGCCGTATCCGGATACGACGGCGTCACCGTCTTCTTGAACGGGCAACAGAATCACCTGACGTTCCTGGACGGTGACTTTTCCAAGGTTGCGTACGTGGCGTACGACAATCGAGGCAACCTGTATATGGACGGCACAACCTCAGCGTCCGGCTTTTTGTTTGCCGAACTCGCCGCAGGCTCGTCGGCAATCTCGGAGACGACCCTCGGCGGCGGAACCGTGCCCGCTGCGGGCGGCATCCAGTGGGATGGGCACTATCTCGACGTCGGCGACAGCAGTTCCGGCAACATCTACCGAACCGACGGGGCGGCCATTCTCGGCATAGTGAGCACCGGAGCCGCGTGCGGCGGACAGTTCGCGATCACCGGAAATCGCAAGCGCGTCGTCGTGCCCGAATTCTGCAGCGGTGCAACGGGTGTGTACGGGTACCCTTCGGGTGGACCGGCGTCGAAAACGATACGCGGGCAGAGTCAACCGATGGGAGCCGCAATTAGCGCCGCACACTCTTGACGCCTCGCCGACGTAGCGTAGCCGCCCAAACTGGGTACTACGTAAATTGCCATGCTTACCGAACGAATCTGGCAGCGAATCAAGGACACCGCTAAGCGCAACGCGGTTCAGCGACGCCATCTGAGCCTTCAAGATTCTAAAGACGTCGTAACCCACATCGTGCTCAGCGAGGATGGACCGTTTCCTCAAGCGGCAGTCGAGTTTTACGCTCGCGAGCTTATCCGATTGACCGACGAGGCCGAAATCGGAGTGAGTGGATACACTTGACGTAGCCGGTCTCGAGTCGACTACTGTATCTGCCTTGACTCGATCGTCAGGCGCCGTGCCTGCCCGTCGATGCCGGGCACGTCCGACAGTGTATTCCTGACATCGAAAAGCGCGTCCGTCCGAGTGACCTCGAGTAGCCGACGTATCGTGCCGTGCACCCCGAGGAGGATCAGCTTTGTTCCTCGCTTCTGCGTGCTCAAGTGCAGCGCCATCAAGCACTGGAGGACGGATGAGTCGATGTAGCTGCTGCGCTCGAGGTTTACGATAACGACCGGCGTGTTTTGGGCGATCGCAAAGGCGTCCATTAAGCGGTCCCGTTCCGCAAGGTCAAACTCGCCCTCCAGATGGATTACGAGGGCACTCACCTTCGAGGCTGACGGCTGGGCACACCCAAGCTTGGCTTCCACGTCTTGGTCCCCCCTAAAAATGCGGCGCGTTTCGAGAGAGTAACTAAAACCTGAACGTGATTATTATTCACACGGGCCGCCCGGCGTTCTGTCATCTGGATGACATTGCGAGGGGTAAGTTCGCAGCCTTAGTATCCGAAACGCGCCCAGGCTCGTCAGGACGGCTACGGGGTCAACGCAAAGACCGTGCCTTTATTGTGGCTGCCGCCCGCAGACGTGGTTCCGTACAACGTGCCATGGAAAACGGTCAGACCCGCCACCGGGTCGGCGCCATCGGTACCGCCCGTAAAGCTGTGGAGCACGGTCTCGTGCCCGTCCGTGGTCAGGCTGAAAACGGTTCCACACCCGCCGCTGGCGCCGCAGCCGACGCCTCCGGAGGACGTGGTCCCGTACAAGGTGCCGTTCATGACGGTCAAGCTCGCTTGAGGGAACGAGCCATCGCCGTTGCTATAATTGAAGCTGTAGACCAGGTGCTCCTGACCGTCGGTGGTGACGGCAAAAACGGTGCCGCAGCCGCCGGTCCCGGGGCATCCGGTGCCGGTGCCGCCCTCCAACGTCGTTCCGTATAAGGCGCCGCTCAAGGCCGTCACGCCGGCCATGGGCAGCGAACCGCCGCCACCGCCCGTGAAGCTGTAGAGGACGTGCTGTTTCCCTGCCGGACTGAGAACGAAGACCGATCCGCCGTCCGACACTCCGCCCGACAGCGTCGTCCCGTAGAACGTACCGTTGAGGAGCGTCAAGCCTCCCGTAGGATTGTACGGAGCGTGTTTGTGTCCGAAGCCGCGGCCGAAGTAGTGGATCACGTGGTGCACGCCGGCCGTCGTTACGCTAAAAGCGGTGCCACATCCGACGCCTCCGCACCCGCCCCCACCGTAGTACGTCGTACCGTACAGCGTGCCGTTCAAAACGGTTAAGCTCGCCGAGGGATGCGCGCCGTTCCTGAAACTCTCGAAGCTATAGAGAAGGCGCACCCGGCCCGCGCTGCCTGCGCTGAAAATGGTTCCGCAGGCACGGCTGCCGCACTTGGAAGGACTGCCGCTGCCGCCGTCCGAGGCGGTGCCGTAGAGCGTGCCGTTCAACACGATCAAGCTCGCCACCGGATCGGCGCCGTCGGTGTCGTTAAAGCTGTGGAGCACGCGCTCGATGCCTGCAGTACTCATGCGAAAAAGCGCACCGTATCCGTGGACGCCACCGCCGGACGTCGTGCCGTAGAGGCTGCCCTTGAAAACGGTCAAGTTAGCCGCAGGATACTGGCCGTCCGTTCCGGTGCCGAAGCTGTGCAGCACGCTGTAACCGGTACGAGCGGATTGCGGCACGATCGGCGGCGCACCCGGCAACGGCATCGACGAAGTGAGGCCCGTGTTAGCGCCGCCGCATGCGCTTAGAATCGCTGCGCTAAGAAGCGCTGCGACGAGAGTGCTTGTTGGAACGCGCACTGGTTCTTCAACCTCCTCATCGTGACCGGAGAGCCCCCTCATGCCAGAATGTGGCTTCGTGCTAGCTTTGTCAACGAATCCGGCACAAGTGACCTGAAATCTGCCAAGGGCCAATACGAGAGTGGGCGAACGCACTAACGGCTACGGCCGGAGGACGCCGTTGAAGGAGGACCCGGATGAGACGAGTGGGCAGCCTTGTCGCCGGTATAGCGGCAACTACGGCGATGGTCGCGTGCGCGAATGGCAACGGAACGAATATTCCGCCGATCGGCTTCGCGCAATCGAGCTACGCGAAACCAGCGGCGAATTTGCTCACGGACGGCGGCTTCGAGAAACCGGTCGTGCCCTCGAAGTCGTACGACGTGTTTTCGACGGGGCAGACGTTTTCGAAGTGGACCGTGGTCGGCGCAACCGGTGACGTGGGCATCGTCAGCGGTGCGTTCACGCAAAACGGCTTCACGTTCCCGGCGAAATCCGGGAATCAGTTCGTCGATCTGACCGGCCTCACTCAGACTGCGACGGGACTGAGCCAGACCGTGCCCACGGTAGCGGCTGCGAAGTACAAGCTCGTGTTCTGGATTGGAAACGTCTACGATCCGGGCGGGATCTTCGGCGTGAGCAGCACCGTAAAGGTCCTCGTGAATGGACGCCACGTCTTCTCTGCGACGAACTCTGCGCAGTCGACCACTCAGGTGTGGCAAAAGTTCAGTACGATGATTACGGCCACGTCGAAACGGACGAAGATTGCTTTGGTGAACGGCGACCCGCCCAACGACACCAACAATGGTTTGGATGCCGTAGAGCTCCTCGCTCAATAGCTTCCACCTTAATTATACACCGCGTCCGGGGGCTTGCGGCAAGCCTCGGGTCGTGCGCGCATAATGGCCGGTAATGGATGCCGACGTGATCGTTGTGGGCGCGGGCCCCACCGGCCTGATGTTGGCGGGCGAGTTGGCATTGGCGAGCGTCGACGTTGCCATTGTCGAGCGGCGAGCCAGCCAGGACCTCGCCGGCTGGCGTGCCGGCGGTCTGCATTCCCGCACCATCGAGGTTCTCGATCAGCGCGGAATCGCCGAGCGATTCCTCTCGGAGGGGCAGGTTGCGCAGGTCGCAGGGTTCGCCGGCACCCGATTGGACATCAGCGATTTTCCTACCCGGCACAATTACGGGCTGGGGCTGCGGCAGAACCACATCGAGCGCATTCTTGCCGGCTGGGTCGGCGAGTTGGGTGTGCCGATCCACCGCGGACGTGACGTGACCGGTTTCGTGCAAGACGACGCCGGCGTTGACATCGAGCTGGACGATGGCCGGTCGCTGCGGGCGAACTATCTCGTTGGTTGCGATGGAGGACGCAGTCGCGTGCGCAAAGCCTGCGGCATCGAATTCGCCGGGTGGGATCCGACAACGAGCAGTCTGATCGCCGAGGTCGAGATGACGGAGCAGCCGGAACTGGGCATCCACCGCAACGCCTATGGCATCCATTCGTTCGGCAAGGCGGAGTACGAGATCCGCGACGGCGAGGTGGTCTATCCGGAAGGCGGGCCGGTCGGGGTGATGGTGACCGAACAGTGCGTCGGGCCCGCGACGGAACCGACTCTGCGCGATCTGCGCGAAGCGCTCATCGCCGTATGCGGGACCGATTACGGGATGCATAGCCCGATTTGGATTTCCAGATTCACCGACATGACTCGGCAGGCCGCGACTTACCGTAAGGGACGGGTGCTGATCGCCGGCGACGCCGCACACGTGCATGCCCCGGATGGTGGCCAGGGCCTCAACATTGGCGTGCAAGACGCGGTGAATTTGGGCTGGAAGCTAGCGCGGGTGGTGAAGCAGACATCACCAGAGCGTCTCTTGGATACGTACCACGCCGAGCGCCATCCGGTCGCTGCCCGCGTGTTGCGCAGCAGCATGGCCGCAGTCGCGCTTCGTCGCTCGGACGACCGAACGACGGCCCTGCGCGACGTCGTGTCCGGGCTCCTCGGCATGGACGAGCCGCGCAGACAGTTCGCCGCGATGATGTCCGGTCTGGACATTCATTACGATCTCGGCGAGGGACATCCGTTGCTCGGACGCCGCATGCCCGATCTCGACCTGGTCACCGACGACGGCCCGCTGCGCCTGTTCACACTACTCCACGATGCACGACCGGTTCTGCTCAACCTCGGTGAGCCGGGCGGCTTCGACATCACTCCGTGGTCCGATCGGGTCCGGCTGATCGACGCCACATACGACGGCGCGTGGGAACTGCCGGCACTCGGCGCAGTCATCGCTCCGACCGGCGTGTTAATTCGGCCCGATGGATATGTCGCTTGGGTGGGAGACCAGTCCCTGGGCCTTACCGACGCGCTAACCACCTGGTTCGGACCGGCTACTGCGGCGTAACCGTAGCGCGGGAAATCAGACCGATGTCCGTGCAGGTCACGGCGGGGCAAACCCGCATAAAATAAGGCGAATCAACGTGCGCGCCCGTAGCTCAAACTGGATAGAGCAGGGGACTCCTAAGCCCAAGGTTGCCAGTTCGATTCTGGCCGGGCGCACCATCGTTAGTTGCTACAGAGACGGGAGATGAATATGGGGCACATCTATCGGCAGTTTTTCGGCGTTTGCGCGGCGGCGGTTCTGCTCGCCGGATGCGGCGGGGCGCAGCTGCCCGCATCGGTTCCGGCGGTTCCGCTCAGCCCTTCGAATACAGCGCTGCACGCCTCCGATCAGGGTGACAAGAATCAGGCGCTGCTGTATGTGACCGGCGGGTGCGGCGGCACGTGCACGCTGTCGTATCCCAAGGGCAAGCCCGTCGGCAGTCTGCCGATCGCGGGCGCGGGCTTGTGCTCCGACAAGAAAGGCAACATCTTCCTAACCGGAGCAGACCCGAGCGGCAACGCGGTGGTCTATGAATACGCCCACGGCGCGACCAGCCCCAAGGCGACCCTCAGCCTGCCGGGCATTCTCGCCGAGGGCTGTTCGGTCGACCCGGCCACCGGCGATCTCGCGGTTACATATTTGTGCCATAACTGCAGCTACGGGCCGGTCGCGATCTTCAAGGGCGCTAAGGGATCGCCGACCTCGTACGAGCAGCAGAGCGTCTTCCTCTCGTACTGCGGCTACGACGGCGCGGGCAACCTGTTCGCCGACGGCAACGGGCCGGGCGGGTTCGCCTTGCTCGAGCTCCCGGCCGGCGGCTACAAGCTGTCGCCGATCTCGGTGAGCCAGAGCATCGCGGTCGCCGGCCAGGTTCAGTGGGACGGCACCTACCTCGCCATCCAAGACATCGCCGGCGCCGCGATCTACCAGTTCCAGGTCTCTGGCTCGGCCGCGACCCGCAAGGGCACGACCAAGCTCAAGGGCATCGGCGGCTGGAGCGGCCAGTCGTGGATCGTGGGCGGCACGGTGACGGTTCCGTTTGCCACCACCGGCTATAGCCCAACGGAGGTCGGGCTCTGGAAATACCCCGCCGGCGGAGCGGCCAAGAAGGTCATCAAGAAGAACCTTGGGACAGGCAGCCTCGCCGCCGTAACGGTCAGCGCGCGTTAGCGGCTCTTCTTGAGGCTAATCGTCACGCCGAACGGCTTGTCGAGCCCGTGCGAAAGGCCATAGAATGGTTGACCGCCGGCCGGATAGTGCCAGAAGTTGACGATGCTGCGGCTGTCGCTCGTCACCCCACCGACGACGAGCGTACCCTGACCGTTCGGCTTATTGTTGTAGATCCAGTAGGGGCCGTACGACGGGTCTTGGAGACTCGTCTCCCCCACGTAGTAGGCCTGCGCATGGATGAGCGCAATTCGGTAGACGGCTTGCGATTCGAGCGCGAAATACTTCCCATCCCATTGGACGCCGTAAACATCACCCCACGACTGACCCGGAGATGGTCCCGGTACGGCTATGTCGATAAGCTTGTTGCCGCCCTTGGGAAGCCATGCGAACTGTGCTCCCTGCCCGTAGTGATAGCCATTGGTAACAAGGAGATTGCCGCTCGAGTCAAAGGCGCAGCCCCTGAAATAGTAGAGCTGCGCATCGGTATAGATAATCGGGTGATCGCTGCCCTTGGGCCAGATCGCAAGGCTACCCGGGAGCGACGCTCCGTCGTAATTCGCGATCGCAAGGCTGCCGGTCGTGGGATCGACCGAGCACGCATACGGCGAGTCGGGTGAATCGTCGAATTGTTTGACCGGCTTCGTGCCGCCATGAGCGTACTCGATCACCGCTTTTGCAGCATAGTCGGTAATATAGACGTTGCTCGCAGCATCCGTGCACTCTCCCATCGGCTGCGTAAACGACGTTAGCACCCCCACAAGCGTCCGCTTCCAAAACCGATAGACCGTGACCTCACTGTTGCCATTTGAGACGTAGAGCAAGTCTTGCTTTGCCAAGCCGCCGGCCGTCCAAGAAATCCGATGCTGCGATCCTTCTCGCGAAGTCGGCAGACGCGAGGACGCCGACGGCGTTGCATCGCCTCCGCTGCCGTTACATGCGCCTAAGATCGTTGCGGCGCAGACCGCCGCTACCAAGCGAATCGTGCGGCTCATCGGCTGATCGTCGCGCCCACGGGCATCGAATCGCTGCCCTCCGCGTGCCGTCTCGGTGCACCGCCGCCCGGATAGGACCAGAGATACGTGGCGCTTGTGCTCGAGCCGCAAAACGCATTGTCCGATCCTGCGATCTGCTTGTTGAAAAGAGTTCCTTGCACGAGATCGCATAGTGCCCTCCCGCCGACGTCTTGAAGGTCTGTGCGCCGCGCGATCGTTGCGTTCTTCTGTCCCACCTTCACCGCATAGAGACAGCTTGAATACACGCTACCGCAACTTTGGTCGCCCACGACGAGATAATGCTTAGCAGCGTCCCACTCCACCATGCCGGGAAAGTAGATGGTGCCACCGGTGACGGGTACGAGTGTGCGCGGAACTAGCCCCCTTGGGGAGCTCGGAGAGATCGAAGGTCCCGTCGGCAGCGCGACCGTCGAAGAAGAGATTGCCGGCGGTGTCGTATCCGCCAAAATTGTAAAAATACTGGTCGGGATTCACGAAGGGCGTCGGTGACTGCGACCCGTGCGCATAAATCAGAACGCTGCCCGCGGTGCTGCCGACGCCAAAAATATTCATCACGGCGAGGTTGCCGGTCGTGGGATCCCAGGCGCAAGCGTCCGGGTATCCGGCGGTGTCGGCGAGCTCGTTCTCGAGATGGCCGTGGTGTGAGAGTTCATAGATCGTCTCTGCGTTGGCGTCGGTGATCCAGACGTTGCCCTTAACGTCGGAACACTCACCCTGCGGTTGCGAGAAGCCCGTGATCGTGCCGATCATCTCGAGGCTCGGCACCGCATACGCGTAGACGTCGGAGGTTCCAGGATCGGACACGTAGAGAACGGGACTCTGCGCGTGCTCCAATGCGGGCGAGATCCACGAAGGCCGGCGATCCGCATGGTTTCGGACGAGTCGACGCGCGACCGACGTCGCGATGCGGTCCGTAAGCGCACCCGCGGCCGCCGACGCGCCACCCGGAACGGCATCCGGGCGAGAGCCGCTGCAGCCGACCAGTACGGCACAGACAATCGCGCCTGTGGTGAGCCGGATCATGGCTTTCCCAAGCTGATTGCGACGCCGTAGGGCTCCGTGAGGTCATGGGTGACGTCGTGAACCGAAGCTCCGCCGGCGGGATACAGCCAGTAGTCTATGGCGTAGCCCTTTCGGTCGACCGTCATCGACTCTGCGACGACCTGCGAAGCACGAGCCTTCGAATTCTTACGGTAGAAGGCTATGGGGCCCTGATAGCGGCCAGTCGGCATAATCTGCGTGGCATCGACAAAGACCGCCGTTACGTTGATTGTAAACCGATCCAAATAGTAATCGTCGCCTTCGACGACCCAATACTTACCGTCCCACGCCAAACCTTGCACGCTTATCCAGTCTGAGGGATAGTGCGGGTCCGTTAGGTCCATTTTGAGCATCCCCGTTCCGTGCCGCGGCAGATAGTAGAACACGGGTATACCTGGAGAGGAGAATGTATAGAATGGGACGGGGAGCCTCGCCGCCGTGACGGTCAGCGCCCGCTAGGGGGTTGGTTGGTCGGCGGCGATATCTCGGAAGCCGTTGCGAAGCGGGCTGGCCATGTGCTAGCATGAGTCCTCGGAACGGACCGGGGGTCCGTTTTATTCATGTTGTGATAGACTAACGATGGCAAAGAAAGAAACACGCGTGATGGTCGTCCTGGCGTGCACCCAGTGCAAACGCCGGAACTACAACACGCAGAAGAATAAGCAGAAGACGACGGACCGGCTGGAGCTCAGCAAATATTGCCGCTTTTGCCGCTGCCACAAACCGCACAGGGAGACCCGATAGGGCGGTAGCTCAATTGGTAGAGTCCTGGTCTCCAAAACCAGTTGTTGCAGGTTCGAGTCCTGTCCGCCCTGCCAGTCCTTGGCGGCAATATAAGATAAACCTTTGGTGAACGAACAGCAAAAGAGAACGGCCCAATCCCTCGCGGGAGGCGACTTCGTCCGCGGCGTGATCGCGGAACTCCGTCGCGTCACTTGGCCGACCCGCGACGAATGGATCTCCGCCACGATCCTCACGGTCGCATTGGTGATCGGGATCGGCTTGTTCACGTTCGTCCTCGACCAACTCTTCGGCTGGCTCTTCAGCGTGATCCATCCGTCGACGGGATGTCCGTAACGACCTAGCCTGTATGTACGAGATTGAACCGCAAGAGCTCGGCACACCGAGCCCCGCACCGAAGAACCGATGATCGACGACACCCAGATGGGTGACGCCGCGAGCGTCGTTGCCGAACCGATCGCCGATGAGGCCGCGGTCGCCGATGAGCCGGCGTGACCGAGGAGACTCGCCGATGGCGAGCAGCCTGTCGACGAGGCGTCGATCGACGAGGCTTCGGTGGACGAGGAGTCGTCCGACGAGGAATCGCTCGCCGAGGCCGCCGCGCCGAAGCCTAAAGACAACCGCAACTGGTTCGTCGTACACACGTATTCGGGCTACGAGAACAAGGTCAAGGCCAATCTCGAGCGCCGCATCCATTCGATGGGCATGCAGGACAAGATCTTCCGCGTGCTCGTTCCGATGGAGGACGAGGTCGAGTTCAAGGACGGCAAGCGCAAGATCACGCCCAAGAAAGTGTTCCCCGGCTACGTGCTGGTCGAGATGATCATGGACGACCAGTCCTGGTACGTCGTGCGCAACACGCAGGGCGTCACCGGCTTCGTCGGCAGTCCCGGGCCCGGGCGAGAAGCCCGTGCCGCTGCAGGACAAAGAAGTGAAGACGATCCTCAAGCAGATGGGCATCGAGGCGCCGAAGCTCAAGATCGACTTCAAGAAGGGCGACCGCGTCAAGGTGACGTCGGGTCCGTTCTTCGACTTCACCGGCGTCGTCGACGAGATCGCGCCCGAGAAGGAGCGCCTGCGCGCGCTCATCTCGATCTTCGGCCGCGAAACGCCGGTCGAACTCGAGTTCTTCCAAGTGGAAAAAGTGTAGGTTCGCTCGTCCTTCGCCCTTCGACACGCGCCGCTTCGACGGCGCTACCAGGGTGACAAGGAGCAGGCTCGGTCGAGACGCAGACCCCGGCGTTCGGGCGGAAACGAGGGGGAGAAACGTTCGTGACGCTTCGATTAAGGAGAGATTCGTGGCTAAGAAGGTCGTAGGCAAAATCGGCCTGCAGATTCCGGCGGGCAAGGCGACGCCCGGCGCCGCCGATCGGTCCGGCGCTCGGACCCTACTCGCTCAACATCATGGACTTCTGCAAGCAGTACAACGAACGTACGCCGTCGCAGGCGGGCATGATCATTCCGGTCGAGATCACGGTCTTCGAAGACCGCACGTTTACGTTCATCACGAAGACGCCGCCGGCGTCGTTTCTCATCAAGCAGGCGCTCAAGATCGAGTCGGGCAGCAAGGAGCCCAACCGCAACAAGGTCGGCAAGCTGACGCAGCAGCAGCTGGAAGAGATCGCGAAGGTGAAGATGCCCGACATCAACGCCAACGACATCGACGCGGCGAAGAAGATCGTCGCCGGCACGGCCCGTTCGATGGGCGTCGAGGTGGAGGCGTAAGATGCCGCAACATCACGGAAAGCGATTCAAGACGCTCGCGAGACCTTCGATCGGCAAGCAGCTGTTCTCGACGCCGGAAGCCATCGCGCTCGTCAAGACAGAACGCCAACGCGAAGTTCAACGAGACCGTCGAGGCGCACATCCGGCTCGGCGTCGATCCGAAGAAGAGCGATCAGAACGTGCGCGGCACGGTGCTGCTTCCGCACGGCACCGGCCGCACGGTGCGCGTGATCGCGTTCGCCAAGGGCGACAACGCCAAGGCCGCGCAAGAGGCCGGCGCCGACATCGTCGGCGATCAGGATCTGATCGATCGCGTCAAGGCCGGCTTCACCGAGTTCGACGTCGCCGTCGCGACGCCCGACATGATGGCATCGGTCGGTAAGGAGCTCGGCCGTATCCTCGCGCAGAAGATGCCCAACCCCAAGGCCGGCACGGTGACGCCGAACATCGCCGCGGCGATTCGCGACATCAAAGCCGGTAAGGTGGAGTTCCGTCCCGACAAGTCGGGCATCATCCATACCATCGTCGGCAAGGCGAGCTTCGACGAGGCGCACTTGATCGAGAACGTCACGACGCTGCTCGACGCGATCATGCGCGCGAAACCCGCGGCCGCGAAGGGCACGTATCTCCGCAGCGTCACGCTCGCGAGCACGATGGGTCCCGGGCGTGAAGGTCGATCCGAACCGGGTGAAGGCCGCTACGGCTTAGGCCGCTTCGCCGCCTTCAACCCGCGCGTCGGGGGCAGATACAGCCCTCGTTGCAGAACGCTAATGTGCACGACCGGCGGTGCGTGCGCCCCG
The DNA here is from genome assembly GCA_963711625.1 of Vulcanimicrobiota bacterium. Lineage (GTDB taxonomy): Bacteria > Vulcanimicrobiota > Vulcanimicrobiia > Vulcanimicrobiales > Vulcanimicrobiaceae > Cybelea. The sequence continues at coordinate 1,946,940 of OY970207.1, forward strand.
ACGACCGTGCAATCGACCGTCGTGCCCGTCATCAGGAGCTCCACCTTCGTGCCGGGGCAGTGCGCTTTCACGGTGACGCCGTAGTTCCAGAGGAAGCTCCGCTCGATGAACGTGGCGATCTCGGCCGGCTCGTAAAACGTGCCGTCCATGCGCACGCTGAAGTGGTGCGGCGGCGGCGCGGATTCGACGAGGATCGGCAGTGCAACGCCGTCGACCGTCAGGGTGCAGCGCGCCGGCATCTGCGGCGCGACCTCCAGCGGATCGGGGCAGCGGCTCGGCTCGACCGCTACGTTCGGGTCGCGCGCGCGCAGCGCCGGAACGATCTTCCGGTCGATCGCCCGTTGCACGTCGCCCGCGGGCACGCGATCGCCCGACGCGCACGCCGCGAGCGCGGCCGTGAACGCGCACACGGGCAGCGCCGCCATTAGGCGGACGAACGGCGTTCTCACGATGACACCTCCAATCGGCGCAGTTCCGCTTCGAGCGTTCGAATTCGCGCGCGCGACCGGTCGGCGTCGATGTGATCGTACGCCGCGGCCGCGCTGCGCGCGATCGCCTCGAGCAGCGCCCGTTCGTCGGACGAGAACGCCATTCCGTTGCTGCGCGCCCCGTAGAACACGAAGCCGAACACCGCGCCGCGCATCAGCAGCGGCACCACGAGCGAGGGCGCCTTCGCGCCGCCGGGCAGCACCGTCTCGGCGCGCGGGCGGCCGTCGAGCACGATCGGCGCCAGATCGGCGCGCAGCTCGACGATCAGCGGATCGTCGGCGTCGATGCACTCGGCCTCCGCATGCGTCCACCCGCTGTCGGCCGTGCGCGCGAACGCGGCGCCCTCGCTCGGCGCGACGAAGAGCGCGGCCTCCGTGAGCCCGAGCACGCGAACGGGCTCCTGCACCAGAAACTCGATCAGGGTCTTCTCCGACGACGTGTTGGCCAGCGCGCGCGAGGCGCGGCGCAGCGCGTCTTCGCCGCGCCGCTGCTCGCTGAAGAAGAAGGCGTTCAGAAACGTCTCGACCCGCCCGTGGAGCGCGTTGAGGGCGAAGCCGATGAACAGGGCGGCGAACAGGCTCAGGTAGATCGCGGGACGCGTGGTCTCGAACAGTTTCTCGGCCCACCACTCGAGCACGCCGAAGACAGAGCAGCATGACCACCGTCACCGCGCCGTAGATCGCCGCGCGCCCGATCGCGAAACGGAAATCCACCACGCGTTGCGACAGGAAGCCGTAGACGACGAAGACCGAGCCCATCAGCCCGAACCACGGCGCGAGCGCGTCGGTCCAGTGCTGTACGACGAGCAGCAGCGTGGACGTGTTGCCGATCAGCGTGCTCGCGACGTTGGCGATCGCCCACGTGAGGTCGAGGATCGGCGAGAGCGCGATGCCGGCGACGACCCACGTGACGCGGCCGCGTTCCAGCGCCGTGGCGCCCGACGCGATGTACGCAAGCCCGGCCAGCACGACGAACAACAGCAGCACGTCGAAGAGGCTCATGAAGAGCGTGACCGGCCCGGGCAGTCCGTAGCGCTGGGAGACGATCCAGACGATCGGATTCACCCACGCCACGAAGACGAGCATCGACAGGGCCACCGCGCTGTAGAAGAAGGCGGGAAACGTCTTGCTGGGGCGGCCGTAGAGCCGCTGCGCGAAGATCAAGATCATCAGCTGCGCGAGCGGATAGACGACCTGGATGGCCAGATCGCTGATGAGGCTGATCGGCCAGTGCGCGAGGTCGAGCGCCGTCTGATTCACCTTCACGAGCATCAGCATCGTGTAGAGATAGAAGGCCAGCGTGATCGTGCGCGGCCGCATCAGGAACAGGGCGCTGGCCAGCGCCAGCGAGAGGAAGAAGCACAGCGGCCGGCCGACGTCGCGCGTGATCGTGGCGCGCGGCGAATGGTCGATCGAGCTCGCGGTCAGCCGCGTCGAGAACGGGCGGCCGTCGTGCGAGGCCGTTACGACCATCTGCGACCGCGCCGGCGCGCCGCGCAGCAGCGCGAACCGCTGCGGCGGCGTGAGTGCGGCGAGATCCACGCGGTCGCCCGTCTGCAGCGTGCCGGAGCCGGGAGCCCTCGGTCTCGACGACGTTGTCGTTGCGCTCGAAGACGACCGGGTAGTAGCCGATGTGGGTCGCGTTGTCTTGAACGATGATGAAGACGAGGATCATGACGATCGTGCCGATGGCGACGACCGCCAGGGAGAGCCGTTCGCAGACGAACCGCACCGCCGTCGTCATTGCATCACGACGAGAAGCGTCACGCGCCCGGTGCGCACGTCGTAGATGGCGCCGGCGATCGCGACGGTTCCCGCCTCGACGGGCGCGGCGACGATCTTCGACCGTCCGACCGTCGCCGCGACGTTGAGGCGCACGTTCTCGGCCGTCGCGTTGTCCAGCCAGTCGCCCGGAAAATCGCGGGTCGCGCGCACGGCCGGCGCGACCGCCTCGACGATGCCCTGGATGTGCCCGCCCGCAACGGCGCCGTCGCGCACGAACGATAGCGCGGCGCTCACGGCGCCGCAGTTGTGGTGGCCGAGCACGAGCACGAGCCGCGCCCCGAGCGCCTCGACGCCGAACTCGATGGAGCCCAGGTTGTCGTCGTTGAGAAAGTTGCCCGCGACGCGCACCACGAACAGGTTGCCGGGCTCCTGATCGAAGACCGATTCGATCGGCACGCGCGAATCCGAGCAGCCCAAGACCACGGCGAAGGGACTCTGCCGTTTGGCCAAGGCGGTCAGCCGCGCGCCGACCGGCGCGCGTTGGGGCGTGCCGGCGACGAAGCGTTCGTTACCGGCGCGCAGGAGCTCCAGGGCTTGGGCGGGCGTCTCACAGGGCATCTGCGAGCGACGGCTTTCTCGCCAAAAGCCTTGCGTTCCCCGGCACTCCTGTGGTAGTCTAGCCGACGGCTCCAGAGACCGTACCCGGCCGCGAGGCCTTAATCCGAAGGGTACCGAGGATGCGTAGGACGGGTTCGTGCATCGCCCAGGCGATGCGGGCTTCGAATGATGCGCCTCGAATGGGGCGCTTTTCATTTGCCGCACGTCGCTTAGCTGGAACGATGCAAACGTATGCCGACCGCCCGTAAAGAAGCCGCCGTCGGGGAGCTCACGAAGAAGCTCGCCCACGCCAAGAATCTGTTTCTGACCGATTACCAGGGCCTCACCGTCGCGGAGATCACGAAGCTGCGCGGCGAGCTCCGCAAGGACGGAAACACCTACGCGGTCGTGAAGAACACGCTCTTCCGCATCGCCGCCGGCGACCTGGCGGCCCAACTGGAAACCTTCCTCGCCGGTCCGACCGGCATCGTCTTCGCCGGAGAGGATCCGGTGGCGCCCGCCAAGGCGCTCAAGACGTTCAGCGACACGGTCAAGCGCGTCGCCGTCAAGGCCGCCTACATCGACGGCCGCGTGGTGGACGCGGCCCAGGTCGACAAGCTCGCGAAGCTTCCGCCCAAACTGGAACTCATTGCAAACCTCGTCGGAACACTCGCCAATCCGTTGCGCGGGCTCGTCACCGTTCTGTCCGGGAATCAGAGCGGTCTCGTGCGCGTGCTGCAGCGTATTGCCGAGCAGAAGTCCGAAGCACCGTCTAACGCTTAGTCAAGAAGGATACGAAACGTCATGGCAGTTGCCGAACTGATCGACCAGATAGATAAACTCACCGTTCTCGAGCTGGCGGACCTCGTCAAGCAGCTCGAGGAGAAATACGGCGTCTCGGCGGCTGCGCCGGTCGCGATGATGGCCGCCGCCCCGGCGGCCGCTCCGGAAGCGGAGAAGACCGAGTTCGACGTGATCCTCGCCGAGATCGGCCCCGAGAAGATCAAGGTGATCAAGGCCGTCCGCGAGCTCACCAGCCTCGGCCTGACCGAAGCCAAGGCGTTCGTCGAGAGCGCGCCCAAGGCCGTGAAGGAGGGCGTTGCTAAAGACGAGGCCGAGCAGGTGAAGAAGAAGCTCGAAGACGCCGGCGCGAAAGTGGAGATCAAGTAACGCCGCAGTCCGATCCAAACGTTCCGGCGTGGGCCCAACTGCTGCCGCTCGTCATCGTGGTTGCGGTCCTCGCCGTTCGTTTGATCCGTCCGCAACGCATCAGCGTCGCGCGGATGTGGACCGCGCCGATCATCCTGTGCGCGCTGACCGCGTGGACGATCTACGCGAATAACACGCTCAACCCGGCCCCGCCCGTGGAGATCGCCGCCGGCCTGATCGTCGGCGCGCTCGCCGGCGTGCCGTTCGGCATCCTGCGCGGCAGACACACCGACGTGCGGCCCACGGATCGCAAGGGCGTGATGTATCTTGGCTCGTCGTGGGTGACGCTCGTGATCTTCGCCGTCGCCTTCGGCCTGCGCTACGCCATTCGCATGTTGATGCCGCACCGCGGCAGCCTCTCGGCCACGATCGGCGACGCCTTGTTGGCGTTCGCGATCGCGTTCATCGCCGTGAGCTACTACGTGATCTTTCGCAAGTACGAGCGGCTGATCGCCGCTCAGTAACGCGTGGTCGCCGGCGTCTTGCCGGTGATGCGCTTCATCCAGCGCGCCATGTGGCTTTGATTCGCGAAGCCGGACTGCAGCGCCACGTCGGCGAGCGTCGCGCGGTCGCGCTGCAAGAGCTCGACGGCGTATTCCACTCGCTGCCGTACGACGTATTGATGCACGGGCAGTCCTACGGTCGCCTTGAACAGCGTCTTGAAGTGCGACGGGCTGACGCCGGCCATCTTGGCGAGCTCGCCCAGCGACAGATCGCTCGCGAGGTTCGCGCGCACGTACTCGAGGACGCGCGCGAGGCGGCGCTGCGAGAAGCGGGCGTCGCTGCGCGGCGCGCCGCACGCGTAGGAACGCAGCAGCTGCGCGGCCAGCGCGAGGCCGAGGCCGTCGCCGAAGAGGCGGCCCAGCGGCTGCGGCGATTCCAGCTCGGCCTTCACCGCCCACCCGATGTGCTCGATGCGGGGATCGCGCACGTGCAGGCGCGGCTCGACCGCGACTCGATCCGGATCGAGGCCCATCGCCTGCGCGGTCGAGAACAGCAGCGACGGGCTGACCAACATCGAGAGCTTGACGGTGGCCGCCTCGGTCTCCCACACGCGCGGGACGCCGGGCGGAACGATCTTGACGTCGCCGGGCACCTGAAGCCGCCGCAGCGTGCGGCCGTTGCAGCTGCTGGTGACGAGCAGCGGGCGGCCGATCTGCATGCTGACGGCGTGGCGCGTAAACGCCTGTTCGGAGAAGCCCGCGGACGCATCGTAGAGGGTGGCCTCGAAGCCGTCCCAGTGGCGCCCGGCGCTGGTCGCGCGGACGGTAAAGTCCATCTCGCGGTCCTCGTGACGGCTCCACGCGCGTTCTTGCCACATGCCGAATTCAACGTAACGCGTCAGCCGCCACAACTGTGACGCTCGGCTTGCGGCGGAGCGGCGCCGTCCGATCGTGTTCCCGGCCATCCGAACGTGAGCGACGGTATCGCGTCTCGGCCCGTATGCTGTGCGCAAAGCACCACAGCTACGTTGGAGGTGAACGTGAGAGAGCAGCGGATCATCGGTTTGGTTTTCATTGCGGCGATGCTGAGCGGGTGCTCCTCGTCGCCCAGCACGGGCGCTCCGGTCGTGCCGGGCCGCTCGTCGTATGCGTCGGGCTCGGGGAGTGGTTACACGGTGACGGTGTTGCCGTCGCTGGGCGGCACGAACAGCGCGGCGAACACGATCAACGGCCGCGGGTGGCCGATGGGGACGTCGTTCCTCTCGGGCAATACGATCATGCACGCCGCGCTCTGGCGTGACGGCGGCGTGACCGACCTCGGAACGCTCGGCGGATTGAACAGCGCGGTGGAGTGGCCGGTCTCCAACGATCGCGGCTACGCGTCGGGCATCTCGGAGACGTCGCGAACGGATCCACTCGGCGAGAGCACGAGCTGGAGCTGTCACGCGTTTCTGCCCGACGGCGGCAGCTCGGGTACCACGTGCCTCGCGTTCGTGTGGCATAACGGGCGCATTCGCCCGCTGCCCACGCTCGGCGGCAACAACGGATACGGCGCGGGCATGAACGAGAACGGCCAGATCGTCGGTTGGGCCGAGACGAAGCGCCACGACCCGACCTGCGTGGCGCCGCAGGTGCTGCAGTTTCTCCCCGCGGTGTGGGACGCGCGAACGCGCAAGGTCGCGCCGCTGCCCACGCTGAGCGTTCGCGGGAAGACCGACCCCGACGGCGCGGCGACCGCGGTGAATCGCCGCGGCGACGTGGTGGGCATCTCGGGTCTGTGTTACAAGGCCGTCGGGAGCCGCACGGCCCAGCACGCGGTGCTGTGGAAGAACGGGAAGGCCTACGGCCTGAAGACGATCGGCGGCCACTCGTGGAACACGCCGACCGCGATCAACGATCGCGGGCAGATCGTCGGCTTCCTGAACCTGCGCGGCAAGGCCGATCGCCACGGCGATCCGGATTTCGTGTCGGTGATCTGGAACGACGGGCGATCGAAGCCCACGGTGATCGGCGCGCTGCCCGGCGACGCGCTCAGCGAGCCCACGTCGATCAACGACGACGGCGTGGTGCTCGGGGTATCGTTCCCGAGCTCGGACGTGTTCATCTGGCAGAACGGAACGATGACGGATCTCACGCTGGCGCTGCTGCCGGCGTATCCCGACCTGCGCTTGGTGAGCGTCGGCGGAATCAACGACCGCGGGCAGATCTCCGGCCAGGCGTGTCAGCTGGTCAGCGGCACGTGCCCGTCGTCGGGCGCGACGCTGGTGACGTTCCTCGCGACGCCGAACTAGTGGCTGCTTCGCGCCTCCTGTATACTAGGGAGAGTTTGCTCCCTCGCGTGCAAAGGAGGTCACATGCGGCGCGGGTTTTGGTTAGCGGTCATCGTCGCGGTCGGGCTGGTCGCGTGCTGGAAAGCGCCGTCCGGCCCGGCGTTGCCGGCGGTCTCGTCCGGCGGCGCGCGCAGCCGCGGATCCGATCTGCCTTCCGGCAAGATCACGCACATCGTCTTCATCGTCCAAGAGAACCGGACGTTCGATAACCTCTTCGGAGGACCAAAGCCGTTCCCGCAGGCCACCGCCGCGGATAGCGGCATGACCAGCGACCACCAGAAGATCGCGCTGTCAAAGATCCGCCTGGCATCCTATGGCGGGACGGAAGACCCGGACAACTACCACCGGGACTGGATGTGGGCGTGCAATCCTCCCAACACGCCGCCGCCGACGTCGCCGCCGGGCGGCGAATCGCCGTGCCGCATGGATGGTTTCAACATCGCCGCGACGCCAAGCCCCGGTTATACTCCGCCGGCGTCGGTCGCCAGCATCTACTCGTACGTCGACTATCAGGATAGCCTGCCGTATTGGGACGCCGCGCACGCGTATACGCTGGGCGACCATTTCTTCATGGGCCATAACAGCGAGTCGTACACGGCTCACCAATACATCTTTTCGGGCCAGTCCAACAACGTGGTCGATCCACCGGATTACCACAAAGACGCGAGTTATTGCGGACAGTATTACGACTATTGCGCCTTCACGCCGTGGGGCTGCGACTCGCCGAGTTCCACCACGACCTATAGACTCAATCCCAACACCGGGGAGCAAAGCAAAGACCCGATCGGACCATTCCCCTGCTTCGGTCCGGGCGGACCGCACCCCGACGTCAAATACCCGTCGCTGGCCGATCGCGTGGACGACAAAGGGCTAACGTGGCGTCTGTACGCGCACTCGCTCTGTCAGTCGATTAACGGGCTCGACGTGAACGCAACGATCCGGTATGGCGGCCTGTGGCCGAGTAAGCCGGACATGTCACGGTGTCACGACGACGAAGGCGGGGGCCGGTCAACGCCGGTCGACACGAAGAACTTCCGCATGCCGGAGTACACGATCTTCGACGACATCAAAAACCCACATCGCGATCTTGCGAACGTCACGTGGATTCTGCCGGGTCTGCTGACGTCCGATCATCCGGGCGTGCCGTTCGGGTGGTGCGGTCCGGCGTGGGTGGCGAAGATCGTCAACGCCATCGGCACCAGCAAGTACTGGGATTCGACGGTCGTCTTCGTCTTCTGGGACGATTGGGGCGGTTATTACGACCACGTCAAGCCGTACGTCGTCCGCGACGCGGCGGGCCCGGGCTTCCGCGTGCCGCTGCTGGTCATTTCTCCGTACGCGAAGCGTAACCACGTGGCGCACACCGAAATCGAGTTCGGCACGCTGCTGAAGTTTGCGGAAGAGACGCTCGGACTCAAGTCGCTCGGAGCGGACGACGCCTCACCGTATCTGCACGACCTCGACGACTTCTTCCAAACCAAACCGCAGCCGTTTGCGACCATCCGTCCGCGCGAGCCGCTTTCGTGCAAAGTGTTTGACACGAAACGCAAACCGAGTTCGCGGTCGCGATGGGTCCGGATGATCGACCGCGATTAGGCGCCCTTCGACACGCGCGCCTGCGGCGCGCTGCTCAGGGTGACAAGTTTGTGGTCCGAGCACCAGCTGACGCGGGCGGTGTACGTGAGCGTCGACCGCCCGTTGGCCGGAACGCGCACGTTCCAGCTGGCGGTCTGCGCCGACGACTTTAGGTAGCGGCATATTTTCGGCGGCGCTTTGCCACTCGCCGGGAATGGGCTCGACGACGCGAGCACGGTCTGCGGCGCGGCTTTTGCGTCGTTTTGCGCGCTCCGCGGGCTTCCGATCACAGGGATCACCTCAGGTCAGCCTCGTTACTGCGAGCAGAAGTGGAGGGCGCATGCTAGAGGCGAGCGGCTAAGTTCGCGAGTTGAAGGATCAAATCGGATTACGGGGCGACGTGCGATTTCGCAGCGATGTTTTATTGTCGAACGGCTTCCCTCTCAGCCGGAGTAACACAGACGTGATCATCGAGGATAGCTTCCCGCCACACGTACCCGGACAGACAGCTGCTTCCGTTTGGGTTTGTGTGATATCCAGAGTTCGCATTCTCCTGACGTGCGATCGCGCGGTTTTCGGGAGTCACGCACACGGCATCTTTTGGTGTCGCCTCCCGCCAAACGTAACCGGCAGCGCAAGGCCTACGTGTCGAGAGAGAGCTGCTGACTTGGGATGCCGGCAAAGAATTATGACTCGGCGCGCTGAGATTTGACGCGTTGAGATTCGGTGCATTGGGGTTCGGTGCAGGGGGTGCCGCGCTTATTCTACTATCGTGCGTGCTTGCTGTGGAGCTCGTTTGGTGCGTGCTTGCTGTGGAGCTCGATTGGGTCAACACTTGAGCATTGGTTACGCTCGATCCGGTAGATCCCACTGACGTCACGACTTTCGGTTTCGAGGGTGCTATCAAATAGATTGGAGTGGGGGAAGCTTGAATTCCCAAGGTCCAACCGTTCGACCAGCCGGAGTCGGATTGTACTCGCACATCGTAAGTTCCCGGCTTGAACAAGATGCTCTTGGGTACGTACGCGTCGATGTAGCCAAACCCCATTGATGCCCAACTCGTTTCAATCCCATTGATGTGTGCGCTTGAATCTTGGACCGGAGCATTGCTTGTCTAAATTTCTTACTGTTGCATTCGTTGAACCGTATGGAAGCTGCGCGGGACTAACCCCTAGAATCGTCGGAGGCTTCTGTGGATAGGGATGAATGAGTAGTGAGACAGTGTTTGACTTGACACCATTTCTGACAATATACACTTCAAGCACCCCAGGAGTTGGAAATAAATAGCTAAACTTCAAAGTAGTACTGTTCCATCCCACGATCTTTTGGGGCGTGAAACTGCTCTCCGTATTGGCGTTACGAGCGTAGATCTGAGCGTCAGAGTCCACGGTGGACCCTGTCGTCGTTGGTAGCGTGAAATCGTGGCCGTCGAGAGTTATGTTAGAAAATTTAGGCTTCCCTCCCGCAAAGACCTGACTTGGATCTATCGAGTCAATATGCGGCGGCGACTGCGCAAATGCTTGACTGCCCATACACAGAAAAACAACAGCGATCGTCACGAACGCGCAAATGCCTAACGCAGAGCGACCAAAATCCACAAGCTTCACTTTGTCGTCCAATCTGCCCGAAGCCATTCTCGCAGTTTCGAGCGAACATCATGCGCGGTGCGACGCATCTTATTGAGCTAAGAAGTGTCTTCGCCGCCGGAGCGACAAATCGCAGAGCTGCGCACAAAGGAGAGTGGCGCGGTTTAGAGTGCGACGGGCCAAAGCCGCTGCGCACGGTGGAAGCTCCTCTGGAGCCAGAGTGCGCCTTCTTACTAGCTTTGTCAATTAGCGTAAAGCTGTGATGAGTGTCGATGCGCCGTCTTTACTATTTCTTGCTGATTCGCGAGTAAAATAGTTGCGACGTTTTTCGCGCACCGTGTGCCCGAGCAATGAGTCGCGCGAGAGGTCGCTCTGTCACGAAGAGGTGGTGCATTACTCGGGCGACTCCGTCGTCCAATGGGCCCGGATTCAATCCGGGCGAACGGTGCGCGCGTCAATGATCTATGCGAACCCGATCGGAACCTTTAATTCGACGATCTTTGGGAGCACATGTTGAGGAGCGGCCCTGGGGGCTCTAAAACAGATCATCCGCTTCCACTCGGTCACAAGGCGCACTATACCGGCGGCCATTCCGGAATGGGTAACTAACGCTCGCAACGGCCACCGAAAAATGATGGCGGCGAAAGCGGGGCGTCGTTTCGGGAATGAGCGGATGCAATGGCGTCGTGATTGCAAAGGTGTATTTCTGAGGAACGGTTTGGGGACGACCCAGGCAAGCAAAGCAAGCTGGCGAACGTGGTCATTAGCCGTCCATGCGACGGACCTTGCTGCTTTCCCGGAGGACAATATGCATAGAATCCCCACCGCGGCCATTGGAGCGGCTGCGATCGTTGCCATGACTACTTCATTGGCTTTTGCTGGGACCACAGGAAATGGGTCGGGCTCCGGCAAGGCCAACGTGCAGGATCTGCACCTCAGGATCGGATCTCACGCTGGCCGCTGCATCGTAACATTGCACCTTGGCTCCGGCCCTGTGTCGTGGGCGTACGACCCCGCGACCGGCACGATCACGCAACTGCCGGAGGTCGTGGAGAACACAAATCCCAACAGCGGCATCGGCGTTGTCGTCAAGAAGAATCCCGGCAGTTCGGCCGCTCGCCTCATCGGCGACCTCGACGGCACGACGTTCGACGTTCCTGCCGCAACATACCCCGGCAACTACGACATCGTGTCTCGGTCCCGCACTGCAATCAACACGAAGGGCACCGGCGCGTTGGCCGAAGCCAACCGGCGCAACAGTACGCAGAGCCGTCTTCGAAAAAGCACGGAGCAATGTCAATGGACGCCGGGAAGGCAAAAGCGGCACACGACTGACGTTCCATGTAATCGTTCCTCGCCACCGCAGGATCAGCAGCAACAAAAGCTCGCCGGTGTCCCACGAACGGCGCTACAAGGATGCCATAAGACCCGTGACGATCCGCGACGCATCACGATAGACAGTAGTCGTCCGCCTACGGTCGCTGTTGGGAGCGGCACTAGCAGCTCTCAGTAAGGCAATCGTTCGGTGACCAGGCAATGCAAGCGCGGGGGTGCAGCTTGCGCTGACGAAGCATGCACCTGCTATTACTCGGATCCCAGAGGAGCAGATATGATACTACGCTTTTCCGCCGCCATTTGTGCGGCGATGTTTCTCACAACGTCTACGGCCATGGCAGGCACGACCGGAAATGGATGGTCCTCGCCGGCCCCACGGGCGAAGGCTGCAGGATACAACTGGATTCAGGCGTCTTTTGACAAAGGCTACAGCCGAAGCGCGTCGTCCACAACGAACAGAGTCATCATCACGCTGCACGTGGCGTCCACCTCGACGTGGGCCTACGATCCGGCGTCCGGCTCGATCACGCAACTGCCGCAGCCCGTGGAGAACGTCAGCCCCACTACCGGCATTGGCATCGTCGTTAAGAAGAACCCGGGCAGTTCTGCTGTCCGCCTGAGCCCCAGCCCCGATGGGATGACGTTCGCTCTGCCGGATACGATGGACTCCGGCAACTACGACATCGTGATTACGGTTCCAGGGCACGCGATCAACACCAAGGGCACCGGTGCGCAAAACGGTCGCACCATGGCTCCCACTGGGGCAACGATATCCATCCCAATAGCCGTTGGAACAAACGGCAAGATTCGCCGATTCAATGCCGAGCTGTACGTTGAGAAAATGGCGCCGGTCACTCCCTGATCGGCGGCCTTCCGGGTTAGTGTTGCGGCGGCTCGCTCAGGTTGACGTCGCTGAGCACGACGTTCTTTGCGGTCACGTGTGGTGTGACTCGAAGGGGATAGCCGCCCGCGGGATAGGGCCAGACGCCCAAACGGCGTGCGAAGGCGTCCCCGTGCCCGGCGATTACGGTACCATGCGCGATCCATGTGATCCCGGCTGCCCACATGTTGTCACCGAACATGCGAGTAGAGCCGACGATCTTTGCGTTCGATCCCGACACGTCGACTTGATAGACCGCACCGCTAAGGGTCAACGCCAAGTGCTTACCGTCCCACTGCACCTTCTTCGGGTATTGCAGATAGCCGCTGAGCGTGAGGTCGCGAAAGGAGCCGGCCCCTTTCGGCAGCTCGGTAAAGACGGGGTAGACGCTCGGGCTGCCGACGCCATACGCCAGCACGAAGACGTTCCCACGATTATCGTAGCTGCAATAGTAATAGGCGTGAACCGTCGGGTCGGAGTACGTGCGCGGATTGCCGCGACCGTGATGATAGATCAGGAGGCCGCCGCCCTTGTACCCTTCGTACGCCACCACGGCGACGTCGCCCGAGATCGGGTCGATCGAGCATCCCTGCAATGCTGTATATCCAGGAGGTACGGCGAGCGTCTCGATCGCGGTCGTTCCGCCGTGCTCGTATTCGTCGAGCCCTTGGGTCTCCGACACGAATACGTGGCCCGTCTTCGGGTCGGAGCAGACTGCCGGGAACGACTCGTCGCTGGGAAGACTCGCCACGAACTTTATTCTAGGGTAGGTGAACACATTGACGCCGTAGTTCACGCCAACGTAGAGCAACTCTCCCTTCGTCTTCGCGGTCTCTGCGGGCGGCGAAACCGGCGTGGGGTTCACCGGATTCGCGGGTGCGCTGCACGCAGCGAGCAGCGGCGCAGCAAGCCAATATGCTAGTGCATTGCTGAGACGGTGTTCCATAGTGCGCGTCCCTTCTGCGCCCTTCGACTGCGCGCCCTTCGGGCGCTACGCTCAGGGTGACAAGGTGGTGGCGGCGTCAGCCCTTCATGCAGCTGTCTTGACCGCCGATGACCGTTCCTTTCCCGTTGGTGAACGTGTAGGTTCCCGTATACTTGCTGTCGCTGACTTTTTTCATCGTGTAGTTGCCGACGGCAGACTGCTGTTTCGTCGGGAAGAACGAGCGAGCGGTCCAGATCGCCGTGCTGCCCTTCCAGCCGGGCGTCGTGTAGAGGCCGTAACCGCCATAGTTATCGGAAGCCATGTAGATCCACAGCTTTGCATCGGAGTCGTAGGTGATCTTCGATTGGCCCTTCGTATCGTACGGATACCATTTGACTGCCGGGCTGTCATTGGTGGCTACCATCCAGTAGCCGGAGTCGTCCATCGTCCACGTCGCCGTGGAAGTTGCCGGCCCCGGGCGATTCGCCTGTTTCGACGTGCAGGTCCAGCTGCCGACGAAGAACGCGAACGGCGCGAAGTTGGGTTTCTTCGGCGCAGGGGCGGGCGTGGATTCGATCGCCGGCGCGGCGTGCGCCGCGGCAACAGCAAATGCGAACAGCACGCCGAGCATGACGGTAAAGCGAGTCTTCATCTGGGGTCCTTTCAGGGCGGGTTTCGTTGGCGAGGCGTTCGCCGGTCGCTCGCTTTCTCCCGTAGCGTTGGGCGGCGATGGATGCGTTCGGCGCTACTCGCCGTCGAAGTAGTCGAGCTGCGGCGTCGCGCGGACCATGATCGAGCGCGAGTCTCCGACAATCGAGACCTCGGTGTCGACGAGCACCTTGTCGGAGTCGGGATAGTAGCAGGCGTCGGTTTCTTCCGTGCGCGCGAGGAGCAGAACCGTCGCCGGTGCGCCGCTCTCGTTGAGCAGCTGGTGCGTGCCGCTGACGCCGACCGGGAGCGCGATGAAGTCGCCCTTCCGGCAGCGCACGGTGCCGGACAAGGTCCGCACGCTCGGCTCGCCGTCGAGGACGAAGAACAACTCCTCTTCGCGCGCGTGAGAATGCAGCGGGCAAAAGGCGTGGCCCGGTTCTAGCGTGCTCACCCGGTATCCCAATTTGCGCGCGCCGATCACGAAGCCCACCTCGGCGTCGCGGCATTGATAACGGACCGGCTGCGGCTCGCGTTCGTCGCGCTCGTCGTAAAAGTCCAGCTCGTCAACGTTGATGCGGTGGATGCTCGCGCCGGCGCGCGAGTGCAGCAGCCGGTAGACCGCGTCGTACGCACCGGTAAAGATCGACTGACCGTGGCCGACGAGGAGCGCGTCGAGGTTGGTGCGTAAGATGCGCCGTAATCCGAGCGCCGCTGCCGGTACGTCGGCATAGGCGTCGTCCGGGAGCAGCGACAGCGAGCCGGCCGGCGCTCCGACCAGCGTATCGCCGACAACGACCGTGCGATGGGCCGGGATGTGGACGGCAAATTCGTCATCCCGGCTCTGGTGCTGCAGACAAATCGCCATCATGCCGGGGCAGAGCTCTCGTTCGTGCGCCGGTTCGACGGTGACGGCGGAGTAGCGCTCGGCGAGCGCTGCCGCGTCGGACGCGTGTCCGGGCGTTAGTGGGACGATCATGGCAATACCGCCCAGGCTCGCGATCCGGCGGTGCGTCGGTTCGTCGCACGAAAGCGGGTTGATGACGACGTTACCGCCGTCGAGAACAAAAAGGTAGGCGTTGGCGGGAAGCGATAGCTTTTCGTCCCACCGTGACCAAAAATACGCGTTTGGAATGCTCAGCTGCTGCAGCATTGGTTGACCTCGTTTGACGTTGTGCCGATCGCCCTTCGCCCTTCGACACGCGCCGCTTCGCGGCGCTACTCAGGGTGACAAGCCGCCCTTCGACACGCGCGCCTGCGGCGCGCTACTCAGGGTGACAAGGGTAGACTAGTGCACGAGGAACGCGACGAGCAGCAGCGCCACGATGTTGAGCACCTTGATCATCGGGTTGATCGCCGGGCCGGCCGTGTCTTTGTAGGGATCGCCGACCGTGTCGCCGGTCACGGCGGCCTGATGCGCGATCGAGCCCTTGCCGCCGTAGTTGCCGTCTTCGATGTACTTCTTCGCGTTGTCCCACGCGCCGCCGCCCGACGTCATCGAGATCGCGACGAAGAAGCCGGTGACGATCGAGCCGACGAGGATGCCGCCCATCATCTGCGCTCCGGTGTCGCCCGGGAGCACGATGGAAGTACGAGAGCAGCACGACGATCAGCGGAACGCCGACCGGAATGAGCGCCGGCACGATCATCTCGCGCAGCGCCGCGCGCGTCACGATGTCGACGGTCGTGCCGTAGTCCGGCCGCGCCGTGCCCTCCATGATGCCGGGAATCTCGCGGAACTGACGGCGCACTTCTTCGACGACCGCACCGCCGGCGCGTCCGACCGCCTCCATCGACAGCGAAGCGAACAGATACGGCAGCAAGCCGCCGATGAAGAGCCCGGCGAGCACGAACGGATTGCCGAGCGCGAACAGATTGCGCACGCCTTCGGTGCACGCCGCCGTCGGCGTGCCCGGGCACTTGTGGTTGACGAGCTGCTGCAGGAACGAGGCGAACAGCACGATCGCGGCCAGCGCCGGCCGACCCGATCGCGTAGCCCTTGGTGACGGCCTTGGTCGTGTTGCCGACGGCGTCGAGCGGATCGGTGACGTCGCGCACGTCCTCGGGCATGTCGGCCATCTCGGCGATGCCGCCGGCGTTGTCGGTGATCGGGCCGAACGAGTCGATCGCGACGATGATGCCGGCCATCGAGAGCATCGACATGACCGCGATGCCGACGCCGTAGACGCCGGCGAGGCCGTAACTGACGAGGATGCCGACGACGATGACGAGCGCGGGAAGCGCCGTCGCCTGCATCGAGACCGCGAGGCCCGCGATGATGTTGGTGGCGTGGCCGGTGATCGACGCCTTGGCGATGCGCTGCACCGGCGGGAACTGCGTGCCCGTGTAGTACTCGGTGATGAACGTGATGAGACCGGTAATGACCACGCCGATGCACCGCGCAGATGAAGATGCCGTTCGTCGCTGACGCCCACGGTCGATCCGGCGAACACGTTGCGTTCGTCGACGAAGTAGAAGCCGATCAGCGGAGAGCACGCCGGCGACGATCATGCCGCGGTAGAGCGCCCCATGATCTTGCCCGCGTTGCACGCCGCCGACGCCCACGAACATCGCGCCGACGATCGAGGCGACGATCGAGACGGCGCCGAGCAGCAGCGGGAACGTCGTGGCGCCCGGCAAGCTCGATGCCGAAGAGCAGGTTGCCGAGCAGCATCGCGGCGACGGTCGTGACGCAGTAGGTCTCGAAGAGGTCGGCGGCCATGCCGGCGCAGTCGCCGACGTTGTCGCCCACGTTGTCGGCGATGACGGCCGGGTTGCGCGGATCGTCTTCGGGGATTCCCGCTTCGACTTTGCCGACGAGATCGGCGCCGACGTCGGCGGCCTTCGTGTAGATGCCGCCGCCGAGACGCGCGAAGACCGAGATCAGCGAACATCCGAACGCGAGCCCGACCATCGCGTCGAGCGACGTCGCGGCGTCGCCGCCGTTGACCTTGAGCAGGATCCCGTAGTAGCCGGAGACCGCGAGCAGGCCGAGCCCGACGACGAGCATGCCCGGTGACCGAGCCGCCGCGGAACGCGACGTTGAGCGCCGGGCCGAAGCCGCCGCGCGCCGCTTCGGCCGTGCGGACGTTGGCGCGCACCGAGACGATCATGCCGATGAAGCCGGCCGCGCCCGAGAGGATCGCGCCGATCAGGAAGCCGATCGCGGCTTCCTTGCCGAGCGTCGGGGCGAAGAAGATGACGATCGCCAGGACGACGGCGACGATGCCGACGGTCGCGTACTGCCGCTGCAGGAACGCCATCGCGCCCTCTTGGATCGCGGCGGCGATCTCGCGCATGCGCTCGTTGCCGGCAGGCTGCGCGAGGACCCAGAACGTGAGGGCCACGCCGTAGAGCACGGCGAGGGCGCCTCCGATCAGTCCGGCTGCAATCGCTGTCTGTGCGGTCATTCCTATCCTTAAAGAAGCGGGCTGGGGGTAAAAATACCGGCCCCGGAGGGCCGACCGGCTTGCCTACTCCGGCCGCGCCCGCAAGTCCTATCGGGGCGGCAGGCGAGCGGCGAGAGGGCGGCCGTCCCTGCAGCGACAAGCGATGACGAACCCTATGACGTCGGCGGAAACCACCGAGCTCTTGGTCGTCGGTTGCGGACCGGCCGGCGCCACCGCCGCGCGCGAGGCCGCGCGGGCCGGGATCGCGACGCTCGTGTTGGAGCGCGACGCCGTGATCGGCAGCAAGCGCGTCTGCGCCGCCGGGCTGCGGCCGGGATTCTGTTCGACCTTCGACTTGCCGCCGGCGTTGATTCACTGCGACACGCCGCGCCTGGCCCTGTTCGATGCCGACGGCGGCGAGCACGCCGTGTCGTTCGGTCCCGGCCACACCACGACGCGCGAAGAGCTGGACGGCACGATGGCGCGGCTTGCGGCAGCGGAAGGCGCGCAGATTCGCACGCGCGCGCTGCTTTCGCGAGCTGCGCCGCGAGCGAACGGGGATCGTCGTGGAGTACGCCGACGCGGCCGCGGGCGAACGGCGCACCGTCGCCGCGCGCTCCGTGTTCTTCGCGCCCGGCGCCACCGCGCGGCTCGACGCCCCGGCGTTCGGGCGCGTCGCGATGGATCGCTGGCGCGACGGCCTGATGACGACGCTGCAATACCGCGTGTACCTGGAGCGCCCCGCAGCGGCGATCGCGTATCAAACGATGGAGCTGCACTATTACACCGGCCGCGACGGCCGGCAGATCATCGGCTGGATGTTCCCCAAGCGCGACCATCTGGCGATCGGCCTGGGCGTGATGGGCAAGATGGCCGGCGAGCCGTTGCGCGCGGAACTCGACGCGTTCACCGAGCGCGTGCGCGCGCGGCTGTATCCGGGCAGCGGCGTTCGCGCGGTCAAGACCGAGGGCCATCTGCTGTACGGCGGCTTACCGCGGCCGAGCGTGGCCGACGGCGCGGTGATGGTGGGCGGCACCGCGGCGGGGATGGTTGACGCGACCAACGGCGAGGGAATCTTCGAGGCCGCGATGAGCGGGCGGTATGCGGCCGAGTCCGTGATGCGCGAACGCAACGATCCGCAACGTGCGGCAGCGCGCTACGCGTCGCTGGTCGACGCGCGCTTCCGCCGCCGCCTGGGCCATCGCGTACGCCTGATGCGTTATCTCGAGCGCCGGCCCACGCGATTTGCGAAACTGTTCGCGCAGCTCTCCGGCGCGCCGCGGCTCGCGGAGGTGCTGTTGATGGAAGACCACGAGCGGTCCGCCGGCGATCGCCTCTATCTCTATCGGGAGGCGCTGCGCTTCGGGCTGCGCACGATGCGCTAAGAGGAAAACACCTTGCGCGAGGGCGTCAGCCGGGCGTCTGCGCGTCCTCTGCGACGTCTTCAATTTCGGCGGCTACGGCTTCGTCAACGAACTCGATCGCCTCGACGGCGGCGGCGCTCGGGATGGCCACGACGCGCTCCTCGGTCGTGCCCGACGTGGGGTTCACATCGTGCCACTGGATCGCGTACGGCGCATTGACGCCGATCTGAGCCGCGAAGCCGGCGATCAGTTTACCCTGGAGCGTCCGGCCGCCGATCGTAACTCGCACGTTGCCGTCGGCATAGCTCTGTAGCTGCTCGTCTGTCATTTTATCCTCATACCCTCTTAGCGCCAGCGGTCTCCGGTGGCGGTCACGTAGTTCGTCCAGATGTAACCCCAAGGGAGTACGAGCGGGACGACCACGACCCCGAGGAATATCCCGAGAAAGTTGTCCGCAAGATCGGCATTGACGGAGTGTGCGAGGTACACCGGCAGGTACGCTGCAAGCACCCAGATGAGCTTCCATGCGAACTCGAAGATCATCAGCGGCAGCATGCGTACCGGGTAGCGAACGCCCAACAGCGCGAGCAGCGTCAGCGCTCCGAGGAAGCTCATCCCGACGCCGTGCCAGAAATCCCAGGGATGCGTGTGGTGCAGGAGCGCCGGCCAGGTCTTCAACCCTTGCGCGACACCGATGACCGCGTAAGCCGCTCGCAGTAGATAGAGCCGGTATAGCGGCAGCTCCGGCCTTGCAGCGATCATACGAACGTATTCGAGCCGCTGCGTGCGGTTCCGGCTAAAGCTCTTCGTTTAAGACGCGTAGGGCAGGTTGGCGCACGCGGCGGCCGGAATCGCCGTAGGTATGAAATCATTAGCCTATAGTACGTCTCTTGCGCTGTGCGTGGCACTCGCGACGATGGGCGCGATGCCGCCCATGGCGCCCACCGCGGCGCCCGCTCCGACCGCAGCCCCGCCGGCGAGCGCGACCGAGGCGCAGTTCGTGAGCGCGGCCACCGCCGATCTCGGCAGCCGTTTCGCGACGACGCAGCAGGCCGCGGCGGCCGGGTACTTCCAGTTCACGACCGAGGACAAGACCGGCGCGATCAGCTGGGTGAACACGAAGAACTGGCAGAGCGATCCGCAGCACCCGAGCCAGCTCTGGTACGACGCCAACGGGCGTCTGATCGGTGCGGATTTCTCGGTGCTGCAGAGCAACTCGCCGAAGGCCCCGAGCGTATGGGGCGTGTCGCCGTCGCGGTTCCTCGACTTCTCGCCGGGCCACGTGCACTTCGGCATCAAGACGCCGACGGGCGTGCAGTTCGGCGGAATCGGAAGCAAGACGATGGCGAAGGTCGGCGGCTCGGTCGCGAATCCGACGGCGGCCAACGTCGTGGCGGTGAGCAAGCTCGACCGCTGGAAAGTGCTGAAGATTTCGAAGCCCAAGAGCGTAGCGGACGTCGCGTTCGTCTTCGAGTTCCCGTCGCTCTGGGATCTCCAAGTCTGGCTCGTTCCCAACCCGCTCGGTGCGTTCGCGGAGCACAACCCCAACGTAGTGCCCACGGCGGCCGCGAAAGACCAGGACTAACGTGAGCGCCGGCGCCAGCGCGCACACCCGGGCGCTCGCGTTGAGCGTGGCAGCGGCGGCACTGCTGTGCGGCTGCGGCGGCTCGCCGGGCGCCTTCGGCCCCAACTCGGCGGCGGCGAACGCGGCGGCGTCGCCGGCCGGCCACGGCGAGTGTCCGCTCGCGCGGTGCATCCTCGTCGGCGGCCCAAGCCAGCGATATACCGACAACGTCGTGTTGTTCTTTCCGCGCGGCGCGAGCGGCAACGTGCGGCCCGCCGGCAAGATCGCCGGCCGGAACACCGGCCTGCACTTTATCCAAGGCGTCGCGATGGACGCGCAAGGGCAGGTCTACGTGGCCAACACCTACCCGAGCAGCATTACCGTGTACGCAGCCGGGGCGCTCGGCAACGTCGCGCCGGTGCGCACGATCAAAGGACGGAAGACGCAACTGGCGCGGCCGGCGGGGCTGGCGTTCGACGCCGCCGGCAATCTGTACGTCGTCAACAAGAACGCGCCGAGCGTCGCCGTGTACGCGGCCGGGGCCAGCGGCGACGCCAAGCCGATACGACTGATTCGCGGATCGAGCACGGGTTTGAACCTGCCGTGGGGCATCGCGCTCGATTCCGACGCGAACGTGTACGTGGCGAACTCGAACTATCCGTCGAACGTCACCGTGTATGCCGCCGGAGCGACCGGCAACGCTGCGCCGATTCGAACGATCGGCGGTTCGAACACGAAGTTGACGGCCGCCACCGGCGTCGCGATCGACGCGAGCGGAGACTTGGCCGTGGCGGACGCCAACAGCGAGATCGTCGCGATCTTCGCGCCGGGCGCCGACGGCGACGTGGCACCCGTGCGGGTGATATCGTCGCGACTGTACGGCCCGTGGAACGTCGCTGTCGACGCGCAGGGCCGCATCTATGTGGCCAACCTGGGCTACGACGATCCGGCGTTCGTCGCGATCTACGCAGCGGGCGGCCGCAGCGGCAGCGGGGACGGCTTTCTGAGGGAAATTTCGGGCAAGAAGACCGAGCTGTTTTCACCCGAAGGCATCTTCGTGCGCTGACCGGTCCGGCGACTCGGACGCTTGCTTTCGCATGAGGGCCCCGACGCTTCGGCGAAGGGGCCCGCGCTATGAACCCGTTGCGTTTGCGACGTCATGCGTTCTGCGTGGCCGCATCCGCGTTTGCGCTCGCGAGTTGCGCGCCGACGTCGCTGCCGTACATGCAGGGCGGCGCCCCGCTGCGCGCGCTCAACTCGACCGGCGCCGGCAAGATCAAGCACGTGGTGTTCATCGTTCAGGAGAACCGGAGCTTCGATAACCTGTTCGAGGGCTATCCGGGCGCCGACACCGTTGCCGAGGGCCAAGACAGCGACGGCAACACGATCAAGCTGCAACCCTCCGCCCTCGGCGCCGACTACACGATCGATCATTCCGCCGAGGCGATGTTCGTGGCGTGCAACGGCACCGGCAAGCTGCCCGGCACGCATTGCCGGATGAACGGCTTCAATCACGAGTTCACGTTCAACAATCCGCCCAGCCTCACGCACCCGCAGTACGTGTACGTTCCGCACAAGGACTCGAAGCCGTATTTCGACATGGCGCACCAGTGGGTGGTGTCGGATCGCACGTTCCAGTCGCAGCTGGACGAGAGCTTCACGGCCCACCAGTACATCATCGCGGCGCAGGCGGCGTCGTCGGTCGACCTGCCCAACGGCGCCTGGGGATGCGGCGGCGGAACGGGCGACACGATCGCCACGATCACGAAAGACCGCAACCCGTTCGGCAAGGCGGAACAGGCCTGCTTCGATTACCAGACGCTGGGCGACGAGCTCGACAAGGCCGGCCTCTCGTGGCGATTCTACGCGAGCGCGTACGGGAGCGCGGCCAGCGGCGACGGCGCCGAGTGGTCGGGATTCCAAGCCGTGCGCCACATCTACCACGGTCCGCAATGGACGAAGAACGTCATCTCGCCGAACTGGAAGTTCATCAAGGACGTGCGCGCCGGCAAGCTGGCGAACTTCACGTGGGTCACGCCGGTGTGCGACGACTCCGATCACGTGAACTGCCCGGGCGGCTACGGTCCGTCGTGGGTCTCGGCGCTGGTCAACACCGTCGGCAAGAGCAGGTTCTGGGACTCGACGGCGATCTTCGTGATCTGGGACGACTGGGGCGGCACCTACGATCACGTGCCGCCGCCGTTCAAGGGCTACGACAGCGTGGGATTCCGCGTGCCGCTGCTCGTGATCTCGCCGTATGCGAAGCAGAACCACGTGTCGCACGTGGAGTACGAGACGACAAGCGTGCTGCGCTTCGCGGAGGACTTGTACGGCCTCGGCCAGCTCGCGGCCGCCGACCGGCGCGCGACCTCGCCGGCGAAGGATTGCTTCGATTTCTCGCAGCGGCCGCGTGCATTCGTGCCGATCGCGGCGCCGCTGCCGCCGAAATTCTTTATGCAACAATACCTCGACGAGGCCAACTACTTCGCTCCCGATTACGAATAACGAAAGGAACCCCACAATGAATGCGTTGCGTTTGGGACGCCGCGCCACGTGCGCGGCCGCAGCGATCTCGATGCTGGCGGCCTGTTCGCAAGGCTCGATGCCATACATGCAGAGCGGTACGGCGCTGCATGCCTTGAACTCCACCGGCGCCGGCAAGATCACGCACGTGATATACATCGTGCAGGAGAACCGGAGCTTCGACAACTTGTTCCAAGGCTATCCGGGCGCGGACACGGTTTCGAGCGGCAAGGATTCGCACGGCAACACGATCGCGCTGCAGCCCGCGAGCCTGAGCGCCTACTACGTGATCGATCACTCCGCGGCGGCGATGTTCGCCGCGTGCGACGGCACCGGCCAGCTTCCGGGAACGAAATGCCGCATGGACGGCTTCAACAACGAAGAGGCGTTCGACAATCCGCCCAGCCTGAAGAATCCGCAGTACGTCTACGTGCCGCACAGCGAATCGAAGCCGTATTTCGACATGGCGAACGAATGGGTGGTCGCCGACCGCATGTTCCAGTCGCAGCTGGACGAGAGCTTCGTCGCGCACCAGTACGTGATCGCCGCTCAGGCCGACCGCGCCGTCGACCTGCCCTACGGCCAGTGGGGCTGCGGCGGCGGGAAGTACGACGTCGTGCCGACGCTCACCAAGCAGCGCACGTACGGGACGCCGGAGCAGGCGTGTTTCGACTATCAGACGCTCGCCGACGAACTGGACGCGGCCGGGCTGTCGTGGAAGTTCTACGCGAGCACCTACGGCAGCGGCTCGAGCGGCGACGGCGCGGAGTGGTCGGGTTTTCAGGCCGTCAAACACATCTACGAGGGACCGGACTGGCACAAGAACGTCGTCTCACCCAACTGGTCGTTCATCACCGACGTTCGCGCCGGGAAGCTCGCGAACTTCACCTGGATCACGCCGGTGTGCGACGACTCGGATCACGTGAACTGCCCCGGCGGGTACGGCCCGTCGTGGGTGTCGGCGCTGGTGAACACGGTCGGCAAGAGCAAGTTCTGGGATTCGACCGCGATCTTCGTGCAGTGGGACGATTGGGGCGGCACCTACGATCACGTTCCCCCGCCCTACCGCGGCCTCGACAGCCTGGGTTTCCGCGTGCCGCTGCTCGTGATCTCGCCGTATGCCAAGCAGAACTACGTCTCGCACGTTCAATACGAGACGGCGAGCGTGCTGCGGTTCGCCGAGGATCTCTACGGCCTCGGCCAGCTCGCGGCCGCCGACCGGCGCGCGACGTCGCCGGCGGGGGATTGCCTGGACTTCACGCAGCAGCCGCGAAAGTTCGTGTCGATCAAGGCGCCGTATGGGCCGAAGTTCTTCATGCACCAATACGGCGGAGGGCCGAACTACTTCGCGCCCGATTACGAGTAGCGCTTACTCCGTGTCGACGGGCAGTCGCGACGGCTTCGCGCGCAGGAAGTACTGCCTGGAGTAGCGCGCCGTGATGGGCGTGAACTGGCGCGGCGACTGCCCGAGATCGAACATGTCGGCCATGCTGGTGCACGTCGAGTCGGTCGTTCCGAGACGCCCGAGGCTCCAGTTGTCTTCGACGAAGCGGAGTATGCTGCCGAAGCTGTAGATCGTATGCGACACGTAGCCGCCCTTGCTGCCGGTGCCGACCGGCACGTAGGGCGACACCACGAGCATCGCGACGCGAAAGCCCGGGCCGCCCTGCTTGTCGCGCGGCAGCGGCGGGGGGACCGGATCGTAGAAGCCGCCCCAGTCGTCCCACACGACGATCACCGCGGTCGAATCCCAGTACGAGCTTTGGCCGATCGCGTTGACGACCGAGGCGACCCACGACGGGCCGGTGTCGCGCGCGGCGTAGCCGGGATGGTCGGAGTTCCTCGCGTCGGGGATCACCCACGACATCGCGGGCAGCGTGCCGTTCGTGATGTCGCTGAAGATCGACGTCTCCGGCGAGGCGATGTGGCCGTCGCCCCACTCGGGGCCGTAGCGCACCGGGGCGATGACGTCGAACGCGTTCCAGATGCCGTTCGGCTGTTTCTTTTCAAACGGCGGCGCGTAGTATTTCCACGAGACGCCCTTCGCGTCGAGCAGGTCGCGCAGCGTCTGATAACCGTTGGAGGCGTAGTTCGGAAAGACGTTGGAGCACGGGAACGGCCCCTCGTTGCGCTCGTACTTCAGCTTGGTCGTGATGAGGCTCGTAAGGGTGCCGGTGTTGGAGTCGCAGCCCCACGCCTGCGAGGCCGTCGGCGAGTCGATGAGACTGGTCTTCGGGCTGATGAACGTGTCGCCGCGAATCAGGTCTTGATGGGCCGTAAAGCTCTCGCTGCCCTGCGTCTGAAACATCTCGTCGGCGATGCCCCACTGCGACGCGATCGCCCAATAGGGTTTGATCTGCGCGGGGTTGACGTATTCGTAGGGCGCGTCGCCCTCGGGCAGTCCCTTCGACGACTTGACGAGATTGAAGCCGTCCATGTCGCCGTTCTGATATGCGGTGAGAAACGCGGAATAAATGTGCGTCAGGTTGCCGTCGTCCTTGCGCTCGAGCTTGTTCTGCTTGAGCGTGACCTGCGTTTTGACGTACGAGCTGCCGCTCTTGATCAGCTCGTATCCGGTGGTGGAACCCGTGACGCCGGGAAAGGTGGCGAAGAAGTCGTTGAACGTGCGGTTCTCCTGGATCATCAGCACGACGTGCTTGATGGGCGAACTGCCGGAATGATGCTTTTTGTGGTGAAGCGGCGTATCGCCGCCGATCCACGCGGGCGCGCCGCCGCTGCCGCCGCACGCGCACAGGGCGATGCTCGCCGCGAGTGCGGTCGCCGTACAGCGTGCTCCAGGCGCCGTCATGCCGCGCTATTCGCCGTCGCTACCGAAGACCGCTTTTGCTTCCCGGCCGCCGCCGGCCGCTCGGATCGGGGAAACGGGCAGCCGAGCGGCAAAGCAGTCGTCGCCGCTCGGAACAGAGGTGGACGATCTTAACCCTGGTTATCGCGATCATGACCTACGCGCTGCACATTATCCAGTTGCCGGCAGGATGGTCGCCGGCGATTTCGGATCGAAGCAGCGGCATCCCGAGTCGCCCGATCAGCGCTATCATTGGGAGAAACGGCGCGGTCGCGGTACTCATCGCGCCGACGGGCACCGATTCGCACATGCCTCGACGTCTGTTGATCGTTCGCGCGAACGGCACGAGCACGATCTTGCGATCCAGCGCGGTGGTAGCGGCGTTCCCGTTTCGACACATCCCAAAGGCCTCCGATTGCCTGACCGACGGCCGCGATTGCCCGTTCTTCAAGAACGTTGTGTTCGCGCGCGACGGTACGCCCTTCGTGACGCTCGCCTACTTCTTCAGCGGCGCCTATTCGGGTATCGATGAGTCAGCGTTTGCCTGGAACGGTGCTTGGCACATCGCACCGCGGGGGAAGGCGTTCTCAGGCGTAGGTAAACCTGACGACCCGGACAACGTCGCGATCGCCGCAGCTGAAACGGCGACGACCTTCGCATTCGTCGGCAACTACTACGATATGTTTCCCAACGAAGACTTGGACCTCGCGGCGCGCGATCGCTACTACATGGCCGACGTATCCGGCGCAGAGTACGACGGCCGCAATATAGCGCTCGGCTTAGGTGACGCGACCGCCATGCGGGGCGCGTATGTGGCCGGTTTCGATGCGGGGCTCAAGCTCGTCGCCGGCGTTGACCCTCGGCCGACAACCGCCGTTGCATGGCGGTGCGTGCTCTCCGTTGCCGCTTCGGGCCATCCTTGCGCGCGATACGAACTCGGCCCAGGCGTCGCGTACGGCATCGACTCGCGCGGTGACGCCGTCGGTGACGACGGGCCATTTCTACGCGGCCAAGGCGACGTTTCGAGTTATACCGGCTCGCCGGTTCTGTGGCGCCGGCAGAAGCCGCTGCGACTATGGAGCGGTCACGGTTGTGCCTATGCCATTTCCGAAGCCGGCACCATCGTAGGGGTTTCCGAGGCGGGCGGGTTTATTGCGGACGCGCACGATGCGAGACCGCGCGCACGTTCCTTGGATGAGTTGGTTCCAACCCGCGGCAACCGGCACGTGCAAGCAGCGTTCGGCATAGCCGACGACGAAAGCATTCTCGCGTTGGTCGCGGGCGAGGGCGGGCGGCACGATCTAGCGGTGCTCGTTCCGCAGCACGCGAAGCACTAACCGCCGTGGCTTTCACGGAGCAAGGAGCAGAGAGATGAAGAGCTTGACGCTGGCGGTTGCAGCGATCGCCGTCGCGTTCGCGTTCCAGTTGCCGCTTACCGCACTGGCCGCCTACTGCGGTGCGAGCGCCGACACCGACGCGATCGAAGCGCTCGCCATTGCGCGCGAGCCGAACGACAGGACGCGCATCATCGACATCGACGTGGTGGGAAACTACGCTCGGGTCGACACCCAGTGGAAGGGACGCCTGACCGAGTACTACGTCAAGGACTGCGGCCGCTGGCGCTATGCCGGCGCCGCCGTTCCGGCGGACGCGCCGGATGCCGTCGCGGACGCAGCTAGCCGGGTTCGTGCCGTTCGACAACGGTGGTACGAAGTGCAAGAACCCTCACTTCGTTTCGCACCCCAGCGCGCCATAACGCAGCCGGCCGCTGCGTAGGAGTTCGCCCGGCGGCGCGGAAGCCGCCCGAACCCCACAGCTGCAATCGGAGGAGAATCATGCCGAGATTTATGGTCGAGCGCACGTTTCCAGACGGCGTTCACATCCCGACGAACGACAACGGCGTCGCCGCATGCCTCGCCGTCGTCGGAACCAACGCGAAGAGCGGCGTCACGTGGGTGCACTCGTACGTGACGAAGGATAAGTCGAAGACCTACTGCATCTACGACGGCCCCGACGAGGCGGCGATCCGCGCCGCGGCCGGCGCGAATGGCCTGCCCGTCGACTCCGTCACGCCGGTCTCCGTTCTCGACCCGTACTTTTACCAAGACTAAGGCGCGCTTCGCACTTCGACGCGCGCCGCTTCGCGGCGCTGCTCAGCGCGTCAGTTCGTGGAGGTTGTTGTCGTTCGCGTCGGTGTAGAACAGCGTCGTGTCGGTGTCGCTCTTTCCGGCGGCGACGATGCCGAACACGCCGGACGTCTTACTCTTGTCGACGACCTTCGTCGCGAGCACGGTGCCCGACGTCGTTAGCTCGATCAGCGTGTTGCCTCCCGCGCCGTTGGCGACCACGAGGTTGCCGTTGGGAAGCAGCGCCATCGCGACGGGCGAGTTGAGCGGCTTGCCGGCCAGCACGAGCTTGCCGCACGCCGTCTTCTTGTATTTGCAGATGAACGTCTTGCCGTCGGACTTCACGACGATCTCGTTCTTGACCAGCAGTTCGCTCGCGTGCGTGAACAACACGACGGTGTTCGTCACGCCGTCGGCGATGTAGAGCTCGTCCTTCTTCGAGCTGTACACGAGGCCGGACGGCCCCAGCGTGCTCCAGCCGGACTTCTTGTTGACGGCAAAGCCCGATGCCACTTGCGTCGGGTGCGGGTTGCCGTAGTAGTTGATGCTGAAGCTGACGATCCCGCCAGTCGAGGCGTCGCTGGTGAAGAGATACTCGGCCGAGTAGCCGCAGAACGCGGGCTGGAAGAGCGGAAGAAGCGCCGTCTTACACGATGCGTCGGTAAGATAGAACGGCTTGACGAATTTGCCGTTGCCTTTGCCGACCTTCCCGCTCGGCGAAACACCGACGAGCAGCCCGCTCGTCAAGGCCGTGACGTAGATGACGTTCTGGTTGCTCGCGACGGTGTCGGAGCATCCCTCGAGCTTGGGGCTCTGCGCGAGCGACATCGGGCTCGAGCCGGGCTTCGGATCGAAGATCTCGACCGTCGTTCCCTTTCCGGCGCCGCCCGCGGCGTTCTCGAAGTTGCAGACGGCGAGCTGGTTCTTCTTGAGGCCGTAGTTGAAGTGAACGATTGAGACGCCGCGCGGCCCCTTGTCGCCGTTGCCGGGGTCGACGGTCGAGCCGATCACGACGTTTTTCTTCAACTGCTTGAGCACCGACGTGGAATCCGCGGGCGCCGCGGCCTGCCCGAGCTCCGTTGGGACGGTGGGCGCGGGGGGAGCCACCGCCGAGCCGGAGTTGCACGCGGAGGCCGCCAATACGGCGGCGGCGGCGAACACGATACGCGCGTTGAACATGCGAAACCTCGATCCGTAGCGAAGGAAACCCAGACTCGATGTGTTGTCGGTTTTGTCGGAGCAGTCCTAGCTGTTCGGGGCGATGAGAACCATAGTCATTAAAGGAGAAAGATCTACTATGACCACGCCGTTTTCGCGTTTTGCTCTGGCCGCTTGTGCGTGCCTGCTGTTCGCAGCCGGAGCGGGCGGCGCGGCGCGCAGCGACGAGCTGTCGGTGACGCGCGCCACACTGCGAAACGGCATGCGCGTGATCGCGGTCCGCGATCCGCTGGCGCCCGTCGCAATGGCGATGCTCAACTACCAAGCCGGGGCAAACGAACAGGAGTACGCGGGTCAGGCGCACGCGCTCGAGCACATGATGTTCCGGGGAAGCGCGACGCTCTCGCAGTCGCAGCTCGCCGACATCTCCGAGCTGATCGGCGGCTATAACGACGCCGACACGCAAGCGGAAGTCACGCAATACTTCTTTATGGCGCCCTCGCAGTATCTCGACGTGATGCTGCGGATGGAGGCGTCGCGCGCGAAGAACCTGACGCTGGCGCAATCGGAATGGGCGATCGAGCGCGGCGCAATCAAGAACGAAGTCACTCAAGATTACAGCGACCCGGTGCAGAACTTGTTCCGGAAGGTCGATCTCGCGATGTTCGCCGGCACGCCGTACGGGAACGACGGGCTCGGCACCCTGCGCTCGTTCGACACCCAGATCAACGCACATCAGCTGCGCGCTTTTTACGACGCCTGGTATCATCCGAACAACGCGATCTACGTGATCGTGGGCGACGTCGACGGGCCGGCCGTCGTGAAGCTGGTGGACAAGTACTTCGGATCGATCCCGGCGGCGCAGCTGCCGCCGCGCCGGGCCGTACGCCTGACGCCGCTGCAGCCGCGGACGATTCGGGTCGACAGCGATCAGCCGTACACCGCGGTCGGTCTCGCGTATCGCTTCCCGGGCTATCGCAGCAAAGACTACGCGGCCGGGCAGATCCTCGAAGCGGTGCTCTCGAGCCAGCGTTCCGACCTGTACGGTTTGGTCGCGTCGGGCAAGGCGTTCGAGGCGGGCTTCCAAGACTTCGATACGCATCCGCTCGCGGGCTCGGCGGCGGCCGTGATCGTGGTGCCGGTTTCGACGAAGCCCGAGGACGCGCTGGCGATGCTGCAAGGCGCGCTCGACGGCTACCGCCGCAACGGCGTGCCCGCCGCGCTGGTGGACGCCGAGAAGAACCGCGCGATTGCGGAGGCGGAGTTCAAGGCCAACTCGATCTCGGACCTCGGCTTTCAGTGGAGCCAGGCCGTGGCCGTGGAAGGCCTGTCGTCGCCCGACGACATCCTGCGCGATCTCCGCGCCGTGACGCCCGCTGACGTCAATCGCGTGTTGCGAAAGTACGTCGTGCGGTCGCACGCAATCGTCGCGATCGCCGCGCCGAAGGGCGCCGCGACGGCGGCGAGCTCGGCACCCGTCGCGGCCGGCGGCGAGCACAAGCCGACGATTCTGCATCACGATCCCCTGCCGGAGTGGGCGCAGGCCGCCTTTGCGAACGTCAGCGTGCCGGCCTCGACCTTGAGCCCGGTCGACACGCGGCTGCCCAACGGCATCCGGCTGATCGTGGTGCCGCAGCAAGTGTCGCAGACGGTCGTCGTGAGCGGCTCGATCGATTCCGACGAAGCGATGCAGGCGCCGAAGGGCAAGGAAGGCGTCGACGCCGTGACGTCGAGCCTGCTGCCGTACGGCACGACGACGCACGATCGGTTGGCGCTGCGCACGGCGCTCGACGCGATCTCGGCCGAGGTCACGGCCGGCACGAACTTCTCGCTGACGGCACTCTCGAAGGACTTCGATCGCGGCGTCTCGCTGCTGGCCGATGAGGAGCTGCACCCCGCGTTTCCCGCCGAGGGGTTCGCGTCGGTGAAGGCGGAGTCGCTCGGCGGAGTCAAGGGCGAGATCGCGTCGCCGCAGCACCACGCCGACGTCGCGCTGAACAAGGCGCTGTATCCCGCCGGCGATCCCGAGCAGCGGTTCGCGACGCCGGAGTCGGTGGATTCCATCACGCTCGACGACGTGAAGTCGTACTATTCGTCGGTGTATCGGCCCGACATGACGACCATCGTGGTGGTCGGGAACGTCGATCCGCAAGCGGCGTCGGCGACGATCTCCAAATACTTCGGCGGCTGGAATGCCAGCGGACCGAAACCGCCGGTCGACATGCCGCCGGTTCCCGACAACGCCGCCGCAAGCGCGATCGTGCCCGACAAGCAGCGCATCCAGTCGAAGGTGCAGATGGTGCAGGTGCTCGCGATCACCCGGACCGACCCCGACTTCCCGGCGCTGTCGGTGGCCAACGAGTCGCTCGGCGCGGGCGGATCCTCGATCCTGTATCACGACGTGCGCGACGTGCACGGCCTGGTGTACGACGTGGGGTCAACCGTGGATTTCGGCAAGACGCGCTCGACCTTCGGCGTTCACTTCGAGTCGGACCCCAGCAAGATCGAGCAGGCGCAGACGCTGATCATGGCCGATCTCAACGCGCTCGCGACCACGGGTCTCGACTCCGACGAGCTCGCGCGGGGCAAGGCGTCGATCGTCTCGCGCGTTCCGATGCGCGTCGCCAGCTTCAACGGCATCGCCCGGCAGCTGATCCACTACGCGGAGTTCGGGCTGGCGCTCGATCAGGCGACGATCGACGCGCGCAACGAGATCGCCATCAAGAATTCTCAAATCATTGCGGCGGTTCACAAGTGGGTGCGGGCCAACGGATTCGTGCGCGTGATCCTCGGCCCGGCGCCGTAGGCGCCCCGCGTTCTTTGGCTGCTCCCGGGCCTTGTGTCTGGCCCGGGAGCAGCCGAGTCCACACGATCATTTAACGCGTTGCCGCCGAGAACTGTGACGTTCGCCGGCGCGGCCTGCGGTGGCCGGCTCTATCGCTTGAGTTCGTGCAGCGTGTTCGTTTCGGTATCGGTGTAGAACACCACTGTATCGGTATCGCTCGTACCGGTCGCAAGGAGTCCGAAGACGTGAGCCGTCTTACTCGTGTCGATCGTTTTGGTGGCAAGTACCTTTCCCGCCGGCGTCAGCTCTACCAGCTTGTTTCCACCTTTGGTATTCGCAACGATGAGGTTTCCGTTCGGTAGAAGAGCTGAAGCGACGGGCGCGTTGAGCGGAGAGCCACTATAGACGAGCGTCGCGCAGGTGACTTGCGGGTGAGCGCACTTGAATGTCTTTCCGCCGGGCTTGCACGACGATCTCGTCCTTCTGCAGGAGGCTGCTGGCGGTCGAAACGGCGACGACCGTGTTATCGACCCCGTCCACGATATACAGCGTGTCGTTGCAGAGGCTGCCGGTTCTCGTGCTATTGTATTGTATTCCGGACGGGCCCAAGACGCCCCAACCGGAGCCCTTGTTGACCCCGAAACCGGTTATGACTTCGGTCGTTTTCGCTTTGCCGCCACTAACCGGAATGAATTCCAGCTTGACGATCGAGCCGGTCTTGGAATCCGAAACGTAGATGTCCTCGGGCGCGTAAGCCAAGCCGCAGAATGCATCGGCGTCGGCGAATGGAACCTGGATGTGCGAACTGTAAGCTCTTCTTGAGCGCACCGTCTTGGTCGAACTGCGAAACGAGACCGCTGAGCATCCCCGTGCCGTAGACTTGATTTGTCTCGGTGATTGCATCGCCGTCGCATCCCTCTACCTTGGCGCTTTGCGTAAAGGTCGCCGGCTTGGAGTGCGGCTTTGGATCGAGTACCTCGATCGTGGTGCCTTTTCCGGCGGTGCCCGCAGAGTTTTCGAAGTTGCAAACGAGCAGCTGTCCCTTCTTGAGCCCGAAGGTCGATCGGACCAGCGCAGATTGCGCGCGGACCCATGTCGCCGTTTTTCGGATCGACGGTCGAGCCGATTTCGACGTCCTTCGTGAGTTTCTTCAAAATCGAGGTCGAGTCGTTTGGAACGATGGAACTCGCGCCTGGCGCGGAGACTTGCGCTTGCTCCGCTTGGAACCGTGGTGTTTCCCCCACACGCCGAAGTAGCAAAAAGTGTTCCCGCGATTAGCAGAAGCACGCGATTGTTGAAAGTTGGCATCCTAAACCTCGCTCCTGACGCAGTGATGACGAAGTCGGGTTCGAAGTGCTTCTTTCGTCGCCTGCAAGAGCGAGCAGGTACCCCGTCGCCTGCGTGCGGCGTCGAGCTTGATTTCGGGGGCGAGCACGCAAGCGCTGCAAGGTCGCGGCCACTGGCCCGATAAAGAAGCTCCCTCCCGGCAGCTTCGCCGGCCGTGGTCGCGCTCGTCGGAAGATGACCTGCGATCGTTTCTACTTTAAGAGAGGGGCTAACGTAGTGAATAGCGACTGGTTTTCGTGAAATACGCCGGTGCTCTGGTCGCACTTGCGATATGCTCGGCGTGCGCCGGCGGCTCGACGGTCGCGCCGTCAAACGCTGCGCTCAACGGGCAATACATCGGTAGGACGCTCTCGGTGAACGGCAGGCTGGTGACGGCAGCGCGCCCGAATCACAAGCTACCTGCAACGCTACCAGACGCTCGTTCCCGACCGGATTCCGAGTAGGCGAAGCACTTACGAGTACACCATCAACTTTTACGGCACGTACGCCAGCATCTTCGACTACCCGAAAAGCACTCAACAGATCGGTACGATCAACGAACGTCGGCGGCCAAGGGTGCACGAACGTCCTCTACGGCTACGGGAAGAAGACCTTCTGGATCATCGCGGGCTATAACCAGATGACGGAGTACAGGGTCCCCCAGAAGCCGCTCAAGACGCTCTCCGTTTCCGACGGCAGTATGCCGTCGAGCTGCGCCATGAATACGACCGGCGACCTCGCAGTCGGGATCTTGGATGGGCCGTCTTCGGGCGACATCGACATCTACAAGAACGCGACCGGCTCGGGCACCTTCATCAAAACGCCGTTGGCCAGAGAGTACTTCGACGGCTACGACAACAATGGAAATCTCTTCTTCGACGGCTTTACCAGCGGTTCTCACTTCCAGCTCGACGAGCTCCCGAAGGGCAGCAATACGGTCCAAAACGATCACGACGAGCAACACCGTGGAGTTCCCCGGCTCGGTCCAGTGGGACGGCACGTACATGACCGTCTTCGATCAGCTCGCGAACAAGCTGTACCAGTACAAGATCACGGGAACGACGGCCACGTTGAAGGGCACCGTATCGTTCGTCGGGTTCCAGCGACTGCGCGCAGACCTGGATCGTTAAGGGCCTCGTCTATTGCGGGGACGCCGGTAACGACAACGGCTCGGTTTTCAAGTATCCGGACGGCGGTTCGCCGGTTGCCATCTTTACGGGGAATTTCGACTTCCCGCTCGGCACGGTTGCGGCACAGAGATAACTCTAGGTTTCTCGTCTACTACACAAGGAGTAACGTAAACAAAATGCCTAGTTCAGTGAAGTACGCCGGTGCTCTGCTTGCGCTTGCGTTATGCTCGGCGTGCGGGGGCGGCTCGACGGTCACGCCGTCAAGCGCTGGGTTCAACACTACGTATGCCGGCAGGACGCTCGTCGTGAACGGAAGACCGGTCACGGCGGCCCGCCTGAGCCCGATGCCCCGTTACACAACGATCGTTCCCGACCGTCATCGGAGCAAGAAATTCGAGTACGTCTTCAACTACTACGAAACGTTCGCCAGCATTTTCGACTATCCGAAGAGCACCGCGGAGATCGGTGAGATCAACGGCGACGGCGGTCAAGGGTGCACCAACGTGCTCTACGGCTATGGGAAGAAGATAATGTGGAACATCGGGGGCCCCAGCCAGATCACGGAGTACAAGGTCCCGAAAACGCCGATCAAGACGCTGACCACCTCCTACGTTTTTCCATCCAGCTGCGCCATGAACACCAATGGCGATCTGGCAGTCGGAATCTTGTATGGGACGTCCTCGGGCCGAAGTGGCGGCCAAGTCGTGATCTACAAGAACGGGAGCGGATCGGGCACCGTTTACACCACGCCGTTGGACGAAGAGTTCTTCGACGGCTACGACAACCAGGGCAACCTTTTCGCCGACGGCTTTACCGGCGACCGGTCGGGCTTCGCGCTCGTCGAGCTGCCGAACGGCAGCAATAAGTTCCGAACGATCACAACGAGCAACTCCGTCTCGTTCCCCGGCTCCGTACAGTGGGACGGCACGTATCTCACCGTCTTCGATCAGGACACGGCCCAGTTCTATCAGTACACGGTGAGCGGAACGAAGGCGACGTTGAAAAACACCATTCAGCTTACGGGTTCCAGCGACTGCGCACAGACCTGGATCGTTAAGGGCCTCGTCTATTGCGGCGATGCGGGGAACGACAACGGCGCGGTTTTCAAGTACCCGGCCGGCGGTTCACCGGTTGCGGTCTTCACGGGCAACTTCGACCTGCCGCTCGGCACGGTGGCAGCACAGAGATAATCTTTCTTGAAAGGAGCATTACCGATGCAACGTTCCGTCCTTAGATTCTCATTGCTGTCCGTCGCGATGCTGCTGTCGGCCGCGTGTTCCGGCCAGGGTGGCGGGCCGGCGGTGAGCGGCGCTCCCGCCAGCCAAGGTGGTGCGCTGATTCGAAGCGGCCATTGGATTGCGCCCAACACCGCGTCACGGGCCGGCGCCGGCTGGATGTCACCCGAGGCGAAAAAGGCCAAGAATCTCCTTTACGTTGCCGATCAGTCCGCCGGCGCGATCGAGATCTACAAGCAAAAAGGGAGCAACCAGCAACCGATCGGTGCAATCACGCAGGGCGTCTCTGGCGCTGACGGCATCTTCGTCGATCCCCATGGAAAACTGTACGTTTGCAACTTCGGCAACGCGACGGTCACGGTCTACCCGCGCGGGAAGACGGCGCCGTCGGAGACACTGACGGGCGCGGGCTCGCCGATCGACGTCGTCGTCGCGCCCGACGGCACGGTCTACGTCGCGAACTTCAACAGCGGCACCAACGGCACGGTGCTCGAGTATCCGAAGGGCCATACGACGCCGTCGAAAACGATCGTTACGCTCGGATCGGGTTCGTTCCCCGAAGGGCTCGCCCTCGACTCCGCAAACAATCTCTACGTCGCCTACAACTCGAGCGACGGCGAAGTGCTCGAGTTCGGGCCTGGTTCGCCGGGCGGCAAGAATCTCGGGATCCACGTCGGCTACGTCGGCGGACTGACGATCGACCATAGCGACGACCTGCTGCTGGACGACCAGAACCTTCCCGGCGTCGATGTCTTCCCTCCGGGCAGCAGCACGCCGTCCGAGCAAATAAAGGGGTTCCCGCTTGCATTCGACGTCGCGCTCAACCATAAGAACACGGAGTTGTGGGTGACGGCCCCTTTCACGCCCGCCGTCTACGAGGTTTCCTATCCCGCCGGGACCATCGTCGACACGATCACGTCGCTCCAGTCGGCCTTCGGCGTTGCGACCAGCCCGGACGGGTCGCGATAGAAGAAGATAGTAGCGAGTTTCGGCAACGTCGAAAATAACGAGGGTCGGGCTGACGCCCGACCCTCGTTTCTGTTGTGCCGTCGTGGAGTAGCGAGCGCTAAGTCTTAGGAGTTAAAGCAATCCCGAGCTTGAAGGTGTAGGTGTTGCCGGTGCATTCGCTCGGCGAGAACCCAATGCAGTAGTAGTCGGTGAATTTCACCGGGGTCGGCTTCTTGGGGTTCTTGCCCTTATAGATGATGTACTGGGAGGTCGGGTTACCGGGATCCGGATAGAAGTACGTCTTGAACTTTTTGTCGGGCTTGCCGCTCTTGCTCGTGTTCTTGACGATCCAGGCATTGTTGTAGAGTTCGTAACCGGTGCCGGCTGACGTTGTCACGTAGGGTCCGGGGTTGCCCTTAGTGACGTAGAAGCAGAAGGCGTACACGCTGTAGTTGCATCCGATGGTCATGGGCTTGACCCCCGGCGCCAGGTGGGTCGCCAAGCCGTGGGACCGACTCATCGCCGAGCCTTGGCCGCCCGATGAGGGCAGCGCCGACGACGAACCCGTACTGCTGGAACACGCTGAAAGTGCTAGGCCGAAGGCGAGGACGGCGCCGGCACAGAGAAGGCTTAAACGCACGTTGGGGGCTCCTTCCTTAGCTAGTTTCTGGGGATTCCGCCAAGTAGCGGTACATCAGAACAATGCGAGCCTACGCTTCCCTTTCCTTCAGGCCAAGGGATGCATTCGCTGCTTGTCGCGGGGCGCGAATGGGGCGGCCTGGCGATGCGCTGCTTAGTCCTCGGTGGGCTTCAAAGCTTCATGCGCGGCCAAAAATGCCTGGCGGCCCGCGGGCGTGCCGCAGTAGACGGTTATTTGAACCAAAACTTCCGTGATCTCGTCGATCGTTACGCCGCTCGCAACCGCAGCATTCGTGTAGATGCCTAATTCTTGGAAGCGGCCTAGTCCTGCAAGGATTCCAAGCGTCAGGATGCTCCGTGTCTTCCGATCAAGTCCGGGACGGCTCCACGCATAGCCCCACGCTAATTCCGTAACAGCACGTTGAAACGTCATCATGAACGCATCGGAACTTGCAAGGTTTGCGTCCACATACTTCGCGCCGAGCACTTGTCTCCGCGTTTCCAAACCCTTCTCGAACAATTCGCCATCCACCACCGCTCGATCTCCTCTTCCTTCAGTTTGATCCATTTGAAGTAAGCATAAGTAGCTACGCAAACCCAGTCAAGTTTCGAATCTGCTGTAACTTCCGATTCGTAGATCGCGTCTGGAGTTACGCCGCTGTTCGGGCTTTCTGGTTTTCCGCGGCCTTGGTAAGACCGCGATCGGGTGCCGGCCGCGGGGAAGCACAAGCGTCCAAGGCACCACGCCTAGGGCTCGACCGGAGCCGGCTGTGGTAGCGACGAGGGGCAGCCGATCGGTGTGGTGGCCGCGGGCATCGCGGAGCCCGCGTTTTGTTAGGCCATTTGGACCTTCGATCGCGCAGTCTAGGATGCTACGATAAATCCCGTCGGGTGCGAAAGGAGCTTTTCGGTGACGGACTGTTTTGTGCTAGGACGCTTTACCTTAGGCGTCGGCCTTTGTATGGCTCTTCTCGGCTGCGGCGGCGCCGCTCAGGTGCCGCAACTGCCCAGCAACGGCACCGCCCAGGCGGTTCCGCTTGAGGGCCAAGGTTTCAATCGCGGGAAGTCGTGGATGAGTTCGCGCTGGCTCAACGAGTTGCACAATCCCCACCACAAGAAACAGAAGTTGCTCTACCTCGACGTTTACCGAAAAGGCGGCCACGCCGTCGACATCCTCGACTACAGAACCGGCGCGCTCATTGGGCGGGTATACTGGGGCTTTTATGGCGGGTCGAACCTTTGCAGCGATCGGAAGGGTAACGTCTACGCGGCGTCCTGGAAAAGCGGGGGTTTCGAAATTCAGGCCGGCACGACCAAGGTGATTAAGACGTTCGATATGCTAGGAAACCCGGACGGCTGCGCGGTGAGCAAGAGCGGCGACGTCGCGTTCAGCATCGTGGACAACGGGCACGAAGGCTGTTCGGGTTCAGGCGTCGAGGTCTACCGCGGCGGCGACCGGCACGGAACGTTTTATCCGGGACCGGAGGACTGCAACATGCCGGCAGCCTACGACGACAAGGGCAACCTATTCATTTCCGACAGCAAGCTTTGGGAGCTTCCCGCAGGCGGCAGCTCGTGGATTGCGCTGCGGTCCAATCGCTCGATATCATCGGGTCCCCTTGAGTGGGACGGTAAATATCTGGCCCTCTTGGAACCGTATCGATCGTGCGTAACGCCGAAGAACCCAACGCGGGGTTGCATGGACCAAATCGCAGTTTCGGGCAACAGGTATACAGTGGTCAACAGGATCCATCTCTTAGACAGCAGTTGTCGTGTAGAATTACTCTCAGGCTGGGCCGAAAACGCAAAGAACCCCAACGGTCAGACGACGTCGCCCGCTACCGAAATCGTCGCGGGGAATGACGGCTGCTACCCGCTTCCGATCCGCGTCTGGACCTACCCGGCCGGCGGTGCACCGAAACGCACGATCTCCCTATCACAGGACGCGCCTGCGGGCGCCGCAACCATCGTTGTGATTTAAGCGCCGTATGCCGAGTACGCCTGGTTGGTGCGCGTAACTCAGGGAGCTCGCGCCCAGCACCGAACATTTTAAGCCGCTGGTCCGTGCATGCAACGAGGAGCAGGGCATATGGAGATCTTGGGACTTAGACACCACGCCTTAGCCATGGGCGCGGCTGCGGCGTTGCTGGCAGGGTGCGGCGGATCGCAGCCGCCGATCGGGGCGCAAAGCCAGGCGAGGGCCGCAGCGCGCCACGTCAGCCGCACCGCGGGCTCGAGCGACGACCTGCTCTACGTCGGCTCGTTTGATGGAAGGATTTACGTCTTCACATACCCCGACGCTCGTTACGTGATTTCATTATTCCCACCCGAGCCATCAAACATTAGCGGACTTTGTACCGACCCTACCGGTGATGTGTTCGCGGTCGGGTACTTTGACGACGGGTGGATTTTCAAATACCTTCACGGAGCGACAACGCCCGTTTCCACCATCGCGCTAGGATACTCTTTGCCAACGTCCTGTTCCGTCGACCGGACTACGGGCAACCTCGCTGTTTTGATGTCCAAGAACGGCCGCTACAATACGGCCGTCGCGATCTTTCCAAAAGGCAGCGGAACCCCAACCTACTACACGGTACCAAACGCGCACGAGGAACTTTCGCTCTCATGCACCTACGACGATAGTGGGAATCTCTTCGTGGAGTATCGGGGCACTGATGGAGCTTTGGATCTCGCAGAACTGCGGGCCGGCGATAACAGTTTCACCGCCCTGTCGCCGAGCGCAAGACTCCAGGGGAGCACCCTGCAGTGGACTTCACCCTATCTTGTTATTGCTAAAAAGGGCATTGTTTATCGGCTCTCGATCTCCGGCTCGACGGTTACTGTCGCCGGTCACACGCGCGTCACGGATGGAAGGGCCAACTTCTGGATTCAGGACGGGCAGACGTTAATCGCGCCGTATGGGCCGAACAACAAGCTAGGCCATGTCACAGAAGTCGGCATGTGGAAGTATCCGAAAGGCGGCAAAGCATTTCACGTGATTCACCGCGTGAATAAGTCCTTCGTTTACATCAGCAGCATCGTGGTCAGCGCCGCGCCGAACTAGACCGCATCCGCGATCGTACAGTCCTGCCGGAGCCTAGGGTTTATCGGCGCACGCGTGATATTTGTTCGAGTACATCGGCTGCAGGCTGTAGCCGGTGCCGCCCACGGAGATCTTCCACTGAAAGGTCTCGCACAGGTCGGCTATTTCTTCGAAGAACGTGAAGTTGAACCAGGCGAAGGCCGGCCCCGGATCGGTGATCGATTCGAACGTCTCGTGCACCAGCGTCGACGCCGTCGAGTTGGTCAGCGCGCTCGCGCCCGACGACGCGCGCGACGCGCAGAAGCTGATGTCCTGATACGGCTCGATCGACACGATGACGTTCTTCGGCACGTCGTCGAACGCGACGCTCTCGTGATACGCGCAGAAGTCGAACGAGCGCGGATGGTCGGGCGAGTAGCAGTCGCGCGAGCGATCGAAGCACGTGTCGGTGCCCTTGGGCAAAAAGATGTGATACATCACCGCGTAGCCGGCCTGGCCGCCGTTCTTGACGATGGCTGCGTGCAGGATGGTCAGCAGGTCGTTGGCATAGAGCAGGTTCGTGTAGGTGTGATACTTGATTGAGAACGCTCCGCCGAAGGTATAGCGGCTCGACGGAGAGCCGGTGTACTGTGTCAGGAGCGACGCGAATCGGCTGCCGGCCAGTTTCTCTTGGAAGCCCTCGGGATCGCCCCAGCACGTCTCGCCGCCCTTCTTGCAGTTGACGTAGATGTTGAACGCGGCCGCGCGCAACATGGTCGGGCCGTGTTTCCGCACCAAATCCGCCGGATATTTGATCTTATGGTCGTTTTCGATGCGACTCTGCGGCGGCTTCGTGCGAAGCGGCATGAAGTGGTAGGAGAGGATGCGCGCGTTGCGAGCCGCGTCGACGTCCGTCTGCGAGACGGTCAGTTCGCTGTGAGTGAGGGCCGGTTCGCCCGAGGCCTGCGTGCCGACGAGCGAGGTGCCGATGGGCGGTGTGCCGGCGGGCGGCGCGAACGCCTGGCGCTGCGCCGAACACGCGGCGAGCGACGCGCATGCGGCGAGGACGGCGAGGGCGCGTAGAGCGGCGTTCATGGAACCTCCTGGACTGCGCTGAGCCGCACGAAGCGGTTCTCATTGCGGACGAGATAGCCGATGGCGGCGAGCACCACGACCGACGCGAGCACGAAGGCGGTGACGATTGCCATCGCGCCGCCGTAGTTGACCGCGCCGGCGGC
This sequence comes from Vulcanimicrobiota bacterium, assembly GCA_963711625.1. Taxonomy (GTDB): domain Bacteria; phylum Vulcanimicrobiota; class Vulcanimicrobiia; order Vulcanimicrobiales; family Vulcanimicrobiaceae; genus Cybelea. The sequence goes on from OY970207.1 coordinate 1,987,934, forward strand.
GAGCGGCGGCAACTTCTTCGCGATCACGGCCTCGATCTGCACGATGCCGGCTGCGAGCAGATTGCCGAGCTGATAGGTGAAGCCCGGGAACGTGCCGCGCACGTCGGGGGGCGAGACCTCGTTGAGATGCGCGGGGATCACGCCCCACACGCCCTGCACGAAGAACTGCATGACGAAGGCGCCCCGTCGCGAGCAGCCCAGCGGTGGGGCTGAGCGCCCAGAGCGGGATCGTGCACAGCGCCAGCGACGGCGCTGATCATGACGCACGTGCGCCGTCCGATGCGCTGCGAGAGCGTTCCGAACACGATGCTGCCGGCGATGGCGCCGACGGCCGCGAGGCTGGAGAGCAGCGACGTGGTGGCGGTCGAGAAGCCGTGCTGTTTCTGCAGGAACGTCGCGTAGAGATCCTGCGTGCCGTGCGACATGGCGTTGAGCGTGGCCATGAACGCGATCGCGTAGATGAAGAGCGGCCAGTGCGCCGCGACGGATCGCAGCAGGAACGTTCGGCGGAGCCGCGATGCGTTCGGCGCGGCCTTCGAGCCACGCCGGCGATTCGGGCACGCTCGAGCGGATGAAGAAGATGAGCACCGCCGGCAGCGCGCCGATGACGAACAGCCCGCGCCAACCCCACGGCGTGAACGTGAAGACGACGTAGTAGACGCCCGTCGCCAGCAGGTAGCCCGTCATGTAGCCGCTCTGCAGCAGGCCGCTGAAGAAGCCGCGGCGGTTGGGCGGCAGCACTTCCATCGTCAACGCGGCGCCGAGTCCCCACTCGCCGCCCATCGCGATGCCGAACAGCGCGCGCAGCACGAGAAACACCGTGAAGTTCGGCGAGAACGCGGTGAGCAGTTCGATGAACGAGAACAGCGCGATGTCGATCATCAGCGGCGTCCGCCGCCCGTAGCGATCGGCGAGCCAGCCGAACAGCAGCGCGCCGATCGGGCGGCACGCCAGCGTCAGGGTGATCGCGAGCGTGACGTCGGCCACGGTGCGGTCGAACGTCGTCGCGATCCGCGTGATGACGAACGTCAGCAGCAGAAAATCGAACGCGTCGAGCGTCCAGCCTAGGAAGCGTCGCGATGAAGGTCCGGCGCGCCGCGGAAGACACCGTGCGCTCCTTCGACTACCGCGCTGCGGGCCTCCGCTCAGGATGACAAGGGCGGGGTCGCCCTTCGCCCTTCGACACGCGCGCCTACGGCGCGCTACTCAGGGTGACAAGGGGCGGGGTGACAAGGCGGGGGAGTTAGGTGTGCGAGGGGCTCGGGGACGGAGACGGTGAGGGCGAGGGCGACGGGGACGCCGACGGCGCGGTCGTCGAGCCCGGCGGCAGCTGCGCGCCGTAGAGCGCGAGCAGCCAGATCTGCGTGTGACGCACCGTCACCTTCGGCGTGGTGAACTGGAACTGCACCGTGTTGCTCTGCGGCGACGACCACTTCGCGTAGGTCGCGATCAGCTGATCCATGCGCTTGCCGCGCTGGATCGACTCGTTATAGAGCTGCAGCGCGAACACGCGGCCGTTGAACGACACGGAGGGCAGCGTGTATTGCACCGTCGCGTTGCCGTTGAGCACGAAGTCGAGGTTGCTCTGCAAGCGGATCCCGACCAGCGGCGTGATGCGCATGAACTGCGGATTCGGGTTCGTCATGCCCGGCACGTCTTTGGGCAGCGGCTCCATCTGCATCGTCAGCGTGCCGCCCGGGGCCGACGAGGTGGAGGGCGCGGGCGTGTCGTCGCTGTTGTCGTCGCTGTTGTCGTCGTCGGACGACGCGGTGGGCTGCGGCGTCGGCGTGGGGCTCGCCGTCGGTTGGGGCGAGGCTCCCGGCGAACCGCTGGCCGACGGCGTGGGAATGTTGAAGGCGACGCTGCAGTTGAATGCCTGCCCCAGCTGCGAGACCTGCGGACACTTGAGTCCGGTCGGTCCCTGCGCGATCGGGTACTGCGCTTGGTTCGGGGCGAGGGTTGCACCGGGGCTCGTGAGCTGTTCTTGGCCGTTGGCGCCGACGCTCGGACCGGAGTTCTGACTCCCCATGCCGCCGTTCATGCCGCCCATCATGCCGCCGTTGTTCATGGCGCCGGGCTGCGAGACCGGCGGCTCCATGCCGCCCATACCGCCCATGCCGCTATCCAGGCCGGCGCCCTGACACGACGCAAGCAGGAGCGCGAGCGCCGCAAAAACGGCGCGCATATCACACCTCATGGATCTAGTTCTTCGCCTCGACTACGCGATGTAACTCTTCGGCGAAGGCGTCGACCGAAATCGTGCGCTTCTCTTCGATGCCGCGCTGATTGACGTTCACGGTAGCGTCTGCAACCTCTTGTTTGCCGGCGACCAAAATATAGGGTACTTTCTGCATCTTCCAGTGGCGTATTTTATACCCGAGTTTCTCGTTGCTTTCGTCAACCTCGACTCGAAAGCCCGCCTGTCGGAGCCGCTCCGCAACGCCGTTTGCATAACTCAGCTGATCCTCAGAAATCGCCACGACGACGACCTGAACCGGCGCTAACCAAGCGGGAAACGCGCCGCCGTAGTGTTCGATCAACACGCCAAAGAAACGTTCGAGCGAGCCCGCGAGTGCCCGGTGGATCATGACGGGCCGGCGGTCCTGGCCGTCGGCCGCGCGATACTTCAGGCCGAAGCGAGCAGGCAGGATGAAGTCGACCTGGACGGTGCCGAGCTGCCAGGGGCGGCCGAGCGCGTCGCGCACGTTGATGTCGAGCTTCGGGCCGTAGAACGCGCCGCCGCCTTCGTCGATCTCGTACGGCAGCTCGTAGCGTTGCAGCGCGTTGCGAATCGCATCCTCGGCGACGGCGTCGGTGTCGCCGCGATCGCTCGCGGCGCGCGTCGAGAGCACGTACTTGATATCGTCGAAGCCGAACGCTTTCATCAGCGCGCGCGCCTCGTCGAGCGTCAGCTCGAACTCGCCTTGCAGCTGTTCCGGCGTGCAGAACAAGTGCGCGTCGTCCACCGTGAATCCGCGCACGCGCGTGAGGCCGTGCAGCACGCCCGAGCGTTCGAAGCGATACACCGCGCCGAACTCGGAGTATCGCAGCGGCAGCTCGCGATAGCTGCGCAGCCGGCTGCGGTAGATGAGAATGTGCCCGGGACAGTTCATCGGCTTGAGCCGAAAACGCTGACCCTCCACTTCGATCGGCCCGAACATGTTCTGCCCGAAGTTTTCGAGATGACCGGAGATCTCGTAGAGGCGTTCGCTGACGACGTGCGGCGTGACGACCGGCGTGTAGCCGCGCTCGCGCAGACCTTCCTGAATGAAGTTTTCGACGAGGCCACGCACGACCGCGCCCTTGGGATGCCAGAAGACGAGCCCGCCGCCGGCGTCCTCTTCGATCGAGAAGAGGTCGAGCTCGACGCCGAGCTTGCGGTGATCGCGCCGCTGCGCCTCTTCGACGCGCGCGAGATGCTGCGCGAGCTGCGCTGCGTCGTCCCAGGCCGTGCCGTAGATCCGCTGCAGCATCGGATTGTGCTCGTCGCCCCGCCAGTAGGCGCCGGCGACGCTGGTGAGCTTGAACGCGCCGATCTTCCCCGTGGAGTCGGCGTGGCCGCCGCGGCAGAGGTCGGTGAACTCGCCGATCGTGTAGAGCGTGATGGGCTGCGCCCTCGGGGATCTCGCTGCGCCATCTCGACCTTATACGGGTTGCCGGCGAAGGCGTCGATGCGCTTCGGCCCGCGTGACCTCGCGGCCGGTCATCGGGTAGTCGGCGGCGACGATCTCGTTCATCCGCGCCTCGAGGCGCCCCAGGTCGTCGGGCGTGAACGGGTCGCCCCGGTCGAAATCGTAGTAGAAGCCGTTCTCGATCGCCGGACCGATGGTGGGCTTCGCCTCGGGAAAGAGGTCCTGCACGGCATAGGCAAGCACGTGAGCCGCCGTATGGCGGAGCTCGGCGAGGGAAGGCATGGGCGGCGCTTCGGGCGCTCCGGACGGCGCCCCTTTGGGGAAGTCTTAACGTGACGTTAATCGAGGCCCCTTTAAATGAGAGCGTACCTTCACCTCATGAGGAGCATTGCGTGAGATCGTTCGTTCGCTGGTTTACGACCGTCGCGGTTGCGGCCGTCCTGACCGTTCCGGCCCTCGCGGCCACCCAGTTGACCGGAGCCGGGTCGAGCTTCGACTATCCCGTTCTTTTCGAAAGCGTTCTACATTTACACTCAGAAGAACCCGAGCGTCACGGTGAACTACCAGTCGATCGGCAGCGGCGGCGGCATCGCGCAGTTCACCGCCAAGAACGTCGACTTCGGCGCGACGGACGTTCCGATGAATGCCGAAGAGCTGACCAAGGCGGCCCAGCCCGTGCTGCAGATCCCGGTCGCCCTGGGCGGTGCCGCGATCGCCTATAACCTGCCGGGCGTCGAGCGCGACCGTCAAGCTGACGCGCCAGGCCCTGGCCGACATCTACCTGGGCAAGATCGCCAAGTGGAACGATCCGGCGATCGCCAAGCTGAACAAGGGCGTCAATCTGCCGGACATGCCGATCGTGGTCGTCCATCGCTCGGACGGCTCGGGCACCAGCTACATCTTTACCGACTTCCTGAGCCACGTGTCGCCCGAGTGGAAGAGCAAGGTGGGCACGGGCAAGAGCGTCTCGTGGCCGGCGCCGAGCTCCGTCGGCGCTAAGGGCAACGAGGGCGTGGCGGGCCAGATCCGCAGCACGCCGGGCGCGATCGGCTACGTGGAGCTGGCTTACGTGCTGGAGAACAAGATGTCGGCCGTGACCCTGCAGAATCGCGCCGGCAAGTGGGTGGCGTGCTCCGAGGCGACCGTCGCCGCGGCGGCGCGCCACGAAGCCGAACGTGAGCCCGACGAACTTCTCGATCGTCGACTCGCCGGGAGCGAACTCGTATCCGGTCTCGGGCTACTCGTGGGTCGTCGTGTATAAGAAGCCGTCGGATTCGGGACGCGCCAAGGAGCTGTACAACGTGCTGTCGTGGCTCGTCGGCCCGCAGGGCCAGTCGAACGCGAAGTCCGTCGACTACGTTCCGCTTCCCGTCAACGTGCAGAACGCTGCCGCCGCGACGCTGCGTCAGATGCAGCACTAACGCTCCTTCGTCCTTCGTCCTTCGACTACGCTCGCTAACGCTCGCTGCGCTCAGGATGACAAAATCGATGCTGCGCTACTCAGGGTGACAAGAGAGAGATGAGTGAAGAGACCCGGTTTCGGCGCGTAGCGCGATTCGTCAGTCCCGCCGACCGCGGCTTCGCCGCCGTGGTGTATGGCGGGAGCATCCTGTTCGCGGTGCTGATCGTCGGGCTGTTCGTCGAGCTGGTGCTCGGCTCGTGGCCCTCGATCGTGGCATTCGGACCCGCGTTCATCTTCAAGAGCGCGTGGGACCCGATCACCAGCAAGTTCGGCGCACTGCCGATGATCTACGGCACCGTGGTGACGTCGTTCATCGGCATCGCGCTGGCCGCGTTCGTCGGCATCATGGCCGCGGTGTTCCTGGCCGACTTCGCGCCGCGCTGGCTCGCGGGGCCGCTGTCGTTTCTCATCGAGCTGCTGGCGGCGGTGCCGAGCGTCGTCTACGGGCTGTGGGGGCTCTTCGTGCTGGCGCCGTTCGTGCGCACCACGATCGGGCCGGGCCTGCAAAAAGTCCTCGGCTGGACGCCGCTGTTCTCGGGGCCGATCTACGGCGTGGGCCTGTTGACGGCCGGCATCATCTTGGCGCTGATGATCGTGCCGACGGTCACGGCGATCTCGCGCGACGTCATCGCCGCGATTCCGCGCGACCTGCGCGAGGCATCCATGGCGGTGGGCACGACGAAGTGGGAGACGGCCACGCGGGTGGTGCTGCCGGCGGCGAAAGTCGGCATCTTCGGCGCGTGCGTGCTCGCGCTGGGCCGCGCGCTGGGCGAGACGATCGCCGTGACGATGGTGATCGGCAACCGGCCCGAGATCTCGGCGTCGCTCTTCGCGCCGTCGTACACGCTGGCCAGCGTGATCGCCAACGAGTTCACCGAAGCGACGACCAGCATCTACATCAGCGCGCTGATCGAGCTGGGCCTGATCCTGTTCGTCGTCAGCATCGTCGTGAACGCGCTCGCGCGGCTGATGATCTGGAGCGTGCGAGGATCGCAGTGAGCGTCGCCAGCGTCGCCAGCCTGCGGTACCGGCGGCTCGGCCGGCGGCGCGCGTACGCGTGGCTCGGCACCGCGCTGGCGCTGCTGTGCGCCGCGATCGCGGCCGGTGCGCTGCTGGCGATCCTCGGTTACGTGGTCGTCCAAGGCGTGGGCGCGGTGAACTGGACCTTCCTGACGCAGCTGCCGCACCCGATCGGCGTTCCGGGCGGCGGCGTGGGCAACGGGTTGCTGGGAACGGTGATCGTGATCGGCCTCGCGACCGCGATGGCCGTGCCGCTGGGGTTGCTGACCGGAATCTATCTCGCGCTGTTCGGACGCGGCCCGATTCCCGAGGCGCTGCGCTTTCTCTCCGACGTGCTGTCGGGCGTGCCGAGCATCGCGATCGGCCTGTTCGCCTACGCCGTGCTCGTGGCGCCGCTCAAACACTTCTCCGGGTTCTCGGCGTCGTTCGCGTTCATGATGCTGATGCTGCCGCTGCTGGTGCGTACGTCGGAACAAGCGATCCGCTCGGTGCCGCAGACGGTGCGCGAGGGCGCGCTCGCGCTGGGCATGTCGAACTTCCGCGCCACCGTGTATATCGTGTTGCCGACGGCGCGGCCGGCGATCATCACGGCGCTGCTGCTGGCGATCGCGCGCGTCACCGGCGAGACCGCGCCGCTGCTCTTCACCGCGTTCGGCACGCAGTTTTGGGAGGCCAATCCCAACCAGCCGATGGCCGTGCTCGCGCTGCAAGTCTTCAACTACGCGATCTCGCCGTATCCCGAATGGCAGCGGCAGGCGTGGGCCGGCGCGTTCCTGCTGGTGCTCGCGGTGCTGGTGCTCAGCCTGGGCGCGCGCCTCATGCTGAGCCGCGCGATGCGGGGGCTCGACAGTTGACCGTCGCACCCACCGTGGACCAGGTACTGGCGACCGACGACCTGAGCGCGTACTACGGCGAGCGCAAGGCGGTGGGCAACGTCACGATCGGATTCGCGCGCAAGGCCGTGACCGCGCTGATCGGGCCGTCGGGATGCGGCAAGACGACGCTGCTGCGTTGCCTGAACCGCATTCACGAGGTCGCGTTCGACGCGCGCGTGCAGGGGCGCGTGCTGCTCGAGGGACAGGACATCTACGCCGGCGATGTGGACCCGATGTCGATCCGGCGGCGCATCGGCATGGTGTTCCAGCGCCCGAATCCGTTTCCGACGCTCTCGATCATCGACAACACGCTGGCGTGCGCGCCGCGGGGCTTGAGCCGGCGCGCGCGGCTGGAGGTCGCGGAGCGCGCGCTGCACTCGGCGGCGCTGTGGGACGAGGTGAAGGACAAGCTGCGCACCAGCCCGCTGCGGCTCTCGGGCGGCCAGCAGCAGCGGCTGTGCATCGCGCGCGCCGTCGCCGCGCAGCCGGAGGTGCTGCTGATGGACGAGCCGACCGCCTCGCTCGATCCGATCGCGACGGCCGTGATCGAAGAGCTGATGTCGTCGCTGACCGAGGAGTTCACGATCGTCGCGGTGACGCATAACATGCAGCAGGCGGCGCGCGTGTCGGACGTGACGGCGTTCATGCTCGCCGACGAGACGCGGCGTGGGCAAGCTGATCGAGATGGACGACACGGCGAGGTTGTTTACGAAACCCAGCGATCCGCGCACCGAAGATTACATTACGGGACGCTTCGGCTAAAACTCGGCACCAGGATGGCTTTTACTATCAACCACGTTGCACTTGGGCTCTGCGCATCGGCCGCGTTCCTTACGGGCTGTGGCGCATCGCACCCGCCGGTCACGTCGTCGGAGATTCTGCAAGCGCGAGCGACACACGTAATGTCGACAACCTCGAGCAGCGCGCTGATCTATTCGGCGGACAACGGCGGAGAAGTAACGACGTACACCTACCCCCAAGGTCAGCCGGTCGGGCACGCGCCCGTTCCAGGCGCCGAGGGCGCATGCGTGGACTCTACCGGCAACGTGTTCGTGACCGCGACGACCGGACCGCAGGGCAACGATACCGGATTCATCTACGAGTTCGCCCACGGCGGGTTGAACCTCATCACCACGCTCGATGATCCGCATTGGTCCGCGGAGGCCTGCGCGATCGACCCGAAGACCGGTGACTTAGCCGTGCAAGGTTACGACTGGGTCAAGAGCAAGCCGGGCGTCGTTTTTTACCCGCACGTGACGGGGACGCGCGTGGTGCTGTTTACGTCACCATATTTCCCGATCGGATTCGGGGCGTACGATCCGCAGGGAAATCTCTATATGGCCGTCGAGTACGGCACGGCCCAGGATATCGGTCTCCTGGTCGTGCCTGCCGGCAGCAAAAAGTTCGAGCTAATGAGCACCGACATCTCCATAACCAATCCCCTTGGCGACCTGCCGACGGTACAGTGGGCCGACAACCACCTCATCGTTTCGTCGGAAGATCTGAATCCGAATCAGCTATATTTATACGAAATGAGCGTCAAAGGAAGCAAAGCAACGACGGTCCGCATCACCACACTTCACACACACAAGTTTCACAGTTCCTTCCGCGGTCAGGTGTGGGTGCAGGGCAACGCCGTTCTGGCGTACCCGCAACGCGGGCATATCGACGTCTGGCCATATCCCAAAGGAGGGCTGCCGAAGGCAAAAATCCATTGTTATTGCTCTTCGTACGTCTATGGATTAGCCGTCTCGCCGGGAGAGTGAATAGGCCTGACAACGGTTGCTTAGGGGATCTCGACGTCTTCCACGTTGACGTAACCGCGCGGGCGGCCGTCGCTCGGCGCGACCACCGAGAGGGTTGCGGCCTGTACCGTTCCCGATAAGACGCCGCTGTCGAACACCAGTTGGTGCGTGCGCTTCGAGGGGGCGAAAAACTCGATCCTCCGTGTCGGGTGACCCGCGATAAGGACTTCGCCCGTCCCTCCGTTCTTGCCGCGGACCCCATAGATGCAGAATCGCCGGCCCGCGAAGATGATCGTCATCGTGTCTCCTTCATGGAACGAGCGCGAGCTCGACCCGTCGAAGCGACCATCCGCGCGGCCTCGGACGACTTCCCAGTTCCCGGTGAAAAGAATGGAGCTCGGCCAACTGCCGCGATGCAGGGCGGAAAGAACGGTTAGCTTCCGTTCGTGCCGCGCCGGCGCGGAAGCGGCCGGAGATGCGGCTCCGCTCGAGGCGCCGTGTTGCGCGCAGGAGCAGAGCGCGGCTGCGAGGACCGCCCAAACGCCAGCGCGGACGCTAGCCGCCATAGGCCTTATGTAAGTCCTGCATCGCCGCCGTGAGGATCACGTGGAAGCTCGCGTTCTTTCGCGGGTCCATACGCGGGGTCGGCGTTCACTTCGTTCATCAGGGTTACGTGCATGGGGCGCGATAGCAAATGCTCGAGCATGTAGCCGATGTCGAAACGATCGTCCGGCATCACGCCGGCTTGATAGAGCTTTTGCGCCAGCACCTGGCCGGATTCCGGCGTGCTCTGCGGCAGCGGAATGTTCTGCTGTTGCACCTGGACCGCCGCCAGTTTGACGAACTCATCGAACGTTGCGAAGAATTGGGTGACGTTGTCGGCGCCAAAGCGACTCACGAGCGACTGCGCTTCGCTATCGGCGTTGGGCCCGGCGAGATACAGGAAGAGCGTGTGCGACGAAAACTTGGCGGCGCCGCCGCCGGCGTTCAGCATTTGTGCCGTCAGGGTGAGGTCGGGTGCTCCGGTATATCTGCCGTGCGAAGCGCCCATTGGATTCGCCGCGACGGTAACGGCGAGAGCGATTGCAAACATCATGGGAGCGTTTTCCCCGCGGCACTTTTGAAGGAAACGCTCGTTTGTACAGGAGGGGCGGACTCGCTGCGAAGTCCCATCCGATAAATACTACGATCGGCCTATATGGCGTGGGTCGAAGGTCCCATCGCATCGGCTATCGCTTACGCGGGACGAGCGCGCGCGGCGGGGCGAAGCCGTCGGGTGAGCTGCTCTATTTACGGAGCGAGCTCAGTCGCGTATTGGAGGCTCGAATGATCGATCCCGTAACCGCGGATCCGAAACACTATTCGGTTGAGTTCGAGAACGACAGAGTGCGCGTTCTTCGGGTGAACTATGGTCCCGGCGAGAAGTCCGTCATGCACGATCACCCCGCCACGGTGGCGGTATTTCTTGCGGACGGCGCCGCAACGTTCACGTATCCCGACGGCAAGAGCGAAGGCGCCGACGTGAAGGCCGGACAGGCCGAGTGGTTCCCGCCGCACGAGCATCTTCCGGAGAGCAAGACGCCCATTCACGCGATCTTGGTGGAACTCAAGTAGCGCTACTTCGCTAGGCTGACCACGGTTCCGATCGGATACGAGAAGCCTTTGAGCGTGCTGGCCGGCGTGCCGCCGCCGGGATAGTGCCAGTAGGGCACCGTTCCGTTGACCGCGGCGTTGGGACCGATCAGCGTGGAGCCTTGGATCCAGAACTGATCGACGGCGCCGCCGCCGTGCAGCTTCACCGTGCCGACGATGTCGCCGCTTGCGTTCGTGCGCACGATCTTTCCCGTGCCACGATCGCTGATGGCGACGTACTTGCCGTCCCACTCGACGCCGCCCGGCGTCGCGATCGCGAGTCTCGTGATGTTGAAGCCCTGCTTGCCCTTCGGCAGCGCCAGGAAGATGGGATGCGCCGAGCGGTCCCAGCCGTCGATGAAGAGGTTGCCCTTGTCGTCGTAGCCGCAGAAGAACGTCGCGTCGACCGTGTCGTCGAAGTACGGCTTCGGCTTGCCCTTCGCTTTCGCGTAGATTGCGATCGTGCCGTAGAGATACGACGATTGGTTCGTCACGGCGAGGTTGCCGGTGACGGGATCCACGCTGCAGCCGTTGGGCGCGCCGGACGCGTCGAGCTGGCGGATCGGGGTGGTGCCGCCGTGGGCGTAGACGCGCACCGGGCCGGCCTCGTCGACGACGAAGACGTCGCCCGCCTTATCGGCGCACAGCGTGGCCATGGCGCCGATGCCGGAGATCTGTCCGACGAGTTTGCCCTTCGGATACGGATAGACGTCGACGAGGTTGGTGCCGAGATCAGCGACGTAGAGCAAGTTCTGGGCCTTGGCCTCCGGCGACATCCAGGATCTCGCGGTCCCCGCCGTGCGGGCCTGCGCCGGCGCACCGGGCGCGGGCAACGGCGGCACGGATCCGTTGCAACCGGAGAGGATCGCCGCCGCGCAAATGCCAGCAGAATAACGAGCAAAATAAAGCATTGCAAAAGTGCTCCTCGCAGGGAGACTTCCGCGGCGAGCGAGGGGCCCCTTCGCCCTTCGCCTTCGTGCGTTCGCTGCGCTCGCTCACGCTCAGGATGACAACGTTGAGGGCAGCGCGTACTCAGGATGACAAAGGCGGGTGGCCTCGAATCGCGGAGGCTCGGAGGTGGGGTCGTGTTTGAAGGACGAGTTGCTTTGGTCACCGGCGGCACGCGCGGCATCGGCGCGGCCATTACGGAGTGCCTCGCGTCGAGCGGGGCGACGGTCGCGGCGGGATATAACCGCGGCCAAGGAGAGCGCCGAAAAATTCCAGCAGAAGATGAGCGAGAAGGGCGCCACGGTCTCGATTCATCAGGGGCGCGTCAACGAGGCCGACGACTGCAACCGGGTCGTCAAAGAGGTCATGGACCGCTTCGGGCGCGTCGACTATCTGATCAACAACGCCGGCATCACCGTCGACAAGACCGTGCGCAAGATGACCGTTGACGACTGGCGCCAGGTGCTCGACGTGAACCTGCTGGGCGCGTTCCAGATGACCAAGGCGGTGCTCGAGCACATGATCGAGCGCGGCTCGGGACGCATCGTGAACATCAGCTCCGTCATCGGCGAGACCGGCAACATCGGCCAGGCGAACTACGCGGCATCTAAGGCGGGCCTCTTCGGCTTCACGAAGAGTCTAGCGCTGGAGATGGCGCAACGCGGCATCACCGTGAACTCCGTCGCGCCCGGCTTCATCGCGACCGAGATGGTTTCGGCCATCCCCGAGGCCGCGCTCGCGAAGGTCGTCGAGAAGATCCCGCAGCGCCGGCTCGGCAAGCCCGAGGAGGTCGCACGCGTGGTGCGGTTCTTGCTCGAGGACGAGTCGAGCTACATCACCGGGGCGGTCTACTCGATCAACGGCGGGTTGGATATGTAGGCCGTCCCCAGCCGCCCCGCCGGGCAGAAGGTAAACGGTCGGCGCGTTGCATAAACCTAGCGCGTGAATAGTTTACCGCTCAGCGAACGCGTCGGAATCGTGACCGGAGGCGCCCGGGGCATCGGCGGCGCCATCAGCCGCTTGCTCGCCAAAGACGGCGCGACCGTCGCCGTGCTTGGTCTGCCCGAGGACCGGGAGCGCACGCAGACGCTGGCCTCGCACCTGAACGGGGCGTCGCCACGGATTCATTTTTACGAGACGAACGTCGGCTTCTTCGACCGGTGCACGGAGGCCGTCGAACGCCGTGCTCGAGCGAGCACGGGCGCATCGATTTTCTCGTCAACAACGCGGGCATCACCCGCGACCACACGGTCCGCAAGATGACGGTCGAGGAATGGGAAGCGGTTCTGCAGGTCAATCTGTCGGGGCCGTTTTTTATGATCAAGGCCGTGCTCGACACGATGCTCGGCGCAAGGCTTCGGGCGGATCGTCAACATCAGCTCGGTGGTCGGCGAGAGCGGTAACTTCGGCCAGGCGAACTACGCCGCCGCGAAGGCCGGGCTGCTCGGCCTCACCAAGACCGTGGCGCTCGAGGTCGCCAAGCAAGCGGCATCACGGTCAACGCCGTCGCGCCGGGCTTCATCGACACCGACATGACCAAAGCGATGCCGACGGCGGCGATCGAGAACGCGATCGCCGCAGACGCCGAAGAACCGGCTCGGGAAGCCCGAGGAGGTCGCGCAGCTGGTGCGCTTCCTGCTCGACGAAAAATCCGGGTATATTACCGGTGCGGTGTACAATATCAACGGCGGTTGGTACATGTGACGACCGCGAGCGAAAAGATGCCGCCCGAGGAGCTGAGCTACGGCATCGACGTCACCGGACTCGATCCGGCGTCGCTGACCGACGCGCTGCGCGCCGTCATAGCCGACGTCGATGATCGGATCCGATGCGCATGAGCACCTGGCTGACCGGCTTCGCGCTGGCCGAGCAGAACGTCGGGCTGAACATGCTGCGCCGGCTCGGCGGCGAGACGCCCGTCGCTCGCGGCGACAGGATCGGGCGACAAGCGCTTTGCCGAGCCGGAGTGGAGCGCCAACCCGCTGCTCGCCGGTTTCGTCGAAGACTATCGCGCGCGCACCAAGGCCGCGCTGCAGCTCGTCGACTCGGCGCGGCTGCCGGAGATCGACGCGGCGCAAGGCGCGCTTCGCCATGCAGCTGATGTGCGACGCCTTCGCGCCGAGCAACGTGCCGTGGCTCAATCCCGGCGTCGTGAAAGAGGCGACCGAGTACCGGCGGCATGAGCCTGGTGCGCGGCATGCAGAACTTCCTCGACGACGTGCGCAACAACGGCGGCTATCCGCGCCAGGTCGACAAGTCGGGCGTTCGAGCTGGGCAAGAACATCGCCGCGACGCCGGGGCGCGTCGTGATGCGCAACGAGCTGATCGAGCTGATCGCCTACGAGCCGCAGACGCCGCAGGTGCACGCAGATTCCGCTGCTCTGCAGCCCGCCGTGGATCAACAAGTACTACATCATGGATCTCGCGCCGGGCCGCTCGTTCGTCGAGTGGGCGGTGCAGCACGGCCACCAGACCTTCATGATCTCGTATCGCAATCCCGACGAAGCGATGTCGCACTACACGATGGACGCACTATCTGCGCGACGGCGTGCTGGCGGCGCTCGACGCGGTGCAGGAGATCACCGGCGCGCCGCAGGTCAACATCGCGGCGCTCTGCCTGGGCGGAACGCTGGCGCTGATCGCGCTCGCCTACCTGGCGGCGCAGCGGCCAGGGCGACCGCGTCGGCGTCGACGACGGTCACCAACACGCTGGTCGACTTCAGCATTCCCGGCGATCTCGGCGTGTTCACCGACGAAGACACGATCGCGCGGCTCGAGCAGCGCATGCGCGAGCGCGGCTATCTCGATACGGCCGAGATGGCGCGGACGTTCGACTGGATGCGGTCGAGCGACCTGATCTGGAGCTACGTCGTCAACAACTGGTTCAAGGGCAAGCAGCCGCCGGCGTTCGACATTCTGGCGTGGAACAACGACTCGACGCGCATGCCGGTGGAGATGCATTCGGAGTATCTGCGCGCGTGCTATCTGCACAACGCGATCGTCAAGCCGGGCGCGTTCACGATCGGCGACACGCCGATCGATCTCGGCAAGATCACGACGCCGCTCTACGTGCTCGGTGCCGAGAACGATCACATCGCGCCGTGGCGCGCGACGTATCTCACGACGCAGCACGTCGGCGGCGAGTCGAAGTACGTGCTGACGAACTCCGGGCACATCGCCGGGATCGTCAATCCGCCGGGCGGGAAGAAGACGTGGCACTACATTCGGCCCGCCAGCCGAACGCGCGGCGAGACCGCCGACGAATGGCTCGAGGGCGCCGACCGCCACCACGGGTCGTGGTGGGAAGATTGGGCCGCGTGGGCCGAGGCGCACGGCGGGCCGATGCGCGCGCCGTATCCGATTCCCGAGGGCGAGCCCGCGCCGGGGCGCTACGTGCGCAACGAGTCGGGCCGCGCCGTTCGCGCCGACTCGAGCAACGGCTGGGGCGCAGTAAATGAGCGACGAGGAGAAGGGCATGCCCGGCGCCAGCGCCTGGCGCAGCCTCGGCGACTTCATTCGCGGCCAGCGGGAGCTGGCGAACCTTTCGATGCGCCAGCTGGCGGAGATCGCCAAGATCTCCAACCCGTACCTGAGCCAGGTCGAGCGCGGGCTCTACAAGCCGTCGGCCGACGTGCTCAAGAGCATCGCCAACGCGCTGCACATCTCGGCGGAGACGATGTACTCGCAGGCCGGGCTGCTCGACGAGCGCTCCCGGCAGCACCGCGAGCCACCACGGCGTCGAGCACGCGATCAAGCTCGATCCGCGCCTGACCGTGGACCAGAAGGACGCCCTGATCCGGATCTACCGCAGCTTCATCGGGCAAGGCGAGTAAGCGAGGGGCCCTTCGCCCTTCGACACGCCGCTTCGCGGCTACTCAGGGTGACAACGGTGGGGTTGACAGGCATAGCACGTGCTTGGTATACTTAGCGCACAGAACTAACCGCCGAAGGAGACCAGGTTATAATCATGTCCGTCAACGTGTCCGAGTACATGAACAAGTTTCAGGAAGAGGGTCTCGCCGCGATCAAGCAGACCCAAGACGCCAGCCTCAAGGCGATGAAGTCGTTCCGCGAGTTCACCCGTGAGATGAGCGAGAAGCCGGGCACCATGCCGACGTTCGAGAACATGCCGTCGCCGACCCAGCTCGTCGAGCTGTCGTTCGGATTCGCGAGCCAGTTGCTCGAGCTTCGCAAGGCCTACACGATGCGCATCGCCGAGATGTTCGTCGAGACCCAGAAGCAGACCGAGGCCAACTTCAAGTCGGTCAACCCGATGACGAACAAGCCGCAGCAGCCGCAGGCGCAGGTCCCCAACAAGTAAGACCGTTCACCCAACCATCGACACCCTCTAACGATGGTCAAGACCGCCCGCACAAACGGGCGGTCTTTTTTTAATCTCCGGCGCTCAACGCGTCTGCGGGAACCGGCCGTGGAGCGCGATTACGTAGGTTATTCCTTTGAGAAGCTCGTGTTGGCGCAGGTCGGGCAAAGCGAACGTGGTCATGCCGTTGCCTCCGAACTTCGTGCCCAAAAGGGCGTACAGCGCTTGATGCTTACTGATGTCCAGCAACTGGCCGTCGCATTTGGCCCAGCCGGGCGGAGGCGTGTATTTCGGGCGATAGGCTACGAGCAGCAGCTGACCGTACAGGGGTTCCGTCCCGTAGTCCGGCTTCGGCGCCTTCCGTTTCGGAAAGATCCCTCGCGTTGCGATCAGGTAGGAGAGTCCCTTCGCCGGCTCGTGCTGGCGCATGTCGGGAAGGCCGAACGTCGTGTCTCCATCGCCCCCGAACCGAGTGCCTAAGAGCACGAACAGCGACAGGTTCGTTTTCAACGGGAGAATCTGGCCCGCGGCCTTTTCGAAGTGTTCCGGGATGAAATCGTAGGGGCTCAGCAGGAGAGAGCCGAGCAGTTGCGCGTCGGCGCCGGCGGCCGGCGGAACGTGCGTCATCGGTCCTGCTGCGGACGTGGCCGGGGAGTTGGGAAGCAGCGCGGTGCCGGCACAACCCGCGAGCGCGGCGCCGACGCCGCTGAGGACGAATGCCTGGCGCTTCATGCGAGCGGAGCTCCGACGGTCGCGATGTAGTATTTCAAGCCTTTGATCGGCGCTTGCGAGCGCAGATCGGGCAGACCAAAATTGGTCGTGCCATCGCCGCCGAATTCGGTTCCAAGTAACTCGAACAACGTGTCGTCCTGTCCGATCGGCAAGAGCTGTCCGTCGCACTTGTCAAAATCTTCGGGCGTGAAGTCGTATGGCAGAAGAAGCAGCGACCCAAGTAGCCACGGGTATCCGTACATAAGGAGACCTCCAAAGAGCGACAGCCATAGCGGCTCTCGATGGCACAAGCTTCAACTCGGCACGCCGCTGGTCCGCCGTGCATCGAGGGAACGGCCGCCTGCTCGCGAAGCTATCGGGAGTGAACGTTGCTCGCGTTTTGGCCGTCTGCGTGAGCGCAGCGATCGCTTTCGGACTTTGGACCGAAGCGCGCGCCGGCACGCTGCCCGACATCAGCGGGACGTGGTACGCCAACGGCAATCCCACCGCTCGTTGCCGCATCAGTCAGAGCGGCAATTCGGTGTCGCTGACCAACGAATCGGGCGCCAGTGCGACGGGAACCTTTACGGATCCGAGCACGCTAAGCACGGATTGGGGCGTGTTCGGCGGCGGGCGCGTCACCGGCCGCATCTCGAGCGATCTGCGGCGAATCAGCTGGAGCAACGGAACGTATTGGTCGCGCGCATCCGCGGCGCCCCTTACCCCTGCGGCCACGCCGACGCCGAGGCCTACGCCCTCGCCCGAGCCGCTGCGCGTCAGCGTGCGGATCCACAATAACAACTCGAATCCGGTCTACGTCTATGCCGCTTCGCTGACGAACGGATACGGCTTTCGATACGCCCAGTGCGTCTCGTTCCGAAACGTTACGACGCGGGTCGTGACGGCCGTGGATTTCGAGTTCGTCGTGAAAAACCGAAGCGGCGGTGTTGAGGCCGAGTACGGCTGGGCGGATAAGGGCACGTTTACGCCGCCGGTGAACATCGACGATCACTGCTTTGGCGGACCGCTGTGGGCGGCCCCCGTCGTGCGCAGAATGACCGACGAAAGCATTCGCGTGACGCAGGTGATGTTTGCCGACGGCACGGCCTGGCAGCCGGGGATGGAGTTCCTTCGCGGCTACGCCACGAGCGGACAGCGCCTCGCGCAGCCCGTCGTGCAAAACGCGAAGAGCAGTGCGCCGAGTGATGAGAGCGTGGCAGCCCCCGATGCCGCGAGTGCGCTCGGGCTCAAGCTGGAGAATCGTGCGTCGGGGGTCTATGTGAAATTCGTCGCACCGGGCAGCGCGAGCGCGACCGCCGGCATACGCCCGGGCGATCGCATCGTCTCGATCGGTTCCAACACCGTGAGCTCCGTCGGCGACGTGCATACGATTCTCGGCATGACGCCGAAGGGAACGCTGATCCCGATGTCGCTCGATCGCGGCGGTCGGACGATGAACGTCAGCGTCGAGCCGCCAAATGCACCTTCGGCCGCGAGCGGCGGTCCATAAGGCGAGTGAGGCATTGATTGGAGTGGTCTCGGATTTACGGGCCGCTCTATCAGTTCGACTTTAACAAGCTGGTCGTAGGCCGGCGTTTGATCCGAGAACGTACGGAGGAGTAGGCGGTATGAAAAGTTCGGTGGTTGGACGTTACGCGCTCATGAACTGCGCGGTGATGGCATTGCTGTCGGCGTGCGGTGCACAGGCCCCGATGCCGACGGCAGGCAGGTCGCCAAGCAGCCCGATTGCAGCGCATCAAGGTCGCGGCGGATCGTGGATGTTGCCGGAAGCAAAGAGACGCAACCTCGTCTATTTAGCGAAACCGTACCAGGTCAAGATCTATACTTTTCCCCAGGGAAAGAAGGTCGGACAGCTATCGCTTCCATCGGAGCTTCTTTACGGTGAATGCACCGGTGCGGCCGGGGATGTTTTCGTGGTCGACGCCTACTACGGCGCATACGAGTATCGGCACGGTGACACGGCTATGATCGCAAGCATTTATAACCCGCTTCCCGACTCCCATAGTTGTTCGGTTGACCCTGTCACCGGCAACCTCGCAATCGCGAGCTTTGGCGGAAAGAAAATATTATGCTATTTTCAGGTACAATGCAAACCGCGGCTGGCGCTTTCCAAAGACCTATACCGATGGGGCGCTGAAGTACGCCTATTACTGCGGTTACGACAGTAGCGGTAATCTGTACGTTGATGGTACCGGAGCCAGCCAAACCGGTTTTGCACTCGCTGAGCTGCCCAAAGGAGTTCGAAACTCAGAGATATCACCTTGAATCAGAGCCTGGGAGGCCCGGGTCAGCTGCAGTGGGACGGCGCATACCTAGCGATAGAAGATAGCCAAACTACCCCTTCAGAAATATACCAGTTTTCGATGTACGGAAGCGCCGGCACCGAGGTTGGTTCCTTGGAACTCGCCGGCTCAAATCACGTGGGGTCATTCTGGATTCAAGGTAACACTTTGGTCGGGCCCGACTACCAGAACAGCGATGTTGGATTTTGGCCGTATCCAGAGGGCGGCGATAAGACGAGCAAGATAAAGCTACCTTTTGCGCTCGCCGCGACGGTCAGCCCCGGCAATGAACAACCCACGCCTTCTCCCCTGCGCGCTGAGCTGCGTGTCTCCCCGAGCAATGTCGATCGTTAGCTTGAAGCGCTCGGGGTTACGCTGCGCCTTAACTAACGTGGCCATCCATGCATATCCCGCGGGCGGAGCATGCCCTAGAGGATTTTACTGGTCAGCCTTAGTTCCAGCTAATCACGATGAGGCCGTCGCCGGTGGCGCCTTTCCATCCGGACCAGGTGCGATATTTGATCGCGTTTGACTCGACGTACGACGATCCGCCGCCGCCACCACCGCCGGCCGGCTGCGGCTGCGAAGGCCAAAAGCCGCCGCCGCCACCACCGCCGCCGCCGAAGTAGCCGCCACCGCCGCCTCCGCCGGACGAAACGCCCGCGCCGCCGACACCACCGGTGCCGATCACGCCTCGTTTGCCGCGATGTCCGCGATCGTGATGATAGATGCTGGAACCGCCGACACCGCCGTCGCCTCCTTTGGACTGGGTGCCTCCGGCCCCGCCGCTTCCGCCGCCACCGCCGCCGTTGGTGCCGCTGCCGCCGGCGTTGCCGCCACCACTACCGCCGGTGCCAGGCGAGAAATAAGAGCCGCTGGAGCTGGGGTAGCTCTCCCCTTCGCCGCCGCCCCCCGCGGAGACCAGAATGCGATCGCGAAGCCGTTGGCCGCCGCGGCGTAGATCCGATGCGCCGCCACCGCCGCCGGCCGAAAAGCTGCCGCTGATTGTGGCGCCGTTTCCGCCGCCGTTGAATCCGCCGTCGGCGCCCGAAGCGGCGCCACCGACGAAGACGGCAAGGTTCTCGCCCGGCTTCGCCGGCAGAACCGCGTAAACGCGTCCGCCTCTGCCGGCGAGAGAACCGGCGCCCGCGCCGCCGCGGGCGACGACGGTAATGCTCGTTACTCCGCGCGGTACCGTGAATATCTGCTCCGCACCCGTGTAGTGAAACGTTTGACTCCCCGACGCGGCACGTGACGCACTGCTGGCCCCGGGGATCACCGGGCCAGCCAACTGCGATCCGCCGCAACCGGCCAGCAATGCCGAAGCGACGCCAATCGTTAAGGCGTAGCCGCTAAGCCCCAAGCGCTGCATAGTTCTTGCTCCTCGGGCCGTGCACGCCACGGCGCCGACCAGTTATTTCGGCTTGCCCCGGCGCAGGTCCCCGAAGCGGTGTTTTCTCAAGGGGCTCTGGAGAGCAGGGGCCTTGGTGCGCCGCGAAAAGAGCACCACGATGCAGAACATCGAGCCGCAGGATCCAGCTTGGGAGGCGCGCGTGAGGGCATCGTTCGCGCAGCAGAGCCTCATGGCGACGCTCAATGCCGAACTGTTGTATCTGGCGCCGGGACGATGCACGATTCGTTCGACGTACCGCGAGGGCTTGGGACAGCAGCACGGTTTCTTCCACGCCGGCGTTGCCGCGGCGATCGGCGATAGCGCGTGCGGCTATGCCGCGTACACGCTCTTTCCTCCGAATACCGACGTCCTGAGCGCCGAGTTCAAAATCAACCTGCTGGCGCCCGCGATGGGGCGCGAGCTCGTCGCGACGGCGGAGGTCGTGCGCGCAGGGCGTCGCTTGAGCGTGTGCCTGGCGCGCATCGAGGTGGACCCCGAGACGTCCGACGGCCGGCCTTGCGCGATCATGTTAGCGACCATTGCGCTCGTGCGCCGGAAGTAGGGGATCCGAACTAGGGCGGTACGTTGAGGCCGTCGATGAACGCGCTGAACTGCGGGTTGAACCGATTCTTGATCTCGCTCCAACTCGCGCGCGCCCCCGGCGACGCCATCACCCAGGCGATGCTGGCGCGGATGCCGGACCAGTGCCGCTCGTGGAGCGTGCGAACTTCGCTCTGGAAATAGACGCTCTCCGCCCGCCGCAGGAAGCTGAGCAGCATGAAATTGTACTGCGTCCGTTCGACCTCGCTGAGTGCGGCAACATTCCGTCCGGCGCGCAGGAAAAGCTCGGTGAGGTTCTTGTCTTTCGCGATGTCGAAAGAAATCGAAGCGAACGAATTGACGACCTCTTGGAACGCCGAGGCGCGAACGGCGCTCGTATTATTCCGAATCTCGATCGACATGTAGATGACCGTCGCTATAACGCCGATGCCGCTCAGAATGGTGCCGAGGTAAGCGAACTGCTCGAGATTCATAATAGGCGTGTCAGCCGATCGTCAAACGCGCGATCTTCCCGCTCGATACGACGAACGCATGGTCGATCTGTAGCGGCGATCCCGGAAACGTTCCCGAGACGCTGACGTCGACGACGACGTTGCCTTGTGACTGCTGCGCGGACCGCACGTCAAAAGCGGGGCGATATTTATCCTGGGTCTGCTCGATCCACGCCCGGATGGAGTCGCGGCTGCGATACTCTTCGTCCTCGTCTTCAACGATGGCGTCGTCTTCGAACTGGGCGATCGCGGCGTCGACATCGAACTTGTTGCGCGCCTCGAAGTATGCGCGAACCGGCATTGGGATGGACAACTCGGATGACATACCCCGGATTTTGAAACCTTCCAGGGCCAGAGTCAAGGGGCTTCCAGCAGGCGGAGCGAGTCGACGACCGTCGAGCTCGGAATATCAAACCACGCGGGGTCCTCGTTCGGCCTTCCCTCGCGCGTTACCAGCACGTAAGGCGACTCGCTGCCGACGTCCGACCCGCGGGCGAGGCGCCCTCGGGCGTAAAAGCCGCCCAGCTGCAGCTCGACGCGCGCGCCCACATTTTCGGTTAGTCCGGCCTCAGTCATGCGGGAGTGGTTTCCCGGGGTGAGGCCGGTTCTAACGTCAGCGTTTAGTGCCGCGAGCTAGACGCGGGCGCCCCTCCCCGTGAGAAGATTGATCACAACGAGGACGACGACTACCACGAGAATCAGGTGGATCAGACCGCCACCCACATGCAACAAGAAACCTAACAACCATAGAACGAACAGAATAGAAACGATCGTCCAAAGGAGACCGGCCATAAACGTTCCCTCCCTTCTTGCTGTCGTTTATGCCCACTTGTTAACGTAATTAACCGCGCGATAAGCGTGCGCGATTTGCGGGAATGCTTCAACCCAGAATTCATTGCCAGTCACCCCACGGGAGGAGTCATCTTGAGAGCTACGTCCCTTACCACGGCCTCGATCCTCTGCCTGACGCTCGCGCTGCCCGCAGCGGCCGCGACCAACACGATGAACCACATGAACAACGCCGTATCCGCGCATTCCATGACCATCAACATCGGGGCGCAGAACGGCTCGAAGCAGGACGGTCAGGCGTTTTTGAACGATACGCCGGCCGGCCTGAAGGTGAAGATTCAGCTGAAAAACGAGCCCGCCGGGGCGGTCGAGCCCGCACACATTCACCAAGGCACCTGCGCGAATCTCAATCCGGCCCCCTGGAAAGGGCTGTCGAACGTCGTCGGCGGCATCTCGGTGACGACCATTTCGGGCCTGACGCTGGCCACGCTCAAGAAGGCGCACTATGCGATCAACGTTCACCAAAGCGCCGCTCACCTAACGCATTACGTCGCCTGCGGCGACCTCTAGACCCCTCGGGCGCAATAGGCTGCCGCGCCGCCGCGGCAGCCTATTTCCGTGTGGCGTTAAGGCGTGAGTTTGAACGTGACCCCGCAACCGGCGCCGCTGCCGCATCGTTTATCGCCGCGTCCGGTCGCCGTGCCGTACAGGTTGCCGGCCGCGTCAAAAACCACGCCGGCGAGCGGATAGGCTCCGTCGTTTTTTCCGGTGAAGCGATAGAGCACCGTCTCGCGGCCGCTCGAATCGAGCTCGAATACCGTACCGCAGCCGGACTGACAGTGCGCGCTGCCGCCGCCGAACTCGGTCGTTCCGAAGGAGTTGCCGGCCGCATCTTGGACGAGGCCGCCGAACGGACCAGCGCCGTCGGATCCGCCGGTAAAGTTGTAAAGAACGGTTTCGTTACCGGTCTTGTCGATCTTAAAGACCGTTCCGCCCGCATCCACCGCTCCGCCGGAGTCGGTGGTCCCGTACAGGTCGCCGCCCGATCCTTGAAGCAGCGTGCCGGCGGGATGACCACCGTCGGGCCCCTCGGTGAATCGGTGCAGGATCGTTTCCCGGCCGCTCGGGTCGATCTTGAAGAGTATTCCACACCCCTCCCCGGCACAGTTATACGTTCCGCCGCTGACGGTGGTGCCGAACAGATTGCCGTGCCGGTCGCGCACGACGCCGCCATAGGGATCGTAGCCGTCGGTGCCGCCGGCAAACGTATAGAGGACCGACTCGTGGTGCGCGGTGTCGATTTTGAAGACGGTTCCGCATCCTCCACCGTTGCAGCGGCTACTGCCGCCGGCCTCGGTCGTGCCGTAGAGGTTGCCGGCTGCGTCGCGAAATAACGTCGCGAAGGGAAACTGCCCGTCGGGACCCGTGAACGTGTGGAGGGTGGTGACTCGGCCGCGCGCACTAAGCTCGTACACGGTGCCTTTGTGCGTCGGTCCGCCTTCGAGCGTCGTGCCATACAGGTTTCCCGCGGGGTCGCTGACGACGCCGCCGTTGGGATTCGCTCGCTGACCGAACGGCGCGTGCCGGACGAACCGATGAATGATGGCGTATGCCCCGCTCGGCGTCACTGTGTAGACCGTTCCGCCGTCGTCGCGATCGCCGCCGCGATACGTGGTGCCATAGAGCACTCCGCCATCGAGGAGCAACTCGGAGTACGGCTCCGCTCCGTCGTGCCCGCCCTTAAACGTGTGCAGTACCTGGAACGCGGGGTCCGGTGCGGCCCTGCGCGCCGCCGCTTCTCCGACGGGCGGCGCAGCCCGCGAACCGCCCGAGGCCGAGCATCCGCTGATGCTAACGGCGGCGATGAGAGAAGAAAGCAAGACAGTACGTTGCATAGGTTTACCGTGCGCTTTCGGGCGGTCGTTCGGCTGTTTCTTGGCTGACCACGGGGCCTCCATCGCCGATGATTTTTAGGCCCGCTGCAATCTCCTTCGGCGCGACGGAACCAACGCCGAGGTCGGCGCGAACGGTAAGTTCCTGTACGGAAAGATTCCGAGAGGAACCTCGCGGGTGACTCCTCTGACGCTCAACGGCGCCACGATCAGTTTCCCGGGCACGGTTCGGTGGGACGGTAAACACATCACGGTCGGCGATCAGGACAACGCGGTGATCTATCAAACGTCGGGAAGTCAGATCGTCGGCAGCACGCCGCTTACCGGCTCTTCGGACGTCGTGCAGTATTCGATCACAGGGGAGAAGGTGGTTACACCCGACGTTACAACGCCGATCGGATCGGCCATCAGTCAATAGGCGCTCGGGCTCGCGCGAAGCACGCCCCGGCGATGCCTGCCGTCGCCGGGGCCGCACCCAAGCTAATAGCCCTTGAGCAACAGGCGGTCTGTACGATTTCGTGCATAAGCAGGCGCCGAACTTCACAGCGTCATTTCAGGATAACTGGACGTGGCGGCGGGTATGCTGTAGCGTGTATTCACCCACCCGTGATTTTATGAGGTGAGCCGATGGATCAAACCTCCGAGACTGCGGTACGCCGCCTGGAACTGAGCGGCGAATACGACCTGACCCGCCGAAACCACGTAGCGTCGCTATTCGAGGACATTACTCCCGGCGGACCCGTCGTGGTGGACATGACGGACGTCACGTACATTGATTCGTCGTTCCTCCACGCTCTCACCGCGTTACACTTTCGCTTCAAGGAATGGGGCGTGACGCTTGTCGGCGCCCGCCCGCAAATTCGCCGCATCCTGCAAGTCATGAACTTCGAGCGGCTGTTTACGATCGTCGATGCTGGTCCGTGACGTTCACGGAGCGAGGAGCGCTATATGGGAACCTCGGGACGGGGCCGCCACGCCTTAGCGATGGGCGTGGCGGCTGCACTGCTCGGGGGTTGCGGTACGCAGCCGCCGGTTGGCGCACCTGGCGCGCTGCCGCAGACGTCGGCAAGGGTGGCCGTGGACTCGGGGCGTGACGGCTACAAGGTTCTGTACAGCTTTCTCGCCGGCGGTGGTGATGGCTATTTTCCGTATGGCGGATTGGTTGCGGTTAACGGCAAGCTGTACGGCGCGACCGAGAGCGGCGGCACCGCAGATGACGGCACCGTCTACGAAGCGCATACGTCGGGCACGGAGCACGTGATCCACAGTTTTGGGAGGGATCCCGACGGCGTCTTCCCCTGGATGCCCCCGCTTGCCTTAAACGGCGAGTTGTACGGCACGACATACTACGGCGGCACGTACGGTGACGGCGCCGTCTACGAGTCCACCGTCGCCGGCGTGGAGCGAATCCTGTACAGTTTCCAAAACGGCGCCGACGGCGCCAACCCGTACGGTGGAGTGATCGCCAACGAGACGGGCAATCTCTTCGGCACGACGTTTGCGGGCGGACGAGATGAAGATGGAACCGTGTTTGAACTGACGACCGCCGGACAAAAGACGGTTCTTCACAGCTTTGGCGGCAAGTACGACGGGTCCGAACCGTATGCGACCCTCATTTCGATCGACGGCGCACTCTACGGCACGACGTACGAAGGAGGTGCGGACGATCGCGGCACGGTGTACGAGATTACGAAAGCCGGCAAGTATCGGAAGCTTTACGGCTTCGATCAGGCGAGCGGTGATGGCGCGTGGCCGATCGCCCCGCTCATCTACGTCAATGGCGCATTCTACGGCACGACCGTGTATGGCGGTAACCTATCCTGCACGGACGGCTGTGGCACCGTGTACGAAATCACTAAATCCGGCGCCGAACACGTGATTTACCGTTTCCGGGGCGCGGCCGATGGCCACTCTCCGATTGGCGGTCTGCTGTTTGCCAACGGTGTGCTCTACGGTACGACGAACTTGGGCGGCTCGCACGGGGCCGGTACGGTGTACAAAGTGACGACATCGGGCAAGGAAACCGTTTTGCACTCGTTCGGCGGTACGCCCGACGGGGCGAATCCCTGGAGCGCGCTCGTCGAGGTGGCTGGCACACTGTACGGCACCACCTCCAACGGTGGCTCCGGCAACGTCGGTACGATCTTTCGAATTTATCTGTGACGCCGCGCGTCGTCAGGGCGGCGTGAATGCCCCCTACGTTCATTGAGCGGAGAAACACATCTTGACGGGCGCTCAAAAACAACCCTCGGGAAGAGATGAGGCCGTACGGGTCTTTCTTCGCTCGATCGGCGTAGCGATAGTGAGTTGCGTCGCGTTTAGCGTCGGTGAATACGCTGTCGCGCCCGGGGGGCAGTACACGTTTTACTCCCTAGAGGCGCCATCATTTGACCCGGCCACGTATAGGTGGTTTTTAAGGATAGCTTGGGCCTGCAGTCGTTAATTGCTATGGGAGTCCTTCGCGCGGTGTTTATTTCCGTCATTCCCCTCGTCGCTGCTATCTGCGCCGCGACCTTGTTGTGTGTAGTGAGGCCGTTGGCGCTTGTGGCGCGCGCCTGGATCCAGATCAAATGGGGTTGGCTCATTCCTCTGCTGGTAATTATTTGTCTCTTAGGGCTGGTCCAGACTATCCGCCTAGGTCTAAATCCGGGAATCTGCTGCTAGTTTACGAGCGGCGCGGATCGCGTAGACCTTTGCTATGCGGGGCTTAACCGGGTAGAGCCGAAACGATGCTGGGCACCGTGGCTTCATGGAGCGAGGAGCAGAGCTATGAGACCCTTGGGACTTGGTCGTTACGCCGTGACGATTGGCGCGGCTGCGACACTGCTGGCCGGATGCGGCGGATCGCAGCCGTCGATCGGCGCGCGAGCGTCGGTGCCACAAGGGCGCGCGACGACGCCGCAGGCAGATCGCAGTGGATCGTGGATGCGGCGCCAAACTACGGCGCAAACCCTACTCTATGTTTCGGACGCGTCCTACTATGACTACAACGACTACGTTTACGTCTTCTCTTACCCGGACGGTGAACCGGTAGGTACCCTGACCGGGTTCATGCGCCCGGCCGGCCTTTGCGCGACCAAGGCGGGTCGCGTCTTCATTACCGATACAGACGCTGGAAAGGTGTTCGAGTACGTTCACGGCGGGACTTCACCGATAAGGACGTTCGTCGATACTGAGTCGCCGCTGGCGTGTGCCGTGGACGAGCACTCCGGGAACCTTGCCGTCGCGAACGATACGGGGAGTGTCAGCATCTACCGGCGCGCCCGCGGTAAACCGACAGTCTATTCAGCCCCTTGGCCCGTGTGGTTCGTTGGATACGACAACGTGGGCAACCTATTCGCCGAGGGCTTTCAGTTTGACGTCGTGATCGCGGAACTTTTGGCTGGTAGTGCTGAGTTCACCGCGTTCAATCTCGACGTCAAGATCAAGATGCCAGCGGCAGGCGTCCAATGGTTTCAAGATCGCCTCACCGTGGGGCGGCAAAATCCGTACCAGTACGGATGCTGCGGAAAGATCAACCGCTTCACGATCGACGGCCTCTCAGGGGAGAAGGTGGGAACGACGAAGACCCGTCAGATGCTCGACTATTTTATCGACGGAACCACCGTCGTCGCATCGAGCGGTTATAACAGGGTCGAAATATTCGGTTATCCGCACGCTGCATCGTATTACAAAGTCATAAATACGTCGGCAAAAAATGCATACGGCGTCGTAGTAAGTCATTGAGTAGCAATACATTCTGATTAGTGGGCCGTCAAAGCGGCGCACCGACCGATGGGGAGGAGTGGAGCACTGTGAGACAGTTGGGCTTGCGTCGCCGCCGGCCGGCGAGCTGTGCGGCAGCAGTACTGGCCGGCTGCGGCGCCGCGGTATTGATGGCGGGGTGCGGCGGATCGCCACAGATCAATCCGCCTTTTACGGTAAATGCCTCGACCTCGCGTTCGTCACAGCCGCTCTCGGCCAGCGGCTATCAAGTTCTCTATGACTTTCGCGGGAATACGTCT
Organism: Vulcanimicrobiota bacterium; assembly: GCA_963711625.1. GTDB lineage: Bacteria > Vulcanimicrobiota > Vulcanimicrobiia > Vulcanimicrobiales > Vulcanimicrobiaceae > Cybelea. The sequence continues at coordinate 2,015,713 of OY970207.1, forward strand.
AACGAGTTGGACGGGGACGTTCCCCATAGCAACCTTATTGCCGTTAAGAACCGGCTTTACGGCACGACGATCTTAGGCGGCGACCTTAACTATCCGGCGTGCGGAGTTAGCAAGTTCTTTGCTGGCTGCGGGACCGTCTTCGAGATAAGCACGTCCGGCAAGGAACAGGTGCTGTACCGATTTGCTGGGGGCAACGATGGCTTCTTTCCGTCGGCGGGTGTACTCGCGTTAAACGGCACGCTCTACGGAACTACGAGCGCGGGCGGCGGCCTGCCGTGCAAAAAGTACGACGGCTCGTGCGGGACTGTCTTTGCGCTTAGCCTGACTGGAGAAGAGCACGTTCTGCACCAGTTCTCGGGGCCTCCCGATGGTGCCTCGCCATCCGCGTCCCTTACCGCAGTCAACGGAGTGCTGTATGGTACAACTGTAAACGGCGGGTCGGTGCACGACGGATGTAGACACGACGGTGGATGCGGTGTGGTGTTCGAGGTCAGCCCGTCTGGAAGTGAACGCGTGGTCTATAAATTCAAAGGCAGCAATGACGGTGCATATCCGTCCGGCCCACTTCTTTCGCTGCACGGGACGCTGTATGGTACGACGGGTGCTGGCGGTTCGGGGCTATGCGGAACGGTTTTCAAAGTAAGCACCTCGGGAAATGAGAGCATCGTCTACAGCTTCACGTATGCGAGCGGCTGCGGACCAGTCGGCCCGCTCTCTGCGATCAACGGAGCGCTGTACGGTGTTACAAAGTATGGCGGAGGGTACGCGTGCGGTTGCGGTACGATCTTCCAACTCACTACGACAGGTAAGAAGAAGGTAATCTACAGATTCAGAGGCGGAGCCGATGGCGCGATGCCGATTGCGGGGCTCATCGCATATAAAGGCGCGCTTTACGGCACAACATCGCAAGGCGGTAGAGGATGCGCCGAGTCGCAGGGATGTGGCACGGTTTTTAAGGTCACGATCGCGGGCGAAGAACAGGTGCTCCACGCATTCAGGGGCGGAAGTGACGGCGCGAATCCTGAAGCCGGATTGGAGGCACTCCGAGGCACGCTCTACGGAACCACTTCGGGAGGCGGCGGTTACTCTTGCGGCTACGCGGGCAGCGGGAGTTGCGGTACCGTCTTTAAAAGTTTGCCGTGAGGCCCTCGGCTCCGAGGTCCGCTGGTATCGTGACGGCTTTTTACCGCCGGCGGCTCAGGAGTGGCGGTGGTGGAGGTTTCTACGGCGGTGGTCGTATTGAACTCGTTTTCGTCGCGACGAGCGGAGATGAAGAGCTTACGATTTAGTCGCGTCGCATTAATGATCGGCGCGACCTCCGCATTGCTGGCGGGATGCAGCAAAGGTAATACGGCAAACACAGAACGGAATCCGATTAGCGGTCCAATGTCACTGGTCAGCGTCGCGACTCCCGGAACGTGGCCGAGGTTTCCGACCTACGACGCCGTGGACTATGACAAGCCGGGACTCCATCCACCTCTAACTCCCAAACAGGTCGCCAACATCCGAGCCGTGCTTACGGCGGTTAAGCCCTGCCAGCGGCCGCTAGTTCGGTATTCTTTCGGAAACGGTTTTCGCGACTTGATAATGTTTTTCTCGGTGCCGGCAGGTGAAGGGTCACATGTTTTCGGAACGGCCGACGTAGTCTACAGTCCTAGGGATGGCTTCGCAATTCCAATGTCGGACAACCCTAACGTGCAGCAAATGGCAAAACAGGGGATTCAGTGGGACATCGAGCATCAACCGTGCCCGCGTCGGTATGCTGCCCCGGGGCGCTGGTGACGCCGCAGCTTGCGCCAACACTGCGATCATAATGGGGGCCAACGTCATAAATCTTCGTTAGATCGAACGAGACATCGTTCCCGTCGCACGATGTACGAGGCTGCAGTCACAACGTAAAGTAGCGGCACGGATCACCTTAGCGGTCTAGCCGGCGCGGGGGTTGACGTGGCATAGGCCGAAACGATGCTAAACGCCGTGGCGTCTACGGGGCTAGGAGCTTGGCAGATGAGATTTTGGGACTCAATTCGCAAGGCGCTAACCAGCTGCGCAGCTGCTGCATTGCTAGCGGGCTGTGGCGGAGGGCCGCCGATCGGAAGGCTGGGCGCGAACGTGCAGACGCCGAACACGCGGCATCCCGCGAGCGCGTCATCCAACGCCTTTAACGTGCTGTACCGGTTCGCCGGCGGCAGCGACGGAGTCGGCCCTGCTGGTGCGCTGATCGACGTGAACGGGACGCTCTACGGAGTAACATCCGCGGGTGGTGGCCATCCGGCATGCCTTTACGGCGGGGGTTGCGGAACCGTCTACAGCGTGAGTACGACCGGCGCGGAAAAAGTATTGCATCGCTTTGCCGGCGGCGCGGACGGCGCAGATCCGTTCGCCGGGTTGATCGACGCGAACGGAACGCTGTACGGCACGACGCGCTATGGTGGCGGTTCGGGATGCGTCGAGTCATTCGGCTGCGGCACGATCTACACGGTAACCCCGAGCGGCAAGGAAAAGGTCGTGTATGCGTTCGGAAGTTATGCGAATGGAGCTCAGCCGTTTGATAGCTTGATTGACGTTAACGGCACCCTGTATGGTACGACGTGGCACGGGGGCGCCTCGGACAACGGAACGGTGTTCAGCCTAGACAGCAGCGGAGTCGAAAGGGTGCTTCACAGTTTCAGCGGGCCCCCGGACGGCGCGCTGCCCTATGGGCGCCTGACCGAGATCAAGGGGAGGCTCTACGGCACGACGTGGAGCGGAGGCTCGGGATGCGGCGCGGGCGGCTGCGGTACCGTTTTCCGCATCACCACAGGCGGAGACGAAAAGGTGCTCTATAGCTTTGCCGGCGGATCCGATGGCTCGTTTCCAAACGCCGGCCTCACGGCGGTCAACGGCGTGATGTACGGGACCACTTCGCCTTTCATCTGTTGCAGCCATAAAACCGGCTGGGGAACGGTCTACAGCGTAACCACCAGCGGAAAGGAGCACGTGCTGCATCACTTCGGTCACGGCTCCGACGGCGCACAACCAACCACAGAACTCATTAGCGTTAAGGGGACCCTGTATGGCACGACCCGGAGGGGCGGCTCAGGATCGGCCTGCGGCACCGGGTCGGGCGGCTATCCCGGCGGCTGCGGAACCATCTTTAGCATCACGACGGCCGGCACCGAAAAAGTGCTCCATAGCTTTACGGGCGGCACGGAGGGGGAGATCCCCGGTGCTCTCGTTTACGCAGGCGGCATGCTCTTCGGCACCGCGGGTGGCGGTCGTCAGGGATGCGGTAGCTACAGTTCCGGTTGCGGAACCGTCTTCGCGCTGTCGCTCTAGAAGAAGGAGACCCACATGAGAGCGGTTGTCATTCGCCTTCACGCGCTCGGGCTTTGCGCGCTCGTTGCCACGCTCGGCGCGTGCGAAAGTAAGGGTTTAGCGCCCCCGCTAACGGCAAAGTCGGCATCCGGCGCCGGCGCGCAAGGGTACCAGGTGCTCTATAGTTTCCGCGGCCATGACGGCGCTACTCCGCGTGCGAGCCTGATCGACGTCGACGGCACGTTGTACGGAACCACGACCCTCGGCGGACTGCATAACGGTGGAACGGTGTTTAGCATTACGCCCGGCGGCAAAGAGCGCGTGCTGTATAGTTTTCAAGATTCGGATGCAGCCGGCTACTACCCGGGCGCCGCGCTGCTCGATGTGAATGGGACGCTCTACGGCACGACGGAGCTGGGCGGCAAAACGACGACGGGCTCGGTGTTTAGCATCACGACCAGTGGCCATATCCACGCGCTCTATAGCTTCGGAAGCGGGGGACCCTCGGGTATGCAGCCGTCAGCGAGCTTGATCTACGTGAAGGGAACGCTTTACAGCACGACGAGTTTTGGCGGCGGTAGCTTTGGAACGGTCTTTAGTGTGAGCACGAGCGGCGAGGAAACCACGCTGCACAGTTTTGGGCGCCCATACTTGCGCGATGGGCAGATCCCTGCGGCAGCGCTGGTCGAAACGAACGGCGTGCTCTACAGCACGACCGTCGAGGGTGGCAAATACGGGCGTGGCAACTCGTGTTCGGGATTCCGGTGCCCGGGCTACGGTACCGTTTTCAGCATCACTTCAGGCGGAAAGGAACGCGTGCTGCACAGCTTCGGTAACGCCTCCGACGGCATCAATCCCCAGGTCGCGTTGACAGTGGTAAACGGCAAGCTGTACGGAGTAACGGATCTCGGCGGAACAAGCAATGCCGGTACGATATTCAGCATCAGCACGGATGGTACCGAGAGGGTGGTGTACAGCTTTAAAGGAGGCCACGACGGCGGCATCCCGGAGGGCGCCTTGATCGAAGTTCGCGGCAAGCTGTACGGTACAACCGTAGGCGCGGGAGCATTTGGACCGTACGGCACGATTTTTGCCATAAGTCCGGACGGCTCCGCGAAGGACGTGTTGCATAGCTTCGGCAGCGGCGGTGACGGCACGGCGCCCGAAGCCGGCCTACTGAACGTCAATGGAACTCTCTACGGTACGACCTCGACCGGCGGCGCATACGGCAAGGGGACGGTTTTTGCGTTAACGCCGTAGCCTGCCTCGCTTGCGCCGCGAGGTAGCTAGCCTCTAAGCACGGCCACAGTAAGCTGCCGTACCCTAAGCTTTTAGCCGGGTATTTAAACGGAGAGAAGCGCCCTTGAAGTCAAAGTGGGGTTTCGTCGTATTAGCCGCGATCGGGGTGGTCACGGCGGCGTGCGGTCGTCAAGTGACGCCGAATCCTCCGGGTCTTGGACCCGGGCGGCGCGCCTCCGGGGTATTTGTCCGTGTTTTTTGACACTTCCGGCCCGTTCAACTTCTCGCAGTACCAGTACATGATCGTGTTCAACACGACCGGCAGCGGCCAGACGCCCTCGACGGATACGTTGCAGACCAACTGGGCCGGCTACTCGTACGCGCTGATTGCGCTGGGCAACGGCGTCGCTTCCTTCGCCGAGCCGGTTCGTTACGTGCGCAGCACTCAAAACCCGCACGTTCCGCCGTTTCCGCAGAGGTTGGGATCGACGCCGCAGCAGTTTAGCTACAACTTGAATCAGAACGGTACCGGCTCCGAGTTTTCGATTCTCGTACAGAAGAACGTTTTCTCGGCGACGCCGTCGCCGTCGGGTACGCCGACCCCGCCGCCGTCAAACGCTTGGAAATTCAATGCGTTCGTGGCCGCGCCCAGCCAAGGAAACCTGGTGTTCGCCGACTCGATGGGCGCCGGCGGTCCGATCGATCCGCAGTGGAACTCGCCGACGCTCTGCATGACGCAGCAGTTCGACACCACGTTTTACGCGCTGGACCCCAATATCAGCGACCCGGCGGCCGAGATCGTGAGCATCGAGATCGCGAACAACCCCTCGGTCGTGAAGGCCTGCTAGACTAGGACCTTCGAACCCGTTCGTATCCGGGCCGAAGGCCCGTCTGGATGGTTCCAAAGCACCAAGGCGCGCAGAGGCTCGACCGGCTTTAAAGTAAGGAATCTCTGATAAGCTGGCGGCCGCATTAGCGGTCGCTCGAAAAGGAGCATTGGGATGCGAGGTGGAGGTCTTTTCGCGGCAATCGCCGTTTTGATATCGGTTCTGTGCGCGTGCAACGGACACGCGGCCGCAACGCCCGCGCTGCCCGACAGTAGCGCGGCGGTCCGGATACCCGGAACGTTAGCGGATATCCCTGACGCCACGGGCGAAAAAATCTACGTCGCGAATTCGGCCGCCAATAACATCGAAACGTATACGACGGCCGGTAAGGCCACGAAGCCGACGATCACCAAGGGCGTAAACGATCCCGGTATTATCGCGGTCAACTCAAAAGGCAACATCTTCGTTCCGAACTATTACGACGACACCGTTACAACGTACGAGTCGAACGGAAAGCCAACCAAACCGACGATCACCGTCGGCCTGAACGAACCGACGGGCGTAGCCGTCGACGCCAAGGGCAAGATCTACGTGAGTAATGCTTTCACGTCTAACGTGACGACGTATAAGGCAAACGGCCAGCAGACGACGCCGACCATAGCGAACATCAATGGGCCGCGCGGAATCGCGGTCGACGCTAAGGGCAAAATATACATCGCGAATTTTGGAAGCGGCATGGTGACCACGTACACCGCGGACGGGAAGCCGACCAAGCCGACCATCACCGGCCTCGATGGACCGGGCGGCATCGCGGTGGACAAGAACGGGAAAGATTTACGTCACCAACTACTACGGCAACACGCTCATGACGTTCACGGCCAGTGGAAAACCGACGACTCCGACGATCAGTGGATTGGGGACGCCGTTCGGCGTGGCGGTCGACGCGGCTGGAAAGATCTACGTGATCAATCACAGCCCGCAAAAGCTCCTGACGTTCACGGCCAAAGGCGCGCCGACCACGCCGACGATCACGACGTTGAGCGAACCGTGGGGTGTGGCCATCCACTGAGTCGCAGCCGGATCGGCGCCATCGGAACTACCGAGGGGCCTTCGGTACTATCCCTCGGCGAATGCCACGGGGTACTACAGAAGGCCCTCTCCAGATCCGGCACCGCTTACTTTGAAGGACCGCCTACTATGGAGGTCCGCCGCGCGTGCAGACTATTTCCTTGCTGCCGTCACGCCGAGCGGGAAATCGAAGCTCCCCGTGAACGTCGCAACCGGTGAACCGCCGGCCGGGTATTTGAACACCTCGCCGCCGTTATTGCCCGCGTCGGCGCAATACATCAGGCCCTTAACGATCCACGTCTGCGCGCAGTCGCCCGCCCCGGTGTACTGTACGGTGTGCTGCAACGTCGCCGTCGTCCCGCTAACCGTGTACTGATACGTCTCACTCGTGATCTGATCGAACACGGTGACGTAGGTGCCGTCCCACTGCACCGAGCCAGGAAACTCCGGAGCGTTGCTCGTTGTGATCGCAATGAATTTCTTGCGGCCGTTCGGAAGCTCGACGAGTCCGAAGTTAGAGTTCGAGCCGAAACCGTCGGCAAAGAGATTGCCGCTGGAATCGTAGCCGTTGAAGTACTCCCTGGTCAACGGCGTTTTGTACACCTTACCCGAGCCGGTCGCGTTCTTGAAGATCACGACCTGACCAGCGTTACCGTAAGAGTTGCCCAATAGGATTCCGACTGCAAGATCGCCGGCGGCATTCATGCCGCAGCTGGATGTGAACGTGTAGTTAAGAAACAGCGTCTTGAGCACCTGATTACTCGGAACCTTGTATTCGGTAATCAGGTCGTTCGTGCGCCCGGCGTTCCAGATAATTTGCTTCCCATAGCCGTACAAAACGTTGGTGCACCCTTGGCCGCCGGCGCCGTTAAGCTGGCCGACCATCGAGGTGCTTTTTGGATAGTTGAAAATGCTGCCGTACGAGCCGTAGTCGTTGAAGATGTACTCATAGTCCTTTGACCTCGAATTAGCCGGTACGAGCTCTACGAAACGCGGCGATGGGTTCAGCCTCGCCGCCGTTACCGGCCGCCCATTCACGACCAGCGTCTTACCTACATAGGTGGCATTGAGCGCGGCGCCTGACGGTGCGACCGTCGAGGCGCTGCTGCACGCCGAAACAATTGCGAGTGCAACGACGGCGGCGCCGCACTTAAGTAAACCAGGGGTCTTCATTAAGCCTTGCTCCTTTGAAGTGGACGTCAGACGTCGCGCTCGGGTTCTTGCGGTGGTTCTTCGGTTTTCGACCGGCCTTGGCGCCGTGCCTCCGTGCGCGAATGCGCCGACCGTCTTGGTAAGCAGCCAAGTACACGCGACGTGTGTTGTCAAACGTTATCGAACATTGGTTAACCGGTAGATATGCGCGGTGCGAAATACGGGCTACGATAGATCCGGGGTCGGGCCAGGCAGGGGGTGCCCGCCCCTGTTTTTCAATCGGAGGAGGTTTTGAAATACGGCCCGCCGCGTAAAATCAAAACGTGTGGGGAGGTTGGTTTTGTCAGTCAGTGACGCCCGGCCTCGCGCCATGCCCCATATCGGGGGGCCGAGGTGATGGAGTACGCCTTGGCCCCTTGACTCAAAGCTACGCGGGCCGGGAACTGCTCGTCCGCGGCGAACGTTGCCCGTACGAGCCCGAGTGTTGGGCCGAGGAGCAGAATGAAAAAGTTGGGACGTAACCGCCGGTCCTTTGGTGTGGGCCTGGCGATCGCATTTCTGGCCGGCTGCGGCGGGGGACAGAGCGGGTCGAGCACGCTACCGGCAAGTACGATACCGAGCCACGCGAAAGCGAAGGGGCATTCGTGGATGCTGCCCGGCGCATCGGGCTCGGACCTGGTGTACATTTCGTCCTACACGAATGTAGTGTACGTTTACTCGTATCCTGACGGCGCCCTCGTGGGCACGCTCACGGGGTTTAACGACCCTTCCGGCGATGTGTTCGGACGGCGAGGGAAACGTCTGGATTACGAATACACAGTCGGCCAACATCATTGAATACGCGCACGGCGGCACGACGCCGATCGCAACGCTGAGCGATTCAGGTCAGACGCCCGTCGATTGCTCCGTTGACCCGACCACGGGAGACTTGGCCGCTGCGGACTATAGCAGCAACGTTGCCGTCTATAAAAATGCTCAAGGCTCGCCCACGTACTACTCGACTGTCGGGCTGCTCCAGGACACCCTGTGGGTGAACTATGACAACGCCGGCAACCTGTTTGCTGCCAGCCGGTGGCACACGCCGGTATGGAAGAAGAAGGGGAGTTCAACCTTCGATAAGTTTGGGTTGAAGCCGCACATTCATTCGCACCATTACGGGCTGCAAACGGACGGGACGTACGTGACGCTCATAGGAACGTCCATAATCTACCGCTACAGTTATCGGCAAGTACCGGGCGGAAAACAGGCCGGTCAAATCAAGTTGAACGTGAGCTGTTGCTCAGACTACTGGATTCATGGCTCCGAAATGGCCGCCGCCGGCGGCAGTATCGCATACTTTTTCAACTATCCCGCGGGTGGAGACCCGATTGCGACCATGACGGGACTCGAACGAGCGCAAGGCGTAACCATTTCGCCGGCTCAATCCCGGTGACCGAGGCGACCCGCCGCATTCACGAAGCGAGGAACTGAGGATGAAACGCGTAGGACTTAGGGGCTACGCCTTAACGATTGGCGCGGCTTCGGCATTGCTGGCCGGATGCGGCGGAGCGCAGCCGCCGATCGGCACGCTCGGCCCGACGTCGCAGAGCCGAGCGGATACGACCGATTCGAAAAGCCGCGCTACGAAGGGCACCGTCATCTATGCGTCCACATCAGCTGACGCATACGTCATTTCGTACCCTAAAGGTGAAGTCATCGGTACGTTCAAGAGCCCGCCGGCGCACTCAATCTGTTCAGACACCAACGGGAACGTGTTCTTCCCTGTTTCTCAGGAAGTGTTTGAATATCCCCACGGTGGCACACACCAAATCGCGGTGTTGAAAGATGGGAACTATGTTTCATACGGCTGTGCAGTAGATTCGAGAACCGGTAACCTCGCTGTGGCGAATGGTTACAACCTTGACTACAGCGATCCTGGTAATATAGCTGTTTTTGTTGGTGCGAACGGTCAGCCTGAGTACTATGGCGACCCAACGATAACGGCGTATTACTCCTGCACCTATGACGGCGAGGGGAATCTCTTTGTCGTTGGGCGTTCACAGACGAGTTCTTTTCTCTTGGCGGAGCTGCCCTACGGGTCCAAGACGTTTCGGGATGTAGCCCTCGATGAACCCGTTAACGATTTTGGCGAAATACACTGGGACGGGAAGTATCTCGCGCTGGCTACACACGAGCGACGGCAAATCTACAGACTCTCCGTAGCGGGATCGCAGGCAACCGTTGTTGGCGTTACTAAGCTTAACGGAATAAGAAAGCGCGGAGAAACGTTTGCATTTCTGGGTAGCGAAGCCTTGACTCCAATGGGAGCGTACGACCGAGTAATCGGAAATTTGGGACTATCCTACGGGTGGAAAACCAGCCAAAACGATCGGGCCCTATTCCTCCAACGGTCGCTTCATTAACGCGCTCACCGTCAGCGTCGCCCCGCCGCACTAGCCTCCGCTGCGATCGATTCCGCGCAGCCCGTTGACGGGCTTCTGGGCCTCGCACGGCGTTGCGGCTGCGTCGGACGGCAGCATAGCCGCGCAGATCGCCGAGCAGTTTGCTGTGCGGGGCTGGGCTAGGCCGAAACGATGCTGGGCGGTAGTTTTTGATCGACGGCGGATATGTGACCGAACCGGCTATCCGCGCAGACCGCGGTGATGCCGAGCGGCTTTTGATTTGGAGTTATCCGGCCGGCGGAAGTCCCATAAAGATCCTGAAGAAAGCTGCGCTATGGATCAGGTGGCCGTCAGTCCCGCTGGATCATAAGGTCGCGAGTTAGCTGCTCGGCGTTCGGGCTTGTCGGCGCGTCCGCGATGCCGGAAGTCCAACCTCCGCTCGGGCCGTTACGGGCAAAATGGGTGAAACGCTTTACTTGGGCGAAGACTGAGCCCATGCGGGCCTTCTTGCTATGCGTCGCCGCATGCGTCGCGATACCACTGTTGGCCGCGGCGCCGGTGGATGACGCCGTCATCGTCGGTTATCGTCCCAACAATGCGGAAGCGTACCGAATCACGGTGAGTTCCGACGGTTCGGCCTCGATCGCCACCGCAGCCTCGTATCGCCAGTCGTTCACCATCCCGGATAACATCGTGGACGGTTTTTTTGCAGCGCTCGCGGCTTCACGAAACGACGGTTGGACGAGCGGATCCTGCGCGAAACACGCACCTTTTGACGCGACGGTTCGCGTGCAGTGGCACGAATGGGTTTCGGGCGATGTCACGTGCCCGCCGCACGAGGCTGCTTATGCGGACGTACAAGCCGCCCAGGCGCTCGAACAACACCGTGATGCACATCCTCGTTCTGGCTGGACCGCCGGCCGCGATCCCCGGCAGCGAGTTGCCCGGCGGCTATTTCAGGCGCCCGGTGGAGCTGAGCCGAGCTACGGAGAAACGTTAGCGGCCGTAGCGTTCACGGAGCGAGGTGCACAGAGATGAAAAACTTGGGACTAATCGTCTACGCCGTAATAATCGGAGTGTCTTCTGCATTGCTGGCCGGGTGCGGGGGTCCGCAGCCGCCGATTGCAGTGCCGGGTGTGGTGCCGCCAAATTCCAACCGGCATGAAGTATTGCCATTTTCGCGTTTTATGGCGAGAAGCGAGGGTAATGAAGTGCAGTTCGTTACCGAAGATCTGCCCCCCGGCATCGCCGAGTTCGATTATTCCAAAGGCGACGCGCCAATTCGCCATTGGGGTCTCAAACACGGGACTGGACCGACAGCCGCTTGTACGGCGGGCTCTCAAACCTTTTGGATCGTCCTGTCCAAGGCTAATGAGATCGTCGAATACGCGGTGGGGCGGGAAACGCCGATCAAAACGCTTACCGTGACGGGCGGCGAACCGTCCGACTGCACGATCGACCCCACGACCGGCGACTTGGCGGTGACACTCGAAGGCACATCCAGCGTCATTATCTTCGCGAAGGGGAGCAGTTCGGGCCAAGTCATTACGGATAAACTATATGGCACTTTGTCTTCCACGTACGACGCGAGGGGAAATCTCTTCGTGAACGGCTACGCGGATAGCAAACTCAAACCGGCATTGGCGGAGCTACCCAAGAAAGGCGCTCGATTCAAACTACTCTCGTTCTCTAACAAGCTCGCCAACGCGGGGCTCGGCGCTCTCCGGTGGGACGGCACCTACCTGGCAATGCACGAGACAGGTTACGTCAACGTTATTTACCGGTATCGCGCTAGCGGCACAACGGCGAAACTTGAGGGAGTTGTTAATGGGATTGCGACAGATTGCGGTCGGTTTTGGTTCTGGACTCAGGCGGGCCTGCTATTCTGTCCCGTTTGGACCGACGGGGGATACGTTTTGGTTTACGACTACCCCGCCGGTGGCGAGCCGATCGCGCAGATGGGGCCGATTAGAGATTACATGTCGGGCGTCGTGTCGCTGACACGTTAAGGTGCTAGGCCCGTGGCATTGAAGACCCTATCTTTGCTTGGGCGCATCGCACGTGGCGTCAGCGTCGCCGCTGCGTTGCTTGCCGGGTGCGACGGATCGCAGCCGCTGGTTGGCTGCATCGTGCGCGACGAGGCGGACGGGAGCGTGGTGGTGGTGAAGGCTTCGCCATGAGCGCAACCACGATCACCATCGGCGGCGACCTGACCGTCAACCGGCTCGGCTTCGGCGCGATGCGTCTGTGCGGGCCGGGCGTCTGGGGCTGGCCGCTGGACCGCGAGAACGCGCTGCACGTGCTGCGGCGCGCCGTCGAGCTGGGCGTCAACTTCATCGACACGGCCGACGCGTACGGCCCGGACGTCAACGAAGAACAGATCGCGCAGGCGCTCCATCCGTACCCGGCGGGTCTGGCGATCGCGACCAAGGGCGGCTCGACGCGGTCGGGCCCCGGGCAGTGGGGACGCGACGGGAATCCCAAGTATTTGAAGTCGGCGTGCGAGGGCAGCCTGCGCCGGCTGCAGGTCGACTGCATCGACCTCTACCAGCTGCACGCCGTCGGTCCGAACGCGCCGTTCGAGGACCAGGTCGGCGCGCTGCGCGATTTGCGCGACGCCGGGAAGATCCGCCACATCGGGCTCTCCAACGTCAACCTGGACGAGCTGGTGCGCGCGCGCCGGATCGTCGACGTCGCGTCGGTGCAGAACAACTACAACGTGGGCAATCGCGCGCACGAGCCGGTGCTCGAGCACTGCGAGGCGCACGGCGTCGCGTTCATCCCGTACTTCCCGCTGGACGCGGGCGATCTCCACACGGTGGAAGAGCTGACGCCGATCGCGCGGGAGCACGCGGCGTCGGTGTGGCAGGTCGGGCTCGCGTGGCTGTTGCACCGGTCGCCGGCGATGCTGCCGATTCCGGGAACGTCGTCGCCCGAGCATCTCGCCGAGAACGTCGCCGCGGCGTCGCTCGCGCTGACGAAGGAAGAGTTCGACACGCTCGACGCCGTGGCCGCAGCCGAGCCGGGGTAGGAGAAGAACACCGGGCGCGAAAGACCCCCGGCTCTCGCTACTTCCATGGAGGCTCTCGTCATGAACCGAAACACGAGTCGTGCGCTCTCGATCGTGGCGCTTTTTGCCGTTGCGGGCTGCAGCAGCGCCGCCGCCCCGTCGGGCGCGCCGGTCGCTCCGGCCGGCCAATCCGGGCTGGTCGTCCACCGTGGGGTTCCGTTCATTCCTTCGCTGCAACGGGTTGCGTCGCCGAACGCGCCGGTAAGCCCGGCGTATACAACGCGCAAGTCGCTGGTGTTCGTGTCGGACCAAATCGAGGCCGCGGTCAACATCTATCAGACGTCAAAACTCGCGCAGAACCCCGCACCGATCGCGACGATCCACGCCGCGCACGGATGCCCGTACAACCTGGCCATGAACAAGCACGGCACGCTGTTCGTGGCGGACAACTGCGGCGGGAACGACATCGAAGAGTACGCCAAGGGCAAGACCACGATGAAGACCTCGATCACCAACGGCATCAGCAATCCGCTGGGCGTGGCGATCGACGCAGCCGGCACGCTCTACGTGAGCAACTACCCGCCGTCCATCACGGTGTACCCGGCCGGCAGCTCGACGCCGTCGAAGACGATCACGGGCGGCGGCATGATGAATCCGTTCGGGCTCACGCTCGACCTCGCCGGCAACCTGTACATCGCGGATTTCGGCGCCAAGGCCGTGTTCGAGCTGCCCGCCGGCGGTTCGAGCGTGACGAACCTCGCGCTGACCGGCCTGCACGCGCCGATCGGGCTGGCCGTGGACAACATTCAGGGCCTTCTTTGGGAGACCGACGAATCGGGCAACGTCATCAACGTCTATCAGCTGGGCGGCAGCAAGAACCCCGTCAAAACACTCCCCGGAAACGGATCCCCGTACGCCATCTCGTTGCAGAACCAGGGACGGCCGCGCCTAGAAGTGGTTGAATCCGATGTATCGACGGACGCCGTGTATGCGTACAAGCTGCACAACACCGTGCCGTACGCGACGCTGACCAACGGGATCCAACTTCCGACTGGCGTGCTGATCACGAAGCCCTAAGAGACATAGCGTGCGAGCGAATCCGTTCGGCTGGGCCGTCGTCGTGCTGGCGGTGCTGCTCTCGGGATGGGATGCCTGGGAGTTTCATCTCGCCATGGCCGCGACGCGGCCCGCCGACATTCCGCTGAACAAGTGGAGCGCGATGATGCGCGTCCGCCGCCAGCGCGCGCTGCCGCGGTATCTGGGACGCGAGGCGCTGATTCTGGGCGGCGGCGTCGCCGCGTGGCTGCTGTTGAGCAGCCTGAGCCGCCCCGCCGTTCGGCACCGGCCGTCGGGGTGATGCAACCCGCGAGGGGAATCGTTGCGGCGTTGCTCGGCGCGCTGCTGCTCGGCACCGTTCCGGTGCCGGTGACGACCACCCCGCAGCCGGACAACGCGGGGAAGCTGGCCGACCGGCAGTTTCTGGTGACGACGCCGCGCGGCAGCGGCTACGCGCGCTACTTCGGCACGTCGTCGCTCGACGGCGACGAAGACGTGACGCGCGCGCTGATCGTGGTGCACGGCGTGCTGCGCGACGCCGATTACTACTACGACACCGGCGTGATCGCCGCGGACGCGGCGCACCAGCTGGATTCGACGATCGTCATCGCACCGCAGTTCGTGGAGCGCAGCGAGATCGAGGGTCAGGGCGTTTCGCCGATGACGCTCTACTGGAACGGCCAGTGGCCGGGCGGGTCGGACGCGCTCGCGCCCGCACCGATCAGCAGCTACGACGTGTTCGACGCCATCATCGAGCGGCTGTCGGACGAGCGGCGGTTTCCGCACTTGCGCGAGATCGTGCTGATCGGGCACTCGGCCGGCGGGCAGATCGTGCAGCGCTATGCGGTGGTGGGTAAGGCGCCCGAGCTCGACGGCGGCTCGCGGATTCCGGTGCACCTGGTCGTGTCGAATCCGTCGTCGTATCTCTACCTGTCGGATTGGCGTCCGGTGCCGCAGAAGAACTGCAACGACTACAACGAGTGGCGCTACGGGCTGAAGGGCGCGCCGCGCTACGTCGAAGGCATGGCCGCGGAGCTCGACGCGCGCTACGCGAAGCGCCGCGTCACCTATCTGATGGGCACGGCCGACACCAATCCGACCGAGGACGACCTGGACCGCAGCTGCGGGGGCGAGGCGCAGGGCCCGTACCGGTTCGCGCGCGCGGAGTATTTCATCGGCTACGAGGGACGCCGCCATCGCGACGGCACGAATCAAGACTTCGCGTTCGTTCCAAACGTGGGACACGACAACAGGGCGATGTTCACGTCGCCGTGCGGGCTGGCGGTGGTGTTCGGCGGCAGCACCGCGAGCTGCAAGGCCGCGGGGCCGGTGCGCGGGCCGCCGCCCTTTACGCTCTAGAGCCGCTGCGCGGGCGTCACCGCGACGCCCAGGTTGTCGTTCGACGGCGTGATGCCGTTCGTGATCGTGTTGATCTGCGTGAGCTTGTTCGGTGTGTAGCTGAACACGTCGATTTCGCCGAGGCCGTAGTCGGCCACGTAGAGTACGTCGGACGCCTTGTTGAAGACGAGATAGGCCGATGCTCCGGGGAGCGGCAGCTTCGCGATGGGCTTGCGCCTGCCGATCGTATAGACGTTGACGCTCGGGACTTCTTCGTCGATGGTGAGGAAGTGGCCGGCCTTGTCGATGGCGATACCGCCGCAGGAGCCGATCTTCACGTGCGTTTCGATCGGGCTCGAGGAGCCCGCCTTGAACTCGGCGACGGAGCCGCTGCCGATGGCTTGTGCGGCGTTGTAGCTGACCCAGACGTTGCCGCTCTTGTCGAGCGCGACGCCCATCACGCGGTAGAAGTGAACGTCGCTGAGGGTTTGCGTGGGGCTGGTCGCGCCCGGCGCGTAGACCACGACGTTGCCGGAGGCGCCGATCGGGCCGGAGCCGTTGGCGACGTAGACGGTGCCGTCGGCGGCGACCGCGACGTCGTCGGGAAACTTGTTCGGGATCGTCGAGCGTGTTCGTGGGCGACGTCGAGCCGGCCGCGTAGACGAGAACGTTCTTGTCGTTGGCGTTGGAGACGTAGAGGCCGTTCGCGCGATCCACGCCCATGCCGAGCGGGTTGGCGAACGAGCCGGAGAGCGTGCCGGCGACGGGATTGTTGGGGCCGGTTCCCTTGAGGTAATAGGCGACGGTGTTTCCGCCGTACGACGAGCTGTAGATCAGGTTCGTTGCTTTGCCGCCACTCGAGCGTGCGGCTGGAGGCGCGCCGGGAGCGGCAGCGAGCGGCGAGCCGGCGGTGCCGCTTTGGGAGCAGCCGGCCAGCAGCGCGGCGGCGAGCGACGCGCTGACGGTGAGAACGTTAGTGGGGCGCATGCGCTTCGAGTTCGAGCGCGCCGCGCGCACGAGCCTGCCGCTTAACGAGGCGTTCGGCTAGTAGGAGAACTGCTGGAGGTGGTTCACGGCCGGACCGTTGACCCATCCGACGCGCCGCGACGGATTGATGGCGATGCGCACGGGGATCACGAGAAATCCCGCGTCGGTGAAGTCGAAGCCGTTAATGGATTCGACGAACGTGCCGTCTTCCTGGAACACTTGGACGCTGCTGCCCGACGGCGACGTGCCCGAGATGGGCTGCGCGATGAGAAAGAGCTGGTGGATGGGATCGTTGATGACGTAGGTGCCGGCGATGGATTGCCCGCCGCCGTTGTGCATGTATAAGTGGATGCCGGTCTGCGCGGCGACGTCGTAGAACTCGATGCCGCCGTCGATTTCGGTGGTGGTGCACGCGATGCCGGTCGCAGAGTCGTAGGCGATGCCGTTGGGCGCGCCGCAGCGCTCCAGCCCGGGGCAGTCGACGCCGTTGAACTCGGTGACCTTGCCGGAGCCGAGGTTGACGGTCGCGATGACGGGCGGCGGTCCGCCGGCGGCTCCGCCGCTTGGCGAGGTCGCGATCACGGCGAGGTTGTTGGCGGTGTCTTGCGCGAGCTGCGGCGAGGCGCCGAGGTAGAACTGCTGCGGATCGAGGTGGATGATTTTGCTCACCGCGTTCTGCGCGACGTTCGAGACGACGAGCAGCGGAGCGTCGGAGCCCTTGCGCTGATAGCCGTAGAACACGCTCGTGCTCGTGTCTTGGTTCACGGCCCATTGCATGACGTTGAACAGTTTGAGCGTGGGATTCCAGCGGCCGGTGAACTTCTTGCCGCCGACCGGGTTAAGCACGTGATAGAGGTCGTGCGCCGGCGAGATGCCGGGCTTGCCCGCGCGCTGAAAGTCCACGAGCCCCACGTCGCCGGCGAAGATGCCGTCGGCCACGTAGTCGTCGCCTTTCGACACGGGATGGCCGGTTCTGACGCCGAGGGTTTGGGTGATCTTGCCGGTCGTTGCGTTGAACGTCTGCACCGAAATCTCGCTGCCGCTCGCCGAGGCGAGCACGCCGTCGTTGCCCTTTTGGTTGACGTCGAAGCCGAAGATTTGGCCGCCGTCTGCGGTGGTAAGGACGGGGCCGAGCCCGGGGCCGCCGGGCATGCGGCTTGCCGCGCCCGCGGCGGGAAGCATGCCGGCTTGCGGCGGAGCGGCCGCACCCTGGCACGCGGCGAGAAAGATGGTCGCGCAAATTGCGGGCAAGGCGCGTCGCATGGGGGCGTCTCCTTCGAGCGAGTGCTTGTTGTCGTAAATATTGAGGTGAAAAATATGAAAAAAGTGTGAACCCTTCGCCCTTCGCCCTTCGACACGCGCCGCTGCGCGGCGCTACTCAGGGTGACAAGAGTGGTGGGCGCCTGCGCTCAGGATGACAAGGTGGGAGGCGCGCTGCTCAGCCCTTCGACACGCGCCCCTGCGCGGCGCTACTCAGGGTGACAATGGTGGGGAGCGCGCTACTCAGGGTGACAATGGGGTAGGGGGAGGCACGCTGACCGTGAGGCCAAACACCAGGGCGTTTCGCTGGAAATCGCTCCGGTGCAACCTCTTGATCAGCTTGCCGGACGGAAAGTCGAAAAGACTGACCCCTCCGCCCGACTGCGACAGCGTCGCGGCGGCTACGATTCCATCCGCGATCCACGTTTCGCCCCACGTGGACGCGTTCAGCGCGGTCGTTCCGATGAGCCTCGCCCGCCCCGGCGTTATCTTTAGGTGATAGAGCGAGTGACCATATTCGTTGTTCAACCCGGCAACGAGGTACTGACCGTGCCACTGCAGGTTACCGCCTAGCTTCAAGTTCTGGTTTACCGTGATACCTGCGAAGGCGTGCGAGCCACCTCGGAGCTCGACCAGGGGAACAGCGGGGCCGTAGCTGCCGTCGTTGGCGATGAAGAGGTTGCTCTTGGTATCGAACGCGCAGTAGCCAAAGGCGCCGAAACTTTGCGTCGAATAAATTTGTGGCGTTCCGCTTTCGCCCGTGAAGAGGGCGACCGAAGCCTTCGAGGAGCCGTTGAACGTTATGGCGAGGTCGTTCGTCGCCGGATCGACCGCGCAACCTCCGTCGGCTCGACCCGGAACGGTTAGCGTGGCGATGGGCGTCGTCCCGCCGTGGGCGAACTCGAGGATCTTGTCGGTCGACCCGTTCAGCAGAACGGTGAAGACGTTGCCGTCCGTATCCGAACACGCTCCCCGCAGGCTGCCGATATCGTTCTGGCGAGCAATCAGCGCGCCGTCGGGAAAGGAGAAGACGAGAAGATTGCGCCCGTTCACCACGTACAGCAGCGGCACGCCGGACGAGCTCGAGCGCATCCAACGTCTGTTGAGGCGCACCGTGTGCCCCGCCCGGCACCTGCGAACCTCCGCAGCCGCCGAGCAAAGCAATCAAGACAACCGCGGATAGCGTGGATCGGCTTGAGGCATCCATGCCCTGCCCTTCGACACGCGCCGCTTAGTGCTTGCGTCCTTCGCCCTTCGACACGCGCGCCTTTGCGCGCTACTCAGGTGCTTCGCCCTTCGACACGCGCGCCTTTGGCGCGCTACTCAGGGTGACAATAGCCCTTCGACACGCGCGCCTGCGGCGCGCTACTCAGGGTGACAAGTAGCGCAGCGCGGCTACATTGGGACTTCCATGCCGAGTTTGGCGAGCGCGTCGGGGGGAATGCCGAGGCTCGAGGTGACCGGGCGCGAGTTTCGCCGCAAGAACATGAACAGGTTGCGGCGCAGCGCGTGAAGGACGCCGCCGCCGGTCGGGATGATCTCGGGGTCGGCGCTGTAGAACGTCGTGTCGTTGCCGCCGATCATCAGCCCCAGCGTGCTGCAGGCGTTCGTGATGCGCCGGATGTCGAGCTGTTCCATGAAGCCGAAGCGCGCCGTGACGCGGATCAGCCCGTCGGAGAGCCGCTGCACCACCACGCGCCGTTCGTCGGTGACGTAGGGATCGTTCGTCGGCAGGATCGTGAGCAGCACGATCCGTTCGTCAACGCCGTGCGTGCGCGCCCAGTGGTGGCGCAGCACGAACGGAACGCCCTGCGGATCGGCCGTGAGGAAGACCGCCGTGCCGTGATACGGCACGCCCAGCCGTCCGCGCATCTCGCGCAAGAAGTCGTCCACCGGCTGCGACTGATCAACCTGGCTCTGCGCCACCCGGCGCCGCCCGGTTCGCCACGTGCTGGCGATCACGAAGACCACGAGGCTGACCAGCAGCGGGATCCAGCCGCCTTCGGGCACCTTCGGCAGACCGCCGAGCACGAACAGCAGCTCGATCGCGAGGAACGGCGCGGTGGTGAGCACCGCCTTGAGCGGGCTCCAGTTGAGCTTCGAGCGCACCACCTCGTAGTAGGCGATCGACGTGACGACCATCGTGACCGCCACCGCGAGTCCGTACGCGTTGGCGAGCCGCGTCGACGTGTGGAAGCCGATCACGAGCGCGATGCAGGCCACCGCCAGCAGCCGGTTCACGAGCGGCACGTAGACTTGCCCGCGGTGCACGATCGACGTATAGATCACGCGCGTGCGCGGGATGAAGCCCAAGTTGATCGCCTGTTTGGTGAGCGTGAACACGCCCGAGATCAGCGCCTGCGACGCGATGATCGTCGCCGCGGTCGCAAGCGCCACGACGATATAGAAGATGGCCGGCGGGGCGAGCGCGTAGAACGGATTCTTCAAGCTCGACGGGTCGGAGAGCACGATCGCGCCCTGGCCGAGGTAGTTGAGCGCGAGCGCCGGGAACGCGACGGCCGACCACGCGAGCGCGATCGGCCCGCGCCCGAAGTGCGACATGTCGGCGTAGAGCGCCTCGACGCCCGAGACGCACAGCACCACCGCGCCGAAGATCGCGACGCCTGCCAGGCCGTGGTGGGCGAAGAACGCGAGGATGTAGTAGCGGGTTGAGCGCCAGCAGCGCCGCCGGGTAGCTCGCGATGCCGCGGATCCCGAGCACCGCGATCGTGGCGAACCACAGCAGCATCACCGGGCCGAAGATGGCGCCGATGCGCTGCGTGCCGCGCTGCTGCAGCGCGAAGAGCCCGATGAGGATGACGACCGCGATCGGGACCACGTAGGGTTGCGCGTCGGGCGTCGCCACGCCGATGCCTTCGATCGACGAGAGCACCGAGACGGCCGGCGTGATGATGCCGTCGCCGAAGAGCATTCCCGCGCCGAGGACGATCAGGAACGTGAGCCACGTCGCCTGCGGCAGTACGCCGCGCTTTACGGGCGGCAGCACGTAGGCCAGCAGCGCGAGGATGCCGCCCTCGCCGCCGTGCGAGATGCGCATCACCATGCCGATGTAGCGCACGAACACGATGAGGATCAGCGCCCACAGGATGAGGCTGAGGATTCCGAGCACGTTGGCGTGCGTCGGTTCCACCTTCAGCGCGCTGACGAAGCACTGCCGGAACGCGTAGAGCGGGCTCGTTCCGATGTCGCCGAAGACGATGCCCAGGGCCGCGAGGGCGAGGGCAGGCTTAAGAGAGCGGCGAGCCACGCTCTCAGCCTACCCCGAAACGATTCGGTTTCCCGCTACGGCGAGAGCGCGAGCCCCGTCGGGCCGCCGACGTTCACGACGTCGCGCGGGACCGCCTTGGGATACGTGAGCGCCAGCCAGTCGTGGTCGTTTTCGGCCGTGACGTAGAACAGTTTCGCGTCCCAGTGCGGGAACGCGACGCCCGTAACGACATCCATCAGGCCGGCTTCCTTGATCTTTTTCGACGGCTGGGTGGCGCCGGGCGGGAAGACCGCGAGATACTTCGGCGGATTGTGCGTGAGGTTCTCGCACGGCACCACCAGGTTGCCGGCGCGGTCGAACGCGATGCCGTAGGCCGGGTAGACGTAGGACGGCAGGTCGAGGTTCAGATTCGCGCCGCCGCTCGACCCCTCGGTGGGATACTTGTAGATCTCGATGCCAAAGGACGAGAGCGAGAACCACGAGACGTAGAGCGCGTTGCTCTTGTCCACCGCGAGTGCGAAGGCGATCATGCCCGGCAGCTCGATCGTCACGCTGGGCGTTCGTCGTGCCCGAGGGATACTCGGTGACGCTACCGGAGTAGCTGGTGCCGCCGCCCGATTCGTTGGCGACGTAGAGCGTGCCGTTGCTGCCGACGGCGACGCCGACCGGCTCGCTGAGCCCGTTGCTGTAGGTGGCGCTGGGCGTCGTCGAGCCGGGCGCGTAGACCGTGACGGTGCTGTTGCCGCTGTTGGCGACGTAGAGGTTGCCGGTTGCGTCAACGGCGAGCCCCGCCGGCACGTTGATGCCGGCCGTGATCGTCGCAACGGGCAGCTGCGCCTGGCCCTTCGTCGAGTAGACGAAGACCGCGCCTTGGCTGTTGTATTGCGACGAAACGTAGACGTAATGCGACGTGTGGGCCTTGGCCGGATAGGACAGCGACGGTGCGGACGGCATCGCGCCCGCGCCGGATTGCGAGGCCGCCGCTGCAGGCCGCGAGCGTTGCGATCAGCGTGGCGGAGGCGGCGTAACGCAGGCGGGCGTTCATCGGTGGTTCCCTTTCAGGCGAAGATTCGGTGCGGTGGCGACGCCGAGGATGGCGGCGGCCGACGACGATCCGATCGATTCGAACGGCTTCTTGCCCTTCGGCTTGAATCCGTAGACCCACGTGCACGGACCGAAGGAGCACGACCATCGACGTGTAGAGGTTGCCGTCGGTGCCGACGTCGAGCATCGCGGGCTCGTCGGTGAACGGCATGCTGTCGATCACGCGAAACGCCGTGCGCGCGCGGGGCTTGTATTCCAGAATGTAGTTCGAGCCGCTGGAATTAGCCGCGACGTAGAGATCGCCGGAGCCGTCGAAGGTTAGCCCGTTGCCGCCGTTGCCGGTGTCGAGGCCCTTGAGGTGCATGGCCTTCGGCGTGCCCGACGCGCCCGTTAGCTTGATAGACGTCGCAGGCGAACGTGTTGGAGTTCCAGCCGAAGGCGTAGAGATCGCCGTGCGCGTCGATCGTGACGCCGCCCAGGCTGTCGAACGACGGCGACGTGATCATCTTCGACGGCGACGTGGAGCCCGGCGGGTAGACCAAGATCCCCGGCGTCTCGAGGCAATACTGTCCGCAGTCGGTGACGTAGGCGGTGCCGCCGGCATCCACGGCGACTCCGACCGGGTAGTAGAGGAACCCGTTAAACGTCGTGCTGAGGATCGTGGGCGTGCCGTCGTACGGCGGCGCGTAGATCGAGACGTAGTCGTCGGCGGCGCTCGCGCCGTTGTTGACCACGTAGAGATCGTTGCTCGCGTCCACGGCCATCTGCTGCTGGGACGCTTTCAGGCCGGTGATCTGCGCGATCACGCCGCCTTGATCAGGTTTCTTCAGCGGATAGATGTCGATATCGCCGCCTTCGTCGGGAATAAAGAGCAGCTGAGATGGCAGCGTTCGCTTGTGCGCCGCGCTGCCGACCGGCGGGAGGGCGCTTGCATTGCTCGAGAGTCCGCCGGGCGCCGTCGCGGAGCCCGAGCACGCCGCGAGCAACCCAATCGCAACCGGCGCGATGAGCGCTAAATAGAATCGTCGCATGCTGCATTATGGCGCGAGCGGCCCTTTTCGCTATAGGTAATTGCCTACATGATCTCCAAGCACGCTCGACCGTGGACGCCGCCGCCGTCGAGTCGCCCTATTGCGTTGGCCGGGAAGGCGAGCTGGACACCGCGCGCGCGTTGCTGCACGGCGTCGCGCTGGGCGAGGGCGCGGCGCAGGTCTGGCTGGGCGAGAGCGGCGTCGGCAAGACGCGGTTCCTGCGCGAGTGTGCGGCGATCAAGAGCGCGGCGGCGACGCGTGAGCCTGCGCTGCGGCGCGGGCGGTTTCGGCGTGGATCTGCCGGCGCTCGAGGCGCGGGCGCGGCGCCGCCCGGTGGCGGTGTTCGTCGACGATCTGCATCGCGCATCGGAGCGCGACATCGCGTTCGTCGCCGCGCTGGCGGCGATGGCGCGGAACCGCCGTCTGGCGGTGATCGCGTGCGCGGAGCCGACGGCATCGCGCGACGACGCCTGGCGGCGCTGCGGATTGGCCGTGCGGACGCTGTCGCCACTCGAAGACGGTGCGATGGAGCTGCTGATCCGGGGCTTGGCGGGTGCGCGCGCGCTTTCCGCGGAGGACGTGCGCGAGATTCTGCGGACCGCGCAGGGCAATCCGCGCATCGGCATCGAGCTGGTGGGCGGTGCGATGGAATCCGACGCGGATGGATCCGACGCGGTTGGGTTCGTTCCGGCGAGCGCGCGCGGCGACGTCGCGCGCCTTCGGGCGGCGCTCGCGCGCGGCGAGTTCGAGATCCTGCTCGCGTGCAGCGCCATCGGCGACGCCTTCTGCGGCGAGTGGCTGCCCGACGTGACCGGACGATCGCGCGACGACGTGGCGGACGCGTTGCAGCACGCGAGCGATCTCGGCGTGCTTGCCGTGGCGGAGTGGTCGCCGCGCTGGCTGTCGTTTCGCCGCGTCGCGGTGCGCAAGGCACTGTACGAGTCGCTGGTCGCGCTGAAGCGCCGCATTTTGCACGAGCGCATCGTCGCGAGGCTCGCCGGCGCGCGAGAACGGCGACGCCGCGCACGTGGACCTGCTGCTGGCGCATCACGCGGAGGCGCTGGGCGATCGCGAACTCGCGTGCGACGCGTTCGCCCGCGCCGCCGACCGCGCGCGCGGGGGCACGGCCTTCGCGGAGGCGGGCGATCTGTACGAGCGCGCCGCGTCGCACGCGGAGCGCGGGAGCGGCCGATGGCTGGAGCTGCTGCAGGGCGCGATGAACTGCCACAACAACGCGGGCAACTGGCGGCGGATGACGTCGGTGGCGGGCGCCGTGCTCGACGCGGTGGATCGCGCGCGCGATCCGGCGACCGCCGGCGCCGCGCTGGAGAATCTGTTCTTCGCGCAGCTCAACGAGGGCGGCCCCGAGCTGGCCGAGGGCACCGCGGAGCTGATAGCGTCGCTCGGCCTGCCCAACAGCGAGCAGCGCGGACGGATTTGCAATCTCATCCTGGCCTACGGGCTGTGCTATTCGGGGAAACTCGCCGAGGCGGCGCGGCTGATCGCGACCGTCGAGCCGCAGCATCTGGCCGACGACGAGTTGCGGCTGCGTTACTTCATCGCGAGCGCGGAGGTGGGCGCGCTGACGACGCCGATCGACGCCACGCTGCGGCTGGTCGAACGAAGCGACGGTGAGCGCGCGCCGCTTGGCGATTCGCGGCACCGTGCGGTGCTACGGCGCGGGTGTGGAGATCGCGTGCCGGTACGGCGACCTGGGCCGCGCCCGCGAGTACTTGGCGCGGGCTCAGGAGGCTGCCGCGAAGAGCGCCGGCGCGATGAACGACGTGCAGCGGCGCGTGCTGAAGGAGCGGACGCGCATCGCGATGCTGGCCGGCGATCTGCCCGCGGCGCGCGCCTGGTGCGCGAGAACGTGGCGTGGCGCGAGTCGGGGCGGCACAACGAGGCGTTCGACGCCGCCATCGCCGTCGCGATCGGAATGCGCGTGGGCGATCGCGCGCTGGTCGACGCGTTCTTCGATCCGCAGTTGCTCTACGATTCGGCGGCGGCGAACGACGCGGAGTCGTGCGGGATACTGCTCGGCGGGTTCGCCGAGGTGATGCACGTGCGCGGCATGGGCAAGGATCTGCGCGGGGTGGTGGAGCGCTGCGTCGATCGCGAGTTGATCGATCCCTACGCGGCGATCCAGCTCGCAGCGGCGCGGATCGCGGCGCCCGAGCATCGCGGCGCGCGCCGTCGAGCAGGCGGAGGAGTATTTCCGCGACGCGGTCGCGCCCGCGGCGGCGGCGCACGTGGCCCAGTGCAAGGCGACGCTGCTGCGGCGGCAGGGGCGGCACATCGCGGGCGCCGATCTGGCGATGAAGGCGGCGGCGCGCTTTCGCAAGATCGGCTGGCGGCTGCACGAGGCGAACGCGCTGGAGCTGGCGGGGCGACCTACGGCGGGCGAGCTCGCGCGTACCGCCTATGCGGCGCGACCGCGGACGTCGCACGCCTGGCGGCACGCGAGACGCGCAAGCTCAAGTACGCGCCGTTCGGCGCGCGCCTCTCGGCGCGCGAACGCGAAGTGGCGCGGTTAGTCGCGGCGAAGCGATCGAACCGCGACATCGCGCGAGCGCTGGAGATCAGCGTGCGCACCGTCGACCATCACGTGGAGGCGGCGTTCAGCAAGCTGGGCATCCGGGCGCGGTGGGAGCTGACGGCGGCGATGCTGGAGTAAATCGTGTGACGTGAGCCGAACGAAGGGGCCTCGGAGGATGAGCACGATGTCTTGGTCGCGCTGGAGCCACGTATGGATTGTCGCCAGGTTTGCTGTGCGCCGGGTGCGGTGGAAACGCCGTGACGCCTGACCCCGCTGCAGCCGACGAGTTCTCCGGCGCCGCCGGTGGTGCTGGGCCGCGGCACGCTCGCGGTGATCAATCGCTTCAATCGGGATGCGAAACGCGTGTGGATCTTCCCGCCGCACAGCGATCAGGTCACGCGAGAGATCGTGTTCCACGGGTCGAAAGTTCGAACCGAACGCCGTAGCGTTCGACCATCGGGGACACGTCTACGTGGGGGTCAACGACACGTCGTCGGGCGGCGGTTATCACGTCGTCGAGGTCGACCTTCAGACGTTCCACGTCGTTCGTGACATCCGCGGGATGCCGTCGTGGGTGCACAGTTCCATCGCCATCGACAACCAAAACGTGCTGTACGTCAACACCAAGGCGTTCGTCGGCGGCGACATCAAGATGTTTCTGCGAGGGGAGACGAAGCCGTCGCTCGAGATCAAGGACCCCTTGAGTCCGCTAACGATCTTGGTCGCCCGCAGCGCGCTCTGGGTCGGCTACGAAGGCTTTCCTTCCAATGCCTTGGGGCAATACCGCCTCTATTCGAAGGACCGAACGTGGCTGAAGACCATCGGACGTGCCGAGACCAAAGCGCTTGCCGTGAATCCGATCAGCTCGTTGATCGCGACGCTCGTGCGGCGGGACTCGAAGCGCGCCGTGGACGTGATCGACGTTAAGTCGGGTAAGCGCGTGCGAACGCTCCAAGAGGGAGGCCAGTTGCTGGCGATGACCGCCGACGACCATGGCCAGCTCTACATCGCGGAGGGGTTGCCCGGCAAGATCCACGTCTGCACGTTCGACGGCTGCACGCGCTCGTTCGAGACGAATTCCTCACGGCCGGTGGCGCTCGCCCTGAGCCCGCTCGACGGAAACCTCTACGTTGCCAACCTGGGCAAGTCGAGCGTACTGGTGTACGATCCCAAAACCGGCAGTCTGGTGCGGAGTATCTTGCTTCACGACTTCGAGCCGAGCGCTCTCGCCATCGAGCCGTAACGCGACGAGGAGGAGCGATCGCTCACGGGGATGCGGTCACAAAGGGTCGTTCTTTGATCCTCGCAAAACACGTGGTATCGGGCGCCTTGTCGGGATCATCGAAAAAGGCGATCGTCATCTCTCTCGCGCATTCTGAGCGGCTCGGCGTGTGGCTGTAGCCTGGAAACTCGTAGAGATATGCGTGGCTTAGCGTCCTAAGAGCTCGCCGCCCCCAAGATGGCGGCGTATTGGGGTCGTATTCTCCGGCAAAAATGAGTGTGGGGATCGAACTCGTCAGCGGGAGCCACTCGGCGGCAGAAGCAGCCGGCACCTTCCAGAAAGAGCAGATGGCAGGGTTGAATGCTGCGGATATCTCGCCGTCAAATAGCGGATAGACGTTATGCGTCTGCCGGTCGACGATCGTCGGATTGTCAAGCGGGAGACCGTCGGCGCACCACACCGAATATCGCATGCCCCAACTCAGAGAATCTGGCGATAGGCCATCTGAGGCCAAGGCGACCAAGGCTCCGTAGTTTCCCTTTGAAGCATTATAGATGGCCCGGGGAAGCTTTGGAATGACGGCCGCGTCGTTGAGCTCCGAATAGATCGTATCGACCGCGTTACGGCCAGTAAACGGGCGCCGATGGATTCCGCCGGAAGCGTCCCTTACAGTGATTTCTATCGATTGCGTATCGAGCGATCGCACCATCCGTGTGAAGCTTGACCGCAAGTCTGGATACGATCGAGAACATTCGAGATCCACAGCGCAGGCGTCAAAAAGCACGTCGAGCGAGCGTTGAAGATTTGCATTCCCCATTTCATCGTATGGAACGTCTGGTGGCTCGACTGACTCTAGGAGAGCGCTGCGGACGCCCAAAGGATCCATTCGCATTACGTCCATCATCACCCATGTGCTATACGATAAGCCATAAAGATTCCAAGACTCAATTTTAAGTAGATGCCGCAAGTCAACGATATCATGGGCGATCTCGGCGTTGTTGTATCCCGATAGGTCGATACCAGAGCCTGTCAGTCGACGGAAACAGGCCCTGGCCGCATCGAGCTCCTGGGCCTCGTCGGCTAGCACGCTCAAACCGTACAAGAAAGACTTCTCGTGTTCCGCGTCGACCTCGGGACAATCGAGGCTCGGTTGCGCGTACTTCGTACCCCGCTGTTCAAATACGATGAGGTCACGTTGATCCAATAGCCGAATCGTCTTGCCAGAGGGAAATGCGCCTAGAGAGCTTGCTCCTGGGCCACCGGCAGTAAAGAGCACGGGGTCGGGCCGTGGAGCGGCGCTGCGGCTTCGGAAAACTATGACCGGAAGATGTAGCAGATTCGAGTCGCTTCGCGTTCGGTTCTCGAGAACGGTTAGAGAATAACAATCAATCTTCTCATCGTTCGGCAGATTAACCGCGCAAGGCGCCTTCACTAAATGCGGCGCAGTCGATGCGTCGACGCCCCCGATAGCGACGTTGGATAGCCACACGAGAAATACTAAAAGTGGACTTGAGATCAGATACGGCCTGATTCGTCGATTCATCATTACGCGCTCTTATGACATTAGGGTACCACCTTACTGAACGGTATCCTCGCGTAGCCCCTATGAAGAGAACCACAAGCCCTCAATCAGAAGAATTTTCCCGAAGTGACCCTGCGGTTTCTGGACATTTTAGGCGCCTATCGCGAAAGCCGGCAATTTCGTGATGACCATCGGCTTCACGACTTCGAGCCGAGCGCTCTCGCGATCGAGCCGTAAAACTAGGCCGCGGTTTGGTGGCGTGCCCAGGCCGGCAGCTTCGTCAGCGTGCGACCGAACTCGCTTTCGAGGCCCGCGATGTCGGCGCTGTAGCCGACGCGCTCGAACCACTCAAACATCAACGCCGTGTCGTTGCTGAACTGACGCACCTGTTCGATCGGCGTCTGCACGAACGTAATCGGTCGAGCCAGCGCTTCGGTGAGGATTTCCGCCGCCTCAGGCATCGTTCGTACGTCGCCGGCAAGATCGATTTCGCGCCGGTTCAGGGCGGCAGCGTCGATGAACGCGCGTGCGCCGAACCAGCCGATGTCGTTCACCGCAATCATCTGGAGCTTCGTGGCGGGCCCGAGCGCCGCGGCCAGCGTGGAACCCTGAAGACTGTACGGCGCCAGCAAATTTTCCATAAAGAACACCGGGCGCAAGATCACGTGCGAAGGGAAGTCGAGGGCGCGTACCGTTTCCTCGATGTGCCACTTGCTGTCGAAATGCGGGATGCCGGTCTGCTTGTTCGCCGATCCCACCGACGTGTACACGAAGTGTTCGACGCCGGCCTCGCGAGCGAGGGTCGCAAGACGCTTGCCTTGTGTCTCTTCGCCCTCGGGGCCAGCCTCCCAGGAGTTCTGGACGCTGAAGACGCCCCACGCTCCGGCCAACGCAGAGCGTAACGTCGCCTCGTCATTCAGATCGCCCTTTACGATCTCGGTGCCCTGATGCGTCAGCGCCGCCGCTCGTTCGCCGTTGGGCGTTCGCGTCAGGCCGCGCAGATGAAACCCGGAGCCCTGCAACGCCTGCGCGACCGCGCCGCCCTGATGGCCGGTCACTCCGGTGATGAGAATCGTTCTTTCGCTGGTCATAGGCTCCAATAGACTATCGACCCGAGCCCGGGGTTTCACGGTCAGGTATAAGTCACCATACGCGCTAGAGGGCGTGGATTGATTTCACGCCCTCCGGTACGTAAAGAGCGTTACTCCTTGATTCGGAAGACCGTTCCGCAGCCGGTGCCCGCGCTGCAGCCGGTTCCGCCGCCTGTCGTGGTGGTGCCGTAGAGTTTTCCGCCGGTCGCGTAGAGCGGGCCCTGCGGATCGTTGCCGTCGTTGCCGCCCTGGAAGCTGTAGAGCACTTTTTCGACGCCGGTCTTGGTGATCGAGTAGACGGTGCCGCAGTAGTTGCATCCCGCTCCGGTACCGCCGCCGACCGTCGTGCCGTAGAACTTGCCCTTGTCGAACACGAGAGAATTACCGGGCAAGTTGCCGTCGGGAATGTCTTGGAAGTTGTAGAGCGTGTGAAACGTGCCCGACGGCGTGATGGAGAAGAAGATGCCGGAGTTTTTGTTGCCGCCGCCTTCGGTCGTGCCGTAGAGGACGCCCTTGACCGCGATGAGGCCGTTGGGGTACGCGCCGTCGCCGCTGTTTTGGAAGCGGTAGAGCACGTGTTCCTTGCCCTTCGTCGTGACCTGATAGATCGTGCCGCAGCCGTTGCCGCCGCAGCCGGATCCGCCGCCGAAGAGCGACGCGCCGTAGAGCTTGCCCTTGAGCGCGGTGACGCCCGAGTAGAGCTTCGCGCCGTCGGTGCCGCCGGCGAATCCGTAGAGCACGTGCTCCTGGCCGCCGGTCGTCACCTCGAAGACGGCGCCGCAGCCCGAACCGCCGCATCCGGTGCCGCCGCCCTGCAGCGTGGCGCCGTAGAGCTTGCCGTTCATCGCGGTGAGGCCCGCCTCGGGAACGCTGCCGTCGTTTCCGCCGGCAAAACTGTAGAGCACCGATTCGGTGCCCCCGGTCGTGACGGTGTACACGGCGCCCATGGCGTGCGCGCCCGCGCTGGCGGCGGTGCCGTAGAGCGTGCCGTTGAGCGCGATCGGTCCGGCGAACGGCCACGAGCCGTCGCCGGCGCTGCCGAAGTTGCCCTTGAAGTTGTAGACGACGTTATAGCCGCCCGCGCTGTCGACGGAGAAGACCGTGCCGCAGCCGAGGTAGCAGTAGTTGCCGCCGCAGCTCGCCGAGCAGTAGTTGGGAGAGCCGTTGAGCGTGGTGGAGTAGAGCGTGCCGCCGATCGCGGCGAAGCCGCCGTAGGGGCTGGCGCCGTCGGGCGTGCCCTTGAAGCGGTAGAGCTGCTTGTAGCCGGACTTCGCGGCCGCGGCGGCCGTTCGCGATGCGGCCGCCTGGGACGCGCCCGGCGCGGTTGGCGTGACGCCGCCGCCATTGCAAGCCGCCAGCAGCAGAGCGGTGAGAATGGAGGCGATGATTGCGTTTGAATTTTTCACGCGCGAGGCGTTCGACGCCGGGACGGCCGTCCCGTTTTTTGAAGCGAGCAAGCCGGGCTACGGGTCGCGCGCCGATTGCGAAACATGCCGCCCTGCGGTAGTCTGCAAATGAAGATCGCCTTCTCTTCTGATGTGGAGTTTCGCCAAATGACCGACACCAGTGATCTGCCCGACCGCCATCGGCGGCCGTTTCGGAGCCCGTACGAAAAAGCGCTCGGACTCGTTTTCTTACCGCGCACGATCGACAAGATGCGCGCCGCCGGCACCCCTGCGCTCGACGGATACAATTACAAGACCGTTGGGATGGATGCGATTCTTCTCAAGTTCTTGCAGGTCGATCCCGACGCGATGGAAGCTTACGTGAAGATGGGTCATTCCGATGCCGAAATCCACGATTGGGTTCGGCAAAATGGCCGCGCCTACAATGCCGACGAAGCCAACGACCTGAACCATCAGATCCTCGACCGCGGCCAACGTTCGCCGGAAGAACGAGCGGCCTTCGAGGCACGGCGAGAAGAGAGCTATCCGGGTCGAACGGACCTGCAGTACTTCGTCGACATGATCGAAACCGACGAAGGTGACGGGCCGCGACGACGCCCCTTACCGCCAGACGGCTTACGATCCCGCATCACCGTAGGGGGCGGGCTCAGACTTTTTTCATCACCATTGCGTAGGCTCGACGCACCGTTTCTCTTCATCCCTCTAGGAGAATCACGTATGCGTTTTCTCGCGCGAACGTTCATCGCTATCGCCGGCAGCGCGGTTATGGCCGCGCCGGCCGGCGCTGTGACGCAGGGCTACAGCGGCAACTGGCCGGTGACCATCACCCACTCGCACCACAGCAACGTCTCCGGCTGCTTGACGTTGAACGACGGCGGCAGCTTCGGCTGGCGGCACAGCGGTTATGGCTCGCTCGTCCTCGGCGGCACGAAGTACTCGTTCGGGACGTTCCAGGTCATCAACCGCACCCTCGTGGCGACGATCGAGGCGCAGGGCTACGGTCAGAACGCCGGCCTGGTGTTCATCGGCTCTGCCAACCACGGCACCATCGGCAAGGGCGTGTACGAGTCGGTGTACGGCGGTGAAGACTTCGACTCGGGTGCGCTGACCTTTGGTATGAAGGGTGGCTGCTGAGCCTAGCGACGAGAGAGGCCGCGAAAGCTCCTACTAAAAGCAATCCCGGCCTCTGTATACATCTACCCGTCGCGCGGGCCCGATTAAGCGCTCGAGTTAGAGTTTACGAACCACACGCAGCATGGCCGCAATGGCAATGCCCGTGATCGTTTGCGGTCTTACACTCTTCGCTGCAGAATTGACCCTCGGTGGCCTGGCACTTACATCCTTCGCCTTTGCATGGCATAGGTGAACCCTCCCTTATACGCTCCGCTTTACCCGGAATGCGCTCGCCGGCAAACGCCGGCGTTAGATACCACGTCGCAAGCGTCTGGTTTGACGACGGCGTGCGGTGGGAATATTCGTTAGTGGAAAACGCTCCAATGTACCAGGAAGAGTCGAGGGCGCTCGCTTAAGCAACGAGCGCCCTCGGCGTTGTTATCGAACGGAGTCGCTGCCGGCCGTCGTCAGCCTACGGCATACTTTCGAACGTCGGCACTCGGGGCGATCTCCGCGGCGAGCTCGCGCATGAGGGACTTGAGTCGAAACTCCGCTCTCGCGCGATACCCGACCCCCGTGATTGCGAGCGTTGCCGTCTCGATCAGGTCGGCGACCGAGGTTGCGAAGTAGCTGAGATACTGCGCGAACATTCCGCCTTGCGATGTCAACGCATGAATCGCATCGCTGGACCGCTCGGGTGCTTGCCGGCCCGCAAGCACGAAGGCAACCGCCGCACGGACAAACGACCGGCCTGCTCGAGCCTCGCGTTCCGAGCAGCATTCGAGCTGCGGAACGGCCCTGACGAGCCCGTCGTAGACGACGCCGGCGATATCGTCGATCGATGCGGCCGAAGAGTCGAAGCCGGTTCCATCCAGTGCGAACAAATCGCAGGCGCCCGTCCGGCTCTGCGTGTCGAGCAGCGCGGAGATCGCGCGCAAGTGCCACATCCGACGCTCTTTGGTTGCCTGCGCGTAGGTCGCTCCGATGGTCGCGGCGGAGCGAGCGGTCAAGCCCGCATATCCGGCGGCTTCCGACTTGCGAAGCGCGTTCGTCGCTTGCTCGCGAGCTCGCATGCGTTCTCCGGCTGCAAGCCGATGGCGCGCGCGTTCGATCGTCGAGAGCGACTCGATCCCATGCGGAATCGGGCAACCCGCCCATGTCGCTCGGCGGGCTCCAGGGCTCGTCCAGACGGAGCCGGGCCCGCGCGATCGTCACTTGGCACCGGTACGCCGCGTGGTGCCTGCCCTTCAAGACCAGATAGGCTCCCAAGGCGAGACGCTCCGACGATGCGTTTTCACCCCGTTGCAGCGCGAGCTCCGATCGCAGGAGCGTAGCGAACGCGAGATCGGTTATGGCAAAAGTGCGCAGACACCGGCGGTCGACGTCATCTAACAGGCGACTCGCCTCGTCGAGGTACCCTCGTCCGATTCTCGCCTCCGCAACGGCCAACGACGCCCGCAGCAGCCACGACGCGGCGTCATTGGCGAGGCGCTTGAGGTTTCGAGCAACGGCCTCCATAGCCCGAGTGTCGCCGTGGTGACGCGCCTGCAGAAAGGACAGCCATTCGCTCTCGAACCGAGCGTGCTGCGATTCGCTGCCGATCTGCCTTGCGTACGGCGCCCAGGAATCCGGCGGTTCGGGTGACGCGGTACCGGCGATCTCATCCGACTGCCTGCGGAAGATTCGGAGCAAGCTCGGGGCGACCCGATCGCGCATCGGCGCGCCTTCTGGGAAAGCGCCCATGTTGACGCGCTCGCGAACGGCCGGTACGCCGGCCTCCGACGCGAACCGCGCGTCTCCAAGTTTGAGTAAGTCCGATGCGACTCGAGGCTCAAAATCGGAGACCAGCTCCGCCAGCGTCGCCAGGGGGTCGGGATTCTCGCCGTCGTGCGCGACGAGCACGAGCGAGGGAGCGCCGAGGACCCGTCGCACGTGCGACGCCAGGACCGTTACGGCGCGAGCCCGGAGGCGTTGAAAGTGACGTTTCGAGACATGTGATTCCGGGTCGTAAGAGTCCGGCTCCTGATCGCCGATCGACGCGAGCAGCACGGTTCGTAAGCGCCGGGCCGGGAGGTCGGCCGAAAACGCGCCGTCGATGGCCGAACGCAGCGCTCGGGTGGGATCCTCAATCACCGTCGCCTGACAAAGCGCTCGGGCGAGCGGGTTTGTTGCGAGAAGAAACGGATTGCCGGCGGCTCGCAGCAGCCGGCGTACGTCGGCCTCGAGGTTTGGCGCGGCGTCATTGGTCACCGTTGCTGAGACCGCGGCTGAGAACGTCACGACTCTCAGTATAGACGCGCCGGAGCATGGAGTAATCACAGAGTTATCAATTGTTGCGCTGCATTCGAATGTTGCGCTGCATTCGAAGCCGGCGCCAAACCGTAATTGATAAGAATTGATAACGCGTTAAACAAGCGGCGTTCCTGAGACGCGACACGTTAGCGACACTTTACTCAGCTTTATAGGAAGCAATTACGGCGTGCGGAAGCCGCCGACGTAACGCGCTCATGAAGCGCGTGTATCGCAAAAGCCTCGACGGGTCGAGGCGCAAAAACTGGAGGAACCACGCGCATGAAACGAACATCGTTCCCGCGTTCACTGGTTACCCTAGTAACGTTGCTCGCGATGATTGCTTGCCAGGGAACATGGGCACTGGCCGGCGTCACCGGCAACATCTCGGGTACGGTCAAAGATGCGAGCGGCGCACCGATTGCCGGCGTGCAAGTGCAGGCAACCGCGCCATCGCAGACCAGGAACGCGACGACCGACGCGGGAGGGCACTTCATCATCCTCTCGCTCAACCCCGATACCTATACGGTCAGTCTGAGCAAGGACGGGTATCAGGGAGTCTCTTTCGCCGGCGTCACGGTCTTCGCCGACCAAACGCAACAAGTCGCCTACGCAATGACGAAGGCGCTGAAAACGATCGGCCACGTCACATCGACGGCCGGTGCCTCGCTGGTCAAATCCGGCGTCGGCAGCGATTTGTATAACGTCAACGCGACGCAGGCCGCGGCTGCCGCGGCACTAGGCGGCGGCGGCAACCTGAACAACGCCTACTCGGCGATGGCGTCGGTCCCCGGCATTCAAACCTCGCCGGGCGGCATGGGCTGGGATTTCAACGCCGCGTACGTTCGCGGCCAGAACCAGTACTATACCGGTTTCGAGTACGACGGCATCCCGGTCAACCGTTCGTTCGACAACTACAACTCGTCGACGGAATCGACGCTCGGCCTGCAGGAGCTGCAGGTGTACACGGGCGGCGGTCCGGCCTCGGTTGCATCGGCCGGGACGGCCGGCTTCATCAACCAGGTCATCAAATCGGGAACGTTCCCGGGCTTTGCGACCGCAAACCTCGGCCTGGGGGCCGTGGCTTTCTATCACCAGGCAAGCGTCGAGATCGGCGGCTCAACGCCCGACCGTAACTTCTCGTATTACATCGGGCTCAGCGGCTACAATCAAGGCGATCGTTTCCTGGACAACAACAACGCCGCCGGCTATATGACGCCGGGCGGTATCTTCTCGGGCCCGACCATCGGGGCCGGCATCGGCTATATCTGCACGACGCCGGGCTGTCAGGGCGTTAAGCCGTCGTGCCCGCTGCTCGCGGGCGCGAGCAACCTCACCGGAGCCGGCTGCTGGTCGTTCTATAACGGCCTGGCCGGAGCTCCGCAGCAGATCACCGATCGCGAGAACGTGGTCAATCTGCACATGGGCATCCCGAAGGCCAACGGCCTGCGGGACGACGTACAGTTCCTCTGGAGCGGTTCGGCGCTCAACAACTACTTCTACATGTCGCCGAACGACGAGGGCCCGAGCTACCAGCAGTATTCCTGGTCGCTCTTTCAGGCTCCATACGCCAAACCCGTCTGCGGCAACAACGTGGTCGTGGGTTGGGCGAACGTGACCGCAAACTCGTGCAGCGCGTCGCCGAACGGCGCCTACCAGCCCTACGGCGACAATATCGCGTATAACGTGCCGTTCGGAACCCCAATCGCGACCAGCCCGACGTCGTTCAAGCGACCCGGGCTCTACTTCGCGCCCGGAACGCCGCCGCACGCGTTCCACGGAGCGATGCCGCTGTTCGACAACAGCCTCAACGTGATCTCGAACGACACGGGAATCACGAAGCTGCAGTACACCTACGCGCTGAGCCAAGCCGCCTACCTGCGGGCGTACGCGTACACGTTCTACTCCGACTGGCTGCAAGAAGGCCCGCTCTTCGGCGCGACCGATCAGGCCGTCTTGTCACCGCCGGCCGCCGAATACACGCTGCTCACGCATACGTCGGGCGCGGCGCTTAGCTTCCAAGACCAGATCAATCCCGCGAACCTGATCAGCCTGGATGGCAACTACACGACGGCGACGGTGAACCGATTCAACAACACGTCGGCGTATGCCAACTGCCTCGCCAGCTGCTCGCCGATCGGGTATCGGGCGGGCAACAAGTGCCTGGACGCGCACAACGGCCAGTCCGTGCCGTGTGTGAGCAGCACGTACTTCAACGTCGCGACCGGATCGTTCATCCGTCCGACCTCGGTCTATACCGGCGCGACCGGCAGCTGCGACACGGGGAGCAATCCGACGCCGTGCGGCTGGCTCAGCAACGCCACCAACGGCCCAACCGGCTTCGGCGGATCGGGGGGCGCGACGTGGGACTCGATGTGGAACGGCAATGCCACGGGCGCCCTCAACACGGTGAAACCAAAGTTCGTCAACGCCTCGGCCTCGGATCAGTGGCGTCCGAACGATCGCTTCCTGCTCAACGCATCGATCCGGTACGACAACTTCACCTACGAGCTGCCGAACTCCAATAGCGCCGCCACGCAGTTCTACGCGAATCAGTCGGCAAACTATACGTGCGTCTTCGCGTCAACGAACCAGGTGCTCACGCAGGCGCTTCCGCCCGGCGTGCCCCCGCCGGCCAACGCGCAGTACGTGGTGGGCGACTGCAACCAGGCCGCGACGCTTCTCCATCCGACGGGTCCGCACACCGGCTGGGTGCATCCCAACGGCACGGTGCAGGACGGCGTCCAGGCTCCGAGCTTCACCTCGACGTCACCCAGCGCGTACTCGCTGGATTACTGGCAGCCGCGGTTCTCGGCGACCTACACGGCGTCGCCGGACACCGTCTTCCGGGCATCGGGCGGCCGCTTCACGCAGCCTCCGATCTCGGCGTCGGTTCAGTACCTCAGCGCATCGGGCGATAACCGTTCCATCTGGAACAACACGATGAACCTGGGCTTCTACTCGCCCTTCCATCCGATCCCGGGCATCTCGTCGGCACAGTATGACTTCTCGTGGGAGCAGCACTTGCACGGGACGGACATGAGCTTCAAGCTCTCGCCGTTCTACACGTGGGTCAATCAGTGGCAGCAGCAGACCTTCATCGGCGCCGGCTTCGTGACGCAAGTTCCGGTCGGCGTGAACCGCGACTACGGCGTGGAGTTCCAGTTCAACAAGGGCGACTTCACCCGCAATGGGCTCTCGGCGCTGTTCGCGTTCACCTACACGAACTCGAAGGTCCAGTTCCAGAACGAAACCCTCTCGAACGGGGGCGTCGTGCCGAACACGACCATCGCGCTCAACCAGGCGATCCAACAGTACAACGGGCTGACCAAGGCCGGTGGCGGATCGCCGTGCTATCAAATAACGAACATCGGCAGCCCCAACGGAACTCCGGTTTCGTGCAGCGCGAAGCCGGTCAACTGCGGCTCGTCGACGTCATACGTCCGGTGCGACGTGATCCAAAATCCCTACTACAACCAACCCAAGCAGGGACTGCTCGATCCGAACGGCTGGTACAATCCCTACACGACGGCGATCGCCCCGAACCTGAGCGACGTCAACACCAGCTACATCTCGCCGATCGTCTCGTCGCTGATCCTGAACTACCGCGCGAATAAGCTGGCGATCACGCCCAGCTTCGTCTTCCAGTCGGGCGGCTACTACGGCAGCCCGCTGGACGTGACGGGACTCGATCCGCGAGCCTGCCAGTCGAACTCGCTCACGACGGGTATCACCAAGGTCTCGCCCAAGACCAACCCGCTGCAGTGCGACTACCTGACGCAGACGTCGCCGGGTACCGGACCGTTTGCCTACCTCTATATCCCGAATCCTCAGAGCGGCACGTTTGCGATGGGCTCCTATCAGAACCCGTCGCTGATCGTCGGGAACCTGCAGGTCTCCTACGACCTGAGCCCGCGCATCAAGCTGACCGCGATCGGCGCGAACCTGTTCCACACGTGCTTCGGCGGTACGTCGGAGGCATGGACGCAGGCGAATCCGCCGGGATTCGCGACCTGCGGCTACGCTTCGGCCGGCAGCCCGCTTAACAGCACGATCTATCCGAGCAACTTCTACAACGGCACCAGCGCCAACGACTTCGCGGCGAATAAGGTGCACCCGCTCTACACGCAGAGCTACTATCCCGCGGCGTTCAACAACGGCGCCCTCGGCGGCGCTCCGCCTCCGATCAACGTCTACTTCAACGCACAGGTCAAGATCTAGAATACAATCGCAAGGGACACGCAACGCGGGACCTCTCCGGAGGTCCCGCTTCTGCATTGAGCGTTACGTAGCGATATCAAAAGATTATCAAGACCGGCGCCATCGTGACGGGGGCCGCAGGAGCTCGTAAGCGCGGCGGCAACGGTTAGCGGAGCGTGAACGGAGACGACGTCCGTACCAACTCAGCTGCGCCCCGCGTCTATCGCTTCGGGTCGTTTGTTTTCGACACGATGCGGAGGCTGCTGCTTCAAGGCTCGGATGCGATCCCCGTGCCGGAACGACCGGCGCTCATTCTCACGCAACTGCTTCAGGCCAACGGGCGGATCGTCTCGAAAGAGGCCCTCGCCGCCAGCATCTGGCCCAACGAGGCGGTGAGCGACGCCAACCTGGTGCAACACGTCTATTTGTTGCGCAGGCTTCTCGGCGAGACGGCGAGGGAGCGGTCGCACATACTTGCGATTCCTCGCCGCGGATACCGCTTTGCGGTGCCCGTCGAGGTGACCGAGCCGGTGCTCAACGAGACCTTCACGATCAATGCGGCGGAGTTGGGCGGGATGGTCTCGGACGGCGACTTCGAGGCTTTTCGCTGCTATTGTCAGGGGAGTTACTATCTGCCCCAGCGCACGGCGCCCGCATTGCATCGCGCGATCGAGTTCTTCCAGCGGGCCCTCGGGCTGAATCCGCATTACGTGCCGGCTCTGCTCGGCGTGGCTCACTCGTATTATTTCTTGGGCGCGTATTGGCACATGGCACCGAACATCACGTTTCCGTTCGCGCTCGAGGCGATCGAGAAAGTCGTTGCGCTGGATCCCGACAATGCGGTGGCTCACGCGCTACGCGCCGACTGCGTGGCCTTTTACCGGTGGGATTGGAAACTCGCCCGGACCGAGATGGACCTCGCCCTTCGGCTGAACCCCGGGTCGGGCCTGATCCGCAACTTTGCGACGTGGCTCGAGATCTGTTTCGGCAGGTACGAAGAGGCGCTTGCGGAGGCGAGGCTCGCGCTTGCTCTAGAGCCGTCGTCACTGCTGTATCAGCTGCTCGTCGCGCGAACCCTCGAACATTCGGGGAGTTACGACCACGCGATCGCCCTGATGTCGAACATCGTGGAAACGGACGAGAGCTTCTACGTTGCCCGCCGCTACCGCGCACAAACATATCTCTTGGCGGGCGATCCGGTGCGGGCGCTTCACGACCTGCAGCGTCTGCCGACCGAGCGAGAAGAAGACCCGAGCTTCCGGCTGCCGATGCTGGGGCGCGCGTACGCCGACCTGGGCGATGCGGAAAAGGCCGGTGACGTCTTCGAAGCGTTGAAAACAGCGGCTCAAACGGATTACGTCGCGTATTGGAACTTAGCGATCGTTGCCACCGGCCTCGGGCTTTTCGAGGACGCCGTGCAGTATCTGGAAAACGCCGTCGAGTGCCGAGAGGCGACGCTCGTATTTCTCAAGAGTCTGCCGTGGTTCAAACCTCTGGAGAAGAACCGCCGGTTCGTGCGGCTTTTGACGACGATTGGGCCGCCGAGCGAACCAAATCGCAAATCGCGCGTTCAATGACGGTGGCGCGAAAGGCGCCGCGTTACGTTGTGCGACCGCCGCGATGGCTTCGGAGAACGTCGCGAGATCGATGTTGCCGCCGGAGATCAGCGCGACGATCGGACCGTCGCCGGCCTTTCCGCTCAGCGCGGCCGCGACCG
Source organism: Vulcanimicrobiota bacterium (assembly GCA_963711625.1). Lineage (GTDB taxonomy): Bacteria > Vulcanimicrobiota > Vulcanimicrobiia > Vulcanimicrobiales > Vulcanimicrobiaceae > Cybelea. The sequence continues at coordinate 2,055,728 of OY970207.1, forward strand.
GCAGCGCGCCGGCACCTTCGGCGATCACGCGCGAGCGTTCGGCGAGGACGCGCATCGCGCGGCGCGTTTCGTCGAGCGTCACGACGATCGAGCCGTCGACAAGGCCGCGCATCCGCTCCCACATGCGCGGGAACACGCTCTTGCCGCCCGCGCCGTCGACGAACGACGGCTGCCATTCCTCGAAGGCCGACGGCTCTCCGAGCTCGAGCGAACGCGCGTAGGGCGCCGCGGTCTCGGGCTCGGCGACGAAGACGTGCACGTTCGGCTTCTTCGCGCGCACAGCCGCAGCGACGCCGGTAACCAGGCCGCCGCCGCCCAACGCCGTGATCACCGCCGCGACGTCGGGCAGATCTTCGACGATCTCGAGACCGACCGTGGCGTTGCCCGCGATGAAGTGATCGTCGTCGAACGGATGCACGAACGTGCCTTCGATGCCGGGGAACGTCCGGCGCTCGAGCGCTTCCCAGCACGCGTCGAACGACGCTTTGACGACGTTCGCTCCGAGCGCGCGCATGCGCGCGACCTTCGTTTCCGGCGCCGTCTCGATCGTGACGACCGTGCACGGCACGCCGGCTTTGCGCGCGGCGTAGGCGACGCCCTGGCCGGCGTTGCCGGCGCTGATCGTCCAAACTCCGAGCGCTCGTTGTTCGGCATCGAGCATCGCGACGGCGTTGGCCGCGCCGCGAAGCTTGAACGAGTTGATCGGCTGGAGGTTCTCCAGCTTGAGGAAGATGCGCGGACCGGTCGTTCCCTGCAGCTCCAGCAGCGGCGTGCGCACGATGGTGCCGGCGATGCGCGAGCGCGCCGCTTCAATTGCGTCGAGAGTGGGCGTTGTAGTCGCAGTCACGTTTGATGCCGTGACTGCGAGTTCCGAACCGGAGAGCGCGTCCCTGCCCGGTTAGGGGCCGGGACGGGGTACGATGGGAGGATTCGGGGTGACCTGGCGTCCGCACGCGACGATGAAGAGTCCCACGCCGACAATAGCCACGAACGAGAACGTCGATCGCTGCATAACGTTTCTCACGTGAGTCGTTCTTGAGCGTACGGACGCGCGCCGTGATCCTGCTGGGCGAGACGAGGTGTCGTGTGCTGCTTGGGCTGCGGAGGCGTTGGGCGCTCCCGAGGGCCTATGCTTTTGAGGTGATGCGTCGTCCGCTAAGGTAAGGTACGGTCACGCGGGGTTAGGAGCTAAGGGTTTCAAAACGAGGCGCCCGCGCCGGGCGCCGCGATCGAGGCCGCAGAGTCAAAAGCTTCTTTTACCTAAGCCCGCGTTCGGACAATCAAGCCGCACCTCACCGCCAACGCCCAGATTGCGCATAGCCGAGATACCGGCCAACTTCCCCGGAGGAAACCTTCGGTTGCCCTTCGCTCGTCGAGGCCAAGGTTGGCGGCTTCATATGGAGAAAACGTTGCCGCCGGAACTGGCCAGGAAAGAGTGTCGCGATGCATTTTCTCAAACCGATCCCCCTCGCGTTCGCGGCAGCGGTAGCCCTGGGGACGGGCTGCTCCAGCGCCCCGACACAAGCGCCAGTTGCCTTCGCACGGCAGAGCCACACGCGAGGAATCGCGTTTCGCGCCGGCTACCACGGTGTGGCATTCAACGCATGTCCGGCGACTGGAATGCTCGTCTATGTGTCAGACCAAGGCGACGGCACGGTAAACATTTTTGCCGGTCATCTTGGCGGCCAAGCACCATGTGGGATACTGAATGGATTCAATAACGGGGAAGGTCTGATGGTCTCATCGGGCGACCTTTACGCAACCAAAGGTCCGCCGAACCCCAGCGTCAGGGCATATCATCGGGGTGACGCGAACCCGTTTAAGGCATATGTCGACACGACGTGTGGCGATGAAGTGCCGAGTGACGTTACGGTCTCTCGCGACGGATACGTCATCGCCTCGAACGTTTTCGGACGCACCTGTCCATCCGGGTCGATCTCTGTGTGGAAAAAATCGTCTGGAGCGTTGGTCGCGAATTACCAGAACGCCGACGGCCAAGAGATTTACTTCTTAACGATCCAAAAAGATGGCACCCTCTACTACGACGATGTAACTCCCGGGCTCTGGGTGGGTGAATGCGTCGCCGGTGTCTGCACCTCGTTCACGAACACCGGCGCGGCAATCGGTACTCCTGTCGGCGTGCGATCCGTGGATCGTGAGCACGTCGTTTTGGTCGACCAGCAACAACGCAAGTTACTCACGTATACGCCGCCCTCATTTGGCACACCGTCAGGGACATGCCATATTAGCGGGATTGCTCCGTTCGGCATCGATCTCAATCACAAAGAGAGCCGCATATTCGTGGCAGACGGGTCGCTCGGCGTTGCCAAGGAGTTCAAGTACCCGGCGGGCGGCGGCAAGGGACAGCCATGCACGCTCGTCGGCACCGTTACGACGTCAGGCGGGTTTCCCGATGGCGTTGCTGTCGATCGTCCCGAACCGCTTTGACAACTCGCGCCCGCGAGTGCAAGGCTGGAGAAGATCGCTGACTGCATAACCCGTCGCGGTCCGCGCCGCTATGCGGCCGTGCTAGCGCAGCTGCGACGCCGGCAACGCTCGGAGCCCATGAAGCGACGCTGGGTGGTTATGATCGCGGAGGCTAGCCGACTGACCGAAGTTCTCAGCGAGATCGACGTCCTTCCCTCGGTGGCGCCACCGTCCACTAAGTGACATAAGCCCGGCGGGCAAAGAATACGGTTACGGTATCATTTTGCTCAGGTAGGGGCCGAATGTCATTTACTATCACGGTGGCGAGAGGGCAGGTTATAATTCGTTCATGGGGTACGATCCCGTCAATAACGTGACCTTGATCGTGTGGACCAATCTGACCGTGGATCTCGACGCATGACGATCGACTACCGACATCTTCTCGTGCTCGCCATTCTGTTTGCTTTTTCGGTTACGGCACAAGTCGCACAGGCCGATCGATCGGCAACTGTGCCGCGTTTCGAGCCGGCGCCGTGCGCCGAAAATCCAGGGCGTAGACTGGCTCGAGCACGCGAGCTGCGGATATCTCGTCGTGCCTGAAGATCGCAGCAGGCCGAAGGGTCGCACCATCCGGATCATGGTCGCAAAATATCGTGCACGATCTTCGGAAAAGCGGCCCGACCCGATTCTGTATCTGGAAGGCGGGCCCGGCGACATTGCTCCGCTCGAAATCGACGAGATAATCAAGGCGAACTTCATTCGCGACCGGGACATCTGGGTTCTGAGTCAGCGAGGCACTTGGTCCTCAAGGCCCGCGCTGATCTGTGCGGCAAGTAACGACTTCGCCAGAGAGCTTCTTGGCCTTCGCTTTTATTCCGAGGCAACAAAGCGCGCTCACTTGGCTGCGACCAAAGCCTGCCGCGACGAGCTCATTGCTACCGGCGCCGATCTCAGTGCTTACAATTCGACCGAGAGCGTCGCCGATCTGGTCGACCTCCGCAAAGTGCTCGGCATTGCCGAGTGGAATGTTTACGGGAACTCGTTCGGCACGTATACGGCGCAGACGCTTATGCGCGACCATCCCGAGGGGATCCGCAGCGTCGTTCTCGACTCGGTCCTACCGACGACCTACAGCATCCCGGTAAACTGGTGGAACACGCGCTACGGCTTCGACAACCTCTTCAAGGCCTGCGCAGCGCAACCGGCCTGCGACGCGGCCCATCCCCATCTTGAACAGACCTTTACCGGACTGGTCAATAAGCTCGAAGCCAAGCCGTTGACGCCGACGATCGGCGACCCCTACACCGGCAAGAACATCACGGTGATAATCGACGGCGGAGCGTTGATCGACTGGTTGCGCAACCAAACATACAGCATTCCGACGCTCCAAGCCGCGCCGGATACAATTGGGGGGCTCGCCGCCGGCCGCCGCGATTCCATCGAGGCGATCGCCAAGGATCGCGCGGGCCGAGCGCCACCGTACCATCCGGGCGCACCTGCTCTCGGCGACGGTCTGGCGGTCGGCACGACTTGTCGCGAAGATTACCTCGGGACGCCGCAGGAACTCGCCGCGGCGGGACGACAAGCGTTTCCGGATTATCCGGCCTCGGTGCAACGTGAAGGTATCGGCGGCTGGGCGTACGTTCAAGAAGACTGTCGCGATGTCTGGAAATTCCCGCCAGCTCCAAGATCAATGCACGAGCCCGTTGCCAGCAACATTCCGACGCTCCTCATTTCCGGAACCTTCGACACGTTGACGTCGCTCGCAGGAGCGAAAGCGGCGGCAGCGCGCTTCTCCCGCGCAACGATCATCAGCATCCCAGGCGTCGGGCACACCGTCTCACCCTGGTCGCCGTGCGCCCAAAAGGTCATCCTGTCGTTCTATGCCGCTCCGGATCGCGCGCCCGACACCTCCTGCGTCGGCGCACTGAAACCGGCTAGCTTTCAAAAAGCAGCGGCGAAGAGTGGGCCGATTCCCTGAGCTCCCTACTTCGGGCGATTACGGCAACATCGGAGGCCCAGTCGCAAAGACCAACCGACACTTCGGCAGCTGCGCGGTCTGCGCCGCTGCGCAGCTAAGCCATCAAAGCCAAGCTAAGCCGGATGCGATCGCGGCGCGGGCGGATTTAGCGCGGATCAAGCCTGCTTATGGGCTGACGGCGATTCCGTTTGGTGCGCCGTTGATTCTCTCATATTCGGTCGGTACCGTACTGGGCGTGAGCGGGTAGGGCATCGAGTACACGCGCTTCCCCAGCGAAGAAACCCACAGGGTCGTCTCGCTATTCTGCATCGCCAACCCCGCGAGATTATTGCGCTCGGAGATCGTTACCGTCACCGACGGCGTCGTCGCTCCTGGCGGAAACACGTCGATCCGATCGGCTGCCGACTCAACGACGATAATGTTCCCGGCACGGTCAACGAGTAATCCCTGGGGCTGATCGATCCTGATGCCCAGATGCCGTTTGTTTGTCAGGCCTGGTCCGAACTCGACGATGGAACCGGTAGCTTCACGGTATGCCACGTAGAGATTGCCTTGCCCATCCTCGGCCATTCCATCCGTTTCGTGGCCTAACTGCTGGTGCGCGATCACACGGTTACGGCCAGCGTTAAACTCTAAGACATGCCCCGTCCCGTGGTCGTCCTCACCCGATACGAAGACGTGCCCCGTCGAATCGGCTGATGCGTAAAACGCTCTGTACATTGGCGAGTACCTCATCGACGGGGTTGTGGAGCCATACGGGTAGACGGTGACGCTGCCGTTGCCGTATGCAGAGTTAGCGACGTAGAGTGATTTGTTGGAGTCGATGCTCAATCCCCACGGGTCGTCGACGCCGTCTGATATCGAGCCGATCTGTTTCCGATTCCGCCGTGTGAGCGGAAAAATCTCGATGGCGCTTGGAGAGTCGTTAGCGGCATACAACAGCGGCTCTCCGCTTTGAGGGTAGTGCGCAAGGTCCGTCGATGCCAAGTGCGGCACTGCCGCCCTTGGCAAGGGCGATGAAGCCGCGTCTCCTTGCATCTGCGGGGACGCCGTTTGCGCGATTTGTTGCGATCCGCCGCAGCCCGCCAGCAATGCAGCAGCCGCGCCAATGGTTAGGGCGTGGCGACTAAGTCCCGGGCTCTGCATATATCTGCTCCTCGCTCCGTGAACGCCACGGCGCCCAGCAATGTTTCGGCTTGGCCGGGCTGAGGCCCCGCACCCTGCTAAGCTGCTGAGCAAGCCGCGCCGCTATGCTGCCGTGCTAGCGCAGCTGCAATGCCTGCAAAGCCTAGAAACGCGCGGCGCTCCGATGCCGCAGCGGATCGAAAACGCGGGGCAGCCAACCGGAGTTAACGCCGACGCTGACAGTAACCCCTAACGGATCGCCACGACTTCAAAAAGTTTTGTTGCATGTCCACCCTATGGGCTCGAAACCGTCGACCCAAAGGACAAGGTCGGATAGTGCTGTCCTATCAAAATTGATTTTGTCGGCTTGCCGCCCTTTGGATAAGACCAAACGCCTATCCACTGCCCCTTGTGCTGGTACGGGGCTAAGAGCGTATGTCCCTGAATCCAGACTTGGCCCAGATGCTGATTTCTACTGCCCACACTTAGGGTCGTCGTCCCCACTACCTTCGCGTCGTGCCCTTTGATCTTTAGCCGATAAATCGCAAACCGGCTTGGTCCGTCATGTCCACGGCTCGAATTCAAAACGGTCGATACCGTTATATATTTCCCATCCCATGCGACCGATGGATAGAAGACGCCGACGCCCGCCACAAGAGCCTTGCTTAGCTGGATCATTTCGATGGAACTGCTTCCTTTTGCGAGGCGAACCAAAAAGGGCCCTAAAGGATCAGCGGTCGCGTAAAGATTACCCTTGTTGTCGTACGAGCAGTACATGTAGCGGGTAACGTCGCTTGTGTAATATATCGTCGGCGTGCCAGTCGCCGCCTGGTAGATTGCTAGGTCACCGTAGTCGAGGTGGTTGTTGTCATCTGCATAGTTGGTAACGGCGAGATTCCCGGTGGTCGGATCGACAGCACAACCAAACGCTACTCCAGGGTCGCTAAGCGTCGCAATCGGAGTCGTGCCCCCAGGTCCGTACTCAAAAATCGTGCTCGACACGTGTGAACTGTTTTCTTGGGCTAAAAAGACGTCGCCGTTTGCATCGGTGCAATAACCCTCGGTAGCAACTGCGCCAATGCCTCCCACCTCTTCACCGCCTGGATAGGTAAGGACCAATACGCTTGCTTGACTTTGTACATAGATGAAGTCTTGACCGGAGGTTGCCCCATTCGTCCGTGCCCGAGGCATCGTGCCGGCTGCCGAATTTGAGCTTGACGACGCACTGCAGCCTGCGAGTAAAGCGGCAACAACGCAACTGCTAAGTGCGTAGCGACTGAAATCTGAAGTTCTCATCCAACTTGCTCCGACAGCTTAAACTCGATGGTAACCAGATTCGTTCGATGAGGCTAGCTTTCACGCCTGGAATTGACGCTGAAGGGAAGTAGCTAACCCAAGTCTCCGGGGAACCCCCGGTTAACCGTCGAAAACCCAGGCGGAGGATTGGGACATGATTGATTTGCGTTTGAGCCGCTCCGCTTTAGGCGTTTCGATAGCGGCAACACTATTGATCGGGTGCAACGCGCCGTTATCGGGAGGCGGCGGCTCTATGCCGCAGAGTACCGCTGCTCAACCAAGTCACGCGCATCGCACGCCTGGCTCGGGCGACCTTCTGTACGTCGTTACCGATGTAAATGTCTTTTATGCCATCAACTTTTCGACCGGCAAGGCACAGCAAGTAAGTTACATGAACAGCGGCTATGGAGGGGGTGCTTGCACGGACGGCAGTGGTAATGTTTTTATCGCTGCAGCAGAAGGCAGCCCGAGCACGGGCGGATTCATATTCAAGTTCGCACACGGTGGAAAGACGCCACTTACCACCTTACCTGACGGCAGTTACTACCCGACCGGGTGTTCCGTCGATCCGACAACGGGGAACTTAGCAGTGTCGAACGACTCCACTCCCAACTGTAGCGGAGGCGGAAGCGTAGCCATCTATCCTGATGCCCAGGGCTCACCGGTCAGCTATGCCGATTCCAATTTCCAATGCTTCCTGGGCGCAACATATGACGACGCCGGCAACCTTTTTGTTGGCGGCATGGGCGCCGAGTCGGGACACCCGTTCGTCCTCGCCGAGCTTCCGAAAGGCGGTTCGACGCTAACGGACATTACGTTGGCTCAACCGATAGCGTGTCAAATCCTCGAGGGAACCTGCAAAGATAGTCTTCAGTGGGATGGCCAGTATATAGCGGTCACCCAACACAATCACAAGGCGCGACCCACCGTTTCCCAGGTATCGGTTTCCGGCTCCAATGGAACGGTCGTGCGGACCATAACGTTCAAGGGCAAGTTCGCGAGCAAAGCGTCAGGCGACGTCTCGTTCGTTGATGGAGGGAACATCATCCTAGGGCGCCTGCCGGGCGGCCTTTCGGTCTGGAAGTATCCCGCGGGTGGCAAGCCAGAACGAACGATCGTTAAAGGACTGACGCATTTCCAGTTCACCGGATTGGCCTTGAGCCCGGGCCAGAACTAAGTTCGGGCGTATTCTTGGTAAGCGCCGCGACGCAGAAGGCTTCGCCGTAGCGCGGCGCGGCTGCCGGGATTCTCCGCTGCTGAGCGCCTCACGCGAAGCGGTCTCGCGGGCGCGGGCTGAGCAATGCTATGCATCAAAGTCTATGCGATCCTTTAAAAGCACTCCCAGACCCACGATGACCAAAAATATTAACACGGCGGCACCGAAATATCTCTCAGCATACCGGCCGACGTGGTAGTAGGCGGCGGCCACCAGAGAGGCAATCATTAATACTAGAAACAGGAGCATTGCTAGGCGCCAAAACATCGGCAACCTGCGTGTGCGGCGCCAAATGTCGCGGGAACCCATGTAGATTCCAAAGACCGCGGCTAGATAGACGACTATCATTCAGGTAGCCGGTAATGCCGCAGCCGCGCCGAGTAAGAGTCCATTGTTGCACGGGCCAGGTTCGCCAAAGCGCTCGCCGAAACACCAGGCAACCTAGCCTCATACTTCGGACGAGAGTGCAGAGATGCTTCAACCACCAAGGTTATTAGCAATTGGTTGCCTCGTGGGCGCAGTGCTTGCGGCCTGCGGAGGTCAACAGGCACAATCCGGAGCCGGCGTTGTGCCGCCCGGACAAAGTGCTCTTGCGGGAATCTTGCCTTTGGGGGGATCGGCGTCGGGAATCCCCTCCTGTGGGGGCACGCCCGGAGGCGCCACGGCGTCGCCGTGTCCGCTTCATCTTACCGGCAGCGCGGGCGCCACGGTTAAGATTTCGGGCCCTGGAGTCGTATCCACACAAGCTGCAGCGGGCTGTCTGTATACGGGGTGGTGCCAATTCGGACAGGACACTCAAACACTCTACAGCTTTTACCCCAACGGACAGTGCGGCAAGTCGTACGTTATCTTCGAGGCATATAACGCCAGTGGCGCTTCACTCGGAGTTACCTGGATAACGATCCTACGTAACAAAAAGTATTGTAAGTAAGAGTTTCGCCGCCGTTACGATTGACGTTCGTAAAACTGCAAACACACGCCGGATGGGATAATCATGTGGAACTCCCGCCGCCCCCATGGCTTAACCTCCAAGGGGCCGACCTTCGCGGGGGCGTGCAAATACTCTTGATAGAGAGCGTCGAGATCGGAAACGGCAATGCTGAAGCTCGCGTTCGTTGCCCAAGCGTGATCGTCGTTGTGCACGAGATTGAACGCAATATCGTCGCGAGCGATGCCGGCCATCCCATCGGCGCGCCATAGGACCGCGAAGCCCAGATGTTCGACAAAGAAGGCCAATTCTGCAGCGAAGTCTGCGCCAGACGGAATCAGCGGAACGATCGTGAGAAGTGAGGAGCGCGTGCGACTAGGCACGTTCGGCCAGCAGGTCGCCCGATTCGATGTGCAGGTCCGCGTCGCGCCAACGGACCGCGCGGCCGGCGAGCCCGCACGCCCATACGGAGATCCCGAAGAGATCGCGGGGCAGCACGAGCCACGCGGACGCGGGCGGAACCCCGAGCGCACGCGCGGCGACGCGCTGCACGGCAATTCGAGCGAGGGCTGCGACCGCGAGCAGCGCGAGCGTTGCTGGTTGAGGCGCGACGATCAACGTCAGCAGCGCGAGCGGCAGCGGATACGTGAGGAACATTCCGGCATAACCGGCCGGCTGTACGCCGCGAATCGTGCGGTGCCAGCGCAACTCGTGGTTCCACAGCGACGCAAGGCTGGGGTCGGAGACGATCGTGTGCACGACGTACCGCGGGATCACGACTCGAAGCCCCAGGGCCGTGGCGTAGTTCCCGAGCATGAAGTCGTCGGCGAGGTGGGGCGCGAGCGCCTCGAAGCCGCCGATCGCGGCGAGCGTGGTCGAGCGAAACGCGTTCGTCGGCCCCAGGCAATGTTTGGGTCGCCTTAATAGCCGATTGACCAGCACCGACGGGATGAACTGCTCGGTCATGAACATCGCGCCCAGCTTCGAGGGAAACGTGCCGGTGGGAACGCCCGCGAACAGGCAGGTCACGACGCCGACGCCCGGGTCGCGTAAGGGCGCCGTGACGGAACGAACGTAGGCGGGCGTGACGCGCGTATCACTGTCGGCGAGGATCAAAACGTCGTGGCGCACCAGTCGCATCATCGAGAGCACGTTGGCGATCTTTGGGTTGCGCGCGCCGGGCACTTCGCCGACGTCGATTTCGATGTTCCGGTCGGGGAGTTCCGCAGCCACGCGCCGGGCGACGGCCAGGGCGGAGTCGTCCTCGCGCGCGACACCGAGAACGAGCTGGCACGCGGGATAGTCCTGCAAGGCGAACGAGCGCAGATTCTCGGCGAGCTCGTGTTCGGCGCCGTGCAGCGGCACCAGCAAAGTCACCGGAGGCAGCCCATCGCTGCGTTCGAGTTGGGGTTCGCGGCCGAAACGCGCGATACAGATAATGGCGACGCTCGTATAGGCGATCGCTGCGATCGTGACCGCACCGAGGACCGCTGCGAGAAGGTGCGCGGGCATTCCGCAGCGGGATTTCGCTGGCCGGCGGAAGCGGGCCTTGCATTCACACGCGAAGAACAAGCGTGCCGAGTTGGGAACCGAACGATTTCGAAGCCGCGACCACTTGGCGATGAACGCGCTGTGGGTAGGCATCCACTTCCAGGACGCGGCGTTGATGGCGATCATCGTGCCGGCCATTCTGTTGCAGATCGCCCCCGCCGATCACACGAGGGTTCTGGCGGCGATCTCGACGGCGGTGGCGATTGGGACGGCGATCGTGCCGCCGTTCGCGGGCGCCCTGTCGGACCGCCTTCGCCGGCGGGGCGGCGACCGTCGCCTGCAGACCGCGATCGTGCTGATCGTCGATGCGGTGGCGCTGCTCTCGATGTACTACGTGCAATCGGTGATCGACCTGGGCGTCGCCACCGTCGCCGCGATGGTCGCGGTGGTGAGCGGCTCGGTGATCTATCAGGTGCTGTTGCCGGAGATCGTTCCACGGAAGTTCTGGGGAACCGCCGCGGGGTATCGCGGCGCGATGACGCTGGTCGGGACGATCATCGGCCTGCTGCTGGGCGCGCTGTTACAACCGCGCGTGGCGTTGCTGACGGCGGCGGCCGGCGTTCTGGCGAGCGCGCTGACGCTGCTGTTCGTGCCGGCGTCGCCTCCGTTCGACGCGACGAAGCGGGAGGGCGCGCGCGTGCGCGATCGCCACGATCTGGTGGTGACGATGATCGCGCGCGCGTGGATCGTGATGGGAATGACGCTGCTCACGACGTACGTGCTGTATTTCTTCCACGACGTGCTGGGCATTCGCAACGCGTCGGCGAGCACCGGGCTCGTGGCGGGGGCCGCGATGGTGGGGGCCGTGGTGTCGAGCGTGGCGGTCGGAATGATCTCCGACAGGCTGGACCGCCGGCTGACCGTGTTTCTGTCGGGGCTTCCGATGACGGCAGCCGCGTTGGGCTTCGCGCTGGTGCCCGACGGGCGGATCGTGTTCGTGTACGCGCTGCTGTTCGGCCTCGGTTACGGCGGCGTGTTCTCCGTCGGCTGGGCGCTGGCGCTGGATTCGGTTCCCGAACTCGGCGACGTGGCGCGCGACCTCGGCATCTGGGGCACGCTCTCGAATCTGCCGATGGTGATCGCTCCGGCGGTGGGCGCCGCGATCATCACGGGCGGAACGAGCGTCAGCGCCGGTTACCGCTGGCTCTTTGCCAGCGCGGGCGCGTGCTTCTTACTCGGTTCGCTGACGGTGCTCGCCGCGCACAAGCCGAAAGCGCCGACCCGATGAAGCAGAGCTGGCTGCTGTTGGCCGTGACGTACGTCGTGCGTCACACGTGGCTGCGGTTCAAAATTCGCATTCGCCAGTGGGGCCGGCTGCCGGAAGACCGCGGGGCGACCGTCTTGATCACGAATCACCAGCACATGGACGAAGGCGAAATCATCACCGCGCGGACGTTTCTGCTGCATCCCTGGAAGCGGCTGCTGATGTGCAACTCGCGCCGGACGTTCGAGACGGGATTCATTGCGGCGCGCCTGCCGTGGAGCGCGCGTTTCACGCGGGGCGTCAATCTGAGCGGCCTGTGGGCGGCGTACGGCGTTCTGCCGATCGAAAACCATCTCTTCTCGCGACCGTTGATCAGCTTGGCCGAAGAGCTGCGTGCCGCGCACGGCGACCTGGCGCTGGACGCGATCTTGCCCGCGGAATCGATTGCGCGGCTGGGTTTGGAGGGGCGGTCGCTGAGCGATCTGTGGAAGTTAGAGAACTTCATGCCGGCCCAGGAGTGGGTGAAAATATCGCATCTCAAACAGCCGTACCGTCGCGAGGTGGTCGCGAACCTGCGGACCGTGACGCAGAGCGACGTTGACGCAATCGTGGAATGCGTGCGAAGCGGCGCGACCTTCTACGTTACGCCGGAGGGCGACTTCAGCGGTGACGGCCGCATGCATCCCATGCGCGGCGGAATCGTGGACGCCCTGGCGCCGTTTGCGGATCTCTGGCTCTGCGCCGTGGCGTACGATCCGTTTCAGGCCGGCCGGCTGCCGATGCTCTATCGCGTGGTTCGCTACGACCGCGCCGCTGAGCTGGGCGTCGCGCTCGCGGCGGCGCGAGCCGTTACGACGTCGGCGCTGCTCGGCACGTATCTGTTCGATGCGCCGGAAACCTTTGCGGCAGAAGATGCCGTGCGCGCGGTGCGGGCGCGGCTGGATGCACTGCCGGATAACGTGTTCGTCGATCCCGAGCTGCGCGATGCGCCGGACTCGACGGTGGTCAGCGCGCTGGCGGCGCTGCGAAAACGTGGGACGCTGAGCGGCGACCCCGCGGGCTATCGGCTGACGGCAACCCGAACCGATCCGCGGTTCCCGCACGTGGCCGATATGATTGCATTCCAGCGCAACATGCTCGACGAAACCCTGGCGTCGGCCGCGCGGCTGCCCGGCGCTTAGGCCGCGGCGAACCGCGTTACGTCGCCGCCGCTTCGAGCCGGCGCTCTCCGGCCTGGGTTCGCCGGGCGCGAAGATAGCCGAAGAACTCGCCGCCTTCGCGCAGCCGGCGCACCATCATCTGGCGGCTGGTGACCATCTCGGCGACGATCTTGGCGATCTTTTTCGGCCGGAAGTAGAACTCGCGATACATTCGCTCGACGGAATCTTCGATTTCGGCCGTCGAGAGCGTGTCGTAGCGCAGCGTCGACGTCTGGATGCCCTTTCCGGAGACCAGCTCGTCGCGCGCAAACCAGCCGTTTGCCAGCGCCTGATCGTAGAGCTCCGTTCCGGGATACGGCGACGCGATCGAAACCTGAATCGTGTGCGGGTCGAGCTCTTTGGCGAAGTCGATCGTTTCGACGAACCGTTTCCGGCGTGTCGACCGGCAAGCCGATGATGAACGTGCCGTGAACCTTGATGCCGAGCTTGTGGCAGTTCTTCATGAACTCGCGCGCCATCTCGAGCTTCAGGCCCTTTTTGATGCGGTACAGGATCTCTTGATTGCCGGATTCGAAGCCGACGAGCAGCACGCGCAGGCCGTTGTCGCGCAGAGTCTTGAGCGTGTCGTAGTCGACGTGCGCGCGGGCGTTGCAAGCCCAGGTCAGCTTCAAGCGTTTCATGTGCTTGCTGAGCGCGATCGCGTAATCTTTCTCGTTCGTCAACGTGTCGTCGTCGAACATGTACTCGCGCACCGTCGAGCCGAAGATGCGCCTTCGCTTCGTCGAGGTCGCGTCCGACCGCCTCGGGACTCTTGTGGCGGAAGACGTGGCCGCCGATGGTTTGCGGCCAGAGACAGAACGTGCACTTCGCGGTGCAGCCGCGGCCGGTGTACCACGAGACGTACGGGTGCAGAAGATAGCCGTTGTAATACTTCGTTACGTCGAGATACTTGGCGTAGATGGGCAGCACGCTGGGCATCGCGTCCCAATCGGCGATTTGCGGCCGCTCCTCGGTGCGTTGCAGTTCGCCGTTCGCGTCGCGATAGGAGAGCCCAAGAATCTCGTTCCACGGCCGGCCTTCGGCCAGCTCCTTGCACGTGTAGTCGAACTCGTTGCGGCAGACGAAGTCGATGATCGGATTTTCGCGCAGCGTCTGTTCGGGAAGCACGGCGACGTGCGCGCCGATGAAGCCGACTTTGACGCTGCGGGTTTTGCGCCTTGAGCCGGCGAGCGCACTCGACGTCGTTGGGAAGCGACGGGGTGCTGGTGTGCATGATCACGAGTTCGTGGTCTTTGGCGATCGCCAGCACGTCGTCGATCGTCTGGTGATGCGGAGCCGCGTCAACCAGCCTGCTGCCCGGCACGAGGGCGGCGGGCTGCGCCAGCCACGTCGGGTACCAGTATGAGGTGACCTCGCGCTTCGCCTGGTATCGCGCGCCGGCTCCGCCGTCGAACCCGTCGAACGAAGGCGGACTCAGGAATAGGGTTTTCACAACCGGACCCTATTCAGGCCACGGCGCGGGTCTCCCTCGCGGGCGCTCGGGCCGGCTCGCTCGGCCGAGGGGCAACGGACGCTGCTCGAGGAGGAATCGCGGCCGGTCGCCACCCTATTCCGCATCAGGATACATTGCCGAGAGGATTGCAAAATGTTGAAGGTCGGAGATCGGGTTCGCATTGACGGCGGCCCCGACGAAGGCACCGTAAAAGAGGTTCATCCGCACGAGATCTTAGTGCGCGTGAAGGTCGCCGGAGGACACGAAGATCGGAAATACGCGCATGAAGATCTGCGGCTCGAGCCCACGATGAATGAAGTGTCCGACTTTATAGATCATTAAAGGTAGTGCCGGCGGGCTCATGGGGACGCGACCGTTAAAACTGGCGGAACGATCGGGCGGCGACTCGAACAAAACTCAGATGGGGAACTCCGGCCGTAGACCGCCGTTCGCGCTCGAACGCATCGACCATCTGCTGCTCCTGGTGCAGAACATGGATCGAGCGATCGCCTTTTACGAGGGCGTTCTGGGATGCGACGTAGAGTCACGCCTACCACAGTACGGGATGGCCGAACTTCGGGCGGGAGCGTCGCAACTCGATCTCGTGGATACGACCGCGCCCGAGGGGAAATGGGCGCTGCCCGCCATCAAGGGAGGGCGCAACGTGGATCACTTCTGTTTGGCGTTGGGCCCACATATAGAACTTGCACTGAGGAACCATCTCGCAGCACACGAGATTCAGATCGTTGAAGAGCGCGTGAACGACGACGCGCGCGGCACGAGCCTGTCGCTTTACGTTCGCGATCCTTCCGGCAATACGGTCGAGCTCATGGCTCCCCCCAGCAACGTTTCGGCTTAGCGCGTTACGGCTTTAGCGCGAATACGGTGCCGCAGCACGTGCCTTTGCCGCCGCCGCCGCCGTAATAGGTGGTGCCGTACAGCGTGCCGTTCACGTAGAGCAGCGGGCTTTGCGGTAAGAGTCCGTCCGAAGCGCCGCCGAAATCGTGAAGGATCGTTACCTTCCCGGTGGTCGTGCTGATGCTGTAAATGGTTCCGCCGCCGGAGGCACCGCCTTCCGCCGTCGTTCCGTAGAGCGTTCCTTTCACGTCGGTCAAGCCCGTCTCGGGGTCAAACGCGTGGAAGCGGGGCTTCACGTTAAAGCGGTGCACGACTTTTTCGGCGCCGTCCACACTGATGGTGTAGACAGTGCCCATGGCCGATTGGCCGCCGCCGGTCGACGTCGTTCCGTACAGCGTGCCGTTGACGTTGACGAGGCGACCCTCAGGATACGAGCCATCGGAGCCGCCGAAACTGTACAGCCAGTTCTCTTTGCCGGCCGTGGTCATGCTGAAAACAGTGCCGCAACCATTATGGTAATAGCATCCTCGACTACCCCCGAGGCTCGTGGTGCCATACAGCGTCCCGTTTTCGTAGAGCAACCTGCCGTCCGGCCAAAACGCACCGGCAGAGCCGCCCTTGAAACGATAGATCACCGTCTCCGAACCCGTCGTGCTCATCCGGTACACGGTTCCACAGCCGGTGCTGCCGCATCCCGAGCCGCCAAAATCCGTCGTGCCGTACAGCGTGCCGTTCACGTTGATCACGGCCGCCGCCGGCGCCCACCCGTCAGTTCCCCTTTTGAAACTGTGCAGCACCTTCTCCGCGCCGGTGGTGCTGATGCTGAAAAACGTGCCCCCCTGCGGCCCGAACGAACCGCCATTGGCGGTCGTGCCAAACAACGTACCGTTCACATCGATCAACCCAGACGGGCCGGCACCGTCGGAGCCATTTCCGAACTTGTGCAGTATCTTCTCGTCGCCGGTCGTGCTGAGGCTGTAGACCGTTCCTCCGTTAGACGAGCCGCCGCCTGAGGTCGTGGCTCCGTACAGCGTGCCGTCCACGTCGATCAAGTTACCAGCCGGGCGGATTCCGTCGCCGTGGCTTTTAAAGCGGTACAACACCTGGTACGACGGTCCCGTCGTGTGACGTGAGAGGGGCGGCGCGAGCGTGCGGCTTTGCGGCATTGCGCCCGGCGCGAGCGGCGGTTGCGATCCTCCGCAGCCTGTCAGCATTGCGGCAGCGGCGCCGATCGTTACGGCGTAGCGGACGAGTCCCAAGTCGTTCATCGTTGCTCCTTGCGTCGCGCCTAACGCGAGGCGCGGGTGCAGGTATCGACGGAGGTGATGGTTTTGCCGCCTTTAAGTGAGTCCGTCGCGGAAGGCAATCGCTTCGAGCTCGACCCGGACCGCATCATCGATTGGGATGACGGGCCGTGCCTCGAACACGAAGGCGGGAAGCATCGAGCAGAATTTGTGAACGGCCGTCGGATCGTCGCAGTCGACCAGCATGTAACCGCCCCAGTCGCCCACGCGAATCACGAACAGCTCGATCTTGAAATGGCCGGGCGCCTTCCATTGCGTGAAGACCTCTAGGATCCGCTTCTGAGCATTTTCGTACTCCATCGGCGAACCTTGTGGACGTTCCGTCCACGTCAGCATGTATTTCAAAGGACCCCTCCTTCAGTGTGAGTGGTCTTATGTCTAATGTTGAGTGGTCTTACGTTTAATGAGTTGGAGTCCTTTGCAAACCGTGACTTGCGGCCGGGTGGCGCGCCTTTCCTCGCGCTGCGCAGCGGCGGTCAAAGCGTCACCTTAGGATCATGACTAGGGCGGAGCCCCACAAAACCACCGCGCTACCGAAGCCCGCGGCGGCGATCCGGACTGATGGCTGGAGTCGCATCGCCAAAACGCCAACCGCACAGAGCGCGATCGAGAGCCAGATAAAGATAGCGTCGTTCGTGGCGAACCAGAGGCCGATGAAATGAAGGCCGACGATGATGGCGATAACGGGGCCGATGAGCGTCGTGCGCCTCGAACGACGGAGGGCTCGCGCGATTACGACAATCGCAACGACCTCGAAGACGACGGAATAGAGGTAGATCGACAGGACGAACTGGTGCGTGACCGCCCTGGTATGCAGGCCGCCGGCGACTAACGCGATCGAGATCGCTACGGCCGCGACGATAGGGAGGGCACGGGAGCGTGGGGGTAGCCCTGAGGCGCCGTAGAGCGCCCATACGCCTCCAAAGATTGCTACGATCAGCGTGGCGAGGACAGGACCGCTGATAGCCATGTCGCGCGGAGGTTCGACGCGCGGAGCCGAAAACAATGCTGGGCGCCGTGGCGTTCACGGAGCGGGGAGCAATGGTAATGAAAGCTTGGGGCCTCGGCAGATGCGCGCTAACGAGCTGCACGACTGCGGCGTTGCTGGCGGGATGCGGTGGCGCTTCACAGCCGTTCGCGCCGGCTGGTTTGTCTTCCGTCGCTCGGAACGAAAGCGGCCAACTGAAGATCGCATCCGACGGCGCGGCGGACTTGGGCTCGAAGGCCACCGGCAAAAACGCCCGTAGCGCATTGGTGATCTTCAGGCCCAGCTCGCGTCGCGAACTTCGGGTCGAGCACGACGTCGGGGCCCGGTATCGAGCAAGAAGCACCAGGACGTCCGTCGACGACGAGCCGCACGAGCGGCAAGGGCTCGAGCTCGAGAAACGGCACGATGACGCCCGACTCCGGTACCGTCAGCGCCTCGGCACTAGCAAGAACGCCTTCCGCTGAGTTACGCCGGCAAGGATGTGTTGGGCTCTTGGTCTGGGGATTGATCCAGCGCCGCACGCGCCAGCACCGCTGCATCGTCAATACGATTCTCGTACAGATCGAGCCGTGCAGCGACCTTCGCGAGGGCGTCGCTCGGATCGGCCGCGACAGCTTTGCGTAGCCGTCGCGGCGGCGGTGAAATCGCCGGCGGCAAACAGTGCTTCTGCGCTACGATTGCCGACGGCATCGGGTCCGCTTATCGCCACGACGACAGGAAGAACTATAGACGAAAGAGTCACGATAGAGAGTCTAGATGACGTCCAAGGTTTCTGGCAACTGATTAGCAAAACGGCTAATCAGTGTGAAGATCTCCGGAATTCGGAAGGACCACCTGCGGCTGACGTTCTCGCCGGTCGGCGAAACGACTACGAGCGCCGAGGTTTTGCTGCAGGCTTCGTGCGACGCGGAGCAAATGCGTGGTTTCAAGAAGCTCGACACGGGCCGGCATCTAAGAGCCGAACTCGAACATTTTCGGTTCCTGTTACTCAATCCCGGAACTGTTTCGTGACGTCGAACAATTTCGAGGCGCAACCGCGAACGGAATAGACGTAAGCGGGCGGCCTATTTAGGCCGAACTTCCGAAGGGCGGGCCTCCTTCGAGCAAGTGACGCCTGGCAATGGGCGTAGGCCGTCCGGGCAGCTTACAGTGGGACGGTAAGTATCTCGCGGAGCAGGATGCAGACACGAACGTGATTTATCGATTTAAGGTTTCGAATGCCAAAGCGGTCGTCAAGGGCTTGACGACGCTCCAGCTCGGCGGCTACATCGATCAGCTCTGGATCACAGGTGGGACGAAACGGCACCCGCAAGGGACGATGCGGCACCAACTACGCGATTACGGTTTAGGGTGTGGAAATATCCGAGCGGCGGCTGCCTGCGCGCGAACGCCCGTGCCCGATCGGCCCAGGCTGTCGTCTACGGTGTCGCTCTGGTAGCGAAGCCCGGCTTCGCATCGTCGAGCTTTTGCAAGGGCGCGATCTCTCTACGCGCGAGCTATCCGGCTTTCTCCACGTGGCTGCGCCGCAGGTTTCGCGCGATTTGCAGATCCTGCTTCGAGCGGCGCTCTCGAGCGCTACCGCAGCGGCTATTCCGTGAGTACCGCCTAAAGAGTGCCGCACTGGCAGCGGTCGCGCGCACCATTGGGGGTTATGTGGTTAGTAGGTGAAGCCGGTCAGCGTCGTGTAGTCGGGGCGCGGGTTGAGGACGTAGCCGATTCGCTTGGCGGGGTTAATCGAGAGGCCCGCTCCGAACCAGAAGTTGAACCCGGAGATTCCGCCCTGCTGGTTTCCCAGCTCGTCGTAGATCCAGACGGCGCTCTGCTGCGTGCCGCCGCCGATCGACACGGGTTGCGTGATGACGCACAGATGATGGATAGAGTCGATCGCGACCTGGGAACCGCTTTGGAGCTGGCTGCCTTGGTTCGGGAGGAAGACTTCGAAGCCGGCGTGCGTCTTGACGTTGTAGAATTCCACGCCCTCGTCGAGGTTCGTCACGGCGCACGCCGTGTTGTTGGTCGAGTCGATCGCGACGGAGTTTATGGAACCGTAGCCGAGGCCGGTGAACGTCTTGACCTTTCCCTTCACCAGGTCGACGATGCCGATCGTGGGGTGCGTCAGCTGCGCGCCGTTTCCGCCCGTGATCATCGCCGTGTTCGTCTTCGTGTCTTGCGCGAGCGACGGCACGTCGCCGGTTCCGAACACGCTCTGATCGAGGTTGACGATCTTCGTCGGACCGCCGGTGACGTTGGCGACGATCAACACGGTGGGCGCCGACGCGTAGCGGTTGTCGTAACCGAGCATGACCGAACGCGACGTCGTTTGGTTGACGGCGATGCGCGTGAGGTTGAACGGGATCGGGGGCGTCCAGGTGCCGGTGAACTTTCCGCCGCGGACCGGGGCCATGAGATCGTAGTTCTTTCCGTCGGCGATCACGCCGATGTCTTTGGCCAGGATGCCGAGGACGGAGTAGCTGAAAGTGCGCGTCTTGGGCTTCGTCACGACTTTCGTGATCTTGCCGGTGCGCTGATCGAAGGTCTCGACCGAGAGCTGCGTCTCGCCGGTGTCGAGGTCGCGGTAGTTGGCGAACACGCCGTCGGTGCCGTTTTGATCGATGTCGAAGCCGAGAATCTCGCCGGGAACCTTGGGGTGCACGATCGGGCCGAGAGAGCCGGAGGTTCCGCGCGCCCGCGCGGCCGTAGAGACGGAGGCGCCGCCCGGCGCGCAGCAGATGCCCGGCGCCGACGGCGACGAGCACGCGGCGAGGCCGCTCGATGCGAGCGCGAGCGCGAATGCGAAGACGATCGGGTTCCGGCGAGCCATGCGAAACCTCCACTCGAGAGAGAAGCAACCCCGCGATGGTACCGCATAACCGTCAAGAAGTCCTAAAGCGGGGCCGTCCGTTTGCGGTGGCCGCGACCGCGTTGCTGGGCGCGTGCGCGCTGCGCGGCGGGGGCGCGCCGCTTCCCTTGACGCACGACGCAAGCGCGCCAATACGGCATCGTCAGCAGACGTTCGCGTACACCGGCGCGGAGCAAACGTTCGTGGTGCCGAGCGGCGTGACGGCGATCACCGTCGTCGCGCGCGGGGCCGCCGGCGGCGGGTTTTTGGCGGGCCGCGGCGCGCGCGCGTTCGCCGTGCTGCCGGTGACGCCGGGCGAACGGCTGGCGGTGTACGTCGGGGGCGCCGGCGCGGGCGGCACGGGCGGATTCAACGGCGGCGGCGACGGCGGCAAGACGATTCGCTACGGCCAGCGCGGCAACGGCGGCGGCGGCGCGTCGGACGTGCGCGAGCACGGCGATCGGCTGTCGGATCGAGTTCTCGTTGCGGCGGGCGGCGGCGGGCAGGGTGCGCTCAACCAGCAGCGCTACGGCGGCGGGGGCAAGGGCGGTCGCGACGTTGGCGGCATCGGCGACGTCGGTTGGGACGGCTCGGCGAAGTACGGCGGCGCGGGCGGCGACGGCGGGACGCAGCATCGCGGCGGCGCGGGCGGTTCGGGCGGTTCGCGCGGTTCGGGCGGCGGCGAGAACGCGGGCTCGACGCGCGGCGGCGCTAGCGGAGCGCTCGGCGCCGGCGGGGTGGGCGGCGCCTGCGCGCGGTGCGATCAAGGCGGAAGCGGCGGCGGCGGCGGCGGCGGTTACTACGGCGGCGGCGGCGGCGGTGCGGGCGCGCTCGGAGCGAGTTTCGGCGGCGGCGGTGGCGGCGGAGCCGGCGGCTCGTCGTACGCGGAGCCGGCCGCGAAGCGGTACCGCAGCTGGGCCGGCTGGATCCATGCCGCCCACGACGGTTTGGTGATCGTCAGCTGGTGATGCGCGGCTCAGCGCGCTTCGCCCTTCGACACGCGCCGCTGCGCGGCGCTACTCAGGGTGACAATGGTGGTGGCGCGCTACTTACGGTGACAAGGGTTCGACGGTGACTTTGGTGATGGCGTCGCCGCGGCGGATCGCATCGAGCGCCTCGAAGCCCTGCGACATTTGGCCGAACACCGTGTACTGCGAGTCGAGGAAGCGCGCGTCGTCGAGGCAGATGTAAAACTGTGAGCCGGCTGAGTCGGGCGAGGTCGCGCGCGCCATCGCGACGGTGCCGCGCAGGTGGGGGCGCGGATTAAATTCTGCTTTGAGATTGTAGCCGGGTCCGCCGGTGCCGTCGCCCTTCGGATCGCCGCCCTGCACGACGAAGCCCGGCTCGACGCGGTGGAATTTGAGGCCGTCGTAAAAGCCCGCTTCGGCTAGTTTGATGAACGCCGCCGAGTGCAGCGGCGCGTCGTCGGGAAACAGCGAGAAGACGATGTCGCCGTGGGTCGTGGCGATTCGGATTTGAGAGCGGCGGGCGCGCTCGGAGTAGGACTCGAGTTCGGCGGGCTGCGGTGGCGTGTGACTCATCGCGCAGCCTTGTGCGTGAGGCCCGCAAAGGCCTCGTTTATCAAAAAGTCCTCAACGCGGCGCTCGTGGAGTTCTCAACGTCTTGGACGCTTTGGACGAACGCCCGATTTGAGCTCTTTTCTATTGCCGTTCTAAACGAAAGAGAGCACGCTTACGGCAGGGTGTTTTCCCTTAGTCTGATGTTGAGGATAACCAAAATCATGGTAAGAGCATTATCCCTGGGACGTTCCTTAGCTGCGATCGGTTTGCTGGTAGCATTCATGGGCCAGGCAAGCTGGGCGACGGCTGGTACGCTCGGAGGGATCGGCGGCATCGTGACCGATGCCAAGACCGGAGCACCGATCGCCGGGGCCCAAGTTCAGATCAGCGCGCCGTCTCAGAAGGTAACGGTGACGACGGATGCCCACGGCCATTACATCGCCTTCTCGCTGCAGCCCGACGATTACACACTGACGGCCGAGAAAGCCGGGTACGACACCAAGTCGATCTCCGGTTATAGCGTCTTCGCCGATCAGACGCAGGTGTACGACTTGCAACTGGATCCCGGATCCAACTCGTCCAGCTGACGTAATTTCCGTTGCTCGGCGCCACGGCTTCGCGGAATCGCGAGGCCGTGTCGTTTTATGGGGCGAAGCCTGCACGCCACAAGCTGAAGGAGCAGGCGAGTGAAAGTTTCAATCGCGATTCTCGTGCTGGCCGGGTTGGCGGGGTGCGGCGCGCAGGCAGGCATCTCGACGCCGGGTGGACCGCCGCAGCGCGGCGGATTTGCCGGGAGCCGCGGCTCCGGCGTGATCAAGCACGTGATCCTCGTCATTCAAGAGAACCGGAGCTTCAACAACCTGTTCGCGACGTTTCCGGGCGCGAACGGGGTGACGCAGGGGCCGATCAAGACGCCGTCGGGCCCGCAATACGTCGCGTTGCAAAAAGCCGACCTCAACGAGGCGTGCGATTTCGGGCATTCGTGGCTGACGTATCGCCGCGACTGGGACAAGGGTAGGATGGACGCCTTCAACTTAGAGGGCGGCGGCGGGAAGTGTCCCGGCAAGGCGGGGCTGGCGGTGTATCAGTACGTCGATCCCAAGCAGATCGCGCCGTATTGGTCGATCGCGCAGCAGTACGTGCTGGGCGACGCGATGTTCGCGACGCAAGGCAGCGGGAGTTTCACGGCGCATCAGGACTTGATCGCGGGCGGAACGATGCTCGACGCGCATCAGACGAGGAGCGTGGTCGACTTTCCCTCGGCGAAGCCGTGGGGTTGCGACGCGCCGGCAGGCACGGTGACGTCGTTGCTGGTGGGCGACGGGAAGAAGAAGCCGAAGCGGCAATTTAACAAGGGTCCGTTTCCGTGTTTTACGTACGCGACGCTGCGCGATCTGCTCGACGCGAGCTCGGTGAGCTGGCGATATTATTCGCCGAAGGAACCCGGCGGCAGCGGAGCGGTGTGGAACGCGTTCGACGCGATCCAGGCGGTGCGCGAGGGGCCCGAGTGGACGACGAACATCGCGACGCCGAACTCGTTTTTCAACGACGTGTCGGGCGGGACGCTGGCAAACGTGTCGTGGGTCGTGCCGGATTCTGCGAACTCCGACCATCCCGGCAACGGTTCCGACACCGGCCCGTCGTGGGTGGCGAGCATCGTGAACGCGATCGGCGAGAGCCAGTATTGGGACTCCACCGCGATCGTCGTCGTGTGGGACGACTGGGGCGGCTTTTACGACAACGCGCCGCCGCCGTTCTTCGACCGCTGGGGCGGCTTGGGTTTTCGCGTGGCGATGCTCGTCGCGTCGCCGTATGCGCGTTTGAATGCGTCGAGCCAGCCGGGATATGTCTCGCACACGCAGTATGAGTTCGGCAGCATCCTGAGGTTCATCGAAGACGTGTGGGGGCTGGGGCGACTCGGAACGACCGACACGCGTGCGGCGAGCATCGTGGATTGCTTCGATTTCACGCAGTCGCCGCGTGCGTTCACGCCGATCGGATCGAAGTATTCGCGCAGCTTTTTCGAACGCCAGCGGCCGTCGGGCAAGCCGGTCGACACCGAATAGTCGTTTAGCTACATCTCTCGTTCTCGGAGGAAGGGTACATCATGAGGCGATTCCATTGTGGGCGCGCGGCGCTGGTTTCGTGCGCGGCAGCAGCGATGTTGGCGGGGTGTGGGGGAGGGGCGTTGCAGTCGGTTCGCGCCCTTCGACACGGCGCCTGCGGCGCCGGCTCAGCCCTTCGACACGCGCGCTTCGCGCGCTACTCAGGGTGACAGCAGCGTTAAGGGAGATTTGCTCTACGTGACGGATACGATCACGAACGATCTGTACGTGTTTTCGTATCCAAAGGGCAAGCTGCTGCAGACGATTCCGTACCTCGCCGAGCCGGCCGGCGAGTGCGTGGACGCGAGCGGCAACGTGTTCGTGGCCAACACCGGCGGCAGCGAGATTTTGGAGTTCGCGCACGGGGGCACCAGCGCGATTGCGACGCTGCAAGATCCGGGCTTCTTTCCCATCGGGTGTGCGATCGATCCGCTCACCGGTAACCTGGCGGTGGCGAACTTCGGCCCGAGCAGCAGCACGCACGGCAACGTGGTGATCTACAAGCACGCGAAGGGTAAGCCGACCGGCAACTACACCGACCCGAACATGTGGCAGATGCAGCTCTGCGCCTACGACAACAAGGGAAACCTGTTCGTCGACGGCAGCGGTGCGAGCAGCAGCGGTTTCGCCTTTGCCGAGCTGCCGAAGGGCGGACATAAGCTGAAAGACATCGCGCTCGACCAGCCGATTGCGTTCGGAGGAGGCGTTGCGTGGGACGGCGCGCACGTCACCGTCGGCGACCAGTCGACGAATACGATTTACCGCTTCGACATCAGTGGAACGAGCGGCACGAAGGTGGGCGCGACGCGCCTGCGCGGCGCGACGCAGATCTTTCAGTTCACGTTTGCGGGATCGAAGGTCATCGGCGCCGACGCCTACGGCGGGGACGTCGGAATTTGGAAGTATCCGAACGGCGGAAACGCGGTGAAGAAGATCGGTGGGCTTTACGCGCCGCTCGGCGTGGTCGTGAGCCGAGCGCCTTGAGGGGACAGCCCCTTCGCCCTTCGACACGCGCGCTTCGCGCGCTACTCAGGGTGACAAGGCTTGGGTGGCGCCCTTGGCCCTTCGACACGCGCGCTTCGCGCGCTACTCAGGGTGACAGAGGTTGGTGGCGCGCTTCGCCCTTCGACTACGCTCAGGGTGACAAGGTTGGGGCGCGCTCAGCGTGACAAAGTGGCGCGTTCGTGGTCGAGTAGCGCGCGTTTGCGCGCCAGATTCCAGCGGTAGCCGCCGAGGTCGCCCGATTCGCGGATGACGCGATGGCACGGGACGACGATCGCGACCGGATTGCGCGCGCACGCCGCAGCCACCGCACGCGCGGCGCGCGGGCTTCCGATGGCGGCCGCCACCTCGCCGTAGGACGCGACGCCGCCGTAGGGGATCGACTGCAGATGGCGCCAGACGCGCATTTGAAACGCGGTCGCGCGCACGTCGAGCGGCAGAGCGTCGGCAAAGGCCACGCCGTCGACGAGCTTGCGGATCTCGGCGACCCACGCCGCGAACTGCGGATGCGGCGGGTTTTCCATCGCGAGGATGCGCGCGTTGGGATACTCGGCGCGCACGCGTTCGAGCAACGCCGGCGCGGAGTCGCCGAACTGCGCGAAGCAGATGCCGCGGTCGGTGGCGCCGATCATCAGCAAGCCGGCCGGCGTGTCGAGCGTGGCGTGCGAGATCTCGACGCCGAGGCCCGCGCGGCGGTACTGCGCCGGCGTCATGCCGAGGTTTCGCGCGGCGCTCTCGTACGCGCGGCTCGACGAGCCGTAGCCCGCGTCGTAGACCGATGCGTCGATTGCGGAACCGGATTTCAGGCGGCTCTTGAACCGTTTGATGCGCCGCTGCGCGGCGTACTGCTTCGGTGTGACGCCGACGACGGCTTTGAAGCGGCGCGCGAAGTGGAACTTGCTCATGGCCGCCAACGCGGCCAGTTCGTCGAGAGAAAGCGGCTGCTCGCTGTGGTCGTCGATGTAGCGGCAGATCGCGCCGATGCGCTCGGCGTCCGTGGCGTTGGGAACGGGTGTCATGCACACATCCTAACAGCCGTGCCGCGCCCAAACCTTCCGCTTCTTGCGCGATAGGCGCGGGCGGCGGGGACGCGGACGGGAACCCAAGCGGGCCGTCGAACGTTGAGCCGTTGGGACGTTGGCAGAAGTGAGAGACGTGAGCGGAGTTTCGGCCGGCGCGCGCGTGTTTGGCGGCGCGTCGCTCGCGCTTGGCGCGATCGGTTTCGTGTGGGGCGATTTCGCCACGGCGTGGCAGCCGATCCAGGCGTTCGGCGACGACGTGCCGGGACGCGTCGGCTTGGCCTACGCGGCGGCCATGCCGCTGGTGGTTGGCGGAGCGGCCATGCTGATTCCACGGACGGTGCGCGGCGGCGCCGCGCTGCTCGCGCTGGCGTACTTTGTCTTCGCCGCGTTCTGGCTGCCGCGGGTGATCGGCTTCCCAGGCATGTTCGGCACGTGGGCCGGGATGCTGCAGGAGCTGTCGCTGGCCGTGGCCGCCGCGATCGTGTATGCGGCCGGGGCGCCCGCCGATTGCGCGGTGTGCGCCGCGACGCTGCGCGTGGCGCGCTACGTTTACGGCGTGTGCGTCGTGTCGTTCGGCGTGGCGCATTTCACCGCGATCTCGGCGACGGCGATGATGGTGCCGAAATGGCTTCCGCCGGGCCCGGAGTTTTGGGTGATCCTGACGGGCGTCGCATTCGTGCTCGCCGGGATCGCGATACTCTCGGGCATGCTCGATCTGCTTGCGGCCCGTTTGCTCGCGGCTATGCTGGGCGTCTTCGGCGTGTTGGTGTGGCTGCCGGCGCTGGTCGCCAATCCGCAGGCGCACTTGACGTGGGCGGGCAACGCCGTCAACCTGGCATCGGTGGGGGCTGCGTTGATCGTAGCCGAACTTTTGGGACGACAGCATCTGTCGAGGAAGGGCCGCGCGTGAATTTCGTTCGTCTTAGATCGATCGTTTGTCTTGGCGTGTTTGCGTTGGCGGCGTGTTCGCAAGGCGCGATGCCGAGCATGCAGAGCAGCTCGGTGTTGGAACGCCTCAACGGCACGGGCGCCGGCAAGATCAAGCACATCGTCTACATCGTGCAAGAGAACCGAAGCTTCGACAACATGTTCCAGGGATATCCGGGCGCGGACACCGTGTCGCAGGGCAAGATCTCGAGCGGCGCGACGGTGAAGCTGAAGCCCGTGGGGCTGGCGGCGTTCTACGTGATCGACCATTCGGCCGAGGCGATGTTCGCGGCGTGCAACGGGACGGGCAAACTGCCCGGCACGCAATGCCGCAACAACGGCTTCAACAACGAGCTGAGCGCCGGCGGCCCGAGCGGCGTCAAGTATCCCGAGTACGTGTACGTTCCGCACAACCAATCGAAGCCGTATTGGGACATGGCGCACGAAGGCGTGCTGGCCGACAAGATGTTTCAGTCGCAGATCGACGAGAGCTTCACCGCGCACCAGTACATCATCGCGGCGCAGGACAACTGGGCGGTCGATCTGCCGACGAGCTTCTATTGGGGCTGCCAGGATAGCGGAACGATCGAGGTGCCGACGATCACGCAGGAGCGGAAGATCGGTCCTTACGAGTCGGCGTGCTTCAATTACACGACGCTCGGCGACGAGCTCGACAAGGCGGGGCTATCGTGGAAGTTCTATGCCAGCAAGTACGGGAGCCCGTCGAGCGGCGACGGCGGCACGTGGTCGAGCTATCAGGCGATCGATCACATCTTCAACGGCCCCGATTGGAAGAAAGACGTCATATCGCCGAACTGGAAGTTCATCACCGACGTGCGCGCGGGTAAGCTCGCGGACTTCACGTGGGTCATGCCGGTGTGCGACGATTCCGATCACGTCAACTGCCCGGGCGGTTACGGTCCGTCGTGGGTGGCGGCGCTGGTGAACACGATCGGGAAGAGCAAGTTCTGGGATTCGACCGCGATCTTCATTCAGTGGGACGACTGGGGCGGGCTCTACGATCACGTTCCGCCGCCGTATAAGGATCGCGGCAGCGTGGGATTTCGCGTGCCGTTGATCGTGATGTCGCCGTACTCGAAGCAAAACTACGTCTCGCATCTGCCGTACGAGACGGCGAGCGTGCTGCGGTTCGCCGAAGATCTGTGGGGACTGCCGCAGATGGCGCGCGCCGACAAGCGCGCGAACTCGCCCGCCGCGGACTGCTTCGACTTCTCGCAGAGCCCGCACAAGTTCGTGGAGATCAAGGCTCCGCATCCGCCGAAATTTTTCATGCATCAGTTCTCGGACGAATATTTCGCACCCGATTATGAGTGAGGGAGCGGCCGGTAGCGCGATGTTTGCGTCGGACGCGAACCGGGCATAAATCTAGTACCCTGAGGGAGCAATCCTGAAGGGCCACAACATCCAGAAGAAAGGCGCTCGGCCAAAAAAAAAGGCGGGCGCCTTTCGCGTTACTGCGGGCGGGGCCCGCGTGACGAAAGTCCCAACGGGTGGCGCGGGTCGCCCTGTTTCGAGCGGCCGAAGTTTTGTACGCTAGTAGCGGGGCCGAGGATAGGTCGGTAGTGGGGACCTCCCGGCCCCGACCAAGCCGCGCCGGGACACGGGCGATGGTTCGAGAAGAAGCGCCGCGATGAAGAGCGTCTCGATACCGGCGATCGCACTGCTGTGCGCCGTTTTTGTTGCGGCAAGCTCGGGAAACCGCTAAGGCGGTAACTCCTCGACGGCCACGAACTGGAACGGATCGTCGACGTAGCGCTGCTGACTAATCTCATAGATAGCGACGTGATATTTTCGGCCGCAGTTGGGTTGGCTGGATTGACCTAGGACGTCTGCGTAGCTGAATCGGATTACGGGCGTCACCGTCATGGCGCCGCAACCGCGCAGAGAGTTGTTCACGAATCGAATCTCGTATTGGCCGGGGCTGGGGTGGGCCACGGTGAAGCCGGAGCCGCGAACGACATTTCCGTTCGCGTCGATCTCGCCGGCTACGACCCTTGGACTCGCAACGGCCGGGTCGAGATAGCGAAACGTCGAGCCCGAGGCCGGGCCGACGAGAGCGATCGCCAAGGCGATGCCGAGGATAATAGAGCGGTTCATGCGCTTTCCTTTCAGACATCGGCAGAAAATCCCGGCCAGGTCTTTGTGGCGGCGAACTGAACACCGCCGATCATGAATCGGTTTACCGTCTTTGCAGCCCTGGCCTTGGCATCGATCGGCTCGGCGTCGGCCGGCACGTTCTATCACGGCATGAATGGCACGGCTTCGCCCGTTGTGGCCGGCGGGATCGTTGCATCGAATGGTTCGGTCGGCCGCGGCTCCGGCTTTTCGGTGACGCACCCCGCGCCCGGACACTACGTCATCAAGTTTACGCCCGGGTTCTTCCCGACCGGCTGCGCCGCGATGGTGGCCAATCCGTGGGCCGGGCGGCCATTGATTGCGAATGTGGCCGTGACCGGCTGCGAATCAAAGGCGCCCGTCTTTCACGTCATCGTCCAGCGCGTGGATGGGATATTGGAAGACAAGCACTTTTCGTTCGTGGCGACGGGTGTCTAGAGGGCGGTGTTAGCGCAATTTGCGCGCGTCTTTGATGGGGTTGAGCATGAAGCTATTCGTTTTTGGGCTCGCGTTGGGCCTCGCGATTACGACCCGAGCCTCGGCTACGTCGTTTTATGGCACCATGGCGCCCACCGTTCCGCCTGCGATGGTTGTGGCTGGAGCCGTAAGCGCCAACGGAATTCCCATCGGCGGCTCAGGTTTTAGCGTCAGCCATCTCGGGACCGGCCGCTATGAGGTTCGCTTTCGGAACAATCGAATACGAGGCTGTGCAACGATGGTCGCATCGGCCGTACCGTCGCAATACTTTCTATCCACAAATACAATCCAAATTGAATGTGGACCAAAGTTCGACGTGTAAACTGGGGCTTCGATGCCACGCAGAGTCGCGGAAACTACAGTGAACGATGCGTTCTCGTTCGTCGTCGTTCAGCAATAACTGCCGGTGCCGGCGCGAATGGATGGGGGATCGCGAAGCCCGAAGGAATAGAGCGATATGTTCGTGACGGAATGCAAGGCAGAGTTTCTCGGGCATCAGATCGTCGCCCACAACTCTTGGGGTCCGACATTTTCTTTGAAGGGCCTCACGGGTGAAAACCGATTGTACATCGACGGAAAGGTCGTCGATACGAACACGGACACGGTGGCGCTGTCGAGCGCGCCGATTATGCGAGGCAGCATCACAGACGAAGCGAACAAAGTTCACATCGTCGAGGTGTTCGCGCGTTCGGGATGGACTCGCATCAAACTCAGAATCGCAATCGACGGAGAGAAGGTCGCGGGCGAGGATTTCTAGCGCGATCGCCGCGCGACGTGAGATGGAGCCGGCGGAGGCCTTCGCGACGCCGCCGGCGAGGCGACTCGGGTGCTGCGAGCCTCGTCGCAAACGGCCGCTTCCCGATGATGAAACTGACGGCAAGGAGAGGTTATGTCCGTCTTAAGTCGCATGGTTGCTTTGGCTAGGTACATGAGGCTTCATGTATCGGCAGTCTCGGAGTCGTGCTTTCACCAGAATAGGAGCAACCACTATGAAAATTCACTCATCAGCCGCGTACGCTTTGAGCGTGGCGGCGGCAGCTACACTACTTAGCGGGTGCGCTGGATCGTCGCAAATCGGCTCGCCGGTAACGGCAACGCACTTGCTACCCGATCGAAAGGGCGTCCGGCCTCCGCTCGTGCCGTATTTGTTCGTTTCGGACCTGGGCACCGGCCCCGGCAACGGCGTGGTTCAGGTGTATAACTACCCCAACAACACCCTCGCGTTCACGCTCGGCGGTTTCAACACGCCTGCCGGCGAGTGCGTCGATGGGGCCGGAAATGTCTACGTCGTCGATACCGGAGCGAGCGCGATCCAAGAGTACACCAACGCGGGTGCGTTCGTGCACACGCTCAACGATCCGGGGCAAAATCCGGTCGCGTGTGCGGTGCGGCAAACGCCGTATCGCGTCGCCGTGGCGAACGGTGCGTCCGGCAGCATCTCGGTGTACAACGGCGCTGCAACGACGCCGACGAATGTCTTCTCCAACCTGACGAAGTTTACGACGGTGAGTTTCCTCGACTATCACACGGGCAGTCCGCCGGTTCTGTACCTGGACGGCATCGGAATGAGCGGCCCATTTACGTTCGGTAAGATGTCTGCTGCCGGCGCGTTCACCGTCATTCCGGTGAGCGGTGGGCCGACAGCTCCGGGCGGCGTTCAGCAGCCACCCGGCAAGCTCTACCTCGCCGTTGGTGATGCGTCGTCGAACGCGATCTATCACATCAGAACGAATGGGGTCTTGGCCGTTTCGAACCCGCCTGTCAATCCCAATCCGACGTTACTGCTGAGCAGCTGTAACAGCTTCGGCGATTTCTACATCGACCTCCTCGCGCCGAACGAGCGCGTGGTCATCAATCCGGAGACGTGCATGTCGAAGGCCAACATGTATAAATATCCGGCAGGCGGCCCGCCGGGCCAGCAGTTTACGAGCCCTCTGATCAGCCCGGTTGGAGCCGTCGTCAGCAAGTAGCTCTTTCGGAAAAGGCCAGCGCGCGAGCCCGTTTCACCGGGCTCGCGCCTTTGTTTCGAGCCCCTACGCGTCGCAGGGCTTTGGCTTCGCAAATGATGAGGCTTCGTTGCTTTTGCGGGGACTTCGCGCCTAAGCGCGGAATTCGGAGTGCGAGATGACGTCGTACTTTGTGAGCGGTGCGATGCTCCTTGCGGCCGCGGCGGTGCTTGCGGGTTGCGCGGGATCACAGCCGCCGGCCGGTGCGCGCGGCGCGACGCCGTTCGCAGACGCGCTCAAGACGATGACGTTCGAGTATACCGGGGCGCGGCAGAGTTTTACGGTTCCCGCAGGCGTCACGAAAGTCACCATCACCGCGATTGGCGCCGGCGGCGGTGGTCGCGGCAACAGTTACAGCGCAGAAAGCGCCGGTGCGTTAGTCAAAGCCACGATCCCGGTGACGCCGGGCGAGACGCTCTTCGTTTTCGTGGGTGGGCGCGGAGAGAACGGCGTTCGGGGCGGTTTTAACGGAGGCGGCGACGGCGGCAGGGGTTCGCAGAGCCGCGGAAACGGAGGCGGCGGTGCTTCGGATGTTCGTCGCGGCGGGGACGGCTTGGAAAATCGCGTCATCGTTGCGGCGGGCGGCGGCGGAATCGGTGCGACCGTTCACGGTTTCGGCGATGCGCGCGGGGGCAACGGCGGTTTCGGCGGTGCCCCCAGAGGTTTTCGCGGCGGAACGGGATCGGGCGACGGTGGCGCCGGCGGCTTCGGCGCAAGGCAGCGCGGCGCGGGCGCCGGCGGCGCCGGCGGTAATCGCGGAAAGGAAAGCTGTGTTGGTGCGACCGGCGCAGGCGGCGCGCTCGGCGCCGGCGGAACCGGAGCGAATTCGCCGTGCGTAGGCGGAGGATCCGGCGGCGGCGGGGGCGGCGGATACTTCGGCGGAGGCGGGGCGGGAAGCGGCGGCACGTATCTCGCCGGCACGCAGCGTTTGGGTGGCGGCGGCGGAGGTGGTGCGGGCGGTGCGTCGTTCGCGGAGACGAGCGCGAAGCGCGTAACGAAGAAAGCTGGACGCAGCTTCGGAGACGGAGAAGTCGTTATCGCGTGGCGGCGGCGCCCTTAACGCGATCCGGCGCGTGCGCGTATTGGGATTCGGGCGCAGTCGTTGGATAGCGAAGAAAAGAGCCGCATCTTTCAGCGGCCCCAAGCTCTATTCCGTAACAGTTATGGTGGGCGGTACATGGATTGAACATGTGACCTCTTCCGTGTCAAGGAAGCGCTCTCCCACTGAGCTAACCGCCCGTATCCGCTTCGCGCGCAGGTGTCTAGTCTGGTTATCTCGCCGCGGGCCTTTTGCGACCCTGCTTGACCGTGGTTTGAATCAATCCTGGGGCGTTGTGTGCCGGCTGCGTTCGTCGCCGCATTCGCTCTTCGCCGGTTGCGCCGGTTTTCGTCCGCAAGCGGCCGTCGTGATGACGCCGAAGACCGCGATCGCGCGTCGATCGTTCGTTTGACAAGGCGTTCGTAGACATGTTAAAGTTGCGCGTATCGCTCGACCGTCACAAAGGAGAGACTATGGATCAAATGCGTCAACTGTTCTCCACCACGCCGAATCTCGGCGTGGGGTCGAATCCGTTTGGTCCTTCGGAGGGTAAGGCGGCGTAGAGCTCAGCCGTCAGCCGTTCCGAAGGCCTCCGCGATCGACCGGAGGCCTTTTGATTTTCTTCACTTTCTGTAATACGAGGCGAATCATGCAACTTTGGCACGAGGCCGAAGCACGGGTTCGCCGGGACGACGTCTTGGACAGCGCCCACAGCGGCCGGCTCGCACGACTGGCCTCCACTGGGCAGAACACCAAGCTGCGCGTTCACGTCGCTCGCGCCGCACAGGCGATGAGCGACGCGCTGGCCGCGCTCGCGCGCAGTCTGCGAAACGGTGAAACCGCGTAAATCGGCTAGAGAAGGGCGTCGCGCACGTTGGTGTCGGCGCCCTTCCATTGTTTTGCGAATGGTCGCGCGCCGATTGCGCCTTCGCTGCGTCGCCCACCGTCGTCAGCGCCGCGGCGAGCCCAAAGAGCGCGCGCGGATCGTTTGGATAGGCGTCCAGCGCCTGCGTGAACGCCGCGATCGCGCCGACGGCGTCGCGTCGCCGCGAGCGCAGCTCCCCGAGCGCTTCGTCCGCGGGCAGCAGCGGAATCAGCTCTCCTTCGAATACCGATTGCTGGTTCGATCGCGCCTGCGCGATCCAACGCTCGGCCTCGTCGTATTTTCCATCGGTTTCCGCGAGCCGCGCCAGAAAAAGCTGCTGAATGTAGCCTTGCGTCGTCACTGCGGCCGCTACGCGCTTCTCGAGCGCCCGTGCCTCCGCGACGCGGCCCAGCTGCAGCGCGGCCAGCCCGCGGACGCTTTGCGCCGCGAACTCCGAACCGTCAGCCGCATACGCCTCCGCGTAGCGGCCGAACCGCAGCGCGGTAAGCGCGTCGAAGTTCGTTTCGAACGCGGCGCCCATTCGCCGCGCCCACGTCATCGCGACGGCGTAGTTTCCCAGCATCATGGCCGCCGAGTAGCCGACGGCGACATCGTGCTTCGCGTAGCGTGGCGCTTCTGCGGGCTCGCTTGCCTCGAGCTGCGCAAGCAGCCCGTAGGCGCGTTCGCTCGATGCCAGCGCGGCGGCATATCGTCCGGTTTCGATCCAATAGTGGGCCGGCATGTGCGTCAGGTGCTCTGCGGCGGGCGGGAAGTCGGCGGCGTCGAGACGGCGCGCGCATGGGAGTGCGGGCGTCCGGTCTGGAGCGAGATCGTAGAGATGAATGCAGAGATGGTTGGCCATCACGCTCGAGGGATCGTCGCGAAGCACGCCGGTGACGAGCGCGAGCGCGGTTTGCGACTGTGGGTCGGCCGGAGCGCCGTTTCGCCACGTGAGTCCGCCGCTTTCCAGCAGCGCTTCCGCCGCCAACAGCCGGACGTTCTCGTCGTGCGTCGAGCCGGCGAACTCTTGCATTGCGCTGCGGTAGGCCGCGTCGTCGCGGGTCCAGTCGGCGAACGTGCCGCGAAAACGAATCGCCGTGATGGCGATGAGCCGCTGCTCGACGGGCGAGGCGTTCGCGGCGAGCGTCGCCGCCGTGCGCATTGCTTCCGCCGCGTCGTCGAAGCGAGCTTGGGTGACCGGCGTGTTGAGGTCCGGACCGTCGGCCAGCGCCCTGCCCCAAAACGCCATCGCGGCGTGCGGATCCAGACGCGCGTCGCCGGCGAACTCCCTTCGCGGCCTCGTCCCCGTTGTACGCATAATAAAGGAAGAGCCCGCGATCGAAGGCCGCTTGCGCCGCCGCGTCGCCCGTCGAAACCGGCAGGTGAGCCGAGGTGGCGGCAGCCACGGCGGCGAGCGACGACCGCAAGCAGAATCACGCGAACGTTTTCCACTGCAGCGGTCGTCACTCCGCGGTAGACAGCCAGTCGAGGGGTAGGGTAAGATACGGTTTTGTCCAAGGAGCCGTAACCGATACGGGCGCGTAGCTCAGTGGGAGAGCATCCGCTTCACACGCGGGGGGTCGTTGGTTCAATCCCAACCGTGCCCACCACTCGAGTCGGAGGTATCGGCATTGGCGCTGTAGCTCAGTTGGTTAGAGCGTCGCCCTGTCACGGCGAAGGTCGTGGGTTCGAGCCCCATCAGCGTCGCCATCGTACGTCGAGCGCATCGCGCAAGCGGTGCGCTCGGCAAAAACCGAGCCAAGGTAGCTCAGTTGGTAGAGCACGCGCCTGAAAAGTGCGGTGTCGCCAGTTCGATTCTGGCCCTTGGCACCATTTCGTTCGTAAGGAGCCTCGCCGTCTCGGCGCGGCTCTTATGTTCGCAGGGTGCGGTCGAAAAACTCGACGCTGCGAGCCCAGGCCGTTTCGGCGTGCTCGCGATGGTAGTGTCCCAGGCCGCCTTCGCCCGGGCTCGCCGGTGTTGTAGAAGCCGTGCTGCGCGTCGTAGCGATGAAACTCCACCGGTAGCGCCGGCGTCGCGGAGCTTGCGCTCGATTGCGTCGACGCCCTCGATCTTGAAAAAGTCGTCGCGCATCGCCCAGTGGCCCTGAAGCGGCACGGAGATCTTCGCGGGATCGCCGGCCTCGGGCGGCGGGTAACCGTACCAGATGCTGGCCGCATCGAACACGCGGCCGTGCATGACGCTCAAGCAGCGTCAGCGCGCCGCCCATGCAGAAGCCGACGACGCCGACGCGCGCAGCGCCGCGCTCGCGCAAATAGCTCGCCGCGCCAGCGGCGTCCTGCGTCGCGGCGTCGGCGAAATCGAGGCCTTCCATCAGGTGGTTCGCCTCGTCGCCGGTGGCAGCGCTGCGGCCGCGATAAAGATCGGGCACGAGCACGTTGAACCCGTGCGACGCTAGACGATTCGCCGTTGTCTTGATGCGATCGTCGAGCCCCCACCATTCCTCGAAGAGTACGACGCCGGGCGCGCCCGTCGGAACCGGCCGGAGCGAAGTAGCCCGGCGCGGTCTGCGCCGTCGGGCCGCACGAACTCGACGGTCGAACCCACTCAGGTGTGTTTGACCAGGGCGCCCTCTTCGGCGTCCTGACGATCGAGGTTCGCCGCGCGCTCACTCAGCAACCACGCGTTGGCGCGCTGTCGACGTTCTCGGGACGCACGCGTTCCTTGAACCACGCATGCAATTGCTCGTCGTTTTCGTGGCGACGAAGCGCTTCGTCAAACTCTGCCGGTGCGATGCCCCAGCGTTCGAGCATGCCCAAGTCCATCGGGCATGGGTAGATGTAGTCGTGGATCGTTCCGGCGGCCGACGCGCGGCCCTTGTCGGAGACGCGAAGCAGCCAGAGGGCTTCGCCGATGGCCTCGCGCCCGCGGCGCGGAAAGGTCTTTTCGTCGCGAAAATCGGTAGGCATGCGCTCCATAATGCTTCCCCAGCGCAGCGGGTTGCGCGGGCAAGCCAGCGAACGGTGGACGCGGATGGAGAGGCCGACTGCGCTTCCGCGTCACGAGCCGCGCTGGCACGCTTCGGTGGCGGTGCTCGCGGCGATGCTGCTCTACATCACGCTTCCGCCGCGGCTTACGATCGGGCCGATCTGGGCCGCGCCGCTGACGGTTCTCATCATCCTGGCACCGCTCTCGATCTTCGTTCCGCGGCGGCATCGGGAGACGCGCCGCACGCGTTTCTGGAGCATCCTCCTCATCGTCATCGTCAATTTCTTCAACCTCGCGTCGGTGCTGCTGCTGATCGCGCGGTTTCTTTCGGCCCGAACAGGCCGCGATGCACGTGCCGGGAATCCTGCTGCGCACCGGCGCGCAGATCTGGTTTACGAACATCTTCGTCTTCGCGCTTTGGTTTTGGGAGCTCGACGGCGACGGGCCCGACGCTCGCGCGCACGCGAATGCGGCGACCGAGTTTCGCAACGCCGACTTCCTGTTTCCTCAGATGCAGCTGACGATCGCGAGCGGCGGCCTCTCGACGTGCATCGATCCCAGGTGGAAGCCGCAGTTCCTCGACTACCTTTATCTCGCGTTTACCACCGCGACCGCGTTTAGCCCCGCCGACGTGCTGCCGCTCAGCCGTTGGGCGAAAGGGCTGATGGGCGCCGAAGCGCTGATCTCGCTCATTACCATCGCCATCGTCCTGGCGCGGGCGATCAGCGTCATTCCGCCGGGTTGAGCCGCAAGGCAGAACTCGACGCGCCTTAGCGGGGTTGTAGGACGGGGTATGGGGATGCTCGAACCGGAAGGGTCGCTCTGGGCGGGTATGATGTAATGGTAGCCTGCGACCTTCCCAAGGTTGATGCGTGGGTTCGATTCCCACTACCCGCTCCAACGGCGACGTAGCCAAGTGGTAAGGCAGGGCTCTGCAAAAGCCCCATTCGGCAGTTCGAATCTGCCCGTCGCCTCCAGTTTCTTCGGATGACGCGCATCGCAATCGTCGGCGCCGGGGCGATCGGCGGCTTCCTGGCCGCCGCGCTCGCGCGCGCGGGCGTTTCCGTGGTCGCCGTCGCGCGCGGCGAACACGCGGCCGCGATGCAGCGCTCGGGCTTGCGCGTGCAGAGCGACCTCGGCGAGTTTACCGCACGCTTCGATGTGACCGAGGACCTGCGCACGGCCGGCGCTCGCTTCGACTTTCTCTTGCTCACGTTCAAGGCACACCAGTGGCCCGCTCTGCGCGACATGCTCGCGCCGTACGCCGGAACGGCGACGTCGATCGTCACCATGCAGAACGGCCTGCCGTTTTGGTTCGTGCGTGAGCCGCCCCTCGACAGCGTCGATCCGGGCGGAGCGATTGGCGCTCTCTTTGCAGACTCTCAGATCGTCGGCTCGGTCGTGCACGTGTCTGGAAAGGTCGTCGAGCCCGGTTACGTCCGGCAGAGCGGCGGCCTTCGGTATGTGTTCGGCGATCCTGGGGGCGGAGCGGGGGAGCGCGTCGCGTCGCTGGTCGATATTCTGCGCGGGGCCGGCCTGGCGCCCGAAGCCGACGCCGACGTCCGCGCCACCGTGTGGCTCAAGCTCGTCAATAACGTGGGCCTGAATGCCGTCAGCGCCTTGCGCGGATTGCGCATACGGCCGATGCTGGAAGACGCCCAAGCTCGAGAACAGGTCCGGCGTTTGATGACCGAGGCGCTGCACGTCGGGCAGGCCATGGGCGTCGTCGGCGACGTCGACGTGGACGCACGCATCGCGTATGCGGCCCGGCTCGACAACGTCAAGACGTCGATGCTGCAGGACGTCGAGCTCGGCCGAGCGCTGGAAGTCGATCCGATCCTCGGAGCCGTGTGCGAGCTGGGCGAGCGCTACGGCGTCGACACGCGGCACGTGCGCGAGGCGTACGCCGCGCTGCGGCGCTCGAGCGTCAGCGCCGAATGATCGCGCGCGAGGTGCACGACGTTGCCGACCTGGTCGGCGTCGGCCCGAAGACGGCGCCGTTGTTTCGCGGTCTCGGCATCGCAACCGCCGAGGCGCTGCTCGACCATCTGCCGCATCGCTACGATGACTTGCGCTTTCCCACGCCCGCCGCGCGCTTGGGCGAGACGGGCGGAGAGGAGAACGCGGTGGGCCGCGTCGCGGCGGTCAAGGAGCGGCGCGTGCGTGGCTTGGAAATCGTCGAGCTTCGCTTGACCGACGACGCGGGTGACGCCTTCGTTGCGAAGTGGATCGGGCGCAACCGCTACGTCTATGGCCGCTTCCGCGAGGGCATGCGGCTCTTCGTGCGCGGGCGCGTCGAGCGCACGTTCTCCGGCCCGACGATTGCGGTGTCGCACTACGCGCAGCTGGCGGAAGGTGAGGAGCATCGCGGCGAGCTGGTGCCGATCTATCCCGCCAGCAAAGAGCTGGCGAGCCGCAAGATCGCCGCGGTGGTGAGGAAGAACCTGCCGCGATTGCTCGGCTTCGCGCCTCCCGACACGGTGCCGGACCCGCTCGCCCGCGCACGCGGCTACGGTTCGGTGATCGACGCCTATCAGGCGGTGCACGCACCGCGCGATCCCGCCGAGGCGGAACGCGCGCGGGAGCGTTTCGTCTTCGCGGAGTTTCTTACGTTGGCCGCGGCGGCGCAGCTGCGCCGCGCCGCCCGCGAGAGCGACCACGCCGCGCGAGCGCTGCGGGTTCCGGCGGATCTGCTCGACCGCTTCGAGTCGAGCCTGCCGTTCGCGCCGACGGACGCGCAGCGGCGAGTCATCCGCGAGATCTGGAACGACATGACCCGCGACGTTCCGATGAACCGCTTGCTGCAAGGCGACGTCGGCAGCGGCAAGACGCTGGTCGCCGCGGCGGCGGTCGTGCTCGCCGCAGGCAATGGAATGCAGTCGGCGCTTATGGCGCCCACCGAGCTGCTCGCGTGGCAGCACGCAAGCAAACTCGCGCCGCTGCTCTTGCCGTTCGGCATCGGGCTCGAGGCGGTCTTCGGCAGCCAGTCCGCGCGGTCGCGTGCCGCCGCGGTCGCCAAGCTCGCGGGCGGCGAGGCGGCCGTCGCCGTCGGAACGCACGCTCTCCTGACAGAAGGCGTCGACTTCGACCGGCTCGGCCTCACGATCATCGACGAACAGCATCGCTTCGGCGTCGAACAGCGCGCCCGGCTTCGCGCAAAGGGCGCCTCACCGCATACGCTGCACATGACGGCCACGCCGATTCCGCGTACGCTCGCGCAGTCGGTCTACGCCGACCTGGATCTCTCCGTCATCGACGAGTTACCGCCGGGGCGCACGCCGATCGATACGTTCGCGGTCCGCGTCAGCCGGCTCGATGAGGCGTATGAATTCGTTCGCCGGATGGTCGCGCGCGGGCACCAGGCCTACGTCGTTGCTCCTGCGATCGAAGAAGGAGAGGGCGGACTGACCAGCGTCGTCGCGGAGGAGGAGCGCCTGCGCCGCGACGTGTTCGCCGACTTGCGGCTTGGGCTGCTGCACGGCCGGCTCGCGCCGCGCGAGAAGGAGGCCATCATGGCGCGTTTCGTGCGCGGCGAGCTCGACGTTCTCGTCTCCACAACGGTCGTCGAGGTCGGCGTCGACGTCGCCAACGCCACCACGATGGTCGTGCTCGACGCGCAGCGCTACGGTCTCGCTCAGCTGCACCAGCTGCGCGGCCGTGTCGGCCGGGGAGCGGCCAAGTCGTACTGCATTCTGGTCTATCCCGACGATGCCGGCGAGCGCGAGCGGCTCGAGATCCTCACCGATTGCACGGACGGCTTCAAGATTGCCGATGAGGACCTGCGGATGCGCGGTCCGGGCGCGCTGGCCGGCACGGCGCAATCTGGAGCGGCCGAGATTCGGCTCGGCGACTTGCTGCGCGACGTCGACGTCTACCGCGCCGCGAAAGTGGCCGCCGAAGCCATCGTGCGAGCCGATCCGCGCCTGGAGCGGCCCGAGCACGCGGGGCTGCGCTCGGCGCTCGAGTCGACACCGAGCACGCGCGCGCTGCTGCTTTCGTCGTGAGGGTTACGGGGCAGCAACGCGAATAGCGGTTGCCATGCCCGAGATCGTCCGCGGGATCGGTTTCGATCTCGACCATACCCTCGCGATCGACAACCGCCTGGAGCGGGTCGCTCTGCTGCAGGCTCCTCGAGCTTGTCTTAGTGGAGGGCGGACGCACATGCGGGACGCTCGCCGACGAGATCCGGGCCGTCGACGAGCTGCTGGCGCGGCAGCGCGACGGCGAGTTCCCGATCGACGACGCCGTGCGCCGCTTCGTCGCCGACCACGGAATCGCGCCGGCGGATCGTCACGTTGAGTTCTTCAGATCCAACGCGGTGGCGATGGTCGACGAGTTCCTCGTTCCGCTTCCCAACGTGCGCCCCACGCTGCACGCATTGCTCGACCGCGGCATCGCGATCGCGATCCTCAGCAACGGCTGGAACCCGCTCCAACTCCGCAAAGCGGAGCAGAGCGGCTTTCGGGGTCCGGTGCTCGTCAGCAGCGACATCGGGGAGCAGAAGCCGGCGCCGCGCGCGTTCGAGGCGCTGCTGGAGACGCTGGGTACGGAACCTCGGCAGACGTGGTACGTCGGCGACGATCCGCACTGCGACGTCGCCGGCGCGCGAGCGGCCGGAATGCGAACCGTGTGGCTGAATTGGGAGTCGAAGGAGTACCCGCCGGAGATCGCGCCGCCGAACCACACGATCGTCGAGTTCGCCGAATTGCTTGCGCTGCTGCCCGCTCCGGAGCGCGTCTCGTGAAGACGCGGCTCGCTCTTTTGGTCGCGGCGTGCGCGACGCTCTGCGCGGCGGCGCCGCCGTCCGGCTACCAGCAGCGGCTGATCGATCTCGATCGCAGCTACACGTTCTGGTCGTTCGAACAGAGCCCGGCGAGCGCGACCGACGCCGGCGTTCACACGTATGACGGCCGCCTCGCCGACTACTCCCCTGCGGCGCAGGCCGCGCAGCTGACGAAGCTCCGCGCGTTTCGCAACCAGCTGGCGGCGCTGCAGCCGCCCGCGGGCGCCGACGCGCACGCGCGCGTGGATTATCTGCTGATCCGCGCCGACCTCGAGGGCGATTGGTGGAGCCGCGCGGTCCTGCGCGGCCTCGCTGCGGAATCCGAGCCTGTACGAGGGCGAGTGCAGCAACGGCATCTTCTCGATCGTGAAGCGCCAGTACGCCAGCGACGAGGTGCGCGTCCGGTCCGCGATCGCGCGGTTGCGCGCCTGTCCGCGCGTGCTCGAACAGGGCAAAGCGAACCTCACCGATACGGTGCGCGAGTTCGCGCAGATCGCATCGGAGGACGTCCGCGACGGCGACTCTCTCTACACGACCAGCCTGAACGAGATCGCCGCCGACACCTCGCCGGCGACGCGCGCGGACTTGGCGCAGGCGCAGGGCACCGCGCTGCGTGCGCTGCACGCCTACCGGGCGTGGCTCGACGCGCGGATGCCGCGGTTCCACGCCGGCGGATTCGCGGTCGGCCGGAAGGAGTACGACTGGTATCTCCGCCGAGTGTTGCTGCTGCCCTACGATTCCAGCCAAGTCGCCGCGATCGGCCGCGTGGAGCTCGCGCGCGACCGCGCGCTGCAAGCGTGGGAAGCGAATCGCGACGCGCACGAACCCTCGCCGTCGCCGGCCCCGACGTTCGGATCGAAGGCCGAGTTCTTGGCGTATTACGAGCGGAGCCTCGCGAAGATAATCTCGTTCATCGACGCGCGCGCGATCGTCGACATTCCGTCGTACATCGGGCCGTTTCACATCGTCGAGGTGCCGAAGGCGCTGGCCGCGACGTATCCCGGCGGCTTCATGAACGCGCCGCCAATGTTCTCGACCGACCCGGCGGGCTTCTACTTCGTTCCCGATTTCAGCCCGCAGAATCAGAGCTTCTTCGTGCAACAGGCGCGCCAGTCGGTGTTGCCGCTGCTCGGACACGAGGGCATCCCCGGACACTTCCTGCAGTTGAGCGAGGCGTACCACAATCCGGATTTCGTGCGCCACGTGCACTCCGACGAGGTGTTCGC
This sequence comes from Vulcanimicrobiota bacterium, assembly GCA_963711625.1. Taxonomy (GTDB): domain Bacteria; phylum Vulcanimicrobiota; class Vulcanimicrobiia; order Vulcanimicrobiales; family Vulcanimicrobiaceae; genus Cybelea. The sequence goes on from OY970207.1 coordinate 2,098,152, forward strand.
CGAAGGCTGGGCGTTTTACGGCGAGGAGATGCTGATGCGCCAGGGCCTTTACGACGACGATCCCGGCGCGCGGCAACAGGTGATTCACCTGATGCGCCACCGCGCGACGCGAGTCGGCGTCGACGTCGGACTGGCGACGGGAGCGATGACGCTGCCGCAAGCGATCGCGTACTTTCAGAAGAACGCCGGCATCGACTACGTTACCGCGCGCGGTGAGGCGACGCGTTTCGCGATGGGTCCGGGTCAGGCGATCGACTATCTCATCGGCAAGATCCAGATCGAGACGCTGCTGGGACTCGTGCACGATCGCGAGGCCGCAGCCTTTTCGCTGCGCGGATTCCACGACCGGCTGCTCTCGTACGGCACCGTGCCGTACTCGACCGTCCGCGACGAGTGGCTCGGCGACGACGCCTGGCTGCGCCCCGTCGTCACACCCCTGGGGCCGAGGGAGTTTTAGCGATGCCGCGCATCACCGGCGGGTCGCTGGGCAGTCGCAAGCTGCGCTCGCCGAAGGGTCCGAACGTGCGGCCGACGCCGGGCCGCGTCAAGGAGTCGTTGTTCTCGATTTTGATGCAGCGCCTGGAGGGCGCGAGCGTGCTCGATCTCTTTGCCGGCACGGGAGCGATCGGCTTCGAGGCCGCGTCGCGCGGCGCCGCGCGCGTGGTGGCCGTCGAAGCGCAGCGCGACATCGCGCACGCGATCGAAGAGGCGGCAAAGGATCTCGGCGTCGACGACGTGCTGACGGTCTTTCCTGCACCGGCCGAGCGCGCGCTCTACCGGCTCGAGGGCCCGTTCGATATCGTCTATCTCGACCCGCCGTACGCCGACCCCGTGCCGCTTGCAACTGTTCCGGCTCATGCGCGAGCGTAACCTGTTGGCTCCGGATGCCGCTCGTGGTGTACGAGCACGCGGCCAAGCGCATCCTGCCCGACATACCCGGGTATCGTTCGTCGCGCGAAGAAGTCTATGGCGATGTCGCCCTCGCCTTCCTGTCGCCGGAATCTTGACGAACGGTAAGCCGACGCGCGCCACGCGCGCCGTGTATCCGGGGTCGTTCGATCCGCCGACGCACGGCCATCTCGACGTAATCGAGCGCGCCGCGCGATGCTTCGGAGAGCTCCTGGTTGCGATCGTCGTCAACCCGCAGAAGCGAGCGCCCATGTTCTCGCTCGAGGAGCGGGAGGAGATGCTCAAAGCCAGCGTCGCCGCGCTGCCGAACGTGCGCGTCGAGCATTTTCGAGGGCTGCTCGCCGACTACGTCCGCAGCGCCCAGGCCGACGTCATCGTCAAGGGGCTGCGAGTCGTTTCGGACTTCGAGAGCGAGATGTCGGCCGCGCTGATGAACCGCTCGCTCTCCGACGTGGATACGCTGTTTCTCATGTCCGACCAGAAGTATTCGTTCGTGAGCTCGAGCCTGGTCAAAGAGGTATTCTTTCTGGGCGGCGACGTCGCCGCGCTGGTCCCCGAGCCGGTGCTCCGCATGATGGCGGAGAAACGCACTAACTTGCAACGGAGGTAGGAATGTCGGTCTATCGCGTGCTGGACAAACTCGAGGCCTACGTTCACGAAGGGACGTGGCTGCCCGCCGGTTATCGGATCCTCTCCGAGGAGCGCCTGCTCGAGCTGCTCGAGAAGATTCGCGCGTCGTTGCCCGAGGAGGTCGGGCGCGCCAAAGTCATCGCCAAGGATCACGAGCGCATGCTGCGCGCCGCCGCCGAGAAGGCCCAGGCGATCGTCGACGAGGCCGCCAGCAAGCACGACGTGTTGGTCGACGAGAACGAGATCGTGCAGCGCGCCCGGACGACGGCCGACGTCGTCTTGCGCGAGGCCGAGGAACGCGCGAAGGCCGTCCGCGAGGGCGCCGACCGTTACGCCCGCGACGTGCTCGGCGAGATGGAATCGCGGCTCGGCGGGGCCCTGGGCGCCGTTCGCAAAGGCCGCGATCTACTCGAGCGTCCCAAGCCGGCCGCGAGTCAACCGCTGGCCGAAGCGGCCGCGAAGAGCAAGCGGGCGGCCTTCGACGCGCAGACCGCGGCGGCCGAGGAGACGGCGACCCTCGAATCGGTCTAGGAACGCCCGTCCCCGGGAATAACCGAGGGATGAAGCAGATAGCAATCGTGCTCGCGCTCGCCGGCTCGCTGGGGGCCGTCGCGCTCGCCGACCAGCTCGGCGGAATTTCCGGAACCGTGGTCGATGCGCATACGGGGCAGCCGATCCCGCACGCGACCCTGTACTACTACCGCGCCCCCTACGTCGACAAGGGGCCGAATCATCTGATGACGCTCCAAGCGAATGGCCGCGGCTTTTTCAGCGACATCACGCTCGAACCGGGACGGTACGTCATCATGGCGCGCCTGCCCGGAAAGGTGCAAGGCTGCGCGCTGGATGACGTGATGGGCGGCGAAGTCGCGCGAATGAAGATCGAGATCGGACACGACACCGTGATGTGCAGCGGACCGCGCGTCCATCCGGCACTGGTCGATCCGAACGCGACGGCGAGCGTCTACCGGATCTAGCGAAGCTCCTTAAACCGGCGGCGCTTGCACGTTGTGCGCAAACGCCTCGAGGCGGGCGCGGTCGATAGCCCGAACGCGCCCGCGATCGAGTTCTAAAGCTCCGGCCGTCTTCAGCCGGAGCAGGGCGCGTGCCGCCATGTCGCGCACGGTGCCGGCGGCCGCGGCGATCTGCGCCTGCGACAGGTTCTCGACGCCCGGCAGGCCGCGCGCCATCCCTACCGACGTGCGCGCGTAGCCGAGAAGAAACTTGGCGACGCGCTGCAACACGTGCGCGAACGCTAGATCGGCGATGGTGTCGATCGACCGGCGACGAGCCTGGGACGAAGCGATCAGGAATCCGAGCGCGAGTTCGGCATCGTTGCGCGCCGCGTGAATCAGGGCCTCGCTCGGGAGCGTGACGATCGTGGCATCGGTCAGTGCTTCGGCGCGCGTCGTCGCGCCGCCGCCGTCGAACGTGCCGCTCTCGTTGAGCGTGTCGTGCGTCAGCCGCTCGCCGATGGTGTGCGTCTTTCCGTCGGGGGAGAGCAGGGTGTAGATGATCTTCCCGCTCTTGACGATGCCAAGGTACGGCCACATTTCGCCTTCGTCGAAGATCGTCTCGCCCGAGCGGTAACTGCGTTCGCTCATCTGGGCGGCGAGATCTTTGAGGGTGCTCGACTTCGCCTGCGTGAAGGCCGTGACGTGCGTCAGCAGCGCCTCGCCGCTCGGCGTTCTCGTCGATGCGCTCCAGGCGAATCGTCCAGCGGTTGCCGCCAAGATTGCGGGCGTCCCACGAGAACCGCCCGGGCCGCAGCTGCGCCATCTCGTTGCGCAGGGCGCGCGGGTCGGTCTCCTCGTTGATCTCCACCGCGCTGCCGATCGGGAGCTTATCGAACGCCTCGACGATCTGTTCCGTCTTGGTCGCGGGTGCCAGCGACCGGGCATCGAGCGTAACCGCCGCCGGTTCTATTGATGGGCATACGAGCCGTCTTAGGGACGGCGCGCGGCGGCGCCTGCCGGGAGCGCGAGCACGCGCGCGGGGAATACGTCGCGTCGATATGAGCATTGCATTCAAAGATACGGACATCGTGGTCCTGGCCGGTGCTCGCACCCCGTTCGGCAATCTCGGCGGAGCCCTGTCCGGCCTCACCGCCACCGATCTCGCCGTCGCGGCCGCGGAGGCGGCGATCGAACGCAGCGGCGTCGCACGCGAGGTCGATCGACGAGGTCGTTTTCGGCAACGTCATTCAGACGAGCGCCGACGCGATCTATCTGGCCCGTCACGTCGGCTTGCGCGCCGGCTTGCCGATCGGCGTCCCCGCGCTCACCGTGAACCGGCTCTGCGGCTCCGGCCTTCAGGCGATTCTCTCCGCCGCGCAATCGCTCGCGCTCGGCAGCGCGACGTACGCGCTCGCCGGCGGCGCGGAGAACATGAGCCAGGCGCCGCACGTCGTGCGCGGCGCGCGCAAGGGGTTTCATCTGGGCCAGAACGTCGCGTTCGAGGATTCGCTGTGGACCGCGCTCGATCGACTCGTACGGCAACACGCCGATGGCGATCACCGCCGAGAATCTCGCGAAGAAGTACGGCGTCTCGCGCGAGGAGTGCGACGAGTTCGCGCTCGCGAGTCAAGAGCGCGCGCTTGCAGGCGCAAAGCAGCGGATACTTCGCGGAAGAGATCGTGCCCGTCGAGGTTCCCGGCCCGAAAGGCGCGACGACGCTGGTCGAAAAGGACGAGGGACCGCGCACGGGTCTCACGATGGAGAAGCTCGGGAAACTGGCCGGCGCGCTTCGTCGAAAGACGGCGTGGTGACGCCCGGGAACGCGAGCGGCATCACCGACGGCGCCGCCGCCGTCGTGCTGACGACGCGCAAGCAGGCGCGCGAAGCCGACGGGTTACAGTGGATGGGGCGGCTCGTGTCGGCGAGCGTCGTCGGCGTCGACCCGGCGATCATGGGCATCGGCCCGGCGTTTTCGATTCCGAACGCGCTCGAAGCGCGCCGGCGTCGGCGCGCGCGACCTGGCCGTGCTCGAGATCAACGAAGCGTTTGCGCCGCAAGTGCTCGCGTGTCTGCGCGAGATGGCAGCATCGACGGCGAGACGCGCTCAATCCGCACGGCGGCGCGATCGCGCTCGGCCATCCGCTCGGCGCCTCGGGCGCGCGCCTGGCGATCACGACGCTTCACGAGCTGCGCCGAGCGCGGCGGCGGCTACGGCGTGGCGTCGGCGTGCATCGGCGGAGGCCAAGGCATCGCAGCCGTCTTTCGTGCGGAGTAGCGCCTCGAAAACCGTTCTTGCGCTCGCGATCTGGGACGCGCTGCGCCGCGATCGCGTTCGCGCTTTGGAAGATCTTCATCGCGCCGCGCTCGTTTAGCGCGGCCGGAGTACATCCGGCGCCGCACGCCGTCTATCGATCGCCTCGACGGCGGTACGTTTCGCGTCGCCGATCATCGCGGGCAGCGTCGCTATTCCTCGACTTCTACGCGAGCTGGTGCGAGCCGTGCAAGATCGAGCTGCCGTTGGTTACGGGTGGGCGCGCGCCATCCCGGCGCGATCGTCGTGTCCGTCGACGTCGGCGAAGCCGCGCAAGCGTTGCGGCGGCATTCGCCCGGCGTTACTCGTCTGGAAGAGGTCGCACTCGATCCCGCCAGCAGCGCGCGCGCGCTCTTCGGCGTGCGCGGCTTTCCGACGATCGTCGTCATCGACTCCAGCGGGTCACATCCGAGCCACGTGGGAGGGCCTCAATCCCGCGATCGGGCTCGCGATGAGCAACGCGGAGACAGCGCAGCCTTTAGCGGCCCTTCCAGCTCGGCTTGCGCTTTTCGAGAAAGGCTCCCGTGCCTTCTCTGATGTCTTCGGTGTCGACGAGCGTGCCGAACTCCAGCGCCTCGAGTTCGAGCGCGTCGTCCATCGAGAGATGCGCGCCGTTGTTGATCGTGCGTTTGCACGCGGCGATCGCGAGCGGCGCCTTCGATGCGATCGAGCGTCGCGATGCGCTTCGCCTCGTTCATGAGATCCGCGGCGGGTACCACCTTTTGAACCAAGCCGATCCGCAGCGCTTCGTCCGCGTCGATGATCTCGCCGGTCAGACACAGATACGCGGCCATGCCCTGGCCGACGCGACGCGTCGTCCGCTGCGAGTTCCGCCATAGCCCGGAATGAGTCCGAGATTGACTTCGGGCTGGCCGAATTTGGCGTTCTCGCTCGCGATCAGAACGTCGCCCGCCATCGCGATCTCGCAGCCGCCGCCGAGCGCGAAGCCGTTGATCGCCATGACGACCGGCTTGCTCAGACGCTCGATCTGTCGGGTAAGGGCCTGTCCGCTACGCGCTTGCGCTGCTCCCGAACCGGCCGATGCCAAAGCGTTGAGCTCGCCGATGTCGGCGCCGGCGGCGAACGCCTTTTCGCCGGCGCCCGTCACGACGATTGCGCGAACGGCGTCGGTGCGCTCGAGCTCCGCGAGCGCGTGCGAAAGCTCCTTGAGCAGGTTCGTGCGCAGCGCGTTGAGCACCGCGGGCCGGTTGAACGTGACGACGGCGATCGGCTCTTCGATCGTCACGAGGATGTCTTCGAATTGCATATATGGGAATCTTATGATTAGATAAAGGCTGCAGGTTCCTTCGTCGCGTTGCGGGGAAGTGCCCTTTGACTTATACTAGCGCGGGTAGGCGAAGGTGGCAGTTCGGACGGCGTATCACGAGGCATTAGAGGCAACGCGGCTCGACGTCGTGCGGCTCGGTGCGTTGGTCGGCGACGCGATTCGCGTCGCGGTCGACGCGCTCGACAAGCGCGACGCATCCGCGGGGGCGCGGGTCGTGGCGGGCGACGACGTGGTCGACGACCTGCGGCGCCGCGTCGAGGCCCACTGCATCGAGTTGATCTGGCGCCAGCAGCCGGTCGCCGGGCGAGCTGCGCGAGATCGCGGCGATGCTCGAGATCGCGACCGACCTCGAACGCGTCGGCGACTACGCGGTCGACATCTCCAAGAACGCCATCAAACTCTCCGATCAGCCGATGCGGCCGCAGCGGGTCGAGATCGACCGCATCGCGAGCGTCGCGCACGCGATGCTGCTCGACGCGATGCGCGCGTATACCGAGCGCGACGCGCGGCTCGCGAGCGACGTGATCGATCGCGACGACGAGGTCGACAAGCTCTATAAGCGCAGCATCAAGCTGCTGCAAGAGGAGATGCGCGGCGATCCCGGAGATCGTCCGCCCCGGAACGCGCTATCTGTTCGTGCTGGCGTCGCTCGAACGCGTCGGCGATCGCGCCGGCAACATCGCCTGGCATACGAAGGACATGATCGGCGCCGAGTGAGCACCCCGCTCCCTCGGTCGGAGTTCGCCGTCACCCGGCGGTCACGTCTATCTCAATCACGCGTCGGCCGGCGTCTTGCCGTCGTCGTCGGTCGCTGCGCATCGAGAGGTTCGTGCGCGCGCAGGCCGACGACGGCGTGCGCGGCACGTTTCCGTACGATCAGCGCATGCCGGAGTACCGCGACCGGATCGGCGGCTTCGTCGGCGCGTCCGGCGCCGACATCGCGCTACTGACCAACACGAGCGCCGCCGCCAACGCGGTCGCGGGCGGCCTCGACTGGCGCCCCGGCGACGAGGTGCTGCTCTGCGACAACGAATTTCCGGCCAACGCGATTCCGTGGCTCGCGCTGCGGCGCCGCGGCGTCGACGTGCGACTGCTTCCGACGCACACCGAACGGTTGACGCCCGACGCGCTGCGCAGAGAGATCTCGCCGCGCACCCGTCTGGTCGCAGTGTCCTGGATATCGTACGCCGACGGCTACCGTCACGACCTCGCCGGTCTCGCCGCTGCGGCGCACGACGCGAGCGCGCTGCTCTGCGTGGATGCGATGCAGGGCTTGGGCGTGTTCCCGGTCGACGTGAAGTCGCTGGGGGTCGACGCGCTGTACGCCGGCGCGGCGAAGTGGATGCTCGGTCTGCACGGCGATCGCGATGCTCTACGTCGCCCCGAGCCTGCGCGAGCGGCTGGAAATCGCGACGCCCGGGCTGGCGTTCGATGCGCGACATGTGGGATTTTCACAACTACGAGCAGCCGTTCACGGACGACGCGATGCGGCTCGAAGGCGGCACGCCGAATCTGCTCGGCGACGCTTTCGTTCGTCTGCGCGGTCGATCTCATCGAGCGCAGCGGGCAGGAAGCGGTCGCGCGCCACGTCTCGGCTCTGACCGACCGGCTCTGCGAAGGCCTGAGGCGGCTTGGGAGCCGAGGTGTCGACGCGGCGCGGCGAGGGCACCTCCTCGGGCATCGTGACGTTCGACCTGCCCGGCCGCGACAGCATCGAGCTCGGGCAAGCGCTGGAGCGGGCGGGCATCGTGACGACGGCTCGCGGCACGGGGATTCGAATCTCGCCGCACGGATATAACACCGCGGAGGAGATCGATGTGGTGTTCGAAACGCTGAAGAAGGTCGCCCCGACGCGGGCGCTCGTGTCGTAGCGATGCTTGCGGCGATGCGTCCTCGCGGCGCTCGGCGCCGTCTTTCCGGCGCCCGGAACCTATCGCTACGCCGCCTCGATGGGCGGGCAGCCGATCGGATCGTGGTCGGTCAGCGTAGCCAGCGGCGACGACTCGCGGACGGTCAACGAGAACTCGACGGCCTCGATCGCCGGCATGCAGCTGGCGGCGACCGCGTCGCTCGTGCTCGGGCCGGATCTCGCGCCGACGAACTACGCCGGTCACTATAGCACTGCCGGGCCAGAGTCCGAGCGTCAGCGTCGCGCTCACGCCGACGTCGGCCACCGTCGTCGGGCGCGTTCAACACCGAGCCGCAGCAGGTGGCGCTCGGCCCGAACACGCGTCACTTCGTCGTCATCGAGCCCGGTTTGCTGGCCGGACTCTTCGTGCTTCCCGCACAGCTCGAACTCGTGGAAGGATTCGTCGGTGACGTGGATCACGCCGACGAGCGGCGAAGACGCATTCACTGACGACGGCCGCGGCCGGCGCGCCCGCGCGCCCGGCCGGCGTTCCCGCGCACGACGCGCTACTTCTCGATCGACCGTCCGATCGCGGTAACGATTTGGTACGATCCGGTCGACGATGGTGCCCGACCAGATCGTCGTTCCGTCGCAGAACGCGGTTCTTACCCGGCAACGATCCTAAACTCCGGCGGCTCCATCGGCTCACGAATTTTGCGAATCGAGCGGCAAGTCTGCGAAGCATCCGCTCCAGCACGCCCAAGCGTCACGCGGTGACCGATCATCAGCACGTTGCCGTCCGCCGGCAACCGTTCCGCGACGGCGCGCAGCCGCGCCGCGGCGTCTTCGAAGCTTTCACCGCCGGGCGGCCGAAATCGCACCGGATCGCGCCGGCGAGCGCGAGCAGATCGCGGCGTCGTTGTGCTCGAGCCATTCCAGCGTCTTGCCTTCCCACGATCCGAAGTCGACCTCGCGCAACTCGTCGTCCATCTCGAAGGGAATCGCCGGCGCGACGATCTCGCGCGTCTCCAACGTGCGCCGCATCGGGCTGACGAAGACAGCGCCGAAGCGAGATGAGGCCAACGCCTCGGCGACGCTGCGGCATGCGGCGCGGCCCGCGTCGCTTAAGCGGCGGGTCGTCGTCGGATAAGAAGCGTCCGTCCGACGTTGCGCGCGGTCGCGCCGTGGCGCAGCAACACGATCCGACGCACGCTAGCGAGCTACGCCGGCACTTCGCGCTGGATCGACGACGTCATTACCGCGTCGGTCATGCCGTGAATGAGGCGCTTGTCGGCCGGCGCGATCGTGGCGAGAATGCCGCCGAGCGTGCACGCTCTCTTCGCCGGTGACGAAGTAGTACGGACAGAGTCGCACGCGGCCGTCGTACTGACGAATCTCGTCGCGTTCGCGATCGAAGTAGCTTTGACGCACGCGCTTGCCTTTGTGAAAGCGCTGGAGGATCCACGGCGTGCGGTCGAAGTCGGCCAGCGCGGTGTCGATGGTGGCCGTCCACTCTTCGCGCGTAAGATCGTCGGCGATCTTGACGCCGCGCGAGCCCCAGGCCAGCGGCGAGAAGCCCGACGGCTTCACGACGTAGGCGCGCTCGCTCTTCGGTAGCGCGGTCAGCTGGCGGAAATCGGTGATCGGCGCACCGCCGGCTTCGCAGCCCGACGATGACCGCCTGCGGCGGCAGCGGACGCGGATCGATCACCCACGTCTTCGGGAAGAGATGCTGCAGCCGCTCGAAGGTCTCGTCGCCGAGCTCGGTCGCCAGAGCGGCGCCAGCGCGTGGTGATGGAAGAGCGCGAACGCAAGCTTCTCTTCGAGCGTCGCCTTCGGCGGCGGCGTCATCTTGACGCGATTGTGCCGCGCCGCGTAGAGCATCAGCTCTTGCTTGGGGACGTTGAAGAGATCGAAGAGCTCGAAGTTGCGGTAGAGCGCGTCGAGACGCGCCTCGCGCCCGTCCTCGTGGCGGATGAAGAGCCCTTCTTCGGTGAAGATGACCTCTTGCGGGCGACGCAGCCACGCGTCGGCGAGGTTGAGGCGCCGCAGCGCGTCGGCGAGCCACTCCATCTCGTTGCGATAGTCGGCCGACTCGTCCGAGACGACGATCGCGACGGTCGGGATGCTCGCGCCGGTCGCGTACGCGCAGCATCGCGGCGAAGCCACGCGGGATGCCGTCGGCGCCGCCGACGCTCTCGATGCCAAGCTGGCAGTACGCCTCGGTCATCGCGCCGACGAAGCCCATGCCGCCGGGAATGCTGTCGAGTTCGGTCGCGGCAAAGCCGTCTGCGGTGACGATGAGGTCCGGACGGATGACGCCGGGCAGCTCTTGCTTGAAGCGGTTTTGGCGCGCGAGCTTGACGATTTGCTCGGGCTTGCCGCGATCGAGGTACTCGGCGATGAAGGCCGGCGCGGTTCCGCGCACGCTGCGATTGTAGAGATTGTTCAGCGCGCGATAGAAAGCGAGGAGGTCGAGTCCCAAGCCGTTCGATCGCGGCGACCTGCTGCGGCGACAATGCAAACGGCTCGGGGCTGACGCGCCAGGCGATACGTTCGTTTTCGTCGGCGACCCGGAAGAGACCGGGCGGTATCGCTTCGTAAAGGTGGTGCGCTTGCTCGCGAGCCGTGAGATTCGGAATGGTCGCCGTACAGGGCATAGGGAAAAGAACGATCTCCTCTATCGACAGCCGTCGGGGATCTTGGAACTGCTGAAGGCAATGTAGCGCCGGCGCATACGACTTCCCTAAAGTCCGGTGGACCCCAATTGGGTTGCGCTTGGGCGACCGGGGCGGCCGGCTCACTTAATCGTAATGGCGCCCGGGGTCAGGAGGGCCCCCTCGATCCGGACGACGCTGTGGGCGTAGGCCAGCGTCAGGTGCAGCGTCCCGCTCAGCCCCAGGTTGGTGAGGTCCAGGCTTTCGATGACGCGCGAGACGCCCTCGCCGGCCAAAAAGTGCAGCTCCTCGCTGCGCGCAAACGAGCCGCCGCCGCGCGCCGCAGTAGGTCGCGGCGACCGGCACGATCAGCTCTTCGCTCCCGGTGCGCCGGGGCGTTCCGGCAATGCAGTAGCCGATCGTTACGGGCGTGCCTCGACGGTGAGCGTCTCCTGCGTGCACGGCGTCGCGGCGCTGGAGACGACTGGGGCGGCCAAGGCCGCCAAGGCGACGAGCATCGCCGGCATTCGTATCATCGTTAAATCCCTGCGCGCGCTTCGGTACGAATCGGCACCGTACCCGTTGAATGGGAGATCTCATGCAAATTCGAGTGCTCGCCTTCGCTCACTTGCGCGAGGCGCTCGGGCAAGCCGAGCCGGCCTCGAATTGCCGGCGAATGCGCGCGCCGGCGACGCCTGGGACGCCCTGGCTCGCGACTGTCCGGCGCTCGCCGCTGCAGCGCGCCTCGACGCGCTTCGCTCGCAACGGCGCGCTGGTCTCGTCGCCCGAGGAGCCGCTTGCGCGACGGCGACGAGCTCGCGCTGCTGCCGCCGGTCGGCGGCGGCTAGCGGTGCGGTGTACGCGATCGTACGCGCGACGCGATCGACCCGCGCGCGTTGGAGAGCTCGCGCGAAGCGGCGACGGCGGCGTCGTGACGTTCGCCGGCGTCGTACGCGACACGGCCGAGCGACGGCCGTTCGGTCGCGGGCTCTCGTACGAGGCGCACGAGCCGATGGCCGATCGCGGAGTTCGAGACGCATCGCCGCGCGAAGCGCGCGAACGCTTCGGCGACCTGCGCCTTGCGCATCGTCCACCGCATCGGCGAGCTCGGCGTCGGCGAGGTTGCCGTCGCCGTGGTCGCGGCGGCGCCGCATCGCGACGCGGCGTTCGACGCCTGCCGCTACGCGATCGACGAACTCAAACGCCGCGCGCCGATTTGGAAGAAGGAGCGTTACGCCGACGGTCGACGCGCGAGTGGAAGGCGAACGCGCGACGCGTGAGCAACGTCGAGCTCTTTCGCGTCTGCACGCGCGCGCACAATCCCGTTGCCGTGCTCTGGTACGAGCCGCGCCGTCCGCGCGGCGTCACGCTCGTCGCCGGACACGGCTACTCGTCGAGCAAGCAGAATCTCGATTTTCTCTGCTCGTTTCTCGCCAGCCACGGTTTCGGCGTCTACAGCCTCGACTTTCCCGGACACAAACTCGGCGCGAGCGGCGGCGAGCTGCGCGGCGTCGACGACTGCATCGACGCGATGTCGCGCCGTGCGGCGCTTCGCGCGCGAGCGCGGCGACGGCGACGCCTACACGATGGGCCACAGCATGGGCGGAATGACGGCAATCTTCATGCGCCGCGCTACGACACCGGCATCTCGGGCACGATCGCGATCGCGACCGGCTACGGCCGCCCGACGTCGCTCGAGGCGCTGCAGAAGGTCGGCGCGACCGATTTTCGCTCGTCGTACGTCGTCGGCGTCGCGCTGCCCGAGCTGGTCGCCGGCATCGACGCGCGCTACGCGCAGCTCCTGCCGCGGCTCGCCGGGCGTCCGGCGCTCTACGTCGCGGCGCAGCCGCGACGCCATGGTGAGCCCGCAGCAGCGTTCGCGAGCTCTACGATCGCGCGCCGGAACCGAAGTCGTTCGAGACGATCGACAGCGATCACACCTATGCCGGCGGAACGCTCGCGCGGCGACGGTGCTGGAGTGGCTCAACGAGCGCCACGCGCCGAGCGTGAGACGCGATGAACCCGCGCGCGCTGCGGCGCTACAGCCGCCACCTGCTGATTCCCGAGGTCGGCCTGGCCGGACAGGAGCGCCTGACGGCGTCGCGCGTGCTCGTCGTCGGCGCCGGCGGCCTCGGTTCGCCCGCGCTGCAGTATCTCGCCGCGGCGGGCGTCGGCCGCATCGGCATCGTCGACGACGACGTCGTCGACGAGACGAACCTGCAGCGTCAGACGATCTTCGCGACGGCCGACGTCGGGCGGAACAAAGCGGCGGTCGCGGCGGAGCGGCTGCGCGCGCTCAATCCGCTCGTCGCCGTCGATGCGATTGCCGATGCGCTTCGACGCGCGCAACGCGCGCGATCTCGTGCGGTCGTACGACGTGGTGCTCGATTGCACCGATCGCTTCGCCGACGCGGTACTCGATCAACGACGCGTGCATTCTCGAAGAGCGACCCGACGTCTACGGGTCGATCTTTCGCTTCGACGGGCAGGTCAGCGTCTTCGGCGCGGGCGGCCCGTGCTATCGCTGCCTGTATCCCGAACCGCCGCCGCTGGAGAGCCGCGCCGACGTGCGCGGAGGGCGGCGTGCTCGGCGTGCTGGCGGGCATCGTCGGCTCGTGGCAGGCGAGCGAAGCGCTCAAGGTGCTGCTGCGGCATCGGCGAGCCGCTCGCCGGGCGGCTGTTGCTCGTCGACAGCGCTGGGCGGCGCGCGTGCGCGAAGTTCGCTTCGAACGCGATCCGCAGTGCGCGCTCTGCGGCGAACGGCCGGCGATTAGCTCGGTGGAAGTTCGCGCAGACGAGGATGCGATCTGCGCGGCCGGCGATCGCCGGAGATCGAAGCCGAGCGAGCTCGACGATGCGCTGCGCGAAGGCGTGCTGCTCGACGTGCGCGAGCCGCACGAAGCCGTTCTCGGCTCGATCGACGGCGCGCTGTGCATTCCGGCGTCGCAGCTCGAGGCGCGGCTCTCGAGCTCGACACGGCCGCGCGATACGTCGTCGCGTGCCGCGTCGGAGCGAAGTCGCTGTGGGCGGTGCAGCGCCTGCGCGACGCGGGATTCGCCCGGCTGCTCCCACCTGCGCGGCGGGTTGCTGGCGTACGCCGCGCGCCACGAGGAGTTCGAATTCTTTTGAGCGCCGGCAGATGCGACGCAGCCGTTCGGAGCGACGGGCGTCGAGATTCCGGCGATCGGTCAGGGCACCTGGAACATGCCCGAGAGCGGCGCGCGCCTGCGCGAGGCGCAACGCGCGCATCCGGCGCGGCATCGAGCTCGGCATGACGCACGTCGACACCGCCGAGATGTACGGCGCGGGACGGGTCGAGGAGCTGCTCGGCGCGCGCCATCGCCGGGATCCGGCGCGATGGGCTATTTCTAGCGACCAAAGTGCTGCCCGGCAACGCCACATACCGCGGCACGCTCGCGGCGGCCGAGCGCAGCCTCGCGCGGCTGCGAAGCCGATTATCTCGATCTGTACCTGCTGCACTGGCCGGGCGAGCATCCGCTCGAAGAGACGATGCGCGCGCTTCGAGGCGCTGGTGGATCAGGGTAAGACGCGATTCGTGGGCGTGAGCAATTTCGACACGGACGAGATGCTCGAGGCGGCCGGCTACCTGCGGCGACGTGCCGCTCGCGTGCAATCAGGTGCTCTACCATCTGGGCGAGCGCGGCATCGAGCACGGCCTGCTGCCGGCGCGCGCGACGCGCGGCATCGCCGTCGTGGCGTATACGCCGTTCGGGCGTGGAAGCTTCACGCGCGGCGAGCGCGGACGGCGCGCGCTCGAGAGCGTCGCCCGCAAGCACGGCGCGACGCCGCGCCAGGTTACGCTCGCGTTCTTAACGCGCGAGGCGGGCGTGTTCGCGATTCCGAAAGCCGCGAGCGTCGCTCACGTCGAAGAGAACGCGGCGGCGGGAGCGCTGCTGCTCGACGACGCCGACGTCGCCGCAATCGACGCTGCATTTCCGCGCGGCGACTCGCGGCCGCTGGCTACGCTATGACGGCGAACGCACCGGGCGCCATCAAGGAACGAGCGATCCGCACGGCGCTGCGGCTCGGCGCCGGCGCCGTGCGCGTCGCGCCGGCGAAGGCCGACGCGCGATCGCGACGCGCGCATGCAGGCGGCCTTCGAACGCGAACGATCTCGCCGCGTGGTCGTACGACGCGGACTACGCCCGCCGCGCGACCGATCCGGGCGTCGTGCTGCGCGGCGCGCGCAGCGTCATCTGCATCGCCGTCCCGTACGCGACGCCCGCGCCGTCGTCCGCCGCCCCGCTGCCGGACGCGTTTCGAACTATGCGTGGTCGGCGAGACTATCACGCGCGGATGCGCCGGCTGCTGCGGCGCGGTCGCGGCCGAGATCGACGGCGCCGCGGGCGCGCCCGTCACGGCGATCGCCTGCGATACGCGACCGTTGGCCGAACGGGCGTTTGCGGCGCGCGCCGGACTGGGTTGGGTCGGCAAACACACGAACCTCATCGCGCCGTCGTTCGGATCGTTCGTCTTTCTCGGCGAGGTCGTGACGACGCTCGAACTTCCGCCCGACGCACCCGTGCGAAAGACGTGCGGCGCTTGCGTTCGCTGCGTGAGCGCGTGCCCGACGCGCGCGCTGCGCGGCGATTACACGATCGACGCCAATCGCGTGCATCTCCGACCTGACGCAGCGCACCGATGCAATTCCGCGGCGATGCGCCCGCTCGTCGGCGAGTGGGTGTGGGGATGCGACATCTGCCAGCTGGTCTGTCCGCCGACGGCTGCGGCCGCCGGCGCCGCGCCCGCAATGGGCGCCGCGTGACGTGCGACGCGGCGCGACCCGCCCTGGTCGAGCTGCTGCGGTTACGCAGCGGAGAGTTCAAGCGGCGCTACCGCGACACCGCGATGGGCTGGCGCGGCGCTGCCGTGCTGCGGCGCAACGCCGCGGTCGCCCTCGGCAACGTGTCTGGACCGCAGCGCGGTCGGGGACTTGAGCGATGCCCTGCGCGACGACCCGCATCCGATGCGTGCGCGGGCACGCGGCCTGGGCGCTGGGACGCATCGGCTCGCCGCGCGCCCTGGCGTTTCTGCGCGAACGCGCTTGCGTCGAAAGGAACCACGGCGTCCGGGCCGAGATACTCTCAGCGTTGGAACCGTTCTCGTGATTCTACTCGCCGCCGCAGCCGCGGCGCTGCTCGAGCGCATGGCCGCCGTCAATCCGGACTTGCACGCCTTCACCGCGACGATCCGCGCCCACGTAACCATGAAGTCGTTTCCATTCCTGTCGGCCGATCTGGAAGGGACGTACTACTTCAAGTCGCCCGACAAGAACAAGGTCGTCTTCACCAGCGGCGTACCCATGGTGGCGCAGCAGTTCGACAAGCTCTACGCGCACATCGACAGTCCCTCGGCTTGGCGCGAGAAGTACGACGTCACGACCCTCTCCGACGACGGTGGCTCGACGCGCTTCAAGCTCGTCCCGCGCAAGCACGGGCAACGTCGAGGAGATCGACGCCACGGTCGACGACAAGACCGCGACGGTCACGTCGATGCGCTGGCACTATCGATAACGGCGGCTATGCGGAGATGAACAATCGCTACGGACGCGTGAACGGTAACTACCGTCGTCGAAGTCGCAGACCGGTCACGTCGAGGAACCCGGCTACGTCGCGGACATCACCTCGACGATCGCCGGTTACAAGATCAATCCCACGCTGCCCGACGGCGTATTTGGCGACGGTCCGTGACTGCGCGGTATCGCTGATCGACGGCTTCCGCCGGCCGATCACCTATCTGCGCGTCTCGGTGACCGACAAGTGCAACCTGCGCTGCGTGTACTGCATGCCCGAAGAGGGCCTGCCGTGGCTGCGGCGCGAGGAGATCCTGAGCTACGAGGAGATCGCCGAGATCGTGCGCGCCGCCGCATCCGTCGGCGTTCGCAGCGTCCGCCTGACCGGCGGCGAGCCGCTCGTGCGCCGCGATCTCGAGCGCCTCGTGGCGGCGATCGCCGCCGTCCCGGGCATCGAGGACATCGCGCTCTCGACGAACGGCCTGTTGCTGGAAGCGCAGCTCGCCGAGCCTCGTTGCGGCCGGACTGCGCCGCGTCAACGTTTCGCTCGACACGCTGCGCGCCGATCGCTTCGAGGCGATCGCGCGCCGGCCGGGGCTCGATGCGGTGTTGCGCGGAATCGACGCGGCCGTCGCGCGCCGGGCTTGCGCCGCTGAAACTCAACTGCGTCGTCATGCGCGGCCAGAACGACGACGAGCTCGCCGATTTCGCCGCGCTGACGCGCGAGCGTGCCGATCTTCGTGCGCTTCATCGAGGTCATGCCGGTGCACGAGAACCTCGGACTGCAGCGCGACGCGTACGTCTCGTCGGACGAGATCCTCGAGCGCGGCTGGCATCGATCGGCGATCTGCGCCCGGTGCCGGGGCCGGGCGGAAACGGCCCGGCGCGCTACTTTTCGCTTTCCCGGGCGCGCCCGGCGCCGTCGGCGTGATCAGCCCGCTCTCGCACGACTACTGCGAGCGCTGCAACCGCGTGCGGCTCACGGCCGACGGCCGGCTGCGGCTCTGCCTCTTCGGCGACCACGCGCTCGATCTGCGGTCGCCGCTGCGGGCGGGCGCCGGGACCGAAGCGCTGGCCGAGCATGCTGCGCTCGGCGATGCTGATCAAGCCGCGAGCGCCATCACCTCCGCCTCGGGGAGACGGCCGTCGCGGATGCGGGCGTTCTCCGAGATCGGCGGCTAGGGCCGCGGCCGGCGGTCACAGGGGCCGGCGGACCGATCCGTTGGAGAGGAATTGGTGGAGGCTTGCCATAGGGCCGACCTCGACCGCGATCGCGCAGGCGCGCGCCGAGTCGCTGGTGCTCGAGTACCAGACCAAGCTCGCGCGATATCTGCGGCGCATGGTCGGCGATGCCGAGGTCGCGCTCGATCTGACGCAGGACGTCTTCCTTTCGGCCTACCGGATGCTCAAGGCGGATCCGCAGCGCGAGCTGACGGCGGGCTGGCTCTATCGCGCGGCGACGAACGGAGCGATCTCGTTTCTTCGGCGCAAGACGGATTTTGCGGATGCTTCCGCTCGACCGCGAGGTCGATCGCAGCACGTGGCGCGATCGACGAGCGCAGCGCCGCATCGGTCGATCTGCAAGCTCGCGCTGTCGCGTCTGCCGCCCGAACAGTCGGCGGCGTTGCTGTTGACCAGCTACGCGGGATACTCGTCGACCGAGGCGGCTGCGATCCTGGGCACGACGTCCGATGCGGTTCGGCAACGAGTCTGCCGGGCGATGCGAGTTTTGCGAACGGTAATGAAGGAGGGGATGGAAGGATGATGACCCGCTCGGAGTGTGCTCGCGCGGAGACGCTGGCCGGCGCGATTGCGATCGGCGAGGCGCAGGAGTCCGAACGCGGCGAGTATCGCGCGCATCTCGCGGCCTGTTCGCAGTGTCTCGAGCGCATTCGGCGGCGAGCGCGAGATCGAACGCGTGATGTCGCTGGCGGCACACGCGCGCGACGACGAGCGCTGGGAGCCCGATCTGCGCAAAGCTCTGGTCCGGCGCCGCGCGCCCGTTCGTGCGTGGGGTTGGGCCGCCGCGGCAACGGCGATCGCGATCGCGCTCGGAAGCGCGTTCGCGCTGCAGAAGCCGCTCACGGTCGCCGAGCGTCCGCACGTGGTCTCGGCGCACGAGGCGCGTGCGGTGGCGTCGCTCGGCACGCAGTCAGGCGCGCGTCGCGAAGGCCGCGCTGAATCGCTCGTCCTAGAATCGGCTGCGCCGGTCACGGCGGCGCTCCGGCTTAGCGTCGACCATCGCGGAACGGCGCTGCATTGCACCATCACCAAGAGCTCCGGCGATCCCGCCCTCGATGCGGCCGTCTGCCGGGCGGCCTTGCACCAGGGCTACTCGCAAACGCGCGGACGCTAGACGTTCCCTAGCCTCGGCGAGGGAAGCGCGCACCCCGACAGAAACGGCCTGCCATGGCGGAGCGGGCCGTTCGTTTATCGTTTCACGAAAGATCTTCGTCTCGACGACAGCGCCGGACTAACGGCGGCCGCCTCGCGCGCGAACGTGATTCCGCTGCTTCTCATCGATCCTATTTTGGAGCGGCGATTGAAGGCGTCGCCGCGGCGCGCGGCATTTTTCTGCGCCGCCGTAGCCGCCCTCGACGCGGAGTTGGCGAGCGCGGCACGCGGCTCGTCGTGCGCCGAGGCGATGCTCGGCGCGCGCTGCCCGCGATTGCGCGCGAGACCGGCGCCGCGGGCGTCGCGTGGAGCGCCTCGTACGATGCGGACGGAATGGCGAGCGATCGCGCCGCTGCAGTCCGCGCTCGAAGAGGGCGGATTCGAGGCGCATCGTCGTCCACGACGCACCCGCTATCGCGCCCGAGGAGAGCGACGCAGTCCGCACGGCCGAGGGCGCCGGGTATCGAGCCTTCGCGCCGTATTTCGACGCGTGGTGCGGCCTGCCGATCGCGTCGCACGAGCAGCCGCTGCTGCTGCGCTTCGAAAACGCCGAGTTTCGCGGCGACGAGGTGCCGGCGCCCGCCGAGTTCGGCGGCACCGCCGCCTCGGAGGACGCGAGACCGGCCCACGCGCGTCGCCTCTTCGAGCGGTTCCTTCGCGACGGCGCCGCCCAGTACGCGTTTGCCGCTACGCTGCCGTCGGACGACCGCACGTCGCATCTTGCGCCGCACCTCTCGTTCGGAACCATCTCCGCGCGGTACCGTCGTGCGAGCGCGTTCGCGAGCGGCTGAACGACCCGTTCGCGCTCAGCGAAGAGCGGCAGTCGTTGCGGTTGTTTTTGCGCGCGCTGGCGCACCGCGACTTCTTCCTGCAGCTCGGGTGGTTCCATCCGCACACCGACGAGGAGCCGCTGCAGGAGAAGATGCGCGGGTTTTCGTGGGCCAGCGGTCACATCCCGCTCTGGAGTGCGTGGCGATCGGGGAAGACCGGCTTTCCGCTCGTCGACGCCGGGATTCGGCAGCTGCGCGCGACGGGATGGATGCATCCGCACGTGCGCGCCGTCGCTGCGTCGTTGCTGTGCTTCGATCTGGGGGTCGATTGGCGCGTCGGGCCGCGACGAATGGGATCGCTGGCTCGTCGAGGACGATGCCGGCACTGGCGACCGGCAACTGGCAGTGGATCGCCGGCGTCGGCGCCGACATGGCGCAGTATCCTCGCATCTACAATCCCGAGCGGCAGCGCCGGCGATACGATCCCGCCGGCGCGTACGTGCGGCGTGGGTTCCAGAGCTCGCGAACGTGCCGGTCGACGTGTGGCACGGCCGCGCGGAGCCGATCGCCGCAACTCGCGTCTCGACCTCTATCGCCGGTGCCGAGTATCCGGGGCCGGCGGTCGATCACGCCGTCGCGGCGCGCGCGTTTCTACGCCGCTACCGCGCGCTTGCGTCCTCTTGAGGATAGCGCTCTTCGATCCAGCTGCTGACCACGGGCACGCGAACGTCGTCGCCGTTCCAGGTCTTGATGCCGTAGTACACGCTCGCGATCAGGAAGAGCGATCGGCAGCAGCGGTAGCGAGCACCCACGCCGAGAAGCCGAGGAAGGGCACCTGGGCGATCAGCGAGAGAAGCGCGCCGAAACCCGAAGAAGCCCGACGTTGAAGCCGAGCGCCTGAAGCGCCTGGCGCCGCAGCCGGCGCGATTGCTTGCGATCGAGCAGCGAGAGCAGTGCCAGCGGCCACAGCGGGTAGCCGAGCGCGACCAGCGCTCGAGACTCGACCGGATCCGTCGGCACGGCGATGGTGACCTTGCCGCGGACGCTGGCCGGGGCCGGCCGCGGGGGGACCTGGCCGGGAATCTGCTGGCGCGTCGCCGTGGCGGCCTCGACCTTGGCCGCGAGGCGACAGCTCGGACACGTGCCGCGTTCGTCGCGGCAGGTCGCGCAGATCGGCTTCCCGCAGTCGGCGCAGCGCGCCGATCGACGGTACGTTCGAGTGGAAATAGCAGTCCATGAGACTCTCGCAATCCTCCGTAGGCTTTTGCCACCATCACGTACCGGGGCGCATCGGGGGAGGTTTCATGCCGGCGATGACGGCAAGACCGTGCCGCCGATGAGCCGCCGCTCGATTCTGCAGCGCCTGGCCCGCGAAGCGCGTCCGTACTATCCGCGCCTCGCTCTCGCGATGACGTTGGGCGTGCTCGCGGGCGTGCTTTCCATCGTGCCGCCGCTGGCCTTCCGGATCATCATCAACCAGGTCCTCGTTCCGCAGCATGGCCGGTCGCCCGACCTCAACGCGCTCTACCTGTCGCTCGGTCATGACGTCGGTCGCGCTCGTCCTCGGCCAATGCCGCCATCTACGGACAGACGTATCTGACGGCGTGGAGCGGCCAGCACCTGGTCGCGCGGCTGCGCGTGCGGCTCTTCGACCGTCTGTTGAACCTGCCGCTGGGCGAGTTCGACAAGTGGCGTCCCGGCGAGCTGATCGCGCGATTCTGCCACCGACCTGCAGATCATGATCGACGCGGTGAGCGTCTCGGTGCCGCAACTCGTCGTGGCGCTGGCCACCTTCGTCTCGTCGTTCGCGACGATGATCTATCTCGACTGGCTGCTGACGCTCTCGCTCGTGCTCGTCGCGCCGGTCGTCTCGTTCGCCGTCTCGAACTTTCAGCGGCTCATCTCGACCGAGCACGCACCGCGCACAGCAGCGCATCGCCGATCTGACCGCCAACCTGACGGAGGTCCTGCAGGGCCAGCGCGTCGTCAAGTCGTTCGGCCGCGAGGAGTTCGAGGTCGCTCGCTTCCAGCGCCGCAACGACGATTTCTTCGGCGCCTACATGAAGCTGACGCAGTTCATCCAGACGCAGCCGCTCGTGATCTCGACGATCATGGTCGGCAGCCGTCGTGGCCATCATGTGGCTCTCGGTCCGCGAGGTCTTGGTCGGTAGGTTGGACACGGGCAAGGTCTTCATGTATTGGGGGCTGCTGGTGAACCTGATGAACCCGATGAACCGCGTCGCGGCATTCTTCGGGGACATCAGCAAGGCGATCGTCGGCGCGGGGCGCGTCTTCGAGCTGCTCGACCTTCCGGTGGAGATGCGCGACCCGCCGGGGGCGGTCGCGCTGCCGGCGGTGCGCGGGCGGATCGAGTACGCCGACGTCACCTTCCGCTATAAGAGCGGCGATGCGCCGGCGCTCCGCGACGTCAATGCGACGATCGAGGCGGGCGAGATCGTCGCGCTGGTCGGGCCCGTCGGGCGCGGGCAAGACCACGATCGTGAACCTGGTGCCGCGCTTCTACGCTCCGCAGGAGGGACGCGTGCTGATCGACGGGATCGATATCGCCGGCGTACGCCTCTCCGACCTGCGCGCGGCCGATCGCGATCGTTCCGCAGGACGTGCAGCTCTTCCGCGGCTCGATTCTCGACAACATCCGTTACGGGCGGCATCGACGCGACCGACGAGCGAGGTGCGCACGGCGGCGCGCGACGCCAACGTCGACGAGTTCGTGCGCGCGTTCGCCGACGGATACGCCACGGAGGTCGGCGAGCGCGGCGTGCGGCTATCGGGCGGCGAGCGTCAGCGCATCGCCATCGCACGCGCCGTGCTGCGCGATCCGCGGATACTGATCCTCGACGAGGCGACGAGCGCGCTCGACAGCCACTCGGAGGCGATGATCGAAGAAGCGCTCGACCGGCTCTTGCCGGGCCGCACGACGCTGATCATCGCGCACCGCCTCTCGACGGTACGGCGCGCGAACAAGGTGTTCTTCGTCGAGGCCGGCCGCGTCGTCGAGATCGGAACGCACGACGAGCTGCTTGCAAAAGGCGGCGCGTACGCGCGGCTGCACGCAGCGCAATTTAATAGAACTTAAGGTGCGGACCCGCTTGCAAGCTTGCGCTGGTGCAGCGCGAAGCGGTTCCCCTCTGGATCGCGTGCAAAAGTCGTAACGCAGCCCGGAAACTCGTGGACCTCGCCGACCTCGACGCCCGCCGCGGTCAACCGCTCGCGCATCGCCTGGAGATCGTCGACTTCGAACGCCGCGCCGTTGGAAGCGCCCGGCTCGAAGCCGAGCCCCTCGCCGTTGCCGATGCCGAACGTGGCGCTGCCAACATTGAATTCGACCCAGTGATCGCCGAACGAATCGCCCGGCGTCAGCCCCAGCGTCTCGCCGTAAAAGGCGCGCGCGCGCGGCACGTCGCGTACGGAATAGGCGAAAAAGGCGATATCTTTGACCATCAGGCGACCCTCCGAGCGTCCCCGATTGCGTGCGGAGGCGGCCAAAGCCTTCCGCGCGAAAAGGGCACGCTTTCCAGCGCTACGGCCAGCCAAGGAGGGCATCATGCTCGTACTTAGCCGCAAGGCCAATCAGTCCATCATGATCGGAAGCGACATACGTATCTTGGTGGTGGGATTGGACCGCGATCAGGTGAAGCTCGGCATCGAGGCGCCGCGCGACGTGCCGGTGCACCGCTTCGAAATCTACTCCGAGATCCACCGGACGACGCCAATCGGCGAGCCGTCGGACGAACGCGGGGCGGTAGGAAAAGGGATGACCGAGGCCGATAACCCCTCCTGATGCCGACCGCAACCGACTCGGATCTCGACGTACTCGAGTCCCGAACAATCTACATTTTGCGCGAGGCGTTCTCGTGCGTTTCGCCGCTCTGCATGCTCTGGTCGATCGGAAAGGACTCGACGGCGCTGCTCTGGATGGTTCGCAAGGCCTTCCTGGGCGATGTGCCGTTTCAGCTCGCGCTGCTCGACACCGGCCTCGAGTTTCCCGAGGTCTACGAGTTTCGCGACTGGCTGGTCCGCGAATGGAATCTGCCCGCGCATAACGAGCTCTGCCCTCCCGAAAGTAGCGTCGATCCGACGCTGCCGCCGGCCGCGCGCCACGCCGCGCGCAAGACGGCCGGCCTTCGCGCGCTGATCGGCCGCGAAGGTTATCGCGGCATCATTTTGGGCATCCGGCGCGACGAGCAGGCGATCCGAGCCAAGGAGCGCATCTTCAGCCCGCGCAACTCGGACGGCTCGTGGGACCCCCGCACGCAACCGCCCGAGTTATGGGATTTCTTTCCGTACGAAGTCGCCGACGGCGCGCACGTGCGGATTCACCCGCTCTTGCATTGGACCGAACTCGACATCTGGCGCTACACGCGCCGCGAGAACATCCCGTACGTGCCGCTCTATCTGGCGCGCAACGGGATGCGGTTCCGCTCGCTGGGTGAGAGCAACATCACGGTTCCGATTCAGAGCACGGCGGCGACGCTCGACGACGTGATCACGGAGCTGGAGAAGACTCGCGAGCCGGAACGAGCGGGACGTACTATGGATCACGAAAGCGAAGATGCTTTCGAGAGGCTGCGCACGACGGGATACATGTGAGACAAGTTCGGATAGTCATGGTCGGGGATGTCGACGCGGGCAAGTCGACGATCCTCGGCAGAATGCTGGTCGATCTCGGTCAAGTAAGCCGCGAAGAGGCTCGAAGAGCTGCAGAGCTCGAGCGACAAGCGCGGCGTGCCGATCGAGTATTCTTTCTTGCTCGACTCCTTTCAGCTGGAACGCGATCAGGCGATCACGCTCGACATCTCGCGCATCTGGCTTCGAATGCCCGATCGCGACTACGTGTTCGTGGACGCTCCGGGGCATCGCGAGCTCATCCGCAACCTGTTGACGGGTGCGTCGGAGGTCGACTCCGCGATCATGGTCGTGGCGGTCGACGAGGGCATCACGCAGCAGACGCGACGCCAGGCCCTGTTCCTGCAATGGTTCGGTTTCAAAGAGGTGCTCGTCGCGATCAACAAGCTCGATCTGGCCAAGGAGCCGGAGACGGCCTTCGTGCAGCGGCGCGACGAGATTCGCGCGTTCCTGGAGCAGCTCGGCGTAACGCCGGTCGACATCATTCCGGTTGCCGCGCGCGACGGCGACAACATCGCGATCGGCGGCAAGCGCTGGAGCTGGTGGAAGGGCGCGACGCTGCTCGAGGCGCTGGAGCGCATTCAGCCGTTCACGCCGCACGCGGGCGGCCCGCTGCGATTCATCGTGCAAGACGTGTATCGCCGCGACGGCAACCGCATCGTCGCGGGACGAATCGAGGCCGGAACGCTGCGATCGGGCGAACGCGTCGTGTTTTGGCCGCTGCAGACCGATGCCGTGGTGACGGCCATTCATCGCTGGCCCGTGACCGTCGACGAGGCTCGTGCGGGCGACTCCGTCGCCATTGGTCTCGACGAGCGCATCTTCGTCGACCGCGGGGCGGTCGCGAGCTATCCCGGCGACGGGCCGTCGCTGGGCCACGCGCTCCAGGCGACGGTGGTGTGGCTGGGCGCCGATCCGGTAATGGCCGGCGAGACGCTGCGCCTGCGAATCGGCACGCGCGAAGTGCCGGTCACGCTGCAGCGCATCGACGAAGTCATCGACCCGGATTCGCTGGCCGGAAAGCCCGGCGACATGCTCGCGAAGGGCGACGTCGCCGTCGTCACGCTCGCGTCGCGGGAACTCGTTGCGGCCGACGAGGAACTGGACACTACCAGCATCGGAAAGTTCGTGCTGCTGCACGGGACCAACGTCGTAGCCGGCGGCCGAGTGCGTTCGGTGCTCGGGCGGCCGCGATCGGAAGGCGCGACCGACGTGATCGCGCAAGTTTCCTCGGTGGTGCCGGCGGAACGCTTCGCGCGAAACGGACACAAAGGCGGCGTCTTTTGGCTGACCGGTCTGCCGAGTGCGGGCAAGTCGACGCTTGCAATGGCGGTTCAGCGGATGCTCTTCGACCGGGGGCGCCTCGTCTACGTCCTCGACGGGGACACTCTCCGCACGTCGTTGAACGTTGACCTAGGGTTCTCCGAGGAAGATCGAGCGGAGAACGTGCGACGCACCTCTGCGGTCGCGGCGGTGCTTGCGGACGGGGGATTCGTGGTAGTCTGCGCGCTGATCTCACCCTTTGCCGACGACCGGGCCAAAGCGCGAGCGTCCTACCCCGGAGGGTTCCACGAGGTTTACGTTTCGTGCGACCTGCAGACCGCGGAAGGCCGCGACGTCAAAGGCCACTACAAGCGTGCGCGAGCCGGTGAAATTCCGCGGTTCACGGGCATATCGTCCCCGTACGAGGTTCCCGAGAACCCCGAAATCAAGGTCGACACGACGAAGCAGTCCATTCGCGAGTCGGCCGCCGAACTAATGGAGTATATCGAGGCGATGACGCGACCTTGACGATCAACTGGAGCTACGTTCTCGTCGGATTTATCGTGGAGCTGTGCACTGCCTACAGCGGGGTCGGTGCCGGTGCGATCACGACGCCGCTGTTGATCTTTCTCGGCGTCGGCACCGACAAAGCGATCGGCTCGGACCTGCTCTTCGCGCTGGGCACGCAAGTCGTCGCGATGTTTGCTCACATTCAGAAGCGGACCGTCCAGGTCTCGGTGCTGTGGCGGCTTTCGATCGGCGGCCTTCCCGGCGCGATCATCGGCGTCATCGTCAGCGCCGACCTGCATAACCGCGCTCGACATCCATCAGCTCGAACACGTGCTGCGGTTCGCGGTCGCGGCCGCCCTGCTTGATTTCCGCGGCGGGAATCATTTTCAACCGGAGGCTTGCCGGCGACGCAGCCGACGAGAATCGAATCGTGCCGACCGTCACAGCTCGCGCTCATCGGCTTTTTCGTCGGCTTTGACCGTGAGCATCACGTCGATCGGCGCAGGCTCGCTGACGCTCCCGTTGCTTCTGCTGGTCGCTCCGGTGGTCGCGCTGCGACGGCTCGTCGGCACCGACTTGGCGTTCGCAGTGGTCGTCCTCGTGCCGTCGCTGCTCGGTCATTGGAACATCGGCGACGTCAATCCCGCGATCGCCGGACTTCGCTGCTGATCGGCTCGATTCCGGGCGTCTTCGTCGGATCGCACTTCGTCACGCGTCTTCCCGAACGCTGGTTCCGCGGCGCGTTGGCGGGCGTTCTCGTGATTGTGGCGCTCGCGCTGCTGCCGATACTTGCCGCACACAAAGGGCTAGAGAAGCCTACCTTCCGTCGCCGCGCTTCGCGTGCGACGAGTTCGCTCGCGTGAAAAAGGCTTTCGAACGTGCCGGCGTCGCTCCACCAGCCTTCCAGCACGTCGTAGTGCAGATCCCCGTCGCCGATGTAATGGTTGTGGACGTCCGCAATCTCGAGCTCCCCACGTGCCGACGGTTCTAAGCTGCGGATAAAATCGAAGACCCGGGCGTCGAACATGTACGCGCCGGTGACGGCGTAGCGGCTCTTCGGATCGGCCGGCTTCTCCTCGATCGCGACGATGCGGGCGCCGTCGAACACGGGAACGCCGAAGCGTTGCGGGTCGTCGACCTCCTTGAGCAGGATGCGCGCGCCCGACGCCTGCGCGCTGAACTTCTCGAGATAGGGCCGGATGTCGTCTTGAATGATGTTGTCGCCCAGGATCACGACGATCCGCTCGCCGTCGGCGAAGTGCTCGCAGAGCCGCAGGGCGTCGGCAATTCCGCGCTCGCCCTCCTGGTACGTGTAGGCGATGTCGTCGAGCCCGAACTCCGACCCGTTGCCCAAAAGCCGAAGGAAGTCGCCGGCGGAGCTGCCGCCCGTGACGATCATGATGTCGCGAACGCCGGCGCGGCAGAGCGTCGCGAGCGGATAGTAGATCATCGGCCGGTCGTACACGGGAAGCAAATGCTTGTTCGTGACCTTCGTCAGTGGTCGAAGCCGCGTGCCGAGCCCGCCGGCCAGTATGACGCCCTTCACTTCAGAGGCCTCCACCAATGCTCGTTGGCGCGATACCAGTCGATCGTCGATGCGATGCCCTCGTCGAAGGCGACGCGAGGCTCCCAGCCCAAGGCGCGCAGCCGGTCGCAGTTGACGGCGTACCGGCGATCGTGGCCCGGACGATCGGTTACGTGCCGTACGTGCGTATCCATCGAGCGTCCGCAGCCTTCGACCAAGATGCGCGTGAGATCGAGGTTGGTGCACGGCGCACCGCCCGCGACGTTGTAAACGCCGCCGGCCTCGCCGCGCTCCAGCACCTGGAGGATCGCTCGCGCGTGATCTTCCACGTACAGCCAGTCGCGAACTTGAAGGCCGTCACCGTAGACCGGCACCGGACGGTCGTCGATGAGGTTGGTCACGAAGAGCGGCACGATCTTCTCCGGGTATTGATTCGGCCCGTAGGTGTTGCTCCCGCGCGTGATCGCGACGGGAGACCCATACGTGGCGCGATATGCGAGCACCAGGTGGTCGGCTCCGGCCTTGCTCGCGGCGTACGGGCTGCGCGGCCGCAGCGGGTCCTCCTCGCGCGACTCGCCCGCCGCGACGTCGCCGTAGACCTCGTCGGTGGAGACCTGCAGGTAGCGAGAAATCGCGAACTCGCGCAGCGCCTCCAGCAGCACGTGCGTACCCAGCGTGTCGGTCCGGAGGAACGCGCCGGGGTCCACGATGGACCTGTCCACGTGCGTCTCGGCCGCGAAGTTGACGATGGCATCGACGCCGTCGCCGATGGCCTCGCGCACGGCCGCGGGATCGCAGACGTCGCCCTTGACGAAAGCGTACCGAGCGTCACCCTCGACCTCGTGCACGTTCGCGGGATTGCCGGCATATGTCATCGCATCGAGGTTCACGACGCTCACGTCGCTCCGCTCGCGGAGAACGAGACGAATGAAGTGCGACCCGATAAAGCCGAGACCGCCGGTGACGAGCCAGCGCATGCCGCGCTTTACGGAGGGGGTTTCTCCGTGACCTCCCCGGCCGGTTCCCCGAAGCGGCGAGCGCTCGGTAGCCATGCGCTCGCCGGTGCGTCGGCTTGGAACCCGGTCCGCCCCGTGCTATAATCGCGCGGTTGTCATTACTTCACCGGCGCATGGAGGCGCGGGTGCTTATGGCTCCGCGACGCGACCGCGATGCCAAGGATGGGCCGCGGCCGGGAGCCAGAAAGGGTATCCCTATGTCCGTCGTCACCATGCGCGAGCTCCTCGAAGCGGGCGTCCATTTCGGTCATCAGACGCGCCGCTGGAACCCCAAGATGAAGCCGTTCATCTTCCAGGAGCGCAACGGCATCTACATCATCGATCTGGCGCTCACGGTCCAGCGGCTGCGCGAGACTTACGAGGTGGTCAAGCAGCTCGCACGCGAGGGTAAGGTCATCCTCTTCGTCGGTACCAAGAAGCAGGCGCAGGACGTGGTGCGCGAAGAGGCGGAGCGCGCCGGCACGTACTTCGTGAACCAGCGCTGGCTGGGCGGCACGCTCACGAACTTCGCGACGATTCAGAAGCGCATCGCGCGGTCTGCGCGAGCTCGAGAACATGAAGATGCAAGGCGACTTCGATCGCCTTCCCAAGAAAGAAGTCGCGAAGCTGGCCGACGAGATGAGCCGGCTCGAGCGCTTCCTCGGCGGCATCAAAGACATGCACCGTCTGCCCGACGCGCTCTTCATCGTCGATCCGAAGAAGGAGCGCATCGCGGTTTTGGAAGCGCGAAAGCTCAAGATTCCGATCATCGCCGTCATCGACACGAACTGCGATCCCGATGAAATCGATTATCCGATTCCCGGAAACGACGACGCGATCCGCGCCGTCAAGCTGATGGTCGGCAAGATCGCGGACGCGATCATCGAGGGTAGGACCGAGAGCGAGAGCTCGTACGAGGAAGGCACGTATGAGTCCGCGCCGGGAGGACTCGAGAACGAGGCCGTCACCACGCTGGCGGAGGCGCAGACCTTGATTTCTTACCAGCCCAAACCCGACGAGATCAAGGCGTTGCGCGAGGAGACCAGCGCGCCGATGATGGATTGCCGCAAGGCGCTGCTGGATGCGGCCGGCGACGTCGAACGCGCGAAGGCGATGCTGCTCGAGCGCGGCGCCGCGCAAGCCGCGAAGAAGGCCGAGCGGGCCGCCGACGAAGGCCTCGTCACGAGCTACATCCACGCCGGCGGGAAGATCGGCGTCCTGGTCGAGGTCAACAGCGAGACCGATTTCGTGGCCCGCAACCCCAAGTTCGCCGAACTGTCGCGCGACATCGCGATGCACATCGCGGCGATGTCGCCGCAGTACCTCGATCGCGAAGCCGTGCCGGTTGAGGTCGTGAACGAGCTCGCGAAAGGAGTTCCGGGCGGCCGTTCCGGCCGGCAAGCCCCCGGAGATCGCCGACAAGATCGTCGAGGGCAAGCTCGCACAAGTGGTTCGAGGAGCACTGTCTGCTCGACCAGGCGTTCGTCAAGGACGACGCGATAAGCGTCCGCGATCTGATTGCCCGCGCCGTCGGCGCGCTCGGCGAGAAGATCCTGGTGCGGCGCTTCGCGCGGTACGCCCTTGGCGAATGAGGCTGCGAAGCCGCGCTTCGCGCGCGTCCTGCTGAAGATCTCCGGCGAGGCCTTTACCGGCGACGGCTGGGGCGTCGACGTTCACACGACGCGCGCGATGGCGCGAGCAGATCGCCGAGGTCGCGCGAAGGCTGGCGTCTCGATCGCGATCGTCGTCGGCGGCGGAAACATCTGGCGCGGGAAGGTCCACGAGGAGGCCGGCATGGATCGGGCGACCGCCGATTACATGGGCATGCTCGCGACCGTCATCAACGCGCTGGCCCTGCAGGACGCGCTCGAGCGGATCGGGCGTGGCGTCGCGAGTGCAGACGGCGATCGCGATGCACCAGATCGCCGAGCCGTACATCCGGCGCCGCGCGATCCGCCATCTGGAGAAGGGCCGGGTGGTGATCTTCGCGGCCGGCACCGGCAATCCGTACTTCACGACCGACACGACCGCCGCGCTGCGCGCCGTCGAGGTCAACGCCGAGGCGATCCTCAAGGCGACGAAGGTCGACGGCATCTACACGGCCGATCCGAAGAAGGATCCGCTGGCCACGCGCTTCGAGCGGCTCGACTACATGGACGTGCTCCAGCGCGGCTTGGAGGTCATGGACTCGACCTCGATGGCGCTGTGCATGGACAACTGGCTGCCGGTCATCGTCTTCGACATGTCGGTGCCCGACAACATCCGGCGGGTCATTTGGGGCGAAGCGATCGGCACGTACGTCGGCCGGCGCGAACCCGCGTCGGTCGGATGAGGAGCGTTCAACGCTCATGACCGATGCGTATTTCAAAGAGATCGAAGATCGCGGATGCACAAGTGCGTCGAGGCGACGCAAAACGAGTTCGCCTCGATCCGCACCGGCCGCGCCATCGCCCGCACTGCTCGACCGGATCGTCGTCGAGGCCTACGGCCAGCCGGTTCCGCTCAAACAGGTCGCCGGCGTCTCGACGCCGGACTCGCGAACGCTGCTGATCAGCTGCCTGGGACAAGAGCATCGGTGCCGGCCGATTCGCAAGGCCGATCGAGAAGAGCGACCTCGGCCTGACGCCCAACGTCGACGGCAACGTCGATCCGGCTGTTCGATCCCGCCGCTGAACGAAGAGCGGCGCAAAGATCTCGCCAAACTGGTCAAGAAGAAGGCCGAAGACGGCCGCGTCGCCGTCCGCAACGTGCGCCACAAGGCGCACGACGAGATCAAGGTGCAGTTCAAGTCGGGACGATATTACGGAAGACGACAACAAGCGCATGCAAGAATCGTTGCAGAGGTTCACCGACAAGTACGTCAAGGAGATCGACGCGCTGGTCGCCGCCAAAGAAAAAGAGATCATGGAAGTGTGACCGAGGACTTGGTGCTCGTGCCGGAGGTCCAGGCGCGGCGGGCGCTGCGCGAAATCGGCGCATCAGGCTACGGGTTCTCGCTCCTCCCGGCGCGTGGATCGGCTGCGGCACGCTTCGCGTCCTTCGCCTGAAGGCGCCCCGCGAGCGGACCCTTCGAGCTCGACTCAAGATGCGGACGAATTGGAACTGATCGCCGGTTACGAGTCCTACCAGCCGTGAGCATCTCGCTGGCTGCGGGCGCGCGCGCCGAACTCGACCTGCAGAGCGTCCCTCGGCACGTCGCCATCATCATGGACGGAAATCGCCGCTGGGCGAAGGAGCGCGGCCTTCCGGCCATCGAGGGCCACCGCCGCGGCATGATCGCGCTGCGTCACGTGACGCGCGCCGCGAGCGACGTGGGCGTCGGCGCGCTCACCGTCTACGGCTTCTCGACCGAGAACTGGAATCGCGACGCCGGCGAGATCACGCTGCTCTTCGAGCTGTGCGTTCACTTTGCGCGACACGAGCTGCTCGAGCTGCGGCGCAACAACGTGCGCGTCGGATCATCGGCGAGTGGGAATCGCTGCCGCGCGCGCCCCGCTCCGCGCTCGCCGAGCTGCAGGCGCAGACCGCGGCGAACACCGGGTTGCTCCTCAATTCGCGGTGAACTACAGCTCGCATTCCGAGCTCGAGCGCGCGGTGCGGTCCATCGCGACCGACGTGGCCGCCGGGAACCTGGCGCCCGAGAGCATCGACGAACGCCTGATCGGAACCTACTTTATACCGCCGACCTGCCCGGCGCTCGACCTGCTGATCCGGCCCGGCGGCGAGCACCGCCTCTCGAACTTTCTGCTGTACCAGGCGGCTTACGCCGAGCTGGTGATGGTCGACGTTTACTGGCCCGATTTCTCAAAGGACGATTTCCTACGAGCGCTGATCGAGTTTCAGCAGCGGGAACGGCGGTTCGGCGGGACCTGACGGAACGCCGCGTTCGTCGTATGGGCCTGATCGTGGCGGCGATCGGGCTCTCGTGCGTGCTCGTTCCCGTGGGCGTTTTACGCCCTGCTGTCTCGCGATCGGGTTGGCGAGCATCTACGAATTCAACTATCTCTGCGCGATCAAAGGGGCAGCCGCTGGAGTATCCGGTGGCCGTGCTCGGTGTCGTCGCCTACGTCGCGATGGCCATCTTCGCACTCGCTGCACAAGTGGGAGGGCGTGCTGCTCGCCGGCATCGTGATCGTCGCCTTCGCGATCGGCATGTACGGCGAGCAGAAGGGATACTTCGCGCGCACCGCTTACACGCTGCTCGCCGTCCTCTACATCGGAAAGCTGCTGACGTATTTCGTGTTCATTCGCCAGATCGACGGCAACGGCATGTGGCTCACGTTCTTACGTCATCGTGCTCATCGCGCTGACCGACATCTTCGGCATGCTCGTCGGCACGGTGATCGGACGGCACTCGCTCACGAAGATCTCGCCGAACAAGACTATCGAGGGCTCCGTCGGGGCGCTCGTGATCGTGACGGCCGTTGCGACGGCCGCCACGTGGCTGCCGCAGCTCCACCTGCAATGGTGGCAGGGTGCCGTGCTCGGCCTCCTCGACCAGCCTCGCCGCGCAAGTCGGCGATCTCGTCGAGTCGGCGTTCAAACGCGACGCGGGCGTCAAGGACGCGGGGGCGATGATCCAAGGACACGGCGGCGTGCTCGACCGCTTCGACTCCTACCTCCTCGGCGGCGTGGCCTTCTTCGCGACGCTCGCACGTGCTCGGGATTCTGCAAGTTCAATGACCACGCAAGCGCGTCGCCATCCTCGGCTCGACCGGATCGATCGGAACGCAGGCGCTCGACGTGATCGCCCGGCACCGCGACGCGTTCGACGTGGTGGGCCTCGCCGCGGGGCGCAACGTCGACCTTTTGCACGAGCAGGCGCGCGCGTTTGGCGTCGGCATCACGAGCACGGCGGCCGACGGCCCGCAGGGCTTGCGGCGCGTTGCGCTCGAGAGCGAGCCCGACATCGTGCTGGCTGCCACCGACGGCGCCGTGGCGTTCGAAGCCGTGTTCGCCGCCGTCGGAGCGCGGCATCGACGTCGCGGTCGCCAACAAAGAGCTGATCGTCGCGGCCGGCGAGCTGTTGGTGGCGACGGCGTCGCGCAGCGGCGCGCGCCTGCTGCCGGTCGACAGCGAGCACAGCGCGATCTTCCAGTGTCTCGTCGGGGAGGACCGCGCGAGCGTCGCGGCGATCGTGCTCACGGCGTCGGGCGGCCCGTTCTGGCGCACGTCGCGCGAGGAGATGGAACGAGCCGACCTCGCGGCGGCACTCGCGCATCCGACGTGGCGCATGGGAACGAAGAACACGATCGACTCCGCGACGATGATGAACAAAGGCCTCGAGGTGATCGAGGCGAGCCGTCTGTTCGGATTCGGCGGCGATAGCGGTGCGCATCGTCGTGCATCCGCAGTCGATCGCGCATGGCTTCGTGGTGTTTTACGGACGGCAGCGTGAAGTCGCAGCTGGCGCCGCCGGACATGCGTATTCCGATCGGTTACGCGCTGAGCTATCCCGACCGTCTCCCGTCGCAGAGCGCGGCGGACGGCGACGTCCTCGGGGCGCTCGGTGCAAAGCAAGGAGAGGCCGCGTTGCGTTACGATTTCGAGGCGCCCGACGCGGCTCGCTTCCCTTGCGTTCGCCTGGCATACCAGGCACTGGCCGCGGGGGGAACGCAGACCGCCGTCCTCTCGGCTGCAAACGAAGTCGCCGTAGCTGCGTTTGTAGAAGGAAGGATTGCATTCGGCCAGATCGCGGGCGTGATCGAGGGGACGATGACCCGCGCCCGGGCGCACGAGCCCAACCTGAACGGGGTGCGAACCGCCGATCGGGAGGCCCGTGAAGCCGCCGGAGTCATCGTCGAAGCCATCGAAAGGGGACGCTAGGAGGCCCCGTTCTCTTGACTCTGCTCGCAGTCGTTACCTTCGTCGGATTCGCGAAGGTCGTCACGTTCCTCGTGATGCTCTCGGTGCTGATCGTGCTTCACGAGCTCGGCCATTTCGTGCTGGCGCGGCGCAACGGCGTGCACGTCAACGAGTTCGCCGTCGGCTTCGGTCCCCGGCTCGCCGGGTGGACCAGTCCGCGTAGCGGCACGCAGTATTCGCTGCGGGCGCTGCCGATCGGCGGCTTCTGTGCGATGGAGGGCGAGGACAACCGCACCTCCGAGGCTGACGCAGCAACGCGAGTTTCTTGCGGGCGAGCCACCCCGCGGAATCTAACTTTCAGGCCAAGTCGCCGTGGAGCCGCCTGGCGATCGTGCTGGCCGGCCCGATTCGCGAACTTTCTGCTCTGCTACCTGATCCTGCTGGTCGGCGCCCTCGCGTTCGGGGTCGCGAGCGATAAGGCGCAGCCAGTGGTCGGCGAGGTGCTTTCCGGCTCGCCGGCGGCGATCGCGGGAATTCGCCCGGGCGATCGCATCGTCGCCATCGACAACGTCGGAGATCACGTCCGGCAAGCATCTGGTCGATACGATCCATGCCTCGCTCGGCAAGCGGCTCGATCTGGTGTACGAACGCAACGGCACGCGCACGGAAGTGTACGTGCGCGACCGTTCCGTGTCCCGCCGCAGGTCGGCAAGAGTTACGGCTGCATCGGCTTCCAGCCGGTTCCCGCGTACGAACGCGTCGGCGTTCACGAGCGCCATCCGCCAGAGCGGCGACGGAGTTCGTCGCGATCGCGAACCAGACGTTCGGCGGCCTCGCGCTGCTGGTGACGCAGTTCGCGAAGTACGCGCCCGCAGATCTCCGGGCCGATCGGCATGGGACAGGTGGCCGCGACCGTCCAGGACTGGGGCTGGGGCCCGTATTTTTACTTGGCGGCGACGATCTCGTTCGCGCTTGGACTCTTCAATCTGCTGCCGATTCCTGCGCTCGACGGCGGCCGCGCCGCCTTCATCGTCGCCGAGCTCGATTCGCGGGCGTCCGGTCGATCCCGAGAAAGAGGCGATGGTGCACATCGCCGGGTTTGCGGCGCTGATGGCGTTGATCATGCTCGTCGCCTTCCACGACATCGCCCGCATCGTGAGCGGCCAGGGGGTCATGTAATGCTGCGGGTGCGCCGGAAGAGCAAGCCGATCTTCCTGCAGAACAAGACCGGAAAGTCCGACGCCAAGAGCGTGTGGATCGGCGGCGACCATCCCGTCGCCGTCCAGTCGATGACGACGACCGACACCGCCGACGCGGACGCGACGCTCGAACAGGTCTACGGCCTCGCGATGGAAGGCTGCGAGATCGTGCGCGTGACGGTGAAGGATCCGCCCGACGCCGCCGGTTTGCCCGCGATCGTTCATCGCTCGCCGGTGCCGATCGTGGCCGACATCCACTTCGATCACAAGATGGCGCTCGCGGCGATCGAGGCCGGCGTGGCGAAGCTGCGCCTCAATCCGGGCAACATTCGCGATCCGAAGAAGGTCGCGGAAGTCGTCGACGGCGGCCAAGGCGCGCGAGATTCCGATCCGCGTCGGCGTGAACATGGGCTCGCTCGCGCCGGACCTGGAGAAGTCGCTCGGGCATACCGCCGAGGCGATGGTGCTCTCGGCACTGCGCCACGTCGAGATGCTCGAGGAGCACGGGCACACCGATATCGCGATCTCGCTCAAGGCACACGACGTTGCGACGACCGTCGCCGCGTATCGCCTGGCGGACGCGCGGTTGCGCGAGCGCGGCACGCCCTACGCGCTGCACCTCGGCATCACCGAGGCGGGCTTGCTGCGCGACGGCACGATCAAGTCGTCGATCGGCCTCGGCATCCTGCTCTGGGAGGGGATCGGCGACACGATTCGCGTTTCGCTCGCCGACGATCCGATCGAAGAGGTTCCGGTGTGCTGGGGCATTCTCAAGTCGCTCGGCCTGCGCGAGAAGGGGTTCGAAATCACCGCCTGCCCGTCGTGCGGCCGCGCCGAGATCTCGGTGCTCGAACTCGGGCGCGCGGTCGAGGCGATCGCGAAGTCGTATAGCGCCCCGGTCAAGGTGGCCGTGATGGGCTGCGTCGTCAACGGTCCGGGCGAATCGAAGATGGCGGACGTCGGCGTCGCCGGCGGCAAGGGCAAGGGCGCGATCTACCGCGCCGGCGAGTTGGTCGGAACGTATCCCGAGAGCGAGCTGTTGGGCATGCTGCGTCTCGAGATCGAGAAGGTCATCGCCGAAAAGTATCCCGCCTACATCGACGCATGATCCGGCGCAGCGCCGAGCTCTACACCGGTTTGGCGCGGCGAACTCTGCTCCCCGTCGGCCTGGTCGCGCTCGCGATTTCGTGCGTCCTCGCCTTCTCGCGGCCCATCGTGATGCTCGTCGACGGCGAACGAGTCGACACCGACGTAGCTCCGATTACGACGGCCAGTGAGAAGGCCTTCGTGCCGCTGCGATCGATCGCCGACGCGCTCGGAGCCGAAACATCGATCGATCCGAAGACGGGCAGCGTCGACATCGTGCTCGGAACGCAGACCTTCCGCGTGCGCGCCGGCGATCCGCACGCCACGCTCAACGGCATGCCGGTCACGCTCAAACACGCGCCGTTTCGCGTTCGCGGCCGTACCATGATCTCGCTCGACGCCGTCGCTCGCGCGCTCCACGTGCGCGCCCGCTACGATCCGCGCAACGCTCGGATCGAAGTCATCACTCCGGGCATCGGCGAGGCGCCGGCCCCGCAAACCTCCCCGCAGTAAGCGACTCGCCTTTTCGGGAGCAGCGGTGTAGGGCTGCGTCGAAGACGCTCCTCGCGCTACATCCTGTAGCGCTCGTGCTTCGCCACTTTTTCGGCAGAGCAAGCTTTGAAGATCACATCCTGTGATGGCCGAAAAAGTTGGAGACTTCTCAGCAGCCCTACACCGCAGCTCCCGACGGCGAGCGGCCCCGAGGCGGAATGTCGGGCGAGCCGCAGCGCGAGGAAGAAAGGTTACGCGTATTCGGTGAGGCCCTCGGGTTCTTCGACCGGCACCACGTCGGCCGGATTCGACTTGCGGAAGCCGTAGGAGAAGAAGAAGACGAGACCGACGACGAGCGCGATGACGAACCACGTCCACGTCATTCGCGAGAGACCGAAGATGGCGAGGAAGAGCGAGAAGACGATGCCCAGGATCGGGAAGAGCGGCACGAACGGCACGCGGAAGCTGCGCGGAAGATCGGGGCGTCGCTTGCGCAGGTAGAGCACGCCGGCGCAGACCACGGTGAACGCGATGAGCGTGCCGATGTTCACGAGATTGAGCAGGTTGTTGAGCGGGACGATCAACGCGAGGATCGCGACGGCGACACCGGTGATCATCGTGGTGATCAACGGCGTCTTGAAGCGTGGATGGATCTTGGCCACGACCGGCGGCAGCATCCGGTCGCGCGCCATGACGTAGAAAATGCGCGACTGGCCGAGCAGCGACGCGAGCGCGACGCTCGTCGTGCCGGCCAGTACGCCGATCGTGATGATCCAGCTCAGCAGCCGGCATGTGCAGCGGCGCGAGCGCGTAGACGAGCGGATTTTTGATCGGCACCTGGTTCCACGGGACTGCGCCGACCAGCACGATCGCGGTCGCGCAATAGATGACCGTGCCGATCGCGAGCGCGCCGATCACGCCGACGGGCACGTCGAACTGCGGGTTCTTGCACTCTTCGGCGGTCGTCGTCGCCGTGTCGAAACCGATGTAGCTGAAGAAGACGTACGCACCGATCGCGATGATCCCGTAGGGCTGCGCCGACGACGAGTAGTCGGCCATGCCGCCGAAGGGCCGCAGCGATCCCCAGCCGACGGGATTGAAGTTGTGCAGATTAGCGGCGTGCACCAAGAAAGCACCGGCGATGATGAAGACGATCAGCGCCGAGATCTTGAGCACGACGAAGACGTTGTTGACCGTCGCCGACTCGCGGATGCCGACGGAGAGCAGCAGGCTGAGTCCGATCACGAAAAGCGGCTGCCACCACGTCGCACTGCGAGTGCGCGAGGTCCCAGCTCGACGGGCAGCCACCACGCGCCGTGAATCAGCAGGTTGGACTGCTGGGCCCACGCGGGCAACGACAGGCCCGCGGTCTTGGCGACGTCTTGAATCGCGGCGGAGAACTGCTGCGCGACCGGCGCGGCGCTGATGCCGTACTCGAAGATCAGGGCGAATCCGATGATCCACGCGAAGAGCTTGCCCATCGTTGCGTACGCATAGGTGTAGGCGCTGCCCGCGACCGGCACCATCGCGCCCAGCTCGGCGTAGCACAGCGCCGCGAAGAACGACGTCAGGCCGGCGAGCAGATAGGAGACGATGACGGCCGGGCCGGCGCCCTTGACGCCGGTTCCGATCGTCGTGAAGATGCCGCCGCCGATCATCGTTCCGAGGCCGATGGCGATTAGGTCCTTGGCGGTCAGCGCGCGCCGCAGGATCTTGCGCGTGCCGAGCTCGCGCAGCTTCGCCGCGTCGGTCGTCGCGAAGAGCTCCGAGAAGAACGACATTCGGGCGTCGCTTCGCAACGACGTTCCGCTCAGACCTTCCGGCGCCTTGCTCGACGGATTGCCAGACGTGCTCGGCGATGCCGAGC
Source organism: Vulcanimicrobiota bacterium (assembly GCA_963711625.1). Taxonomy (GTDB): domain Bacteria; phylum Vulcanimicrobiota; class Vulcanimicrobiia; order Vulcanimicrobiales; family Vulcanimicrobiaceae; genus Cybelea. The sequence continues at coordinate 2,136,838 of OY970207.1, forward strand.
GCATCGTTGATCCAGCGCGCCCACACGAAGAGCGCGTCGGAGAGACGGTTGAGATAGCGCAGCGCCCGCGCCCGACGGCTCTTCGCCGCTATCGATCAGCGCGACGACGAGACGCTCGGCGCGGCGGCAGATCGTGCGAGCGACGTGCAGCGTGCGCGCCCGGCTAGCGAGCCGCCGGGGTGGATGAACTTGTCGAGCGCGGGAAGGTCCGCTTGCGCTTCGTCGATCGCGCGTTCCAGCGCTTGCACGGCGTCGTCGCCGACGCGCCGGTGCGTCCGGACGCCGCTCTGCGGGGAGCGTGGCGAGCTCGCTGCCGAGATTGAAGAGCACGTCCTGCGTCCACGCGAGCCAGGCGTCGAGCGACGCTCGCGCGCTCTCCGCGCTCGATCGATGGGCGCAGCGCCGCCCGCGCCACGCCGATGGCGCTCGAGAGCTCGTCGAGCGGTGCCGTAGGTCTCGATGCGCGGCGCGTTCTTCGCTGATCCGCGTCGCCGCCGACGAGCCCGGTCGTCCCGTCGTCGCCGGTGCGGGTGTAGATGCGCGTGAGCTTGGGCATTTGAGGTTTGCACTTCCCTACGCCCGACAAACTCCCGCCCGCAGCGGTTCGCGGCGTCCCCGCGAAGGCGGCGGCGGTGCTGCGCGCGAAAGCGGGGCCCGGTCATGTCCGAAGCGCTCGCCGGAGCCGCCGTCAAGGAGATTCCTCCGAAGGCGGCCGACCTCTCCGCATGGTACACCGCGGTCTGCCTCAAGGCCGAGCTGGTCTCGTACTCGCCCGTGCGCGGTTGCGTCGTGTTGCGGCCGTACGGCTTCGGTCTATGGGAGAAGCTGCAGGCGCACCTCGACGAGCGGTTCAAGGCGACCGGCCACGAGAACGCCTATTTCCCGCTCTTCATTCCCGAGAGTCTGCTCATCAAAGAGGCCGAGCACGTCGAGGGCTTTGCACCCGAGGTCGCCTGGGTGACGCAGGGCGGCAGCGAGGAGTTGACCGAGCGGCTTGCGATCCGGCCGACGTCCGAAGCGATGGTCGGCACGATGTACGCCCAGTGGGTCGAGTCGTATCGCGACTTGCCGATCCTCATCAATCAGTGGGCGAACGTCGTGCGCTGGGAGAAGGCGACGCGGCCGTTTCTGCGCACGATGGAGTTCCTCTGGCAGGAGGGACACACGGCGCACGCCACGGCCGGCGAGGCCCGCGAGGAGACGCTGCGCATGCTCGAGCTCTATCGCGACTTCGCCGAGAACGTCGCTGCCGTGCCGGTCTACCACGGCCGCAAGAGCGCGAGCGAACGGTTTCCGGGGGCCGTCGAAACGTACTCGATCGAGGCGCTGATGCCGGACGGCAAGGCGCTGCAGTCGGGGACGTCGCACGATCTCGGTCAGAACTTTGCTAAAGCCTACGACATCAAGTTCGTCGACGCCGACCGCGCCATCAAGTACGCTTACACGACGTCGTGGGGCGTGTCGTGGCGGATGCTCGGCGGATTGATCATGGTGCACGGCGACGACCGCGGCCTGCGTATCCCGCCGAAGATGGCGCCGATCGAAGCGGTTCTCGATTCCGATCGTCCGCTCCGGCGACGACCGCGCCGTCGAGCTGTGCACGACGCTCGCGCAGCGGCTGACTGCGGCAGGCTTCCGCGTGCGGGTCGACACGCGCGACGCGCAGCCCGGCTGGAAGTACAGCGAGTGGGACCTGCGCGGCGTGCCCGTGCGCATCGAGATCGGGCCGCGCGACGTCGACGCGCAGACCGCCGTGCTCGCGCGTCGCGATCGCGGCCGCGAGCGATCCGGATCAGCGCCGGAGCGTCGCGATCGCCGAGATCGCGCCGGTGTCTTGCGCGAGCTGCTCGACGACATCCAGCGCTCGCTCTACGCGCAGGCCAAGGCATTTCTCGACAACGCACACGCTCGACGACTGCCGACCGAGCCGAGTTCTACGAGCTCTGCCGAGCCGCGCGGGGATGGTCGACATCCCATGGTGCGAGCGGCCCGAATGCGAGGCGCGCGTCAAGGCCGAGACGGCGCGACGACGCGCGTACTCCGCGCTCTCAATGAGGCGAACGTCGCCTGCGTCGCGTGCGGAGAGCCGGCGAAAGCGAGGGCCTACTTTGCGCAGTCTTATTAGATTCGTCGTCGGCGCCGCTGTCGCGGTCGCAGCGACCGCCGAACGTCGCAGGCGCCTACGCGCCGAGCGTCGCCGATCTCGACGCCGAGGCTCGGGCGGTCGGGGAACCGGCGCGACACTCGCCGAGCACATCGGCGAGTCCATTTTCGCCACGGCGTGGCCGGCCGAGGTGAGCCAGGTCTCGGCGAACGAGATCGCGGGACATCTCATCGTGGGCATCCGCATCTGGGGCGTGAAGTTCCATCGGCCGATCACCCGGGACGAGTTTCGTGGATGAAGTGGTCGCCGATCGTGCGGCGAGCCTTCGCGGCCGCGCCGCAGCCGAGGAGGTCGACCTCTGGGCGAGCGTGCCGATCGACGTCGCCAAGGGCGTGATCGTGAGCGGCGACCTGGCCAGGCCGACGTCGCGCACGGTCTTCAGCCTGACCGTTCGGCGCGGCGAGGCCGTCGCGTCGGTGCGAGCGCGGGCCGAACGGTGGACCGACGGCGTGTTCTGGGACGACGAGTGGGCGCGCGACGCATTCAAGGCGCCGACGTAGGTGGACCGCGTTGTATAGGAAGACGACGCTCCCGAACGGCCTGCGCGTGCTGACCGAGTCGATGCCGGCCGTTCGCTCCGCGACGGTCGGGATCTGGGCCGACGTCGGCTCGGCGGTCGAAGTTCGCGAGCGGCGCGGCATCTCGCACCTCGTCGAGCACATGCTCTTCAAGGGCACGCCGCGACGAACCGCGCGCGCAGATCGCCGAGACGATGGACGGCGTCGGCGGCAACCTCAACGCGTTCACCGACAAAGAGACGACCTGCTACTACGCCAAGGTCATCGACCGCCACGTGCCGCTGGCGCTCGACGTGCTGGCCGACATGTTCCTGCAACTCGACGTTCGATCCCGCAGGAGCTCGCGAAAGAGCAGAAGGTCGTCCTCGAAGAGATCAAGATGTACGACGACTCGCCGGACGAGTTGATTCACGACCTCTTCCTGCAGACGATGTGGAGCGGCTCGAACCTCGGCGAGCCGACGATCGGGTTCGCCGAGACGGTCACGCGGGTGACGCCCGACGATTTGCGCGCCCACATGCGCGCCCACTACGCGCCGAACTCCGTCGTCGTGGCGGCGGCCGGCAACGTCGAGCACGACCGGTTCGTCGAGCTCGTTAGCGAGCAGTTCGACGGCTTCGGCGGAGCCTGCGTGCTGCCCGAACCCGAACGCCCGGCAACGACGCCATCGCGCCACGTCCGCTATAAAGAGAGCGAACAGGCGTACGTCGTGCTGGGCACGCGCGGCATCGACATTCGCGACGACCGCCGGTACGCGCTCTCGCTGCTCGACACGGTACTGGGCGGCGGCATGTCGAGCCGGCTGTTTCAGGAGATCCGCGAGAAGCGCGGACTGGTCTACAGCGTCTACTCGTTTCAGGCCGCGTATCGCGGTGCCGGGCTCTTCGGCGTCTACGCGGGGACGTCGCCCGAAAACGTGCAGGCGTGCATCGACGTCATCGTCGATCAGTTCGGCCGCGTTCGCAACGCACCGATCAAGCCACGACGAGTTCCAGCTCGCCAAGGAGCATATCAAAGGAAACCTCACGCTCTCGCTGGAGTCCACGTCGAGCCGGATGATCCGGCTCGGCCGCAACGAGTTCGCGCTCGGGCGGCACGTGAGCGCCGAGGAGATCGAGCAGCGCATCGACGCCGTGACGGCCGCCGAGGTGCAGGAGTTGGCGCGCGAGCTGCTCGTCGATGAGAATCTGGGGCTCTGCATCATCGGTCCGGTCGAGGAGTCGTCGATTCGCTGGAGTCGTCACGCTGCATAGCGTCCCCGCTCTGGCGCCCCAACTGTGGTCGGGAAAGCTCGTCGGGGCGATGGTCATCACGTTCGTCGTGCAGGGCGTGACGATCGGTGCGTATGCGGCACGGCTGGCCGGCGTCCAGACCAAGCGAATCGCGACGTCGATATCGCTCTTCAACCTGTTCGTAACCGCCGGCCGGCTGGCGAACCTCTTCATGGCATTTTTCGTCGGTCCGCTCTCGGACGAGGCCGGGAACGCGGTCGCGAAGCTGCAGGGCAACTCGGCGGCGGTGGGCGCGTGGCAGCACGGATTCGACGTACAGCTTCGGCTGATCGTCCTGGCGGGCTCGGCCGGCATGTTCGTCTTCGCGCTGTTCCTGCCGATGTTTACCTATTTGTTCCGGCGCGGCGTGCACTCGTTCGAGGCGCGCGGATCGGTGCCGCACTCGCTCGCCCGGCTGCTCTCACCCGCGGTGATCGCCGACGTATTGCGCTCGCAGCACCTTCCAAGTCTCGCCGAGCTGCGTTCGTTCGATTGGCGCGTGCTGCCGAGGCGGCTCCTCGATCTTCAATACGGTCGTGATGTGCGTCTACGCCATCGGCGTGCAGGCGTCGTTTCTCGCCTCCGTCTTCGACGTGGGCGTCGCGCGCACGGCCATCAGCCTCTCCGGCGTCGTCAACGGCATCGGCACGATCGCGTTCACGCTGTTCGTGGATCCCACGTCGGCCATCATCACCGATCAGGCGATCCACGGCAAACGCAGCATCGAGGAGGTTCGCTCCATGGTGTTCTATTTATCGCTGACGGCCATCGTCGGATCGCTGCTCTCGCAGGCGATCCTCTATCCGGCGGCCGTCGTCATCGAAGTGGTTGCACGATTTGCCACACACGTACATCTCTAGGGTCGCCGCCCGACTCGCCGTCGCTCTGTGCGGCGCGCTGCTGCTTGGCGGCTGTGCCGGATCGATCGAGCGGTGGATCGTAGCGACTCGCGGTGCATCAGGGCGACGTGGCGCTGACGCGCGGCGAACGTCCGCGACGCGGCGCTCGCGTACCGCCTGGCGCTGCGCGTCGATCCGAAGGATCCGCAGGCTCGCGCGGGGTTCGTTGCGGCCGCAGCCGATCTCGCGCAGGCTCGAGTACACCAAGGGCAACTTCGACGACGCGCTGGAGACCGTCAATGGCGGCCTCGCGGTCGATCCGCAGAGCGCGCGGCTCGCGGCGCTCAAGACCACGCATCGAGCAGGCCAGACTCCAGCGCGAGATCGTGGTCTCGAACTATCCCACCTACCACGCCGCCGGACTGGAGCTGCAGCGCGCGTACGCACCAGCTGAACGTCACGAACGCCCTGCTGCTGCGAAGCCTCAAGCGCTTCGGATACACGTTCGATCCCAACGACCTCATCGCCGCGATCAAGCGCAGCTACGAGCTGCAGCTCGAGCTCGCGAAGAACACGAACCGGCTCGCTCTCTACCGGCAGTTCGTGACGTCGGGCGCGCCCGAGTCGCCCGTCGAGTCGCGGACGTTCGGCGCGGCGTCGCTGTTGCCGCTGCCGTGACGCCATGATTGCGTGGCTCGAATCGCTGCCACGGCTACCGCCGGCCTCGTCGTCGTCGGCGGCTTCGTCGCTGCTGACGCTCGCGCTCGGCTACGTCGTGGCCCAAGTTCACCTCGAGCGAGATGCGAACCGCGCACAACGATCGTGCCGGCTTTATCCTGGCGGTCATCGGCGTCATCTACGCGGTGCTGCTGGCCTTCGTCGCCATCGGCGTCTGGGAGCGATTCTCAGCAGGCCGAGGCGCGCACGCTACGACGAGGCCGGCGCGCTTCGCCACGGTGTATCGCGACGCCGACTCGTTCCCCGACAAGCGGTCGACTGCGGGCGGCGCTCCGCGCGTACGTCCAGTCGATCGTCGACCGACGAGTGGCCGCAGATGCGCCGCGGCGAAGAGGTCGGACTCTCGAGCGCGCTGCTCGAGACGGCCGACCGGGACGTCCGAGCGCTGCCCGCGTCCGTCGCTGCGCCTCGCCAGACATCCACGCGCAGATGCTCGCAGCGATCGACACGGCGCTGCTCGACCGCCAGACTCGACTTACGATCGACTCTATCGGCATCAACGACGATCATGTGGATCGTGCTGATCGTCGGGGCGTACGTGACCGTCGGGTTCACCTATCTCTTCGGGTTCGATCAGACGTCCATGCAGCAGCTGATGATCGGCGGCCTGAGCTTCCTGATCGGGCTCGTGCTGTTCCTGATCGTCGCGCTCGATTATCCGTTCCGCGGCAGCATCGCCGTGCAGCCCGAGGCGTTCCGCAGCGCTCGCTCGAGAGCTTTAACGCGATCGGTCGCGTACCGGCCGCAGCGCGCAGACGCCGTGCGCGTCGAGAAACGCGCGGCCTCGCCCGGCGCGCTCGGCCTCGCGAAACGCGCGCCAAAAGCAGTCGGCGTCGAGTACGATCTTGCGCGGGATCGGTTTCGTAGACGGGCCACGCGTGCCGTCCGGGCAGCGACGCGGAAAGCGCTGCGAGCCACGCGCAGAGCTCGAGATTGCGGCGCAGGCGGTTGTCTTCGATCGAGATGAAGTAGCGGGCGCCTTTGCGGATCGCGCTCTCTTCGTCGAACGGCGTCCACAGCGCCGGATCCTCCTCCCAGCCGAACCGGTCGATATAGTATTGGATCGTCGGGTCCGTAGTGTCCGATGACGACCAGCGCGTCCTCGGCAAGCGCGGCGTCGAGCGCGACCGCGTTGCGGTAGGCCTGCTTGTCGTAGGAGTAGTAGGCGGCGACCGGCGCGCGCGAGCTTGCGAGCAGCACGGCGAGCGGCGACGAGTGGAATCAAGGCGAGCGAGCGCGTACCGCGCCGCCGGGCGCCATCGGCGTGCCGCGGACGACGGCGGCGAACGCGCGCGGCCGCGCCGCCGATCGCCAGCGCGCAGAGCGGCAGAAGCGGCAGCATGTAGTAGTCGACGCGCTCGACCGTCACCACGACGTAGACGTAGACGAGCCCCCCGGCGAGCCAGCCCCACAGCAGCGCCTTGCTGCGCGGCGCCAGTCCACGGCAGGGCGATGAACGCTCGCGATCGCGAGCGCGAACGAGCGGCGCCGAGCATCGTGTCGCGCAGCATCCCGATCACGATGCGGAACTGAACGAACTTCGCGGCGAATGCCGCCGCGCTGGTGAACGCATCGTGCAGCGCCGGGAGGACGTGCAGCCGCGTGATGCCGCTCGCCCAGTGCCAGTCGGCGTGCGACGTCGACGACGACGATCGTAGAGCCACGAGGATCAGCAGCGGCACGACGACGAGCACGAGCGCAATCGCGACCGAGGTGGCGCGCTTCGTGCGCACGCGTTCGCCGAGCATACGCGAGCAGCGGTACGACCGCGAGAGCCGCGACCGGCTTGGCGAGATACGCGAGCGTCGAGGAGCGCGGTCGTTCCGGCGAGCGCCGCGTGTCGAGAGGCGCCCTTCGCCGGCCAGAGTAGCGCGCCGTCGCGTACAGCGCCGCCGTCAGGAAGAAGACCATCGCCGTAGTCCGGCATGAACGTGCGGCCGTAATAGACGCTGCCGGGAAAGACGGCGTAGAAGAAGGCGGCGACGATGCCGGCGAGCGCGCTCGCAAACAGCCAGCGCGCGAAGTACGCGAGCGTCACGACCGTCGCCAATGCTGAACGCCGACCGTGATCAGGCGCCCGAAGATCTCGTGGATGCCGAAGATCTTGTAGAGCGACGCCGCGAGAAACGGCACGATCTGTAGCTCCAGCTCGACGTAGTTCGGCGGCGGTCCGTTGTAGCTGGTCTGCGGATAGCATGAGGTTGAACTGCAGGCGCGCGAAGTTGCGCGCGATCGCGCGGTGTCGCCCTGGCGCCAGCCCGGATGATCGAGAAGCGGGTTATGGATGCCGTGGAGCCGCAGCGCGACGGCGAGGAGCGACGATCGGCGACGCAGAGCCCGAGCGCCAGTATGCGCTTGGTCAATTGCAGGTGGCGGAACGTCCAATACTTGTTGAGGAAGAAGTTGACGAACGTGCCGGCGAGCGTCGCGACGAACCACGTCGTGGTGAAATGGTGGAAGCCGGCGCGCTCGGCCACCGTCGAAGACGAGCTTGCCCAGCAGCAGCGCGACGGCCGAGACCGTGAGGAACTGCAACCCCTCGACGAGCGGGTTGCGGCGCGAGCCGAACGTCCACATCCGGTTCAGCATATAGTTCGAGAGGCCGCCGATCATGAAGCCCGACGGCGAAGTCGGCGAACCAGCGAGCAACTGCGTCGTCTTTTCCAGCACGTGCGCGATGACGAAGTTCACGACCATGCCGGACGCGCCGACGATGCCGAACTTAACGAACTGGCGAACGCCGCGCCGCCGGGTCAGGCCGCGGACGAGCGTCGGAGCCGCGTCGTTATGCAACCCAGTACCAATCGGCAAAAAGCACGGTGAAGAGCCCCAGCAGCGGCAGCGAGAAGGCGAGGATCACGTTGTTGACCCACGGCCGCTCGCCCCAGCGCGCGAGGATCGCGAACATCGGAAAGAGCACCAGCGCGAAGCGCGGCATCGACATGAGGTTCGACGTCGACATCGGCACCAAGATCGAGAGCGCCATGTAGGCGATGTACGACGGCCGCAGGCGATGCCAGCCGAGCGAGCAGCACGGCGATCATCAGGAGCGTGAAGGCGATCTCGAGCGATTGATTGGCGACCATCTGCGCCGTGAGCGCGTGCTCGATCTTCCCGAACGGCGTTGACGACGCTCACCCAGGGCGTCGCGAGGTGCCGATTCCAATGACTCTGCACGTGCGAGAAGTAGAGCGGGTCGGCGCGCAGCACCCACAGATAGACCATGTAGACCGCCAGGCCGAGCGGAACCAGCAGCCCGGCCGCCAGATCCGACGAAAGCGCGCGGGCGCAACGGCCGGTCCTGCGCGAGCCACTCGATGAAGAACGGCACGATCAGCAGAACGCCTTCGACGCGCGTCAGTGCCGCGAAGAACCCGAGGAGCCCGGCCAGCCACCACTGGCGCGAGCGCATGTAGTAGAACGATGCGACGGTGAGCATGAAGAACAGCGACTCGGTGTAGACTGCGGTGAAGTAGACCGACGTGGGGAAGATCGAAACGTAGAAGATCGCGCGTCGCGCGACCGCGCGATCGTACTCGTGCTCGAGCAGCTTATACAGATAGAGCAGGCCGAAGAAAAACGAGGCGTTGGAGACGAGCAGACCCGCGATCAGATGGTTGCCGGCGAGCTCGCCCACGTATCGCATCAGCAGAGGAAAGAGCGGAAAGAACGCCATGTCGGTGCCCTGGTAGCCCCGCGTCGCGATGTCGATGTAGTGGACGGCGTCCCACCGTCCCCCACACGGCGAGCAGGGCGTACGACGACTCTTGGACGTGGCTGCCCGCGCGCTGGCCGATGATCACGGCGGCTAGCTCGGCGATGACGATGATGGCGATTCGCGTGGCTGCGAAATCGATTAGCACCTCGCGGACCGTCTGGTTGAAGCGCGCCGCAATGAGCACCTTGCCCACGCACGCGAGCGTGACGCCGAGCAAGAAGAGGCGGGCGCCGTGCGTCAGCTGCGGCGCCAGGACGAACGTGAGCCAAAGCAGCAGGAACGGCAGCCAGGTCAGCGCGTCGTAGCGCAGCGAGCGCAGCAGCGTGATACCTGCGCGCCGCGAGAAGTAGCGCGCGTAGGACGTCCACGCGGTCAGCGCCAGCACGATGCCGAGGGCGATGCCGGCGAGCAGGCCGGCCTCGGCGATCGGCCCGCGGTGGGCGGGCACGACTACCGCATACCATGCGAAAAAGCCGAGCGTGAGGCCGACCGACGCGACGCCGAGACAGCGCCGGCAACCCGGCAACCATCAGATCGCCGAAGAGTGACGGGCGCGAATGCACCGGTGGTGCGAGGCGGGTGTCGGCGAGCACAGCGCACGTTCTTAACAGGAAATGAGCCGCTTTCCTTGTAGCCTTGCGCCAGATGGCACAGTCGATCATGCGAGCGGTGCTGGACCGGCCGGTTCATTCGCTCGATTTCGTGAAGGTGACGGAAAGCGCCGCGCTGGCTGCGTCGCGCTGGATGGGTCGCGGCGAACGCGATGCGGCCGACGGCGCGGCGGTCGAGAAGATGCGCGAATCGCTGGGCGACATGGAGATCGCCGGGCGAATCGTGATCGGTGAAGGCGAGCGCGACGAGGCACCGATGCTCTACATCGGCGAGGAGGTCGGCAGCGGCGGCCAAGAGGTCGACATCGCCGTCGATCCGGTCGAAGGAACGAACCTCGTCGCCAACGGCTTGCCGAACTCGATCGCAGTGATGGCGATCGCCGAGCGGGGCGGCCTGCTGCACGCGCCGGACACGTACATGAAGAAGCTCGCGGTCGGCCCCAAGGCAGCGCCCTACGTACACATCGACGCGCCGGTGCGCGATAACTTCGAAGCAGTGGCCAACGCGCTCGAGAAACCGATCAACGACGTCTGCGTCGTAATCCTCGACCGGCCGCGTCACGCGGATTTGATTCGCGAGGTTCGCGCCGCCGGCGCGCGCATCCGGCTGATCTCGGACGGCGACGTCGATGCGTGCATCGCGACCGCGATCGACACGACCGGCATCCACGTCGCGATGGGAACGGGCGGCGCGCCGGAGGGCGTTCTCGCGGCCGCCGCGATCAAGTGCCTCGGCGGCAACTTCATGGGACGCCTTGAGCCGCGCAATCCCGAAGAGGCGCAGCGCGCCGCCGAAATGGGATTCGGCGACATCGATCGAGTGCTGGAGCTCGACGACCTCGTACGCAGCAACGACGTGATCTTCTGCGCGACCGGCATCACCGACGGCGACTTGGTGCGCGGCGTGCGGTTCTTCGGCAACCAGGCGCGAACGCACTCGATCCTCGTGCACTCAAGCGGCACGGTACGCTTCGTCGAATCGACCCATCGGCTCGGTGCTCGCCCGTCAGGGCGATAATGCGGGATCGGACGCATCACCACGATCTGATCGTCGTCGGCGCCGGCTCGGCCGGATACGCCGCCGCGCGCACGGCGCACGACGTCGGCTGCAACGTGGCGCTCGTCGACACGGGGCCGCTCGGCGGTTTGTGCATTTTGCGCGGGTGCATGCCGAGCAAGGCGCTCATTGCGTCGAGCGACGCGCTCCAGGACGCGCGCGACGCGCACGGGCTGGGCATCGGCGTGGAGGGACTCTCCATCGACATGCCGTTCATGGCGGCGCGTAAGCGCGAGCTCGTCGAGGGCTTCGCGGATTATCGGATCGAAGGCATCGAGCGGTTTCCGCTCTATCGCGGCGACGCCCGCTTCCTTTCGCCGACGCAGTTGGCCGTTGGCGACGACGACGGTGCTGGAGTCGGCACGGTTCGTCGTCGCAACCGGCAGCATCGTTACGCCGGGCGTGCTTCCCGGCTTGGATGCCGCAGGCTTACCTCGATAGCGACGCCGTGCTCGAGCTCGAGAGCATCCCCGCGTCGGTCGTCGTGCTGGGCGGCGGGTACACCGCGTGCGAACTCGGCCAGTTCCTCGCGCGAATGGGTGCGCGCACGACGATGCTCATCCGCAGCGGGCATCTGCTGACGTCGAGCGACGACGATGTCGGCAACGCGCTAACCGAGTATTTTCGCGAAGAGGGCATAGACGTCGTTACGCGCGCGATTCTGCTCGAGGCGCATCGCCGCAACGGAGAGAAAGTCGTGCGTTACCTCAGCGATGGCGAGGAGCGCGAGGCCGCGGCCGAGGAGATTTTCTACGCGCTGGGGCGCTCGCCGAACGTCGAAGGCCTCGACCTCGAGAAGGCGGGCGTCGACGTCGATGCCGACGGCAGGATCGTGGTCGACGGCCAGATGCGCACGAGCAATCCGAACGTCGTACGCGGTCGGCGACGTCACCGGCGAGTATATGCTGGTGCACGTCGCGATCTATCAAGGCGAGGTCGCGGCGCGCAACGCCTGCCTCGATGCGGGTGAGATTGCCGACTACCGTCTGACGGGCGCGCATACCGTGTTCACCGATCCGCAGTTCGCGGCCGTCGGGAGCGAGCGAGAAGGAGCTGCGCGCGAACGGCATCCCCTACGTCGCGGGGCGGTACGACTTTGCCGAGCACGGCAAGGCGCTGTGCCTCAACAAAACCAAGGGCTTCGTCAAGATGATGGCCGACCCGGTGAGCGGCCGCATTCTCGGCGCCGCGGTGCTCGGACCGCAGGGATCGGAGCTGATCCACGAAGTGATCGTCGCGATGCGCTTCGATTCGACCGTCGATCAGTTCATGCGGATCCCGCACTTACATCCGACGCTTGCCGAGATCTGGACGTATCCCGCCGAGGCCTGCGCCGAGCAGCTGGGCCGCAGAATCCCCGGCGACGAGCAGGTGGAGTTGGCCACGAGTGCCGTCGCCGATTGACGCGCCGCGGCGCCTGCGCGTCGCGATTCTCCAAACGAAGCCCGCAAAGGGCGAGTACGCGCGAAATCTCGGCGACGCGCGCGACGCATTCGCGCAACTGGCCGGCGATCCGCCCGACCTCATCGTGCTGCCCGAGGCCGCTCTGACCGGATACTTCCTCGAAGGAGCCGTCTACGATCTGGCGTTGCCCGCGCCGGCGCTTCGCCCGCGACCTCGCCGCAAGCGTGGCGCGCTGCCTCGCGACCGGCCGGTGGACGTCGGCGGCCGGATTTCTTCGAAAACGACGGCGGCACGTTTTACAACAGCGCGATCTATTTGCACGTCGAGCCGGGCGGCGAGCAGATCGTACACCTGCATCGCAAGATGTTTTTGCCGACGTACGGCGTGTTCGACGAAGAGCGTTTTCTTTCACGCGGGACGGCGTTCGGCGTCGTTCGACACGCGTTTCGGACGGATGGCGCTGCTGGTCTGCGAGGACGCGTGCCACGCGATCGTGCCCACGGTGGCTGCGATCAAGGGCGCGCGCATCCTGATCGTCCCGAGTGCGTCACCCGGGCGGGGCGTGGAGAACGAGATCGAGGGCGAACTCGAGAGCGTCACGCGCTGGCGCGAGATGCTGCGGGTCGCCGCGCTGGAGCACGGCGTCTTCGTCATCTACGCCGGCTTGGCCGGGTTCGAAGGCGGTAAAGGAATGACGGGCTCGTCGGCCGTGATCGACCCGCGCGGCCGCGTGCTGATTCAGGGATCGCCCACGGACGCCTGTATCGTGCGCGCCGACCTCGACCTGCGCGAGGTCGAACTCGCGCGCGCCCGGCTGCCGTTGCTCGGCGACCTGGCCGGCGCGCTGCCCGATCTCTTGCTCGATGACGAGCTTCCGCTCCCGCGAGGGCGGCGTGACGCTACCGATCTTTGAAGGCGCCGCCCCGGGCACGGCACCGCCCGGGATCGACGCGGCGCTCGCCGCAGGTTGGCTCGAGGCATTTTTGCGCGACGAGCTCCTCGAGCGACGCGGCATCGCGCGCGCCGTAATCGGGCTGTCGGGCGGCGTCGATTCGGCCGTCACCGCGTTCCTGTGCGCCCGCGCGCTCGGTCCCGATAACGTGTACGCGTTTCGCCTTCCGTATGCGACCTCGCACCCCGCGAGTCTGGCCGACGCACAGCTCGTCGTCGACGCGCTGAAGATTCACTGCCGGACCATCGACATCACGCCGCCGGTCGACGGCTATCTGGCATCGGAGCCCGATGCCGACGCGCGCCGGCGCGGCAACGTGATGGCGCGCATGCGCATGGTCGTGCTCTTCGATCAGTCGGCCAAGCTCGACGCGCTGCCGATCGGAACCGGCAACAAGACGGAGCGCTTGTTGGGATACTTCACGTGGCACGCCGACGATAGTCCGCCGCTCAATCCGCTCGGCGACCTCTTCAAGAGCCAAGTGTGGGAGCTCGCGCGCTACCTCGGCGTGCCGGAACGTCTGATCGAGAAGGCGCCCACGGCGGATCTGCAGGCCGACCAAACCGACGAGGCCGATCTCGGCATCACATACGCGCGCGCCGATGCTATCCTCGCGCAGCTCTTGCTCGGCTACTCCGACGAGCAGCTGCGCGAGCACGGCTTCGCGGCCCAGGAGATCGCGCTCGTGCGGCGCCGCGTCGACGCCACGCACTGGAAGCGTCATTTACCGACCACCGCGATGCTGTCGAGCACCGCGATCAACGATTTTTATCTGCGGCCCGTGGATTACTGATGCGCAGACCGTTCTTTCCGGTTAGCCTGAATTTGGACGGGCGCCTGTGCGTGGTGATCGGGGCGCACGACGACCGCGAGGCGTCGGAGAAGTCGGCGGCGCTGCTCGAAGCGGGCGCCGACGTCCGCCGCATCTATGACTGGACCGGCCTGCGCGACGACGAGCTCGCGGGCGCGTTCTTCGTGATCTCGACCCCGCAGGACGCCGGCGCTCTCCGCGCGCCTGCGCGAGTTGGCCGACCGGCAACGCTTTCTCCTCTGCTGCATCGACCAGCCGCGCTACGGCTTCGTCGCGATGGCGGCGATTGCGAAGGCCGGCCCCGTGCGCGTCGCGATCTCGACCGCCGGCCTCGCGCCGCGCGTCGCCAAGGCATTGAAGAACGCGTTGCAGCGAGCGATGGACGAGCGCTTCGTGCGGTTCGTTGCGCGGCTCGCGGAGAGCCGGGAGCGCGTGCACGCGGCGCATCCGGAGCCGGAGAGCTCGAACGTTCGGCGTTCCGCGATGATCGAAGCCGCGCGCGGCTTCGCGGCGGAGGTTCGCTTCGACTACCCTTCCTGGTTCGACGAGGCCGATGGCGAACGTTGAGATCGTCGCCGTCGGCACCGAGCTGCTGCTCGGGCAGCTCGTCGACACGAACACCGCGTACATCGCCGCGCGGCTGGCGGAGGCCGGGATCGACGTACGCGCCACGCACGCGGTCGGCGACAACCGCGAGCGAATCGCGGCCCTGGTGCGCGCAGCCCTCGGGCGTTCGGACGGTCTGATCACGACCGGCGGCCTCGGTCCGACCGTCGACGATCTAACGAAGGAGGCGGTCTGCGACGCGCTCGGTCTGGGCGTCGAAATCTACGAGCCGGCGCTCGCGCAGATGGAGCAGTTTTTCGCATCGGTTGGCCGGCCGATGCGTCCGAACAACCGGAAACAGGCCGAACTGCCGCGCGGGAGCCTACCGCTCGACAACCCCAAGGGCACCGCGCCGGGCTTCGTCGCGTTTTCGCGCGACGGCAAGTGCGTGGTTTGCATGCCGGGGGTGCCGCGTGAGATGAAGCCGATGCTCGTGGAACGCGCGTTGCCGTTTCTGCACGACCGATTCGGGGCCGGCGACGGCATCTACACGCGCGTGCTGCACACGATCGCGCTCGGCGAGTCGGAGATCGACCATCGCATCGCCGATCTCTTTCGCAACTCGGAGAATCCTAAAATCGCGGTGCTCGCGCACGACTTTCGCGCCGACGTCAAGATCACGGCCAAGGCCGCGTCGCGCGCGGCCGCAGAAGCTATGATCGCGCCGCTGCAGACCGACCTCGCGCGCAGGCTGGACGGCCACGTGTTCGGGCTGGACGACGAGACGCCGGCGAGCGCGATCCACGCGCTGCTGCGGGCGCGCGCAGCGACCCTCGCCGTCGCCGAGTCGTGCACCGGCGGGCAGCTTGCCGCCGCGCTGACCGCGGTGCCGGGTGCGTCGCAGACCTTCCTGGGCGGGATTGTGGCCTACGGCGATGCGGTCAAGGTCGCGCAGCTGGGCGTCGCCGAGGCCACGTTGCAGCGCGCCGGCGCCGTGAGCGAAGCAGCGGCCCTGGAGATGGCCACCGGTGCGCGCACGCGCCTGCGCGCCGACCTGGCGCTCTCGACGACGGGCATCGCGGGTCCCGGGGGCGGCACGCCGGAGAAACCGGTCGGCCTGGTGTGGTTCGGCCTGGACGACGGCGTCGAACCGCGGGCCTGGTGCTATCGGCTCCGCGGCGAGCGCGAAGCCATCGCGCAACGGGCGACGACCATTGGGCTCGGACTGCTCTGGGAAAGGCTTCGCCAACGCTGAGCGCGCGAATCAGTGATCGTAGCCGATCGCGGCGAGCACCTCTTGCGTCGCCAGCGCGTCGTCGAACGACGGCAGCCCGTTGGGCCTGGTCTCGATCGCCTTGGCGAACTCATCGTAGAGCTCCATCAGCGGCGGAATGCCGGGATTGATGCGCGCGAAGGCGTCGTACGGCGAACGCGTGCACTCCAACTCGTCGGTGCCTTCGGCGTCGACCGCGAACAGCGCCAGCTCGACCATGGTCTTTCCGCTCGCGACGGCCGTGCGTTTCTCGCCGTGCACGGCGCACGTGTACGACTCGACGGCCACCGTGCCGTCGGCCGCGAGCCGGGCCGCGAGACCGTCGCCGTAGTCCAGCAGCGCGAACGCGCCGTCGTCCACCGTCGATTCGAACGGTCCGGCGTCGTCGGCGCGCTGCGGGTTCGCGGTTCGGCGAAAGCCGACCGCCCCTAACGGGACGCGGCCGGTCAGCCAGTTCGCCTGGTCGACGAGGTGCGAGAGGATCGCACCCGCCAGGCCGCCGCCGCTCTCGCGCTCGAACCACCAGCTGCGCGAACGCCGCTCGTGCCGGCGCAACGTGTGCCGCAGCAGCGTGATCTCGACGTTGCGCACGTGATCGAGGTGGCCGTTTACGATCATCTCTTTGAGCGCCTGCGCCTGCGGGACGAACCGGAACTCATGTGCGACGCCACATGCGACGCCGGCGCCGCGCGAAGCCTCGAGCATCGCCGCCGCGCCGGTGACGTTCAACGCGAAGGGCTTCTCGCAGAGGACGTGTTTCTTTGCGGCGAGCGCCGCGATCACGTCGTCGCGGTGGGCGAAGGGGGGCGATGCGACCGTCACGGCCTCGAGGTCGCAGCCGGCCAGCATCTCGGCGCAGGAACGAAAATGGTACGGGATGTTTTTCTCTCGCGCGATCTTCGCCGCCGTCGACGGCGATGCGAGGGCCACGACCTCGAAATGCGGATGGCTAGCGAGCGCCGGAAGGTGTCCGGTCACGCCAAATCCTGCGCCGACGATTCCGATCCGATAGCGCGTCACGCCGCGCACTCCGCGACGGCGCGTTCCAACGTATCGAGCGCCCGGCTCAGCTGCGCCTCCTCGATGACGAGCGGCGGCGAGATGACGACCACGTCGCCTTCGACCCCGGACTGCAGGAAGATAACGCCCGCGCGCAGCGACCGCCGTACGACGTCGGACGCGGCAGCTGCGTCGCGCAACTGCACGCCGCGCAGCAGCCCGCGCCCGCGCACGTCGCACACCGCCGGATGCTGCCGCAGGGCTTCGAGCCGGGGCGCGATCGCCTCGCCCAAGCGGCGGGATCGGGCGGGAAGCTCGAGGCGCTGGAGCTCATCGATGGTGGCGAGCGCGGCGGCGCACCCCATCGGGTTGCCCAGGTACGTCGACGTGTGCAGCGCCTCGCCCGACGACGGCGGCCACGAATCCATCACGCGCGACGTCCCGATGGCGGCGCTGATCGGAAAACCCGATCCCATCGCCTTGCCGACGCAGAGAACGTCGGGAACGACGCCGTCGCGTTCGATCGCGAACCAGTCGCCCGTACGGCCGAAGCCGGTAAAGATCTCGTCGACGATCATGACGATCTGCAGTTCGTCGCAGACCGCCCGCAGCTTCGACAGATACCCCGGCGGGGGAATCACGCACCCGGCGCGTCCCTGAATCGGCTCGACGATCAGCGCGGCGACGTCGTCGCGGCCCGCGAGCGACGCGTGCACGTCGCGGGCGGCGCGCTCCGCGTCCGCCGGCGTCGATCCCACCGGATAGTCGAGCAGCACCGGGACGCCGAGCGCCTCGGCGAACGGTGCGCGAAACCGCTCGATGCCGCCGACGGTCAACGTTCCGAACGACAGCCCGTGATAGGCGCCGCGGTACGCGGCGAATCGCGAGCGGCCCGTAGCGAGTATCGAAGTCTTGAGCGCGGCTTCGACGGCCTCGGACCCGGTGGTTGCGAGAAAGAACCGGTCGAGCTGCGCGGGAAGCAGCGTGGCGAGACGTTCGAAGAGTCGCACGCGAATCTCCGTAGGATGCACGTCGCCCATGCCGTGCATTAGCGACCGCGCTTGATCCGAGACGGCGCTCGCGACCCGCGGGTTGCAATGGCCGGCGTTCGCAACGCCGAAGGCGGCGGTGCAGTCGACGAACTCGTTACCGTCGACGTCGACGACCGTCGCTCCGTGCGCCGCCTCCCAAAACACCGGAAAGTCGTCGGCCAGGAAAGTCACGTTGCGCTGCTCGAGAGCGCGAAGCCGGGCGGCCAGCTCCGCGCTGCGCGGGCCGGGTATCGTCACGTCTCGTCGACCATCCAGCGCACGAACTCGGCAATGCGCGGACGGCCCCCGTGAAATCCGCCGAGCTGCGGCGTTTGCAGAGATCCGAAGCGCGCGACGCGCGACGCGCCGACGCGTTGCGCGAGCATCACGAGGTCGGTCCTCCGCGGGGCGATCGCGAGCGCCTCGATCGCGATCCCGTGGCGCTCGAGATACTCCGCGGCCTGTGAGGGTCGATCCACCGAGCGGACGCCGATCGTCAGCGGCAGAAACGTGGGGCGCTCGTCGAGCGGCGGGTCGAGGACCGCCAAATACCCGGCACCGGGAGACGAAACGTACGAGTCGCCGCGAAACGCGGCGAGCTCGCGCGACGCTGCTCGACGCGCAGCGGCATCGCCGTGCCCCGCCGTTGCGAACTCGCCGGCGGCGGCGTCGATCGCATCGCCAAGAATGTTGGTGAAACGCTGCGGCGTGATCGCGGCGCCGTCCTCGACGAAGAGCGCGTGCAGAGAGAGACAGCCCTCGGTGTCGTAGAGCACGAGGTCGCGCGCCGCGCCGCGTGCGATCGCGCGCGCGTCGTCTTCGCTCGCGAGCGCGTCGCGTCCAACGTAACCGGCGCTGGCCTTCGAGCCGTAGGCGACCATCCGCGCCGGGTACGGCAGCGCGGTCGAAATCGAAGCGAGCGTCGCATCGTTACCGAACGCGACGACGGCGTCGAAACCGCGCAGGCTCTGCGCGTCGGCCTCGCCGTTCCAAACCCGCGCGTGCGCGGCGTCGCGGAAGCCGCCGAATTCCTCTGCGAGCGTTTCGAAAAACGCTGCGACGAGGGCGTCGTCGCGATCCTTGACCTCGACGTCGCACTTCGCGCACAACGCGAAGACCGCGGGCACGATCGCGACGCCGATGGTCGTACGGCTCGAGACGATGCAGACGCGGCCGATGGGCAACGCGCGTGTAGGCGGCCGCCCGCCGCGCTCGACGAACCCGTCGAGGACGTCGAGGCAACCGAGCTCGTCGGTGACGATGGCTTCGATGGCGTCGCTCCGCAAGGCACCGAAGAGGGCGTCGAACGCATAGTCGACGGCCTTAGGCGAGTAACCCGTACGAGCGCTTACGGCGTCGCGAGCGCGAGCGCGCGGCGCGAACGCGGCATCGGACCAGCGAGCGGCAGCCGCGGCAATCGCGGCGACGATCGCGCGCACCGGCTTCTTAACCATCGTTTCATCTCTTCCGGAGCGCCGACCGGGACTCCCCGAGGTCCCCAGGAGCGGCGCGGCAAAGGGGTGGCGCGATGCGAAGTGACCGGTTTGCGCGTCTCTTCTTCGCGGCGTCGCCGCGCTCGCGGTGGCAGCGATCGTGAGCGGCACGGCGTGCACGCGATGGGGCCACCCGGGGCCCGTTCCGCCGACGATCCTTCCGCTCTCCTCGATCTACGTCGATCCGCACACCGGAAGCGACACCGCGGGCAACGGCAGTCAGGACAAGCCGTACAAGACGATGACCAAGGCGGTCGAGGTGCTTCGTCGTCGGCAGCGTCTCGCCGACCGGCGTCACGATCTTCCTGGGACCGCGGCGACTACAACACGGGCAACGGCGAGATCTTTCCGATCGTCGTTCCGCAAGAGCGTGACGATCACCGGCACCAACTACGGCAGCGACGCGCACGCGGTACGTTCATCGACGGCGTCGGCGAGGACATGATCTTCGAGAAGACGGTCGGCGCGCCGCGGCAGTCCGCCTATACGACGCTCGAAGCGTTGCCGGACGCGAGCGTGAGTCTGAGCGATGTTTACGTCGGTGCGTCGACGATCTCGCTGCCGGGTTCGCACGCGTTCTACGTGTCGCTCGACGACCTTGGGCACGCTGAACGTATCGGAGGCGAGCTTTGGTGCCGGAGATCGTTTCGCCGCTGCAAAACGTCGACGGCGTACTCGTCGCCGGCGGAACGTTCACCTGCAGCTCGTGCGTGATCCGAGCCAACGACTTCGGCATCGGCGGTCTCTCGGTTCCGGGCAGCGGTTCGGGTAGCGGATCGGGCTCGGGATCCGGTTGCGGAGGCTCCGGAAGCGGATCCGGATCGGGATCAGGAAGCGGCTCCGGCCCGTGCGTCCCCTCGATAACGCTCAGCCACGCGAACCGCGACAGCGTCGTGGCCGCCAAGGTCGTCGACATTCTGACCGACGGCAGCGTGAACGTCACCGCCTCGGGAGAAGCGTTCAACCGCGCGCGTTACGCGTACCAAGATTCGTTGTCGCCCGTCTCAGTCGACAATCGCGGTGCGATCGATTTCGGCGGGGGCGCCGCGCAGTCGACCGGCGGCAACGATTTCATCGGTGCGCGCACGACCGAGATCTCGATTACGCAGCGCCACGTCACCGTCATCGCGCTCGACGATACCTGGAACCCGAGCCAGCAGCGCGCGAATCGAAACGGCCAGTACACGCGGAAGGTCACGTTCGCGGCCGGAGCGTCCGGCAAGAACGTGACGATCGCAGGGCGCATCCGGCTCGACCGTTACCGTCGGTCCGGCGGTCCAGCCAACGCCGACGTCGTCGGCTTCGCCCACGCCGGCCGAGTAACTGACATGACCGACATCCTTCAAAAGATCTATGCGGCCAAGGCAGCGGTGCTCGAACAAGAGCGGCGACGCGAGCCGTACGAATTGCTTCGCGCGCGCGCCTTGGCGCGACGCGGCGAACGGCGGCGCTTTCTCGCTGCGCCTCGAACGCGCGCCGGGCGGCGCGATCATCGCCGAGATCAAGCGCGCGTCGCCGTCGAGCGGTCTGATCGCGCGCAGCTTCGATCCCGTGGAAATCGGCGCGTGCGTACGACGCGGCCGGAAGCGACGCGATCAGCGTCCTCACGGAACGCGATCATTTCCTCGGCGAACTGTAGTATCTCGACGACGTGCGCGCCGTGACGTCGCGTCCGCTGCTGCGCAAAGACTTTATCTGGACGCGATATCAGTCGCGCAGTCGGCCGCGTACGGCGCGGATTGCGTGCTGCTGATCGTCGGCGGAATAGACGACGACACGCTGCGCGAGTGCATGGACGAGGCGGACGCGTACGATCTCGACGTCCTCGCGGAAGTCGCACGACGAACGTCGAGCTTCACCGCGCCCTGGACGCGGGCGCGCGTCTCGTCAGGCATCAACAATCGGAATCTGCGGACGCTCGAGACCGACCTTGCGGTCAGCGAGCATCTGCTGCCGAAGGTACCGGCGGGCATGTTCGCCGATCAGCGAGAGCGGAATGCGCGACGCCTCGGACGTGGCGCGGCTGCGCGCGGCCGGCGCGCGCGGGTTCCTGGTCGGTGAAGCGTTGATGCAAACGGAGCACCGCGGCGCGCTGATCGCGGACTCTACGCGGCGGCGCCGGCAGCCCGTCGTCGCGCCGTTCTAGCGACTATAAAAGAAAGAAGAGTTCGCGCCGACCACCGTCCCCAGAACGGCAATGAGCCGCCGGCGCGTAGGCGGCGTCCGAACGACGCGGCGGCGAGGCCGCCGAGCCCAACGCCGACGACGCCGGTCCCGGGATAGATCTCGCCGTGCTGGACGTAGCAGGTCAGCAGAACGCCGGCAAACGCGAAGAGGAAAAAAAGCATGGTTGGGCGCTGCGTTCGAGGGCGACGGCGACGAGCAGCAGGAGGCGAGCGGCCAGCAGGACGTGGAGCGGCTCCAACGGCTAGCCGGCCATTCCGACACCCAGGAAGAAGCGCCGCGATGGCGACGGCACGCGAGCTGCGTCATGGCGGGATGACTTCGCCGCCGCGGAAAGCGGGGCCCCCCGCGTCGCCGTCGCAAGAGCAGCAGGCGCGGCGCACGCGGGCTGGTAGAATAGCCGCATGACGACGACAGCAGGAAGACGCCCGGCGAGATCGCTCCCTTTAGAACGAGACGGTCAAAGACTTTCAGCGATCCCGGCCGACGCCGCGGCGATGAAGGCCGCGCTCGAAGTCGGTTCGCAGGGTTCGGCCGGCACTATCCGCTCGTTATCGACGGCCGCAAGGATCGAGACGGAGAAGAAGATCCGGTCGCTCAATCCGGCGGACCCATCGAGGTGATCGGCGTGACGAGCGCCGCTTCGAAGGAGCAGGCGGAACAGGCGATCGAGGCGGCCGCGCGCGCGTTCGAATCGTGGCGCCGGCTGACGCTTGCCGGAGCGCGCGCGAGTACATTTTCAAGGCGGCGGCGCTGCTGCGCGAACGTCGCTTCGAATACGATGCGCTGTTGGTCTACGAGGTCGGGCAAGAGCTGGCCGGAGGCCGACGGCGACATCGCCGAGGCGATCGACTTCCTCGAGTTCTACGCGCGCGAGGCGCTGCGTTACGCGCAGCCGCAGCCGGTCGTCCCGATGGCCGGCGAGCAAAACGAGCTCGTCTATATTCCGCTCGGCGTCGGCGCGGTGATTCCACCGTGGAACTTCGCGGGCGCGATCATGATCGGCATGACCGCGGCGGCGATCGTCAGCGGCAACACCGTCGTGCTCAAGCCCTCGAGCGATGCCGCGATCATCGCGGCGTGGTTCGTCGACCTTCTCGCACGAGATCGGCGTGCCCCGGGCGTCGTCAACTTCGTTCCGGGCTCCGGCAGCGAGATCGGCGACCTCATCGTCACGCATCCGCAGATCCGCTTCATCTCGTTCACCGGTTCGAAGGAAGTCGGCTTGCGCATCAACGAGCTGGCGGCGAAGCCGCAGCCCGGCCAGAAGTGGATCAAGCGCGTCGTCGCCGAGATGGGCGGTAAGGATTCGATCGTCGTCGCGGCCGACGCCGACGTCGACGCCGCGGTCGAGGGCGTCGCTGTCTCGGCGTTCGGCTTCCAAGGGCCAGAAGTGCTCGGCGTGCTCGCGCGCCATCGTGGACGCGAGCGTCTACGACGAGTTCGTCGAGAAGCTCCAGCGCGCGCGTCGGGCAAGATCACGGTCGGCGACCCGAGCGATCCGCCAACTTACATGGGCCCGGTCGTCAACGAGGCGGCGCTGCGCTCGATCAT
>OY970207.1:2165000-2989140 GCA_963711625.1 Vulcanimicrobiota bacterium
AGCATGCTAAGGCGACGAGAGAATCCCTGTTAAGGAACTCGGCAAATTAACCCCGTAACTTAGGGAGAAGGGGTGCCTCCTTTGGTCTAGTGTTTACCACGAAAGCTGAGGGAGGCGGCACAAAATAGGCCCAAGCGACTGTTTAACAAAAACACAGGTCTCTGCGAATGCGAAAGCAGACGTATAGGGGCTGACTCCTGCCCGGTGCTGGAAGGTTAAAGGGAGTCGTCAGCGCAAGCGAAGCGGCGAACTGAAGCCCCAGTAAACGGCGGCGGTAACTATAACCGTCCTAAGGTAGCGAAATTCCTTGTCGGGTAAGTTCCGACCTGCACGAATGGAGT
The DNA here is from genome assembly GCA_963711625.1 of Vulcanimicrobiota bacterium. Classification (GTDB taxonomy): domain Bacteria; phylum Vulcanimicrobiota; class Vulcanimicrobiia; order Vulcanimicrobiales; family Vulcanimicrobiaceae; genus Cybelea. The sequence goes on from OY970207.1 coordinate 2,165,342, forward strand.
AACGACTTGGGCACTGTCTCGATGGGGATCTCGGCGAAATTGCAGTACCAGTGAAGATGCTGGTTACCCGCAGCAGGACGGAAAGACCCCGTGAAGCTTTACTGTATCCTGATCTTGGGTTTTGAGATTGTCTGTACAGGATAGGTGGGAGCCTATGATCCGGCGGCGCTAGTCGTCGGGGAGGCAACGTTGGGATACCACCCTGATAATCTTGGGATTCTAACTAGCCGCCATAATCTGGTGGTAGGACATGGTCAGGTGGGCAGTTTGACTGGGGCGGTCGCCTCCCAAAGAGTAACGGAGGCGCCCAAAGGTTCCCTCAGGACGGTCAGAAACCGTTCGTACAGAGTGCATAGGCATAAGGGAGCTTAACTGCGAGACGGACAGGTCGAGCAGGTGCGAAAGCAGGGCTAAGTGATCCGGCGGTTCCGAATGGAAGGGCCGTCGCTTATCGGATAAAAGCTACTCCGGGGATAACAGGCTTATCTCCCCCAAGAGTCCACATCGACGGGGAGGTTTGGCACCTCAACATTAGGGGTGAGGTGATGGAAACATCATCTAAAGTTCCGGCTTATAACGGTGAACTCCGACCGGCTCGTGGGCGAGTCGAGGACAATACCGTGGGAAGTCTGACGGAGACACGATTCCGTCATGACCCCGTAACGACTGATCCATTTCCATTCGGAAATGGTGAGATGGCGAGCTGCTGATCGAGCGATCGATCAAATCTATGGCCGCCATCATACGCCGGCCCCTCGCTCGAGAATTACCCGGGCAGGGTGAAGATATAGTCTGCGCCATCGGAAACGATGGAAGTCACGCGCGATGTCGGATCGTCGCATCCTGGGGCTGTAGTAGGTCCCAAGGGTTGGGCTGTTCGCCCATTAAAGCGGTACGCGATCTGGGTTCAGAACGTCGTGAGACAGTTCGGTCCCTATCCGCTGTGGGCGTAGGAGATTTGAGGAGATTGGACCCTAGTACGAGAGGACCGGGTCGAACGAACCTCTGGTGAACCGGTTGTTCCGCCAGGAGCATAGCCGGGTAGCTATGTTCGGATCAGATAAACGCTGAAAGCATATAAGCGTGAAACTGACTCCAAGATGAGATCTCAATCCCGTAAGGGTGAAGAGTCGTGGTAGACTACCACGTTGATAGGCCGGAGGTGGAAGCGCCGCAAGGTGTGGAGCTGACCGGTACTAATCGCTCGGAAATTTTGACTAACTACGTCTCGTTGTAGCGGCACTGGAAGTTCTTCTCTGTACAGATTTGAAGGCTTCCCCACGCGATCGGCTAGAGCTCCGGCTCGCCATCGCGGTCGGGGAATCAAAGTTTCTGGCGCCCATGGCGGCGGGGTCCCACCCGTTCCCATCCCGAACACGGCAGTTAAGCCCGCCAGCGCCGATGATAGTCGGGCCGCAGGGCCCCTCGAAAGTAGGACGGTGCCAGATTAATCTCGGAAGCAATGAGCCCGCCGCTAACGCACGGCGGGCTCGATTGCTTTTCTCTCGGGGGAGACCGATTATGCTATCACACGTTTTGGCGCGCATCTCCTCGCCGGCGCTCTTCGTACTCTGCGACGTCCGCGGCCGCCGCGGCCGCGTCGGCACCGGCCGTCACCCAGGCCGAACAGCTCTACAACGACGGCAAGTTCAAGGAAGCCATCGCGGTTCTCGACGCCTACCTCAAAGAACATCCCCAAGACGCTACCGCCCTGGTCGACCGTGGCGACGACTACGAAGCGCTCGACAACCAGCAGACGGCGATTGCCGACTACACGGCCGCCATCGGCGGCGAATCCGGATTATCGCCTATGCCTATGCCTCGCGCTGCGAGTCCTACCGCGAGATCGACCAGAGCGGCTCGGCGATGACCGATTGCAACGCGGCGATCCGGCTCGATCCGCACCTCGCCTACGCCTATCGCGAGCGCGCGCTGCTCAAGGTGGGCGCCAAGGATCCGCGGGGCGCGCTCGCCGATGCGAACGAAGCCGTTTCGCTTTCGCCGAACTCGGCGTTCGGACTCGCGAGTGCGCTGCCGCGTCGTAGCGCGACCTCGGCCGAGTACGCGACCGCCATAACGGACTGCACGCACGCGATCGCCGTGAACCCGCAGTCGGAATACGCGTACTTCAATCGCGGACGAGCCGAGATCTCGCAAGAGCAGTGGGCGGCGGCGTCGTCCGATTTCGACAAGGCGCTGCTGCTCGACGACACGGATACCGGACGCCTACTACTGGCTCGCGTTGGCGAGATATAACACCAGGCAAGTATTCGTCGGCCCTCAACGACGTCGACCACTACATCGGATCGGCCGCCGACGATCCCGACGGATACCTGCTGCGCGCGCAAATCGAGCAGAAACTCGGTCACGCCGCCGAGGCCCGCACGTCGGCCACCGACGCTCTCAAACATTACAAGATCGTCAAAACGACGAGACCGGCGCCGCGAAAGCTCAGGCGTTGCTCGACTCGCTCGGCAGCGGCGCGAGGGCATGAGCGATCTGCCCAACTTCAAGTTCGAGCTCGAGAAGGCGAAGGGCTGGAGCGGTGCGGGTGGATCGGCTCGCCAGCACACGGTCAACGAGTTCCCGGTCTCGACGAGTTTCGCGGCGGTATTCGATGCGTCTGCAGCCCGGCGCGCTTGCGCGAGCTCCACTGGCACGCGATCGCCGCGGAGTGGGCGTACGTCGTGAGCGGGCGCTGCCGCGTGACGGTCATCGCGCCGAGCGGCGACGCCGAGATCTCCGACTTCGGCCCCGGCGACGTCTGGTATTTCCCGAAGGGACACGGCCATTCGATCCAGGGGCTCGGACCGGACGAGTGCCACTTCTTGCTGATCTTCGACGACGGGCGCTTCTCCGAGTTCGGCACGTTCAGCATCACCGACTGGATGTCGCGTACGCCGCCCGACGTGCTCGCGCAGAATTTGAGCCTTCCGCCCGACGTCATCGCGAAGCTGCCGAAGGAGGAGGTCTACATCGTCCAGGGCGAGGTGCCGCCGCCCGATGCCGCCCGCCGCGATGAATCCCAGTCTCGAGCCCAGCCAACTCAATCACAAGTTCCGCCTGGGCGCGGCGCCGCTGCTGACATTCGAAGGGGGCACCGAACGGCTCGTTTCGCAGCAGCAGTTTCCGATCTCGTCGACGATCACCGGCGTGTTGCTCACGCTGAAGCCGGGCGGCCTGCGCGAGCTGCACTGGCATCCCAATGCCGACGAGTGGCAGTACTACATCAAGGGGCGCTCGGAGATCGGCGTGTTCGGCGCGAACGGAAAGTTTCGGCAAGACGAATTCGCTCCCGGAGACGTCGCCTTCGTCAACCGCGGCTTCGGACATTACATCAAGCAGATCGGCAACGAAGAAACGCAGATCCTGGTCGCGTTCAACAGCCCCAACTACCAAGAGATCTCGATCTCTGCCTGGCTCGCATCCAATCCGGCGCGACTGCTCGCGGACAACTTCGAACTCGACCTGACCGTCGTCGAGAAGCTGCCCCGCGCCGCACGGTTCATCGTGGGCGCCGGCCGCTAGGCTACGCCCGCGCGACCGGTTCGAACTGCGCTCGAAACTGCTCCGGGCTCAGGTTGGTCTGGGCCGACAGCGCCGCGAGCTTCTCCGCATCGCTGAAGTCGGCCGGTTCGAGATAGACCATGTAGTCGCGCGCGACTCGGTACGCCTCGGTCGTGAGATCGACTTGGCGCGTTCGAATACGGCCGGTCGCCGGGTCGAGGAGGTCGGCGAGGTCGAGCGGCCGCACTCGGCCGCCCTCGAGCGCGATCAGCGCGCCGCTGCCGCCGTCGATTAGATAGCGAACCGCGCCGAAGCCCAGCGTGCGCGTGTAATCGACGTCGAACGACACCGGCTTCGCGCAGCGCAGCTCGTAGCCGACGTCCTTGGCGTGCACCACGGAGTCGACGCCGACCGTCTCGAGGCGCGCGCGAATGGCGTCGCGCAGGATGATGCCCAGCGGAACGTCGGCGAGACGCACGTTGCCGAACGAGTCGCGGCCCAGGTTCTCGGCGGCGCCGAACACGTCGTCCCAAATGCGTTCCGCGATCCCCTCGGCGACGACCGCGACGCCGTGCTCGCGACCCACCGCGCGCCGCTTCACGATCGCGCCGACGATCGTGTCGACCGCCGCCGCGAGCGTGGCCCGCTCGGGAAACTCCTCGGGCAGCACCGCCAGCGTCGAGCCGGCCGCCTTGCACATGCCCAGCGCGAGCGATCCCGACTTGCGTCCCATGCAGACGACGACGTACCAGCGTTCCGTCGTCCGCGCGTCTTCCATGATGCTCTCGAGGATGCCGGCGCCGACCGATCGCGCGGTCTCGAACCCGAAGGTCGGCGCGTTTTCGGGTAACGGGAGATCGTTGTCGATCGTCTTCGGCACCGTCGCCAAACCGATACGCCCGACCGTGCGCTCAGCGATTCGCGCCGCGCCATACGTCGTGTCGTCGCCGCCGATGCAGACCAGATAGCGCACACCGAGATCCTCGAGCGAGGCAACGCAGCGTTCGAGCGTCGCGTCGTCTTTCGCCGGATTGGTGCGCGACGTGCGCAAGATCGATCCTCCACTCGTGTGGATGCGCGACACCGCATCGAACGTGAGGTCCAGCGTCCGCGGCCGGCGTCCGGCGGCGAGGTCGCGGTATCCGTCGTAGATGCCGATAGCGCGCAGGCCGCACTTGAAGGCCTCCATCGCCGCGGACGCGATGACGCCGTTGATTCCCGGCGCGGGGCCGCCGCCGACGAGGATCGCCAGCGTGTCAGCCATGCGAGACCGGGCGTACGCGGTAGATCGCGCCGGCTGTGTCGTCGGCAACGAAGAGCGAACCCTTGGCGCCGATCGCGAGGCCGGTGGGGCGGCCGCCTCGCGAGGTGCAGCCGTTCTGGAATCCGGTTACGAAGTCGCTCCATTGCGCCGTCGGGTTCTCCCAATCGACCGGTTTTATCGGACGGTCGCCACGCATCGGCACGAACGCGACTCGGGGCGGAGCGGCGTTGCAGCCGTCCGCAGTGCGATGCCAGGAGCCGTGCGCCGCAACGAACAGGCCGCCGCGGTAGGCCGCCGGGAACGCATACGCTCCGGTTTCGTGCTCGGGATAGAACGCGGCGCCGACAATCGTGGAGTACGCGGGGAACGCGACGAGGGGCACGACCGTCTTCGAGCAGTCGGCTCCGGGCCAGTAGACGCGGCGATTCTCTTCGCACAGCGGCCAGCCGTAATCGGCTTCGACCGCGTGCGCGGAGAGGTCGTCGACAAACTCGTACGGATGGCCGAACTCGAGGTTGTCTTGCCCCGCGTCGCCCACCCATACCGCCCCCGTCTGCGGATTGACGGCGAGCGCGATCGCGTTGCGAATCCGCTTGGCACGCCGGACGAAACCGGAGCCGTCGGGACGCACGGTCGAAACGGCCGCGCGCGTCGAGTCGACTTCGGCGCACGGAGCGCGCCCGTCGGACATCGTTGCGTTGCACGACGACCCGGCCGACACGTACACCAAGCCGTCCGCATATGCCACGGAGGTGGTCGAATGCACGTCGCCGTCGGTACCGGGAGCCGCCGGGCCGGTGCGCACGTCCGCGATGCGGCGTATCGAAGCGGCTCGCGCTTCGCCGTTGTACGCGATCGCCCAAACGTGATGCACCGTGCCGACGAAGATCTCGTTGAGCGACGGGACGTATGCTACGCCGGCGGCGAGGTCGTCGTCGAGCGTCGCGAAAACCCGTGGCGTTCCGGCCGCGCCTTCGGCGTTCGGAACCACGTACACGTCGCGGTCACGCGTGCCGACGATCAAGTCACCGTTCGGCAGCGCCGCGACTTCGCGCGCGCCGGGAACGTCGGCGATCTTCGAGAGCGTGAACCCCGCCGGCACGTGCAGTTTCGCCTCCGGCGTCGTGCGCGCGGCGCAGGCGACGACGGCCGCCGAGTAGAGGGCGATCGTAGAAAGCGCAACGCGCATGGCCCATTGTTTCGGGCGCGTGCGCGCTATTACCCCGTGCGCTGTTGCGCGTTCGGTGCTACGCCGGCGGCGGACCGGACGGTTGATCGTTGGGCGGTGCCTGATCGTTCGGAGGCGCCTGATCGGGCTGCTGCCCCTGATCGTTCGGCCCTTGATCCTGGGGCGGTCCCTGGCGATCGGGAGGTGCCTGCTGATCGGCAGGCGTCTGCTGATCGGCAGGCCCCTGCTGGTCGGCGCCTTGCGCCTGCGCGCGGCGCTGCTGCATCTGGGCGCGTCGCTGGCGCATCTGCTCGTGGAGTTGATTCTGTTGATCGCTCGACAGCACGCTCATAACTTGCTGGCGCAGCGCGCGATTCGCGTCGCGATCGACCGGACTTCCCGCCGGATGTGCCTGCGAGTATTGATTGATGAACGATTGGATTCGCTGCTGCTGATCTCCCGAGAGATTGAGTCCGCGCAGGCGTTTCATCCAGCGATGCTGGAGCTTCGCCTGGCTGGGGGTGCGGTGACCCTGCGATTGCGTCGCCGCGGGCGGCGCCTGAGTCTGCTGCGCGGCGGCACCGAGCGGGATCGCGAGAGCCGCGGCTAACGCGCTCGCGGCCAAGAGGTTGATCTTCATGGGCTCGATAGTAGCCGCTGCCGCGCGGCCGCGCCTGAACGCGGGATTAGGACCGTGCAAGCGGCCGGATCGCGACCGCGTTGACCGCGTCCAGAACGTGCCCCTCGAAGCGCTTGAAGTTCTCGAAGAAGAGTTGCGATAGCTTGCGCGCCTGCTCGTCGTAGGCGGCCTTATCGGCCCAGGCGTTGCGCGGATTGAGCACCTCGCCGGGCACGTCCGGCACCTGCTTGGGAATCCTCAGGCCAAAGAAGCGGCTCGGTTTCGAAGTCGTCGGGGATACGGCCCTCGATCGCCGCGTTGACCATCGCGCGCGTATGCGCGATCGACATGCGGTGGCCGACGCCGTAGGGTCCGCCCGTCCATCCGGTGTTGACGAGCCAGCACTGCACGTCGTGCTCGTCGATCTTGCGCCCGAGCAAACGCGCGTACACCGTCGGATGGTGCACCATGAACGGCGCGCCGAAGCACGTCGAGAACGTCGCTTGCGGCTCGGTGACGCCGCGCTCGGTTCCGGCGACCTTGGCGGTGTAGCCCGAAAGGAAGTGATACATCGCCTGCTCGCGGCGAGAGCTTCGAGATCGGCGGCAGCACGCCGAACGCGTCGGCCGTGAGCATGATGATGGTCTTGGGATGGCCCGCCTTGCTTCCGGGCACGATGTTCGGAATGAACTCGAGCGGATACGCGGAGCGCGTGTTCTCGGTCTTGGCGTCGGAATCGACGTCGAGCTCGCGCGTGGACTCGTCGAACACGACGTTTTCGAGCACGGTCGAGAAGCGATTGCGTCGCGGCCCAGATCTCGGGTTCCGCGGTCGGCGACAGACGGATCACTTTGGCGTAGCAGCCGCCCTCGAAGTTGAACACGCCGTCGGCCGACCAGCCGTGCTCGTCGTCGCCGATGAGCGGGCGGCGCGAATCGGACGAGAGCGTCGTCTTGCCGGTGCCGGAGAGGCCGAAGAGGATCGCGACGTCGCCGGCGTGTCCGACGTTGGCCGAGCAATGCATCGGCAGCGTATCGCGCAGCGGCAAGCAGGTAGTTCATCACGGTGAAGACCGACTTCTTGATCTCGCCGGCATATCGCGTGCCGCCGATGAGAATGATGCGCCGCTCGAAGTTCACCAAGATGAACGTGCTGGTGCGCGTGCCGTCGCGCTCCGGATCGGCTTGGAAGAGCGCCGCGTCGACGACGGTGAACTCGGGCACGAAGTCGGTCGGCGGCCGCTCGGGCGTGATGAAGAGGTGACGCGCGAACAGGTTGTGCCACGCAAGCTCGGTGTAGACGCGCAGCGGCACGCGATAGCGCTCGTCGGCGCCGACGTAGCAGTCGAGCGAGTAGGCTTCGCGTTCGGAGAGATAGGCGGTGACGCGATCCCAGAGCGCGTCGAACTTCGCCGGATCGATCGGCCTGGTTCGTATCGCCCCAGTCGATGTGCTCTTCGCTCGAGGGCTCGCGAACGAAGAACTTGTCCTTCGGCGAGCGCCCGGTGTGCGGCCGCGTGTCGACGATGAGCTGGCCGTCCGGCGCCGAGGACGCCTTCGCCGCGCGCGATCGCGTGCTCGATCAGTTCGGGAGCGCGACAGGTTCTCCCAGAGCTTGGCGACCTTGAGTTTTTCCGGAACGCGAAAGAATGACAGAGCCCTCCTGCTGAGTCAACGTGATCGCGATGCTTTCCCGCGCCGCGCAGGCGCGCCTGCAGGCCACGTTCGCGCCGGTCCAATGCAACGTCCAATGCCCAGGCAGTGATTCCGCGGTGCGATCGCGCTTGCTGCACCGTCGCCCGCCGGGCCGTTCTGCCCTTTCACTTCGGCTTCTACGCACCGGGCCCGCTGGACGGAATCACCGACGTCGCCGGGGTTCGCGTCGGCGAATGTGACAAAGATCGAAGGCAGCGACATCCGCACCGGGGCGACCGCCGTGCTGCCGAACGCCGACCCATGGGACCACAAGGTCTCGGCCGCTTTCTTTGCCTTCAACGGCAACGGCGAGATGACGGGAACGCACTGGATCGAGGAGTCGGGCTATTTCGAGGAGCCGGTCGTGCTGACCGACACGCTCGACGTCGGACGAGCGGCCGACGGCGTCGTCAGCTGGGTGATCGAGCACCATCCCGCAGGTCGGGCCGCGGCGACGACGTGCCGCTGCCCGTCGTGGCCGAGTGCGACGACGCGCTGCTCAACGACATTCAGGCGCGCGCGGTCACCGGCGACGACGTCGTCCGACTGCTCGATTCGGCGGCGCCCGGACAGTTCGCGCGCGGCAGCGTCGGCGCGGGAACCGTCGATGAACGCGTTCGGCTTTCGCGCCGGCATCGGCTCGGCGTCGCGCGTGCTTCCTGCACGACACCGGCGGCTATCGCGTCGGCGTGCTGGTCAACGACAACACCGGCAGCAGCCGCCGGCGCTCACGATCGTCGGCGTTCCGGTCGGACAGCGCCTGGAAAACGAGTACCGTCCCGTCTTTCCTAAGAGACGTGTCGTTCGAAGGGCCGCCTCGGCAGACGGGAGCATCATCATCGTGGTCGCGACCGACGCGCCCCTCGACAGCCGGCAGCTGCGCGCGCTGGCGCTGCGCGCCGCGATGGGCATGGCGACGCACCGGCCTGACGTCGTCGGTCGGCAGCGGCGATCTGATCGTCGCCTTTTCGACGTCGCGCGTCTTCGAGCGCGTCGCCGACTACACGGTCGAGGCGCCGAAGCAGCCGATTCTCGAGGACGACGATGCGCTCGACGCGCTCTACGCGCGCGACCGCCGAGGCGACGCAGGCGGCGATCTACGACGCGCTCTTCGAATCGAAGACGGCGACCGGCCGCAACGGCGTGACCGTCTACGCGCTTCCGGCCGAACGCGTGCTCGGAATGTTGCGCGATGCCGGCGCGATCGCCCCGCTCACTCCGAGTGGACGCTAACCATCCACTGCACGCCGAATCGGTCGGTTAACGCCCCGAACCTGCCGCCCCAAAAGGCGTCCGCGAGCGGCATATCGACCGACCCGCCATCGGCGAGCGCGTTGAATACCCGCTCCCCTTCGGCCGCATCGCCGGTCGCGAGCGAGAGCGCGACGTCGTCCTCGCCGTCCGGGGGCGAACCAGGCCGGCCGTCGGACACCATGAACTTGACGTCGCCGGCGACGAAGCTCGCGTGCATGATCTTGTCACGCCAGTCGGCGTCCACGTCGCCCTCCATCGGGGAGCCGCCAAAGCGATTGAGGCCGACGATCTCGCCGCCGAGACAGCGAGCGTAAAAGTTCAGCGCTTCTTCGCAGCGGCCGTGAAAGAAGAGGTATGGCTCGAGTTGCACGATGGGCTCCTTTCGAGGCTCGACAGGGTCGTCCGCGTCGCTTAGGGTAAACGTCTAACTGTCCTGCCCGTGAATCAATTCGTCCATCTGCACGTCCACTCTGAGTACTCGCTGCTCGACGGCGCCTGCCGAATCGACACAGCTTTGCCGCCGTGCGGCGGAGGCAGGCGCGACGGCCATCGCGCTGACCGATCACGGCGTGATGTACGGCGCGATGGAGTTCTACTACGCGGCGCGCGAGATGCGCCTCACGCCGATTCTCGGCTGCGAGGCGTACGTCGCGCCGCGTGGACGCCTCGACCGCACCGTGCGCGACGAGGCCCACGTGACGCTGCTGGCCGCCGACCTAGTCGGATACCGCAACCTGATGGCGCTCGTCTCGAAGGGCTTCCTCGAGGGCTACTACTACAAGCCGCGCATCGATCTCGAGCTGCTGGCGCAGCACAACGACGGCCTGATCGTGCTCTCCGGCTGCATGTCCGGGTCTAGTCGCGGCACCGCTGCTGCGCGACGACTATCGCGGACGGCGCTGCGTAACGCGAAGACCTATCGCGAGATCTTCGGCGACCGCTTCTATATCGAGGTGATGCGCCACGGAATGCCGGAGCAGGACGCGATTAACGAGGGTTTGGTTCGCGTGGCGCGCGAACTCAATCTGCCCGTCGTCGCCACCAACGACTCGCACTATCTCGAGCGCAAGGACGCGCCCGCGCACGACGTGCTGCTCTGCATCGGCACCGGGAAGACCGTGGCCGACACGAACCGGATGAAGTTCTACTCCGACGAGTTCTACGTCAAGTCGCCGGACGAGATGTACGAGCTGTGGAGCGACCTGCCCGAGGCCTGCGAGAACACCCTGCGGATCGCCGAGCGCGTCGACATCCGGATTCCCGAGAAGGTCTTCCATTTCCCGCAGTTCCCGGTGCCGCAGCCGGCGGAGGCGCCGGAACGCAGCGATGCCGAGTACCTGCGCGAGATCTGCGAGCGCGGCCTGGTCGAACGCTACGGCGACGAGCGCGTGGCCTCCGACGCCGGGCTGCGCGAGCGGCTCGAGTACGAGCTCGGGCGTGATCACCAAGATGGGCTTCTCGTCGTACTTTTTGATCGTTTGGGACTTCGTGAAGTACGCGCGCGACCACGGCATCCCGGTCGGACCCGGACGCGGCTCGGCGGTCGGCTCGCTCGTTGCGTACTGCCTGCGCATCACCGATCTCGACCCGCTGCGCTTCCGGCTGCTCTTCGAACGCTTCCTGAACCCGGAACGCATTTCGATGCCCGACATCGACACCGACTTCTGCGTGGAGCGCCGCGACGAAGTCATCGCGTACGTCACACAAAAGTACGGCAAGGACCGCGTCGCGCAGATCGTGACGTTCGGCACGATGGCGGCGCGCGCGGCAATCCGCGACGCCGGCCGGGCGCTGGGCGTTCCGCTGCCCGACGTCGACCGCATCGCGAAGCTCTTCCCGTCGGGTCCCGGCGGGTATCCCGATCGAGCGAGCGATCGATCAGATCGCCGAGCTGAAGACGATGTACGCCACGCAGCCCGCCGTGCGCAAGCTACTCGACACGGCCGAAGCAGATCGAGGGGCTGGCGCGCAATGCGAGCACGCACGCCGCCGGGCGTCGTGATCTCGGCGGGGCCGCTGATGGAGTACACGCCGCTCGTGCGCTTCGGCGACGGCGGCATCAACACGCAGTACGACATGGATTGGATCGAGCGCATCGGCCTGCTCAAGATGGATTTTCTGGGTCTGCGCAACCTCACGGTGATGGACAAGGCCGTGGCCGAGATCCGGCGCACCGTCGACGCAGACTTCGATCTAACGACGATCCCGTTCGACGACGCGAGGACGTACGCGCATGCTCTCCCGCGGCGAGACGATGGGCGTCTTCCAGCTCGAATCCGAGGGAATGAAGCGCGTCTGCGCCGAGCTGCAGCCGTCCGCGCTTCGAGGACATCGTCGCGCTGGTCGCGCTCTATCGGCCCGGACCGATGGATTGGATACCGCAGTACATCAGCAGCAAGCACGGCCGCGTCGAAGCCGCAGTACCTGCATCCGAAGCTCGAACCGATCCTCGCCGAGACCTACGGCATCCCCGTCTATCAAGAGCAGGTCATGCAGATGGCGCGCGAGATCGCGGGTTTCACGATGACCGAGGCCGACGAGCTGCGCAAGGTCATCGGCGAAGAAGCAGAAGGAGAAGGTTCCCGTCGTACCAAGAGAAGTTCGTCGACGGCGCGGCGGCGACGTCGGGCATCGACCGCGCGCTAGCCGAGCGCCTCTTTCATTCGATCGAACCGTTCGCCGGATACGGCGTTCAACAAAGCGCACGCGGCTGCATACGCGTGGATCGCTTATCAGACCGCCTTTCTCAAAGGCCAATCATCCGCTGCAGTATTTGGCCGCGCTGATGACGTCGGTGAAAGACAAGACCGACAAACTGGTCGAGTACATCGACGAGGCGAAGAAGCATCGGCATCGAGGTGCTTCCGCCCGACGTCAACGAGTCGCTCGTCGATTTCACGGTGGTGGGCGAGCGCGATTCGTTTCGGCCTGGCCGCGATCAAGGGCGTTGGCGAGGGGGCGGTGCGCAGCATTATCGCGACGCGCGAGCGCGACGGCGCGTTCGCCGATCTCTTCGACTTCGCTACACGCGTCGATTCGCGCCAGGTCAACCGGCGCGTCTTCGAGGCGCTGATCAAAGTGCGGCGCGCTCGACGGCTTCGCCGGCAACCGCGCGCAGAAGCTGGCGGCGCTCGATGCGGCGCTCGAACTGGCGGCGCGGACGACGCGCGACGCCGAGCTCGGGCAGGTCTCGCTGTTCGGCGAGGCGACGTCGCAGGCGGCCGATGCTCGCGCCGAAGTTGCCGCAGCATCGCCGCGCCCACGACGCGCGAAATGCTCTCGTGGGAACGCGAGACGCTGGGAATCTTCGTCTCGGGCCATCCGTTGGCGGAGATCGCTCCGCTGTTGGCGCGATCCGGCGCGATGCCGATCAAGGATCTGACGGAGGTTGCCCGACGATGCCGCGGTCACCATAGCGGGAACCGTCGTCGGCGCGCGCCGCACGCTGACGAAAGCCGGACAACAAATTCTGATCGCGCAACTCGAGGACACGACCGGAGTCTGCGACGTCGTGCTGTTCTCGAAGACGTATCCGCAGTCGCAGCATCTCTTCGAGAACGATGCGATCTCGTCGTGAAGGGCCGTCTTCGGCTGCGCGAGCGGCCCGGCGCCGCACCCGGCGACGAGCCGCGGGTCGAGCTCTCGGTGGCGGCCAACGACGTGAACGGCGTTCGTGCCGCCCGCGACGATCACGCCCGGGGGCGCTGTCCGCGGCTGGCACGTGGAAGTGACGGATCGCGAGCAGATCGACCGCTTGGCGCGGCTGATCGACGAGTGGCCGGGAGAAGTTCCGGTCGTGATGCACGTGCGCGGTCGCTCGCAACGCGTCGCGCGCACTATCGCGAGCGACGTCCGGGTGCGCGACGAACTCGAGCGCATCTTCGCGCCGCAGGGCGTCCGCGAAGGCGCACTGGACGCCTACGGATGAACGTCGTCGCCGCCTCCGATGCTGCGGCACTCGCCGGCATCTTGGATGCCGGGTGGAACGCGCCGGATTCCGTGGCCGGCGAGGTCGCCGCCATCGTTGACGGAGTGCGCGCTAGACGCGACGCCGCGCTTGTAGAGTACGCGCGGCGCTTCGACGACCGCACCTTCGAGCTGTCGAAGCTGCGCGTGGCCATTCCGATGCTCGATTCCGCGCGTTTCCCGTTGCCGCCGGAAGTCGCAAGCGCGCTGGAGCTCGCGCGCGAGCGGATCGCTCGCTTCCATCAGCGTCAGCGGCAACCGGAGACGTCGTACGTCGACGAAGACGGATCGCGCTCCGGCCTGCAGCGCCGGCCGTCTCCGTTCGGTGGCGGTCTACGCGCAGCGCAGCGCAGCGGCGACGGCGGTGTTGATGGGCGCCGTTCCCGCGAAGATCGCGGGGGTCGCGCGCGTCGTCGTCCTGACGCCGGCCGTCGGCGGCGCGTCCCTCCGGCGGTGTTGTTTGCGTGCGCGCTCTGCGGTGTCGACGAGCTCTACGCCGTCGGCGGCGCCCACGCCGTCGCCGCCGCCGCCTATGGCACCGAGTCGGTCGCGCCGGTCGACAAGATCGTCGGCCGCGGCGGCGCCTGGACGACCGAGGCAAAGCGCCGGGTGTTCGGGCGGTGCGGCATCGACGCGCTCGCCGGCGTGCCCGAGGTGCTGGTCGTCGCCGACGACGGCGCGAGCAGCGAGTACGTCGTCGGCGAACTGCTGGCGCAAGCCGAGCGTCCCGGCGTCACGCGCCTGGCGGTGCTCTCGGAGTCGCGGCCGCTCCTGGAGGCCGTGGCGCAGCTGATCGACACGCTCGACCTGCGCGACGGTCGATCGCAGCGAGTTCGTGAGCGAGGCGATCGTCGGCGCACTGCTTGCTGATCGAAGCGAGCTCGCGCGACGAGCTCTTCGACGTCTTGAACCGTTTCGCACCGGCGTATCTGTCGCTGCAGGTTCGCGACGCGTCCAGCTACGTGGAGCGCGTGTACGCGGCCGGCGTCGTTTTCGTCGGCGACATGACGCCGTTCGTCAGCGGCGAGTATCTCGCGGGCACCAATCACGTCGCGCCGACGTCGGGCACGGCGAGATTCGCGTCGGCGCTCTCGCTGGCCGACTTCACGCGCAGCTTCACCGTGGTCGAGAATAGCGAGCAACGCATGACCAACGACGCGGCCGAGCTCGCGGCGCTGGCCGAAGCCGACGGCCTGCCCAATCGCGCCCAGGCGGCGCGGATGCGGTGCGGCAGTTGAAGCGTCCGCGGCTCGTCGCCTTCGACGTCGACGGCACGCTCGTCGGTCGCGACCTCCGGATCTCGCCGAGAGTGCGCGACGCGGTGGCGAGGATGCTCCAGGCGGGAATCGCCGGGTGCCTGGTGACCGGACGCATGTATCGGGCAACGATCCCGTTCGCGCGCGAGCTGGGGCTCGAGACGCCGATCATCTGCTACCAGGGCGCGGCGATCATCGATCCCGACACCGACGAGGTGATCGCGCACTCTGCGCTGTCCAACGATGTCGTGCGCGAGCTCGTCGACATGGCGGACCGCGATTCGATGCACCTCCAACTCTATCGCAACGACGAGTACTACTGCGAGGCGCGCAACCGGTTCTCCGATCTCTATGCGTCGCTCTCGTTCACGCAGCCGGTGATCGTGCCGTCGCTGCGCGAAGCGTTCGCCTACAGTCCCGCGACGAAGGCGGTGATGATCGCCGACGAGCCGGTTGCCGCGGCGTACGCGCGAACGCTTGCCGCCACGCTGACGGGGCGCGCGTACGTGACACGCAGCCTGCCGGAGTTCGTGGAGGTGCTCGATCCAAGCGTCGACAAAGGCTCGGCGCTGCGCTTCGTCGCGGGTCGCTTGGGAGTCGGCATCGACGAGACGATGGCGGTCGGCGACTCGTGGAACGACGCCCCGCTCCTCGAGGCCGCAGGCTTCGCGATCGCGATGGGTTCGGCGCCCGACGAGTTGCGTGCCGTGGCCGACGCGATCGTCGGCGATCTCGCGCACGACGGCGTGGCCGAAGCGATCGAACAAGTACGTGTTGGGGTAACCGGCGATGCCCGCACGCAGACGTCGACGCTCGCCCGCCGCGCGAATCCGTCCGTTTTGGATGCCGATCGCGTTCTTCGTCGCCTTAGGCGTGGGAGCGCTGGCGTTCGCGGCGACGTGGCCGGGCTTCGATCCGCAGCGCGTCGCCGTGCGGGGCAACCACCTCGTCGCGACCGCCGAAATTCTGGCTCGGGCCGCGGTGGCCCCGCGCGAAAGCATCTGGCTGCAGAACACGCGCGCGATGGAGCGCCGGATCGCGGCGATCCCGTACGTTGCAACGGCAGCGGTGCACCGGATGCCGCCGGCCTCGGTGACGATCGTCGTGAGCGAGCGTTCGCCGTTTGCGGAGCTTCGGAGCGGCGACAGCGCCGCCATCGTCGATCGCTCGCTGCGCGTGCTGACGCTCGGCGAACCGGCGTCCGCGTTGCCGGTGCTCGCGATCAAGCCGGGTTTGGATCTCGAACCGGGCGCGTTCGTCCACTCGCGCGACGCGCGATCCTCCGATCCGCCTACGACGCAATGAGCGCGCACGCGATCGTTCCTGCCGAGCTCGCGTTCGACCGGTTCGGCGGCATCGTAGCGACGCTGCCGGACGGGCCGCGGCTGCTGCTGGGGAGCGGAAGCGATCTGGATAAGAAGCTGACGCTGGCGAGAGCGATTCTGTCGCAGGTCGTGACGCATCAGCGGCCGGTGGCCGCAATCGACCTCCGTGCGCCGGCAACCCCGGTGCTCGTCTACCGCTAGAGCGGGCCGAGAACCGCTAGTGGTTAGTCAGATCCAGGAAGACGACGACGGTGCCCTTAATCAGCGACAGCTTGAGCTGATCGTTCGTCTGGACTTTGGAGAAGTCGACGGAGTCGCGACCGGACGTCAGCGTCGTGACGGCGCCGGTGTCCACCATCGTGACCTCCAAGTGTTTGGGATCCATGACCTTCACCACTTTGACGGTGTACGTACCGTCGGGCAAAGTAATAGCGTCGACGATTGCGCTGCGCGCCGCGACGGGCGCGAGCAGTGCGATTGCGAGGGCAACGATCGTGCAGGTACGGTTCACGGACGAGAGCTCCAAGTCGGCGGCGTTTTATTATTCGGTTGCATCCTAGTGCAAACTCCGGCCGCGCTTCTAGGGCGGACGGCGTTTTCCGATTCGCCCTTTTTTGAGGTCTTTTTGAGAAGCCCTCTGCGTCGCGCCGGGATGCGTCGTAAAGTAATACACAGGCTCTCCACACCCGTGCCGCTCGGCGTGCAAGGAGATGCGCGTGCGCTCGCCAAGCCTTGCGAATCCATTCCGGCATCCGGCTATAAATAGTAGGATTCGGGCAGAAGAACCACAATATATCGTGGTCGGCGGGCGATCTTCATAAGGAGGTGTGAGGGAGCGGATGAAGCACGAGACCGTTTGCGGGCTCGATATCGGAACGACCAAGACCTGCACGGTCGTCGCGACCAACGGTCCGAACGGGCTCGAGATCGTCGGCGTCGGCGAGGCTCCCTCCCTGGGAATGCGTAAGGGCGTCGTCGTCGACCTCGACGAGACGATCAAATCGATCGAGGCGGCAACCGAGAAGGCCGAGCGGATGGCCGGCGTCCACTTCAACGAGGTTTTCGTCGGGATCACCGGCGATCACATCCGCAGCACCAACAACCGCGCCGTCGTCGCCGTCTCGGGCGACGACCGCGAGGTCACCGCCGGCGACGTCCGCCGCGTGATCGACGCCAGCAAGATCATCAATCTGCCGTGCGACCGGCAGATCATCCACGCGCTGCCGCGCTACTTCACCGTCGACGGCCAGGAGGGCGTGAGCGATCCGGTCGGCATGGCCGGCGGGCGGCTCGAGGTCGACACGCACATCGTCACCGGCAGCACCAGCTTCATCACCAACGTGCTCAAGTGCGTCCATCGCGCCGGCCTCGAGGCGCTCGGGCGTGGTCTTCGAGCCGCTCGCCAGCTCGGCCGCGACGCTGCTTCAAGAGGAGAAGCAGGTCGGCGTCGTGCTGCTCGACATCGGCGGGGGCACGACCGATATCGCCGTCTACTCGCTGGGCAGCGCGATCTACACCGCGACGATTCCCGTCGGCGGCAACGTCCTTACGAGCGACATCTCGCTCGGTCTCAAGACGACGCTCGCCGAGGCCGAGGACGTCAAGAAGCGCTTCGGTGCCGCCGAGGGCGACACGGCGAGAGTTCTGCCGTTCGGACGCTCGACGGGCGCGCCGACCCGCGAGCACTCGACGGCGGACCTGCGCCAGATCGTGGTTCCGCGAGTTCTGGAAACGCTGCGCATGGCAAAGCAGAAGATCGTCGAAAACGTGCCGCGCGATCTGGTGCTCGGGGAAGTCGTGCTGACCGGAGGCGGCGCGCAGCTGCCGAGCATCGAGTCCGCTCGCCGAAGAGGTCTTCGGATCTGCCGGTACGCATTGGAGCGCCGAATGCGTCGGCGGTCTGACCGACGCGATGGCGGCGCCGCAGTACGCGACCGCGATCGGGCTCGTTCTCTTCGGCGCGAACGGCGATCGCGACGACGCACTCGCGGATCGAAGCGTCGAGGCGGCGCGATCGCCGCGCGAGTGCAGCGGTGGCTGTCAGATCTGTGGACGTAACGACTTACAATCACTCGTTTCGACGGAGGGAACCCGAAGCAAATGGCTGACGTACGACGCTCCGTTTCCGAGCCCGAACACGCCGCGACGATCAAGGTGGTCGGCGTCGGCGGCGGCGGCTGCAACGCCGTCAATCGCATGATCGCCGCCGGTCTTTCCGGCGTCGATTTCTTCGCGGTCAACTCCGACGTGCAGGCGCTGCGCGGCACGCTGACCGAGAACCGCGTGCACATCGGCGGCAGGTCAGACGCGCGGCTTGGGAGCCGGCGCGAACCCGACGCTCGGCCGCGAAGCGGCCGAGGCGTCGCGAGAAGATCTGTCGCTGATCCTCGACGGCGCCGATCTCGTCTTTCTCACCGCCGGCATGGGCGGCGGCACGGGCACCGGCGCTGCGCCGGTCATCGCCGAGCTCGCGCGCGAGTCCGGCGCGCTGACGATCGCCGTCGTGACCAAGCCGTTCGCCTTCGAGGGCAAGAAGCGCATGCAGATCGCCGAGAACGGCATCGCCGAGCTCGAGTCGAAGGTCGACACGCTCATCACGATTCCGAACGAGCGCATCCTGCAGGTCATCGAGAAGAAGACGCCGCTCAACGAGGCCTTCTCGTATCGCCGACGACGTGCTGCGCCAAGGCATCGCCGGCATCAGCGACCTGATCACGCAGCCGGGGCTGATCAACCTCGACTTTGCCGACGTCAAGACGATCATGACGGATGCCGGGTCGGCGATGATGGGCATCGGCGAAGGCAGCGGCGAGCATCGCGCAGCCGACGCCGCGCAGAAGGCCATCGCCTCGCCGCTGCTCGAGACGACGGTCGAAGGCGCGCACGGCGTGATCTTCAACATCACGGGCGGCCCCGATATGGCGATGTACGAGGTGAACGAAGCGGCCGAAATGATCAGCCGCGCCGTCGACTCGGACGCGCAGATCATCTTCGGCGCGTCGATCGATCCGACGATGTCGGGCAAGGTGCGCGTCACCGTGCTCGCGGCCGGCTTCGGCGCGCGGCGCGGATATCGCGGCGCGCGGCGCGGATACGCGTTCGATACCGGCCGCCTCGAAACGGTCGCTCCGGTGACGATGGACGACATCGACGTCCCGGCCTTCCTGCGCTATCGCGGCTAAGGCTTGATTCCCTAACCTCATCCGGCGTGGCCTATAGCGCGCGCGTGCTGCTGGACTCCGTCAGTCCGATCGGAGTCCGGCTCACCACGCTCGAAGTGACGTTTCCACGCTTCGTGTTAGCCGAATTTAACACGCACAGGAGTTTTAGCAGGAATTCGAGCTCCAGCAGAGCCGTGCCGACCGCGAAATTGATCGAACGCGTCGAGCGCGAGCCGGCGGCGCCGCTGGAGTGGGGGCGCAACAAGGCGGGCATGTCGGCCTCCGACGTATTAACCGAAGAAGAAGCTCTCGCCGCGCAAGCGATCTGGCTGCAAGCGCGGGACGACGCCGTCGCGCGCGCTCGCGAGCTGCTCGACCTCAACGTGCACAAGCAGGAGCTCAACCGGATTCTCGAGCCGTTCCTGTGGCACACAGTGATCGTCACCGCGACGGAGTGGGAGAACTTCTTCGACCTGCGCTGCGCGCCGAACGCGCAGCCGGAGATTCGCGCGGCGGCGGTGCGCATGCGCGAGGCGATCGCGCAGAGTTCCCCGAGGCGAGTGGAGAGCGGCGAGTGGCACACGCCGCTGCTCCAGGACGACGAGCGGACGTTCGACTCGGATACGCGGCGACGCGTCTCCGCAGCGCGCTGCGCGCGCGTCTCGTATCTCACGCACGACGGGACGCGGGAGATCGGCAAGGATCTGGAACTTTACGAGCGGCTCAAGACCGACCGGCACCTGAGCCCGTTCGAACACGTGGCCACGCCGGCCGGGGACGGCGCGTTTCACGCCAACTTCCGCGGCTGGATTCAGATGCGCGCCGAGGTTGAGTGAGATTCTAGCAGCGCCACCCGCGCGGCGAACGCGAAGCCCGCGAGAAGCGCACCCCAGGCGGGCAACTTGATCGCGAACCACAGCGGATCGGGCGTGCTGCGCTGCTCCGCGTAGACGCCCCACTCATCTTGGACGAGTTCCGTCGCGGCGAACGAGCGCGCCGGCGCGCTCGGCACGGGCAAATGCGGAGGGTGGAGCTCGAACGCGTAGATCGTCAGCGCGATGACCAGCAGCGCGGTCCATGCTGGGACCGGCGGAATGCGCAAGCGCCAAAGGATCAGCGCGCAGCAGAACAACGCGGCGAGGAAAAGTTGCTTGAGGCCCCAGACCGCAATCCACGGCACGGCCAGCACGCACAACGCCACGGCGAACGCCGTGCGGGCCGGCCCGCGCGCGTACACCGCGAGCACCAGTAGCGCGGGCAACGCGAAGCACAGCTCCTCTTGGTGCACGTAAGGACCGCCGATCACGCATGCCAGCGCGGGGATGAAGACGAGTAGCTCGCGTCTGCCGGCGTTGCGCGCGACGCGCGGCGCGAGCCACAGTCCCAGCGCGAGCAGCAGAAGGTACGACAGCGAGCCGGCCGCGCGCGCCGCGCTCGGCGCAACGCCCAGATGCGCGAGCGCGTACGTGAGACTGTATTGGAACGGGAAATGGATTTCCGACGCGGCTTGTGCCGGAACGACGTGAAGCGTGTACTGCAGAAGCGTTCCCGGCCCGACGGCCGCGAGCGCCGAAGCCGCGAGAACGGCTGCCGTTGCTGCGGCCGGCACGCGGGCGCGCGGCACGTATGCGAGCACGGCGAGCGTGACGGGCAGCCCGACGACGGGTTCGATCGCGCTGAGGACTGCGAGCACTCCGGCGAGCGGCTCGCGGCCGCGCGCGAGCGTCAAGCCGCACAGGATGAGGGCCAACAAGGCGAACGGGACGATTTGTCCCGTGTTGAGCTCGACGTACCCCGTGGAGAGCAGCAGGGCGGCTGCGGCGATCTCCAGGGGTATACCGAGGCCCGCGAGCGCGACGGCGCACAACACGACCGACGCGACGATCGCGGCGCCCGCGGCGGCTCGGGCGGCGCCGATGGACAGACGTGCGATGGCCGCGAGGGGCAGAAAATCGTACGCGGGCAGCGGAGCTGGAATCGCGATCGCCGGGTCGCTGCGGAATACGCGACCGCGAAACGTGTTTTGGGTGTTGACGCGGTGCTCGCACCCGCGCAGCGGCTCGTAAAGATACGGATTCGCCCGTGCGGCGACCACCCAGCCGGCGCAATAGAAATCGGGAAAGTCGTCCATGTTCGCCCACGGCGCAGCCTCTCCCAGGCGGCTCGCATCGCGAAGCGCCGCCAAGCCGAGCGCGGTGAGGAGAAGCGCAGCGATCAGGTTACGCGCGCGCTGCGTCACGGGGTCACTGCGGGACGGCGGCGGCGAAGCGCCGCGAGCGTGGCCGCCACGATGCCGGCGAGAGCGATCCACGTGGGGAGCTTGACGGCGAACCACGCGGGGCTGCCGGCCAACTGCGCGACGTAATCGGCCCACGCCGTCTGGGCCAAAGCGTTCGCGGCGACGGCAGCCGTGGTCGCGGCGAACGGCGCCGGCGGAAACAGCTCGAGCAGATAGATCGCAACGGCGATCGCGGCAAACGTCGCGAACGCGACCGCCACGCCGGGGCGCAACCGCAGCAAGAGTGCGGCGACCACGAGTAGGGTGGCAAGAAACAGCTTCTTCGCGATCCATACCGGAATCCACGGGACCGCCAGCAAGCACAAAGCGATCACGGCGGCGTCCCTGGCGCGTCCCTGCAGGCTCACGGTAAGCGCGAGTGCCGCGGGGATCGCGAACGCCAGGTCGACCATGTGCACGTACGGTCCCCCGATCACGCTGCACGCGGCCGGAATAAAGGCCACGAGTTCGGGGCGCCTCAGCCGAACCGCGGCGCGTCCGCCGAGCCAGACGCCGAGCGCCAGCGCGGCGGCGTAGGAAACGTCGCCGAGAACCAGCGCGACGGCGTGCGGCGCCCCGAACGTGACGAGGACGTAGGTGAGGCTATACTGGTACACGTAGCCCGCCTCGGCCGCCGCTTGGGCCGGAAGCACGCGCGCGAGATACTCGGCGATCCCTGCGAGGCCCGTCGTCGCCGCGGCCGCGAACGCGAACAACAGCCCCGTGCCGATCAGCGGCACGCGTGCTCGACTCACCCACAACAGCATTGCCGCGCAGACGGGCAGGCCGAGGTGCGGTTCGACGAGCGTAAGCGCCGCAGCGACGCCCGCGGCGCGCTCGCGCCCGCGAGCCATCGCAGCGCCGCAGCACGCCAGTGCCAACAGCGCGAACGGCACGACCTGGCCCGCGTTGAGCAACACGTACCCGGCCGGGAGCACGAGCGCGAGCGCCGCGACCTCCAGTGGAATGGCGCAGAGCGAGAGCGCCCACACCGCGGCGGCGATCGCAAGGACGATCGCGATGGCCGCAACGGTGCGCGCCGCAGGGAACCCGAGGCGCGCCGCAAGGACGAACGGCGGAAAATCGTACGGCGGCAGCGGCGCGGGTACCGCGCGGTTCGGATCGTTGCGATACGCTGCGCCGGCGTTGACCGCGATGCTCGCAGCGGTGCAGCGACTCGTAGCGGTACGGATCGGCGCCCGCATCGAGCGCGCTCGCCGGCGCAATAGAAGTCGGAGAAGTCGTAGAGCTGCCGCCACGGGAGCGCATCGCCGAGCCGCGCGAAGTCGCGCACCGCCGCGATCGCGAGAAGCGCCAGCGCCACGAGACGAGACACGCCACGCGACGCCTCATCGTTGCAAGACTAGGCGCCGATGTCGCGCGCAGACTCCTGCCGGGTATTGCGCTTTGCGAATGCGTGGTATATAACGAGTAGCACCGGGTGCCGCTCCGACGAGCCGAAACCGGCGGATGTCTTACGAAGAAGAGGTTGGGTGTGGCTCTTCAATTTCGTGCAACGCCGTTGCGCCGGCTTATCGCGCGCGAACGGCTCGTTGCGGAATACTGGTATCTTTGCCGGCGAGCGGCGCGTCGTTTCATGCGCCGCGGCCTCGATCGTGCCGACCTCGAGCAGGTCGGCGCGATCGGGCTGATCAAGGCGGTCGACCGGTACGACCCGTCGCAGACGCGCTCCGTTCGAGGCCTACGCATGGCTTCTGGTCGTCGGCGAGCTGATGCATCACGTTCGCGACAGCGAGCGCGTTCTGCGCGCGCCGCGCGGCGTGCGCGATCTCGAGCGCCGCTGGTCCGCCGCGGAGCGCGAGCTGTGGAGCGCGCTCGGGCGCGAGCCGTCGCGAGAGCGACGTCGCGCGGCGCATCGGCGCGACGCCGCAGCAGGAGTCGCGAGATCCGCGCGTATCGCGCGAGCAGTCGCGTGCTGTCGTTCGAGCCTGCTCGCGCAACGGCAGCGGACGGCCCGGCCTTCGGCATCGACGACGTTCTCGATCGACTGACGCGTCGAGAGCATCTCTGCGGGGCCTCTCCGCCGCTCGAACGGCAGATCGTTCGTTCGATTGATCTCGACGGACTGCCGGTCGTGGAGCTCGCGACACGCCTCGGGCTACTCGCGCCGGCACGTGACGCGGTTGCATCGCGGCGCCGGCGATCGAGCCGGCGAGGCTCAGTGAAGTAGCGCGCGGTCGCGGCGCCGAATGCGGCGCCATCGATGTTTCGCTACCTGACGGCGGGCGAATCGCACGGTCCCGCGCTGGTCGGCATCCTCGACGGACTTCCCGCGCACTTGCGACTGGACGTCGACTGCCATCAACGAGACGCTGGCACGCCGTCAAGGCGGCTACGGGCGGGCGCGCGCATGAAGATCGAGCGCGACGAGCGTCGAGTTTCTGGCCGGCGTGCGCGGCGGCGAGACGCTCGGTTCGCCGATCGCCGTGATCGTGCGCAATCGCGATTACCTCACGCCGAAGGTGCGCGCGCTGATGGATCCGATCGACGGGCGCGCGGCGATCCGCTGACGAATCCGCGACCCGGCCACGCCGACTACGCCGGCGCGCTGAAGTATCGGCAGCGCGATCTGCGCAACGTTCTCGAGCGCGCCAGCGCGCGCGAGACGGCGATGCGCGTCTGCCTCGGCGCGATCTGCGCGCAGTTTCTTGGCGCGCTGGGCATCACGACGCGCAGCTACGTCGTCGCGCATCGGCGCGTCGAGGCGCCGGAGCTCGACGACTGGAACCAGGATGACGTCGAAGGCGAGCGACGTGCGCTGCCCGCATCCGGCGAGCGGCGCGAGCGATGATCGCCGCGATCGACGCTGCGAAGAGCGGCCGGCGACACGCTCGGCGGGCAGTTCGTCGTTCGCATCGACGGCATGCCGGTCGGCATCGGCAGCAATCGTCAGCCGAACCAGCGCCTCGACGGCGTGCTCGCCGGCGCGGTGATGGGCATGCAGACGGTCAAGTCGGTCGAGATCGGCCTCGGCGCCGAGCGTCGCGGCGACGCCCGGCTCGCAAGCGCACGACGTCTTCGCCCTCGACGGCGACGAACGTCGTGCGCGCAAGCAATCGCGCCGGCGGCATCGAGGGCGGCATGAGCAACGGCGAGCCGATCGTCGTACGCGTCTCGGTCAAGCCGATTCCGACGCTGATGAAGGCGCTTGCCGTCGGTGAATCTGCACGGGCGCACGACGCGCCGGCGACGATCGTGCGCAGCGACGTCTGCGTCGTGCCGGCGGCGGCAATCGTCGGCGAGGCGATGGTGCGCCTCGCGCTCGTCGGCACCGGTCTTCGAAAAGTACGGCGGCGACTCGATGGAGGAGACGCTCGACAATCTCCGCCGCAGCCGGAAGCCGCCGACCGGCTCTTCGCGCGCTGAAGGGCGGTAAATCGGCGCGCAAGCGCCACGTGGCGTTGGTCGGCTTCATGGCTGCGGGAAAGTCGACGATCGGGCGCAAGCTGGCGCGGCGGCTCGACTGCACCGTTCTTCGACACCGACGAGCTGATCGTCGCGCGCACGGCGCGATCGGCGACATCTTTACGCGACGAGGGCGAGGCGGCGTTTCGCACGCTACGAACGCGCACGCCATCGGCGAGGTGCTGGAGAGCGCAGCGGAGAGCGTCGTCGCGCTCGGCGGCGGCGCGCTGACCGTCGGCGAGAATCGCCAAGCTGCTCGAGCGCCAACGCTCTATCGCGTCTTCATCAAGGCTCTCGCCGCGGCGCATTCTCGCGCGGTTGCGGCGCAGCCAGCGAGGTGCGGCCGCTGCTCGGTGCCGACGCCGACGCTGTGCGCAGCATCGACGAGCTCTACGCGCACGCGCATGCCGCAGTACGAGAGCGCCGACCACGTCGTCGAAGCGGACCGACGGCAGACGCACCGCGACGTGATCGACGACATCGTCGGCTGGCTACGCAAGAGCGCGAAGGCGCTTGATGCGCGAGCGTTTCACGTCAACGACGATCTCGGTTATCCGATCGTCGTGGGCGACGACGTGCGCGGCCGAGCTCGGCGAGCGTTCGCTCGCGCCAGCGCGGACCGGCGGCGGTCGTGCTCTGCGACGCGAACCGGCACGTGCGCGCGATCGCGCGCGACGTCGCGGCCGCGCGACCGGACGCCGCCGGTCATTGCCGTTCGCGCTCGGGCGAGCGGCGAAAGCGTCTGGCGACGGTCGAGCGGGTGCTCGACGCGCTGCGTCGCGCGGGCGTCGACGCGCGACCTCGTGCATCGGCGTCGGCGGCGGCGTCGCCAGCGACTGTTCGGATTTCGCGGCGCGCACGTACATGCGCGGCGTTGGGTACGCCCACGTCGCGACGATCGCTGGTCGCGATGGTGGACGCGGCGATCGGCGGCAAGACCGGCGTCAACTTGACGCGGCGGCAAGAATCTCGCCGGGACGTTTCGCGACCCGGCGGCCGTGTTCTGCGAGGTCGACGCGCTGCGCACGCTTGCGCCGCGCGGCGCTGCGCGAAGGCCTGGCGGAGATCGTCAAGGCGGCGATCATCGAGGGCGGCGAGTTCTTCGAAGCGCTCGAGGAGCTGGCGGCCGCATCCCCTGGCGCGCTGGCCGTGGGCGAGCGATCGTCGAGCAGGCGGTCAAGGTCAAGACGGCGATCGTCGCCGACGACCGGCACGGAGGCCGGGCTTGCGCGAGACGCTCAATCTCGGTCACACGTTCGCGCACGCGAATCGAGCGCGCGTCGCACTACGCGTCGACGCACGGCGCGGCGGTCGCCCTCGGATTGCGCGCCGGCGGGATTGCTCGCGCTGCGCAGCGGGCCGGTTCAGTCGCAGCCGAGCATCTGCGCGTGCTGACGCTGCTCGCGCTGCTCGGCTTGCCGCTTGCAGACGACGCTGGATACCGGACGCGATGGCTCGCAGGCGATGCGCAGGCGATAAGAAGAAGCGTCGCGCGGGCGCCTGCGTTTCGTGCTGCCGCGCGCGATCGGCGACGTCGAGTACGGCGTCGAGTGTGCCGATCGCCGAAGCGTCCGCGCGGTGCTGCGCGCCTGCGCCGGCCGCCCGAGAAGTTTTCGTGCGCGTCGTTGACGCGCTCCCGGCCATCCGTTCGTCGCGCTTCGACCTGCCGCTGACCTACGACGCCGGCGACGCTAACGCTCGCGCATCGGCGACGTGGTACGCGTTGCGCTCGGAAGCGCGCGAGGTGCTCGCATTCTCGTGTCGCCGGTGCGCGAGATTGCCGGCCGGAGGGGAGCCGCTCAAACCGGTGCTGGAGCGGCTCGACGTCCCGCGCGCGTTCGACGAGACCGGACTGCAGCTCGCGCGGTTCGTCGCCGCGCATTACATCTGCACGCTGGGCGAGGCGCTCGGCGCCGTCGTGCTGGCCGACGCCGTGCCGCGCGATGCGCGATTCGTTCGTGCGCGGTCCCGAACGGCCGGCCCCGCCAACGTTTTCGTTCGGTTCCGCCGCGACTGGTGCGGCTCGATTTGGGACGAGCTGCCCGACGGATTCTCGCTCGAGCAGTTGCTGCGCCATCCCGAGGCGCGCCGCGCTGCCGACCGTGCGGCGCTGCTGCGCCACCTCACGCGCACTGGTGCGCGGCGGCGCGCTACGCCGCGAACGCCGGTTCGTCGAACCGCGTACGAGCGAGTATCGCGTGCGCGTGCTCGATCCCGGCGACGCGCGGGCGCGCGGCAAGAAGGCGCGCAGCGCTGGCCGCATTCGTGCGCGAGCGGCCGGGCGTCGCGCGCGCGGAGGCGGTGCTGGCCGGATTCAGCAATGCGGTGATCGCGCGCGCGGTTCGGACGGACGCCGTGCGCGAGCGGTTGGAGCGGCCGGAGGTCGGGGCGACTCGATGTCGCCAGCGGGGGCAGCGGCTACACGCGACGCGGCGAACAGGCCCGCGCTCTGCAGTGGATCGAGGCGGCGATCGACGCACGCCGGTTCGCGGACGCCCTGCTCTACGGCGTCACCGGCAGCGGGAAGACGTTCGTGTACGTCGAGGCGATCGACCGCGTCGTCCGCGACGGCGGGCGCGCCATCGTTCTCGTGCCGGAGATCTCGCTCACGCCGCAGACGGCGCAGCGTTTCGAGGCGGCGTTCGGCGATCGCGTCGCGGTGCTGCACTCGGCGCTCTCCGATCGCGAGCGTTTCGATGCGTGGCAGGCGTGCGCGCGAGGCGAGATCGACGTCGTCGTCGGCGCGCGCAGCGCCGTCTTCGCGCCCGTCGACCGTCGGTGCGGCTGCTGATCGTCGACGAAGTCGCACGACCCGTCGTACAAGCAAGAGTCGGTGCCGCGCTACCACGCGGTCGCCGTCGCGCGCGGAACGAATGCGGCTCGCAGAAGGCGGATGCTCGTGCTCGGCAGCGCGACGCCGTCGCTGGAGAGCTTATGCGGCCGCGCGCGCCGGCGAGATCACCTTGCTCGAGCTTCGCGAGCGCGCGACGGCGCAGCCGATGCCCGACGTGTGCCGTCGTCGACTTGCGCCAAGAGTTCGAGAGCGGCAACCGCGGCATCTTCAGCAGCGCGCTCGTTCAGGCGCTGGGCGAGCGGCTCGAGCGCGGGGAGAAGAGCCTGCTTCTTCGTGAACCGCCGCGGCAGCGCCGGCGCGCTGGTCTGCCGCAGCGTGCGGCGACGTCGCCGCAGTGCCCGCGCTGCAGCGTGGCGCTCTCGGTGCACCGCAGCGAACGCCTGTTGCGCTGTCACTACTGCGACTATCAAGCCGCGATTCCACACCGTTGCCCTGCCTGCGGTTCGGAGAACGATCGCGCGAGCTGGGAATCGGTACCGAGCGCGTCGTCGAAGAAGTGCGCGGCTCTTTCCGGCCGCGCGCGTGCTGCGCATGGATTCCGACACGACCACGCGCGTCGGCGATCACGCGCGAATCCTGTCCGAGTTCGAGCGACCGCGCTGACGTGCTGGTCGGGACGCAGATGGTGGCCAAGGGTCTCGACTATCCAACGGTGACGCTGGCGGCCGTCGTCGCCGCCGATCATCGGCCTGTACCTTCCGGACTTCCGCGCGGCCGAACGCAGCTTCGCGCTGATCGCTCAGGTCTGCGGACGCAGCGGACGCATGCGGCGTGGCGAGGCGATCGTGCAGACCTACGCTCCCGATCATCCGGTCGTGCGCTTCGCCGCGGCACACGACTACGACGGGTTCGCGGACAACCGAACTCGCAGAACGCGGGCCGCGGCGGGATTTCCGCCGTCGGCTCGCGCTGTCTATCTCGGCGTGCTCGGGCGCAACCGCCGGCGCGTCGAGCAGACCGCGCAGACATACGCAGACCTGTTGCGGGCGAGCAACGTCGCCGATGTGCTTGGGCCCGGCGCCGTATCCGATCGTGCGCGTTAACGACGAGTGGCGCTATCGCGTCGCGCTGCGGGGACGCAATCCGGCAGCGTTGCGGGCGTTGGTGCGGGAGAGAGTTCTCCCTCGCGCGCGCACCGATCGCGCGACGCGCCTCGCGATCAACGTGGACCCGTAGGCGGGCGGGTTACTTTTTCGTTCGGGTCGAGCGCCCTTTGGTGGTCTTCACCGGCGCCGCTGCGGCGCGCTGGACGGCTTTGGCCAGGCGGGACTTCTTGCGCGCGGCCTTGTTTGGGTGGACGATCCCCTTACCGGCGGCCCTGTCATAGGCGCTCTCGACCCGGCGCGCGGCGTCGCCGTCGCCGCGAATCTACCGCGCTCTTAAAGAGCGTCTTCAGGCGGTTCTTGGCGCTCTTATTGCGCGCGGTGCGTTTCTCGGATTGGAGGGCCCATTTTTCGGCGGCCTTGATGTTCGGCAAGAGGACTCCCGTACAGATAGGTGAGGGCGAACGGCGAGTATCATACCAGGTGTCCGCGCGGGGTGTCCAGCCTGGGCTAGGTCGGCTCTAGAAGGAACTTTCGGTAGCTCGCATAGCGGCTGGCGGCGATCGAGCCGCCGGCGACGCCCGCCTGGACGGCGCAATCCGGCTCCTGAAGATGGGTGCAGTCGGCGAAGCGGCACTCCAGCGCCGGGCCGCGCATCTCGCGAAACGCCTGCGTCAGTCCCGCCGCGCCGACGGTGCCCAGGCCGAATTCGTTGATGCCGGGGCTATCGATGAGGAATCCAGTCCCCAGCCGGTAGAGCCGTCCCGACGAGGTCGTCTGGCGGCCGAGCCCATGCCGGGAGACGTCGCCG
The DNA here is from genome assembly GCA_963711625.1 of Vulcanimicrobiota bacterium. Classification (GTDB taxonomy): domain Bacteria; phylum Vulcanimicrobiota; class Vulcanimicrobiia; order Vulcanimicrobiales; family Vulcanimicrobiaceae; genus Cybelea. The sequence continues at coordinate 2,194,968 of OY970207.1, forward strand.
ACCACCGACTCGCCGCCCAGCGCGCGGAAGATCGTACTCTTGCCGACGCCTGAGTTGCCGGCCAGCAGCGCCCGCCGGCCGCGAATCAGGTCGCGCAGCGCATCGACGTTCTCGCCGGTTTTGGGATTGATGATGACCGCAGGATACTCGAGCCGCCGATACAGCTCGCACAGCTCCGCGCGGCGTGCCGCGTCGTCGAGATCGGGTTTGGTGAGGACGACGGCCGCGGCGACGTCTTCGACCTCCGCGAAGGCCAGCAGCTGGTCGAGCGTCACCAGCCGCGGCGGGGGATTGGCGAGGGCGGTCACCGTTACGAGCAAATCGACGTTGGCAGCCATCGTCTTCGACCGGCCGCCCGCGCTGCGGCGCTCGAGCGTAAATCCGCGCGGCTCGATGCGTTCGACACGTGCCTGTCCGTCTTCGAGGAGGCGCACCGAAACGACGTCACCCGGAACCGGCATGAAACGCGCGCCCGTCATCCGGCGAAGCTGCGCGAGCCTCGCGTGCGCTTCGCCGTCGACGGAAATCCATGCCGAGTTCTTTCCCGTCGAAACGACGAGCGCCGCAAGCGTCTCGTTTACTCGCAAGATTGCACGATTGAAACGCCTAACGATGAAGCGAGCGTGTTTTACCGGACCTTGAGCTTCGACGGCGGCATGGACGACGCGCGGCGCGCCGCACTCGACGCTGCGGTGTTTCGCGAGGGCGGTGTCGTCGCGTGGCGCACAAGCAGACCGGCCGGGCGTTCGTACGCTCTGCTCGAACTGCCCGACCGGTACGACCAAAGTGCGGTCGTGGCGGCGGTGCCCGAGGCGTCGTGGTACGACGGGGCCATCATCGCATTGGCTGTTTTCCCTGCGGTGCCCGAAGCCTTGCCGCGCCTGCTTGAAGCCCTCGACGGACCCGGGCGCCCCGCCGGGGTGCTAGCCAGCCGGCCCTGCGCGGGCGGGGTGATCGTGGAGTGGGACCCGCAACGCGTCGGCGTGCGCGTCGTGCTGGGGCTCGTCGACGCGGAACTGCAGCGCTTCAACAGCGGGCGCACCGCCGAGGTGCTGTCGCCGCTGCCGCTGGAGCTCGTGGCCGCGATCGCCGCGCAAGGTCTGGAGGCGCCGGAGATCGAGCCGGCGCGAATCCTCGAGGCGCGGATCGATCGTGCTTAGCTCGTTAGGCGGCTACGTCGGAATCTCCGACGTCATCGACGTCATCGCGACCAGCGTCTTGGTCTACTACGTGCTGCTGCTGATTCGCGGCACGCGCGCCGTGCAAATTCTCACGGGCATCCTGGTGTTCGTCGGGCTGCTCGGAATCGCGAACCTCTTCCATCTGTATCTGCTCGGCACGATTCTGCGGCTGTTGCTCGTCGGCGCCGCGGTGACGATTCCGATCGTGTTCCAGCCGGAGCTGCGGCGCGCGCTCGAGCAGATCGGGCGCGGCGGACTTTTCCGCATGGAGAGCGATGGGCCGGAGCTGGCCCGCGGCCGGCCCGAGGATCGCGCCGTCGTGCTCGTCGCGCGCACGGCGTTTCTGCTGGGGCGCATGCGGCGCGGCGCGCTGATCGTACTCGAGCAGCAGAGCGGTCTCAAGGACTATTGCGAAACGCGGGACGATGCTTCACGCCGATCTCTCGGAGGAGCTGTTGCTCGCGATCTTCGCGCTCGCGTCGCCCCTGCACGACGGCGCGGTGATCGTGCGCGAGGGCCGCATCGAGGCGGCGGGATGCTTCCTGCCGCTCTCCGAGCAGTCGTTGGCGCATCCGCGCCTCGGCACGCGCCACCGCGCGGCGCTCGGCCTGACCGAGCAGACCGACGCCGTCGTGATCGTCGTCTCGGAACAGACCGGCGCGGTCACGATCGCGCGCGGCGGGAAGCTCTCGCGGCCGGTCGAGGACGAGCAGCGCCTCACCAAGATGCTGCTGGCCGTCACGCGTCCGCCGCGCGACCAACGTAAACGCACCGACATCATCTCGCACCTGCGTTCCCGGTTGCGTCCTTCGCGCGGCGAACCCGAGCAGCGCGTATCGTGAGGCCATAACGTGCAGATCGTGCGCAAGAACTTCGCGCTGAAGGTGCTGGCGGTCGCGCTCGCGATCGTCGGCTGGGCGTACTTTCGGGTGGCGGGCAATCCGATCGGCGGCTCGCCCCAGCTCGACCAGCATTTCGGTCCCGATCTCGGCCGTGAATCTGCCGGTCGCGTACGTCGCGCACTTCGCGGACCATTCCGCGGTCGTTACCGTCGTGACGAAGCGCGGCGACCCGCCGATCAAGCCCGACGAGATCAAGGCGGTCCTCGATCTCTCGAACAAGGAGACAGGCGTTTACAACGTGCCGGTGACGCTCGTCGCGCCCGACGTCGCGGTGCAGAGCCTCAGCCCGGCGTCGGTGACGCTGACGATCGAAAGAATCGAGGAACGATCGTTCCCGGTGACCGTGCATTACGTGGGCGCCGCCGAGCGGGATCGTCGTGAGCGACGTCGGCGATTCTGCCCGGCGCCGCCATCGTTCGGGCGCCGACGTCCGTGCTGACGCAGGTCTCGGCCGTGCATGCGGACGTGACGATGCCCGACTCACCCGAAGGCGGTCGACGAGATGGTGCGGCCCGTTCCCGTCGGTGCGTCAGGCACGGAGATCCCCGGCGTCTCGGTGGCGCCGAACCTCGTGCGCGTGCAGGCGCATTTCGTCGCCGGCTCGGGGCGGAAACAAATGACCCGGCTCTTCGGCACCGACGGCGTTCGCGGCGTCGCCAACAGCGATCTCACGCCGGAGCTCGCGATGCAGATCGGCCGCGCCGCGGCGAGCCTGCTGCCCGCGGACGACCGCCCGATCTTCATCGGGCGCGACACGCGCCTGTCGGGGCCGATGCTCGAGGCGGCGATCGTAGCGGGCATCACGTCGGTCGGCCGCGACACGGTGTCGCTCGGGCATCGTTCCGACGCCGGCCGTCGCCACCGTCACGCGGCGCACGCGAGCCGCGGCGGGCGTCGTGATCAGTGCGTCGCACAATCCGATCGAAGACAACGGCATCAAGTTCTTCGGTTCCGACGGCTTCAAGCTCTCCGACGACGTTGGAGGACGAGATCGAGGCTCGCGTCCGTTCCGACGGTCTTCGCGCGCCCGACCGGAACGCGACGTCGGGAGCGCTCGAGTCTCGCAAAATCTCGGACGCCACTATTACGAAGAGCTCTACGAGGGCGGCGCCGATCTCGCGCGGCTTGCACGTCGTCGTCGACGGCGGCTACGGCGCAGCCTACGCGATCGCGCCGTACGCCTTGCGCAAGCTCGGCGCGACCGTGACGGAAATCAACTGCGCGAACGACGGCTCGCGAATCAACGTCGAGTGCGGCGCGACGGATCTGCGACGGACTGCACGCGGCGGTGCGCGCGCGAATCGATGCCGGGGAGACAGCACGTCGATCGGCGTCGCCTTCGACGGCGACGCGGATCGGGCGCTGTTCGTGGACGAAACGGGAGCGTTCGTGAGCGGCGATCACGTGCTGTTCGCGCTCGCGCGCTCCATGCAGCAGCGCGGCGAGCTGCCCAACGACACGATCGTCGCAACGGTCATGAGCAACATCGGGTTCGAGCGCGCGCTCGAGCGCCACGGAATCGGGCTGATTCGCGCGGCGGTCGGCGACCGTTACGTGCTCGAGCAGATGCGCGCGAACGGCTACGCGCTGGGCGGCGAGCAGTCGGGTCACGTGATCGACTTCCGCTTCAACACGACCGGCGACGGCCCGCGCTCGGCGGTCACGCTGCTGACGATCGTTGCCGAGGCGAACGCGACGCTGCACGAGCTGGTCCGCGAAGTCGTGCCTGCGCCGCAGGTGCTGCTCAACGTGCGCACGAGCCGGCGCGACGTGCTGACCGTGGCGCCGGTGCTCGAGGCTATCGCCGCGGCGGAGGCCGCTCTCGGGCGGTCCGGCCGGCTCTTAGTGCGCGCTTCGGGGACCGAGCCGCTGATTCGGGTGATGGCCGAGGGTGACGACCGGACGCTGGTCGAGGCCGAAGCCGGCCGCGTTGCCGGCCGGATCGAACAGGAGGCGGCCCGCCTGGGCTCACCCTGAGCTCAGAAAGCCGGGTCGGGTGCTAGGTCCGGAAGGGGGCCCCCACGTTACGCCGAAGCGCGCCCGAGGTCTTAAAAACCTAATTAAGGTCACTGAGTCGGGACACCGAGTCCCGAGCGGGGGATTTTCCCGGTAGGGGTGAGTGGGCCGGTCGGCCCTAGGGCGATTCTTTCCCGCCCGAACCCGTCAACTAACCCCGCAAGTGTCGCGAAAGAGGAGCGGATTCTTGCGTCATGCGTTCGTTGTTTGGGCGTTTGCCCTAGCGTTTGCCGGTTCGAGTGCAATCGCAGCGGCCCACACCAGCGCCACGATTCCCCAGATGGAGTATGCCGGGACGTCCAAAGTCGACGCCCAAGCCCTGAGCCCCGACGTCGCCGAGTGGACGTCGCACCTGATCGTCACCACCCGCCACGCGTCATCGCGGAGGCATCGACCGGTTTGCCGGATCGGCTGCTGAGCCGGACCTCGCGGATTGCCCAGCAGCTGACCAGGAGCGCGATGCGCTTCTTGGGCGTGCCCTACGTCTTCGGCGGAACGTCAACGTCGGGCTTTGACTGCTCGGGCTACGTGCAACACGTCTTCGCCATGCTCGGCATCGGCTTGCCGCGCACGGCGGACGCTCAGTACGACGTCGGCCGGCCGGCCGTCGGCGGCCCGCGGGCCGGCGACCTGGTTTTCTTCGACACGTACGGCGGCGTCTCGCACGTCGGAATCTATCTCGGACATGGGAAGTTCGTCCACGCCAGCTCGAGTCACGGCGTGATGGTAAGCCACCTTTCCGAGTCGTATTGGGCCTCGCGCTACGTCGGGGCGAAGCGTCTGATCGCCGTTCACTAAGGCCGCAAGGCCGCCGCTCGGCATCGAACGAAAGGGCTAGCGCGCTGCGGCGCGGCTGGCCCTTTCGCTTTCGATGAAGAAGCCCGGGCCCCGAAGAACCTCGCCTCCGATGGGGTGTAGCCAAGTGGTAAGGCAGCGGACTTTGACTCCGCCATGCGTTGGTTCGAATCCAGCCACCCCAGCATGCTTTGTCTCGCGCAACCCCCTGGAGGCGGCGCTTCCTGCGGGTGCAAACGTTACCTCGTGACCCATCGTGCGCGCGGACCGGCCGGAATAGCAGCGCGTGTCGCGTGCGTTCTCCCGCTCGCCCTCTGCCTTACCTCCTGCGACGTGCAGCGAACCGCCGGCACACCCCCGGCCGCGGCGGAGCGGCCGGCGAACCGGGCCGCGGCGGCCTTTAGGAGCGAACGGCTTTGGGGCGTGCCGGGCGAGACGCGCTGGGAACCCGTCGTGGCCGCCGATCGGCACGCGCCGTGGGTGTACCAGTTGAGCACGGGCCAGCGTCCCGATTATTTGCTCTTTCGCGCGTCGAGCGACGGCGGCCGGACGTGGGGCGCCCAACGGCATTTCTGTCACCGCGGCGTTCGGGTTCCGTTTCAGTACGATCCGCAGGTCGCGGTCACCGACGGCGGGGTGATCTACGTGGTTTGCCTCGACGGATTTCGGCCGGGCGTCGTCTTCGCACGATCGCGCGATCGCGGCGCGAGCTGGAGCAAGGCCGTGCGGCTCGACGGCACGATGCACTACAGCGACAAGCCGACGCTAGCGATCTCCCCGCAAGGGAAGGACGTGTACGTGTCCTACAATGCCCGCTACGCGCTGTACGTATCGGCGTCGCACGACTACGGCGCCACGTGGTCGGCGCCGGTGCGGGCGACCGCAAAGCGCCGCTGGTATTACTCGCTCTCCGGAACCGTCGGGCGCGACGGAGCCGTATGGTTCGCGGTGGACGGCGAGACCGGATACAACGAGACGGGGAACGGCCATGTGAGCCTCGTGACCTCGCCAGATGGCGGCGCGAGCTGGCGCGAGATTCCGTTCGCGGTGAGCGGCGAAGGCGCGAAGTGCGACCGCCGCAACTGTTACCCCGATTTCTTCACCGCTCAGGACGCGGTCGCCGCCGACGCTCGCGGGAATCTCGTCTTCGTTTTCGCCAAGAACGACCGCTCGCAAGGGCCTAACGCGCTCTACGCGAGCCGCTCGAGCGACGACGGCGCCACGTGGAGCAAGGCCGCGCTTATCTCGGACGCCGGAAACGCAATGAGCCCCGCGATGGTCGCCGCGCCCGACGGCAGCTTCCGGCTGGTCTGGCAGGACGATCGCAACGGCCACTTATCGTGGAACACATGGTATTCGCGTAGCGACGACGGCGGCGCGACGTGGAGCAAAGCAGTGCGACTCTCCGATCGCGAGTCGGGCGCCGGCTACAAGCATAAGGGCGGATACAACTTTCCGTTCGGCGATTACTTGGGGCTCGCCGTCGACGGGGAAGGCGTGAATCACGTCGTGTGGGGTGAGGGCTCGGCGATCTACGTGCCCGGGGGCACGTGGTGGACGCGCGGGCAGTGACGCGTTCCGCGGCGACGCTCCACATCACCAACGGCGACGGCGCGCTCTACCTGCTGAAGAAGGCCGGGATCTTTGGAACGCACGTCGCGTGGCGCGATGCACTCAACGAAGGCCCCGTTCCCGCCGGGCTCTCGCTCGAGGAGACGAGTGCGGTCCGCGCGCGCTACCTGGCCGATCGCGGTCACGGAAGCGCGATCAAACTGATTCACGACTTCGAGCGCCGCGACGCGCTGGTTCGCTGCGCGGGCGACTACGACGAGGTCGTTCTCTGGTTCGAACACGATCTCTACGATCAGCTGCAGCTGCTGCAGGCCCTCACCGCACTCGAAGAACTCGATCTGGAGCCGGGGCGGATCTCCCTGGTGCAGAGCGATCACTATCTCGCGAACATGACCGTCGACGAGATTCTGCCGCTCTTGCCGAAGCGCCGGACCGCAACGCCCGCCGTCTTCAAGTCGGCGAGGCGTTCATGGGAGCGCTTCACGTCCGAGTCGCCCGCGGATCTCTACGCGGGTGCGGGCGAAGACGCCATCGGGCTGCCGTTTCTACGAACCGCGCTCGTGCGGCTGTGCGAAGAGTATCCCTGGCGCAGCGACGGGCTTTCGCGCTCGCAGCGGCAGGCGCTCTACGCGGTCGCGCAAGGCTCCGGCCGGCGAGAGGACCTCTACGCACGCGCGCAGGGCCATGAGGAAGCGCACTTTCTCAGCGCACGCGCCTTCGGACGCGTGCTCGACGATCTCGGCCGCGCGGAAGGCGCTCTGGTGGAAGAAGAAGAGGGCCGGCTCGTTGCTACGGCGCTCGGGCGCCGGGTCATCGCAGGCGACGCGAACTGGCTCGACGAGCGCCCCATCGATCGGTGGATCGGCGGAGTGCATCTGTTGCCCGGCCGGGTCACCTGCTGGGACGACGACGCGGCGCGCTTCGTCTAGGGCTCAAGGCCAAGGCCCAACCGGTCGCGAAAGGCACGCGCGAATATGACGCACGACGAGTTAGGCATCGATCTCAAGACGGAAGACGGCGGCGGAACGCTCGTCTTCAAGCTCCGCGGCAGCCTCGACCTCGCGACCGCTCCGACGGTCCGCGCCGCGCTGAGCGACGCGACGGACAAAGGCAGTCATCATCTCATCGTCGACCTAACGCAGCTGGAGTTCCTCGACTCGACCGGCCTCGGCGTCCTGATCGGCGCTCACCGCCGCGCCGCCGAACATGGCGGCTCGCTGCGGCTCGTCGCCCGCGACGGCCCGATCCTGCGCCTGCTGAATATCACCGGACTCATCGCGGTGTTCGCCGTGTACCACTCGCTCGACGACGCGCGGAGCGAACGCGCGCGCGTCGGCGCCGCGCTCTAGAAACTTACTCCGAGCGGTAAGCCTGGTCCAGCAGCTCGACGACGTGCTTCACGTCGGCTCGATATCCCGCTTCCCGTAGACCCGCGGCGACTTGCGTCGCGCACCCCGGATTTGCCGTCGCGACGATCGTCGCGCCCGTGCGGCGGATCGCTTCGACTTTACGGCGCGCAAGGCGCTGCGCCATCTCGGGCTGGGTGAGGTTGTAGATCCCCGCGCTCCCGCAGCAAACCGCACTCTCGTCCATCTCGACGAGTTGCAGGCCGGGAATGCGCGCAAGAAGCCGGCGGGGCGCCCCCGCGACGCGCTGCGCGTGCACGAGGTGGCACGCCTCCTGGTACGTCGCCGTCGCATCGATGCGACGCTGCGGCTCACCCAAGTCCATGGCGTCGAGGACCTCGGTGACGTCGCGGACGCGGCTCGAGAAACGAGCGGCGCGCGGCGCCCACTCCTCGTCGGCTTCGAACAGCTCGCCGTACTCCTTGAGGGCACTGCCGCAGCCCGCCGCGTTGACGACGTAGACGTCGGCGCCGCTGCGCTCGAACGCGGCGATGTTGCGCTTCGCCAGGTCGCGCGCGAAGTCGATCTCCCCGGCGTGAACGGCGATGGCGCCGCAGCACCCCTGCGCGGTGGGGACGACGACCGAGAGCCGCGCGCGGCGGAGCATGCGAACCGTGGCGCGATGGACCTCGCCGAATGCCACCGCCATGATGCAGCCCGTATGCAGAAACGCGACGCCCTGCGGCCGATCGGCGTCGAAGCGCTGACCGAGCGGGACGAAGAACGCGCGGCGGATCCGCGGCGCGAGCCGCGCGAGGCGATCGAGGCCGAATAGTCCGGCGAGCGACGCGAGCCGCGTCGCCTGGGCGACGCGCAACAGCGTCGCGGCGATGCACATCAGATCGAGCCGCGCGAACAGCGCGCGAAGCAATGCGGCACGTGCGGTTCGGACGAGTACCGTGTCGCCGGGTGCTTCGGCGCGCCGGATCTGCGCGCGCGCCGTCTCGACGAGCTGACCGTAATGCACCCCGGACGGGCAGACGGCCTCGCAGGCGCGGCAATCGAGACACTCGCCACATCTGCTCGACGAAGCCGGGGCTGCAGCAGGTCGAGTCGCGATTCGCCGACCGCCTTGATCAGACTAATCCGGCCGCGCGGCCCAGACGTTTCTGTCATAGTCTCGAGGTACGTCGGGCAGGACGGCAGGCAGAGGCCGCAGCGGATGCACGTATCGTAGATGGACGCGTGGGGCTGGTCGGTCCCATCGAAGCCCTGCAGCGAATGCTCGCTCATCGGCATGGCAGTTTCGCCTTGAATGAGCGCCAGCTCTCCCGCCGAAACGTCGCGACGTCGTGATAGCTCGTTTGGAGGCAGAGTGAAGAAGCGAATCAAGGTAGCGGTGACCGGCGCGGCCGGACAGATCGGCTATGCGCTGATCTTTCGGGTGGCGTCCGGCCAGATGTTCGGACCAGAGACCGAGCTCGAGCTGCAGCTGCTGGAGTTGGAGCCGGCGCTCGGTGCGCTGGCCGGCGTAGTGATGGAGCTGGAAGACTGCGCTTTTCCGCTGCTCAAGAACGTGCGGTTCGGCGCGGACGTCAACGAGGCGATGCGCGGCGTGAACTGGGCGATCCTCGTCGGCGCGGTTCCGCGCAAGGCTGGGATGGAGCGCTCCGACCTTCTGCGCGTGAACGGGTCGATCTTTACCGAGCAGGGCCGCGCGATCGACGCCAATGCCGCCGACGACGTGCACGTCTTCGTGGTGGGCAACCCGGCGAACACCAACTGCCTGATCGCCATGAACAACGCACCGCGCATTTCGAACGACCGCTTCTTCGCGATGACGACGCTCGACGAGCTGCGTGCGCGAGCCCAGCTGGCGCGCAAGGCCGGCGTCGACGTCACGGACGTTTCGCGCATGGCCATCTGGGGGAACCACTCGACGACGCAGTATCCGGATTTCGCCAACGCGCACATTGGCGGACGCGCCGCGCACGAGGTCATCGGCGACCGCGGGTGGCTCGAGAACGAGTTCATCGCGACCGTGCAGAACCGCGGCGCCGAGGTGATCAAGACCCGCGGAGCCTCGTCGGCGGCCTCGGCGGCGAATGCCGCCGTCAACGGAGTTTACAACCTGACTCACGACACCCCGGCGGACGAACACTACTCCGTCGGGCGCTGCTCGCACGGCGAGTACGGCGTCGATCCGGGACTGATCTTTTCGTTCCCGTCGCGCACGGAGCACGGGGTCTCGCGAATCGTCGAAGGAGTGCCGCACGGCGAGTTCGGCAGCCGTAAGCTCGCCGCGACGCTCGAGGAGTTGCGCACCGAGCGCGACGCGGTCAAAGAACTGGGGCTCATCCCATCGAACTAGGCGGCATGACCGGTCCCCACGACGAGCGCCCGGAGCTCGAGCTCATCCACGTCAACGTAGCGTCCTCGGCAGGCGCCTATACGGTTGGCAGCGCCTCGTTCTTTCGATACATCTTGCGGCTCGGCGAGCTCGGCTTGCCGCTCTCGCTGGCCGACCAGGAGGCGGTGGACGTTCTGGCCGCGGTTCCCCACGCGCTCGGCCCGGAAGAAGAGGTCTCCTTCGTCTCGGGGCCCGGGTGGCGAGTGGTACCGGCCCAGGGTGAGATGGACTGGCCAGTGCTGGAAGCGACGCCCGAGCGCCTGCACAGCGCGCTCGAGCGGGCACGCAGCATCCTGTGGATTTACGCGGCGCGTTTCCATGTGAGCGCGCGCGAGATCGCGGCGATCGAGCAGGAACTCGACGAGGTCTACGGCGTGCTGATGCGCGCCGCAGCCGCCGGCGTCGCGGTCAACATCTCCTACGTAGCATAGCCGCCATCGTGCCCGTTCTTTGCGAACTGCCGCTCCGTGGCGCGGGGGGCGAACCCATCTCGTTCGCGCGTACCGTGTACTCGCACGGCTCGCGCAGTTGCCGCCCGCGCGGGTCGACCACGCACCACTCGTCTACAACCGCCGCCTGCGAGTCGGTGGGAGCATCGTCGACGTCGCGATTAGCGAGAGCGGCGGCATGCTCGTCGCGCGCACCGCCTCGCGCCTGCGCAGGCGTGACGCGATTGTCGCGCAGGACGCAATCGTTCGCATGTTTCGCCTCAGCGACGATTTAGCGCCGTTCTACGCCGCGATCGGCGACGGCGACGCCTTGACGTGGGCAACCCGCGGGGCCGGGCGAATTCTCGCCAGCCCGACCGTCTTCGAAGACGTCGTCAAGACCATTTGCACCACGAACTGCGCGTGGTCGGCGACGATTCGCATGACCGGTGCGCTCGCCGAGCTCGGCGAGGGGTCGTTTCCCGAGCCCGAGCGGCTCGCCGTCACGCCGGACGCGTGGTATCGTGACGTCGCTCGAATGGGCTACCGCGGGCCGTACGTGCAAACGATCGCGCGCGGCGTCGCGTCGGGCGCGCTCGATCTCGAGACGCTGTTATCGCCCGATCGCGTGAGCGACGCCGAAGTAGAAGAAGCCCTGCTGGCGCTGCCCGGGATCGGACCGTACGGCGCGGCGCACGTCATGCAGCTCCTCGGACGGCATCGCGCGCTCGTACTCGACTCGTGGACGCGGCCGAAGTACCGCCGCTTGGCCGGCAAGAAGCAGGCGGCGGATTCGACGATACGGCGTGCGTTCGCGCGCTACGGCAAATACGCGGGACTGGCGTTTTGGCTGTACCTGACTAACGACTGGCTCGAAGAGTGAAGGCGATCCCCGCAGCCTAGCCGCTCCGGTCGCGCGGGTGCGCCTCGTCGTACGCGCGGCGCTTGTGACCCATCGCAAGCTGCAGGTAGATCCCCGTCGTGGCGAGGTTCTCGTGCCCGAGCAGCTCGCGCACCGTTTCGAGATCGACGCCGTTCTCGACCAGATGCGTCGCGAACGAATGGCGCATCGTGTGGGGGGTGGCGTGCTTCGTCATCCCGCTGATGCGGTAGATCGCATGGAAAATGCGCCACACGTGCTTCGGCGTGAGCCCCTTTCCGCCGCGGCCCAGGAAGAGTGCGGGGTCGGCGGTCTGGGGACGCACGCGCAAGTACGCCTCGATCGCCGCGGCGGCGGCCCGGTTGATCACCACGGTACGCTCCTTGTTGCCCTTGCCGATCACGCGGATCGTTCGTTCGGCGAGGTCGACGTCGGCGAGCCGGACCCCGGCCACCTCCGCCCGGCGCATGCCGCTGGCGTAAAAAAGCTCCATGATCGCGCCGTCCCGCAGGCGCGCGGTCGGCGTGCGTCCCGCCAGCGTCGTATGCAGCAGCTTCATGACCTCGTCGACCTTGAGCGGGGCCGGCTTGCGACGCGCGATCGACGGGCCCGGAATCGCGAAGGCCGGATCGTTCTCGAGGACGCCGGTGATCTTGGCGAACCGGTAGAGGGCGCGGATCGACGACAGCTTCCTGCAGACCGTCCGGCTGTCGTACGAATGCTCGTCAAATAGGTACGCGATGTACCGGCGGATCTGCGACGGCACGACCGCGATCAGCGGCGTCTCGCTCAGAAAGGCCTGGAACTCGCGCAGGTCGCGCTCGTAGGCCGCCACCGTCAGCGGGCTGCGCCGGCGCTCCGTTAGCAGGTAGCCGGTGAGGTCGCGGACGAGGGGTTCCGGCTCGGGCAGCTGCCTCGGGGCCTTTCGCTGCCTCTTCTTTGAAGGCGACATAATAAATCTTTCATCGCATTCGTGTGTGCGAAGAAGAGCCCCTGCAGTGGGGCCGAGGGCCTTCTGCCGCGGGGGCGGTGGGCCGAGCCGGGAGAATCAAGGCCACATGGATCGAGCGCGTCTCACGCGTCGCGTGGTTTGGTTTTTGGCGGTGGACATCGCCCTGAGCGGCTGCGGAACGACGCTGCCGCGGCTCGGGGCCGGCGGCGGCCCCAACTCGGCGGCCTCGGCTGCGGCACGGCCGGCGGGCCGGTCGTGGATGGCGCGCGCGGCAAGGGACCAGAACCTGCTCTACGTGGCCGACCCCGGAACGGGCGGCGTCGTGGTCTATACGTACGAACCGCCGAAATTCAGGTTCGCCGGCTTCCTTTCGGGGGCGGCGTCGCCCGCCGGCGAGTGCGTCGACAAGCAGCAGAACGTCTACGTTACCAACCATTCGCTCACGAACTCGCACGCGATCTTCAAGTACGCACACGGCGGCACCGACCCGATAGCGATCCTGGGCGACCCCGCGGGCGTGCCGATCTATTGCTCGGTGGATCCCACGACCGGGAACCTCGCCGTGGTCGACTATCCGTTCGTCGCGAACGGCGCGACCCTCGCGATCTACGAGAAGGCCAGGGGCAGGCCGCGGCTCTTCAGCAAGATGGGCTTCGGGATGATCTCCTGCGCCTTCGACAACCGCGGCAACCTTTTCGTGGACGGCGACGTGATCGGCGGCTTCCTGCAGTTCGCCGAGATGCCGGCGGGAAGCCGCACCTTCAGGCGCATCACGCTGCAGCAGCGGTTCGCGTATCCGGGCAGCATTCAGTGGGACGGCAAGCACGTTGCAATCGGAGACTATCGCGCGGGCATCATCTACCGTTTCGACATCCGTGGCAAACGGGGAACCGAGGTCGGAACGACGCCGCTGCCCGGCTCGATCGACGTGTCGCAGTTCGCCATCCAGGGATCGCACGTCGTCGTGCCGAGCTCGGACCAGAACTACGCGGGCTACGTGAAGGTGTACGACTATCCGGCGGGCGGCCACTCCACGCGAACGCTCCGGAACTTCAGCACGCCCGTCGGCGTGGCGATCAGCCTCCGCTCGGCGGACAGGTGACGATCCAGGCCGTCAGCTGCAGTTTCTTCAGGATTCCCGTTTCGCCGTACTTGGCCGTTCCGGGACACGCCTGCCCGATGAAACGCTTCCGGCTCAGTCCGTACTCGACGTCGACCACCAGACGATTCGTGCTCGTATAGACGGCGAACTGGTTGCACCATCCCTGCGCGTAACACTGTTCGACGACGGCGAAGTCGTAGACTTTGACGAGATCCTTGACCTGATCGTTGTCGCCCTTCTGGTCGGCCGTCAGGCCACGGTCGTGAGCCGCCTGCGCCACCCACGTATCGTACGTTAGCTGCTCGTCGTAGGTCAGCGGGAAGCCGGTCTTGTTCTCGAAGCCGTCGAGATTGTCGGGGTCGACGCCGTCGAACCCCTTCTTCTTACACTCGTCGAGGCGATTGGCGATGATCGGCTCGAGAACGGACGTCTGGCGGACGTCCAACCAGCGTTCGCCCTTCCAGTGTCCGTCGGGCTTCCCGATGACGCCCTTGGGGAACTTACCGGCGTCCGGACGCCAGTTTTCCCACGTGCCCACGTCAACGTAACACATGACGCGGCGGCCCATCGCGTGCAGTTTCGCGACCACTCTTGCAGGCGTGCCGAACATGTCGAGGTCGTAGACGTCGGCGACGACGCCGAGGTCGAGCTTGCCGTCGTATTGGATCTGAAACGACTCGCCCGGCGTCGGGATCCATCGCGACCCCGAATCTACGCGGGCACGCTGCGGCGCGACCGCCGTGGGGCCTGCCGGAACGCCGCCGCCGCAGGCCGCGAGACACACGATCAGCGCGACCGCGGCGACTGGGGCGCGCGCAGTCATTCCGAGTCCACAGGCTGTCCGGACGGCTTGCGGTGCATGAAGTACGAACGCGAGTACTTGGAGCCGATCGGCTGGTACTGGCGGGGCGACTGGCCGAAGTCGAACATGTCGTCGATGCTGTTTGACGACGTGTCGGTCGTCCCGAGGCGGCCGAGACCGAACGTGTCCTCTGCGAACCGGACGATGCTGCCGAACTCGTAAACGGTGTTCGAAATATAGCCGGGCTGGCTCGGCGTGCTTTCACGCGCGTAAGGTGAGACGACGATCATCGGCACGCGGAACCCCGGGCCGCCCTGATTGTCGAGCGGCGGCGGTTTGACCGGGTCGTAGAATCCGCCCCAGTCATCCCACACCACGATGATGGCCGTGGTGTCCCAGTACTGGCTCTCGCCGATGGCGTTGACGATGCTGGCGACCCACGACGGCCCGGTATCGGAGCCCTTGTTGGGGTGATCCGAGTTGGGGCCGTCGGGCACCACCCACGACATCGATGCGAGCGTGCCGTTGGAGATGTCGTTGAAGACGTTGGTCTCCGGCCACGTAACCTTGGTACCCCATTCGGCGCCGTGGCGCACGGGCGCGATGACGTCGAACGCGTTCCAAATCGCGCCGGTGTCGCCCACCTTGGGCGTGTAGTACTTCCACGAAACGGATTGCGCGTCGAGCAGATCGCGCAGCGTCAAGTACCCGGCGCCGGAGCCGGGAAAGTCGTCGCTGCAGGGGTACGGCCCGGCGTTGCGTTGGTATTGCAGCCCCGTCGTGATGAGCGTCGTCGTGGTGCCCGGCGCGGAGTCGCAGCCCCAGGCCTTGCCGTAGGGTGGATTGTCGATCATGCTGTGGCTCGAATCGATCTCCGTTCCGCCTCGAATCAGGTCCTGGTGGGCGGTGAAGCTCGCGCTGCCCTGCGTCGCGAACATCTCGTCGGCGAGCGCGTACTGCTGGGCCATCGCCCAGTACGGCGCGATCTGACTGGGGTTCACGTATTCGTACGGTGCGGCGTTCTCCGGTTTGTTATTGCTCGGGTAGCGCACCTGATTGAACGCGTCCATGTTGCCGCCGTCGTACGCCGTTTGGTAGCCGTGGTAGTTATGGTTGAGGTTGCGCTGCCCGGCGAGGTTCACTTCGGTCAGATTGATGGACTGAGGATTCTTGCCGACGAGCTTCTTCCCGACGGTCGTGCCGATGGCACCGGGAAAGGTGGCGAAGAGGTTGTTGAACGTTCGGTTCTCTTGAATGATGACGACGACATGCTTGATCGGTGAGCTGCCGGACGGGCCACGCAGAAACGCGGCCGCCTTGCCGGCGCCCGGCAAGGAAGGCGACGAGGCGCCGCTGCACGCGGCGACGCCGAGGGCCACCGTGCAGAGCGAAAGTGTAAAGCGTAATTTTCGCACGGGCATTGCTCCTGTTCCGAGATTTACTTACGTCATTCTGCGCCGCAGGGAAGAGCCCTCGACGCATGCACGAAGGGAGCCTCGATGAATCGCGCGCTCCTTCTTCTCCTGTCGCTCGCGCCGCTCGCCGCGTGCACGGCGCAGGCGCCCTACGTCACGACCGTCGGCGTGCTGGGACGCGGGTCGACGCTCGACGTGCGTGTCGGCTCGGCAACCGTCAACGCGTACCAGCCCGAGGCGCGCGGCCGGCGCTCCCTCTTCACGATTGCGGCGACGGCCCTACCGAAGGCGTCGCCGCCGCCCGCGCCGCGGCTTCTGACGGCACCGCACGGGCTCGTGGTGCGCGCCCCCGCCGCGCTGAGCTCCCTGCTGGTGCGCGTACCCGACGGCGTCGATCTCGTCGTGGATTCGCGGCAGGGCGACGTCAACGTGACCGACATCGCGGGCAACGCAAACGTCGTCGCCCGTCATGGAAACGTGAGGGTCATGCTGCCGGGCTACGCGCAAGCGGCGGTCGGCGACGGAGATCTACTTGGTGACGATGGGCGCGACGAGTTGGCCCGGCACGTTGCACTTCTCCACCCGTCGCGGCAACGTGGTGCTGAAGGTGAGCGCGAACGCCGCGTTCGACGTTCACCTCCACACGGACGACGGTTCGCTGTTCACGGACTTCGGCTTGCGGGGAACCTCGAGCGGAACCTCGGAGACGATCGACGGCAGCGTCAACGGCGGCGGCGCGAGCCGCATCGACGTCGAGACCTCGCAGGGAGCGATCCGGCTACTGCGCTTCTCGCCCCAGCCGTGAGCGGGCCAGCAGTGCTTCGCGCGCCTTGACGAGCCGCAGCATCGCGTCGTTGTAGGGCGTGGGCGTGCCGGTGCGCCGCCCGAACGCGACGACCGCGCCGTTGATATGATCGATCTCGCTAGGATGCCCCGACTCCAAGTCGTAGGCCATCGAGCTCTTCGCGTCGGCGCCGAGCGCGACGACCTCGGTCACGTACTGCCACGGATTGACGAACGGTAGGTTGATCTTCAGCGCGGCGGCGACGGTCGCCGTCTCCTCGGCGAGGGCCTCGGCGAGGCGCGCCGCGTTGGGGTCGCGTGGGATCTCGCCGGCGTCGCAGTCGAGCAGCGCCGACAGCGCGTTGACGGCGGCGTTGGCCACCAGCTTCCCCCAGAGGTGCGGCCGGATGTCGTACACGACCGACGCGCGCAGGCCGCTGCGCGTCAGCAGCTCCGTCACGGTGCGCGCCGTCGTCGACGACGCGGTCGTCGATCCGATGATCGTGTTGCCCTGCTCGGAGCTGCGGACGTGCCCCGGACCGATCGTCTGCGACGATTCCGTGGTGATGCCGAGCATCACCGGCACGGTGCCGCCCAGCGCCGTCTTGATCGCGTCCTCGTTGCCGACGCCGTTCTGCAGCGAGATCACGGGTGCCGAGGGATCGAGCTCGCCGGCGAACGCCCGCAGCGCGCGCAGCGTGTCGACGGCTTTGACGAAGAGAAAGAGCATCTGCGACCCATACAGGTCGCGCGCGGCGCTCGCCACGGCGACCTTGCGGGGCGGATCGTCGTTCACGCGCAAGCCGTCGCGGTCGACGGACTTCGCCAGCTCGGAGTTGTCGTCGAGCATCGTAACGTCGCAGTTCGCGGCCAGGTGAAAGCCGAAGAGCGTGCCCATCGCGCCCGCGCCGATGATGCCGATGCGTGGACGCAACGACTCGCGCGCCACTAAAATTGATACTGGAGGCCGAACGTGTTGCGGCGCGACGCGTGCGTCACGTCACGCTGCCCGAAGAATAGCTCGGCGCCCGGAGCGATGTGGAAGTTTCCGTAGAGATCGATCATCGGATACGTTAGGTCGTAGATTCGCGTCTCGAAGCCGAGGCCGTGCATCGGGGCGTACTGGCCCAGGACGCCGATCTGCGAGTAGAGCACGCCGGCGCCGACGTGAAATCGACCCGGAGTTCTTCTGGAGCAACGCGTTCCAGGTGGTGTTGTTGCCGATCGCGTTCGCGCCGACCATGATGCTGGTGTTACCGTGGGGCAGGGCGACGAGATTGATGTCGCCGAGCGGGCCCTGGCTGCTGGTGAGGACGGGATTGAGCCCCGGGTTGTGCTGCGGCGAGAGGCCGCTCAGCCGCACCTGCATGGCGACGAGGTTGCGCGCCAGCGTCGCGAGCTTGCCCTGCACGCGCGCGCGGGCAGCGGGCGAGATGCCGGACGTGCTTGCCGGGGCCGGAGACGCACCCGGGACGCCCGGATACGGCGTGCCGGCGGGCACGGTCGCCGGGTAGGGCGTCGCGCCGGCGTCGACGCCGTAGACGGTGCTGGTACCGCCGAGTTCGCCGAGCAGCGAGTTGGCTTTTTGCATGACCGCGTCGAGGTTGGCGATCGTGTTGCGCATCTGCGCCTGCGTCTGCGGGTCGCTGGTGACGGTCCGCAGATCTTTCGTGAGTGCCGCGAGCGTCTGCGTCGTATCGGCGATGCTCTGCGTGGTCGTGAGGATGTTCGCCTTCAGCCGCGGATCGGTCGCGAGGTCCTGAAGCGCGCTCATCGAGCGGTTGAGCGCGACCGCCGTGGACTGGAACTGATCGAGCAGCGTGCCGATCTTCTTCGAATCCGTCGTCGCGGCGGTGTTGAGCGTCGAGGAGAGCTGCACGACGTTGGCGCTGGCCTCGCTCAAGCTGCCCTGCAGGTTCGCGCTCATCGCCAGCAGCTCGCCCGACAGGCGCTCCACCGAGGCCTTCGTCGTGAGCGTAAGCGAGTTGGCGTTGTTGAGCGTATCTGCAGCGTAGTCCAGCAGCTTGGGCGTGCTTCTGCTCGACCTGCGCCATCACCGTGTCGAAGCGCTTGAGCTCGCCCTGGCCCTGCTCGAGCAGATCCGCGATCGTGGCCGTGTTGCTGCCGCGCGGCTGGTCGGCGATCGGCAGCACTTGACGCGGAAGCAACGCACGGGCGGCTTCTGGCGCGGCGGCACGATGACGAGCGATGGCGACCCCGTCAGCGGCGCCTGAATCAGGAACCGCGATGCGGCGGGCATGTCGATGTCGCGATTGACGGCCAGGATCACGTCGACCGTGTTGTCGGGCAGCAGCACGATCGAGTCGACCGATCCGACGCCGACGCCGCTGAAGTAGACCAGTGCTCCCGGCGTGAGGCCGGCGGCCGACTGAAAGTGTACGCCGATGCGATAGCCGGTGTGGCGCGTTCCGAAATCGGTGATGACGTAGAATATGCCGAAGAGCAGTAGCAGTGCGACGATCGCGAACGCGCCGACCTGTGCTTGCCTGGTCATACGGCGTATCTATTTCTCATCGGCGGAACAATGGCCTCGCTGGACGCTCAGATGGGGATCGGCCCTACTTCGGAGCCCTGCAAGAACTGCTGAACGATCGGATTCGTCGAGCTGCGGATGCGCGCGGCGGTGTCGTAGGCGATGATCGCGCCCTCGAAGAGCATCGCGACGTAGTCGGCCATCGCGAAGATCGACTGCGAGATCGTGCGAGATCACCACGGCCGTTCCGTTGAGCTTCTCGCGCAGCCGCAGGATCGTGTCGGTGATTAGATTGGTGACGATCGGGTCGAGCCCGGTCGTCGGCTCGTCGTAGAGCACCAGCTCGGGACGCGTGACGATCGCGCGCGCGAAGCCGGCGCGCTTGAGCATGCCGCCCGAGAGCTCGGCGGGCAGGTCGTCGTAGGCGTGGGTCGAGTCCCACGCTGTCGAGCGCAGTCGATGACGGTGCGCCGGATCTCTGCGTCGGAGAGCGTCGTGCGTTCGCGCAGCGGCAGCGCGACGTTCTCGCCGACGCGTGAGGCTGTCGAGGAGCGCCGAGAACTGGAACGACAGGCTGATCTTCTGGCGCACGCGATTGCGCTGCTCTTCGGACATGTGGCAGATGTCGCGCCCGCGCACGTACACGTGACCTTCGTCGGGCAGCAGCAGGCCGTCGATCAGGCGCAGGATCGTCGACTTGCCCGCGCCCGAGAGGCCGATGATGCAGGTGATCGCGCCGTCGACGATGTCGAGGCTGCAGTTCTTAAGGATGACGCGATCGCCGAACGCGAGCGACACGTCCTCGATGCGGGCGATGACCTTGCGTTCGCGTCCGTCGTCCATCAGCCGAACAGTAGAAACGACAGACGAAGTTCGAGATGAAGATCAGGATGATGGCGAGACACCACCGCTCCCGTCGTCGACTGACCGACGCCGGCGGCGCCGCCGCGCGTCGAGAGTCCCTGATACGCTCCGACCATCGCGATGATGATCGCGAAGACGAACGCCTTGAAGACGCCCTTGAGCACGTCGGTGAAGCTGATCGACTGCCGGACCGACGTGAGGAACGCGTCGTACGAGATGTGCGCGTACGTCTGGGCGATCCACGCGCCGCCGACGATCGAGACGACGTCGGCGAAGATCGTGAGCAGCGGCAGCATGACCAGCAGCGCGATGAGTCGCGGCACCACGAGAAAGCGTGGCGGCTCGAGGCCCATCGAGCGCAGCGCCTCGATCTGTTCGGTCACGACCATCGAGCCGAGCTCGGCGGCGATGGCGGCGCCGACGCGTCCGGCGACGACGACGGCGGTCAGCATCGGTCCGAGCTCGCGTACCGACGCGTAGGCGACCGCGCCGCCGACGACGTTGCCGAACGCCGTACGGCCACGGCTTGCTGCGCCGACTCGAGCGAGATCACCATGCCCGTGAAGAGCGACGTGAGGATCACGATGATGAGCGACTGCACGCCGAGCAGGGCACACTGCGAGATCGTCTCGCCGACGCGGATGCGCAGCCGCACCATGAAGCCGACCGACTCGGCCGACAGCAGCGTCAAGCCGCCGGCGTATTCGAAGAAGTTCGATCGTCGCGCGACCGAAGCGATCGAGCAGCCTCACGGAGCCGCCTCGGCCTCGGCGCGAGCGCGGTGAGCACGGCCTGCGTGCGCCTCGATGCGCTTCACCGCCACGCCGCGCTCGGCGGTCAGGTTGAAGTGCACCTGATTGACGTGTTCGAGACGCCGGTCGACGTCGCGCAGATGTGCCCGCGCCTCTCGGTCGAAGCCCTCGAAATAGCGGCGGACCGCGCTGAAGTATGCCCGGCGGGTCGCGTCGTCCACGTCGCCGCGTGCGATCGCCGTCTCCGATCGCCGCGCTGCGCTTGCTGGGTCGGGCGATGCGGTGATGTGAAAGGCGCCGACGCGCGCCACGAGGTCGTTCAGGCGCGCCGTCAACCGGCCATTGGCGGGCAGCGCTGCGCCGAGGGCGGCCTCCTGCAGCTCGAAGAGCCGGCGGATCCCGGCTTCGGCGAGCGCCAGCAGCGTCGTCGAGATCGCGCCGGTCGAAGGGCGCCGCTTCGGCGGTGCCCTGCAGTCTCGACGAAACGCCCGGCGTCGGTCATGAACACGTTCATGTCCGACGTGCGCCTGACTATCTTCGTCGTAGGCGAGATCGAGCAGCGGCTGCCCGGCCGACGATGCCGACGCTCGTCGCCGCCACCATCGCCGTCGAGCGGCCAGCGCGCGCGATCGGCCGGATCGAACCGCGTGCGCAGCGCGAGCGCCAGCGCGACGAAGGCGCCCGTCACCGCAGCGGTCCGCGTGCCGCCGTCGGCCTGGATGACGTCGCAATCGAGCCAGACCGTGCGTTCGCCGAGCTTCGCCATGTCGGTGACGGCGCGCAGCGCGCGCCCGATGATGCGCTGGATCTCGTGCGTGCGTCCGCCGACCCGTCCCTTCGAGGCCTCGCGCTGCGTGCGCTCCTGCGTGGCGCGCGGCAGCATCGCGTACTCGGCCGTCACCCAGCCGAGGCCGCGCCCCTTCATCCAGGGCGGAACGCGGTCTTCGATGCGTCGCGGCGCAGATCACCCGCGTGTTACCGACGCCGATCAGCGCGCTGCCCTCGGCGTATTTGAGATAGCCCGGCTCGATCGTCACCGGCCGCAGCTCGTCGTGCGCCGCGCCCGTCGCTACGGAGCATTACTCGACGGTGACGGTCTTGGCGAGGTTGCGCGGCTGGTCGACGTCTTTGCCTTCGATGTCGGCGATGTGATAGGCGAGCAGCTGCAGCGGAATGACGTTGACGATCGGCGAGAGCAGCTCGTCGACCTTCGGCACCCAGAACACGTGGTCGGCCACGCTCGCAACCTCCTCGTCGCCGTGGTTCGCGACGACGATGACCGGAGCTTCGCGCGCCTTGCGATTCCATGAGGTTGGAGAGCATCTTCTCGCGCACGCGGTCGTCGGTGACGATGCCGACGACCGGCACGGTCGAGTCGAGCAGCGCGATCGGCCCGTGCTTCATCTCGCCCGCGGGATAGCCCTCGGCGTGGATGTACGAGATCTCTTTGAGCTTGAGCGCGCCCTCGAGCGCGGTGGGGAAGTTGACGTAGCGGCCGATGAAGAGCACGCTCTGCGCTTTGCGCAGCTCGCGCGCGACCTTGCGAATTTCGTCGGACGTGTTGAGCACGACGATCGACGGCCGCCGGCAGCAGACTGCGTGCCTTCGCCGATCTCTTGCGAGGCGCCGCTCGTCGACCGTCCCGCGCAGCGCGCGAGATAGAGCGCGAAGAGCGTCATCGCCGCGACCTGCGAGACGTACGTCTTCGTGGCCGCGACGCCGATCTCGGGGCCGCCGCGCGTGAAGAGCATTCCGTCGGCGAGGCGCGTCAGGTGCGAGCCGAGCACGTTGCAGATGCCCAGGACGCCCGCAGCCCGACTGACTTCGCGATGCGCACGGCCTCGATCGTGTCGGCCGTCTCGCCGGATTGCGACATCGCGATCACGAGGGTCGTCGGATCGATCACCGGATCGCCGTAGCGGAACTCGCTGGCCAGCTCCATCTCGACCGGAAGCCGCACGAGCGAACGAAGCAGGTACATGCCGACGAGGCCCGCGTGATACGCGGTGCCGCAGCCCGTGATGGCGATCTTGCTGAGGCCGCGCAGTCGCTCGGCGCCGATCGCCCCGAGCTCGGCGCCGAGGTGCACGCTCGCCCGTCGTCGTCGATGCGCCCGCTGAGCGTTTCCTTGATGACCTTCGGCTGCTCGAAGATCTCCTTGAGCATGAAGTGTTTGAAGCCGCTCTTCTCGGCCGAGCCGGCGTCCCACGAGATCGCGATGGGTTCGCGCTCGATGCGCGCGCCCGTCGTAATCGGTGAGCCGGAACCCGTCGCGGCCGACGACGGCGATCTCGCCCTCTTGCATGATGATCTCGCGCCGGGTGTACGGCAGGATCGCGGGCGTGTCGGACGCGACGTACATCTCGCCGTCACCGATGCCGACGCACGAGCGGGCTCGCGCCGTTGCGAGCGAAGACGAGATGGTCGGGATCGTCGCTCGAGATGACGCCCAGCGCGTAGGCGCCGCGCACGTCGTGCAGCGGTGCGGCGCACCGCCGCTTCGAGGTCGCCGTCGTAGTGCATCTCGATGAGGTGCGCCAGCACTTCGGTGTCGGTCTCGCTGCTGAAGACGTGCCCGAGCTCGATCAGGCGTGCTCGCAGCGAGGCGTAGTTTTCGATGATGCCGTTGTGCACGACGGCGATCCGCCCACGGCAATCGAGATGCGGATGCGCGTTGGCGTCGGACGGCGCGGCCGTGCGTGGCCCAGCGCGTATGGCCGACGCCGACGGCGCCCGCGAGGGCGCTCGCCGTTGCTCAGGCGCTCGGCGAGCCGCGACAGCTTGCCCTCCGCTTTGGAGCCGGTCAGCGTCGCCGCGTGCGTCGATGACGGCGATGCCGGCGCTGTCGTACCCGCGGTACTCCAGGCGCCGCAGCGCGTCGAGGATGATCGGAACGCTATCGCGGTTGCCGATGTACCCGACGATTCCGCACATAAGCCGTTACTTGATCCCCTCGCGCGTCCGGCGATACTCGATCTTCCCTTCGGCGATCTCGTCGAGCGCGATCGACACCGGTTTGTTCGGATTGATCGTCTCCGTGATCCACAAGCGGCTCGCTCGCGAAATATTCGCGGCGGTCGGTCGCGGGCAGCTGCTGCACGCGAATCCAGTTGTTCAACTGGCGGGCACGTTTGGTGACGATGTTGACGAGGCTGAACTTGGAATCGGCGTGCTCGAGCAGCGCGTCCAGGTCGCCGAAAACGGATTTACTCATGGGTGTTCGATGGTTTCCTTCCGTGTGTATTGCTCGTTACGACGTCTCGACCCGCCGGATCGAATCGTCGGGGTATCGGTGGATGCGAAAGCGCTCCGCCTGCAGGATTGCGTCCAGGTCCCGCACCGCCTCTTCCGGCCGGTCCTGCGCGTTGACCACGATGTAGTCGAAACTTCGGATGAACTTCATCTCCAGTTGCGCGATCTCGAGCCGCCGCGCGATCTCCTCGTTCGTTTCGGTTCGCCGGGCGAGCAGCCGCTCGCGCAGGTTCGAGAACCGGTCCGGGACGAGAAAGATCAGCACCGCGTCCGGATACGCCGCCTTGACGGCGAGCGCACCGTTGACCTCGGGCTTAACGATCACGTCGTAGCCCTCGCTCAGGCTCCGTTCGACGTAATCGCGCGGGGTGCCGTAAAGGTTGCCGCCGTACTCGCGCCACTCCAATAGGCCGCCGCCGCGAAGCCGCTCTTCGAAGTCCGTCTTCGAAACGAAGAAGTAGTGCTCTCCGTCGCGCTCCTCGGGCGCGGCGCCCACGCGTGGTCGCCGAGATCGAGTATCGCAGGCTGGGGCGCCGCTCTCGCAGCGCTTCGACGAGGGTGTCCTTGCCGGCCCCCGACGGCCCGGATACGACGAAGAGCAGACCCGGCCCCGTGATCAACTCCCTTCGATTCACGCTCCGGGGCTTCGTAACCTAGCTAACCAGGCGACCGTTTCCTACATCGCGCAGAGTGCGCGTTGCATCGCGTCGGTAACCGCGGGGTCGAACGGCGCCCCGTCGGGGCGCACGTAGCGAACGCGGACGGCGTGCCCGTCGCGAACCGCAAAACCGACCTGCAGCGTGGTGCCGCCCCCGCGGCGGAACGTCGCGACCGCCGCGAGCCCGGGGCAGGGCGCGAACGGAACGCTCGATTGCAGCTTGGCGCCGCGATCGCGAATCAGCGCGTCGATCGTCACGCGCGACGCGAGGTCCTGGCGCGTGCCGTCAAATCCGGTGCTCTGATACGTGTACTCCTGGCGAGCCGATCCGCTCCCGGTGCTCCACGAGTTGGGCACGCTCGGGTCGCTTTGCCAACCCTTCGGGCCTAACGGCGGCGAACTGCAGGCTTCGACGAGTACGAGTGCCGCGGCCAAGGCGATCGGGAATCTCACGATAAGTAGGTTTTATGCTGACGGATTGGGTCCTTATCCATCGGCTCGCCCGGGAGGTCGAGCAACGATTGGCTGGAGCCCGGGCGGACGACGCCGGCCTGTTGCCCGACGGCCGCGTCGCCCTGCTCTTGCGTCGACGAGGGGCACCGTCGCTGCTCGCGATCGATCCGTACTCCTCGCCGCCCATCGTCACGGTCGAGGACGGCGAGCTCGGGATCGGCCCCGAGCCCGGCTTCGTGCGGGCGCTCGCACGGGCGCTGCGCGGCATGCATCTCAAGAGCGTCTCCTCGCGCCGCGACGACCGGCTGATGCGCCTGCGCTTCGCCGCTCGTTCCACGTTCGGCGTAGGCGAGGAGCTGGATCTCTACCTCGAGCTCGTGCCGCGCTACGGAAACCTGGTGTTAGTCAAGGGCGACACCGTCGTGGCCGCGCTCAAGGAGTTCGGCGTTGCCGACAACGCGCGCCGGGCGGTTGCGGCCGGCATGGCGTACGCGCTGCCGCCCCTGCCGGAGCGTCCCGTCATCCTTGCGCCGCATGCGAGACATCGCCAACGAGGAGCCGCTTTACGTCTATCGCCGCGACGGCGTGCTCGCGCAAGCCTACGTCGCGCCGTTGCCGGGATTCGACGACGCCCAGCTCTCGCGGGAGGCGTCGCTGCTCGGCGTGTTCGCCGAACTGCGCGCCGCGCAGTCAACGCGTCAGGGCGGCGAGCGCAGCGCCGCCCGCCGGCGCGTCGCTGATCAAACGGCTCGACGCGCGCGACCACAAGCTGCACGACGAGTTGGCCAAGCTGGCGCAGAAGCGTGCGCGGGCAGAGGCGCGCGACGACTTGCGCGCCGGCGGCGAGGAGATCTTTGCAACGCTGCACACGCTTCCCGACGGCGAGCGCGACGATGCCAAGGACCGAGCCGGCGAAGCTCTTCGCGGAGTACAAGCGGCTCGCCAAGAGCGTGCCGCACGTCGACGAACGACGGCGTAACGTCGCCGCCTCGCTCGACGCGGTCGAGATGCTGCGATGGGAGGCCGAGCGCGCCGGCGACGACGATCTCGCAGCCGTCGAGGCGGCGGCGGAGGAGCTGACACCGCGGAGGCGGCGGCGCGAGCCGGCGGCCGCGCCGAAGCGGCAGCGCAAACGCGCACCGCTCGAGTTCCGCACCGCGCAGGGCTCGCGCATCGTCGTCGGACGCTCGCCGGCGGAGAACGCGGACCTCACCTTCCGGCTCGCGCGCCCTAACGATCTATGGTTTCACGCGCGCGGCGTTCCCGGCGCGCACGTGATCCTCGCCCGCGACGATCAGCGCCGCCGCGCCGGACGAGGACGTCGAGCGGCCGCGTCGCTGGCCGCGTTCCATTCCCGCGCGAAGGCAGCGACCTCGGTCGAGGTCGATTACACGCTGCGTAAGCACGTTCGCAAGCAGCGCGCGGCCCCGCCGGGCCTGGTCTGGTACACCCAGGCCCGAACCATCGCGGTGCCGCCGCGGGCGATCGAGGGAGCGCCTTAGCGGCGAGGCAGGCGCGCCTCGCACGCGCCCCAGTCGAGGTTGGCGAAGAACGCCTCGATGTACTTGCGATTTCTCGGCGGGCTTGTAGTCCTTGATGAACGCGTGCTCCCACACGTCGAGCACGACGACCGGCACGAACCCGGCGAGATTCCCGTTCTCGTGATCGCC
The DNA here is from genome assembly GCA_963711625.1 of Vulcanimicrobiota bacterium. GTDB lineage: Bacteria > Vulcanimicrobiota > Vulcanimicrobiia > Vulcanimicrobiales > Vulcanimicrobiaceae > Cybelea. The sequence goes on from OY970207.1 coordinate 2,221,695, forward strand.
GATCCAGTGGTTCGTGATGCGGCCGTTCGACGTGTCGCAGTACGCGATCGCCCAGCCGATGCCGCGCATCCCGCCGACGGCCATGAAGTCGTTCTTCCACTCGTCGAACCCGCCGTAGCTCTCGCCCAGCGCGTTGTAGAGGCGACCGTTGCCGATCTCGCGCGGCGACGTGACTCATGTTGTCGAAGTAGTATTCGTGCAGCCGCATCCCGTTGTACTCGAACCCGAGCCGGCGAACGAGCTCGGCGAAGGCCGGATCGCTGCCCGAGGGCTTGGCGGCCCGGCGGATCTCGTCCAGGCGTTCGTTGAGCAGGTTCACGTTCTTGACGTAGCCCTCGTAGAGGCCGAAATGCATCTCGAGCGTCGCGTCTGAGATACCTTTCAGGCCGGAGAGATCCCACTTTTTGGGGGTATAGACGTTTGTGGTTTGGGTGATTGAGCCGTTACTCATAACCTCGTGTCGTTACCCCGGGCAATCGCTCGCAAAACGCCGCGACCGCGGCGCCGCTGAGGTTGGCCGCCGCTCGAGGAGAAGGACACTCACTTACTGCGCGCAACATCCACTCGTAGTCCGAACTGACACGAACGGAGGCTGTACGTGAAGAATCCCTTGGACTCACTCTTGGGCACCGTCATCAGCGGCTTCGTCTTGACCGTCATCCTGTATTTCATCGCGCGCGCGATCGTTTCGCACGCGACCGGGGCGGGCGCGTAAGTATGTGGAACGACCCGATCTTCCGCTGGTTCCACATCCTGGCCGGCATCATGTGGATCGGCCTGCTCTACTTCTTCAACTTCGTCAACGTTGCGGCCGTCAAAGAAGCGACCGCCGCCGGCGAAGCCGGTCCGATCTCGAAGTACGTCGTGCCGCAGGCGCTGTTCTGGTTCCGTTGGGGCGCGGTCGTGACGTGGATCTTCGGCGCCGCTCTGCTCGAGCACGTTTCAGGGGCCGGACGGCATCAACGGTTTCGTCGGCGCGTTCGGCCTGCAGGGCGCATGGCGCCGATCGGCTTCGGCGCGTGGCTCGGCACGATCATGCTGCTCAACGTCTGGGGCATGATCTGGCCGAATCAAAAGAAGATTCTTGGGTTTCGTTCCGGCGACCGACGAGCAGAAGGCGAAAGCGCGCCGCCTCGCGTTCCTCGCGTCGCGCACGAACACGATGCTCTCGATTCCGATGCTCTTCTTCATGGTGACCGGCCCGACGACGGTCGGCCAGGCGATCTACCACTAGGCTCCGCTACGGCACGAGAACGATTTTGCCGACGTGCGCGCTCGATTCGAGGCGAGCGTGTGCGTCGGCGGCGCGTTCGAATGGAAAGACCGAGTCGATCGCCGGCACGATCGGATCGCGCGCCGGGAGCAGCGGCCAGATTCGCTCCTCGAGCTGCGTGTGCGATCGCGGCTTTCTCCTGCGCGCTGCGCGGACGCAGGCTCGAGGCCATGATCGTGGCGCGCTTGGCGAAGAGCGCGCCGAAATCGATCTCGACGATTCGGCCGCGCGGCATCGCCAGATGCAGACGATCCGACCGTCGAGGCGCAAGCGCATCGAGATCGCGCGCGACGTAGTCGCCGCCGACGATGTCGAGCACGACGTCGACGCCGCGCCCGCCGGTGAGGCGCTCGACTTCGGCGACGAAATCGGTCGTGCGATAGTCGATCGCGTCGGTGGCACCAAGCGCAATGCACGCGGCGCACTTTTCGTCGGCGACCCGGCGGTGGCGATCGCCGTTGCGCCGAGCGCCGTCGCGAACATGATGGCGGTCGTGCCGATGCCGCTCGTTCCGCCGTGCACGAGGACGGTCTCGCCGGCGCGCAAGCCGACCGCGCGTGAAGAGGTTGTCGTAGACCGTGAACGCGTTCTCCGGCAGGCGTCGCGGCCTCGATCGTGGCTCCAGCCGCGCGGGACCGGCAAGCACTTGGCCGTCGGGAGCGACGACGTACTCGGCGTAGCCGCCGCCGTTGACGAGCGCGCAGACCTCGTCGCCGAGTCGTCCAGCGCGTGACGCCCTCGCCGACCGAAGCGATCCGGCCCGGCGACTTCGAGACCGAGGATCGTCGACGCGCCGGGCGGCGGCGGATAGTTGCCCTTGGCGCTGCATCACGTCGGCGCGCGACACGCCGGCCGCTTCGACGGCGATCAGCACTTCACCGGGCCGCGGGGGACGGCGCGGCGGTCGTCGGCCACTCGCAGCACTTCCGGGCCGCCTTCGGGCGGCGAACGTCGACGTAGCGCATCTACCGGTGCGCCGAAGAACATCGCGTCGCCGAACGAGTAGAAACGGTACTCCCGCGCGATTGCGTCGGCGTACGCGCGCAGGATGCGTTCGCGTCCCGGCGAAGGCGCTGACCAGCATCAGCAGCGTCGAGCGCGGCAAGTGAAAGTTGGTGATCATCGCGTCCGACGACGCGGAACGCGAAAGCCCGGCGTGATGAAGCATCGCGTCGCGTGCTCGCCGGCATCGACGCGCCCGAACGTTACGCGGCATTGCCCTCGAGGGCGCGCACGACCGTCGTGCCGGCCGCGACGATCCTGCGGCCGCTGCGCGCGCGCGCGTTCGATCGCGGCGGCGGCCTCGGGAGGGATCGCGTAGGCCTCGGCGTGCATCACGTGCTCGCTCGACGGTTTCGGCGGCGACCGGGCGAAACGTGCCGAGCCCGACGTCGAGCGAGATGCGCACGATCTCGACGCCGCGCCGTTCGATCGCCGCGAGCAGCTCGGGCGTGAAGTGCAGCGAGGCCGTCGGCGCGGCCACGCTGCCGGGAAGACGCGCGAAGACGGTCTGATAGCGCCGCTGCGCGTCGGGGGAATCGTTGTGAATGTACGGCGGCAGCGGCATCGAGCCGCGGCGCTCGAGAAACTCTTCGAACGGCACGGTCACCCGCAGCTCGATCTCGCGCAGCCCGTCGTCGAGCTCCGCCCGGACGATCCGCTTGCCCGAACCGCTCGAAGTCGACGCGATCGCCGCGCGCAGCCGCCGCGCCGGGCGCGCGAGCGCGATCCACCGCACGGCGCTGCGGATCGTAGCGCATCGACTCCGCCGGATGCAGCAGCAGCAGCTCGGCGCGGCCGCCGCCGCGAACGCGCGTGCCCGAGCAGGCGCGCCGCGATCACGCGCGTCTCGTTGAGCACCAGCACGTCGCCGGAGTCGCAGGAGCTGCGGTAGATCGCGAAAGTGCCGGTGCAGCGTCGTCGTCGCCGTCGAGCACCATCAAGCGGCTCTCGTCGCGCCGCGGCGCGGGCTGCTGCGCGATGAGCCGCTCGGGGCAGATCGTAATCGAAGGCCGCGATCGGAGCGCCTTGACGACCACGCTACGATCGCCGACAGAGCGTGCCGGGAAAATAGAGCCCGCGATGTCGGATGCGGCAGCGCCCCGCAAGCGCCATGCCGCGCGCGCCCCACTGACAGAGTCCGACGCCGTGCCCGAGGCCGCCGCCCGACGAAGAGCAGCGCGCCGCCGCGGAGCGCCGCGCACGTCGTAACCAGCAGGCTGCGCAGAACGCGCGAGCCGACGGCAAGCCGAAACGTCGCTCCCCCGACCGTCGCGCTCCCGCGGTCGGCGACGAGCTCGAACGCGCGCGCGCGCCCGCTGCCGTCGCGGGCGGTGACGCGCACGTCTTCGAGCTTGCCGAACGCCTGCGAGCGACGTCGCAAACCGCGCGGCGATCGCATCGAGCGCGAGCGTCGTCTCCCAGCGATAGTGCGTGCGAGGCGGTGCACCACGTGCAGACGACGCCCTGTAGAGTAGGGAATCGCGACGCCGCCCCACGCATCCGACGACGACTTCGGTGTGTCCGCCGCAGCACGACGAGTAGGCTACCTGCGCGAAGCCGCCGGCGAATCCCAGCACGCGGCCGGCGCGTGCGCGTCGACGGCGGCGACGGCCGGCGGGCGTTTCGCCGGCGACGCCGCGATACACCTGATCGAGCTCGGACGGCACCAGATCGTAGGCGCGGCGCGGATCGCTGCGCTGCAGCACGTACGTGCGCGCGCAGATCGCCTGCGCCTGCAGCGCGGCGGACGGCCAGCTGCGGCGGCATCTCGGCGGACACGACGCTGTAAAGATACGATTCGAGGTCGACGACGTTGACGACTCGCCCGTCGTCGAGGCGTTCGAAGCTGCCGCGATACAGCGGCCGTCGAACGTGAAGGTCTGCGGCGACGATGGCGCAGCGTCGCCGCGACCCAGCAGCACGCGCAGTGCCGGGCGCTGCGACGACGATCGCCGGATCGACGTCGCTCTGCTCGCGAACTCGCGCGCGTCGCGAGCAGCGCCGTCGCGCCGGCCAGCAAGAAACTGCGCGCGCAGCATCGCGCCGCTTAGAGCAGGCGATCCTGGGCGGTCGCGCCGCCCACGAGGCCGAGGTGCGCGTACGCCCGCGCCGTCGCTCGCCGTCCGCTGGCGGTGCGCGTGACGAAGCCCTCTTTGAGAAGATAGGGCTCGACGACGTCTTCGAGCGTCTCGGCATCTTCGGTCAGCGTCGCCGCGATCGCGGCGATGCCGACCGGCCCGCCGCGATACTGTTCGACGATCGTGCGTAGAGAACGCGCGATCGAGGCGATCGAGCCCGAGCTCGTCGACGCCTTCGCGCGCGCAGCGCCTCGTCGGCGATCTGCGGCCGTGATGCGACCGTCGGCGCGCACCTCGGCGAAGTCGCGCACGCGCCGCAGCAGCCGGTTGGCGATCCGCGGCGTCCCGCGGCTGCGCGCGGCGATCGCATGCGGCGCCCTCGGCGTCGATCGGCACGCCGAGCACCGCCGCCGAGCGGCGCACGATGCGTTCGAGTTCGGCGACGCGTGTAGTAGTCGAGATGGTGCACGATGCCGAAGCGCTCGCGCAGCGGCGCGGTCAGCATGCCCGGCGCGCGTCGTCGCACCGACGAGCGTGAAGCGCTTGCAGCGGAAGCTTCAGCGTCTTGGCGTACGCGCCGCGATCGACGACGAAGTCGATTTGAAAATCCTCCATCGCCGGATAGAGAAACTCTTCGACGACGCGGCCGAGCCGGTGGATCTCGTCGACGAAGAAGACGTCGCCTTCTTCGAGCGACGTCAGGATGCCGACGAGATCCTTGGGCTTCTCCAGCGTCGGGCCGCTGGTCGGACGAAAGTTCGCGCCGAGCTCGCGCGCGATGAGTCCGGCCAGCGTCGTCTTGCCCAGGCCCGGCGGTCCGTAGAACAGCACGTGCTCGAGCGGTTCGCCGCGCCGCTTCGCCGCATCGATCGCGATGTGCAGGTTTTCGACGACGTGCTCCTGGCCCGACGTACTCGTCGAACGACCGCGGCCGAAGGCTCGCGCCGTAGACCTCGTCTTCGAGCGTGTCTTGCGGATCGACGACGCGTTCCGGTCCGCGGCGGCTGTCCGGCGGACGTCGTCGGGGCCCAGCAGACGTCTGCGCGCCTCCGGCTCGCTCATGACGGCCCTTTCGCCGCTTTGCGCCGGTATATCTCCGCCAGCAGGCGTTTCGGCATCGTCGATCGATCCGGTGTCGCGTCGAGCGTCTCGCGAATCATCGCCTCGCCTTCGCGTGCGTTTGTACCCGAGCTGCAGCAGCACGGCGAGCGCTTCGTCCGCGAAGTCGGGAATCGGCGCGCGGCGCCGCCGGCGGAGCGTCGCGGATCAGCAAGAACTTCGCGACCTTTCCCTGCAGCTTCGCGACGATGTCGCGCGCCTTCTGCTGCCCGATGCCCGGCAGCGTCTTGAGGAACGCGTAGTCGCCGCGATCGATCGCGCCGGCGATCGCCGACATCGGCGCGCAGAACGCGCGCGCGGCGGAGCGCGGGCCGATCGACGCAACCGTGATCAGCGCTTCGAAGAACTCGCGCTCGATCGCGTTGGTGAAGCCGTAGTACGTGAATCGGCCGCTGTTGCCGTCGATGTTGACGACGGCGTAGATCTCGAGCGTCGACGCGCTCGCCCGGCGTCGCCGGGAATCTTCTCGGCGATGCACGGCGGCAAGCACGATCTCGTAGCCGAGACCGCCGGCTTCGACGACTGCGCGCCTCGCCGATGCGCTCGACGAGCGAGCCCGCGATCCGAGAGAACACGGCGCGTGCGGACGCGACGCGAGCACGTTGAGGAAGGCGAGCGCGAGCGCCAGCGCGTCGGACACGTCGTTGGGCTTGGGCGCTGGCGCAAGGCCGAGCAGTTGCGTCACCATGGCGTTGACCTGCTCCTTGCGCGCGCTGCCCGAACCGACCAGCGCGCGCTTGACGCGCGCGTGCCCGAGCGTATGCACCGCGACGCCGGCCTGCGCGCTCGCCAGACAGAGCACGCCGCGCGCGTGACCCATCAGGAGCGCCGCGCGCGGATTGCTTATACGTCGTGTAGAGTTCTTCGATGACGACCAGCGCCGGGCTGGTCTGCGCGATCACGTCGCAGATGCCGGCGTGCAGCTCGCGCAGCCGCTCTTCGAGCGTGCCGCTCGGCGCGCGGCACGACGACGCCGGCCTCGACGAGGCGCACGCGCCCGTTGCGCCGCTCGATCGCGCCGTATCCGGTGGTGCGCAGCGCGGGATCGATGCCGAGAATGCGCAGCGGGTCGCGTACCTTCGCGAACGCTATGGCGGCGCGCGTTCCGTTGACGGTGACGCGTGACCGCCGAGCCGGGCGGCAGCGCGCGTTCCGGCCGGCGGCGTCGGTGCCGATCGACCTTGCCGTCGGCGCCGGCGGCCGTCGTGTATTGCCAGCTGCGCGACGCTGTAGCCGTAGGCGCGCAGCGTCTGCGTCGCGTCGCACCGGCGTCATGCCGACGGTGTCGGGCACCTCGCCCGAGACCGACAGCGTCATGCGTCACCGTCCGAACCCTGCGGCTCCTGCCCGGCGGGCGGGTCCTGTGCGACGATCGTGCCGTTGTTCGCTGCTCTGCTGCACGTAGCGGACGCGTCAGCGCGAAACCCGCTGCCGTCAAGCGCCTGCCGAGCGGCATCGTAGTCGTTACCGACGACGTTGGGCAGCGCTCGACCATCGGGCCGCCCGCCGGCGGCGTCGCGACGCGCTCGGCTGTGCCGTTGTTGACGACGACGCGCACGATCGCGTTGCGGTCCACCTTCGTCCCCGCGGCGGATCGTCTGCGAGCGCGATCGTGTCGGCCGGCACGCCCGGCGACGCGTCTGCGACGCGTCGAGCGTGATCCCCAGACGGTTGCGCTGCCGCGCGCTGCGCCTCGACCGGACATGCCGACGAAGTTCGGGACGACGACGGGCGGCGGGCCGTTCGAGACGATCAGCGTGACGCGGCTCCCTTCGGGGACCTTCGCGCCCGGCTTCGGCAGCTGGTCGATGACGTTGTCTTTGCACCGTGTTGTCGAAGCGCCGCGCGAGCGTGACGGCGAAACCCTGCTGCTGCAGCGTGCGCTGCGCGTCGTTGACGCTGATAGCCGCGCACGTCGTCGAGCCCGCGCAGCGGCTTCCCGTTGCTGACCACCAGCTCGACGACCTGATTCTTCTCCACCTTCGTGCCGGCCGGCGGCGATTGCCGGATCACGTGATCGGGCGGCGATCGTCTCGCTCGCGCTCTTCGTAAAGCGCGTGCGCAGGCCGGCGTTGACGACGGCTTGCTGCGCCTGCGCGTGCGATCATGCCGGTGTAATCGGCGACCACGATACCTCGGCGCCAGTCCGGGCAGCGGCCGCGCGAAGAGTAGATACCCGACGGCCGGTCGCGGCGAGCAGCGCGACGATCAGCACCGCGATGACCCACGGCCGGCGCGCGCGTGCGTCGCTCGGACTCTCTCGGAGGGTGCGGTCGGGCATCGGCGAGCGGCGCGGCGGCAGCGCCCGCGACCGCGCGTGACATGGGCACGCCGGGCGCGTCGTCGGAGATCCGGTAGCCCGGGACGCTCGGGCGTTCGCGCGCTTCGCGCAGCGCCGTGGCGAGGTCGCTCGCCGATTGGAAACGGTGCTCCGGGCTTCTTCTGCAGCAGGCGGTTGACGATGGCGGCCAACGCCGGGCTCACGCCGGTCTCGTGCACGTCGATCGTCGGCACTGGATCGCCGATGTGCTTGAGCGCGACCGTCACCGGCGACTCGCCCGAGTACGGCAGCGTGCCGGTCAGCATCTGGTAGAGCACCACGCCCAGGCTGTAGAGATCGGCGGTCTCGTGGACCTCGTGCTCCTGCGCCTGCTCCGGCGAGATGTAGTAGACGCTGCCCATCACGAGCCCCGGCTTCGTGAGCGCCATCGTCTGCTGCGAGACGGCGCGGGCGATCCCGAAATCGGACAGCTTGACGACGTCGTCTTTGGTCACGAGCATGTTGGCGGGCTTGATGTCGCGGTGGAGCAGCCCTTGACGGTGAGCGTAGGCGAGTCCGCTGGCGATCTGCGCGGCGTAGTCGATCGCCACCGGTTCGGGCAGGCGTCCGTCGGCGGCGATGATCTCGGCGAGCGACGGACCGTCGACGAGCTCCATCACGATGAAGTAGGTGTCGCCTTGGCGGCCGACGTCGTAGGTGTTGACGATGTTGGGATGCGAGAGCTTGCGCCGCCGACTCGGCCTCTTGGTAGAAGCGCCGGACGAACTCGTCGTCGGCCGCATACTGCTCGCGCAGCACCTTGATCGCGACGCGGCGGCGCAGCAGGATGTCGGTGCCGCAATACACGGTTGCCATGCCGCCTTCGCCGAGCTTGCGGTCGAGCCGATAGCGATTGTTGAAGATGCGTTCTTCGATCAACTGCCGCGTCTCCAAGGCCGTGCGCAGGACGTCGCGCGCGATCGGGGCGGCGTAGGTGGCTCCGTAGCCCACGTTTTCGACGACGATCGACACCGCGACGCGCGGACTCTCCGCCGGCGCGAAGGCGACGAACCACGAGTGCGAGCGGCCCAGCGGGTTCGTCGCGGTGCCGGTCTTGCCCGCGACCGTCACGTTGGGCAGCGCCGCCGGGGTACCGGTGCCGCGTCGCACGACGGCGACCATCATCTTGGTCAACGTTCGAGGCCGTCTCGGCGGATACCGGGTTTGCTAGCGTGCCCGTCTGCGACGAGCTGATCGCAAGTCCGGCGCGAACGACCTGGCGGACGACGAAGGGTCGCGGTTCGTCGCCGCCGTTGGCGATCGTCGCGCCGATCAACGCCATCTGCAGCGGCGTCATGAGCAGTGCGCCCTGTCCGAAGCCCATCTGGGCGAGCTCGCCCGGCACGATGCTCGACTTCGGCCGGCACGCGCGCCGACTGCGCCGGCAGTTGGAAATCGAGCGAATCGCCGACGCTCCAGCGCCGCAGGTAGTCGTAGAACGTTGCGATGCCCATCTTGAGGGCGATCTGACCGAAGTCGACGTTGCTCGAGAGCGCGAAGGCGGTCGTGAGGTCGGCGTCCCCGGTCGCTTCGCCTTCGTTGTCGTGCAGCGTCGTATCGCCGATCACGAGATACCCCGGGTCGTCGAAGCGCGAATCCATCGTCACCGTATTGCTGTCGAGCGCGGCCGCCGCCGTGAACATCTTGAACGTCGATCCCGGCGGATAGAGCCCGTCGAGCGCGCGATCGAGCAGCGGGGCGCCGGGATCGACGCGCAGCGATGCGAACGCGGCATCGAAGTCGTTGGGATCGTAGCTCGGCACGCTGGCGAGCGCGAGCACGGCGCCGGTGCGCGGATCGAGGACGACCCCGGCCGCGCGCGGATACTGCGCGAGCAGCTCGAAAAGCCGCGCTTGGATCGCGGGCACGATCGTCGTGACGACGTCCGCAGCCCTCGCCTCGACCTTCGCGCCGCGCAACGTGGCCGCGAGTCTCGGCCAGCTGCGCGAGGGGATCACCGCTGAGGTCGGGCGACGACAGAGCCCGGTCGAAGCTCTGCTCGATGCCGCTCGTCCCGTAACGGGTCGATACGTACCCGACCGGTTGCGCCAGCTGCCGCGCCGAGCGGATAGACGCGCTTTCCGCCGATCGTCTGCGCGAGCACGGTGCCGTCGGTCGCCAGAATGCGGCCTCGTCCGGCGTCGAGGATCGCGTGCCGCGGGTTCGTCGGGCGCGCGGCGATGTCGGGCGCCGCGACGGTCTGCACGTAGATCTGGCGGGCCGCCAGCGCGGCGAACATGAAGACGAAAAACGCGGAGAGGTTGCGAATCGCGCGGTTGGTCATGCCTCGCGGAGCACCGCAGACGCCGCGCTCGGTCCGCACCGCCAGGTGCGCGCGGCCCGGATCCGCCCCAAGGATGGCGTTCACGACCACGCGCTCGGTCGCGTCGTCGAGCAGCGCTCCCGCGACGGCAACCTCGACGCCCAGCTCGTCGAGCAGTGCGACTACGACGTACGCGCACGACGGCAGCGTCTCGAAGTGCCGATCCTCGTAGGGTCCTTCGCGCCACGGTCCGCGCTTGCCGAACACCTGCGCGTGGTAGTCCCAGGCGCAGAGCTGCTTCTCTTTCCAGACGAAGTCGCCCGAGCACGCAGAGCCGGCGGCATGCGGAACACTGCGCCAGCGCCGCGGGCGGGCTGCGCGAGCCCCTCCGCGACGTCGTCGGGCAGGTCCTCGACGTTGACGACGTTGCTTTCGTCGACGCGCGCGGGAAACGGCGCGTCCCATTCGACGCGGGCGAGCAGCTCTAGGTCGCGCACCGAGGCGACGAACGCGCGCTCGTCTTCCGGCGGGAAAGGTGCGATCGATCCAGTCGAAGAGACCCTTGCGCGGTACGCGGGCTTCCTGACGGCCCTCCCCGATCTCGACACCGAGCGGCGTGCGCGCAAGGGGAAGCAGCGCGACGGTGACCGTCCCGTCGTCGCCCGCGCGCAGCGAGCTGACGACCGCGAGCGTCGTCTCATTCCCCCCGATTGCGAAGACCTGCTCCGTAGGCGGCGACTCTACGAGCCGATCGTGACTCGTGCGCTGCGGTACTCTTGCAGGCTGCGCGGCGGGCCGGCCTTGCTTGCCAGCGCCTCCGCCAGCGCTCGCGCCGTGTCCAAACTCGTCAAACACGCGATATTCGCTTCGACCGCCGCGCGGCGAATCTTGTAATCGTCCGAGATTTCCCGCGCGCCCTTCGCGTCGTTGATGACGAGGTCCACTCCGCGCGACGCGATGAGATCGAGCACGTGCGGCGAGCCGTCGGCGATCTTGTTGATCGGCTCGGTTGGAATGCCGGCTCCTTCGAGCACGGCACGCGTGCCCGGCGTCGCGACGAGCGTGTGTCCGAGCTGCGCGTAGGCGCGCAGCACGGGGATCGAGTCCTCCTTCTCCTCGTCGGCGATCGAGACGAGAATGCGCCCGCCGGTTCCCGGCAGGCGCACGCCGGCCGCCAAAAATCCCTTGCGCAGCGCGCCGCCGAACGTCTCGTCGATGCCGAGCACCTCGCCCGTGGACTTCATCTCGGGACCGAGCACCGTTTCGACTCCGCGCATCTTCGAGAACGAAAAGACCGGCACTTTTACAACCACGTAGGGCACGTGCGGCAGCAGCCCCGTTCCGTACTCCATGTCGCGCAGCTTCTCGCCGAGCGCGATGCGCGTTGCGGCCGCGACGAGATTGACGCCCGTCGCCTTCTGAATGATCGGCACCGTGCGGCTCGCCCGCGGGTTGGCCTCGATGATGTAGAGCGTCGAATCGTGAACGACGAACTGGAGGTTGATCAGCCCGCGGATGCCCAGCTCGCGGGCGACGGCCAGGGAGACGTCGGCGATCCTGCGCTCCATCGCCGCGTCGATCGTCACCACCGGATAGACGCTGATCGAGTCGCCGGAGTGGACGCCCGCACGCTCGAGGTGTTCGAAGATTCCCGGAATCAGCACGTCGTCGCCGTCGAACACGGCGTCTACCTCGACTTCGAGCCCGCGCAGGTACTTGTCGACCAGCAGCGGCGCGTCGGGCAGGATGGGGGGTGCGGACTCGGCGTAAGCGGCGAGCTGCGCCTCGTTGTCGACGATCTCCATCGCCCGTCCCCCCAACACGAACGACGGGCGCACGAGCACGGGAAAGCCCAGCTCGCGCGCGATGGCGCGGGCTTCGCGGAAGCTCCGCGCCGCCTTGCCGTTTGGCCGCGCCACTCCCAGGCGCGCGAGCGCGGCCTCGAACTGCTCGCGGTCCTCCGCCATGTCGAGGGAACGCCGGTCGCTGCCGACGATGGGGACGCCGCGCCGGCTCAGCTCGCCGGCGAGATTGATCGCCGTCTGGCCGCCGAACGCGAGCATCACGCCCTGCGCGTTCGTCGCGCGGTACGCGGCTTCGACTTCATCGGCGCCCGGCGGCTCGAAGACGAGAACGTCGGAGATATCGAAGTCGGTCGAGACGGTCTCCGGGTTGTTATTGAGGACGACGGGCGAACGACCGGCGTTCTTGAGCGCCCACGCCGCGTGAACGCAGCTATAGTCGAACTCAATCCCCTGCCCGATGCGAATCGGCCCGCTGCCGACGACGACCACGGCGCCGGCCGGCGTCGCGCGCATCTCGTCGAGCTCGCCGCGTGAAAGATAGTAGTAGGGCGAGCGTGCCGGAAACTCGGCGGCAGCGGTGTCGACCATCCGAAACGCCGCCCCGATGGACTTGCCGTTGCGTGGCACGCGCGTCCCCAGTCGAGCGAGGCTCGCGGTCGAGTATCCGCACGCGAGCGCCTCGTCGAGGTCGGCACTCGACGGGTCGCCGCGCAGACGATCCTCCAGCGCCACCAGGTCGGCGAGTTCGTCGAGCCAGAACCGATCGATCGCGGAAATCGCGTGGATGCGTTCGATCGTGCCGGAACGGCCGCCCGCGCCCGCGCGGCGCAGCAGCTCGCACACGGCGAAGAGCCGCTCGTGCGTGGCGCGCGTCACGATCGATTCCAGCTCGGCCTCGCTCCATTCGAGCAGCGCCCCGGTCAGCGTCTCGCGATTGAGGTCGAGGCCGCGCACGGCCTTGAGCAAGGCGGCGCGAAACGTTCGGCCGATGCCCATGGCCTCGCCGGTCGATTTCATCTGCGTGCCGAGCGCCGTATCGGCGAAGGGGAACTTGTCGAACGGCCAGCGCGGAATCTTGACGACGACGTAGTCGAGGGTTGGCTCGTATGCGGCCTTCGTCACGCCGGTCACCGGGTTGGGAATCTCGTCGAGGCGCTGCCCGAGGGCGATCCGCGTGGAGATCTTCGCGATGGGATAGCCGGTGGCTTTCGATGCGAGTGCCGAGCTGCGCGAGACGCGCGGGTTGACCTCGATGATCGTGTACTCCGAACGGTCGGGATGGAGCGCGAACTGGATGTTGCATCCGCCCTGCACGTCGAGGGCGCGGATAACGTTGATGCTGGCGCTGCGGAGCATCTGATACTCAAGGTCGGACAGCGTTTGCGACGGTGCGACGACGATGGAATCGCCCGTATGGACGCCGACCGGATCGATGTTCTCCATGTTGCAGACCACGATGCAGTTGCCAGCGCTGTCGCGCAAGACTTCGTATTCGATCTCTTTCCAGCCGAGCAGCGAGGTTTCCAAAAGAGCCTGGCGGATCAGGCTCGCGTTCAAACCGGCATTCAGCGTCGTTCTCAGCTGATCGTCGTCGTAAACGATGCCGCCTCCGGTTCCGGCCAAGGTGTAGGCGGGGCGGACGACCAGCGGGTACCCCGTGTGCCGTGCGAAGGCTAGTCCCGCCTCGATCTCGGTGACGATCGCGCTCTCGGGAACCGGTTCGCCGATCTCTTGCATCTTGAGTTTGAAGCGCTCCCGGTCTTCTGCGAGGCGAATCGTCTCGATCGGCGTGCCGAGCAGCTCGACGCCGTATTTGCGGAGCACGCCGGCTTCGTCCAGTTCGACCGCAAGGTTCAAGCCCGTTTGGCCCCCGAGTGTCGGGAGCAGCGCGTCCGGGCGCTCGCGGGCGATGATTTCTTCGATCGATCCCACGGCGAGCGGCTCGAGATAGACCGCATCGGCCATCTCGGGGTCGGTCATGATCGTCGCTGGGTTCGAGTTGACGAGGACGACGCGGTGGCCTTCTTCACGCAGCGCACGGCACGCTTGAACGCCGGCGTAGTCAAACTCTGCGGCCTGACCGATCACGATCGGTCCCGAACCGATGACCATCACGTTCCGGCGGGGCATCCTCGGGCCGATTCATTGTCGAGGCGAAGGCGAATTCCCTGGCCGCAACGCGGCGACGGTGCAGGCGTTGCCCGTTTCATAGTTAAGGCACGTTGACGAGCCGCCCCGGCGGCGCCCCGACCGCCGTAAGGTGCACTCGATCATCATAAAGGATGGGCTATGTTCATTTCCGTCATTCATAGGGTCAGCGACCCCGATGCGTTTTTTGCCACCGCGGCAAGCGCCGCGAAAGACATCCCCGCCGACCTCAAGCTGCATCAAACGGTGACCAGCGACGACCGCGCGACGGCGATCTGCTTGTGGGAGGCCTCCTCGGTCGACGGTGTCAGCGATCTTCTCGAGCCGCTCTTCGGGCGCGTCTCCAAAAACGAATACATCGCGATCGACCCTTCAAACTCGATGGGGCTCCCGACGGCTGCAAGCGCGACTGCTTGACCGGAAGCGGCGCTAAGCAGCCCTACATATTTTCTCACGAGCGCGCCGGGGTGCTCGACGATCCCGAACGAGAAGGCTGGCTTCCGACCGCGGCGATCGTAGAACGGCTCGGCGTCCCCTCGGGCTCGCGAGTTCTCGATTTCGGCACCGGTACGGGGCGTTACGGAATTGCATTTGCTCGGGCTCGCCCGGACGTCTGCGTCGTCGCCTACGACGTGCAGCCCGAAATGCTCGACATCGTTCGCCGCCGGGTCGCCGACTTACGCCTCGAAAACTTCAGCGCCGTAAGTTGGCACGAGGCGCAGGCGAAGGCACCGTACGACCGCATCTTCGCGCTCAACGTGCTCCACGAAATCGACGACGCAACGCTTCGTTCACTCGGGCCCTTGCTGGCGCGGCGAGGCGACGTCCTGATCTTCGACTGGGACGCAACGGTCGATCGCCCCACGGGGCCGCCGGCCGAACACGCCCACACCCCCGCCGAAGGATGGGACCGCATCGCTCGCAACGGCCTGCGATGCATCGAGCGTATCCGCGACGCGCGTTTTCCTTACCACTTCATCGTGAGAGCCGCGCGCCCGGAGCACGATGACCCAGACTCCGGGTCGTAGCAGCTACCGGGGGCAGCCAAGTGGCCCGGCGATCGGTGCCGGGGAAAGCCACCTGTGGTTGCGAACCGCACCTACCCGGCAACCCCTTTTTGAGGTTCCCGCGGTTGGAGAAGGGAGCTGACCTCGTGCAATCACGTGCAGTGGTCGTTGGTGCAGCGAGTTTGGGCGTCGCGCTCCTCGCCGGATGCGCCGGCGCCCGCTCGGGCTTGGAGCCTGGCGGCATCGCATATCAGTTCTCACTTCAATTCCCGCCGGTGCCCCAAGTCAGACCGTCGAAAAACGCCTACAAGGGGTTCAAGGATCTCTTCGTTTCGGACTTCGGCACCGGCGCGGTCCAGTTGCTAAAGAACGGCAGCTATGCCCCCGACAGGACGATCACCGCAGGCGTCGATGGCCCATTCGGCAATTGGCTGGATAAACAGGGCAACTTCTATCTGGCGGACTTCGCGGGCGGGTATATTACCGAATACGCCCCCAAACGGACCTCAGTAAAATTCACGTACCTTGACAATGATGCCATCTCAGTCTCGACGGATTCGATGGGCAACGTTTACGAAGCCGACCGTGGCGGATACGTCAACGAATACCCGCAGGGGAGCAACTCGGCCGTCAACACCTGTCTGCAAGGCGCCAGCGAGACGGAAGGCGTGGCCATCGACAAGAGCGGCAACGTGTTCGTTGACTACGAGAACCTCAACGCCGACGGAGCGCACATCGCCGAGTACAGAGGCGGCCTCAACGGTTGCAACGGCACCGTGCTCGGCGTAACGCTCAAATCTGCGGGCGGCATGGTGCTGGACAAGAACGACGATCTCGTGGTTTGCGATGAGAAAGCGCGTTCGGTGTATGTCATTGCTCCTCCCTATAACAGCATAACTCGGACGCTCGGTTCCCCCTACTTCAGCGATCCGCTCCACGTAACGCTGAGCAAGGACAATGCGACCGCCTTCGTAGCCGATCGGGCAGCTGTGTATGTTTTCAACTACAACACGGGAAGCGTCACCGCGACGCTCGGTAGCGCGAACGGCCTGTCGGAGCCGAATAGCGCCGTCGACGCGCCCAACTACGTACCGTGAACCAATCCCGCTGCGCAAGGGCCCCTTCGACTACGCTCGCTGCGCTCGCCGTGCTCAGGGTGACAAAGCATTGGGCGCCGCGTCTTACAAGAGATTAGAGCTACGGCTGCAGGCGGGTTTGATGCCAGGCGTTGCCGGTCTTCGAGTAGACGATACGCTCGTGCATCCGGTTGGGCTGGCCCTGCCAAAATTCGATGCGCGTCGGCACGAGCAGGTAGCCGCCCCACGAGTGCGGGCGGGGCACGTCCTCGCCTTCGAACCGCTGCTCGAAGTGGGCGAAACGCTCTTCGAGAATCGCGTAGGATTCCACGGGTTCGCTCTGCTCCGACGCCCACGTCGCGATCCGGTGTCCGCGGGGACGCGCATTGAAGTAGTCATCCGATTCGTCGTCGCTCAGCCGCGCGACCTCGCCCTCGACGCGAACCTGGCGCTGCAGCGGCGGCCAGTAGAGCGCCGCGGCGGCGCGTGGGTTGTCGCTCAAGTCTCGGGCCTTGCGGCTGAGGTACGACGTGAAGAACCGCAGGCCGCGCGCGTCGACACCGCGCAGCAACACGATGCGAACCGATGGCGCCGCGTTCGCGTCGACGGTGGCCAGCGCCATCGCGATCGCCTCGACTCTCGACTGGCCGCCCGCGTCGTCGAGCCAGCGCGCGAGCTGCACCAGCGGGTCGTTCACGGGTAGCGCCCCAGACCGAAGCCCGCGAGAAACGCTGCGAGCATTCCGAGCGCGCCAGCGACCGTCAAGCCGAGCGATGCGTCGACGGACTTGCGTTGCAGCGACGTTATGCGGCCGAGGCGCGCCAGGGCGTCGCGAAGGTCGCCTGCATTCTCCGCGCGCGAGTAGGCGCCGCCGCTGGCCCGCGCGTAGCCGCGTAGCGCGTCTTCGTCGATCGTGGCCTCTTGATTCGTGCCGGGGATCAAGCCCCCAGACGGCGTCCCGATGCCGATCGTGTAGACGGGAACGTGGTGCGCGCCAAGCCATTGCGCGATCTCCTGCGGGTCCGTGCCGGCATTGTTCACGCCGTCCGTGATCAGGATGACGACTCGATGGCCGCGCTGCGGGAGCATCTGCGCCGCGAGCTTGAGTGCGTCGCCGATGGCCGTGGCGCCGTCGGGCGCGGGCACGTCTTCGAGCTCCGCCGCGACGGCCGTGTGATCGGCGCTCAGCGGAGCCACGACGCCGGCGGCACCGGCAAACGAGATGACGCCGATACGGGTCCCCGGCGGGCTCTCGGCGATGAAGGCGCGCGCCGCGGTCTTGGCCGCCTTGGCGCGCGTCGGGAACACGTCGGTGGACGCCATCGAGCCCGAGGTGTCGATGCAGATGAACGCCGAGCCGTCGCGAGCGGGAACGAGCAGCGTCATGTGCGGCCCGGAGACGCCCAGGGCGACCGCGCCGAGCGCGACGATCCACAGCGCCGCGAGCGCGCGCGGGATCCAGCGGCGCGGCGCCGCAGCCTCGACGAAGAACGCGACGTTGGAGTAGGCGAGATCGCGCGCGGTGCTGCGCCGCGCGAGCCACGTGTAGAGCAGGGCGAAGGTCGCGACGCAGACGATCCCGAGCGCGAGCCGCGCCGGATGATCGACGCTCACGCGTGCGCCACCCCGAACGCCCCCGCCAGGCCGGCCCGTCCGTCGCGTTCGGTGAAGATGCCGGTGCGCCAGTTAGCGGCGGCAAAGGCGGCCAACAGCGTTTCCTCGCGCCGGCGCACGGCGTCGCGGAACGCCGCCCGTTCCCGCGCACCGACGAACGCGCGGATCGATCCGCCCTCGGCGCCGCGCAGGCGCACCATGCCGCCCAGCGGCAGTCCGTCGTACCACGGATCGCGCGCCACGAGCGCCGTACAGTCGAAGCGCGCGCCGAGATCGGCGAGGTCGCGGTGGAGATCCGGCCCGAGGTCGTACCAGTCGCCGATGGCCAGCAACGCGGTGCCGCGCGGCAGCGCGGCGCGCGCGATTCGCAACACGCGCCGCGAATCGAACTCGTTCGCCGGCGCGATGGCGCACAGCGCGCGATGGGCGCCGCGCTGTAGGGCCGGCGGCGTCACGCCGTCGGCCTGCACGACGATGCAGCGATCCTCGCCGATAGCGGCGCCGAACCAGCTGTCCAACGCCTCGCGCGCAGCGTCGAGCAACGGCCGCTGCCGGCCCACGCGCATCGACGGCGACGCGTCGACGATCGCGGCGAGCGTCAGCGCGACGTCTTCGAGAACGACGCGCGTCTGCAGGTCGCCGGAACGTGCGGTCGCTGCCCAATCGATGCGGCGAACGTCGTCGCCCGGTACGTAGGCGCGCAGCTCGACGAACTCATAGCCGTCGCCGCGATAGATCGTTGGCGAGCCGGCGCCGAGATGTCGCGGCCGGCGGCGCGCGCGCAGGAGCGCCTCGCGAACGGTCACGGCGCCGGAACGGCGGCGATCATCGCATCGATCGCCGCATCGGCAGAGATGCCTTCGACGGCGAGCCGGTAGTTGAAACCGATACGATGGCGCAGCGCGTGCGGCGCGACGGCGCGCACGTCGTCGGGCAGCGCGAAGTCACGCCCCTCGAGCAGTGCTCGGCCGCGTGCGAGGAACGCCAGCGCCAGCGTCGCGCGCGGGCTGGCGCCATAGTCGATGAGATCCGCGGCGCGGAACGTCGAGCCGGAGGGGGCGCGCAGCGGGACGGCCGCGGCCTCGCGCGTGGTCGCGACGAGCTCGACGATGTACCGTTTGAGCTTGTCGTCGATGTGCACGGCGTGCGCCTGAGCCCGCCAGGCCCGGACGTCGTCGAGGGTGGCGACGGCGCGTACCGGCTGCGTGTCGGCGACCGCGAAACGATCGAGAATCCGCAACTCCTCGTCCCGCGACGGATATCCGACGCGCACCTTCATCAGGAAGCGGTCCATCTGGGCGATCGGCAAGGCGTAGGTGCCCTCGGAATCGAGCGGATTCATCGTTGCCATTACGACGAACGGATCCGGCAATGCGTAGGATTGGGGACCGATCGTCACCTGCCGCTCCTGCATCGCCTCCAGCAGGGCGGACTGCACCTTCGCGGGCGCACGGTTGATCTCGTCGGCCAGCACGACGTTGGCGAAGATCGGCCCCAGCACCGTGGCGAACGCGCTCTCGCGCTGGTCGAAGATTCGCGTGCCCACGATGTCGCTCGGTAACAGGTCGGGCGTGAACTGGATGCGCTTGAAGTCGCCGTCCAGCGCCGCCGCCAGCGCCCGGCAGGCCAGCGTCTTGGCGAGCCCCGGGGGGCCCTCCAACAGCACGTGGCCGTTGGAGAGCAGCGCGAGCAGCAGCGCGTCGATCACGCCGGTCTGCCCGACGATCGTTTGCGCCAGTGCGGCGCGCAGGTCGGCGGGCGTGCGCGCGATCAAGACACGAACCCAGCGTAACGGTCGAGCGCGGAGCACGCGTCGTCGATCGCCTGCGCGAGATCGTCGTCGTAGGTAAACGCGCTGCGCTCGAGAGCGATAAGCAGCGAGCGCGTCGGTTCGTCGTGCGCCTCGTCGAGGCGCAGCACGTCGCCCAGCGTCTCTCCATCGGACGCGCCGAGCATTTGCCAGATGGCGGCGCGCACCTTGACGGCGGCCGGTCGCGAGCGTTCGGCGCGAAGGACGACGAGTGCGTCTTGGACCAGGTCGCGACGCGAGCGCGCAAGCGGGAGCGGCGCCGGGGGCGGGGGCGGCGGGGGCGGCATCGGCGCGACGTAGACGCGGCGCGGCCGGCGCGCGACCAAGACGACGACCACGGCGACCACGGCGACGCCCGCCAGCGCGAGCAGCACCCACAGCAGCACGACCGCAGCGCGGCCCAGCGCTCGAGCGCCCGCGTCAAGCACCTGCGGCGACGCGCCCGTCACTTGGAGCGTCAGCCCGTTCGTGAACCACTGCTTCGCCTTGCCGTCGCGCGCATCGATCGCCTGCAGGGTCGCGGGCCCAATGGAGATCGACCCGGCGCGGTGCGCGACGACCGTGATCGTCTCGCGATACTGCGTGCCGCGCGGAGTGCTGGTCGTCTCGCGTTCGTCGCCGAGGAGCTCGAGCTCGGCGAGGATCGGGAGGTTGAGATCGGCGACTTCACCCACGCGTTCGCGGATGCGGAGCGATGACGACGAGGTGAAACGGCACGTCGACCTGCGGATTTGCCGTATCGGCGCTGAGCGCGAACGACTGCACCGTGAGCCGCGCCAACGCCGCCGCGCGCAACGGAAGTGCGATCGCTGCCACCGCGACGAGGATCAGCGCGACGGCAGCTCGTCGAACCATTGTGCGAAGAGTCCGCGAGCGTCGAACGGCCCGGGTGAGGCTTCGGGGTGAAACTGCACGGCCGCGATCGGAAGCGTACGGTGGCGGAAGCCCTCGTTCGTGCCGTCGTTGAGATTGGTCATCGTCGCCTCGAGCTCGCTCGGAAGCGAGCCGGCGTCGACCGCGTAGCCGTGATTGTGCGCGGTGATCAACACCTCGTTCGCGGCAACGTCGAGCACCGGCTGGTTTCCGCCGCGATGACCGTATGGCAACTTGTACGTGCGCGCGCCGCACGCGAGCGCCAGGAGCTGGTGACCGAGGCAGATGCCGTAGAGCGGAGTGCGCCCGGCGAGGCTGCGCAGCAGCTCGATCGTGTGGGCGAGGTCGGTCGGATCGCCGGGACCGGGCGACACCACGATGCCGTCGGGCTCGGCGGCGAGCAGCTCGGCCTCGGTAACGTCGTAGGGAACGACGGAAACCTCCGCGCCTAGCGCTTCGAGCTGTTGCAGAATGGCACGCTTCACGCCGCAGTCGATCAACACCACGCGCCGCGCGTTGCCGGAACCCACCGCAAACCGATCGCGCGTCGCCACGCTCGGCACGAGCGCGCGCGTATTGGCGTCGCGCACGAACTCGCGTAACGAGCGCTCCGCGTCGTGCAACGCGCGCTCGCCGACGGCCAGCGCCGCCCAGATCGTTCCG
This sequence comes from Vulcanimicrobiota bacterium, assembly GCA_963711625.1. Classification (GTDB taxonomy): domain Bacteria; phylum Vulcanimicrobiota; class Vulcanimicrobiia; order Vulcanimicrobiales; family Vulcanimicrobiaceae; genus Cybelea. Next base: position 2,242,746 of record OY970207.1, read on the forward strand.
TGCTCGCGCAGCGCGATCGTGATCGCTCGCGTGTCTGCTCCGATCAGCGCGGGCACGGCCTGCTCGTCGAGCCACGCCGGCAGCGTGGATATGGAGAGGTGATGCGACGGATGGTAGGCGATCTGCTTGATCACGGCGCCCGCTGACGCACGCGCGGCGATACTGCGCGGCGCTGCCCGAGACGCCGTAGTTGCCGATCATCGGATACGTGAACGTCAAGATCTGACCGGCATACGACGGGTCGGTGAGCGCCTCTTCGTAGCCCGTCATGCCGGTGTAGAACACCGCCTCGCCGAGCGCGAGCGCCTCGACGCCGAGGCCGTGACCGTCGAAGCGGCTGCCGTCTGCGAGGAAGAGCGCGGCCCGCGCCGGCTGCGCCGTCATGCGAGCTCCGGCGCGCGGTAGCGCAGCTCGCCGCCGACGACGGTCGCGAGCACTTTGCGCGGCAGACTGCGCCCCGCAAAGGGCGTGCAGCGCCCCTTCGAGGCGAAGTTTGCGGTGTCGACGGTCCACGGCCGGTCGGCGAAGATCGTGACGTCGGCGGGCTCTCCGGCGGCAAGCGATCCCGCGCGCAGGCCTAATATCCGAGCGGGGTTCGTCGACAGCAGCTGCACGAAGCGCAGCAGCGGCAGATCCGGAAGCGCCGCCGCGTACGCACCGACTGCAATCTCGAGGCCCGAGAATCCCGGGGCCGCTTCGCCCCTGTCGCCGCGCTTCTCGCTTTCGGTGTGCGGCGCGTGATCGGTCGCGAAGGCGTCGATCGTTCCGTCGCGCACGCCAGCGCGCAAGGCTTCGACGTCGCGCTCGGCCCGCAGCGGCGGATTGACCCGCGCGGCGGCGCCGAACTCCGCGAACAGTGAGTGAGTGAACGTTAGATGGTGCGGAGTCACTTCGCACGTAACCGGAGTGCCCCGTTTGCGAGTCTCTGCGACGAGCTCGAGCGCCCGCGCGGTCGATACGTGGGCGACGTGCCACGGCTTGCCGGTCTCGGCGGCAATCGCCAAATCGCGCTCGACGATCGCGTCTTCGGGGTCGCAGTGCGAGATGAAGGGCCCCGGTACGACGCCGGCCTCGCGCGCCGCCGCGCGGAGCACGCCGGCGTCGCGCACCGTGTCGCCGTCGTCGGAGAACGCGACGGCGCCGGCGGCCGCGAGGGCCGCGAAGTCGCACGGCTGCACGCCCTTGCGCCCGCGAGTAATGGCGCCGATCGGGTAGACGCGGCAGCGCGCGTCGCGCGCGGCGAGCTCGAGCAGCGAGCGCACGACGCCGGGGTCGTCCAGCGCGGGATTGGTGTTCGGCATGCACGCCACGCTCGTAAACCCTCCGCGCACGGCCGCCAGCGTGCCCGTCGCCATCGTCTCCTTTTCCGGAAAACCCGGCTCGCGCAGGTGCACGTGCACGTCCACGAAGCCCGGCGCGACGATCGCGCCCGACGCGTCGAGCACGTCGTCGCCGTCGGCGCCCAAACCCGGGCCGATCTCGACGACGACGCCGTCGCGGAGACGCAGGTCGCCGCGCGCGTCGAATCCGGAGGCCGGGTCGACGATCCTTCCGTTCTTGATCAGCAGGGCGTCACCGGGCGTTGACGAGCAGGTCGAGCACCGCCATGCGGATCGCGACGCCGTGGTGTACCTGCCGCGCATAGCGCCAGCCGGCAAACTCGAGCACCGAGTCGTCGAGCTCCATGCCGCGATTATACGGTCCGGGATGCAATACGATCGCGTCCTTGCGCGCGAGCGCGAGGCGCCGCGCGTCGAGCCGGTAGGCGGAGACGTACTCGCGGTCCGTAATCGGCATCTCCACGAAGCGCTCGCGCTGAATGCGCAACAGGATGATCGCGTCGGCCCGCGGGAGCACCGCATCGAAGTCGCGCTCGACGGAGATGCCGTTGCCGGCATAGCCGTGCGGCAGGAACGATTCGGGACCGACCAGCACGACCGACGCGCCTAGTCGCGAGAGGCCGCGCATCGCCGAGTGTGCGACGCGGCTGTGGAGGATGTCGCCGACGATCGCCACCGTGCGTCCGCCGAGCTCGCCGAACTCCTCGATGAGGGTATAAATGTCGAGCAGCGCTTGCGTTGGATGCGCGTGCGCGCCGTCGCCCGCGTTGACCACGTGGCCGTCGAACCCGAGGGCGATGCGCTGGGGGAAGCCCGCGTCGTGGTGCCTCACGACCAGCACGCAAACGCCCAGCGCGGCCAGCGTGAGCGCGGTGTCTTCGATGCTCTCGCCCTTCGTCGACAGGCTGAGGCTCTTCGGGGCCAGGTTCACGACGTCGGCGCCCAGCCGCAGCTCCGCGAGGTTGAACGACGCGAACGTGCGGGTGCTCTCCTCGAAGAACATGTTCACGCACGCGACGCCGGCGAGCAAGCGGCCCCGGCGCCGTCCGCTCGAACTGGGCGGTGCGGGCGAAGACGTGCTCGAGCTCTTCCGCCGTGAGATCGTCGAGGTCGATGAGACTACGGCGTATCCGCACTGATGATGACGATCTCGTCGGAAGGCGACGGTTCGGACGCGAGCGCGACGCTCACGCGTTCGGCGGCGAGTCGTCGCGATGAACCGGCCCACGTAGTCGGGCTGGATCGGCAGCTCGCGCAGGCCGCGATCGACAAGCACGCAGAGGCGAATCGCGGCGGGCCGCCCGAGGTCGGTCACGGCGTCGAGCGCCGCGCGGACGGTGCGGCCGGTGTAGAGCACGTCGTCGACGACGACGAGCACGCGGCCCGAGAGTTCCGCGGGAATCTGCGACTCGGGCAACTCGTGCGTCACGCGATCGTCGCGATACAGGTTGATGTTCAGGAATCCCAGCGCGGGTGCGCGTCCGCTGATCCGCGCGATCGGCCGCGGCCAGCCGCGCGCGCGAGCGTCTCGCCGCCGCGGCGGACGCCGAGCAGCACCAGGCCCGCCTCGGCCTCGTTCGGTTCGAGAATCTGATGCGCGAGGCGCGCGATGATTCGTTCGATTTCCGCGCCGCGCGCGAGCACGCGTCGAACGGCGGTCGTCATGCCGGCTCCTTCAGCGCGTCCAGCGCCGCTTCGACGCGGGCCAGCTCGCTGCGATAGGTTTCGAGTTTCTCTCGTTCTTTGGCGACCACGCTCGCCGCGGCCTTGGCGACGAACGCTTCGTTGCCCAGCTTCTTCTCGCCGCGGTCGATCTCGGAGCGTAAGTGCAGCGCCTCTTTGCGGTAGCGCGCGGCGAGCAGGTCGCGCGGCGCGCGCACCGCGACGGCTGCGAGGGCGTCACCCGTGCCGCCCGGCGCCGGCGGCGCGGATTCGCACGGTGCCTCGAACGAGCAGCGCGAGCAGCTGCCGCAAGTTCGTCGCGGCACGTTGGCCGGCACGTCGAGCACGACGCGATCCTTCGGGCTGCAGCCCCATCTCGGCGCGCACGTTGCGCACGCGCTCGACGGCGCGCTGCAAGCGCGACGAAGTCGCGTGCGGCCTCGGCGGAACTCGGGCACCTCGAGCGGGTCGGGCCAGTTTGCGGTCACGATCGTTTCGCCGTCGTGCGGCAGCGCCAGCCAGACCTCTTCGGTGATGAACGGCGCAATCGGATGAAGCAGGCGCATCGCGGCGTTCCAGACGAAGGAGAGCACCGCCGGCGCGCGTCGCGCGATTCGCCGGCGCCTTCGTCGCCTCGACGTACCAGTCGCAGAACTCGTACCAGAGGAAGCGCCAGACGGCTTCGGAGGCGTTGCCGAAGTCGAACGCGTTCAAAGAGCCGCTCGTCGCGCACGATCGTCTCGCGCAGCCGCGTGAGGATCCAGCGATCGGCCAGCGTCAACGCAGCGGTGCGCCGGCAGCGTCATCGGCTGGCGGCAATCCTTCGGGCAGCGCGAGGATGTAGCGCGTGGCGTTCCAGATCTTGTTGTTGAAGTTGCGCGCCTCTTCGCAGCGCGACTCCTGATAGCGCATCTCCTGGCTCTCGAGGCGCATCTGGCGCAGGATCGAGAGGCGGAACGCGTCGGCACCGTACTTCTCGATCGAGCTCCATCGGATCGATCACGTTGCCGAGCGACTTCGACATCTTGCGGCCTTGCGCGTCGAAGACGAGCGGCGTGATGAACGACGTCGCGAAACGGCACGTCGTCCATGAAGTGCAGGCCGAGCATCACCATGCGCGCCACCCACAGGAAGATGATCTCGCCGCCGGTCACCAGCACTTGCGACGGGATACCAGCAGTCGCAGCTCCGGCGTCGCTCGCGGCCAGCCGAGGATCGAGAACGGCCACAGGCCGCTCGAGAACCAGGTGTCGAGCGTGTCGGGGTCGCGCGTCAGCTCGCTGCGTGCCGTAGCTCGCGCCGCGCGATCTCGCGCGCTTCGTCCTCGCTTTCGGCGACGACCTCGCGGCCGTCGGGCGTGTACCAGACGGGCAGCTGATGTCCCCACCAGATCTGGCGCGAGATGTTCCAGTCGCGGATGTTCTCGAGCCACTGCTCGTACGTGCGCCCGTAGCGCTCGGGCACGAAGCGCACGCGGCCGCTCTCGATATGCCTCAAGCGCGGGCTCGGCGAGCGGTGCGATCCGCACGAACCACTGCAGCGAGAGCAGCGGCTCGACGACGTCGCCGCTGCGCTCGCTCGTCGGCGACCGCGTGACGATGCGGCTCGGCTGCGACGCAGCAGCCCTGCGCCGCGCAAGATCGTCGACGACGCGCTCGCGCGCCTGCGAAGCGGTCGAGCCCGGCGTACGGCCCGACCGCGACCTCGGCGCCGCGTGATGCGCGCGTCGAGGCCGATGACCGATCGGCATCGGCAGCTGCGTGGCGCACGCCGATCTCGTAGTCGGTCGGGTCGTGCGCCGGCGTCACCTTGACGGCACCGGTGCCGAACTCGGGGTCGACGGCCTCGTCGGCGACGATCGGAATCGCGCGCTCGAGCAGCGGCGGCAGCCAGCACGTTGCGCCCGACGAGTCCTGCGTAGCGCTCGTCGTTCGGGATGTACGGCGACGGCGACGTCGCCGAGCATCGTCTCCGGCCGCGTCGTCGCGACTTCGATGCCGTGCGCCGGGTCTTCGCGCGAGAACGGATAGCGGACACGCCACAGCGAGCCGTCGCGTTCGACGTGGTCGAGCTCGGCGTCGGAAACGGTCGTCTGCGCCGTCGGATCCCAGTTGATCAGCCGCGTGCCGCGATAGATGAGACCCTCGCGATAGAGCTGCACGAAGACCTTGCGGACGGCGGCCGACAAGCGCTCGTCCATGGTGAAGCGCGAGCGCTCCCAATCGGGGCCGAAGCCGAGCCGGCGAAACTGCTCGTCGATGGCGCCGCCGTACGTGCGCGACCACTGCCACGCGCGCTCGACGAACCGCTCGCGGCCGAGTTCCTCGCGCCGCACGCCTTCGCGCGCGAGCTCGCGCACGAGCACGGCCTCGGTCGCGATCGCGGCGTGGTCGGCGCCCGGAAGCCAGTCGGCGTTCTCGCCGAGCATGCGATGGTAGCGCGTGAGCACGTCCATCGGCGTGTAGGTCGAAGCCGTGCCCGAGGTGCGCGCGCGCCGTGACGTTGGGCGGCGGCATGCAGATGATGAACGGCGGACGCGCCGGATCGGGCGTCTTCGTGAAAGTACCCGTTGCGTTCCCAACGCGCATAGAGACGCGGCTCAACCGCTTGCGGATCGTACTGCTTGGGCAGGTCCATCGGTTCGCCAGCGTTCAGCGCGGCTCGCTGCCCCGCCTCTTACGACCTAGGGTTTAGCTTTGGTCCAAATCGAGGAGCCGAGGCCGAAGTTTACAGCGGTAATCGAAGCGCCCGGCGACGACGAGTTGGGCCAACGATAGGCCCTAGGCGGGCATGTCCTTTTTTTGCTCGTGATACACGAGCGTCGGCGCCTCTTTCTTCTCGATCACGTCTTTGTTGACGACGCATTTCTTCACGCCTTGCAGCGAGGGCAGGTCGTACATGACCTCGAGCATCGTCTCTTCGAGGATCGAACGAAGGCCGCGCGCGCCGGTCTTGCGGCTTTGCGCCTTGATGGCGATCGCGACGAGCGCCTCTTTCGTGAACTGCAGGTCGACGCCGTCCATGTTGAGGATCTTCTGGAACTGGCGCACGAGCGCGTTGCGCGGCTCCGTGAGGATGCGGCGCAGGGCCAGCTCGTCGAGCGCGTCGAGCGTCACGACGATCGGCAGGCGGCCGATGAACTCGGGAATCAAGCCGAAGCGCAGCAGATCTTCGGGCATCAGCTGCTGCAGCAGCTTGCCGACGCGCACTTCCTTCTTGCCCTCGGGCTGGGCGCGGAAGCCCATGTTGTTGGCCGCGACGCGCGACTCGATGATCCGTTCCAGGCCGTCGAACGCGCCCCCGCAGATGAACAGCACGTTGGTCGTGTCGATCTGGATGAACTCTTGGTGCGGGTGCTTGCGGCCGCCCTGCGGCGGAACGTTGGCCGTCGTGCCCTCGAGAATCTTGAGCAACGCTTGCTGCACGCCTTCGCCCGAGACGTCGCGCGTGATCGACGGGTTCTCGCTCTTGCGCGCGATCTTGTCGATCTCGTCGATGTAGACGATGCCCTTCTCGGCGCGCTTGACGTCGTAGTCGGCGGCCTGGATGAGCTTGAGCAAAATGTTCTCGACGTCTTCGCCGACGTACCCGGCCTCGGTCAGCGAGGTGGCGTCGGCCATCGCGAGCGGCACGTCGAGAATCTTGGCCAGCGTCTGCGCGAGATACGTCTTGCCCGAGCCGGTCGGACCGACGAGCAGGATGTTCGACTTCTGCAGTTCGACGTCGTCGGCGGTTCCGCCGACGTTGATGCGCTTGTAGTGGTTGTAGACGGCGACCGCCAGCGACTTCTTCGCCCGCTCCTGACCGATCACGTACTGGTTGAGGATGTGATTGATCTCTTTGGGCTTGGGGATGTTGCGGAGGCGAAGGTTCTCGTCGACGTTCTTGTAGAGCTCTTCTTCGATGATCTCGTTACAGAGCTCGATGCACTCGTCGCAAATGTAGACGCCGGGCCCGGCAATCAGCTTACGGACCTGCTCCTGCGATTTTCCGCAGAAGCTGCACTTGAGCTGACCCTTGTCGTCTCCAAAGCGGAACATCGCGGTTTGCCGGGGTCTCCTCTAGTCGGCTATGCCGGCATGGGCAGGCCTTGGCGGTTTTCGATAATCTGGTCGATTATCCCGTAATCCTTGGCCTCTTGCGCGGTCATATAGTAGTCCCGCTCGATGTCTCTCAGGATCTGTTCGAGCGGCTTCTTCGTGGTTTCCTCATAGATCCGCGCGACCGTCTGGCGGGTCGCGATGAGGTCCCGGGCCGCGATTTCGACGTCGGTGGCCTGGCCCCCGATCTGCGAGACCCACGGCTGGTGGATCACGATCTTGGCGTTGGGCAGGGCGAAGCGCTTGCCCGGGGCGCCGCCCGTCAGGAGAATCGACCCCATCGAGGCGGCGAAGCCCATGCAGATGGTGGCCACGTCGCGGCTTGATGAAGCGCATCGCATCGTACATCGCCAGGCCCGCGGTCACGCTGCCGCCCGGGCTGTTCACGTACATGTCGATGTCCTTGTCGGGATCTTCTTTTTCGAGAAAGAGCAGCTGCGCGATGACGAGATTCGCCAGGTGGTCGTCGATCGCGCCGCCGACGAAGACGATTCGATCTTTGAGCAGGCGCGAATAAATGTCGTACGCGCGTTCGCCGCGCGCCGTCTGCTCGACCACCATCGGTACTAAATGTCCCATGCGTCTCCCGTAACTACGACGCGGAGCATGAGGTTTCTTCGTCGCCACGACCTCGGCGTTGTCGATGAGGAAGTCGAGCGTCTTGTTTCGCACGATGCCGTCCATGAGCGAAAGCAGATTGTTGCCCAGCGCCTGACGAATTCGAGCGACGGGCTGACCGTAACGGCGCGAGAGCACTTCGAGTTCGGCCGCCACGTCGGCGGGCGTTGCGGCGATCTTCTCGGCCTTCGCGATCGACTTCGATCAGCAGTCCGGCCTTGACGCGCGACTCGGCTTCGGCCGCAAGGCAGCGCGACTTCGCGCGGCGGCGCCTCGTCCTGCGCGGCCTGCGGTCGGCGTCCTCGACCAGGTGGTCGAGCTCGCCGTCGACCAGCGATTCGGGCAGCGGAAAGTCGTGGGCGCGCGAGCAGCTGGCTCATCACCGCGTTTCCCGTGGCGCGCCGGCCCCGTGCCCGCAGCGACCGCCTCGAGCCGGCGGCGCAGGTCGTCGCGCAGCTCGCTCGACGGTCGCGTTTTCCGAGACCTGCGCCGGCGAAGGCGTCGTCGAGCGGCGGCAGCTCGAGCTCCTTGAGCTCCGTGAGCGTGATCGTGAAGGTCGCGCGTCTTTGCCGGCGAGCTCGGCCACCGGGTAGCCCGTCGGGGAAACTGGGCCTCGACCCGTTCTTGCTTTCGCCGGCGCTGCATCCCGACGATGCCGGCCGACGAAGCCCGGAATGAATCGCCCCTCGTCGAGCTCGGCGATCTCGCCGGCGCGCGGTGCCGCCCTCGAAGGGCTGGCCGTCCGATCGTGCCCTCGTAGTCGATCGTGACGACGTCGCCGAGCCGGGCGGCCCGCTCGACCGGCACCAGCGTTGCCCGCTCCTCGGCGAGCGCCTCGAGGCTGCGTTCGACGTCCTCGTCGGAGACGGTGACCGGGCGGGCGCGTCGACCTTGACGCCCTTGTAGTCGTGCCGAGCGCGATCTCGGGCGGACCTCGACCGTCGCCTTGACGTCGCGTCGGGCGGCCGTCGGTCTCCTCGAGAATCTCGATCTTCGGGGCGTTCGACCGGCTCGAGGTCGTGCTCGCGGACGGCCTTGGCGTAGACTTCCGGGACGACTTCGTCGACGGCTTGGCTCGTGAGCGTCTCGCTGCCGTAGGTCTGCTCGAAGATCTTGCGCGGCACTTTACCCTTGCGAAAGCCGGGCAGGCGCACGTTCTTGGACAAGCTGGCGAAAGGCGCGCTCTTCGGCCTCCGCGAGCTCCCGATCGGTGATCGAAAACTCGAGGGCCACTTGCGGTCGGTGCGAGGCGGGTTAAGGTTGAGCGGTCATATGCATGGAGCGGAAGACGAGATTCGAACTCGCGACCCTCGCCTTGGCAAGGCGATGCTCTACCACTGAGCTACTTCCGCGCGTTTGTGTCCCTCTTTTGCTCGGGTCACGCGTTCTCGCGGACGCTCGGACGCGCGCGAACCGCATGACCTCGATCAAAAAGACCTGTAGATTATAGCGTTGATTGTCTCCGAGCCGGCTAGGCACGTGGGCAAGCAGAGACTCGAACTCTGACGGGTTGCCCCACTGGAACCTAAATCCAGCGCGTCTGCCAGTTCCGCCACTTGCCCGGCGACCCCCATAGATAGAACGTGCCCGGTGCTTTTCCTCCGCCCATCCCGGTGGGCCGAGGCCTTCCCTTCCACTAGAGGGCGGCCAAGCGCCGACGGCGTAACTATCGCGACCCCCACTGCCATGCTTGATCAGGTCAAGGAGCTTCCGTGAACGCGGTTTCTCGATTCGATACAAACCGGCTTAAGCGGTGGCGAGGCTTACCGAAAAGCCTCGTGACGGTTCTCTACGGGGCCGGCGGTTTGCTGGCGGCGGCCCTGATGTTCCAGTGCTTCTTTCGCTATCAGTATCTCGAAAACGGCGGCGTGCTCTGGCGCGTGGACCGGCTTACCCAGCAGATGTGTCAGGTCAGCATCGGGGAGGCCCGCTGCACCGCCATCAACGCCAGCAAGAGCCCCGTCACCAGCCTCAGCACGAGCACCAGCACCAGCCTCAGTACCAGCCTCGATCTCAAGCCCAAGCCCCGGCACAAACCGCATTAAGCCGCGCAGACTTAGCACGAAGTCCCCGCAGCAATGCGGGGACTTCTTTTACTTTGCACCGCCAGGGACTCGAACCCCGAACCAACTGATTAAGAGTCAGCTGCTCTACCATTGAGCTAGCGGTGCGAAACGTGCGCCCTCCGGGACTCGAACCCGGGACCAACGGCTTAAAAGGCCGCTGCTCTACCGACTGAGCTAAAGGCGCTCACCTGGGCGGCTCCGCGGTCTGCTTCTACGCAAGTGCGCCTCCTGCGTCCTTCGCAGATCGTGTATGGGGTGACTGACGGGGGTCGAACCCGCGACCTCCGGCTTCACAGGCCGGCGCTCTAACCAGCTGAGCTACAGTCACCACAGATCGCGGAGTATACCATGCGCCCGGAGGGACTCGAACCCCCATCTTCGAGTTTAGAAGACTCGTGCCTTATCCCGTTAGACCACGGGCGCCATAGAGTGGTCGGGGCGACTGGACTCGAACCAGCGAGCCTCCCGCGTCCCAAAGCGAGCGCTCTACCAAGCTGAGCTACGCCCCGGTCTTGCTCGCCACCATCCGAGCTGATCGACCGTTTTGCGACGGTGACAGTTCGCGCAGCGAACCTCACATTTCGCGATCTCGGTGGCTATCCTCTCCCAAGCCCATCCTTCGTAGATCAAGTTACTTACGTTTCGGTCCTTCGTTCCCCGGACGTGGTCGAACTCCAGATACGCGCGGATCACCTTCGCCGCAATCAACGCACGCTGGTCCGTAAATACTCCGCAATGCTAGCTCGATTACGCGGCTCGATATGCGCCGCTGTCTGATGTACGCGCTTTTCGTGTAATCGGCATCCTGTTCTTCAGGTAGTATTGCCGTCGCATACTCGGCTCGACACGGACTTGCAGTACACCAGATCTTGCGACGGCGCGCACCGTACGGATGCGAACGCTGTCAAGAGCCAGTAACGCTTGCACTTACAGCATTTCTTCGACTGCGTCTGAGTGTGCTACAGCACTGTGCCAACAGGGTTGCACTGCTACAGTGCGGCAGATGAAAGACTTGCTACAAACAGGAGTCGGTGGTAGCCGACGTACGTCGACAGATCAGCGTGCGACGCGCCGGCGAGTACGAACGTTTCGCTCGATCTGCAACCCGGCTCGCAGCGCCGTGCGCGCGATTCGCCGATTCGAGCCCGGCACCAGCGCCGAGCACCACGACGCGCCGTAGCGTGCGCTGCAGCGTGACGAGCGCGTAGGCGAAGACCTGCACGAGATAGGCCTCCGACGCCGCACGCGAGCGGACCGATGCGCCCGTCGGGCCACACGTAGGCGTACGCGACGAACTCGCCGTTGAGAAAAAATGCGCGGCCGCGGCGTCGCGCGCGAATGCGCGGTGATCCGCGGGCCGAACCGCGCCGCGCACCTGGCGATCGAGCTCGTCGAGCCCGAAGGCATGCGCGCTCGCGATCGATCGCATCGACTTCGAAACGATACTGGCCCGCCGCCATCTTCGCGAGCTCTTCCTCGCGCGGAATCGCGCCGGCGAACCGCAGCACCGTCTCGCGCGGCGCCGCACCGAAACGCAGCGCGAGCGCGACGGCCGCAGGGTCGCTCCCGTCGAGCAGCATCGTACGGCGGCGTCGCCGGCGTCGTCGAGCGCCGCCGCGAGCAGCCGTGCGCCGATGCCCTGCCCGCGATACGACGGCTCGACGAACAGCTCGCCGACATACCGTTCGTCTCCGGAGTCGCGCGCCATCGGCAATGCCGACGACTTCGCGCGTCGTCGCGCGCGACCCACACGGTTCCGCGTTCGGCGTCCTCGAGCGCGAGTCGGATGCCCGCGTCGTCGAATCGGCGCCGGCGTGCGATCGCGCGCACCTCGTCGCGCGGATGCCGCGTCGACGACGTCAGCCACGCTCGCGCAGCATCGCCAGCAGCACGTCGGCGGCGCGGCGGCGGTGGCTGACCGCGTTCTTCTCCTTCTCCGAGAGCGATCGCGAAGCTGCAGCCGCGCGGCGGATAGAGGAAGATCGCGATCGTATCCGAAGCCGCCCGGTGCCGTGCTCCGACTCTAAGATGTAAGCCGTCGACGCTGCCGGTCGCGACGAGCGGCTCGCGGTCCGGCTCGATCAACACCAGCACGCAGACGAAGCGCGCGCGTCCGGCGATACGGCGGCACGCCGCGCAGTTCGTCGAGCAGCGCCGCGCGCCGCTCCGGCCACTCCATGTCGGGGCCGCCGTAGCGCGCCGAGTAGACGCCCGGCCGGCCGCCGAGCGCGTCGATCTCCGAGGCCGCTGTCGTCGGCGAGCGCCGCGGCCGTCGACGCCGCCTGCGACGCAAAGCGTTGCCAGCAATTGCGCCTTCAGCATGCGCGTTGCCTTCGTAGACTGCCGGCGACCTCGAGCACGTCGGCGTACTTGCGATACGTGCCGAGCTGCAGCGGCGACCGGCAAAGATCGCTTTGAGCTCGCGCAGCTTTCCCGCGTTATGCGACGCGACGTAGGTTTCACGATTCCAATCGTCAGGACGGCCATGAAGGCCTCTTGCGGAAGCTCGACGCTTGCCCACTCGCTTCATCCGCTCTTTGCCGACCTTCTGCTTCTCCAGCAGCTTGCGCTTGCGCGTGATGTCGCCGCCGTAGCACTTCGACGAGCACGTTTTTCCGCATCGCGCTCACCGTCTCGCGCGCGATGATCTTCCCGCCGATGGCCGCCTGGATCGGCACTTCGAACATCTGCCGGGGAATCAGTTCCTTGAGCTTTTCGGTGAGAGCCCGGCCGCGCGCCGCGGCCTTGTCGCGCGCGACGATAAACGACAGCGCGTCGATCGGCTCGCCGTTGAGCATGATCTCGAGCTTGGCCAGGTTGCCCCTCGCGATACCCGATCGACCTCGTAGTCGAGCGACGCGTAGCCCTTCGTGCGCGACTTGAGCGTGTCGAAGAAATCGACGATCACCTCGATCAGCGGCATCTCGTAGGTCATGATCACGCGGCCGTCGTGCAGGTACTCCATGTTCGCGAGCGTCGCCGCGCCGGTTCTGCGTGATCTCCATGATCGCGCCGACGTAATCCGGCGGCGAGATGATCGTCGCCTTCACGTACGGCTCTTCGATCGACCGGATCACGTTGGGCGCGGGCAGCTTCGACGGATTGTCAATCGTCTCGCATCGTTGCCGTCGGTCCACACGACGCGGAAAACGACCGACGGCGACGTCGCGATTAGGTCGAGGTCGTAGTCGCGCTCCAGCCGCTCTTGCACGATCTCCATGTGCAGCAGGCCCAGGAAGCCGCAGCGGAAGCCGAAGCCCAGCGCCACCGAGCTCTCGGGCTCGTAGACGCAGCGCCGCGTCGTTGAGCTTGAGCTTCTCCAGCGCGTCGCGCAGGCCGTCGTACTCGCCTTCGTTGGGATAGAGGCCGCAATACACCATCGGCACCGCTTTGCGGTAGCCCGGCGAGCGCCACGTGCGCCGGGTTCGTGGCGCCGACGTGATCGTGTCGCCGACGTCGATCTCTCCCAGCGACTTGATGTTGGCGATGACGTAGCCCACGTCGCCGAACTCCAGCGACTGCGTCGCCCGCATCGCCGGCGCGAAGATGCCCACCTCGGTGCATTCGAAGACGCGTTCGTGCGCCATCGACATGAATCGCGTTCCCGCCGACGAGCTTGCCGTCGACGACGCGCACGTAGCTGACCACGCCGCGATACGGATCGAACTGCGCGTTGAAAACCAGCGCACGCAAGTGGTCGCGATGGCCCTTGGGGGGCGGGATCCGGTGAACGATCGCCTCGACGATCTCCTCGATGCCGACGCCGTTCTTCGCGCTGGCCAGGATGCACTCGCTGCGCTCCATCACGAGCAGCTCCTCGATCTCGCCCATCACGCGCTCCGGATCGGCGGCCGGCAGATCGATCTTGTTGATCACCGGGATGATCGTCAGGTCGTGCTCGAGCGCCAGGTGATAGTTGGCGAGCGTCTGGGCTTCGATGCCCTGGGCCGCGTCGATGATCAGCAGCGCGCCCTCGCAGGCCGCGAGCGAGCGCGAGACCTCGTACGAGAAATCGACGTGTCCCGGCGTGTCGATCAGATTCGAGCCGATAGAGCTCGCCGTCGCGGGCGCGGTACTCGAGCGTGACCGGGTGCATCCGGATCGTGATGCCGCGTTCGCGCTCGAGGTCCATCGCGTCGAGCGCCTGCTCTTCCAACTCGCGCGTCTTCAGCGTGCGCGTGATCTCGAGCAGACGGTCGGAGAGCGTCGTCTTACCGTGATCGATGTGCGCGATGATGCAGAAGTTGCGGACGTTGGTGGCAACGTCGACGCGATGCGGACGTTCGGACTTCAGAGCCAAGGCTGGGCGGCTACAATACCGACGGCAACAGCTGAAGGCCGAGGCGCGTCAGCTCCGGCCGGACGAACAGCTGCAGCACGAGCAGCACGACGAGGAACGACAGGTCGAGACCGCCGAGCGGGCGGGATCATGCGGCGCAGCGGCACGAGCACCGGCTCGACCAGCGAGGCCACGTAGTAGGCGCAGCGCCCGCCCCGCAGGTCGGGAATCCAAGAGAGCACCGCGTAGACGAGGAGCACGATCGTGTAGGCGTCCACGACGCAGCGCAGTTCAGAATCGGCGCGAAGTCGCAGAGCGATGATCCACGTTAGTCGCGTTCTACGAAGCGGGCGGGCGCGCCCGCTCGATGGCTTCCAGCTCCTCGTCCGACGCCGCGACGGTCGGCTTGAATGTCTCGACCGGCTTGCCGTACGTCCGCGTGTCCTCGCGCGAGTAGATGCTGGTGAGCACGACGCCGTCGCCTTGGCGATTGAGCAATGCAAGCGCGTACGACAGGCCCGAGCTGTTGCCGGCGAAGGCGTCGTAGCGCACGAATCCGGCGTTCGAGAGATCGCTGGCCGCCAAGGCCTCGAGCTCCTGCACCCGGTCGCGCAGACGCGCCATCGCGTCTCGCTGTTCGGTCGCGCCGTCTTCCAGGGCGCGCAGCCGCCCGGCGGCGCTCCGCCGTCGCCGCGCGATGAGTCCGTCGTGGATTTCGAGCAGATCCCCGTACGTTTGCCAAGCGCCGGACGCACGACGGCAACGTGATACACGACGAGCGCGACGATCGCGATCGCGAGAGCAGCCGGCGAGCGTGTAGAGCGTTATTGGCTGCATAGTTAGAGGAGCGCCACGACGAGAGCCAGGTAGCTCACGGCACCCGTAAGTGCCCGCTTACCGTTGCTACCTTCCGGTTCTGGCGGGGTTCGCAGGTTTACGCCGCGTGAGGCCCAGCCCCCATCATGGTCCACGCCATGATACCATACGCGCATGCGCCCCGCCGTAACGTTTGCCGCTCTTGCGCTGGTGGCCACCGCTGGAACGATGCGGCTCGCGAGTTCCGACCTTTCACCCGGCGGCGTCGTGCCGCGCGCGTTGATGGCGAACGACTGCGGCGGCCGGAACCGGGAGCCGGCGCTCTCGTGGAGCGGCGTCCCCGCGGGCGTGAAGTCGTTCGCCTTTATAATGTACGACCCCGACGCGCCGATCGCGGGCGGATTCTATCACTGGGTCGTCTACGATCTGCCGGCGACGGCACGCGCGCTTGGTCCCGGCGTGCGCCGAGGATCGAGGCCGGCTCGGCGTCACGTCGCTCGGAAAATCGGGATATTACGGTCCGTGCCCGCCGCCGGGACCCGCGCATCATTACGTGCTGACGCTCTATGCGCTCGATCTCGCGCACGTTTCGGTCGCGACGGCGCTCGAGCGGCGCGCAGCTCGAATCGGCGATCGCGGGACACGTGCTCGGGCGCGCCGTGCTGACGGCGCACCGCCTCGCATCCTTAGGATAGCTGGGCCGAACCGTCGAATGGCCCCGCCTACATGGAGAACGAAGTCATCATCAAAGCCCGCGAGAGCGGGCCCTACCTCGTGCGCGGCCCGATCACGCTTACCGACGCCGACGGAAACTCATATACGCTGCCCGGCCCGAACGTCGCGCTGTGCCGGTGCGGCGGATCGCAGACGAAGCCGTTCTGCGACGGCACGCACAAGACCAACGGGTTCACGGCGACGGAGCGCGCGCCGCTAGCCGAGAGCGAGCCGGTGGCGGAGACGGCGACCTAAATGCCGTCCTACGTTCGCGAGGGCTCCGTCCCGCACAAGCGGCACATTCAGTTTCGCCGCCCCGACGGCGGGCTCTACGCCGAAGAGCTATTCTCGACCAAGGGCTTCGAGAGCGTCTACTCGCTGCTCTATCACCTGCGCCCGCCGACGGCGACGCTCGACGTGCGGCCGTGGGAGCGTCCCGCGGTCGCGTTCGACGCCAACGAGCCGCTGCGCAACCGCCACTTCCACACGGGCTCGCTCCAAGTCGCGGGCGACGATCCCGATCGAGTCGCGCACGCCGCTGCTCGGCAACGACGACGTCGCGATCTCGGTCGCCGTGGCGACCGGCCCGATGGAATACTTCTACCGCAACACCGGCGGCGACGAGCTGCTCTTCATCCATCGCGGCGCCGGCGTGATCGAGACGCAGTTCGGCGCAGCTCGCGTATCGCGAGCGCGACTACGTCGTGATCCCGACCGGGACGACGTACCGCGTCGCTGCCGTCGTCGCCCACGCGCATGCTCGTCTACGAATGCACGGGCACGGTCACGATCCCGCGGAGGTACCGCAACGAGTTCGGCCAGCTCGAGGAGCACGCGCCGTATTACGAGCGCGACTTCCGCGCGCCCGGTGCTTCAGGCTGCCGGTCGAGGCCCAGGGCGAGTACGAAGTGCGCGTCACCAACGGCGGCCGCAACGCGATCTACATCGTGCAGAATCATCCCTGCGACGTCATCGGCTGGGACGGCTACTGCTATCCCTACGCGTTCAACATCGACGAGTTCGCGCCGATCACGGGCAAGCTCCACCAGCCGCCGCCGGCGCATGCGACGTTCGAATCGCCGGGCGCCGCCTTCTGCGCGTTCGTGCCGCGGCTCTTCGACTATCATCCGCTGGCCATCCCCGTGCCGTACAACCATTCCAGCGTGGACTGCGACGAAGTGCTCTACTACGTCAGCGGCAACTTCATGAGCCGCCGCGGCGTCGAGGAAGGTTCGATCACGCTGCACGCGGCCGGCGCGCCGCACGGCCCGCAGCCGGGCGCGGTCGAAGCAGAGCCTCGGGAAGACGTCGACCGACGAGATCGCCGTGATGGTCGATACGTTCAAGCCGCTGCGCCTCGCGCGGGCGGCGCTGGAGTGCGAAGACCCGCGAATACTTCCGCTCGTGGGTGCAGGCGCCGGCCGGCGTCTAAAACCTACGCCGGCGCCACGCGGCCGCGTCGCGGCGCCGAAGCCGATTCTTCGCGCGCCGCGCTTATCGCACCAGCCGCGCAAAACGACCTCGTCGCCGTCCTCGAGAAACGTACGCGTCTCGCCATCGGACAGTGCGATCGGGCGTTCGCCGTTCCAAGCGAGTTCGATCAGGCTGCCCTGGCTATGCGGCGCCGAACCGCTGATCGTTCCCGACGCAAAGAGATCGCCCGGGCGGGTGACCGCGCCGTTGGCCGTCGCGTGCGCCAACTGCTGCGCCACGTTCCAATACATGTCGGCAAACGTGGTCTGCGAGATCCGTTCGTGGCGGATCGCCCTGTTCGCGCATGCGCTGCGTCTGCAGCTCGACGGCGAGCTGAATCTCGTAGGCCCACGGCTCGCGCGCGCGCAGATAGTGCAGCGGCTCGGGCTCTTGCCGCGGGCCCTCGACGCGAAACGGCTCCAGCGCCTCGAGCGTGACGACCCACGGCGAGATCGTCGTTGCGAACGACTTACCGAGAAACGGCCCGAGCGGCTGATACTCCCAGGCCTGGATGTCGCGCGCGCTCCAATCGTTGACGAGCACCAGCCCGAAGATGTGCTCGGATGCGTCGGCCACGTCGATCGGCTGCCCGAGCTCGTTCCCGGGCCCGGTGACGAATCCCATTTCCAACTCGATGTCCAGGCGACGGCGTCGCCCCGAACTCCGGCGCGGCAGCGTCGGGCGCGCTTGCGCTGTCCGCGCGGCCGGCGTATCGGCGTTCCGTCGATCACGATCGTGCTCGAGCGCCCGTGATAGCCGATCGGAATCCAGCGCCAGTTCGGCAGCAAGCGCCTCGGCATTAGGCCGGAAGATGCGGCCGAGGTTCGTCGCGTGCTCGAGCGACGAATAAAAGTCGACGTAGTCGCCGACCTCCATCGGCACGCGCATCTCGGCACCGTCGCGGGCGACCAAAAAATGCTCGGCCCCAGCGCCGCGCAGACGATCGTCGCCGTTGGCACGCAGCAGCTGCGACACGCGCTCGCGCAGCGCGCTCCACACGCTGCGTCCGGCGGCCAGCAGCGGATTGAGCACCGGCGCCTGCAGCAGCTCGGGTTCGCAAACGTCGTCGACGAGCCCGGCCGCGCCAGCGCGTCGAGATCGAGCACGCGATCGCCGATCGCCACGCCGATGCGCGCGCGGCCGTCGCGAACGAAGACGCCCGAGCGGGAGGTTCTGAATGGGAAAGTCGCTCGTCCGGCGCAACCGGAACCCACGACTCGAGATGCGCGTCGGTCGTGTCGCCCGGTGCGATCATTGCAGCGGCAGGATGCCGAGTGCCGTCAGATCGTCGACGGGCTCGGCGAAGCTGCAGCTGCCGTATGCAACGAACGCCGTCGCGCCGCATGGTCTCGAGCTCCGCAGCGGATGCACGGTGGTCGCGCCAGTGCAGCGAACCCTCGTCGAAGCGAAACGCGTCGGCCGTCTTCTTCTGCCACGATGCGGCGCAGCGTCGGCGCATCGACGCGCGTCGCAAGCGCCGTTGCCGCGAGCAGATTGAGGAAGCCGTGCATCGTGAAGCCGGTGGCGCGATCGACGTGCCGTACGGGGTGATGCAGGCCGGCCGTTGCCTTGAACGGCACGTTCGCGGCGGCGGCCGCTGCGATGAACGCGGCGACGTCGTCGACGCTGGGAAACGCGCCGGCGGTAAGCCCGCCGCAGCGAATCTTCGCGCCGAGCCGCGTTCGCGCGAGCGCGGGCATCGCGACCGCGAGGAGCTCGGGCCACGCCTGCGTCCGCGGCAACTCGAGAAAGACCGGGATACCGTCCAGACCGGCGGCGTCGATCGCCGCGGCGGTACCGGCTACCACCGCCGCGACGTCTTGCGGAGACGCCGTTGCGAGTAACGGAACTTCCAGTGCGTCGATCTGCGCGC
The DNA here is from genome assembly GCA_963711625.1 of Vulcanimicrobiota bacterium. Classification (GTDB taxonomy): domain Bacteria; phylum Vulcanimicrobiota; class Vulcanimicrobiia; order Vulcanimicrobiales; family Vulcanimicrobiaceae; genus Cybelea. The sequence goes on from OY970207.1 coordinate 2,261,687, forward strand.
CGCCGGCACGCAGCGCCGCGGCCCGGTCGAGCGCGCCGGCATTCGCGATGACCGACAGCGGGCCGCCGATATCGTGGGGCGATGCGATCGGCAGCGTCGCCGGAACGATGAATCGCCCGAGCATCCAGGCGTGCGGCCCGGCGCGCGCAGCGCGGTACTCGCTCCGCGCGCCGTCGAAAGCGAGCTCGGCCGGCGGAAAGAGGCCGGCGTAGTCGATCAAGGCGCGCAAAGCGGCGCGCACGGAGGCGGGCAGCACCGTCGAGGCGGTCATGCCCCTTGCTTCGACAGGGCCGCCCGAGAGGCTTCGCTAAGTCCGCCGGACATGAGCACGCCGACCGAAACGCGCAGCAATCCGCTGGCACAGATCGACTGGGATTACGTCGAGTTCTACGTCGGTAACGCCAAGCAGGCGGCGCATTATTACATGTCGGCCTTCGGTTTCGATCAAATCGCCTATGCCGGCCCCGAGACCGGCGTGCGCGGCCGAGTGAGCTACCTGCTCGAGCAGAACAAGCTGCGCTTCGTCCTGACGACCAGCCTGCGTGCCCGACGACGAGATCGCTCGCCACGTGATGCTGCACGGCGACGGCGTCAAAGGACATCGCGATTTTGGTCGAGGACGCCCGCGCCGCGTTCGAGATGGCGTTGCGCGGCGGCGCACGAGCCGTTCCAGAGCCGACCGAACTGCAGACGCCAACGGGACAGCTCGTCAAGGCGACGATCGCCACGTACGGCGACACGGTGCACTCGTTCGTCCAGCGCGACGGCTACTCGGGCATTTTCGCGCCGGGCTTCGTCGAGGCGCGCAAGACGCTCGCCTCCGCGCAGAAGCCGGGGCTGCAGTTCATCGACCACTGCGTCGGCAACGTCGGCTGGGGCGAGATGGACGCGTGGGGCGACTTCTACGCCCGCGTCTTCGGCTTCTCGCAGCTGGTGTCGTTCGACGACAAGGACATCTCGACGGAATACACCGCGCTGCGCTCGAAGGTCATGACCGATCCGCGCCATCGCGTGAAGTTTCCCGATCAACGAACCGGCCCAGGGCAAGAAGAAATCGCAGATCGAGGAGTATCTCGACTTCTATCGCGGCGCGGGCGTGCAGCACATGGCGATCCGCACCGACGACATCGCCGCGACGATTCGCGCGCTCAAGGCAAACGGCGTCGAGTTCCTCGACACGCCCGACTCGTACTACGACATGCTCGCAGGAGCGCGTCGGCAAGATCGACGAGGCGATGGAGACGCTGCGCGAACTGCGCATCCTCGTCGATCGCGACGACATGGGCTACATGCTCCAGATCTTCACCAAGCCGCTGCAAGACCGCCCGACGGTCTTCTTCGAGATCATCCAGCGCAAGGGAAGCCTGTCGTTCGGCAAGGGCAATTTCAAGGCGCTCTTCGTCTCGATCGAGCGCGAGCAAGAAAAGCGAGGCACGCTGTAGCTACGACTTTGGCGCCGGACCGTTCCGGCCTCGTCGACTGGTACCGCAGCAACCGCGAGCGTTCGGCGGCGCTGTTCGCGCTGGTCGCCGACGAGGCGTTCTACGATCGCCCGATCCCGCTGCGCCATCCGTTCGCGTTTTACGAAGGGCACATCCCGGCGTTCAGCTTTCTTGACGCTCAACGAACGCGGTCTCGGCGAGACGCCGATCGATGCTCCCGCTCGAGCGGCTGTTCGAACGCGGCATCGATCCCGCGACGCTCGACGACGCGCGGCGTCACGACCCAGGCTCGTGGCCGACCCGTGCGGCCGTCGCGGCAGTTCGGTGCCCGCTGCGACGACGCCGTCGAGCGCGCCCTGACGTCGGCCCGCATCGACGATCCCAGCGTGCCGCGCCTGGTTCGCGCGCAGGCCGCCTACACGATTTTGGAGCACGAAGCTGATGCATCAGGAGACGCTGCTCTACATCGTCCACCAGCTCGGCGCCGATCGCAAACGCGGCACCGTCGGCGCACATGAGGACCATGCGCTGCGCCGTCGAGCGAGTTGCGAAGCATCGCGCCGGGCCGGGCGACGCTCGGGGCGTCGCGCGACGAGCTCGACCTTCGGCTGGGACAACGAGTTCGAGCGCACGGAGATCGACGTCGCAGGCTTCGATATCGCACGGTATCCGGTCACCAACGGCGATTGGCTGAAGTTCGTCGCCGACGGCGGCCCGGTTCCGGAGTTCTGGACCGAGCGCGACGGTGCCCGGTTCCTGCGCTTGCTGCTCGGAGAGATCGAGCTGCCGCACTCGTGGCCCGTCTACGTCACCCACCGCCAGGCGACGGCCTACGCGAAGTGGGCCGGGATGCGGCTACCGACCGAGGCGCGAGTATCATCGCGCGGCTTTCTCCACACCGGACGGCGACGAGCGGCTATTTCCGTGGGGCAACGACGCGCCGGGCGCAGCGCCACGGCAACTTCGGCGTGCGCCGCTACGACCCCGAGCCGGTCGACGCACACCCCGACGGCGTGAGCGCGTGGGGCGTGGCCGACCTCATCGGCAACGGGTGGGAGTGGACCGCGACGCCGTTCGCTCCGCTGCCCGGCTTCGTAGCCGATGGCTTCGTATCCGCAGTATTCGGCCGACTTTTTCGACGGCAAGCACTACGTGATGAAGGGTGCGTCGCCCGTCACGCCGCGCGAGCTCGTGCGCCGCTCTTTCCGCAACTGGTTCTACGACGACTATCCCTACATGTACGCGAAGTTCCGCTGCGTAGCGTGAAGCGCTTCGGCGCGCTCGTCCTAGCCGCCGCGCTTGCCGTACTTTCGGTGACGGCCTGCTCGCGGGTGGGCGACCGCGGTGGACTCACCTCCGATCACCTGCGCGTCGCCATCAACATCAACTCCGACCCAACTCAATCCGATCCTCACGCAAAATACGATCGAAACCTTTGCCGACGGTCTGATCTTCAACCTGCTGGTGACGCACGACCAGCATCACCACCAGATTCCCGGATCTGGCTCAGACGGTTCCTACCCTCCAAAACGGCGGGATCAGCAAAGACGGCCTTACACTGACCTATCATCTTCGTCACGGCGTGACGTGGCAGGACGGCGCACCGTTCACCAGCCGCGACGTGAAGTTCACGTGGCAAGCGATCATGAACCCGCGCAACAACGTGGTGTCGCGGCGCGGCTACGACCTGGTCGCGATCGATGGACACGCCCGACGACTACACCGTCGTAGTGCACATGAAGCAGCTCTTCCCGCCCGCCGTCGACACGCTCTTTGCGCGAGAACGACTCGCCGATGCGCGTGCTGCCCGCCCACCTGCTGGCGAAGTACCCCGATCTCAATCACGTGGCGTTCAACGGCGCGCCGATCGGCACCGGGCCGTTCCGGTTCGTCAGCTGGCAGCGCGGCGACCGGATCGTGCTCCAGGCGAATCCGGCGTATTTTCGGGGAACGCCCGGCCTGAAGCAGTTGACGCTCGCGATCATCCCCGACGACAACACGGTCGAGGCGCAGTTGAAGTCGGGCGAGGCCGAGCTCGCGATCGAGATCCCGGCCGCCGTGTACCGCGACGTCGATGGAGCTCCCGGCAGTGCGTCGCCAACTCGCGGATTCGCCGACCTATACGGCGATCATGTTCAATACGCGGCGTCCGCCCCTCGACGACGTGCGCGTCCGGCAGGCGCTCGTGCTGGGTCTCGATCGCGCGGCCATCGTACGCGACGACACCTATGGAACGGCCACGCTTGCGACGGCCGACCTCGCGCCGTATTACTGGGCGTTCGATTCGACGCTGCGTCCGACGCCCTACGATCCGGCGCGCGCCAAGGCACTGCTCGATGCGGCCGGCTGGCGCCCCGGACCCGACGGCGTGCGCGTTCGCAATGGAACGCGGCTGTCGCTGCTGATGGTGTACGGACTCGGCAGTCAGATCGTGCGCACGATCACCGCGCAAGTGCAGCAGATGTATCGCGGGATCGGCGTCGACATGCAGCTCAAGGGCTTCGACTACGCGACGCTCTACGCAGCGGCGCAAAGCGGCGGCATCCTCAACGGCGGCAAGTTCGACCTTGCGATGTATTCTTGGGTCTCCGGTTCGGACCCCGACGACTCGTCGCAGTGGACGTGCGCGTATGATCCCGCCGGCCGGCAACAACGTCTCCCGCTACTGCTCGCCGGCAATGGAAACCGCAGCAGGGGCTCGCCCTTTCGACGTTCGATCGGTCCGTGCGCAAGCGGGCGTATGCGCGGACTCAGTCGCTGCTGCTGCGCGACGCGCCGGCGGCGTTCCTGTACTATCAATCGCTGCGCTACGCACGCGTGCCCGGCCTGCAGTATTTCCTGCCAAACGGCATCACCGAAGGCTGGAACGCCCAGGAGTGGCGGCGCTAGGCGCCGTACGAGAAGCGGCCCGTCGCGGGCCCATTGCCAAGGAGAACGAATTGACCACCACCATGGAAACGGCGAAGAAAGTGCCGGTGACCGTCGCGTACGGCGACGGCATCGGGCCGGAGATCATGTCTGCCACGCTCGCCGTGCTCGACGCGGCCGGAGCGCGTCTCGAGTTCGAGCGGATCGAGATCGGCGAGTCAGTCTACCACCGGGGACTCAGCAACGGAATCGAGCCATCGTCGTGGGAGTCGCTGCGGCGCACGAAGGTCTTCCTCAAGGCGCCGATCACGACGCCGCAAGGCGGCGGGTTCAAAAGCCTCAACGTCACCGTTCGCAAGACGCTGGGCATGTACGCCAACGTCCGCCCGTGCGCGTCGCTGCACCCGTACGTCGCCACGAAGCATCCCAACATGGACATCGTCATCGTCCGCGAGAACGAAGAGGACGTCTACGGCGGCATCGAGCATCGCCAGACGAATCAGGTCGCGCAGTGCCTCAAGCTCATCTCGCGCCCGGGCAGCAAGCGCATCATCCGCTACGCCTTCGAGTACGCGCGCGCCAACAAGCGCAAAAAAGTCACGTGCTTCACCAAAGACAACATCATGAAGATCACGGACGGCCTGTTCCACCGGACGTTCAACGAGATCGCGACGGAGTACCCCGAGATCGAAAACGAGCACTGGATCGTGGACATCGGCGCGGCCAAGATGGCCGATACGCCCGAGGCCTTCGACGTGATCGTGATGCCGAATCTGTACGGCGACGTGCTCTCCGACGTCGCGGCACAGATCACGGGTTCCGTGGGTCTCGCGGGTTCGGCCAACATCGGCGACCACTGTTCGATGTTCGAGGCGATCCACGGCTCCGCGCCGCGGCGGGCCGGCCAGAACCTGGCAAATCCGTCGGGCCTGCTGCACGGGGCGATCCTGATGCTGGTGCACGTCGGCCAAGCCGACGTCGCCGAGCGCGTACACAACGCGTGGCTGCGCACGATCGAGGACGGCATCCACACCTACGACATTTACAAGGAAGGCACGTCGCGCGAGAAGGTCGGCACCAAGGAGTTCGCCGCGGCGATCGTGGCGCGGCTCGGCGAGAAGCCCCGGGATCTCAAGGCGGTCGAATACGACAAAGAGTCGCAGATGAATCTCGCGATCCGCCCGGCGGGCAAGCCGCCGATGAAGCTGCGCGCGGGCGTCGATCTCTTCATCGACCGGCGCGACGGCAATCCCGATGTGATCGCGGCAATCATGAACCAGCTCAGCGTTCCGGGCGCGAAGCTCACCGTGATCAGCAACCGCGGCACGAAGGTGTGGCCCAACGGTAACCCCGACACGTACTGGAGCGACCATTGGTGCTGTCGCTTCGAGAGCGACGGCGAGCCGTTCGCGGCGTCGCACGTCGTCGCGCTGCTCTCTGCGGCGGAGCGCGCGGGGTTCGACGTCATCAAGACGGAGGGGCTCTACACGTTCAACGGCGAGCGCGGTTACTCACTGGCGCAGGGGGAGTAGCCCCACGCGAATCGTCAGCCTGTTGCCGAGCGCGACCGAGATTCTCTTCGCGATTGGCGCCGGCGGCGAGGTCGTGGGCGTCACCCACGAGTGCGACTACCCTCCGGCCGCGCTCGCGCTTCCCAAACTGACCGCAGCGTCGGGTCCCGATCTGACGGCGTCCGCCGACATCGACCGGCACGTTCGCGAATCCGTGCACGCGGGGTCGAGCCTGTACTCTCTCGATAGCGCGCTGCTCGAGCGCCTGCAGCCCGACCTGATCGTGACGCAAGAGCTCTGCGCCGTCTGCGCGGTTTCCTACGACATCGTCGACGTCGCGGCCAAGCGCCTGCGCTCCGATCCGCGGATCGTGTCGCTCGAGCCCACGTCACTCGCCGACGTGCTCGCAACGATCGAAACGCTCGGCGCGCTCGCGGGACATGCGGCGCAGGCGCGTACGCTGCTCGAGGGCCTCGAGGCGCGCGTGGGGACGTTGCGCGACGCGGCGCCGGCGTCGCGCCCGCGGACGCTCGTGCTCGAGTGGACCGATCCGCCGATGAGCGCCGGCCACTGGATTCCCGACGTGATCGCGCTTGCCGGCGGCAGCGCCGTGCTCGCGGATCCGGGCGCGAACTCGCGCCGTCTCGACTGGGACGAGATCGCCGCCGCCCAACCCGACGCCGCAATCGTCTCGCCGTGCGGGTTCGACCTCGAGCGCACCCGGCGGGAAACCGCGGCGCTCGACGACGTGCCGCAGTGGCGCTCGCTCGAGGCGCGCCGGCGCGAGAGGGTGCTGGCGATGGACGGAAACGCATACCTCAGCCGCCCCGGTCCGCGGCTCATCGATGCCGCCGAAATCGTCGCTCGATGGTATACTAGCGGCGCGGAGCACGCCGGGTGACCGCCCTACGACGCGTTCGGGGGAGGAAAGTCCGGGCTTCAAATGGGCAGGGTGCAGGATAACGTCCTGTCGGGGCAACTCGAAGGAAAGTGCCACAGAAACATACCGCCGGCGCTTCGGCGCCGTGCAAGGGTGAAATCGTGAGGTAAGAGCTCACGGAGCGCTGCGGTGACGCAGCCTCGGGCAAACCCCACCCGAAGCAAGACCGCTCGAACTCGTCCGGCGAACGCCTGGCCGACTCGTCGACGGACGGCCCGTCCGAGCGAGCTATGTCGCACCGAGGCGTTCGGTGACGAACGCCCCAGATAGATGGTCATCACCCACTCGTGGGTACAGAATCCGGCTTACAGGCGTGCTTCGCTGAAACCGGTGGGGTCGCGCGGGCGTTGTAGCGAAAGGTAACAATAGATGAGTGAACAGCATTTTACACCCGAGATGACCGTGGACGAAGCGTTCAAACTCCACGCTGGAGCGCGCCGCGTCTTCGCGGGTTTCCATCTCGGCGGCTGCTCGAACTGCGCCATCAGCGAGACGCACACGATCGGCGCGATCAGCGTCGATTACGGCATTCCGCTCGGCGATGCTCCTCGAAAGCCTCAACGCGCTCTTCGACCAAGGCACGTTCGCGATCGGCGATCGCGTTCGGATACCCGACGAGATTCGCGGGCGCATACCGCAGCTCGCCAACGTCCCCGAGGTCGGCGAGATTACCGGCGCCGAGAGCGGCGCGTACACTGCCGACTTCGGCGACGTGCGCCTGCAAGGTCTGGCCGAAGACTTCGTCGCCGTCGAACCCGACTATGCGGCGAAAGAGGCCTAAAGCTCTTTCCGAGAGCTGAAGCTCTCGTCGAGCCCGTGCCAATAGGCGACGCGAGGCTCGCCAAACTTCCAACACAGAAAGATCGTTTCGTCGCCGAGCATCGACGGAAAGTCGACGAGCCCTAGGTCGATATCCTTGAGCGACGCAGCCGAACGACTCGATCCGGTAGATGAGCCGGCCGATCTCGTGTTTGAGCTCGGCGAAGCGCGGCGCGGGGAGCGCCGAGCGGGCAGCGGCGAGCCGCGGCCGGCGGCGGCTCCGCATGGTGCAGCGCCGGGTCCGACTCCAACAGCTTGATCGCCAGGTCACGCCGCTTCCCGAGGAGCTCCTCGATGAGGGGCTCCAGCTTCGGAATGAGGGCGTTGGCCCGTTCGGGCGAAAAGAGCTTCATATGAGTTCGCTTCGGATCGTCTTCGTAACGGGTCTCTCCGGTGCGGGCTTGAGTCAGGCGGTGAAGTCGTTCGAGGACTTGGGCTTCTACTGCATCGAGCATCTGCCTCCCGCCGTGCTGGGCGGCGCCATCGAGGCGCTCGAGCGGACCGACGTGCGCGACGTGGCGGTCGCGCTCGACCTGCGAAGCGACTCGGAGCTCGGCGACCCGCGGAGCGCGATCGACGACATCGCCCGCACGCATGACGCCCGGGTGCTCTTTCTCGATGCGGCCGACGAGCTGCTCGTGCGGCGTTTCAGCGAGACGCGGCGCCGGCATCCGTTCGCGCACGCCGGCTCGGTGCTCGAAGCGATCGACGCGGACCGTCGCGCACTGGCGCCGCTGCGCGAGCGGGCCGACGTGGTGATCGATACGACGAACCTCACCATCGGCCACGCTCGAAGCAGCGCATCGCGGCGGCGTTTCTCGCCGACCCGCCGGTGCGGCTCACGCTGACGTTCGTGGCGTTCGGTTTCAAATACGGGCTGCCGGCCGATCTCGACCTGCTCTTCGACGTGCGTTTCCTCCGCAATCCGAACTACGAGATCGAGTTGGAGGCGCAGACGGGTGAAGATACCGCGGTCGGCCGCGTTCATCGAGGACGATCCCTCGCTGCGGCCGTTTCTCGCCAAGGTCGAAGACCTGCTGGAGTATCTTGCTGCCCCGCTATTTGGCCGAGGGCAAGTCGCAGCTCACGGTCGGCATCGGGTGCACGGGCGGCCGCCATCGCTCGGTCTACGTGGCTCACCGGCTGATGCAGCGCTTCGCGGGCGACGCCCGGCTCGACGTGCGCGTATCGAAACGCGCGACCTGGAGCGCGCCGCGTAATGCGCGAGCGGCTGTCGCGCTCGCTGCACTGGCTGGTTCCGGGCGTCGGCATCAAACGCTGGATATTGCTCTGCCTGCTCGGCGTCGTAGTGTTGCTCGACGCCGGAACGCGATGGTTCATCGCCGAGGGCACGGGCATTCACGTCAACGAGGTGCTCGACGACATCGTCGACGACTACTTCCCGCCCGCGTATCTCACGTGGATCCTCGGGGCCATCGGCATCGCGGCGATCGCCACAGGCGTGGCGATGTGGCTGCGCGCCGTCGTGCGCGCGGCGCGCGACCGCACGCCGAAGGGCTTTCGCGACGCGCTCGCGGGGCGGCGCCTCCAGCAAGGATATAAGATCGTCGCGATCGGCGGCGGCACCGGGCTCTCGACGCTCCTGCGCGGGCTCAAGCGCCGCACGAGCAATCTCACCGCGGTGGTGACCGTGAGCGACGACGGCGGCTCGTCGGGGCGTCTGCAAAAGGAGCTCGGCGTTCTGCCGCCCGGCGACGTGCGCAACTGCCTGGTCGCGCTGGCCGACGACGAGGCGTTGGTCACCGACCTCTTCCGCTATCGCTTCACCGAAGGCGAAGGCCTCAGCGGCCACTCTTTCGGCAACCTGTTCTTGGCAGCTATGAGCGGCATCACCGGCAACTTCGATGCGGCGATCAAGGAGTCGAGCCGCGTGCTCAACGTGGTCGGTCGCGTGCTGCCCGCGACGCTGGGCGTCGTGCGCCTCTGCGCCGAGCTCGACGACGGAACGATCGTCGAGGGCGAGTCGAACATCTCGAAGGCGTCGCGCCCGATCAAGCGGGTCTTCTTCGACCCGCCGTCGGCGACGCCGCTCGACGAGGTGATCGCCGCGATTCGCGACGCCGATGCGATCGTGCTCGGCCCCGGATCGCTGTTCACGTCGTTGGCGCCGAACTTCTTGGTGAGCCGGATCGCGCGTGAAGTCGCCAATGCGCATGCGGTCAAGGTGTACGTGTGCAACGTGATGACGCAGCCCGGCGAAACCGACGGGATGACGGCAGCGGATCACGTCGAGGCGCTGCTCGCCAATGCCGGCGAGCGCGTGTGCGACTACGTGGTGGTCAACGACGAGCCGCCGTCACGGCTTCTCGGCGCGTACGCGCAAGAGGGCCAGGTGCCGGTAGACGCCGACGTCGACAGGATCGTCGCGCTTGGATTGGAGCCGGTGCGGGCGTCGGTGATCGGCGAGACGGAGACCGTCCGTCACGACCCCGAGAAGCTCGCCGCGGTGGTGCTCGCGATCGTGGATCGCACGGTTGCAGACCGGGCGACGCTCGTCAAGCCCGCGAGCGCTTACCGCCGGTCGACGGCGTTTAGCTGACGATTTAGTGCGGGGTGGCCGGCGTCTGCGCGGCCATCGTCAAGTTGAGCTGAAACGGCTTGCCCGGCTCGATGTTCGTGCTCGCCGCCAGCGATTGATAGCCGTTTGCCTGCACGGCATAATCCGCGATGCCGCTGGGAACTTTCTCGATCGAGAATTTACCCGCCGCGTCGCTGGTCGCGGTAAGCACCGTGTCGATGGTGATGACGGCGCCGGAGATCGGCGCGTTCGTCGCCGAATCGACGACGAGGCCGCTCACGCTGGCAAAGCCGGCGGCCGGCGGCAGCGCGTCGTTGTTGCAGCCTGCCGCGCCGAAAAGCATTAAAGCGACGATCGCAAAGAGGGTGCCGGCGCGCACGTTCATAGGTGAAGGTGTTCGCCACGCGGAAGCCGCGGCTCCTATGGCAACCCGCGCTCCGTCGCCCCCGCATGGCCGGCCCGACCTACTGCGCCAACGCGCTCGAGGCGATCGGCCACACTCCGCTCGTTAAGCTGAACAAGGTCGTCGACGGCGCGCCCTGTCTCGTGCTCGCGAAGGTCGAGTACGTGAATCCCGGGCGGCAGCGTCAAGGATCGGCCCGCTGTGACGATGCTCGATGCGGCCGAACGCAAAGGACTGCTCAAGCCCGGCGGCACGATCGTCGAACCGACGAGCGGCAACACCGGAACGGGGCTGGCGATGGCCGCGGCGATTCGCGGCTATCGCTGCATCTTGGTGATGCCCGACAAGATGTCGCACGAGAAGATCGATCTGCTGCGCGCCTACGGCGCCGACGTCGTGATCACGCCGACCAACGTGCCGCCCGATTCGCCCGAGTCCTACTACGGCGTCGCCAACCGGCTCGCGTCGGAGATCCCGGGCGCGTTTCAACCGAATCAGTTTCACAATCACTTCAACCCCGAAGCGCACTACCACACGACCGGGCCCGAGATCTGGGAACAGACCGCGCGGCACGATCACGCACTTCGTCGCCGGCATCGGCACCGGCGGCACGATTTCGGGGACGCGCGCGCTATCTCAAGGAACGCAATCCCGCGATCCACGTGGTCGGTGCCGATCCCGAGGGCTCGATCTACTCCGGCGACATCCCGCGATCGTACGCGGTCGAGGGGATCGGAATGAGCTATCTCCCCGAAACGGTCGACCTGCGCGTGATCGACGAGATGGTGCGCGTCTCCGACCGCGACTCGTTCTTGATGGCGCGGCGCATCGCGCGCGAAGAGGGCCTGCTCGTCGGCGGTTCGTCGGGCACGGCCGCCGTGGCCGCGGTGAAGCTCGCCAAGACGCTGCCGGCCGACGCCATCGTGGTCGTCATCCTGCCCGATTCGGGCCGCGGCTACATGTCGAAGATCTTCAACGACGACTGGATGATCGCCAACGGCTTCCTGGCCGACGCGAAACGCCGCGCGACCGTCGGCGACGTGCTGCGCAGCAAGACGCCGCTGCCGCCGCTGATCACGGTGCAGCACGACGATACCGTCAAGACCGCGCTCGACCTCTTGCGCCGCTACGAGATCTCGCAGATTCCCGGTGATGAACGGGCCGCGAGCAGGTCGGCAGCGTCAACGACGTCGGCGTGATGCGGAGCGTCTTCGACCACGCCGACATCATCCATCAGCCGGTCAGCGACGTGATGGGACGCCCGTTCCCCGCGCTCGAGCAGTCGGATGAGATCGAGCGCGCCTACAAGCTGCTCACGCTGGCGAATCCGGCGATCGTGGTCACCGACGATGCGAGAACCGATCGGCGTCCTGACGCGTCAAGACATCATCAGCTTCCTCTCGACCAGCTCCGACGTGGTGCATCAGTAACCGCGCTATGAAATTCGCTACGAAGGCGATTCACGTCGGACAGGATGCCGATCCCGCGACCGGGCGCGACGATCGTGCCGATCTATCAGACGTCGACCTACACGCAGGCGCGCGTCGGCGAGCACAAGGGCTTCGACTACAGCCGCACCGATCAACCCGACGCGCCTCGCGCTCGAGCAGCAGCTCGCGTCGCTCGAAGACGCGCGCTACGGCAGCGCCTTTGCCAGCGGCATGGCGGCGACGTCGGCCGTGCTGGGCCTGCTTTCCGCCGGCGATCACGTCGTGGTCAGCGACGACCTCTACGGCGGCACGTATCGCCTCTTCTCGCGCGTGCTCGAGCGCTTCGGGCTCAGCTTCACCTACGTCGACATGAGCGATCTCGACGCCGTTCGCGCGGCGATCCGCCCGAACACGAAGCTCTTCTGGGTCGAGACGCCGACCAACCCGCTGCTGAAGCTCATCGACATCGCCGGCGATCGCGTCGCTGCGAACGCGGCGGGCAGCTGGTCGTCGTCGACAACACCTTCGCCACGCCGTACTTTCCAGCAGCCGCTCGCGCTCGGCGCCGACATCGTCGTGCATTCGACGACGAAATACATCGGCGGCCACAGCGACGTGCGTCGGCGGCGATCGCGATCACCGACGACCGAGTCGCTGCACGAGCACATCCGCTTCCTTCAGAACGCCGTCGGCGGCGTGCCCGGACCGCACGACGCGTGGCTGACGATGCGCGGCGCCAAGACGCTGGCGCTGCGCATGCGCGAGCACGCGCACAACGCGCAAGCGGTCGCCGAGTTTCTCGAGGCGCGCGACGACGTCGCGCGCGTGTATTACCCCGGGCTTGCCGTCGCATCCGCAGCACGAGCTCGCGAAGCGACAGATGAGCGGCTTCGGCGGCATGCTCTCGTTCGTGCTCGAGGGACCCGAGTCGCGCGCGCTCGAGTTCGCCAAGCCGTCTGAAGTACTTCAGCCTAGCCGAGAGTTTGGGCGGCGTCGAGTCGCTGATCTGCCATCCCGGCGCGCATGACGCACGGATCGATTCCGACGGAGGAACGCGAACGGCGCGGCGTCACCGACGGCCTGCTTCGGCTCTCGGTCGGGATCGAAGACGCTCGACGATCTGCTCGACGACCTGCGCTCGACGCTCGACGCTACGGCTGGTATCAAGGGATAACGCACGGCCGTCGCCTGTTTGAGCGCCGCTTTCGCCTCGTCCGGCGCCGCGTCGCCCATTCGCGTCGTTTCCGATAGCACGATCCCGCGCTGCGCCGTCGGCCCACACGATGGCATACTCTTTGCGCGCGTCGAAACCGCCGCCGTAAGCCACCTCGACGAACATCGCCGGCATGCCGTTGAGCAGCGTCATCGGCGTCTTGTTGCGGATCAGCGTGCCCTCTTGCGAACCGTGCGTCTGGCTTTCGAACTGCGCCTCCCACTGCTCGGGCGCCCCGCTGTACGCCTCCATCGCGAGCGTGATCATGCGCGACGTCTTCTTTGCCGGGGTGGATCACCCACACCGCCACCGGCTGGAGGTCGTTGCGCGAGCTGATCGACCGGGACGTCGGCTGACGCTGGAGCAAGACGGCATCGGGCGGTGCGGCGAAGCGTCATCGCGGGATCGCTATACGAGTGCGGATCCGGCGTCGGCGGTCGGCTGCGCCTGTGCTGAGCGACGCGCGCCGGCGCCGCTGCACGCGACGATCAGAGCCAGATAGAACGGTGATCTTCGTTCCTCATTCCTCGATCCAATACGGCGGCGAGCGCCGGCAGCGAGATTTCGTACCGATATCCGACGTTGCGGTGATCGTCGTCGAATTCCTCGTGCCGCACCTCGAGCCCGAGGTCGCGAATGCGCGCGGTCACGACGCGAGCGCCGATATCGAGATTGTATTCGTCGCGCCGCCCGCAGTCCACGTAGCGCAGCCGCAGCCGCTCGAGCTCGGCTCGGCGTGCCGGCACGCGCTCGGCCGGGTCGAACGCCAGCCAACGCGCGAAGACGTCTTCGCGCAGCTCGCCGGTGTTCCGATCGAAGGGCAAGTCGAGGTCGAACGCGCTCGCGCCGCGCCGGCGAGTACGCGGCCGCATAGCCAGCATCTCCATCGTCGTGTACTCGGCCATGCTCCGCTTGTGCTTTCGCTTCGAACGCCTCGACGAACGCCGCGAGGTCGAAGCCGTGCGCCTCGAGCGTACGGTGCACCGCGGCAAACGCGGGAAAGTGTGCGTAGCGAAAGTACGAATCGCCGCTGTGCGACGCGAATGCCGCGAACGACGCCCGGATGTTCCATCACGAGGTGCATCGCGCCGAAACCGCCCGACGACTTGCCGAGCGACGGCGCGTCCGCCTTCGGCTGCGATCGTGCGGTAGGTGCGCGTCGACGTGGCCGACGACGTCGCGCACGGTGTACGTCGCGTAGTTGCCGTTGTGAATCGAGTCGACGTACTGCGAGCCGCCGAGCCGCGTGAACCCGTCGACCAGCACGACGAGCGCGGGCGGCATGCGCCGCTCGCGCACCAGCCGGTCGGCCCACTGCACGACGTTGGTTTCCCACGGGCGCGTCGACAGCAGCGCGGCGACGTCGCCGGTGTAGCCGTGCAGCACGTAGAGGACCGGATAGCGCGCGAACCGCCCGGGTCGTAGCCGGGCGGCAGATAGACGGCCACCGGCCGCGTCGCCGGATCGCCGAGCGGATTGCCTGCCAGCGCCTCGCTCGTCGAGGAAGTCGACACGCACGTCGCCCTCGAGACGCCAAGAGCCGCGCGATGGCGGAGCGTTCTTGCATGGCGCGTCCGCTTCGTCGCACGAAGTGGCTTCGGCCTAGAATGAGCTCGCTGCAAGCGCGCGATCGACTTGCGCGGCGCGATCGCGATCAACGTCATCACGATGATCGGCATCGGACCGCTGGTCACGATTCCGCTCGTCGATCGCCGCGCTGGGCGGCCCGCTCGCGCTCGTCGGCTGGATCGCCGGCGCGGTCGTCGCGCTCTGCGACGGCTTGGTCTGGGCCGAGCTCTCGTCGCGATTTCCCGGTTCGGGCGGCACGTACGTCTATCTTGCGCGACGCGTTCGGCGCGCAGCGGCTCGGGCCGCGCGCTCGCATTTCTCTTCAACTGGCAGTTTCTGCTCTACGCGCCGTGTCTGCTGGCCAGCGGATACATCGGCTTCGCAAATTACGCCGGCTATCTCTATCCGCCCGCTGGCTCGACGACCGTCGCGCACGACGCCGTCGCGGTCGGCATCGGCGCTCTCGACGATCGCGCTGCTCTATCGCCGGACGTCGCAAGTATCGGCGCTCGGCACGCTGCTCGCCGTGCGCGGCAACGGCTCACGCTCGCTGCTCGTCGCGCTGGCCGGCCTCGTCGCACGCCGACTTCGGGCAGGCGTTCCACGTCGAGCGGCCGCTGCGGCTCGACGACCGGATTTCTGGCCGGTTTCGGCAGCGCGCTGTTCATCACGCTCTACGATTACGTCGGCTACGCCGACGCCGCACTGCTCGGCGACGAGGTCGTGCGGCCCGCAACGCACCATTCCGCTGGCGATCCTGCTCTCGGTGCTGATCGTCGCGGTGCTCTACGTGTCTGCTGCAGGTCGGCGTGCTCGGCGCCGTGCCGTGGCGCTCGCTGTTCGACGCCACCGGAGCTCCGACCGCGCAGGCGCAGTACGTCGGCGCGTTCGTCGTCGAGCGAGCTGGGGACGCGCCGCGGCGATCGGCGTGACGCTGCTCGTGCTGGTGACCGCGTTTGCTTCGCTCTACGGCAACTTGCTCGGATTTTCGCGGATCTCGTTCGCGGCGGCGCGCGACGGCGCGTTCCTGCCGGCGTTCGCGCGGCTGCATCCGCGCAAGGAGATTCCGCACGTCGCCTTGCTCGCGGTCGGTGCGCTGTCGCTGGTCGCCAGCCTCTTCACGCTCGATCAAGTCATCGCGTTTCTGACCGCCGGCATCGTTTTGATCCAAGGCGTCGCTCAGATCGTCGCGCTCGGCCTCGCTGCGAGCGCGCCGCGGGCCGGCGCCGTTTCGCGATGCCGCTCTATCCGCTGCCGGCCCTCGTTGCGCTGGCCGGCTGGACTATCGCCTTCGTCGCGTCGGGTCGACGGCGATCGCGCTCGGCGTCGGCTGGCTCGCCTGCGGCTGCATCGTCTATCGCGCTCGCGGCGCCGTTCGCGCCGCTGGTGGCCGTTTGCTCGCGGCACTGCTGCTGCTCGCTTGCACTTCCGCAGCGCCGTTCGCGCGGACGGCCAGGGTTCGTGGGCGACGTGGAACGCGTCGCGAGTGACGACCGTCCGCGGCTATCCGGTCTTCACCGTCGAGCGGCAAGCCGTTCTTCGTCTACGGTGCGGCGTTCTTCTACGAGCGAATGCCGCGCGACCGATGGCGCTCGGCGCTGCGTCGCTTACAAGCGCCTGGGCATCAACACGATCGATCTCTACGTCATCTGGAACTGGCACGAGCCCGAGGCGAGCGTGCGTCCGACTTCACGGGCACGACCGATCCCGCGCCGCGACCTGCGCGGCGTTGCTGCAGGCTCGACGCACGAGCTGGGGTTCAAGCTCATCCTGCGGCCCGGCCCGGTGATCCGCAACGAGTGGCGCAACGGCGGATATCCGGCGTGGCTGCTGCGAACGCGCCGGAGTACGACATGCCGCTGCACGACGTGCTCGAGGGACGCTATCCGGCCACCGCGACGCTGCAGAACGCGCACGCCGACGATGCGGCGGCCGCCGAGTGGCTCGGCAACGCCACGCATCTCCTGGAATCGCGCCGAGTGGCTGCGCGAGGTGCTGCGTTGCGTCGCACCGTATTCGCGCGACGTCGTCGCGATCGCGCTCGACGACGATCAAGGCGCGTACCTCGACAACGACACCTGGCCGGCGCCGCACTGGCACGCGTACGTCGACTGGCTGCGCATGACGGTGCGATCCGTCGCGGGCTCGCGCGTACCGCTGTTTCATCAACACGTACGAGATGAAGGTTCCGAGCGCGTCGCCGGCGTGGGCGTGGGGCAACTGGTATCAAAGCGATGCGTATCGCATCGGCGCGCACGACCTCGCCGATCTCGACTTCGCCACCGGGCTTGCTGCAGACGCAGCGCGGCATCGCCGGTGATGCAGTCGGAGTTTCAAGCCGGCTGGCTGCAGGGCGCCGACGAAGGCGCGCCGCGCCCGAGCGATCCCGTCGAACACCGCGCTCGCGCTCGCCGAGCTGCTGCGCGACGGCGCGCACGGCATCGTCAACTTTCCGGTGCAGGACACGATCTATCCGCGACGGCTGGGAAGCGCCGTGGGCGAACTGGTCGTACGCGCTGGGACGCCGCGCTGACCGCCGACCTGCGCCCCTCGGCCCGCTACGCGCCGACCGCGCAAGTTCGGCGACGCGATTCGCGCGCTACGGCGCGCTGCTCGCGAAGACCCACGTGGCGGCGGACGCGGCGATCGTCTGGCCGCCGAGCGTTGTTCGTGCCGGGCTCGCTGACGAACGCCGACTTCGCCGCGTTTGCCGACGCGACGATCGCGATGCAACGGGCCTGCAACGCGCGCGGGCTCACGTGCGTGCTCGCCGACTTGGCCGGCGCCGACGCGGCCGCGTTGCGCCGGTATCGAGCGGTTCTTCTGCCGATCCTTCCGTCGTCGGTCGCCGCGGGTCGGCTCCAGCCGTGGGCGACAAGCCGCATCGCAGCCTTGCAGCGCGAGGGCCGGCTCGTCGCCGATCCGGCGGCCGTGCGCGGCGACGCGCGCCTCGGTTCCGACACGACGCTGCTGCTGGCCGACGACGCGTCGTACGCATTCGTGCTCGCGGTCAACCCCAGCGGGGCGGCGCGAAGGGCCGGTCCGTTCCGCGTCGCACTCGCGAACCGGACGGTGCGAATCGCCGCGTTCGGGGTGCCCGCGCGCGGAGCGAGGATGGTGCCGGTGGGACTATCGGGCTCGTGGCACGCAGGCAACTTCGCCTTTGGCGAGGCGGGCGGCACCGCGCCCATCGTCGCGCCCGCCACCCCGCCGCCATTCTCGGATCCCGACGGCACTGTAATGAGCAACGGACGCCTGCGCGTCGTCTTCGCGCCGTTCGCGGGCGCGCGAATCGCGGAACTCGGAGACGGCCGCGCGAATGCGGCGACCGGCATCGGATTGCTGCGCGACGCGACCGACCCGCAGCCGCCGGTGTCGGCGCGCGACTACATTGCGGCCTACACGCATCCGCTCCCAGCCGGCACGTTCAACCGGCCCTACCAATGCGAGCGCGAGGACGCACTCACGACGCAGCGCGTGACGTGCACCTACGACGCACCCGACGTGCCGCGGGGCGGGGGCGCGTTCAGACGCACGCTAACGCTACATCCGTCGAGTGACGAGCTGATCGTCGGCGAGGAGTTCGCACCCCACGATCGCGGCTCGACGGCGCGGTTGGAGAGCATCTCGGGCTTCGCGTGGAGCGCCGGCGACGAAGCCGTGCAATCGCCCGGAGGCAACGCGTTGGGAATCCTGCACGGTCGCCGGCTGACGACGTTGCGCTGGCGACCCGGCGACGTGAAGCGGGTGATGCTGGAACGGCGGCGCGGCGCCGAGCTCGTGACGCTCGTCTTCGCCCGGCCCTCGATCGAGTTGCGCCTGGGTGTTACCACCGCGGCGAGCGAGGCCGAAGCGCGGAAGGCCGCTCGCGCCTTGCCGTAAAACGGCCTAGCAACGACCGGTCCGCCAGCTACAAGGAGGTCCTCGATGTCGGCTGCCCCGCGCTACCGAACGCGTCACGTACTCCGCGCCCTCTTCATCGCCTTGGCGATCGGCATCGTCGCTCGGACGTCGTGTTTGGCAGACGATGCCGCGACGCTCGATTCGTGGCAGAGTTCGTTCCACGACGTGTGGCAGGCCGATGAGTGCGCGACCGAGTTCGAGAGCTGGGGTAAGTATTGGGGACTGGTGCACGCGTTCTATTTTGGCGGCAATGGATCGCCGGGCTGGTTCGCGGTCAGCCAAAAAGTGCTCGCACGCGCGACGGATGCCGGCGCCAACGCGACCGTTACGGCGCAGCTGACGTCACTCGGCAAGCGCATCGGCGGTGAGTGGGCCAAGGGCGACGGGTGCCGCAAGGTGAGGACCCGGACGAACATGATGGCGAAGCTGACCGAGCCGGGAAAACCCGCGATGCTCGATCTCGAAAATCAACTCAACAAGGCGGCGGCCGCCGACACAGGTAACGGCGTTGCGATCGAAGCGGCCGTCAAATCGATCAACGCGCAGCTCGACACGCTCGGCATCGCACAAGCCGAGTAAGCGTCAGACGTGAAGCACGGCATAGTGCGCACCGCGATCTGTGCCTTGGCCCTGCTCCTCGGATCACAGACGCCTCAAGCGAGTGGCGCACCCGAGCACACGCCGGGGGCGGTATTCGACGATTGTGAGGGCTGCCCGGAGATGGTCGTGATTCCGGGCGGCACTTTCACGATGGGATCGACCGACGCACAGAAGGCTTGGGCCGCCGCCCACGGCGGAAATCTGCCGTCGGTCGCCGACGAAGCGCCCCAAGTTCGCATCTCCATACCGTCTTTCGCCCTCGGCGAGTACGACGTGACGCGGCAGCAGTATGCGGAATTCGTTCGGGAAACGGGCTATCGCGCCGGGAGCGGTTGCGGCCTCGACAGCTTCAAGACGGATCAAGACCCCGATCTCAGTTGGGAGAATCCCGGCTTTCCACAGAGCGATTTGGATCCCGTCGTTTGCGTTAGTTGGACGGACGCCCAGGCGTACGTCGCTTGGGTGAATCAAAAGGCCGGCGAGGCCTCCGGCGCAACACCTTATCACTTACCGAGCGAGGCGGAGTGGGAGTACGCAGCGCGTGCCGGCACCGCAGCGCTTTTTTGGTGGGGAAACGACCCGGCAGCGGCACCCAAATACGCCTGGTACGTCGAGAATTCGGGCGGACGAACGCAGCCGGTCGGGATGAAACCCGCAAACGAGTTTGGTGTCTTCGACATCGTCGGAAACGTCTGGCAGTGGGTGCAAGATTGTTACTCCCCCACCTACGCGCACGCCTCAAAGGATGGACGCGCAGCTGAAACGCCGCCGGATTGCAGGCGCGTCGATCGGGGCGGCTCCTGGGCCTCTCCGCTCTGGGTGCTCCGCCCGAGCACGCGCGAACGAAACCCCGCCGACTTCCGCGACCGCATCATGGGTTTTCGCATCGCACGCACCCTATAGGCTCGCCGCCTGCTCAACGCGAAATAGGCGCAGCTCCGTCGGGGAAGTGGCGGAATGGCAGACGCAGCCGCCTCAAAAGCGGCCGAGGCAACTCATGTGGGTTCGACTCCCACCTTCCCCAGAAGTAATGCGTTACGGAACAGGGGCGGTTCCCACCCCTGCTCCGCAGCGACGTGCGCTATGCGATAGCTTCGCTAATCCGTACTATTGCTTTGAACGCGGATTCACCGCGACACCGTTCGGAAGTAAACCTGCCGAGAGACCGCTGCTGTAGCTGTATAGGAATTTAATGTTCTTCGTGCTGTACGAGTAGACGTCGACCAAGCCATCGGTTCGGTCCACTGCTGTAAACTGATTATTCGCGTAATTGAGCTTCCCCCAGAAGCTTTCGCCTTTGAGGGCGAATGGGCCACCGACGACCGTGCACGTTGGAGCGCAGCCGCTATAAATGTAAACGTCCTCGGCCATGTCATCGATGATCACCAGATTGCCGCTCTTGTCGATGTCCATCCCGCCGTAGTAGGTTTGCTTAAAACCTGAGGCGACGGCGCCGTTGCCGGCACAACCCTTGTAGTAGACCAGCTCTGCACCGCCCGAGGCGCTGGTCTTTACGTCGATCCAACAGTCGCCGGCGTTAGACATTGCGACGCCGCCCACGTGGAAGTAAGTGCTGTTCGTGAGATTCACGGTGCAGCCGCCCGTGAACGTGCAGATCGAAAGGCTGCCGGCAGTTGAGCCGTTGCCGATCAGGTTACCCAGAGCGATTTGGCCGGTTACGGCATTCGGACTTGTGGCGTCCGAGGGCTGCCCATAGGGATCGGAGATCGTACCCATCAGCTTGCCGCACATGGTTGGGCCTTGGTGGATGTCGAGAGCTGCGCCTCCTGTAGTACTGCCGGGGTTAGGCACCATCAGGTTGCCTTTTCCGTCGACTCCCACGTCGTTAACGAACGCGACTCCCTCAATCGTGCAGATTGGTCCTTGGTTTTTCTTATTCTTGGCAGCATAGCCGAGAACAGATGTTGTGTCGAATTCACTTACGTAGGTACCCTTTTTGGGGAGTTTCGTCTTTTTATCCGGTAGCATCAGTGAATGTATGACCGAGACGAGGCGCGGTGGTGCAGCGTCGTCGAAAACGCTTATTGGAGCGGTTCGCACTTGTGGGCTAAGACCCAACGGCGAAGTGCTGTTAGACCCGATGTTGCCGGCGCAACCTGCGAGGAGGCCGATGGCGACCGCCGTGCAGACCGCCGAAGTAAATAACCGCATGCGATAACTCTCCTTGGCGAAGTAGTAATAAAAAGTAATTGGGAAAGCGTTCGACGCTGCCCGCGATTCGTGAACCCTGCCCTCGAGACGGACAGCCGAACGACAGGTCGTAGAGCGATGCACACGCATGAAGCATCGCGCATTACTGATAACGGCTTACACGAAACTTTGTGACCTCGAATACGCGCTCGAGCCGTTCGGTCGCGTCGACCTTTGGAGCGCTTCTTCACCTCTGTTTGCACTATGCTGGCGACCCATCGGTCGGATGCTACAATCCGGCCACCACCCAATCCCCGCCATCGGAGGTTAGCGCGATCGAGCACAATCTACGACTCGCTCTCTTGCGCTGAGCGCTACGCGGCCCGCAATGGATTCGCGAATTCCGACTGGTCACGAATTGGTCACACACGAACCCAAAGCGTGTCAAACGAATCGTAACGAACCTTAGGTTATTGCAACATCCCTGCGCACGCAATGAGGGTGTGCTGATTGAACCGTAACGGCCGAAAACGAGGTTCAAGAGCTTCGACTCCCACCTTCCCCACCAGATTTACGCAGGAAGGCGCTTTGAAGTCGCCTCATTGGCGGCGGATTAGTGACGGGTCATCGCATCGCACCCTGAATGGGTTCGAGAGCCCGCGCTGCCGATACATCCGTGCGCAGTCTTCGTATTCGCCCGCCGCAGGCCGGTGATCAAGGAACAGCACGGAAGCCTGCGAAACGTAGAGCGGCAAATTCAGCATACATAGGAGGGCAGGCGGTGAACGGTCGTTTTCTCTCGCTACGGGCTCGCTATTGGGGCCTCGCTTGCGACGCTTGTAGGCTGTAGCGACCGTCTATCGCACTCTATATTCAATCCGTTGCCACCGGACGGAGTAGCAGGAGCGATGCGGAACTCGCACCCCCATTACCGCGTGATCTTCAGTTTCAGCGGTGCCGACGGTGTCGCCCCTTTTGCCAGCTTGACAATAGTGAAGGGCACGCTGTACGGCACAACAAACGCTGGGGGCGCCCATGGGTACGGCACCGTGTTCAGCGTGACGCCAGCCGGAAAAGAACGTGTGCTCTACAGTTTTAAAGGCGGGACCGACGCCCAGTATCCAGTCGATAGCCTGACCTTTCTAGACGGTACGCTTTACAGTACCTCGATTCATGGTGGCGCTTACAACAACGGGACGGTCTTCGGAGTTAGCACCGCGGGAGCGGAGCGGGTCGTTTTTAGCTTTGAAGACATGGCCTCAGGCTTTTTCCCTCAGGGATCGCTGGCCATCGGGACGCACAACGAACTCTATGGCGTTACTACTTATGGCGGCTATGAGTGCAAGCGTTAGCTTTTCCCGGGCTGCGGGACGATCTACAGCGTAAGCACCAGCGGGATCGAACGCATAGTTTACGAATTCAAGCACAACCACGGCGCTCATCCATACGTCGGCTTAACCACCTTGCCGAACGCGCCCCTGAACGCACATAGTGGCCCGTTTTACTCAACGACGCACGGCGAAAGCCTCGGCACGGCGTATAGCGTAACTGCCGAGGGCAATGAGAGCGTGCTCCATGAGTTCAAAGGCGGCGCAAGCGTACAACCCAACTCACCGTTAACGGCCCTCGACGGCGTCCTTTACGGCGAAACGGGCGCCAGCACGGGGCGACCCCGGAATGGCGGTTGCGGATCGATCTTTAGTGTGACGCCTGCGGCAAAGGAGCGCGTGATCTACACCTTCAAGCACCTCGCTGACGGTTGCGCCCCTACAGGGGGCTTGACTGCTCTTAACGGCGTTTTGTACGGAGTAACGTGGTCCGGCGGCGCATACAAAGCTTGGGGAACCATTTTTAGTGTCACGACGGCGGGAAAGGAGCGCGTGCTGTACAGTTTCCAGATGGGGAGCGACGGCTTTAATCCGATCGGAGGCTTGACCGCTTTTAATGGAACTCTCTACGGCACAACTTCCGTCGGTGGATCGGGGTGCGGTTCATCCGGTTACGGCTGCGGCACGGTTTTCGCTTTTACGCCGTAGACGTTTCGGCGGGCACTCTGTCATTACCGCCGCCAAATAACCTTCCCAACTCAAACCAGCGTGAGCCTTTGCGGGTGCGTGCGATCAGATCGTCTGCCCGCGCCCGTTCTGGATTGCCATGCAAGGGACTTATGGCTGAGGAGTGATAACGCCATTGATAACGTCGGCCATTTCCCGATTTTCTTCAGCCTGTTTAAAAAAGTG
Organism: Vulcanimicrobiota bacterium; assembly: GCA_963711625.1. Classification (GTDB taxonomy): domain Bacteria; phylum Vulcanimicrobiota; class Vulcanimicrobiia; order Vulcanimicrobiales; family Vulcanimicrobiaceae; genus Cybelea. The sequence goes on from OY970207.1 coordinate 2,285,315, forward strand.
GGTTGCAAGGTCGCGGTGTTCAGCTTCCCGAGTTTCCCTCGTAGTCGAGAGTCGGCACCATCATTGACAAAGCCGGCAAGAAAGCGCATCTTCGGCTTAAGTGGCCTTGGTTTGCTGCATCCCTTGTCCCCGGTGCTCCACAAGACAGGTGTGAAGTCATGAGCAACCTTTTCGCCAGACTCGTCGGCGCGTACCTCAGCGCAGCGCTCTTAACCGCATGCGGCGGCGGCTCTTCTTCGTTAACGCCCGGCGCTGAAAGTAACGCTTCGCAGCGTGCCGTGTCGTCGTTCGCCCGACAAACGCGACCCCATCCTGCAAATCTCGCGCCCGTCTATGCTTTCAAACGGATTCCTGACGGCTCTTGGCCGGAAGCCGCTCTCATCGGCGTGAACGGCACGATCTACGGCACGACCTTCGCCGGCGGCTCCCATGATAAAGGGACGGTCTTCAAGATCAGCACGTCCGGCGCGGAAAGCGTGTTGTACAGTTTTGGCGCGCGCCGCTCGGACGGCGTATTTCCATGGACGAGCAGCGTCGTCGATGTCAAAGGCGTGCTCTACGGCACGACGGAATCCGGCGGCCGCGGCAGCGGGTGCCCAGCCGGTAGTTACGGTGGGTGTGGGACCGTCTATAAGGTCACGACGTCCGGTACGGAGAGCGTGCTGCACAGTTTCAATGGGGGGACCGATGGCGCGAACCCGTATGCGACCTTGATCGCGGTCAACGGCACGCTTTACGGCACAACGAACGCAGGCGGTTCGGGCTGCGGGAGCTTCGGTTGTGGGACCGTCTTCAAGATCACCCCATCCGGTAAGGAAACCGTGCTCTACAGGTTCATGGGCGGCAAGGATGGCGCGTTCCCGAATGGTCTACTCAACGTCAACGGCACGCTTTACGGCACCACGTACTCAGGCGGTGGACGGGGATGCGCATACCACCAAGGGTGCGGCACCATCTTCGCGATCGGCACATCGGGCATGGAGACGGTCCTCTACGGTTTCAAAGGGGGGACGGATGGCGCATCGCCTTTAGCGGCCTTGACGGACGTAAGCGGCACGCTCTACGGCACGACGTTGAACGGTGGTGCCTCCGGCGTTGGGACCGTCTTCGAGATCGCCACGTCGGGCGCCGGGTACCAGTCGCTCTACAGTTTCCGAGGCGGGACGGATGGCGCAACCCCCGACGCGGTTGGGGGCCTGACCAAGGTAAACGGCACGCTCTACGGCACGACATTCCACGGCGGCGGTTCGCGGTGCGATCACGGCGGTGGGTGCGGAACCATCTTCGCCATCACGACGTCCGGCACGGAACGTATCGTCTACGCGTTCGAGAATCCGCATAAAAACGGCAAATATCCGGAGGGCGCCTTAACCGATATCAACGGCACGCTTTACGGCACCACGGTATTCGGCGGTCCGGGGTGCAGCGGTCGTCTCGGGTGCGGGACCGTGTTCAAGGTGTCGCCATGATCGAAGCGCGGCTCGTTTTCCGTCGTCTCGGTCCGGAGTAGCAGGTCACCGGCCACCTCGGCGGCCAAGTTTTCGCTATGCCAATTACCATACCTGATGGTTTCAATGCGTGCACGCAGCAGACGACCGGCCCCGGGGGCGTGGTGGTCTGGACGCTATGCTTCGCGCCCGCCGGATGTTCGAATCCAATGAGCGATCCGTCGGCAATCAAGATCGTCATGTCGGGCAACAGCTACGATTCGCTCAACGCCTATATCTCGGGTAAGTGACCGACGAGACCGCGGCTAAAATCGGTGAGCTCCTTCGCCAGGCCGGCGAGGTCCATCACATGGTTTTTGCCGACACGGAGGGCGCCGACGACGATTGGGCCACGTTCTACTCCGACTGGCTGCTGGCGCACTCGGATCTCCCGCGGCTACTGGCCCGCCGGCCCGTTCGCAGCCATCTGACGCGAGATCTGGTCGAACTCGACGAACAGTACACTGCGGCCGCGGTTTCCGAGCCGTGGCCGACGTGGTACGCGCAGCAGCTCATCGCGAAATACGGCTAGCACCGCCCACCGCGTCCTAGCAGGCGCGACCGCCTTGCCGGCCGGGATAAAGCTCGATATAGATGCTCGTTCCGTCGAACGTCCGGCCCGCCAGGAGCGAGCCGATCCGCGCGATCGTCCCGCCGTACTTCCCGTGCGTCGCCACCGCGTAGCACTGCTCGAAGGCCTGCCAGAAACCGGCTATGAGTTCTTCTGGAAACGCGGTGTACGTTTCGCCCGGCGCAATCTCCGCGCTCGCGAGACCGCCGCCCTCCGCGATCTTCGCCCCGAAGGCCGTCTTGCGCGCGAGTACCAGCTGCAGGTAGAAAATCGGCGTGCCGTTCCCCAGCAGCGGATAGCCGGGATAGTTGGTGGTGCTCGAGATGACGACCGTGTCGACTTGCCGCTTCACCGCCGGGTACTTCAGCGTGCCGCCGAAGCCGCCGAAGGCCGGGATGCAGAGCGCGCCGTGCCCCGGCGACATCGCCTCTTTGTCGAGTGCGTACCTTTTGGTCTTCTTTTGCCCCGCGCACGCCGGCGGCGCGGCGCCTGCAAACTGAGGGTAAACGAAGGGACCGGAAGAGAGTACTCCCCCGGTCCCATCGCACGCGGTTAGCAGCGTGAGAGCGATCGTCGCGCCGATCGCTCGCAGCGTCACGGTATATTGACGCTCACCGGCGTCGACGCGACGCCGTTCGCGATCACCACCAGGCTGGCGGCGCCGGTGCCGATACTCGCCGGAACGTCGAACATCGTCGACACCTTCCTGTTCGAGGCGACGCCCATGAAGCTCGTGCCGTGCGTCCGGCAATACACCACCTTACCCGAGCCGCTGTTCGTGATCCGAACCAGCGGGTAGTTTGTGGCCGACTGAACGTCGTCGCCGTACATGCTCGCCTGCGACATGCCGTTGAAACGGCGCCCGGTGATCTTGTACGAGCTGCCCGGCGTAAGGCTCGTCGCGACCTTGGTGATCTGCGGAGCGGTGCCGCCGCCGCCTTGGGATCCCGGCGTGTAGACCTCGATGTCCGTCGAACCGTCGATCTCGAGCACCTGTCCGGTCGGAAGGCCGATGAGGCGGATATTATACGACGAGTCGTTCGGGGCATCGGGCGGTGCCGCGATCGGCTTCAGCTTCTTGCCGTTGAACGTGTAGAAGAGCGAGGGCGGGTTGTAGAGGCCCGGGCTCGCGGCGACCAAGACGTCGCCGTTCGTGAGCAACGACGACGGGCCGTCCGCCACGTCGTACTGCTGGCCGCCGATGATCGGGAACGACGGACCTGTCGCCCAGGTTCCCGTCTTCGTGTTGTAGACGGCGCTGGCGCCGCTCGCGCCGGCCACCCACACGGTGCCGTTCGGGCGCAGCGTCGAGGGACCGATCTCGAAGCCCGCGGTGAGATTCACTGGTGCTGGAGCGATCGCCGTCCACATGTTCGTCGACGCCGTATAGACCTCGGCGTCCGGTTCCGAGCCGACGTCCACCGCGAGCGATGTACCGTTGGGCAAGAGCGCCCAGGCCTCTTCGCTGTTCCCGTCGATCTTGCCGTTGCCGGGGCCGGTCTGCGTCCACGTCAGCGTCGATTCGTTGAGCAGCGCCTGGTAGTTGTAGCAGCAGTTGCCGAGCATGTACGTTCCGTTGGGCAGCACAATGCTCTCGGCATCGCCGATCTTACTCCAGCCGGTGGGTCCCGTTACCGCAGTCCACTTGTTCGCCACGGGGTCGTAGAACGCGCCGAGGTTCGTCTCGACGCCGCTGCACGAGGCGCCGTTATACTCGCCGCCGTTGACCATGACCTTACCGTCGGCGAGGACGGCGGACGCGAAGTATAGCGGCCCGTAGGTCGATGGCATGGATGCCATCTTCGTCCACGTGCCGTTGAGATAGCTCCCCATCGAATCGGGCGCGAGGCTATACCAGTTCGGGGTGCAGTAGTCGTGAACCAAGATGGTTCCGTCGGTCATCAACAACGGCGTATCGGGACCGTTGGTCCACGGCGCGCTCGCCGGCAGTTGCTGCCAGCCGCCCGCGCGCGCCCGCGCCCGCTCCGCACCGGTGATGCGATGGCGGCGCGGCGGCGGATGGTTCGGCGTGTGCATTAACCGGAGGAATCGCGGCTTCGAAATGCCGGAGTCGACCACACGTGAACCCGCGCCGGCGAGCTGAGCCGGCCCCGGATTCGGCGTCGCTGGGTTGCCGCCGCTGCACGCTCCGAGAACCAGCGCAGCAGCAACGCTCGAAAGAACAAGGCGTGAACCTCGCATGCTATCTCCTAAATGAAAGCGCTCGCCGGCCGGTCGACAAGCGAGTGGAAGAGAAACCCTTCGCTCGGGTTGGATCCGCTTACCGCTTCTTGCGGGCGCTCGCCTTGCGAGCTGCGGGCTTCCGCGCAGGCGCCTTACTTGCCGCCTTCTTGCGCGCGGTTCCGGCGCGACTGCCGCGTTTCGACATAACGGCTTCCTTGAGCGCCTTCGCGGGCAAGAACTTGAAGACTCGCTTCGCAGGAACTTTTACCTGTTCGCCGGTGGCCGGATTGCGCGCCATGCGTGCGGCGCGATCGCGCACCTTGAACTGGCCGAAGCCCGGAATCTTGACCGCCTCACCCGTCATCACCGCGGCTTGAATGTCGTCGAAGACACCGTCGATCAGCACGACGGCGTCCTTGCGAGACAGCTCCAGACGGTCGACCGCCGAGCGCACCAAATCTACTTTGTTCATCGGTTCCTTTCGTGTGAAAGAAGCAGCCGGTTTTGACCAAATGCTTCGCGCTGCTTGCTACGAAATGATGATGGACTCCTTGTCTGAAATGAGTCTAAAATGCCCGAGATGGTCAGCTTTTATCCGGGCCCGCTGCGCGGCAGCACCGACGTTCCCGGCGACAAGTCCATCTCGCACCGGGCTTTGATTGCGGCCGCCCGCGGCACCGAGCCGACGCGAATCGGCAACCTCAACCCCGGCCGCGACGTTCGCGCCACGCGTGACGCATTGGCGGCGCTCGGCGCACGCGTCGAAATCCGCGGCGCCGACGCCGTGATCGCCGGCGGCCGGCTCGCCGACCCCGGGACCACCCTCGATTGCACGAACTCCGGATCGACCGTCCGGATGCTGCTCGGCGCCTGCGCCGGGGCCGGCGTTCGGGCCCGTTTCGACGGCGACGATTCGCTGCGCCGGCGCCCGATGGAGCCCGTCGCCGCGCAGTTGCGCGCCTTCGGCGCCCTGATCGACACGACCGGCGGGCGGCTCCCGCTCGCCCTTGAGGGGCACGCCGGAGATCCAGACGCGGCGGTTCATCCTGCTGTCACCGTCGGCGCAGGTGAAGATCGGCGCTCCTCTTCGCGGGACTCTTTGCCGGCGTCGGCGTCGAGGTCGACGGCGACCGCGGCTCGCGCGACCACACCGAGCGTCTTCTGCGCTACCTCGGCGCCGACGTGGAGTGGGACGGGCGCCGCGTCCGCCTCGGCCCGTCCACGCTGCGGAACGACCGCATCGAGGTTGCCGGCGATTTCTCGGCCGCGGCCTTCTTCATCACCGCCGCCGCGGTGACACCGGGCAGCGCGATCGTGGTGCGGAGGGTCGGGGTGAACGCGACGCGCACCGGCCTGCTCGACGCGCTGCGCGCGATGGGAGCCGCGATCGAGCTCCGCGACGCGCGCACCGCGTGCGGCGAACCGGTCGCGGACGTCGCCGTGCAGTGGCGCCAACTGACGGCCGCCGCCGTCGATGCCGCGACGGCGCTGCGTGCGATCGACGAGATCCCGTTGCTGGCGCTCGCGGGGGCGTTTGCTCGGGGCGTCACGACGATCGCCGGCGTGGCGGATCTGCGAACCAAAGAGTCCGACCGCATCGCCGCGATCGAACGGCTGCTGGGCACGGCCGGCATCGAGGCGGGGTACGAGCGCGGCGTCTTGCGCGTTACGGGCGGGATCCCGGCCGCGCAGGGCCGGCGCCTGGCGACCGACGGCGATCACCGGATCGCGATGGCGGGTGCCGTGCTAGGCTGCGGGGCTGGACCCGTCGTGCTGGACGAGGCGGAGAGCTTCGGCGTCAGCTTCCCGGGATTCGTGGAGTCGCTGGCCGCCTGCGGACAGGCTAGATCAGGCTGCCGGCTCGGACGGCTTTGTGCCGCCCTTGGCGTCGCTCGATGCGCTCGAGTCGCTCTTGGCCGGGGTCGAAGCCGCGGGCGCCTCGTCCTTGGCCTTCTCCGCCGTACCGCTGGCGCCGGAACGGCGTGAATCGGTCACGTAGAAACCCGAGCCCTTGAATAGGACCGGGGCCGGGTTGAACACCCGGCGCAACGGCGCGCCGCAGGCCTCGCACGGCTCGTCGAAGGTCTCGTCGAAGCCGTGGCGCACCTCGCGCACCCGCCCGCACTTCGTGCAGGCATAGTCATAGAGCGGCATGGTCAGAGTATAGCGGGCTTAGCACTCACGGTCAATGACTGCTAGTCAAGCGTGGCGAGGCGCTAAAAGTCGGCCAAGACGGCATCGTCGCGCTTGAACTCGACCAGCCCCTTGAAGTGGACCAGGGAGTCGTCGAGGGCGTTGGCCACTCGGCGGCCCCGCTGCCAGCGGTCGAGCATCGTCCCGAGCCGCCCGTGATACGCCGGGTAGGCCACGCTGACGTGCAGCTCGCGAGCACGTCGTACGACGCTCGATGCGAAACTCGAGGCGCCGGCGCAGCGAGTAAGCGCCGACGAGCGAGAGGCGATAGTTGGCGATGAACCCGTCGATTTCGTAGAGCCTGTTCTTCGTCGCCCGGCAGCCAAGACCGCAAGATCACCTCGCCGCCCACGCCGAGCCCGGGTCTCCGGCTGTTCGCGCCGCGCGCTGCGCAGAAACGAAAGCCACACCGGCCACTTCTCGACCGCACAGAGAAGCGCGAACGCTTCTTCAGCCGAGCAGTCAAGGTCGACGCTCGCGCTATGCGATCGCAGCCCCGGCACAATTGCGTCGTCGCTGATGGCCATAACGGGACCTATCTTTTCCTCCTCGGTTTTATCGTACCTTTAACAAAAGATTATCCACAACGGATGTGGATGCTTATGAACGGACCTCACCGCTCGCGAACGCGGTCGCGAACGAAACGAGCGTCAACACGCCGATCGGCAGCGCAGCTTCGTCGATGCGAAAGAGCGGGCTGTGCGTCGGATGACCCGATTCCGACGATTCGCTGCGGACGCCGAGCCAGATCAACAACCCCGGAACGCGCTGCGCGAAGTACGCGAAATCTTCGCCACCCATCGTTGCCGGCGGCCGTTCGACGCGTAGCGTGGTGTGCCCGCGCGCGTAGTTCGCGAAGTTGCGCGCCAGCGCGTCGTCGTTAACGACGGGTGGATATCCGCGCACCACGCGCACTTCCGCCTGCACGTTGTACGCCGACGCCACGCCGTCGGCAATCCTGCGCACGCGCGTCTCGAGCTCGTCGCGCACCGCGGCGTCGTGAGCGCGAAGCGTTCCGCTCAACGCGACCTCGTCGGCGATCACGTTGTTGCGATAGCCGCCGCTGATGGTGCCGACGGTCACGACGGCGCTGGCGAGCGGGTCGGTCTCGCGCGCCACGATGTTCTGCAGCGCCAGCACCAACGCCGACGCCGCCGGAATCGCGTCGACCGCGGTGTGCGGATACGCGCCGTGACCGCCCGTGCCGCGGATCGTTACGTAGAACTCGTCGGCCGACGCGTTCGCCGCACCGGGCGTCACGCCAATCGTTCCCACGTCCAGGCGCGGGCTCACGTGCAGCATCGCGATCGCATCGACCCTCATCGAGCGCGCCTTCTTCGATCATCGGCAGCGCGCCGCCGGGCCCTTCTTCCGCCGGTTGAAAGAGCAGCACGACGCTGCCCGCCAACTGCGGTTTCATATCGGACAGCGCGTGCGCGGCGCCCAACAGCATCGCGGTGTGCGCGTCGTGGCCGCAGGCGTGCATCTTACCGTCGACTTCCGAGGCGAACGGCAGCCCGGTGCGCTCGCCCATCGGCAGCGCGTCCAGGTCGGCCCGCAGCGCAGCCACACGGCCCGGCAAGGCGCCGTCGATGCGCGCGACGACCCCGGTTTTCGCGACGCGCCGGTGCGCGATTCCCAGGGCGTCGAGCTCGCGCTCGACGAGCGCGGCCGTCTCGTGCTCCTCGAAGCCGAGTTCGGGGCGCCGGTGGATCGTGCGCCGCAACTCGACGATTCGCGCTGCCAGGACGTCGCTGACTTCGATTGCCATAGCGGCGAAGTTAACGGGCCGGTACTTTACCTCCCGCCGCCGAAGCGGGACGGCCGATGATGAGCGCCGATCTCGCCTTCGCCCTGTTGATCAATCGCACGAGCGCGTCGTTCGCGGCCAGTCCGCCTGCCTATATGACTTATGTCGAGCAAACGCACGTCAGTGCGCCGGCGCTGGGGCGCACGCAGGAGATCAACCGTTCGGTGGCCGTTCGCGTCGCCGACGACCTCGCCGTCATGAAAGACCTTCCCGACGGCAGCGAGCGGACGGGGCAGGCGTTTCCGATCATCGCCTACTTCGACCCGATCTCGAACTTCAAGTTCAGCTACTTCGCGAACCTCAAGCGCGTCGACATCACGCTGGAACGCGGCGCCCCCTTCAGCCTCGCGATTCCGGCACCCGACCCCGCCGTCAACGTCGTGGTGCCGTACAACAGCTACTGGGCCGCGCGCTACGCACCCGACTCCAGCGACACGGCCGTGCACTTCCTGCTCGAGCCGACCCCGCGCGTTGCGCACGGACTCTACCCGTCGGACGTGATCGAAGACGGCGCGACGCAGCTGCCCAAGCACATCGAGATGCGCGTGGCGGGCGGCACCGACGAAACCATCGCGCTCGACTACGCCGTCGTCGGCGGCCACTGGGTGATCGTCCACGGCACGTTCAGCCAGACGATGCACTTCGCCATCTTCACGTCGAAGATCATCGCCGACGTCACCTTCAGCGATATCGCGTTTCCGGCCGAGGCGCCCGATGCGCGACTGGCCGGAGCACCTACGCCGGGAGCGTCGGCGACGCCGTAGGCGCGACCAGCACATTTTCCGGCGTGCGGTGCGCGGCGCCGTTCGGCGCCGGTTGATCTTTGGGCGCCACCCACATGTAGACGTTAGGAACGAGCAGCAGCGTCAGCACCAGCGAACTGATGACGCCTCCGATCACGACGATGCCGAGGCTCGACCGCGACGACGAACCCGGGTCGAGCGCCAGCGCGAGCGGAATGTTGCCGGCAACCACCGAGAAGCTGGTCATGATGATCGGCCGGAATCGCGTGTGCGCGCTCTCGCGGATCGCCGAGAGCTTGCTGCGGCCGCGCGCGCGCAACGTATTGGCATAATCCACCAACAGGATCCCGTTCTTGGTCGCGATGCCGATCAGCAGAATCGTTCCGATCAGTGAGAACAGGTTTAGCGTGCGGTGGGTCAATACGAGAGCGCCGATTGCCCCGATGGCCGCGACGGGAACCGAAAAGATGATGATGAACGGCGACACGTAGCTGTTGTAGAGCGCGACCATCAGCAAGTACACCAAGATCACCGAGACGATCATCGCGAGCCCCATCCCGACCAGGGTCTGATGCATGAAGTCCTGCTGGCCGAGCGGTGCGGGCCGCACGACGATGTTCGGCGGCAAGTGGAGCGACGGCAGGCGCTTGAGCAGCCCGTTCTCCACCGCCGACAGCGACGAGTTCGGCGCGTAGTTCGCGTTGACGTGGATGACGTTGTTCCGGTTGGTGCGCGTGATCAGCGGCGCCGTCGGCGTCGACTCGAAGCGCGCGATGTCGCCGAGGTAGACGAGGCCGCCCGTCGACGAGCGAATGGCCACCGACTTGAGCGCGTCGATGCTCGTCTGGTACGACTGCGGATAGATCACTTGCACCTGCTCGAGACCGGAGGTCGTCTCGAACTGCGTCGCCAGGCTCCCGCCGAACGCGGCGCCGGCGGCCTGCGCGGCTTGGCCGAGGTCGACGCCGAGCGCCTGCGCTTTGTTTCGGTCGAACTGAATCGAGATCTGCGGCGCCAGCTGCGTGCCGCTGCTATTGACGCTCGTCGCTCCTTTGACTTTGGTGAGCGCTTCCTCGACCTTCTCGGCGTAGGGCGTGGGGTCGCGTCCCGTCACGTCGGTCACCAGCAAGTCGACCGGCTGGGCGTTGCCGCCGGAGGTCGACGTGGCCGGAACCACGACGGCCTGCACGCCCTGCGGCAGCGCCGTGCGCGCGATATCGCGGAATTGGCGCACCCAGTAATCGGTGGAGTTCTTACGATCGTCCTTCAGCCAGACGTGCACCTGGCCGACGTTGCTCTGCGCCACGAAACCGCCGAACGACGCGGCATACGCACCGGCGACGGCGGTGTTTGCAAACGTGTCGGTAGTGTTGACGATCTTTTTCTCGAGCGCGAAGGTGCCTTTTTCCACCGTCTGAATCGGCGTGCCGATGGGATAGATCAGCTGAATATAGATCTCGCCGCGATCCACCGCGGGAATGAACTCCTCGCCGACCACTCCCAGGCCCACGAGCGCCAGCGCAAAGACGAAGGTGCCGGCGCAGAACGCGGCCACGAGCCTTCCGTGGCGAAGGCTCCACGGCAGCACGCGATCCGTGTACCAGCTGCGCGCGTCGTCGAACCTCTCGCCGAACCATTCGACGGCGCGCCACGGCTCCCAGCGCGAGCGTAGCGCCCACAGCCCCGCCAACGTGGGCGTGATGGTAAAGGAAACGAACAACGACGTGAGCGTCGCGATCACGACGACGATCGCGAACTCCGAGATCTGCCGGCCGACCTGCCCCTGAATGAAGGCGATCGGAAAGAACACCACCACGTCGACCAACGTGATCACGACGGCCGCGGCACCGATCTCTTCGCGGCCGCGGACGGCCGCCTCTTCGGGCGGCTGCTTGAGCTCGGTGAAGTGACGCTCGATGTTCTCGAGCACCACGGTGGAGTCGTCCACCAGAATGCCGATGACGAGCGACATGCCGAGCAACGAAATCGTATCGATCGTCATGTGCATCAGCCGCATGGCCGTGATCGCGATCGCGAGCGACGTCGGAATCGAGATGCACACGACGATCGCGTTGCGCCACGACCGCAGGAAGAACACCATCGCGATCCCCGTCAGCACGATGGCGAGGATCAGCGTCCGCGTAACGATTCGGATCTGCTGCTCCGTAAAGGTCGACTGGACGTGAATGACCCGGAACTTGATCTCGGGGAACTGCTTTTCGATCTGCGGGAGCGCGCGTAACACCGCGTTCGAAGCGTCGACCTCGCTGCCGACGGCCGACTTCTGAACTTGCATGAAGAGGCCCGACTCGCCGCTGATGTGCGCGTACTGCAGCCGCGGTTCGTAGCTTTCGTTCACCGTCGCGATGTCGCCGATGCGCACCACCGCGTTGCTGGCGCTCCACGGATTGATCACGCCCGCCAGCGACGAGAGCCCTCCGACGTAATTCTGCACCCCGCCGCCCGTCGAGTTCGCGACGGCCGACAGGGCGCCGCCGCCCGAGGCGGGGATGATCGCGAGGTTTCGGACGCTGTCGAGGTTCTGGATGTCGCCGCGGATGTCGATCGTCGTTTGCCGGTTCGTCTCGTAGGCGAATCCGCCGGGCACGCGCTGGTTATTGGTCTGCAGCGTGGCGATCACGTCGTTGAGCGTCAGGTTCGCCGCGGACAGGCGGGCCGGATCGACGACCACCTCGTAGGCCGGAGTGACGGAGCCGCCGACGTTGACGAACGAAATCCCCGGCACTTGTTCGATGGCGGGCGCGATGACGTTGACGGCGTACAGCGCCAGGCGCGCGAGCGACAGCTTGTGCGAGTAGAGCGCTAGGGTGACGACTACCGACTGCGTGGGATCGTACAGATTGACGGTCGGCAGGCGTCAGGTTGGTCGGCAGATATTTCTCCGCGGCCTGAATGGCTTTGTTCGTGAGCGCCAGGTCCGTCGCCGTGTCCGAGCTGATATCGAAGATGGCGGTGATCGTTGCCTGGCCTTGCTGCACGACGGCGTTGACCGTCTGCATGTCGGCCGTGCCGGCGAGGTTCTGTTCGATCGGCTGGACGATGTTGTCGCGCATCTCGGTGACCGAGGCGCCGCTGTACCCCACCGAAATCGTCACGGTCGGCTGGCTGACGTCGGGATAGAGCTCCTTGACGATCGTCACCGTCGACAGGATGCCGCCGAACATCATCAACGCGACGATGACGAAGACGAGCGTCGGCCGCTTGATGAAGAGCCGTGTCAGGCTGAACTTCACGGCTGGAACGACACCTTTTCGCCGTCGCCGACGCTGGTCTGCCCGTTGCTGACGATTCGCGTTCCCGCGGCGAGGCCCGCGATGACCGACGTGGTGCCGTCGGTGCCGGTTTCGGCGACCTTCGACGGTCTTCACGCTGCCGTCTTGCTGCACGGTCATCACGGCGTCGTGATTGTCGTCGGTGAAGGCGGTCACGGGCACGCGGATGCCGCGCATCGGCGTGGTCGCGATCGTGCCCTGAACCACCATGCCCGGCCGCAGCACGCGCCGCGGGTTGGGCAGCAAGCACTTTGACCTGGAAGTCGGTCGAACCGGGATTGATCTGGTTCAGCACGCCGGTCACGTGGCCGGCGAACGCGCGCATGCGCGCCCAGATCGGGCGCGGTGATCGACGCGACGGCGCCGTTTTGGATACGCGCGACCTGCTCGCTGGACGCGTGAAGCACCGCGTAGATCGGATTGACCTGCTGCAGGGTGAAGATCTGCGCGATTGCCGGGGTACTCGCCGGGGTTGATGTTGCGGTTCACGACCACGCCGTCGATCGGCGATACGATCGTTGCCTTGCCGATCTGCACGCGGATCTGCTGGGCCTGCGCCATGGCCACTTTCTCTTGCGCCTGCGATTGCTGCACCGCCGACGCCGCAGGCCTTCGCCCGAGAGGCTGCCGTTGGCCGCGACGGTCGAGCGCGCCGACGAGAGGTTGGCGTTGGCGGTGTTGAGGGCTTGCTCGTCGTTGCTTCACCAGCGTCGCCTGTGCGTCGACTGACTGCTGCGAGATATAGCCCTGCGACAGCAGGTTCTGGTCGCGCTGCAGGTTGTGCTGATCGTTGTGCGAGCGTCTGCTGCGCCTGCCGCACCGCGGCTTCGTCGGTTGCGGACGGTATCGACGCCTTGCGAGATCGTCAGCGAACCTTGAAATGCCGTGTGTAGCGGTATTGGCGTGATTGCTGTTCGCGGTCGCGATGTCGGATTCGAGCTGCGCTTGCGAGGTCGGAGGTGTCGAGGTGCGCCAGCACCTGGCCCGCGGTCACGGTGTCGCCCTCGCGAACGTCGACGGTATCGGCGGGCTCGGCGAGGGTGCTCTGGATCGCGACGTTCTGGTAGGGCGCGACGATGCCGGCGAGCGTCGCCCGGGTTCGATCGCTCCGAAGGTCGCGATCGTCGTTTCGACGTAGGGGGCGGCCGGCGGCGCGGCGGCTGGTGCTGCGGGCGCACCCGGCGGCGGCTAGAATTGCGGCGCGGCACGAAGAAGATTCGCAAAGGCCGGCCTCTGAGATTCATGCTGGCCCGATTGTAACGAAAGCGTCGGATGCTAATCCTGGAGTGAGTCTGAGAATGGGAGCGGGCGAACGCCCGCGAGTACTGGTGGTCGACGACGAGCGCGGCCTGCGGGAGGTTCTGGAATACGGACTCGAGCAGGCTGGCTTTGCGGTTCGCAGCTGCGACCGAGGGCTCGGCAGCCTTGACGATCCTTGGAGAGCTGGTCCCCCGACGTCATCGTCCTGGACGTGATGTTACCCGGGCGGGACGGGTTCACGCTGCTGCCGGAGATCCGCCGCCTGACGACGGCACCTGTCGTGATGCTGACCGCCCGCACCGAGATCACCGAAAAGGTGGCCGGATTCTCCGCCGGGGCCGACGACTACGTGGGCAAGCCGTTCGACCTCGAGGAGCTCGTCGCACGGCTGCGCACCCTGCTGCGCCGGCCCGCTATCGAGCGCCGCGAGACGTTCACCTATGCCGACCTCAGCATCGACGCGCCCAGCCGCACCGTTTTCCGGGGCAATCGCCGGATCGAACTCTCGGCGCGCGAGTTCGATCTGCTGCGCGTCTTTGCCGAACACGCCGAGGAGGTACTGACGCGGTCGCAGCTGCTCGACTTGGTGTGGGGCGTCGACCGCGACGTGATACCCAACACGGTCGAGACGTACGTGTCGTTTCTGCGCGGCGAAGCTCGACAGCGGCGAACCGGTGAAGCTCATTCAGACGCTACGCGGCGCCGGCTATAGCCTGCGGGCGACGCCGTCGTGACGACGCGCCTCGCGCGGCGCATTCGAGACTCTCGCCACCATCGAGATCTCGCTGCTCCTCGCGGCCGTCTTGCTGGCGGCGCGCTGCTCGCCTTCGGCTTTTACATTCGCACGCTCTCGACCGAGCTCACGGGCACGCTGGCGCAGCTGCGGTCAGTCGCTCGCCGCAACGCCGCTTCCCGACGCGCGCAGCCGGCGGCAACGTTCGCCGGCTCGTTCCTGCTCGGCGACCGGCAGCGAAATCGTCTTCCTCGACGCCAACACCCGCGTCACCGTCTACCGTCATGCATCGCGCGCGATCCGCGCCCCGGCGGTCCACGTGCGTCACCGCGGCGATCTCTCCGGCGATCCGGTCCCGTCCGGCCCGCTCGGCCACGTGATTCTCGGCTCGCGACGGCCTTCGGCCTGACGCCGCTGCACGCGCAACGTCGGCAGCTCTATCGTCATCGTGAAGAGCAACGACGCCGACGCTCGTTGCGACGGTGCGCGCGTTCGTCGTTCCGCCTGCTGGGCGCTGCTGCTCGTCGCGATCGGGCTGCGGTGTCTTGATCGCGCGCGCGCTCACGCGCCAGGCGTTGCGGCCGCTCGACGACGTGACCGGCCGCGCTGCAGCGCTTCGCCTCCGGCGATCTCACGCCGCAACTCGGTCGCCGACCGACTCGGGCCACGAGCTCGCGTCGCTCGCGACGGCATACAACGGCGCGATCGAACAGATGGAGCGGGCCTTCGCGGCGCGCGACCGCGCCAACACGTCGATGCGGCAGTTCATCGCCGACGCCGGCCACCAGCTGCGCACGCCGCTCACCGTCGTGCAAGGCTTCATCGCGATCTTGCGCCGCGGCGGCTTCGACAGCCCGCCGGACCGCGATCGGATCCTCGACACGATGATCGGATCAGAGCCGCATCATGGGCTCGCTGATCGACAAGCTCATCCTGCTCGAGCGCTGGGAGAGTCCGGAGGCCGAGCCGCAGAGCCGCGCCTATCGACGTCGGGACGCTGGTGGGCGATCTCGTCGCGCCGATCGCCGACGCTAATCCGGAACGGCACTTCGCCGTTTCGACGCGCTCGGGAGTTCTCGCCGAGATCGATCCCACGGAGCTCGGCTACGTCGTGACAAACCTCGCCGACAACGCCGTGAAATACGGCCTGGGCGAGATCGTGGTAAGCGTCGACGCTCACGGCCGCGACGCCGTCATCGAGGTCGCCGATCACGGCCCCGGCATCACCTCGGCCGACGCCGGGCGCGTCTTCGACCGCTTCTACCGCGGCGCGCAGCGCGACGTCGCGGGCTCCGGCCTCGGGCTCGCCATCGTCAAGCGTGCCGTCGAGCGCGCGCACGGAACGCTTACGCTCGACACCAGCCCGAACGGCTCGCGCTTCACCGTGCGGCTGCCGCTGGCGCAGGTATCGGCATAAGAAGGTATCGCGCCCGGGTCGTCCCAACCCAAGGCCTCGGAGAGGTGGTCGAGTGGTTGAAGGCACCCGCCTCGAAAGCGGGCGAACGTGTTGAGCGTTCCGTGAGTTCGAATCTCACCCTCTCCGCCACACCGTAGCCTTCGCTCTTCGGCTTCGCAGGTGTCGCGCTGTGGAGGGTCGCTCGTCGAGCCTCCCACGACAGCATGATGGCGCGGAAGCCGAAAAGCGAAACTACGTGCGCCGTCTTTTAAAAAAAGTTTGGAGTTGCGCCGCCGTTTCGCTCTCCAGCACGCCGCGCGTTACGTCGATGCGGTGGTTGGTCAGCGGCGAGCGCAGCACGTCGAACGCACCGCCGTCGGCGCCGCCCTTCGGATCGCGCGCGCCGTACACCAGCCGTTTGACGCGCGCGGCGATGAGCGCACCCGCGCACATCACGCAGGGTTCCTTGGTGACGTAGATCGTCGCGTCGGCGAGGCGCCACGCGCCCAGCTGCCGCGCCGCTTCGCGAACGAGCAGGATCTCTGCGTGCGCCGTAGCGTCGTTGCGCAGCTCCTTCTCGTTCTTGGCCTCCAGCACGAGGTCGCCGCTGACGAGGACGGCCCCGATCGGCACGTCGCCGGCCAGCTCGGCGCCGGCGGCGAGCTCGATGGCGCGGCGCATGTAGCTTTCGTCGTCGAGCGTCATGGAATCAACCGGTGGGATGCGCGCCCGGAGGGATTCGAACCCCCGATCCCAGCCTTCGGAGGGCTGTGCGTTATCCAGCTACGCTACGGGCGCACGCGAGTTCCGGCACTATCGCTGCGCGTCGGGGGGCGACCCGGCGCTCGGGATGTGCTTGAACAGGTCGAGCTTGTGGTCGACGAGCGTACGGTAGAACTTACGCACGCAGTCCGGGTGACCGAAAAAGTACGTGCGCGCGTACGCGAGATCTTCGCCGGAGCTATCCGGCACGTAATGCGAGATCTCGATCTCCTCCATTTGGCCGCGGTCGACCGGATGAGGGCAGAAATCGCAGGGAATCGTGGACATGAAACGTTTGTTACCTCGGGATGAAACCGGCCGTCTTCGTTCAGCGGCCGGCCTGTTCGATTTGGCTCGGGTAGGACTCGAACCTACGACCAAGGGCTTATGAGTCCCCTGCTCTACCACTGAGCTACCGAGCCGCAGCCGCCTTGCGCGGTTTTCGACACCGCAGTATAGCAGTACCCGCCCCGGCGCACAATGGCGCCCGCTCCTGTAGGGCCACGACGAAACCCCGCGAACGTTCGATGAAAGTTTTCGCTGCTATCGGAGGAACTTCATGGGAGCTAGGCCCCTCCTTGTCCTTGCTTTTCTCGGCGTCGTTTTCGCCGGATGTTCGTCCAACGCGCAACAGGCCGCGCCGGGTACGCTTCCGTCGATCGGCGGTGGAGCGTTGGGCGCGCCGCTGAAAAAAAGCACGGCAAGCCAGTATCTCAAGCACGTCGTCGTCATCATCCAAGAGAACCGGAGTTTCGAGAACTTCTTCGCCGGTTATCCTGGAGCCAACGCCCCAATGTTCGGCTACGCGCTTCACTCGAACAAACGCGTGAAAGTCAATCTGCACCAAACGACGTTCCAATCCAACCCGAATCTCCCCCACAACTGGGAGTCGGCTCTGACCGGCTACCACAAAGGGAAGATGGACGGCTTCCATACCGGCCCGGGAAATAACTACGCCGCCTATGCGTACGTCGAGCGTTCGCAGGTCAACCTCTATTGGGAGATGGCGCAGCAGTACGTGCTTGCCGATGCGATGTATCCTACCGAGTTCGGCGGCAGCTACACCGGGCACCTGACGGCGGTCGCCGGCACCGACAACATGGATCCTACGCACGCGCAAGTGAACTACCCGACGCACAGCCCCAACGACTGCGATTCGCCGCCGGGCACGAAGAGCTCGCTCGTCGACTCGAACCGCAACGTGGGCCGTGGCAACGGGCCGTTTCCGTGCTTCACGCAGTTCAACAGCATGGCGAACGTGCTCGACGCCGGCGGAGTCTCGTGGCGCTTCTACGTCACGAAGCTTCTGAAGGCGGGCATCTGGTCGCCCTACGAGGCGATCTCGTACACGCGCTATGGGAGCGACTGGAACACCGACATCATCGCTCCGGAGACGAAGATCCTCAAGGACATCCCGAACGGCACCCTAGCTCAAGTGACGTGGGTGACGCCGAATCATAAGAACTCCGACCATCCCGGCGCGCACAGCGATATGGGCCCGTCGTGGGTTGCCAACATCGTCAACGCCATCGGTGAGAGCAAGTTCTGGGACTCCACGGCCATCGTCGTCATCTGGGACGACTGGGGCGGATGGTACGACAACGCCGCTCCGCCGCAGCTCGACTTCCGTGGCCTGGCGATCCGGGTGCCGTGCCTGATCATCTCGCCCTACACCAAGCAGACCGGCACGTCGGGGAGCTACGTTTCGCACACGCAGTACGAGTTCGGCAGCACGCTGCGCTTCATCGAAGACGTCTTCAATCTGCCCAACATCGGGCCGGCCTCGGCGGGCTACTCGGACGCACGAGCTAATAGCCTGACGGACAGTTTCGACTTCACGCAGCAGCCGCGGCCCTTCACACCGTTCACCACGAACTACTCGAGGGAGGTCTTTCTCAACCAGCCGCCGTCGAACGAGCCCGTGGACGATCAGTAGTCCGTTGTATCTACTTTTCGGAGGAGTTTCATGGGAGCTAGGCCCCTCGTAGTTCTCGCGTTGCTTGGAGTCACCGCCGGATGCTCGTCGGGCCCGAGCGCGGCGCCGGGAGCGCTGCCGGCGCTCCCCGGTACGTTCGGCGCACCGCTCAAGAAGACGACTGCGAGCCAATACATCCAGCACGTGGTGGTGATCATTCAAGAAAACCGCACGTTGGAGAATTTCTTCTCCGGTTATCCGGGCGCGAACGCGCCGTCGTACGGCTACGCGATTCGCCCGGATTCACATCGGCGCGTCAAGGTGACGCTTCATCAGACGACCTTTCAGACCAATACGAACCTCCCCCATAATTGGGAGGCGGGCATCACCGGATGGCACAGGGGCAAGATGGACGGCTTTCATACCGGCCCCGGAGACAACTTTGCGGCCTACGCCTACGTCGAACGTTCCCAGGTGCAACCGTATTGGGACATGGCTCGGCAATACGTCTTAGCCGACGAAATGTTCCCCACCGAGTTCGGCGGCAGCTATACCGCCCACCTGACGGCCGTGGCCGGCACCGACAACATGGACCCGACGCACGCTCAGGTGAACTATCCGACCCACAGCCCGAACGACTGCGACTCTCCGCCGGGCACGCTGAGCTCGCTCGTCGACTCGAACCGCAACGTGGGCCGGGGGAACGGCCCCTTCCCGTGTTTCACGCAGTTCAATACGATGGCCGAGGTGCTCGACGCCGGCGGCGTTTCCTGGAAATACTACGTGACGAAGGTGTTCAAGGCCGGTATCTGGTCGCCGTTCGAGGCGATCTCGTATACGCGCAACGGTCCCGACTGGGACACCGACATCATCGCACCCGAGAAGCGCATCCTCCAAGACGTTCCAAACGGCGACTTGGCCCAGGTTACTTGGGTTACCCCGAACCATAAGAACTCAGACCACCCCGGCGCGCACACCGACAAGGGTCCGTCGTGGGTGGCTAGCATCGTCAACGCGATCGGCGAGAGTCCCGACTGGGACTCAACGGCTATCGTCGTTATCTGGGACGACTGGGGCGGATGGTTCGACAACGCCGTGCCCCCGCAGCTCGATTTTCGCGGGCTCGCCGAGCGCGTGCCGTGCCTGATCATCTCCCCGTACTCGAAGCGGGGCACGTCGTCGCGTCCCTATGTCTCCCACACGCAGTACGAGTACGGCAGCATCCTGCGGTTTATGGAAGACGTCTTCAACCTTCCGCAGATCGGCCCGGCCTCGGCGGGCTATACGGATGCGCGCGCCAACAGCCTCATCGACAGCTTCGACTTCACGCAGCAGCCGCGACCGTTCACACCGTTCACCTCGAAATACTCGCGAGAGTATTTCCTGAACGAGCCGATGGCCGACGAATACGAGCCCGTTGACGAGCAGTAGCGCGGCGCCGAGAGAGAATCGCGGTCGGAGGGACTCGAACCCCCAACCTACAAGTTCGTAGCCTGTTGCTCTATCCAATTGAGCTACGACCGCGCGTCTCGGCTTGGTGCGACTTCGGAGAGGGAGGGATTCGAACCCTCGATACGACTTTACATCGTATAACGGTTTAGCAAACCGCCGCCTTCAGCCGCTCGGCCACCTCTCCAGCGTTGCACGATTTTATCACGGGGCGGCCGCTCCCTCTGCCCTCGGCGAGGTCCGTGCCGGGTTGCTCGCGCCGCTTGGCCGTCAGGGCAGCGAAGGCGCGGGGGTCTAAGACGGTGTCCCGATGGCGGGCTTACGGTTTCCCGATCGTCCGTCGCGAGGGCTGTAGCTCATCGTGCTTTGCCATTCGTATTCCATGGCGTCGTAACACTCGCAAGAGGCGGACTCTAAGCCCGCTCGATCGTTGATGTTAATATGGCCTCTCGAGTATGAGATAAAACCGGCGGTCTGCAGCTCAGATGCCGCCACGGCAACGCTGGCACGCCGCACGCCGAGCATCTGGCCAAGAAACTCCTGCGTTAACGGCACCGGGCTTCCGCCCACCCGGTCGTGCGCCATTAAGAGCCATCGAGCGCAGCGTTCGCTCGTCGGGTGCAGGGCGTTGCAAGCGCTGAGCCGGCCCGACGAAAGCAGCACCGCCTGGGCGTAACGCAGCGCATAGGCCCTTAGGTCAGGTTCGCTTTCGAGCGCGGAACGAAAATCATCGACGGACATACATTTCGCGCTATCCGGCACCTGCACGATGCTGCGTTGGTTGACCGCCGCTTGCCCTAGAACGAGCGCTAACCCGTTCATGCCTTCGCGGCCGATGATTCCAACCTCGGCTGTATCGCCGTTAGACATACCGAGGACGACCGAGATAATGCTGTTGATCGGAAATAGCACGCGGTCCGTGGGGCTTTGATCGTCATTGATCAGTTCGCCGTGTCTTAGCGAAACGGTTCCTAGAGACGGCTGCAACACTTTCATGACGCCTTCCGGCAGATGGTCCAAAAAAAGGTTGCCCGTGGGATGACGTGCCGCCAGCGACGTGGCCATCGAGATACTCGTCTCTGCCGGTCCATAGACGCCGGCGATTGAGAGCGTTTCTCGATAAGGGGCGGGCAGAGGGCCTATGAGGACGCCGCCCGGCCGGCGCACGCGATCACGAGATGCGGTCGAGTACGACTTGATTTCGGGAGAAGCTCGCGATTCACCCCGTCGGGTGGGGTGCCTTTAGCTCACTTATGAACGAAAACTCGCATAGCGACGGCTCCGGTTGCCCACCTGCCTGCTGCTTAAGCCTAAAACCGTACAGAAGTTCGCGGCCTACAGGCGCTACGCTTGGGTCGGAAGGGAGCACTCGGAAGATGTCCATAAACGGGCGGGTCGACCATCCTGTGGACACCACGGTCATGGTCTTTAGCGGCGAGTATGACGTTGCGTACAGGGATCAGCTCCGAGCCGCCTTCGACTCCGTCGCGCACGCCCCTCGCCTTGTCTTAGACTTCAGCGACGTGACGTACATCGACTCCACGATCATTGGCGAAATGGTCCGACTGCACAACGCGCGTGCCGTAAACGACTTGGAACGCGCGACCGTCGTCCTCGATAACCCGAACCTGCGCAGGACGTTCGACATACTTATGTTAGCCGCAGTATTTCACGTCGTGAAAGCTCTCGACGATGCCGTCGGCAAAGATGGAAGAACCCTCAGCGTCCAGTACGCCTCGTCGTTTGACGGTTCGACCGCAACGTCGAGGAATGGAGCCAGCAAGGGCCACCCGAGCTAAACGGGCCGTGTACCCCCTTGGTTAGGGTGGGGCCGTCGGACCGCGCATCGGCGGCTCGGGCACGACCTCGGCCTTGACCGTCTGCCGGCGAGGCGTCCGGCGCGTCATCAACGCATCGATCCCCGCAACGCGTCCCGTCGGCAACACCACGTTGAGTGCCGACAGCAGCATGATGCATCCGTCGAGCGACCCCCACGCGCTGAAACTGCCCAGTCCGCCACGCGCGGCGAGGTAGTTGAGCGGCAGCAGCACGCCGACCACGCCGCCCAGGCGCGTCACGAGCCCCAGCACCAGCGAGATGCCCACGCATACTTCGCCCAGGCGCACGAGCTCCGCGAAGATCCCCGCGTTGGGCTGCACGACGTTCGCGAGAAAGTCGTGATACGGCCCGGTTGCAGACGCCAGCCCCTTCTGCAAATACGTCGCGAAGAAGCCGCCGGGCGGCATGAATCGGTCGCTGTGCAGAAACTTCGGGACGCCGTGCGTCAACCAAATAACGCCCGTGAGCACGCGCGCCAGCGCGAGCCAACCGGCGTAGGCGCGCGACGAGGGCAGATTCACGCGACGACCTCCTTCCGCAGCTCGATCAACCGTGCAATCATCGAGGCCGCTTCACCCGCGGCATCCGGACGCCCTAGGCGTCGAGCGGCTGCAACCATCCGTTCGCGGCGCCGCGGCTCGGTCAACACCCCTTCGAGCGCGCCGGGCAGATCGTCGACGCGCCGCGTCCGGACCGCCGCGCCCGCCTCGACCAAGACGCGTGCGTTGCGCTCCTCCTGGCCCGGCAGCGGCTTGCACAGCACCATCGGCACCTGCGCAACCAGTGCCTCGGCCGTGCTCAGGCCCCCCGGCTTCGTCACGAACGCGTCGGCCGCGTGCATGTAGTCGTACACGTTTTCGACGAAGCGCAGCGCGCGCACCGGGTAGTTCACGGCATCCGCGGTCTGTGAGAGCCGGCGCGAAACCCGCGAGTTTCGCCCTGCGACGACGACCGCCGCGAGCGGAGCGCGTACCGCGTCCAAAACGCGCAGCATGCGTTCGAGGGGCGCGATGCCGAGTCCGCCGCCCATCAGCAGCGCGACGTAGCGATCGTTGGGCAGGTCCAATCGTTCGCGCAGCGCCGCGCGCGGCTCCGTGCCGGGCGCGAACTCGCGCCGCACGGGGATGCCCGTGACGAAGATCCGATCCGCCGCCACGCGGCGCGCCACGAGCGTCGCGCGCATCGCGTCGGTAGCGACGACGTATCGATCGATGTTGTCGTGAATCCAGAACCCGTGCACCGCGAAGTCGGTCACGATGCCGACCACCGGCGGCGCGTCGGGGAACTCGCGCTTGTATTCGGCCATCGCGCCGCACGGAAACGCGTGCGTGCAGACCACGGCATCGGGGCGCTCGCGCAGCAACAGCGGCCGAAGGTTGCTGGCGGTGAACTGATGCGCCCACGTGCGGAAGCGTCCCACCTCGGTCGCGCGCTCGGCTCGATCGTAGATGTACCGGTACATCTGCGGAATCGTCTTCACCATGCGCAGGTACCCGTCGGAGACGACGCGTGAAACCACGAGCGCGGCGTACTTATACGAATCGAAGACCGGCGTGCGGGCGTTCGGGTCGATGTCGTGCAGCGCGGCGCCGACGGCATTGGCTGCGGAGAGGTGTCCCACGCCGACGCTGGCGGAGAGGAACAGGATCCTCACTCGTCCTCCTCGGCGTGCAGCAGAAAATCGTCCACGATCTCCTGCGCCAGCCGCGCGTCCTCCAACAGGTTGCCATCGAGGTCGGTCACGATGAACTCGCCGTCGGTGCGATCCTCGGTCTCGTTGAGCAACACCGCATAGTTGCGGCCGTCGTCGGGGTCCTCCAGGATGCCGACGACCTCGAACGGCAGCGTCGCTCCGTCCTTGGTCGCGATGTGCAGCACGTCGCCCACCTCCAGCGGCCCGTGCGGCTGCTCGCCGTCGCCGTTGCCCGACGTGGTCATTGAAGGCACCGCGCGACGTTGGCCTGATGCTGCGCGAGGGTCGTCGCGAACGCGTGCCGGCCGCCGCCGCAGTAGACGTAGTAGAGTTCGTCGCTCGCCGCCGGATGCAACGCGGCGTCCAGCGACGGCCGACCCGGATTGGCGATCGGGGTCGGCGGCAGGCCTTGGTGCACGTAGGTGTTGTACGGCGAGTCGATCTTCAGGTCCGCGAACGAGAGCTGCGTCTTGTGCTCGGGAAGCGCGTACTCGATCGCGGCGTCCACCTGCAGCGGCATGCGCAGCCGCAGCCGGTTATAGATCACGCGTGCGATCTTCGGACGGTCGCCGTCGTTCTTCGCCTCGCGTTCGACCAACGACGCCACGGTGATCGCCTGCGGCACGGTGACGCGCAGCGCGCGCGCGCGGGCCGCAGCGTCGCGCGGGGAGCTGCTTGAAGAATTCGGCCGTGAACATCGCGGCAACCTGGCTGACGGTGAGGCCCCAAGCGGCACGAGGTACGTGCTCGGGAAGAGAAAGCCCTCGAGGTTGACGGTGCGGGCGCCGTCGACGACGATCCGCTCGCGCATGAAGTCGCTGCCGAAACGCCGCCAGCCGGCCCGACGCCGGCGCTCTGCAGGCGGCCGGCGATCTGTGCCGCGGTGAATCCTTCGGGGACGTCACCCAGACGGCCACCTGGGCGCCCCCGGTGACCAGCGCGCGCAGCACCTCGTCCTGCGTAAGATGCGGCTCGAAGCGGTACTCGCCGGCGCGGACGTCGACCTCCTGACCGCGCAGGCGCGCGAGCGCGCGAAACGTCAGCACGTTGCTGATGATGCCGCGTTCGGCCAGCTGACGCGCGACCCGGCCGAACGTCGCTGCCCCGATCGACGACGATCTGCGTAACGGCCACGGGATGCGTGCGCTCGACGTAGATCGCGTACCACGCCCAGCCTGCCGCGACGGCCACAACGAGCACCGCGACGCCGGCCGCAGCCGCGATCGCGCGCAGGATCCTCACGCGCCGCGGTTGCGCCGGGCGAGAAACGACTCGAGAATAAGGGCGGCGGCCATACGATCGACGACCTCGCGCCGCTTCTTCCGCGAGACGTCCGCGGCGATGAGCCCCTTGGTCGCCTGCGCGGTGGTCAGGCGCTCGTCGACGCGGTGGATCGCGCCATCGAAGACGCCGCGCAGGTCCTCCACGAACGCGTCGATCGTCGCGGCGGCGAGACCGCGTTCGCCGCGCAGCGTGATCGGATCGCCGACGACGAGCTCGCGAATCCCGTACGAGTCGACGTACTCCTTGACGGTCGCGAGATCCGCGCGCCGGTTGGTGCGCTCGATCGTCGCCACCGGCAGCGCGAACGTCGCGCTTGGATCGGCGACGGCGACGCCGATACGCTTGCTGCCGACGTCGAGCGCCATGAACACGCGCTACGCTCCGAGCGCAGTCGAGATGAGCGAGCGCCTTCGGCCGCTTCCCGAGGTGATGCGCGACGAGCTCGTCGACGGCCGCGGCCGCCGCGGGCGTCGCGCGCAGCGCCGCCGCGGCGCCCTTCGGCTGCGCGAGGGCGCGGAGGTTCTCGCGATCGCAGCGGCGCGAGTTCCGGCAGGTCGCGCCAGCGCTCGCGGCAGCCCGTCGTCGACCAGGCCGCCCGCCTCGGCGTCGAGCCACGCCGCACCCGCCGGCAGCGGCGTCGCCGCAGCGCACGCAGCCTCCATCGGCGGCGCGAGCCCCAGCATCTCGAGCAAGCGCAATGAGAAGCGCGGCAATAGCGCGCGCGGGACCGGCGCGTCGCGCAACGGCGGCGATCGCGCCGGTCAGCAGCGCGTAGACGTCGGGCATCGCGAGATCGGGTTCGCAGAACGCGTCGACGAGTTCGGCCACCACCGCGGCGACGGCAAAGCGCTCGGGTTCGACGAGGCGCGCCCACACGGCGTGCACGATCTCGGCCGAGACGATCACGTCGAGCGAACGGCCGCGGTGCATCAGGAACGCGCACTCGTTCGCGAACTCGAGCCGTCCGGCCAAGTGGCTGCGCGCTCGGCGCACGCCCTTCGCCACGGCGTCGAGCTTTCCGCGCTCGCTGGTGAAGAGCGTCACGATGCGGTCGGCCTCGCCGAGCTGCCGCGCCGCGCAGCACGACGCCGCGCGTCTTATAGGCGCGCTGCTGCGTCGGCGTCCTCTGTCTTCCTGCGATCGGTCGACGCTGCCGTTGTAATAGATACGCACGGCTAGAATGCGGCGGCCGCGCGTGCGATCGACGCGCAGGCGCGTGTGGTCGGCGCCCTCGATTTCCTCGCCCTCGTTCGGAAGCCGGCCGAAGAGGCCCACCGTGTAGCCGCCGATCGTCTCGAAGTCTTCGGTGGGCAACTGGGTGCCGAGCTTTGCGTTGACGTCCTCGATGTTCGTCCCCGCTTCGACGACGGCTTCGGTGTCGGAGACGACGTAGATCGGCTCTTGCTCGTCTTCGTCGTGCTCGTCGCGAATCTCGCCGACGATCTCTTCGAGCAGATCTTCCATCGTCACCAGGCCGGCCGTGCCGCCGTACTCGTCGACGACGATGGCCAGCGAGAACTTGTCGCGCTGCATCTCGCGCAGCAGGTCGGCGATCTTCTTCGTCTCCGGAACGTGCACGGCCGGCCGCATCAGCGACCGCACGCCGGTGTGCGCGAGCGACCCGTTGGCGAGCGCGATGAGCAGTTCGCGATCGTGAATCGACGCCGACGATGTCGTCCTTCGACTCCTGATAGACCGGCAGCTTCGAGTAGCCTTCGGCGATCACGACGTCGAGCACGCGGCGCGGCGAGTCGTCGATCGAAACGGCCACCATCTCGGGGCGCGGCTTCATCACTTCGCGGACGATCGTGTCGCCGAACTCCATCACCGAGTGGATCATCTCGCGCTCCTGCTCTTCGATCACGCGCTGTTCGGCACCGACGTTGACGAGCGCGCGAATGTCCTCTTCGGTGACGTACGGACGATGAGCGTGTTTGATGCCGAAGAGCCGGAGGATGCAGGTCGGTGACGACCTGGAACGTGCGCGCGATCGGCGTCAGCACGTAGGCGGCGCACCGCATCGGGCAGCGCGAGGCGCAGCGCCCAGCGCTCGCTGTCGCCGGTCGCCACCGTCTTCGGCATGATCTCGCCGAAGAGCAGGAAGATCGCGGTCATGACGATCGTCGAGAGCACCGCGCCGCATGGCACCTTCAGCGAGATCGCGAGGTACGTGGCCAGCGAGTCGGCGGCCAGCAGCACGATCGTGTTCCCGACCAGCACCGACGTGAGGAAGGCGGTCTTGTCGTCGACCATGTCCTGCAGGTTGCGGGCGCCGCGCACGCGCCGCTCGGCCAGGGCCCGGGCGTGCAGCCGCGAGACCGAAACGAGGGCGGCCTCACAGGCCGCGAAGAAGGCCGCCAGGAGGACGAGCACGATCGAGCGCGGCGATCTGGTACGGGAGGCTTCCCGGGCTACTTCGAGCGGGGTCGCGTAGTTCAAGTCGGCGCCATTATAGCATAACGTGCGGCCGCACCAGCACGTAGATCGCCAGGGCGACGACGCGTGCCGAGCACCGCGCCCCAGAGCACCTCGAAGGGCGGTGGATCCGCGCCTCGACGCGGCTCTGGGCGACGAGAAACGCCACGAAGTACGCGAGGATCGCGGCGAGCGGCTTCTGATAGAAGAACGCCAGCAGCGTCGCGACCGCGAAGGCGAGCGCCGCGTGCCCCGAGACGGCACCACCTTGCAGCGCCGAACCGCGGCCGACCCAGGCCTTGGCGAAGATCGTCGCGATCGCGACGACGCGAGCGCGATCAGCGCCACGTTCGCCGGCACCGCCTGCACCGCCTGCAAAGACGCGCTCGCCGCCGCTGATGATGCCTTGATAGAAGATCAGGTAGCCGCACAGCGCGGCGCCGACCGCGGCGACGAGCACCGCACCGGCGGCGGCGTCCTTCGCGCTCTTGGCAAGCGGATGGTGCGCGACGGTCAGCAGATCGACGATCGACTCGATGGCGGTGTTCACCAGCTCGAGGCTCAGCACGAGCGCGATGAGCGCGACGGTCGCGACGACGTAGAAGCGCTCGAGACGCAGCACCAGCGTCGCGAGCAGCACCAGCGCCGCGATGACGAAGTGCACGCGCATGTTCGGCTGCGTGCGCGTCGCGTAGATGATGCCTTCGAACGCGTGGTGGAACGACCGCAGGATGCGGCTGCGCTCGATCGGCAAGTAGTGCGGCTCGCCTTGGCCGCGCCTGCGTCGACGGGCGCCTGCCGCGGTCGTCGATCGGATGGTGCATCAGCGTCGCGCGTCGTACGGCCAGGGAAGTGCGATCGCGTCGGCCAGGCGGCGCTCCTCGCGCTCCATCACGCGCCGCTCGTCGCGCTCGCAGGTGATCGTGGCCCGTGAGGTGCAGCATGCCGTGGATCAGCAGCCGGTAGATCTCGCGCTGCAGCGGTCGCGTCGTACTCTGCGGCCTGGCGCCGCGCGGTGTCGACCGAGATCACGACGTCGCCGAGCATCCGCTCGGCGGCTCGCCGGGCTGCGCCGCCGAGCGGAAAGCTCAGCACGTCGGTCGCGCGGTCTTTGCCGCGATACTCGCGGTTGAGCGCGCGGATCGCGGCGTCGCCCACGAGCGAGAGCGAGAGCGCCGAGCCGGCGCTCGCCGAGGGCCGACCAGCAGCCGCTTCGCCGTCGCGACGAGCGCGCGTCCGTCGACGCCGCTGCGCCGCACGTCGTTGCGGTAATAGATCACGCGGTTTGCGGGCGGCGTAGGCGCGCACGATCTTCGCGACCAGCGGGTGACGCACGACGTCGGTTTCGTCGAGCTCCACGATGCCGACGTCGCCGATGTCGCGCAGGCGGTGCGCGGCGGCGCGCAACCCGCTGCGCTGCCCGCGCGGGCAGGTCGATCTGCGTCACGTCGCCGGTGACGACCATCTTCGAGCCGCTGCCCAGGCGCGTCAGGAACATCTTCAGCTGGTCGTCGGTCGCGTTCTGCGCTTCGTCGAGAATCACGAACGCGTCGGAGAGCGTGCGTCCGCGCATGTACGCCAGCGGCGCCACCTCGAGGGTGCCGCGCTCCAGGTACTTGTTGACGACGGTGTCGTCGAGCAGGTCGTTGAGCGCGTCGAACAGCGGGCGCATATAGGGGTCGAACTTTTTCGCGCAAATCGCCCGGAAGAAAGCCGAGCCGTTCGCCGGCTTCGACGGCGGGGCGCGAGAGCACGATGCGCGCGATCTCGCGGCGCTTGAGCGCGCGCACCGCCATCACGATGGCGAGATAGGTCTTTCCGGTGCCGGCCGGCCCGATGCCGAACGTCAGCGTCGACGCTTCGATGGCGTGCACGAACTCGCGCTGACCGGCCGTTCGCGGACGAATCTCGCGGCCGCGATGCGTGCGCAGCAGCGTCGCTCGGCAGCGCCGCGGAGCGCTCGACGCGTCTGCGCGTCGGAGAGCGCCAGCGCGACGTCGTCGGGCGTGATGTGCGCGCCGCCGACGGCCGCCTCGAGCACGCGCCGCACCACGCCCTCGGCGCGCTCGCACCGCGGCATCCTCGCCGGCCAGCAACAAACGGTCGCCGTCCGCATGAACCGCAACGTCGAGCGAGGACTCGATCGCCGAGAGATTGCGATCGTACTCTCCGAAGAGGCGCACGCGATCGGAGAGATCGTCGAGGTCGATGGATCGTTGGGCGGTCAACGCCCGAACGTATTCGTCGTTGCAAGCTGCGAGGGCTTGCCGAGCACCTCGGCCGCGATGACGGCCCGCACGAGCTCGCCCTTGCCGGCAAAGAAATGCCGCCTGCGGCGTCTGGCGCGGGAGCGCCGCGTGCTCCGGCAACTGGCTCGAGCGGTGCGGCGCGGGCGGCCGGCGGCGGGGCGGCGGCGCGGCTTGGCCGCGGGCGGCGGCGGCCTGGCCGCGGGAGGCTGCGGCATGGCCGCGACGACCTGGCTGGGCCCAGTCGGGCAGCGCCGGCCTGGACCTGCACGGTGGCGGCGGGCGGCGTGCGGGACGGGGCCGGTCCGGGGCGCGCCTGGCGCCTGGGCTTGGGCCGCCTTGCGCAGGCTCGAGACGATGCTCCCGAGTCACGCCCGACGACCAGCAGAACGACCCAGACGAGGATCCCGACGTCACGCATCGCTGCGGCCTTACTTAGCGGGCGGTCCCGCGAGCGGGCGGCGGCTGCTGCGCGTCGGTCGGCGCTCTCGGTCGAGGCGCCGATCGAGGAACGCATCTCGGTGTCGGCCTGCACGTTCTTCAGCCGGTAGTAATCCATCACGCCGAGGTTGCCGCTGCGAGAACGCCTCGGCGATCGCCTGCGGGATCGTGGCCTCGGCCTCGACGACCTTGGCGCGCATTGCCTGCGTCTCGGCCTTCTGCTCCTGTTCGGCCGCCAGCGCCGCGTACTGCCGTTCTGCCGCCTTCGCCTGCGCGATGCGCCGGTCGGCCTCGGCCTGGCTCGTCTGCAGTTCGGCGCCGATGTTCTTGCCGACGTCGACGTCGGCGATGTCGATCGAGACGATCTCGAACGCGGTTCCCGCGTCGAGCCCCTTCGCCAGCACCGCCTTGCTGATGCGGTCGGGATACTCGAGCACTTCCTTGTGGTCGATCGCGGCGCCGACCGCCGAGACGACGCCTTCGCCGACGCGCGCGATGATCGTCGGTTCGCCGGCGCCGCCGACGTAGCGGTCGAGATTGCTGCGCACGGTGATTCGCGCCTTGACGTTGAGCTGAATGCCGTTCTGCGCGACGCCTTGGAAGATGGGCGTCTCGATCACCTTCGGATTCACCGACGTCTGCAGCGCTTCGAGCACGTTGCGGCCCGGCCAGATCGATCGCCGCGGCACGCTGCCACTCGAGCGGAATCTGCGCGCGCTGCGCGGCGATCATCGCGAGCGTCACGTTCTCGACGTTGCCGCCGGCCAGATAGTGCGACTGCATCTGATCGACGGTCAGATCCAGCCCGGCCTTGCGGGCGCGCACGTAGTTGGTGACGATGACGCTCGGCGGAATGCCGATGAGGCGCATGCGCACGAGCGCGATGATGCCGAGCGGAACGCCGGCGGCGATGGTGCGGATCCACAAACCGATCGGGAAGTAATAGAGAAACGCAGAAGAACGCGATGATCAGGATGATGATGATGATCGCGCCGCTGACGGCAATCCATGTACTGCTCCTATGCGAGCGACTGGGCTCGACGAAGATGCGTGCACCTTCTACGCGCACGACTCGGATCGGTGTTCCCTGCGCGATGAACTCACCCTCGGTCAGGACGTCAACTCGCTGGCCGTCGATCGAGGCGATGCCGGCCGGACGCAGATAAGCTGGCCGCCGTGCCCGCGCGGCCGCGCAGGCTGCGGTGGTCGGCGCTGGCGACGTAGTCGGGGCCTTGCGCCGCCGCGAGCGCCAGCCGGTGCGCCCAGGCATTCTGCGGCACCGCGCGCACGACCAGCGTGAAGCACGATGACCGTCAGCACGATCGCCGTCGCCATCGTCTCGATGCCGACGAAGAAGAATGGCAGCCCGAAGGCCCAGCAACACCGCCACGAACAGCGCACCGAC
Source organism: Vulcanimicrobiota bacterium (assembly GCA_963711625.1). Taxonomy (GTDB): domain Bacteria; phylum Vulcanimicrobiota; class Vulcanimicrobiia; order Vulcanimicrobiales; family Vulcanimicrobiaceae; genus Cybelea. The sequence continues at coordinate 2,316,434 of OY970207.1, forward strand.
TCCCAAGATGCCCGGCAACCCGTGTCCCGGTACGACGTGCAGTTCCCAGAGAATGCCGACGAGGCCCAGCACGGCCAGCACCAGCGACGAAGCCGTTGGAGAATCCGGCGTAGACGTGCGTTCCGAAGAACAGCGCGAGCGCGCCGACGCCGATCAGACCCGGCGATGCCGTGCAGCGTCTGCATCTCGATCGAGCAGTCCGAGCATGCCGAGCGTGAGCAGCAGTCCGCTCACCGCGGGATCGGTGGCGAAGCGCGCGAGCTGCTCGCCCCACGTGAACGACTCGGTGACGCGCGGGGCGCCCGCGAGATCGAGTTGCGCGAGCGCGGCGTCGAGCGTACGGCGCCGTGCGCGATCGCGATGCCGGAGCGCAACGGCGTCGTCGGTGTTGAGCGTGAGAATCGCGCCCGACGCGCTTGTAGCGTGGCAGATCGACGTTCTTATCGACCATCGCTCCGGCGATCTGGCGTCGTGATGGTTGCGCTGCGCAGTCGATTCGAACTCGCCGCGCAGGCCGGAGATCATCTTGACGCCGTGCGCCGGAATCGGCTCGGCCGCGCCGATCGACGCCCCCGGCGCCATCACGATGCGATTGGCCGAGAGCGAGATCAGCGCCGCCGCCGAGTACGCGCGCTCGCCGACGTAGGCGATAGACCGGCTCCTGCGCGCTGAAGAGCGCGTCGCGAATGTCGAACGCGGCCGAGACCAGGCCGCCGGGGCTGTTGACGTCGAGAACGATCGCCCGCGCGTGATTTCGATTAGCTTCGTCCACGGAGCGCTCGACCAGATGGGCCATTCCGTCGTCCACCGTTCCCGTGATCGGAACGACGACCACGGGGCGCCCCACTTGAGCGTGCGCGACGAGCCCGGCGAGGCCGCAGAATAAAAGGCCGGACGAAATCAGAGCCGGCAGCCGCAATCCCTTCATGCCGGTTGCTACCTTTGGGCGGGCCCGAAGGTTACGCCCGTGGCGCGGGAGCTACGTTGCGAGCTCCTCGGTGACGATTTGGCGCACCAGGTTGCCGTCGGCCAGGCCCTTGAGCTGGGGCATGACGACCTTCATCACGGCGCCCGCGTTGCGCGAATCGGCGGGCAGCTCGGCCAGCACGCTCTGCGACGATCTCGCGGATCTTCGGCGGCGGAGCGCTGCGGCGGCAGATAGGCGATGCAGGATCTCGCGCTCGGCGCGTTCCTTATCGGCCAGATCGGCGCGGCCGGCCTTCTCGAACTCCGCGAGCGAGTCGCCGCGCTGCTTCACCAGGCGGCGCACGACGTCGAGCTCGTCGGCGTCGGAGAGTTCGCGGCCGCTCTCGGTCCGCTTGTAGATGAAGCCGGAAAGCGCCGACCGCAGCGTGTCGATACGCAAGCTGGTCGCGCGCGCTCATCGCCTCTTTCAGATCGGAGGCGATGCGGTCTTTGAGCGTTCCCATTGACGGCGCGCGCTAGGCGCGGCGCTTGCGCGCCGCGGCGGACTTCTTCTTGCGGCGAACGCTCGGCTTCTCGTAGTGCTCGTGCTTGCGCGCCTCGGCCAGGATCCCGGCCTTTTGGGTGGCCTTCTTGAAGCGGCGCAGCGCGCTCTCGATCGTTTCGCCCGGTGCGATGCGGACTTCCATTCGTTGACGACCCCCCTTTCGGCGTGCTCGTCCTTCGGCTACGGCGCTCCGCGCCTACGCTCAGGATGACAAGCACGAAAAATTAGGCCCCCGAAGGGGCCTCGACGTAGCCTAACATAGGGGTCGCGGGGGCGTCAAATCGCTAGCCGGGCGGCCAGGTCAGCGGGCGCCCGGCGAGCACGTGAACGTGCACGTGGCCGACGGTTTGTCCGCCGTCGGGGCCGGTGTTGACGACCAGACGGAATCCGCCGTCGCCCCCGCGTTCGCTTGCCGAGCCGGGCGGCCACCGTCATCAGGCTTCGCCGCGAGCGCGCCGTCGTCCGCCAGCGCTCGACGATCGACGCGTAATGCACCGCGCGGCATCACGAGCAGATGCGACGGCGCCTGCGGATTGAGATCTTCGATCGCGAGCGACCGTCGTCGTCGCGATAGACGATCTTCGCGCGCAATCTCGCCGCTCGCGATCTTGCAGAAAATGCAGTCGTCCATTAATGCGTCTTGATCGTGAAGGTCCACGATTTCGTCGTCGTGTTGCCGGCCTGGTCGGCAACGCGCACCGTCACGTGAACCCGGCCCGTCGGGATACGCATACGACGGCAGGTACTGAATGAACTGCGCCGTGCGAACGCACTCCGAGGTCACGTCGCGGCCGTTGATCCAGAGCAGCGCGCTCGACGGGTTCACCGGCACGGCGTCGGCCGCGAAGGCCGCGTACACCGCCGGCCGGTTGGTGTTGACGGTCGCGCCGGCGTCGGGCGCGAAGTCGGCGATGCCCGGTCGCGATGCTCGATGCGGAGACCGTCTGCGCGGCCGGCGCCTGCGCGGTTGCGCCGGCAACCGTAAGCCGGCCGATCAGCGCGACGTCGTCGAAGTTCGCGCCGCGCGGAATCGTGTAGTTGCCGTCGTAGACGCCGGGCGAGCGCTGCTGCATCGCCTGATCGACCACGTCCGAGCCGATGTCGAACGTCGCCGAGCCGCCCGAGCGTCCCGCGCAGCGTCACGTGAATCGTGTCGCCGGCGCGCAGCGGATGGTTCGCGTCGCTGTCGACGCTGATCGATCCGCACGGCTGAACCGCTGCCGGCGGGCCCGCTGGCGACTACCCGGCTCGCGAGGATCTCGCGCACCTCGTTGGTCTCGACGTTGTAGCGAACGGTCACCTGGTCGTCGGGACGCAGATCGCTCGAACGAAGCGGCCTTGCCGTTGAGCGAGATCTCGGTCGTGCGGCCCGGGCCGATGACCTGACCGTCGCCCAGCACGAACTGACTGCGTCCGATCGCGACGATGTGCCCGTTGCGCGAGCCGTACTCGTCGACGATGCGCTGGACGCGCCCGTCCTTGCGCATCTCGCACGCGCGCGAAGTCGCCCGGCCGCATGTCGACCAGTTCGCCCGGCGACGTGACGTTCACGTTGACGTCCTGCACGTCGATCGTCGCATTGGGCGCAATGCGGAATCGTCTTGACGCCGCCGTTGATACTGCAGCGTTATCGTCGGCGGATCCGATAGCACGTCGACCGCCGCGACCGTACCGAACCGCTCGAAAGCCGTTGTTCACCGTCACGAAGCCGCTCGCCGAGCGCCGACGAGCTGCGCGACGATCGTCACCGAGTTGGTCTGTCGGTCGAAGCGCGCCTGTGCGCCCGAGCACGTCGGTGAAGAATCGCAGCGGCACGTATAGGACGTCCTTGATCTCCAGCGGCGGTGCGACCAGCGTCACGTCCTGGCCGTCGATCTGCAGCCACGCGGCTGCCGATCGTGAGCGTCGACCGTCTTCGCGCCGATCTGCGTTGCGATGTGCTTGCCGGTCTGGACGAACGGCAGCCCCGAGCGCCTCGATCGTGCGCCGCACCGGCACGAACAGCAGGCTGCCCTCGAAACGCGGGCGGCGGATCGAGCGACAGCGTGTCGCCGTTGATGACGATCGTGATCGGCTTCGGCTGCGCCCCCAGCAACAGCAGCGCGAGCAGCGCCAAGACCCCGTTTCACGCTTCCTCCAGCACCTCTCGATAGACGTCGGCGGTCGCCCGCGCGCAGCGATCCCACGTGAGCTCCCGCGCGATCTTTGCGCCTGCAGTTGACCGATCGCGCGCGCAGACCCTCGTCGTCGGCGGCGAGCCGCTCGAGCATGCACGCGCAACGCCATGGCGTCGCGCGCGCGCGAAACGTCAGCGCCGCCGCGGCGAGCGCACTCGGCACCGCATCCTGCGCACGCCACCACCGGACAGCCGGCGGCCATCGCCTCGAGCATCGGCAGTCCGAAGCCCTCGCGCAGCGCCGGCTGCACCAGCGCCAGCGCGCCCGCGTAGTAGCGCACCAGACGTCTCCGGTCGTCACGTCGCCGAGCGCCACGATGGCGCGCGCGCTCGACGCTGCGGCGCTGCAGCTCGCCGCCGAAATCGTCGGGCCCGGTCAGGTAGAGATCGACGTTCCACGCCTCGGGCAGCGCCGACCACGCGTCGAAGAGCGTCGCCAGGTCTCTTGTGCTGGCGATGATTGCCGACGTAGAGCACGTACGGCCGCGGGCCGCGTGCGGCTGCGGCGTCGGCTGCGAGGAACGCTTCGCCGACGCCGAGCGGAATCACGCGCACCTTTCGTCGGATCGACGCCGAGCAGCGTCTACGAGATCGTCGACGGTTCGCTCGTCGTCGGTGATCACGCGCGCCGCGCGCGCGCACGCCCGGCGCACGACCGTGTGATAGTACGGGCCGACCTTCGGCTTTGAAATACTGCGGAAAGCGCAGGTGAATCAGGTCGTGAATCGTCACGACGAACCGCGACCGGCACGGACAAGCGGAACGTAGAGCGACGAGGAAGTGCACGAGATCGAGTCGCGCGCGGCGCATCGCCAGCGGCAGCCGCACCTGCTCGCTCCAGCCGAAGTTGCCGCCGTCGCGAAAACGCGACGTATGCGTACTCCGGCGCGACGCGCGGCAGCCGCGCGACGAGCTCGCGCGCGTAGGTCTTCATGCCGACCGAGAGCTGACGCGTCAACCGCGCGTCGAGCCCGACGCGCGGCGCGCGTCACCGCAGCGAGCGCTTTGCGCGCCGCGACGGCGGGGTACAGCGCCGACCGGTACGCGACGTACCAGCCGCGCGGACCGTCGAGCAGCGCGCCTCGCGCGAACAGCAGCCAGGCAGGCGCACGGACTGCGCACCCGCGCGCCGCGAGCAGGCGCGCGCGAGCGACGCGCGCAGCTCTTGCGCCTCGAGCGTCGTGTAGCGCTCGTACTTCACGCGATACGTCGCGACGTCGGGATACGAGTAGTGCAGCAGCGTCCCGGGCAGGTCGCCGCACCGGGCCGTCGCACGATCCAGCGCTCGTGCACCGCGGCGTCGCTCGCCGGCCGCCGGATGCGCCTGTCAGAGCGCGCGATCCGGTCCGGAAGAGACGCAGCAGCGGCTCGTCGCGCCAGCCGCGCATCGGCTTGCCGCAAAAATACGTCGTGCGCCGCACGCGGTAGCCGTCGACGTCGCCGGCGCGGCCGTAGAGATCGCGTCGCAGAGCACGTCGTCGAGCGCCTCGTCGGCGTCGATCATCAGCGTCCACGGCGTCGTCGACCTGCGACAGCGCGAAGCGCCGCGCGTCGACGAAGTCGGTCCACTCGCGCTGAACGACGTCGCGCACCGGCGCGCGCGCGCGAACTGCACCGTGTGATCGCGCGAACACGCGTCGAGCACGAAGACCTGCATCCCGCGCGGCAGGCTCGTCAGCGCGCGCGGCAGGTTGCGCTCTTCGTCGCGCGTCAGGACGACGGCGGTGATTAGGCCTGCGTCCAGGACGGCCGCCTCGACGACGCCGGCGCGTCGCTCTCGATGCGCTCTTCGTGGTCGAGCGCCGCACCGATGAAGTCGCGATAGAGCGGCGACGGCCGGTTCGGCCGCGACTTGAACTCGGGATGCGCCTGCGTCGCGACGAACCACGGATGCATGTCGGCGGGAAGCTCGACCACCTCGACCAGGCGCGTCTTGCCGATCGTAGTGGTGCCCGGTGAACCGCATGCCGTGCTCTTCGAAGATCGGGCGGTAGCGGTTGTTGAACTCGTAGCGATGGCGGTGGCGCTCGCTGATCTCGCAGCTCGCCGTAGGCGCGCGCCGCCAGACTGTCCGGCTTCGCAGCGTGCAGGCGTACGCGCCCAAGCGCATCGTGCCGCCGTACATCTCGAGATTGCGCTGATCCGGCATGAAGTCGATGACCGGATCGGCGCTCGTTTCGTCGACTTCGCTCGTCATCGCCTCGGGCAGCCCGCAGACGTTGCGCGCGAACTCGACGCACGCGAGCTGCATGCCGTAGCAGATGCCCAGGAACGGAATCTTGCGCTCGCGCGACGTGCTGGATCGCGCGCAGCTTGCCCTTGACGCCGCGCGCGCCGAAGCCGGGCGCGACCAGCACGCCGTGCGCGCCGCGCAGCACGTCGACGCCCTCGTTCTCGACCAGCTCCGAGTCGATGCGCCGGATCTCGACCGCGGCGTCGTGAAAGATGCCGGCGTGGTGCGAGCGCCTCGTTGATCGAGATGTACGCGTCCTTGAGCTCGACGTACTTGCCGACCAGCGCGATCGTGACGCGGCGCGCGCGGATGCAGGATGCGCTCGACGATCGCCGCCCAGTCGTCGAGCTGCGGCGCGGCGGCCGGCAGGTTGCAGCTTGCGAATCGCCGCCTGCGGCCAGGCCCTCGGCTTCGAGGTTGAGCGGCACTTGATAGATCGTGCGCGCGTCGCCGTTCTGCACGACCGCGCTCGGCGGCACGTCGCAGAACAGCGCGATCTTCTCCTTCAGCTCCACCGGCATCGGCGAGCGCCGACTGCGTGCGGCAGACGATCGCGTCGGGCGAGATACCGATCGCCGCGCAGCTCGCGCACCGAGTGCTGCGTCGGCTTGGTCTTGAGCTCGTCGGCGGCGCCGAGGTGCGGCAGCAGCGTGAGGTGCACGTACATCACGTTCTCGTCGCCGACGTCGTAGCGCATCTGACGGATCGCTTCGAGGAACGGCAGCGACTCGATGTCGCCGACCGTTCCGCCGACCTCGACGATGCAGACGTCGGCGCCGCTGCGCTTCGGCGACGCGCTTGATGTGCGCCTTGATCTCGTTGGTGATGTGCGGGATGACCTGCACGGTCGCGCCGAGATAATCGCCGCGGCGCTCCTTCTCGATGACCGAGTTGTAGATTTGCCCGGTCGTCACGTTGTTGGCGCGCGTGCAGGTTCTCGTCGATGAAGCGCTCGTAGTGGCCCGAGATCGAGATCGGTCTCGGCGCCGTCTTCGGTGACGAAGACCTCGCCGTGCTGATACGGGTTCATCGTGCCGGCATCGACGTTGATGTACGGGTCGAGCTTCTGGATCGAAACGCTGATGCCCGCGGCTCTTGAGCAGCCGTCCGAGCGAGGCGGCCGTGATGCCCTTGCCGAGCGAACTAACGACGCCGCCGGTGAAGAAGATGTACTTCGCCATCTCGGGACGGTTAACGTTCGTTACCGCGCCGGTCGCCGAGTAAACCCTTGTCGAGCCGGCGTGCGCCGGGCTCGCAGCCGCGACGTAGCGCTCGAGACCCGCGTAGTCGTCGCCGACCTCGATCGCGCGACCGCGGGAAGCGCCGTCGCGCGACGAGCGTCGACCAGAGCCGTGCAATCGTCGGCGGCGCCGCTTCGAGCAGCAGCGAGCGCGCGCCGGGTTCGAGCGAGCGCCGGGAGCTGCGGGCAGGAGCCGGCGGTAGAGCGTCGAGCCCGTCGGGGCCGCCGTCGAGCGCGGCGCGCGGTTCGAACGACGACCGGATCGGGCGCGTTCGCGGAACATCGCTCGGTCGGCACGTACGGCAGGTTCGCGACGACGACGTCGTAGCGTTCGCTCGCGCACCGGTTCGGCCAGATCTCCGGCAGTGAAAGCGGCACGCGATCGGCGACGTCCAGGCGGCGCGCGTTGTCGCCGCGCGACCTCGAGCGCCGCGGCGCGACATGTCGGTCGCCGTCGACGACGGCGTCGGCGTCTCGGCCGCGATGCGTGCAGGCGATCGCGCCGCGACCCGTGCCGACGTCGAGCACGCGCCGGCGCACGGTCGCGCGGCACCGCTCAGAAGTCGCATCGCTTCGTCGACGAGATGCTCGGTTTCGGGACGCGGCACGAGCACGCGACTCGTTCGACGCAGAACTCGCGCCCGTAGAACCCGCGCTTCCCGAGGACGTAGGCGAGCGGCTCGCCCGCGGCGCGGCGCTCGCACAAGTCCGAAGAACTGCTCGGCGTCTGCCGCCGAGGCATCGCGTCTCGCCGTGCGCGACGATCCACGCGCGCGTCGCGCCCAAGACGCGTGCCGAGCAGCAAGCAGCGCGTCGGCGCGCGGCCGAGTCGCTCGACGTGGCGCGATGCGCGGCACGGCGCGCGAGCGTAGCGCGTCGCCGATGCGTCACGCCGGCGGTTTCGCCGGCCAGCAGCCGGGCGCGCTCGTCCGCGAGCGAGCTCCTCGACGATCGTGGCCAGGTCGCCGTCCATGATCGCCGCGGATGTTGCCGAAGCTCCGGTTGATCCGGTGGTCGGTGATGCGGTCTTGCGGAAAGTTGTAGGTGCGAATCTTCTCGGAGCGGTCGCCGCGTGCCGACTTGCGCAGCGGCGCATCGACCCGACCGCCTCTTCCTGCTCGCGCCGCTTGCGGTCGTAGCAGCGTCGCGCGCAGCATCTGCATCGCCTTCTCGCGATTCTGCAGCTGCGAGCGCTCCTGCTGCGAGGCCACGATGATGCCGCGTCGGAACGTGCGTGATGCGAATCGCGGACTCGGTCTTGTTGACGTACTGGCCGCCGGCGCCCGACGACTTTGTACGTGTCGATCTGCAGGTCGACCGGACTTGATCTCGACCTCGACGTCTTCTTCGACCTGCGGGCAGCACGGCGACGGTCGCGGTGCTCGTGTGGATGCGGCCTTGCGCTTCGGTTGCCGGGCACGCGCTGCACGCGGTGCACGCCCGACTCGTGCTTGAGCCAGCGGTACGGCTCGCCGCCCTTGACGCCGAACACGATTTCTTTGTAGCCGCCGGCCTCGCTCGCGCTCTCGGAGACGAGCTCGACCCTCATGCCGCGCGCCTCGGCGAAGCGCATGTACATGCGCGCGAGATCGCCCGCGAAGATCGCCGCTTCGTCGCCGCCCGCACCGGCGCGGATCTCGACGAACACGTCCTTGTCGTCGTTGGGATCGCGCGGCAGCCATCAGCTCGTGCGAGCTCGCTCTTCGAGCTCTTCGACGCGCTCGCGCAGGCGTCGCGTTCTCTTCTTCGGCAAGCTCGCGCAGCTCGGCATCGCTCGGTCGCGAGTCAGCGCTTCGTTGGCCGCGATCTCGCGCGCAGCGTCGCCGCAAGCCGGCGATAGGTCTCGACCGGCGCTTCGAGCTGCGCGCGCTCCTTGACGAGCGCGGTGTAGCGCGCCTGGTCGAACGCGCCGGTCGGGTTGGCGAGCTGCGCCTCGATCTCGTCGAAGCGCCGAGCCATCGTGTCCAAGCGCGCCGTCAGGCGCGCTACTCTGCAAATCCGCGAGCGCCTCCCCCTCGAGAGCCGGTCGCCGCTTTCTTCGCCTCGCGCGCGACCTGGCGCGGCGGCGGCCTCTTCCTGCTTCTTGCGGGCTGCGGCCGAGCGCTGGTTGAACTTGTCGACGCGGCCGGCGGTATCGACGAGCTTCTGCTGACCGGTGAACAGCGGATGGCACGCGGCGCAGATTTCGACGGCGATCTCCGGCAGCGTCGAGCCGGTGGTAAAGGTGTTGCCGCAAGCGCAGTGGACGCGCGCCTCCGGGATACCATTTGGGATGGATCTTCTCTTTCACAACCCCTGCATTATAGCAGAGCTCGCAACAGGGTATTCCTTGTCGGCGACCGGTCGCATGGGAGGGTCCGGTGCCCGGCCGCTAAAAGGCACTCGCGTGAACGTATCGAGCTCGTGGGCAGCGCTCGCCGGCGGCGGCCTGCTCGCCGGCAGTCTCTCGCCGCGGGCGCGCGCCTTCAGCATTCGCCGCTGCGGCGGCCACCCCACCGCCGACGCCGCCGCCGATCGGCACCCCGGCCGACGCCGCAGCCGCAACGCCAATGCCGACGCGTCTTTCCGACGCCCGCCGGTAACCGCCCCCTCGACGGCTGGACCGTCCAAATCGGCCGCGACGCCGTCACCGCCGCCCAACGCACGCAAGGGCCTCGACGGCGTGTGGGAAGTCGCGATTCAGCACTCCAACACCACCGACTACACGCACTTCGCCGTGCGCGCAGAAAGGCGACGCGCTCAGCGGCACGTACCTCGACGCGCACGGAAAGAAGTATCCGCTGGCGGGAACGCGTCGACGGTCAGTCGATTCGCCTCATCGTGACGATGCCGAACGGAACGACGCTTCTGATGGAAGGCAAGCTCGACGGCACGACCGACATGGTCGGCATGCTCACGATCGCCCGACGCAGCAGGTGCCGTTCACGGCGTCGTACCGCGCAAAGACGAAGTGGATCGACAACGTCAACCCGTCGCCGGGCGGTGTCCCCTCGCAAGGCGGCTACACTCCGCCCTAAGCGCCGTTCAGCCAGGCGCTCCTCGACGTACGGCACGAGACCGCCGGCGTCGATCAGCGCGCGCATGAACGGCGGGAACTCCGCCGCGCGATACGTCCGTGCCCTGCGTGACGTTGCGCACGATGCCGCTCGCCGGCTCGAGCTCGATCTCGTCGCCCGATTCGATGCCGTCGACGGCCTCGGCCGACTCGAAGATCGGGAGGCCGATGTTCAGCGCGTTGCGATAGAAGATTCGCGCGAAGCTCTTGGCGATGACGGCCGACGTGCCCGAGCCCTTGATGGCGATCGGCGCGACCTCGCGGCTCGAACCGCAGCCGAAGTTGGTGTCGGCGACGATGATGTCGCCGGGCTTCATGCGCGCCGTGATACTCGGGATCGAGCCCCTCGAGCGCGTGTTTCCCGAGCTCGGCCTGATCGATGATGTTGCAGTACTTGCCGGGGATGATGACGTCGGTGTCGACGTTCTTCCCGTACTTGTGGGCGTGACCGCGCAGTTTCGATTCCACTTCGTTGACTACCTGATGCGCCAGTTCGAGCACGCGCGGGTCGGTGATCTTGCGCCGGTGATCGCCGAGGCGGCACAGGTTGCCGGCGAGGCCAGATAGATTTCCGCCTTCGGCGAGCCCATGCGGCCGACGTAGTTGCGGTTGGTCGTCGAGATCGCGCGCTCGCCGTCGCCCAGCGTGCCCATGTGACCGCCGAAGCACGCGCCGCAGCCCGGCGTGTTGACCGCGCAGCCGGCCGCCGCGAGCGTCGTGAGGACGCCTTCCTGCGCGGCCTGCATCCAGACTTTCTGCGAACCCGGGATTGACGATCACGCGCAGGTTCGACGCGATGCGTCTTGCCCTCGAGAATCTTCGCGACGATGCGCAGGTCGTCGATGTAGCCGTTGGTGCACGAGCCGATGAAGACTTGGTCGACGCGGAAGGTCGTCGCGCGTGACGTCGGAGATCGGATGCACGTTGTCGGGCGTGTGCGGACAGGCGACTTGCGGCTCGAGCTCGGCGATGTCGATCTCGATCGACGCGCTCGTAGACCGCGTCGGCGATCGGCGCGCTCGACGACGAACGGGCGGTCGGTGCGCTCCTTGACGTAGGCGATCGTCTTTGCGTCGGCGTGGAAGATGCCGTTCTTCGCGCCCGCTTCGATCGCCATGTTGGCCATCGTGATGCGCCCGGTGATCGACAGATCGTCGACCGTCGTGCCGTGATACTCGATGGCGCGGTAGGTCGCGCCGTCGATGCCGAGCTCGCCGACGGTGCGCAGCATGATGTCTTTGGCGAAGACCATCGGTCCGGGCGTTCCCGCTGTAGACGAGCTTGATGCGAGCCGGGAACCTTGAGCCACACTTCGCCGAGCACGAACGCGGCCGCGATGTCGGTCGAGCCCATGCCGGTCGCGAAACGCGCCGAAGGCGCCGTAGGTGCAGGTGTGCGAGTCGCCGCCGACGATCAGCTCGCCCGGCGCGACCAGCCCTTCTTCGGGCAGCACGACGTGTTCGATGCCGCCGCGCCCGACGTCGAAGAAGTGCTCGATGTGCTGCTCGAACGCGAAGTCTTTCATGAGCTTGGCGAGCTTGGCCGACTGCGCGTCCTTCGCCGGAACGAAGTGATCCTCGACGAGCGCGATCTTGCCGGGATCGAAGACGCCGCTCGCGCCCTTCATGCCGCGCATCACGCCGATCGCCACGGCCGCGGAGAGCTCGTTGGCCAGGACGAGGTCGACCTTGGCGTTGATGATCTGCCCCGGTTCGACGCTCTCGAGCCCGGCGTGGCGCGCGAGAATCTTTTCGGTAAGTGTCATGCCCATGATACGAGGATTATAGGGCGAAGTAAGGCTCGGGACCTCTGACATGCATGACCGAGCGAGAGTTTGGCTTTTCGACGCGCGCGCTGCACGCCGGGACGCCGCCCGACCCGGCGACGGGCGCGCGCGCCGTTCCGATTTATCAGACCGCGGCCTACGTCTTCGACTCGACCGAGCAGGCGGCGGAGCTGTTCGCGCTGCGCACCTACGGCCACATCTACAGCCGCATCAGCAATCCGACGGTTGCCGCGTTCGAGGAACGATGGCGAGCCTCGAAGGCGGACTCGGCGCCGTCGCGTTCTCGAGCGGGCTCGCCGCGCAGCTGTGCACCGTGCTCTCGCTCGCGCAGGCCGGCGATCACATCGTCTGCACGCAGAACGTCTACGGCGGCACCGTGACGCAGCTCAGCGTGACGTTCAAGCGCATGGGGATCGAGACGACGTTCGTGCCGGTCGACGATCTCGACGCGCGTACGCGCGGCGATCGGCCCAAGACGCAAGCTCGTCTTCGTCGAGACGATCGGCAACCCGTCGGGCACGATCGCCGACATGGCGGCGCTATGCCGAGCTCGCGCACGGCTGCGGCGTGCCGCTGGTCGTCGACAACACGTTCGCGACGCCGTATCTGTGCCGGCCGATCGAGCACGGCGCCGACATCGTCGTCCACTCGGCGACGAAGTTCATCAGCGGACACGGCACGTCGATCGGCGGCGTGATCGTCGAGTCGGGTACGTTTCCGTGGGGCGACCGGACGCTTTCCGCTGCTCTCCGAGCCGAGCCCGGGCTATCACGGAAAGGTCTTCACCGAGACGTTCGGCGAGTACGCGTTCCTGATGCGCGCGCGCGCCGAGGTGCTGCGCGACGTCGGCGCCGCGATGTCGCCGATGGACGCGTGGCTGCTGCTGCTCGGGCTCGAGACGCTTGCCGCTGCGCATGGACCGCGCACGTCGAGCAACGCCGCGACGTCGCGGCGTTCCTGCAAGGCGCGCGCCGAGGTCGCGTGGGTGCGCGAAGCCGGCAGCTGCGGGTCGGTCTTCACGTTCGGCCTGCGCGGCGGCCGCGAGGCGGGGCGGCGCTTCATCGACGCGCTCGAGCTGTGGAGCCATCTCGCCAACGTCGGCGACGCGAAGAGCCTGGTGATCCATCCCGCGTCGACGACGCACTCGCAGCTCACCGACGACGAGCTGCGCGCGGCCGGCGTCGAGCCCGAGATGGTGCGGCTCTCGGTCGGCCTCGAAGACGTCGACGATCTGACTCTGGGATCTCGAGGCAACGCCGCTGCGCGCGCGCGGTGCGCGCGCATGATCCTCACGACGCCCTCGCAGCGCCGCGAGCTGCTCGACCGCGCGCGCACGCGTCGCGATGGTCGGCGCGTCGGCCAATCCGCTGCGCCCGAGCTATTCGGTCTTCTCGTACCTGCGCACGGCAGCCGGAGTCTCGACGTTACGCCGATCAACCCGACGCTCGCCGCGATCGACGGCGTCGAAGGCCTATCCGTCGCTCGCGGCGTACGCCGCCGAACGCGGACGCACCCGACATCGTCGACGTCTTTCGGCGGCCCAGCGAGCTGATGCGCGCGTCGCGCGCGACGCGATCGCCGCCGGCGCGAAGGCGATTTGGTTCCAGTACGGCGTGATCAACGACGAAGCGATCCGCTCGCCGACGTGAGCGGGCTTCGACGTCGTCGTCGACCGCTGCATCAAGGTCGAGCACGCGCGCTTCGACGGCGGCCTCTCGATCGGCGGCCTCAACAGCGGTATAATCAGCTCACGATGGACGCCGAGCGGGGTGCGCCCCGCACGGGAGGCCGGAAAATGAGAAGGCTAAGCGCGTGCTCCGCGCTCGCGGCGATCATCCTTGCGACCACGATGTCGGGCTGCGCGGGCGCAGATTCTGCGGCTAGTCTGTTCGGCGACACGACGGGCGCGTCGAAGCTCGCGACCCGAGGCCATGCGGGCTCGTGGATGTTGCCCGAGGCGAGAGGTGAGAATCTGCTCTATGTATCCGACAACTGGTCGGTCGGCCTCGTCTATGTTTTCGCATATCCCGGCGGCAAGCACGTCGGCACGTTAACCGGCTTTAGCTTTCCCACCGGAGAGTGCATCGATAAACGCGGCGACGTCTGGGTTCTCAACGTATCCCCCGAGGAGGTGATCGAGTTTGCTCACGGCGGCACAACGCCCATCGCAACGCTCGACAACCCGATCGGAGGCTTTAGCTGCTCGATCGATCCCACGAGCGGCGACCTTGCGGTATCCTCGGACAACTCAGAAGTCGCGATCTATAAGAACGCCGCGGGCACGCCGACGATCTATACGTATTCGGGTGCTGCCGACTTATTTTCGTGTGCCTACGACGGTCGCGGGAATCTCTTCATCGATAGTCCGAATGCGCCTCATCCGTTTGCGGAGTTGCCGAAAGGCGGGAACACTTTCATCCCAATCAAGTATCCAAACGATGCGCCGCTGTTGAATATGCAGTGGGACGGCCGTTACCTCGCCGTTCAAGAAGAGATTAACGGCATTGACGCCAACCGGGGTCCCGCGAAGATCGCGCGCGTGCAAGTCGTCGGCTCCACGGCCACGATCGTCGGCACCACCCTGCTCTACGGCAATCGCAATAAACAGGAAGGCTCGGCCGTGCAGTTCTGGATCGAAGGCGATCGCATCACCGAGCCGACCCCCGGGCGCGGGGGAGCCGACCCGGTCGTCGAGACGTGGAAGTATCCCGCGGGCGGCACGCACGTCGCCGCGGAACGCGCCCGGCACTCGTATTTCTTGCTCGGAGTCGCCGTTAGCCCGAAGCGGTAGCTACGGCGCTGACAGTTTCGCCGTAGTAAGCATTCTGATTTTCTCGGCGTTGCAACCGCCATCAAAATTTGCCGACCGTCAGCGGTGCTGCAGTGGTGGAGCCGCCATCTGCGGCGTAGAGATTTCCGTTGTGGTCGAACGCAAGCCCCCACGCGGCGGTTGGGAAAGCTGATCCCTCGAGCACCGTCGCGCACGGCGTGGCCGAGCCTGCGGCGTAAAACACGATGGCCTCACCGCACTGGCTGCCAGACGGAATCGTGCAGCCCGTTACAGCCAGTGTGGCCTTGTCGTGAAACGGCGATGACCGGGTTAAACTGGCCTGCAAGCGTCAGCTTCGGCCCGTTTGTATAAGGCGGCGCATAGACCGTCACAGTAGTCGAAGACGCGTTTTCGGTTTATGGAGTAGACATCGCCCGCGGTATCCGTTGCGATACGACCCGATCCGGTGCCGGGAGGGCCCGTGATTTGGCCGACCATTTTGTTCCTTCCACCTTGCAGATATATGTCGATGCCCTCGGCGGTAAGCGCCCAGTCGACTTCACTTTGGGACTCTGTTACGGCAGTTTCGCCTCGACGCGGGGATGACGCAGCAAACACTCGCAGAGCGAGCAAAGCTCAGCGTTGAGGCGATTGGCGCGCTCGAGCGGGGGGCCCGAACACGGCCCTATCGGGATACGATAGCCCTGCTGGCTCGCGCCCTCGAGCTGTCCGCCGAAAATGAGGCGCTTTTCGAAGAATCGGTGGGCGCGGCTCAGCCGCCGCGTCGGCGCGAACGCGCCAACGTTCTGCAACCATCATTGTTGCGGATCGTACACCCCGCCAAGGCGCTGACGCCGCGGCACAATCTCCCACAACAACTGACTTCATTTGTCGGTCGGCAGAACGCGGTGGGCACGATTACGACGCTCCTTAAGGAGCGTCGGCTCGTCACCATTGTCGGGGCCGGCGGGGTCGGCAAGACGCGCATTGCAATAGAAACTGCAAGCGGGGTGTTCGACGATCATCCGGATGGCGTGTGGATAATCGACTTGGTCCCCCTCGTAGATCAAAACCTTGTGCCGAGCGCAGTGCTAGCTGCACTGCAGATTCCTTCTGCGGGGGGATCGACACTGGACAGCGTTCTGGAGTACCTCGAGACACGCAGGCTCCTCTTGATTCTCGATAACTGTGAGCACGTAATTGCCGCGGCGCGCGACCTCGCCGGCACGGTGCTGGCCTCGTGTCCAGCTGTTCGCATTCTCGCCACAAGCCGGCAAACATTAAGCGTCACCGGCGAGGATATCTATCGGTTGCCCTCGCTTGCAGTTCCACCCGCTTCATGCAGGAGTCAGCAGGATGCGATCCGATGTGGCGCGGTGGAGTTGTTCGCGGATCGAGCAGTCACCGCTGATCCCAGCTTTGCATTAACCGACGCAAATGCTGGGGATATTACGGAAATCTGCCGCCGCCTCGATCGGGATTCCGCTGGCGATCGAACTGGCCGCCGCGCGCATAAACGTGCTCCCGCCTGACCAGATTGCCTCGCACCTAGACCAGCGTTTCCGACTTCTTACTGGCGGCGACCCGCGCGTCCTACCGCGGCACCAGACGATGACGGCGCTAATCGACTGGAGTTACAACATTCTGACTCCGCGCGAGCAAAGGTTCCTTGAGTGGCTTTCGGTTTTTTCAGGTGGTTGTGCGCTTAAGGAGGCTACGGCAATCTGCGCGATCGAACGGGAAGATGACTACGACGTAATCGACCTTGTTGCGTCGCTCGTCGCGAAGTCGCTGCTGGTCGCCGAGTTGGTCGGCGAGGGGCAACGGTATCGCCTCCTGGAATCCACGCGAGAGTATGCTGCCGCCAAGTTAATATCGCGCGGCGAACAAGAGAAAGCCACGCGGCGCCACGCACTGGTCTACCTGGATCTAGCTCAGCGGCTGGAAGCCGAGCGAGAGGTGATGTCGGACCGAGAGTGGTCCCCTCAGGCGCAAGCTGAATTAGAGAACTGGCGGGCCGCGTTAGAGTGGACACTTGGAAAACGACGTGATGTCACCCTGGGCCAACGCTTGGCGGCTGCTCGTGGCGTGATATGCACAACTTTCACACCGGCCGAGGGGAGGCATTGGGTGCAAGCGGCGTTGGCGCTGGTCGACGAACTCACTTCGCCCGACTTGGTGGTTCGACTCGAGCACGCAGACGCGGCCGGCGCAAGCTCATTCGGTAGCAAACAGGTATTGGCTGCCGCCGAGCGGGCGATGAAAGGGTATCGTGGACTAGGCGACGCCTTAGGGTTCGCCCAGGCTCAACGCTTGGCGGGCGGTGCCCTGGTGACGCTTGGGAGCGCCGAGGAGGGCGAGGCTCTACTGCGAGAAGCCTTGGCCGCTGCGCGCACATTGGGCAACCGCCGCCTGACCATTAACGCCTTGATAGGAATTGGCAGTGCGCGTTCGGCCGTTCGCGACTACGCCGGGGCTCGAATGAAATTTACCGAGGCGCTTGAGCTTGCAAACGTAGTAGGCGCGGAGTCTTTTGCGGCGCCCGTCGCGGTGAATCTTGCCGTGCTCGAGTTCAAAGCCGGTGATCCGGAGACAGCGTTGCGTCTTTCCAACGACCTTTTAACGGCGTACCGCGTCATTGAACCGCCCCCAGACCTCAGCGAAACGCTCGGCGCGGCCTACTGCAATACCGCTGAGTACCTAATGGCGCTCGGCCAGTACGATGAGGCCCTCGAACAGGCGAACGAGGCGCTCGATTTTGCGCGTCGGACGGGGCTTCCGGTGTTTGTCGCTCTATCCGTATGGCATACCGTAACGGTGTGGACGTCGCGAGCTCAAGGACGACGGGTCTCAGCCGATCACAGGGTGGCAGCGCGTCTCCTCGGTTTCGTAGGAAACCGTCGCGATACGCTGGGATTCGATGCGGCCGATTCGGAATACGATAAGGTCGTCGCCCGCCTTAGCGCAGCGATTGGCGGTGATGTACTCACGCATCTGATGGCCGTGGGTGCAGCGATGACCGAAGACGAGATCACTGCACACGCCCACGGACTAAAATAGCGTCAACGGGCGATTCTTGCGCCCACGTCCTCTGCGTCGAGCGAGCAGCCGCGGGGTTCTGCGTCCGGTTCACGCCCGAGCAAGACGAGGCCATCGTTGGTTTGCATTCCTAGGTCTTCGGTTTGGATCGCGATGCACGACGAGCGATTGGCGAGGTCGACGTGCAGCAGCGAGCCGATCTTGCCGTGCGGCAGCGTCGTCCGGTCGGGGCCGACGACGCGGACGCGCAGCCACGGCGGTGCGTTAAATCGCGTGCGAGCCGCCACGCTCGTAGTATTGCGAGGCGAGCTCCGTCATGCCGTATTCGGCGACGATCGCATCGCGGCTTATGCCGAATCTCCGGCTGATCTCGGCGTAGAGCTCGTCGCGCTGCACTACGCGCGTGCGGCCTTTGAAGCCGCCGGTCTCCATCACGCGCGATCCCGGCGGCAGCTCGAAGCGCAGCCCGTCGCGTTCCATCGCATCGAGCAGGTGGACGAGCGCGAACGCGGTCGCGGCGATGCAGACGGGCTGCCCTGCGGCGACCGCGTCGCGGAGGTCGCCGGACGAACGCGTCGACGAGGAGGTCGTCGCCGCGCAGGTACCAGCCGGTCTGTTGCGTCCCCGTCGCTCGCGCACGCGCGCCATCATGTAGCCGAGCGACGAGCTGCGGGCGGTCCGCGCGGGTTGGGCACGAGGTTGAAGTAGCGCAGCCGCGCGCCGTCGTGCAGCACGAAGCGATCGAAGCCCGCTAGCAGCGCGGCGTCGTAGAGCGCGGAGCGTTTCCATGTAGTGGCGGCCGCCGACGCCGCGGGTCGTGCCGCTCGTCTCGAACGTCGAGCGCCGCGCGCTTGCGGGATCGAAGGTCGCAAGCGCGGCCTCCTTAAACGCGGCGGCCGGCACGCCGGGAATGCGCTTCCCACGACGCCGGCGCCGTCGAGCGTTACGCCGAGCCGCTCGCAGTAACGCGCGTAGCGTTCGTTGTATCGGAGCTGGTGGGCAAAGAGCCGAAGTGCGAGATCGTTGAAGGCCGCATCGTCCGAGCGCTTCGCCCCGCTCGTGCCACGCCGCAATGGCACGCGAGGATCTCCGAATCGAGGCCTCGCGATTCGCTCTCGTAGCTCATGGTCGTTCCGTCACGCTGCTCGCCGCTTCGGGTGACATGCGCGACGCTCGCTCGCTTCGACACGCGGCTCAGGATGACCAAGGTGCAGCGAGGCTTACGTCACCGATCTCGATCAGCGAGAGCTCGGCGGCGTCGCCGGGGCGGACGCGCGTCTTCGTGATGCGCGTGTAGCCGCCGGTGCGGCCTTTGAGCGCCGGGGCGATCTGCTCGACGAGCTTCTTCACGACCGCCGGCTCGGTGAGGTATTCGGCAACGCAGACGGCGCGCCGCGAGATCGCCGGCCATCGCCGTGGTGATGAGGCGCTCGACGACGCGGCTGATCTCTTTGGCCTTGGTCGACGTCGTCTCGATCTTCTCGTGCTTGAAGAGCGACGTGGCGAGGTTGCGCAGCAGCGCCTTGCGGTGGCCGTCGGTGCGCGAGAGGCGTTTGTAGGCGATCGAATGCGGCATCGTGTTTCTCGCGCTACGCTAGGCGCAGCGACAGCCCCCTCTCGGCTAAGAACTTGCTTGATCTCGTCGAGCGACTTCTTGCCGAAGTTGCGCATCTTCATGATCTCGTCTTCGGTCATGTCGAGCAGCTCGGAGACCTTCGAGATGCCCGCCCGCTTGAGGCAGTTGAACGAGCGGACCGAGAGGTTGAGCGTCTCGACCGGGATGTCCCACTCGTTGGGCGGCGTCTCCGGCAGCGGTTCGGCGCGGTTCGTGAAGCGAGACGAAGAGGTCGAGCTGCTCCTGCATGATCTGCGCGGCGTGTCGAGAGCGCGTCGTCGGGCGTGATCGAGCCGTTGGTCTCGATTTCGAGCGTGAGCCGGTCGTAAGTCGACGCTCTGACCGACGCGCGTGTCGTCGACGGTGAAGTTCACCTTGCGGATCGGCGAGAAGATCGAGTCGAGCGGGATGAGCCCGATCATGTGCTCGACGTTGCGCTGCCGGTCGGCCGTCACGTAGCCGCGGCCGCTTCTCGACGCCGATCTCCATCGTGAGCTTGCGCGTCCTTCGACGGAGAGCGTCGCGAGGTGATAGTTCGGCTCGAGGATCTCGACGTCGGCGTCCGGCACGATGTCGGCGGCGGTCACTTCGCGCGCGCCGCTGACGCTGACAGCGTGAGCACCTTGGGCTCGTCGCTGTTCAGCTTGACCGGCAGGCCCTTGAGGTTGAGCATCAGCGCGATCGTGTCTTCGACCATCGCCGGGAATCGTCGAGAACTCGTGCAGCACGCCGTCGATCTTCACGTAGGTGACGGCGGCGCCGGGAATCGAGCTGAGAGCAGCACGCGCCGCAGCGCGTTGCCGAGCGTGATGCCGAAGCCGCGCTCGAGCGGCTCGATCACGAACTTGGCGTAGTTGTCGCGACGCTCGCGAACTTCGATGGTTGCGCCCGCGGGCGCTTCCAACGATGGTCATCTGGTTCTTGGTTGTCCTTTGTTGCTGCTTACGTTATCCGCCGCGCTCGCTCGACGATCGCGACGATCGTACGCCTAGCAGCGGCGTTGTGGTTGGTTGCGTTATCGCGAGTAGTACTCGACGATGAGCTGTTCGTCGACCGGGGTGTCGATCTGCTCGCGCGGCGGGCGGCTGCAGCACCTTCGCGGTCTTGTCTTGATCGTTCCATTCGAGCCACTCGGGCGGCCGGCGGCTCTGCGCCACCTCGAGGTTCGACTGGAAGACCGGCGACTTCATGCTGCGCTCGCGCGATCGCGATCACGTCGCCCGGCCGCACGACGTACGACGGAATGTTGACGATGCGGCCGTTCACGCGGAAGTGGCGGTGCGTGACCAGCTGACGCGCCTGCGCGCGGCTGCGTCGCGAGGTTCAGGCGGTAGACGACGTTGTCGAGCCGGCGCTCGAGCAGCTGCAGGAACGTCCGGCCGGTCTGCCCCGGCACGCGCGCCGCCTCGCGGAAGTAGTTCTCGAACTGCGTCTCGAGCACGCCGTAGTAGCGGCGCATCTTCTGCTTCTCGCGCAGCTGGCGGCCGTACTCGGAGACCTTGGTGCGCGATTTGCCGTGTCGTCTTCTGACCGGGTGCGGTGCCGCGCCGTTCGACCGCGCACTTGCTGCGAGAGGCAGCGGTCGCCCTTGAGAAAGAGCTTGATCTTTTCGCCGGTCTTGCTCGCCGCGGTTTCGCGGCGGCAGAGGCGGCAGACGGGTCCGGTATAACGCGACATGCTGTCTACCCTCCTACACCCGGCGCCGCTTCGGCGGGCGGCAGCCGTTATGCGGGATCGGCGTGACGTCTTTGATCAGCGTGATCTCGAGACCGGCGGCTTGCAGCGAGCGGATCGCCGCCTCGCGGCCGGCGCCCGGGCCCTTGACGTAGCACCTCGGTCGACTTCATCCCGTGCTCCATCGCCTTGCGCGCGGCCGCTTCGGCGGCCATCTGCGCGGCGAAGGGCGTCGACTTCTTCGAGCCCTTGAAGCCGAGGTTGCCGGCCGAGGCCCACGAGATCGACGCCGCCGTGCGGGTCGCTGATCGTGACGATGGTGTTGTTGAAGGACGCGTGGACGTGCGCGACGCCCGACTGGACGTTCTTGATCTCGCGCTTGCGGCGCGACTTGGTTTGCTTCTTGGCAGCCAAAACATCTCCGCGAAAAGACCGTGGCGAATGCCAGAGGCGCCCTGAAGGCGCCAAGAGAGTATCTTACCTTAGGGGCCGGAGGCGGGTCAACGAGAGAAGCCCGGGGCCCGGCCGAGACGGCCGAGCCCCGGTCGATCAGGCTCCGCCGCGCCTCTACGGGTAGAGGAACCAGAATCCGAGTCCTGCGAACGGCCCGTTGTAGGAGCGGTTGATCGGGAGCGTTCTGCTTGTTCGTCCAGCTGTCGCCCATCCAGCCGCGCCTCGATGAAGACCGGGCTGTTGCCGAACCCGAACGTGACGCCCGACCTGATACTTCAGGAGGTTGTACGCCAAGATCGTACGAGAGCGGATTGATCGGCGCCGAGGCCACGTTCGTGTACGTCCCCTTAACGTTCGGGTAGTACCAGACGCTGCCGAAGAACGAGAGGTTGTGGTTGAGATCCGGCAGCTTCTCGCCGCCGAAGCCCCACGCGTTCATGTTCGGGTAGCCGTAGTTGTTCGACATCCAGATGTAGCCGACGCCGACGTAGACCCGCGGCTGCAAGACGCGAACCGCGAAACGCGCGTCTACGTTCTGATCGTAGAGACTCGTGTCGTGGTCAGGACGGGTAGTTGCCGGGGCCGCCGATCGTCGTGACGTAACAGTTCGGCGCGAAGCCGCCCGCCGCCGGTCGAACTTGCCGTACGCGTGCAGTTATGCGGATACTGCCAGCGCTCGTACGCGCCTTCGAGCATGAACGGAATGCTTCCGAGGCTGAACTCACCTGCCGCCGCGGATCGCGAACGAGCTGTTGCCCGGTATTGCCGGGGCTGAACTCGTTGTAGACCTTGGGCGAGATGATATAGTCGCCGGCCACGAACGCTTCACCGTAGCAGCGGTTTCGGCGTCGGCGGCGGCGGGGGCGGCGGGGGAGCGGACGCCGGCGGCGGCGGTGCCGGGCTGGGCGGCGGCGTCGCGGGAATGTACCGCACGACGACCAGTCGCTTGTCCGGAACCCACTGCACGTACGCGCCCATGCCTTCGGAAATGACGCGCACCGGCACCGACGACGACGCCCTGATAGATCTCCGGCGGAACGTCCAGCGGACGCGATTCGCCGTTGATGATGACTTCCGGCTTGCCGACGGTCACCTTGACCTCGGCGCCCGGCCTTCGAAACCGTCGCCGTCTTGCTGCCCGCATCGTACGATACCGTCGCGCCCATCTGCTCGAACATCGAGCGCAACGGAATCAGGATCGTACCGCCTTTCACCAGTGCCGCGAGAACGCGGCCCTGTTTGAGGACGTCGGGTTTGGTGTAGACGTGATGGTCGTTGTAAAGAATCGGGAATCTGGCCGGACGGCGGACTTCCGAAGTCCGCCGGCGGAGCCGATCCCGTCTGGGCGACGCCGTTGCCATTGTTTCCTTGCGTCGCCGTCGACGGAGCCGCAACCGCACTTAGACCCGCAGAGCGCTACGAATAGCGCGCGAGCATCCCGGTGCTCAGTCGTTTCACGAGTGCCTCCTTGTGGTAGAACTAATGCCGGCCGAGGGGCTTCCTCGCCGGCTTCTCAATACGAGCGACCGCTTGTTGCGTTGCTGCTCGCACAAACACACGATAACCGTTCTTCCCCGCGAGCGCAACGCGATAAACACCCGCGCCAGGTGCTTCCTCCCTCTGTTCTCACCAACTCCTAAGAGAAGGCCCCGGCCAAGGCGGCCGGGGCCCGCTCGGTGACCCCTACGCGCGGATCTCAGCGTTTAGAACGGGATCAGGAAGCCGAGGCCCGACGTACGGTCCGTTGAACGTGTACGAGATCGGAGCGTTATTCTTGTTGGCCCCGTTCTCGCCGGTCCAGCCGACATCCAGATAGACGGCGGGAACGAACGCCCAGTCCACTCCGACCTGGTACTTTAGCAGGTTGTATCCGATGCCGAACGACTGCGTACGGCGCGCCGGAAGTGGCGTTCGTCGTGTACGTTCCTCGGAAGTTCGGATAGTAGTAGACGCTGCCGTAGTACGTGAACGCGTGTCCGCAGTCGGGCAGTTTCTCGAGCCCGCCGCCGACCGCGTTCATGTTGGGATAGCCGTAGTTGGTCGATCGCCCAGAGGTAACCGATTGCAATGTACACGTGCGGATTGACCACCTTGACGCCGAGCCGGACGTCGAAGTCGCGATTCACGGCGGTGAACGCCGGAACGTAGGCCGTGGATCCTCTGCTGCCGATCGTCGTGACGAAGCACTGCGGGGCGTTGCTGCGTCGTCGCGGTGCTGTGCGGCACGCCGCAGTTATGCGGGTACTGCCAGTTCTTGTAGTCGACTTCGAGCATCAACGGCAGGCCGAATGCGTTGAACTGCACGCCGCCGCGCGCTGTACGATCCGTTGGCCTGATTGCCCGGCGCGAACTCGTTGTAGATCTTCGGGCGAGATGAGGTAGTCGCCGGCGACGAACAGCACGTTCGGCGTGGGCCGCGGCGTCGGCTGCGGCGTGGCCGGCGGCGGCGGAGGCGGCGCGCGCGGCGGGGCCGGGGTGGGCGGCGGCGTCGCCGGAATGTACCGCACGACGACCAGACGCTTATCCGGAACCCACTGCACGTACGCGCCCATGCCTTCGGAAATGACGCGCACCGGCACCGACGACGACGCCTTGATAGATCTCCGGCGGAACGTCCAGCGGACGCGATTCGCCGTTGATGATGACTTCCGGCTTTACCGACGGTCACCTTGACCTCGGCGCCGGGCTTGCGTAACCGTCGCCGTCTTGCTGCCCGCGATCGTACGATACCGTCGCACCCATCTGCTCGAACATCGAGCGCAACGGGATCAGGATCGTACCGCCCTTCACGAGTGCCGCGAGAACGCGGCCCTGCTTGAGGACGTCGGGTTTGGTGTAGACGTGATGATCGTTGTAAAGAATCGGAATCTGGCCGGACGGCGGACTTCCGAAGTCCGCCGGCGGAGCCGACCCCGTCTGGGCGACGCCGTTTCCATGTTTCCGGCCGCGGTCGACGGGGCAGCAACCGCGTTTAACCCGCGAGCAGCTGCAATGAGCGCGGCGAGCACTCCGGTGCTCAGTCGTTTCATTTGTACCTCCTTGAGACCAACGTCCAGTGAGAGCGCATTCTGATAAGGGCACGATTGGCGTTCGTAGCCGCTCGGGAAAAAGTTCTTGTGAGCGGCCGCCACGCCGGATTGGCGAGCGACGGTATTCTCCTATGTCGCGACGCGGACAGACGCCACAACCACGCTATCCCGACGACCGTTTCGGTAAGCGCCAAACCGAATGCCACGCGCGGTGCGCTGCGCGCCCGCCGGCCAGCTCGAATCGCTGAAGCACCGCGGTCGTCAGTGCGGGAGCCACGATCTGCGGTACGACGATTGCGAGGTTCCACATCCCCATCGCCGCCGCCATCGCGCCCGGCGGCAGCACGCGGCACGCGATCGCCCAATCGGCGACGAGAAACGCCCCCCACCCCAGTCCCGCCACAAACGTCGCCACGACCGCCCACACGAGCCGCGTGCGACTCGATGAACATCGCGAGCGCCACGATGAACGCGGCCGCGCCGACGGTCGCGACCAGCGCGCTTGTCGAGCCGCGATCGCTCGGGCGCGCGGCCAGCGCCGCACCGATCGCGCCGACCAGCGTAAACGTCACGATCAGGATTCC
Source organism: Vulcanimicrobiota bacterium (assembly GCA_963711625.1). Taxonomy (GTDB): domain Bacteria; phylum Vulcanimicrobiota; class Vulcanimicrobiia; order Vulcanimicrobiales; family Vulcanimicrobiaceae; genus Cybelea. The sequence continues at coordinate 2,341,559 of OY970207.1, forward strand.
CGTTTGCCGCGCCGCGCCGCGCCAGCGACGCGAGCGTGCAGCACGCCTTGGACGTAGAAGAGCAGGTAACCCAACAGCGTGTAGAAGCCGACGTAGACGAGCGCGCGTGAGATAAAGAGGTCGACGAACGGCCGCGTGACGCGCAGCTTCGACGCAGCCTCCGCTTCGGGCTCGACCAGCGGCAGCGAGTTCGCGTGCGACGTCGTCACCGCGCACGTCAGGAGCAGCAATGCGCCCAGCGTCGCGGAGAGCATCTTTGCGCCGGTGATGAAGCTCGCGGCCAGTGCCCCGATCGCGTTGCCGGCGCTCTGCAGCGCGGCCATCCACGACGACGCCGACGCCGACGCGCGCACGTTCGATGAAATCCGGGATGATCGCTTGATACGGGCCGATCGCAAGGTTGAGGCTGGCCTGGATCACGATGTACGCCAGCGTGAGCGACGACCATGCTGCCGGCGTCGTAGAACAGCAGCAGCGCGGCGGCTCCCGCGATCGCTCCGAACGCGTAGAACTCGACGCGCCGGCTCCCCGCGCGGCGGCGCGCGTCGGACGAGAAACCAACGATCATCTGCACGATCGCCGCGACGAGCGCGCCCGTCGTTGCGAGCCGCCCGTACGCGACGAGGGCATTTCCCGATGCGAGCTCGATGGTGCGCGCCTGCAGCGATATGCCGAGCAGCGCGCCCCATACGGCCTGAACGCCGAGCCAAAACAGCGCTAGCCGAAAGGGGCTCGGTGAGGGAGCGTCAGCCGTGCGCACGCGCGTACTCGTATTCGGCATCGGTGTCCACGTCGAACGCCAGCTCCGGGGCGCAGTCGCGGACCGCGGTCGCGCGCACGTCAAGCATCGCGGCCGCCATCGACTCGAGATCAGCGATGCTCAGCTTTCCAAAGAGATACTTGATCAACACGAGCGGGCTCACCAGGCTCGCCATGAGCCACGGCCGCTTCCGCGCCTCGAAGCAGCGCGTCGCGACCCGCGCGATTCGTTCGGCACAGCCGCTGGGAATGGAGAAGATGCCGCCGTTGACGACGCGCTCGCCTGCGAGCGTGATCCCGAACGATGGCGGCGCGCCCGGAAAGCGGGCGGCAAACGCCGCGAAGCCGCTGAGCGAAACCGCCAGCGCGCCGGGCGCGGCTCGGGAAAGAAAGTCGGCGACGGCGCCGGCCGTCACGTAGGGCAGGTCGCTCGTAGCGTAGAGCAGGGGCTGACCGTCCTCGGGCCACGCGCGCAGCGCGCTGAGCAGGTTGACGCTTCCCGACGGGCTCTCGTCGATCACCCGATCGACGTGCGCGGCGCAGGCCGCGTGCACCTCGTCGCCCCCGATTACCGCGATGCGCGTCGCGCCTGCGGCTCGCAGCGCGTCCACGATCGACGGCCAGCATCGTCGTGCCCCGAATTGGCGCGAGGGCCTTCACGGTCGTGCCCGCGGCAACCGCAAACGAGCCCTCGATCCGCCCGCCGGCGGTGATCACCGCCTTCACGGCAGGCTACTTCTTGGCGATGGTCTTCTTCTTGCCGGCTACGGTGCGCTTTGGTCCCTTGCGCGTACGCGCGTTGGTCTTCGTCCGCTGGCCGCGGACCGGCAGGCCGCGCCGGTGGCGCATGCCGCGATAGCATCCGATGTCCATCAGGCGCTTGATATTGCCCTGCACTTCGCGCCGAAGGTCGCCCTCGACGCGCAGCTGCAGCGAATCGATCGCGTCACGCAGCTTCTTCTCGTCTTCTTCGCTCAGCGCTTTGACGCGCAGATTTGGGTCGACGCTCGCGAACGCGAGCAGCTTGCGCGCCGTGGTTGGGCCGATCCCAAAAATATAGGTCAGCGCAACTTCGACGCGCTTTTCGCGCGGTAAATCGATGCCGGCAATACGAGCCATGTAATGCGTTCCCTCTTATCCCTGCACTTGCTTGTGCTTGGGATTAACTTCGCAGATCACGCGCACTTTTCCTTGACGGCGAATGATCTTGCACTTTTCGCAAATTTTCTTGACGGACGGTCTTACTTTCACTCTTCAATTACCTTTTTAGTCCTGAGCCCTGTCGAAGGGCCTTATCTCGATACGTTGTCACACTATGCCGTGGCTGCCCGCGGCGTACGGTACCGCTCCATGCCCGGATGCTCCGCAAAATCGCGGAGCGTGAGAACCTTCGGACCGTCGTCGGTCACGGCGATCGTGTGCTCGAAGTGCGCTGCGAGCTTACCATCTGCCGTTACGACTGTCCAGCCGTCCCCGAGGACCCGGATCTTCTCGCTGCCCTCGGTGATCATCGGCTCGACAGCCAGCACCAAGCCCGGCCGGAGCTCCATGCCCGTGCCGGCCGACCCGTAGTTGGGAACGTGCGGCTCCTCGTGCATCGCCCGCCCTACCCCGTGGCCGACGAGCTCGCGCACCACCCCGTAGCCGTGGCGCTCGGCGTGCTCCTGCACGGCGGCGCCAATGTCGCCCAGCCGTCTGCCGGCCTGCATCGCCGCGATGCCCACGCTTAAGCACTCGGCCGTGACGTCGAGCAGCCGGCGCGCGTTCGACGAAATGGTTCCGACCGCGACGGTGACGGCGCTGTCGCTCACGTACCCCTCGAGCGTCGTGCCGATGTCGATCGAGAGCAGATCGCCGTCGTTCAGCACGCGCGGCCCCGGGATGCCGTGAACGACTTCGTCGTTCACCGACGCGCAGATCGAACCCGGAAATCCGTTGTAGCCCTTGAACGTCGGCACGCCGCCCGCCCCGCGAATTCCGCGCTCCGCGATCGAGTCGAGGTCGCTCGTTGAGATGCCGGGACGCACGGCTTTCATCAGCCTCCGAGAGCACGCGCGCGGTGATCGCTCCGCTGCGGCGCATGATCTCGATTTCGCGCGGCGACTTCAGCGTGACCATTAGCGGCCCTTGCTCGCGTGCTCGGCGCCGATGCCCGCCGCGATCCGTTCGGCCACGGACGCGACGCTCGCCAGCGCGTCGACCTCCACGAGCTTACCGACCTTGCGGTAGTATTCGATCAGGGGCCGCGTCTGCAGATCGTACACGTCGAGGCGCTTCGCGACGGTTTCGACCCGGTCGTCCTCGCGCTGCACCAGCTCGCCGCCGTCCTCGTCGTCGATGCCGGCGACCTTCGGCGGATTGGTGAGTACGTTGTACGTGCGTCCGTTGCGCGGATTCGTCCAGCGCGACGCGAGGCGCTCGAGCAGCGTGGCACGGTCGGCAACGAAGACCACGGCGGCCTCGAGGGGCGTGCCGCGGCGTGCGAGCACGTCGTCGAGCGCTTCCGCCTGCGCAACCGTGCGCGGGAACCCGTCCATCACGAAACCGTCCTGGGCGCGTTCGAGCTCGTGTTCGATCATGTCGATCACGAGATCGTCGGGCACGAGCTGGCCGCGCTGCATGTACCCCTGTGCCTTCTCGCCGAGCGGCGTGCCGCGTGCAAGATGAGCGCGCAGGATGTCGCCGGTCGAGATCTGCTCGAGGCCGAAGCGCTCCTGCAGTATTCGCGCTTGAGTACCCTTACCGGCCCCTGGCGGGCCCAAAAACACAACACGCATCGCGCGATCGGCCTACCGTTTGATGAAGCCGCGGTAATCGCGCATCGCGAGGCGCGCTTCGATCTGCGTGATGGTATCGAGGGCGACGCCGACCACGATGAGCAGCGACGTCGAGCCCAGATAGAAGGTCGTCACCGAGAGGCCCTTCTGGAGCGCGCCCGGCAGCACCGCGAGGATGCCGAGATAGATCGCGGCGGCCGTCGTGATGCGCATCAGGATCTTGTTGAGGTAGTCCACCGTCGGCTGGCCCGGGCGGATGCCCGGGATAAAGGCGCCCGTCTTCTTCAGGTTGTCCGCAACGTCGCGCGTGTTGAGCACGATCGAGCTGTAGAAGAACGTGAAGATCACGACCAGCAAGAAGTACACCAGGTTGTAGATCACGCCGTTGGGCGAGAACCAGACGTTGAAGAGCGGCCGACACGCCGGCCGGGTTGGTCGGCACCTCGAACGGCCCGAACAGGTGGAAGAACGCGGGCTGTCCGGTGCGGCCGAACCACGACAGCGCCTGCTGCGGCAGAGCAGGATCGAGATCGCGAAGATGATCGAGATGACGCCGGCGTTGTTGAGGCGCAGCGGAATGTAGGTCGAGCGGCCCGCAAACATCTTGCGGCCCACCACGCGCCGCGCCTGCTGCACCGGCACGCGCCGCTGCCCCTGGTAGAGAAAGACGATCGAGATGATGATGAAGATTGCGATGGCTATGTAGAGCAGCAGGTTGAGCAGCGACTCGGAGCCGGAGCTCGCCGACGTGAACGTCTGCTTCACATACTGCGGATAGCGCAGCACGATGCCGATGAAGATGATCAGCGAGACGCCGTTGCCGATGCCCTTGTCGCTGATCTGCTCGCCCAGCCACATCAGAAAGAGGGTGCCGCCGACCATGGCGATGATGGCGTAGAGCAAATACCAAGTGCTCGTGTCGTAGAAGACGCCCGAGCGCTCCATCGAGATCGCCATGAACGTCGCCTGGATCGTGGCCAGCACGATCGTGAGCCAGCGCGTGTACTGGCTGATCTTCTTACGGCCTTCCTCGCCGCCTTTCTTGGCCATCTCCTCGAGCTGCGGCAGCACGACCGTCATCAGCTGCATGATGATCGACGCGTTGATGTAGGGCGTGATGCCCATCGCGATCACCGAGAGCTTCTGCAGCGCGCCGCCCGACAGGAAGCCGAGCAGGTTGTAGAAGGCGCCGCTCTGCAGCACGCGCTGCCACGCCGCTTGGTTGACGTTGGGCAGCTGCACGTGGATCATGAACACGAACCACGCGAACGCGAAGAAGACGAACAGGATGCGCTGCCGGATCTCCGGCACGAGTACGGCCGCGCGCAGGTTGTTGAACACTTATTCTCGCACGTGCGCCGGCCGCGTCGAGCGCTTCGCGCGCGGTCTTCGAGAAGAGCACGTCGCGGACGCGCAGTCCCGACGGGAGCGTCTTGCCTGCGCGGCGCCGCCGAGAATCTTCACGCCGTCGAGCAGCGCCTTGAGCGAGCCCGCTCGCCGCAGCGATTCGGGCGTGACCTCGACGTGACGGATCCCACTCCGCGAGCCGGTGCAGGTTGATCGACGGCGCAGCCGCGTGCGGAAGTGGCCGATGTCGCGCGCTTTCTGCGAATAGCCGCGCCGATGCGGCAAGCGCCGGGCCCATGCGGTCTGACCGCCTTCGAAGGCCGGTCCCTTGCCGCCGCCCGAGCGGACGGTCTGACCCTTGCCGCCTTCGCCGCCGGTCTTGACCATGCCCGAACCGTGGCCGCGACCGATGCGCTGACGCTTCGGGACGGCTGCCGGGCGCGGGCTTGAGCGCCCCGAGTTTTAGCATTTCTTTCTCCGCCATATCGGTTACGCCACGAAAAGTTCTTTGACGGTCTTGCCGCGCATCGCCGCGACCTGTTCGGCCGTGCGCAGCGACTTGAGCGCCGAGACCGTCGCCATCGACGACGTTGATCGGGTTGGTGGTGCCGAGGCACTTGGTGAGGATGTCGTGGATGCCGGCGAGCTCGAGCACCGCGCGCATCGAACCGCCCGCGATGACGCCGGTTCCGGGCGCGGCCGGCTTGAGCAGCACGGTCGCGGCACCGACTTCGTGACGCACCTCGTGCGGAATCGTCCTCTCCACCATTGCCACGGTGATCATGCTCTTGCGCGCCGCCTCGACCGCCTTGCGGATCGCCTCGGGAACCTCGGTGGCCTTGCCGATCGCGAAGCCGACCTTCCCCTTGCGGTCGCCGACGACGACGAGCGCGCTGAAGCTGAAGCGCTTTCCGCCCTTGACGACCTTCGCGACGCGGTTGACGCGAACGACCGTCTCTTCGAGTCCGCTGCCGTCGCGATCGCGATCACGATATTGCATCAGAAGGTCAACCCCGCTTCGCGCGCTGCGTCGGCCAACGCACGCACCCGTCCGTGGTACTTGTAACCGCCGCGGTCAAACACGACCTGCGAGATGCCGGCCGCCTTGGCCTTGGCCGCGATCGCGCCGCCCACGGCCTTCGCCGCGTCGATGTTGGTGCGTGACGAGAGCCGTCGCCGGCGATCGTCTTGTCGCGCGTCGACGCCGCGGCGACGTATGTCCCCGCGCGTCGTCGACGAGCACCGCGTAGATGTGGTGCAGCGAACGGCGCACGCAGAGACGCGGGCGCTCCGTGCGTCCCGGACAGCTTCTTGCGCAGCCGCGCGTGGCGCGTCGCGCCGTGCTTCGGCTCTTACTCATTATTTCTTCGCCGCCTTTCCGGCCTTGCCGAGTTTCTTGCGGATCCGCTCGCCCTCGTACCGGATTCCCTTGCCCTTGTACGGTTCGGGCTTGCGCAGCCGCCGAATGTCCGCGGCGACCTGGCCGACGGCTTGTTTGTCGATGCCGTCGACGTGGATCTTGTTCTGTCCCTCGACCGTCAGCGCGACGCCCGCGGGCGGTTCGAACGACACCGGGTGCGAGTAGCCCAGGCTCAAGTTGAGCCTCTCGCCCGACTTGGCGACGCGATACCCCACGCCGCGTGATCTCGAGGCTCTTGCGAAAGCCCTTGCTCACGCCTTCGACCATGTTCGCGATCAGCGTGCGGGTCAAGCCGTGGGCGCTGCGATGCGCCTTGGCGTCGCCCTTGCGCTCCACGAGCACTCGGCCGTCGCTCAGCTTCACGTCGACGACGTCGGAGAGAACGCGTTGGCTCAGCTGCCCCTTGGGACCCTTAACGGACACTTCGCCGGAGTCGATCTTGACCTCGACGCCCGACGGCACCGTCACCGGAAGCTTTCCTATGCGCGACACGGCTCACCACACATATGCAAGGACCTCTCCTCCTACGCCGCGCTTCTTGGCGCGCTTCCCCGACATGATGCCCTGGGGCGTGGACATGATGACCAGCCCGAGGCCGCCCAGCACGCGCGGGATCTCGGTCTTGTGCGTGTACACGCGCAGACCGGGGCGCGAGATGCGGCGCAGGCCGGTGATGATCTTCTCCTTCTCGGGCCCGTAGCGCAGCTGAATGCGGATCGTGCCCTGCGGACCACTCTCGACGCGTTCGAAACTCTCGATGAAGCCCTCGTCGGCTAAAATCTGTGCGATGGCCTTCTTCACACGCGACGCCGGAACGTCCACGGTCTTGTGGTTGGCGGTGTTGGCGTTGCGGATGCGCGTGAGCATATCGGCGATCGGATCGGTTACTGACATCTGCTCTTCCCCCTCACCACGACGCCTTGGTCACGCCGGGCACGACGCCCGCGTGCGCGTTCTCGCGGAAGCAAATCCGGCACATGGCGAACTTCCGCAGGTAGCCCCGCGGGCGCCCGCAGACCCGGCACCGGTTGTGCCGGCGCACGCCGAACTTCGGATCGCGCTTCGACTTGACGATCAAACTTGTTTTCGCCATTACGCCCGGGCCTTCTGAAGCGGCAGGCCCATGGCGATGAGAAACTCCGAAGCCTCTTCATCGGTCTTCGCCGTCGTCACGATCGTCACGTCCATCCCTCGAGTCTTGTCGACCTTGTCGTAGTTGATCTCCGGAAACACCAGCTGCTCGCGCAGGCCCATGTTGTAGTTTCCACGGCCGTCGAACGACTTCGCGGGCAAGCCGCGAAAGTCGCGAATGCGCGGCAGCACCACGTTGAACAGCTTGTCGACGAATACGTACATGCGGTCGCCGCGAAGCGTCACCTTGGCTCCGATGTTGGTGCCTTCGCGCAGCTTGAACGCCGCGATCGACTTCTTGGCCTTCGTGACGATCGGCTTCTGGCCGGTAATGGCTGCCAGCTCGCTCACGGCGGCGTCGAGTGCCTTCGGGTTGACGAGGGCCTCGCCGACGCTCATGTTGACGACGACCTTCTCGAGCTTCGGAATCTGGTTCACGTTCTTATAGCCGAAGCGCTCTTGCAGCTGCGCCCGGACCTTCGAATCGTACATTTCTTTCAATCGCTCGGCCATCGCGTCACATCCCCTTTGCCGAATCGCGCGCGGGCTCGCCGCAGCGGGAGCACAGGCGATGGTTACTGCCGTCCTTCGTCGTTCCATGGCGCAGGCGCGTAGGCGCCTTGCACTTCTCGCAGACGTACTGCAGCGCGGAGAGCGGCAGCGCCGCCTCCTTTTCGATGATCCCTCCGGTCTGCATCGCGGATCCCATGTTGCCGGATTTCTGACCCTGTTTGGTGTGGCGTTTGACCACGTTGATGCCTTCGACCGTAGCTGTGCGCGCGGCCGCCTGCACGGCCTTAACCGTGCCGCGTTTGCCGCGTTCCTTGCCGCGCCGGACCATAACCGTGTCGCCTTTGAGTATCGTCGCTTTCATTCCAATCCTATAAAACCTCGGGTGCGAGCGAGGCGATCTTCAGGAATCCCCGCTCGCGCAGCTCGCGCATGACCGGACCAAAAACGCGCGTGCCGCGCGGGTCCAGATTGTCTTTCTCGCCCTTGATGATCACGCAGGCGTTGTCGTCGCAGCGCACCACCGAGCCGTCGACGCGCCGGATCGGCGCGCTCGTGCGCACGACCACGGCCTTGACGACCTGCCCCTTCTTGACTGCCGCGCCGGGAATCGCGCTCTTGACGGTGCCCACGACGACGTCGCCGACGTGCGCGTACACGTGGCGGCCGCCGCCGCGAAATGTGAATCACCAGCAGCTCGCGGGCGCCGCTGTTGTCGGCCACCTTCAGCCGAGTCTCTTGCTGAATCATTTCGCGCGCTCCACGATCTGGATCAGACGCCAGCGCTTCTCGCGCGAAAGCGGCCGGCATCTCGACGATGCGCACGACGTCACCGACGTTGGCCTCGTTCTTCTCGTCGTGCGCCTTGAAGCGCGCCGACTTTCGAACGATCTTGCCATACGCGGGATGCGCCACGCGCGTCTCCGCTACCACGACGATGGTCTTGTTCATCTTGTTCGAGGCGACGCGGCCTTGCTTCACGCGGCGAGTTCCCCGGACCGGACCGGCCGAGGCGGTGTTAGGCTGCTCCATGTTCCTCCTCGGCAAGTCGCTTCTCGCTGATGACCGTCTGAATTTGCGCGTACGAACGGCGCATCGCGCGAATTTTGCTGAAATCCGTCAGGTGGCCGGTGCGCAACGCAAAGCGCAGGTTGAAGAGCTCCGCCTTCGCGTCGCGGGCCTTCTGCTGCAGTTCCCTGACCGTGAGCTCGCGCAACCCGTTGAGATCCTGTTGCTTCATAGCGCCTCCTCGCGTGAGACGATCTTCGTGCCGATGGGCAGCTTGGCGGCTGCGCGCCGCAGCGCTTCGCGCGCCACGGTCGGAGCCACGCCCGACAACTCGAAGAGCACGCGTCCCGGCCGGACGACGGCGACCCACAACTCGGGATTGCCTTTGCCCGAGCCCATGCGCACCTCGGCCGGCTTCTTCGTGACCGGCTTGTCCGGAAAGACTTTGATCCACACCTTGCCGCCGCGCTTGATGTAGCGCGTCATGGCGATACGCGCGGCCTCGATCTGCCGGTTGGACATCCAGCACGGCTCCATCGCCTGCAGGCCGTAGTCGCCGAACGTCAGCGAGCTGCCGCGCTGCGCGGCACCGGTCATCCGGCCCCGCTGCACTTTGCGCCATTTCACTCGTTTGGGCGTCAGCACGTTACTCGCTCGCCTCCGTCACCGGCGCCGCTTCGATCGCGGGGGAGGGTTCACTCACCGGCGCGGGTTCACTCACCGGCGCGGGTTCACTCACCGGCGCGGGTTCACTCACCGGCGCGGGTTCACTCACCGGCGCAGGTTCGCTCGCGGGCGCCGCTTCGACGACCGGCAGCTCCGCGCGCTGCGGTTCCTCGACCATCGGCAGTGCCTCGGCCACGACCACCGGCTCCAGCGCGGGCTCCGCAGGCGGCACCGCAGCGGGTTCCGGTGCGGACCCCGGTTCGGCGATGCGCGGCGGCGCCGCGATCCCGGGCCGTCCATCGCGTCCGCGTCCGCGTCCACCGCGCTCGCGACGATCGCGTCCACCGCGCTCGCGATCGCGCAGCGCGCCGTCGCCGCGCGGCTGATCCGGCAGCATCTCGCCGCGATAGATCCACACCTTGACGCCGATGCGCCCGAAGGTGGTGAACGCCTCGACCTGCGCGTAGTCGATGTCGGCGCGCAGCGTGTGCAGCGGCACCTTGCCGTCGGCGTTGTGCTCGGTGCGCGCGATTTCGGCGCCGCCGAGGCGCCCCGAAACCTGCACCTTGATGCCGCGCGCGCCGGCCCGCATGGTGCGCATGATCGCCTGCTTCATGGCGCGGCGAAACGCGATCCGCTTCTCGAGCTGATCGACGATGTTCTGCGCCACGAGGCGCGCGTCGAGCTCGGGATGCGAATCTCCATCACGTTCACGGCGACGCTCTTGCCGGTGAGACGCTCTCGAGGTTCTTGCGGATGTCGTCGATGCCGACGCCGCGCTTGCCGATGATGATGCCCGGCTTGGCGGTGTTGACGATCACGCGAGCCTGGTTGGCGCGCCGCTCGATCTCGATCTTACTGATCGACGCCGAGCGCATCCAGCGATTGAACGACTTGCGGATCGCGACGTCTTCGTGCAGCCAATCGACGTAGTGCTTCTTCTCGAACCAGCGGCTATCCCACGTGCGCGTGATTCCCAGCCGCATGCCGACCGGATGAATCTTTTGCCCCATCTATGCTTCCTCTGGCGTCCGTCGCCGAGTGCTTGCCGCGGCCTTGCTCGCGCCGGCTGCCGCGGCCGCAGCCTTCTTGCGCGCGCCCCGCTTGCGTGCGGCCGTCACCGGTGCGCGCCGCGTGGGAGTGCGAGCCGCCTGCACCGACGCGCCCGCGCGCTTGCGACGCGGCTTGCGTGCGGTGCCCTCGCTCACGACCACGGTCACGTGCGAGAGACGCTTGCGCTTGAACGCCGCGCGGCCTTGGGCGCGCGGGTCGAGGCGCTTGGTGAAACGCCCGCCCGGCCCGCCATCCACGGTGATCCGCGAGATGTACAGGTCGTCGGCGTTCATGTCGTGGTTGTTGCCGGCGTTCGCGACAGCACTGCGCACGAGCTTCTCGATCGGCTCGGCGGCGAAGACCTCGGCGAACTTCAGCAGCACCAGCGCCTCGCGCACGCTCTTGCCGCGAATCGCATCGGCGACGCGGCGCAGCTTGCGCGGGCCGGTGCGCACGAAGCGCAGGTGCGCGACGGCCGTGGGGCGCGCTCGTTCACGACTTCACCGTCGCCTTTGTCGCCGCCGTGACCGCGGAAGTGCCGCGTCGGCGCGAACTCGCCGAGCTTGTGCCCGACCATGTTCTCGGTGATGTAGACCGGAATGTGCGTCTTGCCGTTGTGCACGCCGATGGTGTGGCCGACCATCGACGGCAACACGGTCGACGCGCGGCTCCACGTCTTGATGACGCGCCGGTCGCGCGTTTCGTTGAGCTTCTCGATCTTCGCCACGAGATGATCGGCGACGAACGGCCCCTTTTTCAGCGAGCGCGCCATTCTACTTCGATCCTCTCCGGCGAACGATCATCTTCGACGTGCGCTTGTTGCGGCGCGTCTTCTTGCCCATCGTCATCTGACCCCACGGTGTCGTCGGCGGCCGTCCGGACGTCGAGCGCGCCTCGCCACCGCCGTGCGGATGGTCGACCGGATTCATCGCGATGCCGCGCACGCTCGGACGCTTGCCCAGTGACGGTGGCGCCCGGCCTTCCCGATGATCTGGTTCTCGTGCTCGATGTTGCCGAGCTGACCGATCGTCGCGCGGCACTCGATGTGAATCTTGCGCACTTCGCCCGACGGCATGCGGACCTGCGAGTACTCGTCTTCCTTGGCCATCAGCTGCGCGGAGACGCCGGCGGATCGCACGAGCTTGCCGCCCTGGCCGGGCCGCAGCTCGATGTTGTGAATCACCGTGCCGACCGGGATGTTGCGGATCGGCAGGGCGTTGCCGATCTTGATGTCGGCGTTCGGACCCGACTCGACGCTCTCGCCGACGGACAGCCCGAGCGGCGCCAGGATGTAGCGCTTCTCGCCGTCGCGATAGTTGAGCAGCGCGATGCGGCACGACCGGTTCGGATCGTACTCGATCGTCGCCACCTTCGCGGGCACGCCGTCTTTCGAGCGTTTGAAGTCGATGATGCGGTAGATCCGGCGCGTGCCGCCGCCGCGGTGGCGCACCGTGATGTGGCCGTTGTTGTTGCGGCCGGCGTGCTTCTTGCGCACCTCGACGAGCGATCGCTCCGGCGCGACCTTCGACAGCTCCGAGAAGTCGATCGTCGTGAGGAATCGCTTGCCGGGCGACGTCGGCCGGTATTTCTTTACGGGCATGTCAGCCTATTGCTCAAAGTAGTTCACTCCGCCGAGCTCGATCTTTTGCCCGGCCTTGATGGTGACGATCGCCTTCTTGTAGTCGCTCTGCCGTCCGGTGGTGCCGGCGGTTGCGGCGGGCGAACGTGCGCGTTCTTGCCGCGGACGTTCACGGTGTTGACCTGCAGCACGTTGACCTTGAAGATCTCTTCGATCGCGTGGCGGATCTGCGTCTTGGTCGCGTCCGGGTGCACGACGAACGTGTACTGCTGGGACGAGCGCGTCCGCCATCGCCTTCTCGGTGATGCGCGGCGCGACGATTACGTCACGGGCGTCCATCGGCGGCCTCCTTCACGACGGCGAGCCGCTGCGTGACCGCGTCGTAGGCCGCTGTGGTGAAGACGATGCGCTCGAAGCGCAGCACGTCCTTGACGTCGAGCGCGCCGTCGTCCGTCATGCCGACGCGCTGCAGGTTGCGGCTCACGCGGGCGATCTCGTCGGCGTGCGTCTCGTCGAGCGCGCAGACGATCAGCGTGTTGGGGCCGGTGCGCGCGGCCTTCGCGCTGCCGAAGAGCGCCTTGGCGAAATCGGCCGTCTTCGCGATCGCGAAGTCGTCCGTATCGAACAGCACGACCGCGTCGTTTTGGAATCGGTCGGCCAGCGCGGCGACGAAGGCGAGCTTGCGCTCCTTCTTGTTGAGCGACTCGACGTAGCTGCGCGGCTGCGGGCCGAAGACGACGCCGCCGTGGCGCCACTGCGGCGAACGAATCGAGCCCTGGCGCGCGCGTCCGGTGCCCTTTTGCCGCCACGGCTTGCGGCCGCCGCCGGCGACCTCGTCGCGCTTGCGCGTCGAGGCGGTGCCGGCACGCGGATTGGCGAACTCGCGATGCACGGCACGGAAGATCGACGCTCGCCTTCTCTTGAAATCCTGATTGAAGATCGCCGGGGCGTCGCATCTGGCGGACGACGCTGCCCGTGGCGTCGATGACGTTCGGCATCTGCGCTCTACGCCTTGGCCTTGCGCGTCTTGACGCTCTGCTGCACGATGACCAGCGCGTTCTTTGCGCCCGGCACGGCACCGCGGACGAGCAGCAGGTTGCGCTCGCCGTCGGCGCGGACGACCTCGAGGTTCTGCAGCGTGGTGCGGTCGACGCCGTAGTGGCCGGGCCGGCGGCTTCCTTTAGTAACGCGGCCGGCGTTGGTGTCGCCGTTGGAGGCCGGCTGGCGATGGATCATCGAACCGTGGCTCGCCCCGCCGCCCTTGAAGTTGTGGCGCTTGATGCCGCCCGCGAAGCCGTGGCCCTTCGAGACGCCGATAACGTCGACGCGGTCGCCGGGCTCGAAGCCGGTCACGGTAACCGTCGCTGCCCGGCTCCAGGTCTTCGAGACCGTAGCGGAACTCGCGGACGAAGCGAACGGGCTCGACGCCCTGCTTCTTGAAATGGCCGCCGAGCGCGCGCGTCACGCGGCTGCGCTTGAGCGGCTCGAAGCCGAGCGCGACGGCGTCGTAGCCGTGCGTACTCTTTGGTCCGGCGCTCAACGACCGTGCAGGGACCGGCCGCGATCACCGTTACGGGCACGGAGCGCCCGTCCTCGGTGAACACGTTGGTCATCCCGACTTTACGGCCCAGGATGTTCTTCATGCTACTCTCTCGGCGGTGGGATTTTATTGCCACGGAGCCAGGCGTATTGCCTGAGGAAACCGCAACCTGAGGAGTTTACCAGGACGGCACAATGCGGTCAAGGCTCGTGCGTTCCGCGCAACAAACCAAGGGCGGATGCAAACGACTCGCCCGATGGCCCGACTGCTAATCTCCGCTGCGAGCCTGGCGCTCGCGGTCTTCGCCGGGACGCCGGCGCAGGCCGCCAACACCCAGACCGTGCTCGAGGGGCTGCGCAAGGCGATGCTCGAGCGGCCGATTGCCTCGATTGCCTCGATCCACACCGTGGGCGGCATCGAGCTGCTCGGGCTGCGCGGGCGGGTCCAGGAGTGGGACGACGTCCGCAACGCGCGCTTCACCACCGCCCAGACCGCGGCAGCGCTGAGCGGCGCGTCGGGGTGGGACGGCAAGGCGGCCTGGAATCAGGACTACGCCGGGCTCGTGACCGTCGACGGCGGCAAGGCGGGGCGGCTGCAGGCAATCGACCAGGCCTACCTCGCGAACCTGCGCTATCTGCGCCCTGATGCCGGCGGCGCGGTCATCGTCTACGCCGGGCGGCGCACCCAAGACGGAAAGCCGTACGACGTGCTGGCGGTGACGCCGCCGCAGGGCAGCGAGGTGCAGCTCTGGGTGGATCCCGCGACGCACCTGATCGCGCGCGAGACCGGCACCGTGGGCATCGAGTCGTTCACCACCACGCTGGGCGAACTACCGGCGCGTCGACGGCGTCACGTATCCGTTCTCGAACGCGACGCAGACGTCGTCCGGCAACGCGACGGCGGCGCGCATCTCGTCGATGGAGCTCAACACGGACGTGGCGGAGCGCATGCGCGTCCCGGGGTCGACCGTGCACGACGCGTCGATTGCGGGCCAGGCCGCAACGACGGTGCCGCTGCAGATCGTCAACAATCACATCTATCTGAAGGTGATGCTCGACGGCCGCGGCCCGTATCAGTTCATCTTGGACAGCGGCGGCGACTACATCGTGACGCCCGAGCTTGCGCAGACGCTCGAGGCGAAGACGTCGGGCGGTCTGCAGCTGGGCGGCGTCGGCAACGCCACCGAGGGCGCGTCGTTCACGCACCTCGAATCGATTCAAGCCGGCAACGCTCTGGTTCGCAACCAATACGTTCTCGTGCTGCCGATTAGCACCGGCTTCGGCATGGCCGAGGGCATGCAGATCGACGGAATGATCGGCTACCAGTTCCTGGCGCGATTCCTGACGACGATCGACTATGCGGCATCGACGATGACGCTCTCGATGCCGCCCTCGGCGCCAACGACCGCGCCCGGCGCGGCGCCGATCGAGTTCTACTTCGACAGCACGATTCCGCGCATTCCGATCTCGATCGCAGGCGTGACGACGTCGGGCGAGATCGACACCGGCAGCCGCGGCGGCATCACGCTTTCGACGCCGTTCATTGCGGATCACCCGGCCATCGCCGCGCTCGCAAAGACGCCGCCGGCGGTGCAGGGGTTCGGCGTGGGAGGCCCATCCGTCGCGCGCCTCGGACGCATCCCGACGGTGCAGATCGGACCGTACACGATCTCGAACGCGATCGCGGCGTTCGGCACGCAGAACCAAGGCGCGATGGCCGATCCGTTCAACCCCGTCAACGTCGGAGGCGGGATCTTACGCCGCTTCGACGTGACGTTCGACTACGCGCACCATCAGCTGCTGTTCGCCAAAAACGCGGCGTTCGACGCACCCGCGACGTTCGATCGCTCCGGTGCGTTCCTCATCGACAAAGACGGCGCATACGTGGTGATCTCGGTGCTGACGGGCTCGCCCGCAGCCTCGGCGGGTTTGGCGAAGGGCGACACGGTGGTCACCATCAATGGCGCCGCCGCGTCGGCCACCACGCTCGCCGATCTCCGCGCGCTGCTCTCCGGCGCCGCGGGGACGGTAGTGCAGCTGCACGTAAAAAACACCGCCGGCGAACGCGACGTAAAGCTGACCCTGGCAGACTATGTGTGACGCCCCCTTTGTCACCCTGAGTAGCGCGCCGAAGGGAAACCTTGTCATCCTGAGCGGAGCGCCCAAAGGGCGCGCAGTCGAAGGACGGCTCGCCGCCACGTTGTCACCCTGAGTAGCGCCCCAAAGGGGCGCGTGTCGAAGGACAGCTCGCCACGAACTTGTCATCCTGAGCGGAGCGCCCAAAGGGCGCGTCGTCGAAGGCAGCTCGCCACGAACTTGTCATCCTGAGCGGAGCGCCCAAAGGGCGCGCAGTCGAAGGACAGCTCGCCACGAACTCAACGCTGTTCTAACAGCGCCCACGCGCCAGCCGGTGTATCGTGCTCCAATCGTTTTTGATCAGCGCGACCTTCTTCGCGCGCGACCAGCCCTTGAGCTGCTTCTCGCACGTGATGGCTTCGTCAACCCAATGGAATTCCGCCGAGTAGACCAGTACTACGGGGCGCCGGGCAAATGTGTAGCACTCCGGATCGATGCCGAGGTTATGCTCGGCGATGCGGCGATCGGGGTCATTGCTTAGGCCAACGTAAAATGACCCGTCGGCGCAACGGACCATGTAGACCCAATATGACTTCACGCCGCTCTTCTGCGCGTTGATAGGCGAATGGCATCGTCGCCGTCCTTCGACTCCGCTCACCGCGCTCGCGGCGCCAGGCTACAAGGTGAGCAATCTTCGACTCCTCGCCAGCCTGTGCGCTCGAGCAAGGTCGGAGCTCGACGCGCCGCTAGCGTCGCTGCTCAGGGTGACAAGGTGGGGCGCGCCACGCGTTGCAAAGGGGCTACGTAAACGCCGAGAGACCGGTGATCTCTTTGCCTACGATCAGCGCGTGCATCTCGCTGGTGCCTTCGTAGGTCAGCACGGATTCGAGGTTGTTCATGTGGCGGATCACCGGGTATTCGAGCGTTACGCCGTTGGCGCCGAGGATCGTGCGCGCTTCGCGCGCGATGTCGAGCGCCTCGCGCACGTTGTTGAGCTTGCCGAGGCTCACCTGCGACGGATGCAGCCGCCTTCGATCCTTCGCGCGGCCGAGATGCAGCGCGAGCAGCGTGCCTTTGTTGAGCTCGAGCAGCATGTTCACCAGCTTGTTGCTGCGTGAGCTGGTACGCCGCCGATCGGCCGGTCGAACTGGATGCGCGTCTTCGCGTACTCGAGCGCCGCTTCGTAGCAGCTGCGCGCCGCTCCCATCGCGCCCCAGACGATGCCATAGCGCGCTTCGTTGAGACACGCCAGCGGCGCGCCGAGGCCCTCGCCGAGCGGCAGCAGCGCCTCCGCCGGAAGGCGGCAGTTCGACAGCACCAGCTCGCTGGTGACCGACGCGCGCAGCGAAAGCTTGCGGTGGATGTCCGTCGCGGTGAAGCCCTTGCGTGCCGCGCGGCACGATGAAGCCGCGAATGCCGTCGCTCGGTCTGCGCCCACACGATCGCGAGGTCGGCGATCGATCCGTTGGTGATCCACATCTTGGTGCCGTCGAGCATCCAGTCGCTGCCGTCGCGGCGCGCGGACGTGCGCATGCCCGCCGGGATTGCTGCCGAAGTCGGGTTCGGTCAGCCCGAAGCAGCCGATGACGCTCGCCGCGCGCCATTCGCGGCAGCCACGTCTGCTTCTGCGCCTCGTCGCCCCAGCGATGGATCGCGTACATCGCGAGCGAGCCTTGCACCGATGCGAAGCTGCGCACGCCCGAGTCGCCGGCCTCCAGCTCGAGGCACGCCAGCCCATACGCGACCGCGCTCGCGCCGGGACAGCCGTAGCCGTCGAGATGCATCCCCAACAGCCCGAGGCGCCCGAGATCGGGACCGAGTTCGCGCGGCAGCGTACCGGCCTCGAACCACTCGGCAACGCCCGGAAGGACGCGGTCGCGCACGTACGCGCGCACCGTGTCGCGAACGAGCCGCTCCTCGTCGGACAGCAGGCCCGCGACGTCGACGAAATCGACGGCGTCGGGCGACGTCAGACGCCGAACGCAGACCCGCGCGAGTTTGTCGAAGAGCGCTTCGGTCGAGCGCTCGAACTGATCTTCGAAGCGCCGCCAGAGCAGACGGCCGTCGGTGTCGGAGAGCATCGCGTCGACGCGGTATTCGAGCAGCGTCTCCTTGCCTTCGCGTCGAGAGATGAAAGCCGTGCGTTCCGTCAAAGCCGTCGTTTTGAAAGCGCCAGACGATGCGCTCCTCGGCAACCGCCTCTTCCAAGATTCCGTGGATGCCGAGATGCCATTCCTCGGTGCGTCCCGGCGAACGAGCGGCCCGGGCGAACGCATGAACGGCTGCGACGCAAACGGCCAGATCTGATCGCCCGACGTACCCATCTCTTCCGAGCAGGTGGTAGATCCGGCGCTTCGTTCCGTGGAACGAACGCGAGCGCTGTTCGTGAAGCTCGATGGGCATGGGCCGGTCGTTCGCTTACGCGAAGCGCGACGACCCCTACGCCGCCCGCGAGTAGGATGAGCAGCGGCGCGCTGAGCTTCGTGCGCAGCATCAGGAGGGTGACGACCACGACGATCACGGCCGTAGACCAGCATCCGCGCGAGCCGGGCTGCGAGGCGCGTCGCCGCGGCTGATCGTCCAGACGCTCGACCAGACCAGCCCGACGATCGCCGGCGCCAGGCCGTGCGAGATGATGGCGCGCCACGGCGACGCTTGAAAGCGCGTCCCACAACGACGTCGAACGCCACCATGATCACGCTCGACGGCACGAACATGCCGATCGTCGCGACCGCCGCGCCGA
Organism: Vulcanimicrobiota bacterium; assembly: GCA_963711625.1. Classification (GTDB taxonomy): domain Bacteria; phylum Vulcanimicrobiota; class Vulcanimicrobiia; order Vulcanimicrobiales; family Vulcanimicrobiaceae; genus Cybelea. The sequence continues at coordinate 2,360,167 of OY970207.1, forward strand.
GGTACGGCCGCTGCGGCATCGCCGCGTAGCCGATCAGCGCCGCGAAGATCGTCGTCGGCCCGGGCACCAGCTTGCCGATCGTGTAGAACTGGCGTGAACTGATCCGACGTCACCCAGTGTAGTTCGACGGCGTCGGCGTGCATCTGCGGAATGATGCCCTTGCCGCCGCCGAAGCCGAGCACCGACAGCTGCGAGAACGTCCACAGCAGATGGAGGATCGTCTGCGGCGGAGCTATTCATCGGCTTTCTTTCGCGAGCGCAGATACTCGTGCGACGATGCCGATGCCGCCGAAGAGCACGAGCACGAGCAGCAGCGGCATCTTCAGCAGCGAGACCGACGAGCGCCGTCACGGCCAGCAGCACGATGCGAATCCAGTCGCGAGCGCTCGTCCCAGCGTCAGCTCGAGCGCGTTGCCGACGCGTCAGGCCGAGCGCCCCGACCGCGCAGCCGCGCAGCGCGCCGTGCACGTAGGGGTTCGAGGAGAACTTGAAGTAGAGCGCACCCGCGATCAGCACGATGACGAACGGCGGAATGCTCGCGCCCAGAAACGCGGCGATCGCGCCCGGGATGCCGCGCACCCGCTGCCCGCAGTAGATCGCCAGATTGAGAATGTTCGGGCCGGGCAGCACTTGCGCGATCTCGAGCCCGTCCATGAAGCGCTCGCGGTCCATCCAGCCCCGCGAGAGCACCTGCTGCCGGATGCTGGCCTTCTGGCCGCCGCCGAACGCGGTCGACGAGATCGCGGCGAACGTTAGCGCGATGCTGGTAGCGACGGTGCGAGGCGCCTCTGCGTCTCAGCTGACATCCGGCATCGGCCCGTCGACGACGGGCGAGGTGTGCTTGCCGGAGAGGATGTGAATGTGGACGTGCTCGGTGTGCTGGTACGGCGGCAGCACGCCCATGCGGATCATGAAGCCCTTTTCGTAGAGTCCCATCGTGATCGCGACCTTTTGGATGCCGGCGATCAGCCGGTGCCAGATTCTTCGCGTCGCCGAGCCCAAGGTCGAGGATCGTCGGAATCCACTTCTTCGGAATGATGACGACGTGGATTTCCCACCACTCCTCTTTGCTCTGATCGATGTTGTGGCGAAATGCGAAGACGTCGTCGTCTTCGTACACGACTTCGTCGGCCTTCGCGCGCGTGCCGTCGAGCCGGCCGCGAAAAGTGTGTTCGGGGTCGGGCTTCTCCCACGTCCGTTGCTCCGGACCGGAGATCATCTCTGAAATCCAGCTGGCCATGCCGCGTGTTTTCCGGCATGCCAGGCAGGCGTCCTCTTGGAGACGGGGGAAGCGTCAGCCGCTATGAGCGCCGATCGAAAGAAGAAAGCCCTCACGCCCGGCCGATGTTTTGGGCGCCAGCCCGCAGTGGCCGAAAGACTCGAAAGAGTGGGAGAAGCTCGTCGACGACAACGAGGTCGTCTATGAGGATCGCCACGTCGTCGTGTTCCACGATCCCGAGGACGAAGAGCACGAATCGGCGCGCCTCGCCGGCGAGATTCGCCTGACGCTGCTCTCAAAGAAAGACGACGTCGACAGCCTCATGGACCTCGGCGTCGCCGACGAGACGCTCAACGCTGCGATTCTGCACGGCATTCAGCAAGCCGCGCTGCGGCTAGGTTTGGAAAAGAAGGGCTTCGAGGTGCGCGCGCACGTCTATCCGCCGCTGCAGCGCCGCCCCGTGCTCGCGTTCAAGATTCGCGCCGGCAAGCCGCCGAAAAAGAAAGCGGCGGCTCCCGCCTAGGGCTACTCCTGCGGCTTTTTGCTGAAGGGCAGCTTCGCCGCGAGGTCCGCTTGCTTTTCCGCCAGCTTCGCCAGCGATTGCACGACGACGATCGCGAGGATCGTCACGAGCACGGCGTAGATCAGCTCGGCAAGCACGCCGCTCCCCGGCTTGAGAAAGAGCGCGATGACGTCGCTGATGAACTTGTTCCACGCCCCGGCGGCAATGAGGCCGAACGCGACGGTCGCAAGCGCGATCATGGTCCCAAGATAGCCCGCTTTTACATCCATGGTAACTCCCCCGTAGACGAGCGCTATTCTAAAGCAAAAGCCCGAAGCATGATGCTTCGGGCCGAATCGCCACGGTCATCTTTGCGCCTAGGCCTTGAGTTCGATATCCACTCCGGCGGGCAGGTCGAGGTGCATTAGCGCGTCCATCGTCTTCGGCGAAGCCTGCAGGATGTCGATCAGCCGCTTGTGCGTGCGCATCTCGAAGTGCTCGCGCGACTTCTTGTCGTTGTTCGTCGAGCGCTGCACGCAGAACCGATTGATCTCGGTCGGCAGCGGCACGGGGCCGCTAACGAACGCGCCGGTCCGCTTCGCGGTCTCGACGATCCGCTCGGCGGACTGATCGAGGACTTTGTGATCGTACGCCTTGAGGCGTATCCGAATCATCTGCTTCGCCATTAGTTCTCGTTTCGATATTTAGTTTGCAAGGGTCTTTTTCGTCCTTCGACTCCGGTGCTTCGCACCGGAGTTTATCCTGAGCGAGCGCAGCGAGTCGAAGGGCTCAGGATGACAGGGGGCTGGACTTACTCCGCGACCGACGTCACGACGCCGGCACCCACCGTGCGGCCGCCTTCGCGGATCGCGAAGCGCAGGCCCTCTTCACACGCGATCGGCGTGATCAGCTCGACGTCCATCTGCACGTTGTCGCCGGGCATCACCATCTCGACGCCGTCGGGCAGCTTGATCTGTGCCCGTCACGTCGGTCGTGCGGAAGTAAAACTGCGGCCGGTAGTTTCCGAAGAACGGCGTGTGCCGCCCGCCCTCTTCCTTTGAGAGCACGTAGCACTTCGGCTTTGAACTTCTTGTGCGGCTTTACCGAGCCGGGCTTGGCCAGCACCTGGCCGCGCTCGATCTCGTTGCGATCGATGCCGCGCAGCAGCACGCCGATGTTGTCGCCCGCGATGCCCGTGTCGAGCAGCTTGCGGAACATCTCGATGCCCGTGACGACGGTCTTCTTCGTCTCTTCTTTGAGCCCGACGATCTCGACCTCTTCGCCGACCTTCACCTGGCCGCGCTCGACGCGCCCGGTACCGACCGTTCCGCGGCCGGTGATCGTGAAGACGTCTTCGACCGGCATCAGGAAGGGCTTGTCGATCTCGCGCTCCGGCTCGGGGATGTAATCGTCGACCGTGTCCATCAGCTTGAAGATCGGATCCGCATCGGGGTCGCCCTTTTTGCCGCTCGAGTTGAGCGCCTTGAGCGCCGAACCGCGGATGATCGGCGTGTCGTCGCCGGGGAACTCGTACTGGGTGAGCAGCTCGCGGATCTCCATCTCGACCAGTTCGAGCAGCTCCTCGTCGTCGACCATGTCGACCTTATTGAGGAAGACGATGATGCGAGGCACGCCGACCTGGCGCATGAGCAGAATGTGCTCGCGCGTCTGCGGCATCGGGCCGTCCGAGGCGGCGACCACAAGGATCGCGCCGTCCATCTGCGCCGCGCCGGTGATCATGTTCTTGATGTAGTCCGCGTGGCCGGGGCAATCGACGTGGGCGTAGTGGCGCTTGGTCGTCTCGTACTCCTGGTGCGAGATGGCGATCGTGATGCCGCGCTCTTTCTCTTCGGGCGCGTTGTCGATCTGATCGACGCCGACTTTCTGCGCCAGCCCCTCGGTTGAGAGGCAGTGCATGATCGCCGCCGTCAGCGTGGTCTTGCCGTGGTCGACGTGACCGGTCGTACCGATGTTGACGTGCGGCTTATTGCGCTCGAACTTTTGCTTGGCCATTGGGCTCCTCTCAGACTGGGGCGTAAGTACACGGGTCCAGGCGTTCTGCCCTGACGTTGCCACCTTACGCGGTAAACGCCCTCCACCGAGAGGGCGCATAACCACGGAATATTATCAGGCAAAACGAGACCCTGTCAACGGCGTTCCTTCGTCGGGCTCGGGACAGCTCTACGCGGGCGCCAGCTTCTTTCCGGCCGCCTTCGCGACGATCTCTTCCTCGACGCTTTTCGGCGCCTTTTCGTAGTGCGCGAACTCCATCGTGTAGGTGGCGCGGCCCTGCGTGGCCGAGCGCATGTCGGTGGCGTAGCCGAACATCTCCGAGAGCGGAACGTGGGCGGTGATCACCTGCGCGCCGCCGGGCGCCTCTTCGGTGGCATGGATCGCGCCGCGCCGCCGGCTCAGGTCGCCGTTGATCGCGCCCATGTAGTCCTTGGGCGTCGTCACTTCGACTTTCATGATCGGCTCGAGCAGAATCGGACCGGCGGCGCGGTTGGCCTCCTTCCACGCCATCGACGCGGCGATCTTGAAGGCCATTTCCGAGGAGTCGACCTCGTGGTACGAGCCGTCGAAGGCCACGGCCTTGAAGTCCATCACGGGGAAGCCGGCGAGCACGCCGCTCGTGCGCCGACTCGCGGATGCCCTCTTGCACGGCCTTCGCGTACTCCTTGGGAACGTCGCCGCCGACGATCTTCCACTCGAAGACGAAGCCGGTGCCCGGCGGCTGCGGCTCGACGCGGATCCAGACGTCGCCGAACTGACCCTTGCCGCCGGTCTGGCGGATGAAGCGGCCTTCCTTTTCAACGGTCTTCGTGATCGCTTCTTTGTAGGCGACCTGCGGCTTGCCGACGTTGGCTTCGACCTTGAACTCGCGGCGCAGACGGTCGAGGATGATCTCGAGATGCAGCTCGCCCATGCCGGCGATGATCGTCTGCTGCGTCTCCTCGTCGGTGCGCATCCGGAAGGTCGGATCTTCTTGCGCGAGGCGCGTCAAGCGCCAGGCCGAGCTTGTCCTGGTCGGCCTTGCTCTTGGGCTCGATCGCCTGATGGATGACCGGCTCGGGGAACGTGATCGACTCGAGCGCGATCGGCGACTTCTCGTCGCAGAGCGTGTCGCCGGTGCGCGTGTCGGACAAGACCGACGGCCGCGGCGATGTCGCCCGCGCCGATCGAGTCGATGTCCTCGCGATGGTTGGCGTGCATGCGCAGGATGCGGCCGATGCGCTCCTTGCGCCCGGTGCGCGAGTTGAGGACGTAGCTGCCCTTGTTGAGCACGCCCGAGTAGACGCGGAAATAGCGTCAGGTTGCCGTATGGGTCGGTGGCGATCTTGAACGCCAGCGCGCAGAACGGCTCGGTGTCGTCGGGCTTGCGCACGAGTTCGTCGCCGGTCTTCGGATTGCGTTCCGACGATCGTCTTCGCTTCGAGCGGCGACGGCATGTACTCGACGATCGCGTCGAGCAGCGGCTGCACGCCCTTGTTCTTGAAGGCCGAGCCGCAGAGCATCGGCAGCACCGTGCCCTCGATCGTCGCCTTGCGCAGCGCCGTCTTCATGCGGTCGATCGGCAGATCTTTGCCGTCGAAGAACATCTCGAGCAGCTCGTCGTCCTGCTCGGCGATCGCCTCGACGAGATTCTGGCGCCACTGCATCGCCAGCGTCGCGCAGCTCGCCGTCGACGTCTTCGTGCGCCATCGTCGAGCCGAGGTCGTCGGTGTAGACGATCTTCTTCATCGTGAAGAGATCGACGATGCCTTGGAACTTGTCTTCGGCGCCGATCGGCACCTGAATCGGAACGGCGCGCGCGCCGAGGCGCTCGCGAATCTTCTCGACGACGTTGAAGAAGTCGGCGCCGACGCGGTCCATCTTGTTGACGAAGATGATCCGCGGAACCTTATACTTGTTGGCCTGACGCCAGACCGTCTCCGACTGCGGCTGCACGGCGGCAACCGAGTCGAAGAGCGCGACGAGACCGTCGAGCACGCGCAGCGAGCGCTCGACTTCGACGGTGAAGTCGACGTGGCCCGGCGTGTCGATGATGTTGATGCGCGTGTCGCGCCAGGTCGTCGCGGTCGCCGCCGACGTGATCGTGATGCCGCGCTCTTGCTCCTGGACCATCCAGTCCATCGTCGCAGCGCCATCGTGCACCTCGCCCATCTTGTGGACGCGGCCGGTGAAGAACAGAATGCGTTCCGTGCAGGTCGTCTTGCCGGCGTCGATGTGCGCGGCAATGCCGATATTCCTCGTGCGTTCGAGCGGATATTCCCTTGTAGCCATGGTGTTTTAGTTTAGTGTCTGATTACCAGCGATAATGGGCGAAGGCTTTGTTCGCTTCGGCCATCTTGTGCGTGTCTTCACGCTTCTTGATCGTCGCGCCGGTGTTGTTGGAGGCGTCGAGCAGCTCGTCGGCGAGCTTCTCTTCCATCGAGCGGCCGCCGCGCGCGCGCGCGAAGCCGATCAGCCAGCGCATCGCCATCGCCTGACGGCGATCCGGGCGGACTTCCATCGGCACCTGGTAGGTCGCACCGCCGACGCGCCGCGGCCGGACTTCGACCAGCGGCATCGCGTTGGAGAGCGCCTGTGAGAACACTTCCATCGGATCGCGGCCGGTCTTCTCGGCGACGATGTCGAGGGCGCCGTAGGTAATGTGCTCGGCGGTCGACTTCTTGCCGCGCAGCATCACCTTATTGATGAAGCGCGCGAGCACTTTCGAGTTGAACTTTCCGTCGGGCAGAATCTGCCGCTTCGGCGCGGGTCCCTTACGTGGCATTTTCCTTACTTCTTCTTCTCGCGCTTGGCGCCGTACTTCGAGCGACCTTGCTTGCGGTTGGCCGTTCCCGCCGTGTCGAGCGTGCCGCGAATGATGTGATAGCGGACGCCCGGCAGATCCTTGACGCGTCCGCCGCGCACCAGCACGACCGAGTGCTCCTGCAGGTTGTGCCCGATGCCCGGAATGTAGGCCGTCACCTCTTCCCCGTTGGTCAGCCGGACGCGCGCGACTTTGCGCAGCGCCGAGTTCGGCTTCTTGGGCGTCACCGTCTTGACTTGCGTGCAGACGCCCGCGGCGCTGCGGGTTCCCGGCCACCTCGAAGGTGCGGGTCGGCAGGTCGGGATGACCGGGCTTGGGACCGGTCAAGATCACGCGGAATGCCCGGGTCTTGACCTTTTGCTCGGTCTTTTCGCGCCCTCGGCGCACCAGCTGGTTGATCGTCGGAATGGCCGCTAGCTCCTCACACACAAACAACGGCCTCACCCTCCGGTGGGACCGAGCCTCAACTATACCAAGGCCCTATTTTGTCGTCAAATGCTCTTCGCGGACGCTTGCCTGGTTATCGGACGTAGACGTTGTCCAGGAAGGCCCAGAGAGCGTCGCAAGCCGCACGCGTCGCGGCCAGCACCTCGGCCTGCTTTTCGGGCGTGTCGGCCGCGCGCTCGATCAGCTTCCACTCCTCGGCCGAGTGCCAGACGTCGGCCTTCTCGTGCACGCTGAAGAACTCGTACGCGCTGGGGTCCTCGATGCCGTAGAAGTGGCGCAGACCCTCGATCTTGACCGCCGCGATCGCGGGCACTTGCGACTCGAACGCGTGCAGCGCGGCGAGGCCGGCGTAGTAGGGACGGTTGCGGCAGAGGTCCGTGAACGTCTCGATAAGCTGCCGGGTCGCCGGCAGGGGAGCGGCGGCGGCCAGGTCGTCCTCCGACAGGCCCAGCGCTTGCGCGAAATTCTTCCAGAGCGCGGGGTGGTTCTTCGCGCCGAGCTCCTCGTCCACGAGGTTCTGCAGGATCGTCTGACGCGGACGCAAGTCGCTCTTGCCGTCGCTCGCAAAGTGCGGCGTGTTCGAATGTACGGCGCTCAGATAGGTCGGCTCGGCGAGCACGTGGTGCATGTACTGGCCGGCGTAGCCCCGCAGCTGCTCGAGCGAGAGCTCGCCGTTCGTCCACGCGACGTAGAACGGATGGCCGAGCAGGTGCCGCTCCGCGACGATCGAGCGAACGGAGTCTTCAAACGATTGTGACAGCGTCGTTTCCATGGGCGCCCGCTTTACGCATTGCCCGCTGGACTCCTCGTCTCGCCGAAGCGATCCAGCTCCGCGGCGATCTCTTCCGGCGTGAAGCCGCGGTGGCGCAGCGATGCGACGAACGCGTCCACCGCCTCGCGAAGGCTGCGCATGCGGCCGCGGCGATTCACGGGAACGTGGCCCGCGACCCGCGTGCCCCGCCGACCGTCGCCCACGAGCCATCCCTCCGCCTGCAGCTCGCCGTACGCGCGCGCCACGGTGTTGGGTGCGATCCCCAGATCGCCGGCCAGTTGCCGCACGGTGGGCAGCGCCGACCCCGGCTGCAGCTCGCCGCGCTCGATCCCCGCACGAATCTGCGCGACGACTTGCTGGTACGGCGGGATCTCTAAGTCCGCGTCGACGACGAGATACGGCGCGGTCACACTGCCAGGATCGGGCGCCGCAGCGAGAGGAAACATCCGGCAAGCGAGATCACGAATGCGGCGGCTACGATAGCCATTGCAACCGATCCGAACGTGGCGTACTGCGCGGGCAGCGTCGGTTGAACGAGGGCCATAGCGACGAACGGCGGCGCGCAGGCCAGGTTAGCAATATTACGCGTGCGCCCGATCCGCACGCGCTCGTCGACGGCGTACTCGAGCTGAGGATCGACACCGAGTAGGAGCGCTGGAGCGTTCGCGATACGCCAGGCGACGATGCCCAGCAGCAGCGTCGACGCGGCCACGAACAGCCCGCCCATTCGCTCCGGCGGATACGCTGCCAGCGCGACCGCTACGATAAAGCTGCATGCAATCGCTACGACGAGCAGGGGCGGAAGCGCGGTGAACGGCGAGCGGGGGACCAGCGGCGCGACGCGACGATCCACCGCCCGCCGGAACTGCAGGTACGCAAGCAGCGCCATCCCCGCAACCGTGAGGCAGAACAACGCGTACGGCACGATAAACGGAATCGCGCGCACGGCCTCCAGGGCGGCCAGGAAGAGCGCCGTCACTGAAATGAAGCGTCCGTAACCCGCAGAGATGCCTTCCGCCTCTTCCCGCGCGTGGACCACGCGGCTGAGCCGTTCTTGCTCGCCCGGTGGCATTTTGCCGGCCCACCGCGTGAAGTATCCGGCGACGCCGGCAAAGCACCGAGGCCAAACGAACGCCGTGATTCCGACGGCGACCATCGCCGCCGCCATGGTCCAGCGAGTGACGATTTCCGCATGCGCGGCGTGTGCATCCATCATTGTATTACCACCCTAATACAAACACCAGTTTTGTGTCAACCCCTTGGTGCAAAACGTCGTGGCGGCCCTTCGACACCCACCGCTACGCGGCGCTGCTCAGGGTGACAAGGTGTGAGGGGTCGTATTCCGGGGCTCAATGGCGGCGAGCTCGCGCCTCGGGGTTCTCGACGGCTTGCGCGGCATCGCCGTGCTGCTCGTGCTGTGGTATCACGTCTGGGAGATCTCGTTTCTCTCGCCCGGACCGGCGCTCGATTTCATTCCGGCGACCGGCTTCATCGGCGTCCATCTCTTCTTCTTTCTCAGCGGATTCGTGATCTCGTATCCGTTCGTGCGCGCGATCGCTCGCGGGGCGCCCGCAGCCGTCGTGGGGTCACTTCGCATGGCGCCGCTTCATCAAGATCGTGCCGTCCTACGTGCTCTCGATCGCCGTTGCGTATGCGGTCGGCTACGCACAGATCCAGCCGGGCGCCTCGACCGTGCCCGATCTCGTCACCCACCTGCTCTTCATTAATACGTGGTTTCCCGGCGCGCTACGGCACGATCGACGGCGTGCTATGGACGCTCGCGGTCGAGGTCGAGTTCTACTGCATCTTCCCGCTGATCTGGTGGTGCTTCCGGCGTCGCCCGTGGTTTACCGCCGGAGCGATGATCGCGATCGCATGGTCGTGGCGCGTCGCGCTGGCCCGCTGCTGCTACGCGACGCTCTTCGGCCAATGGGAAGAGAACCTGCCCGGCTATCTCGACATCTTTCGCCTTCGGGATGATCGCGGCATACGTCTTCACGCGCTTTGGCGAGCGCGTGGCGCGCGTCGCGTCTCCGCTACGCCTCGCCCGCTCGATCGCCATCGCCGGACGTCGCGCTGCTCGTCGGACTACTGAAGAATCTCTACGCGTACCGCCTCTACGATCTACTGGTCGAGCGTCTGGCAGATCGACAATCGCCCGTGGCTCGGGTTGCGCGTTTGCACTGATTGCACTCGCGTCGCTAGCGAGCCCGCGCTGGTGGCAGATTCTGCTCGACAACCCGCCGCTGCGATTCCTGGCGACGATTTCGTACAACCTGTATCTCTATCACCAGGTGGTGGCGCGGGAACTGCTGGTGCACCACTTCCCGCCCTATAGCCGCGATCCGCACGACGATTCGCGCTGGCAGGTTGGATATACCGAGGCCGCCTTCGCGTTTACGATCGCGCAAGCGGCCCTGGTGACGTACTGTTTCGAACGGCCGCTGCTGCGGCTCAAGGATCCCCCGCGGCTGCGGGAGTCTAGGTGAGCTGCGACTTGAAGATGCTCTCCGTCAGCGACGCGACCCCAGGTATGCGAACTTCTTTACCCTGGAACGCGGTGATGAACGTCCACAACCAGACGATCAGCGCGAGGAGCCACAGGATCGGATAGACCAGCCAGAGGTGCAAGAAGCTCAGTACGAACGACAGGACGATGTACAACCCCCAGGTCGTGATCGATTGCGCGGCGGCCCACTTGACGAACTTGTTGGTGCCGCCTCCGACGAGCATCACGATGCCGCCGAGCAAGCAGAAGAGATACGCGAGCCCTGCCGCGACGTTCGCGTCGAGACCGAACGGAGTATCCTTCGGGGGTTCGGTTACGGCCATGGAAATAGCCCCTTTCGTTTTCTAACGGGATCAGCGAGCTGTTGGCCGTTGCTTTGCTTCGCAAGCGGAGCGTCCCTTTGTCGAGCGCTTGCCAGCAAGAGGCTCGAGGGCGCAGCCTGTGCAAGGACGGCGACATGCGCCGCGGGTGGTACCTGCTGCTGATCCTGCCGTTCGTGGGGACGCTGCTGCCCGTCGCTCTACAACCGCGCCCAGCCCGCGCTCTTCGGAATGCCCTTCTTCTATTGGTATCAGCTCGCGTGGGTGATCGTCACGGCGGCGCTGCTCGGCGTGGTCGTCGTCCTCACGCGCGAGCACGATGTCTAGCGCCGCGATCGTCCTCGCCGTTGCCGTGGCGGCGGTCACGCTGCTGGGATTTCTGGCCGCGCGCTGGGGCGGCGCGAATCTCAACTAACCTCGAGGAGTGGGCGCTAGGCGGCCGCCGCTTCGGCACGATCGTCTCGTGGTTTCTTGCTGGGCGGCGATCTCTACACCGCCTACACGTTCGTCGCGGTGCCGGCGCTCGTGTACGGCGTCGGCGCGCTGGGCTTCTTCGCGGTGCCGTATGCGACGATCTCGCTACCCGATCGCCCTCATCGTGCTCTCGCGGTTTTGGACGGTAGCGCGCAGCCGCGGCTACGTGACGACGGCCGACTTCGTGCGCGACCGCTATCGGCGATCGCAGGCTCGAGCTGGCGGTCGCGCTCACCGGCGTCGTCGCCGCGCTGCCCTACATCGCCCTGCAGCTGGTTGGAATGCGAGCGGTGCTTCGAGCCAGTTCGGCACATTTGGCGCCGGCCAATGCCATTGCCGGCGCTGACGGTCGCGTTCGTGCTGCTCGCGGCCTACACGTATACGAGCGGCCTGCGCGCGCCGGCGCTGATCGCTTTCGTCAAGGACACGCTCATCTACGTCACGGTCATCGCCGCGGTGGTGGTCATCCCGGCGCGGCTGGGCGGATGGGCGCACGTCTTCGCGCTCTCCGCGACCGCGCTGGCCGCACCGGCCGCACCCGGCGTCGATCTATCTCACGCCGCCGCAGTACTTCACGTACGCCACGATGGCGTTCGGATCGTCGCTCTCGCTCTTCATCTATCCGCACTCGATCACGAGCGTCCTGGCCGCCCGCAGCCGGCAGGTCATCCGGCGCAACGCCGCGCTGCTGCCGGTCTACTCGCTGCTGCTCGGACTGCTGGCGCTGCTGGGCTACTGCGCCGATCGCGGCGGGTATCGTCACCGAAGGACGCCACCAGCGTCGTCCCGCTGCTCTTCGCGCGCTACTTCCCCGACTGGTTCGCGGGCGTGGCCGACGCGGCCATCGTCATCGGCGCGCTCGTGCCGGCCGCGATCATGTGCATCGGGGCGGCCAATCTTTGCGCCAGCAACGTCTTTCGCGAGTTTTCTCCACAGCGTTCGCCGCTCGAAACGCTCATCGCCAAGCTGCTGACGGTCGCAATCGCGGCGTTCGCGCTGCTCTTCATCTTTTTCGTGCCGGTTCCGTATGCCATCGACTTCCAGCTGCTCGGCGGCGCGCTGATGCTGCAGATCTTTCCGGCGTTCGTGCTCGGCCTGTGGACGCGCTGGTTTCATCCCGTCGCTCTGCTCGCCGGTTGGGGCTGCGGGCTCGCTCGCGAGCTGCGCCATGGCGTATGCGAGCGGGTTCACGTCGAACTACACGCTCCACGCGTTCGATCACACGCTCACCGGCTTCATCGCTCTTTACGGGCTGCTGCTCAACCTCGTCGTCAGCGCCCTGCTCACCCTGCTGCTGCGCGCCGCGCGAAAGGCTTCTACATGAGCGACACCGTCAATCCGCCGGGCTGGCCGCGTCCGAGCGGCTACTCCAACGGCATCGTCGCCGAGGGCCGCTACATGGCGATCTCGGGGCAGATCGGTTGGAACGAACGCAACGAGTTCGTCGCCGACGACTTCGGGCAGCAGGCGGCGCAGGCGCTGCGCAACGTGATGGCCGTGCTGCGCGCCGCCGGCGGCGAGCCGGAGCACCTCGTGCGTCTCACGTGGTACGTCACCGACAAGAGCGAGTACCGCGCCAATCTCGCCGCGCTCGGCGCGGCCTACCGTGAAATCGTCGGTGCGCACTACCCCGCGATGGCGCTCGTCCAGGTCGCGGGGCTGCTCGAAGAGGGTGCGAAGGTCGAGGTCGAGGCGACCGCGGTTCTTCCGATTCGATCAGGGTGACAAAGGCGGCTGCGCCTCTCGCAGCTTGTAGCGCTGCAGTTTGCCGGTCTCCGTTCGCGGGAGTTCGTCGACGAACTCGATCTCGCGCGGCGCCTTGAACGGAGCGATCTGCGTCTTGCAGAAGTCGCACAGCTCCTCGGCCTTCTCGGCAGTCGGGGCGCAGCCGTCGGCGAGCACGACGAAGGCCTTGACGATGTTCGTCTCCTTCTCGGGATCGCGCTTTCCCACGACCGCGACCTCCTTGACGTCGGCGTGCGCGACGAGCGCCTGCTCCACCTCGGGGCCCGAGATGTTGTAGCCGGCGGAGACGATCATGTCGTCGGTGCGCGCGACGTACCAGAAGTAGCCGTCGGCATCGCTGCGGTAGGCGTCGCCGGGATAGTTCCAGCCGCGCTGCACGTAGATGCGCTGGCGCTCGTCCTGCAGATATTTGCAGCCGGTCGGGCCTTTGACGGCGAGCCGCCCGACCGTTCCGTCGGGCAGCGGCCGTCCGTCGTCGTCGTGGATCTCGGCGACGTAGCCGGGCACGACGCGCCCGGTCGATCCGGCGCGCGTCTCTTCTTCGGGCGAGCCGATGAAGATGTGCAGCATCTCCGTGCTGCCGATGCCGTCGAGAATCTTGCAGCCCGGTCTTCGCTCGCCACTCTTCCCACACGGCGGGCGGCAGCGTCTCGCCGGCCGAGACGCACGTACGCAGCGACGAAACGTCGCGGCCCTGCAGCGCGCCGGCCATCGCGCGATAGGCGATCGGCGCGGTGAAGAGCACGCTCACGCCGTACTTTTCGATCGCCGCGAGCAGCTCCGCCGGGCCGGCTTTCTCGAGCAGCAGCGTCGCGGCGCCGGCGTGCAGCGGGAACAGCAGCAGCCCGCCCAACCCGAACGTGAACGCGAGCGGCGGGCTGCCGCAGAACAGATCCGTCGGCGTTGGGCCGCAGCACGCGCGCGCCGTACGTGTCGCAAATCGCCATCACGTCGCGGTGATAAGTGCATCGCCGCCTTCGGCGTGCCCGTCGTTCCCGACGTGAACGCGATGAGCGCCACGTCGAGCGCTGCCGTTTCACGTTTGCGAACCGGTCCGGTTTCGCCGCCATCGCGTGCTCGAGCGATCCGTCGCTTGCCGCCGGCGTTGAAGTCGACGATACGCACGCCGCCGAACTCGCCGCAGGCCCGGCCGAGCTCGTCGCGCAGGCGTGCGTCGCAGAGCGCGTGCTTGACCTGCGCCTTCTCCATCACGAACCGCAGCTCGCCGGCGCGGTAGAGCGGCATCGTCGTCACCACGATGCCTCCCGCCTTGCAGCACGCCGAACCAGCAGGCCGCGAGCATCGGCGTGTTGGGCGCGCGCAGCAACACGCGATTGCCGGGCTCGAGGCCGAGGTCTTCGACGAGCACGTGCGCGATGCGCGTTGCTGCCGAGCGCAGCTCGCGCGTAGGTCCACTCGTCGCCACCGGCGCCGACGATGCAGCGGCGGTCGCCTTCGGCGCCGTTGCCGTCGCAGCAGCTGCTCGGCGACGTTGATCCGCTCGGCATAGTACAGCTCGGCCGTCGCAGCACCTCAGGCATCTCGTCGCGGCGGCGGCAACCGTTTCTCGGCGAAGCGTGTCGATGTGGCCGCTCGCGCGAGCGCTCATGGCTCGAGTAACGGCCTTGGCGATCACCACCTGCTGGATTTCGCTCGCGCCTTCGTAGATGCGCAGCGCGCGCACGTCGCGGTAGAGCCGCTCGACGATCTCGCCGCGCGTCGACGCCGCGCCCGCCGAACAGCTGCACCGCGCGATCGCAGACGCGGCCCGCCGCCTCGGTCGCGAACCACTTCGCCATCGCCGACTCGCGCGTGACGCGCGCCGCGCCGCCGTCCTTCGTCCACGCCGCGCGATAGACGAGCAGCGCGCTCGCGTCCACGTCGGTCGCCATCGACGCCATCGCCGACTTGCGTGAGCTGCAGCGCGCCGAGCGGCGCGCCGAAGAGCCGCCGGGACTTGCGCGTGCGCCACGCTCTCGGCCAGCGCGCGCCGCGCGAAGCCGAGCGCCGCGGCGCCGACCGTCGATGCGGAAGACGTCGAGCGTCGCCATGGCGATCTTGAAACCCTCGCCTTCGGCCCCGATCCGGCACGCCGCCGGAATGCGGCACCGCTCGAAGCCGCAGCATGCCCAGCGGATGCGGCGAGATCGTCTCGACGCGCTTCCCAGCCGAGCAGCCCGCGCGTCGCCGCGTCAACCGCGAAGGCCGTCAAGCCCTTCGCGCCGTCGCCGCCGGTGCGCGCGAAGACGACGTACAAGTCGGCGATGCCGGCGTTGGAGATCCACGTCTTCTCGCCGTCGAGCACGTACGCGTCGCCGTCGCGCCGCGCGCGTCGTCGCGAGCGCGGCGACGTCGGATCCGGCCTCGCGCTCCGAGAGCGCGAAGGCGGCGATGCAGCGGCCCTGTGCCACGTTCGGCAAGTAGCGCCGCTTCAGCTCCGCGCTGCCGAACAGCGCGATCGGCGCGCTGCCCAGGCCCTGCATCGCAAACGCGAAGTCCGCGAGCGCCGAGCGATACGCCAGCGTCTCGCGCGCCAGGCAGAGCGTTCGCACGTCGAGCGCGTCGCGCGTACCGCCGTACGCGGCCGGAACGCAGGCGCGCAGCCACCCGGCATCCGCGAGCGCACGCACCCACGCCCGGCAACTCGCGTCGGCGTTGCGCTCGTCGTCGAGCACGTTGGCGCTCGCCGACCCAGCGTTCGCAGCGCAGCGACGAACGACCGGTGCTCGTCGTCGAAGAACGGGCAGCGTCGTGTCGGCCGGCATCTAGTCGCCTTCGAACTCGGGCCGGCGCTTCGCGGCGAAGGCCTCGTAGGCGCGGCGAAAGTCGTTGGTCTCCATGCAGAGCGCCTGTGCACGCGGCCTCGGCGTCGATCGCGGCGTCCAGCGGCATCGCCCACTCTTCGTGCAGCATGCGTTTGGTCATCGCGTGCGCGCAGCGTCGGGCCGGCGGCGAGCTCGCGCGCGAGGGCCTGCGCGCGCTGCTCGCAGCTCTTCCGGCGAGCAGAGCTCGTTGTAGAATCCCCACTGCGTGCGCCTCCGCGCCCGGCAGGGCGCGACCCGTGTAGAGCAACTCGGCCGCGCGGCCGAGACCCGACGATGCGCGGCAGCATCGCGCACGCGCCCATGTCGGCAGCCCGCCAGGCCCACGCGCACGAACAGAAACGCGACGCGCGAGCGTTCCGTCCCGAGCCGCAGGTCGCTCGCCATCGCGAGGATCGCGCCGGCACCCGCGCAGACGCCGTCGACGGCGGCGACGATCGGCTGCGGGCACGCGCGCATCGCCTTCACCAGATCGCCGGTCATCTGCGTGAACTCCAGCAGCTGCGCCGGCGTGCTGCGCGTCAGCGGGCCGATGATGTCGTGAACGTCGCCGCCCGAGCAGAAGTTGCCGCCCGCGCCGGTCGAGCACGACGACGCGGACCGACGAGTCGTCGCGCAGGCCGTGGAAGCGGTCGCGCAGCTCGAGCGTAGAGCTCGAAGGTGAGCGGATTCTTGCGCTCCGGGCGGTCGAGCGTGATCGTCAGGACCCGGTCGCGGCTCTCGATGCGAACGTCGGTCATCGGATCCGGAAGGGGAGGTCCTCTTCATACTCGCTGCCGGCGCTGTTGCGCGCGATCACGCGCAGGCGATAGGCGCGCACGAAGATCGGCGGCGTGTCGAGCACGTCCAGCGAGAAGGCGAAGCGCCCCGGGCTGCGGTGGGGCACGTTGATCGAGAACAGGTTGGTGCGCACCTCGATGCTGGCGACGTCGGTGCCGGTGACGAACGCCCCCGACCAGCGCTGGCCTCGGCGCACGTCGAGCGAGGAAAACCGCATCGCGAGGATTCGCGGCGGAGCATCGTTCGGTTCCAGCCGCGGCGACGGCAGCGTCGCAGGCCCAACGGTGACGTTCGCGGGAGTATCCGGAAGGCGCGACGCGCAGGCCGAAAACAACGCGGCTAGCGCGAGCGCTCCCATGCGGAGCAGCACGTTTAACCCGTACGGAACTCTTGACGGCGCTACCTGCTCGCGAGAAGGCGCTCCCAAGACCGTCGCGTAAGGGCCTTTTCATGGTGCAGCCCCATGCCGCTCCTCGAAGCATCGCGCTCGATTACGCGGTCGGCATCTGCGGCGTTTGGATTTCGGGCGGGTTCTTCCTCGACGCCTGGGCGCACGGCCACGTTCCGGTCGAGAGCTTCTTCACGCCCTACCACGCCGTATTCTACTCGGGCATGGTGGCGCTGGCGATCGTGCTCGTATCGTTCGTGCTGCGCTCTCACAGCCGGGGGTACGACTGGCCCGACACCGTGCCGCGCGCCTACCGCTTGGCGCTGCTCGGCGTGCCGATCTTCGTGGCCGGCGGCGTCGGCGACATGCTCTGGCATCATGCCCTCGGCATCGAAGAGGGCGTGGACGCGCTGCTCAGTCCGACGCATCAGATCTTGGGCCTCGGAATCTTCTTCCTGGCGAGCGGACCGATTCGATCGGTGCTGGCCGATCGCGCGCACTCCACAACGCTCGCCCGCCAGCTGCCGCTGGCGCTCGGGCTCGCGACCTGGCTGATACTGGCGCACTTCGGCACGGCGTACGCATTCGATCCGGCCGCCGGACGCACCAACGCCCCGCCGCCCATCGTGCCGTTCGACTATCACTACCTCACGTCGCTGGCCATCGGCTACTACAAGGTCGCGAGCGGCGTGCTCATCGTCATCTTCCAAAGCACGCTCATCGCCGGGTTCGCGCTGTGGCTGGTCGCGCGCATCCATCCGTGTCCCGGAATGGTGACACTGATCCTGCTGATCGGCAACGTGCCTGCGGCGGCCGCGTTCACGAACCACACTCCGCTGCTCGCCGTGACGGTCGCGCAAGCGCTAATCGCAGGCGCGCTCGCCGACACCCTGATCGTCACGCTACGACCCGCATCCGTCGCCGGCCCACGCGCAGGCCTTTCGCTGGTTCGCGGTTGCCGTGCCGATGACGTACGTCGGCATCTATTTGATCGGAATGCTGGCGACCGGCGGCATTTGGTGGGACTGGAACGTCGCGCTGGGATCGTGGATCTGGTCGGGCGTGTGCGGACTCGCGCTGAGCCTGTTGGCGGTCGCGCGACGCGCCTGAGCCGCGGCGCGCTCGTCGCCGCGGCCCTCGTGCTGCACGCAGCCACGGCGTGGCGCTACGGCTACTTCCGCGACGAGCTCTACTTCATCGCGTGCGCCAAGCACCTGGCATGGGGTTACGTCGACCAGCCGCCGATGGTCGCGTTCGCGGCGTGGCTCGCGGCGCCGCTGGGCTACGGGCTCGTCGCGCTGCGCGCGCTGCCGATTCTCGCCGCCGCGCTAACCGTTTGGCTCGCCATGGCGCTCGCGCGCGAGCTGGGCGGCGGCCGCTACGCGCAACTGCTCGCCGGCACGGCGACGCTGCTCGCACCCGCCTACCTGCTGCTCGGCAACACGCTGACCACGACGTCGTTCGAGCCGCTCTTCTGGACGCTCTCGATCTATCTCGCCGTTCGGATCGTACGCGCGCCGGCTGCCGAAGCGCCCCGCTGGTGGCTCTCGCTCGCGGCCGCGCTCGCGCTCGGCGCGTATTGCAAATACTCGATCGCGCTCGCGGTGGCGGCACTCGCGGTCGGTGCCGCACTCACGCCGCAGCGGCGGACCTTGCTGACGGGCTGGACGGTGCTCGCCGCCGGCTTCGCGTTCGCATTGGTCGCGCCGAACCTCGGGTGGCAGGCGATGCACGGCTGGCCGTTCCTCGACGTGCTGCGGGGCGACGCGGCACATCGGCCGTCGTTTCAGAACGGACTCGCGCTCGAGTCGCGCGACCTGGCGATCAACGCACGCGACTTCGCGCTGGAGCAGCTGCTCTACACTAACCCCGTCGCCGCGCCGATCTGGCTGGCGGGTCTGATCGCGCCGCTTCGCGTTGCCGCCTTGCGCGATCTGCGATTCATTACGATCGCCTACGCCATCGCGTTCGTTGCCGCCGTCGCGCTGGCCGCAAAAGGCTACTACATCGTGGGATTCTACGCGGCGCTCTTCGCGATCGGTGCCGTGGCGCTCGAGCGCGCTTCGAGCGCGGTGCGCGTCGCGCTATGCGCGCTGATCGTTGCGTCGGGCATCGCCGCGGCGCCGCTGTCGCTGCCCGTGCTGCCGGTCGAGAGTCTCATCGCCTACGCAAAGGCCTTGGGGCTGACCGGACGCGACGGCTCGCCGGCGCACCTGATACAGCCCGTGTTTGCCGAGGAGTTCGGATGGGAGCGGCTGGCGCGCGACGTCGCGCGCGTGTACGGTGCGCTGCCGGCGGCCGAGCGTCGAGATGCTGCGGTCTATGCCGACACTTACGGCGATGCCGGTGCCCTCGACTTTTACGGCCCGCGCTACGGCCTGCCGCCCGCGATCTCGAGCCAGAACAACTATTATCTGTGGGGCACGCGCGGGTACGATGGCAAGACGATGATCGCGATCGGCGCGACGCGGATCGACCTCTTGCGCAAGTATTATCGAAGCGTCGTGCTCGTGGGAACCTCGACCGAGCCGTATCGCTGGGTGGTCGAGGGGCCAGCGCCGATCTACCTCTGTCGCGATCCGATCGCGCCGTTGACCGTCATCTGGCCGGCGTTGCGCTGGTACGGCGCCTGACGTTTTAGGGGCCGAAGGCCGGGCCACGGCGGCGCAAAGCCGCGATTTTCCGGCGCGGCATTCCCCGATTGCAGCCTACGTGCTAGGATGCGAGTAAGCACGTCGAGCAGCATCTTGTTGCCCGGCGATGCGTTCATGTTACGGGAGCAGGCACATGAGAGCTTTCAGCCTTGGTACCTACGCACTTGGCTTTTGCACCGCGGCCGCGATGCTCGCGGGGTGCGGCGGCGGCCCGCAGTCGCAGCTAGCGCCGCCGGGACCGCTGCAGCAGGGCATGGCGCAGTCGCGGTTCGGTCAACCGTTCGGAAGGCGGTTGAGCACGACCGACGCCGCGAGCAGTATCGTCGTTGCGGGTCTGCAAATGAAGCACGAGCCATCGTGGATGCTTCCCGAGGCAAAGAACGAGCAGCTGCTCTACGTCACCAACTACTATACGAATATCGTTCGGGTCTACTCGTATCCGGCGGGTAAGCTCGTGGGGTCGCTGACTACCGACATCGTCGCGCCGGTTGGCGTTTGTGTCGATAAGCAAAACGACATCTGGATCGTAGACAACGCCGAAGCGTCGGGCGGCGCCCACGTCTTTGAGTATAAGCACGGCGGAACGAAGCCGGTCGCTAGCCTGCGGGATGACTCAGAATATTCCGAGACATGCTCGGTAGATCCGACGACCGGAAACCTAGCGGTTACCAATCAGGGTGATTACGCCAACGGACCGGGCAGCGTTTCCCTCTACACGCGTGCCAAAGGGGATCCAAAGATGTACTTTGATCCCAAGCTCGGCTCGTGTATTTCTGCGGATACGACCCCAAGGGCAACCTCTTCGTCGACGGTATCAGCACGAACGGCTTTTTCCAGCTCGCGGAGCTGCCCAAGGGCAAGAAAACCTTCACGAACATCAAGCTCACGGGCGGCACGATCTACTTCCCGGGGCAAATTCAGTGGGACGGCAAGCATCTGGCGGTGGGGGATCAAGACGCGGGAAACACGATCTCGGGATACACGTATTCGGCCATCTATGAGACCACTGGCGCGGGCGGAAAGATCATCGGCTCGACGCCGCTCGACGGATCGTTGGATGTCGCCGGCTTCTGGATAGCGGGCGACACCGTCGTGGCGCCAAACGCTCCGGAGCTAGCGAGTCAGACCGGCGGGAACGTCTACTTTTACAAATATCCGAGCGGCGGGAAGTCTTTCAAGAATCTCAAGAATGGCTTCAGCAATCCGCTGGGAGCGGCGATCAGCCCCTAGCTGGGTCCGCAACTTTTCGTACGTCGGCGTCACGCAAGCCGCGGGTCGTTCGTTGCCAAGCTCAAGATGATCGTGCTGGCCTTACTCGTCGCCGCGGCCACGCCCGCGCCGGCGTCGTCGCCGTGTTTCCCGGAAGAGGCGGGGGTCGAAAAAGGCGCGATCGTGCAGACCGACGACGTGCCGCTGAACCAAGGGCCGTTCGCTGCGACGATCTCGGTGCTGGTCGGACCCGATGGCAAAGTCGAAAAGGTCACGATCGCAAAATCCAGCGGCAACTTTCAGTTCGACATGGAGTCGATTTCGGCGGCGAAACGATCGACCTACACGCCCAAGAAAGTCGATTGCGTTCCGGTCGAGGGAACGGTTTTGTTCAACACCTCGTTTACTCCGCCGCCGTAGCGGGGATTACGACGGCGGCACCGGTGTCGGAGCCGTCGATGAGGTCGACTACCGCCTGCGCCACCTCTTCTATCGTCGCGATGCGGCCCCCGGGATTTCCTTGGGCCATCAGCTCGCGCGTGGCCTCTTCGCTGCGACCCGTCCGCGCGGTGATATTCGCAATGGCCGAGCGCATCATGTCCGTCTCCGTGTAGCCCGGGCAGACCGCGTTGGCGGTTACGCCCGTGCCCGCGAGCTCGGCCGCGACGGCGCGCGTGAAGCCGATGACGCCGTGTTTGCTCGCGCCATAGGCTGAGATGTACGGCGCGCCGCTGCAGCCCGGCGGTGCTCGCGACGTTGACGATGCGCCCCCAGCCCGCATCGAGCATCTCGCGCAGAACCTCGCGCGTGCAGAGGAACGTTCCGGTGAGATTCGTTGCGATGGTGCGGTTCCACAGCGCCAAGCTCGTTCGAGAAACCGGCGCCGACTCGGCGATGCCTGAGTTGTTGACGAGGATGTCGATATGGCCGTTGGCCGCGCGGCACTCCGCAAACGCGCGTTGGACTTGCTGCTCGTCGGTGACGTCGGCGGCAACCGCGTAGAAGTTCGCATGAGCGGCGCTTCGGCTGACGATGCTTACGCGGGCGCCGTGGTGCGCCAGCAGCGTCGCGATCCCGAGCCCGATCCCGCGCGCGCCGCCGGTCACGACCGCGTGCTTGCCGTTCACGCTCACGGCGACGCCTCCCGGGCGCGCGCGATCAGCCGCTCCAGCTGATCTTTGCCCGCCAGGTACTGCACCGGCCACGCCGCGTCTTGATAGCCGAGCTGCGCGGCCGCGTGCAGCGTCCAGAACGGATCGGCGAGGTGCGGGCGCCCCAGCGCGACGAGATCGGCGCGCCCGCCCGCGAGGATCGCGTTGACCTGGTCGACTCTCGGTGATGTTGCCGACGGCCATCGTGGCGATCCCCACCTCGTTGCGAATCTTGTCGGCGTACGGCGTCTGAAACATGCGTCCGTAGACGGGCTTCGCGTCGGGCGACGTCTGGCCCGCGGAGACGTCGATGAGATCGGCGCCCGCGGCCTTGAAGGCCGCGGCGATCCGCACGGAGTCGTCGCCGGTGATTCCGCCGTCGACCCAGTCCGTTGCCGAGATGCGCACCGACATCGGCCGCTCTGCCGGCCACACCGCGCGCATCGCGCGAAAGACCTCGAGCGGATAGCGCAGGCGGTTTTCCAGCGAGCCGCCGTACTCGTCGGTGCGCCGGTTGCGCAGCGGCGTGATGAACGACGACAGCAGATAGCCGTGCGCGCAGTGCAGCTCGAGCATGTCGAATCCGGCCGCCAAGCCCATCTCGGCGGCGCGCACGAATGCGTCGCGGATCTCGTCCATCTCGCGCGCGGGTGAGCTCGCGCCGGCACCTGGTTCGCGGGCGAGTACGGAATCGCCGACGGCCCGACCAGCGGCCAGTTATCGCCCTCGAGCGGCTCGTCCATGCCCTCCCACATCAGCTTGGTCGAGCCCTTGGGGCCGGAATGGCCGAGCTGCAGGCAGATCTTCGCGTGCGACCGCGCGTGCACGAAGTCTACGATGCGCTTCCACGCCTCGACGTGCTCCGGCAGATACATACCCGTGCAGCCGGGCGAGATGCGGCCGTCGCGCGTCACGCACGTCATCTCCGTGAACACGAGCCCGGCGCCGCCGAGCGCGCGCGTGCCGAGATGGACCAGGTGGAAGTCGTTGGGCGTGCCGTCCGCGGCGCTGTACATGTCCATCGGCGAGACCACCACGCGATTGGCCAGCTCGAGATCCCGCAGGCGGAACGGCGCAAACATCGGCGGCGCCGAGCGCCCGCCGAACCACCGCTCGACGGAGTCGACGTAGGTGGTGTCGCGCAGTCGCAGGTTCTCGTGGCCGATCCGCTGGCTGCGCGTGAGCAGGCTGTACGCGAACTGCTCCGGCGGCAGCGTCGCGTAGCGCGCGACGTTCTCGAACCACTCGGTGGAGTTGCGCGCCGCGTTCTGCAGCTTGAGCACCTCGAGCTTACGCACGCTCCTCGTATTGCTGGAGCGCGGCTGTTAGCCAGTCCTTCGACTTCGCGCCTTCGGCGCTCCGCTCGGGATGACAAGCATAGAGCGAATCCGCTAGACCGATGGCGTCTTCCATCGCGAGCTTCGTTCCCGAGCCAACCGAGAAGTGCGCGGTGTGCGCGGCGTCGCCCAGCAGCACGACGTTCTCGTGGACCCAGTGCTCGTTGCCGACGCGGGTGAAGTTCAGCCAGTCGCGGCCGCGCAGATGCGCGGAGTTGGCCATCAGCCGGTGCCCGCGCAGATACGGCGCGAAAAGGCCCTCGCAAAACGCGATCGTCTCCTGCGTCGACGCCGAGTCGAGCCCATGAGCGAGCCAGGTCTCCTCGCGGCACTCGACGATGAAGGTGCTCAGCTCCTCGTCGAACCGGTACGCGTGCACCGTGAACCAGCCGTGCTCGGTGCGCTCGAAGAGAAACGTGAAGGCGTCCAGCGGCAGCGTCGTGCCGAGCCAGACGAAGCGGCAGAGCCGGCGGTCGAGTGTCGGGCGAACTCGCTCGCGTACGTCGCGCGCACGCGGCTGTTGATCGCCGTCGGCGCCGACGAGCAGGTCGCAGTCGCGCTCGCTCGGCCGCGACGTCGTCGACTTCGTGCTCGAACGCCAGCTCGACGCCGAGCTCCGCGGCGCGCCCTTGCAGGATCGCGAGCAGATGCTTGCGCGCGATCCCGCAGAAGCCGTGGCCGCCCGAGACGAATCGTGTGCCCGTCGAAGTGGATCTCGATGTCGTCCCAGTGCGCGAAGGCCCGCGTGATCTCGCGGTGCGTCTGCTCGTCGGCGGCGCGCAGATTCTCCAGCGTCGCGTCCGAGAAGACGACGCCCCAGCCGAACGTGTCGAGAGGCCGATTGCGCTCGAGGACGCGGACGGGCCACTCGGGGAAGCGCCGCTTGATCAGTATGCCGAAATAGAGGCCGGCCGGACCGCCGCCGACGCATGTGACCCGCATTTTTTTACGTATTTGATGAGAGGCGCAGACGAATCCCGCTCGCCGTGGTACTCTACGGTCGAGCCGGTGATGAGAGCAACAGCGTTCCGCGCACTCCTTTTTTGCCTCGCCGTCGGTGCGGCCGCAACGGCCGCCGCGCTGGTCGCCAATCCCGCCTCGGCCTCGGGTCCGGTCACGATCGCCAGCGCCACGCTCGCTACGCGCACCACGATTCCGGTCACCATCAACGGCGTTCGCACCTCGTGCATCCTCGACACGGGGACGTCGGCGATCCTCGTTTCGTCGGCGGTTGCGCGCTCCGCGCGGCTGCCCGCGCGCGCCGGAACGTTTGAAGTGGCCCCCGACGGCCACACCTACGTCGACCGCCAGACGGAGATCGCCCGCTTCGACGTGGCCGGCCACTCGCTGCAAAACGTGCACGCGCTGATCTCCTCGAACCTCAGCGGAGAGAGCTCGCTCTGCGGCTACGATTTCTTCGCTCACTACCCAACGCTGATCGATCGCGATCGATCGCAGGTCACGCTCTTTCCGCCGGCTTCACGCCTGGCACACATGCGTTGCATCCCGGTCGACGTAGCGCCGCGCGTTCCGCTCGCGACCATCGAGATCAACGGCACGTGGCTCAGCCACGTCGTGCTCGACTCCGGCATGGCCGGTGGCGGCGCGCTGTGGGACGGCGTCCGCCCACACCTCAAACAGCCGCTCGTCGCCAACGTCGAACTACGAGACGATGCCGGCCGCGGCGCGCGAGGGATTCTCGTGCGGCGCGATCGCGTCGGTGCGCTACGCGCCCGGCGCGCCCGTTACCTCGATGCCGATCTGCACCGAGCCTCAGCGCCCCGACGGCTACAACGGCATCATCGAGACCAACCTCCCGAGCGTTCACGCTATGGCAGTGGATTATCCGCACCGCCGCATCTGCTTCGACGTCACCGGCTCGGCCGGGCCGGCACAGGCCGATGTCGGACGCGCCGGCGGCCTGCCGACCGACGCGTGGGCGCGCTTCAACTACCTGCGCCCGCCCCGAAAGAACTAACTCCCGCCCCCTATCTTGTCATCCTGAGCGAAGGCAGCCCTCCCACCTTGTCATCCTGAGCGAAGGCGCGAAGCGCCGGAGGCGAAGGACGAAGTGACGCAGTCGAGCGCTCCACACGTGCCGCGGCGGGACTCCGACGCGAGCGCCATTGACAGGATGTCATTAACTCTTCCTCAGCAAGTGGCGCGAGCGCGGCGTAGCAGGAGCACCACAGGAGGTGGTGCGACGAGCGACCGCAGCGGCATGTGTGGAGTGTTCGAGTGCGCCCTTCGTCCTTTCGTCCTTCGACTGCGCTCGCTGACGCTCGCTTCGCTCAGGATGACAAGGTGGGACGCTGCCTTCGCTCAGGATGACAAGGTGACTAGCGTTTGCGTGCGATCAGCAATCCGTCGCAGACCGGAAGGAGCGTTGCGTCCACTCGTTCGTCGCGCCCCGCCTTCGCACTGACGTCTCGCAGCGCGCGCGTATCCGCGTCGCGATCCGACGGGTCGACGACCGAACCGCCCCATAACACGTTGTCGACGAGAATCAAACCACCCGGCCGCACCAGCTCGAGTGCCCGCTCGTAATAGGCGACGACGTTCTCCTTGTCGGCGTCGATGAACGCCATGTCGAACGGCTCGACCCCGTCGTCGCGCAGCCGAGCCAGGGTCTCGAGCGCCGGGGCGATGCGCAGGTCGATCTTGTTTTCGACGCCCGCCGCCCGCCAATGCCGGCGCGCGACCGACGTAAACTCTTCGCTCACGTCGCAGGCGACG
Source organism: Vulcanimicrobiota bacterium (assembly GCA_963711625.1). Classification (GTDB taxonomy): domain Bacteria; phylum Vulcanimicrobiota; class Vulcanimicrobiia; order Vulcanimicrobiales; family Vulcanimicrobiaceae; genus Cybelea. The sequence goes on from OY970207.1 coordinate 2,386,049, forward strand.
ATGGCGCCGTCCGCGGGCAGCGCGAGCGCCATCGCGAGCGAGCTGTAGCCGGTGAAGACCCCGATCTCCAAGTAGCGACGCGCGCCGATCGTTCGCGCGAGCAGCGCCATCAGCTGGCCCTGTTCCGGCCCGATCGCCATGCGCGAGTTCGGACGCTGTGCGGTCTCCTCGCGCAACGCGCGCAAGTGCGGATCCTCGCGCACGACCGTATCGATGACGTACTGTTGGATCTTCTGGTCGACGAACGTGCTCTTCGCAGTCATCGTCGTATGATACCACGGCTTCGCGGAAGGAGCGCCCGAAAGGCTCGGGCGCTCCCCTTCCCGCGGGTGTAACGTGCGGAACTAACGAGCCGGCGGTGGGGCGTCGTCCTGCGGCGGCGCGTCCGGAGGCGGCGCGTCGTCGTTGGGCGCGGTTGCGTCGGATGAAGCGACCGTGTTCGCGGGTGCGTCGTCCGCCGTCGCGTACGACGGCAGCGTCTGATACGACTCGGGCGTTTCATACGGCGAGGCCGCCGCGTAGTTTACCGGCGTCGGCGCTACCGGTGCGGGCTGCTCTACCGGATCGCGGGCGATGTTACCAAGCGATACGTTCGAGCCGTAGATCAGGGCCACCGTCGCCGTGGTTTCGGACGCGTCCGGATAGGCGGCGCGCATGAACGCGAGCGCCGCCATGCCGTGCTCGCTCGAGACCTCTCCGGCACGCCAGTACTCACGCATCAGATGGCCCAGAATTCGCGGCAGCCACGGATCGGCCGGATACTTGTGCTGCCAGTCGCGGATCGCGAGTTGCAGGTGATCTAAGTAGCCCCCGACCGATGGGTCGAGCATCGCGCCGCCGTTGAGCTTGTCGTAGTCGTTGAGACGGTTGCGAATCTCGATCACGCTTTGGCTGTACGGGCCGAAGTATTCGTCCGCGGGCGCCGCGCCCGGCTTGGCGTCGGCCTTCGCTGCCTGAAGGCAAGCGACGAGCAGTATGCCTAGTATCGTAAGTGCTTTGCGCATTGTACCTTCCTTCAAAGGGCAATCGACCGCACGATTGCGATCATGCGACAATTGTCGGAAGGAAGCTGCTGAGCGCCGCCCAGGCAAGCGTCAACGAGCGGTTACAGAGCGATTATATGGGAGTTAGAATTCAGTTAGAGCCAGGCGTCGAGCGCGCGCGCGAACTCGCCGAACGCGGTGCGATGCAGATTGTGCCCGGCACCGGGGAACCGAGCGACGGTCACTTCCGGCGGCCGATCGCGCTCGACGTCGTCCACCGCGGCGTCGTCGTTAATGCCCTCGCCCCGGTCGGCAAACGCGAGGAGCAGCGGCTTCGGATAGCGCGCGATGACGGACCGAAGGTCCCAGGACGGTGCCGGATTCTCTTTCCAGAGTTGCTCGATCGGAGCCGTCGTCATCGAGTGTACGGCGTGCACCTTGCCGTCAATGTCGGCCGAATGCCACTCGTCGTAGTCGGCGCGCGTGCGCTCGTCGCGTGCCGCGCCGGTCAGCGCAAAAAGCTCGCGCAACTCTTCCAGGTACTCTTCGTACCACTCGTCGCTTGCCTGATGGATCATCGGATCGACCGTGGCCGCGCGCGCGACGGGTAGCCGCGTTCCGGCGAGGATCGCGACCGCACCGCCCCACGAATGGCCGAGCAGCGCGTAAACCCGCTCGTCGATCGCGGCCGTGACGTTCTCAGCGTCGCGCACGCCGCGTTCCAGGGCCATCGGGCCGAACACGGAGGCGCTGTCGCCGTGCCCGCGCTGATCGTAGGCAAACAAACGGAAGCGGCCGGCCAGATGGCCGGCCAATCGTTCCCACGAGCGGCGCGAGCTCGTCATGCCGTGGATCGCGAGCAGGATCGGCCCGCGATCGCCCCATGCTTCGAGCGTGGTGGCCGCGCCGTCGTCGAGGGTTATGCGCCTACTTACGGATGTGACGGCGATGGACTTCGTCCAGGTCTTCGATCGTGTTCAGCGTGACGGCATCTTTGACCGAGTCTTTCTTGATCTTCGACGACGTGCGCATCTGAGTGCCCAGCTCGTCGGAGTGATTGTAGCCGCGCACTGCGGCGTTGTGCTTTTCGATCGACGCCGGATCGATCTTGCCGTTCGCCACGATCCATTCCTCGAACTCCATGTACGACGGTTGCTGTTGCCGCACGAACGCGATCGTCTTATCGCGGTCCAAACCGAGCGCGCTCAGCGTCATCGCGTCGAAGCCGTCGCCGCACTCGTCGTACCCTTCGGGCAGCGCGTCGATGGCCGCGAGCGAGAGCTTGAGCCAAAGACGCGGCAGATGATTTACTCCGAGCGGTCCCGCAGTGCCGGAACTGATCAGCGGTACGATAGTCTGTGACATACGTTCTCCTTAATTTGCGTGCCGGGATTTGAAGGTTAGTTCGGATATACCGGACTTGTCGAGCTCGCCGAGCCCGAGGGCCTTCATTTTCTCGTACTGCTCGAAGGTCGCCTGTGCCAGCGGCAGGTTGAGGCCGTTCTGCTTGGCGAGCGCCAGCGCGATGCCCGAATCCTTGGCGGCGTGTGCCGCGGAAAAGTAGACGTCGTGATCGCGGTTTTGCATGTCGGCGCCATCGGTCTCGAGCACGCGCGAGTTCGCGCCGGTCTGCGAGAAAACTTCGCGAAGCGTATCGAGGTCGAGGCCCAGCGCGTCGCCGAGGCCCAGCCCCTCGGCGAGGCCGGCGGTGTTGATGTTCATCACCATGTTCACCAGCGCTTTGACTTGGGCGGCCGTCCCGGCTTCGCCGATGTACTTCAGCGAAGCGCTCATCTTCTCGAGCATCGGCTTGACGCGTTCGAAGACGTCGCGCTTACCAGCCACCATCAGATACAGCGTGCCGTTGCGGGCCTGCGGAATCGAGCTGGCCATGCACGCTTCGAGCGTGGAGGCGCCGTGCTTCTCGGCGGCCTTCTCCACGTCGACGTGCATCTGCGGCGACAGGGTCGCGCAGTTGACGAAGATCTTTCCCCGGGCGTTGGCGAGCAGCGAGCCCGGACCGTCGCCGAAGATCTCGCGCATTGCGGCGTCGTCGGTCACGACGGTGAGAACCACGTCGGCCAGCTCGGCAACGCGAGCGGGCGATGCGGCGACTTCGCCGCCGGTCTCGGCTGCGGTAGCCGCCGCCGACTCCCGATTGAGGTCGTAGAGCGCGACGATCGGGTACCCTTCGTCGTGCAGGCGCTTCGCGATGTTCGCGCCCATTCGTCCCGTGCCGACGACCCCGACCTTCGGAAGCGTGCTCATAGACCCCCCGTAACGCGAAAAGCGATTATCGGAGCATCTTTATGTGCAGGGAATTCGTCCCCCTGGGGCCGCCGCTGCCGACGAACGACACGTCGCAATCCTGCTGCCGCGTCGTCTTGGCGCGAACGTTCCAGATGGACGCGTTGCGATCCGTATACTTTTGCAGCGTCACGGTGACGCCCGCGCACTTATTGTTCGCGATGTACGTGCCGGTAAAGCCCTTCTGCCACACGCGCACGGCCTGCGCGGGGCCCTGCTTGTGCCGGCTATAGACGATCTCAAACGGTTCGACGTGCAAGGCCCTGGTAAAGCCGGCGTCCACGCCCTGAGATACTGACGTCCCCGTCGCCAATGGCGGGGCTGCCCCGGGCGCCGCGCACGCTGCGGTAAGCGCCAAGAGCGCCACGGCAAGAGCCGTGGCAATCTTCGACATCATTGATGCCTCCAAAAAAGAACAGCAAGCGAAACAACACGCCGGTCGCTAACGACAACGACCGCCGCTCCGCTATCATACCTCTGCCGGCGTACCGATACCTGCGGCCCCCCGCTCGCCCAGCCGGGAGGGCTGGCAGGCGTGCGGGAGGATGCCAGCCAAAGTGCCTTTAGACTGCTGCCTTTTTATATTTTTAGGAGGTACAAATGCGCGTTTATCGCGTTCTCGCCGTCGCCGCGTTCCTTGCGGCGGCCGCCCCGTCTTACGCTCTCGCCCAGGTCGAGAGCACCCCGATCCCCGCGCCCTACGAAGCCGAACTTCTCGTCGATGCAGTTCCTGGTAGGGACCTGGACCTGCAGCACCAAGAGCGCTCGCCGTCCCGCCGCGTACGTGACGACCACCACCTACTCGCTGGATCCGACCGGCTACTGGCTCAACGAGTCGTCGACCACGGCCATGACGTCGTGGATCTCTCGCAAGCTCACGACGTGGGATAAGATCACCTACGATCCGGACTCGAAGCGTTGGGTCGACGTGACCTACGGCGACGGCGGAGCCTACGGTCTCTCATTCTCGAGCGGCTGGCAGGGCGACAAGATGGTCTGGCACGACGCCGGGTTCGCCCCCGGTCCGGACATTTCGGCGCAGACCGACACGACCAACACCAAGGTCAGCGCCACCAAGCTCACCACCAGTTCGTCGTTTACCGAGGCGAAGTCGGGCCGCCACGTCGCAGTGACGGGAACCTGCACCAAGCACTAGCCCCTGCGAAGGGCGCCTTCGGCGCTACCGGGTGACAAAGATAAGAGGCCCCGCGTTTCGCGGAGCCTCTTTTCCTTTGTACCGTTGCGTCGTCGCGTCTAGAACTCTTCTTCGGTGTTGCGTTCTCGTGAACGGCGCTTCTTCTTCGTCGCCTTCGTACGAGGGCTTTTCGTCCTCGTAGGTCGGCTCTTCGTCTTCTTCCTCGAGTTCGTAGCCTTGCGGACCCTCGACCTCTTCTTCGGCGGGTCTCTTCCTCTTCGAAGATCTCTTCGGCCTCGACTTCGGCGCCGCGCACCGGCGGCGGAGGCGACTGGAATCGGAGCAGTCGCGTCGAGCGGCTTGCTGTCGTCGATCTCTTCCTCTTCTTCCTCTTCCTCGACTTCTTGCTCGGCCTCGGGCACCGCTTCGGCCACGGCTTCGCGCGCCGCGACGACGGTCTGCGAAACTGCCGGCTGTTCGTCGCCCATCAGCAAGCCGTACTCGCGGCGTTCGGACTCGGCCATCTCGTCTTCGGGCGTCCGATCTCGACCTCTTCGCGATTCTCGGTGAGCACCTTGACGTCGAGCGCGAGCGACTGGAGCTCTTTGATGAGCACCTTGAACGATTCCGGAACGCCCGGTTCCATCACGTTCTCGCCCTTGACGATCGCTTCGTACGTCTTGACGCGACCGACGACGTCGTCGGACTTGACGGTGAGCAGCTCTTGCAGCGTGTACGCGGCGCCGTAGGCTTCGAGCGCCCAGACCTCCATTTCGCCGAAGCGCTGTCCGCCGAACTGCGCCTTACCGCCGAGCGGCTGTTGCGTGATCATCGAGTACGGACCCGTCGAACGCGCGTGGATCTTATCGTCGACAAGATGCGCGAGCTTGAGCATGTAGATCAACCCGACGGTGATCGGACGCGAGAAACGCTCGCCGGTGCGGCCGTCGCGAAGCCAGGTCTTGCCGTCGGCCGGCAGACCGGCGTCTTGCAGCCACTCGGCGATGTCCTCGGCGTGCGCGCCGTCGAAGACCGGCGTCGCCACGCTCATGCCGAGCATGCGCGCCGCCCAGCCCAGGTGCGTCTCCATGATCTGTCCCAGATTCATGCGCGACGGCACGCCGAGCGGATTGAGCACGATGTCGACCGGCGAACCGTCTTCCATATACGGCATGTCCTCTTCGGGCAGCACCTTGGCGATGACGCCTTTGTTGCCGTGGCGTCCGGCCATCTTGTCGCCCTGCAGAATCTTACGCTTCTGCGCGACGTAGACGCGGACGAGATGGTTGACGCCGGGCGAGAGCTCGTCGCCGTTTTCGCGCGAGAAGACCTTGACGTCGATGATCTTGCCCTTCTCGCCGTGCGGCACTTTGAGGCTGGTGTCGCGAACTTCGCGCGACTTCTCGCCGAAGATCGCGCGCAGCAGCCGCTCCTCGGCCGTCAGCTCGGTTTCGCCCTTGGGCGTGACCTTGCCGACGAGGATGTCTTCCGGGACGAACCTCGGCGCCGATGCGAATGATGCCGCGCTCGTCGAGATCCTTGAGCGCGTCTTCGCCGACGTTGGGAATGTCGCGCGTGATCTCTTCGGGTCCGAGCTTCGTGTCGCGCGCTTCGCACTCGTACTCTTCGATGTGAATCGAGGTGAAGCGATCTTCCTTGACCATGCGCTCGCTGATGAGGATGGCGTCTTCGTAGTTGTAGCCTTCCCACGGCATGAACGCGACGAGCACGTTCTGCCCCAGCGCCAGCTCGCCCTGATCCGACGACGGTCCGTCGACCATCACTTGACCGGCACGACCGCGTCGCCCACGGCGACGATCGGCCGCTGGTTGATGCACGTGCCGGCGTTGCTGCGCACGAACTTGAGCAGATCGTAGGTCTTCTCGACGCCTTCGTCGTTCTGCACGCGTGACGCTCTTGGCGTCGACCGACGTCACCGTGCCGGCCTCGTCGGCAACGATCAGACTGCCCGAGTCCTTGGCGGCGCGATACTCCATGCCGGTGCCGACGATCGGCGCATCGGGGCGCAGCAGCGGAACGGCTTGACGCTGCATGTTCGCGCCCATGAGCGCGCGGTTGGCGTCGTCGTGCTCGAGGAACGGAATGAGCGCCGTCGCGACCGAGACGATCTGCTTGGGCGAGACGTCCATCAGCTGCACGCGCGCGGCGGGCTCTTCGATGTACTCCTCGGCGTAGCGGCAGACGACCGACTCCGACGTGATCTTGCCCGAATCCGGATCGACCGGCGTGTTGGCCTGCGCGATGATGTACTCGTCTTCGCGATCGGCGGTGAGATAGACGATCTCGTCGCGTGACGATGCCGTCGCGAACGACGCGGTACGGCGTCTCGATGAAGCCGAACTTATTGACGCGCGCGTAGGTCGCGAGCGAGCCGATCAGACCGATGTTCGGGCCTTCCGGCGTTTCGATCGGACAGATGCGTCCGTAGTGCGAGTGGTGGACGTCGCGCACTTCGAAGCCGGCGCGCTCGCGCGAAAGGCCGCCCGGGCCGAGCGCGGAGAGACGCCGCTTGTGGGTCAGCTCCGCCAGCGAGTTCGTCTGGTCCATGAACTGCGAGAGCTGCGACGAGCCGAAGAACTCCTTGATCGCCGCGACGACCGGACGGATGTTGATCAGCGCCTGCGGCGTGACCGTTTCGATGTCTTGCACGGTCATGCGCTCGCGCACGACGCGCTCGAGGCGCAGCAGACCGACGCGGAACTGGTTCTGCAGCAGCTCGCCGACCGAACGCACGCGCCGGTTGCCGAGATGGTCGATGTCGTCCTTGGGAACGATGCCGGTCGCGACCTTGATCAGACGGCGAATCACCGCGATCATGTCGGCGCGCGTCAGGCACTTGCGCGTTGATCGGCGGCATCTCGAGCCCGGCGTCGGCGTACTCGTCGATGACGAGGTACGGCTTGTCGACGCGATCGTCGGGATCGCGGTTCTCGATGCGGTAGTGGAACTTGCCGTTGAGCTTGTAGCGGCCGACGCCGGCGAGATCGTAGCGCTTCTCGTCGAAGAACAGCGACTCGAGCAGTTTCTCGGCGTTCTCCGCGTTCTCGGGCTCGCCGGGACGCAGCTTCTTGTAGATCTCTTTGAGCGCGTCCTCGCGCGTCTTGATGTCCTTGTCCTTCTCGATCGAGTTGCGGACCAGCGGGCTGTCGTCGAACAGACGCTCAGGATCGCCTCGTCGCTCTCCCAATTGAGGCCGAGGTCCGGGCGCGACAGCGCGCGGATGAACGTCGAGACGTAAATCTTGCGGTTCTTGTCGATGCGAACGCCGATCGTGCCCTCGGTTTCGTCGTTCTTGGTGCCGTTGTCGGTCTCGAACTCGATCCACGCGCCGCGGTTGGGAATGATCGTCGCGTTGAACGTCGGGCGGGAGTTGGTGTCGACGTCCTGGCTATAGTAGACGCCCGGCGAGCGCACGAGCTGGCTGACGATCACGCGCTCGGCGCCGTTGATCATGAACGTGCCCTTGTCGGTCATGAGCGGGAAGTCGCCCATGAAGATCTCCTGGTCGGGGATGCCCTTGATTTCGCCGGATTCGGCGGTGATGAGGCGGACGCGAACGCGCAGCGGCGCGCTGTAGGTCATGTCGCGCTCGCGGCACTCTTCGATGGAATACTTGGGCTCGCCGAGCGAGTGCTCGCCGAACTCGAGGATCAGGTTGCCGGTGAAGTCTTTGATGGGCGAAATCGAGGCGAACGCCTCGGCCAGCCCCTCGGTCTTGAACCAGTCGAAGCTGGCCTTCTGCAGTTCGATGAGGTTGGGGATTTCGAGGACGTGCGGGATCTTCGCGAACGTGTACCGGTCGCGCTTGGGACCCGGCTCGGGCCGCTGCTCGACGGTGAACGCGCCCGTCGGCATCGGGAACGTCGCCGGCATGACCGTCGACGCGCCGTTGCCGTCGACACCCTTGGATGCCGAACGCTTGGACCGTGCTTTACTGACTCGAGTCGCGGCTGGGGACAGACTCCGCGGAACTCTTCGACGCGGACTTCGGAGCTGTCGTCTTCGCCATTACTCTCTTTCTCTGTGCGGATAATCTACAATTAATGATTGCGGCGGGTGCGATGCGACTTGCGGGCACACCAAAAAGACGAAACACGGGCTCCGTTAGCGCGGAGGTGTCTCGCCCTTCTTTTGTGGCGGCTATCATGCGCCCCGGGGCATAGGTAGCGAGTTTAGCACCCGTCGTCAGGAGCGTCAAGGAACCCTTCTTGGCCGCGGCAACTAGGTCGACTTAAGTCGCTGTAGGTGCCTGGGCGCGCCCGTCGCAGCCAGGCTGCGGAGGTGCTCGCATGTTGCCGAGCCGTTCGCTTAGTTTTCTCCCCCGGCTATGGCCGCGGGGCTCGACTGTCTACCCACTTTGGCAGGGTACTGCGGGGATGGCCGCCGCTCGCTGGCCGGCGTACCGGCGACGGGTCCGGTACGGCGGGCGGCCGATCGCAGGCCGGCGCCGGGCGCGAATGGACGCGCTCGGGCTGCGGCTGCAGTTCCGTCGTCTACGTGACCTCGTACGACAACTCGGTCTACGTCTACGACCAGAAGCACAACGGCGAGACGCCCTGCGGTCAGATCACCGGGCTGACCAATCCCCAGGGTCTTTTCGTGGACAAGCACGACCACCTGTGGGTGGCGGTCGCCGGCGACTGCCGCGACACGTTCTCCAGCGTCCTGGAGTTCGCGCCCGGCGGCTACGACGCCGATCAAGACGCTGCAGGATCCGGCCGGCGCCGGCCACCGACGTCGCCGTCGACAATAAGAGCGGGACGGTCTACGTGACCGACTTCTTCGGCTACGCGCCAAGGCTGCGGCAGCGGCAACAACGGCGTGGTCGAGGTCTACGCCGGCGGGCAGCACGACGCCGACCTCGACGCTGAGCGACCCGAACATGAACTACGCCTTCAACGACGCGATCGACAATCACGGGAACCTCTACGTCACGTTCCTCAAGCTCAACGGCCCGACCGGAAGCGGGCGCATCAACGAGTGGATGGGCGGCAGCGGTTCGGCCGGTCGATCTCGGCATCACGCTCCAGGCGCCGGGCGGGATCGCCAAACGAAAGGCGGGCGCGCTGCTGGTCTGCGATCAGTCGGCGGCGTGCGGCGAGTTCGCGCCCGGCTCGACGACGATGACGAATCTTTTTGCGACCGAAGCACACGGGCTCGTTCGGCGTCGCCCTCGACAGGCGCGAGAAGCACGCCTGGGTCGAGAACGCGGCTTACGGATTGCTGCAGCGCTACAAGTATCCGGGCCCCGACGCGCATCCGCAGCAGTCGATTACCGTTCCGAACGGGGGATATGCGGGCGTCGCCGTCAGTCCGGCTGCCCCGCAGGGCGCGCCCTACTAGCGGACTGGGCCGCCGACAACCGTTATTTGCGGCTGGGCGACGGTGTACGACTCCGGATGGTAGGTGCCGGCGAAGAAGGTTACGCTGAGGGCGAAGACCGCCGTGGCGGCAAGCAGCCAGAGATCTCGTGTCATGAATCCATCATACGAATCCGCCGTTACCAAAACGTACGGCGGTCGGCGGAGCCGCCGGTCCGAGCCGGCGGGGCTAGCGAACCGGGACTGAGTGGGGCTCGGCGGCCAGAATGGCCTTGACGCGCGCGGCAATCGCCTCGCCGGTCAGACCGAAGAGACCGCGCTGCTTGTCTTGCGAGTCGTGCTGCACGAGCACGTTGGCAACGCCGATGCGCTCGACGCGCAGCTTCAAGCCCGCGATCGGAGACGAACTCGGCGACCGCCGTACCGAAGCCGCCGGCCAGCGAGTGCTCTTCGAGCGTGATGATGTGCGTGTGGTCGCGCGCCAAGTCGATCAGCAGCGCCTCGTCGAGCGGTTTGGCGAACCGCGCGTTGATGACGGTTGGGAGGGTCTCCTTCGACTGCTCGCTGCCTTCGCGCTGGTACAGGATGCGCATCGAGCGCGATGTCGACCGTCGGTGCCGTAGGCGAGCATCGCAACGCCGCTGCCGCGGCGCAGCACTTCGGCTTTGCCGTGAACGATCGGTGCGAGCGGCATCGTCGTGCCTGCCCGCTGGTCGATCCGCGCGGATAGCGAATGGCCGCCGGCGCGTTGAGCGACAGCGCGTGCTCCATCATCGGCAGCAGCTCGGCTTCGCTGCGCGGCGCCATGAGCGTCATGTTCGGCAGCGTGCGCAGGTAGGCGATGTCGTAGAGCCCCATGTGCGTCGGGCCGTCGTCGCCGACGAAGCCGGCGCGGTCCATGCAGAACACGACCGGGAAGATTCTGCACGACGACGTCGTGGACGATTTGATCGTACGCGCGCTGCAGGAACGTCGAGTAGATCGCGCAGATCGGGCGCAGGCCGCTCGACGCCAGCGCCGGCTGCGAAGCATACCGCGTGCGCTTCGGCGATGCCGACGTCGAAGTAGCGCTCGGGAAAGCGTTTGCCGAACTTCGCGAGCCCGGTGCCGTCGGGCATCGCGGCGGTGATGCCGACGATGCGCGGATCTTTCTCGGCCAACGCGATCATCGCGTCGCCGAAGACGTCTTGGAACTTCGGACGTCGCGCCCGGGCTGCTCTTCTTGCTGCCGTCGCTCGGCTCGAACGCGTTGGCGCCGATGCCGTGGAACGTGCGCGAATCGCGCTCGGCCGGCTCGTAGCCCTTACCCTTGACGGTGCGAACGTGCAGCAGCACCGGGCGATCGAAATCCTTCGCCGTTTGCAGCGCGTCGACGAGCGACGTCGTAGTTGTGGCCGTCGACCGGACCGATGTAACGGAAGCCGAGCTCTTCGAAGATCACCGCGGTCTTCTCGGCGGGCGCGATGAAATGCATCGCGCCGATCTCGGCGCCTTCGATCGCTTTCTTCGCGGCGCCGCCCAGCGGAATGCGCTTGAGCATCATCTTGCCGGCTGCGCCGGACGAAGTTCGCGAACGGTTTGGTGCGCAACACCGAGAGGTACGAGGCGATCGAGCCGACGTTGGGCGCGATCGACATCTCGTTGTCGTTGAGGATCACGATGAAGTGGCGTCCGCAGCGCGCCCGCGTTATTGAGCGCTTCGTAGGCGAGGCCGCCGGTCAGCGCGCCGTCGCCGATGACCGCGACGACGTTCTCGTCGCCGCCCGTCAAGATCGCGCGCCTGCGCCATGCCGAGCGCCGACGAGACCGACGTGCTGGCATGGCCGGCACCGAACGGATCGTACGGCGACTCGCTGCGCATCGCGAATCCGGAGAGGCCGCCGCCCTTGCGAATCGTGCCGAAGCGATCGCGCCGGCCGGTGAGAATCTTGTGCACGTAGGTTTGATGGCTGACGTCCCAGACGAGCTTGTCGGCGGGAAGGTCGAGCACGCGGTGCAGCGCGAGCGTCAGCTCGACGACGCCGAGGTTCGGCGCCAAGTGGCCGCCGTTGACGGCGCACGTGCGGACGAGCAGGTCGCGAATCTCGCTGGCGAGGACGTCGATCTCGTTCGCGTCGGAGGCTTCTTAACGTCGGCCGGGAGAGTCGATGCGCTCGATGACCATGTACGAAGTCATATCCTGTTCGCTAATCGTTACCCTGCGGAGCCGACTAGCAACCTGCGCAGGAAGATGCGCGGCCGCGACGACGGCGGCGGCCAGTGCCGCGGCGCGCGGCGCTTCACGCGCGAGCCAACGTGCCTGCGGCCAGTTCGACGGCTTGAGCATCGCCGCGACACGGCGATCCGCCCAATCGCTCGAGAATCTCGTTTTCGCGGCGTGTCGAGAATCACGCGCACGGCCGCGACGCGCGCTGCGGTCAAACGTCCGGTCTCCATATCGACGCCGGCGTAGCCTCGTCGCGCCCAATACGCGCGCGTCGGCGCCGTTGACGATCGGATTCGACGTCAGCAGCGGATCGAAGACCGGCTCGATGCCGAGCCGGCGCGCGCCTTGCGCCAAAGCTTCAACCAGGGCCGCGTCGCAGCGCAGCGTGGCGCCGCCGGGGCGGCGCACTTCGCGCGGCAGCAGGAGCGTGCCGGTCGGAAGATCGGCGCGTAGGCCGCCCGCCAGACCGCAGCTCAGCGACCGTTTCGCCCAGGTCGTCGTGCAGGGTTCGCAGCGCGACGCCGGTCTGCACGATGCGCGCCTGCGGGCAGCGCGCGGCGCAGCGGCTCGCGCTCCAGCGAGGTCGCGGCAACGATGACCACCGGGCGATGGATTCCTCGCCCGTGCAGCCAAGCCGTCTCTTAACGCGTTTAAAGGTCGGGAAAATCGTAAAGACACTCTTTGAGAAGGAGTATGCTAATGGCCGCGACGAGCCAACCATTTCTTGACGGACGTCACCGAGCTGCGCCGCCGGGCGCGCGAGCACATGGGCAAAGGTGCGCTCACCCAAAACTACGGGGGCGACGTGCAAGCAGGCCATCGACCTGCTGCAGACGGCGCTGGCCACCGAAATCGTCTGCGTGCTGCGCTATAAGATGCACTTCATCGCGGCGGTCGGCATCGACAGCGAGAGCGTGAAGGGCGAGTTCGAAGAGCACGCGCGCGACGAGTACCAGCACATGCAGCAGATCGCCGAACCGCATCAATCAGCTCGGCGGCACGCCGAACTTCGATCCCGAGGGCCTCGCGACGCGCTCGGCCACGGAGTACGGCCACGCCGATAACCTCATCGACATGATCAAGGAGAATCTCATCGCCGAGCGGATCGCCGTCGAACATTATCGCGATCTGATTCGCTACTTCGGCGAGAACGATCCGACGACGCGCGTGATGCTCGAAGGCATCCTCGCGCAAGAGGAAGACCACGCCAACGACATGCACGACTTGCTGGTCGCGCACGAGGGCACGCCGTTCCTGAAGAAATAGCAAAGCCGAGCCGCGCTGACGCGCGACTCGGCCTGGCGAACTTCGCGACGCGCTACGACTTCGTAGCGGTCACGTCGATTTCGGGATGGTAGCCGGTCCAGCACGGCGTGTCGAGCTGGAGCGCGTTGGTGCCGTTGCCGGTTCCGTTGCAGTAGAAATACGGATCGCCGAAGTTGACGAAGACGCCGTTTGGATCGAGGTTGCTTCCGACGAACCCGCCGTTACCCCACGCGGAGACGTTGAGCGCGTCGTAGCCGCAGCCGCCCGGTCCGGTGAAGCACGCCGTGCCTTGGCCGTATGGGCTGTAGCCGGCGTCGCTCGTGTTGTACGCGAGCGTGACGATCGCTTCCGACGGCAGGATGACCTTCGGAAGGTTGAAATTGAACGTGATCTTTACCGCGAGCCCGTTGTCGCACTGCTTGTCGACGGGACCCAGGAACGCGCCTAGGTTCGACCCGTTGCAGTATTGGTTGTTGGCCGACGGGCGATACGGAATGTAGAAGTCCTTCGTCTTGCTCGCGAGCAACGCACCCGGCTCGGGGCTGCTGCTCGGGCCCGAGCTCGAAACGGCGTAGACATTGGCCGTTATCGGCTCTTGAAACTTCGCGCCCGCGGTCGTCAAGCAATTGTCTGAGTTCCAGAAGCCGCTCTCGCAGCCCCACGACGACAGAACCACGGTGATGGTGTTCAGCCGCGCGCCGGTGCGCGTGAAGACGAGCCCGTCGCCGAACTCTTTGGTGGAGCAGCACTCGAAGCCCAAGCTCGCGATGGCACTGCTCGTCTGACCTTTCTTATTGGCGACGAGACTGTTGTAGATCGCGTTGCCGGCGGATTTCGCCGGGCGGATGTAGACGGGCGTCGCATAGTCTTTCTCGATGACGGCGTGGTTTGCGCCGTGGTGTGCAAGCGACAACATCGCCTTGGCTTGCGACGCCGCCGGTGAGTTGCGGGGAGCGTGTGCCGCTTGCGCGCCGGCAAGAGTCGGCGTCGTGGTGAGACCGGAACCTTGCGAACACGCCGTGATTGCAAGCGCGACCGTCGCGCCCAATGCAAAGCGAAGCCATTGTTGACACAAAGGAGTAGGCATAGTGGGAACCTCGTAAGTTTTACAGCAGGGTGATCTGCGGCGGTTATTGCGGTAGAGTTGCCTTCTTACCTTCGAGGGAGCGGCTCGGCTGGTTTTAACCGTTCGCGCGATACCAGGCGACCGCGCGTTCGAGGGCGGCGCGGACCGGCGACGCCGCGTAGCCGAGGTCGCGCTCGGCCTTCGAGGAGTCGGCGAACATGCGCGCGACCGACATTCGGACGCCCTCGAGCGGAACCGCCGGCGTGCCGCCGGTGAGGCGGCAGCGCAGCTCGTCGGCATAGCCTACGCCCAGCGCCAGGGCGTAGGGCGCGCGCCTCGCGGGCATCGCACGGCCGGTGATTTCGGCTAGCGCCTGCCAGATCTCGTCCATCGTAAGATTCTCGCCGCCGATGACGTAGCGCTCGCCGATTCTTCCACGGTCCAGCGCGGCGACGTGCGCCCGAGCGACGTCCTCGACCGCGACCAGGTTCATGCCGCCGTCACCGGGAGCGCGCGCGACGATCTTGCCGTTGGCGAAGTCGAGGATCAACTTGCCGGTGGGCGTCGGCTTTGCGTCGCCGGGACCGACGGGCGCCGTCGGGAGCAGCGCGATAACGGGCACGCGGCTCGCAAACGCGGCGCGTTCCTGCTCGAGCTTCGAGCGGTGGTACGCGCCGTGCGCGTGGTCGATCGTGGCGGAACTCGACGTGAGTGCGGCGCGCTCGACGCCCGCCACGTACGCCGCGAACAATAGGCTGGCGGTCGCGTCGACGTTCACGCGCCGGATCTCCGCGCGATCGCGCGGCGCGAACGAGTAGAGCGCGGCGCAGTGAACCAGGTAGCGGCAGCCGCGCAGCCGCCGGGCGAAGGCGCCGACGTCCTGAAGATCCCCGTCGATCCACTCGGCACCGGCATCGCCTTTGTCATCCTGAGCGAAGCGCGGCGAAGGCGAGCGGAGTCGAGAGACGCCGGGGCGCCGCAGCGCCCGCACTTCGTACCCGGCCTCCAGGAGCTCGCGCAGGATGTGCGACCCGACAAACCCTGTCGCGCCGGTGAGAAAGACGCGGTCTCCCCGAGCCATCGCCCCGACTTTACCGGCCCGGCGGCGAATCACCCGCAGCTATGGAGATTCCCGACGGCTACCATGCCGTGCCGCGCGGCAAGCTCGCCGGCGTTCAGACCTACCTGCAGATGACGGACAGGCCGCCGCTTCGGCCCTCGGTCGAGGATCCGTCGTGGGCGCTGGAGCGCCTCGGGCTCGAGCACGTGCGCCGCTATCGCGACCTGTTCCACCGCGTGGGCGACGAGTATCTCTGGGCGTCGAGGCTGGTGGCGCCGGAGAGCGAGCTGGTAGCGGCGCTAAGCGACGATCGCATCGAGATTTATGCGATGACGATCGGTGGCCGCGACGAGGGCATCCTCGAACTCGACTTTCGCATCGACGGGGAATGCGAGCTCGGTCTTTTCGGCGTCGCGACCTCGCTGCTGCATACGGGCGCGGGACGCTGGCTGATCAACCGCGGCATCGAGCTAGCCTGGGCGCATCCGATCGATCGCTTCTGGCTGCACACCTGCACGCTCGACCACCCGAGCGCGCTCGAGTTCTACAAGCGCACGGGCTTCGAGCCGTACCGGCGCGCGGTCGAAGTCTACGACGATCCGCGTTACCTAGGGCTCACGCGCAGCGACGCAGCTCCTCACGTGCCGATTCTGTAGACCGGCTACGTTCGCGTCGACGGGGGCGAAACAGTCCGCATCAACGGCGTCGAAACGCAAGTAGACGTGCGTCGAAACGGGCAAGCACCTTGACCTCGAAGCGCTCTGCGGGCGTCTCCAGCGCGGTGATGCGCGCGTCGGTGCGCGCGAACCCGCCGGCCAACTCGGCTTCGAACGCCGGAAGCTCAGATCGGCGCCTCCCGCGGCGAGAGGATCGACGACGAGGAACGCGTTTCCGTTAGTCATGGCCATAACGTAGCATGACGTCTGCGTCGCAAATTATTTCCTGGCCACGGTGCCGCACGTGCCGCCGCGGCCGCTAACGCATTCACTCGCGCAATGCGGGCGACGATGCGATGTTGCGCTTTCCGATGATGCTACCGCCGCTCTTGCCGTTGATCGTCCAGCTGCCCTGGAAACTCTTACCGTCCGAGGCAAATTTGAAGACGACGTTGCCGGTTCCGCGCGGGTCTCTCCATCGGCCCGTCAGCACGACCGACCCTATCGGAAGCGTGCCTTGTAAGTGTCCGCCCTTGTAGGAACCGATGACCGTCTGACCTTCTTGACTGAGTTTGAGCGTGCTCGTCGCGAACGCCTCGCCGCTGGATGCAACGTTCCAAAGTCCTCTGACCCAGAGCTGAGCGTGGCTGACGACGGCCCCGATGATGTGACCCTGCGGCTGCTCTGCGTCGGACGCGAAGCCCCAGGTTCCCTGAAAACTCTTGCTATCGTCGGTAAACTGCAGCTTGATCCAGCCCTCTCCGCTGGGCGTCTTCCACGTGCCCGTCAGGTTGTTGGCGTCCGATGCCATGGTCCCGTCCACCTCGGTGCGTGGCCCGAAGTTCCCGACGACGGTCGACCCCAACTGGTGCAACTTCATCACGCGCGACGTGAGGTCGGGGCCCACCGTCCCATTCATATGGAAACTTCCGCTTACCGGAGGATACGCCGCGCGCGAGGCCACGAAACGGCCACTGGGTTTGCTGCCGGGGCGTCCCCATTCGCCGGTAAACCCGCTGCCGTTCGAAGCAAAGACGAGCGTCATCCAGCCGGTGCCGCGCGAATCGGTCCAGGTCGCATCGACTCGCAGCGTTCCGGCCACGAACTTGCCGTCGATCCGTCCGCCTTGGCCGTAGGTGCCGACGATGGTCGACCCATCTTGCGCGATTCTCACCGTGCCGGTCGCGAGCACCTCGCCGCTCGCGGTCACGCTCCAGTTGCCCGTAGCGTTGATGGCGTTCTGCGCTTGTGCCGGACTGCTGAGGAACACCAGACTGGCGATCAAGCTCAGGGAAGCAACACCACTTCTAGTCATGATCGAACCCCCGAAAAGCGGGCTGAGCTCCGCCTGGACGCCCTATACCCGGGTTAGAGCCGCCGCTAACCCGCCGCCTTAGCGAGCGAAGCCGGGGCGTCGCCAACACCTCTCCCCGCGGGGCAGCCGCGTATTGCAACGCGAAGAGCCGAAGGGTGAGATCGTCCGGACAAGCACGGACGGGGGTTGATGCCGTGGGCGCCGCGTTGGAGTACCGGGTCGCCGTCGTACAGGCCGCTGCCGGGTCGGGGAAGACCACGGCGGTGCGCGCCGCAGTTGCCGATGTCGCACACGTCTGGCACGACGCCACAACCACGGGCTGCGACGAACTCCTTGCCGCGGCGTCATCGGGAGATCGGCTTATCGTCGTCGACGACTTGCACGCCGTCGCTGCCGGGGGACTTGAACCCGGTGGGGTCGCTGCGCTGGTCGACCGATTCCGCGGAACGCGTTGGGCACTCGTTTCCCGGCAATCCGTCGGTTTACCGCTCGCGACCTGGATCGCCAAAGGCGAAGCGGGGGCACCGGTTGGTCAAGCTGACTTGTCGCTGTCGCTGCCCGAAATTAACCGGGCCGCAAAGGCGCTCGGGCTGCGCGTCGATCGTGCCGCAATGCAGTTTCTGATGGACGCAACCGGCGGATGGCCAGTCGCCGTCAGGTTTGCACTTGCCGCTCTCCAGCGCTCGCCATTGGATCTCTCGCGGGCCGCCGCAACGACGCAGCGGCTCTTGTCCGCCTACTTCGCAAGCGAAATACTCGGCGCGCTCGACGACGATCGGCGCGACCTCGTGTCCGACCTGGCCATGCTGGGCGCCTGCGACGAACGGATGTTGGCCACGCTCGGCCGTGAGGATGCAGCGGCCGATCTGCGGTGGATCGGCGGCGCGCCGGTACCGTCCTGCGAAGAAGGGGAGCGCGTTTTGTTGCATCCGCTGTTCGCGCGATACGTGATCGCGCAGCTTCCGGCGCCGCAACGGCGAGCTCGCGCACTCCGCGCCGCCGCCGCACTCCGGTTGTCGGGTCTGGTCGGGCGCGCTTTCGAACTGAAGCGACTCTACGCGCCGGACGCGGCGCTCGCGGACCTTCATGCGGAAGGCTTAGCTCTGCTCGACGCGGGCTGCTGGGACGGCGTGCGCGACGCCTTGCGCGCCCTGCCGCTCGCGATCCGTCGCGACGACCCGATCGTCGTCTGCCTGCGCGCGGAACTCGAAGCCCAGGCCGGTGCCGTAGAACGCGCTAACGTTCTCTACGAACGGGCGAACCGGATCGCGACGACGACCGAGGTTCACGCTCGCGTCTGCCGTCATCGGGCCATCCACTATCTCAATCAAGGCCAAACCGAGGCTCTCGACGCGATACTCCCCGCTCTCGATGTTGGCTCGGACGTCGAGCGCATCGATGCGTCCGGCATTTACGCGATGGCCCTGGCGTTATCGGGGCGGCTCGAAGATGCGCGCGTGGAAGCACGGCTCGCCGTCGACGCTGCGACCGACCTCGACGATGAGGCGTTGCTGGCGCGCTCGCTGCAACGGCTGTCGTACGTCGAATACCAGGCGGGTAACATCGACGGTGCGGACAGGAATGCCCACGAGGCGGCGCGTCTCGCGCGGCGGTTGGGTGCGTGGTTTCACTTCATCTGCGCGCAGAGTATTCTCTTAGGTACGGCGGTCGGCGCGCGCGACGATCACGCCGCGGCATTATGGCACGCACAACAGATAGGCTGGGCCGCAGAGCGCACGGGAGACCGGCGCCATCGTTCGTATGCGTTGAGCGCTCAGTACATCCTCGAGGTCGAACGAGGCCGGCGAGAGCGCGCGCTGGCCATCGAAGCGGAGATGCCGATGCACTCGGGGTTCCGCGACGAGCTTGAGTGCTGTGTCGCCCTGGCCACGCGATTGAGTTGGAACGGCGAATTCTCCGAGGGCTATCGGCTTTTGTCGGCGCTGGACGATCGCGTGGTCGATCCTTCCGAGCGGCGCCTCTGGAATGCGGCGCTCGCGATGTTCGCGGCGTTCGGAGGCGACGAAAAGAACGCGTCGCTCCGCTTGCGCGTGTGCGGCAAGGGCGCGGATGCGGCCGCTCGAGAGAACCTCGTTGGAAACGTGCTGGCGGATTGCTTCGCAGCGGTGGCGCAGATCGTGCTCGGCAACGCGGAAGCCGCGGTCCGCCGCTTACCGCACCATGCTCCCACCGCGCAGACGCGCGCGCTGGCGCAATTCGCGCGCGAGCTCGCCGCGCTGGGCTCCTCGCTGGGGAGCGAATCGGCGTCGAAGGCTTTAAAGCGACTGCGCTCGGCGCACCAAGAGGGGTTCGCCGAGGCGGTCGCCGTCGCGCTCGCTAGGCTGCGGCACGACGATGCAACCGCGCTGCTCACCGAGGCCGAGACGCGCGTTCTGATCGAATTGGCGAGCGGGCGGACGGCCAAGGCGATCGCCCAAAAGCACGGTCGCAGCATCCATACGGTTCGCAACCAGATCAAGGCAGCGGTCCGTAAACTCGATGCCTCGGGCAGCATCGAAGCCGTCGCGCGCGCGCACTACCTAGGCCTGCTGCGCTAGGCCTCTAGCCTAAAGTGGTCATGGTCGTGCGGCTGCGCGTCTGGCAAGATTGCGCGGGGCAGGTCCTGCCCCAACCCCTTACGGCTCAGAAAGGTTATCGAATTTGCTACTGTCTCAATTCCGCCGCGGTGTAATTGCCGGGGCGGTTCTCGCGTTGCTTGCAGGTTGCTCCGGGGCATCGCAGGTCTCTCCCTCGACCACCAGTGCGCAGTTGGGCGCGCATGCGAAATCGCCGCTGGGCGCCTTCGCGCTTACGGCCGCGAAGCTCGCACTGCTGCGCAAGAGCGACGTCAAAGTGCCGCACGTGGTCGTCCCCAACAAGAAGCGCGCGAAGTGGGGTCATAAGCTATTCGTGTCCGACTACTTGGGCAACGTCGTCCAGGAGTTCCAGCCGAAACAAGGCGGTCTGGTTACGGCAACCATCAGCGATGTGGTCGGGCCGCAAGGCATGGACACGGATCGTCACGAGAATCTCTACGTGACGAGCCAAGGCACTTCTTCGGTTAACGTTTACGCGCCGGGCACCTACACGGCTTCGAAGATCCTCAACGAAGGAAACCTGCAGGCTCCGGCCTCCGTGGCCGTTTGTCGCGACGGCACCGTGTACGTGTCGAACACCTATGCCAACAATGGCTACGTCAACGGCAGCATCCAAATCTTCGCGCCGAAGGCGACGACGCCGACCGGATCGATCCCCGACGGCAACATCTACTTCTCGTTCTTCGTTGCGTGCGACGCCGCCGGCAACGTCTGGTACGACTACGTCGATCAGAACTTCGTAACCGGCGTTGCCGAATACGTGCCGTCGACCGCCACCATCACGCAGTTCGGCAGCCTTGGAATCGCGTTCCCCGGTGGGATTCGCGCGTTCGGCAAGGGCTTACTCTCCATCAACGATCAGAGCACGAGCCAATTCGACGGAAGCGTTCGGATCTTCGATACGTCCAACATGAACGCCGGACCCATCTCGAGCATCACCGGCTTCGACGATCCCGTCTCGGGCTCGTGGAACAAGGCCGGTACGGCGATGTGGCAGGCCGACATCACCGATCAGCGGGTCTATTATGCGACCCTGACGGGTAGTCCGCAGATCCGGTATTCGGTCGGCGCGGGCATCCTTTACGGCCCGATCGATGCCCTCGTCTTTCGCACGGGTGACAAGTAAGCTCGAGCCCAACCGCTTCGCCGCCGGCGCCCCCAGTCGACGCTCGACGAGCGTCGAGCCGGCGGCGGAGCTGAGAAGTTCGAGGGATTCAGCAGACAAAGGCTGCGATCGTGGCGTCGGTGAAGCCCTACAACGAGTTCCGCCGCACTCAAGGCTTGGCTACGTGTCGCCGACCGATTAGATGCTGAACACGACAAACGCGTGCACTAGAGGGTAATCATGTCTAACGCGCCGCCGGATGAAATCCAGAGCTTAATTGCGAAACACGTCAACGGCTTCAACGGCCAGGACGCTGAAATATTCCGCACTGTCTTTGCCGAAAGCGCGATAATTATCGACGGAATTGCGCCATACCGCTGGTTGAACCCCGATGCTCCGGCCAATTGGCTCGCCGACGTCGAGAAATGGCGCAAGGACCTCGGCGTCACGTACGAGCATCTCTCGTACGAGATGGGATTCTGGACCGTCGAAGGATCGTCGGCTTACGCGGTAATCTCCGGCACCCTTACCGTGACGATTAAGGGTCAGACCGTGGATCGAACCGGTATCCTGGCGTACACGTTCTCTAGGGAAGGCGGCGAATGGAAAATCGGGGCGCAAGCCTGGGGGCGTACATTATAGCGGCATGAACGGACCCAAGCTTTAACAGGATAAACGTCCGGAAACCGCGGCCTCTCTTCACTAATCCATGGTAATGACGACATTGCCTATCTTCTTACCCGACGCTACATAAGCGAATGCTTCCGCTATCCTTTCCAACGGATACGTTCGGTCGATCAATGGCCTGAAGCGTCCTTTTTCAACCAGCTCTTTGATGAACGTCAAACCACCCTTGATGTCTTTGGGAGGGACGAACGGGACTCTCTTTCCATGCAGCAACGGAGTAACGAGCACGAAGAGCAGATTCTCGGCCCCACCCGACGACGTATAGATGCCATCCTTTTTTAAGAGCCCCTTGCATTTCATAAAACTGCTTCTGCCTACCGCGTCGAAAACGAAATCGTAGCGCTCATCATCCTTTGTGAAATCTTCTTTTTCATAGTCGATTACCTTGTCTGCGCCCAACGATTGCATTAACTCCGCGTTCTCGCCTCTGCATACGGCCGTAATGTAGAGTCCGAAATATTTCAAGAATTGGACGTAGGCCGAACCAATGGCGCCGGTTGCCCCATACACCATTGCTTTTTGCCCAGCCTTTGGGCTCAACTGGTTAACAATACTGGCGGCATAAAACGTTCCTTCGAGGCAGGCCGCTGCCTCGGAATACGTGAGGCTGTCGGGCTTTGTTACCATTGCCTTAACTGCCTTAGCTTCGGGCAACGCCAGGTATTGCGCGTGGGCTCCGATCCCAAAACCACCGCCAAACCCCATGATAGTATCCCCGGGCTTAAAGGAGCCTACAGTTGACCCAACCTTTTCCACTTGCCCGACGAAGTCCGTACCGATCGTGGCAGCCCTCGGTTTGATTAGCCCCGTGAACAACCTCATGGGGAACGGCTTGCCCGTGAGTACGTGACAATCGCTTCGGTTTACCGTCGTAGCGTGAACTCTGATCAGCAGTTCATCTTCGCGCGGAGTTGGTATTTCAAGCTCTTTTATGCTCAGGACTTCCGATGAACCATACCTCGACCGGACTGCAGCTTTCATCACCGCAACTCTCGCTCACGGCGAGATCTTGAACAGCGTTCCGGCATCGTTGTTGCCGCCAAAAAAGGTCGCACCATACAACGCGTTGTTTGCTGCAAGAAGCCCGCGGGCCGGCTCTCCGCCGTCAGGAGTACCGCTAAACATGTGAAGCACGTGCTCCACTCCGGAGGTCGTGACGCTAAAGACGGTGCCGCAGTCGCCCGAACCCGAACCGCGGTCGCAGCTAGTGTTGCCGCCCGCTCGCGTGGTGCCAAAAATCATACCGTTGACGTACGCGAGGCTCCCCGTCGGCCACGCGCCGTCGCTCGGACCTCCCTTGAAGTGATACAGTATGCGTACTTTGCCCGACGTCGTCGCTTCGAAGATCGTCCCGCATCCATGAGGTCCGCAACCATTTGGAGGCCGAAAGTTATCGGCCGTCGTTCCATAGAGCTTGCCACGGACCGTCAATAAACTGCCCGTTGGGTATTCGCCCTGGCTTCCGCCTCTGAAAGCATAGAGAGTTTGTGCGCTGCCCGAAAGGCTAAGCTTAAAAATTGTGCCGCAGCCACGCTTCCAAAAGCAGTGCTTGTTGCCGCCATACGTTGTTACGCCGTAGAGTGCGCCGTCTAAATACGTCAGGCCCCCCGCTGGAAGCCAGCCGCCGCTCTGAAACCTGTAGATCACGCGCTCTTTGCCCGACGCGTCGATCGCAAAAACGGTTCCGGCTCCGCCCACGGTCACGCCATAGAAGACGCCGTCGACAACGACCAGATTTCCAAGCGGGTGCGCGCCGTCGGCGCCTCCTGCGAAGTCGTATAACACCCGATGAGCCCCGGACTTGCTGAGACTAAAGAACGTTCCAAATCCGAGGCCATAGGAACCCGAGGCGCCACCATTAGACGTCGTACCATAGAGCGTGCCGTTGAGCGCCGTCAGCGAGCCGGGCGCCCATCCGTCGGATCCGCCGCCAAAACGATAGAGCACGCGCCCTCGCCCCGTTTTGTTCGCGGTAAAGACCGTCCCCCAACCGAGGCCGGCTCCGATGCCGCCGCCTTGTCCCGTCGTACCATACAGCGTCCCGTTCATCATGACGAGACTTCCCGTAGGGACCGATCCGTAGTCGCCGCCTCTGAAGCTGCGGATCGCCTCGTATCCGCCGCTCGGCTGCGAAAGGAACGTTGCCCGGCTCGGGAGCGTGCCCGACCCCGTTTGCGACGAACACCCCGCCATCACGACGCCGAGACAAATCACCGAGCACAACGTGAAAATCAAGCGCATGTAGAGCCCCCTTGGCTTTAATTCTAGCCGGGGCGAGGACGGCCGAGAAGGGTCGAAGGTCCTGCCCTGCGGTGCAGCGAGTTCGGTCAGTCGCCCGTCGGAACGATTCCCAACGACTCCACCATCAGCACGACCGATCGCTGCGGCGAACGAGGCCGGTGGACGACGTTCCTCGGCACGGTGAAGCCCTCGTGGCGACGGAGCGTGACGGAATCGTGTCCCTCGACGTCGAGCACGATCTCGCCCTCGAGCACGAGGAAGAACTCGTCTTGGTCCGCGTGCTTGTGCCACGGAAACTCGCCTTCGAAAACGCCCATCCGCACGACGGCGTCGTTCACGGTGGTGAGCGTTTGATTGAACCACGGTTCGTTCTCGCGCGCCTCGGCAGGGATGTCGACCAGGCGTAGCTGGCCGTACTTGACGTTCTCCTCGGTGCGGAAGTTTTTCGGCAATCCCTCGATCATAGCGACGACGAGCGTTGGCCACCGTGGCCCCCGCGGCCTGGCGCCTAAACCGCGCTCCGCGCCTCGGTCAGGATGACAAGGGGGTGCGGCGCCGAAAGGCGCGCCCATGAGCGCCGTCTTTCTTCTGGGCTGGATCGTCGCAGTTGTGCTCGTCCTCGTGGGACTCTACGCGCTCGTCGCGCCGCACGCGGTCTCGCGCGGCTACGGCGTGCACGCCGACGGCCACGATGCGCACGGCTACGTACGCGCGACGGGGATTCGCGACATCGCGCTTGGCGTGCTGCTCGGCGCCGTCACTTATTTCCATTCGCTGACGCTGCTGATCGTGTTTGCGGTCGTCGGCATCGTCGTCTCCGTCGCCGACCTCGCCATCGTCTGGCACCACGCCCACGAACGTCGCGTTCACATCGCACACGGAATCCACGCGTCCGGGATCGTGGCGTTCGTGTTGATCATCGCAATGGCGCTATTCGCAATCGGCCGCTGATGGTCCAGGAAACATCGCGGCAATAACGCTAACGTATGATAACCCGGATGACAAACGCAGACGAAGTCCTCAGTGCCGTGCTCTCGCTGAAGGACGCGACCGAACTCGGTTTTCAAGCGGTGGACGTGCGTTTCGACAGACTCGAAACCCGCGTGGGCCGCCTCGAAACACGCGTGGGCGGCCTCGAAACGCGCATGGGCGCTCTCGAAACGCTCGTCGACCGGTCGATGGTCAAAATCCTGGAACGTTTCGACGCGCTCGAAGTCCGTTTAGGCGGGGTCGAGCGCCGCTAACTCCGGTCGCGCGTGGGTAAGCCGGGTCTCATGAAAGCCCTGGCCGATGCCGGTTCGCTCGCAAAAGAGACTTTTACGGAATTCCAACGGCACAAATCGCAGTGGCTCGCCGCTGCGATCGCGTATTTCGCCGTGTTCGCCGTCGCGCCGCTCGTCATCGTGGTGGCCGAGATCGGCAGCCTCATCCTCGGCCGCCACCAGGCGCTGCTCGACGAGCTCTACCGCCATCTCGCGTCCTCCGCCGGGCCCGCGACCGCCGAGGTCGTCCAATCCATCGTGACGACGACGCTCGCGCAGCCAAGGACGGGCCCCCTCGCGCAAATCGTCGGGTGGGCGGTGTTCGTGGCCGGCGCCGTCGGACTGTTCTCGTCGCTGCAAGATGCGCTCAACACCGTCTGGGACGTGCGGCCGCGCGGGAGCTCGCCGTTGCAGAACCTCAAGGCACGGGTCATGTCGTTCGCCGTCGTCGTGGCGATCGCGTTGTTGCTGCTGCTGTCGGTCGGCGTCACGGCGGCGTTGACGGCTACGAGCGCGGCGCTGGCACACCTATCGCCCGTTCTTCCCGCCGTGACGAAGGTCGCCGATTTCGCCGCTACGCTGGCGATCGTCACGCTGCTCTTCGCTTTGCTCTTCGAGTATCTCCCCGACTGCCGGGTGGCGTGGAGCGACGTGTGGCGCGGCGCGGCCGTCTCGGCGCTGCTCTTCGTCGCCGGTGAATTCGCCCTCGGCTGGTATCTCGGGCGCGCGGCGATCTCGTCAGCCTACGGCGCCTTCGGCGGCCTCGTGGTGTTTCTCGTGTGGGTCTACTATTCCGCGCAGATCGTCTTGCTCGGCGCGGAGTTCACGCACGTCTACGCAAAGCGCTACGGGTCTCGGGCAGGTGGTGGCTAGTTGCCGATGGCGGCGCGGATCGATTCTTTGATCGATCCCGTCGTGCGGAGCACGGCGGTCGGTTCGTATCCGCAGTGGGCCATGCAGTTTTCGCACGACTCGTGCTTGCCGCGGCCGTATTTCGACCAGTCCGTCTCTTCGAGCAGCTCTTTATACGTCTTGGCGTAGCCTTCTTTGCTCATCAGGTAGCAGGGACGCTGCCAGCCGAAGACCGTGTAGCACGGGATGCCCCACGGAGTGCATTCGAAGTCGACCTTGCCCTCGAGGAAATCGAGATACAGCGGGCTGTGGTTCAGCCGCCACTTCTTGCGCTTGCCGTCGGCGAACACCTGACTGAAGATCTCGCGCGTGCGCCGCACGCCGAGGAAGTGCTCCTGATCGGGCGCCTTCTCGTACGCGTAGGCCGGCGAGATCTGCATCATGTCGACCTTCAGATCGTCGTTGAGGTAGTCGAGCACCTCGCGGATCGACTCGGGGCCGTCCTGATCGAAGAACGTCGTGTTCGTGAAGACGCGGAAGCCGCGCGCCTTCGCGTCTTTGATCGCGTCGACCGCCTTGTCGAAGACGCCCTCGCGGCACACCGACTGGTCGTGACGCTCGCGCATGCCGTCCATATGGATCATCCACGCGAAGTAGACCGACGGCTTGAAGAGGTGGATCTTCTTCTTCAGCAGCAGCGCGTTGGTGCAGAGGAAGACGAACTTCTTGCGCTTGACCAGCTCCTCGACGATTTGCGGCATCTGCTCGTGCACCAGCGGCTCGCCGCCGGCGATCGACACCATCGGCGCGCCGCACTCCTCGACCGCCGCGATGCACTCTTCCACGCTCAAACGGCGGCGCAGAATGTCGTCGGGATGCTGGATCTTCCCGCAGCCGGCGCACGCTAGATTGCACTGCAGCAACGGCTCGAGCTCCAGCACGAGCGGATACTTCGTCTCGCCCTTGAGCTTCTTGCCGGCGATGTACTTCGCCACGGCGATTTTTTGTTGGAGGGGCATGGTCATGATGGGGTGGCTGCTTCCTTCATGGTTTGCGGCAAGACGTCGCTTTACGCTTAGCTCGGCATTGCGGCCGAGGGCCATCGTCGGGAAGAGATGGCGATAGAGGTGGTAGTTGATGTAAAAGTCGCGGGGAAAGCCCGTGCCCGTGCACTCGGCCTCGTCCCAGGTTCCGTCGGTCCGCTGACGCTCGCACAGGTACGCTAAGACCACGTTCGACCGCCGAATGTTGCGACTAGACCGGCAAGTTGCAGAGCGTTGACCGCCCAGGCCGTCTGCGACGCCGTGCTCTTGCCGATCCCGGCGAACGACTCGTCGACGTAGGAGTGGCAGCTTTCGCCCCATCCGCCGTCGGCGTTCTGCACCGAGACGAGCCACTCGGCGGCCCGATCTCGATCATGTCGCTGACCCGTCTTCAGCGCGGCCAGCGCCGAGATCACGCACCACGTTCCGTAGATGTAGTTGACGCCCCAGCGCCCGAACCAGCGACCCGTTCGGCTTCTGCGTCTCGCGCAAATACGCTAGGCCGCGTGCGACGTAGCGGTTCGACGTGTCGTAGCCCAGCGCCGCGAGCATCTCGAGCACGTGCGCGGTCACGTCCTCGGTCGGCGGGTCGATCATCGCCCCGAAATCGGAGAACGGCATCTTGTAGAGCAGATCGCGGTGTTGTCGCGATCGAACGCGGCCCAGGCGCCGTTGCGGCAATCCATCGCCAGCGTCCAGCGGCGCGCGCGTTCGACCGCCTCGGCGACCTCGTCGCGACTCGCCGCCTTCGAGCAGCGCGAGCACGACGATCGTCGTGTCGTCGATGTCGGGATAGGCGTCGTTGTCGAACTCGAACGCCCAGCCGTTCCCGCGCTTCTCCGCGCACTTCATCCGCCAGTCGCCCGGCGCGTCGTCGGCGATCTGCTCGCGCAGCAGCCAGCTCACCGCGCGGCGCATCGCGGGATGCGACGTATCGAAACCGGCTAGCGCGAGCGCACGAACCGCCCACGCCGTGTCCCACACCGGCGACATGCACGCCAGGAATCGCCAGCCCTGCGCGTCGTCGATGGTGAAGCGGCGCATGCCCTCGAGGCCCTTGCGCATCACCGGATGATCGAGCGACGTAGCCCATCAGGTCGAGCGCGATCAGCGAATACACCCACGGCGGCTGGATGCCGCCCCAGCTGCCGTCGGCCTCCTGGCGTTCGACGATCCACTCGCGCGACGCGCTGCTGCGCGTCGTCGCGCTTCGGCTGGCGCGGCAGCCGCTCGTAGAGCTTCTGCAGTCGCTCGACGAACATCAGCCAATGCCGCGAGCCGCGCAACGCGCTTCATCTCGTCTTCCGTGCCCGGCACGACGATCTCGCTCACGTCGACGCCGAGCTCGCGAACGGGTCGTCTTCGACACGACGATCGTCAGCGGCGCGACCGTGCCGCGCGCCCAGCAGGCGAAATCGTAGAGATTGAACGGCATCCACAGCGGAAAGTAGACGATTTCCGGCGGCAGCGACGGAACGCCCGACCACGGATAGATGCCGAAGAGCGCGAGCCAGATCTTGGTGAAGACGCGCGCGTTGACGACGCCGCCTTCGCGGCGGATCACCTCGAGCGCCCGCCGCATTTCGTCGCGCGCGGGGTCGACGCCGAGCACCTTCAGCGCGACGTACGCCTCGATGGTGGTGCTGAGGTCGGCGGGGCCGTCGTAGTAGAGCGCCCACGATCCGTCGCTGCGCTGATTGCCGAAGATGTGCGCGATCGCGCCGACGCGGAACTCGTCGATGCGGCAGGCCGAGGAAGCGAAAGAGCAGCACGTGCTCGGCCGTCATCGTCACGTTGGTCTCGAGCTCGCCCGACCACCAGCCCTCGGTGATCTGCGCCTGCAAGCAGCCACCCGACGCGCGCGGTGCGACGCGTCTTCGCGCTACCGAAGCGAGACAGCGTTGCCGCGGCTGCGTTCCGCTCCGCACGGCCGATTCCATCGTGTCGGGCCAGCCGGTGTCGGTCCACGAGCCCGCGATCGCGACGGCGGGGTGCGACGTCCGTTGCGCGGTGCGCCCGCACCCGACCCGCGGCAGCCACGTCGCCTCGGGATTGCGCGTCACTGCGCTGCGCACGAGCTTAGCGGCCTGCAGCGCCGGCAGGAAGGCGCGCACCTCGCTCCAGGCGAGCGCTTCGAGCTCCTGCGTCGGCATCGTCAGATAGCGATCGGCGGCGCTGATGCTGCAGCACAGATAGCCCGGCGACTTCTCGAAGATCCACTGCAGCGGCGACTCCAGCGCGGCCGCGAAGTCGAGGCCGATGCTGCCGCCGTCGTGCCAGAGATGCACGTCGACGATGGGATACGGATCGTATTCGCCGAGGTGCTCCACGCCGTAACGCGCCGGATCGCCCAGGATACGTTGCGCCTGCCGCGGCGCGACCGCGAGCACGACCGCGTCGAACCGCTGCGCGTCACCCTGAGCCTGTCGGAGCGCGACCCCGTTGGGGCTCGCTTCCAGGCCAAGGACCGCGGTCGAAAGGTGCACGGCATCGAGCTGCGCCGCTGCCGCCGCGGCGAGATGCGCGAGCGGCACCTTCGAGAAGCCGAACCGCGCCGCGCCCGCATCGCGTAAGAATCCGGTCTGCAGCACGAAGATCGCGTCGGCGGCGGCGACGCGATCGAACGGTGCGTTGAGCGCGGGGATGAAGAACGGATCCCAGAACGCGCGGCGCTCTTCCGCGCCTTGGCCGTTGCGCTGCAGCCACTGATCGAAGGTCTCGTCCTTCGACGCGCCGCTTCGCGGCTTGCTCAGGATGACAGCGGCGAGAGCGCGCGCGATGCGGAGTTTCCCTGCCAGCGTGAGGTGCGGATAGAACGTAAACGATTCGGCCAGTTGCAGCGGCGCGGGCAGAACGCCCGCGCGCAGCCGCCCCGTGCGGCCGTCGCGCGCAACGATGAGCGCGTCGAAGCGGTCCTGCAGCCGCAGCTCGTCTTCCATGCCGACGCGTCGCGCGAAGGCCACGAACTCGGTGCAGCAGGCCAAGAACACGTGCTGGCCGTTGTCGACCTCGACGCCGTCGATCTCGAACGACGTGGCGCGGCCGCCGAGCAGCCGGCTGCGCTCGAAGAGCTCGACGCGCGCGCCCGCATCCTTCAGCTCGAGCGCCGCCGCGAGCCCGGCGAGCCCGGCGCCGACGACCGCTACGCGCTCGAGAGCCACGAACGAACGACCACGCGGAGCTTCTCCGTCTTCGACAGCGCGGCGCGCTCGCGCAGCGGAAGCCCAGGATCGCGTTCGATCTTCTTCAGCAGCTCCTCGTAGATGCCGGCCATCGTCTGGACGCACGCGGCCGGGCGGCGCGGGATGTAGCGCAGCACCTCGTACCCGGAGGCGAAGTAGGTCCGCGCCCGCGCGACCTGATGGGCCACGAGGTCGTTCCACCCCGGCGCGATGTCGCCGTTAAACAGCGCCGGCTCGGGGATACCGAAGTGCTGCAGCTCGTCTTGCGGCAAGTAGACGCGCTTCATGTCGACCGCGTCTTCGCGCACGTCGCGCAGGATGTTCGTCAGCTGGAGCGCCATGCCCAGATCGTCGGCGCGTTCCAGCGCGATCGGGTCGCTGAATCCGAAGATGCGAACGCACATTCGTCCCACGACCGACGCCACGAGCGTGCAATAGGCGCGGAGCTCGTCGAACGTCGCATAGCGCGAGCGGGTGAAGTCCATCTCGACGCCGTCGACCAGCATCTGCAGCTCGGCCGCGGGAATCGAGTAGCGCTCCATCGCCTCGGAGAGCACGTGCAGGATCGGGTCGTCGCCGTAGTCGCGGCGCGCCGCCTGCAAGATGCGGTCGCGGTGCACGGCCAGCCGCGCCGGCAAATTCTCGAGGCCGACGGTATCGGCCTCGTCGTCGACCTGGCGGGCGAAGTTGTAGAGCGCATAGATCGCCATCCGCTCGTGATAGCCGAGCGAGATGAAGCCCCAATAAAAATTGCCCGCCTCACGCTTGGCCATGTCGCGATTGAATCGCTCGGCACGGTGCTGCGGAGATTCCGAGGCCGAGATGCCGAGCAGGGCGCGCGGAAGGTTGATCATTCGGCGGCGGGATTCCTTATGAAAAGGTCTTTAATGCGGCACGAGCCACGAGCAATACCTTCGTGGGCCCGGAAACGCTGGGGCGGCTGGCGCTCCGTTTCGTACCCGATCGCCGCGATGGCGTCGCAGATCGCCAGGCCGCCGGTACGGTAGAGCGCGAGCTGCAGGCGCAGCGGGCGGGGCACCCGCCGCTCCAGCTGCTCGCCGGACGCCAGGAGTGCGCGTGCCCGCTCGACCATGGCTCGCACGGCGCCGGCGGTTCCCCCGGCCGCGACGTCGCTCTCGACGAGATAGCGTCGCCCGATGGCCGCGTCGCGGCTGACGTCTTGCGCGTGATTGGCCAGCTGCAAGCCGATGCAGACGTCGTCGGAGAGCCGTTCGTTCTCCGCGCCGTCAACGCCGAAGACGCGCAGCACCATGCGTCCCGACCGGCGCGGCCGACAGCTCGCAGTAGCCGATGAGCTCGTCCCACGTGCGCATACGTCGTGACGCGCTGATCCTGCACGTTGGCGGCGATCAGATCGAGAAAGGGCTTCGCCGGAATGGATCGCCGCGCGATCGTCTCGCGGCAGCGCGAAGAGCACCGGATGCACCGGCTCGATGCCGGCGAAGAGCGCCTCGACCTCGGATCGCCAGCGCTCCAGCCGCGGGAGCGCGCTGCCGTCGCGGCTCTCGTCGCCCAGGTCGTCGGTCGTGCGGCAGAACGCGTAGATGCGCGCCAGATCGAGCCGCTTCGCCGCGTCCACGAAGCGCGACGCCACGCTGAAGTTTTCGTAGTGCCGGCGCGTCAGCATGCGGCAATAGGCGTCGGCCGCGTCGAGGTTCAGCGTCACGGCGCGAGTCTATCGAGCTTCATCGACCGCGTCAAGCCTCTGCTGTGAACGAGGCGATCCGGAGCTCGCCGAAACCACGACGAGAACGGTCCAAAACAACACGACCGCTGCGAGCACGTTCCACGTCAGCCACGGAATGTCGAAAATCGACACGTCCGCCACGACGTAGGCGGCCACGATCGACCAGGTGCGCATCGGTTCGCGCACGCCGCGCATCGCGTAGAAGATCGCCGGAACGAGAATCACCGGCTCGTAGTGCCACGCGTGCGGACTCACCGCGACGGCGAGCGCCGCCGTGACGCTGAGCGCGGCGACGGAGTCGATTCTCGCCAGCCGAGGCAGACAAACGACGAACGCCGCCGCTCCCACTCCGGCCGCGACCGCTGCCGAGACGCCGAAGCGGATCAAGACTCCAGGCAGGCTGACCGCATTCGCGGCGTTGCTCAGGAAATCGGGCGTGTAATACGCGCCGATCGCCGCGGCGTAGAGCTTCGGCCATGCCCAGTCGCCGCCCGAGGCCGGAACGCTGAGCAGATACCATGCCACGGCGCATCCGGCAACGATCGCCAGCGCTCGCCACTCCCGTCGCACGAGCAGGAGCACCGCGAACGGTGCGGCGATGCTGGGCTTGTACAACAGTAACCCCACCGCCAGGCCCAGTTGCCACGGCGAGCCTCGCCGCGCCGCCGCGATGGCCATCGCGACGAGCAGCAGCGCGAGCGGCGTGTTCTGGCCGCCGAGCGCCGCTACTTTGACGGGAGCCCACGCCAGGGTTACGACGACGCCGAACCATCGCGGCATCGCGAACGCATCGGCCAGCAATACTCCCGCGATGGCCGCGATGCCGAGCATTGCCGCGACGGAAATCGCATAGCCCACGGCGATCGGAAGGTGGCTCGCCGGAACGTAGAGCCACGCGAACGCCGGCAGGTAGGGCCAGATCCCGGCTTCCAGGCCGTGGGAGCGTTCGAACGCCAAGTGCAGATGCGGGTCGAGCAGGGCGCGCGTTCCCGCCGTGGCGCCCCCCGTCCAAAAGAACGCCCAATCGGCGAAATTCCGATCCGCAACGGTGTTGCGCACGAGCTGCCAGAGTCCGATCGCAAAAAGCGCGGCTCCATAGATCGCGACGCGATCCCGGGAGATCCGCAGCGGCAGCGTCACGACGTCAGCAGCGTGCCGCGCAGGTCGGGCGGCCGGCGCGCGCCGGCGCAGAACATCGCCACCGCGAGCGTTTCCACCAGCTCGCGCGCGAGCTCGCCCGCCGCCTCGGCGCTCGCGTGCGCGGCGCGCAGAAACGGCCCCGCGATGCCGACGAGGTCGGCGCCGAGCGCCAGCGCCTTGGCGACGTCGAGCCCGTTTCGAATGCCGCCGCTCGCGAACAGCGTCGCGCCCGGCGCGGCGAGCCGCGCGTCGGTCAACGCGCGCACGGTCGGAATGCCCCAGCCGGCGAACGCGCCGGCGACGCGGGCGCGCCGCGGGTCCGCAATGCGGTAGCGCTCGACCTCGCTCCACGACGTGCCGCCCGCGCCGGCCACGTCGATCGCCGCGACGCCCGCGTCGAACAGCGCGCGCACGTCGCGCGCCGCGATGCCCCAGCCGACTTCCTTCACCACGATGGGGAAATCCGCACGCTCGCAGAGCCGCGCGATCTTCTGCAGCAGGCCGGCGAAGCACGTGTCGCCTTCCGGCTGCAGCGCCTCTTGCAGCGGATTGAGGTGCAGCACCAGCGCGTCGGCCCGCAGCAGCTCGACCAGCCGCCGGCACTCGTCGAGCGCGTAGCCTTTGTTCAACTGAACGGCGCCGAGGTTGGCGAACAGCAAAATGTCCGGCGCTTCGGCGCGCACGTCGAAGGTATCGAGCGACTCCGGCGACTCGATCAGCGCGCGCCCCGAGCCCAGGCCCATCGCCAGGCCGTTCGCCGCCGCGACGCCCGCGAGATGGCGATTGATGCGCGCCGCCTCCGACGTGCCGCCGGTCATGCACGAGATCAGAATCGGCGCGGCGAGATCGTGGCCGAAGATCCGGGTCGACGTGTCGACGTCGGCGAAATCGATTTCCGGCAGCGCGCGGTGCTCGAACCGCACTGCGTCGAAGCCGGCGTCCACGCCCTTCGCCGCGACGTCGTTCTCGATGTTGATCCGAAGGTGGTCCGCCTTTCGCGACGGAGTCGCGCCGTCAGGCAGCTCGTCGCGCAACGTAACGGGCAACTTCTTCGAAGGCGCCGAGATCGGCCGGTGGTGCCGTGCATTGCGCGAGCGCGGCGACGGCCTGCGTCGCAAAGCGCTGCGCGAGCTCTTCCCCGCGCGCGATAGCGGCGGTGCCCAGCAGACGACCGGCGCGCGCGAAGGCTTTCACGTCGCGCTCGGGCAAGCCGGCGATCAGCGCACCGGCTTGGACCGCCGCGCCGGTGAGCGCCGCGCTGCGGGCACGATCCTCGGCGCCGCCCTCGATCGCCTCGAGCACGGCCTGCGCCACGATCCGCGCCACCTCGAGACGGCGCTCCGAATTAAACACGTCGCCCGCGAGCGCGCGGAACGCCATCGCGTAGAGCGCGTCGCCGGCGTTGAGGCTCTGGCCCAAACCCCACCGCTCGACGATCTCTGCGTCGCCGTCGGCAAGTTCGTCGTGCAGCAACAGGAAGCGGTCGAACAGATCGAACGCGGCCGCGACGGGCAGTGCATCGTTGAGATCGCCGCGGCCCGCCGCGCACGCCCACAGCACCAGGCAGGGCCGCAGGGGATCGCGGGTGTACCGCGACGGGGAGCGTTCCTCGATGATCGTTCCCGCTACGGACGCGGCGGGAAAGACGATCCCGCGCAGGTATCGCGTCAGGCAGGCGCGATGATTGCTGAGCGGAATCGGTTCGGAGGGCACGGCCATAGGTGCAAGTTCTTTCGACCGCGCTCCGGAGGGTCGCCTCCCTGATTTTCTAAGCTCATCCTTTAGACGGAGTAAACGACGGTGCACATCGGGTCAGACGAACACAAGGAGCTCTTCTGCCGCACGTTCATCGAGTCGCATCGCGCGTACGATCCGCAAGACTGGCCGTGGCCGCAGCTCGACGACATCTCGCTGGCGCGCCTGCGCGCGATTCCGATCTGGACGATGGCGCTTGAAGTCGAGCTCGGTGCCGGCGTGATGCTCGGCGGCTTTGCGAAGACCGAGCCCGACCCGCTGGTGCGCCAGGCCATCGCACTTCAGGGCTACGAGGAAGACCGTCACGGCCGCATCCTGCAGTGCATGGTTGAACGCTACGGCCTCAAGGTTACGCCCAACGTTGCCGACCAGAAACCGGTGCGCCAGGCCTTTGTCAACTTCGGTTACGACGAATGTGTCGACTCGTTCGCGGGCTTCGGCATCTTCAAGCTGGCGCGCGACGCGCGCATCCTGCCCGAAGCGCTGACGTCGCTCTTCGTGCGCCTGCTCGTCGAGGAGGCGCGTCACATCGTTTTCTTTATCAATTGGGTCGCGTGGGACCGCTACCGCCGCGGACTCCGCAGCCCGTTCGTGCAGGCGTTTCCCGCGCTGGCTAATTACGGGTACGCGATCGCCCGCCGCGTGAAAGGTGGCACCGAGATGCAATCCCGCGGCGCCGGCGACCAGCAAGAAGCGCCCATCGATCTCTTCGGCGAGGTGCTCAGCGGGCTGACGCCCACGCTCTTCCTGCGCGCCTGCGTCGAGGAGAACGATCGCTACATGGCCGCCTTCGACCCGCGCCTGCTGCGCCCGCGCGTCATCCCAACGCTCGGCAAGATCGCACTCGCGGTCTTCGAGGCGCTCGACTTCGTGCGCGGCGCGATGCCGAAGTCCGCTAGAACTTGAAGTAGATAAACGACGGCGACACGCCCGGCCACGTGAGCAGCGCGAGCACCAGCAGCAGCCCGGCGAGCGCGCCCACCTGCGAGAGCGGCCGCAGCGCCATCCACGAGCGGCCGATGCCGAACCGCTCGAACACCAACCGCGCGGCCGCAAACGCAACGAGGCCCGCGGCGAGCACCGCCGGCCAGCCAACAAGCAGCGACGCGCCCGCGCCGCCCGCGAACAGCGCGCGATAGACGGCCGCCGCCGTGCCGAACGCCGGCGCGCGGAAGAGCACCCACGCCAGCGATACCAGCGCGAACGTCACCACGATCCGCGCCACGGCCACGACGCCGCGCGGCGCCACGCGTCCGTGCCCGATGCCCAACACTCGTTCGACGCAGAGCATCACGCCGTGGAAGGCGCCCCAGGCCACGAACGTCCACTGCGCGCCGTGCCACAGGCCGCCGAGCAGCATCGTGAGCATCAGGTTGCGCAGCGTCGCGAGCGTGCCGTGGCGGCTGCCGCCCAGCGGAATGTAGAGATAGTCGCGCAGCCACGTCGAGAGCGTGATGTGCCAGCGATGCCAGAAGTCGGTGATGCTCGTGGCGAGATACGGCATCGCGAAGTTCTCCGGAAAGACGAAGCCGAAGAGCCGCGCGCAGCCGATGGCGATGTCGCTGTAGCCGGAAAAGTCGAAATAGATCTGCATGCCGAAGGCGAAGACCGCGCTCCAGGCGGCGAGCGCGCCCGGATGCGCCGCCGGCGCCGCGAAATAGGCGTTCGAGATCGGCGCGAACTGATCGGCGATCGCCATCTTCTTCACCAGCCCGAACCCCGCGCGCGCCAGGCCGTAGCTCACGTCTTCCGCCGTCGGCGGCCGCCACGCGAAGAGCTCGCCGAAGAACAGGCCCGCGCGCACGATCGGGCCGGCCAGCAGCTGCGGGAAGAACGCCAGGAAGAGCGCGTAATCCAGCGGCTTGCGGATCGCCGTCATGCGGCCGCGATAGACGTCCACGAGATACGAGATGCTCTGGAACGTGTGGAAGCTGATGCCGATCGGCACGAAGAGGTTCACCAGCCACGGGTTCTCGTGCATCCCCAGCAGCGCCGTCACGGTTCCGCTGGCGAAGTTCGCGTATTTGAACGTCCCAAGGAATGCCAGGTTCGCCGCCACGCCGAGCGCCAGGAACAGCCGCGAGCGCGAGCGCTCCAGCGCGATGGCGATCAGGAAGTCGCTCGCCGTGAGGATCCAGAGGAACAGCACGTACCACGCGTTCCAGCGCGCGTAGAAATAGTAGCTGGTGAACAGCAGCACGTAGCGCCCGTAGCGCCGCGGCAGCCCGTAGAACAGCGCCGCAACGATCGCCACGAACAGCCAGAACTCGTACGATTGGAAGCGCAGCGGAATTCCGATCCCCACCGCCGCCGCGTACCACGAGAGGTCGCGATGTTTGCTAATGTGTGCGGTGGGTGGTTGCGGCAGCCCTTCGACACGCACGCTTCGCGTGCTACTCAGGGTGACAAGGTTTAGCGCGCCACTCAGGGTGACAAGGGGGTGTGCGGGCGGCCCTTCGACACGCTCCCCTTTCGGGGAGCTGCTCAGGGTGACAATGGCGTGTGACGCAAGTGCGTGTGCTACGTCTTTGCCCAGGAGCCGGCTGAATTGCAGGCTGCCGGCGCGATTGAGATGATCCTCGTCGGCAAAGAGATCCGGCCGCTCGAGCGCGAGATACGGTGCGGCGGGAAGCAGCGTCGCCCCGGTGTCTGCGCGCGATATCCGGCAGCGAGCCGGTGGGCACGTCGGTCGCGTTGCGGTGCGCCGGCCGCGTGGGGATGCGAACGAAGATCACCGGCACGCCGGCTGCGCGGTATTCGGCCGCGATCGGACCGAGCCATTGGCGGCGGTACTCCGCGTACGACGGGCTGGGCTTGGGAATCGTCAGCACCTGCGTCGCGATCGCCTGGCGCTGATCGTCGGGCATGCCCGCGGGATACACGATGGAGTTCGTCGCGAAGTCCACGCGCAGACCCGCCAGCGTCTCGGTGCGCGGATGCCATCCCAGCGGATCGTACGGCGACACCGGCGGCGGCCGCGCCAACATCGTCAGCCGCGCCGCCGGGTTGGCCGCGAACGCCTGGAAGTCGTCGCGCAGTTCGACGGCGCGCCAGAACAGATCGATGCCGTATTCCACGCGTTCGCGCGGGTCTGAGAACGAGCCGGCCAGCTTCGGCAGATCGCTCAGCCGCGTCTGGAACACGACGTACCGAAGATCCATCGGCCGGTCGTCGCCGTCGAGGCTGCCGATGGCGCTGTCGTCGTCGCCGTAGGTGTCGACCGGAATCACGACGGCGCGCAGGCGATTGACGTCCGGATCGATCGCGCGCACGAAGAACGGCCAGCAGCGCGGCGTCGTCCCCGGCACGCCGCCGTTGAGAAAGCGCAGCCTCCCGCTCGCGGCGCTCGCCGCGCTCGGGTCCAGTCCGGAGTAGATGCGCGAGTCGCCGAGCACCAGCACGTCGGTACGGCGGTCGCTGCGCAGATCGCGGAACTGGTCGATCGCGGCCTCGAAGCTGCCCGTGCTCGAGTTCGGATCGAGCAGACTGCGATAGAAGCTGGTGCGAAACGCGGCGAAATCGACGACCGCGAATACGGCGAAGGCGATCGCGGCGACCGCCCCGGGACGCAGCCCGCTACTCTTTCGAGCGGGGATTGT
Organism: Vulcanimicrobiota bacterium; assembly: GCA_963711625.1. Lineage (GTDB taxonomy): Bacteria > Vulcanimicrobiota > Vulcanimicrobiia > Vulcanimicrobiales > Vulcanimicrobiaceae > Cybelea. Next base: position 2,424,556 of record OY970207.1, read on the forward strand.
AAGCGGCGCCTTGCTCGCCCCCGCACGCCGGAAACAGCGCAGCCGCAGCGACGCACACCGCCGCGCAGCGGGAACAATGCAGTATCGAACGATGCTCCATGACTCTCCTCGTTCTTCAACGCCCGGACAGACGACAGTTTCCGCCGACGAAACCCTCGCGATTGCGGACGTGTCGGTGAAAGCGTCTTGCTTTTCCCCACTTCCTTCGTCGTCCTTCGTCCTTCGCATTCGTCCTTCGACACGCGCCGCTGCGCGGCGCTGCTCAGGATGACAAGGTGTGCGTGGCGCTGCTGGGGATGACAAAAAATAGGATGACACGGCGGTGACGGAGCGCCGATCCGTCGCGCTGATCACCATCACGGTGATGCTGGGGCTCATCATGGCGATCATCGACAGCACGATCGTCAACGTCGCCATCACCACGATCGGCGGCAACCTGGGCGCGACGGTCGACGAAGTCGCGTGGGTCGCCACCGGCTACATCCTGGCCAACGTCGTGGTGATGCCGCTCAACGGCTGGCTCACGGCCCTGCTCGGGCGCAAGGCCTTTTACGCCGCTTCGCTCGCGCTCTTCACCGTCGCGTCGCTCTTCTGCGGCACCGCGCGGTCGATCTGGGTGCTGGTCTTCTATCGCGTGATCCAGGGCATCGGCGGCGGCGCGCTGCAGCCCACGGCGCAGGCCATCCTGTTCGAGACGTTCCCGGTCGAGCGCCGCGGCGCGGCGATGGCGATCTTCGGCATGGGCGCGATGGTCGGGCCGGCCATCGGCCCCACCCTGGGCGGCTGGATCATCGACAACGCCAGCTGGCCGCTGATCTTCTACATCAACATCCCGATCGGCATCGTCGCGTTCCTGATGACGCTCGCGTTCATCCCCAACCCCAAGTACATCGCCAAGCCCAAGGGCGGCATCGACTGGATCGGGCTCGGGCTGCTCACCGCGGGCCTGGCGTCGCTGCAGTTCGTGCTCGAGCAGGGCGAGCGCGACGACTGGTTCCAATCGCAGACGATTTTGCTCTTCTCCGCGATCGCCGTGGTCGCGCTGATCACGTTCGTGCTCAAGGCGCTGCGCGACAAGCATCCCATCGTCGACCTCAACGTCTTCAAGTTCCGCTCGTTCTCGGTCGGCTCGTTCCTGGGCATCATCATGGGCTTCGGCCTGTTCGGAACCGCGCTGATCTTGCCGCTCTTCTTCCAAGGGACGCTCGGCTTCACGGCGTTCGACACGGGCTTGGCGCTGATGCCCGGCGCGCTATCGACCGCCGCCTCGATGCTGATCATCGGCCGGCTCCTCAATCGCATCGACGGGCGCTGGTCGATCGTCTTCGGCACGCTGCTCTTCGCGTGGTCCACGTGGCTGCTGGGAAGCCTCACCGTGCAGGCCGGCTACTGGGACGTGTTCTGGCCGCGGCTCATTCAAGGCTTCGCACTAGGCTTTCTCTTCGTGCCGCTCACCACGATCTCGCTCGGCGACGTGCCCCGTCACGAGCTGGCCAATGCGACGGGTCTGTTCACGCTGCTGCGCCAGCTCGGGGGCAGCCTGGGCATCGCGATCCTCACCACGATGCTCACGCACCAGACCGCGGTCGCGTGGAACGTGCTGGCGTCGGGCGTCACGCAGACGCACGGCTATTCGGTGGGAACGCTGACGCAGATGGTGGCGCAGCAAAGCGCCATGATCGCCTACGACTATCTCTTCCGCGTCACCGCGATCGTCTTCGTGCTCTCGACGCCGCTGATCTTCCTCGTCCGGCCGCCGAAACGGGCCGTTTCAGCCGCCGCGCTGGCGACGGCTGAATGATCGCTACTGCCCGAGTACGATGTTCTTGAGGATCGTCTGCCCGGCCGGAGGCGTCGCGAAATCTTCTCCGCTACTGTCGTTGAAGTTCGCGTAAGCGGCGACGAGCACCGCGTATCCTCCCTGCGAACCGTTGTAGTTCATCGCCGCGCTGGGCGCGTAGATCAGGCCGGAGATGTTCGTCGAGCTGCCGTTGAAGTTGATATCGTTGCTGTTGCTCGGCACCTGGTAATAGGTGACGCCGGCATAGTTTCCCGTGGCCGGAGGCGTCAGCGTCATGCCGTTGACCTTGTTGAAGTTCACGGTCGCGCCCGCCGGCATGTAGATCGTCACGCCGGTACCGGTGAGGGTCGCCCCGTTGAAGTTCGCACCGCCGGTGAACACGTAGGTCCCGGGGCTCATCGTCACGTTCGCGCCGTGCAGGTTCAGATTGGCGTAGCATCCCTGAGTCAACGTGCCGTTGCCCGAGTACGAGCCGGTGCACGGCGACGAAGACGGCGGGTTCGCGGTAAGATACGCGCAGCCCGGGATCTCGGAACACGGATCGGCGACCGGCAGGATCGATTTCGGCGTCGCTCCGCTGAACGTACCGCCGTTGTTGCTGCCCGAATAGTTGGCCTCGCCGATCGAGCCGGCGTTCACGGTGGCGCCGTTGAAGTTTGCCGAACCGTTCAGGTAGATGCCGCACCCCGGCGCCTGCATGTTGGAGCCGTGGAAGTTCGTGTTCTGTGTCCTCGACAGCATATAGATGCAGCCGGAGTTGTCGGCGACGACGAGGGCGGTCGCCTGCGTGCTCACGGTGGCGCCGCTGCTCATGCCGAACAATTTGCTGAAGAACGAGGGGACCCGCGTCGTGGTGATTTGGGCCATCACGGCGCACGTGTTGCCCGCGTAGGCGCCGCTCGACGGAGGATTGGACGCCAGCACGGTCACGTTGTGGACACCAGTGGTATAGCCGTTGGCGGTCGCATCCGTTGCCGCGGCCGTTTGTGCGGCCGAAGGACTCGTGCAGCCCGAGTAGAGCAGCTGTTGCGCGCCGCCGAACGCCGCGGCGTCGGTCGCCGACTGCTGCTGGCGCTGCTGGTACGACCAGTAGCCCGTGTCGACCCCCATCCCCGCGAAGCCCATCAGCACCGTGAGGCTCAGAGCGATCAGCGGAAGCACTTGGCCCCGCTCGCTCGTTGAAAATCGGTTCATCTTCTCTCCATTCATTGCGAGATCACCATCTGCGACGTGCTCGACATCGGAATCGTCAATGAGATCGGGCCGACGGGCCTAAACGTGTATGCAACGTTCACGGACACGGTGCACGTGGGCGCGTTTCCGCAGCTCGTCCACACCGGCGTTACATGCACGTTGCTCTTGTCGACGGCCGGGCCGACGATGGACTGCACGTAGGTCACGATGTCGGCGGCGCTGGCGTTGCACCCCGACAGCTGGTTGTTGCTGTTCGTGCACGACTGCGAGCCCCGGACGATCGCCCAGCGCGCGCCCTGGCGGGCGAGGCTCGCGACCGCGTTATAGGTGTAGAGCGCCCGGCCGCAGTCGACGACGCCGAACATGAACAGCATCAGCGCCATCATGATGATCGCGGTTTCCGGAATGCTGCCGCCGCGCTCGGATTTCTTGACGGTCATTGGCTGGCCACCCGCATCGTAGCGCTCCCGCTGATGGGCAGGTGCGGCGGCAGGAGCGGATACCGCAGCAGCGTGTTAAACGTGCCCGTGACCTGCACGCGGACGTAGTAGATCGTGTTCGTCGGCGGTCCCGAGCCGCTCGACGAGCACGGGGCCGGCGCCCCGCCGCTCACGGAGCAGAGCACCGTCGGCGTGACGCCGCCCGTCCAGTTCGACAGACTCTGCCCGTCTTGGGTGGCCGCGCTCGTGATCCCAGGGGCGTCGCCGGCGGTCGTAATGTTCTGCGCGCCGTATTGCGCGCCGGCGCGCGCGGCGTTGGCCGCGAGGATCGCGAAGTAGCTGAACCGGCCGATCTCGATCGTGCCCATCAGGAGCAGCGAGAGGACCGGCGCCACGAGCGCGAACTCGATCACGCTGGTTCCGGAATCGGAGCGGCGAAGCCGCCTGAAGATGTTTCGTATCATTATTGTGCAAGCACCGCATTCTTGATGAGCGAGCTCCCGAGAACGGGGCCGCCGAGTGAGTAAGTGGAGCTGCCGTTGAACTGCATGCTCCCGAAGACGAGCACGAGATAGCCGCCATCGTTGCCATTGACCTGGCCGAGCGCGTTGGGCGCGTAGACGAGGCCGCTCATGCTCACGCTTCCGCCGTTGAACTGCACGACGTTGGTATTGTTCGGAGACTGGTACAGCAGCACGCCGGCGTTGCTGCCCATGGTCGGAGCCGAAAATGTGTCGTTGGCCCCGTTGAACTGCACCGGGCCGCCGGTGTTCGTCACGTACATGCTCACGCCGTTGCCGATCACGGTGGCGCCGTTGTCTTGCACCGTTCCCGTGAACGTGTACTGCCCCGGCGCCATCGTAACGGTGCCGCCGTTGAGCTGAAACGAGCTGTAACAGCCGGGCTGAACCGTTTGCGACTGCCCGTTGTTTTGGAACGTTCTGCACGTCAAAGTCGGCGGCGCGTTCGCCGCCAGGTAGGCGCAGCCGGAGATCTCGGCGCACGGATCGGCCACAGGCTGAATCTTCTGCGGCGATGCTTTGGTGAAGTTCGTCGAGTTGTCTTGCAGCGAGTGCGCGTAGCCGAACGAGCCGATCGTCACCGTGCCGCCATTGGTCTGCACCATCGTGCTGTTCGCGAGGATGCCGCAGTTCGGCGAGTTGATGTGGACGCCGTTGAGTTGCAGCGTCTGGTTCTGCTGTAAAAGGTACATGCAGCCGTTCGCGTTGTTCACGAGCGTGGCGACGGCCTCGGTGGTCGCGGTGATGGTCGACGAACCGTTCGCGAAGAACCGGCTGAAGAACCGCGGCGTGTTGGTCGAGGTCACCTGCACGTCGACGGCACAGGTGTTTCCGGCGTACGCGCCGCTAGCCGGCGGATTCGTCACCGTCACGGTCACGCCGTTGCTGCCGTCTGTGAAGCCGTTGCTCGCCGAATCCGTCTTCGCCGCCGTCTGGGCCGACGTGAAGTTCCCGCAACCGGCATAGATGAGCTGCTGCGCGCCGCCGATGGCAGCCGCGTCGGTCGCCGACTGCTGCTCGCGCTGGTGATACTGCCAATAGCCCACGTCCACGCCCATGCCGGCGAACCCCATGATCACCGACAGGCTGAGCGCGATTAGCGGTATGACTTGGCCCGCCTCTCGTCTGTATCGCATCGAAACCGTTCCTCCTTAAATCCCGGCGCCCCGACGCCGGCTCCAAAAAATGGAACGACCCGGCCTGATAAATCGTTCTCCTGAGAGGACGAGCTAAAGACCGAGGGGTCCCTGGCCCCAACTGCAAGGGATTATGCCACGGGCGCCGTTAACGCGTCAACAAATTTTAACAATCCGACAGGGGGTAGCCCCCTCGGAGGGCGAAAAGGCGTGGCGAGAGGCGGCCGTTTGAAAGAGCGGTAGCTTGCTTATATCCCGGGCGGACCGGGCTGATCGCGGAGCGTTATGAGCCGCGTGATGCTTGGCGTGTCAGACCAAAAAAAACACCGTAAAATTAAGGAGAAGGAATGTACACCACCCTGAAATCGATGATCCGCGACGAAGAGGGCGCCTCGATGGTCGAGTACGGCCTGCTCATCGCCTTTATTGCCATCGTCGCCCTCGTCGGCGTCAAGGCCGTCGGTACGAGCCTCAGCACGCTCTTCACGAACGTCGGCACTTCGCTCTAATTCGGCTGGACTCAGCGATCGGGGTGGGGTGACCGGGTTGCCCCGTACCCGCTTGCCGGCCGAAACAAGCAAGGACGCTGCGATAAGCATGGACGCTTGATGGATTAACCCAACACTTGTTTGCAAGGAGAAGGAATGTACACCACCCTGAAATCGATGATCCGCGACGAAGAGGGCGCCACGATGGTTGAGTACGGCCTGCTGGTCGCCCTTATTGCCATCGTTGCTCTGGTCGGAGTCAAGGCCGTCGGCACGAGCCTCAGCACGCTCTTCACGAACGTCGGCACCTCCCTCTAAATCCGGCTGGACTCAGCGATCGGGGTGGGGCGACCGGGGTCGCCCCTCACCCGCTTGCCGGCCGAAACAGCAAGGACGCTGCAAAAAGCAAGGACGCTTGATGGATTACCCAACGCTTGCTTGCGAAGACTTGGGCCGGAGCCTCGTCAGCAACGGCAAAGCGGGCCGCCCTGCGAAGGAGCGCCGGCGGAGCCGAGCCGTCGAGACGGGACTTCTGATGTCGATGGTCGCCGCGATCGCGCTGGTCGCGGTCAAGGGAGTCGGGATCGGCCTGAGCCTGCTCTTCACCACCGTATCGAGCTCGCTCTAAACAGCGGGCCCGCGTGCCGCTCGGTCCCCTCTGTTGTTTAGGGGACCACCGTCACCGGCGCGACGACGCTCTCTTGACCGAAGCCGTCGGTGAAGCTCGCGACCACCGTATAGCGCGTCGGCACGGTAACGGCCGGCGCCTTGAGCGTTATCACGTCCGCGTCGGCGCCCACGCTGACGCCGGTTATTTCGTGCGACTGGCCATCGGTCAGCGCGACGCGCATTCCGTTCCGCGGCGAGAGAATGCGCACGCGAATCGTATCGCCGCTCTTTACCGTCGCCGCGGCCAACGCGAACGTTCCGTTCGCGTCGGAACTCGCCGCCGACGTCGGATCGTCGTCGCCTGCGATCTGCGACGCCGGGGCGGAGACGCCGGCCGATGCCGGCGCCAACGCGGGCAGCACGACCAATCCCGCGACCGACTCCGCGGCCGAGTGTCCTTTCGTGACGCGCAGCAGCACCCGCATCTCCTGCGAGCTCGTGACCGGCGGAACCGCGAGCCGCGTCTCCCCGCCGCTCGAAAATGGCTGTTGCGCCCAGATCGTTCCGTCGCCGCCCACGAGCCGAACGAACCCGCCGTCGCCGCCCGCTGCGTACGCAACTTTCACCGACTGGCCCGCGCGGGCGACGATCGGCAGCACGGAGATTGCGCCGATCGACGCGACCTCGCCCCTGCCCGGAATCGTGTTGAGCACGCGCGTCTCTTCGGCGCTGCCCAGCATCCCGGTCATCGTCATCTGCAGCGTGTACGCTCCAGGCTGGTTCGAAGCGGGCAGCGCGATCGGTATATATCCGGAGCGACCGCTCAAGATGCCGCCGGCGACTTGCCGGCCGTCCGGCGCGAGCACCGAGTAGCCCAGCTTCCCGGCCCCGCCGGCGTCGTACTCGGCGCGGATCGTGGTTCCGGCGAGGGCCTCGGGCGGCACCGCAAACGCCGAAATCCGCGGCGCCGCGGCGCGAAATCCCATCGCGCCGAGCAGCGCGATCAAACCCGCGGCGGCCGCCGCGAGTGCGAACCGCACCAGCGTCCGGTCGGGCCGAGACCACCGGCGCGGGGGCCTCGACGATGCATTGCACGCCCTCGCCCGCGATCTCGGCGATGAAGCGCTCGAACGAGGCGAAGTCGCCGGGCCAGACCGGCACCTGCATCGCACTCGTCGAGAACGGCTCGATCTCGAAGATCGCCGGGTAGGCGAGCACCGAGTCGCCGTTCTGCAACACCACCCACGTGCGGCAAATCAGGGCCGACGCCGTGCGGTTAACGATTCGCAGCGCGTACGTCGCAACGCCGCGACGACGGTCGAACCCTTCGAGCGCGAAGAACGCGGAGACGCTTCCGGCCAGCGTCTGCATCGCCGTGCCCGATCCGAAACGGACGGGCGGTGCGATGGCGCCGATCTCGCGCCGGGCCAGCGCCGTGCTCAGACGGCTGCCTTTCGCGTCACTGTGAGATCACCATCTGCGAGGTGCTCGTAACGTTCAGCGTCAGCAGCTGGCCGTGACTCTTCGGCATGTACGGCAGCATGAACTGAAACGGATACGTCACGGTCACGCTGACCGTGCAGCCCGGCGCGTTCGATACCAGGCTTCCGGCCGGGCACGTGACGGAGCTGAATCCGGCGGAGGCGCGGATCTGCGTGGGATCGGTTGCGCCTTGCGACAGCGAGCGGACGTAATTCTGCACGTCCGAAGTTTGCGCGTTACAGTGATCGAGCACCGTGCACTGCGATCCCCGCACGATCATCCAGCGCGCCCCTTGCCGCGCGACCTGCGCGACGTAGGCATACGTGTAGGTTGCGCGGCCGAAGTCGACGATGCCGAAGAGCAGCGCGAGAAGCACGCTCATCACGATCGCCGCCTCCGGCAGGCTGCTGCCGCGTTCTTTCAATTTTAGTCTCATTGGTTCACCACCCGCATCATCGTCGTCGCGCTGATGGGAATCGACGAGATTCCCGGGTACGCGATCAGCGGAGTAAAGTTCCCGGTGACCTGCACGCGCACGAAGTAGACCAACCCCGCCGGCGGCGTGGAGTTGGTGTTGTTCGCCGGGCACGGCGACGACTGGTTGTTGTTCGTGCAAACGATTGCCGCGTGGACCGTGAAACTCGGCAGGCTTTGCGCGTCGACGCTGGCGGCGCCGGCCGCTCTGGAAGTCGAGTTGTTCATGTTGACGTCGGCCGCCGTGATGAGGTTTTGAGCGCCGTACTGCACGCCGCTGCGAGCGGCGTGCGATGCGACGATCGCGTAGTAGGTGTAGCGGCCGACGTCGACGAGGCCGACGAGAAGAAAGGCGAAGACAGGGGCGACCAGCGCGAACTCGATCATGCTGGTGCCGCGCTGCGAGCGGAAGAATCGTCGTGTCATTGTGCCAGCACCGCCTGTTTCACGAGTGCCTGCCCGGGGGCCGGAGTGGCGAGGTCCCAGGCGGTACTGCCGTTATAGTTGGCGGCACCGAAGACCAGCACGACGTAGTTCCCGGCGGAACCGTTGAAGTTCGCCGAGGTCGCACCCGGTGCGTAGATCAGCCCGCTATAGCTGTTCTGGGTCCCGTTGAGGTTGGGCGGGCTGGTGTTGCTCGGCACCTGATAGTAGAGCACGCCGTTGTAGTTGCCGCTCGACGGCGGCGAGAGCGAAGCTCCCGTATCGCCGTTGAAGTTCGGCGCCGTGGCGCCGGAAGCGACGTAGAGCGTGACGTTGGTGCCGTTGAGCGTGGCGCCGTTGAAGTTCGTCGACCCCGTCAGCACGTACGTGCCCGAGAGCGTGACGTTTGCGCCGTTGAGGTTCAAATAGCTGTAGCAGCCGGCCGTCAGGGCGCCGTGGTAGCCGTTGCCGTTGAACGACTGGCAGTTGGTCTGCGCCGGCGGGTTGTTCGCGAGATACGAGCACCCCGCGATGCCCGGGCACGGGTCGGCCACCGGCAGCATCGGGGCCGGCGTGGCGAGCGTGAACGTGCTGCCGTTCTCGTTGGGCGCGGGTCCGGCGTAGCCGATAAACGGCGACTTGACGGTCGATCCGTTGAAGTTCGCCGTGTTGTTGATGTCGATCGCGCAGCCGGGACCTTGAACGTTGGCGCCGTTGAGGTTGGTCTGCACGGTCGGACTCAGCAGATAAATGCACGCGCCGGTGTTGAGCGCCTCGACGGTCGAGACGCCTTGCGTCGAAATCGTCTGACCGTTCCCTTGCCCGAAGAGCTTCGAGAAGAAGCTCGGGACGTGCTGCGACTGGATGGCGACGCTCACGGCGCAGCTGTTGCCGGCGTACGGGCCGGTCAGCGGCGGGCTGTTGGCGGTCACCGTTACGTTCGCGGCGTTGGGGTAACCGTTGCTCGCCGCGTCGGCGAGCGCGGCGGCTTTCGCCCCCGATCCGCCGGTGCAGTTCGACTTCACGAGTTGTTGCGCGCCGCCGATCGCGGCCGCGTCGGTGGCGTTTTGCTGCGCCTGCTGCGAATACTCCCAATAGCCGACGTCGACGGCGACGCCGCCGAAGCCCATCAGCGAGGCGAGCGTTAGACCAATGAGCGGCAAGATTTGGCCGCTCTCCCGTTTGTTTCTCATCGCGTTACAATCTCCGGTGTCATTATGAAGACCACGTCGGACTGCTGGTTCTGGTATGAAGTCGACGTGAACAGTTTGCCGAGTATGGGGATTGACGAGAGGAGGGGGATTTTCGAGATCGTCTTCATCTCGAGACGATTCACGAGGCCCCCAAGGATGATGCTCTCACCGGGCCGAGTGATGACGTCGGTCGAGAGCTTGCTCACGAGCAACGCCGGGATCGTAAAGCCCGATACGATCACCGCGTTGGCATAGTCGAGTCGCGAGACCTCGGGCGCGACGACGGCGTGCACCGAGCCGTTGCCGAGGATCTCGGGCGTCACGTTCAGCTGAACGCCGTAGGGTTGGTACTGCACGTTCACCGCGCCCAGGCCCGTCGAGGTGACGACCGGGATCTCGCCGCCCACGAGGAACGTCGCCTTCGCGCCCGGACTCGTGACCAGGTTCGGGCTCGAGAGCACCTTCGCGTGGCCCTCCTGCATCAGCAGGTTGAGCGTCGGCGCGAGCGTGATCGTGCGGAAGAACGGCCGAATGGTGAAGCCCAGGCCGGAGCCGGGGAGCGACGGCGATTCGACCGGCGAGAACGACGGCGGCCCGAGATTGTAGCCGCCGGTGGGCAGAAACGTGGCCGACTGCAGCGAGATGCCGAGGTTCGACTGCGCCGTCTTGTCCACTTCGAGCACGTAGACTTTGATGTCGATCTCGCTGTTGCTCAGCGAGTTCAGCCGGTCGATCAGCTGTCCGTTGCTCGCCAGATACGGGCCCGCCAGTCCGCGCGCCCGGTCCAGGATGGCCTGGGCGGTGACGGCGTCGGTGGCGTTGCCGCTGACGATGACGTTGCCCTTGCCGTCGGGATCCACGCGGATGTCGGTCGCGCCGGGGATGTTGGCGATCGCGCGCTGCAGGTTGCCGAGGTTCTGCGAGATCGTCACGGCGTTGACGAGCACGGCTCCTTGACTCTTCATCACGTCGGTGAAGCGCCCCACGATGTCGCTGATCTGCTGGAACTGCGCGCCGTCGGTCACCGTGCCGCGAACCACGATCGAGTGGTCGAAGCTCACGACCTGGACGCCGGGCGCCGAGATCGCGGTGCGAAGCATCTGGGCGAGGTCGTCGAGCTGCTGCTCCGTGACGGTCACCTCGTAGGTCACGCGCTTGCCGTTGGCCCACACGAAGATCGTCGTGTGGCCGGGCGCCTTTCCGTTGACGACCACTTGCGACGTGCCGACCGGCACGACACCGGCGATCCGGCCGTCGCCGACGGCCACGCGCGTGAGTCCCTCCGCCTTCAATAGTACGGAGTGCCCGGATTGGACCGAGACCAAAGTCACCTGATCGGCCGAAACCGGGGCCGGGGCGGCGCAAACGGCGATGCCGGCCGCTGCTACAAAGGAAAGAACGCGACGACTATTTATGTTCATCGAAACGGATTATACCAGGATTTCGGCGTTAACGCGTCAACACAACGAATACGTTGAGTTAAAATCCGCGCCCGAGGCACTCGCTTCTGTTGCAAGCCGGGGACGGCGGGGTCATAATACAGCGCACCAGGAGCAAGGAGGTTTCCATGCGGCCTTATCGTCAGGTGGTACTCTTGCTGTTCTGTTGGCTGCTTTCGGCGCAGTGCGCCGTCGCCGCTTCTACAGAACAGGGAGTTCCGCTCGCATCCGTCGCCCGCGCAGCTCACTTAGAGTATGCGTGGCTGGCGGCGACGCGTGCCGTACAACTGAGCGGCCTTGGAATCGTGCTGATTATTCGCCCCGGCGATAATCTGTACGAGGTGGACGATCGTGTCGAAACAACCGCCGTTACACCGCGTTACATCTCGAACGACATCTACATCTCGCAAAAGCTTGCCACACACATCATTCAACTAGCACGGCAGGCCCAAATGCTCGTCAGCGCACAGGAAGCAAGAGCGGCGAGCGAGGTGAGAGAAGAGCAGCAGCAAGCAAGCTCGGTGGAACTGCGCGGCACGATCGTCCTCACTGCTACTCCGCTTAAGGGAGCCGAAGCGGTGCTCGTCACGGGGGCTGCCCCACCGATGGCACCCGTGATGATCACCCTTCTCGGCACCCTCTCGTCCGACGTACCGAACGTACTGCTGAGCCGTCACACTTTGACGGCAGGGCCGGATGGGAAGTTCCAAGCTATCGTTCCGATCGGCCCCGACTACATGCGCGATTCGTTCATTCACGTATTGGCGACATCGTTGCCGGGTGTCGTATCGGCCAGCACACAGCTCTTGGTGCAGGCGCCCAACCTGGGAGAGAACGTCCCGGTTGAGGCGTGGCCCGGTGGAATCTGGTAAAGGAGACCCCATGTTCACAACCCTAATCGCCATGCTCCGCGAGGAGGATGGCGCTACGATGGTCGAATACGGACTTCTCGTAGCCTTGATCGCGCTTGTCGCGTTAGGTGCAGTTCAGACGCTGGGAATCAATCTGAGCACACTGTTCACCAACGTCGGCAGTTCGGTTTAAGGGCTGCGGGGATTCTCGTTTCTCAACCACTCGTTTTCGACAATTCACTACTACTACTAAGGAGACAGAATGTACACCACGCTCAAATCAATGATCCGCGACGAAGAGGGCGCGACGATGGTCGAGTACGGCCTGTTGGTCGCACTCATCGCTCTGGTCGCCCTCGGCGCCGTTAAGACCGTTGGTACCTCACTCAGCACCCTGTTCACCAACGTAGGCACCTCGCTCTAGTCGTCAACGCACGGGTTGAGGGGCGCGGGCGAGTTTCGCGCCCCCGCCAACCCAAACTCCCCAGGACAACCAACAACATATGCCCCTTGCGATCTGGCTCACGTTAGCCGCCTGTTTGATAGCGAGTTATTGCGACGTGCGGGCACGTCGCATTCCTAATTGGCTGACCGGATCGCTAGCGGCCGCGGCGGTAGCGCTGCACGCGGTGCTCGGGTGGCAGTCGCTCGGCATCAGCCTGCTCGTGATGGCGGTGCTGACCGCCGGCGGCACGCTGCTCTACTCGCGCGGCGGCATCGGCGGCGGCGACATCAAGCTCGCCATCACCGGATCGGGCATGCTGAGCTGGCCGCTCTGCGTGCCGTTTCTGCTCTACACCGCAATCGGCGGCGGACTCTTGGCCGTGGCCTTCCTCGCGCTCCGCGGGGGTGCGAGGGCGACGGCCTCACGGATGGCTCTTTTGACGGTCGGCGGCGTTAATGGCGCCACCGCCGAGCGTGGAACTCTGCCCTACGCCGTTGCGTTTGCATTTGGGGCGATACTCGTCGCGCTCGCGCAGAGCGTCGCTCCCTTCTTAAGGATAAACCTCTCGTGAATACACGTCGCACCACGCTGTTGATCGCGATCGTGCTGGCCGTCGGCACCGGATGGCTGACGCTCACCTACCTCTCGTCGCTTCGCCCGCCCCAGAACGAGCAGCGGGCGGTGCTGATCGCGACGCAAGAGATTCCGGCGCGCGCCCGGATCACCGCGGCAATGTTTACGAAGGAGCAGCGCCCGGCGCAACGCGATGCAGCCCGACGCGATCGCCGATCCCGGCCAGGCCGTCGGGTCGCTGGCGCTGATCACCATTCCCAACGGCTCGCAGATGACGGCATCGACGATCGGCACCAACGTCGCCTCGGCGCTGCCGGTTCGCCTGCAGCCCGGAATGCGGGCGGTCAGCATCCCGGTCGACCGCGTCAAAGACGTTTCGGGGCTGATTCAGCCCGGCGACCGCGTCGACGTGATCGCGATCCCGCCCTCGAAGGGCAGCGGTCCCCCGCCCAAGGCGGTCACCATCTTCCGCGCCATCCGTGTGTTGGCGGTGGGCAATGCCCTCGAGAACCCCTCGGCGACGCCGTCGCCCGCCGAGCAGGAGGCGACCACGGTGACGCTCGAGGTCACGCCCGGCCAGGCCGACGTGCTGTCGTGGGCCGACTCGAACGCGACGCTTCGCCTGGCTCTGCGCTCGCCGCGCGAGGCGCCGCGCACGGAGCCGGTCGAGCGGCTGACCCTCCTCGGCAGCGGCGGCGACGCGATGCCGTCCGCACCGCCGATCGCCCCCCCGATGTTCGCCGCTCCGCCCTCGCTGGCGCCGCCGGCCGGCCCGCCGCGCTTCCCGTCGTCGGGCGTCGAGCTGATCATCGGCGATCAGATCGTCGACGCCGGCGCCGCGGGTACCGGCGCGACCGTCATCCCCGGACCCGGTAAATGAGCGCGTCCCCGGTCGTCCTTTTAACTGGAGCCAAGGGCGGCTCCGGCACGACCACGCTCTGCCGCGAGCTGGCGCGCGCGATCGGGGAAAAGGGTAACGCCGCGGTCGTCGACGCCGACCTCACGGGGCGGCGCAGCATGGCGCTGCTTTTCGAGTCGCTGCGCGTGCTCGACGCGGCCCGCTCGGCGGCGTCGCCGATCTCGCGCGCGCGGCTCGACGGCGTGACGATCGTCGAGCTCGCCGATCGCTACGATGCCGCCTTCGCACTCGACGTCGAAACGGTCGAGACGCTCGCGGCGAGCCTCTCCGGTTTCAACGCGGTCCTCGTGGACGCACCGCAGCCCTTTGCGGCGCCGGTGCGCCCCTTCATTTCCCGCGCGGCACGCGTTCTGATCGTGCTCGAGCCGACGCTGCTCGGCGTCGCCGGTGCTCAAACGATGTTCGCGGATCTGCAGCGCTTCGGCGTTCCGGTCAATCGCGTGGCACTCGTCACGCAACGCCCGCAACGACTCCGAGAGCGTGCCGCGCGGCGACATCGAGCGCGCGCTCGGAGCAAAGGTCGTCGCGGAGATTCCGCCGTCGTCGAATCGCGGCTTATGCGAAGAGCATCGCCGGCTTGCAGCGATACATAGAGTCGCTGCCGGCCGAAGCAGCCGATGAGCTCGCTGCAGCCGTCGTCCGCGTCGCCGGTCGGCGAGGCGCGCGTGCCGCTGCGCCGAGTCGTAACGCCGAAGGGCAACGGCGCGGCATCGAAAGTGCGCAACCCCCTCGAGCTCAAGCGCGACGAGTTCAAAGAGAAGGTCCACCAAGCACTGCTCAAGCAGGTCGACCTGGTTTCGGCCAGCACCGCGCACAGCGACGCGGCGAAACTGGCCGAGCTGCGCGCCCACGTCGAGAGCATTACCGCCACGCTCGCGGCGTCGGCCGACTTCGGCTCGGCCGAAGAGCTGGCCGCGCTGCGCCAGGAGATCATCGACGAGGCGCTGGGGCTCGGACCGCTCGAAGATCTGATGAAGGATCCGAAGACGTCACCGAAATCATGGTCAACGGACCCGACACCATCTACGTCGAGCGCCACGGCGTGATCGAGCGGACGACGAAGCATTTCACCGACGCCCGGCAGCTGCGCCTGGTCATCGAGCGCATCATCACGCCGCTCGGCCGCCGCATCGACGAATCGTCGCCGATGGTCGACGCGCGCCTGCCCGACGGCTCGCGCGTCAACGCCATCATCGAGCCGGTCGCCATCGACGGCAGCACGCTGACGATTCGCCGCTTCGGCAAGCGCCGCCTGACCGCCGAGGACCTGATCAACATCGGCGCGTGCCCCCAAGCAGGTGATGGACTTCCTGCGCGCCGCCGTGCAGGCGCGCCTGAACATCGTGATCAGCGGCGGCACCGGCTCCGGCAAGACGACGTTCCTCAACGTGCTTTCGTCGTTCTTCCCGACCGCGAGCGCATCATCACCATCGAAGACGCGGCCGAACTGCTGCTCAACCAGCCGCACGTCGTGCGGCTGGAGTCGCGGCCGCCCAACATCGAGGGCACGGGCGAGATCCGCATCCGCGACCTCGTCCGCAACGCGCTGCGCATGCGCCCCGACCGCATCATCGTCGGCGAGTGCCGCGGCGCCGAAGCGCTCGACATGCTGCAGGCGATGAACACCGGCCACGACGGCTCGCTGACGACGATTCACGCCAACAGCCGCGCGACGCCCTCTCGCGTATCGAGACGATGGTGCTGATGGCCGGCTTCGATCTGCCGGTGCGCGCCATTCGCGAGCAGATCGCCAGCGCGCTCGACATGGTCGTGCACACCGCCCGCCTGCGCGACGGCACCCGCAAGGTCATGGGCGTCAGCGAGGTCGTCGGCATGGAAGGCGACATCGTGACGATGCAAGAGATCGTGCGGTTCGCGCAGCACGGCGTGGACGACGAAGGCCGCGTGGTGGGCAAGTTCTGCTACACCGGCGTGCAGCCGAACTGCCTCAAACGCTTCGTCGAGTACGGCGTGCCCTACGACTCGCGCGACCTCAACGAGCTGGAGCCCTTGCCGTCGCTATGGTGACGTCGCTCGTTCCGGTCGCGGTTTTTGCGGGCATCTCGGCGACCGTCTTCTTCGCCTTCTACTCCATCTGGGGTCCGGTCAACGCGCGCGCGACCGCGCAAGGTCACGCGGCCTTTCGGTGCAGCTCGACCGCGCCGGCATCCGCTCGAGCCCGCAAGAGCTGGTGCTCACGACGTCGGCGGGCGTCGCGATCCTCTGGATCGCTTTGATATTTTTGCTGCACACGGGCCTTCTCGTTTCGCTCGTCCTGTTGCCGATCATCGCCGGGGCCGCGACGCTGGGATTCACGAGCTACGTGCGGTTCCGCGTCCAGCGCCGCCTCGACGCGTTCACCGGCCAGCTCGAGCCCGCGACGCGGCTGATGGCCGGCGGCCTTCGCGTCGGCCTCGGCCTGCGCCAGGCGCTGGCGATCGTGATCGACGAGCTGCCCGACCCGGCGCGCTACGAGTTTCGCCGCGTGATCGGCCAGACGAACATCGGCGTGAGCATCTACGACGCCATCGACGATCTGGCGGGTCGCATGCCGAGCCACGAGACGATGATGATCGCGCGCGTCTTCCGCGTGCAATCCGAGACGGGCGGCGACCTGGCGCGCGTGCTCGATCAGCTGGCCGACACGATCAAAGACCGGCGCCAAGTGCAGCGTAAGACGTCGGCCCTGACCGCCGAGGGACGCATGAGCGCCTACGTGCTGATGGCGATCCCGCTCGGCCTCGGGCTCTTCATCTTCGCCACCCAAGCCAACATGGCGGCGGCGCTGGAATACACGTTCATCGGACACATCGTGATCGGGATCGTGCTCGGACTCGAGGTGCTGTCGTATATCTGGCTCAAGGCCTTGCTGAAGGTGGACGCCTGATGCCGGCGCATCTGATGGTGCTTCGCGATCCCCGTGCTGCTCGCGGTCTCCGTGTTCTTGTTCGCGCTCTCGCTGCTGCCGTCGAAGAGCGTGCTCACCGAGCAGCTCGAAACGCTCAAGGGCCGCGACCCGTTCAAACGCGAGGCGGCGCCGCTGCCGATAGTCGACAAGATTCTCACCGAAGACCGGCGCGTGGTGCTCGCCCAGAAGCTCGTCGAGGCGGGCTGGTATACCACCACGCCGCTGAAGTTCGGGCTGCGGATGCTGGCGGGCGCGGGCTTCGGCGCGGTGCTCTCGCTGTTCGCGTGGAACTTCTTCAACCTCGGCTCCGGCTGGCTGATCCCGCTGCTGGTGGGGCTCACGTTCGTTGGTGGCTACTCGCCGTTTTTCATGCTCAACCGCGCAATCGAGGCGCGAAAGTCCGCGATTCAGAAGTGCCTGCCCGAATTTCTCGACATGGTTTCGTCCACCGTGCAGGCCGGCTTGGCGCTCAATTCGGCGCTCGGGTACGCGGTCGAGGCGGTGCCCGGCCCGCTCGGGGAAGAGATCAAAGAGGCGCTCTCGGAGATTCGGCTCGGGCGCGCGCGTTCCGACGCGCTGCGAGCGGTCGGCGACCGAACCAACCACCCCGCGCTGCGCAACGCGATGCGAATCATGAATCAGGCCGAGCGGCTGGGCGCGAACATCGCGAAGATCCTCACCGACCTGGCCGACGACGCGCGACACCAGCGGCTGATGCTGGTGGAAGAGATGGCCGCGAAGCTGCCGGTGAAGATGGTCTTCCCGATGGTATTCCTCATGATCCCGGCGATCGTCACGATCATCTTCGGCGCGGTCGCCGCGAACTATTTCTCCGGACCCAAATGATCGCCACGGTCGCAGCGGCCGTCTTCTTCGGCTGCATCGGCGTGTTCGCGCTGTTCGCGGGGCGCGCGCTCTGTGCCAACGTCCTTCCCGCCGACGACGGCCCGCCACCGGGTAAGCCCCCGCAGATCGTCATCGTCGCGGCGTCCGTGCTGCTGGGCGGCGCGCTCGTGGCCGTCGGCGCGACGCCGCTCGAAATCGGCATCGCCGCCATCGTGACGTTCGCCCTCGCCGCGTGCTGGTACACCGACACGCTGTGCGGTATGGTCCCCGACGTGTTGACGCTCGCGCCGCTCGGAGCGCTGCTGCTCTTTGCGTTCGCGCAGCACGACTGGTGGATCGCGCTCTCGGCGTTCGTCGTGTTCGCTCCGTTTGCCGTCGCTGCGTACTTCTCACGCGGCATCGGCATGGGCTGGGGCGACGCGAAGCTGGTGGCGCTCTGCGGCGCCGCCCTCGGCGCTCCGCTCGCGCTGCTCGCGCTCGCCGTCGCATGCGCCGCCGCCGTGCTGGTGAATCGTGTGGCGCGCGGGAAAGGGCCGATCGCCTTTGCGCCATATATCGCCGCGGCGACCGGCATCGCACTGCCGCTGGGATTGGCGCACTGAGCCTGGTTCGGGTCGTGCTGGTGCTCTTGGGCGGCCTGTTTCTCGTGTTAGGGCCCCTGCGCAATCCCGGTGACGGCGATCTCTACTGGCAGCGGTGGCTCGGCGATCTCGTGCTGCAGACCCATCGACCTGCCGGCGGCGCTGGGCATCGAGACGTTCACGGCTACCGGGGCGCCGTGGGTTCCTCAAGAGTGGCTGTTCAGCGTCGCCGTGGCGGCGGCGAAGGATCACCACCTGTTCGTGCTGCTCGCGATCTTCGTCAGCGCGCTGCCGCTCGTCATTTTGGCGACGGTCTACCTTCGAGCGCGCGGCCACGCGAGCCCCGAAGCCACGGGCGTCGCGCTGCTCTTCTGCGGGGTCGCGCTGCTCGAGGCGTTCGGCATCCGCGCGCAAGTGCTGGGGTGGACTGCTTTTGCGGCCTTCCTCTTCTTCCTCGAACGCCGCGGCCGTCTGCAATATGCCGCGATCCCGACGGTTATCGTGTGGGCCAACCTGCACGCGAGCGTGGCGATCGCCCCGGTGCTCGTGTTCGCTCGACTCGTGGGGTCGCTCGCCGACGGTGCGTGGGCGCAGGCGCGGCGCGACCTTCTGATCCTGATCGGAACGCTGCTCGCCATCTTCTGCACTCCGTTCGGATGGCGGCTGCCGGCCTATGCCGTCGCGCTCGCGGGAAGCCCGATCCGCCACTTCATCCAAGAGTGGCAACCGCCCGGCTTCGGCGACTCTTCCTTTCTGTTCGGTGCGCTGCCGCTCGCGCTCGTGGTGCTTGCCGGCGGTCGCGCGACATTGCTGAACGACAAGGCGCGCAGCTTTCCCGTCGCCTTGCTGTTCGCCGCGATGCTCTTCGCGACGCGCAACGTCGCGCTCTTCGCGATTGCCGCCGCGCCGCTCGCGGCGATCGGACTCGACGTCCGGCTTCCGAAGATCCGCGCACTCGGGCCCCGCGTGCGCGAGTTGGAGCCCGTCGCGGCGATCGGCATCTGCGTGGCGCTCGTTCTCTCCGGGTGTGACGCTCGCCGCGGCACAGCGCCGCGCCCCCGAACGGGTTCCGATTGCCGCGATCGACTCGTTGACCGACGGCGTGAGTCATCGCGTGCTCTGCGAGAACTTCACCTGGTGCAGCCTCGCGCTGGGACGGCCGAACCTGCGCGTGTTCATTGACGGCCGCTGCGACCCGTATCCGCTCGCGGTGTGGCGCGACTACGTCGCCGCCATCCACGCCGGAGGATCGTGGAGCGACGAGCTCCGTCGCTACGGCGTGGATGCCGTCGTGGCCGCTCGCGGCAGCCGCCTCGCCGTGGCGCTCGCGAAGAGCCCCGGTTGGAGAAGCGACTTCGAAGATCGAACGTACGTGGTGCTGCGGCATGGCTGAGATGCGACGCGCAGATTTCTTGATCGCGCTAACGGCAGCCGCACTCGCCGGGGTTTCTCCAGGCGCGGCTCGGGCCGCGGTCCCGAACGGCACGCGCCGGGTCCTATGGCTGCGGCGCGCCGGATACAACGACGAGATCGTCGCTCCGTTCTGCGTCGATGGCAAAACCGTCTATGTACCAGGCTATCGCGAGATCTGCTGGCTGAGCGCGACTGCAACGTGCCGGTGTCGGAGGGCTACGTCCAGTTCGACATCGTGGAAGTCGAGGCTTTGTGGGAAGTTCAGCAAGCCCTGGCACTCATCGGCATAAGGCAGCCGCTCATAATCACCAGCGGCTATCGGTCTCCCCGGACAAACGCGGCCACCGAGGGCGCGCGCGCGCAACAGCATGCATCTGTATGCGAAAAGGCGGCCGACATGTTCGTGCCAGGACTCACGATGCGGGATCTCTTCAACGCGTGCTGGTCGCGTTCGATTTCAGGCGGAATGGGTTACTACGACAGCCACGTGCATCTAGATTCGTCGACACGGCGATGGTGGGTGGGCGATCTACCTCTACCCGAGTTCCCCAAATCAGGAGATGTGCTCGGGTGATTTCGTGCGGGCCGCGTAAACCCGAAGATGATGCAGTGGCCAAAGCCGAACGGGGCGCTCCCGTCAAAGTGCCGCAAGCTCTGTTCGTCACGGCCGAATATGCAACCAGCTCTCTTATTGTAGGGGGAGCCAGTGCCCGCCACCAGTGAGCGTTCGAGACTACCGCTACGAAGGCTCAACCCAATTGGCACTGCACCGCAGACGCTAGAGCAATTTGACTTTCGTTCGAACGCGATCGGGTTTCTTCGATTTCTTTTTGCGTCTCTGGTCGTTTAATGGTCGCATGCGTTTAGTCTAGGCGGCCTCGGCACCGATCCGATTTGGCGGCTTACCCGGGGGTTCGAAGACACCGGGTCCCTCGCCGTCGATGGGTTTTTCTTGTTAAGCGGCTTCCTAATAACGCGGAGCTTCGAATCCACGGCCCGAATCGGTAGGTTCCTCTGGCACCGGGCTCTGCGCATATTTCCCGCGTTTTGGCTGTGCCTAGTGGTGGTGGCTTTCGGATTTGCGCCGCTCGCATTCTGGCAAGAGCACGGAAGTCTTGCGGGCTTCGTCTCCAGCGTGAATTCACCGTCGTCCTACATAATAAGTAACTTCTTTCTCGTGATGAACCAATACAACATTGGTGACTTGCTCGCGACCGTGCCATTTCCGTTGCTCTTCAATCACTCGCTTTGGACTTTACAATATGAATTCGACCTGTTATCTGGCAGTCGCGGCACTTGGAGCCATCGCTCTGCCGAGTCGAAAACGCGCGATTTTTTTAGCGCCGCTTGCCGGATGCTTCGTTCTCTTCGCCGTTTCGTCGTGGGTAAGGGCTCAAGGTGTGCCCGTTGCGTCGCGAGTCCTTGAGCTCTTTACCTTTTTTTCGGTTGGCGCTTGCGCGTATCTGTTTCGCGAACGCGTGCCCATCCGGGGCTCGATTGCAACTGCTTGCGCGGTGGCCGTTGCGATATCGTTGTCCACGAAAGCTTACGGCGCCGTGCTTCCCTTAGCATTATCGTATCTGACACTCTTCGCAGCTGCGAAGCTTCCGATTAAGGACTTCGATCGAAGGCTCGACTTATCGTATGGTCTTTACATCTATGCGTTTCCAGTTCAGCAGCTTCTAGTGTTAGTCGGAATGGCATCATTTGGCTTTGGGCCGTATTTTGCAGCGGCGTACCTGCTAAGTCTTGGATTCGCAGTGGCAAGCTGGTACGCGGTTGAAAAGCGCAGCCTATCATTGAAGAATCTAAGCCTTCCATGGACCAACACGGTTAGACAGACACATGCAGGCTAGAGGCACTGCGTTGAGCGCGCCGTCGGGCAGGATACCGGCGCGCGTCGCTGCCGGCTTGGCGGTAGCATGGGCAGTTATCGCCGCCATTGAGGAGCGCGGAAGAGGCGACGATTGGCGGATTTTCTGGCGCGCTGGGCACGCGGTAGGCGGTCCAGCGCTTTTCAAGGCTCAGTTCGTATACGTGCCGGGGGCGGCGTGGTTTCTCTGGCCATTTGCTCACTTCTCAATCGCAACGTCGTATTTTCTTTACGCCGCCCTCATGATCGCCGCAGGACTGGGCGCGGCTCGCCTCGCGGCCATGATCTATAGGATCTCCTTTGAAACCGCTGTCGTCATGACGCTAGCCTGGTTTCCGTTTACGATAGCATTGTGCCTTGGACAGAACTCCCCAGTCGCGCTCCTCCTGGTGATGTTAGTAGTTCTGGGTGTAGTTCGGAACGACCAGCTGCTGGCGGGAGCGGCTGCCGGGCTACTCTTGTACAAGCCCACCGATGCAATCGCTTTGCTATTTCTGTTCGCGCTTTTAAGATTTTGGCGTGCGCTGGCTTACGCCGCCGTCTGCGCTGCCGTATGGTACATGCTGAGCGTCGCGGCGACGAGCGACTGGCTATGGCCCGTAGCGTATTTTCACACTTTGGCCGTTCTCTACCAAAAGGACATCGCTCTAAACTCTGATTTCGCTATCAGTGTACCGGTTTTTCTCTACCGCGCCGGTCTACCGACCATCGTAAGTTGGATTGCCGCGGCAGCCATACTTGGTGCAAGTGCGCCGCTGCTAAAGCGCATACCTCGCATCAATGCGGTTAGCGTCGCCCCGTTGCTAGCCTTAGCGGCAAGCCCGCACGCCTGGGGATATGAGGCTGTGCTCGTGCTCCCAGCGATGTGGCTCGCACTTAGTCGCGCGTACCGTCGGGCAATCGTCCCCCTAGCGTTGGCCTATCTTCTGGCGCCGCTCTACTTCTACTCGCGCCAAATGCATTTTGACGTACTGGCGATCATTGTGCTGGGCGGCGCCGCGGTTTGGGTCGTAGTCGAGGTCGCGGCGGGACTAAATGCGGAGAATCGCTCGAACAACGCAAAAACGCCTGCCCCAGGTGGGCAGGTAGAGCAAGCTTGATGCGGCTACCCCATTTTCGGACGGCTTTCCCGGGCGCAACGCTCGTGGGTCGGCGACCCACCACCGCGAAAATTTCAGCGATTCTACCGCGCCTCGGGTGATTTTCGAGCAGCTGGGTAGAATCGAGCATCATGGTGCGGCTTTGGCGACCCGTAAATCGACCCGGTTTCCGGCCAGTCTACTACGTCACGGCATATTGGATCCTCAATGTTGCCTTGGTCGTGGCCGAGGCAAAGTGGCATCTCATTTTCCGTCTCATGCTTTGGGATATATCGCAGCTGAAGACGTTGGGACTCTTTGGCCAACTTATTCACCCGAGTGCAGCGCCCCCCACAAACTTCTAAACCCGCGTTAGTTCCAACGCTCTTTAGGCAGTCTTGTCCACCCGCACTTATTTCTTCGGCCGTTTGACAAGTTCAACCGGCGCATTGGGCCGCGCAAGCTAGGCTAAACCCTCCCGGAGCCTTCCCACTGCGTCGCGGATGACGATACTCACACCACAGAGGTCGCCTCGTGCCGCGTTGCTTATCGCTTCGCAACGCGGCTCGTTGGAATTGTATACAGCTTCTCACGCACTTGACTCGGTAAGACGGTATTCCTCCGCCGCGAATGGTCCCGCAGTCTTAAGTGCAAGCACCACTGCCGCCGTGGCGAAGCCGATCAGCCCGATCCATGTGGGCAGGCGCAGCAGCCACATAACCAGACGATTCGTCGAATTCCCGAGCACGAACTGCTGCCAGCTCGCCTCCGCCAGCCGCGGGTCGATCGAGGTGAGCGCGTGTGCGATGCCGCTCGGGTGCGGCGGCGTCGCCGCCGCCAGCGTGAAGAGCCCGAAGATCACGGCATACGCCGCCACAGCGACGGCAAAGGCGAGCTTTCGATCGCGGTGCCAGAACGCGTAGGTGAGATAGGCCGCCGGGAAGATCGGGGCGAGAAAGAGCGCGGCCGAGGTCGCCATCATCCAGGGCACCGCTAGCAGCACGAGCGCTGCAAGGATCCACGCCCGATGCGCGGGTGCGCGGGTAATGAGTGCCACGCACGCCGGTATGGCCGCCGCGATCTCTGCCGTGTGGACGAAGGTCCCGCCAAGCAGTGTGAACGCCGGCGGCACGAAGATCGCCAGGGCCGGATCGCCGAAGTGGCGCGCGAGGCGTAAGCCGACGACGATGCCCAACGCGGCCATCACCACATACGAGGCGCTTCCGACGAACGCGGCCGACGCGTCCGAAACGCCGAAGGCGGCGATCACGCTCGAGAGGCTGTACTGGTTGTCGCGTGAGATCTCCGACAGGGCGTGAGCGGGAATCACCGAGGTCACGTACGCGAGATTGTGAGCGAGGCCGCCGCCGAGCACCGAGAGCCCGGCCAACGCCGCCGCAGCAAGCCCCAGTGGTATTCGCGCCGCCGGGAATGCCGCAAACAGCGCGACGGCCGCGGGGAGCGCGACCTGCGGTTCGACCATCGCAAACGCCACCGCAACGGCCGCGAGCACCGGGCGGTTGCGCGCCGCGGCGAGCCCGGCCACGACGATCGCCGCGATCCCGAACGGCGCCATGTTCCCCGCCGAAAACGACGTGAGGCCGAGTGCCAACCCGAGCGCGGCCCACGCGACCACGAACGGCTGCCCCACGGCGCGCGCCAATGCATACGCCGCGGCCAGCATCGCGATCGCCATGAGCGCCCACCACGCAAACATCGCGTCGCCGAACGAAAGGAGCGTCAGCGGAGCGAGCATTGCGAGGACGTAAGGCGGATACGGCACCGGCACCGTCACGTTCGCCGGCGGCCGGTAGTAGGGCGCGGGAGCGCTGCGTTCGCAGTCGTGAAGCGGCTGCACGTAATAGGGGTTCGCGCCCGTCGCGCTGCGCGAGCGCCGCGCAGTAATAGGCTCGAAAATCTATGCCGGCGTTCCGCCCGGCGGCGTCGCCGTAGAGCTGCGCACCGATCGGAAGCAACGTGCACGCGGCGGCAACGAACGCCAGCGCGGCTGCGCGCGCGCGGAGCCGGAGCCATCCGCCCTCCCGCGCGAGCAAGACCAGCAGCAAGCCGAGACCCAACCAGGTCGGCAAACGCAGCATCCACGTGGCGAACGCGTTGGTCGAGCTCTTCTGCGTGAACGCGCTCCACGACGCCTCGGCCAGCTGCGGATCGATCGCGGGCGCGGCGCCGTGCGCCGCGTGCGGTGCGGCCGCGGCCAACGAGCTGAGCCCGAAGATCGCCCCCGCGGCGACGATGCCGGTCAACAGGATCGCGGGCACGTTCGGACTCCAGTAGCGCCAGGCGAGATACGCCGCCGGGACCAGCGGCGCGATCACCAATGCGGGCGAAATCGCCCACACCCACGGAATCGCGAGCAGTAAGAGCGCGGTGACCGCGAGCGCGCGATGCTTCGGCGTGCACGAGCCCGCGAGCAGCGCCGCCGCGGGAAGCGCTGCCGCTATTTGCGTGATGTGAATGAACGTTCCGCCGAACACGGCAAACGCCGGCGGAATGCAAACGACAAAGGCGTCGTTGCGCGTTCGGCGCGCGAAGGCGCCCGCCAGCAGCGTCCCCACGACGATCATCGCCGCATACCACAAGCGATCCCGCGCGCACCGCGGCGCCGGGCGCGAGCCCGGCTCCGGCCAGCACCGCCGTCAGGCTGAACTGCGTGTCGCGCCCCAGCTCCGAGAGCGCGTGCGCGGGCAGCACGCTCGTGAAGTATTCGACGTTCGTGGCCGCGCCCAACACCGCGAACGACAGGGCCGCCAGCGCACCGAAGGCCATCGCCAGCGCGACCCGCGTGGCGGGCATCCACACCGCGAGCGCGATGCAGACCGGCAGCCCGAGATGCGGCTCGATCATCGCTCCGGCCCCGGCAGAGCGCGGCCGCGCGCAGGCCGGCCCCGCCACGCGAAGTAGGCGGCGAGGCAGATGCAGGCGAGGGCGACGGGCACGACCTCGCCGAGCGGCAGCGATACCACACCCAGCGACAGCGCGAACACCGCCAACGCGATCTCCCACGGCACTTGTGCGAACCGCGCAGAGCGCGACGATGCACGCGAGCCACGCCGCGAGCAGCAGCAGGCTCCAGATCGTCGCCGCGGCCGCAAACGGCAGTACCGAGAGCGGCACGAGGGCCGCGATCGCGTAGCCGGGCAGCGGCGCCGGGATCGTGACGCCCGGATTCTTCGCGAAGAACAGTCGTGGTGCCGATGCCCGTCTCGCACGACGCGCAGGGGCTCGGTGCGATACGGATCGCGCGCCGTGCGACGCGACGCGCGCCGCGCAATAAAACGCGCGAAAATCGCCCATCGTAAAACCGGTGCGGACGACGATGCTGGTTTGGAGTGCCAGAGCGGCGAGGGCGGCGAGGACGAGGCGCGCGCCGATCCAGGGGCGTCGCACCGGAGTTACGATCCGGAGGCGAGAGGCAGGTCGGGCTTCTCCGAGCTCTGGTAGTCGAGCGACGAAACGATCTCGGCGATCCGCTCGAGCAGCATCACGTGCCGATCCTTCAGCGCCGTATCGAGCGTGGCGACCCACGCCTCGTGCGCGTCGCCGATGAGCAGGTCGCCGCGGTACACTCGCGCCGCGCTGCGATAGTGCGCGTACGCGGCGCGGAACTCGCTGCGCTGATACTGCTCGTCGCCGTCGTTGGCGTGCAGCACGAAGCGATTGACGTCGACGATCACGTTGTCGAGGTCGATCGAGAGCTCGTCGCCGCGCGGAAGTACGACCTCGACCTGCTTGAAGCCGACGATCTGCGCGATCGCCTTGCGGATGTTCGAGCACGCCGTGCGCAGGCTCTGCGCCACCAAATGGCGCTCGGCGCTCGGGCCAGAACACTTGCCCGACCTCGGCGCGCGAGACGCTTCCGTTGGGCTGCAGCGCGACGTACTTGAAGATCTGACGGTCGCGTCGGCGCACCCACTCGATCGGCTGCCGGTCGATCTCGGCCAGGAACCAGCCGAAGAGGCGCACCTGCATCGGCGTGGCCGCGGGCGACTTGCCGGCCGTAGCGATCGTAGACGCGGCTTCGCGAGAGCGCGCGCAGCGGCCGATAGCCGTCGGGCGTGTGGATGACGAAGAGGCCTTGCTCTTCGAGCGCCTGCAGCTGAAGCCGGTCGTCGAGATGCGAGCCGCTCATGAGCTTGAGCACGAGATCGGCGTCGCCTTCGGACACGTGCGCCAGCGCGGCGGCGACGAACTCGTTGAAGAGGTGGCCGTGGCGCATTCGCCAGTGTTCGAAGGCCTGGCCGAGACTGCAGTTGTCCTCGGCGGCCTTGCGCAGCGCGCCGCTCACGACTTGTGGCCAGCCGTCGGTCACCTCGAGCATGCGCAGGACGTCGGAGTGGGTGAACGGCACGCCCAGGGTCTCGGCCACGTGGCGAATGCCGGCGGCATCGAAGGCGAGCCGTTCGGCGTCGCACAGCACGGCGGTTCCTTGCGAGACGAAACGCCCCACCTGAAAGGCCACGCGCGAACGGCGTGGCGATGAGCAGGGAAACGTCCTCGGGGAGGTCGTCGATCAGTCGAAGGATTGCGTCGATGCCGTCGGCGTCGGGAATGTCGTCGCAGTCGAGGGCGAGTTCGAGCGGGGCGCGAACCGCCGAGGGTGCGCATCGAGTCTGTCGTGGGCCGCGATTTCGCCCTCGACTTCCAGGGCTTCGCCCGATGGCCCAGCGGACGCCCAGCGCATCGCGCGCTGGGGCGGAGCGCACAGTAGAATCCGTTGGTTCGCTGTGTGGCGCAAGTAGCCCAGCAGCGCCATCGTTTTACCGAAGCCGGGCGGCGCGATCAAAAACCGAACCGGAACGCTACTAAAGCGTCCCAACCACTCCTCGAGGCCCCGGCCTCCGTACGATCGACGGCCCAAGGCGCGACATCCCAGAGCTCCGAGTGCCTAGGGGCGGTCAGTAAGCTGGCCCCTCTAGCGAGCAAGTATACCGTCTTTTCCATCATCTTCGCAAGAAATTCGCCGCCAACGGCCTCATCGGACCAACCGGCGGGCCAGAGGATCGAGCGTCGCGCCCGCGCCAGCGGAGCTCGTAGTTGAGCTTACGCAGGACGTTGCGGGCCTTGACGCCCGCCGGCTGCGAGCGAACGACCCGGTCGGTGAGGGCGTGGTGCTCGCGCAGATCCGGCGCGCAGGCGATCCAGCGTCGGCCCGCGCCGCCGGCGGATGGGCGCCCGCGAAGCGGAGCAGGCGGGGGTAGACCGGCGGAAGTATCGGACGACGTCGAAGCTCGTCGAGTTCTGTCCTCGCGCAGCACGTTCGCCGGGCGCGCCGAGCGACGAGTAGTGGCGGCCCTTTTCCGCGTGACGGCGCGGCGCGAGCGTGTGGCCGTAATGCGCGTAGACGTAGGGCAGCGCGATCGCGCTTGCCGTTCAGCGCCGATCAGGCGCTCGTGCACCGCGCCCTCCCAGCGCAACGTCGGGGCGATAGCGAAAGAACATCATCCGCCGCTCGATCGACGTGTAATAGTCGAACGAGGCGAAGAAATGCCACGTGTAGCCGTCGACGAAATCGTACTGCGCGCGGCACGCGATCGAGGCGCGCGCGCGATGCGGCGGACGCTCTGCGCCGTGCACTTCGTCGGCGTCGATGAACGCGACCCAAGTCGCCGGCGTCGCGCTCGCGATGCATTCGCAGACAGACGTTACGCGCGTCGGCGAAACCGCTAGAACGGCGTGCGGTCGACGACCAGGCGCGCCCTGCGCCGCGAAGGCGCTGCGGCCAGCGTCTGCGCGTGCGGCGATGGGTCGGGCGCGTTGTCGTTGACGATGAGCGTCTCGGCGACGCCGTCGATCGACTCCAGCATCGCGCCGAGGAACGGCTCCTCGCGCGGGCCGAGGATGAGATGCGCGGCGACGCGAGGAGCGGTCACGAGCGGTCCTTCGACTACGCGCCTACGGCGCTCCGCTCAGGATGACAAGGAGCGGCGCTCCGTGACACCCGGGGTCGCCTCAGGCTAGGTCAAGGCTCGCCGGCCACGAGTTATGTTACGGTGGAGACTCTGCATGACATGATGATTCCCGCCCTCCTACTACCGCTGACGCTCCAGGTGGCGCAGGGGCCCGCCCCGAGCCCGACGCCGCCGCCGACGATCATTCGCCTGAAAGTGTCGCCGTTCTGCAAGGTGTTCCGCGAGAACATCTTTGAAGCCGTGAAGGGCCTGCGAATCAACGACGTAGTGATCGACCAGGGCCGGGCGGTGCTCGCGAAGTGGGCATATGACAGCGTCGTGGACCAGCCGCATAACGGCATTGGGGGCAAAAGCCTTCAGCTCGATCAGGTGCAACTCGGATTCGTCGTGACTCAAGCCGCACACAATCTCCACAAAATTTACGACCTGCTGAACGATCCCGCGCTGTTTCCGAAAGATCCTCGGACCGAGGAAGATCGCGACCTGGCGGTTATGAAGGCGCGGCTCCAAGAAGTTGCAGCGGCGCAGGAGCAGTCGCTCAACTTACTGTCGGGAATTTATGAAACTTCAGCCTTGAATTATCTTCTCTCCCGGGGTTCGAACGTGCCGCCCGGCATGGGCGCACCGATTTCGAATGCTGGGGCCCCGAGCGACGCGATGAGCACCTCGTCCGGCGGCAGCATTGACCTGGGCGATCCGATTTTCAAAACGCCCGGCGTTATTTATCCGCCGAACTTTACGTCGCAAAAAGGCGCCTCGCTCTTCGCCGGCAATCCGGTTGGGCGCGTCGACTCCGGGGTCGCCGTAACCCAACGATTGACCGGGGCGAGGGAGGTTGGCGTTACGGCCGCGGTGCTTCCCGGCGTGGATCGCTGCGGCGGCGGACCGTAGTATAGGGCTACGGGGACGCGGCCTACGGGCTCAGCTGTCCCGAGTTCGGCACGGCGGAGGCACGGCGGCCTGATAGCCTGCGGGCATGGTAAAGCTCGCACTTTTTACGCTCTTAGCCGGCGGGGCGTTGCTTTTCTCCGCTGCCGGCGGTGTGGTGTCCGCTGCGAGCCCCCCGCTCCAGCACATCGCTGCCAACAACAACACGATCGACGGCGGCCGCCTGAAGGGCGGCGTCCTTCGCCTGGCGCTCGTCGCGCGGACCGGACTCTGGTATCCCGACGGCCCCGGGACGACCGGGTTGCCGATCGAGGCATTCGGCGAAGTCGGCAAGCCGCTCCAGATCCCAGGGCCGCTCGTGCGCGTGCCCGTCGGAACGCGCGTTGTGGCTACCATCACGAACGAACTCGGACAGGAGCTCAACGTTCGCGGCCTCGCCAACCCGGCGAATGCGGCGACGAGCGTCGTGCACGTCCCGAGCGGCGCCACGCAACGCGTCTCCTTCGTGCTGGACCAGCCGGGAGCGTTTGGTTATTACGGAAGCGACAACCGCGGCGCGAACGGCAACAATCCGAGCGAGACGATCGACACGCGAATCTTTCGCGACGCCGAACTCTCGGGTGCGATCGTGGTCGAGCGACCGCGCGCGCCGCTCGTGGATCACATCTTCGTTCTCGGGCTCACCGACGCGGTGCGGCTGAAAGACGGAACTCCCAACTTTCTCTACCTGCTGCCGACGATCAACGGTCGTTCCTTTCCCGCGACGGAGCGGCTGACATACCTACGCGGCAAGACGGTGCGCTGGGCCGTCTTCAACGCAACGCCGATGAATCACCCGATGCACCTGCACGGCTTCTACTTTCGGCTCGATCGTCCGGGCGCGTACGACGAAGTGACCCACGCCTTCCGTCCCGGCGAGGCCGCCGAACTCACGTGGAAGGCGGAGCGCGCGGGTGATTGGATGTTTCACTGCCACATCGACGATCACATCACCCGGCACATGCCGATCGCCGACATGGTCGGACGCCGGCCGAGTCTACCGAACATCTCCGAGGTCACCGTGGCGAAGCGCTTCCATCTTCCCGACGAACCCATGGGCGGCATGGTAATCGCGGTCCGAGTGGAGGGGGCTCCCGCCGACCGCGCGCCGGGAGCGACACGTGTGCCACGGCGTCTCGAACTCGTGCTAGCGTCGCACGACGTTGCGAAGCCGCCGTATCCGGGGCTCGCGAAAGGAACCGTCACGCTCATCGACGGTGCTCGATCGATCGATTCCAGCGGCGATGTCGGGCCGCCCATCGTGCTAACGCGAGGCGACCCCGTGGCAATCGCCGTGACCAATCACACGCAAGAGCAAACCAGCGTTCACTGGCACGGGATAGCGCTCGAAAACAGTTACTACGACGGCGGCTCCGGCATGGGAATGCAAATGGGCGGCCGGGGCGTGTCACCACCGATCGATCCGGGCCGCACGTTCGTCGCGAGCTTTACGCCTCCCGATGCGGGCACGTTTATGTATCACGCACATATGGACGACGGCTGGCAGTTGGGAAGCGGACTCGATGGTGCCCTGATCGTCGTTCCGCCGCATCAGCCGCTCGACCCAACGAGCGACCACATCCTCATGATCTCGGAATCGTATAAACGAGCCGGGGCGCCGTTCGTCGCGATCAACGGCGCGCTCGCCCCCGCCGCGATGACGATGACGGCAGGCGTCCCGCAACGGCTCCGTCTTGCGGTCCTGACGCTCGCGGGTCAGAACTTGGTCGTCTCGCTGTGCGACGCCCAACGCGCGGTTCGCTGGACCCCCATCGCCAAAGACGGACGGGACTTGCCCGTGCAACTGCGGCGTGAAGGCTCCGCGACGAGTGCCATGACGATCGGCGAAACGCGTGACTTCGAATTCATCCCGCACCGGCCGGGGCATCTCGAGTTGCGAGTGTACGATCTCGACAACGGCGGCATGCTCGTGGCAACGCAGCCGATCGAGGTGAGCGCGGTTGCCGATCGCGACGATCCCGATAAATGGCAGCCGCATGACTCAAAATAGCAACGGCACCAGCATCTTCGTGCGATTCATGTAGTCGGGATACTGATTCGGAAACCGCGTCGTCATGCTTCGCTCTTCGGATTTGGCGGCGTATACGCAGTAGACGAAGACCACCGGAAGCATGACGGCGCTCCATACCGACCACCTGACCATCGCGGTCCCGAGGATGGCAAGCAGGATGCCCGTGTAGATCGGATGGCGCACGAACGCGTAGGGCCCTCGCGTAACGAGTTCGCTTCCTTCGCGAACCGACATCGGCATGCCCCAACTGCGGCCGAGATGCGTCCGCGCCCAGATCGCGAACCCGACGCCGAGCGCACAGATCGCGACGCCGAAGCCCGCAACCACGGGGCTGCCATTCGCCTGCGCCTGCGCCACGTGCCGGAGAGCGTGCTCGGGAAGTAACACCCGAACGATCAGCACTACGGCGACGACGATGACGAACCGAATTGTGACGCCTCTCCACCACGTGCCGCCGGCGCCTTGTCTGAAGAAAACCGCCGCGACGAACCAGTATGCCAGGAACGTAAACCAAAGACCCGTTACCGCCGCTTGCATGCACCTGGCTACCTCAATATAACGGTTCAAGTTTCGCGCCGCCCACGCAGTAATACGGCGCCTCGTCTCTTTGCATGACCCGGTCGTCGTGGCTGCGAAGTCCGCGGTGTGCCGCCTTTGCGCCTCGCCGTGGACGCGCGCGTGATCGCCGAAGACACGCGCGGTATCGGCCGCTACGCGCGGGCGGTGCTGCGACGCCTCGCCGCGCGCGACGACGTCGCGCTCACGCTGTTGGCCGACGGGCCGCTTCCCCAGCGCAGCCGCCGCGCCTACGCCCGCGCGCTGGGCAGCGACGCCTTCGCCATAGGTGCGCGCGCCGAGGGCGCGTTCGACGTGGTGTGGCACCCCGCCAACGGCACGTTCTTTCCGTCGTCGCTGCCGAGCGTCGCGACGATTCACGACGCCGTGCCGTTCCGCTATCCTGCGGACGATCCCAAGCGCCGCGAGCACGCACAGCGGCCGTTTTTGCGATCCGCGCAGACGGCGGCGCGCGTCATCGCCGTGTCGGAGTTCGGCCGCGGCGAGGTGCACGAGTGGCTCGGCGTGCCGCTCGACAGGATCGCCGCTATCCCGCACGGCGTCGATGAGTCGTTCACGCCGGGGCCTGCCGAGCCGCTGCCGAGCGTGCTGAGCGATCGTCGCTTCCTCCTGTTCGTCGGCGACCCGATCGCCGAGCCGCGCAAGAACTTTCCGCTGCTCTACGACGCCTACCGGCGAGCGTGGCCAAACGGCGACGGACCGGTGCTCGCGATCGCGGGACCACGCGCGCCGGGGCTGCCGGGCGTGGTGCACGTGGGCAATCTCGGCGACGACCTGATCGCGGGACGCGACGAGTCGCTGCGGGCGTGCTATCGCGGCGCCGTTGCGCTCGCGCTCGCGTCGTATCACGAGACGTTCGGCATGCCGATGCTCGAGGCGATGGCGTGCGGCACGCCCGTGATCGCGTCGCGCGGCAGCTCGTTGCCGGAGATCGGCGGCGACGCGGCGCTCTACGCGCCGCCCGATGACGCGGACGCGTGGGCCTCCGCGCTGCGGCAGGTCGTGGACGACGCCGAACTGCGCGAGCGGCTGAGCGCGGCGGGTCTCGAGCGCGCGAAGCGGTTCAGTTGGGACGAGAGCGCGCGCCGCCACCTGGCGGTGTTTGCCGAGGCCGCGCGGTGATTCGGCTGGGAGTCGACGCGTGGAACCTGCCCGGCGACCGGCGCGGCATCGGCCGTTATCTCCGCGAGATCTTGCGGCAGTGGTTCGAGCACGACCGCGACCGTGTCGAGGTGACGCTGATCGTGCCGGAGTGGCATACCTGGACGGTGCGCGGCCACTACCTGAGCGAGGTCGACGGCCGCCCGTATCGCGTGGTGTCGCGACGGTATCACGGGCGAGCCGGGCTCGACGCGCTGTGGTTCCCGTTCAACGGCTGCAGCTGGACCGGCTTCTCGCTGCCGGCGGCGGCGACGCTGCACGACGCCTCCAACTTCGTGGTGCCGGATTACGCGCCGCAGACGCAGGCCATCTTTCGCGCGGCGGCGGAGCGCTGCCGCGTGCTGATCACCGACTCGCGATTCGCGCAGCGCGAGCTGGCGCGGGAACTAGGCGTCGCCCGAAGCGCGGCTGACGCCGATCGCGCTGGGCGTGAATCCGCCGCGCGCCGCGGTCCCCGTCGCGTTGGACGTTGCGGCGCTGGGCGAGTACGTGCTCTACGTCGGCGCCGCAGAGCGGCGCAAGGGCTTCGACGTGCTGCTCGCGGCGATGGAGGCGGTAGCGCGCGAGCGTCCGGAAGTGTCGCTAGCCGTTACGACGCGGCTCGACGGCTGGGCAGTGCCGGCCGGCGTCCGCGTGCACGAGCTCGGCCACGTGGACGACGACACGCTCGCCGCGCTTTATCGCGGCTGCACGGCGCTGGCGTTCCCCTCGCGCTACGAGGGCTTCGGGCTGCCCGTGCTCGAGGCGATGAGCTACGGCGCGCCGGTGATCGCGGCGGCTGCGTCGGCAGTGCCGGAAGCCGGCGGCGAGGCGGCGTGCTACGTGCCGGTCGACGACGCAACGGCGCTGGCGGCGGCGATCGTGCGCGTCGCGAGCGACGCGCAGTTTGCCGCGGAGTTGCGGCGCAAAGGTCCGCCGCGCGCCGCCGCGTTCACGTGGGAACGCACGGCGTCGCAGACGCTCGACACGATCGAGTCGGGGCTCGCGTGATTCACCTCGCGACCGGCCTGATCGTTCGCGACGGGCGGCTGCTGATGGTGGCGTCGCGCTATCCCAACCACGCGCAGCCGCTGTGGAATCTGCCCGGCGGGCGTCAGCTGCCGGGCGAGCTGCTTGCGGAAACCGCGGAGCGGGAGATCCTCGAGGAGACCGGCCTGCACGCGCGGGCCGGCGAAGTCGCCTACGTCAGCGAGAGCTACGACGGCGACGTGCACTATTTGAACGTGACGTTTGTGGCCGTTCTTGAGGTGGGTGCCGCTCACGTCGACGACGTGGGCGACGATCACGTCGTCGAGGTTGCGTGGGTGCCGGTCGAAGAGGTGGCGCAGCGCATCGTCGTGGGCGTGGTGCGCGATCCGCTCGTCGCGTATCTGCGCGGCGATCTGCCGCGCCGCTACGCCGGCTATCACGAGGCCGGCGTTACGATCGAGTGGCCTCCAGACTCGCGCTAGCTTTCTCGAGCCAGCGCTCGCGTTCGAGCGAGTGCGCGATCACGTCGACGGGCTTGCCCTGCACGGTTGCGCCGCGCGGCAGCGTTCCGGCCTCTTCGAAGCCGTTGTGGAGCAGCACGGCGCGCGACGATGCGTTCTCGGGCAGGCAGTAGGCGCGGATCTCTCGCAGCCGCGCGCGCGTGAAGCCTTCTTCCACCAGTGCGGCGACGGCCTCGGTCGCGATGCCGCGCCCGCGCTGCGCGTGCACCACGCTGTAGCCGACCTCGGCGGTCGTGCGCGTCGCCTCACTCACCCGAAGCGATACCCAGCCGAGCGGCGTACCGTCGCCGCCGGCGAAGTGCAGCAGCCACTCAAACCGGCCCGCGACCCCCGCGCCGAAGCGCTTGGGCCGCGCGCCCACGATGCGCACGAACTGCGAGCGGTTGACGTCGGGAAGATCCTGGTAGTCGCGCAAGCCGGGCTCCTGTAACACGTCCCACAGCATGGCGGCGTTCGCCGAAGTCACGGGTACGAGGCGCAGGCGCCGCGTCAGGATCGTCCTCATCGCGCCGGGTGACTTCGCGTTCGACGGCACAGCTCTTGTCGGGACGGCCCGCGCGCGTGATGAGAGCCGCGATGGATTTCGCGGCCGCCTACGCCGGCAGAGCGCCGGCCTGGGTCGACTTCACGGCGACCGTCGCGTCGCCGCCTCGCTTCTTCTACGGCGACCGGACGCATGCGATGCACGAGGCGTTCGACGTGCAGAGCAGCGCCGGCCGGCTCGAGGTGGTCGACAACGTCAGCATCGCACCTCGATGTCCCGTCGCGGTCGGCGACAGCATCGAGATCCGCGGCCAGCTGGTGCACGATCGCGGGCGCCCGCCGGTTGTCCACTGGACGCATCATGACCCGCACGGGAATCATGCCGATGGCTTCATTCGGCTGCGCGGGCGTCTGTATGCGTAAGTGAGGGGGTCCGCTGCAGGAGCTCGGGAATCGTGACGAACTTGTAGCCCTCGCGCTTGAGCCTCTCCACGATCAGCCGCGTCGCTTCCACGTCGGCGCTGCGGTCGCAAACGCGCACGGGCACGTGCGAGCCTCTGCAGACGATGCCTTGGTTTCCATCGTGCAGGGCGATGATCGACGCCGTCGCCCACGTAGCGCAGCACGCGCGACGCGATCACGCGCGCCGGCGGATACTCCCAATCGTTCGCCAGCGGCACCGACCACATCACGGGCGTGTAGCCAAGCTTGCGCACCTCGCCGAGCACCAGCCAGTCGCGCGCGCCGAACGGCGGCCGCATGATCCGCGTGTGGACGCCGGTGGCCGCATAGATCTCGGCGTCGGTGCGCTCCAGCGTCTTGCGCAGGCCGGTGCCGTCGTAGAGCAGCAGGTGCCCGTGGTTCCAGGTGTGATTGCCGATCGCGTTGCCGTCATCCACTTCGCGCCGAGCCACCTTCGGGTAGGCGTGCACGGCGCGGCCCACAACGAAGAACGTCGCGCGGACGTGCTCGGCGCGCAGCACGTCGAGAATCTGGTTCGTGTACGGCGGGTTGGGCCCGTCGTCGTAGGTGAGCGCGACCACGCGCTCGTTCTTCGGGCCGCTGACGAGCGTCTTGCCGAACAGTTGGTTGCCGGGGCTCTCGATCAGCTTGTAGCCTTCAAACGCGGCGAGCGCGAGCAGCGCGCCGGCTGCCAGCGCGCGCATCGTCCACCGACGCGTCACCGCGTCAGCCGTGCTCCCTGCGGATACGCGCCTGCGCCGCGGCGACGTTGCGCTTGAATTCGTCGGGACCGAAATCGCGGAAATCCTTGACGATCTGCAGATAGTGCGTCGCCGACGCCTGATCGTTCTGCACGTGCACGAAATCCTTCGGCACGCCCTTGGAGAGATCGATCTCGTACTCGTGACCGGCCTGCTTCGCCCAGTACTCGGGGTTGGTGAACGTGACGGTGCGTTCGCCCTTCTTGTAGTCCGCGAGCTGCTTCACGTAGACGGTGTAGTGCGCGGCCGCGTTGGGCAGGGGCGGCTTGTTCACCAGCTGCCAGATGCCGTCCTGATCCAGTCTGCCGAAGAAAAAGCTCACCTCGTACACCCGCGCCGCGGGCGCGTTAACGGTGATCTCCCGTCCCGCGTAGCCGCGAATGCGGTATTGGAACGTCGAGACGCCCTCGATGTCGGACATGCGGTACTCTTCTTCGTAGATCGGGCCCTTCGGATAGCGCACGCGCATCCGCGCGTAGAGCTGGCTCGGGGCCTTCTGCGCGTGAATCGCCGGGCCGAACCGGCCCATCTCGCCGGCGCCGTAGATGCGCCACCCGAGAATCAACATCACGACAGCGACCACGACGATGAAGATCTCGATTGGGAATCGCCGCATGTGCGCGCCTACTTGACCGCCGTTTGCGCTTCCTGGTCGAGTACGCGGTTGACGAGTGCGTCCGCCAGCTTGTTTTCTTTGCGCGGCACGTGGCGAACGTCGACTTCGGCAAAGCTGCGCAGCAGCACGCGCGCACGGTTGTGGAGCGGGCGCAAGCCTTCGTTCTTCACCCGGTACTCGCCGCCGAGCTGCTTGACGACCAGCTCGGAATCGAGGCGGACGCCGAGCCGGCGAATGCCGCGCCGGATGGCCGCCTCGAGACCCAAGACGAGCGCGGTCCATTCGGCCACGTTGTTCGTCGCGACGCCGAGGTAGGCGCCGATCTCTTCGATCACCTCACCGGCCGGGTCGAGCAGCACGGCGCCGCTGGCGGCCGGCCCGGGGTTGCCTCGTGAGCCGCCGTCGGCAAAGAGCATCGCTTCCACCCCGTCGGCGTTCGCCGGTTCCAAGGCATAGACCGCCCGCCCTCTGGGTACAGGGCGAATCATGATGCGTTCCTCAATTCTCAAGGCCGGGGTAACGGCGCTGGCCCTCGGCATGTTCGCGGTGCCCGCCCAAGTGACGCAGGCGGCCTCGACCTTTTACGGCATTACGGTGCACGTGTCGACCAACAACATCAAAGTGCAGAATCCGAAGACGAAGCAGACCTTGAGCTTCCTCATCCTGCCGAAGTTCGATCAGGTGTTCTCGGCCGACGGGAAGACCACGTATCAGATGAGTAAGGTCAAAGCCGGACAGTATGTGGGCATTATCTACGACCAGTCGGCGCTCGGCGCGCGCCACGCGGACAAGATCTACTTGCTCACCAACGCCAATCAGAAAATCGGCACTCAGTAGCGCGCTTCTGTCGGCGGCACTGCTGGGGATCGTTCCCGGCGCGGCCGCAGCCTCAACATCGCACCCCGTCGCCGAGGTCGCTTACGACCTCGACGGCTGGGTGGTGCGCGTGCCGGTGCGTCTCGCCGGCGCCAACCTCTGGTTCGACGTCGACACCGGCGCCCGTCACACCGTCGTCGACGCGGCCACCGCAAAACGTCTTCACCTCGTCATCACCCGCGGCGGGACCGCCAGCGGCGCCGGGCATGGGACCGCGGCGATGCAATACGGCGCCCCGGTCACGATGGCGATCGGCGCGGCGCGCGTTCGCGTCGACCCGTGGATTCTCGACCTGAGTCACGTCGGCCTGAGCCGCCACGCCGACGGACTCATCGGCGCCGACGTGTTCGCGAAGTACGTGGTCCGCATGGATCCGGCGACCAAGACGTTCGGGATGTACGATCCGGCCACGTTCCGGGCGCCCCGCGGCGGCGCGACCGTTCCGATGCGCGTGGCGGACAACCGGTTCTTCGTCCCGATGAAGCTCTCGATCTCGAGCGGCGTCTCGGTCGACCGTAGCATGCGCGTCGACACCGGGTCGAACGACGCCGTCAGCGACAATTTGGTCCGCCAATCGCCGACGCGCCGCAAGAGCGTGCAAGGTGTGGGCATCGGTCAGTCCTACGTCGACTACAGCGGCGTGTTTTCCGCCGTTCGGATCGGGCCGTACCTTATCCACGACGTCTGGGGGCCGTCGAACGACAAGCCGGCGGTGGGCATGGAGATCTTACACCGGTTCGCACTTACGTTTGACGCACCGCACGAGCGGCTCTATCTGGAACCGGTACTTCGACACGGGCAGGGACCTTGACAAAGGCACGCGCACGGCGTAGGCTTTAACTAATTCATTAGTTAAAGGGTGGTTTGATGCGAGTTCTGAGGGTTGCTTCGGGCGCCGCGGTACTGTTATTGGCAACTTGGGCCGCTAACGCGGTCGGCGCCGGTCTAAGCGTGCAAGAGATCGTGCAGCGACACGTTCAAGCGATCGGCGGCGATCGCGCTTTGAACGCCTTGCATGATTTTGAAGTTGCGCTGATTTACACCGAGGGCAGCTTCTCCGCAAAGTCGTCACTCGCGCAGGCGCGACCGTATTTTCGGTTGGTTACGGTGCCGGCAGGGCCACTAACGCAAGATAGCGTGCTCGAGGGCTACGACGGAGCCGCTTGGGAGTATTACGGCGATCCCGGCGTCGTTCTCCGCACGGTAGCGGGCGCCGGCGCTCTCGCGCGCCGTAACGCGCATCAGTTCATCGATCCCCTGGTCGATGCTCGGAGCAACGGCACGACCCTTGCACTCTCGGGGGAACGCATCATCGACGGCAAGAGCGTCTACGTCCTGTCGGCTCGCTCTGCAGACGGCAACGAGAACCTCGTCTTCGTCGACCGCAGCAGCTTTCTGATCGACGGGGTCCAACAGAACATCCAATTTCACGCGTTCGGAAAGAACGTTCCAACGCATATCGCAATGGACGATTACAAACCGGTGGGTGGCGTGCTGATGCCGTTTCGAACGCGGCAGATCGACGATGCAAGCGGCCGGGTGATGGACTCGTCGGTCACCACGTCGGTCCGAGCCAACATTGGCCTCGCGCCGTCGTTCTTTGCTCCGCCCACATTTACGCGGACACCGTTACAATCGGCGATCGCCGCTATCTACGAGGAACGCGAGGATGCCGGCGCCGTGCTACAAACATATCGCGACTATCGCGCCGCGTATGGCTCAGGCATCTCGTCAGTCGATGCGATCGATTTTATAGGCTACCAGTGCCTTAAGATGCGGGATTCTAAAAGCGCGGTCGCGCTGCTCGCGGCCAACGCCGCAGACTACCCCGCCTCCGCGAGCGCTCATTTTGGACTCGGCCGGGCGCTGGTAGCCGATGGCGATGCGGCGCGCGCGAGCGCAGAATTTAAGCGCGCGCTCGAGATCGATCCGTCGTATACGCGAGCAAAGGATGCTTTAGCGGCACTTAGCGGTGACGCGCGAGGCTTAGGGTCGCCGCCATAGCGCCGATCCCGATCGTTTTTCCTTTTGGGCGGGAGCGTTTACGGCTCCGTGCTGCGGAGATATTGAACGCCGCCGAACAGCAACGTAAAAATTAGCGACCAGAGCGCGATTACGTTCCAACTGTCGCCTTGCCACTGGATCAGAACGACGGCTAACAAGATCCCCGCCGGAAGTGCGAACCAAAGTGACCACGGGGGCATGTTTACGGTTTCGAGAGCGGGTCGGGCTTCATCGTGCTGAGATCTACGGGAATCGAAACGTGCTCCTGGACGATCAACCACTTGCCGTTGACCTTGCGAAGGACGTCCGTGACGCGAAGGATCACTGTCGTGCGCGTCTTGCCGCCCATGTTGACCGTCACTTGCTGCGCGCTATGCGTGTAGGCGACGTCGCCGTCGATCGTCATTCCGAAGTCGATTAGCTTGAACGTCGGACTGTCTTTGAATCCGGCGAACAGTGTTTTCCAATCCTCGCGATAGTCGTTCCAACCGCGATGCTCGCGCGGCGGCCCAACATCGAAAACGAACAGGCCGTCACCTGGGACATACAACGACATGACCCCATTCAGATCCTTGTGCTCTAACGCCACGCCGAACTGTTTGTACAGTGCAGTAATCGCGGCGTTGTCGTTCGACGAAGCGTCTGCGGCCAGGCCGGACGAACCGGCCGCCGTAAGAACGAGGGCCAATGCAAAAAGAAACGATGTTCTCACTATGGACTCCAATCAAAGAGCGCACGCTGGATCGTGCTTGACCCTTCGCTTGGGCGCTCGACCGGCCCTGTCGAGCGGGCACGGCACCGTCTTCGCGCTAGTGCCGTAGCCCGCTCGGAATAACGCGGCCGGCCCTAGTGCTTGGGCCGCGGATAGACGGCGAGTCCCGCCGGGTTCTCCGCGGGAATCGATTCGAACGGGGTGGTCG
Source organism: Vulcanimicrobiota bacterium (assembly GCA_963711625.1). Taxonomy (GTDB): domain Bacteria; phylum Vulcanimicrobiota; class Vulcanimicrobiia; order Vulcanimicrobiales; family Vulcanimicrobiaceae; genus Cybelea. The sequence continues at coordinate 2,465,482 of OY970207.1, forward strand.
CGCCGCTCTTATAGACCGTGACGTTGCCGGGATAGTGCAGGCTGTTGCCGACGAAGAGCGTCCCGGTCCGCTCGAATGCGATCGAGTACGGCCCCGAGAGGGATGACGTAATCGTTACGAACGCCATCGTGTCGCCCGGATGGAAGCCCAGGACCGTGTTGCTCGCGTCGTTCGTCACGCAGAGATTATTGGAAGGATCGATCGCGACGCCGGTCGGGTCGTTCAAGCCGCTCAGGTTGAGCGAATGCGGCGTCGTCGAGCCTTTGGGAACTTCCCAAACGACGTTTTGAACGGCGTCGCCCACGTAGAGGTTGCCGCCCTTGTCGATCGCGAGGCCGACCGGCAGCTGGAAGCCGTTGATCTGTTTGTCCGGGCTGGAACTGCCTTTCTTATAGACCAGGACGTAGCACGAGCCCACGGTCGCGCCGCTGGTGACGTACACCGTGCTCTTGTTGTCGGCGACGATGCCGTTGGGGTACACGAGCCCTGCGCCGCTGAGCGTTACGCTCGGGCTCGTCTGGCCGAGCGGATACTCGGTGACGGTGCTGTTGCCGTTATTGGCGACGTAGAGCGTGCCGTGGAGATCCACCGCGTCGTTGACCGGCAGATCGATGCCGTCGGTGATCGATCCATTTTGTTTTGGATTCTTCTTGTTCGCGGGGAACAGCCGGATGGCATCGGCGTCGATATCGGAAACGAACAGGGTCGCTTTGTGTTTGGGCGCGCGAATGTACCCGAGGCCGCGGTTGGCTCTCGCATCGTCGATGGCCTTCGGGGTGAGGCCGAATCGAACGTCTGCGCGCACCGATTGTGCGACGCGACCGCTTGGCAGCAACTGCTGCGGCGCCGTGCTGGACGACGGCGACGCGCAGGCCGCGACGATGGGGACGACGAGTGCGGTGAGTAAGACGAGGTGGGGTCGCATGGAGGCACCTCCTATAAGCAGGCGCGCCGGCGCGCGGCGCGGTCAAAGGGAAGTCGGAATTGCTCGCAGCGGCGCGTCGAACCCTCTGCTATATTTCAGCCGGCTTCTAAAACGACGTGCCGAGTGAGGGCGCCCCCGGGCGCCAGGGTTTTCATGGCCTCGCCGATCGTTGGGGTCGAATCGAACATCGACGTCAGGCCCGCGATTTCAAAGACCCGTCTGAACGACGCGTCCAGCCCGGCCAGCATGAGCCGGCCTCCGTGGCTGAGCATGGCTCGATGAAGATCGATGAGGCACGCGATGACCGTCGAGTCGATGTAGCTGGCCTTCGTGAAGTCGACGATCACGGCGCGATCGCTTTTGGCGATTGCGAACGCGTCGTTTAAACGGCTTCGCTGGCTAAGATCAAACTCGCCCTCGAGACTGATGATGGAGAGGTCCATCGAACCGGCCCTTCTCTCGCCAAAATGCGGATTGGCCGGCGCTGAACTTGCGGTCAAAGGACGTATCGGGGTGAGGCTGTTTTTATTCCACCCCGGAGGCACGGAGGCCTGTGCCTAGCAGCCCGGGTTCGAGATCGACGTCACCACGTTATTCTTCGATTTGACCTGCTTGCCGTAGCAGATCGACGGCACGTTTGAGCTAAAGGTGTAGAGCTGGCTGGAGGCGCCGTTCTTTACGCCGATCCAGTTAAAGCTCTTGTCGAAGATCATGGTGTCTTTGCTCTCGACGGTATTGTCGAGCTGCGTCGTGTTGCCGTGGCCCGAGTAGTCCTGCGTGGCGGCGTGGTAGCCTTGCGACACCTTGATCGGCAGCTTCCAGCCGGTGCTGGTTGGCAGGATCGGATATGCCACGCTCAGCGGGAAGTCGAACTGCTCGTCGACCGCCGACTGCCGGCCGCCCTTCGACGTCGTCGAGATCGTGTCGAAGTGCGTCCGCTGCTCGGCCCGCTGCACGTAGCTGCTCGCGGTGTAGTTGAAGCTCTGCACGTTCGTGAAACGCGCGCGGCCGGTTACCCGCGTCGTGACCTTGCCCGACGACGTCTTCACCCAACCCGCGATCGCGTAGTCGGTATGGCTGCTGGTCGACACCGACCCTTGCGCGGTCTGGCCGCCGAAGAGTCCCGTGCCGCCTTGATACTGGATCGTGTTGCTCACGTTAGGCTGGATCGTGGTCGGAAGCGTGTCTTCGGTCAAGGCTCCGGTCACCCGCGTCAGCTTGGGATCGGTGTAGAGCAGCAAGTCGCCGGCTCCGCTGAAATAATTGAACGCGCGCACCACGCGTACGTCGATCGTGTGCGCCGAGCCGTCCGACAGCGACGCCGCGAACGGCGTGAGGTCCACGCGGAACGGCGTGAACTGGAGCGTCTGCACCCCCGGAATCGGGAACCACAGATATGGATCCATGCCACCGGTGTAGATCCACGGATAGATCGGCGCGAGGCCGGCGGGCTTGCGGTCAACGGATACGAGGCCCTCGCGGAAGGCGGTGTTGCGGCAGAAGCCCAGCGCATCTTTCGAGTGGCGCCACACGTCGTTGGGCACGCACATGAACCACTGCTCTTCTTTGTTCTGCGACTCCAAGTAGACGTCGAGGTCGGCGCGGACGATGTTGGTGGGGAACGTCGTTGAGATCTGCATCGGCGTCTGCGGCAGCGTCGCGACGCCGCCCAGCGGCGGATTGTAGGGGATGCCGATCACCTGATCGGCGACGCGCGGCGCCGGATATTTGGAGTCCGGCGGATAGAACTGCACGTAGGCGCTGCCGATCTGATACGCATTGTAGTTCGGCGGGCAGTAGCAGTTCCACAGCTCGATCTGACCTTGAGAGCCCTGCGTGAAGAGGGCCGAGAGATCGGTCACGTCGCGCTCCACGTGCCAGTGCGGGCCGAGGTTCGGCGACGGTTCGGCGGTCGTGCCGAAGTAGACGACGCCGCCGTCGACCCAAATGATTCCCGTCCGGTCGAACTGCACGCCCTTGGTCACGCGCACGTCGAAGTTGAAGACGACCTTCGCCCACGGTCCGGGACACTGAGCCGGCGGATTGTAGGAAAACGTCTTGTTGTTGAAATTCTTAAACACGTAGTGGCTGAACAGACGCACGGTGCACGGTTTGGTGTCGGGACGCGGCACCGGCATGTCGGCGGTGACCGTGTTCGACTTGCCGACGCGACCGAACGGCATCGCGCGCATCGAGCTCTTTGGCCCCGTCTGGGCCGCGTCGAACGCATCGCCGGAAATGCCGTGTTGCGTGAAAGCGAGCGGGCCTGCCGGCGCGCCGGCGGCGGGTAAGCTGCCGGCGCCGCCGCGGCATCCGGCGAGCGAGAATGCGGCGATCGCGCATCCGGCGGTGAGGCAGAGCACGTGCAGGCGGTTCATCGGCGCAGCTCCTGTGGGGGCGGGAGACCGCTCTATTTGGCGGCCCTTCGGCTGCGCGCCTTCGACAAAAGAAGCGGGCCCGCCGGAGCGAGCCCGTTTCCATTCCATGCCGGACGACGATCTATTTGCTGATCGCGCTTCCGTACGGAGACGAGGAGCCCGAGACGGTGTTCGTCGGCGAGCCGCCCGCGGGGTACTTGTAGATGTAGGTGGTCAGGTTGGTCGCGTCGGGGCCAATCGCCTGAGAACCCTTATAGATCGAGAAGCCGACCACGTCGACGGCACTACCGAGGACGGTCGTGCCGGTGATCGCGCCGCCCGCACCGGTCGTCTGAACGATCGCCGAAGCCGCGCCGCCGCCATACTGCTGATCGCCGACCGCTACGTGCGAGCCGTCCCAGCGGATGTTGCCGGGAAAGTGGATCGTGCCGCCGGTCAGCGTGATGTTCGTGAACGTGCTGCTGCCCTTCGGAAGCTCGGCAAACTGGAACGTGCCGCCCGGGTTGAAACCGTCGGCAAACAGGTTGCCCTTGTTGTCGTAACCGACGAAATAGACACTCGCCAGCTGCGGATCCGTGTAGATCGTCGCGGTGCCCTTCGCCCCAGCGTAGACGGCGACCGTGCCGACGCCGCCGGTCGTGGCGAAGATGTTGCTCACGGCCAGATTGCCGGTCATCGGATCCACCGAGCAGCCCACCGGATAGTAGTTCGGGTCATTCAGAGTCTTGATCGGGCTCGTACCGCCGTGCTTGTACTCGACGACCGACTGCCCGGTGTTGTTGGCAACGTAGATGTTGCCCTTCGCGTCGTTGCAGATACCGTCGGGGTTGGAGAGACCGCTGGTCACGGTTCCGACCGGCGTCAGCGACGGCCACTTATACACGTATAGCGCATTGGCGCCGTAGTCGCTGATGTAGAGGTAGGGCTTCTTCTTCTTGTGTTTATCGGGCGTCATCCATGACCGAACTTGGCTATGCTGCGATACCGCAGCGTCGCGCACGGCGCCGCTCTTTGGGTGCGACATCGCGCCGCGAACGCTGTTCTGCATCGAGGATCCCGCCGGGGTGAGCCCCGTCTGGGAGCCGTTGCTGCATCCGGCCGCGAATGCAAGGCTCAGCGCTACGCCTGCCGCCCTTGCGGCCGTTCTGGATATGATCATTAAGGAGTGACCTTTCCTTGTAGCAGAGTTGGGGTTGTGGAGGCCATCGCGGTTCGCTCCGAATACGCGACGTCCTGCGCCGTTTAAGTGACCTGGGGAGCGCTCCGTCCCGACACGAATCAATAGTTCCGAGAGGAGAGAGTGGAATGATGTCAATAGGCCGGTTGCTTACATTTACAGCGCTCGCGATCGCGTTTGGAGCGTGCTCTTCCGGGAGCGTGCCGCAAGCCGTTTCGGGAAACAACGCTCCGCTGCAGCGATCGGGCGGCTCCGCCGACAAGCACATCTCGAACGTCGTCGTCATCATTCAAGAGAACCGTAGCTTCGAGAACTTCTTTGCCGGATATCCGGGTGCGAACGCTCCCTTGTCGGGGTGCGCGTCGCCGCCGCCGAACGGCCTGCGTCCGCAAGCCAGCTCCGGCTGTCCCGGAAACGACACGCTGGTCCCGCTCCACGAGGTGACGTTCGAGAACAACCCCGACCTGGAGCACAATTGGACGTCCTCGATGGTGGATTGGAACAACGGCCAAATGGACGGCTTCACCAAGTTTGGCACGAAGCACGGACAGTACGAGGCCTACGCGTACGTCGATCACCCGGAGATCGCGCCCTACTGGACGATGGCGAATCAATACGTTCTCGCCGACGCCATGTTCCCAACCGAATTCGGCGGCAGCTTTACCGGCCACCTGACGCTGATCGCCGGCACCGACGACATCAGCCTTCCGAATCAGGCCGAAGTCAACTTTCCCAACAACGCTCCCGACGATTGCGATTCAACGCCGGGGACCAAGAGCTCGTACGTGACGCCCGATCGTCAGGTGCATTATTTCAAGGGTCCATTTCCGTGCTTCGATCAGTTCAACACGATCGCGCAGGTGCTCGACGGCGCCGCCGTGTCGTGGAAAATCTACGCGACCAGGGTTCTCAAGGCCGGCATGTGGGAGCCGTTCGAGGCGATCAAGTACGTGCGCTACGGTTCCGATTGGCCGAAAAACATCATCGCCCCACAGACGACGGTGCTGACGGATGCGAGCGCGGGAAACCTGGCTAAGGTGAACTGGGTGACGCCGAGCCACGCCGACTCGGATCATCCCGGCTATCACGGCAACCAGGGACCGTCGTGGGTGGCCTCGGTCGTGAACGCGATCGGCAAGAGCTCGTATTGGAAGCACAGCGCGATCATCGTGGTGTGGGACGACTGGGGAGGTTTCTACGACAACGCGGCGCCGCCGCAGCCCGATTACCGCGGCCTCGGCATTCGCGTGCCGTGTCTCATCATTTCTCCCTACGCCAAGCACGGGTACGTCTCACACGTGCAATACGAGTACGGCAGCATCCTTCGCTTCATCGAAGAGGTCAACGGCATTCCCGCCGGCAGCATCGGACCGACGTCGGACGGCTATACCGACGGCCGCGCGGCCAGCCTGGACGACGCCTTCGACTTCACGCAGAAGCCGCGTAAGTTCAAGCCGATCTCGTCGAAATATCCGCTCTCGCACTTCCTCCGCGAACCGCCGTCGGACGAGCCGGTCGATACGGAGTAGGTCGTGAACGCTTCGGCGCGCCTCGCTTTCGCGCTGGTCTCCGCCGCCGTCTACCTGGGGCTCGCCGTCGCGGGCATCGGCGGCGTGTCCGCGTTTTTCGCCCATCCGCCCTTGGTGGCACTCACGGCCGTGTTCGCCGTGCTGTGCGTCGCCGCGGTCTTCGCGGGCGGCAACGTCAGCCGCGGCGTGCGCGAGGATCGCGGCAATCGTTGGGTCGTGTACTCGGTCATCACGATCGGCTTGCTCGACGCGTTCGTGCCGGCGTGGAACGATCGTATCGGCTTTTGGACGATCGACGGCGAGACGACCCGGTGGATCGGCGTCGCGATCGTGGCGGTCGGCGGCGCGCTGCGCATCGCGCCCGTATTCGTGCTTGGCAATCGCTTTAGCGGTCTCGTCGCCATTCAGCCGAATCACACCCTCGTCACGACCGGTCTCTACGGCACGATCCGCCACCCCAGTTATCTGGGCTTGCTGCTGGGCGCGCTAGGGTGGGGCCTCGCCTTTCGTTCGGGCGTGGGCGTGCTGCTCGCTGCGTCGCTCGTGCCCGTCATCGTTGCGCGCATCCGCGCCGAGGAGCGGCTGCTCGGCGATCAATTCGGTGAGCAGTATGCGGCGTACCGCGCACGCACGTGGCGACTGATCCCGGGCGTGTACTAGCGCAGTTCCTACGCGCGCTTCCAGACCAGCACGTTCGAGGTGCCCCAGATCTCCGGCGGCACCGTGCGGATCGTCAGCGTATCGCCCTCAACCTTGAACTGGCGCTCGAGCGTGACGCCCTGGAGGTTGGTGAACACCGAAACCTCCACGTGGTGGAACACGCGGTCGCCGCGCACTTCGTATCGTCCGGCGTAGGCGAGGAAGTTGCGCAGCGATTGCGTGCGCGCGTCCTCCGACGGCGACACGCCCGACGGCGAGTCGAGCTTCGGCCGCTGCGTGCCCCCGAGCACGGCGGCCATGCGCGCGTCGGCGCTGTAGATCAGATAGCCGACGGGGTCGGGGCCGAAGCGCGGCTTCTCGGCGCCCTTGCCTTCGTCGACGTCGAAGCTAACGAGGCTCCACGCCCCGACGACTCCCTGGCGAACCGCGACGGCGGCTTCGGCCGCGGGCGCCTTGGCGACGGCCGCGAGCAGGCCGAACGACGCGGCCATCTCGATGATGCCGCGGCGCGAGACGTGAAACCGGCCAGGTTCGTTCGAGGTATGAGGAGGGCGTGGCGATGAGTCCATATGATGTGACCTCGTGGTGAAGATCGGCGTTGCCATCGCCGCGATTATATTCGCGGCCGCGACTTCCTCCGCGCGCGCCGCCGGCGAGCCGGCCGCGGCGCTCTTCACGCAAGGCGAGTTCCCCGCGGCCGCCACGGCCTACGAGGCGCTGCTGCAGGCCAATCCCTCGGACGCGAGCGCGCAGCTCGGGCTCGCGGCGATCCGGCTCTACGCGAACGACGTGGCCGGCGCCGAGCCGCTGCTGCGCTCGGTGCTCGCCGGCGATCCGAACAATGCGCGCGCGACGCGACTGCTTGCCGAGCTGCAACGGCGCAAGGCCGAAGCGACGCGGCGCACGAGCGTCGCCGGCGGCGAGAGCGTGGTGCGGTTCGTCACCGGCAAGCCGTTGCCCGTGGTGCGCGTCGTTGCCAACGGCGTCGCGGCGAACTTCTTGGTCGACACCGGCGGCGACGTCGATCTCGAGCCCGCGTTCGCGGCGAAGGCCGGCGTCAAGACGCAGAGCGGGGGCACCGGCACCTTCGCCGGCGGACGCCAGGCCGCAACGAGCAGCGGCGTGCTGCGCTCGCTGGGGCTCGGCGGCGCGACCGCGTACGACGTTCCGGTGCACGTATTTCCCACGCACGCTTCGGCGTTGTTCAAGAACCTCGCCATCGACGGCGTCGTCGGCACCACGTTCTTCGAGCGCTTCCTCGTGACGATCGACTATCCGCACGACGCGCTGGTGCTGCGGCCGCGCTCGGCGTCGGCGGAATTTCAGGCGCGTGCGTCGGCGGAACACGCGACGATCGTTCCGTGCTGGCTGGTCGGCGACCACTTCGTCATGGCGCGCGCCCAAGTCAACGACGCGGCGCCGGGGCTCTTCCTCTTCGACACCGGGCTCGCGGGCGGCGGGGTCATGCCGTCGCAGCAGCTGCTGAGCGCCGCGAAGATCGAACTCGATCAATCGCATGCGGGCACCGGCGTTGGCGGCGGCGGCGACGTTGCGGCAGTTCCATTCGTCGCGAAGCGCGTCACCGTGGGCTCGGCGGTGCAGACCGACGTTCCCGGCCTCTACACGCCGCAGGGCTCGCCGCTCTCGCTCTTTCCGTTCACCGTGTGGGGCGCCATTTCGAACGACTTCTTGCGCAGCTACGCCTATACCGTCGATTTCGACGCGATGACCATCGTGCTGGCGCGACAGGCAGAAGCGCCCGCGGCGGCACCGGCCACGCCGCAGCAGATCTTCGACGCCGCGTTCGCGCGCCTGCAGTCGTATCCGGTTCCGCCCTACGCCGTCTTCACCGACACGTGGAACATCACGGCGCGGCCGATGGGCTATTACACCGGCGAGAAATCCTCGGTCGAGGTGCATCGTTACGCGGTGCGCCTATCCGACGGCATGGAGAACGTGAGCGATCCCATTCCCAACGGCAAGCTGCCGCCCGCGATGATCTTGCCAGAGTTCTTGGGGCCGTTCGCGTGGACGATGCGCTCGTCGGTGCACGTCGCGCGCGGCGCAGGCGACACGCCCGATAGCGCGCTCATGGCTCCGGATCTCGCGGGCCTCAAGACGATCGCCACCGTGGTCGCCGTGGCAAAGTGGCCGTATAAACTCGGTGGCGACGCGGGGATGCCCCCGATCGAGGACGTGGACGGCCATCGCGCCTACCACCTGCGGCTCGAGCCGCGCAGCGATCCCGCGAGGCACAACCTGCGCGATCTCTGGATCGACACGCAGACGTTCGATCTGTGGAAGGCCCATTTCGTCGGCACCTACGCGCCCAATCCGATGGAGCACACGAGCCCCACCGACGTGACGGTTCACTTCCGCAACGTGCTGGGCTGCTGGGTTGTGGCGCACGCTATCTGGACGTGGGACGATGCGCCGATGACCTTTCGCTACGACGTGACCAGCGACGAGATCGGCCTGCCGCCGGACCTGCCCGACTGGCTCTTCAACGTCGCGGAGTACCGCCAGCACCAACGCGCCGGCGACGCCGACTACTTAGGCCCGCTGCTCGCGCGCTTGCGCGCCGCTCCGTGACGAGGCGCTATTCGTAATCCGGGGCCTGGTACTGGCCGTACTGGTGCATGAAGAACTTCGGCGGTAGCGGCGCCGCGATCTTGACGAACTTGCGCGGCGGCTGCGAGAAGTCGAAGCAGTCGCCCGCGGGCGAGTTGGCGCGCGCGTCGGCCGCGGCCAGCTGACCCAGCCCGTACAGGTCTTCGGCGAACCGCAGCACGCTGGCGGTTTCGTACTCCACGTGCGAGACGTAGTTCGCCTTGGAGTAGGGCGAGAGCACGATCAGCGGCACGCGGAATCCAAGGCCGTCCGCGTCCTTGTACGGCGGCGGCACGTGGTCGTAGAGGCCGCCCCAGTCGTCCCACTGGATGAAGATCGCCGTCGAGTTCCAGAACTTGCTGTTTCCGACGGCGTTGACCAGCGCCGCGACCCACGAGGGGCCGTAGCCGCCGGGGCAGTTTACGTGGTCGGAGTCGTCGCACACCGGCGTGATCCACGTGAAGTTCGCCAGCTTGCCCTTGCGAACGTCGTTGATGAACTTCCAGTTCGGCGTCAACACGTCGTTCTTCCAATCGGGCCCGTAGTAGATGTGGCGCACGGCCTGATAGCTCGACCAATAACTGGCGTCGCCGCTCGAGCGGCTGCCGTAGGTGCTGGTGTAGAACTTCCAGCTGAGGCCCGCCTTATCGAGCTCGTCGCCGAGCGTCTGATAGTCGAAGCAGGGCTCCTCGCCCTTGCCGTATTTGCGGTCCTGCGTGATCGTCGACACGGTGTCGCCCGGGCCGCCCGGGCAGCCCCACGCGCCGTAGGGAAGGTCGACGCTCATCTGCGCCTGTGCCGCGATGATGTATTGGTGGCTGACGAAGCTCTCGTCGAGGTGCGATTGAAACATCCGGTCGGCCAGCACGCCCTCGTGCGCGATGTCGAAGTACGGCTTCGAGTCGCCGTGCGGCACGTACACGTACATCGGATACTGCACGCCCGACGGCCCGCCGTAGTGCTCTTCCTGATCGAAGGCGTCCATGCGGCATTTCGTGCCGGGCAACGATCCCTTGCCGTGACACGCAGCGAACATCGCCGCGGCCGAATGATCGAGCACGTAGGGACGCTGCGAGAGCTTCACCGGCTTGAGCTCGACCGTCTCGCCTTTCGAAATTCTTCCCGCTCGAGACCGTGTCGGCACCGGGGTACCCGTTGAACAGGTTGTCGAAGCTCCGGTTCTCCTGCACGATGTACACCACGTGGGTAATCTTACCGGCGCCGGTCCCCGACAGCGCGCGCAGCGGCGCCCCGCCCCGCATGTAGGGCAGCGACCCGCTCGCGCAGCCCGCGAGCACTCCGGCGGCCGCGAGCGCGGCCAAGACTCTATTCATAGTCGGGGGCCTCGTATTCGCCGTACTGATGCATGAAGAACTTCGGCGGCAGGGGGGCCGCGATCTTCGTGAAGGGCCGCGGCGTCTGGGAAAAATCGAAGCAGTCGCCTGCCGGCGAGTTGGCGCGCGCGTCGGCCGCCGCCAGCTGACCCAACCCGAACAGGTCTTCCGCGAAGCGCAGCACGCTGGCCGTCTCGTACTGCACGTGCGACACGTGGTCGTGCTTTGCGTAGGGCGAGATCACGATCAGCGGAACGCGGAATCCGAGCCCGTCGTAATCTTCGAACGGCGGCGGCACGTGATCGTAGAGGCCGCCCCAGTCGTCCCACAGGATGAAGATCGCGGTCGAGTTCCAGAACTTGCTCTTGCCGACCGTGTTGACGAGCGCCGCGACCCAGGACGGCCCGTTGCCGCCGCGGCAGTTGACGTGGTCGGAGTCGGTGCAGATCGGCGTGATCCACGTGAAGTTGGCAAGCTTGCCCTTGCGAACGTCGGTGATGAACTTCCAGTTCGGCGCGATCACGTCGTTCTTCCAGTCGGGACCGTAGCGGATGTGATGCACGGCCTGATAGCTCGACCAAAAGCCGCCGTCGCCGCTCGAACGGCTGCCGTAGGCGCTGGTGTAGAAGCGCCAGCTGAGGCCCGCCTTGTCGAGCTCGTCGCCGAGCGTCTGGTAGTCGAAGCACGGTACGATCGGCCGGCCGTAGTGTGCGGTCGTGCGTCACGGTGGGGACGCTGATCGCCTCGCCGCTCGCAGCCCCAGGCGCCGCTTGGAAGATTCACGCTCGATGCCGCCTGCGCGGCGATGATGTATTGGTGGCGACGAAGCTCTCGTCGAGGTGCGACTGGAACATGCGATCGGCCAGCACGCCCTCGTGCGCCATGTCGAAGTACGGCTTCGAGTCCTTATGCGGCACGTACACGTACTCGGCAGCTTGATGCCCGGCGGGCCGCCGAAGTTGAACTCTTGATCGAAGCCGTCCATCCGGCACTTCGTTCCCGGCAGGCTTGCCGGTGCCGTTGCAGGCGGTGAACATCGCCGCAGCCGAATGGTCGATCTCGTAGATGCGACGACAGCGGCACCGGTTGCAGCGCGACGGTCTCGCCCTTGGAGTCCTTGCCGCTCGAAACCGTGTCGGCGCCGGGATAACCTTGGAAGAGGTTGTCGAAGCTGCGGTTCTCTTGAACGATGAAGACGACGTGCTGAATCTTGCCCGCGCCGGTCATCGAGAGCGCGCGCAGCGGCGCCCCGCCGCGCATGTAGGGCAGGCGCCTGCGGCGCGGCGCAGCCCGCGAGCGCCGCGGCGAGCGCGCAGCGCGGCCGGCGCCTTACTCATAGTCGGGCGCTCGACAGTCGTTGGGCTGCTGCAGGAAGAACTTGCGGTTCTTCGGCGCCCGTGATCGGCACGAACTTACGCGGCGGCTGCGTAGAAGTCGAAGCAGTCGGCGGCCGGTGAGTTCGCGCGCGCGTCGGCCGCGGCCAGCCGGCCGAGGCCGAACAGATCCTCGGCGAAGCGCAGCACGCTTGCCGTCTCGTACTGCACGTGCGAGACGTAGTCCTTCTTGGCGTACGGCGAGATGACGAGCAGCGGCACGCGGAAACCGAGACCGTCGTAATCCTCGAACGGCGGCGGCACGTGATCGTAGAGGCCGCCCCAGTCGTCCCACTGCACGAAGATCGCGGTCGAGTTCCAGAACTTGCTCTCGCCGATGGCGTTGACGATCGACGCGACCCACGACGGCCCGTAGCCGCCGCCGCAGTTGACGTGATCGGAGTCGTCGCAGATCGGCGTGATCCAGGTGAAGTTCGCGAGCTTGCCGGCCGGGACGTCGGTGAGGAACTGCGTTCTGCGGCGATGATGACGTCGTGCTGTCCAGTCGGGACCGTAGTAGATGTGGTTGACCGCCTGATAGCCCGACCACACGCCGCCGTCGCCGCTCGACGGCGCGCCGTACTGGCTGGTGTAGAAGCGCCACGAGAGGCCGGCGTCGTCGAGCTCGTCGCCCAGCGTCTGGTAGTCGAAGCAGGCCGCTCGGTCGTGACCGGTGCGTGCGGTTCGGGTCGATCGTGCGGATCTTGTCGCCCTTGCCGCCGCCGCAGCCCCAAATGCCGGTCGGCAGATCGACGCGCGCGTGCGCCTGCGCGGCGATGATGTACTGGTGCGCGACGAAGCTCTCGTCGAGCTGCGACTGGAACATGCGGTCGGCGAGCACCCATTCGTGCGCCATGTCGAAGTACGGCTTGGAATCCTCGTGCGGCACGTAGACGTACTGCGGATTCGGCGGACCGCCGAACGGCTCGTTCGCGATCGAAGCCGTCCATCCGGCAGTCCGTCCCGGGCAGCTTGCCCGTGCCGTCGCACGCCGCGAACATCGCCTCGGCCGAGTGATCGATGTCGTATTGCTCCGCGAGCGCCGACCGGCTGCAGGCGGATCGTCTTGCCCTTGCGAGTTGATGCCGCTGATCCGCCGTGTCGGCACCCGGATAGCCCTGGAAGAGGTTGTCGAAGCTGCGGTTCTCTTGCACGATGAAGACGACGTGCTGGATCTTCCCGGCGCCCGACCCGGCGAAGGTTCCGAACGCCGCGCTGCTAGCCGGGATCGATGGGCCGGCGTGCGGCGAGCACGCGCCCAGGGCCAACGCGAAGGTTGCCCACGCAAGCGCGTCTATTCGGGGTCGCCATGTTGCGACGGGTGGGGCCGGTTGATGAAGAACCGCGCCGCGCGTTGCGAGGGAATCGCCGTGAACTTGCGCGGATTTTGGTTGTAGTTGAAGACGCCGGTGATCGGAGTGGCTCGCGCATCGGTGGTTCCGAGCGAACCGAGACCCCAGTTCTGTTCGATGTAAGCCAGGATGCTGCCGAACTCGTACTGGGCGTGCGCGACGTATCCGCCCTTCTTCGACTTCCCTTTGATGGCATAGGGCGAGATGATGATGGCCGGCACGCGGAAGCCCAGGCCGCCGGCGGTGTCTTGGAACGGCGGCTTGACGTTATCGTAGAAGCCGCCCCAGTCGTCCCACAGCACGACGATCGCGCTGGAGTTCCAATACGAGCTCTGGCCGACCGCGTTGACGACGCTCGCCACCCACTGGGGACCGTAATCGCAGCCGCAGGCTAGATTCTGACCGGGATGGTCGTTCTCGTCGTCCTCGGGAATCACCCAAGAGACGCCGGGCAACTTTCCGTTGCTGATGTCGCTGAAGATATTCGTCTCGGGCCACGACACGTTCGTCCCCCACTCGGGCCCGGACCGTACGGGCGCGATGACGTCGAACGCGTTGAGCAAGCTCGCGTCGCAGCTCGGCTTCGTGCCGGTGCAGTCCGAGCTGGGCGTGCAGCCGGGCTGCACGTCGGCGCTGAAACACGGCGTATAGTACTTCCACGAAATGCCGGCGCCGTCGAGCAGATCGGCGATCGTCCGATAACCGCCCGATCCGTAGTTCGGGAAAGCGCTGGAGCACGGCCAGGGCCCGTTCTCCTTCACGGTGAGATCGATGTCGATCGTCTTCGTGACCACCGACTTGGAGGCGTCGCAGCCCCACGGCCAATACGTGGGGTTGTCGACGAGGCTCTCCGTGGAGCTCGACGACGCCGCACACGCCTGGATGCAGGTGCCGCCGCGGATGAGATCCTGGTGCGCGGTAAAACTTCCGCTGCCTTGCGTTTGGAACATGTGGTCGCGCGAGCACCCACTGCTCGGCCATGTCCCAATAGGGCTTGATGTCGGAGAGCTGCACGTATTGATAGGGCTTCGGCCCTGCCTTCTGGCCGTTGCCGCACGAGCCCAGCGACTCTTGGTTGAATCCGTCCATCTTGCCGCCTTCGTAGGCGGCGGCGAAGGACGAGTAGCAGTGCGCGATGTCGTAGCTGATGACCAGCGGCGTCGGCTTCAGCGTCAGCCACTTGTCCACGTATTTGCTGCCCTGCTTGACCCGCTCTTGCCCGCGCGTGGCGCCGTTCGCCTTGGGGAACGTCGCGAAAAGGTTGTCGAAGCTGCGGTTCTCCTGCACGATGAGGATCACGTGCTTGATCGGCGAGCTGCTCGTTCCGTGGTGCCCGAGCGGCCCCATGCCCGGCATCGGCGACATGCCGCCACCGCCACACGCGCTCAAGGTAAGGCCGGCCGCGATCGCAGACATCCACGGAAATAACGCTCGAACCTTCATCTACGTTCCATCCTATTCGCTGTCCGGGGCGACGCCCGAGGGCTTTTGTTTCAGGAAATACGCCTGCGAATACTTCGAGCCGATGTGCCGAAACTTTCGAGCGGGCATGCCGAAGTCGAAGGCGTTGCCGATGCTGGCGGAGTGCGCGTCGTTCTTGCCGAGCGAACCCAGGTTCCAGTTGTCTTCGACGAAGCGCAGGATGCTGCCGAACTGATACACCGTATGCTCGACGTGCGGCTTCACGTACGGCGAAACGATCAGCATCGGCACGCGGAAGCCCGGGCCGCCCTGCCACCCGCGCGGCCCCGGCGGGGGCACGTGGTCGTAGAAACCGCCCCAATCGTCCCAGACGATCACGACCGCCGTGGACTTCCAGTACGGGCTCTCGCCGATCGCGTTGACGATCGAGGCGACCCACGACGGACCGGTGTCGGCTGGCGGCCCGCCGCTGTGGCAGCGCGGATGCCGGTATTCGGCGGGATGGTCGGAGTTCAGCGCGTCGGGCGTGATCCACGAGACCGCGCGCAGCCGGTTGTGCTTCACGTCGCCGAAGAACACGGTGTTGCCGCGAGTTACGTTGGTGTGCCACTCGGGGCTGTAGCGCACGGCCTTGATCGCGTCGAACGCGCTCCAGATGCCTGCCGTGTCGCCGCGCGTGCAGTCCGTCTCTTTTTTCACCGGCATCGCGTAGAACTTCCACGACACGCCGGCGGCATCGAGCAGATCGCGCAGCGTCGAATACTCGAGGCACGGGAACGGACCGCCATAACGATAGACCTTGCCGTCGCGCTTGATCATTGCGGTACGCACGGAATCGTTGGCGTCGCAACCCCACGGGAAGTACGTCGGGTTGTCGATCAGCGCTTCGTTCTCGGTGATCTGCGTGCCGCCGGCGATCAGCTCCTGATGCGCGGTGAAGCTGCCGCTGCCCTGAGTCTGAAACAGGTGATCCGCCAGCACGTACTGCTTGGCGATGTCCCAATACGGCGCGATATCGGCCGGATTGACGTATTGATAGGCGTAGGTGCAGGTCGGGAACCCCGTGCCGTTCGCGTTCGCGCCGGTCAAGTCGAAGCCGTCCATCTTGCCCTGGTCGTACTGCGCCTTGAAGCCGCTGTAGATGTGGTCGAGGTCGGTATCCTCGTCGAACTTGCCGTTCTTGCCGAAGCCCGATCCGACGAGGTCCGTTTCCGTGAGCGGCACCGAGGTCGGTTTGGCGATCGCCGGCATGCCGTTGCTGCGGCAGTAGTCCTGTTCGGATTGCGGCATCGCGGCGGCCTTGCCCGTCTTCGTGCCGTCGGCGCCGGGAAACGTGGCAAAGAAGTTGTCGAAGCTGCGGTTTTCCTGGATCACGATCACGACGTGCTCGATCTTGCTCTTGTCGGCTCGCTCGAGCGGAATGCCCGGCGGCAGCGGACCGCCGGCCGGCGTCCGCCCGCCGCAGGCGGCGATTCCCGCCACCGCAGCCAGCGCGACGAAGGCACCCGCGATGGGGAGTTTGCGGCGTCGTTGGATCACGGCCGGCCTAGTCTCGGTCCGGCGGTATGTTCGACGGCTTCTGCTTCAAGAAGTAGGATCGGGAATATTTCGACGGGATTACTTGGAACGGCCGCGGCGTCTGGGTGAAGTTGAACGCCGTGCCGATGCTCGTGGCGCGCTTATCCTCTTGGCCGAGGCTCTGCAGATTCCAGTTGGTCTCGATGAACTTTAAAATGCTCGTCGTCTCGTACTGCGTGTGCTCCACGTGCGCGGTGACGTAGGGCGAGATGACGATCATCGGGAGCCGGAAGCCCAGGCCGCCCTGGTTGTCGTAGAACGGCGGCGGCACGTGATCGTAGAAGCCGCCGGCATCGTCCCAGATGACGACGATCGCGCTGCTCTTCCAATACTTGCTCTGGCCGACGGCGTTCACGATGGATGCCACCCACGACGGCCCCTTGTCGCACTTGCAGACCTCGCCGGGATGGTCGGAGTTCTGGCCGTCGGGCGTCACCCACGATACCGCCGGGAGATGGCCCTGCTTGACGTCGGTGAAGATCTTCGTGTCGCTGGTCGTGACCTTCGTGCCCCACTCCTTGCTGTAGCGCACGGCGGAAATCGCGTCGAAGGCGTTCCAGATGCCGGCGGAGCCGCCGTTGACCTTCACCGAATAGTACTTCCACGAGATCTTCTTCGCATCGAGCGAATCGCGAATCGTCGCGTAGGTAAAGCAGGGGTACGGGCCCTTGCCGTGTTCGTATTGGCCGTAGATCGTGATCAGCGACGTCGTGACGCCGGTCGGCGCGTCGCAGCCCCAGGGCCAGTAGCTGGGGTCGTCGATGACGCTGTCTTGGCCGTCGATCGCGGTGCCGCCGGCGATGAGATCTTGGTGGGCGGTGAAGCTCTCGCTGCCCTGCGTTTCGAACGTGTTGTCGGCCAGAACGTATTGCGACGCCATGTCCCAGTACGGCTGAATGTCGGCCGGATCGACGTACTGATACGTGTACGTGCACGTCGGATGACCTTCGCCGTCGGGCCCGTTGTTCGAGTTGTCGTAGCCGTCCATCGCGCACGGGTTCGACGAGTTGGGCTGCGTCGAGGCGGAGTCGCAGTCGGTGAGGTATCCGGCGGGATAGTTGTGCGCCAGGTCCGAGTTCCAGTTCCAGTCGTTCGGGAATCCCTTGCCCGCCAAGCCGACCTTCGTCAGCGGAACGGTGGTCGGCGCCGTGATCACGGGCTGGCCGTTCGCGGAGCAGTAGGACTGTACGTCGGACGTCATGGGCATCGCCGCTCCGACTAGCGCGCCGTTTGCGTTGGGGAACGTAGCAAACAGGTTGTCGAAGCTGCGGTTCTCTTGGACGATCACGACCAGGTGCGAAATCGGCGTCTTGTTCTTCGCGCCCGGCGCGTTGCTCGTGGCCGGTAGTGCGGAGCTCTGCGAGCCTCCGCCGCCGCACGCGACGATGCCGCCGCAGGCGATCAGCAGAAAAAACAGCAGCCCGGCTGCCCGATACTGCAAGGACAAACCTCCCGTCTAGCAGCGCCTACTTGGCCGGAAGCCTGCTTTCTTTCCTTCAGACAAAAGTTGACTTTCTTTACGTTCGACGATTAATCGTAGCTTTCGCGCACGGTCTCGAGCAGCGTCCGCCCGTCGGCGCTCTCGCCGTCGCCGTCGAGCACGTCCACGGCGAAGGCCGGATAGAGGCTGATGAAGCGTTCTTGCTTCCAGCGCGCCACCGACCAGCGATCGCGCGCGCCCTTCTCGTAGGGCCACGGCGGCATCCCCTCGCGGTCGGAGCGGATGTCGCGGCCGTCCTCGGTGCGGATGCGAACTTGAAAGCCTTCCACCCGCGCGATCTTCATCTCCAGCGTGCCGATCTTCATCCGTATCTCCTTCGCTGGCGACGCCGCCGAATCGTGCCGAATAGGCTAGCCCGCTTCGGGGGAAGAACCCGTGCATGGCTCAGCTTATCGCTCGCTTCCCCATCGCCACGACCGTCGTGCTGCTGACGTTCTCGAACCTCTTCATGACGATCGCGTGGTACGGCCACCTGAAGAATACGAAAAGCCCTTTGGTCCTGGCGATCGGCATCAGCTGGGCCATCGCGCTGTTAGAGTACTGCTTCCAGGTGCCGGCCAACCGCATCGGCTACGGCGCGCTAACGCTAACGCAGCTCAAGATCGTGCAGGAAGTGATCACGCTGGTCGTGTTCACGCTTTTTGCGTTCTTCGTGTTCGGGCAGTCCCTCAAGTGGAACTACGCGGTGAGCTACGCGCTGATCGTCGGCGCGGTCTACTTCGCCTTCAGGGCGTAGCCTCGCGCACCGCGTCAATCACCAGCTCCAGCGGCGCATCCGAATTGCGGCGACCGAAATCGCTATCGTCGGGCATGTATCGTTCAAAAGAAATTTCGGGCTGACTGGATTCGAACCAGCGATCTCTAGTCCCCCAGACTAGCGCGATAACCAAGCTTCGCTACAGCCCGCAGCGGGTGGCTAGGATATACGCAGACCACACGGTCCTTCCTTCCGCGCTACCGCAGGCTCACGGCTTGGCCGGACGGATAGCTGAGAGTGAACGACCACTTCTGATTGCCACCCGCGGGATAGTGCCACGCGTCGAAGCGCGTCTGACAGCCAAACCACGTGTTGCCGCCGACGACCGCCGTCGCAAGAGTATGGTTCACCGGCGTATTGGCCTTACCGACGATGAAGATCTGTTGCGCTGCGGTGAAGCCGTTCGCGCAGCCGTCGTCGAGCAAGTGCGTGCTGCCGACGGTGGTGAGATCGCCGGAGGGCCCTTCGCGCGCCCGGAAGATGTAGCTGTGCCCCGAGGCGACCCCGGAAATCGTAATGTGTTTCCCATCCCACATTACCGGGCCAAGACCGAGCGGGTGATCGAACGACACCTTTCGCAAGTTCTTACCGCCGGCCGGCAGTTCGCACACGTTGACTTGGAACGAGTAGCTCGAAATGAACTGCTTGCCCTCGACGTAGAGGTTGCCGTTGCCGTCATAGCCGGGCTGCCCCATCGCCGCGCACTCGGAGGATTGATAGGTGGTCGGAGTCCCCGACGCGTTCTTGAACACCTCGAGCAAGCTGAGGGTGTCGCTATTGCCCTCGCTCATTACGACGAGGTCGCCATTTGGCGACACGGAACAGCCGAGCGCAAGCGACGCCGTTGCAAGCGTTTTGATCGGCGTCGACCCCCCGTGTGCGTATTCGACGACCCCGCCGGAGCCCGCCCAGTTCGTGATCCACACGTCTCCTGCGGCATCAACGCACTGACCCCACGGGCTTTCAACGCCGGTCAGCGTGCCCACGAGCCGCTGAGTCTTGTATGCGTAGACCTCTACGTACAAACCGGTACTGGAGTCCTTGGAAACGTAGAGCAGGTCTTCGTGCTTGGCCTCCGGCAGCATCCACGAGCCCGCTTGGCCCGCAAAGCCCACGCGCGGAGCGGTTGGCCCTCGCACGGGCTGGTCCGAGAGCACTTGCGGTGCGGTACACGCCGCGAGTGCCGCCACGATAGTGCAGAGCCCGCACCGCAGCAGGGCCGCCGGCAACTTGCGCATCGCCTACGCCAACAGTTCCGCGAGCGCGCGGAGCGCCAGCAGATACCCCGTGACGCCCAGGCCGCTCACGACGCCGCGGCAGGCGGCCGCCGTGACGCTCTTGCGGCGAAACGGCTCGCGCGCCGCAACGTTCGAAAGATGGACTTCGATCACGGGGATGCCGATGGCCCCGATCGCGTCGGCGATCGCATAGGAGTAGTGCGCGTACGCTCCGGGATTGATGACGACGCCGTCGCACGACTTTCGGGCCGCGTGCAGCGCGTCGATGATCGCGCCCTCGGCGTTGTATTGCTCGCAGCGAGACGTCGATCCCCAGCGCCTTCGCCGCGACGCCAATCGCCTCGTCGATCGCAGCCAGCGTCTGCGTTCCATAGACGTTAGGCTCGCGCTCGCCAAGCAGGTTGAGGTTCGGTCCGTGGACGACCAAAACGCGCATCGCTCACGGGCTTCTTGGAAGGAAAAGCGCCGGCCTTCGAACCAGACGCGACTCATGCCCGACACGCTCGTCGCCGCATCGAACCTCGAAGCCGGCGTTGCGCTCGTCGCCGCGATCACGACCGATCTCGTGGCGGAGATTCGCGAACGGCACGACCTGTGGCCGACCGCGACCGCGGCGGTCGGACGACTCACGACCGGCGCGGCCCTCTTCGCCGCCGGCCTGAAAGGCAACGAACGCATCTCGCTGCAGATCGCCGGCGACGGTCCGCTGGGAACGCTGGCCGCGGAGGCGTGGTTCCTCGACGACGCACACGATCGCAGCGCGCGGTTACGCCGCCAACGGCAGCGTCGAGCTGCCGGTCGACGCACGCGGCAAATTCGACGTTGGAGGCGCCGTCGGATCGGGCTCGCTGCAGGTGACGCGGTCGAGCGACATCGGCCAGCCCTACGTGGGCGTGGTGCCGCTGCACTCCGGAGAGATCGCGGAAGACCTCGCCGTCTATCTGGCGCAGTCGGAGCAGATTCCCAGCGTCGTCGCGCTGGGCGTGCTGGCGAATCCGAGCGGCATCGTCGCGTCCGGCGGCCTGATGGTGCGCACGCTGCCCGGCGCGGACGAGCGCGCGATACGCGCGCATCGAGGAACGCGCCGCGAAAATGCCGCCGGTGACGCAGCTAGTGGCGCAAGGTGCTGACGCCCAAACGCTGCTCCGCGAGCTCGCCGGCGATCTCGAACTGCGCGCCGAGCACGCGACCAACGTCGTCTTCGCTTGCCGGTGCACGCGCGCCAAGGTCGAAGCGGTGCTGCTCGGCTTTGGGCGCCGACGAACTGCTGCAACTCACGCAGGAGCGCGACGTCACCGAAGCCACGTGCGAATACTGCAAAACGCGCTACGAATTCACCGCCGAGCAAATCCACGAGCTGGCGAAGCAGTTGTAGCTCAGTGTGACCAGTGTGGGGCGCTGCTCAGGGTGACAGATTTGGAACCACGCGGACAAACTTGCGGGAGCCCACCGAGAGCACTGCCGGGGCCGTAAGACTCCACGGTGCGTTGGCGTCGCGCACCACTTCCCCGTCGATCTTCACCGCGTTGCCCGCGATCAGCCGCTCGGCGGCGCGTTTGCTCTCGGCGAAGCCGGCCTTCACCAGCACGTCGACCGACGCGCTTTGCGTCGCCCAGCTCGATCTCGTCGAGACTCGGCCGGAATTTCCTTGCGCTGCACCGTGCGCTCGAAGTAGTCCCGCGCCGCCGCAGCCGCTGCGGCGCCATGATAGCGCGCGACGACGTCGTGCGCGAGCCGCTTCTTCTCCTCCATCGGATTCGCGCGTCCCGCGCTCAGCATCGGATGCGAGCTGATCGCTCTCCGCCGCCGAGCGGAAGGCGGCGAGCCGCGCATACGTGGGCAACAGCTCGTCGGAAATCTTCATCAGCTTTCCGAACTGATCGTTCGGCGGCTCGGCGACGCCCACGTAGTTGGCAAACGACTTGCTCATCTTCTTCTGCCCGTCGAGGCCCACCAGCAGCGGCACGGTGGCGCAGATCTGCGGCAGCTGGCCGAACTCGCGCTGGAACTGCCGCCCCAAGAGCAAATTGAAGAGCTGATCGGTGCCGCCGAGTTCGACGTCGGCCTCGATCGCAACCGAGTCGTACGCCTGCGCCACCGGGTAGAGGAACTCGTGCAGCGAGATCGGCACGCCCGCCTCGTAGCGGTCGTGGAAATCGTTGCGCTCCAGCATCTGCGCGACCGTCGTCTTCGCGAGCAGCTTCACGAGGTCGGCCAGGCCGAGCGTGTCGAGCCACTCGGAGTTGTAGCGCACCTCGATGCGCTCCAGGTCGAGCACCTTGCCCGCCTGCATCGCGATACGCTCTCCATGTTCGCCTCGATCTCTTCGGGCGAGAGCTGCGGGCGCGTTACGTTGCGCCCGCTGGGATCGCCGATGCGCGCCGTGAAGTCGCCGATGATCAGCGTCACGCGATGGCCGGCCTCCGCGAAGCGCTGCAGCTGGTGCAGCACCACCATGAACCCCAGGTGCAGGTCGGGGCTCGTCGGATCGATGCCCAGCTTCACGCGCAGCGGACGCCCGGCTTTGAGCCGATCGTGAAAGTCGGCCGCGGTCTCCACGTGATCGAAACCGTCCAGCAGATCGGCGGGGTCGACGGCGCTCACGTTCGCAGCTCGATCAGCGTCACGCCGGTCGAGCCCTCTTCTTCGTTGCCGTAGCGCAGGCTCTTGACCGCCGGGTGGTCGCGAAGATGCTCCTGCAGGCCGCGTCCGAGCATGCCGGTTCCCTTGCCGTGCACCAGCCGCAGCGGCGACGTACCGGCGAGCAGCGCGTCGTCGATCCAGCGTTCGACCAGCGGTTCGGCCTCGGCGTAACGTTTGCCGCGCACGTCGAGCGACGACGATGCCCGCGCGACCGCCTCCATCCGCGTCCGCCCGTGCACGCTCTCACCGCGCGTGCTCGAAACCGCGCGGGCCTCCGCGCGCACGTCGCTCTTCTCCACCATCACCTTCATTGAACCGACCGAAACGAGCAACCTTTCATCCCAATCCTGCACCACGACGCCCTCCTGATTCAGCGACACGATCCGCACGCGATCGCCGGCCGAGAACGAGCGTCGGCGCCGCGGGCCGTTCGCTCGCGGGCCGAATGCCTAGCTCGTCGCGCATCTTCTCGATGGTCTGCGCGAGGATCGTCGTCTGCGCGGGCGTCGGCTTGCGGCGCTGCAGTTCGGCAACGAAATCGCGCAGCGTCTGGGTGCACCCGCTCCTCGGCGCGCGCGGCGAATCGCCGGCGCTCCTCGTCGAGCTCCTCGCGGTCGCGCCGCACGCCGCTCCCGCTCGCGCACGGCCGTGACCCGTTCGGTGTCCAGCGCCGTACGCGCCTCGCGCAGCTCCGCGTTCCGAACCGCCAGCTCCGCAAGCGCGGCCTCGTAGTCGAGCTCGCGACGCTCGAGCAGCGCGCCGGCGCGTTCCACGATCCCCGCGTCGATGCCGAGGCGGGTCGCGAGCGGAAACGCCAGCGACTGGCCCGGCGTGCCGACGTCGAGCTCGAACGTGGGCGCGAACGTGTTGGGATCGAAGCGCACGCTCGCATTGGCAACGCCGGCCGTTGCGTGGGCGAAAAGCTTGAGCTCCAGCGAATGCGTCGACACGATGGCGCGCGCCCCGCACTCCAGCAGCCGCTCGAGCATCGCGACGGCCAGCGCCGCGCCGGCGCTCGGCTCGGTGCCGCCGCCGATCTCGTCGACGATCGCCAGCGTGCGCGCGTTCGCACCGTCGAGCATCTCGCGCATGCGCTCCAGATGCGCCGAGAAGGTCGAGGCGTTGGCGACCAGCGACTGCTCGTCGCCGATGTCGGCGATCACGCGCTCGAAGCGGCCCACGCGTGTGCCCGGCGCGGCCGGAACCTGCAGCCCGCAATACGTCATGGCCACGAAGAGACCCGCCATCTTCAGCGCGACCGTCTTACCGCCCATGTTCGGGCCGCTAATCACCAGCAGCCGCGGCTCGTCGCCCACGGCCAGCGACTGCGGCACCGCGCGCTCGCCGAGCAGCGGATGGCGCCCGCGCTCGATCGTGATCTCCGGCTCGTCGCTCAGCTCGGGCGCGACGCTGTGCGTGCGCAGCGCGAGATCGGCCTTGGCCGCGAGCAGGTCGATGCGCGCGAGCATTTCGACGTTGGCCTCGATCTCGGCGGCTCGCGCGCCGACGTCGCGCGACAGCGCATCGAGGATGCGCTGCACCTCACGCTCTTCCTCGATCTGCAGCGTGCGCACGCGGTTGTTCGCCTCGAGTGCGGCCAGCGGTTCGACGAACAGCGTTTGTCCGCTCGAGCTGGTGTCGTGGACGATGCTCGGCAGGCTCGCCGCAAACTCGGCCTTGATCGGGATCACGAAGCGTCCGTTGCGAATCGTCACGATGCGGTCTTGAATCGTCTTCGCGTGCTTCGCCGAGTTGAGGATCGCGCCCACGCGGTCGCGCGCGTCGCCATGCGCCTGCGCCAGGCTGCGGCGGATGCGTCCGAGCGCCGGCGAGGCGCGGTCGAGCACGGCACCGCGCTCGTCGATCGCGTCGGCGATCGCGCGCGAGCAGCTCGCGCAGCGGCGTGTAGCCGGCCACGACGCCCGCCAGATCCGGATGTTCGTGCACCGCGCGGTGCGCGGCCGCCGCCGCTGCGATCGCCTCGCCGACCGAGTGCAGATCGGCGCCGGCGAGCGTGCGCCCGAGCTGCGCCACCTCGGTGAGCGGCGCGGTGTCGACGGCGGGCATCACGTGCAGATCGGAGCCCGCGATCAACGAGAACAGCGCCTGGGTGCGCGACTGCTCGAGACGCACGGCGTCGAAATCGGCCAGCGGCGCCAGCTCGCTCGCCAGCGCCCGGCCACGCTGCGGTGCGCGTGCGCCGCAACCACCCGCTCGCGCACGCCCGCGAAGTCGAGGGCGTCGAGCGTTCGTCGATCGGCGAGGGGCATGGGCGAAGCGCCTACGACGGAGAGCTTCTTCTTCACCAGCTCGTTGACGAGCGCGGGATCGGCCTTGCCGCGCGACGCCTTCATCACCTGGCCGACCAGGAAGCCGGCGACGTTCGTCTTGCCGGCCTTGTAGTCGGCGACGACGCTGGGATTGGCCGCGATCACCTCGTCGACGAAGCGTTCGATCGCAGCGGGATCGCTCGTCTGCGCCAGGCCCTCGCGCTCGACGATCGCCGCCGGCGAGCCTTCGCCGGCCCACATGCGGTTCAGCAGCTCCTTGGCGATCTTCGAGTTGATGCGCTTGCCGTCGACCAGCGCGATGAGCTCGGCGAGATGCTCGGGCGACACCGCTGATGCGGCGACGCTACGTTCCGGTCTCGTTGGCGAGCCGCGACAGCTCGCCCAGCACGAAGTTGCTCGACTGCTGCGGATTCTTGCTCAACGCGACGACGCGATCGAAGTACTCCGCCAGCTCGAGGTTTTCGACCAGCTGCGTCGCCTGCTTCGCGCCGAATCCGTATTCGCGCAGTGTAGCGATCGAACCGCCGCCACGGCAGCGCGGGCAGCGCCGCTGCGCAAGCGATCGACGTCGCCGCGCGCGATTTCGAGCGGCACCAGGTCGGGATCGGGAAAGTAGCGGTAGTCGTGCGCCTCTTCTTTGCTGCGCATCGAGTGCGTCACGCCGTTGACTTCGTCCCAGCCGCGCGTCTCCTGCACGATCGCGCGCCGCCCGACGCGACGATCTCGATCTGCCGCTCGATCTCGCTCTCGATCGCGCGCTGCACCGAGCGGAACGAATTCATGTTCTTGATCTCGGTCTTCGTGCCGAGCTCGCGTCGAACCGGCGGGACGGATCGACACGTTGGCGTCGCAGCGCAGCGAGCCTTCCTCCATCTTCACGTCGCTCACGCCCAGGGCGAGCAGCGTGCGGCGCAGCGATTCGAGATAGCCGATCGCCTCGTCGGCGCTGTGCGAGCTCGGGCTCCGACACGCACTCCATCAGCGGAACGCCGGCGCGGTTGAAGTCGACCAGCGAGTACGAGCTGCCAGCGATGCGGCCGTCGCCCGAGCCCGCGTGCGTGGACTTGCCGGTGTCTTCTTCGAGGTGGATGCGCGTCAGGCGGCACTCCTTGCGCGTGCCGTCGTCGAGCCAGTACGGCACCGATCCGCCCTGCGTCGAGCGGCATGTCGTACTGCGAGATCTGGTAATCCTTGGGCATGTCCGGATAGAAGTAGTTCTTGCGGTCGAACTTCGAGAACGCCGGAATCTGCGCGCCGAACGCGAGCCCCGCGCGGACGATGTGCTCGAGCGCTTTCGCGTTGGGCACCGGCAGCGCGCCCGGCATCCCGAGGCAGACGGGACAGACCTTCGTGTTGGGCTCGCCGCCGAACTCGTTGCGGCAGCCGCAGAACATCTTCGTCTCGGTCTTCAGCTCGACGTGACACTCGATGCCGATAACCGCTTCGTAGCTCTCGGTCACGCTCGCGCCTCCTCGAGCAGCGGCTCGCGCGCTGCGGCGTGCTGCGTCGCGCGCTCGTAGGCGTGCGCCGCGCCGAGCAGCAGCGCGCTCGGCGAAGAGCGGCGCGGTGAGCTGCAGGCCGATCGGCATCGGCACGCTGCCGCCCTCGGGCACGGTCCAGCCGCACGGCACCGACAGCGCCGGCAGGCCGGCCAGCGACATCGGGATCGTGTAGTAGTCCATCAGATACATGCTGTACGGGATCGCTCTTGGCGTTGAACGCAAACGCCGGGCAGCTGGCCGCCGGGCACGCGATCAGATCGCAACTCGCGAACGCCGTCTCGAAGTCGCGCGCGATCAGCGTGCGCGCCTTTTGCGCGCGAACGTAGTAGGCGTCGTAGTAGCCGCTCGAGAGCGCGTGCGTTCCGATCAGGATGCGGCGCTTCACTTCCGGCCCGAAGCCGGCGGCGCGCGTGTTGTCGTACATCGCCCGCACGTCGTCGCCTTCGACGCGCAGCCCGTAACGCACGCCGTCGAACCGCGCCAGGTTCGACGAGCACTCCGCCGGCGCGATGAGGTAATACGTCGGCAGGCCGTAGTCGGCCGTCGGAAGCGAGACTTCGACCAGCTCCGCACCGAGGCGCTCGAGGTCGCGATACGCCGCGCGATAGATGGCGTCGAGGTCGTCGCCCAGCGCCTTCGGATCGAACTCGCGCACGATGCCGACGCGCAGGCCGCGCAGATCGTCGCGCAGGGCGCCGGCAGCCGGCTCGACGTCGCGGCGCATCGACGTGGCGTCCATCGGATCGTAGCCGGCCATCGCGTCGTAGGTGAGCGCCGCGTCCTCGACCGTGCGCGAGAGCGGGCCGATCTGGTCGAGGCTCGACGCGAACGCGATCAACCCGTAGCGCGAGATGCGCCCGTAGGTCGGCTTGAAGCCGATCAGGTTGCAGAACGCGCCGGGCTCGCGAATCGAGCCGCCGGTGTCGCTGCCCAAGCCGACCGCGGCCTGGTAGGCGGCGACGGCCGCAGCGGAGCCGCCGCTCGACCCGCCCGGAACGCGCGTGAGATCGTAGGGATTGCGCGTGACGCCCAGCGCCGAGTTCTCGCACGAGCTGCCCATGGCGAACTCGTCGCAGTTCGTCTTGCCGATCGGCACCGCGCCCGCCGCGATGACTCGCGCGACGGCGGTCGCCGTGTACGGCGCGATCCAATGCTCGAGGATCTTGCTGCCGCACGTCGTGCGCGTGCCGTCGAGACACATGTTGTCCTTCACCGCGAGCGGCACGCCCGCAAGCGGCAGACTCTTCGCCCGCACGCACGCGCTCGTCCACGCGGGCGCGCGTGCGCGCGCGCCACGTCGGGCAGACACGGTGAGATACGAGCCCAGCGCGCCGTCGACGGCGTCGACGTGCGCGAGCGTCGCTTCCGCGATCTCGGCGGCGCTGACCCGCTTGGAGCGAACGTCGCTCGCGATCGCGGCGGCGCTGCGCTTGATGCGGTCGTCGGGCACGCGCTACTCCGCGATGATCCGCGGCACGCGGAAGAAGCCGCCCTGGCGCTGCGGCGCCTCGGCCAGCACGCGCTCGCGATCGAGGCACGGACGCTCCACGTCGTCGCGCGTGACGTTGCGCGACTCCACGACCTGCGCGGTTGCGGGGACGCTCGCGATGTCGAGCTTCTCCAGCGCGTTCACGTGGCCGAGCAAGTCGCCCAGCTGCGCGCCGAACGTTTCGATCTCCTCGTCGGTCAGCGCGATGCGAGCGAGTTTGGCCACGTACCTGATGTCAATGCTCTGAGACGGCAATATTTGAATGCTCCAGTTGAACGAACGTCTCGACGTGGCCCGTCTGCGGAAACATGTCGAAGGGCTGCACGGCGGCGAGCCGGTAGCCTTTGGCCACGAGGAACTTGGAATCCCGTGCCAGCGTTGCGGGGTCGCACGAGAGATACCACAGCGCGGGAACGCGCGCCGCGGCGATCGCTCCGAGCGTCACCTCGTCGCAGCCCTTGCGCGGCGGATCGAGGAAGGCGACCGCGGCGCCGCGCAGCGCTTCCTCCAGCTGCGGCGCGCCGGCCAGCTGCTCCACGCGCCCCGTCTCGAAGCGAACGAGCCGCTCTAAGCCGTTGCGCCGGGCGTTGGCGGCCGCCTCGGCGACCGCGTCCGCGCTTTCCTCGACGCCGCAGACGCTCCACCCGTGGCGTGCGAAGAACAGCGAGAACGTTCCGACGCCACAGTAGAGATCGACGATGCTTTGCGGCCGCGCGAGCAACGGCGCGAGAAAGTCGAAGATACGCGCGACCATCTCGACGTTCACCTGGAAGAACGACGCCGCCGACACGCGGTAGCTCACGTCGCCGATGCGTTCTTCGATCGCCGGCTCGCCGGCCAGCACGCGGTGGCGGCGCCCGACGATCGCGTTGGCGCTCGAGAGTTCGAACGAGTTCGTGACGCCGGTCAGGCCGGGGAAGTCGTTCATCAACTCGGGCGCGGCCCGCTTGGCGCTCTCCGTTGCCCGCGCCGTCGTGATCGTGAGCACGCTCTTGCCGGTGGAGCGCGAGCTGCGGGCGACGAGGTGTTTCGCCTCGGCGAGCATCGCCTTCATCGCCGGCGCGCGGCGAGCCGCGTCGAGTCGCGCGAGGCCGGCGTTGAGCTCGGCCGTCACGACGGGACACTCCGCGATCGGCACCACTTGGTGCGAGCGCTGGCGATAAAAGCCCAGTGCCGGGGCGTCGCCGCGGTCGTCGATCACCAGCGACATCTTGTTGCGATACTCGCGGGGATTCGCCATGCCCACGGTCTCGTTGACGGCGACGTCGCCCAGCCCGCCGATGCGCGCGAAGGCCTGGCGCACGGCGTCGCGCTTCCACGCGAGCTGCGCGGCGTAGTCGAGATGCTGCAGCTGGCAGCCGCCGCACGTGCCGAAGACGGCGCAGAACGGCTGCGCGCGCGACGGCGAGGCCGCGAGCAGTTCGCGCATTTCGGCCACGGCGTAGCGCTGCTTGACCTCGGTGACTCGAACGCGAGCCCGCTCATCGGGAAGCGGTCCGAAGCAAAAGACGACGATGCCGTCGGATCGTCCGACGCCTTGTCCGTTTGCCAACAAATCGGTGAACGTGAGCTCGAGTTCGGCGCCGATCCGCAGCGCCGGGCCGGGACTACGCGCTGTTTCTTTGGTCGTCAAGCGCCTTGAGCAGCGAGTTCGCCTCGTCGATCAGTTGCTGGATGCGTTGTGTGGTGGGATCCTCGCGACGAGCGGTGGCGAGGCGCAGCGACACGTAGGCGAGCGACGCCCCGAGTGCGGCGACGCCAACGCCGAAGCCGATCCAAAAGAGGACGCGGCGGTCGGGCTGCGGCGTTGAATCCGGCGGTTCCATGACGCTTTAGATTCGCGGCGCCGCCTCCGGCGGCCTTGGGGTCGCGGTGAGGGTCACGTCGTCGACGAACTGCTGCGTGGAGTGCCCCGCGTAACCGTCGCCGTGCACGCCGAAATAGATCCACAAACGGCGTCCCGCGTAGCCGTCGAGGTTCCAGCGTCCGAGCACCCACTCGGGCCGATCGTTCACCGTCTTATAAAGGTTGACGACCACGTCGCCGCGTTCGTCCACGAGGTCGGCTTCCTGATAGGCGACGGTGGTATCGGGCTCGTTGGAAAGCCGGTACAGCCGTGCCGTCAGCAGAGCGCCCGGCGGGATCGTGACGCGCTGGCAAACGCCGGAGTTACCCATCGGCTCGCCGGAGCCGCTCGCGGTGCCGGAATATGCGTCGTACTCGCCGGCGTACGGATGCTGCTCCGTGGCGTAGGCCGGCACGTCGCCGCATTGAAACCAGCCGCGGTCGATGCCGCCGGTCTCGAATCCGGTATTCGCGATCGCGTTGCCCGACGCGTCGGGCGACGCCTTGGGCATGAACGGATGCATCACGTCGTAGCGGCCGGCGACGGCGTGCCGCGATGCGTCCTGCGGCGGTGCCGCCCCCGCGACCAGGAGCGCTCCCAGCACTACAACAATCATGGGCACTCGGGGAGAGGTGGCAGAGCGGTTGAATGTACTCGCTTGGAAAGCGAGCAGAGGTGATGAGCCTCTCGAGGGTTCGAATCCCTCCCTCTCCGACGGCCACAACGCTTCTCGAACCCGCGAGAGGCTCATCAGCGTAGCGAGCGCAGCGAGCGAAGCGGTTTCTTCTCCGCCATTCAGCCGCCGGCAACGCGGTCGAGATGCGCCAGCCAGAAGTCGAAGCTCGCGCGCGCCTGCGCCTCGAGCATGGCGTCGCCCGGGATCACGTCGCGCCGAAGCGTCTGCGCCAACAGCGAGCGTTCGCCGTAGTTCGCGTCCATCACGAGATCGGGCAGCTGCAGCGCGGCGATCAGGCGCTGCGGAAGCTGCGCGTCGGGCGGCAGCGTGCTGACGACGATTTCGGGCGGATTGTCGTCGGGCCACGGCGCGGCTTCGAAGCGATCGCACGCTTCGCGCACGCGTTCGGCGTCGCGCCCCCACACGAACGAATAGGCGTCGCAATCGTGCAGCTCGGCCAGGATCGCGCGCGCCGTCGCCCCGTAGCCCAGCACGCCGATGCGCTTGAGCGAAACCGGCTCGTCGAGCAGCGTTTCGAGAGCGCTGCGCGCACCGATGCCGTCGGTCGTGGTGCCGAGCACGCGGGCGCCGAAGAAAATCGTATTGACGGCGCCCGATCGGCGCGCCTCGTCGGTGAGCGACTCGCAGGCGGCCGCCGCTTCTTCTTTGAGGGGATAGGTGACGTTGCAGCCGACGAATCCGCCGGCGCGCAGGCGCTGCACGGCCGCGGCGCCTTCGCCGGACGGGACGCGGATGGTCACGTAGCTTCCGTCGATGCCGGACTGATCGAGAAGGTCGCGGTGCAGGCGAGGGCTGGCGCTGTGCTCGACCGGGTCGCCGAGCAGCGCGAGCATCATACCCGGCGCCCCTTCAGCATCATGCGCTCGAAGAAACGGAAGACGCGCGTCACCGCAAAGTCCTTCGACTCGATCGGCTCGGTGAGAATCGTGTACAGCCCGCAGAGCTTTCCGCCAAGGACGTCGGTGAAGAGCTGGTCGCCGACAACGGCGATCTCGCGCCGGCGCATGCCCAAGCACCGCTTCGCGCGCAGAAAGCCGAACGGCAGCGGCTTGAGCGCGTTGGGGAAGCACGCGACGCCGAGCTGGGCGGCGAGCGTCCGCACGCGCTCGGAGAAGTTGTTGGAGAGCATCACGATGCGAAAGCCGCGGTCGTGTGCGCGCGCGACCCAGTCGATATGCTCCTGGGCGAGCTCGGTCTCGCGAAAGCCGAGCAGCGTATTGTCGAGATCGACGATGAGGCCCCGAATACCGGCCGCCTCGAGCTCCTCGTGGGGGACGTCGTGAAGCCGCGGCGCGAAGCGATCGGGTCCGAACATTACGTCTGGCTTGTACCGGTTATCCCCGGTATCCTCGGGACTGTCCACACGCGCTCCACGCGCCCGCCGGCTTGCCCGCACGCCGTCCACCGATTTCAGAAGCTGGCCACAACCGGTTCACAAGGAATTCAAGCGTACCCCCAATATCTTGTGGTAAACGCGCCGATATGACACAATAGGTATCCAATATCGGTGTCGACGAATCTCTCGGAGTCGAACAGGCGTTCGATATATTGAGGAGCCGCTCATGAAGTTTGCGCGTATCTATTCTGCCCCCGGCGACCCTTATGCCGGCGTGGCCTTCGAGCCCCGGACCTCGCGAATCGTCAACCCCGACGGATCGGTGATCTTCGAGGCCAAAGACGTCATGGTCCCGACCGGCTGGAGCCAGGTCGCCGTGGACGTGCTCGCCCAGAAGTATTGCCGCAAGGCGGGCGTCCCGACGGCAACGGCGCGGGTGGCGGAGGAGGGCGTGCCGGGGTGGCTGCAGCGGTCGATCGCCGACGGCGCGGCCCTCGAGGCGATGCCCCGCGACGACCAGTTCGGGGCCGAACACGACGCGCGCCAGGTCTTCAACCGGATGGCCGGCTGCTGGACCTACTGGGGCTGGAAGCACGGCTACTTCGACTCCGAGCAAGACGCGCGGGTCTACTACGACGAGATGTGCGCGATGCTCGCGCGCCAGGTCGGCGCGCCGAACTCGCCGCAATGGTTCAACACCGGCTTGCATTGGGCGTACGGAATTTCGGGTCCGGCGCAGGGTCATTGGTACGTAGATGCGACCGATGGCAAGTCGCGGCCCTCAGCAGATACCTACTCTCGGCCGCAGGTCAGCGCGTGCCTTCCGCACCACGCACTCGTCTCGACGCCCGACGGTCCAATTCCGATCGGTGATATCGTCGAAGGGAAGATGATCGGACAACTCGTCTACGACCGCGCCGGACTCACGCGGGTCGTAGCCGTGAAGCCCAATGGTACGAAGCCGGTATTTCGGGTGAACCTATCGGATGGCAACTTCCTCGAGGCGACGTGCGATCATCTCGTCTTGTCTCGCGTCAATCGCACGAAGAAGCCCGTTTGGAGGCGCGTCGACGAACTGACGATCGATGACTGCCTCGTCGAGAAGACCCGCACGGGAATCCTTAAGCGATCTGCCTCCTTCGCCGACATCGCCGAAGCGTCGCTTGCGGGCTGGGTGCAGGGCGATGGTTTCGTCGGCCAATATCAACACGGGACCAACCGCAGCTTGACGCTTGAGGCGATGGCGGTAAACGACGAGGAACGTGAACACGTAAGTGCGAGTACCGATCTCGTCTTGGCAAGTTGTCACTACCGCGAAGCGAGCGGACTAACACCAAGCGGCGCTGTGCTCGTAACGCGCCGGCGATATTACGGTGAAGTCCTGAGGCCGTTCGTCGAAAGATATGACCTCCAGCGGCGCAGTGATTCGCTTCGCGTGCCGAAGGCCGTGATGCGCCTGGGGCGCGAAGCCGTCTGCGAATACCTGCGCTCGCTCTTTCAGGCCGACGGCTGCGTAAAAGCTAACGGAAAAGTCGAGTTCGGAACCATATCACGCGGTTTCGGCGAAGACGTCTCCGCGCTGCTGCGCAATCTCGGTATCGTCCACACTATTCATACGTACGGGCCTTATGATGAAATTCGTAAACCGTTTACAAAAATAATCATCGGACTCGAGCAGGCCCGCCAACGCTTTGCCGAGCAGATCGGATTCGTCGACCAAAAGAAGACGGGCCGGCTAGTCGAAACTTTTTTGCGCCCGGGAAAGGCGCCCAAATCCCAGCGACTGCCAAGAATCGTTTCCATCGAACCACTCGGTTCGATGCCCGTGTATGACATTCAGACCCAAAGCGGAACGTTTCTTACCAGAAATGTCGTCGTCCATAACTGCTTCATCATTGGGCTAGAAGACGATCTCGTCAATGAGGGCGGCATCTTCGACGGCGTGATCCGTGAAGCGCGCATCTTCAAAGGCGGATCGGGCAGCGGCGCCAATTTCTCAAAGCTTCGCGCGGCGGGCGAGAAACTGACCGGCGGCGGCACGTCGAGTGGATTGATGTCGTTCTTGAAGGTGTTCGATCGTGCGGCGGGTGCGATCAAATCCGGTGGGACGACGCGCCGAGCGGCAAAGATGGTCGTGCTCAATGCCGACCATCCCGACATCGAAGAGTTTGTGAATTGGAAAGTTCGCGAGGAACGTAAGGTTGCCGATCTCGTAATCGGCTCGCGTATATTCGAAAAACAGCTCAATGCGATCATTTCCGCTGCGCACGACACGCGAGTGCCGGATCACGCAAGACTCGACCCAGCGCTAAACGCGTCGCTTCGTAGTGCGATCCGCGAGGCGATCGCGGTTGGTATTCCGTCGGGTGCGGCGCAGAACGCGCTCGACTACGCCCGCCAAGGCTATACGCGACTGGAAGTCGAGCAATACGACACGGGCTGGGATTCCGAGGCGTATCTCACCGTGTCGGGGCAGAATTCGAACAATTCCGTCCGCCTGACCAACGCGTTCTTCGGTGCGATTGACAAGGATGACGATTGGCTATTGACGGCCCGAACCACCGGCGACGTCGTAAAGCGGATTAAAGCGCGCGATTTGTGGGAGCAGATCAGTGTTGCTGCATGGCAGTGTGCGGATCCTGGCCTGCAATTCGACGACACGATTCAAGAGTGGCACACGTGCTCGAATGACGAACGCATCGAAGCAACCAATCCTTGCAGTGAATTTTTGTTCATAAATGATACCGCGTGTAACTTAGCGAGCCTCAACCTCGTCAAATTCCTTACCGCAGATGGTAATTTTGATGCGCAGCGATTCGCAGATGCCACCCGCATTTGGACCACGACGCTCGAGATTTCGGTCGCAATGGGCCAAATGCCGTCCAAGCGAATTGCAGAAAAGAACCACGCGTACCGCACGCTCGGGCTAGGTTACGCGAATCTCGGTACGCTGCTTATGCGCATGGGCTTGCCGTACGATTCGGAGGAGAGCTTTGGTTGGTGCGGAGCAATTAACGCGCTCCAAACCGGTATGGCATACCGCACGTCCGCCGAGATGGCACAACAGCTCGGTCCGTTCGCTCGATTCGAAGCGAATCGCGAACCGATGCTGCGGGTCATTCGAAATCACCGCAAGGCCGCATATGCTGCTGATCCAAGCGAATACGAAGGCCTGACCGTTAAACCCATTACCTACATGCCGACGCTTTTCACGCAAAAGACTTGGGCGCTCGCGCGCAAGGTTTGGGATGAAGCGCTGTCGTTTGGCGAGGTAACCGGCTATCGCAATTCACAGGTGAGCGTCACCGCCCCGACTGGAACTATAGGTCTCGTGATGGATTGTGATACGACCGGGATCGAACCGGACTTCGCGCTTGTGAAATTTAAGAAGCTCGCGGGCGGCGGATATTTCAAGATCGTCAATCAATCGGTGGACGCCGCGCTGCACAAGCTCGGCTATTCGCAAGAACAGATCGACGAGATCGAGACCTACGCGAAAGGCACCGGGACACTCGAAGAGGCGCCGCATATCAATCGGGCGACGCTCAAGGCACGGGGGTTCGACGACGAGGCCATCGCGCGCGTCGAGGCTGTGCTGGCAAGTGCGTTCGAGTTGCCCTTCGTCTTCAACAAGTTCGTGCTGGGCGACGAGTTCTGCAAAGAAAAACTCGGCCTCACCGAAGAGCAACTCAACGACTGGAACTTCTCGTTACTGCGCGATGGGCTCGGATTCTCGACGCAACAGATCGAGGAGGCGTCGGCGCACATCTGCGGCCGCATGACGGTTGAGGGCGCGCCCTATCTCAAGGAGGAGCATCTGGCCGTTTTCGACTGCGCCACGCCGTGCGGCCGCTACGGCTCCCGCTACATCCGTCCGCTCGCGCACGTCGACATGATGGCTTCGGCGCAACCGTGGGTTTCAGGCGCAATTAGCAAAACGATTAATTTGCCGCAAACCGCCACGATAGCCGACGTCAAGGAAGCATATCGCTATTCGTGGGAGCGAATGATCAAAGCGGTGGCACTGTATCGCGACGGATCGAAGCTGTCGCAGCCGCTCGCCACGAGCTATGACTTCGGCGGTGATTCCACTGACGAGGAAGCCCCGTCAGTCGGCCAGCCGCAGCCGTTCGCCACGCCGCTGCAGATCGCCGAGAAGCTCGTCTATCGCTACATCGCCAAGCGCCGGCCGATGCCGCAGCGCCGCAGCGGCTACACGCAGAAGGCGACGATCTCCGGCCACAAGGTCTATCTGCGCACCGGCGAGTACGAGGGCGGCCAGCTGGGCGAGATCTTCATCGACATGCACAAGGAGGGCGCGGCCTTCCGCTCACTGATGAACAACTTCGCGATCGCGATTTCACTGGGCTTGCAGCACGGCGTGCCTCTCGAGGAGTTCGTCGAGGCCTTCACGTTCACGCGCTTCGAGCCCAACGGCCCGGTCATCGGCCACGATCACATCAAGATGGCGACGTCGATCCTCGACTACATCTTCCGCGAGCTCGCCGTCAGCTATCTCGGCCGCTACGACCTGGCGCACGTGCAGCCATCGATGCAGATGGACGCGATGGGCCCCGAGGCGCAGGTTGACTACATCGCCGAGGAAGAGGCCGGCGTGCAAGTACGGCCGGCAGGCGTAGCGGAAAAGCTGCATCCGGTCAGCACGCATCTGCATCCCGGACAAGAGCCGCCCCAAAGTGGCGGCGGCACACCGGTGGCTCACGATCCGCCGGCGCCGCAATACCATCCGAGCAGCAACGGCGGCGGCACTGCGACGGCGACGCTCGCGCGGACCGAAGCGATCAGCGCGTCGAAGGCCAAGGGCTACACGGGCAACGCGTGTTCCGAATGCGGCCAGCTGACGATGGTGCGCAACGGCGCGTGCGAGAAGTGCGACTCCTGCGGCGCAACGAGCGGATGTAGCTAGATCGGGCGGACCAGCGCAAGCATGCGATTTGCCTTGGTATTGCCGCTCATTGCTGCGTCGCTCTTTGCGACCGGTCATAACGCTCGGGCTACACCGCTATTCCAAACCGCTCCGTGTCCGAAGACTCCGGAACCGATCAAGGCACTGGGGCACGCCCATTGTGGCTTTCTCGTCGTGCCGGAGAACCGGTTGAAGCCCAACGGTCGGCTCGTCCGCCTCGCGGTCGCGATCGTGCCGTCACGCGCAAAGCCCGCCCTTCCGGACCCCATCGTATTCATGGCGGGCGGCCCCGGGGAATCGGCGATTCTCGACACGCCGTTCTTGGTGGATGCCGGAATCAACAACGATCGCGATCTCATCATCATGAGCCAGCGAGGAACGCTGTACGGCCAACCCGATCTCAACTGTCCCGAGCTCGACCGCTACTACGCGCGTCAAGTCAGCCTCGTCTACGATGCGCCGTCGACCGGACGAGCGCAAGCGACGGCGGCGGCGGCGTGCCACGACCGGCTCGTTCGTCAAGGCATCGATCTCAGCGCCTATAACACGACGGAGAACGAAGACGACTTCGTGGATCTCCGGCGAGCGCTGGGGCTGCATCACTGGAACGTGTACGGTTACTCCTATGGCACCGATCTCGCGCTCTCGTTGATGCGCGATCATCCCGACGGAATCCGTACGGTCATACTGGACTCGGTCGTTCCGCCCGACATGGTGACGCTTCCCTGGACGTGGAGCAGCGCACGCGAAGGAATCACCACCATCTTCAACGAGTGCCGCGCGCAGCCCAAATGCCTCCGCCGGTACCCTGACCTCGCCGCGAAGTTCACACGAATCGTTCAACGCCTAGAATCGCAGCCGCTCGTCCGCAGTGTCGTTCCGCCACACGGTGGAAAACCGGTGAAAGTCGTGTTGGACGGAGGCACCATCGTCAACATGCTGGTCGGAAACAGGCCAAAGACGGTCGACGTGCCGCGAGCCATTACCGAACTTGCCAACGGCAATCCGCGGAGATTTTTGGAGGATCGGACGGCGGCAGCGCACGTCGCCGCCGTCCCAGAGCAGGCCCTCGGCATGACGCAGAGCGTCGTGTGCCGGGAGTGGACGCCGTTCGGATCGCCGCCGGCGATCCTGCGCGCTGGAAAAGACGTCTACCCAACGTTTGCGGACTCTCTGCTGATCCACGCTCCTCAGCTGCCGTTCGAGCACGAACTATGCAAGGTCTGGCACGTCCCGCCGGGGCCGTTGTCGCAGCGGATCAGGGTGCGCAGCAGCATCCCAACCTTAATCGTGTCCGGCACGGTCGACGCAAAGACCGGCGCGCAATGGGGACGATACGCCGCCGCCACGCTGCCGAATTCGACCTACGTTCGTATCCGCGGCATCGCGCATTGGGTGATCGTGCAGTCGCCATGTGCGCAGCGGATATTTCGGTCGTTCTTGCAGACGCCCCGTTCACCAACGACGTCGTGCGCCGCCGCGCTGCCGGGAATGGATTTCAAATAAAGCATTGAGCGCGAACCTTCCGGTAGCCGAACGATCAGCCTCGCTAAGGGCGCCCGCATCCCGCATCGGCAGCGCCACGAAGCTGTCGCCGAACCAACGGATCTGCAACGGCGCTCCGGCATCGGCGATGCTCTCGTCCGCCACGTTGCCACCGGTGCCGTAGTTGATCGGATACCCCGGATCCTTGATCACGTTCACCAGCACCACGATGCGGCTGCCCACGGCGAGGCGCCAGCTCGTGATCCGGCTGCTCGTAAAGGGGAGCCGCGTCCGCGCGCCCGGCTGGAGCAAATGCCGTGTCGTCCGATCGCTCACGTAACTCGCGCGCGCCATGTAGTTCGTGATCTCCTCGTACTGGCCGCGATCGTCGAGGCCGAACAGCGTAATGTCGAAGTCGAAGTCGCGCTTGTTGCAGACGAAGTCGAGCACGCCGCTAAACACGCCGTTTAGCTCCATCGCGTGCGCGAGCGGGCCGCTCTCGTATGTAAAGCCGAGATACGTGTCGATCCCCCTCGGGGGCGGCGTGCGATCGACGTCGGAGCGGTCGCGAAAGTCGATCGTCTGCACCCGATCGGCGCCCTGATCGATTCGCATCGTCTGCGCCCTCATGGCGTCAATGCTCGGCTCGTGCTCCCAGCGGTTGCCGTGCATCACTTCGTAGTTCACGTAGCCTGCCAAGATCGCCGGCTTGCGCGCGCCTTTGAACACGTGGTCGAACCATTGGTAGCGCAGCGACTCGATGTCGATGTGCGCGGCCGAGTCGATGGGAATGCCGCCGATCGCGTCGGCGTCGGCGCCAAGAGAGGTGACCGTCCCGAACTGGCCGGCGAGATGGTCGTACGGTCCGAGCACAAGATACGCCGGCGCCGCCGGGTTGTTCGCCCGATACTGCGCGTAGTAATAGTAACCGCCGACGTTCTGGCCGCTGAGGTAGCCGTCGGTGAACAGCACCGGAATGTCGATCGCCGCGAACTCGCGACCGAACGGTACGAGGCTCTGCCAAAACGCGTCGTAGCTCGGATGGTCGAGCCATCCGTCCCAGATCGGGTTCGGCGTTCCGCTCAGGCGACTCATCGCGCGATACGGCTGTCCACTGACGTACCAGCGCCGCTCGAGATCCACTAGCTTCTGCGGATCGCCCTCGCTGCTCGCGTCGAGCCAACGGCCGGCCGTCACGTAGTGCGGCCACGGATAGACCCAGCTCTCGAAGACGTTGCCTTCCATCGGCGTG
Organism: Vulcanimicrobiota bacterium; assembly: GCA_963711625.1. Lineage (GTDB taxonomy): Bacteria > Vulcanimicrobiota > Vulcanimicrobiia > Vulcanimicrobiales > Vulcanimicrobiaceae > Cybelea. The sequence goes on from OY970207.1 coordinate 2,504,784, forward strand.
TCGATGCCGGGCGCATTGGCGACCGAGAGCATCAGCGCCCGCAGCGCCCGCGGGCGATGCTTGGCCGCGGCCCACTGCGCGAAGCTGTTGTAGCTGCCGCCATACATCCCCACGCGCCCGTCGCTCCACGGCTGGCGAGCGATCCATTCGATCGCCGCATCCGCGTGCGCGCCCTCGCCGACGTACGGCACGATCGGTCCCGTGCTGCACGCCGTTCCGGGCGTATACGCCCGCACGCCGGCATAGCCGAAGGCGGCCGACAGTCGCGCGTCGTCGTAGACGAGGCGCCGATCCGCGTAGATCGAGTACTCGAGCAGCGCCGGCAGACGCGTGCGCGCGTGGCGCGGGCGCACGACGAACGCGCACGAAAACCGGCCGTCCGGCATCGCGATCGAAACGTTCTGGTCGATAAGATAGCGGCGCCGGTCGTCGCGCGCGATCGACGCCGGCGCCTGCGGCGCGAACTGCCGGTACATCGCGTCGTTTTGGTAATCGCGGACGAGCGCCAGCGCCTCGGTCAAGCTCAGCGACGTAGCATTTTTCAGGCGCGCGAGGTCGGCCTCGACGTTGGCGTGCAGCGGGGCGAGCACTTTGAAGCGACGGACGACGAACGCCGCCCGCCGGTCGTCGAGCGGGTCGACGATCTCGCGGAACGCCCGCACGAACGCCGCATCGAAGCCGGCCTGCGGCGTTCCCAGCCGCTTGGCGCGCACGTAGATGAGATACTGCGAGTAGTTCGTCGACGAGCGCGGCGACGCCGGGTCGTCGTAGCGTCGCAACTCCGCAAGCGTCGTCGCTGCCGCCGCGTAGCGCTTGGCGACGATTTCGAGCCGGAACTCATTGTCGAGATACGTGCGGCGATCCGGCTCGCGATAGACCTCGAACACGCGGGCGGCCAGCTCGGGCATCGCCCGGTCGAGTGCGGCTCGCTCGTGAGTGCCGAACTGAAACGCCGGTGCCGGACTCGCCGCGCCGCCCGCGGCGGCGATCAGCCACAGGACAAGGCAGCAGCGATAGGCGGTCGCTCGCATTACCGAGTGTTTAACGAACGCCCGTCGCCAGGCTGACGGCGTTGCCGCCGACCTCGTCGGGGGCGTCGCCGCTGCGCGCCGGCTGGCCGCCGGCGGGATACGACCAGCGATCGAACCTCCGCGCGCACGAGTAGTTTGCTCCGACGATCGTCTTGCCGCGCTCGGTATTCACCGGCGTGTTCTTCTTCCCGACGATGAATGGTTGCGCCACCAGGGCGTCCACGCCATTGCACGCGTCGCCCAAGATCGTCGTGCCCACGACGATGAGCTTGCCGGTCCCTCGGCGCTTCGCCTGATAGATCGCGGTGTGCGTAGTGCCCTGGTAGTCGAGCACCGCAATCGTGATGTGCCGGCCATCCCACATAACGCTCCCGGCCTTGTCGATCGTCTCGGAAAGCTCGACCGGAACGATCTCGTTCGATCCCGCGGCGAGCTCGCAGACTTTATACGAGCCCGCGAGCGCCTCGAAGTACAGGTTGCCTTTATCGTCGTAGCCGGGCGCGTAGACGGCGTCGCATCCTACGACGTTGGTATAGTCGACCGGCGTGCCCGAGGCGTTCTTGAAGATCTGGATGTCGCCGCTGCCGTGGCCGCTCGAAAACGAGTTCGCCACCGCGAGGTCGCCGGTTCGCGGATCGATGGAGCAGCCGGCGCCTGCACCGTCGGTCGTCAACGTCGTCATCGGTGCGGAGCCGCCATGGGCGTACTCGACGACCTGATCGCCGGAGGAGTTCGTGACCCAAACGTCGCCCCGCGCGTCGACGCACTGCCCCGCCGGCTCGGCGAACCCCGTCAAGAGCCCGACTTGGCTTCCGGTCTGGTAGTTGTAGACGACTACGTCGTTATCGTTTACATCAGAGACGTACAACAAGTCTTTACTCTTCGCTTCGGGCGACATCCAAGAGCCCACGCGTGCGGCGGAGGCGTCGCGCATCGTGTGCGAACTTATGAGGCTCAGCGGTTCCGCGGCACCGGAGCCGCTGCAGCTTGCCGGCAGCACGCACGACGCACACAGCACTAACCCGAGCGCTCCGCGCCATGCCGGGAGGTTCCTCAATTGCCGCATCGGTTAGTAAACTCCATGTTCGTGCCGGCGATGTATGACGTGTCGTCTTTCGCGCAGTCCCCGTGACCCGCGAGCGAACGCCTGCTGCTTTCTCCGCTATGCACCCTTTCCCTCGCCGGCGTGCAGCGCGGAAGGCGCGCCGCGCAAGCTTTCGAACCGTATCGCTATGCTTCGCATCGCGCTCTCGTTCGCAGCCGCGCTCGTTCTTCTCCTCGCCGCGAGCAGCGCAGCACGCCCGCCGTTGCGCGCAGCTGCCGGGCCCGTTCCGAGCGACGACGGCATCCACAAGATCAAGCACGTGATCGTCATCATGCAAGAGAACCGTTCGTTCGATAATTACTTCGGCACCTATCCGGGCGCCGACGGCATCCCCATGCGCGACGGCGTGCCGACGGTGTGCGTGCCGGATCCGGCGACGAAGACGTGCGTCGCGCCGTACCACGATGCGAACGACGAGAACATGGGCGGTCCGCACGGCGCCGAGGCGGCCGACCGCGTCATCGACGGCGGCAAAATGGACGGCTTCATCGCCATCCTGCAGGGCGCGACGCGTGCGGGCGGCTGCCCTACCAACATTCCCACCTGCGTCGTCAAGGGCCACGAGCGCACGGTCATGGGCTACCACACCGAGAACGACCTCCCCAACTACTGGGCCTACGCACGCAACTTCGTGCTGCAGGACCGCATGTTCGAGCCCGTGCGGTCGTGGAGCTTGCCCGCGCACCTCTACATGGTCTCGGAGTGGGCCGCGTCGTGCGCGACCATCGGCGACCCCGCGAGCTGCAAGCCCGAACGAACGTACTTCAACCTCAACGACATCCCGCACGACCTCAGCAGCGGCGTGAAGGCGATACCGGGGCGTCCCGACTATCCCTGGACCGATCTCACCTACCTCTTGCACGCGCACCACGTCTCGTGGGCGTACTACGTGATGGACGGCTTCGAGCCCGACTGCATCAACGATCAGAGCAGCTGCAAACTGCAGCCGCAGAGCGCGCGAACCCCCGGCATCTGGAACCCACTGCCGAAGTTCGACGACGTCAAGCAGACCGGCCAGCTGGCCAACATCAAGGACACGTCGCTCTTCTTCAGCGACGTGCGCGCCGGCAAACTGCCCGCCGTCGTGTGGCTCACTCCCGGAAACCGCTACAGCGAGCACCCGCCGGGCCGCATCAGCACCGGCATGGACTACGTCACCGGTATCGTCAACGCGGTGGCGCGCAGTCCGTACTGGAAATCGACCGCAATCTTCTTGAGCTGGGACGATTGGGGCGGATTCTACGATCACGTTGCGCCGCCCGACGTTAACTACTTCGGCTACGGCCTGCGCGTGCCGGGCATCGTGATCGGCGCGTACGCGCGCAAGGGCTACGTGGATCACCAGACGCTCAGCCACGACGCGTACGTCAAGTTCATCGAAGACGATTTTTTGGGCGGTCAGCGAATCGACCCCGCGACCGACGGCCGTCCCGATCCGCGCGACGGCGTCGCCGAAAACGCGCCACAGCTCGGCGACCTGCGCAGCGATTTCGATTTCCAATCGCCGCCGCGCGCGCCGCTTATCCTATCCGGCGGCGTGGGGCCGCCGTACAAGCCGGGATATACCGGGCCGCCCTAGTCGGAGCCGAATCCCTCGATGCGCTTATAGAGCACGTACGAGTAGGTCACCGGAACGAGGGCGATCACCAGAAAGATCGCGATGAGCGGGCCGATAGTCCAGACCAGCGGGAAGACGCTCAAGACGATAATCGCCAGGCCTCCGACGACACTGAGCCGGCCGGCGAGGCGATTGGTTTGCAGCCACACCTCGTCGCTCGCCAACGTCCACGGCGTGCGGACGCCCATGAAGAAGTTCTTCGGCACCTTGCCGATGAGGATGCCGATCACCGTCAACAACAGACCGATCAGACCAAGAAGCACTACCGTGGGCGGCTCCGTGTGCGTGAGCTCGGCCCGCAGCAATACGTAGTGGACGGCCACCAACACGGCGAGTACAGCGATCATCGCTTCGTAGAACGCATTCGCGGCGGCACCGTCGAACCGGTACTTCCGCGGCGATATAGCCGGCAAGACGATGGTCAAGACCCACGTGAATGCCGCGATCGCCGGAACGAGAACCACCGCGAAGAGGCGCGAGGAGTATCCGTTGACGTGGCCCGCAAGGTCCCAATGCGTCGGCACGTGCGGGGGCAGTTGGGGATACGCCCACACCGAGAGCCCCGCCGCCAACAGCACGAGTCCCAGACCGGCTAGGAGCAGGCTATTACGCATGTTTTCCTCTACTCTGACGGGGTGGCAAACGATTCACTTTTCGCCTTCGTAAGCCAGGCGAAGGAACGCGGCGTTCCCGACGACTCGCTCGTCGGCATCCTGCGGCAAAGCGGATGGTCCGAACGCCGGATCTATCGCGCGCTCTCCGACTACTATGCCGGCGCGCTCGGCGTCGCCGTGCCGGTCCGCGATCAATCGTCCGGCGCCGCCCGCGACGCCTTCTTCTATCTGCTCAACTTCATCACGCTCGGATTCTGGACCGTCGCCCTCTGGCAGATTTGGGACGATCTCGTGCGGCGTTGGTTCCCCGACCCGCTCTCCTACGAAGGCGGCTCGCTGCGCGACGACATCGCGTGGCAGGTCGCCATGATCGTCGTGGCCTTCCCCATCTTCGCGTTCGTGCACGCGACGATTGCGCGCGAGCTCGCGCGCCGGCCGGAACTCTACTATTCGCCCATCCGGCGCTGGCTGACGTACCTGGCGCTCGTCATCGCGGCGATCACCATCCTGTGCGATGCCGCGCTTACGATCCAAAGCTGGATCGTGGGTCACCTGACGACGCACTTCTTGCTCGACACGCTGGGCCTCATGGTGCTGGGCGGCGGCGTGTTCGCGTATTACCTGCTCACGATGGAACCGCCGAAGCGGCACGAGTGAACCTACAGCGCGCCGTCGCGTTCTTTACGATCCTGATCGTGATCCTGTTGGTCGCGGCCGCGCTCATGGTGCTGGGGCCTCCCGACCGCGCGCGCTCCGAAGCGCTCGACCGCCAGCGCGTCGCGGACCTTCGGCACATCGAGCAGGACGTGCGCGACGACTACGCCACCGCGAAGCATCCGCTCCCGGATCGGCTTTCGACGTCGAAGCACGATCCGGTAACCGGCGCGCCTTACGAATACCGGCGTCTCGATGCCACGCGCTACGAACTCTGCGCGTCCTACGCGCGGCCCAGCTCGCGAACCGGCGATCGCCCGCTCGACGACGGCCCGTTCTGGCGTCACGGCGCCGGGCGAACGTGCTATCGCTTCGACGCGCGCCGGGAGTCGCTGTTGTAGAGTCCGGCCTTACTCGACGCGGATGCTCGCCATCATGCCGCGGTCCTCGTGGAACAGCATGTGACAGTGGAACACGAACGTTCCGCGCGGCACGTGGCGGAAGTCGAGCAAGATCTTGGTGATGCCGGGCTTGATCAGCGGATAGTTCGGATCGCGCTTATTCGGCAGCAGAGAACCTATTCCAACGAACGCCGTGTCGCCCGTCGTCGGAATGCCGTACGGGTTCTTCTCGGTAACGAAGGTCATCTGATGCATGTGAAACTCGTGCGACTCCATCGTCGCATTGATCAGATACCACTCCTCCACGCTACCCCGTTTGACGACGACGTCGGGGTTCGACGGCGCCGTCGCGCCGTGCTTGAAGACCGGCCAATACGGACGTTCGTGGAAGTTCTTGTTGGTCGTCTCGGTCAGAAAATAGCTCTGATGCGCCTTCCGCTTGCCGTTCTTCGGAAATATGTATTCGGTGAACGTCCAGGCTCGGCGCCGTACGAGCGCCGGATGGGCGCGCGCGTAGGCCACCAGCCGTGCGGCCGGGGTGTCGGCGGGATCCACCGGCGTCGAGTCGAGCGTCACACCCCGTTCCGCCCCGCCGGAGACACCGACGATGCGCACCAAATCGTGACGCAGCTGGTAGAAGGCGTCCTTGCCTTCGCAGTAGTGTTCCTTCGACAGCGTCAGGGTGCTGCCGGCTTCGACCGTCACCAGCAGGTCGGCGCGGGCCATCGAGGTGAGCATCACCTCGTTCATCGGCAGGTAGTGCGAGAGGGGACGCTGCACGTCCCCCGACACCGGCACGCCGTCGAGCGCCGCAACGTGCAACGGGACGACGCGCCCGGAGGCATCGCGCATTTGCAGGGGTGCGGCGGAATCCGACGTGGCATCGGCCACGCGCAGCAGCTGCGTCCGTCCGGCCGCTACCTGGAGCGTGATCGGCGTATGCGATCCATCGATCGCGAGCTGGGCGTCCGCGTCGAGGCCGTTGCAACCGCTTGAGTCGGACGCGACCTTCCCCTCGTTCATCGGATAGGTCGCGGGCCACGGTGGAGGGTTGAAGGGATCGTAGGCGACCGGCGACGCGATCGGCAACGCTACTTCGTGCGCCATTGCGTCGGCCGCGAAGGCGCCGTCTTCGCTGCTGGGTGCGAACAGGTTATCGAGCGCAAGCGGCATCCGATAGCGTAGCACCAGCACGTGCTCGGCCGAGCGCGGAAGCTGCGGCTGGTCGGGTTCGACGATCCACACGCCGGCCAGACCCGCGGCGACCTGCACGTCGGACGCGCCGTGCGCGTGCGGATGATAGATGTACGTTCCCGGCGGCTGCGTTGCGGGGATCGTGATGCGGTACTCACACGCGTGCGCCGGCGTGCTCAGCGTCGAGAGGAAGACGTTCTCCTGATCGGCGGGGCCTTCGAAGCCGTGCAGGTGAAGGTTCGTGTCGATCGGCGGCACTCGCATCAACCGGTCGTCGATCGTGTGGTTCAAATAGCCGGCGTAGTGCACCGTCGGAGCCGGCGGCATGTCCATGGGGCGGCACGGCAGGATCGCGGCAGACGGCAGATGCGCCGCGCGGCTCGGCCCGGGGATATCGTTGACGATGCGCACCGCGAAGCGCTCGCCGCGGCGCACTCGAATCGTCGGCGCGACGGTTTGCGTTTCGCCGTTCCATTGATACTTATAGCAAAAGCGCGTCCCGTCGGTGTGAACCGAGAGAATGAGCTCGTGATCGCCCTCCGAGTTGGTCGGCAGCGTCCACACCTCGACGTCCGGCGGCTCGACGAGCGTGCGCGCCGAGTCCGGAACGCCGCACGGCGGCGCGTGCGGTTTCCCCACGGCGCCAAGCCCGATGCGGGGCGCGCCGGCGCCGGCCCACAGCAAAGCGGCAACGACGGCAAGCCACAAAAGGCGCTTGCTTTTCATCACGGCATGCGTTCGCCGCGGCGAAAGCGGAGTCCTCAACGCTCGCCAGGAAAAGGCGGTAGCATGCGCCCGTCGGTCGTCATACTGGCCGCCTTGTTCTATTGCCCTAGCGTGGCCAACGCGCAGACGCCGGCACCCGCCGTCCCGGCGCCGGCCGCTTCATCGGCGGGGAGCGTGCAGTTCGAAGGGATTACGCTCGGCCAGCCGCTGGCATCGCTGACGCTGCAGCTGGGCGATCCTATCCAAGTCGCCGGCGCGGGCGGATCCACGATCTGGCGTTACCTCGAGGGCGACGGCGGTTATTACCTCGACGTGCTCGTCAAGAACGGCACCGCGACGTCGGTGACCGTGGTACAGCGAACGAAGGCAGCTCCCTACACGGATGCTCGCGGCATCTCGTTCGGGATGACCTCGAATCAAGTGCGGTCGACGCTGGGAGCGCCGGTGCGCACGAGCACCAACTCCGACGACGGATCGGTCGACCTCTGGTACCGTGCCGGGGACTACGCCTGGATCTATGAGTTCTACTCCGACAAACTCGGGTTCATTCAGCTCGTCGCGGCGCAGGCGGTCCGGCAGACCTTCACCGCGGGCCCACCCGTCGCTCCCAACGACGGCGCGACGGTCGCGACCGCCATCCGAATCCACCCCTCGAGTTTCATCTTCAATTCGATCTGGATCGACGGTTATCTTGCGATGAACCGATGCGGCAACGGCGGCCACTGGAAGGAAACGTCGCTCGATCTCAAGGCGAACGATGCGACGAAGGACCCCATGGCCTACACCGTGATCCACGCTCGGTGCACCGACGGCGGCGCAGAACGCGTCATATATTTCGACACGCACGGAGCGGCAACGCCCATCCCGTCACCCGTTCCGAGCGCGACGCAGCACTGACCGACGCGAAAGAGTAGCGCGTTCGAGGCCGAAACGCCCACGGATGGAGCGTTTTATTGCCGCCGCACTGGCCCTCGCTTTCGTCGCTGCCCCGGTTGCCGGTAGGGCGGCCGACTCCGCGTCGCTGGCGCAGCGACTGATGAGCAAGCTCCAGTGGCGCAGCATCGGCCCGTACATCGGCGGGCGCGTCGTCGCGGTCGCCGGCGTGCCGAGCGAGCCCAATCTGTTCTATATGGGCGGCGTGCAAGGCGGCGTCTGGAAGAGCACCAACTACGGCCTGCAGCTGGACGAACATCACCGACGGCAAGATTCCCGGCATCGCCGATCCGATCGGCGCGCTCGCGGTCGCGCCGTCGAACCCGAACGTCATCTACGCCGGCACCGGCGAGACCGACATCCGCGGCGACTTCGACACCGGCGACGGCATCTACAAGACGACCGACGCCGGCAAGACGTGGACGTACGCCGGCCTGCGCGACACGCACATGATCGCCAAGCTCGCGATCGACCCGCGCGACCCGAACGTCGTCTACGCGGCTTCGATGGGACACGTCTTCAAGCCGAACGCCGAGCGCGGCGTCTTCAAAACGACCGACGGCGGCAAGACGTGGCGCAAGGTTCTCTTCGTCGACGACAAGACCGGCGGCGATCGACCTCGTGATGGATCCGCAGCAATCCGCGACGTCGCTCTACGCCGCGATGTGGCAGGCGCAGCGCACGCCGTGGAAGCTCGACGAGCGGCGGCCCGGGCAGCGGCGCTCTACAAGACGACCGACGGCGGCGCGCACTGGACGAAGATTTCGACGCAATCCGGGCTTCGCCGACCGGCACGCTCGGCAAGATCGGCGTCTCCGTCGCGGCGAGCAATCCGCGCGTCGTCTACGCGATCGTGCAGGCGAAGGACGGCGGCGTCTTCCGTTCCGAACGACGCGCGGCGCGACGTGGCATCGCGTCAACGGCGAGATGAAGCTGCGCCAGCGGGCCTTCTACTACATGGCGATCTACGTCGATCCGACGAACCCCGAAGTCGCCTACGCGCCGGAAGTCGACGGCGTCTGTCAAGATCGACGGACGGCGGCAAGACGTTGCACGCCGCTCGACGCCGCCGCACGGCGACAATCACATCGTGTGGATCAATCCGCGCAACCCGAAGATTCTGCTCGAAGGCAACGACGGCGGCGCGACGGTCTCCGTCGACGGCGGCAAGACCTGGAGCACGCGAGCACAATCAGCCGACCGGCCAGTTCTATCACGTCGCGCTCGACGATCAGTTCCCGTTCCACGTCTACGGCGCGCAGCAGGACGAAGGCGCGTTCGAAGGGCCGAGCGCGGCCGTCGGACGGCGGCATCGGCGCTCGGCGATTGGCACACGGTCGCGCTGGGCGAGAGCACCTTCGTCGCGCCCGAACCCGGCGAAGCCCGAACGTCACGTACGGCAGCGGCTACTACAGCGCGTTCGCGCGGCTCGACCGCATCACCGGCGAGCCGAAGAACGTGAGCCCGTGGCCGCGCTATATGGCCGGCGCGATCGTCGGCCGAGACGCAAGTATCGCTTCGGCTGGACGCATCCCGATCTTCTTCTCGCCGGCCGATCCGCACGAGCTGTTCGTCGCCGCGCAAGTCGTCTTCACGAGCGACGACCGCGGCCAGACGTGGAAGATCATCAGCCCCGATCTGACGCGCAACGACCCGAGCACCGAAGGCCCGAGCGGCGGACCGGTCGACTCGACCAGACCGGCGCCGAGACGTTTCCCGACATCGCGTCGCTGGCGGTCTCGCCGCTCGACGCGAACGTCATGTGGGCCGGCTCGGCCGACGGGCTGGTGCACGTGACCACGGATCACGGCGCGCACTGGAACGCTCGTCACGCCGCCGCAGCTGCCGCAGTGGGCGCAGATCAGCTCGCATCGAACCGTCGCACACCGACAAAGGCACCGCGTATCTCACCGCGTCGCGCTACATGTGGGACGACTACCATCCGTACGTCTACAAGACGACCGACTACGGCGCGCATTGGACGCGCGATCGACCGACGGATTGCCCGCCGATCAATACGTCTTCGCCGTGCGTCAGGATCCGCGCGAGCCGCGCCTGCTCTTCGCCGGCACGCGCAGCACGGTCTACGTGAGCCTCGACGGCGGCGCGCACTGGCAGCCGCTCACGCTCAACCTGCCCGGCGTGCAGGTGCGCGATCTCGCCGATCGACGTCGCGCGAGGGCGAGGTCGTCGCCGCGACGCACGGCCGCGCGTTCTGGATTCTCGACAACCTCGCGCTGCTCGAACAGCTCGCGCGCCAACCGCAACGTACGCGGTCGCCGAGCGCGCAGCTCTTCGCGCCCGAGACCGCGTGGCTCTCGCAACGCCTACGGCGGCCGCGAACTTCGCGATCCCGACTTCGGCGACAATCCGGCAGTACGGCGCGGCCGTGTTCTTCAACCTGCCGCCCGGCTACAACGGCTCAGACGCCGCTCACGCTCTCGTTCGTCGACGCCAACGGGGCCACGGTGCGCAGCTTCACCCTGCACGCTCAAGAGCAAGCACGCGCCCAAGCTGACGCCGGAGCAGGAAGACGAACCTCGACGCGTCCGACACAGCAGGCCCGCGAACTCGACGACAAGACCACGGTCACGGCCGGCGTGAATCTACTTTCACTGGGATCTGCGCTACGCGCCGGCCTACGACTTGCCGGGCTACCGCACCGACGCCCACCGACGACTTCGCCGACACCGCCGACGGTCCGACGATCGTGCCCGGCACCTACACCGTCGTCGCTGCAGTACGGCGCGCAACGCTGCGCGCGCCGCTCACGGTCCGGCTCGATCCGCGCGTCCATCCCGCGGCGGGCGATTTAGAGGCGCGGCTCGCACTCGAGCAGCAGATCCTGCAATCGATCGATCGTCTCGATCGCGCGATCGCCGCGGCGATGGACGCTAGCGCGAAGCTGCCGCCGGCCGGACGCGCCGCGGCGAACGACGCAATTGCGGCGATGGTGATGCTCGACGTTCATTCGAGCGAGGCCGACGTCATGCACGACACGAAGATTCGCGAGCAGCTGGCGTTCCTGCTGAACTCGCTGGAGAGCGCGTACGCGCGGCCGACCGCCGCCGAGTACGCCACCTTCAAGGACCTCGACGCGCTCGCTACCGCCGGCGAAGCGCGTCTGAAGAGCTCCACCGCCCAGCCGGCTCCCTAGGAATAGCAGTACGAGTCCGACGACGCGTCGCCGCCCTGCAGGCGGACTTGGTGCGACGCGATGCTCCGCGTCGAACTCGCACGAAGAACTTAGAGTCGAAGCGCAATCGCCGCCGTCGGGCTTGACGTCGAGCTTCACCATCCAGCTGTCGATGCCGTCCGGATAGAACTGATCGTCCCACGCTGCGGTAGAGCGAGTTCGTGAAATAGACGCGCTGCGCCGTCGCGGCTGATCTCGACCATCTGCGGGCCGCCGTTGAGCGGCTTGTCCGGGATCCGACGGATGGCGGCGCGCGCCGCACGATGCCGCCGATGTGCACCGAGCCGACGAGCTTCGGATCGAACGGATCGCTCACGTCGTACTGCCGCATTTCGCCGGTGCCCCAGCACGATGCGTACAGGTAGCGGTCGTCGAGCGAGAGATCGATGTCGCTCAGCAGCGGCGGCACGGCGCTGAAGCCCTTGAGCATATCGGGCAGCTGTCGCGGGATCGGCCGGCTCCGCCGGGATCTCGATGACCTTCTTCGACCTCCCACGCTCCGCCGTCGCGGTGCCAGAGCCAGATCGAGCTCGACAGATCTTTCAGCGAGATGACGACGCCCGCAAAGCCGTAGGTCTTCGTCGGGATCGTGCGACGGACGCAGTTCGAGCACCATCTGCTGCTCGGCGCCGAGGTCGATCGCCTGGTAACGTTGCGCCGCGCGCGCAGATCCCAGAAGTGCAGGTGGTGTCCGTACTTGTCCGTCCGAGCAGCAGCTTCGGATTGAGGCCGTTCTCGATCATGTTCGGCGTGCCCCACTCGCTCGTGATCATGACGTCGTGGCCGAGGTGCCACCAGAAGTCGTAGGCCAGGTACTGCGGCCCGCGATCCTTCTCCCACGGTCCGATGACTGTCGAACGTGTCGCAGTCCATCATGAATATGCCGCCCGGCCCGTCGCCGTCGGCGTTGCCGAGCGCGCTGACGTAGATGGCGTCGGGACCGCAGTGGACGGTGTGCGGACGCGTGTATCCGCAGCGCTCGACGAGCTCTTCGGGCTCGATCACCTCGCACGATCCGCGGCTGCGCGGGATCGGGCTTCGTGTCGATGATGTGGATGCGCGACGAGCGCAGGCCCGGCACGATCAGATAACGCCGCTCGACGTGCGGGTGCGGCGCGTACGGGCAGAGCGCGGCACTGCAGGCGTTCCAGCCGAAATGATGCAGTTCGTCGCCGGTATTCGGCAGCTCCACGCGCCCGAGCTCGCGTCGCGTACGCCGGCGACGCCGGATCGGCGTCGACGACCGCGAGCGCGTCGGGCACGCCGTTTCCGCTCGCGCTCAACAAAGCAACGTAAGCAAGGCCCTCGGGAGGGGCGTTCATCGCGTCCTTGGCCGAGGCGTAAAATGTTGGATCCGGCTTCAGCTGCATAATGACCGTAGCCTTGCGTGCGGCCGGAGCAACTCCTTTGGAGCGACGGTCCCAGCTACGCGAAGAGCGCTACGAGCCCGGTAACGAAGAGCGCCACCGCCCAAACGAGATCCAGGTTGAACCAGGCGCTGCGCAAAAAGCTCACGCCGAACTTCGCATACACGACGACCGCGACGGCGGTGAGCGACAACAAGTAGCCGCAAGTATGAACGCCGACCATTAGTAAGCCCGGTGCGAAACTCGCGTTCGTCGTCAGGAACGGCACGAGCATGAGCCCCGCGCCGTGCGCCGTCGACATGATGAATCCCCACATCGCGAGGCCCCAAAAGCCTACTTGCATGCCCACCCAGCGCGGGTGACGCGCTCGAATCAGCCGATAGGCCGCGAACGTCAGCAGCACGCCGGCCGACGCGCGCTGCACGATCGCATGCGGCAGCTCCATTGCAGCGAAGAGCGCGACGATCGCTACGATCGCGACCGAGGCTACGTGACCCAGCGCGAGTGGAACGATCGCCGTCAAAACCGCAGCCATGCGGCGCTGCTGCAGCCCGAGCGCAACCGCGAAGAGCCATCCCATGCCGGGATTGATACCGTGGTAGCACCCGAGCAAAAAGAGCGCCGTCCACGTAAGGCCGCCGCTCATCATGCCGCCGCTCATCGGCCGGTGCCCGGCGAACTACTCGGTGTCGACCGGGTCGTGCGAGGGCGGCTCTTTGATGAAGCGCGCCGCCGGATACTTCGAACCGAACGGCGTGAACTTACGCGGCTTTTGCGTGAAGTCGAACGCGTCTTCGATGCTGGTTGCGCGGCGGTCGGTGTAGCCTGCCGCCGTCGATCCGAGATACGGCAGGTTGTAGGCTTCTTCGATGAACTTCAGGATGCTGCCGTACTCGTATTGCGTGTGCGACACGTAGCCGGGCCCCGACGCGCCTTTCCGCGCGTACGGCGAAATGATCAGACAGGGCACGCGGATCCCAAGTCCCCGGAAGTCGGGCTGCGGCGGCGCGGCGTTGTCGTACCAGCCGCCCCAGTCGTCCCACAGCACGATGATCGCCGACGATTTCCAGTACGAACTCCCGCCGACCGCGTTGACGATCGATGCGACCCACGACGGACCGGCGTCGCTCTGGCTCTCCGGGTGATCCGAATCTTGCACGCTGGGCGACACCCACGAGACGGCCGCAAGGTTCTTGTTTTCGGGATCCGTCAGGATCGTCGTCTGCGGAACGATGATGTTCTTGTTCCAGTCGGGGCCGTCGCGGACGTACTTGATCGCCTCGAACGGTTCCCACATGCCGGCACCGACGAGCTGCGTCGCATAGTACTTCCACGAGACCCCGGCGTGATCGAGCGTCTGCGCCATGGTCTTCCACTGCGTGAAGCACGGAAATGGCCCGTTGCGGTGCACGTTTCGATCCGGCGTGATGAAGAAAGTCGTGACGCCCGGCGGCGAGTCGCAGTCTTGCGGCGGGGGCCCGTTCGGGATGTCGACCTCGGCCTTCTTCGGGTTGATGTTATCGGTGCCGGCGACCAAGGTGAGGTGCGCCGTGAAGCTGCCGCCAAACTCGGTGGGAAACATCGCGTCGGCGAGCACGTATTGATTTGCCATGTCCCAGTATGGCTGGATCAGCGACTGCTCGACGTACGAATAGGCGACGTCTTGACCGTACTTGCTCGAGCCGAACTGGTAAAAGCCGTCCATCTTGCCGCCGTCCCAGTCGGCCAGTGCCGACGCCCAGTCGTGCCGGATGTCCGGCCCCTTGAACGTGATCGGCGCCAGCTGTATCGTTTGACCGTTTGCCATGCCGGTCAACGGGGCGTTGGCGCCCGGATAACCGGCGAAGAAATTCTCGAAGCTGCGATTTTCTTGAATCACGACGATCACATGCTTGATGTATTTGTGCACGGGATTGCCGGTGGCGGGCTGCGCGACGGCGGGTGCGGCCGGCAGAGCGCGCGTGCTCCCTCCGCCACTCGCACCGCTCGCGCCGCAGGCGGTCAAGGCGAGCGTTCCCAACGACGCGAGGACGACCGACGGCCTGGCTATCATGGATTTGGGTTACGACGGAGGCTTCGCCGCACCCCTATCGTATTGGCCACGTGGGACCATCACCGGTTTTGGAATCACTCGGAGGTTAACCTATGTCACCCCTTCGCCTCTATCTGCGGGGCTCGCTCGTCATTCTCGTGGCCGCCGCTCTGCCGTCGTGCGCGCAGCGAGGCGCGGGGATCCCCTCCGCACCGTCGCTCTCCGCGCCGAGCGGTCAAATATCGCAATCGATCCTTCCCGATAAGACGCCGCCCAAGTGCAAGGGCCAGAAAACGACCCAGCAGTACGCGTCGCTCACGGTCACGCTCTCCACCACGGGCGGGTCCTTTTGCATTCCCGCGTTCGGCGGCTTCGGCGGAAAGGTCAAGTATCCAAGCGCCAACCCGTCGGTGAAGCTGGGCCTTATCAGCAGCACGACGAACTACGCCCATCTTCCCGAGCTGGGCACGGGCACCGCGATCTTCTACCTGCAGCTCGCCCTGTCGAACGGCACGACGTTTGGCTCGAATTCGACCGCGGGCGGTGGCCTTGAGTCCAAGAAGATCGTTCCCGGCACAACGTACACGGCGTTCGGCGAAGCGATCGTCTTCTCGATTCCGATTAAGTTGACGCCGTGTTACGCGATTGCGACGAAAGGCAAGTACGGCGGCGCGATCGGAGGCATCGGCACGCTGCTCAAAGGTCAGCAGGTCCCCGTGAAGGCTAGCGGGTTCATCGAGATCTACTCCGGCCAACAGGCCGGCTCGAAGTGCTAGGCCGCCGCCCCCGGTAAGATGATGCCGGCGAGGTTGAGCGGATCGTAAGCGCCCAGCGCGACGCGGTCGGCGACCTCCCCTGCGCGCCGCGCGGCGCGCAGGGCATCGACCGCCTCGGGCAGCGCGAACTGCTCGCCCACGAATCCAGCGACGAAACGCCCGCCGCGAATCTCACCGCGCGCCTCCAGGCGACGCAGCGCGAGCAGCAGCTCGCGCCAGCGCGGCGCGAGACTCTCGCGCGCAATGACGTCGCGAAAGACCACGCCCCAGCGCGCGAGCAATCGCCGCGCGAACGCATCGCGGTCGATCCGGTCGCGTCGTCGCCGATAACAGCGTCCAACGCCCGCTCGACGAGCGCGGACGCGCGCGCAGGCCCTTCTCGCCCAAGCGGCGCTTCGCGTCGCTGAGCGACCGCAGCGCGTCGAACCCGTCGGCCGTCACGAGCCCGGCGGCGACCAGCTGCCAGAGCGCCTCTTCGACTTCGCTCGGCAAACGTTTGGTCGCTCGCACGATCTCGGCAAAGAACGGCGCCCGCATCAGCTCGATTTGATCGAGGATCTCGCGCGCGGCGTGCGAGAGCGCGGAACGATCGGCTCTCGCGGCGCACGATCAGCTCTTCGGCGCTCGCGCGCAGAAAGAGCGCGATCGGCGCGATGCGCGTCGGCCGCACGCGGCCGCGGTCGCCGCGCCGGTCCCGGCTCGAGCGCGGGATGCGGCGAGAGCCGTCCCCACATGACGTCGCCCGCGTAGCAGAGGCGGTCGAGGATATTCCGGTCGATAGCCGGCGATGCGCGCCGGCAAGATCTGCTCTTCCCAGGCGACCGCGGGAATCTCGTAGCCTTCGAGCTGCCGCACCACCTGCAGCGTTCCGTCGATGCCGTGCAGTCGCGCCGGCGCGGCGACGTGCTGCCAGCGCTGCAGGAACGCGACGTACTGCGCGGCGGTGACCGGCTCGATCTCGCGGCGCAGCCGCCCGATCGTCAAGCGGTGGATGCGCGCCAGAACGCGGCGGTTGCACCACTCTCTCGGCGCCCTTGCTCGGCGTAAAGCGGCCGCGCAAGCACCTGGCCCTGCGTCTCGAGCGCCAGCAGCGCCGCGTCGATCGTTTCGCGATCGACGCGCAGCCGTTCGCGCGATCTCCGCGACGGTCAGCGGGCCGCTGCATTCGAGCCACCCGCGCACGATCTCCGTCACGGCGTCCGTGCGCGCTTGCCGCATGCCTCGCCGTACGCGTCGCGCGCCAGCGCCAGCCGTTCGGCACAGGTCCACGCGTCGGGGCCGCCCGCCACGCCGATGAGCGCGGCTCGCCGGTCGGCCACGAGCTCGTCGAACCACGCGCTGCCATGCCGGCACCGGCGGCACGACGACGAGCGACGTCAGCGCGTCGTGCAGCTCGTCGGCGTCGCGAACGACCGGCCACGACTCCGCCGCGACTTCGCGCGATCGCCGCCGGGTCGAGCACGCCCGCGCCGTCGCACGTCGTCGCGCAACGTCCGGCGCAGCTGCACCGCGCGCGCGCGGCGCTCCTCGAGCGGCGCGTCGTCGAGATAGGCGTACGGATTGGCGTTGAGGATCTCGTGGCAGAACGGCGACGGCTCGGGCGTGTCGATGGCGACGCGTGCGCACCGCGCCCGCACTCGATGGCGCTGCAGCACGTCGCGCAGGCCGTCGACGTCCATCGCCTCGTGCAGACAGTTGCCGATCGTCTCGCGCACCAGCAGGTGATCGGGAATGCGGATCGGGCCGGTGAGGTTCTCCGGACACGCGGCCTGATCGGGAAAGACCGCGGCGAGCAGGTCGTCGGCGCGCATCCGCATGATCTGCGGCGGCACCCTGCGCCCGCCGCGAGAAGCGCAGGATCGCGAGCGCCCGCGTCGCGTTCCAGCGCCAGCGCGCGCGCGAACATCGGCGCCGGCAGCAGCGCCTGCGTCAGCGTGTCCTCGACGCTCGCCGGTTTCGACGAACTCGAACACGATCTCCAGCGGGAACGCGTGCTGGTCGCTCAGCGAGAGGACGATGCCGTTGTCGGTCGCGGCCGCCTGCAGCTCGAAGTTGAAGGAGCGGCAGAAGCGTCTTGCGCAGCGCCAGCCCCCACGCGCGGTTGATGCGCGCGCCGAACGGCGCGTGCAGCACCAGCTGCATGCCGCCGCCCTCGTCGAAGAAGCGCTCGGCGACGATCGTCGTCGTTCGTCGGCACGACGCCGAGGATCGCCTTGCCGGCACGCACGTACGCGACGGCCTGCTCGGCGCCGGCGCGGTCGAGCGCGCACTCCGCGCTCCAGCCACTCGCATCGCCGCGGCGTCGTCGCGCTCGTCGATGGCCGCGCGCACGGCGCGACACTTCGCGCGAGAGCTCGATCGTGCGCCCCAGTCCCTCGCCGTTCCAGAACGGAATCGACGGCGGCGCGCCGTGCGCGTCTTCCACGCGCACGACGCCGGCTTCGACGCGGCGGATCTTCCACGAGTTGGTGCCGAGCAGGAAGATGTCGCCCGCCATGCTTTCGATCGCGAAGTCTTCGTCGAGCGTCCCGACCACGTGCCCTCGGGCTCGACGACGACGTTGTAGTTGGCCGTGTCGGGAATCGCGCCGCCGCAGGTGATCGCGGCCAGCCGCGCGCCGCGGCGGCCACGCAGCCGGCCGTTCACGCGATCGTGGTGCAGGAACGTGCCGCTGCGCCCGCGCGACGTGGCGACGCCGTCGGCCAGCATCGAAACGACCGCGTCGAAATCGCGCGCGCGCGAGGTCGCGATAGGGATAGGCTCGCGCACCGGTCGCATAGAGCTCGTCGTCGCCCCATTCGTCGCTGCGCGCACGCGGCGACGATCTGCTGCGCCAGGATGTCGAGCGGCGCTCGCGGAATCGCGCAGCGCGTCGAGCGCGCCGCGCGCGAATCGCGCGCACCAGCGCCGCGCACTCGAGGAGCTCGTCGCGCGTGGTGACGAAGAACGCGGCCCTTCGGCTTCGCGCCGACCCAGTGGCCCGAGCGGCCGATCCGCTGCAGCGCGACCGCGATCGAACGCGGCGAGCCGAGCTGCACGACCAGATCGACCGAGCCGATGTCGATGCCGAGCTCGAGCGACGCCGTCGCCACCACCGCGCGCAGCTCGCCGGCTGCAGAGCCGCCGCTCGACGTCGAAGCGCAGTCTCGCGCGACAGGCTGCCGTGGTGCGGCATGACGACGCCCTCGCCCAGGCGCTCGTTGAGCGCGAACGCGACGCGCTCGCTCATGCGGCGCGTGTTGACGAAGATCAGCGTCGTCGGTGTCGCCGATATCTGCTGCGGCGACGCGGTCGTAGATCTCGCCCCACATCTCCTTGCTGGCGACCGGACCCAGCTCGTCGCGCGGGCACCTCGACGGCCAGCGTCCATCTCGCGCCGATGGCCGACGTCGACGATCGTGGCGCGCTCGCTCAGGAATCGCGCGACGTCGTCGATCGGCCGGACCGTCGCCGAGAGGCCGATGCGCTGCGGCTTCGTGCCGCCTTCGCGTGCCACGAGATCGTCGAGCCGCTCGAGCGACAGCGCGAGGTGCGCGCCGCGCTTGTCGCGCGGCCACGGCGTGGATCTCGTCGACGATGACGGTCCGCACGCCGGCGAAGCAGCGCGCGCGACCGTTCGGCGGTCAAGCAGGATGTAGAGCGACTCGGGCGTCGTGACGAGCACGTGAGGCGGTTTGCGCAGCATTTGCTGCCGCTGCGCCGGCGTGCGTGTCGCCGGTGCGCACGGCGGTGCGGATCGGCGCGTCAGCGATTCGCCGTCGTCGCGCGGCCAGCGCGACGATCTGCGCCAGCGGCTTCTCGAGATTCTCGCGGACGTCGTTGCGTCAGCGCCTTGAGCGGCGAGACGTAGACGACGAGCGTTCGATCCGGCAGCGTGCCGTCGGTCGCGCGCGCGCACCAGGTCGTCGAGCGCGAGCGTGAACGCGGCCAGCGTTTTGCCCGAACCGGTTGGTGCGCGAGATGAGGACGTCGCCGCCCGGCGCGGATGGCGGGCCAGCCGAGTTCCTGGGGTTCCGTCAGCGTGCGGAACGCCGACTCGAACCATCGCCGGACGAGCGGGTGGAACTCACGGAGCATCTCGCCTCTCTTTTCCACTGCCGGTTCAGACCCGCCCGCGGCTCGAGTAGCTGCGGGGGCCGGCCCGCCCGCGGCCCGAAAGCGGAGGCCCATGTTGAGCTTGCTCCTGGCGGCCGCGTTGCAGGTCGCCGACATGGCTAAGATCGTCGACCTCGAGGAACCGGCGCTCTCGGCCGACGGCCAGCGGGTCGCCGTGCTCGCGATCTCCCAAGACATGGCCAAGGCCGCCTACGTGGACCGCCTGATGCTCGTCGACGTAGGCACCGGCCGCTCGACCACGCTTCCGCCCCTTTCCGAGGTCGCGGTGCCGCGCTGGTCGCCGAAGGGCGCGCGCCTCGCCTACCTCGCGCGCAGCGCCGAGGGGGCGACCCGGCAGGTCTTCGTGCGGACCGAGAGCGGCGCGACGCTGCAGCTCACCCACGCAAAGGGCGACGTCGTCGACGCCGTTTGGAGCCCCGACGGGCGGACGATCGCCTATCGTCGCCGCCGATCCCGCGAAGCCGGCGACGTTCTTCTACGCCGGCGACAACGACTACACGGCCACGGCGCTCACGCCGCCGTCGCACATCTGGGTCGTCCCCGCCGCGGGCGGCGCGGAGCGCCGGCTCACGAGCGGATCGTGGACGGTGGCGCCGACCGATCCCGGCGGCATCTTCTCGCCGCAGATCGCGTGGACGCGCGACGGGCGAGCCATCGCATATACGCGCGTGGAGAACACGTTTAGCGGCAACGACGAACGGTCGACGATCTGGCAGGTCGACGTGACGACCCGCGCCACGCGCAAGCTCACTTCGCACGACGAGTTCGAGCTGACGCCGGCATATTCGCCCGACGGAAAACGCCTGACGTACTGGTATCCCATGCACGGCGATTACACCGCGGAGACCACGCTGCGCGTGATGGACGGCGACGGCGATCGCGCGCTCGCGCCGGCGCTGGACCGCAACGTCGCGGCCTCGCTCTGGTACCCGGACGCGCGCCATCTCTTGGTTTGCGCGGCCGACCACACGCAGAACGTCGCCTGGAAGATGGACCTCGCCGGCCGGCTCGATCCGCTTCCGCTCGGCGACCTGCACATGGTGTGCGATCCCTACTCGAGCAGCACGTTCGATGCGGGCGTCGCCGCGGCGATCGGGCGCGACGGCGGCATCGCCTTCATCGCGACGACGGAACGCAGCGCGCGCGAGCTCTACTACCTCGCGCCCGGCGCGAACGCGCCCCGCCGGCTAACGCACGTCAACGACTTCCTCCAGCACGTCGCGCTTGCAACGATGGCCGAGCTGCAGTGGACCGGCCCCGACGGATTCGCCGAGGACGGCGTCGTGACGTACCCGCCGGCGTTCGATCCGGCGAGCGGAAAGAAGTTTCCGGTCGTGCTGCTCATCCACGGCGGTCCGGGGCTGTCGAGCCAGCGCGACTTCGTGTGGGAGCAGTGGCCGTTGGCGCACGAGCTCGCCGGGCACGGCTACGTGGTGCTCCAGCCCAACTACCGCGGCAGCGACAATCTCGGCAACGCCTATATGACCGCCATCGTTCACGATACCGTGGTCGGCCCCAGCGCCGACATTTTGGCCGGTCTCGCCGCGGTCGCGCGCCAACCCGGGGTGGACGGCTCGCGCGTGGCGGTGTCGGGCTGGTCGTATGGAGGCGAGCTGACGTCGTGGCTGATCGGTCACGACCATCGCTGGCTGGCCGCGGTGTCGGGCGCGGCCGTCAACAGCGAGTTCGACGAGTACAACCTCTCGACGTCGAACGTGCAAGACCGCTATCCGCTCGGCACGTCGCCCTACGTCGGCGGCGGCTGGCGCGTCTATGCGGACAACTCGCCGATCACCTACTACGCGCAGATCACCACGCCCACGCTCATCTGGGGCACGACGCAAGACCCGGTCGTCCCGATCACGCAGTCGTACGCGCTGTATCACGCGCTGACCGACAACCACGTGCCCGTTCGCTTCGCGGTCTTTCCCGCGGCCACGCACGGACCGGCCGATCCCCGCCAGACCGCCGCGCTGACGCGGCTCTGGCTCGGTTGGCTCGACACGCACCTTCGAACGGCGGCCCCGCCCACATCCGCCGGGCCTCCACAAGCGTTATAAGAAGCATGAGAGTTTTCGCCGCCCTCGTACTGCTCCTCGCCTTCGGGCTGCCGTCACCGCCGGCTGCCCGCGCCGCCGCCACCGAGCGCGTCGTCCTCGCCGGCGGCTGCTTCTGGGGAATGCAGCTGGTCTTCGAATCGCTGCGCGGCGTCACGACGGCGGTCGCCGGGTATGCCGGCGGCAACGCGAGCACGGCGGAGTACGAAACGGTCAGCACCGGAACGACCGGACATGCGGAGTCGGTCGAGGTTACGTTCGATCCCTCGAAGATCTCGTTCAAGCAGCTGCTCGACGTCTATTTCCTGGTGGCCCACGACCCGACGCAACTCAACCGGCAAGGCCCCGACGAGGGCACGCAATACCGCTCGGAGATCTTCTACACCACGGCGGAGCAGCGCGGCGCCGCGTTGACCTACATGGCACGTCTCGAGCACGACCGCGTCTACTCGTCCAAGGTCGTGACGATCGTGGCCCCGCTACGCGGCTTCTACGCCGCCGAGGCCTACCATCAGGACTACGCGGTGCACAATCCGCAGAACCCGTACATCGCGTTCAACGATCTGCCCAAGCTGCGTAAGCTCCGCGAGAAATACCCGGCGCTGGTCAAACCCAACGCGCCGTTTGCCAACTAGCGGGTTTTAGTTCGGCGCGTCGTTGACGTGCGAGGCGTACGACCGCGGGTCGAAGTACCAGTCCGGTTCCGACGCCGGAAACTCGATGTCGTTGAAATCGTAGTCAACCGTCGCGTCGCGCCCCAGATACTCGGCGTCGTTCTCGTACGTCGGCGTGCCGTGGATGTGAGTGACCACGGGCATGTTGTTCATCCAGCCGAGCGTCACCGTGAACAACATCGCGTAGACGTGCCCCTCTTCAAAGAGCTTGTCGGTCGCGACCACTTCGCGCAGCTCGAGCGTCTTGCGATCGACGTAGATCTCGCGTAAACGATTGCGATCCGGATCGCGCCGCGCCAAGATGCTCACGTGAATCTGATCGCCTTCGTCGGCGATGCGCGTCACCCGATAGTCGAACTCGCCTAGGACGGTGACGGTCGCGATGGTCGGCGGAAGGCTGCCGGTCGGCTCGGGGGTCGGAACGAAATCGCGCGGACTGGTGTGCGGGTGCAGCGGCGCCGGCTCGAACAGGTCGGCCGTGGGCGGACCGGGATCCCACGGCTCGTTGAACGACGGCCGCAGGAACTCGAGCGTTCCTCGCGCCGAGCCGCGATAGACGCGTCGCCCGAGCGCAGCCCGGTCGTACGTGCGGCACCAGATGTGATAGGTGTAGCTGTTGAGCGAGATCGGCGTAGCCGTCGTCGAGCGTCTGCTTGCGAACCAACGTGTAGTGCACGTACGCCGGCGGCGGCCGGTGCGAGCGAAACTGACGCCGGATTTGATAGAGCAGCCGCTCGGGCGACGGCAGCGCGATCGGCGTCGCCGCGGGCCCCGGCGCCGCCGCGTGCGTGGGAGCGACCGCCACGATGGCGGCCGCCAGCGCGAACGCTACGACCAGCGCGGATTTCACGGACGCGTTGCGGCTAGCGCGGCGCCATCCGGATCGCACCGTCGAGGCGGATCACTTCTCCGTTGATCATCTGGTTCTCGACGATGTGACGCGCCAGCGCGGCATACTCCGCCGGTCTTCCGAGGCGCGACGGGAACGGGACCTGTTTGCCGAGCGACTCGCGCGCCGCCTCGGGCAAGCCCGGCGAGCATCGGGGTATCGAAGATGCCCGGGGCGATGCTGGCGACGCGAATCTGATGCTGAGCGAACTCGCGCGCGACCGGCAGCGTGAGGCCGACGACGCCGCCCTTCGACGCCGCGTACGCGGCCTGACCGATCTGCCCGTCGTACGCGGCGACCGACGCCGTGCAGACGATGACGCCGCGATCCTCGCCGGGCTCGACCGCACGCTCGATCATCTTCGCCGCGGCCAGACGGATGACGTTGAACGTGCCGATCAGGTTTACTGCGATGACCTTTGCGAATCGTTCGAGCGGCAGGGGGCCATCGCGCCCGATCACGCGCTCGGCCGTCGCGATGCCGGCGCAGTTGATCGCGCCGTGCAGTCCGCCGAACCGCTGTGCCGCCGCAGTCGACGGCGGCCTGAACCTGCTGCGGATCCGTGACGTCGGTCCGCGCAAAGTGCACGGTATCGCCGAGCTCGCGCGCGAGCTCCGCGCCGCGCTCGCTCACGTCGGCGATCACGACGTTTGCGCCGCCGCGCGAGAACTCAGTCGCGCAGGCGGCCCCGAGTCCGGAGCTGCCGCCGCTAATCAAAAACGTTCGCCCTTGTAGTTGCATAGCCGCCAATGCTACAAGCTCCACGAGGGCGATATCCTGGATTGACGAAACGCTCCCCCGTGCCCAGGCGGTCCCCACGGCGTTCCGGCTCGCGCTCCGGGTCGGTGCTGACGCTCTTGGTGCTCCTCGTCCTCGCCGTTCTCGCGGGGCGGCAGCTGCTTCGTCCGCAGTCGCACCCGCATCGCGTCGCGGCCGTCGAGACGACGGCGCCCGCATACACGCCGGAGAGCGAGATCGTCGCGACGCCCGAACCGACGATAGAGCCGGGGGAGACGGCAACGCCCGCACCGCGGTCGCCGGCCGAATCGCCCGCCGCAACCGCGTCGCCGATCGAAACGCCGAGCGTCAACCCAAGCGGCGCCAGGCTTGCGCTGATCGTCGACGATTGCGGCCAATGGATCGACACCGAGCGCGGCTTCATCGCGCTGGGCATTCCGCTCACGATGTCGGTGCTGCCGAGCGTTCCCTATACCGGCCGGATCGCGCGCGAAGCCTCGGACGCCGGCAAGGGCGTGATGCTTCACCTGCCGATGGAGACGCTTTCCGGCCTGAATCCCGGTCCCGGCAAGATCACGACGGCATGACCGACCCGCAGATCGACGCGCAGGTGCGAAGCCGATCTCGACGCAGGTTCCGCTCGCCCGCGGCGTCAACAACCACGAAGGCAGCAAAGCCTCGGCCGATTCAGCGAGTCATGCACGACGTGATCGGCGTGCTCGCGCACCGCGGAGACTTGTTCTTCGTCGACTCGCGTACCAACGCGGCGTCGGTCGGCGAGCAGACGGCTCAAGCGATGGGCGTGCCGACCGCGGCGCGCGACGTGTTTCTCGACAATCGCGCCGACGTCGCGTATAGCGAGGCACAGCTGCTCGAGGCGGCTGCGATCGCGAAGCGCACGGGCAGCGCGATCGCCATCGGTCATCCGCGTCCCAGCACGCTCGCCGCCGTCCGCGCGATGATCCCGCGCCTGGAAGCGTCGGGCGTCCAGTTCGTGCTCGTCCAGGACCTCGTCGCAACCGATCCGCGCTGAGCGCGGGTACAACTCGAGAGAGAAGGCGGGAAACGTGAACATCGCATTCTTAGTCGTCCGGCTGATCCTCGGCCTCGGACTGGCCGCCCACGGGACTCAAAAGCTCTTCGGCTGGTTCGGAGGCGGCGGCAGTCGACGGCACCGGCGGCTTCTTCGAGGGCCTCGGCTTTCGTCCCGGGCCGGTTATTCGCGCTGATGGCGGGCCTCGGCGAGACCGTGGGCGGTTTGCTGACCGCGCTCGGCCTCGGCGGTGCGCTCGGCCCGGTGCTCATCGTCGTCGTGATGCTCGTCGCGATCGGATCGGTGCACTACAACAAGGGCTTCTTCACGGCCGGCGGCGGATGGGAGCTGCCGGCGGTAAATATCGCGGCGGCGTTGGCCGTGGCGTTCGGCGGCAACGGCAGCGTACTCGCTGGACAACGCGCTCAACCTGCAGTTCCTCACCGACCGATGCAGGTCGCGTACGCGGTCGGCGCCGCGGTCGTCGTAGCGGCGCTCAATTTGCTCGCGCGCCGGCGGACGGCGTAGCGTGGAGACGGTCGCATTTTACGGAGCCGGACGGCTCGGCTCGGCGATGGTCCACGCGATGCTGCGCCGCGGCGTGAACGTGCACCTGTGGAACCGAACGCGACGAGAAGGCGCAGGCCCACGAAGAACACGGCGCGGTTGCCTTCGCCGATCGCCGCGGAGACCGCGCGCGGCGCGGACCGCATCCATTTGTGTCTGCACGACGATGCGAGCGTTGACAACGTGCTCGAGGCGGCTCTGCCCGGAATCGCGGCGGAGACCCCGATCGTCGACCATACGACCGTCTTGCCGCAGCGCGTCGTCGAACGCGCAAAACGGCTGCAGGACGCGGGCCACTCGTTCGTACACGCGCCGGTCTTCATGGGCCCCCCGATGGCACTCGAGGCTACCGGCGTCATGCTGGCGTCCGGCGACCGCGCGACGTTCGAGCCGCGTGCGGCCAGCGCTCGAGCGGATGTGCAGCGACTTGCGCTATCTGGGCGAGCGCCCCGATGCGGCAGCCATCTACAAGCTGATGGGCAACGCGATGATTCTCGCCGTCGTCGGCGGCCTCAACGACGTGATGCGCATCGCCGAGATGCAAGGCCTCACGCGCGAGGAGGCTTACACGTTGTTCGACTTCTACGATCCAAGCGGACAGATCAAGGGCCGCGGAAAGCGCATGGTCGGCGAAGACTACGATCCGCAGTGGACGCTCGACATGGCGCACAAGGACGCGACGCTGATGCAGGGCGCGGCGCACCACGAGCGTCTGCCGGTGCTCGACGCGATGGAAGCGCTGATGCGCACCGTGTCCGCGCGCGGGCTGGGGCAGCTCGACCTCGGCGCCGTCGCGGCGCGCTAGGAGCTCGGCTCTGGACCTCAACCCGCAGGCGCGTCAGATGGCCGACGAGTCGATGGTGCGCAATCTCGAGGCGCAGGCGCTCGCGATCTGGCCGCAAGAGCAGCCGTTGTTCCAGCGCTACGATCTGCCCGGCGACGCGTCCATCTTGGATGCCGGGTGCGGCACCGGCGAGATCGCGTCGCGTGTGGCACGGCTCTTCCCGCAGGCGCGCGTGCTGGGCGTCGACATCCTCGACGCCCATCTCGAGCTGGCACGCCGGCGTTACGCCGACCTCGCTCCGCGCCTGCGCTTCGAGCATCAAAGCGTTTTCGAACTCGACAGCGAGAGCGCCGCGTTCGATCTGACGATCTGCCGCCACGTGCTGCATTCGATACCTCATGCCGAGCGCGTCGTCGCCGAGCTCGCGAGGGTAACCAAGCCGGGCGGCTACCTGCACCTAATTCCCGAGGACTACGGCATGCTCCACTTTCAACGCGGGGATCCGGATCCGCGCGATTTCTGGCACGAGGTCCCCGCCGCGATGGGACACGCGACCGGCATCGACCTCTTCTCCGGCCGCAACGCATACGGCATTCTCGTGTCGCTCGGACTCGTGCAGATCGCGGTGGACTACGCGATCGTCGACACCCTCCGAGTCGGTCGCGAGACGTTCGTCGCGATCCTCGAGGCGTGGCGCGACGGATACGCCGAGGCGATCGGCGAAGCGACGCCGGTCGATGCAGCCACGGCCGCCGCGTACTTCGAACGGATGATCGCGAACGTGCGCGACCCGCTCGGATATGCGCTGTGGCTCGTCCCGATCGTCAGCGCGCGCGTTCGGGCGAGTGGCGCCGCATAGACCCAATTACGCGCGCGGGGGCGGAAGCGGCAGCGCGCTGCGCCGCGGCAGCGGCGATCCGGTCCAGACGGGCCGCGGCGTCGGCGACGCAAACGGCGTGAACACCGCGTTGGGCGCAATCGCCGGCGCGCCCGGAGCGAACGGCGTCGGCGAGGCGATGCCGGCGTGCGCCGGAACCGCGACGATGAGCCGGCGTGCGGCCGCCTGATAGGTCACCGTCGCGCCCAGACCGCGCAAGACAGGGGCGGCCATCACGTACGCGGCGCCGAGCCTCGCGGCCCAGGCCGGTGCCAGCGAAACGCGGACTCGCCGGTCGCCGCGCTCCACGACCAGCGTGTCGCCGTCGAACCACAGGCGGTCGGCCACCCTCGTGAGCAGCGGATCCACCGGCGCGAAGACGCGTCCGCCGGCAACGTAGGCGCGCTCGTACGCGGCGAGGGGGCTGCCGTTGACGATCACGGTGACCGGCATAGGCGGTGGGAATAGCGGCACGTTGGCACGATATACCGCCTTGAATGCAGCGACTCATCTCCGCGTTTCGCGAAGCGGCACTGCGGTTCTCGCGCGACGGGTGCGCGTTCCACGCCCAATCGGTCGCCTTCAACGCGCTCTTTGCGCTGTTTCCATTGAGCGTCCTGAGCCTTAGCGCGATCACGCTGGTCCTGCCGTCGGCGCAGCATCGCGCGATGACGTTCTTCTCGACGCTAGCGCCGACGCTGCACGATTACATCGTGACCAACCTCACGACGTACATCTACGGCCGCGGCATCTCGAGCGCGATCGCACTCGCAATTCTGCTATGGTCGGGCAAGAATCTGTTCATGAGCCTCGCGTACGCCCTCGACCGCGCGCTCAACGTGCCCAAGGGGCGTCCGCTCGTTCACAATTTGCTGCTCTCGGTGGTCATGCTGCCGGTGACCGGCATCCTGCTGCTGATCGCGATCGCGCTCCCGATCGTGCTATCGATCTCGTTTCACGTCGCAGGCATTCACGATCCGCGACGAATCACGCACATCCTCGCCTATCTGCTATCGATCGCCCTGGTCTTCATCGTTGCGGTCGTGCTTTACCGGTGGCTCCCCAACCGCAGCGTCTCCTGGGCGTTCGCGCTGCGCGGCGCGGCCGTCGTCGCCGTCGCGTGGCCCGCCGTTCAGTACGCGTTCGCCGCGTACCTGACGCACGTGGACTTCACGCACGTCTACGGCGCGCTCACGGCCCCGCTGGTCTTGCTGCTGTGGTTCTACTGCATCGGATCGATCTTTCTCTTCGGCGCCGAGTACAGTATCGCGTGGCCCACCGGACATTCCCAGGACGGCCGCGAAGGGGCAGTCGTCGATGTTTGAGAGATCTTCGCTGCGCCGCCTACCTGCGCTGGCCTTCGCTTGTTCGTTGCTCGCGGTGACGACCGTCGCGGTGGCGCCCACGCCCTCGCCAGCCCCTCGCCCCGTGCCGACGCTGGCACCTACGCCTCCGCCGGTCGGCCAGCTGCCGATCGTCGTCATCTACCCGTTCGAAGTCCAGACGGGCGCCGATACCCGTCTGGGCGTGGCGATCGCGCAGATCCTCGCGCAGGAGATGATCGCGGCGGGCAGATCAACGTGCCGGCCGTGCCGCAGGGCGTCAAGCGCGCCGACTTCCTCGACAACGCCCGCAACGCTCACGCCGACTTCTACATCAGCGGATACGTCACGCCGGTCGGCGATAGCGCGGCCGTCGTGGAGCAGGTGGTAAGCGTCGACAGCGGCGTGATCCTGTTTTCGCAGACCGCGCAGGTGCAGAGCGTGGCCGACGTCGCCTCGCAGTCGCTGCTCGCGCGAGCGCAGATCCTCGCAGTTCGTCGGCCGCGGCACGCAAACCGTGCAGACGCACGAGCGGCAACACGCCGGCGCCCACGTCGAGCAATGGCGCGCAGGTTCCGCTATCGGGCATCAGCAGCATCGTCAACTCGGTCTTCAAGCGCAAGGGCGCACGTGCGCCCACGCCGTCGCCCGCTCCGAAGCCGTCGCGCGGCGTCATCGTGGCGCCCGTCGCGCCCTCGGGATACGTCGCGCCCTCCGACCTGGCCAACGCGACGCACGAGCTCTACTTCGCGCTCGGCAAACACTACAACGCCCAGCTGACCGGCGTCACGTCGAATCCGGCGCAGTCGACCGATCAGATTTGCGGCGCCGACCGCAACAACACCGTCGCGACGGGCACGCTCACACCGCCGCCCGCGCGCAGCAAGACGACCACCTTCAAGCTGATCATCTACACGTGTTTCGGCGCGACGCTCGACAGCGAAGTCGGGACGGGCTCCTCGATCGCGAACGCCGTCAACGCCGCCGTCACGGCGTACGCCAAGGCCCATCCCGAAAACGGCTGATCCGGCTTAGTCGCCCATCAGCCCGGCCGGCGGATCGATTGCGATCCGGCGATGCTCGAGATCGAGGTCTTTGACGATCGCGGCCACCATCGGCACCATCGCGCCGCCGACGACGAGGATGTCACTGGCGGGGTAATGCTCGACGCGCTCGACCGTGCCGTACTCGCGCCCGTCGATGCCCGTTACCGCGCAGCCGACGAGATCGGCGTCGAGATACTCGCCGGCGCCGAGCGAGATCCGTTCGCGCGGTGCGAAGAGCGCGGCGCCCGCGTAGAGTTCTGCCGCGTCGGCGTCGTCGACGCCCTCGATGCGGATCAGCAGCCGCCCCTTGTGCGGACGGACGGACGACACCCGAATCGGCGACGAGCCGCTGGCGCGCTCGCAACGCAGCTGCGCATGCTCGCAAATGGCGGCGCGACCCGCGCTGGTTGGATCGCACTTGAGCTCTCCGCGAACGCCAAAAACCCCGGCGATCCGCCCGACGGGCACGTCGGCAGCGTCAGCCGCCGGACTCGTCCTCCGCGCCTTTCGCAGCCTCTTCGGTGTCGAGAATGTCGACCGCGACGCGGCCCTCGGCGGCGGCGCGGACGACCGTGCGAAGCGCCTGCGCCACGCGGCCGCTGCGGCCGATCACTTTACCGAGATCTTCGGGATCGACCACGAGCTCGATGACCGGCTGTGCATGCTTCGTCGATGAACAACTCGACCGCGACGCTATCGGGCTTCTGCACGAGCTTGCGCGCGAGAAACCCGAGCAGCTCGGTGGCGCGGCGATGGCCGGCCCACGGGTCCGACGACGACGGCCTCGGGCCGCTCTCGCGCCGTGGACGCCGCTGCTGGCGCGGTTCGGAGTGCGAGCGCGGTTCGGACTGCGAGCGCGGTTCGGGCTGCGAGCGCGGTTCGGGCTGCGAGCGCGGCGGACTCGAGCGCGGTACCGCAGTCCGTTCGGGCTCGTCAACGACCGTTTCGCTGAACAGACCGAACTCGTCGTCGAACGCGCTCACGAAGCGGCGTCCTGCGCGCTCTTAGGCTTGCGCTTCGTCGTTGGAATCGGGCCGCGCTCCATGATGCCCTTCTCGGCGAAGAGCCGGCGCACGGTCTCCGACGGCTGCGCGCCCTTCTCGAGCCATTGTTTGGCCTTCGTCTCGTCGACGACGACGGTTCGCGGCTCGGTCCGCGGGTTGTAATGACCCAGGATCTCGATGAAGCGCCCGTCGCGCGGTGCGCGCGCGTCGGTCACGACGAAACGATAGGTCGGCTGTTTTTTCGCGCCCATTCGGCGCAGTCGAATTCGTACCATACTCTCTTTCGTTCGTATCTCCCCCGCGCTAGCTCGGCTTTCCGCCAGGTGTTTGGTCATTTGTCGTAGCTTGATCGAACTGTTTGACGAGCCGGTTCACGTCGGAGACCTGCGTGCCCGATCCGCGCGCGATGCGCTTGCGCCGCGATCCGTTGAGCACGTCCGGATTGCGCCGCTCGCCGCGCGTCATCGAGCAGATGATCGCCTCGACCTTGGTGATCTCGCGCTCGGGAATTTCGAAATTCTTCGGCAGGGCCTTCGATAGGCCGGGAACCATCTTGCATGATCTCGTTGAACGACCCGAGCTTGCGCACTTGGCGCATCTGCTCGAGGAAGTCGTCGAGCGTGAAGCTCTGCTTGAGCAGCTTCTCTTGGAGCTTCTTCGCCTGCTCTTCGGAGTAGAGGCTCTGCGTCTTCTCGATGAGCGTCAGCGCGTCGCCCATGCCGAGGATCCGCGACGCCAGGCGCTCGGGATAGAACGGCTCGAGCGCCGCGAGCTTCTCGCCGGTCGCCGACGAACTTGATCGGCGCTCCGGTCACGCTGTGGATCGATAGCGCCGCGCCGCCGCGCGTGTCGCCGTCGAGCTTCGTCAGCATGACGCCCGTGATGCCGAGGCGTTCGTGGAAACCCTTCGCGACGTTGGTCGCCTCTTGCCCGGTCATCGC
This sequence comes from Vulcanimicrobiota bacterium, assembly GCA_963711625.1. Taxonomy (GTDB): domain Bacteria; phylum Vulcanimicrobiota; class Vulcanimicrobiia; order Vulcanimicrobiales; family Vulcanimicrobiaceae; genus Cybelea. The sequence continues at coordinate 2,536,479 of OY970207.1, forward strand.
GTCGGCGACGAGCAGGATCTCGCGCGGATTCGCGACCGCTTTGATTTCGGCAAGCTCGTCCATCAGGGCGCTCGTCGATCTGCAGCCGCCCGGCGGTGTCGACGATCACGGTCGAGAGCCCGAGCCGCTCGCGCCTCGGCGATTCCGTCGCGCACGATCGCCGACCGGATCGCTCGTTCCGCGTTCGAAGACGCGGAGATCGATCTGCTTGCCGAGCGTCTTGCAGCTGATCGATGGCCGCTGGACGATAGACGTCGGCGGCGATCAAGCAGCGAGCGCCGGCCCTGCTCTTTCAGACGCAGCGCGAGCTTCGCCGGCCTGCGTCGTCTTGCCCGAGCCCTGCAGGCCGACCAGCATGATGACCGAGGGCGGCGCGTCGGAGAACTGCAGGCGCGCCTGTCCGGAACCGGTCGGCGGCCCGAGCAGTTCGGACGAGCTCGGCGTGAACGATCTTGAGGATCGTCTGCGCGGGCGTCAGCGACTCGAGCACGTCGGCGCCGACGGCGCGCTCTTTGACGCGCGCGACGAATGACTTGGCCGCAGCCAGCGAAACGTCGGCCTCGAGCAGCGCGACCCGGACTTCGCGCAGCGCTTCGTTGACCTCGCCCTCGGTGATCCGCCCTCGTCCGCTCAGGCGATCGAAGATCGCGCCTAAGCGTTCACTCAGTTGATCGAACAATTCACCACTACGACGCGGGCGATCCCGATGCGGTCGTCTCGTCGATGCGTTTGACCGCGTCGCCGACCGTCTTGATCTTCTCGGCTTCCTCGTCGGGAATGTCGATGTTGAACTCGGTCTCGAACGCCATCACCAGCTCGACCTGATCGAGCGAATCGGCACCGAGATCGTCGGTGATCGACGCTTCGGGCGTCACTTCCGACTCGTCGACACCGAGCTGCTCGACGATGATCTTCTTTACTTTATCGAAGGTGGTGGACATCACGTCTCCTTTCATTAGCCTGTCCTGAGCTTGTCGAAGGGTCACATCAAGATGCCGCCGTCGACTACGAGGGTTTGCCCGGTGACGTACCCGGCGGCGTCGGAGCACAGAAATGCGACGACCCCGCTGACGTCCTCCGGCTTCCCGGCGCGGCCGAGAGCGGCTTGCTTGATCAAAAACTCCCTGGCGGCGTCGGGCATCTTCTCGGTCATGGCGGTTTCGATGAGACCCGGCGCGACGGCGTTGACTCTTATATTCCTCGAACCCAACTCCTTTGCCAGCGATTTGCAGAGCCCGATGAGCCCCGCTTTCGAGGCCGCGTACGCGGCCTGCCCGGCGTTTCCCGTCATTCCCACGATGCTCGTCATCAGCACGATCGAGCCCGAGCGCTGCTTCATCATCGGCTTCGCGACGGCCGCCGCACAGATAGAAGGCCGACTTAAGGTTGACGTGGAGCAGATGATCGATCGTCTCGGGCTTGAGCCGCAGCAGCAGCGCGTCGATCGATTGCCCGGCGTTCGCGATCGCGCAATCGAGGCGTCCGAACCGCGCAATCGCCTCGTCCACGATCCGCTCGACCGCCGCCTTGTCGGTGACGTCGCCCTCGTACAGCGCGGCGACGGCGCCGGGCGCGCGCGGCGACGCACGCGTCGGCCGTCTCTCGCAGCGCCGCGACGTCGCGCCCCATCAGCGCGACGTCCGCGCCCGAGCGCGCGAACTCGACCGCGATCGCGCGGCCGATGCCGCGGCTCGCGCCGGTGATCAGCGCCGTCTTTCCCGCGAGGTTCACGCGCTCGCTCCCGCCGGCGACTCGATGCGTCCGGCGAAGTCGTTCGACGCCCGCGTAATCGCTCACGACCGTCGCCGGCGGCGACCCGCTCATCCGCTTCATCAGCGCGCTCAGCACGCCGCTCGCGCCAAACTCGACGACCGCGTCCGGTCCATACGTCAAGCATTCGTTCGGCGGTGTCGTGCCAGCGCACTTCGTCTACGACCGAACGAATCAAGTTGCGCTTGATCGTCTCGACGTCGCGATACGGGCGGCCGTCGACGTTCGAGATCACGTCGAACGCCGGCAGCGCAAACCGGCCCGCCTCGACCGCTTCGCGCGAGACGGCTCGAGCGCCGGCTCCATCAGCTCGCTGTGCCACGCGCCCGAGACGTTGAGCGGCACGACGCGCTTGGCGCCCGCGTCGAGCATTGCCTGACCCGCGATCTGCACCGCGTCGAAGTCGCCGCTGATGACGATTTGCGTCGGCGAGTTGAAATTCGCCAGCGCCACACGCCCCGCGCCCTCGGCGCGCACTCCTTCGATCACGTCGCGCACCTGCGGCGCCTCGAGGCCGAGGATCGCCGACATACCGCCGTGCGCGCGCTCCGCGGCCGCCTGCATCGCCTGCCCGCGCTCGCCGACGATGCGCAGCGCGTCTTCGAACGCGAGCGACGACGCGATGACCAGGCTGCAGAGCTCCGCAAACGAGTGCCCCGCCGTGACGACGGGCTCGAGCCGTGCACCTACGGCGACATAGAGCGCAAGGTTCGTCGTGAAGATCGCCGGCTGGCTGAACTGCGTCTCGCGCAGCTTCTCTTCCGGGCCTTCGCGCTGCAGCGCCAGCAGATCGTAGCCGAGCACCTTCGCCGCGCGCTCGAACGTCGTCGCGCGCCGCGGCGAGTTGCGCAGCGACGTCGCAGCCCATGCCCACGCCCTGCGAACCCTGGCCCGGAAAGACGACGGCGCAACGCATTACGCCGCCCACCGCCACGCGACGGCGCCCCACGAGAGGCCGCCGCCGAACGCGACGAACACGATCGAGGTCGCCGGCTTGAGCAGACCGGCGCGCACGGTCTCCGAGAGCGCCAGCGGAATCGACGCCGCCGACGTGTTGCCGTACTCTGCGATGTTGACGATGACTTTCTCTTCGGGCAGCTCGAGGTAGCGCGCCGTCGCATCGATGATGCGTTTGTTCGCTTGATGCGGAATCAAGAACGTCACGTCGGCCTTGGTAAGGTTTGCCTTACTCAAGCACCGAGTCGGTCGATTCGACCATCTTGGTGACCGCGAGCTTGAACGTCTCAGCGACCCGACATGTGAATCAGATGCAGCTTCTGCGTCGAGTGCCGGCGTGATCGATCGGCTTGCGCGCGCCGCTGACCGTGCGCGTAGAGCAGCTCCGGGCGGCTGCCGTCGGCTCCGAGCTCGGACGCGAGAAAGCAGTCCTCCTCGCTGCGCTCCAAGATCGACCGCGCCGGCGCCGTCGCCGAACAGGATCGCGGTCGCGCGATCGTTCTTATCGAGAATCTTCGAGAGCGTCTCGGCGCCGATCAGCATGATACGCCGGTAGACGCCGGAGCGGATCAGGCCCGACGCCGATGGTCAGGCCGTAGATGAATCCGCTGCACGCGATCTCGATGTCGAACGCCGGTTTCTCGGTGACGCCGAGGCGCGCGGCGACCAGGCAGGCGGTCGCGGGAAAGTAGTAGTCGGGCGTGACGGTGGCGACGATGAAACAGTCGATGTCTGCGGCTGCAGGCCGGCGTGAGTGAGCGCGGCGCTCGCGGCCGCGGCGGCGAGATCGCTGGTCGCCTCGTCTTCCGACGCCCAGTGGCGACGCTTCATGCCGGTGCGAGTGGTGATCCAGTCGTCGGACGTGTCGAGCCAGGCTTCGAGATCGTGATTGGTGACGACGCGCGCCGGCGCGTAGTGACCGACCCCGACGATCTTGACGCCGCGAGGGCCACCGCAGGCTAACCGGCCGTCTCGTCTTGTATCTTGAGACTTGCCGACCCTTATACGTGCCGCAGCTCGTACACGCGAAATGCGGCCGCTTCGGCTGATGACACTGTGGGCAGAGCACGGTCGTCACGTCGCCGAGCTTCCAGTTGGCCGCGCGGCGGCTGCGAGTCTTGCTGCGAGGCGTCTTCCATTTTAGGTTGGCCACGTCACTCTCCGTCTAGAAACACTACTAACGATTACGACGTCGCACGAGCATTCGCCCGTATTGCGGTTCGCCCCGCACGCCGCGCAGAGACCCTCGGCAGTCTGGGCCTGCACCGCAGACCCATCGGCATGACGCTGAGCAATACTCTGCTGCGCCAAATCGGCCACGTCGAGCCGTTCCCCCGTCAGCACGTTGCTCTCCCCGAACGGATCGACCTCGCGCCCTTGCCAGGGATCGAGGCGCTCGTCGACGTCCACGTGGAGTTCCAGGTCCACGTCTTCAAGGCAGGCGTCGCACGAGCCGTGCAGGCGCGCGTCGATGCTGCCCTCGACGACGAGCATTCGGTCGGCGTGGCGCAGTCTCGAGCTGCGACGCGGACCGGTTCGGGAAAGACGATTCCCTCGAAAGGCTCGAGCGGCACCCGTCGCTCGACCACCATGAGCTGGCGGCTCCCGCCAAGGAGCCCGCTGATATCGACCCTGTGCGAACGATCCATTTGAAGTGAGTCCGCCGCAGCACGAGGCCCCGCCAAGCAGGGCGGGGCCGCCACGGACTTTGCCATTCTAGAACCCGCGCTCGAGCCTTGTCAAACGGCCCGGGGCGTGGGATGGAAGCCCCGCATGAGCCTCGATCCGATCGCCTCCCGCCTGGCGTCCGACGGCGTCGCCTTCGCTCCCGAGATCGCGAGCGCGGCACGCCGCCACGGGCTCGACCCCAAGCTGCTTGCTGCGGTAGCCGCTCAAGAGACCGGCGGCCCGGGCGCCAACGCCGGACACAACATCGTGGGCGACGGCGGTCATGGCCGCGGCCTCTTTCAGATCGACGATCGCTGGCACGCCTTCGCCACCACGCCCGCCGCGATGGACCCGGGCCAGAACGCCGACTACGCGGCCGGCATGATCTCGCGGGCTGCTTCGGCGCTACGGCGGCAACGTTCACGAGGCGCTCTCCGCCTACAACACCGGGTCGCCTTCGGCCCGGGGCACGACGACGCGCTGGTCCGACGGAGAGGACCTGGGCTACGCCGACTCGGTGCTGCGGCACTACCGCAGCCTGACCGGCGAGTCGCCCCAATCCGCGGCGGTCGCCGAATCGCCCCGCGAGATCGCGTCGACCGGCGCTCTTCGAGCGCAGGCACAGCGTCTGCCGCTTCCGCCGCCCGGTCTTCGCGGCACGCCCGCACGCCCAGCACGCCTTCGCGCGGCAAGCCACGGATTATCTCGCCCTCCTCAACGACACCGACGAGACGAACTCGTAGAACAGGAGAAGCCACATGTCATCCATCCCCACGGTCCTCGAGGGAACTCTCTCGGGCACGTCGTTCCACGGCCCCATCTCCGGCGGCGTGCGCGGCTCGCACGAGGCGCACGGCCATCTGCATGGTTCGCACGGTCCGATCAGCGGCTCGCTGCGCGGCGACGGCGCCGAAACGCCGGAGGCTGCGGCGGTTGCCGAGCTCGGAGGGCTGATCGCCTCGCTCGGGTCGCTCGCCGCGCAGGCGCAGAGCCTGCCGCTCAGCCCGCCGGCGCTGCCCGGACTTCCGCAAAGTCAGGGCTACCGTCCGCAAGTCACGGACTACTCGCTCGGCGACGACGCGAACTGACGCGGGCAAAGGAGCGATCGACATGGCCTTTCTCCTCCCCGTGCTCGAAGGGCTCGGCACCGGTCTGCTGGGCAATGCGATCGGAAGTGCCATCGGCGGCGGCGGCGCCGGCAACGTGGAAAACGGCGCGATGGGCGCGCTCAACACGCAAGACGAGACCTTTCAACTCGGCATGTACGCGTCTGAGGTACAGAACCAAGAGCAACTGCAGATGCAGTCGGAGATCTTCGACCAGATGATGGACGAGCGCAGCGAGAACATGCGCGAGGTCGACACGCTGCGGAACGTCGACATGGCGCAGCGCAAGATGGACGACTCGATCACCAAGAAATTCATCCAGTCGATCACCGAATGACCGGTGATCCGCTCCCTCCCATTCGTAGCGAACGCGTCTCTGCGGCGCGCGGCACGGTCGCCGCGCCCCGCGGAGGTGCGGCTGCCGCCGACTCCTCCGACCTCGCCGCCGAACAGCAGCAGCAAATAGCCGCGCAGCGTCAGGCGTTCGACTACGACGCCGCGGAGCGAGCCGAGTTCCTGCGCGAGCACGAGGTGATCGAGGCGATGCTCATGGCGCATCTCAAGAACGAGGACGAGATCACCAAGAAGTGGATCTCGCTGATCTAGCACGCTCTACGTCGTCACAGCCTCATTTATCAGGCAACGCGTACACCGCGGAACTAAAGGGAGCCGGTAAACCGCCGATTGGTGACCTTCTTCCAATGGTTTTGGGCGACTCGGCCGATATCGAGCCAACCCTTGTGCGGCCCGCTGGATCCGCCCGTCGTACCGTCGCCGACGACGATGAGCTTGTCCTTACTATTGAAGCCGAACCCGTGCGGATCGCATCCTTGAGAGCACGGCATGAGCGTATTGAACGGTGGGCCGCCGTACGTCAGCGGCAGGGCGTATTGATAGATCTTATGACTGGAATCTCCCACGTTGAGGATCGTTCCAGCGCTGCTGATAGAGAAGCCCGCGATGTCGCCATCATCTATCGTGAACGTGTCGAGCGGCAGGATTTGGCTCATGCTTGGAGCGGTGGTCGGATTGGTTATCTCCGCAACTCCATAACCGCCGCCTCCAAAGTCCCGAACCCAGAGATTACCGGAACTGTCCTCATCGCCGGCGTCGTAGAAACAGATCGCCGAACAATCACTGCTGAGAAGCACTTCAACAGGGGTCGCCGACGGATTTCCTTTGGGCCAGTATTGGTACCCGCTGCCACTGACGGTATTGCCACCAACCTTGTACTGGATTTGTTTCATGATCGCGAAGACATGGGTGTTGTCGACGACGGTGTCGGTGAGCGAACCTGTAAAGTTGTGAACAATCGGAAACCGCGCAATCGGGCGAATAGGCGCGTGTAAAGTTTCCGCTCCTTGTACTCCTGTATCACGCCGGCCTTGCCACCGCTGACGTCGGTCACAAACAAGTTTTTGGCGCGATCGACTTTGAGCGTCAACGGGTGACCGCCTTTGACCGGCTGACTCTCCGTCGAAATAACTTTTAGAACACGTTTTGCGCCCAACGATAGGCCGAATACCGTGCTGGTCTGCTCCGCTGCCGCCCATATCTTTATGCCGCCCGCATCGGCATGCGGCATCGTGAAATGGGGCGAGCTGACCGGTATCGCCGGCGGCGCGGTTCCAGCCGTTGCAGCCCGCGAGAAGCGACGGGACGCATGCAAGGCCGAGCGCGAGAAGTGCGCGATTGGCGAAAGCGTTCATTGCAATGCCTCCTTCAGACAAGGCGGCCGTCAAGAATGGAGCCCCTCAGCGCGACTTATTGCCGCAATGTTCGGGACCCTCCACGAGACCACGAAATGGATCGCGCCGATCTAGGCGCGATGTACAATAGCGTTCGTGGGACTCGAGACGCAACGCGGATTCGTCGACGTCGAGGGTGGCCGGCTCTACTACGAGGTCGTCGGCGACGGCGATCCCGTCGCGCTGGTTCACGGCTTCGGCCTCGACGCGCGCATGTGGGACGCACAGGTCGAGGCGCTCTCCGAGCGGTACCGCGTGATCCGCTACGACGTCCGCGGCTTCGGGCGGTCGAGCATCCCGACCGCGCGCCGCTTTTCGCACGCCGGCGACCTGTGCGCGCTCCTGCGCCGGCTCGGCGTGACGTCGGCGCACGTCGTGGGCCTCTCAATGGGCGGAGCGATCGCGTTGAACTTCGCGTTGCTCGAACCCGCGGCCGTGCGCAGCTTGGTGCTGGTCGATGCAGCGCTGAACGGCTTCGAGTGGAGCGAGGCGTATAACGCGTCGTTCGATGCGATGGAAAAATGCGCCGCGGGCGAGGGCGTCGAGCGCGCGAAACGGATGTGGCTGGAGCACGAGCTCTTCGCACCGGCACGCGAGCGGCCGCAGTGCGCCGCGGCGCTCGCAGGGATGGTCGGCGATTGGTCGGGATGGCAGCTGCACAACGAGGCGCCGGTGATGCCGATGGACCCGCCGGCCGCCGCGCGCCTGAGCGAAATTCGAGCCCCGTCACTGGTGGTGGTCGGCGAGCGCGACCTGCCCGATTTTCTCGCGATCGCCGATCTGCTGGCTACCGGAATCCCGTCTGCCCGGAAGGTCGTCATGCGAGGCGCCGGCCACATGTCGAACATGGAAGCTGCCGAATTCAACGAAGTGTTAACGGCGTTCTTGGATGCCCAACCTTCGCTCGCGTAGGGAATCACAATGAAATTCTTGTCGCTTTCACTCCTGTGCGCCGCCCTCGCGCTCGAGGGCTGTAACGGCGCCGGCGTCCCGCCTCCGGCCGCGCGCGACGCGGCGACCGCGTCCGGTGCCGGCGCGTCGAACGAAACCGTGCTGCACTCCTTCGGCGGCCCCGATGGAGCCGGCGCCACGACCGGACTCATTGCGGGCAAGAATGGCGTGTTCTACGGAACGACGGCGTTTGGAGGAGCCGGCGCGGGGACGGTGTTCAAGCTCACGCCCTCGGCCTCGGGATACACGGAAAGCGTTATCTACAGTTTTAAGGGCGGGCTGGACGGGTCGGTGCCGGAGGGCATGATCGAACGCCACGGCGTGTTCTACGGCGTTACGTTCGTCGGAGGGGATCCGAGCGGAAACGGCGGCGCCGGGTGGGGAACCATCTTCAAGCTCGCGCCGGCGAAGTCGGGATACGTCGAGAGCGTGCTCTACCGCTTTCAAGGCGACCCCAACGCGTGGGAACCGAACGGCCCGATCGTCATGGACGCCGCCGGCACAATTTATGGCTCGACCGGTCCCGGCGGATCGCACAATTTCGGGACGATCTTCAAAGTGTTTCGCAGCGGTTCGTCTTTTTCGGAAAGCGTCATCTACAGCTTTCCGGGCGGCAGCGGCGGCCAGGAGCCGCAAGCCGGTCTAACGATCGATAAACACGGCTCGATCTACGGTACGACGATGTACGGCGGCAGCAACGTGGGGCGGCCGTGCAAGTATCCCGGCTGCGGCACCGTTTTCAAGCTGGAGCCGACGGGATCGAGCTACACCGAGCGTGTGATTTACGCGTTCCACGGGGACCGCGACGGCGATCTGCCCTACGGCGTGCTGACCGTCGACGACCGAACGGGCGACGTGTATGGCACGACCTACTGGGGCGGCAGAAAAGGGAACGGCTCCGTGTTCAAGCTGAGGCCGAAAGGCAGCGGTTACACGGAGGCGATCTTGCACGGGTTTAAGGGCAAGAGCGACGGATTTTTACCCGAGGGGACACTCCTGTTGAAACGGGACGGCACGCTCTACGGCACAGCGGCGCTCGGAGGCGGCGGCTGCAGCGGGATCGGCTGCGGCGCGGTGTTCTCGCTCGTGCCATCGGGAACGGGCTACGCGTTCCACGTCATCTACGATTTCCGCGAACCGAAGCGCGGCGCTGAGCCGGAACAAACGAACCTGATCGCCGACGCGAGCGGGGCGCTCTACGGCACCACCCGCTCCGGCGGCACGCAGACGAGCTGTACCGACGGCGGCCCGGGGGGCGCCACGGGCTGCGGCGTCGTGTTCAAGATCGTCCCCTAGTCCCGCGGGCCGGGCCCTCCGGGACTCACCCTGAGTCTTTTGCCTTCCGCTAAATGGGCCGCGGCGCGCATACTCTATCCGGACCGGCGGCGGTAAGCTTGGTCAATGCAGCGGCAAGCACTTGCCATTCTCGGTTCGCTGCTCGGATTGGGCGGCTGCGCCGCGACGTCTCAAGGCGCGCCCGGCGCGTCTGCGCTTCCCCCATTGGCGGCGCGCCTGCACGCGAATGCCGGCCGGTCGTGGATGCTGCCCGATGCCAAGAAGCATCAGCTGCTCTACGTCTCCGACCCCGGCAACAATACGGTGAACGTCTACGTGTATCCGAAGGGAACGCCGGCCGGCGTGCTGACCGGTTTCAACGAGCCCTGGGGCTTGTGTTCGGATCGTCACGGCAACGTCTTCATCGCCGACGTCTGGAACTATCGCGTGGTGGAGTTCGCGCATGGCGGCACGAGCCCGATCGCCAGCGTGGACGACGGAGACGGCCATCCCGAGAACTGCTCGGTGGACGGGAGTAGCGGCAACCTCGCCGTCGCGTACTACTTTCTCAACGATCCCAGCAAAGCCAGCGAGGTGGCGGTATACGCCGGCGCGCAGGGGACCCCGCGACGGTACGGCGGGTCGAAGATCGGCGACGACTTCTGGGCGTGTGCCTACGACGATAGCGGCAACCTGTTCGCCGACGGAGCTTACGGACTCGTTTCGACGGCCGTTGGACTGGCCGAGCTTCGGAAAGGAGCGCGCCACTTCACGGACATCACGCTCGGCACGCACGTGCAGTTCCTGAGCGGCATCCAATGGACGGGCAAGTACCTCGCGATGGGCGATCAGAGCCAGGGCAGCTATCCGGCGAGGATCTACCGGTTCGCGGTCAGTGGATCGAGCACGACGCTCGTCGACACGACGCAGCTCGACAACACCCGCAGCTTCCAGCAGTTCGCCGTGCACCATGGAAAGGTCGCGGCGGCCGGCGAGTACTCCGGCGCCGTCGCGCTCTATCGCTACCCGGCCGGGGGCGAGGAAACGAAGTCCATCGGCGGCCTCAAAGATCCGTTCGGGGTTGCGGTCAGCCTGCCGCAATAATCGGCCGGTGGGCCCTCCGGGACCCAACGTGAGTCCTTTGGCTTGCGGGGAATGAGCCGCGGCGGGCATTGCGCGCAGCGCGCCAAAGGCGGTAAGCTTGGCTTATGGATCGGCGCATCTTTGCCATTCTCTGCTTCTCTTTGTTATTGAGTGGCTGCGGCGCCCCGCAGGGCGCGACGGGCGGCTCGTCGCTGGTTCCGCAACCGGCGCTCGGGCGACACGCGCATAGCGGCCCATCCTGGATGCTGCCGCAAGCACGCGAGGCTCCGGCGTTGCTGTACGTCTCCGATCCGGGCGATGACGCGGTCTACGTCTACTCATACCCGAAGGGCAGGCTCGTCGGGAAGTTGACCGATTTCAACGAACCGTGGGGTATGTGCACGGACAGCGCCGGCAACGTGTATATCGCGGACGTTTGGAACTACCGTCTGGTCGAGTACGCGCACGGCGGCACGACGCCGATCGGAACGTTGAGCGACGACGACGGCCATCCGATGAACTGCTCGGTGGATCCCACGACCGGAAATCTCGCCGCAACCTATTACTTCTTGAACGACCCGAAGCGCAAAGCCGAGCTCCTGGTCTATCCGGGAGCCACGGGCACGCCCAAGAGATACAAAGGCTCGAAGATCGACGGGGGCTTGTGGGGCTGCACGTTCGATACAAGCGGCGACCTGTTTGTTGACGGCATCTACGGCACGATGTCCGACGCCGTCGGACTCGCCGAGCTTCGCAACCACGCCAAAAAACTGATCGACATTCAGATCAACGCGCCAATCCGCTACTTGAGTGGCGTGCAGTGGGCGGGGCAGTATCTGGCCATGGCCGACCAACGTCAGGGGCCGAGCACTCCTGCGACGATCTATCAACTCGCGATCAGCGGAACGACCGCAACCGAGGTGGGCTCGAGCCAACTCGAGGGCGTCGACGGCCTCGAACAGTTCTGGGTGCGGGGCGGCAAAGTGGTGGCGCCGAGCGGCAACACGAAGTCCGTCCTCTTCTACGGCTATCCGCAGGGTGGTCCGTCGCTGCGGCGCATCGGCAGACTCGCCAGTCCGTTCTCGGCCACGGTGAGCCAAGCCCCAAACTAGCAGCCTCTACACTTGCAGGCGCGGCCTCGGGGGGGCTAGTATAGTGCCTTTCCCGTTCCGGGCCGTTAGCTCAGCTGGTTAGAGCGCATGCTTGATAAGCATGAGGTCCCTGGTTCGACCCCAGGACGGCCCACCATCGAACGCGCCACCGTCAGTGCTCTTCGTAAAATCGAATCGAGGCTTCGAATCTTTCTCTCCCGATCGCTAGCCGTTCGCAGCGGAGGCGGCAAATGAGACTCTTGAGGCTTGGTCGCACTTTCGGGCTCTACGCTGTCGTCACGGGGCTCATCGCTTGTAACGGAGCCGCAACCTCAGGCGTCAGCGGCATTCCATTGCATTCTCAATATGGAACGGCAAGCTCGCCGAGTCCGATTAAGCACATTGTGATCATGGTGCAGGAGAACCGCACCTTCAACGACTTTTTTGCAACCTATCCGGGCGCGGACGGCACGACGACGGGCCAAGCCGAGGCCAATCCAAACTGCAGCCCGCCGATCCAAGCCGGCCTGCTGCCGCTGACCAAATCGAGACTGGCCCGCGGGAGAAATTTGAACCACTCGTATAAGACCGGCTATACGGTTGCGTACGACAACGGCAAGATGGATGGCTTCGATTTGGTCCGGTCCAACGGCGGTTCCGGTGCGCCCGAATGCTACGCTCCGTACCAGTACACGACGCCGTTCGACATTCAACCCTATTGGGCGCTGGCGCAGCAGTATACGCTCGCCGAGCACATGTTTACGACTCAAGGCAGCGACAGCTTCGCTGCCCATCAGGATCTCATTGCCGGCGACACGATCGTTAAGGAGAATCAGGCGATGATCGATCTTCCCGGCTGCTCCGGCGCGAGGTGCTTTTGGGGCTGCGACGCTCCGCCAAATACGAGGACTCACCTGATCACCAATACCAACAAGTGGCTCAAGACATTGGGACCGTTCCCGTGTTCCAACAAATTCTCGGTCAATTATTCGACCATCCGCGATCTGCTGGACGCGACGTCACCGCCCGTTTCCTGGAAATACTACACGCCGCCGCCCAGCACGACTTTCGGAAAACTCATGAATGCCTTCGACGTCGTGTACCCGGTCCGCTACGGGTCGGAGTGGGGGAGGAACGTTACGTGGCCTGAAACCAACATATTTGGCGATATCGCGAATTCCACGCTCCCTGCCGTCTCGTGGGTCATTCCCAAAGAGAACAACTCGGACCATCCGGGTACGACCACCGATCACGGACCGCAATGGGTCGCGAGCGTCGTCAATGCAATCGGCGAGAGCCCGTACTGGAACTCCTCCGTCATCATCATCGTATGGGACGATTGGGGTGGCTTCTACGATAACGCCGCGCCACAAGTCCTCGACTACGGTGGCCTCGGCATCCGCGTGCCGGCGCTAATTGTCTCACCCTACGCACTCGCCGGACATATCTCGACCACCCAATACGAGTTCGGCAGCATCCTCAAGTACATTGAGGACAACTTCGGGCTTGGGTCACTCGGCAGCACCGATCAACGTGCGAACAGCATGATCGACTGTTTCGACTATGACCAAACCCCGATTCCGTTCCAGCCGATTCAGTCGAGCTACGATAAATCGTACTTCTTGCGGCAGAAGCCAACGAACCAGCTCGACCGAGACTAGTCGGGAGCGGGCGTCCGCTAGGGCCAAACAAAGGCGAGCCCGCCGAAGCGGGCTCGCCTAGTTGGTCCTTCGATTTGCGAAGGTTACTTGTTGCTAATCGCCGCGCCGATCGGCTCGACCAGGCCTGAGTTGTTGTAATGGCCTGGCGTGCCGCCTGCGGGATATGCCCAGCGAGCGACCGAGCTTACCGAGGTGCCAAACGTGATGCAGCCACCGGCGAAGTACTTGCTGAACGGTGCGAGCGCGCCCTGATCGACGTCGCAAGCAGAGCCGTCAAAGTTGGAGAGAGTGGTTGTGCCGACGATCGTCGCCGTCGTGCCCGAAACGTTGGTCTGATACTGGCACGACGCTAAATTGCCGCCGCACTCCTGGTCGCCGACCACGAGCTGGTTGTTCACGCGATCCCAGTTCAGTCCGCCGGGGAAGAACGGCGTCGCGCCCGACACGCTCATCGTGCTGCACGAACCGCTGCCCGCCGGGCAAACCGATAGTATCCAGCCACCGGCGCTGGAGAAACCGTCGACGTACAGGTTTCCGCTCGTGTCGTAGGCCGGGAAGAAGTACTCGAGCTGATTGGAGTTCGTCAACGGCGTGGGAGTGCCGGAACCGCCGGGGTAGACCTCGACGTTGCCGTTGCTGCCGGCCGTAGTGATGAGGTTCGAGACGGCGAGGTCGCCGTTCGATTTGTTAACCGCGCATCCGACCGGGAAGTAGCCCGTATCGCTAAGCGTGGCCAGAAGCGACCCGGTGCGCGAGTACTTGAATATCTGGGACGTGTTGGTGTTCGTGATCCAGATGTTGCCGCTCTTATCGGAGCACTCGCCCTGCGGTCCGCTGAAGCCCGTGAGCTGACCCTTGAGCGCAAGGTCGGGCATCGTGTAGATATCGACGACGCTCGCTCCATAGTCGGTCACGAACAGGATGCGCGGAGCCCCCTGCAGATCGTGGGATACCCACGATTTGCCATGGTTCGGTTTCACCGACGTCGGGGTCTTGACTCCGGTGAATGCGGGGTACTTGTGGTCCCGTACGAACGGCACGTGGTGCGAACCCATCGGCGAGGTGCCGCCGGATGACGGCGTCACGCCCGTCGATTGGAGTCCGCCGCCGCTGCAGGCAGCGAGCAAAGCGGCAACGGCGAGCGTACTGATGGAGTACGTAGCCGATCTTGAAAGTTTCATCCCTAGTGCTCCTTTATCTTAAAGCGTCTTTGGATAGGCTAGACGGGAAGTTCGCGCAGACATCGGAAGTCCGGCGCCAGGCCGGTGTAGTGCGACCCGCAAGGGCCGTCCCCCTCCGTCTCCTGCAATTTACGCCGTTCCCTGTCTACTTCGGACGCCTCCTAAAACCAGCCCACCGCTTGCGTCAAAATGTCCACCTGATCGGCGACCTTCTGCTCGACGACCACGCTGCCGGTCTCGTCGTAGCGCCGCTTCCCCTTGCGCACCGATGGATCGCGACGCTGCCCGGCGCCACGCAGTGCGTGGGCGCGTAAAAGACGCACGTGTACGCGATGTTGTAGGCAGCGACAACATTGGAGGCGTCGCGCGCGTGACCAAAGGCCCTGCCCCTGAGACGGTTGGCGCTTTGCAGCCAGGTTCGTGGGCGCTACGATGGCGTCCGGACGACTTCGGGATCCAAGCCCCACCAAAGGAGCAAAATGGTGCGTTTTTATCAACCCGCCGCCGCGCTTTGTATCGCGGCCACCATGCTTGCGGGTTGCGGAGGGTCGCTGCCGCAGAGCGTGCTATCCAACGCTATCCCGCGAGACTCAACCGTGTCAGGGCGATTGCCCTACACCGAACTCTATAGCTTTGATGGAGCCAACGGAGCCGAGCCACAATCCGGTGTGGTCATTGACAACACCGGCGCAATTTATGGCACGACGATCCAGGGCGGGAATAACAACCTCGGCACCATCTTCAAGCTGACGCCGTCGGGATCAGGATATGCGGAGAGCTTCCTTTACAGCTTTAAAGGCGGGCTTCTCGACGGCGAGTACCCTTCGGGCGGCGTGATCTTCGACGCGGACGGTGCGCTCTACGGTACGACCGGACGTGGCGGCGAGTACGACTACGGGACCGTCTTCAAATTGACGCCGTCGGGCTCGGGATATACGGAGAGCGTCTTGCACAGCTTTTGCGCGGACAGCAACTGCACGGACGGCGCGTACCCGAGAGGCAGTCTCGTATTTGGGAAAGACGGTGCGCTGTACGGCGCTACCGGTAGTGGTGGCGACGGAAAGCCGGGCTGCGGGAACAGCGTGATTGGTTGTGGGACGGTCTTCAAGATGATGCCGTTCGGCTCGGGCTACACCACGACGGTCCTGTACAGCTTTTGCGCTACTAACTGCACCGATGGGGCGTTTCCGAATGGCAGTCTGGTCTTTGGAAAGGACGGCGCGCTCTACGGAACGACTTCCAGAAGCTGCATCGGGCAGAACCACGACTGCGGCACCGTCTTTAAGTTGAAGCGGTCGGGCTCGCAGTACGGGGAGACAACGCTCTACGATTTCGCCAGCGAAGGCTACGGTAAGGGTCTAGTTGCGGGGGTGATTTTCGATAAGGAAGGCGCCCTATGGGGCTCAGCCTTTTTCGGCGGGGGCGAGTACTCGAGTGGTCTTGGCAGCGTTTTTAAACTAATACGATCGGGTTCGGTCTACACCCAAAGCTTTGCCTACGAGTTCAAGGGCGGCTCCGACGGCAACAATCCGTACGGGGGGTTGGCGCTCGGTAAGCACGGCGTGCTCTACGGAACTACTGCGGAGGGCGGTCCTGACTCCTACGGCACCGTATTCAAATTGACGCCCTCGGGATCGAGTTACGTCCATACGGTCATCCATCGGTTTACGAGCCGCGAGGGCGCCCATCCGCAAGGCAATCTAATCTTCGACGAGCGGGGTGCCCTTTACGGCACCGCCGCATCACGCGGTATCGGCGGTTCGGGGGCCGTGTTCAAGCTGAAGCCGTTTGTACGGTGATGACTAAAATTTCCAATAGGCTTCAGAAATTCTTGACTTTCGGCGCGTAGATAGAGCGGTCCACCTTTTTATCGTAGCCGCGGGGCTTTCGCTTTTGGCCGGATGCGCATCCGGACAGCCGGCATCGCAACCAGGTGCCTCTACCGTCCTTCCGATGCAACGCGGGCACTCGTCCTCGGGAATTCAACCTGACAAGGGTTGCGCCGGCAGCCGTCACGTCACCGTGAAGCCCTGTCCGGTTCAGCTTACGCGGCGTACGAAGCAGGGGGTCGTGATAACCGTCAATGCGCCTCACATCGCCGGTTCGAAGATTGGCGCTTTCAGCTCGTGTTTTACCGACGACAACTGCTATAATATCGAGCGCCTCGGCGGCAGCCGGACGCAGTGGCTGATTACGTCCGGGCAATATTGCGGCGACGCGCTTATCCAGATCCACGCTATAAATGACCGCGGCCACAGGATCGGGGAGTACTACCTGCTCGTTTACAACAAGTACTGTCCCTAGGACGCGTTAGGTCCCTTCGCCGCAAGGGGAGTGGCGAGGCCGGAAGCCAGTCGATGTTTGAGGTACAGCCGCCTCCGGCCCCACTCGTAAGGTTACTCTCCGAGGATACCGGGAGTCCTGAAACGACGCTGAGCCCGCGTTGCAAAGTAGCGGCGGCAGCCGTTTAGCGGAGATACCGGTCGAACCAGTCCACCGTTTGCGTCAGGATATCGACTTGATCGGCGACCTTCTGGGGTGCGTGACCCTCGTCGGCATACACGACGAGCCGCGTGGGCACGCCGAGCGTTTTCATGGCATGCCAGAACTCGAACGCCTGCGGCGCCGGAACCTCTTCGTCGCGTTCGCCTTGCAGGATGAGCACCGGCGTCTTCGAGTGCTCGATGAACGTGATCGGCGAGCTTTTCGCGTAGACGGCCGGATCCTGATAGACCGAGGCGCCGAAGAATGGGATCATCCACTGATCGATCTTATTCAGGCCATAGTATGACTGCCAGTTCACGATCCCCGCACCGGCCACGATGGCCTTGAAGCGCGTGGTCTGCGTCTCGCCCCACATGGCCATATAGCCGCCGTAGCTCCAGCCCATCAACCCGAGCCGGTTCGCGTCGATCGGCGCGGCGTGCAGCGCCGCGTCGACGCCGGCGAGATCGTCACGCCAGTCGCCGTAGCCGAAGTCTTTCACGTTGGCCGCAGTGAACGCCTCGCCGCGCCCGAAGCTGCCGCGCGGGTTTGGCATGAAGACGAAGTAACCTTGCGAGCCGAGCGCGTTAAGGTTGCGCCCGCCGAACGACGGCACCGACGCGGCCGACGGGCCGCCGTGAACGACCGTGATCAACGGATACGTTCGCGCCGAATCGAAATCGAGCGGGTAGATCAGCCATCCCTGCACGTCGTACTCGCCGCTCTTCCACTGCAGCGACTCGGCCTTTCCGTACATGCGTACGGCGCGGGCGTTGCTGTTGGAAAGCCTGCGCAGCGATGACGGAGCCCCGGCCCACACCTCGGGTGGATCGGCGAACGACTGCCGGACCAGCGCTACGACCGCGCCCTGCCGCGCGCTCGACCAGCTCCAGAGCGATTCCGGCCGATCCGTCAGCGGCGTCGCGGCGCCCGTATCCGTCTGCACGCGCAGCAGCCGCATCGCCCCCGACACGTGCACGACCGCATCGAGGCTCGACGCGTCGTTCCAGCGCAGCGACTGCGCGGAGAACGCAGCGCCGGCCGTGAGATCGCGCGCGGCGCCCGTGCCCGCGTCGACGACATAGACGTCGCCCCCCGTCGAGCCGAAGTCGCTCATGATTCCCCCGACGAGCGCGATGCGCGTGCCGTCGGGCGACCACTGCGGATCGTCGATCTGATAGACCGGCGCCAGCAGATCGCGCAGCGCACCGGTAGCGACGTCGACGCGCGCCAGGCGCGCGATCCACCAGTTGTCGTCGCCGTTGCCTTTCGCGTAGGTCACCGCGATGGCGTGGCTGTCGGGCGCCCAACCGTATTCGTAGACGTAGTCGTCGCCGGGCGTGAGTTCGCGCAGCGCGCCCGTCGCCGGATTCACGAGCGTCAGGCGCTGCTCGTCGACGCTCGCACCGACGATGCCCACGTCGCGCGCTCCCGGCGCCAGCGCGCCGGATTGGCGATGCGCGGCGGCGATATACAGCATCGCCAGCGTCGTGCCGTCGGGCGACCACGTGAGCCGCTGCGCATCCCCGCGCAGCGTTCCCACTTGACGCACCCGCGAGCCGTCGGGTGCGGCGACGAAGATCTGCATCTGGCCCGGCGAGCGCGCGTCGGAGAGAAACGCGACGCGGCGCCCGTCGGCCGACCAGACCGGATTCTCCTCGTCGGCCGTGGCTCCCGATACGCCTGCTGTGAGGCGGACGCGCGCCGCACCCTCGAGGCCCTGCACGTAGAGCGCGCTGCGCCGGCGGACCGTGGCACGATGCAGATCGTGCGTGGTCTCTTCCCACGCAACGGCACGGCCGCTCGGTGCGAGGTCGACCTCGCTGAGGTCGCGCACGGCATAGGTGGCCGCCAACGCCTCGCGCATCGACGGCGCGGCTCCGGCAGGCGCGGCGACCGCCAGCGCGGCTCCGGCGCAGGCAAGGGTCATACGAAACGGACGTCCCATGCGCGGCCCTTCTGCCCGGCGCCGGCCCGACCATGCGCAACAGCGCGGCGGTTTGCGCGGTTGTCGGGAGCGGAGGTAATAGCGATGCTTTTTGACGGCGACGTCATCGTTGTCGCGGGCGCCACGGGCCGAGTCGGCGGCGCGACGCTTCGGGTTTTGCACGACGAGGGCGCGCGCGTCGTGGTCGTCTCGCGGTCCGCGCAGGCCGCCGGCGCGGCGGTCGCCGGCCTAGAGCGCGCGTCGAGCGCCGTCGCCGACCTTGCGGATCCCGGCGCTACGCAGCGGATGGTCGACGGCGTCGCCGCGGAGTTCGGCAGAATCGACGCCGTCGTCAACGTCGCCGGCAAAGGCAAGTTCGTGGCGCTCACCGACTCGACGCTCGAGGATCTTCGCGTCAACCTGGACGGCTTCGTGGTCCCCGCCTACAACCTGACGGTCGCCGTGCTGCGCCGCATGCTCGCGCAACCGTATCTCCCCGGCCGGCGTTCCCGCGGCCACGTAGTGACCGTCACCGCCGGCAGCTCGCGCAGCCCGCAACCCAACTTCGGCCTGTTCGGCGCGGCGAAGGCCGCCGTCAACACGCTGATGCGCGCGGTCGCGCGCGAGCACAAGGCCGACGGCATCGTCGCAAACGCCGTCGTGCTGGGCACGGTCGCGACCGAGGCGGCGCGCGATTATCTCGACGCCGACGACTTCGCGGCGGCCGCCTTGCCCGACGAAGTGGCGCGAGTGCTCGCGTTTCTCGCCAGTGCATCGTCGGACGGCATCAACGGCGAGCTCGTCGACCTCAACGCCCGCGAGACGGAGTGAGAGCGGCGGTCAGCCGCCGGCCATCGCGCCGACCACGAGAAACGGCTCCGCGCCCGCGGCGACCGCCTCCGGCAGCGGGGCGTCGGGGCGTTCGTGCGACAGATCGCGCTGGCACGCGAAGAACCGAACGTATGCGCGGCGACGCTGCGTGACTTGATCGCGCATCGTGCCGCGCAGCATCGGATAGCGCGACTCCAGCGCATCGAGCAGCGAACTCTGCGTCACCTCACCGGAAACCTCGACGCCCACTTCACCCTCGACGCGCGCCAGGTTGCGCAGGTGTGCCGGCAGCACCACGCGGATCACGCTAGCGTCTGGACCTCCACCGACAGCACCGCCGGCAGGTCGCGGACGATCGCATTCCAGTTCTCGCCGCCATCGGGCGAAACGTACACCTGACCGCCCGTCGTTCCGAAGTAGATCCCGCAGTCGTCGAGCCGGTCGACAGCCATCGCGTCGCGCAGCACGTTGACGTAACAGTCGCGCTCCGGCAACCCGCGCGCCAGCTCTTCCCATTCGTCGCCGCCGCTGCGGCTGCGATAGACACGCAACCGGCCGTCGAGCGGAAAGTGCTCGGAGTCGCTCTTGATCGGAACGACGTAGATCGTGTCCGGCTCGTGCGCGTGTACGTCGATCGCGAAGCCGAAGTCGGTGGGTAGATTTCCGCTGACCTCGCGCCACGCCTCGCCGGCGTCGTCGGTGCGCATCACGTCCCAGTGCTTCTGCATGAACAGCACGTCTGGACGGCTGGGGTGCATAGCGAGGCGGTGCACGCAGTGCCCGACCTCCGCTTCCTCTTGCGGAATGCTGTTCGATTTCAAGCCGCGGTTGATCGGACGCCACGTCGCTCCCGCGTCGTCGCTGCGAAACGCGCCGGCCGCGGAGATGGCGGTGAAGATCCGATCGGGGTTGCGCGGATCCACGACGATCGTGTGCAGGCACATGCCGCCCGCGCCCGGCTGCCACGAGCCGGCCGAGGAGTGGCGGCGCAAGCCGGACAGCTCTTCCCACGTGGTCGCGCCGTCGGTCGAGCGGAAGAGCGCGGCGTCTTCGACGCCCGCGTAAAGCGCGTCTGGATCGGTGAGCGAGGGTTCGAGGTGCCAGACGCGCGCGAACTCCCACGGATGCGGCGTTCCGTCGTACCACTGGTGCGTTCCCGGGGTGCCGTCGTACTCAAAACGGTTGCCCATCGGCTCCCACGTGCGGCCGCCGTCGCTGGAGCGCTGAATCAGCTGGCCGAACCAGCTGGTAGATTGCGAGGCGTAGATGCGGTTGGGCTCGACGGGCGAGCCCTTCATGTGATAGATCTCCCAGCCGGCAAAGTGCGGGCCGTGAATCTTCCACTCCGCGCGCTTGCCGTCGGACTCCAGAACGAACGCGCCCTTGCGCGTTCCGACCAGCACGCGAACGGCGCTCATCGGGCGGCGCTCCGGGCACCGCTTGCGAGCGGCGACGGATGGCGAGACTCGTAGAGTCCCAGGCGCTCCCCGCCCGGCAGCAGGATCGTCGTCACGCGTCCCCATCCGCGGTCGGCGATCGGCTCGGTTTCGATACCGCGCTCGGCCAGGCGTTTCACCATCGCATCCACGTCGTCGCAGATCAGATAGAGTTCGTGCGAGGCCTCCTCGTTGGTTTCGTGCACGGCCATCTCCGTGGGCGGAGCGGCGTAGATCGGCCAACCCTCGCCTGCGTCGACCGACGGCAGTCCCAAAACGTCGCCGAGAAACGCTTGCACCTTCTCCGCGTGGCGGCTGTAGAGCATCACGTGCATGCCGGTGATCATCGCTTCAATACCTCAGATGCGGGGTTACGGAGCGCCTCGGCGGGGGACCTCCGCAAGGGGGCCGCTCGCAAAGAGGCCGAACGCTCGTCCCATTGACGCTTCCGTGGGAAAGGCGGGATTTTGCTTTGAAGAACGCATTCGCACTGGCCGTTTTGGCGGCCATCGCTTCGGCTCCCATCGCCGCGCAGTCCGCGACGGGCATGGCGGCCATGCAATACTACGTCGGCAATTGGACGTGCGCCGGCGGCACGCCCGGGCAGCCGCCGAGCAAAGCGACCCTGACGTACACGCTCGAGGGCGACGTGCTGCGCCAGTGGGTCGTCGTAGCGGCGCAGGGCAAGATGACGTCGCCGTACATGCTCAGCATCGCGATCACGTACGATTCGAAGAACGGCCGCTACGTGCAGACCGGCCTCGACAACACGGCGTCGTGGTGGATTTCTTACGCCAAGCCCTGGTCCGGCAGCACGGAAATGTGGGCCGATCACGCCAACTCCACCGGCAAGCTCGGGCACGGCACCGCGGTTCGGGCCCAAAACAGCTACACGTACACCGGATACGAGACGATGACCGCCACGAAGCCCAACTTCAAGATCACCTGCACGCGCTCGACGTAAGGCGAAGTTAGGGCGCGGGCATCGTGGCCCGCACCGCACGTCCGCCGATCGTTCCGCGCAGCCCGGCGACGGCGGCGCTGCCGCCTGTCGCCCATTTCGCATCGAGCGAACCGGCGGCGGCGCCGCTCAGCGTCAGGCGCGCCGTCGCGCGGGCGGCGCGCGCGTCGAACGCGGCCTTGCCCGACACGGCGAGGTCGCTCGTCCAGCGAACTCCCGACAGCGTGGCGCTCGCCGACGCGTTCTTCGACGTCGCCGTAAACGAGCCGCCGCGCAGTCCCGCGCCGGGGCTCGAGCCGAACTCGTAGGATCGCGCGAGCACGTCGGCGGCGGCCAGCGTGGCCGCGGCCGCCGCGCGCAGGTCCGCGTCCGTTCCATGGTTTCCGGGCGCCGGCTGCGCCGGCTCGACGTCGCTCAGCGAACGCGCGAACGACGGAACGAGATGCAGCGCCGGCACGCGCGAGGCGCAGGCCGCGTCGACGCGCTGCGTGCGCGCGAATCGGCGCACGATGCCCTGCGCGCAGCCGTAGAAGTCGTCGATCGCCGTGACATGCCCCGTATTCGCGACGATCACGTGCGTCGCTTGCGGGAACAGGCGCGTGGCCCGCTCGCCCTCCTGCGGCGTCGTAATCGTGTCGAGGTCGCCGTTGAGGACCAGCACCGGCACGTCGGGAAACTTCGTGCCCGGCGGCACCGGCTCGCCCGGCGGATGCTCGCGCGACGGGACGGGCCACGTCGGGCAGAGCGGGACGTAGGCGTAGTCGAGCGGGATGCCGAGAAACTCGTCGATCGAAAACGGGGCGTAGAGAGACGGAGCCTCGGCGCGCTTGCGCGCCAGCGCGCGACGCCACGCACGCTGGCGCGCCGGGGGCGGCAGCAGCATGTCGTAGGCCTGCGGGTTGTCCGAGCAGCTCGCCGCGACGAACAGGCCCTGGCTGTAGCCGCGCGCGCGGCCGCCCGCGCCTTCCTCTTCCGTGTAGGCTTCGTCCACGAGCCGCCTCAGCGGCACGCGATCGCCGTTGAGGTACGCGCGCGCTGCGGCATCGAGGTCGCGATAGACCAGCGGATCGAGCCCCGCGGAGTCCATGACGAACGCCAGGTCGGACGGCGCGATCTTCGAGCGCTCGGCGCGCAGCTGCGCGAGCAGCGCACGCACGCGTTCGAGCGACGACCCCCGGCGCACGCTGCAGACCGGCGAGCGCGCGCAGGCGAGGTCGAACGCGCTGCGGATCGTCGGCGCCTCACTCGGATACCATGGGTCGCCGCCGCTCACCTGATACGCACCGTCGAGCACGAGCGAACGAACGCGATCGGGATGGCGGCCCGCAAATGCCTGCACGAAAAACGTGCCGTAGGAATCGCCGTAGAGGTCGACGCGGCGCAGGTGCATCGCGCGCAGGACGGCCGCGAGATCGTCGGCGGCGAGTCCGGTGCCGTAGAGATCGGAACTGCGGCCTAAGTGTTCCCCGCAGCTCGTGACGTCGGGCAGCACCATCAGGGGCGCGCGCTGCAACGCGCGGCACACGATGGCGTTCGAGCGGCCGGTGCCGCGGTTGTCCACCATCAGCAGGTCGTGCGTGTCGAGCAACGGCGCGTAGAGCGCGCGATAGAAAAAGCGCGACCCGATCGATCCATAGCCCGGGCCGCCCTCGACGGCGACGATCGTGCCCGCGGAGCGCGCGGCGCGGCTGGCGTGCGGCAGCCACGCGATCGCTATATCGATCGTTCCGTGCACGCGGCCGGCCGGATCGAGCGCCACGCGCAGCGCGCCGCAATAGTATCCGCCGCCGAAATCGCAGCGCCGGAAGCCGATCGAACCGACGCGCACCTGCGCGCCGGCGGCCGATCCGTTCGGACCCGTTAATGCCGGCTCGGAACGAAAACCGGTGCACCCGGCGGCGACGCCGGCCAGCAACAACATAAAAGCGCACCGCCAGCGACGCATCGTTCGCGCCGTGCTTATGGCGGCGTGAGCGCGGTGGTGTGTTTCTCGAAGGAGTCGTTCGACGCGTACCAGTCTCCGCGGCCAGACGGCATCAGATCGAAAAGATGCCAAACGGGGCAGAGCAGATCGATCCCGCGCTCGCGCTCCTCCAACATGGGGTGCGCGGTATACACGTGGCGCACTTCGTCGCCGTCTTTCGCGAATACGACGATCGTGGAATCCGGATCTCCTTCGGCGTCCTCGGCGTCGATGTCGCGCGCAAAGGCCGGCCCGTCGTCCGAGAGCAGCCGCAGCCGGTTCCACTCGCGGCGGTTGGCCCAGTCCCGCAGCCGTTCGAACGGGGCCCGTGAAGTGACGACGAAGTTCGCGCGCTGGGTGACGTGCGGCGCGATTCCGTTGAACCCGTCGATCCACAGCGAGCACATCGGACAGAAATCGTCGTCCTTGGCCCAGTACATCAGGTGGTACAGGATCAAGTACGGTTTGTCGTCGGCGAAGAGCTGCGATAAGCGCATGCGATTGCCGTTCTCGACGAACGCGTAGTCGGGGACGACCGGCCCCGGCGGCAAGCTGCGGCGCATGGCGGCGACCGCCTCGATCCGATCGCGCAGATCGATCTCCGCCTCGCGCAGGCGTTCGCGGGAACGACGATACTCGTCGCCGGAGCCCGGCATCAGGAGACTCGAGTCCGCCATTACGTCACCTCAACGACAGATGTTGCTCAGCGAGGTATGTGCACTCTTTCCGCATCCGAAAAGACGCGTCGGCCCACGAGCGAGATCGTGCCCGTCGTGTACGCTTTGCCGTTCGTCTGCTTGAGCGTCATCTTTCCGGATCCGCCCTTCGACGACAGCTTCGAGATGACCAGCGACGAGATGGGGCCGTCGTCGATCAGCTTCGTGTTGTACGGAAACGTCTGGATGTTCGGGACGCCGCTCGTCTCACCGCTGAAGCTTTGGCTGCGCAGCGGCTTGCCGTCCGTCGTGGTGATCAAATACGTGCAGCCGGCCTGTTTGTTCTTCGTCGCAAAGGTGCCCCAGTAGTAGTAGAGGTTCTGCGGCTTGGGTGTCGGCGTCGGTTTGGGAGTCGGCGTCGGCTTCGGCGTCGGCGTCGGCTTGGGGGTCGGCGTCGGCTTCGGCGTCGGCGTGGGCTTCGTGTAGCTGACCATCTCCCACAGCGCTTGGTTCTGGCCCGTTGAGGCTGTAAACGTCGACTTCTTGACGTTGCCGAGCGCGAAATAGCTCAGGTACTTGCCCGGTACTTTTCGTTTGGGCGCCGTGCAGTCACCACTCGACGTCAGCGGCGACTGCGCCGCCGAACCATCGGCCGACGCTCCCTGCGGTGAGACGGTGGGTGTGTACGACCCGATGCCGTGGCACGCGACGAGCAGCGCCGCCACGAAAAGCGCCACCGCCCCATTGATACGATAGCCGTTACGCATAATGTACGACCTCCAGGGGCCTTCTTTCGCAACGCGGGCGAGCGGACCCCTCTACCTCAATGACGACAGTGCTTGTTGCGAATCCCTAGGAAAAAGTATCCGACCTGTTCGCCGCTCGCATTGACTCCGTCGAACTCCAGGTCGGCGCGGCCGCAGTAGCGCCCGGAGGTGATCCGCCACTGCGTCTCACTGCCGCCTTCGCGCTGGACGTTGTAACACGTGTACCCGCTGAAACAGCCCTGTATCGTGCCCAGGTGGGAGCTCACCACGCCCGGGCCGGTCACGGTGACGACGATGCCCGACTTCGTGTGCTTCGTTAATATTACGGGACATGGCGTAACGGCTACCCCGCCCGCCCCGCCGCAATCCTTCGCCGGCGTGATCGGCGTACGGCTAGCGCCATCAGCTTGCTGTATGGCGGAGCCCGCTTGGGGCACCTGTTGGCCCTGGGTGCATGCGGACAGCACCAATAACCCTGCGGCCGCCGCGACTAAATTAGCCCGTCCAATCATTGTAGATCTCCTCGAAGGTCAGCTCGTCTCATTCTATCACGTTACGTTGGAAACTTCGTGGCGGCGATGAGGGGCTCGAACCCTGACCCCTACTTGCAAAGCAGGCTAAGGTCATCGGGTACCATTGCAAACATAAGCATCTGATGGCGAGAGTGGACTTTGCCGCGAGATAATAAAGACGGAGCCAAAGGTAACGCAGCCGGCAAGCTCCCGCCGTCTTCGCTCGGTCTTCAGACTTTCTTCATACTCGCGGGAAAGGTCCATGGTTGAGACCGTCTCTTCTCCCACTAGGAGGTGCTCTATGAGGTTACGCACGCATTGGAAGATCCTTACCGGCGCGTCTATTGCGGCATTCGTTGCCAGCGGCTGCACCGGCAATCACAGTTCGATTCCCTCGGCACCGCCGGTATCGGCGCCGATGCAGAGCCAAACCTCCCAACGTAGCGCCGCGCCAACGGGCGGCGGCATTCTGCACCAGCTCAAGAATCAAGTAGTAATCGGCTCGACGGTCGATTCAGTCTACGGTCAGCTCAACCCCTACGGCCTCACCGTCGCCCCTTCTACCGCCGGCGTATTTACGAAGGGTGATCTAGTCGTCTGCAACTTTAACGACAATACCAACACCCAAGGCACCGGTTATACGATCGTCGCCCTCCACCCCACACCTGGTTCGACACCGAAGCTCGTTGCCGCCGATCCAACAACCCTGGTCGGGTGCAACGCCTTAGCGCTAACGCCCAACGATACCATTTGGGCGGCTGCGTTCTCCGCCAACGACAATCCCGTCTTCTCTTCGAGCGGATCTCTCTTGACCAA
The DNA here is from genome assembly GCA_963711625.1 of Vulcanimicrobiota bacterium. Classification (GTDB taxonomy): domain Bacteria; phylum Vulcanimicrobiota; class Vulcanimicrobiia; order Vulcanimicrobiales; family Vulcanimicrobiaceae; genus Cybelea. The sequence continues at coordinate 2,563,323 of OY970207.1, forward strand.
TTTCTCGGGTAGTCCGTTCAATCATCCGTTTGGACAAACGTACGCCCAGCCGATGAAAGGAAGCGCGGCGATCTACGAAAGCAACGCAGGCGATGGATCGATCGTACGCATCAATCTTGGATCGTCGATGACCGCAGAAGTCATCGCTACCGGCTTTCCGATCAACGGTGGACAGCCGGGAAGCATTCTCGGCCCGTCGGGGCTTCAATACGAGCGGCGGCACGACACGCTGTATGTGGTCGACGGCCAAAACAACTCCGTTACGGCCATCTCCAAGGTTTCCGGCATCCACGCGGGCTGCCTAAAGGTCACCGCCAACGGTAAGCGATTCGAGGGCGGCTGCAGGTCGCGAGCGCGCGTCATTTTCTCCGGACCACCGCTGAATGGCCCGATTAGCTCGGCCCTCCTCTTCAACGGCAGTCTCGTCATCGGAAACACGCTCGATCCCGACGGCAAAAATTTAATGATCGCGCTGAATCCGGCCGGGCATGTGCTCGACGTGCGTAACGTCGATACCGGCCCTGCCGGCGCTCTCTTCGGAATGGTCGCCACCGGAACTAACGCCGCGAATACCAAGCTCTATTTCAACGACGATAACGACAACAATCTCCAGGTTCTCGAGCGCTAAACGCCCCTGTGAGCGCTAGTCATGGGCGTGTGCGCCGGTAAGCTGGTCCTCTTCAAGCATGGGGCCCAGCGGGATGGAATCGTGCTGACGCGAGACGCACAGCCCTAAAGACGGACATCGCCGGAGGCCGGCCAGCAACGGTTTTCGACGCGGGACAAGCGAGGCGATCGATAGAGTGCGATCGTCTCGCTCGCCCGCTGGACGTGCGCGATGCCGCCGAAACGGTAACTTGTTGGCTGCCGATAAGCTGGTGAGGTTATTCGGGTTTTTCCGCTCAGCTTGGTAGTCAAATGATGGTCAAAGAGACCTCCAGTGCCACCAAGCTACCTGGTCCGCCGAAACGAAACTTCAATATTGTCAAGGGTTTGTCGTTTTGGAGATGAGGGGGCTCGAACCCCTGACCCCCTGCTTGCAAAGCAGGTGCTCTACCAGCTGAGCTACATCCCCGCGGCGCGCAGTCGTTATTCGGAGAGGCGTGCGTCCTTCCCGGTCGAATACGGGCGGGTCGCGCCGGTTTCGGGGCTCGGGGGCATAGCTCAGCTGGTAGAGCATTACGCTGGCAGCGTAAGGGTCAGGAGTTCGAGTCTCCTTGCCTCCACCAAAGAATCTTGCAACGCGGAGAGGCCGCGACGACTGGGTGCAGCGGCTGAAGTGGACACCGTAGATTCGTCGGGCGCCGTAAAGCCAAAGAAAAACGCCCGCCGGCAAGGCGGGCGTTTTCTTTCGAGCGCCCCACTACGCTCGAAACTTTATGCCTAGTACTGTCCGGTCGGTCGAGTCGCCACGCCGGTCGTCGAGTTTACGCCGTTGTAGAGCGCCGTGGCGCCGCCGTTTGCCGGCGCGTCGAGCGTCGAGCTCGCGCCGTAGTCGGCAATGTACAGCGCTCCGCTGTTGCCGCCGGTCGTGGGCGCGGCCTGATAGACAGCGTTGACCGTCGACGGGTAACCCGTCAGAGTGTACGAGGCGAGGGGTGAGAACGACAGCGGCCCTGCGGCCGGTCCGCTCACCTTCCAGTTCATCACGGTTTCCGTAGAGCTGTTGGGCGTGCTGGTGGCGACGCTCAGCGTGTCGTTGGCGGGATTGTTGATTCGCGAGTACATCCCCACCCAGAAGGACGCGGTCCCGAGGCCGGAATCGATGAGCGTCTGACCCGGCACGTTCACGAACGCCACCGCGAGATAGGCGATCTTCTGTCCCGCCGACGTGGTGCCATCGACGAAAAAGTTGCCTTTCTTGTCGAAGGCGCAGAACTGATCGCTGATAAAGATGCCCGACGCGTCGCCCGTCGCCGTGCTGTTGTTCGGCGCGGTGGGCGGGAAGAACAGGACGTTGCCGGACGGCCCGGTGTTGTTGTACTGCCTGTTTGCGACGCCGACGATGCCTGTCTGAGACACGCAGACGCCCCATGGCTGATAGAGCGCGCCGCCGTACGCTGTGCTCAGCGCTTTGACGAACCGGCCCTGATACGTAAAGACGACGATCCGGTTGTTGTTCAGGTCGGCGACGTAGAGCCGCTTCGGGCTCTTGCCGATCGCGACCGTGATCGGCGCGTTGAGCGACACGCCGTTATACGGACCCGTGAGGGTGACGCACGGCGAGCTGCTGGCCGAGGTGTATCCATAGACCGCGTTGCTCGCCAGCGAGGTGGTCCAAACTTTCGGCGTGCAAAGCGCCGGGCGCATCCCCGGCCGGACCGCGCTCGACGCGGCGACGCCCGTCGACGCCACCGGCGGCGCGCTCGCTCCGCCGGCACAGCCGGCGATTGCGACTGCCGTCACGACGGCAATGGACCCTTGCAAGACTTCACGATTCATCCTAATATCTCGCTTTCTAAGTAGCAGTGCTGGATGTGCGCCGAGGAAACGCGAGTGGAGCTCAACCGTAAACACGGTAAAGCCGGAGCACCTAGCGCGATGATAGCGTTAAAAGGTCAAGAAATGGTCAAGGATGCTCGTAGAGCCACCGCATCACGCCGGTGCGCACGACCACGCGTTCGATTTCGTGCACGCGTGGCATCAGCCGCGCTTCTTCTTCTCCATCGAACACGCGCACCGGCTTGCGCGTCAGCACCGGTCCGCGATCGGTGTCGATCGTAACCCTGTGCAGCGTCGCGCCCGTCCAGCGGCATCCGGACGCCAACGCGTCCCGCACTGCGCGAGGTCCGCGGAACGCCGGCGCGATCGTGCCGTCGGGCAGCGTCACGTCATCGCGCTGCGGGTCGAGCGGAAGAAACGCAGGATGCAAGTTGATCAGCTGCGGAAACGCGGCAACGAAGGCGTCGGAGAGCAAGTGCATCCATCCCAGCAGCAACACGAGATCCGGCTGCAGCGACGCCGCCGCATCGAGCAGCCGCGCGTCGTACGCCGCGCGCGACTCGGCCGCGCGATCCCACGCTACCACGCGAACCTCCGTCACGCCCGCAGAGCGCGCGCGCTCGAGCACGTATGCTCGCGGGTCGTTGCACATCAGGCCCGCGATCGCGATCGGCAGCGAACCGTCGCGCGCCGCGTCCAGCACCGCCGCAAAGTTGCTGCCGTTGCCCGACGCCATGATCAGCGTGCGGCGCGCGGGCCGCAGCAGCGCCGCGCGCTCGAAGCGCTCCGCCACGCGCGCGCCGCACGCGCGCGCGTAGAAATCGACGAGGCCTTCGCTCACGGCGGGAATCAGGGCGCGCGCGTAGCCTCGTTCGCGCAGCGCGTTCAGCGCGCCGCGCAACAGGCGCGTTCCGAGGCCCTGGCCGCGCGCGTCGGGTGCGACGCCGGTCGGTCCGAAGATCCCGATGCCCGGTTCGCGCGCCAGGCCCTGGAGCCACGCGTAGCGCGGGCCCGCGGAATCGAGCGTCGCGAAGCCGATCGGGTCGCCGTTGCGGCGAACGACGAGGTTGGAACCCGCGAACGCCTCGGAGCTCCACGCGCCGCCGAACGCGTCGTCGATCCACGCCAGCGTTTGCCCGTCGGCCGGCGCGGGCGCTGCGATGTCTACGCCGGGCGAGGGCTCCGCGAGGGACGAGTCGAGATCGACGACGAGGTTGAGGAGCGGCGCATCCTTCATAGCTCCTCGCGGGCCGGATGAATCACGACCTGCGGCTCGTTCGGCGCGCGCGCCTCGATCCAGCCGACGACCGTCGCTCCCTCGACCGCGGCGATTGCCGCGGCCGCGTCGCCGATCGGAACGACGAGCGTGAAGCCGACGCCCATGTTGAAGACGCGATAGCGTTCCTCCGCGTCGACGCTGCCGCGCCGCACGAGCTCGGCCATGATCGGCGGCACGCTCCAGCGCTGCTGCTCGAAGATCGCCTTGCACGTGACGGGCAGCGTCCGCGGCACGTTCTCGAGCAACCCGCCGCCGGTGATGTGCGCCATCGTCTTGACGCGCGCCACCGCCTCGATCGCGCGCACCGCACGGAAATACGACGGATGCTCGGCGAGCAGCGCGTCGGCGTAGGTCGCGCCGTCGAAGGGAGCGTTCCACCGCGTCGGCGGCAGCAGGTCGCGCGCCAGCGAGTAGCCGTTCGTGTGCAACCCGACCGCCGGCAGCCCGACGATCGCGTCGCCGGGAACGACGCTCTCCGGATTCGGGCAGCGCCGCGATGTCGACGACCCCGACGATCGTGCCGGCGAGATCGAAGTGGTCGCGGCGATAGAGGCCCGGCATCTCGGCGGTCTCGCCGCCGAGCAGCGCGCAGTCGTGCGCTCGGCAGGCTTCCGCGCAGCCGCGTACGATCTCCGCGGCGACCGCGGCCTCGAGCTTCCCGACCGCGAGGTAATCCAGAAAGAAGAGCGGCGTCGCGTTGCAGACGAGGATGTCGTTGACGCAGTGGTTCACGAGATCGGCCCCGACGCTCTCGTAGCGTCCGCAGCTCCGCCGCGATGAGGATCTTCGTGCCGACGCCGTCGGTCGAGGCGACGAGCGCGCGGTCCGAACTCGCCGGGGAGCCGAAAGAGACCCGCGAAGCCGCCGAGCGCATCGAGCTGGTCGGGATGGCGCCACTGGCCGAGCAGATGCCGGTACCGCGCTACGGCCTCGTTGCCGGCGGCGACGTCAACGCCCGCGCGGGCATAGCTATCGAGCGCCGCCGGTTTTCGCTCCGAACGAGGATTCTCCAAGCTTTCCGCCATAGGCTGGCAGTAGTTCAACCGTCCGAAAGGTCCACCATGCAAGTCTATCTCTCCGCGATGAGCCCATCGGCGTCGGCGCGGATGCGCTCGTCGTCCCGTTCTTCGCCGAGAGCCCGCTCGACGGCGTCGACCAAAGACGTCGACGCCGCCGTCGGCGGCGCGATCGCCGACGCGGTCGCGTCGGGCGAAGATCCGCGGGAAGTTCGGCGAGCACGTGCTGGTCATACGCGAAAGGCCAGCCCTATCGCCGCGTCCTCGCGATTTCGCTGGGCGACAAGCAGAGCTTCGAGCCCTATCTGCTCGCTCGCTACGCGGGCACGCGCCGTGCGTTATCTGGGACGCCGCAACGTCAAGAAGATTGCCATCGTTCTTCCGCCCGAGGCGAAGGGACGCGAGGCCGCCTGCGCGGCGTTCGTCGCCGAAGGCGCGATCACCGGCTCGTTCGATACGACGATCTATCAGGATCGACCCCGAACGTCGCTTCGCGACCGAAGAAGTCGCCGTCCTCGAGCGCCGGTTTCGACGCGGCCGAAGCCGGAGCGCGGCATCCGCGCGGCACGGCGCTCGGCGAAGCCGTGAACCTGGCGCGCCGCCTGGCGGTCACGCCGGCCAACGACATGACGCCGACCCACCTGGCCGCCGAGGCGACCGCGGTCGCGAAGCGCGTCGGGCCTCGAGATCGACGTGCTCGACGAAGACCGCGCGCGCGCAGCGAAGGCATGGGATCGTTCCTTTCGGTGGCGCAGGGCAGCTCGCAGCCCCCGAAGTTCATCGTGCTGCGCTACAACGGCGATCCCGGCGAGCAGAGAGCTGCTCGCGCTCGTCGGCAAGGGCATCACGTTCGACACGCGGCGGCATCTCGATCAAGCCGGCCGAGCGCATGGAGGACATGAAGTACGACATGTCCGGCGGCGCCGGCGTCATCGCGGCGATGTGCGCGATCGGCAAGATCAAGCCGAAGATCAACGTGGTCGGCATCGTACCCGCCACCGAGAACATGCCGGGCGGCAAGGCCACCAAGCCCGGCGACATCGTCAAAGCGATGAACGGCAAGACGATCGAGGTGATCAACACCGACGCCGAGGGCCGGCTGATCCTGGCCGACGGCATCTGCTACGCGAAGAAGCTCGGCGCGACGAAGATCGTCGACGCGGCGACGCTCACCGGCGCGTGCGTGATCGCACTTGGGCCACGCCGCGTCGCGCAGCGGTTACGAACGACGAGGCGTTCGGCGCGGCGTTCCTCGCGGCCGCGAAGCCGACCGGCGAGCGCTACTGGCAGATGCCGCTACTACGACGACTACACGACGCCGATGAAGAGCGACATCGCCGACCTGAAGAACACCGGCGGCCGCGCCGCCGGCACGCTGACGGCCGCGGCGTTTCCTGCGCGAGTTCGTCGACGACACGCCGTGGGTGCATCTCGACATCGCCGGCACCGCTTATCTCGAGAACGAGTCGGCGTGGCAGGCGAAGGGACCCACCGGCACGCCGGTGCGGGCGTTCGTGGCCCTGGTCGAAGTCGCTCGGCAGTCACAACCAAGGCGCCCATCCCAACGGCGCGCGGGCGGCAGGAAGCTCACGGTGTGAAGTCGCGCAACAGGGTCGAGAGCGCTCGGCCCTACGAACCCGAGAAGAATCCGGCAATCCGCCGCGTCACGGCCGGCGCCATCAAACGCCGAAAGGGGAAGACGCTCTTCCCGATCGCCACGGCGTACGACGCGCCCTTCGGCGCAGTTCGTCGAAGCGGCCGGAATCGACGTCATCTTGGTGGGCGACAGCGTCGGGAACGTCGTGCTCGGCTACGACGAAACGACGCCGGTCACGCTCGAGAGCATCGTCTATCATACGCAGGCCGTCACGCGCGGCACGACCCGCGCGCACATCATGGCCGACATGCCGTTCGGCTCCTATCAGGTCAGTAACGAAGATGCGCTGCGCAACGCGATCCGGTTGGTGAAAGAGGGCGGCGCGTGCTCGGTCAAGCTCGAGGGCGGGCGCGATCAAGCCGAGCGCATTCGCGCGATTACCGGCGCGGGGATTCCCGTCGTCGGTCACATCGGCGTAACACCGCAGACGGCCGGGCTTGGGACCGGGCTTTAAGATGCGAACCCACCGCGATCGTTTGATCGACGACGCGCGCTCGGTCGAAGCCGCCGGCGCTTACGCCATCGTGCTGGAAGTCGTCGACTTACGAGATCTCGCGGGAGATTACCGAGATGCTCTCGATTCCGACGATCGGCATCGGCGCCGGCCCGCATTGCGACTCGCAGGTGCTCGTGCTGCACGACGTTCTCGGGATGTATCCGCATTCGCCCAAGCTTTGCCAAACGTTACGCCGAGATCGGCAGCATCGCCACGCAGGCGCTTAGAGAACTACGCTCGCGAGGTTCGCGCCGGAACGTTTCCCGCGTAGTAGGTGCCGACCAGTTGGCACTCGCGGCGGTTAGGATCGCCGCATGTTATAGAACGACGAGTGGTCCGATCCCCTAATCATCGCGATGCGCGCTTTCGAGCGCGTCCTTCTTGCGTGCGACGCCACGCCTCCAGCGCCTCGAGACGCCGCCGAATCGTGTGCAGTTCTTCGATCAGCGCCAGACCGCCCGCGGCCAAGCTGACCCGCTTGCGCCGGCAACGTGATTCCTCTTCGTCCTCGCCCGCGTCGCTAGGCGACGCGTCGCGCACCTGAGCGCCCGCCCGTTCCAGCGCCGCGGCTAACGAAGACCTGCGGCGCGAAGGCGGGCCGCCCTCGCCGCCTTGCGTCCCAGCGGCCGCACCTCGACGATCATCGTGGACTTGTTCGCCTCGACAAGAGCCGCGTTTCGTCGCGCTCGAGCCCGTAAAGCATCTCGGCGCTGGTGCCGAGCGCCCGCGCGATGCGCAGCGACGACGCCGATCGGACGGATTGAGCCGCTGGTCGGCCTCGATCTTGATAGAGCGTCGGATGGTTGACTTCAGCCCGGCGCGCGAGTTCGTTCTGCGACCATCCCAACGCGCGGCGCCGCGCGGCGATTCTCTTTCCCAGCGTCACGCATCTGGACTGTAGCAACCGGCGACCGGGGCCCTTGAACCATTCGGTCTTGACGATCGGTCAGGCCGGGGCGGCTTGTGCCGAAAAATGGGCGGCGGGAACGTTGGGATATTCGCCGATCGAGGCAGCCGAGGCACATCTCTTCGCGCTTGCGCCCGACCGACGTCGATCAGGCCGTCCAGGCTGAGGTAGCCCAGCGAATCCGCGCCGGTCTTCGCGCGAATCTCCTCGACGGTGTAGTTCGCCGCGATGAGCTCGTCGTAGGTCGCCATGTCGACGCCGAGATAGCACGGATGCTTGATCGGCGGCGAGGTGATGCGCAGGTGCACTTCGCGCGCACCGGCTTCGCGCAGCAGCGCGACGATGCGCGGCGTCGTCGTGCCGCGCACGATCGAGTCGTCGACGACGATCGACGCGCTGGCCGCGCAGGTTCTCGACGACGGGATTGAACTTGAGATGCACGCCGCGCGAGCGCATGCGCTGATCGGGGCTGATGAACGTGCGCCCGATATAGCGGTTCTTGATCAGCCCTTCGACGTACGGCAGACCCGCTCTCGGTGGCGTAGCCGATGCCGCCGGCGACCGCCGAGTCGGGAACGGCCATCACGACGTCGGCCTCGACCGGATGCTCTCGCGCGAGCTCGCCGGCCCATCTCGTAGCGCGCCATGTAGATCGAGCGCTCGTTCGAGCTTGCGAATCGGGCCGCGCGAAGTAGATGTACTCGAACATGCACAGCGCCGGTTGCGGCTTGCTCGACCTCGACGATGCTACGATTCCAGCCCGTCGGCAGCGATGCGGACGATCTCGCCGCGATCCGATCTCGCGCAGGTACTGCGCGCCGATCGTGCCGAGCGCGCACGACTCCGACGCGACGACGTAGCCGCCGTCGCCGAGAGCGTGCCGAGGCAGAGCGGCCGCACGCCCCACGGATCGCGGAAGGCGTAGAGCTCGCTCTCGCGTGCAGAGCACGATCGAGTACGCGCCGCGCGCGACGCGCGAGCACCGCACGTGATGCGGTCGATCATCGCTGCCCTTCGACTCGACGATGAGCTTGGCCATCACTTCGGAGTCGGAGGTCGCCTGCAGCACCGTCGTCGGCGCGCAGCGACTCGCGCAGCTCGTCGGTGTTGGTCAGGTTGCCGTTGTGCGCGAAGGCGAAGTCGCCGAGCTCGGTGCGCTCCAGCAGCGGCTGCGCGTTGACGACGATCGACGAACCGGTCGTCGAGTAGCGCGTGTGACCGATCGCGATGTGGCCGCTGAGCTCGCCGAGGATGTCTTCGTCGAAGATGGCGCCCGAGCAGGCCCATCTCCTTGTGCGAGCGGATCGTGCCGCCGTCGGCTGCGGCGATGCCCGCGGATTCCTGGCCGCGGTGCTGCAAGCGCGTAGAGCGCAAAAAACGCGAGACGGGCTGCGTCGCGTCCCGGCGCGAAGACCCCCGTTATCCCGCACATCTTCTGTCTATTATAGCAGAGGCGCGGCCGTCCTAGCCCCTTTAGTCGGATGCGCGCCTCCCGCCGAAGATCTGCAGCAAAGCAAGGAAGATGTTGATCGCATCGAGATAGATGCTCGTCGCCATCAGCACCGGCGTCAGGCCGTCGCCGCCGGCGCGCAGCCGCGCGAAATCGATCAGCACCAGGCCCGAGAAGATAACGAGCGTCAGCCACGCGTAGGTCTCGGGGTGAATGAACTGCACGAAGATCGAGATGATGCCGATGACGATCAAGTCCCAGCAGCGCGATCATGAAGATCCCCTGGAAGCGCCGCAGGTCGAGCCCGGTCGCATAGACGATCGCGGCCAGCGCGAACATCCCGAGGCCGGTCGTGAGCGCGGCGTTGACGACGACGTCGGGCCCGAACGCGCGCACGTACTGTCCGATGACCGGCGCGATGCCGACGCCTTCCGCAGAACGTAAATGCGTAGAAGAGCAGCAGCGAGAGCGCTTCGTTGCGCCGCGTCGCGTTGATCGCGATCAGCAGGATAAAGCCGACGATCATCGCGACCAGGCCGAGCCCCGGCGAGACGACGCCCTGCGAGACCCACGCGGCGAGTGCGGTCACGCAAAGCCCGAGGGCCGTCATGCCCAGCACCTGCGCGAGCAGCGAGTGCGTCGGAATCGCGGGCGCGTATTGCGTTCCGTACGGAGTCTGCGGTTGTAAACGATAAGCCATGACGTTTGCTAATAACCTCCGTCCGGCCGCCGAGTTACACGGGAGCGGCCTCGTCTCATCCCGGAGCGCTAAGGCGACCATACGCTAGGTAGGCGATGCCTACCTCTGAGACCCGGGCTCGAAATACCAGTCTGGCGCGCTCGGTGGAAAAGCAATATCGTGCAAATCGTCCGCCACACGCTCGGTCTTGCTGCCGAGAAAGCCGTGCACCGCTGCGGCCGCTTCGACGTGCACGATGGTCCAGACGTTCGCCGGACCGACCGGCGCGAACCGATACTGCACGGAGACCCACGTGTCGCGCTCGTCGTACGGCCGCTCGTAGGTGAGTTGTACGACCTCGAACGTCGCCTCGTCCACCCAGAGGTCGCGCAACGGATAGCGGTCCGGATCCCGGCGCGGATGGAGTTTCAGCCGATAGCACCGGCGGTTACCGACGCTCCCCTGGCCGGCGAGCGCGATGTCATAGGCATGCGAGCCGGTCGTAACCGTCGCAATCGTCTGCAGCGGATCAGGCGCGAGGTTCGGCGGCGGCGTCGCCGCGGGCGCCGCGCCATTGGGAAGCACGCGATAGAAGCCGAGCGGCGTTCCCGCCGGGCCGGTGATGTAGGCTCCGCGGAGCAGCACCTTCCCATCGCCGCCGCTCGCCGGCACCATCTGCGCGAACGTCCGCCCATCGCTCGTGCGCAGCGTGAACGCCACGGCGTCGCCGCGCGCGCACTGCGGCGCGAGAAACGTCTGCTCGCACGCGATGCGAAACGACTCGTAGGGCGGGACGACGCGGGCGACCCACGCCTGCTGCGCGCGCAAGAAGATCGCGCCGGCGTCGAGCACTAGGATGCGATGTCGGTGCGGTAGGTCAGTGCGTCGGCGCCGAGACGCCCGGCGAGCCGGTGCACCGCGTCGTAGACGTGCTTGCGCGCATCTGCCGAGATCGTCGCCGAGCGCGGTGACCGTCAGCACGCGTCCGCCGCCGGTGTCAACCGTTTCGCCGACGAGCCGCGACGAGCCCCAGAAGGCACGGCAGCCGTCGCCGAGCGCGACGTCGGGATTGAGGCCCTCGCAGCGGCGTGTTGCTGCGCGGGTAGTCGCCCGTCGCCAGCACGACGCCGACGCAGCGCCGCTCGGAGATGCGTCGCGAGCGACAGGTCCATCGCGCCGCGCGCCGCCGAATCGAGCAGTTGTGCGAAGTCGCCGCCGATGCGCGGCAGCAGCACCTGCGTCTCCGGATCGCCGAAACGCACGTTGAACTCGATCACGCTGCGGCCCCGTCGTCGTTCCACATCAGGCCGCAGTACAGCACGCCGACGTAGTCTTCGCCTTCGGCGCGAAGTCCGGCGAGCACCGGCGCGAGGATCCGTTCGCGCACGCGATCGTCGAGATCCGCCGGAAATCCCGCGGGCGGCGAGTAGGCGCCCATGCCGCCGGTGTTCGGCCCCGTGTCGCCGTCGCCGGCGCGCTTGTAGTCGCACGCCGCGCCGATCGGCACGATCGCGCGGCCGTCGCAGAGCGCGAAGACGCTCACCTCGCGGCCCTCGATCCGCTCTTCCAGCAGGACGTCGGAGCCGCCGCCGGGAACGCGCCCGCGACCGTACCAGTCGGCGAGCACCGCGCGCGCGGCGTCGACGCTCGGCGTCGACGACGACGCCCTTGCCGGCCGGCCAGGCCGTCGGCCTTGACGACGACGCCGCCGTGCCACTGCTCGAGCGCTTTGTTCGCCGCGTCGAGCGAGTGCACGACGACCGCGCGCGCGGTCGGAATGCCGTGGCGCTCCATGAATCGCTTGGCGAAAATCTTGCTCGATTCGAGCCGGCCGCCCGAGCGGTTCGGCCCGAACACCGCAATGCCGGCATCGCGCAGCCGGTCGCCGACGCCGGCGGCAATCGGCGGTCTCGGGACCGAGCACGGCCAGATCGATTCGCTCCGCGAGACAGCGCTTCGGCGAGCGACTTGCCGTCGGTCGCGGCGATGTCCCAGTTCTGCGCCGCGCGACGCCGTGCCGGCGTTGCCGGGCGCGGCGAAGATCGCCTCGCACGACGGCGACTCGGCGATCCGCCACGAGAGCGCGTCTTCGCGCGCGCCGTTACCGACGACGAGAACGCGCACGCGTCTACTCCCACTCGACCGTGGCCGGCGGCTTGGTCGTGATGTCGTAGGCGACGCGGTTGACGCCGGCGCACTTCGTTGACGATGCGCGAGGAGATGCGCTCGAGCAGCGCGTGCGGCAGGCGCGCCCAATCGGCGGTCATGCCGTCTTCGCTGGTGATCGCGCGAATCGCGACCAGATTGGCGTAGGTGCGTCCGTCGCCCATCACGCCGACGCTCTTCACCGGCGTCAGCACCGCGAAGTATTGCCACGGGTGCGGGTCGAGCGTCGGCGCCGCGTCGATCTCTTCGCGCACGATCGCGTCGGCCGCGCGCACGACCGTCGAGACGCTCTTCGGTTACGTCGCCGATGATGCGAACCGCCAGCCCCGGCCCCGGAAACGGCTGCCGTGTCGACGATCGCGCCGGGCAGCCCGAGCACTCGCCCGAGCTCGCGCACCTCGTCTTTGAAGAGCGCGCGCAGCGGCTCGATCAGCGTCGAGCCCCATCGTCTCGGGCAAGCCGCCGACGTTGTGGTGCGACTTGATCTTGTGGCCGGCTTTGCTCTCCGGCGTCTTCGACTCGATGACGTCGGGATAGAGCGTGCCCTGCACCAAATATTTGACGCCGGGAATCTTCGCCGCTTCGTTCTCGAAGACGGCGATGAACTCGTGCCCGATGATGATGCGCTTGCGCTCGGGATCCTCGACGCCGCGCAGCTTGCGCAAGAAGCGCTCGCGCGCGTCGACCGCGACGACGTTGAGGTGCAGCACGTCGCGAAACGCCGCCACGACCTGCTCGGCTTCGCCTTCGCGCAAGCAGGCCGTGATCGACGAAGATGCAGGTGAGCTGCTTGCCGATCGCGCGCGAGACCAGCGTCGCGGCGACGGCCGAGTCGACGCCGCCCGAGAGCGCGCAGATCACGCTTGTCGCTCGCCGACGCGGGCGCGGATCTCGCTCGATCGCGCTCTCGACAAACGATTCCATCTTCCAATCGCGCTCGCAGGCCGGCGATCTTGCCGCAGGAAGTTGTCGAGGATCGTGCGGCCGTACTCGCGTGTGCACGACTTCGGGATGGAACTGCACGCCGTAGATCTTCTTCGCGCGGCGTCGCCCATCGCCGCGACGTTGCAGCGCGCCGTCGACGCGAGCGCGCGATAACCCTCGGGCAGCGTCGACGACCGAGTCGCCGTGCGACATCCACACGCGCGATTCGTCCGGGAACGCCCTCGAACAGCGGCGTGGCGCGGATCGGTCGACCACGAGCGTGGCCGGCCCGTACTCGGCGCGATCGAGCGGGACGAGCTCCGCGCCGAGGTCGCGCGCCACAGCTGCATGCCGTAGCAGATGCCGAGGATCGGAACGCCGGCGTCGACGATCGCGCGTCCATCTCGGGCGCGCCCGCGGCCAAGCGCGCTCTCGGGACCGCCCGAAAGAATCAGGGCCGCCGGATGCGCGCAGCGAGAGCGCGTTCCACGGCGTGTCGTGACGGCACGATCTCGCAGTAGACGCCGAGCTCGCGCGTGCGCCGCGCGATCAGCTGGCTGTACTGCGCGCCGAAGTCGAGGATGAAGACCGTCTGCGGCACGACGCGTACGTCGCTTACTCCGCGGCCGCGGCCGCCGCCGCTTTCAGCGCGGCGTCGTAGTCGGGCTCGCTGGCGACCTCGGGAACGATCTGCACGTAGCGACATCGTGCGGTCCTTGCCAATGACGACGATCGCGCGGGCGTAGCAGGCCGAGCTCCTCGATCAGCAACCCGTAGTTCAGTGCCGAAGCTGTGATCGCGATAGTCGGAGAGCATCTGCAGCTTGATCGTCGCCCTCTTGCGCCCCGCACCAGCGCGCCTGGGCGAACGGGCAGGTCCATGCTGACGACGGCCGACGGCGACGCCGGCGCGGCAGCTCGCCGAGGCGGGCGTTGAACTTCTGCGACTCGAGCGAGCAGACGCTGCGTGTCGAGCGAGGGAACGACGATCAGCATCGCGGCCCGCTTACCCTCGTCGAGCAGCATATCGAGCGTTGACGGTCGAGAGATCGCCCGCGCGTCAAGCGTAAAGTCGGGCGCGGGATCGCCGGCGTGCAGCTCGGGCCGAGCAGCGTCATGGGGTTTCCTTTGAAAGTACGGCTCCGGCGCGTTCTTGGACGTTATCGACGGGCATCAAGACCTCCTAAAATGACGATCGTAAGGTGCAACACATCTTCGAGGCGATCGGTGTCGCGCGCCATCACGACTTCCATCGCGATGCGCTCGCCGACCGAGACGTCGCGGCCCCAGCGGTAGGCCGAGTACGGCGTGTAACGCGTGCCCGGGCGAGCCCGGGATGCGCAGCGAGACGTCGTAGCAGACGAGCTCCTTGGGCGGACCGGCGGCGATGACGCACTGCAGCGCGAACGGCCCGATCACGCCCGGCGGGCTGAGCGCCCGCGCGCGCCGCGACGAAGCGCTCGCCCATGTCGAAGGCCGGCTCGAGCATCGACTCGAGGATCGTCGCCGCGATGTGCCCGGCCTCTTCCAGCCGCATCGGCACGCCGCGCACGGCGTCGAGCGCCGACGGCGGAACGTTGCGCAAGCCCTCGAGGTTCGTCTGCCGGCGCGTGTCGGTGCCGCTCAGCTCGAGCTCGCCCAGGAGCGGCGAGTAAAAGAAGTTCAGGTTCACCGACGGGCCGAGCGCGTATTCCTCGATCGACGCGCGCCGGCCAGACCCTCGGCTCGGTGAGCACGCCGTCGTCGATCAGCCGCGCCGCCGTTTCGCGATACTCCTGCGGCGACGACGCCAGGAAGAACGCGCGCTCGAAACTGACCCTCGCATGCGGCGCCTTCACCATCACGAGCCGATCGATGTCGTCGGGCGACGCGAACTGCCGCGGATGGCGGATCCCGGCCCGCTCCAGCAGCGCGTACTGATGCTTGCCGGCCTCGTCGCGCTCTTCGGCGCGCAGCAGATGCCGGTTGCCGAAGAACGGCACCAGCATGCGGCGCTCGATCTCGTCGTAATCGTAGCGTTGGTGAAGGTAGACTTCGAACGAACGGTTCGCGACGAACATCACGTTCTCGCCGAGCAGCTGCCGCTGAACGTCGTCGCGCAGCATGTCGGCGAACGAGTCGAGTTCGAGCGTACCGCGTCGACGCAGCCGCGCGGACGGGCCGCTCGTGCGCCGCAAAGTGCGCGGACGTAGGTCCGTTCGCGCCCCTTGGCGGTGACGACGAGATTGCGCAGTCCCTGCGCGCGCGCGCCGTAGGCCACGTCGAGCGCCGAGTGACTTCCGATCGAGCAGAGCGTTAGACGCGAGCGGTCGTACCGCGACAACGCGTTAGCGACGTGTTTGGTGCTCACGGCCGCGTCATTCGACGCTAATCTTCCCGGCCATGCGACGCCAAACGGCGGCGGTGTAGGCACCCACCAGCAGGACACCGGCGATCGAAACGCCGAGCGCGCAGCTTAGCGCGTACGGCGATGGTGCGGCCCCGAAGATCGAGATCCCACCAAGCCGGGCCGGAAACGCGGGCAACAAATACGGAAAGAGCGTGCCGGCCGCCGTCACCAGCAAAATCGTCAGGAAACATGACGACGCGAAGAAGGCTGCGGTTCCCCGCTCTTTCCGCGCGCACCACCACAACGCGCCGAGCGTCAGCAACGACAGCATCGGCATGATATAGAGCCACGGAGCCCGGATCGGAACGCCTTCGCCAAAGGTCATAGCCGTCACGGCGATATAGAGCGCCAAACTTAACCACGATCCGTTTCGCACGAGTCGCAGCGCGCGCGCGCCGAGTTCCCCTTCGATCCGCATCGCGGCAAAGGCCGCCCCGTGCACGCTGACCGCCACGAGCGCAAAAAGGCCAACCACCAGCGCGTACGGGTTGAGAAGAAACGCGAATCGACCCTGAAAGTATCCGGCCGGGTCGAGCGGCACGCCACGCAATAGATTCCCCAGCGCTACACCGAACAGTACGATCAGCAGCGCGCTCGACGTCGAGAATGCCGCATCCCAAAACTGATGCCAGAGCTCCGATCGCACATGATTGCGCAGCTCGAGTGCAATTCCCCGGAACATCAGCAGCCATAGTACCACGATGAACGGTAAATAGAATCCTGAAAACGTGGACGCGTACGCCATTGGGAATAGCGCGAACAGCGCCGCGGCGGCGGCGATTAGCCAGACCTCGTTCCCGTTCCAGAACGGCCCGATGCTCGCCATCGCCGTTGCCCGCTCGCGCTCGCCGCGAGCGATGAGTGGCGCGACCGCCCCCACGCCGAGATCGAACCCATCCAGCAGAACGTACGCAGTCAGCATGAATGCGATCACAACGAAGCCTGCGACGTTCATTCGGCCGCTCTCCCGGGACCGATTGCTACTTCGCGCAACATCACGTAGAGGAAGAGCAGGCCGAGAAGCATGTACATGCCCGCGAAGCCGATCAGTGTGAACACGGTCTCCCCGCTCCCGACGGTCGGCGAGACGCCCTGCCCCGTGCGCATGAGGCCGTAGATGATCCACGGCTGGCGCCCGACCTCCGTAACCGTCCAGCCCGCTTCGTTGGCGATGTATGGAAACGGCAGCGACAGCATCAGGATCCAGAGCATCCAGCGAGCGCGCCAAAGCCTCCCGAGCGCGAGCAGCACGACGGCGATCGCCGCCACCGCCACGAAAATCGTACCGAGACCGACCATGACGTGGTCCGCGTAATAGGTGAGCTCGACGGGCGGCCAAAGCTCGCGGGCGTAGGCATCGAGGCCCTTCACGTTGGCATTGAAGTTTCCGTATGCTAAGAAACTCAGAAACTCGGGCACGAAGATCGGGTCGATCAGTTCGTGCGCCTTGGTGTCGGGCATCCCGATGATCGCGAGCGGCGCACCGTGCGTCGTGGCAAACAGCCCCTCCATCGCTGCAAGCTTGATCGGTTGGGACGTCGTGACTTCCTTAGCGTTCCGGTCGCCGGTCGGAAAGACGGTAAGAATGGAAAAAATCAGCGCTCCGATCGCGCCGGCACGAACGAAGCGTCTTCCTATTGCTTCTTCTCGACGAGAAAGGAGATAGTACGACCCGACGCCTGCGACGATAAAGCAACCGGCGAGCAGCGCGGCGTTGATGACGTGCGCGAACTGCCATATCAGGAACGATGAAGAGAGCACGGCCCAGATGTTCGCGAGCCTGATCGTGCCGTCGGCTTCCAGCGCGTAGCCGACCGGATGCTGCATCCACGCGTCGGTCGCGACGATGAAAAAGCCGGAGAGCCACGAGCCGGCACACACGAGCACCGCTGCCCATGCCGTAAGCATCGTCGGCAATCCGCGTCGCCGGTAGAGCAAGACGCCCAAAAAGACCGACTCCAAAAAGAACGCGAACATGCTTTCCATTGAAAGCGGCTGACCGACCACCGCTCCGCTGCGGCGCGAAAAGGCCGCCCAGTTCGTTCCGAACTGAAACTCCATCGGGATGCCGGTAACCACCCCCGCCGCGAAGTTAACGGCAAAGAGTTTCGTCCAGAAGCGCGCGATCTTCGCCGACTGTTCGTCGCGATCGCGCGCAGCCTTCCAGGTGTAGGCCGCCACGAACGGCGCCAGCCCGATCGTTCCGATCGGGAACAGGTAGTGGAACATGACGGTAAACGCAAACTGCAGTCGGTCGGCGAGTACCGGATCCACTCTTGCGGCCCCGCGCTACGTGCCGAGCAGCTTGCGGGCTTGCGGGCTGTCCTGGTATTCGACCGTCAACAGGGCTTTGATCTGGCGCGCGGTCTGGCGCGACTGCTCGTCGGTCATGCGTTGCAGCGTGGTGTAGCACCAGTACAGCAGCATCGGCAGGTCGCGGTCGCGCGGGTAGACCTTCTGCATGTCCACGATCGAGTGGGCCACGTCGAGCGCCTGATCGCTCTCCGCATTGCCGTAGTTGTAGTCGAGCATGAAGTTGATGTGCTTCAGCCGATTCTCGATCTCGAGAATCGACATGTTCAGCGGGCCGAAGTACTCGTCCGCGGGCGCGAGCGGTGGTCAGATAGGCGGCGTGCGGCATCGCGTTGACCGTCGCGATCACGCGTAGTGGATCCACCGCGTTGAGCCGAGCGATGAGCCGCTGCGCGTTTGCGACGTCGGCCGCGCTGTAACCCCGCTCGGCTGACGCCAAGTCCGCCGCGCGCACCAACTCGTTGCCCCAGGTCGTCGGCAGGTGGGCCACCGGAAAGTTCTGCGCGGCGCTGCGCTGCAGCGCGAGGCTGCGCCACGCGGGGTCGCCCGTCAGCAGCCAGGCGCGCCAGTCGGCCTCGACCTGGATGAGCAACGCGTCCGTGTCGCCGGGATACGTCTTGACGTTCGCGGTCGCATCGGCATCGGCGAGCCGCGCGAGCAGCGCCGCATCGTCCTCGGAGTTCACCCGCTGCAGCAGCCCCTGGGCCTGGCCGATGAGCTCGGGGTCGTTGGAATGCTTCATGACCCAGTCGGCGGCCTCGCGCACCCACCACACCGCGCCGTCGTGATTCGTCAGCGGATTATAATGCAGACCCGTGCCGATCGACACGGTCAGCGTCGCCAGCTCGCCGTAGGCCGGATCGTCGGGATACTGCAGCGAGTACGCGCGTCCGGCGTTGAAGATCGTGCCCAGATACGTCTCCTCCGCACGGAAATCCCAGCCTCGGGCGGCTCCCTTGGCGTAGGCATCCTTCATCTGCACGTAGAGCACCGCGGGGTTGACTTCGACGGTCGCGCGCACGGCGATCGGCGCGACCGCCGTCGCGACGAACGATCGCGGCGACCGCCGCGCTATACCACGCTCGAGTCATCGAGCACCAAGTCGCAGGTTATTCGTCAGCAGGGCGTTCTTGATCTCGCGCGCGATGCGCCGCCCGGTCGACATCGGTTCGGAGTAGTTGAGGTACGAGTACGGCGAGCCGTCGATGAACAGGTTCGTGCCCGCGACGATGCGCGCCGAGATCTCCATGACGTAGAACTGAATGTCGGGCGTGATGATCGTCTCGATGCAGAACGCGCCGAAGAGGCCCTTCGGCCCGCAGATCTCCTGGCTCACCCGCACCACGTCGTCGCCCATGCGCAGCGCTTCGGCGAGCATCGACTCGCGCAGCGACACCGGCTGATTGCCGACCACCACGTAGGAGGGGCTGACGTCCATGCCCTCCTGCGCGGCCGCGGGGATGCGGCCGAGCGAGTCGACGTTGGTCTCGTAGCGGCGGTCCATCGACATGATCTCGAGCTTGCGCTGCAGCGGCGAATAGAAGTAGTGGATGTAGAGCGGTACGCCGATGATGTACTCCTGAATGATGTAGGCTTCCTTGAGGTGCGCGGCGCGCGCCTCGAAGTCGTGCGTATCGCGAATGAACATGTAGCCCTTGCCGCCCGCCGCGCCGTAGAGCTTCACGATGACCGGCCGGTCGATCTCGGCGCGCGCTGCGGAACTGGCGCGGCAGCTTCAGGCCGGCGCGCGAGAGCCACTCGCGCTGCAGCTCGCGGCTCGCCTCCCAGTCGAGCACCGCTTTGTTGCCGAAGTACGGGATCGTCATCTTCTTGTGCTCGTCGAGCGAAAGATAGGCGACGAACGAGCCGTGCGGCACGATGATGACCTTGCGGCTGCTGGAGCTCGTCGATTTGCGACATGAATTCGGAGTAGTCGTTGAGCGCAATCACTTCGTCGACGAACGCGAAGGAGCGGTAGAGTCGCTCCGTGTCGCGGTTCGAGATCGCGAGCGTACGAAACCCTTCGTCGTGCGCTCCTTTGAGAATCTGCAACGCCGAATGGGAGCCCAGCGTCGCGATCGTGTACGGCCGGTCCATGTTAGGGCCCTACAGTTACCTGCCTCGGCGCGGCAGGCCTCCCTGCGTTAGTACGCCGCTTTCTCGATCGCGGGATTGCAGAGCAGCCGGTCCACGGCCCGCGCGCAGCGTTTCTCGCGGCGCCGGCGCTCCGTCTTCGTCGAAAAGCTGCCAGGCCGTCGCGTGGATCGAGCGGCGCGCAACACCGAGCGGTTCGATCCACACTTCGCCCGCGCGCGGCGCCGCTGTCTCGAGCAGCGTGAGCCGGTGCTTGTTGGGGTTAAAGATGGTTTCGTCGGCGACGATGCGCGCCTTCAGCACGGTCGCGTCGACTTCGTCGTCGAACAGCAGGATATCGCAGCGCTCGACGCGGTCGACCGCGACGCCGAGCTTGCGCAGCGCGACGAGCGCCGTGTAGGCCGCGTTGTCGGGAATCTTCAAGCTGATGGCGACGGCGCGTATCACGCGGACTTTACCGCCTCGACGAAGCTGCGAAAGAGGGTCGCGCCCCCCGACGGGGCGAGCACGTCGTCGCCCGCTGCGCGGTCGAGATGATTGAAGTTCCAGCCGTCGCGTTCGGGGTGCGGCATGATCGCCAGCACGTTACCCGCTCCGGTTCACCAGGCCGGCGCACCCGAGTGCGGAGCCGTTCGGCACGGCGGCGTCGTCGACGGTGCCGTCGGCGTGCGCGTAGACGAAGGCCAGGTGACGCCCCGTCACGATCTCGTCCAGCCGCTGCGGCGTCGCCGCGAGGCGCCCTTCCGCGTGCGCGGCCCACGCCGGAACCAGCGCATTCTCGCTCGAGCGCCGCCGTGATCGGCGAGCGCGCCGGTTCGACGATGAGCTTGAGGTAGACGTGCCGGCAGACGAAGTGCGGCTCGGGCGCGTTCTTCGCGAACGCCGCGGTCGGCCGCCGCACGCCTGCCGTGCCGGGAACGAGCCCAGCCTCGAGCAAGATTTGCGCGCCGTTGCAGATGCCGAACACCAGCTTGCCCCGCTCCGCAGCCGCGGTCACGTAGTCCATGATCCGATCGTGCGCCGCGATCGCGCCGGCGCGGATGCGATCTTCATAGGCGAATCCGCCGGAGAGCACGTACGCATCGTACTCGCCCAGCCGATCGGCGTGCGTCCAATGCACGAGCTCGGCGTCGCCGCCGCAGGCGCGCAGCAGCCTGACCGTCTCGTCCTCGGAGTTGGTGCCCGGAAAGACGGGGACGGCGATCCGCCGGCTCACGGGTAGAGCTCGCGAAGCGGTTGCGACCACACGTCGTAGAGGCGAGCGATGTCGAGCCGAGTGCCGTTAACCACCAGCTCGCCGCCGCCGATCGTCTCGCCGATTCGGAGCGCCCCCGTTAGATCGATCTCGGCGTCGTCGCTCACTTCGCACACGAAACCGCCCGCCTCGCACAGCGGATTGCCGAAGTCGATCTCGGCGCCAATCGCGCGACCGCGCAGCTCGGCGTCGAACGCCAAACGCGCGAGCGCAGTCAGCATTCCGCCGACGCGAATCGCGCGGCACGAACGAACGACGCCGCGCGCGATCGCGTCTTGCAAGATTGCGACGGCCGCGCGCTCGGCGGCATAAGAAATCGCCGGCAACGGGCCTTCGATGCCGAGCAGATCGGCCAGCACCGAACCGCCGACGACCAGCTCGCGGCTCCCGATCCAGAGCAGCACCGAGCCCGGCTGTTTGAGCCCCGGCGTTACGACGCGTCCCAAGTCTTCGAGCGCGCCGACGCACGCCACGATTGCCGACGCGGGAATCGCGCGGCCGTCGGACGTTTCGTTGTACAGGCTGACGTTACCGGAGACGATCGGCAAATCGAGCTCTCCGGCGGCGCGCGCCAACCCGTCGACCGCCGCGACGAACTCGCCGTACTGATCCGGCTTGCGCGGATTGCCGAAGTTTAGGCAGTTCGTGAGGCCCAGCGGCCGCGCGCCGACGGCGACGACGCAGTTCATCGCCTCGACCACAGCGTGCTCCGCCGCGTAACCGGCGTCGATGCGGCCGTAGCGCGGGTTGCCGGCGACGGCGAGCGCGACGCCCAGGCGCGATCCGGGAACCGGCGCAAGCACGCCGGCGTCGGCGGCGCCGCGCGGGAGCACGGTGCAGCCGCGCACGACCGCATCGTAGCGACGGTAGAGCGGTTCGCGCGACGCGACGTCGCGGTGGGCAAGGATGCGCGGGAAAACGGTCTCGACGTCGAGCGCCGGCACCTCTTCCGGTGCGCCGGCATGGCGGATCACTTCCGTATAGGGAAGCTCGTCGCGTACGTCGCCGGTGAGAAAAGCGTTTTCGACGTCCATGACCACCGCGCCGCGATGGCGCAGCACGTACCGGCCGTCGGTCGTCACGCGTCCGATGACGGCCGCGCGGGCATTGTAGGCGACGTCGGGCAGGGTGAACTCTTCGTTGTAGATGCGAAGCACGCCGGTGGCAAGATCGGGCGGCAGCACCCAGAGCAGACGCTCCTGCGTTTCGCCGACCGCGATCACCTCGGGCGCCATACCCTCGACGGCGACGTTGACGCTGTCGAGGTCGATCTCCGCGCCGTAACCGCCGGCTGCGGTGACCTCGGCGGAGCAGCCCACGATGCCGCCGGCGCCGAGGTCCTTGAACGCCGCGTGAACGTTTCGCTCGCGCAGCAGTTCGAACACGCGGTAGCTGGCGCGCATGAGCACGTTTTTGAGAAACGGATCCGGCACTTGCACCGCGCCCTTGTTGAGGTCGGCCTCGCCGGCGTCCAGCGTCAGCGACGAGAACGACGCTCCGCCGAACCCGCTCGGATCGGTCGCCTTGCCGACGAGCACGATCTCCCAACCGTCCGCGCCGGGCGGCACGTGCGAATCGATGAGGTCGTCTTCTTTGACGATGCCGAGCGCGACGACGTTCACCAGGCAATTCTCGTTGAAGCCCTCTTCGAAGTACGCGTCGCCGGCGAGGTTCGGCACGCCGATCGCGTTTCCGTACGCGCCGATTCCGTCGACCACACCCTGCGCGACGTGATCGGGATGCGACTCCGCCTCCTCGGTCAGCCCGAAGCGCAGCGGGTCGGCGACGGCGATCACTTCGGCGCCCATGCAGAGGACGTCGCGCACGATGCCGCCGATGCCGGTCGCCGCGCCTTCGAACGGCACGACCTGCGACGGGTGGTTGTGCGATTCGTGCGCGACGACGACGGCGTAGCGCGCACCGTCGTGCACGCCGAGGTGCAGCGCGCCGGCGTCCTCGCCGGGACCGAGCACGACCGCGGCGCCCGTGGTCGGGAGCCGCTTCAGGTGGTGGCGGCTGGATTTATAGCTGCAATGCTCGCTCCATGCGGCATCGAACGCGTGCAGCTCCACCATCGTCGGCTCGCGCCCGAGCCGCTCGACGATCCGCTGGAGTTCGTCGTCACGAAGCGCGACGTCCGGCTCCCCGGAGAGCCCACTAACCAAGTGCCGCTCCCACGACGGCGGCCTGCTGCAGCGAGGCATCGGCGTGGAGCACGCCCGAACGCGCGTTGGCCTGCATGAGCAGCGTGCGGCCGAAGAGCACGGTGTCCTCGAGTCCGAAGAGCTTGGCACACTCCATGGCGAGGCGCTCGGGCGCGAGGGAGCCGTCGAGCACCGGTGCCGATGAGATCGCGTCGAGCATCGATCGCAGCAGATCGCTCTCGGCCACCGCCACGACGATGAGCCGCGCGAAGCTCGCCTCGAGCTGCTGCACGAGCTGCAGCACGTAACCGGGGGTGGCCGTAGCGCTCGCAACGTGCCGCACCGTCGGCAGCCCCAGTTGACCGAGTGCCTTGACGATCTCGTTTGCCGCGATCGATCTGCGCGGCCGAGTCGGCGATCGCGGCAACCATGCCGGGGCGCATCACGGGAAACGTGCCGACGAACTCCGCGACCCGCTCGTAGGCGCGCTTGACGCGGCCGAGAGCCTCGTCATCGACGGTCTCCAGGTTGCGGTACATCTGCTTGTCGAGCATGAGCTCTTCGCGGCCCTGCGGCCAGATGCGCCACGAATCGTTGTCGATGACGTCGGCGATCACGAGCTGGCCCTGGCTCTCTCCGCCGGCCAGTCGGCCGAATTCGACCTTCAGGTCGACCAGCAGCACGTCGCGCCGGCGCCAGGCGTGCGACAGGATGTCGAACGTCAGGCGCGCGAGCTCGGTCATCACCGCGACTTCTTGCGGGGTGGCGATCTCGCGCGCGACGATCTGGTCGGGACCGATCATCGGATCGTGCGTCGCGTCGTCTTTGAAAAAGAACTCGATCACCCGCGGCACGAGCAGCGTGCCGCGCGGCAGGTCGGGATTGCGCTTGGCGAAGGAGCCCGCCGCGACGCCGCGCGTGACGACTTCGAGCGGAATCATGTTGCAGCGGCGCACCACCATCTCGTTGTCGTCGTCGTCTTCGCCGCCGTTGAGATAGTGCGTCGGCAAGCCGCAGAGGTTGAGCAGCCGGAAGATGCGGGCCGTCGTCTGCGCTGCCAGCCGGCCCTTGCCCGGAGATCTGATGGCGCCGCGCACCGTCGCCGGCCGAGATGCCGTCGGTTTGAGCGACGACGAGTTGGTGTGGCTGTCCGGGGTTCTCGTAGAGAACCTTCGTCTTGCCGCGCGCGATCTCGATGCCTTTGTTCATGCGAGCCGCACCTCGGGCTGCCGCGGGAACGGCTCGAGCCGATCGATGCGGTCGGCGAGCAGGCGCGCGCGCTGCGGGGCGGTTCCAACGTTGCCGCTCGGGTCGAGCAGGCGCCGAATCTCGGCCGGGTCGACGAGCGCGGTCAACTGCGCGTCCTCGGCAGAGCAGACGCGCGAGCGGATTGTCCTCGCCGCGAGCGAGCGCTTCCCACGCTTGCATCGACGCACCGCGCAGAGCTTCGTGCAGGTGCTGGCGGTCTCCGCCGCCGCGAACGGCCTCGATCATCACCGCCTCGGTGCCGGCGAAGGGCCCGTACGTCGCGCAGGTTCTCGCGATGCGGCGCTCGTCGACGCGCAACCCGTCGATCACCCTGCGCGCGAGCGTGACGATCTCGTCGGTGCACAGCAGCGCTTCGGGGAGCGTCGTGCGCCGGTTCGCGCTGTCGTCGAGCGTGCGTTCCAAGAAAGTTCGTGGCCGCGTTCTGCCATGCGACGTCGGCGTAGGCCGGAAGCAGACGCGCGAGCGAATCGATGCGCTCGCACATGATCGGGATTCCGCTTGAAGGGCATCACGGAGCTGCCGACCTGCGCGCGTCCGAACGGCTCGGCGACCTCGCCGAAGCCCGGGCTCGCGAGCACGCGCACGTCGGCGGCGAACTTCGACAGCGAGGCACCGACGCCGGCGAGCGCCGCGAGCAACAGGTAGTCGAGCTTGCGCGGGATAGGTCTGCGTGCTGATCTCACGGGCCTCGAGCCCGAAGCGCTCGAGCACGTAGGCCTCGATCTCGGCCGAGCGTCCGGCCGTCGAGCAGCGCTCGTACGAGGCCGCGGTGCCGACGGCGCCGCGCAGCCCCTTAGTCGTCAGGTTCTCGAAAACGAAACGCAGATGCTCGTCGTCGATCAGCAGGTCTTGCGCGTAGACGCGAGGCGATATCCCAGCGTCGTCGGCTCGGCGGGCTGGAGATGCGTGTAGCCCATGCAGACGAGGTCCGCGTACTCGCGAATCTTCGCCGCGAACGCGGCGAGCAGCTCGCGACAGATTCTTGCCGATCAGCGACAGCGCGACGCGCAGCCGGTAGGTCTCGACGGTGTCTTCCACGTCCATCGACGTGGCGCCGAGGTGCAGCTTGCCGCCTCCGTCCGTCGCCTGACTCGCGAAGACGCGAATCTCGGCCATCAGATCGTGGTGGATCTCGCGTTCGATCGCAAGCGCCGCGTCGATGTCGATCTCGCCGGCGTGCGCGCGCAAATCGGCGACCTCGGCCTCGTCGACGAGCCCCTGCGCGCACTGCGCTTCGGCTAGGGCGACCCACACCGCGCGCCAGAGCCGGCGCCGCGCTGGCCTCGGAAAAGAGCGAACGCAGCTCCGCGCGCCCGTACCTCCACGAGAACGGCGAAGCGTAGGTGTCGTAATCCATGAACGCGATGCCCTTCGCCCCGCGGGAAGCCCCCGCCTCGTCACCGTATCAGCACGCGATGAGGCCGGCCGCGGCGCTGCTGCTCGTTCTGTGCTGCTGTTTTTTCGGTTGTTCGAGGCGCGCGAACGAGGCGGGCGGACGGCATCCGTGGACGCAGCCGGGCGTCTTGCGCGTGGCGCTCAACGAGGAGCCTAAAGACCTCAATCCGCTCCTCGCGGGCACGACGCCTGAGATCTTCGTCGAACGCCTGATGTTCGAACCGCTGGTCTCCGCCGATCCGCGCGGCAACCCGGTGCCGATGCTGGCCGCCGCGGTTCCAACGCCGGCCAACGGCGGGATCAGCGCGCGACGGCTTGACGATCGTCTATCACCTGCGGCACGACGTCCGCTGGAGCGACGGCGTGCCGCGTAACGTCTCGCGACGTCGCCTGGTCGTGGACGGCCATCATGAATCCGGATAACGACGTTGTGTCGCGCCATGGCTACGACGACGTCCGCGCCGTCGAGACGCCCGAGTCCGTACACCGTGGTCGTTCACCTGAAGAAACCGTTCTCGCCGTTCGTGAACACGTTCTTCGCCGAGAGCGACCAGCCGTACGACGTCGTTCCGGCGCACGTGCTCGCGCGATACCACAACGTCAATCAAATTCCGTTCGACGCGCAGCCCTCGGTGAGCGACGGGCCGTTTCGCTTCGTCCGCTGGCAGCGCGGCGATCGGATCGTGCTCGACGCGAACCCCTCGTTTTTCCACGGGCCGCCCGCGCTCCGGCGCGTGGTCGTGAAGTTCGTTCCCAACGAAGACTCGGCGATCAGCCTGCTGGCGACGCACGACGTGGACTATATCTTTCAGCCGTCGATCACGACGTATCCGGCGCTGCGCGCGCTGCCCGATGCCCGCATCGCGTTCGTCAGCGTCAACGGCTACGATGGAATCGAGGCGAATCTCTCGCACCCGGTGCTCGCCGACGTCCGCGTGCGCACCGCAATCGCCGCCGCGCTCGACAAGGCGGCGATAACGAAGGATCTGACGCACGACCAGTCCACCATCGCGACCGAAGACCTGCCGAACTGGATTTGGGCGTTCGACCCGTCGGTGCGGGCCGTGCCCTTCGATCCGGCCGCGGCGAAGCGGCTGTTGGCGCAAGCCGGGTGGATCGCCGGACCCGACGGCGTCGCCCGCAAGGACGGGCACCCGCTGGACCTCGTGCTGGCGACCGACACGGCCTCGGCCCTGAAAC
Organism: Vulcanimicrobiota bacterium; assembly: GCA_963711625.1. Lineage (GTDB taxonomy): Bacteria > Vulcanimicrobiota > Vulcanimicrobiia > Vulcanimicrobiales > Vulcanimicrobiaceae > Cybelea. Next base: position 2,590,397 of record OY970207.1, read on the forward strand.
GATCGGAAAGCCTGCTGGTGCAGGCGGCGCTGCGCCGTATCGGCATCGTGGTGAGCGTCAAGTACTATCCGCTCGCGATTCTGTACGCGCCGCAGGGCATGGGCGGCATCCAGCACGGCGGGAAGTTCGATCTGTTGTCCTACTCGTGGTACGCCGGCATCGATCCCGACAACTCGTCGCAGCTGACGTGCAACAACTTTCCACCGCACGGCTACAACGATACGCGGTACTGCAGCGCCGCGATGGACGCCGCGCAGGCGCAGGCGCTGAATCACTACGACCGCCCTACGCGCAAAGCGGCGTACGCGAAGATCGAGCATCTGCTCTCGATCGACAATCCCACGATCTTTTTTTGGTGGCAGCGCCAGCCCGAGGCGCTCAGCGTGGACTTCCACGGCTTCGACCCCAACCCGGTCGTCGAGTCGTGGAACGCCTGGCAGTGGAGTATTTAGAACACCCTTGTCACCCTGAGTAGCGCGAAACGGGCACGTGGAATAGCACGCTGGCTGCCAAGGGCGAGAGGCTCACCGTTCCAAGCGAAAAAACTTCGTTCTCCCGAAAAAGCAGCGAAGTAGGAGCGCCACACGGAGGTGGCGCGACGAGCGTCTTGCGGAGTCCTGCCGGCAGGCCTTCGGCGCGTGGCGCTGCAGGGTGACAAGCCTTCGCTATCGTGATTCGTTGCGGATCGCCGGCACGAAGAGCGCGATCAGCGCGATCACGACGTAGCCTGCGGCCGAGATCGACATCGCGGCGTGCGGCGACCGATGGTCGGCGACCCACCCGAACAGCAGCACTCCCGGCGCCATGCCGGCGAGCACCAACAGACGCACGGCTCCCATCACGCGCCCCACCGTGTCGGCCGGAGTGACGCGCATGCGAAAGCCGAGGATCTGCGCGATCTCGAAGTTGGCGATTGCGTTGGACGCGGCCCAGAATGCGGCGGCCGCCCAGATGTCTTTCACGAGCACGACGGGAATGAAGAGGACCGCGTCGAGGAGATACGCCGTGACGATCGCGCGTCCGAAGGGCCAGCGATCCGGGTAGCGCGCGGCCAGCGACGCGCCAGCGACCGCTCCCAGCGCGGAGATGCCAAAGAAAATTCCCACCTGCTGATCGGTGGCGTCGAAGCCCTTCTTGAGAAACGGTATCAACACCGCGTAGCCGCCGAAACCGAAGATGTTGAGCGAGAAGGCTGCGAACGCTTGCGCGCGCATGCCGAGATCGGCCCAGAGCTGGCGGTAGCCCAGCTGGACGTCGGCCACGAGATGGTGCAGCGAGGGTAAGCCGCCCGGACGGTCGGGCCCCAGCGACGGTATCCAGATCAGCGAGAGCTGCGAGGCGAGATAGGTGGCCGCGTTGATCGCGAGCGACGGCAGCGGGCCGAAGTACGCGAAGAGCGCTCCGCCGATCGCGGGCGTGATGAGGTTCGACGTGTTCTCGGCCGCGATCAGCACCGCGATTCCCTTGGTGGCTTGGTCGCGCCCCAGCAAATAAGGCAGGCTCGACGACTGACCGCCCAAGAACCCCGCCGCGCAGATCGAGATGACGACGAGCCCGCCGTAAATCATCGGCAGCGTGAGCACGTGCGCCGCATAGGCGACCGCGAAGAACGCCATCACGGCGAAGCGCACCGCGTCGCACCAGATCATGAGCCTGCGGCGGTCGAGGCGGTCGGCGAACGACCCGCCGACCAGCGCGAACAGCGAGAACGGCGCGACCTCGCAGATCAGCGCGGTACCCGTGGAGAGCGCGGAGTGCGTCAAATGATAGGCGAGCAGCGGCACGGAGAGCGTGCGCAAGCCGTCGCCGATGTAACTCAGCGACTGTCCCGCAAAGTAGCGCCGGAAGGCGCGCGACGCAAAGACGCCCCTAGGGGCGCTCGAACCCTCCACGGGGCTAGCGGCGCGAGAGGGCGGAGAGTTCGACGGTGATGCGGTCGACGAGCGTGCGATAGTCGTCGGGATCGCTGCCGGCGCGTCCCGTGACGATCGCCGCGATGCCGCCGACGGCGCGTTCGTAGGCCGCGCGCGCGCGGCGTTCGCCGACGCGCGGCGCGAGCGGACGCAGCGCACGTTCGCTCCACGCGTCGCGCCCGTAGAGCCGGCCGCCCGACGGCCGCGCCAGCTCCCAGAGATTCTTGCACGCGAACGCGAGCGCGGAGAGCAGCGGAATCGCCGCGTCGCGGTCGGTCTCGAAGAGCTCGTGCGCGATCGAAAGCGCGACGCGCGCCCGTCCTTCGACCACCGCGTTGGCATACTTGTAGGCCTTGGGATCGTCGAATCGCCAGCGACTTCGCGCTCGAGCTCGCCGAGCGTGATCTTCTTCCCCGTCAGCGCGAGCTTCTCCAAGTCGTTGCGCACGGCCGCCAGATCGGCGCCGCTGCGCGCCAGCTCGTCCACCACGCGCGCTTCGGCCGTCGCGCCCAAGCTCGCCAAGGTCTCCTCGACGAAACGCGCGCGCGCATCTTCGCCGGCCGTCGTGTCGATGCGCAGCGCGGCGCGCCCGGCCAGCGTGCCGAACGACTGCGGCCCCTTGCCGCGCGGCGAGAGCAGATCGACGAGCACCAGCGTGTTGCCTTCGGGCACGTTCTGCGCGACCTCCCACAGTTCGCGCCGCGGGGCGGCACGCATCGTGTGCGCGTCGCCGACGATCACGACGCGGCGATCCGCCAGGAACGGCATGGCCTGCAACGCCTCGGCGACGCGCGCGCCGTCGCTCGCGTCGTCGGCCGCGAAGCGCGAGAGGTTGAGCTCGCGCATCTCGATCGGCAGCAGCCGGTCGAGCAGCACGTCGAGCGCGCGGTCGGCGAGCACGCGTTCCGTTCCCTCGACGACGACGAGCCGGCCGATGGCCGGCGCCTTGTCGACGAAATCGTAGAATTTCATCCTTCGACGAGCTCGCGATGACACGTGACGTTCGGCCGGAACTCGAGATCGGGGATCGATTCCGCGTAGGGCGGTCGCAGGATGCCGTACTCGGTGACGAACGCGGTGATCAGGTGGCCGGGCGTCACGTCGAAGGCGGGGTTGTACGCCTCGGCGTCGTCGGGCGCCACGCGCTCCGTGCGAAAGCCGGTCACTTCGCTCGGCGCAGCGCTCCTCGATCGGGATTGCATCGCCGCCGGACGTCGCCAAGTCGAACGTCGACCGCGGCGCGGCGACGTAAAACGGAATGCCGTGGTGCGCGGCGAGGATGGCGAGGCCGTAGGTTCCGATCTTGTTGGCGGTGTCGCCGTTGCGCGCGATGCGATCGGCGCCGACGATCACCAGATCGACGCGCCGCTCCTTCATCGTGATGGCGGCGGCGGAATCCACGATGAGCGTCGCCTCGACGCCGGCATCGCGCAACTCCAGGTAGTTCAGCCGCGAACCCTGCAGCAGCGGCCGCGTCTCGTCGACGAACACGTCGCGGCTTCTTCCCGCCGCGCTGCGCCGCGATGATCACGCCGAACGCCGTCCCGCCGCCGGCGGTCGCGAGCGGCCCGGTGTTGCAGTGCGTCAGCACGCGCGCGTTTTTGGGAATCAGCTCCAGGCCGTGTGCCGCGATGCGCATCGTCGACGGCGATCTGCTCCGCATGGATCGCGCGCGCTTCGGCGAGCGGATCGGTGGCAGCCAGCACGCGGTCGACCGCCCACGCCAAGATTGACCGCCGTGGGACGCGCGCTCGCGAACGATCGCGGGCCGCGCGCCTGAAGCTCGCCGTCGTCGGCGATGGTTGCGCGCAGCAGCGCGATGCCGTACGCGGCGAAGACGCCGATGCACGGCGCTCCGCGCACGGCAAGGCTCTCGATCGCGCCGTCGATCTCGTCCGCCGATGCGCGCACGCTCGTGCCGAACCTCGTGGGGAAGCAGGCGCTGGTCGAGGTACCGTACGGCGTCGCCGTCCCAGGCAACAACCGTCAAACGCCGGCCGGAACCTTCGCCGTGTAACAGGTGCGGCAATACACCGGGCGATCGCCGCGCGGCCGAAACGGCACCGTGGTCTCGACGCCGCAGGCGGCGCACACCGCCTCGAAGCTGGGCCGGCTGTGCGCGGGCGCGCCTTCGCCGGTTTGCGCTCGCCGCGCTTGGCGGCATTCGCGACAACGCTGCGGCTGGTTCGAGAAGCCCTTCTCGGCGAAAAACTGCTGCTCTCTGCCCGAAAAAACGAACTCGGCTCCGCAATCCTTACAGGTCAGAATTTTGTCTTCCAAGGCTGCGCTCTCCGTGTGGCTGGGGCTGCGCCTACATGCGACCAAGCCCGGTCAGTTCCTGCGCAGTCCGGCGCGCTCCACGCCGGCGGTCAGAGCGCACCAAGCGCGGCGGCCGCGAGCGCCGGCGCCGTAGCCCTTGTCGCCGCGGCGCGGATCGGCGCGTTCCCGGCCTGCTCCAGCGTGCCGGTCGTCAGCACGCCGAAGCCGATCGGCATGCCGGTCGCCAGCTGCACGTCCATGATCCCGCGCGCGCATTCGCCGGCGACGAAATCGAAGTGCGGCGTCTCGCCGCGAATCACGACGCCGAGCGCGACGAGCGCCGTCGAAGCGGTCGGTATCGATCAGATTGCGGCACGCGAGCGGCAACTCGAAGCAGCCCGGAACGCCGAACACGCTCGACGTCGTCGTCGCCGACGTTGCAGTCGCGCAGCGCGCGCCGCGCCCCGTCGATCGAGCTGCTCGGCGAGATCCGCGTAGAAACGCGCCGCAACGATGGCGAAGCGCTGAGCCGGCGCAGTCGGTCGAGCCGGCGTCGCTCGCGCGCCGTCGCGCTTCACGACGCGCGCCACCTCGTCGAAGATGTGCCCCAGCTTGACGCGCTTGGTCTTCATGTAGTGCTTGTTGTGATCGGTCGGCGTCGTCTGCAGCGGCACGCGCCCGACGATCTTCAGCCCGTAGCCTTCGAGGCCGAAGATCTTCCTCGGATTGTTCGTGATGAGCCGCATCTCGCGCACGCCGAGATCGACGAGGATCTGCGAGCCGATGCCGTAGTCGCGCTTGTCGACCGGCAGCCCGAGCGCGAGGTTGGCCTCGACCGTGTCGGCGCCGCGGTCTTGCAGTTCGTACGCGCGCAGCTTGTTGGCCAGGCCGATGCCGCGGCCTTCTTGGTGCAGGTAGAGGAAGACGCCGCGTCCTTCGCGCGCGATGAGCTCCATCGCGCCGTCGCGCTGCGCCGCGCAGTCGCAGCGCATCGAGTGCAGCGCGTCGCCGGTCAGACACTCGGAGTGCACGCGCACCAGCAGGTCCTTGCCGTCGCCGATCTCGCCCATCACGAGCGCGACGTGCGTGTTTCGTCGATGCTCGTCTCGTAGGCGATGCCTTCCACGTGCCCAGCGTCGTCGGCAGGTCGAATTCGGCGATGCGCTTGACGAGTTTCTCGGTGCGCATGCGGTACGCGATCAGATCTTTGACGGTGATCGAGCTTGAGGTCGTGCCGGTCGGCGTAGCTCGCGCAGGCCCTCGAGGCGCATCATCGTTCCGTCGTCGGCCATGATCTCGCAGATCACGCCGGCCGGATAGAGGCCCGCCAGCCGCGCGAGATCGACCGCCGCTTCGGTTTGACCGGCGCGCACGAGCACGCCGCCTTCGCGCGCGCGCAGCGGAAACGTGTGCCCGGCCGCAGGAAGTCGGCCGGGCGCGCGTCGGGATCGAGCAGCCGCTGATCGTGGCGGCGCGATCGTGCGCCGAGATGCCGGTCGTCGTCCTGCCGCGCGCTTCGACCGAGACGGTGAACGCGGTTTCGTGCACGGCGGTGTTCTCGCTCACCATCTGCGGGATGTGCAGCTCGTCGAGCCGCGCGCCCGGTCATCGGCACGCAGATCAGGCCGCCGGCGTGCTTGCGCATGAAGTTGATCGCCTCGGGCGTGACCATCTGCGCGGCCATGACGAGGTCGCCTTCGTTCTCGCGGTCCTCGTCGTCGAGGACGACGACCATCTTGCCGGCGCGGATGTCGGCGATCGCGTCTTCGATCGAGTCGAACGGGCCCTCGTCGGCGTCGGCGAGCTGTTCGCCCAGCGCCGGAAAGACGTGCGCTAGGCGCTGAAGCGTGCGGTACGACGGCTCGCGCCGCCCGGCGCGCAGCAGCGAGATCGCCGACTCGGTCAGGCCGGCGCTCTCGGCCACCTCGGCGGCGGTCAGGCCGGCCGCCTCGATGGCGGTGTTCAGGGCGGTAGCAAAGCGGCTCACGCCTCTAAGCGTAGCGGCCGGTTGACATTTGTCAAGTCAGGATCCGTTCGAGGAAAGATGACCTAGGATACCTAAAAATCACTGCCTCCCCCAAAGGAAGGCATCCCACATGCGCATCCTTCTCCACATCGGCGCCGCGGCGTTTCTCGCCGCGGCCGTTGCTGCGTGCGGCGGCATGAGCCCGAGCACGACAGCATCCTCAGCGGCGGTCCTTCCGCCTGTTCCGCGGTCGCTTCTAAAAGACAAGGTTCCAAAACTCATCACGCTCGACACCGCGACCGGCCAACTCGAATACTGGCCGATCGAACCTAGTGGCGGTTCGCAGCCGCATCCGCTCTCCGGCCCACTCGGAATCTACAACGGCTACGAGATGGCCGCGGACGGCAACGTCGTAGCGATCGCTAACTACAACCCGGCCGAGATCGTCACGTACAACGTGCGAACGAAACGTGAAAGAACGCTGGCCGATCCGTACGGCGGTCCCGTCGACGTCGCCATCGACAAGCTGGGCACTATCTACGCGCTAAACCTCGATAGCATTGCGGTCTTCAAGGCCGGATCGTCGCAGCCGAGCGAGCTCACGTGCTCGGCTGTCAGCAACGGCATCGCGATTGCCGTCGACAACGAAAGCGACGTGTTCGTCAACGGATACGGCTCCCACGGGTTCATGGGCGTCGTCGAGTTCAGTGCCGGCTCTAGCACCTGCAAGGCCCTCACGCGTCTGCGCCAGGAGCGTGGCTACGCCGGCGGCATCGGCATCGATCCGAAGACGGACGACCTGATCGTCGTCGACGACCCTGACGACTGCGCGGGCGGCATCGAAGGCCGCATGCTGATCTATGCCAAGCCATACCGGCGTGAGGCCGTGCGCTGGCGAAATCTCGACGCCCAGTACTGCGCCGGTACCTTCCGTTTGGATGCGACGTCGACGCACATCTTCGTATCGGACGCCACGATCAGCGACGGCTTTCCGCTCATCGACCAGCGAACGTATCCTGGCGCCAAGGGCAGCGGAGTCTACGGAGATGGTTACTCCGGCGATTTCAGCGGCTTCACCACGATCCCGAACGCGCTGCCCAACTAGCACGTAGCAGCCATTGCCGTCCTGCCTCAGGGGCGGCAATGCCCTGCCGATATCTTGAAACGAGTGTTTCAATTATGTTAGGATAGGCCGTGTCGAGAACGCCCGACGAGGCGCGCCGCGCCGAGCTGCTCGACCGCGCCGTCGACTACGTCTGCCGGCACGGTTTGGCGGATCTTTCGCTGCGGCCGCTCGCCAAGGCGATCCGATCGAGCCCGCGGGGCCTGCTCTATCACTTTGGTTCGAAGGAGGAGCTAATTGTCGAGATCGTCCGGCGCGGCCGCGCCCGTCAGCGTGCCATGATGACGAACCTCAAGCTGGCCGGTCTTCCGCCCCGCGAGGTCGCGCGCACGCTATGGCTCGAGTGGAGCAAGCCCGAGTGGGAGCCGTTGACGCGCCTCTCGCTGGAAGTCTATATGCTCTCCCTGAGCGACCCGGCGCGTTTTCCGGGCTTCCTCGACGGCGCGGTGAACGAATGGCTCGCCGCGCTCGAGGTCTGCACGCAGCTCCCGGGCGCGACGCGGGCCCGCTCGCGCGCGCTGGCGACGCTGCTCATCGCCGGTTTTCGTGGCTTCTTGCTCGACCTGCTCGCGACGCACGACCGCGCCCGCGTGAACCGCGCCGTCGAGCTCTGGCTCTCACTGGTCTACGATGAATAACAACGGCGCTCGCAGCGGCGCGACGATCTTCATCTTCGTCACCGTGCTGATCGACATGCTGACCTTCGGCATGATCGGCCCGGTGCTGCCCAAGCTGATCGCCGGATTCGTCGGCAACGACTACGCTCACGCGGCCGAGATCATCGGCCTCTTTGCAACGGCTTGGGCGCTGATGCAGTTCTTCTGTTCGCCGCTGCTCGGGCTGCTCTCCGACCGCGTCGGCCGGCGCCCCGTCATTCTCTTGTCGAACGCCGTGACCGTCGTCGATTACGCGATCATGGCGCTGGCGCCGAACCTGTGGTGGCTCTTCGCGGGGCGCGTTCTCTCCGGCATCGCGACCGCGAACATGACCGCGGCCAGCGCGTACATCGCCGACGTCACGCCGCCTGAGAAACGCGCGAAGGCATTCGGGATGATCGGCAGCGCGTTCGGGCTGGGCTTCATGCTAGGTCCGGCGATCGGCGGCGTCGTCGGCACGATCAATCCGCGGCTGACGTTCTGGGCGGCTGCCGGGTTTGCGCTGATCAACACGCTCTACGGCCTCTTCGTGCTGCCGGAGTCGCTGCCGCCCGAGCGCCGCACGCCGCGGCTCGAGTGGAAGCGCGCGAACCCGGTCGGATCGCTGCGGATGCTCCGCTCGCACCACGAGCTGTGGGGCTTGAGCTGGGTGAACCTCATCACCTACATCGCGCACGAAGTGTTCCCGAACGTCTGGGTGATCTATTGCATCGCTGCGTTCGGATGGAGCACGGGCAGCATCGGCTTGACGCTTGCGCTGGTCGGCGCCGTCGCGGCCGTCAACCAGGCGACGATGATCGGGCCCGTCGTCAAGCGCCTGGGCGAGCGCCGCACGCTGCTCGCAAGCCTCGCGGTGGCAGTGGTCGGACTCGTCCTGCTAGGAGCGAACAACGGCATCGTCTTCTTCATCGGCGCGATCGTCATCTCGCTGCCGATGTATCAGGCGTCGTCGCAGGCGCTGATGACGCGGCGCGTGAGCGCCGGCGAACAGGGCGAGCTGCAAGGCGCGCTCGGATCGCTGCGCGGCATCTCGATGCTCGTCGGCCCGGCGATCTTCACGCTGACGTTCGCGCAGTTCGCGGGGCCGTGGCGCTCGTTCGGCCTGATCGGCGCGCCGTGGATGCTCGCCGCGGCCCTCTACGCGATTTCGCTCTTCATCGCGTGGCGCGTGACGTCGCGCGCCGACGACGTCGTGTTGCCGGTTCCCGAGCCCGCGCCTCCGATCTACGCCGAGAGCTAGTCCTTACGGCCCCACCGCGAGCGCCGACACATTCGTCGTAGGAAACGAATAGAACGGGCTCTGCGCCCCGTTGTGGCGCGAGTGGTAGAGATCGACTCTCGTGAAGTCGTCCGCGGCGAAGAGCTCGCGCCGGCGCACCGCAGTCGCCAGCAAGAAGTGGAGGCTCGAGCCCTGGAACAAAATCTGGCTCGTCGGCGGCCCGTTCCCCTTTGCGCTTGGCGCGTATCGGTCGATCCAGCCGGTCTGGTAGCCGTAGTTGATGTTCGAGATGTAGACGTTGCCCTCGTCGTCGGCCGCGATCGACGACACGTGCGCTGGCGACTTCACGTGAAACACCCGGCTGCGCTGTGGATTGGTGACGGCGTTCGTGTACTCGGCGATCGTGTACGGGTCCTCCGTTATATAGAGGTTGTCCGCCGGGTCGACGGCGATGCCGGTAATCGTCGTGTGCCGTCCCAGGGGGATCGTCTGCACCGGCTGCACCTTGCCATTCGCATCGGGCGCGAACACCGCGACTCCGTTGCACGGCACGCCGCCCGATTTCGCCGGTACGATCGCAGTCCTGCGATGCGAAGGGGCTTCGGCATAGGTGGAGATCGCCGCAAAGAGGTAGCCCGCCGGGTCGGCAGCGACTGCGGTGATCGCCCACACCTCCCCGCTCGAAACGCCGCAGCGGCCCGGACCTGGAATCTTGAGCGTGCGATCCGGCTGGTCGTTCCGCGGGACGAACGCATAGATCGTCGAGGGGCTGCGGAGGTAACCGAACGCGTACAGCGTCGGGCCGTACGCGGAGACCGCGATGGGGCCGGTGTAGCCATCGAAGACGTGGTCGGGATTCCCTTGAGGAATCCCCCCGACGAGGTGAAAACGCTCGATCGAGGTATGGTGGGTCGCCGTTTCAACCGCGACGTAGACGTGCGGGCCGCGGATGTCGGGGCTGGTACCGTCGCGCACGCCGGTTGGCACGGACGCTCCGGGTGAAAGCGTGCTCGTCTGACAGCCGGCGAGCGCGATGAAGACGACGAGTCGCGCGTAGTTCATATGCACCCCCTCGTGCGAGGAATCTAGTATACGCCCGCTATTCGAAGGTGACAATCGGCTTGACGATGCGCGACTCCGCTAAGTCGCGGTACGCCCGCGGAACGTCGTCGAGCCCGACGAGCGTGGCCCCCACCTTCTCCGCCGCGACCGTGCCGTCGGCGATGAGCGCCAGCGCGGCACGCGTGTCGTCGGGGCCGCACGAGTAGCTCGCGACCAGCCGCAGGTCGCCGAAATAGAAGCGCTCCGGATCCACGTCGAGTCGCGAATCCGGCGCGAACGGCGTGAACATCACGGCGGTGCCGCCCGCCGCGACGGCCGCGAGCGCGGCGTGCATCGCATTGCTCGTGCCCGGTCCGCAGATCACGACGTCGGCGCCGTCGGGCAGCGCCGTGGGGGTCTCGTCGGGATGAAACGCGTGCGCGCCGTTGCGCGTCGCGATCGCCCGGCGCTCGGCGATGAAGTCGCTGCCGAACACGTCGGCCCCCAGAGCTCGCGCCGCGAGCACGTGCAGCAGGCCCATGACGCCAAGGCCGATCACGTAACAACGATCGCCCGCCGCCACCCCGCCCCGCCGCAGCGATTTCACCACACACGCGAGCGGCTCGACCAGCGACGCGTCCGGAAAGGTGACGTGCGCCGGCAGCACGAGCGTGTCGCGCAGGTTCGTCGCGCTCACGCGAAAGAATTCGGCGATCCCGCCGGGGTCGATCTTGGCGGCGCGCCACGTGGCGCATTGCACGTAGTCGCCGCGCGCGCACGATCGGCACGCGAAGCACGGCGCGTGATGGTGCACGAAGACGCGGTCGCCCACCGCGAATGGAACGTCGCCGCGCGTCTCGGCAACGATTCCGGCCGGCTCGTGCCCGAGCACGAGCGGCGCCTTGCGACGGATGTACCACGCCATCACGTCGCCGCTGCAGATGCCGCTGGCCATCGTGCGCACCAGCACCTCGCCGTCGCCAAGCCGCGGCACGGAGCGCTCCTCGACGCGGACGTCGTCGTGATCGTAGACGACTGCGGCGCGCATCGTGCGATCGCTCACGGCTGGATCAGCACTTTCAAGCCGTCGCCCGCGTCGAGCCGCGCGAAGGCGGTCGCGATCTCCGCGAGTGGGTACGTGCCCGAGATCAGGCGCGCCAGCGGCAGCTCGCGCGCCGCGATCAGCTCGTAAGCCGCGCGCACGTCGGCGGGTGTGAAGTGGAACGGCGCGAGCAGCGCCACCTCGTCGTAGTGCAGCCGCTCGGCGAGAAACGAGACGCGCGCGTCGGCGGGCAGGCCGGCGAAGAACGACACGCGTCCCCCGCGCCGCACGAGCGACGGGGCGCTCTCCCACATCTCGACGGTTCCCGTGCACTCGATAGCGGCGTCCGCGCCGCGGCCGTCCGTGCGCTCGCGCACGGCCTCGACGACCGGGGCGTCGCGAGTGTCGAGGCTCTCGATCCCCAGCGCGCGCGCGAACTCGATGCGTTCCGGGCGCCGGCCGAACAGCAACGCGCGCACGCCGGCGCGCCCGAGCAGCAGCGCGTGCAGGATGCCGAACCCGCCGTTGCCGAGCACCGCCACCGTCGAGCCCGGCCGCGCCGCCAGCGTCGCGAGCGAGTGGACCACGCACGCGAGCGGCTCCAAAAACGCCGCCTCGGCGTAGCTCACCTCGGGCGGCTTGGGGAAGCAGTTGACGTCGACGATGCGTTTCGGCACGGCGATGAGATCCGAGTAAGCGCCCAAGAGCATCGTCGGCATCACCTGCTCGCACAGCTCGGCCTGATCGCACTCGCACCAGAAGCAGACGCCGCACGGCGCGGTGTGCACGCACATCACGGCGTCGCCGGGCGCAAACGCCGTCCCGCCGTCGCCCACGGCAGCGACGTCGCCGGAGAATTCGTGCCCGAACCGCGTGGGCATCGGCATCTTCGGATGGCCGCGCCGATAGGTCTTCAAGTCCGTGCCGTCGGTGAGTGCCGCGCGAACGCGCACCACGAGACCGCCCGGCGGCGCGACCGGCGGTGCCTCGTCGCGCATTTCGATCTGCCGCGGGGCGACCAGCACGGCTACACGCACGTGAGCATCGCCGAGCGGATCGGTTCGGGTAGCGGGCGGCTCTTCTTCGTCGTGGCGTCCATCGCGGCGACGACCAGCCCCACAGCCGCGCCCGGCTCGCCGGTGCGTTCGTTGAAGAACACCGTCTTCCAGCGCAGGCTCGAGGCCCCGACGTGCTCGATGTGCGTGCGCATTCGCAGCCAGTCGCTCATCAGCGCCGGGGCGTGATACTCCGACTCGACGCGGACTCGCGGCAGCCAGAAGCCGTATTCCGTGAAGACGCTCTCGTACGGAAAACCCAGCTCGGCGAACAGCCGCATCTCGGCGTATTCGGCGAAGCGCGAGTACGCGGCGAAGTACATGATGCCGGCAACGTCGACGTCGGCCCACTGCACTTGCAACCGGCTCTCGAACGTGCGCGCTCCGGGCGGCAGCGCGTCGCGAAATCTCGTCATTCTTCGCCCTTCGCGGCGTGTGCGTAGCGCGCCAGCGGATCGGCCTCGAGATTCACGCGGCTGCCGACCGGACGCGATCCCAGCGTCGTGCGCGCGAGCGTCTCGGGGATAAGCGCGACCTCGAACGAGCCGGGCTCGGACGACGCGACGGTGAGGCTGACGCCGTCGACCGCGACGAAACCCTTGCGCGCGATCAGCCGCGCGATCGGCGCGGGCGTTTCGATGCGGATGCGTTCGCCCTGGCCCTCCGGCGTGCGTTCGAGCACGCGGCCGGCGGCGTCGACGTGTCCGTACACGAAGTGTCCGCCGACGCGGTCGCCAACGCGCAGCGCGTACTCCACGTTCACGTCGTCACCGGTCGACCGCTCGCCCAGCGTACTGCGCGCGAGCGTTTCCGGCACCACGTCGAAGGCAAGCTCGTCGCCGTCGACCGACGTCACGGTGAGGCAGACGCCGTCGATCGCGATCGAATCTTTCGGCTCGGGAAGCTCGCGATCGGCGCCTTCGCAGCGTACGCGCAGCGTCGCGCCGCCGGCGGGCAGCGCGTCGACGGCCGTCACGCGGCCGCGATACGCTATGAGGCCGCCGAACACGTTCCCGACAGAATCGCATCGTCGCCGGCGAGCTCGACGCGATCGAAACGAATGCGGGCACCAAGGTTGTCCGCGCCGCGCAGCACGGGAACCGCCGTCTCGCCGTGCAGAAAACGCGGCGCGATCGCCCAGTAGACGCGATCGACGACCGACGACGCGATGAGGCTCGCCGCGAGCGTAGGACCGCCCTCGCACAGCATGCTCGCGATGCCGCGGTCGCGCAGCGACGTCATCGCCGCGCGCAGGTCGAGCGCCGTCGCGTCGCCGGCGCCGGCATACACCACGTCGGCGACCGCCTCCATCGTGTCGAAGCGCGCGCGCAGGCCGGCCGGCGCGAGCACGATCGTCCGCGCGTATCCCGGCACGCTCGCGAAGACGCGGCTCTCCGGCGAGACCGGCTCGCGCCCGCACGCCACCACGCGCTGGTACGGGCGCACGCGGTCGTGCGCGGGACGCACCGTGAGCTGCGGGTCGTCAACGCGAACGGTTCCGGCGCCGACCATCACCGCGTCGTGGGCGATGCGCAGCTCGCGAACGTAGCGCTCCTCGCCCGGGGATCCGAGCCGCTCGCGCGCGCCGGGCCTGCTCGCCACCGCGCCGTCGAGCGACATGGCCATCTTGAGCGCCACGTACGGACGGCCGGCGCTGCTTCGCTCGAACGCCTCGATCAGCGCTCGCGCGGCCGCGTCGTGCGCGATCGTCACGTCGATCCCGGCCTCGCGCAGCTGATCCGCGCCGCCGTGGCGAGGATCGAGCGTCCCTGCGACGACGCGCGTCACGCCCGCCTCGATGAGTGCGCGCGTACACGGCGGCGTCCGTCCCACGTGGCCGCACGGCTCGAGCGAGATGTACAGCGTCGCGCCGGTCGTTTGCGGCCCCGCCTGCCGCAGCGCGTGGATCTCGGCGTGAGCGGCGCCCGCCCGATGATGGTAGCCCTCGCCCACGATCGCACCCGCGCGCACGACCAGCGCGCCCACGGGCGGATTGGGCGACGTGCTGCCCACGCCGCGGCCGGCCAGCTCGTAGGCGCGTTGCAAGTACAGCTCGTCGAGCGGCGTCAGCCTTCGATCGGGGGTTCCCACGGCGCAGCGGTCTTCGTCACCGCCACGACCACGGCATGCTCGACGGCGCCGCCGGCCCGCCGCACCGCCTCCGCGCAGTCGCGCAGCGTCGCCCCAGTCGTGCAGACGTCGTCGAGCAAGAGCACTCGGCGCGATGCCACGGCCGCGGCGTCGCAGACGAACCGCCCGCGTGCCGCCAGGCGCGCGACGCGCGACCGGCCGCGCTGTGCGTCGCCACGACGCTGTTCCAACGCGGGCACAACGGTCGCCCCCGTGAGTTCGGCGGCGACGCGCGCGACCAGCGTCACGCCGTCGAAGCCCCGGACGCGCCGCCGCCGCGCCGTCGTCGGAACGGGCACGATCGCGCTGCCCGCCGGAAGCAGGCGCGCTGCGATGCGGCCGAGCGCCTCACCAACGTCGTGCCGCCCGTCCTTGAGCGCAAGCACGGCCGACCGCAGCGTTCCTTCGTAAAGCCCGCACGCCGTTACGCGGAGCGCCGGCAGGCGAATGCGAATCGGCTCGCCGCGCGGCGCGCAAGCGTCGCAGAGTCCGGTGCCCAGCGCGTTGCACCCCGCGCACTGCGCGGGAAACACGACGTCGAGAAGGGCACGCCAAGCCACCGGATCCAATCACGGCGGCGCCGCGCCCCGCTAGACGCGTGGCTCTTTAATTCGCAGCGAGCTTCGAGAGTTCGTTGGTAAGGACGTCGGGCGGAATCAGCCCGCGATAGATATATCGCACGATGCCTTGCCGATCGATGAAGATGCTCTCGGGCAGGCCGCCGACGGCGAATGCGGCTGCGAACGGACCGCGGTCGACCGCGACGGGATCGGCGACGCCGAACTTATGAGCGAAGCGTTGTACGGTGGCCGCCGGCTCCTGTTCGTCGACGAACAGGAACACGATCTTATCGCGATACTGTTTCGTCTGCTCGAGGATCGCCGGCAACTCGCCGCGGCACGGCGTGCACCACGTCGCGAAGACGTTGATGTAAGCGGGACGGCCGTTGAAGTTCGCCGTCATCGCGCCCCCGTCGAGCGTGTCGAGGGCGAACGCCGGGGCCGTCTGACCGACTTGCACGACCGCATCGCGCGACGAAGCCGGCAAGCGCGCTTCCGCTAGCGCGATGGCGCAGAATGCGGCCAAGCCCAGGAGCGTGCGGAACACATATCGGGTATACCCATTTAGGCGTCAAGCGCGACGAGCCGATCCACCAAATTACTGTCGGGTTCGATCGCGTAGCCGATGCCCGCCACCGTGTCGCGAACGACGCTCCGCGCGCCGACCACGGCGTCGGCCCAGAGAATCGCGCGTTCGAGGCGTGCGCCCGCTTCCACCGCCACGCGATCGTCGAGCACGCACGGCCCGACGATCGAGGCGCCTTCCGCCACGCGCACTCCCGCACCGATCCGCACCGGGCCCTCGATGCGCGCGCCGGGCGCGATCGACGCCGACGGGTCGATGCCGTCCGGCACCGTATCGGGGATCCGAACGCGCCCGCGGACGACGTCGAAGCTGGCGCGCCGGTACTCGCCGGGCGTGCCGATGTCGGCCCAATACGCGCCGCGCGCGTCGAATCCATAGAAGGGCTCGGCCGCCATCTGAAGCGCCGGAAAGACCTGCTTGCCGAAATCGTAAAACTCGTTTGCGGGGATGCGGTCGAAGATCTCCGACGTGAACGCGTAGACGCCCGTGTTCGCCAACTTGCTGAGCTCCGTTCCCTTCGCGGGTTTCTCCTGAAAGCCGACGATCTTGCCGCGGTCGTCGAGCACGACCACGCCGTATTGGTCGACTTCTTCGCATTCGACGAGCCCGATCGTCGCGATCGCCCGGCGGTCGCGATGAAAAGCCATGAAACGATCGAGCCGCAGGTCGGTGACTTCGTCGCACCCGATCACCAAGAACGATTCGTCGCCGAAGAACGCTTGAATGTTCTTCACACCGCCCGCGCTTCCGAGCAGCTCGGGCTCGTGCGAGTAGTGGAGCTTGACGCCGAAGCGCGAGCCGTCGCCCAGCGTGTCGACGATTGCGTCGGCGAGATAATGGAGGTTGATCGCGATCTCATCGAAGCCGTAAGCCTTGAGGTAGCGCACGAGGTGCGCCGCATTGGGCACGCCGGCCACCGGTACGAGCGGCTTGGGCACGAGCTTGGTGAGCGGGTAGAGCCGCGTCGAGAGCCCGCCCGCGAGGATCATGGCCTTCACCCGCGCAGCCCCAGTTCTTCGAGCGCGACCAGCCAAACGAAGCGCGGCAGCGCCAGCTGGCGCCGCCAGCGCTGCGGCTCCCGCACCAGCCGGTAGAACCACTCCAAACCCAGCGTTCGAACGAACGCCGGCGCCCGGTCGATGCGTCCGCCGATCACGTCGAACGATCCGCCAACGCCGATTCCGGCGCCGCATTTCGTCGCGCGCAGATTCTCCGCAAGCCAGTACTCTTGGCGCGGCGATCCCATGCCGGCCAGGAGCAACCGCGCTCCGCTCGCCGCAATCTCACCCACGATCGAGGGCGTTTCGTCGTCGTGAAAATACCCGCTGCGTGCGCCTGCGACTTGCAACCCGGGGAATCGCGCCCGCAGCGCGGCGGCGGCATCGGCCGCAACGCCCTCGGCGCTCCCCAAGAAATAGACCGGGAGGCCCGATGCAGCGGCCCCGGCGCAGAGGCGCTCGATCAACTCGACACCCGCCACGCGCTCGCGCAACTGCGCGCCGCGGTGCTTCGCGACCGCCAGCACGCCGACCGTATCGCACAGCGACAAAGCGCTGCCGTTGACGATCGCTCGAAATCGTGCGTCGTGTTGCGCATACACCACCATCTCCGTTCCAAGCGTCACCACTTGTGCCCCCTCGGCGGCGCGTGCCAGCGCCAGAATGCGTTCGGCCGCATCCTGCGCGCCGATCGGATCCAGGCGGCAACCCAGAATCTCCAAGAGACCTCACCGATGCTCGACCGGCGACGGCGCGTAGGGCGCGATCAGCGGCAGCAATCGATCTGCGAGTTCGGGAGGCATGGCGTCGAGCGGCAGGCGGCACTCACCGACGGAAAAGCCGAGCCGGCGCATCGCCCACTTCACCGGGATGGGACTGCTCGTCGCAAAGAGCGCCTCGATGAGCGGCAGCAGCGATGCGTGAATGCGCGCCGCCTCGTCCGCACGTCCGGCGCGATGCGCGTTGCGCATCGCGCGGTATTCGAGCGAGCACAGATGCGACGCCACCCCAACCACGCCGTCGGCGCCGAGCGCCAGACACGGCAGGAACAGGTGGTCGTCGCCCGCCCAAACGATGAAACCCTCGCCGCGATCGCGCAAGATGGTGCCGATCTGTTTGAGGTCGCCGCTCGACTCCTTGACGCCGGCAAGATTGCGGTGGCGCCGCGCGAGCTCGAGGAGCGTCTCGGGCAGCATGTTGGCGCCCGTGCGGCCGGGGATGTTGTAGACGACGACCGGCAGCGGCATCGCGTCGGCGATCGCGCCAAAGTGCGCCAGCATTCCGCTCTGCGTCGGCTTGTTGTAATACGGCACGACGGCGAGGATCGCGTCCGCACCGGCAGCCTGTGCGTCGCGCGCCGCCGCGACCGATTCGCGCGTCGCGTTCGTTCCGGCGTTCGCGACGACGCTCGCGTCGCCGCCGACGGCTTCCTTCACCGCTTTCCACAAAGCGATTCGCTCGTCGCGCTCGAGCGTCTGCCCTTCGCCGGTGGATCCCGCGACGACGAGCCCGTCGTTGCCGCGGTCGACCAGCCAGCGCGCGAGGCGCTTCGCTTCGCCCAGATCGAGCGCTCCGCGCTCGTCGAACGGCGTGACCATCGCCGTGAGGATTGCGCCGAGGTTCATGAGACCGGTTCTCCTTCGTGCAGCCCGAATCGTTCGTGGACGGCGACCTCGGCACGCGTCACCTGGTCGGCCGGCACGAGAACCGAGATCGTAATGTTGCTGTCGGTGCAGTGGATGATCTCGACGTCCACGTTCGAGAGCGCGTCCACGACGCGGTGAACGACGCCCGGCGCGTTGCGCATGCCCGTACCGACCACCGAGAGCTTCGCACACCCTTCGCGCACGCGCACGGCCAGGTTCAAGTCGCCGAGCAGGCTTCGCACTTCGTTGCCGCGGTCGCCGCGCACTACGAACGCGACGCCGGCCTGGTTGATCGTCACCTGATCGATCGAGATCTCCGCGCCCGCGAGGCGGCGAAACATCTCCAGTTCGGTCTGCATGCGCCGCGTCGGCGATTCGATGTCGCCGCGAATGATGCGCACCCAGGTCACGCGGCCCGACGACGTGACGCCGGTGACCGGGCGGTGGTAGTCGATGCCCTCCGCGACCTGCGTCCCGCGATCGGTCCGCAGGCCCTTGATCGCGTAGCCCGTGTTGGTGCGACCCGCGTAGTCGGCGGCCTTGCCGTGCATTACTTTCGCGCCGTGATCCGCCAGCTCGGTCATCTCCTCCAGCGAGGCGCGCTCGATCGTGCGCGCTTGCGCCACGCGCTGCGGGTCGGCCGTCATCGCGCCGCTCACGTCGGTGTAGATGTCGACGCGCTGCGCGTCGAGGGCGTGGCCGATCGCGATCGCGGAGAGATCGGTTCCGCCGCGTCCCAGCGTCGTGACGACGCCGTCGGGGGTCGCGCCCTGGAACCCCGCGACAACGGGCACGCCGCCGCGTTCGAGCACCTCGGCGATCGCGTGCGGTTCGACCCGCAGCACGTTGGCGTCGCCGTGGCGCGCGTCGGTCACGATGCCGGCCCGCGCGCCGGAAAGCGCGACCGCCTCGATGCCTTCGGCGCTGAGCTCCTGCGCGAAGATCGCGGCCGCAATCTGCTCGCCGGCGGCCAGCAGCAAATCGGAGTTGGCGTTCGCGGGCAGCGCGGGCGCGAGCGACTGCAGCGTGTCGGTGGCGTAGGGCGCGGGCGCCCGTCCGATCGCCGAGACGACGGCCACCGTCGCGAAGCCGGCGTCGCGCGCGTCGCGAATGCGGCGATAGGCGACGCATCGTTCGTCGTGTGTGGCCAGCGACGTGCCGCCGAACTTGAGCACGGCGACCATCACGCGCGCACGAAGCCCTTTGCCAGAAGCAGCTCGAGGATCTGCACCGCGTTGGTCGCGGCGCCGCTGCGCAGCTGATCGCCGACGCACCACAGCGCGAAGTGCCGGCCGCGGTCGTCGGAGGAGCCGGAGCGCAGCCGCGCCACGTGGACGTCGTCGGTTCCCTCGACGTCCCGCGGCGTTACGATGCCGTCGCGGTGGAAGACGATGCCGGGCGCCGCCTCGAAGCGCCACGGCGAGCTCGGCCGCGCTCGTGGCGCGATCCGTCTCGACGAAGATTGCCTCGCTGTGCGCCGTTCGCACGGGCACGCGCACCGCGGTCGCGCTAACGGTCAGTTCCGGCAGATCGAGCATCTTGCGGGTTTCGTCGCGGACCTTGCGCTCCTCGCCGCTCCAACCCGCGTCGTCGAGCGGGCCGACTTGCGGGACCACGTTGCGCGCAAGCGGCCGCGGGAACACAGCCGGCTCGGGTTCCGGCTCGCCCCGGGCGATCGCGGCCTCACCGGCGATCAGCTCGTCGAGGCCGGGCCGGCCGGCGCCGCTGGCGGCCTGGTAGGTCGCAACGCAGACGGAACGCAACCCGGCCGCGTCGCGGATCGGACGCAGCGCGGTGCAGAGAACGATTGCGGTGCAGTTCGCAACGGGAAAGAGCCGGTGTTCGGCGCGCACCGCGTCGGCGTTGACCTGCGGCACGATCAGCGGGACGTCTGCCCGCATGCGAAACGTCGCGCTGTTGTCGATCACCACGGAGCCGCGCTCGAGGAGCGCGGGGACGTACCGCTCGCTCGCGTCTTCGCCGCCCGCGAAGAACACGACGTCGAAGTCGCGCAGCGCGTCGTCCGAGGCGGCGCGTACGTCGAGCGAACGACCGCGAAAGCGGACCGCCGTCAGAGCGCGAACGCGACGCGAACGGCCCGAGCGCCGCGATCGGCAGATCGCGCTCCTCGAGCACGCGCAGGATCGTCTCCCCGACCGCGCCGGTCGCTCCGACGACGGCGACGTTCATCGCTCGCCCTCGGGCTGCAAGATCGAGTCGAGGCCGACGCTCAGCCCGCGGCGGTGCACGACGGCGCGGACCGCGGCCAGCATGCCGGCGACGAACGATTCGCGCGTTAGGGAGTCGTGGCGGATCGTCAGCAGCTCGCCGGGCGCGCCGAACAGCACCTCGTGGTGCGCGACGAGTCCCGCGAGCCGCACGCTGTGGATCGCGACAGGCTTGCCGCCGCCGCGCTCGATCCGCGCCGCGGTTTCGAGCGCCGTGCCCGACGGCTTGTCCTTCTTGCCGGCGTGATGCAGTTCGACGATCTCGGCGTCGGGGAAGAAACGCGCGGCCTGCTCTGCGAAGCGCATCACCAGCACCGCGCCCAACGAAAAGTTCGGCACGAGCAGCGCGCCGACGCCGCGTTCGAGCGCCGCGGCGTCGAGGGCCGCACGCTGCTCCGCGTTCCAGCCGCTCGCGCCGACGACCGTGGGAACGCCCCGCGAGACCGCTGCGAGCGAAATCTCGAAGCTCGACGGTTGCGTCGTAAGATCGAGCAGTACGTCGGGATCGCGCGCGAACACTTCGTCGAGCGAATCCACGATGTCGCGCTCCGGATCCGGTGTGCGCGCCAGACCGCAGCAGTATTCGCGGGTCTCGAGCAGCGCCGCGCGCGCGACGGAGCCCATGCGACCCAGCGCGCCCGCGACTGCTACCCGTCGTCGTGCGGTCATCGTTGCCTCCTCGCCGGAGGTGTTAGATCTTCTCGAGCGGCGCGTACTTGAGCATGAGCATCTTCTGGCCCACGTTCGGGAAGTCGATGGTGACGAGTCCGTCGCCCCCCGCGCCGACGATGTTTTCGATGCGACCTTCGCCCCACTTCGGATGGCGCACGCGATCGCCCGCCTTGAGACCGAGGTGTACGCCCGCGCCGGCCGACTCGTGGATCGCGACCTCGCGCCACCGTCCGCCCGCCGGGCGCGGCAGCGGGACGCTGTCGCTCTCGAGCACTTCGAGCGCCGGCAGCTCGTCGATGAACCGCGACTTCGGATACGCGTACGTGTTGCCGAACAGCGCTCGGCGCGACGCATACGTGAGGAAGAGCCGGTCGATGGCCCGCGTGATGCCGACGTAGGCGAGGCGACGCTCCTCCTCGAGCTCGGCGGGCTCGGTGAGGGTGCGGCTGTGCGGAAAGACTCCCTCTTCCAATCCAGTCAGGAAGACGCTCGGGAACTCGAGCCCCTTTGCGCTATGCAGCGTCATGAGCGTAACGTACGAGGCGTCCTCTTCGAGCGCGTCGAGGTCGCTGACGAGCGCGATGTTCGCGAGGAACCCCGCGAGCGACGGCTCCTCTTCGTTCGCCTCGTATTCGCGGGCGACGCCGACGAGCTCCGACAGGTTCTCGAGGCGCGCGCGGGCGTCGTGCGTATCCTCGCTCTGCAGCTCGCGCACGTAGCCGCAGCGCTCCATGACGGCGACGAGCAGATCGGCGACGGTGCCGCTCTCGGCGATCTTGCGGATCTCCGCGATCAGCTCGGCGAAACGCTCGAGTTCCTTGAGTTTCTTCGGCACCGCCGTGCGCAGCAACTCGCTATCGAAGATCGCCTCGCCCACCGAGACGCGGGCGGCGTTGGCCGCCTGCACGAGAGCCGCGAGGGTCTGCTGGCCGATGCCGCGGCGCGGCACGTTCACGATGCGTTTGAACGCGAGCGCGTCGGACGAGTTGACGATGTAGCGCAGGTAGGCGATGATGTCTTTGATCTCGGTGCGCGCGTAGAAGCCGACGCCGCCGACGACGCGATAAGGAATTCCCTCGGCGAGCAGCGCCTCTTCGAAGACGCGCGATTGCGCGTTCGTCCGGTAGAGCACGACGAAGTCGCGGTAGGCGGCGCCGTCGCGCACCAGGCTCTTGACCTTCTCGACGACGTAGCGAGCCTCGTCGCGCTCGGTGGCGGCCGGGTAGACGCGTGATCGGCTCGCCCTCGCCGCGCGTCGTGAAGAGTCGCTTGGGCGCGCGCGACTGGTTGTTGGCTACCAGCGTGTTGGCCGCGTCGAGGATGCGCTGGGTGCTGCGATAGTTCTCCTCGAGCTTGAAAATCTTAGCGCCGTGGAAAGTCTTCTTCGAAGCGTAGGATCATGCGATAGTCGCTGCCGCGCCACGAGTAGATCGACTGATCGTCGTCGCCGACGACGGTGATGTTGCCGTGGCGCCCCGCCAGCAGCGCGCACCAGGCGGTACTGCGCGGCGTTGACGTCCTGATATTCGTCGACCAGGACGTACTCGAAGCGATCTTGGTACTTCTCGCGCGTCGCGGTGTCGCGTTCGAGCAGGTCGATCGTGCGGACGATCAGATCGTCGAAGTCGAGCGAGTTCGACTCGGCCAGGCGACGCTGGTACTCGGCGTAGACGTTGGCGATGCGCTCGCCGACGAACGAGGTCTGGC
The DNA here is from genome assembly GCA_963711625.1 of Vulcanimicrobiota bacterium. Classification (GTDB taxonomy): domain Bacteria; phylum Vulcanimicrobiota; class Vulcanimicrobiia; order Vulcanimicrobiales; family Vulcanimicrobiaceae; genus Cybelea. The sequence goes on from OY970207.1 coordinate 2,613,198, forward strand.
GTTGAGCGTACTCCTCGGGCCACAGCAGCGCGTTCTTCGCCTTGTCGATCTCGGCCAGACATGCGCCCGGCGCCAGCTGACGCTCGTCGTAGTCGAGGTCGTCGAGAATTTCCTTGACGAGCTGGCGCTGATCCGAATCGTCGATGACGGCGAAGCTGCGACCGATGCCGTCGCGCGAACCGTCGCGGCGCAAGATGCGCACGCACATCGCGTGAAACGTTCCGACCCAGAGGTCGCGTGCCGCGGGGCCGATCATTGCGTGCAGACGAGACTTCATCTCGCCGGCCGCTTTGTTCGTAAACGTTACGGCCAAAATGCGTTCGGGTGCGACGCGCATTTCGCCGAGAAGATATGCGATGCGATGCGTTAGGACCCGAGTCTTACCGCTCCCGGCACCGGCGAAGATCAAAACCGGACCATCGGTCTGCCGTACGGCGGCAGATTGCACGTCGTTGAGAATTTCCGTTTCCAGGAGCATTTATGGCGTTTCGACGCCGGGCTGAAATTCGCCTGTTCCGCGATGGCGATGCGACGTTTGCCGCAAAGTTAGCGCACCGCGCGCAGCACCCGAGCCCGTCGAGCCGCTATGGTATAGGCCGCTGAGAGCAACGCGAGCGTCGATTCGGCGCCCATATTGGTGTTGACGCCGTCTTCTCCGAGCCCGTCGTAGCATCCGCCCGCCGTTTGCCATCGTGAGCGCCGCGCGAATTCTTGCCGTAATACCATCCCAGCGCGAGCTCCGCCGCCGCAAAGTGGCCCGCGTCGCCAGTGGCATCGAATGCCGCGAGCTCGGCGTCGACCATCGCGCACGCCTCGAGCGGCTGCTGGTCGTAGCGAGCGCGCACCGCCGCCACGTTCGTACCAGCCGTCGTTGCCGATCGGCACGTGGATGCCGTTTTCGAGCGTCACGCCCTCGTAGAAGGCGAGGGCCTCCAACCCGGCATCGCGCAAGCGAGGCTCCGACAGCGCGCTCCCGGCCCGGATCAGGGCCTCGGGCAGACGCGCGTTGTCGTAGGTCATGCGGGTTTCGAACCAGCGCCAGTCGTCGGATGCCGTCGCTTCGTAGGAGGCGAGGATCTCGCCGGCCATCCGGCGCAGGGCGGCCGCGTAACGTTCGTTCCCGGCGCCGGCCTGCGCGGCCGCGAGGCCGATTGCCGCATAGGCGCGCGAGCGGATGTATTCGAGCCACTCCAACGACGCCAAGGCGCGATCGAGCATCGCGGCGCAGACCCGGCGCCAGCTCTCCGTCGGCGCGTTGGCGACGCCGTAGCCGAGCGCCCAGATCGCGCGTCCGCAGCTGTCGTGCGTCCCCACCTCGTCGAGCCAGGTGCGATCGTAGTCCATGAAGTTGTGAAAGCGGCCGTCGTCGAGCTGCGCGTGATGCAGGAACGCGAGGTACGTCGCCGCCAGGCGCTGCGCCAGCTTGTCGTTCGGCGACAGACGCAGTTGCTGGAGCGCGACTACGAACGCGCGCGCGACGTCGTCGGTGCAGTAGCCGAACGCCCGGTTTGGGACGTTCTCGGTGGCGTGCTGCAGCACGCCGACGTCGTCGGACAGCACGGCGAGATAATCGAGCGGGGGCGGCGCCGGCGCGCGCGCCTTAGGCAGAGGGCACCAGTTCGATGGGATCGCGCGGACAGAGCTCGCCGAAAAGCTGACCGTATTCCGCGGCGACGTGCGGCCAGGTCATCTGCCGGCCGAAACGATAAGCGCGGCGCTCGGTGGCGCGCCGCAGCGCGGGGTCGTCGAGCAGCAGGTTCAGGTTCGACGCAATCGAGGCTGCGTCGCGGAAGTCGCATAGGAAGCCGCGGTTGTGCGCCAGCAGCTCCTGCGCGTAGAGGTAGGGCGTGGAGACGATCGCCTTGCCGCAGCCGACGGCATAAGCCAGCGTGCCGCTGACGATCTGCGCCGGGTTGAGGTACGGCGTGAGGTAGATGTCGGTCGCCGCAAGATAGCTCACGACTTCATCGAAGTCGAGGTATTTGTCGACCAGCTGAACGTTGTAGTGCAGGCCGTACTCATGCACCATCGAGATGAGCGATTCACGATACGACTCACCCTCGTGGCGGCGCACGACCGGATGCGTTTCGCCCAGGATGAGATAGAGCGTCTCGGGATGGCGCTTAACGACGCCGCGCATGGCCTCGATCGCGTATTCGAGTCCCTTGCCGCGGCTGATGAGGCCGAACGTGCAGATGACGGTGCGCAGGCCGATGCCGAACGATGCCTTCGCGGCGGACGTGTCCGAAAAGGGCACGTCCGGCACGCCGTGATGGATGAGTTCGAGCAGCTGCGGATCGATGCCGTAGACCGTTTCGAGCAGGCCGCGCCCGGTGGCGGAAAGGGAGATCGACTTTCGACGCGTGCTCGCACAGAGCGCGCGTCACGCGCAGGTACGTTTCGTCGGGCTCGGGCAACACTGTGTGCAGCGTCAGGACCACGGGCTTCTCCACCGCGCGCAGGAAATCGACGAGCCACTCGCCGCGTTCGCCGCCGAAGAGCCCGTACTCGTGCTGAACGTTGACGAGATCGACGGGATAGTCGTTGACGAAACGCGCAGCGGCGGCGTAGCTCTCCCGCTTCTCCTCCGCGATCCGGCCCACCACGTCGGGGCCGTAGCGGCGCACTTCGGCGCCCGGCTCGTCGATAGCGATAACCGGGCTCTTGAAGCCGAAGGCGCGATCGTACGCGTCGACCATGTCCTTGGTAAACGTTGCGATACCGCATTCACGCGGTGGGTAGGAACCCAAGAAGATAGCGCGCGGGGGTAGCATGTGGTTGACGGTCTCCTCCACCTGTAGGACCTCAGTTTACCCAGCCCCAGATGCGGGGTAAACCGAGCGTTGGCTCGCTAGCCTGCTAGGTTTTCGGCCGGTGAACCAAGCCGCGCGCCGGGCTCGAGCTGCGCGCCCGGATCGATCGCGACGTCGTGGCCGATGACGCTGCCCTTGGCGACGTGCGCCGCCGCGCCGATGGTGACGCCGCTCGCGACGATCGCTTCTTCTATAAGGGCATCGGCGCCGACGCTGACGCGTTCCCACAGCACCGACTCGCGCACCACGGCGCCCGCGCCGATGCTGCAACCTTGACCGAGGACGACGTTCGGGCCGATCTTCGCGTTGGCGTCGACCACGACGTCGGCCGCCGCATGGACGGGTGGGATCACCCCGGGATGGCCGCGCAGCACGTCGCTGCCGTCGCCGCTGATGCCGGGCTCGACGGTGAGCGGCATCGCGCCGCTGAGCACATCGCGATGCGCGGCGAGATACTGTTCCGGCCGGCCGAGATCGAGCCAGTAGTCGTCGGTGGTAAAGGCGTAGAGCGCACGCCCCTGGGCGATCGCCTCGGGAAACGTGGAGCGCTCGACGGAGACGTTCTGGCCGCCGGGGATGAGATCGAGGACCTCGCGCTCGAGCAGATACGTGCCGGCATTGATCTCGTTGGTCGGCTCCTGGCCCTTCGGCGGCTTCTCGACGAACGCGCTGACGCGGCCGCCGGCGTCGTGCACGACGCAGCCGAACGGCGACGGATCTTCAACGCGGATGAGATGCAGCGTGCCGAGGCCGCCCTTCTCGTGATGGTACTGGCGCATCGCACGCAAGTCGAGGCTGGTGAGGATGTCGCCATTGAGCACGAAGAACGGTCCGGTGACGTGCTGCTCGACGTTCTTCAGCGCACCGGCCGTCCCGAGCGGCGTCGCCTCGATCGCGTAGGTGATCTTCATGCCCAGCCGCGTGCCGTCGCCGAAATAGTCGACGATCGACTGCGGCATGTAGCCCGCCGCGAGAATGACGTCGCGAATCTCCGCCGCGTACAGCCGCTCCAGCGTGCGCGCGAGGAACGGTACGTTCATGATCGGCACCATCGGCTTGGGCGTGCCGTACGTCAGCGGCCGCAGCCGCGTGCCCTCGCCTCCGACTAAAACGATTGCCTGCATGGTGAGTATGGGATTCGCCCGCCGTACACCATTGTCATCCTGAGCGTAGTCGAAGGACCATGCCACCCTGTTGGCACTTCACGCGCGTAGCATAATTGCGTGCAAAAACTCATGCACGACTGGAACGCGATTCAAGCGTATCACGATGAGGGGCACGGGTTCGTCGCGTGCGCGCAACGCTTTGGGTTTACCCACACCGCGTGGATTAAGGCGATTCGGCGTGGCGCCTTACGCGTAGCCGCGGCACCATTTCAAGATCGCCGCAGAAAGTACGATTGGGCTGAGGTCCAGGCGTACTACGATGACGGTCACACCTATCGACAATGCCGAAAACGGTTCGAGTTCTGTGCCGCATCTTGGACGAACGCCGTGCGACGGGGCGAGATCAGACCTCGACCTTTTGGCATGTCGATCGCCGAGTTGCTTTCTAGCCCGAAGAGAAATCGTAAGCACGTGAAGGCGCGGCTTGTCAGAGCCGGGCTGCTGCGGAACAGCTGCGAGCTCTGCGGATTAGACGAGTGGAAGGGCCGGCCTCTTAGTCTTCATCTTGACCACATGAATGGCGTACCGAATGACAACCGCCTGGAGAATCTCCGGATGCTCTGCCCAAACTGCCATAGCCAAACTCCGACCTACGGAGGTCGGAACCTAAAACGGCCGGCTCTTGCAAGGGCCGAGGCCGGTGCTGTAGTATAGCTGTCGCTACGATCCCGGGTAGTTCAGCTGGAAGAACGGCAGACTCTGAATCTGCATGTCGGTGGTTCGAGCCCATCCCCGGGAGATTGCGGCCCCATCGTCTAGTGGCCTAGGATGCCGCCCTCTCACGGCGGTGACGCGGGTTCGACTCCCGCTGGGGCTAATTCAGACCGCCTTATTCACAAGAGTTTTCGCGACGTCCGAGGGCGCTGTGCATCAAAGTGCATCAAACGCAGACCTTCTTTTTCCTTAGATCTTAGCTGACCAGCCGACGAAAGGCAGCGATGGCCTCCGCGTCTCGGCTTCGCGGCGTGCACGACACGCTGGACCGTGACACCGCTTGACGCATGACCGAGACGTTAGCTTACGACCTCGATGGGAACGCCCCTTGCGCGCCTAGACTCGCCTGAGTGTCCCGAAGACCGTGTAACGTGAAAGGGATTGACGGCCAAGACGGGGGCCGGCGATCGCTGCCCGCGAAACTGTCTCCTTCTCCATGTCTTCGATCAGTGCTGCAAGTGAAACCGGCGCCTTAACGATTATTTGACCGTCAGCGTAAATGTCGCAGCGTGGTTCAGTCCGTAGCAGCAGCCGCCCGAAATATCTTCACCTTGAATCGTCAGTGTGTATGTCGTCTTTAACGTATGCGGCGTTGCTCCTAAGGTAATGTAGGCTACCGCAGTACCATTTGAATCTAAAGGAATGTCATAACGCGGTTGGTTAATCGTAAAGCCGTTTCCATTCGGCTGGGGAGAAATCTTAGTAATACCCACGTGAATGGTGCCGCTCAAGCCACAAAGGCTGCTCATCTTAACGCTAAGTCTTACGCTCTGACCACTTGTGATCGTCGCGTTTGAGGGACTGAGCAAAAACGTGAAGTCCGGCCGGCAGGTCGCATTGCCTACGTGGATGCCCCCGGCCCGAGCCTGAGCGTTGGGTGTACCAGGGTCCAGGGTACCGGAGCTGCATCCGGTGAGAATGAGAAGAAATATCGCCACGATTGGCCCAAAGTTGGAACTACGCTCGTCGCTCATTTCAGAACTCCTATCTGACGACCATGTTGCGGCGCATTTGTAAAAAATGTCTGAGGGGCAATGCGACTTCCAACACCTCGACGTATCAATAATTATCAAAACGGATGGTAGCGATGCTAGAGGGGCTGGGTCGCGTTATTGCGGGGCCCGCCGTCAACCCATCTTTCAATGCTCACGCTTCGAATGGCACCCCGAGCGTATGTAGTTCTAGCTCTCTCAGCTCCGCGACCCTTTGGGCGACGCTTCATTTATAAAATTTTATAAGAGGTAACGATCGGCGCATTTCGAAGGCTCTTGCGTGACGAAGCGCACTATGCTTGGCTGCATCGTGGCATCTATCATTACTCTGATGCTGCAGGTGGCATGTTCAGGGGTAAGCATCCCACCGACCGTTCGTTCAGCCGATGCGTTGCGCTATTCGAACACCACGAATCCGAGTTTCTATGCCTTTTCACCGGAAAAGCCGCTGCTGGCTGCCTACCTGAGCGACGACTCCGGTAGGAGCAAGCCGGTCTCCGTGCTCGAGGGCCTCAAGACGCAACTCTCGACCGGCAACGGCATCGCGGTGGACACGGATGGTACGATTTACGTCCTTGTCTATGACGCTGCCTCGAGCAGCAGCCCGTTACAATTGCTCGTCTTTCCGCCGAAGGCGCATGGAAATACCGTGCCCAAGCGCACCGCCATCTTGAAGGGCCCGGTTTTGTCCGGTTATACCGTCGGCCTCGCTTTGGACGGACGCGGAAACTTTTGGGTAAGCTCGATTGGGAAACTGCTGCGCTATCCCACCTCCGCGCAGGGCAGCGTGAGACCGAACGCCTCAATTGCCGTCCAACTTAGGACCCCCGATGGCCTCATGCCCGCACACTCCTCGAATGTTGCCCTCGATTCGGAGGGAAACGTGTATTGCTCGTGCACCGTCGTATTTCAGGGCGCGCAGGCCAGCGGCGTCTCCGAATATGCGCTGGCGTCGCACGAGAAGGCAAAACTCGTACGCAGTTTCTACGATTTGGAACTGCCGGAGGTCCCACCCGGCAGCATGGCGATCGACCAGTCGGGGACCATCTATCTCGCGTCTTCCCTTCCGAACACCGGGGTCTTTGCGTACGACCCCAAGACCAAGTCCGGTAAAGCGCATTACGCGCGTAGGTTTGTAGGTCGTTCGGGCACATCGATCGCGTCGATTGCGACCGATACGTCGGGAAACGTCTATGTCGCGGCGGGTTCACGAGTTATGGTTTTTGGGCCGAAGGCGAACGGGCATGTTCGCCCACTTCGATCCATCCGTGACCCGAAGCACCTCGAGTATAATACGGGCACGTACGGAACGTTGTTGAACGTCCACTAAAAACGCACCCAGCCGATCTTTCTGTGGCCTCGCACAGACGGTCTTGGGCATCGGCTAGGATCTTGAGCCGGCGGCTGATTGGGCCCCCGCTAACACTAGTGAGCCGCGTCAGTCGCCGAACAGGGCTGAGCCGTCTAAGCATATCGATTGAAGAGGCGGTGACATGCCTGCTTTGAGATTAAGTGGGTCTGTCGGGGTTTGAGCACATAGGATGTTCCCACGAAGTCTCATTACCGCTCTCCCATTTTTTCTGATGGCGCGTAACAACTGCAACATTTCGTCGCGTAGGTCGGCGCCCTGTAGTGTTCCCATTGCCCGCAACGTAGTAACCCCGGCGCATTTCAGAAACAGAGCCGTTTAAGAGGAAATCCCTCCCCGGCATCATCGATGTGCCTGATCCCCGGGAGCTATAACGCGAGCGGCTCGCCGAGCGGGCACGCCACCTTACGCACGGCTAACCGCGGTGCCTGCGTGAGCGCTCGCCAAGCGGCCAACGCCCTGGGAGCGTACGGTAACTTTTACGACGTGAAGACGAAGCCGCACGGTGCTTCTCATATCGTCTCCATCATAACGGTCAGAATAATTTTTTATTTTTGTTCATTCTACGTCTAACCGCTTGCACGTTTTTTATTTTACTCCGACAGGTGCCTTTTGCTGATGCACACTAGTCATTACGTGCGAAAGTGAGGTAAGGAAACCAATGCGATTTCTCGTAGGCGCCCTCTGCTGTGCACTGTTGAGTGCGTGTGGGCACAATTTTAATGCGTCACCAGGCCAGTCGCAGGTTGCGTATGGACGGCATCCGCAAGATATTACACCCGATCGCTCAAAGCGCAGGTTGTACGCGGTTAACAACCAGGCAAATAGCGTAACCGCATATCGGGCTGGAGCCAACGGCAACGTTGCGCCGGTAGTCAGCATTTCCGGCGCCAAAACCCTGCTGAACACACCGATTAATCTAGCAATCAGTTCGAAGGGCAAGCTCTTTGTGACGAACCTCGGTACCAGCGCCGTGACGGTATTCGCCGCTGGCGCATCTGGAAATGTCGCTCCGGTTGCAACGATCACCTGCGGCGGTCTCAGCCTTCCCGATGGAGTCGCGCTCGATGGAGCGGGAAATATTTTCGTCGCGAACCTGCAAAGTGATTCGATCTCGATTTTCAAGCGCGGCGCGAACGGTTGCGTGAAGAAAATTCGCGGTATCAGTGGATCCAACACGCAGCTCTCGAGACCGGCGGCAGTGCTGATCGAGGGCTCGCAGCTATTTGTCGGAAATATCAACTCTCAGAGCGTGACCGAGTATCCCACCTCTGCACGGGGCAACGTGGCGCCGATTGCGGTGATCGCGGGCAGCAATACGATGCTCGCCAATCCGGTCGGCCTGGCGGTCGACTCCGCGCAAGATCTCTACGTTGCCGATGATAGCGCTCAGGCGATCTTCGTCTTTGCCGCGGGTGCGAACGGAAACGTGAGCCCGCTACGAACGATCCAGGGAACCATGACGCAGTTGAACAGTCCCTCGGGGATCGTCTTGAACGGCGGCTCCATCATCGTAACGAACCCGCCGTCCAACAGCATTACGAGCTTTCCGGAGACGGCTAATGGAAACGTGGCGCCGACGGGTGCCGTCGCGGGCTCTGCGACCGGGCTGGACTTTCCAATCGGACTGGCACTGCACTAAAAACGTCTATCGATGGCCGCAGCCCGGGCGACGGCCTTGAAACGCTCGAACTGCGAGATCGGTTCGAAGAACGGAAGGCCTTTCAGGAAAAGCAGTGCGGGCTCCCGCACCCGCAAGGCCTTTTCCAAATGGCAGACGGCTTCCTCAAATTTTCCCAAGCCGGTAGCGATCAGGGCGAGAGACCAAAACGTTGAGCAGCCATTCCGTCTCCCGTTGAGAAGCGTCGAGTAGATCCCTGCGGCACGGCTTTGCTCGCCGCTATCGGCGTAGGCTCGCGCCAGCAGCGGCAGTCGAAGACCCGAGTCCTCCGACTGATCGGGCGCGAGCAGGTTGAGATCCGCGATTGCGTCTGCCGGCCGCCCGTCGAGCAAGCACGCTTGGGCGCGATAGCGGCGGGCTATATTGCGTGTCGAATCGCTCTTGAGAAGATTCGATAGGGTTGTGATCGCATCGTTGTACCGGCCCAAATGTATCAGGATATTCGCTAGCTGAAGTACCAACGTTACCGAGGGCGGCGCGGCACGCAGTGCGATTTGGGCGTCCATCATCGCACGCTCGTGACGGCCCGCGCAGAGATTGTATGAAGCGGCGCTGCTGCGAACGACGGGAGATTCCGGATCTAGCCGCAGAGCTATCTCAATTTCACAGCTTGCGCCGGCCCAGTCCCAGTCGTCGAAGGCAAGTAAGTTTGACTGCACCGCATGGGCTATGGCCGAACCAGGGCTCAACTCGAGAGCGAGGGCGGCCGCGGCTTTCGCGTCTTTGAGCGCGGGCGAATGCGACACGGCGCAATATTCCGTGAGGAGCGCGTAGGCTCGCCCGAGCCCGACCAGTGCAGCGGTTTGGGTTTTGTCGAGTTCGAGCGATGCCTCAAACAACTCAATCGCCTGTTCGATCGCCCGCGGGCTGCCGCTTTCGAGCCGATAGTTCGCGAGGCAGCAGTAAAGGGATGGTTCGAAGTCACTGCCGAGCGGATCTGCGCGCGCCTCCAGCGGCCCGCAGAGCGTCTCGACCGCACGCCGTTCGTCGAGAACCGGAGCCGTGAAGCGGTAACCCCTACCTGAGGCCGACGCGATGTACGAGCGGCTGCGAACCGTCTCTCCCAAGAGTTGACGCAGTTGGTAAATGTGCTGCGTAAGGTTGGAGTCCGTCATGATTACGTCTGGCCAGACGGTCGTGGCGAACGTTGCCTTCTCGACGACGCGGCCGTTCGCTTGGACCAGAAGTGACAGCACGCCGAAGAGCCGCTCCGGGAGCGGCCTAACCTCGTTTCCCTTAATTAGAGCGCGGCGCTTGACGTCCAAGCGGAAATCGCCAAACGAAAGCGTCTGGTCGCTCGGGCCGCCGCGCCGCGCCGCGCTCGCCTCACGCAGGACACCCTGCGAACTCGCTGACCAGCTGCGAAGCGCCGGTTGCGGCATATGCGATAGGGTTATTGCCACGCGAGAAGCATAAATAATGCAGCCGGGCCATGTCTCGACGAGTTCGGCATAAAGACGAAGAATTGAGGCAATTGATGCCTGCGCACGCCTCGGAACGCATCCTGATCGGTTCCTACAGCTTTGACCCGGAAGGTCGGGTTCTGTCACGCAATGGCGCTAACGTTCGGCTGCCGCGCAAGGCAAGCGATCTCCTGGCTTTACTGCTCGCCGAGCGCGGCGCGCTTGTACCTCGCGATCGAATTCTGACTACGATCTGGCCCGAAGGCTTCGTGCACGAAGGCAACCTCACGCAAACGATCTATCTCGCCAGGAAAGCCGTCGCGGCCGATCCGGCGGTCACGATCGAAAACGTACCGCGGCGCGGCTACCGCCTAAGCGTAAAGCAGAGCGGTGCCGTGCGCGGACCACGACGGACTCGCACGCTGCGCGCCGGCGCGATCGCCGTTGCGGTGATTCTCTTCTTCGGTTTCGGGCTGCATCTCGGACCGCTGGGCTCTCGGGAGCTGTCGCTGAAGGCTCGGGAGGACGTAGACCTCGCGCTCTATCACTTCGATCGGTTTGAAAATCTTCGCCTGGCGCGCTTGCACTTCGAGCGCGTTACGACGGAGGCGCCGGGGTCACCGGAAGGCTACGCGGGGGTAGCCCTAGTGAACGCGATCGACGGCTTCGACTCGCCGCAGCGCAGCCGCTACTGCGCGCAAGGCCGCGCCGCAGCCGCGCGAGCCGATGCCGCGGGGCCTTCGAGTCTCGGCCACGTAGCGAATGCCCTGCTACACGTTACCTGCAACCGCTCCTTGAGGGACGCTCAGCGGGAACTCGATGCAGCCATCGCTCTGGATCCGTCGGACGCCAGAGCGCTCACGATGCGTTCGAGAGTAGCGCTCTGGCGGAACCAGCCACGCGACGCCGTCGCGTTCGGAGTGCGCGCGGTCGCGAACGACCCAGTCTCTCCCGAAGCGCTGTTGGCTCTCGGTTTGGCGTACTATTGCGGTCGCGACCTTCGCGACGCCCGCGATACCTTCGGGCGGCTGCTGGAGGTCATGCCGGGCCACCCTGCCGGGCTCGCGTTCCTCGAGCGCACTGATGAGGGATTGGGCGATTTCGCTGCCGCCGATAGAACCGTTCGCTCGGGGCAGCACGATCCGCGCAATGCTGGATGGGTAGGGGCTGCATACGCCCGGATTCTTGCCCTGACGGGGCACCGCGTCGCGGCCCTAGCGATGCTTCGGCGGCTGACCTTCACATCGAGTTCCGAGCAGGTCGCGGCCGCTTATGCCGCAGCCGGCGATGACCGAGCTGCCATCGCAAATCTCAGAGTCGCAATATCGCGGCACAGCCTCAGTTATCAGGTCTCGTGGCTGGATGACTTTCGGTTCGCGGCGCTGCGCCGCAAATATCCGAACCTCACGTCGGAATTCGTTACCTGGCGGTAGCGGAAAGGCTGTGACCCAGCGTTCTGTGCTGCTGTCCCCTTACTTGGAATCTTCGGCGCAACGGCCCGCGCGCCATGAATCAAGCAGCCAGAGTGACGAAAAGCCCTACAAGCTAAACACGTCTAGGCATCCAACGGGACTGCCCGGAACCCCCGAGTAGTGGTTCGACTCCCGCTGGGGCTATTTAAATCCGTTCTAACAGACCGCCGTGCGTGTCGCGCAGATCGCACTGTGATTGATCGGAACGGTTAGATGCAACGAACATTTACGAACGCTCGCGCGTCTGGCACTAGCTCGGTGCGGGCTCCCAAATCTCGATCGCGTTGTTCTCCGGATCATGCACCCGCGCAAAGCGGCCGGTTTCCGGCGTGTCCCAGCTTGGATCGGTCAGCACCTCGATGCCCGCGCGCCGCAAATCGGCGAGCAGCGTATCCAGATCATCCACTCGCAAATTGATCATGAACTGCTTGTCGGCGGCGAAATAATCCGTATCGGCCTCGAATGGCATGAATACCGTGGGCCCTGCTCTCTGATCCCAGACTGCCTCGCCCGGGGCGGTAATGCCGAAATGGGTGCGATACCACGCTGCGAGCGCCTCCGGATCGCGCGCCCTGAAGAAAAACCCCCCAATGCCGGTTACCGCCATGCTTCGTTGCCTCCCAGGATTACCAGAATAGGCCTAGAGCGCTAGTCGCCGCCGAGCACCGCCGGGGCCGTTCCCACTCCCGACCAGACCGCGTGCACGCGCGTCGCGGTGAGAGCCCGCGCTTCGGGGTTCGACCGCGTCAGGCGGAACTTCTCGATTTGAACCGTTCCGCCGCGAGCGCCGCTCGCGAGCAGGTCGGCGCCGATCGTGGTCGACGTCGTCGCAACGCGAACGCTCGACGCGCCGACGAACGCCTTGAACGACGCGATTTCGCTGAATTTCGACACCATTTCGTGCATCATCGCGCTGTGCAAGTACATCGGCGGATTGCCTTGGAGTGCGGTTCCGGTCGAGAACACCTTCACGGTGCCCGCACCGGCGAGCTGGCCAACGGCGATTGCTTCGGCGCCCCCATACGAACCCGCCAGCCACCCGGTGGCAATGGACATCGGACCGCGATAGCCGGCGCCGAATGGCGTAAATGACGCGTCCATATGTGCGCTGCCCGGATTGTTCGGCCAAGACGGCGGAGCACCGATCGGCGTCATCAGCGAGTAGGAAAACACCTTGACCTGCGCGCCCATTCCGGGCGCCGTCACGATGCTATTGCGTCCGGTGAGGAAGTCGACGAATCCGGCGGCGAGCCTAACGCCGGACGTGTCGTTTCCATACGGCGCGAAGCTTGCAAACGTTGCGGGTGCTGCGCCGAGCGCCGGAAGCTCGCTACTGAAGACTCGAACTTGATCGGCCGTGCCGGCACCCGAGCCGACGATGATGTTATCCGCAGACCTGCCGTCGATTTGCGTGGACGCAACGTTGACGCCACCCGTCTGCGCCGCGTCGAACGCCTGGAAACGCGCGAGTTCGGTCGAGAACGGCTTGCCGTCGCTAGCCGCGCCCGAGTACGCCACCACCTCGGGCGAGTGTCCCTTGCCCGCGCCCACGATGAGATCGTAGATCCCGTCGGCATCGACGTCGCCGATCGCCACGCTGGGTGTTCCGTAAAAATCCGGGAATGGCGTGACGGTCGCCATCAAACGATCGCCGTCGCCGTCGAAGACCTTCACCGTTGCGGGGTGGCCCGGCGAGCCGGGAACCGCCACCGCATAGTCGGAGACGGCGGGAATGACGTTGATGAGCATCATCAACCCATTGTCTTCGTGATTGAGCCGATGGCAATGCAGCACGTACAAGCCCAAGTAGTCGTTGAATCTCGTGCGCATCGTCAAGGTTCCTGGTTGAATCACCGCCTCGTGCGGTCCCATCGACGGCGCGGGAACGTTGGCGTTGTCTTCACCAAACATCTGCGGCCCGAGCTTCGTTCCGGTCGTTGGATCGAAATACTTGGTCACTTGAAAGTCGTTCACGTGGACGTGAATCGGATGCGCGTCGTTATTGTGATTCACAAAGTTCCACTCTTCCACCGAACCGAGCCGCGCTTGGATCAACGGAACGTTGGGGAACGCGTTCCCGGCGAACGCGTACACGAACGCCTTTGGATCGGCTTTGCTGGCGTGATTGTTGAGAAACCCGCCGTTGATAAGCAGCGTGCGGCTCACGTCGGGTTTGAGCTTCGAAAGATCGTGGAACGGCGTCGGCGCGTCGAGTTTCTGCCCGGGGTTAAACGCCGTGGTGAGGCCTTGCCCCGCGACCGGATCGGCGTCGATCAGCGCTTGCGAAGGGAAAAGGAAGAACCCGTCGGCATAACTGATCGCCGACGGCAGCACGCTGAGCGTTCCCAACTGCGCCGGCGGATTCGGCGTGCCGTTGTTCGTGTAGAGGATGCCGGGTGCGGAAAGCGTTCTGGCGCCCGAACCCAGGCCCGGCAGCGAAAGCCGTAGCGATCCTTTGGCCGGCATCGTCACGGCGATGGCAAAGCGCGTCGCCGGCGGAATGAGCAGCTGCGTTCCGTCCTGCTCGTGCGGATAGTGCACCTCGCCGTAGGCGATGCCGTCCTGTCCGACGATGGCGATCTTCGGATGGTAGCCGGTCGCGGTTTCGGTGAGCTCGACGTTCATGTACGCGATGTCGCTGACGTTGGCGAGCACCCAAATCTCGGTCTGCCCGGGTTTGACCTTGAGGACCGGCTCGAACAATCCGTTGACGGTAAACTGCACGTCGCGTTCGTAGTCGGGAAGCGACGGATTGGCCTTCATGTTGGCGCCGCGGGAGTGCTGTGCTGCAGTAAAGCGTTGCAGGTTGGTCGGTACGAACTGGAACCGCCCGCGCATATTGTTAATCGACAGCGGCCCCGTGTACCACACGGTGGCCCACCGCGTGCCCTTCTTGGAATCCCAAAAGTCCACCGGTGCGAGCAATGGGCGATAGGTGCCGTTGGCGAGTTCGCTTCCCTTAGGCGGCGTCAGGGTACTGACCCATTGCGGCCAGTTCGGGTTGGTCATTTGCGCCAGGCCGCCCGCTGCGATCGAAGACCGTATTGTATTGCAGCAGCATCGTGCGGATCGGAATGTGGTTTTGCGTGACGAGCGGGATCTCGCTGTCGGCGCGACCCACGAGCAGCATGCCGGCAAGACCGAAATACGTCTGCGACGCGGTCAGCGTGTGCAAGTGGCTGTGATACCAGATACGTGCCCGGCGTCATGTTCTTTGGGATGTCGTATACGTACGTGTTCGACATTCCGGCATCGATGTGCAGCAGCACGTTGTCGGCGTTACCGCGCGGGCTGACGTGCGCGCCGTGCACGTGGAGATTAACCGGCGACGACGTCATCATCTGCGGGTAGAGCGGCACCGTCTGACCCTTCGGGGTGTACTTTGGGTCGTAAAAGTCCGGGATCGTCAGGTTGCGCAGCTCGTTGTTGATGTGAACGATAAGCCTCTCACCCGGCTCGACTTGCAACGTCGGCGCCGGATACTGGTGCCCACCCGACATCTGGCCGTTGGAAGCGGTTCCACGCTGCACCGAGTAGTCGAAGAGCAGCATGTTCTTGACAGGCTTGGCGACGGTGTTGAGCGTCGCGGTGCTTTGACGCGGGGTCAACGTGACCTCGAGCACGCCAGCTTTACTGGCAAGCGTCACGGGTTCGGCAAAATCGGGGTGTGCCGCCACGTTCGCCGCTGCAGGCATCTCTTGCGCCGCGATACGCGACGCCGGCAAGCCGGCAACGACGAGGATCGCCAGCAGAACGGCGTAGAGAGGAAGTGCTCGGAATATACCGGGCATGCAGATGTATCCTTTCGGTCAGGCGCGTCGAACGCCGCGCCCTCGAATGAGTCTGGGGCGCGCCGCTTGCTAGCCATTCTCCGCACGAGGGTCCGTGTCATCCTAGGAGAGGCTTGCCGTGCCGGCGGCTGCGCGCGAGCATGAATCTCATCGACTCTTAGCCGTCTTGCGATGATTATGCGGGGCCACGCCGGCGGAATTGTGGAAGGGCTTGAGCCATGCCGGTCTTTCTGCGAGCGCTCGCCGCCAGCTGCGCAATCCTCTGCCTCCAGCCGGGAGCGGCGTGGGCGGACACGTCTTCGCGACAGGAAAGCTGGGAGAGGCAGGTCGGCCAGCAGCGCTACATGGAGTACCTGCAGCGCGGCGAGATCGTCCCGCCACAGTCGCCGCTCTATCGGACGCTCGACCCGATCGGAAACGCGATCGCCGCGGTTGCCAACCGGCAGTATTTTGCGCGGTTTCATTTCATACTGTTGAACGAGCAGACGCCGAACGCATTTGCGATGCCTGGCGGCAACATCTACGTGACGAGCGGGTTGCTGTCGTTCTTGAGAACTAGAGACGAACTCGCGGGTGTGATCTGCCACGAGGTCACTCACGACATCCACCACGACGAGTACGCGGTCTTTCAAGCGACGCAAGGCGGTCGATTGCCGCAAGATCCCAACACGATACTGTACGAACGCACGATCGAAACGAACGCGGACCGCGCCGGCGCGTACTTATGCGCGAGGGCCGGTTTCAATCCGTGGGGCATGGTGTGGAACTTCAGGCAGCACCGCCAAGAGATGGGCGTCGTCGACAGCGGCGACTCCGATCACCCGAGCGACGAGCAGCGCGAAGCCGATCTCGTCGCGTTATTCCAAAATGACAGGGCGACGTTCGGGCGCTTCCGTGACAATGCCGGGAGTGCTGCCCGGCTGTCGCCGCCGTCGGCGCCACAATACGCACAACAGTACCCGCGGTATCCGCAGCAGTATCCGCAGCAGTATCCGCAGTATTCCCCCCAGCAGTATCCGCAGTACTCCCGGCAGCAGTACCCGCAATATCCGCCGCAGTACTCGCAATATCCGCCGGCGCAGTTTCCGCAAGGGCCGCCACAACCGTATCCACCGCCTCCGCCGCCGCCCCCTCCCTGTTATCCGGACTGCTAGGACCCAAGGGCAGATAGCGCGTCGCGCGTCGCCTTCGTCGACGGGCGCTTGACCGCGGTATACCGTTGCGAGACGATGAAGGTTTAGCGGCTTCGGCGAAACGGCCGGGTCGGCTCTTTTGCGCTAAAAGACCGTCGGGTCGATCGCCGGATCGGGTGTGGTGTTGGCAATGAGGACGAGAAAGTCGTATCCGTACACGAGCCGTTCGTAATCGCGGTCCGGGATACCCATTGAAGCAAAGTGCGTACGCAAGGGACGCAGGTCGAAGAGCGTCATACCGGCGGGATCCATCGCGGCGATAAACGGCGCAAGGTAACGGAAGCGCGCGTGGTCGTCGTCTTTCAAGTCGTAGGTCGCGGTTCGCCAAGGCTTCCCAATGCCGGCGAAGGCCGTCTGCGATCCCTTCGCGCCGAGCACCAGCACGTGCACGTCGCTCACGCCGAGCGAGTCGGCCAGCTCGCTCACCATATTTCCGACGTCGTTGTTGCGGATCACGTTGAATCCGCGGTACATGTGCTCTTCGCCGAACTTGAAGAAGAGTTTGGGCGGCACGCCGCCTGGTGAGGCCGCACGAAGGTACGACACCAACGTTTGCTTCATCAACAGCGCCCGCGCCCGATTCGATTGCGCGGCCCGCGCGTTACAGCAGTCAACGTAAATGCGCTGCGTGTCGATCAGGGATTTCGCGAGCGAGCGCGCCCGAGCGCTTCCGTCCGTGCCGAGCGACGCCTCAAGTGCCGTCAGCTTCTCCGGTTCCACCTTCATTAAGAACGTGTCGCCCGGACTGCCGCTCGTCGACGCGACGGCGTAGTCAGCATCGTTGGCGGCGAGCAGGGCGCGCGCGAGCTGCGTCGACCGCGGGCCCGGATGAGTCGCTAGGATCTGCGTGAGAATGTACGCGGGCGAGCCCATCAACTCTTGGTCGATGCCCCACACGTGCAGCCTGCCGCCGGTCGCGATATATGCGTCGCGCAGGAAGGCGTATTCCCCGCTCCAGCTATAGAACGCGGTCGTGCCTGGATATTTTCGCTCGAACGCGGAAAATTCACGCTCGCCTTGCGGCGAACCGATCCAGCGCGAGATCTGCGCTGCGGCTAGGGGCCCCGTCTCGACTACGGCGGTATGGAATCCAAGGGGCACGAGCGATGCAAAAAGCGCGTCGCAGAACCGCGGAATCTCGGCCGTGCCGTGATCTTCACCCACCATGACGAAGTGCGCGCCACGCGTCGCGTCTCCCAGAACGGCCGCGCCCGGGCCTGCGAGTCGTCCACCGGAGAGCGAGAGCGAATAGCGCAGCGCTGCAATGCGCTCCAGCGGCGATGCTGACGGTGGCGATAGGCCCCACGCCGGCGCGATTGTGGCTGTGAAGAGTACCGCGGCGAGCAGGCCGCGAGCGACGTTCAATGCAGCGTCTCCACGATTTTTGTCACCTACGGCCGGCCGCCAGCGTTTGTTTCGACGTACGTCCGGCTGGGGCCAGAGCGCTTTTGCGACGCTTTAGAGATTTTTAACGCGCTCCTGCGAGAATGGCGGGGAACATGAGCGATCCTCAGGTGGTCGTCGTCGGGGGCGGGCCAGCCGGTCTGATCCTCGCTTTGCTGCTCAGCCGGAGCGGAATCCGCGTGACGGTCCTGGAGCAGGCCGCCACGTTCGCGCGCGAGTTCCGGGGCGAACTGCTTCAACCTGGCGCGAACAGGATATTTGGCGACTTAAACCTGCGCGAGCGGATCCTCGCGCTGGGCTACGTTTTCCCCCTCGGCATGGATATCCAGGACGGCCGCAAGACCATCCGCTTCGAACTGCCGCCGGTCTTCGACGCGAGACGGGGCGACGGCATCATGATCGTTCCGCAGGAAAAGCTGCTCGAACTGCTTGCAGCCGAAGCATCGAAGCATTCCAATTTCAGCCTCGTCATGGGCTGCAGCGCCCGCGAGCTCTTGCACGATGCGGATTCCGTTAGCGGCGTCCGAGCGCAGCTGCGCAGCGGCGCAGAATTGGTCGTGCGTGCCCCTCTCGTCGTTGCATGCGACGGCCGGTTTTCGGCGATTCGGCGCGCGGCGGGAATCGCGGTGCGAGAGAGCCCGGTGCCTTTCGATCTCCTGTGGTTTTCCGTGCCCAATCCCGGCACTCTCCCGGATCGGATACGGGTCAGGATCGCGCGCGATCAGATGTTCGTTACATTCGCCAGCCGCAGCGATCAACTGCAAATCGGTTGGTTCGTTCACAAGGGTAATTACGCTCGCTTACGCGCGCGGCCGTTTGCGGACACCGTGAATCACATCGCAGCACACGTACCCCTTCAACTGGATCGCACCGTCCGGCAAGCGCTGAACGGCTGGCACGATTTGTCGCTTCTGCCCGCAGTCAGTCAAGTGGCGGAGACGTGGTCTGCGCCGGGCCTGTTGCTGCTCGGCGACGCCGCGCACCCGATGTCGCCGTCGATGGGTCAGGGCATCAACGTGGCGATCTACGATTCCGTCGTCGCGGCTGAGCGCCTCGTACCGGCCTTTGCCGCCGGGGCATCGCTCACTGAAGCCACCCGCGCGATCGAGAGACAACGGCGCCCCGGGATCGTGGCGACGCAGCGGACGCAGAATATCCTCACCGGCGTCATGTACTCGCTCGGCCCCGATACGGCGCTAAAACTCGCGAGCGCGCTGATTGCCGTCGCCACGCGCACGCGTTGGTGGCCGGGGTGCGTGCGAAGGGAGGCCGAACGGCTGTTATGGGGTGCCCCACCGGTACGCGCCAATCGGGGACCCTGGGCCTTGCCGGCAACAAATCGATGACGCCTCGAGCGGCGTTTACACTTTTTTCATACTTTGCCGGGAAAACCTCGCCATGATTTATGCAAGCCATTCGCCGGAAAGGCAACGGATCACGCGCTTCGCCACGGTGCCACTGCGAGCGGTTGTCGGAATTTTGGCGGCGGCAATCGTGGCGTTTCTGTTGTACGACATCGATGCCATGCGCGGCGGCCTCAGCGCAACCGAAGCCGATTTGCGGCTCACGATTGCACAGCTTCGTTTTACGAACGCGCAGTTGCTGCGCACGAACGATCAGCTCAACACAACCAATAAGCAGTTGCGTTTTACGAACGCGCAGCTCGGCGTAACGAACGCAAAACTCAACGGCCTATCTACGACGAATCGCTCGCTGAACGCTACGAACGTTGAACTACAAAAAATGTCCCGGGATATGGCGTCGATGCGCGGCAGTCTCGGCGTGATGACCAAAAAGATCGTTCACGCCAAACTCCTGTTTTGACGCCGGCGCTGCGCTTCAAGCGCGTCAAATAATTGCCAGACCCGGCGCTTTGAACTCCGCGTGCGCCGGAAACGGCACCTTTTTCGATTGCTGCTTCGTCAAATCGACGTCGCCATAGCTTAGGCGTCCGCTGATATCGCCGTCGCCTGAGCCGATGCTCGTGATGCAACCGTCGCAGATGGAGAGCGCAATCGAGCGAATCGTCGTCGCAAGTTCCAGCGTGAAGCGCAGGGGAGGGCACTTATACGGACCGATGGTGACGGCGAGGGTTGGATAGATGGTTTTGGTAAACGCATGTTCGCCCAGATACACGACCGATCTCTCGCCGGCGGGGTGTTTAGAGCGATCCTTGAAATCGTGAAGTTCCTTCGCCCCGCACCACACGCGCGCCACGAGCTCAAAGACGTCAAGGTTGAGGGCGCCCTTGAGGGCGGTCGTTGCTTCCGAGCCGATAACTCCCCATGCGAATTTTGCCGCGCCCATATCGCGGTTGCTGCGAAGGGCTTCTTCCACCGTTTTACCCAGTTGCAATCCATCGGGTAACAGGTCGCGCACTTGCAGCGCACTTTGTTCAGTCATTACGTACCTCGTGCCTTACGATGGGAACATCTCCTTGGATCGAAAGCTCTCCCGGCTCCACGCTCGCCTGAAGGCCCACGGTCGGCCCCGCGCTCCGAATGTCACTGCTAAATTCCGTTGGCCCGTCGAAATCGACCGAGGGATGGATGCTGAGGAGCGAACGAGTGGTCCGCGCTAGGCGCGCGCGCTGCACGACGAAACCTCCTAGGAGCGCCAGGAGCAAACCGGCGGGGATCAGCACGACAACCCACGCGGCGTTGCGTTTACCGACCGTTATCGTGACGGCAGATCCAACGAGAGCCGACGTACCCGCGACGGGATCCTGATGCGTCACGCGCTGGTCGGCGTCGGACTGATGCACGATGGTGCCCAGGCGGAACCCGCTCTCTCGTAATATCGTGCCGGCTTCCGTACTCGATTGCCCACTCAAGTCGGGGACGGCGTTGGTGCCGTCGGCCACCCAATAGCCCACCAGGGACCCCGTCTTTAATGCGCTGCCCGCGACCGGATCCGTTCGCGTAACCTGCCCCCGAACGAGCCTGCTCGGCTCCGCGCCTCGATTTACGGAACGGAGATTGCTTCGCTCGACCGTTGCGACCGCGTCTCGCTGACTGTAGCCCACCACCATGGGAACTGCGGCTACACGCGGCGTTGCAACGGGTTTCGTGGGCGCGACCGACGCCGCGGCCGTCGCGGCGACCGCGTGCGACGACGCAGTTGGTCGCGGAGCGGGAGAAGCAGGGGGCCGTGGAGCGGGAGAAACCGGGGGGTGTGTCGCCTTTGGCCGTACAGTTGGCGTTGGCCTAGAAGTCGGGGTTGGTCGTGGAGTCGCGGTTGGTCGTGGAGTCGAGGGTCGCGAAGGTGGCCGCGGTCGCGGGGGCGGGATCGCTGTGGGAGCGATTGGCGGCGGACCGCTCGAGACGTAGATCTCGATCGCGCGGACGGTGCGCAGGTCGACTCCGGGCGCCGGAACCTGGCGATAGACTTGTCCCGCCGGAACGTCCGAAAAGCCGCTCATAAATGTTGGCTTAATGGGGGCGGCTGCTCCGACGGCTTTCTGCGCGTACCCGCGGGAACGCCCCACCAAATTCGGCATTCTTGGCGTTTCGGTGCCGCCTGACGCGAGCCCACTGGATACTTCAAGGATCACGAGGTTAAGCGTACGGATGTCAACGCCGGGCTCGGGACGTTGACGCACGATTTCTCCCGCTGGATGGTCCGAGGCGAGCGTCTGGCGCTGCGTGGCGAGGCCGAGTCTGGCCAGAGTTTTTGCAGCAGCCCGGAATCTGGTCCCCACGAAGTTCGGCAGAGGAATAGCACTAGGCTGGGGTGAGGCTTTCGAAACATGATATATGCCGGCGCGCACGGCGGCGACGTTATTGTCGTAGCTGCCTGCACGAACGTTAACGCGTAAGAACAACTCTCCCGAAGCCGCCGCTTCACCCTGATAGGCGGTGCCTACCTTAAACGGGGCCTTGCCGATCCGTCCGACCAACACCACCGCAGGAGCTCGCGACCGCGTTTCGAGATAGCTCCCCGTCTCGGACGGTCGAACGGAAGGCTCGGTCGCAGCCACCGAACGCGGGAGCACCCGAACGATCAACAACTCCCCTTTTTCCAGGATAACGCCCGTAGCCACCCACTCTCCCGTCGCAGGCACCGAAACGACCGTCTGAGCTTGTGCTCGCGCCGGCGCCGCGAGGGCCGACACAGACGACAGCAGCGCAAGAAACGCAATGCCTAAACGCACGGCGGGCACGAGCAGTCGGCGGTCAGAGCCGGCGAAGAAATGTGTATGTCATCCGGACCTCCGAAGGAGCAGCGACTATGTTTTCCGCGGCACGCAGCTAGACCCTGGAGGCAACGGAATCGCTTGCCGGGCGGCCTGGATTGCTTTCCGGCTGTCAAACGCCTAAGGTGAGCTTGTGAAGCATTCCCGCTACAGCCTGAAGCACAGCCTTATCAAGGTACCACTAGAAGCGCATCTCATGGTCATCGACAGCCTACTGGACGGACAGATATTGAGGCCCGAGGACCGCCGGGAACTGCTTATGAACCACCAGCTGCTGGCGGCGGCGGCCGAATTCTTTCTGACGCATCCGCTGATGGTCGAAGACAAACACGGCGTTGCGTACCTGCCGTTAAAGCACGGGGGACGGGCTTATCGCCTCGACCAGTTCGTAGAGTGCCTCGAACGGGACCCCGAGCACCTGACCCGGCTAACGTCGCTCATCCGCGAAGCCCTCTTCGCCCGGTTCGTGGAGGACGCGGCAGCCGCGACGACTTGATGACGTAGACGATGCGCCAAGCTCAGCCCGATCTTTTTCGACGACTCCAGAGTGAAGATGAATAGCGTCCGCGGATGGCTTATCGGTGCCGCAGTCGCCGCCGGGACTATCGTCGTGTGGGGCGTCTTCTCCGGCGCGCTCTCTGCGTTGCTTTTGCTCTTTACCGCCGTACTATTCTCCGCGGGCTTGCGACCCATCGTCGACCGAATGGCCAAACGGATGCCGTTTGGAGTGGCGGCCGGCATCGCGTTCAGCGCCGTCATCGTCGTCACAGTCGCGATCGGATTCGTTCTCATCCAGCCCGTGGGAGCGGAACTCGTCAAGTTCGTGCAGGCCGTGCCAGGTTATGCCGTAGCGCTCCAAATGCAACTTGCCGCAGCGCAACGTTACGTTGAAAACGATGAGATGGCCCGCCAACTGGCAACCGTTCTTGCAAACGGTGCCGGGGGTGCCGTCAGCTCGATCGGTCAACGCATCCTCGGCGGTCCTACGCTCGTAGCGACCGCGCTCGGGGATGCAGTGCTCGTCGTATTACTCGCTATGGGCTGGATGCTCGCATCGGACGAGCTCGAGCGGTTCGTGCTGAGTCTGATGCCGCCCGCCGTCCGCGCCGACTGGCACGCAGCCTTCAACGAAATGGCCGCGCGGCTGAGCGCCTACGTTCAGGGCGTCGTTCTCAACGGGGCGGTTGTCGGAATCGTGATGGGCGGATCGCTCGCGGTGCTCGGCGTTCCTTACGCTGTGCTCCTCGGCTTCATCGCCGCAATCTTTCAGGCGATTCCGATGGTCGGCGCCGTGATTTCCGGTCCGATCATCCTCCTCGTGGTATTGGCAACGGGTGGTTGGACGAAGATGCTCATCGCGCTCGCGATCTTCGTGATCGTGCAGGTAATCGACCAAAACGCGCTCTCGCCAATTATTTTCGGGCAACGGGTTCAGTTAAGCTTCTTGTTGATAATTCTATCGACGGTTGTCGGCGGATCGTTGCTGGGCATCGGCGGTGCCTTCCTAGCGGTTCCTGCGGCCGCCGTGCTTCAAGTGCTCGTCGTGCGCATCATCGCCCCGGCAATCCGGCGCTCGAATGGGATGGAGCCTGGGAATGGTCTCTAAGGCAACGGCCCGGCGGCCGGTGTTGGCGATGTTGAGGGCGACGGTCCAACGGTCGGCGTTGGCGATGGTGCCGGCGAAGGCGTAACGATCGCCCACGACGGCTCTGGTTTCGACCGAACGCCGCGATGGAGCTCTTCGCGGCTTTTATGCGCGTACGATGACGCCGGGAAGTTCGACTTTACGTAAACGAAGAGCGTCACAGCCCGATCGCGCGCGAGCGTGCCCGGCAACTCGCTGTAAAGCTCTGCCATCGCAAAGCCGGTCGAGGCTAGCCATGAATCCTTCGGATAGAGTTGAGCCCACTGATGAAAGGCGTTCTCGGTGAGCAGCAACAGATGCTCGGCCTGGCCGGGTAGTAGATCGTGGTTCTCGTAGCGCTTTTTGAGCTGCATGGTTTCATAGCGTATCCGAAGCGCACTCATCTTGAGCTTACCAAAATACTGGTCGGCGGGCGCCGCCGTGACCGCGAGGGCGATCGGAAATAACAATGATGCGAACAAGCTAGCGCGGTTGGAACTCCGGATCACCTAGCTGCCAGAGCAAAAAGGTCCATTCGTCGGCACGCTCGTCCATCTGCTGCGTCCGGCTGGTACCGAAGCCGTGGCCCGCGTCGTAGTCGACGCGCAGAACCACCGGCTTTCCGCTGGACGACGCCGCCTGTAGGCGCGCGATCATCTTGGCGACCATCCACGAGGGGACGCGCGGATCGTTGATGCCGGTGACGCCCAACACTGCCGGGTACGCCGTGCCGTTTTTGACATGGGAGTACGCGTCTACGCCGTACATGTATTTGAAGTCGACGGCGTTCGTGACGTCGCCGAACTCCGGGATGTTCGCCGCGCCTCCCTGCGTCTGCTGAAAGCGGATCAGGTTCGTCATGCCGACGTTATCGACGGCCGCACCGAACAGCTCGGGATGCTGTACGATCGCGCCTCCGACGGCGATTCCGCCCGCGCTCGTTCCGCGCACGGCCAAGTGGCTGGGCGACGTGTATTTCTGATCGATCAGATACCGCGCCGTGGCGATCATATCGTCGATAGTATGCTGTTTGGTCGCCTTCTGGCCGGCGAGATGCCAGCGTTCGCCGTACTCGCCGCCGCCGCGCACGTGAGCGTAGACGAGCACGCCGCCGCGAAGCACCCAGTCCAGCATCGTCGCCGAGAAGGTCGGATCGGTCGGAATTCCATACGAGCCGTAGCCCTCGAACAGCGCCGGATGTGAGCCGTCGAGCGCGACGTCGTCGCGAACGATGATCGAGATCGGCACCTGCGCGCCATCGGTCGACGGAACCGTCACCTCGCGAACTCGGAGATGCGACACGTCGAGCGGATCCGCCGGGATGACGTGCGTATCGCTGACCGTCCCTGCCGCGGGATCGTAAGCGAACAACGCGGGCGATCGAATCCAGGAGTCGATGCCGAAGCGCAGCCCCGGCTCGACCGGCGAGGCGTCGATGCCGTAGATGCTGCCTTGAAATGGCAACGGCACCGTGCCGACGATCGCACCGTTGTCATCCAGCTTGGCAATGCTGAACGTAATGCCGTCGCGATACTGAACGTAGAGTCCATCCGCGGTTCCGAACACGCCCTCGATCACGCGGTCGCCCGCCGGAACGACGGTGACCGGCCGCATCGACGGGTTCGCCAGATCGTAGCGGACGATACGCCCGTTCGGATCGTCTTGCAGGAACGCAAAAAGCTTGGCGCCGCGAATGGCGATGGGCTGCGAACCACTCGTCGCCAGATGATCTGACGGGCTGATGAGCGTCGCCCACCTCGTGCTTCCTTCGCGACCGAGATAGATCGTCGCGCGGTCCGTGGTTCCCGCGCTATGAAACGCTATTAAATACGGCGTTTTGGGGACGACGTTGATGCCGTTGAAGCCGGCCGCCGGCACCGCGGTTCCCGGATCGACGCCCGGGCCAAACGCGGCTTGGTCCTTCTCCGGATCCGTGCCGAGCACGTGCAGATACACGCGCTGATTGACGTAAATTGATTCCGGCGACGCACCCGGAGCTAGCGCCGCTAGCCGGCTGTAATAGAACGAGCGGCCATCGTCGCGCCACGATGGACCGCCGTATTGCGTCCGCGTGATCGCGTCGGGCAACAGCGTGCCCGTTGCGGTCTCGACAACGTGGATCGTGTCGTCCTCGGAACCCGCCTTGGCTGCACCAACCGCAACGTACGCACCGTCGAGCGATGGGGCGAAATAGTCGATCGCAACGTGAGTGTTTGCGGTGGCAAACGTCACCGGGTCCAGCAGCGTGCGCGGGGCATTCGAGCCCGACTGCACGCGAAGCACGGCCACCGACGCGGCGGGATCCAGCTCCTCGAAGAACAGGTCGCCGTCGGCCTTCTGCCACGCGTACATGCGCGCAACGCCCTCGGACAGAGCCAGGAGTTTCGACCGTAGCGCGTCGCGCTCGGACTGGAGCGGCGCCAGCACCGATGCCGTGTAGGTGCTTTGCGCCCGCAGGTATGCGAGGAAACGCGGATCCCGCGGGCCCTTCTCCATCCAGCGGTATGGGTCGACGACGGTCGCTCCGAAATACGTATCAGTCACCGACTCGACCGTCGCTACCGGCGGCCCCGTAGCCGCCGAAGCCCGAGCAACGATCGTTAGCACCCCAACACAGGCGACCAGCAGCAGACGGCGCATCGACGTAATTCCTTTCCGCGATAGGCGGCAACTATTCGCCCGGCTATGCGCCCTCCTGCTTTCTCGATCGCAGGCACGTGCATATACACGTGCATATAGAGGGAGCCGGCGTCGGGACTACCGACACCGGCTCTCTCCATCGCCTTCTGATTTATGCGGCTCAGGGAGTGGGCTCGTCGTCGCCGTCGTCTCCGTCGTCGTCGTCGTCGTCGGGAATGGGGCTCTCTTCCGTATCGTCCGGATCCGGATTCCCAGGCGTGGACATATGATCTCCTTATCCCAGCGTGTTACCGCTTCATTAGCGGTGCCGCGCCTTTACCCAACTCCCGATGGTTTGAGTCAGCGATCGACGAAGCGAAAACGGAGCGAACCGTCGGCGTTCTTGGATATCGTCAGCTTGACGCGCCCGCCGTCCATCACGATGCGAGTCGTGCGTGAACGGGCGCAGCGCGAACGCG
Source organism: Vulcanimicrobiota bacterium (assembly GCA_963711625.1). Lineage (GTDB taxonomy): Bacteria > Vulcanimicrobiota > Vulcanimicrobiia > Vulcanimicrobiales > Vulcanimicrobiaceae > Cybelea. The sequence goes on from OY970207.1 coordinate 2,640,113, forward strand.
TCCTTCCCGCCGCGTCGTCACGATCGAGGCGCCGCGAGAAGCCATAGATCGTATAACTCCCATTCGTGCGCTTGAAGTACAGCACGTCGGGGGCGCACGACACGGCGCCTTCAAAATAAATCGAAAGCCGGTCGCCGTTGCGGTAGGCAATCGTCGCACAGAGATCCGTCGCGTAGCAGCGATCCACGGCTTCGCCGGCGGTGCCGTCGGACAGTTCGATCCTCTGCGCGGCAGGCAAGGCGAACGCCGGCACGTAGGCGGGCACACTGAACGGCCGCGGCCGGAGGACCATCACGGTGGGCGGCGCAAACCGCCGCCCCTGAGCCGGCGGCGGAGCCTGCGAGCGAGCCGGTGGCTCGGCGGAAACGCACGCGACGATCGACGCGGCGCCACTGCGCGCGCCGGTGTATTGCGGTGCCCCGGCACCCATGGCGCCCGGGATCACGTATTGCTTGAAAAGCTCCGGCGTCCCGGCCGGATCGTCGTTTTGAAAACCGGCGACCGGGACGGTCAGCGGCTTCACGAGCAGCCATCCGTTGACGCCGAACTTCGAGTACGCCGACGCGCTCCAAGCCCACCGCAATGTAATGCCGGGGCGCGAGGCGGTAAACGTTGCGGTCCACGTCACCGGGCCGCTAAAACCCGGAACGAAGTCCTGGGGCGCCGTAAACGGCGCGCCGTCGAAGAAGGCTTCGGGAATCTGCGACGGTGCATAGGTAAGCGACCATGAATTCCCGAGCCACCAGCGCTGCGGATCTCGCGTGGCCGGATCGAGCGTGATCGTGCTGTCCGGCAGTGCGACGACCTGCGGCCAGTTCCCGAAGCTGATTCGGGCCTGTCGCACGTCGATGCGAATGGGCGCCTTACCCACGATATCGCCCTGGACGCCCTCGAGCACGCTCGAGAACCAGATCGTCGACCCCGCAGCAATATGGGTCGTCCCGTATTGGTTAAAGAGGACCTCGACGCTGGACCTACACGTCGGAAACTCCTGGGCACGCGCGTTCGACGCGCCTGCAAAGAGCAGCACGATCGTTGTAACGAACAGGATCGCTCGCCGGCTCGCCATCGTCCCTCCGAGCGAGTTTATTCGACCGGGCGGTAGCCCTTTGCCTACTCCTGTGTCACACTGCCCCGGGCGGGAACGCTTTTAGCGGTTATGAAAACTTCCCTCACGGCAGCCCTGCTGGCGCTTTTTTGCGCGTCCTCGTTCGCTCCGGCGTTGGCCGATGAGGCCCCTACCTACACGGGGGCGCCCTCGGCGAGTGAACAGCAGTTCGTCAACACGGTGAAGGCCGATCTCACCGCGCGCTTTCCGCACGCGAGCGACGCCGAGAAGGCCGGCTACGTACGTTATACGAGTCCCGACGAGACCGGCGCGATCAGCTATGCGAACCGGCAGTGGACGTCGGATCCCACTCATCCCAGCCAATTGTGGTACGACACGAGCGGTAATCTGATGGGCGCCGACTTCTCGGTGCCGCGTCCCAACGGCGAGCCGCGACCGCAGCTCTGGGGAATCAATCCCGGCCGGTGGTACGAGTTCAACGGGCACGTGCACTTCGTGATCAAGAAACCCGACGGCAAGATGATCTACGACCAGTGGGTCTGGGACAAAGACTTCACCGGTGCCGGCGGCAATCTGAAGTCGCCCTCTCCAAAGATCATCGAGGACCTGGGCCGCGTGCCGGACGCGAGTTATATCGCCACGATCTTCGAGTTTCCGACCCAGTGGGACCTCATCGTCTGGCTGGTGCCCAACGCGAAGGGCCCCTTCCACTGGTAACGCTCCAAGCGCCCCGGGCGGGTTTCCCGGAGGTCCACGGCGGGAAACCTGCCCCTGAGACCGAGTAAGGAGCATAGTTAATGAGGTTCGGTTCATTCTACGCCGCGGCGGCGTTTTTCAGCGCATCGCTGGCTCTTGCGGGATGCAGCGGCGCCCACGCACCTTCGGCGGGCGCGTTGCCCGCTTCGACGACCGGAACGACGCAGCAACTGCAAGGCGACGGCAAAAGTAATTGCCAGGACGGCAATATGTCGATTACGCCTTGTCCGATCAAGCTCAACGCTCAGAACCCAGGCCCGATCGACGTGTATCTCGGCCATCAGGGCCAGGGAAATCGCCATCATATCGACGAGGCCGATAATTGCGCGTCAAAGGGCATCGCAACGGTGACGCGCGTTTCCAACAAGCATTACACAGTGACGGCTGGAACGATGGCTGGAAAGTGCACCGCCCACTTCACCGTCGGCGGTGGCCAAGGCAACGGAGCGCGGCTTCCGATTTCAAACGCCCTTTAAATACCTCGTCGGCCAAGGAACAGCGCGCCAAGCCGCTGTTCCTTTTTGGCTCTAGCTGGGTAAAAGACCCCAGTGGCCAGAGCCTAAATGGAGCGAAGCTCTTGGCCCCGGCCCTTGGCCGCCCAGCGCAGCGCCGAGGGCCGCCACGCGCCTGCTACGGCCCGAGCGCGACCCCGATCGGAAGCGCAAGATACGCTCCGGTGACGACTTGCTTCGGATTCTGCTTGCGCTTGCGCGCGTCGAGCACGAAGATGGACGGCGGCCCCTTCAGACTGGTGCCGCTCGTCGAATAGAGCACCGATCCCGCGACCGCGACGCCGACCGGATTGATTAACGGCGGCGCCCGCGACGAGATCGTGCGATCCGGCCGGCTCGTTCCATTGGCAGTCGGCGAATAGGCCAAAATGTTGTTGTCGCCGGCGTTTGCCGCGTAGAGCTCGCCTTTGCTATCGAGGTCCATGCCGGTCGGCGTGCTCTGCTGTCCCGTTCCGACGATCGCGCGGGCTAGCGTCGGGTTCGTCACCGGCGTCGTGAACTCGCTGATCTCGTTCGAATCCGAAACGTATAAGTTACCAGACGGGTCGACCGTCACGCCGTTGACGTCGGGGTGGCCGTCGGGCAATGCGATGCGCTGCAGCGTCTGGGCGTTGCCCTGCGCGCCCGGCGCGTACACGGCAACGTAACCGTTTGTGAATCCGCCAACGTACTCGTAGCCGTTGGAGTCGACCGCGACGCAACTCGGAACGAACGGCAGCCCCAGCTCGCGCTTGGGCTGATCGTAAGCGCTCGCACCCTTCGCATAGACGAAGAGCGACTCGGCATTCTCGTCGGTAACGAAGAGGTTGCCGCCGGGGCCGATGGCAATCGGTCCGGGGTTGTAGGGCAGCACCAGCGACGAGCCTGCAGGCGTTTGGAGCGTTCCGTCGGCGTTGCGGACGAACCGAAAGACCGACTTGCCGTACCAATCGCTCGCGTACAGCGCCTTCGCCGTCGCATGCTTCTCGAGCGATTGCAACAGCGACGTCGAGCGCAAGGGGGGCGTAACGCCGTTCGAGGAACCGCCGCTGCAGCTCGCGAGCCCGAGCATCGCGCCGCCGAGAGCGATGACGAGCGGGATCGATCGTCTGTGAATCATCGTGCGCCTCCAAACCGAGAGAGTTCGAGGGTCTTTCCGGCCCGGGAGCTCATCCCTTGGGAGCCGGTGCTCGGTTGGCCTGAGTTCGAGCGACGGAGTCGTCGCTACAACTCCGCGAAACCAGCAGGCCGTTCGATCTCGTACTTGATCAGATCGTGGCCGAAGTGGCGCGCCACGCCGACGCGGGTCATACCGCAGCGCTTCATCACTCCGATCGATCCCTCGTTCTCGGGGAACGCGACCGCGACGATGCGTTTCAGTCCGGCCGAGGCGAAGCCGTGGGCGATGATCGCGAGCGCCGCCTCGGTTGCGAGGCCCTTGCGCCAGTACGGCGAGTCGAGCACGTAGGCGACTTCAACCTCGCCCGTGTCTTCGAGTGGACCCAATCCGGCGTGGCCGATCATCGCGCCCGAGGCCTTGAGCACTACCGGATAGATGCCGTAGCCGTTCTCCCGCTCGCGCGCGCGCAGCCGTTCGACGATCGCCGTGGTTCGCGCGAGATCCCACGCGCCGCCCGGGATGTAACGCATAACCTCGGGCTTCGCATAGATCGGCGCGGACGCCGCAGCATCGCCGTCGTGCCAACGACGCAATACAAGCCGCTCCGTCTCGATGACGCAATCGCTCACGAACGTTCTCTTCTAGCCCCGATACGCTCCAACCGCCTGGATCGCCAATCCCTCGAGCTCCGGTTCGAGCAGCGTTCGCACGCCCTGCGATTCCGCCAAGAACGCATCGTGACCGTGCTCGCTGCGCAGCTCGAGATAGCGCGCGTCGAATCCCTGCCGCGCGAGGCGGCGTGCCGCAGTGCGGACGTCCTGCGGACGGAAGAGCCAATCGGAACCGATTCCGACGAAGATCAGCTTCGGCGACGGCGCGATCGCGCGCGCGTCGCGCACGTCGAAGGAGTCCATCGCGTGCGTCAGCGCCGCGTAGCTGGCCGCATCCATCCGCGTCTCGAACACGTCGGCCTGGTGATCGAGGTAGCCCTCGACGTCGAAGCCCGTCTTTCCAAAGCGATCGCGCCGGCGTCCGTGCCGCGCGTTGAACAGCTCCTCGCTTTTATAGGTCAGCATCGCGATCTTCCGCGCCAACCGAACTCCGCGCACGGGATCGAGCGCGAGCGCCTCGCGCTGCAGCGCGTTGAGCGCGACGCCCATCGCGCTGTGGTGATCGTGCGCGCCGACGGCTACGGCGCAGCGCACGCGGTCCGGCGCGTCGACGGCCCACTGCAGCGCGCGCATCCCGCCGAGCGACCCGCCGATCGCGACGGCGACGCGCTCGATGCCGAGCTGCGACAACGCCAGCATCTCGGCTCGCACGATGTCGCGCACGGTCACGCGGTCGAAGCCGCCCGCGGCCGGAGTTGTGGAACCGTAGCAGCCGCCCAGCGCGTTGATTCCTATCACGCACCACCTGCTGGGATCGAAGAGCGCGCCCGCGCCGACGATTCCCGGCCACCAGTCGGCCGCGCGCCCCGAGCCAGTCAGCGCGTGCTCGACCAGCACCACGTTCGAGCCGTCCGCGTCCGGCGTACCGTAGATCGTGACGCACTGCCGTGCGGACGGAACTTCAGTGCCGCAGTCGAGCCGCAGGCTCCCGATGCCGACGGTCTCTTCGCGCACTACGCGTTGACCAGCGCTCGTGCCGATTCGTCGAGCGCGCGCTCGTCCCACACACGCAGGTGCGGCAGTTCGTCGTTGCGCGGCAACCGGTCGAACAGCGGCGTGACGTCGATCGCCGGCTCGAGGCCCAGCCGTCCCCGTCGCGCGGAGTCGTTCGGCACGCGCAGCCCGCGCAGCACGGAGACGACGTCGCCGAGCACCGCCGAGCCGGTGGCCGCACCGCCGGCTCCGGCCCCGCACAGCACCAAGCGCCCCGCATCGCGCGCGACGATTGCAATCGCGTTCTCGGCATCCTCGGTGTTCGCGAACTCATGCTCGCGCGCGACGAGGAGCGGCGCGACCTCGGCCGCCATCCCGCCCGGCGTCTTGCGCGCCGCAGCAACGAGTCGAATTCGCAGACCCTGCATGCGGGCGCGCGACACGTCGCGCTGGGTCACTGCGCCGATGCCGGAGCGGCGGATGCGCGGCGAGACGACCGCCAGGCCGAACGCCAGCTGGGCGATGACGGCGAGCTTGTGCGCCGCATCGACGCCCTCGACGTCGTTGGCCGGGTCCGACTCGGCGTAGCCCAAGCGCTGCGCGCGTGCGAGCGCGTCGCCGAACGATGCGCCGCCTTCCATCGCCGACAGGATCGACGTGCAGCTTCCGTTGACTACGCCGGCAACCGCAAAAATCTCGTCGCCCGCGAGCGCTTCCTCGAGGGTGCGCACGACGGGGACGGCCCCACCGACGGCGGCCTCGAATCGCAGCACCGCGCCGCGGGATGCGGCGAGCGCGTGAAGCCGCGGGCCCTGGGTGGCCAGCAGATCCTTGTTGCCGGTAACGACGTGGCGGCCGCGGTCGAGCGCGCGCTCGACCAAGTCGGCGGCATCCGTGGTGCCGCCGATCAGTTCGATCACCAGATCGACGTTCGGGTCGTCCACGATCGCTCGAGCGTCGCGTGTGAAGATGCGGCGGTCGAGCGAGTCCGGCCGCTGCTTGGCCGGATCCCGGATTGCCACCGCCCGCAGCTCGTATGCCACGCCGCTGCGGCGCTCCAGGCGATCCCGCTCTCGAAGCAGCCGGTCGGCGACGTTCGCGCCCACCGTGCCGCACCCGAGCAGTGCGACCCCGACGGTCAGTTTCATCCTATGCCCAGCCTCCTGTTGCGATGGGAAAGCAAGGAAACCCGAACGATAGCACGGGGGCCCGGGCGCGTCAAGGGGCGGCGCGTCCCCGGGGCGTGCCGAACGGCGCGAGCCACCACGATCACGTCTGCAATCACTTACCTTCGCTCTTAACATTCATGAATGTAAAACAACGCAATTAAAATCAAGCGCGCAGTTTTTACATTCGCTTCAGATTTGATTGCAATGCTGATGCAACGGGGTCACAGAAAGGAGCATACGATGACCTTCAACAGGACTTACGCCGGCCTAGCGCTACTCGGAGCGTCGGCACTCTTCGCCGGTTGTTCCGGCAACTCGCAAATGCCGGCAGCCGGCGGGATGCCGTCGGGCGCTGCGTCGATGCAGAACGCGGCAGATCACGGCCGCGACCATCGCGGCTGTCCGAACGACGGCGGCGTGACCGTCACGCCCTGTCACATCACGTTCGACACCAACAATCCCGGACCAGCGACCGTCATGGTGACGCACGACGGCCGCGACGACGGAGGCCGCAATCGCCATCGCATCGTCGAGCGCGACAACTGCGCCTCGCGCAACATCGCGACGATTGCCCGCGACGGCAATCGAGTCTATACGGTGACGGCCGGAACCGTTGCCGGCTCGTGTTCCGCAAGCTTCTCGGACGACGGCAATGGTAACGGTAACCGTAACGACGACCGCGGTCCAGGCGGCGGCGGCAACTTGCGAATCGTCAACAACCTCTAAGCGTCCTCAGCGTGGCAGCGCCCGCAGAAGGCCACCGTAAGGACGGTCTTCTGCGGGTTTTTTTTACGCTTCCGGCCGGCGCCGGCGCGCGTCCATCACGAGCTGCGCCGCCGCAACGTCCTCACATGCGAGTCCGAGCGACTTGAACACCGTCGTCGCCGACGGCAGCGGCGGCATCGTGCCCGCGAAGATCTCGCCGGCCTCCGCATAGATCTGCGCGCCGGCCAAGATCACGTCGCCGGCCTCTTTTGCCGCCGCCTCGCGGGAATCCACCACCACGATGCCGGCCATGGCCTCGTCGTCGAGCTCGCGCCACTGGGGTCGCGACGATCCGACGGCGTTGACGTGCGCGCCCGGCTTGAGCCACGCCCCACGCAGGATCGGCTCGTGCGCCGCCGTTGCCGTAACCACGACGTCGGCGCCGCGTACCGCGGCCTCGGGAGAATCGACCGCGACGATACCGTGTTCGCTCGCGAAGCGCCGCGCGTGCTCCGCGGTCCGGCTCCAGACGCGTATCTCCGAGAAATCGCGAACGCATGCCAGCGCCTGCAGGTGCGACCGCGCCTGCACGCCGCTGCCGAGTAAGGCCAATACGCGGCTCTGCGGCGCCGCGAGATACTTCGTCACCGCGGCGGAGACGGCGGCGGTGCGCATTTCGGTGATCAACCGTCCGTCCATCGCCGCCAGCGGCTCGCCCGTGTCGGTGCGATAAAGCAGGATCGTGGCGTTGTGGGTGGGCACGCCGGTGCCGGCGTTTGCGGGATAAAACGTCACGAACTTCAGGCCCATCACGTCACCCGCGATCGCCGGCATCAACCCCAAATAACGGCGTCCCTCTTCGATCGTGAGCACGGTTCGCACCGGCTGCAGCACGTCGCCATGCGAGAACTCGGCGAGCACGCGCTCCATCGCCGCGATGAGCTCGTGCCAGCTCAAGAGCCGCGCGACGTCGCTCTCGCCGAGATAAACGGGTTCGATGGGCTTACCGCTTACGCGTGCGTCGGCGCGGGCTGCGGCATCGTCGCCGCGGCGCCGGCCGTGCCGTTTTTCTTCTTTTGCTGATTCTTCCGCTTCGGGCAGCCGTTGGGTTTGGTCTTACACTTCGAGGGCGGGTGCGTCGCCTGCGGCATGGGCATCGCGCCCTGACCGGGCGGCGGCGCGTTCTGCGCCATTGCGGTGCCGGTAATGAACGCCGACGCCAAGGCGGCGATAAAAATGCGATACGCGATCGACACGGCAGCGTGCCCTCCTCGGTGCACTTCGGGCGGGCGCCCAAAGGTGCCATCATTTTAGCATGCCCGTGTTAGAATGGCGGCACCAAAGGAGTAACGCCTTGCCTGTTGGCGACCTATCGGCGGCACGTGCGAGCGCGCGGCACGAGAACCGGCTCTTCGCAGCGTTCACCGTGATCGCGCTTCCGGTCATACTCTTCCTGTTGCCGGATCGATATCAAATGCTGCCACGCGGCGTGCCGGTCGTCGCAGGCCTCGCGCTCGCCATCACGATGGTCGCGGCCGGGCGCTTTCCTGCGAGCCCCGTGTGGCGGCGCGCCGAACGCTGGGCCGCCGCCATCGTCCTGCCGTTCGTGACCGTCGTCGAGCTGCTCATGCTCGCGGTGCTGCTACGCGACATGGCGCGCGTCCATCCGGCGCTCACCGGTCTGACGTTGCTCACGACCTCGGTCGGCCTCTGGGCGACGAACGTTCTCGTCTTCGCCCTCGCGTATTGGCAGCTCGATCGCGGCGGCCCGGCGGGGCGCGAGGACGGCTTTGACGGCAGAACCGATTTCAGCTTTCCGCGCGGCGAGCCGGAAGATCGCGTCCCGGCCGACTGGCAGCCGGTATTCGCCGACTATCTGTCCCTTGCGTTCAACACGTCGGCTGCGTTCAGCCCCACCGACGTGCTGCCGCTGACCGCCCGCGCAAAGATGATGATGATGACGCAGAGCGTGATCTCACTCGTGATCGTCATCGCCGTCGGAGCCCGCGCGATCAACATCCTCGGCAGCTGACTCCGCCTCAATACGTCGCGGTCAGGACGATCCCGAGGAACGACCAGTTTCTCGCGGTCCCTCCGTGCGCGCGATAGTCCTCGACGATGCCGCCGCCCGGCCACGCGAAGGCGTAGAAGGGATTCAGGCTGAGCGCCGGGCCGAGGTTGTCGGTATAGCTGGCTGCAACCTCGCTGCCGTATCCGAAGGCGGGAAGTCCACCGCGCGCCGACGGCGGCACCGACGGCGGCAGCGTCGTGAGGATCGAGTTGAGCTGATTGACCCCGGCGCTTACGTAGTTGAGCTGCAGCGAGCCGCGCCGCTGCGGCGCGAGTGTAACCGACGCGTCGAAGTAGCGAAGGTTCGTATTCACGAGCTGATTTTCAAGCGCGAAGCCCGCGAACCACGCCGGCACCGATCCGCCGAAGTACAATGGATCGAACCCGCGCCAGACCGTGTCCGATGGTTTTGCGCCCGAAAAGCTGAAGTAGCCGACGCGCAAGAGCGGCTGCCACCACATCTGCTTGCAATTGTACTCCGCCTGCACCATCCACCCGTCCGCTGCGAGCTGCGGTTTGCCTTCGACCGCGTAATCCGCCTGCAGCCAGAAGTTGGGCAACGACTTGAGCGGATGGAGACGCGCGCGAAACTCGTAGGTCGACATCTGATTGCGGGTCACGACGTCGGACGACGCGTACAGATACTGCACGCCGAGCCGCAGCTGTCCGGGCGGATTCCAGACGAGGTTGACCCCGCTCAACGCCGTGTTGTCGAACGCAGCGGGCGCCTCGTTCGGCCGGAGATAGAACAGCTGCGCGCTCCAGTCGCCGTCCGTCGCCCGCAATAGCCCCGCCTGCCGCCACGCCGTGCGCGGCCATGTGTAGGCGGCGCCGCGATTGAAGCCATTGGTCGCGCCGAGCGCAAGCAGCATCCCATTGCCGTTGTCGTAGTCTTGCTGCCCATACGAAGCGTCGAGCGTACCGTTTCCGCCGAACAGCCGCGACACGTGCACGCCGGCGTACAACTGCTCTGGAAGGCCGTACCACGCGGGGACGCTGCCGGCGAAGTCGGTGCCCATCGTGCCGCTTTCCATGTACGCGACCCCGCCGTAAACGGATGCATCGGATCCGAGGCGATACTCGGCCGTGACCCCGGGCTCGACGTAGGCTTCGGCCCAGCCGGGATTCACGGGAAGACCGGCGTTGATCGATCCGGCCGGCGCGGCGAACGTGTTGTTCAACATGACGAACGGGGCGACGCCGCCGTTCATGAAGCCCGTCACGTTCAAACGAGGGCTTTCGTACAGCAGCGGCCAGCGCGAGGGGCTGCCGATTCGCTCGGCACGCACGCGCTGGTCGTCCTTCGCGTCCTTCGGTGCGAAGTTCTCGTCGTGGCCGCCCGTCGTGGTAGCCTCGTCGTAGACGTTCTTCGGATTCCTTGGGCTCGGGTCGCCTGCGAGCTGCGCGCCGGCCACGCCGAAGCTCCAGGCCGATAGCGCCACGGTCAGGAGCACCGCGCGGCAACCGGTTCGGACCATCGAGATATATGCTATCATGGCCGCATGACGAAGGCACCTTGGACGCTAGTGGCTCTCGCGTTTTTGACGGCGTGCGGCGGCGCGACCGCCGTACCGCAGGGCGCCGCCGGGTCGAGCGTGGCGCTCGGCGCGCATGCCGGCAATCTGCTCTACGTCGCGGATTGGGGACGCGGCGAGGTTCGCTTCTACACCTATCCGGGTTTGAAACGGCTCGGCATCCTGGGCGGCCTCACACCGCGTGCTCTCTGCGCGGACGCGGCGGGGAACGTCTTCGTCCCGAATCTGGAGCACAAACAAATCGTCGAGTTCGCGCACGGCGGCACCCAGCCGATTGCAACGCTCGACGACGCCGGCCAACGCCCAACGGCATGCGCCGTCGACGCTCGCAGCGGCGACCTAGCCGTCGTGAACCTCGAAGAAGGTGGAGGGATCTCAATCTTCCGCCATGCGTCGGGGACACCGCGCTTCATCACCGCGCACATCGCGTTCGCGTCGTGCGGGTACGATGGCGCCGGCAACCTCTACGCGGGCGGGCGCGGAAAACGCGGCAGGTTCGAGCTCGCCGAGCTGCCTACCGGCCGGAACGCGTTCGTGCGCATCACGCTCGATCGCAGGATTCGCTGGGGCGGCGGCGTCGCGTGGGACGGAACGTATCTCGCGATCGGCGATCAGGGGCTTCACGGGCGACATTCGCATCTCTACCGGTTCGCCGTCGCTGGGCGTCGCGGCACGACGGTGAGCGAGGCGGTACTCGGCGATTCGCTCGAGGTTCCGCAGTTTCTCATCGATGGGCGATCGTTGATCGGACCCGACGACCACGGCGATTATGGCGGCAGCGTGCTGCGTATCTGGGGCTACCCGGGTGGCGCGCCGATCCGCGCGCTCGACGGCTTCGTCGAACCCAGCGGCGCGGCGATCAGCGCGGCCGCGAAATAGCTATTCGCGCGGCGCTTGCGCGCGGAAGCGGCTAAAGCCGTATTGCGCGTCTAAGCCCGTCGCGCCCTCGAGGAAGAATCCGATGCCGGGACTGCCCGACGTCCACGGGTTGCCGTCGGTGGCCGTGAACATCGGCGTTCCGTTCTTGTAGACCGCGATCGTGACGGACGCCATCCCCGTCACCTTCGCCTCGAGAACGTCACCGTCCGCGCAGCCGGTCGCGCGTCCGTCGAGCAGCGTGAAGTCGGCCAACGCGCCGTTCCATCGCACCACCTGCATGTACGGGTCGCTCGGGTTGACGCTGCAGTTGATCTCGTATCCGGTGATGCTGTGCGGCGCGATCGTCGTCCGCACGCGCAGCTCAACCTCTTCGTAGACGCCGCTCGACTGCGACGGTTCGAGCACACGCAGCGTGGCGCGCACGTGCTGGTTCGGCCCCCACTTGCCCCGCAGCACGGCGGTGGAATCGGCGTATTCCTGCGGATACTCCGCGTCGCCAGGCATCGTTCCGAACGCCATGCCCGGCGTCGTGCGCACGTCGGTCCAATCGATGCCGGCGGCACCTCCGTTCGCCCAGCTTCCGCCTTCCGAGATGGGATCTTGCGTGTGGGGAAAGCGGGTCGAGTATCGTCGCGTCACGTCACCAGCGGGATCGAGCGCGCCCCCGGCCGGCGGTGAGGGCGTCGAAACTCCGCCGCCGCATCCGCCCATTAGCGCAAAGATCAGCGCGCCTTCAAGCGGCGCCGTGCATCGCCATCGCGGAGTCTTTGCGCGCATCGTTCAATCCGTTCCAAAACCCGGCTACGGCCTCGAGCATCGCCTCTCCCGCCGCCAGGAAGCGCTCGGGCGAAAACCCGGGCTTCGCAAACGCATCGCGCGTCTCGTCGCTCGTGTGCGCGGCGTGATTCTCCTCGAGTGCGTCGTGCCACGTCCAGAACCCGAGGGGAAGGTCGGCGATGCGGCTCTTCTTGATCGCGCGCAGGCCCGCGATGAGCTCCTTCCAAAAGCCGGCCGCGGCCCAGTGCTCGATCGCGTACGACGCGCCGGCCGCAGTCGATTCATCTTCGGCGCTATACCACGCCGTCAGCGCATCGCAGAACGCGAGGGTCGACGCCCATCCGTGGCGCCGCTTTCCGATGTCGCTCCACTCCAGGCCCACGGCCTGTGCGAAGTGCGCGAGCCACTCGAAGTGACCGGCGGTAAACCGGAACGTTCCTCCGTCCACGCTGCCCGAGGGCGCGAACGTCACGCCCAGCTCGTTGAGCAGAATCTCCTTGCCCGCACGGTAACTGGCGAGGTCGGGAGCGTTGATGCACTTGCGCAGCTGAGCTTCGATAAAGAGGTGGCTGAACACCGAGAACTGCACGGTGAAGGCGCGGAGCTCATCGAGGGTGGCTTCGCCGCGCGCGAACCAGCGCGTATACGCGTTCTCGCTCACGATGGGGTGCCGGTCGATACTCCTCGCGACCGCCGTTTCGAACTCGTGGAATTCGGTGGTTGAACCGATCGTTGCGCTCATGGCCCCTTTCCCTCGTATCAAAAAAGCCGCCTCGCGTCGGCGAGGCGGCTTTTGCATTTTGACGAGTATCTCGTTAGTGCAATGGCGTACCTAGCCGGCTTCGGTCGGAGCGGCCGTAATAATAATACGCATTGGCGGACACGGGATACATGTTGGGGGCGACTATACCATAGGCACGCGCCGGCCGCAAGACCCCGCCCGGATTCGCATCGGGCCGGCTGAAATCGAGCCTCGCGCTCACTTCCGTGGCGTAGGCCGTCCGCGCATTCCGCACCGTCGTGCCCACCTTCGGCGGCAACGCGCGGTAGGGCGCCGTCCGGGCGACGGACGAGAACGCCGCATAGAGCGGAACCGCCATCGCGTCGTAGGTCGAGAGCGGCGGGAGCCCTAGGATCAGCTCCATCGTCCGCAAGACGCTCACGGTCGAATAGCGGCCGTGCTGCAGGCCGCCGCGGGCGTACGGGGACACGACGAAGAGCGTCGTCCGCTGATCGCTCACGTGGTCCGGGCCGTCCTGGGCGTCGTCCTCGATCACGAAGATCGCGGACGAGCGCCACACCGGCGAGTGCGAGATCGCGTCGACCATCAGACCCAGCGCATAATCGTTCGTCGCGACGTAGGACACCGGCGTGAGCTTGCCCGGCCGCGGCCCGTTGGTATGGTCGTTGGGCAGCCACACGTACTCGAGCTGCGGCAGGTTCCCGCGCTTTACGAATCCGTCGAACTCGCGGCGCCACTCCTTGACCCGGTCGAGGTCGCTGTAGTCGAGGTTCCAGCCGACGTAGTGGGGGTCGTACACCCCGGCCAGGCTGGGCGCTGCGGTCACACCCGGGCCGGTCAAGTTCGGCACGTCGGTCATCTCGCCGTAGTCCCGGAACGAGACGTGCGCCTTCCGCGCCGTCTGCCAGATGTATCCGTTGCGGGGCACCGCGGCTCCGCTGCCCGAAAGCGAGTCGTCCTCGTTGCCGCGATCGCCGTACGTCGAGGGCCAAGTTCGCTCGACGTAGTCGTTGACGAACGCGGCGTCGGCCCAGTTGTGTCCGCTCTCGCTCACCTCGCCGCTCGCGTACGCGTTGTCGAAGAGACCGAACCGCGCCGCCAGCGCGTGCTCGTTGGGCGTGACGCGCGCGCCGAACCACGTCAGCTTCGCATCGCCGTTGCCGAGGGCGACGTCGCCCAACACCTGGTCGTACGAACGGTTCTCTTTGAGGATGAAGAAGACGTGGCGGATCGGGCCGTCCGCGCGGATCACCGTGCCGGCAGGCGCCGAAGCCGCCCAGCCGCGCGCGCCTTGGGGATTGCCCGCCCGCGCCGGATGCGCCGCCGGATCCCACGTGCGAATCGAGCCGTACTGGATCGCAGCTACGTAATCGTAGAAACTGCGTCGCTGCGCCGGGAAGTTCGGATTGGGACGCGTCCCCTCACCCTTGCCGTCGACGATGAAGAGACGCCGGCCGATGGGGACGATGTCGGTCGGGTACCACCCGGCCGGAATCCGTCCGACGACGCGTCCCTTTCGCACGGCCGCGATCGAGTTGGCAGCGCCGAGGCTCACGTAGAGCGTGCCGCCGCTCATCGCGAGCGCGTTCGGCGATGATCCCGCGAGCCTGCGCCCGTTCGAGGCGTCGCCGACGAAGAGCGATTCCAGACGCCGGCCGCTCGCGATGTCGTACGCACCGACGCTGTCGCCGTCGCTCTCGGCCACGAACACGCGGCCCCCGTCGGGCAGCATGGCCGACGGATGGAGCCCGGTGGCAATCGTTCGCGTGGCGAGCGTACGAGCGTCGATCGTCTTGACGTCGCTGCCGGCCCAATCGGATGCGAAGAGCGTCGTTCCGTGCGGCGCGAACGCCAGGCCGCCCAGGTGTACGCCGATGCGAACGGGCTTGGCGCTCGCGAGGCCGTCGAGGGTCCCGACACGCACCGATCCGTCGCCGTCGGTCGCGACGGCGAACGTTCCGTCGCCGTTCGTCGCGACGGCAACGGGATACGAACGTTTGGCGAGCGCGATCGTCGTGACCGTCTGCGACGCCACGTCGACCTTCAGCAGCGCATCGGCGTTGGCGCCCGCAACGAGCACGTGCGCGGGGTCGAGCCACAGTGGCCGGCCGAACGCGCCGCGCAGCGGGATCGAGGCGGTCTGCTCGAGGTCGGTCGTGCGATAGAGGCGCAGCGTGGGCGGATTGAAGCCCGATTCGACGACCGCGAGGGTCGCGCCATCGGGCGACGCGGCCGCTCCCTGCGGCATCGTGTCCGTCTCCGTCATCGTGCCCCGCGGCGCGGCGATCAGCCAGCCGTTCGGAACGACGATCTCCGAGGCCGTTCCAGCCGCGCCGGGGGCGCCCGTCACCAGCGCCGCAGCAATCAGCGCGGCCGTCCCACCTCTCGATTGCGTCAAGCGCGTGCGTGTGACGGCTCGGCAAAGCGCACTCGCGCGCGCTCCTTCGCCTTGACCGCCTCCGTCTCGCGGTTACGCGGCGGCGAGTTCGTCACCAATGCTGCGAGCAACTCGCGCGCCGCGGCGTGGACGCGATCGACGGCACGATCGAATGCCGCTTCATTCGCTTTCGACGGGTGCGTGAAGCCGCTCAATTTGCGCACGAACTGAACCGCCGACGCGTGAATCTCGTCCTCCGTCGCCGGCGGAGCGAAGTTATGCAGGGTCTTGATGTTGCGGCACATGAGAAGCTGCTTCCGGCAGCAAAAGGGGCGATCCTATAAGCCCGCGTAGAGCCCTAGCGCGTTAGGACGAGAAGGCCTTCGCCAACCCGCTCTGGACGTCGTCCGGCGTCATCACCGGCGTCATCGCGATCTTCGCGTCGAGCTCCAGAAAGAACGGCTCGGCGATCGAGGGGATGTCGTCGGGGTTCTTGAGGTCGAAGACGATGAACCCGCCGCGTTCGCCGTCAACCGTCGTGAAATACGCCGCCTCGGGCTTGATCCGCTCGAGCGTCGACGACAGCACCTTCGCCAGCCGTCCGTCTTTGATGGCCGCGTTGCCGGCCTGCGCGGGGATTTGTAGTGTCAGCATCATTCGCATCGCGGGGCCGTTCCACGATGGCTTGCTTACCCCTTGCATAGCCAAGAGGCGGGCGCTCGCGCCCCGCCTCTCGCGGTCTACGTGCTTTGGGCTTCCTAGTAGGCCTTGATTCCGTTGGGCGTCCCCCAGCCGGTCGGGCCATCGTAACCCTTGACGCCCGTGCAGAGGTAGCTGCCGCCGCACGAGCCGTCGCTGCCGCTCGTGATGTCATGGAGCTCCTTCTTACGCGGTTTCTTTTTGAGCGACCAGAACTTTTTCGCAGCGGTCTGGCTGCTGGCGTTGCCCGCGAGGGCAAACACGCCGGCGGTCAGCGGCGTCGCGACGCTCGTGCCGCCGACGGTGAACCAGCCGCCATAACCGTACGTATCGTACTCGGCGACGTTGAGAGCAACCGCCGAAACGTCCGAATCGGTGCGATACGCGCACCCGGTGTCGTGCTGCCACGACGGCTTCGTCACCCCGGCGCCGCCGCCGTTGTTGGAGCAGCCTCCACCGGCGCCGTTCCAGGTCGTCTCGCTATAGGTCGAGCCGTTCTTTTGCAGCACGGTGCCGCCAACCGACACGACGGATGCGAACGATTCGGGATTGCCGTTCTGGTCGTAGCCGGCGTCACCGGAGCCCGCAACGTAGACGACGCCCGGCTTGTCGAAGTCGCTCACGTCGTCGCAGCTGTTCGAGCCGTAGCAGATGAAGCTGTTGCTGACGATATGGGCGCCGAGCGTCACGGCCTCGGCCTCGGACGCGTCGAGGTCGGACGAGTTGGAGCTATTCGCTTCGATCAGGTAGATCGTGCACTGCGGGCAGACGGCCGAAACCATCTGCACGTCGAGATCGATCTCGACGCCCCAGCCCTTGTTGCCTTGCGGGTAGTTGCTGGTCTGTCCCGTCTGGTTGTATTTCGTGAAGTTCGCCGTTCCAAGGCCGAAGTTCGAACGATAGGTCGCGAGGTCGCTCGCGACGTTGGGATTATCGTATGCGTCGACGATCGCGACGATCTGCCCCGAACCCTTGGTGTTCGACGGCAGATTGTATCGCGCTTGGAAATCGGCGGGCGCCCAGCCGGCGACGGCCGGACTGATGCCGCTCTTCGATTGAATCAGCGCCAAGCACGTGGGCTTGCCGGTGACTTGCGGGCACGCCGGATGCGCGAGACCGCGTGCCTGCCAGTCGGGCACCGAACGCAGCGGGGCGCCGGTTTGTGCGACGCCGCCGGAGGTTCCCGGCACGCCGGACGACGCGCCCGAACTGCAGGCTGCTACTGCAAGCGCCGCCACGAGCGACGCCGCAAGTTTGAGATATCCGTTCAACAGATGCTCCTTTGTGCGGTTGGTCTGGGACGGGGGAGAGTTGGCGCTAAAACGCGCCAACTCCGTTCGGCGTTCCCCAGCCCGTTGGGCCGTCGTAGCCGGTGCCTGCCGTGCAGAGATAGCTGCCGCCGCAGGTGCCGTCGTTGCCGGTCGTGATGTCGTGCAGCTCCTTGGCGTACTTCTTAGCCTTGAGCGTCCACAGCTTCTTGCCGGCATCCTGGCTCGACGCATCGCCCGCGAGCCCGTAGACGCCCCCGATGAGCGGCGACGCGACGCTGGTGCCGCCGACAGTGAACCAGCCCGAGTTGCCGTACGTGTCGTATTCGGCGACGCCAAAGGCCACCGCGGCCACGTCGGCATCGGTGCGGAACGTGCAGCCGGTATCGTGCTGCCACGAGGGCTTCGCGATGCCCGTGCCGGTGCCGTCGTCCGAACAGCCGCCGCCGGCGCCGCGCCACGCCATTTCGTTGTAGGTCGAGCCGCTCTTCGAGAGCACGGTGCCTCCGACCGAGACCACGGTGCCCAGCGCTTCCGGAACGCCGTTTTGGTTATAGCCATTGTCGCCCGACGCGGCCAGATACATCACGCCCGGTGTGTTGAAATCGTTGGGATCCAGGCCGCAGTCGATCGAGCCGTAGCAAATCCAGCTGTTGCTGATGATGTGCGCGCCGAGCTTGACGGCCTCGAGGTCTCCCTTTTCGAGGTTCTTCGAGCTGTTGGTATTTGTCTCGATCAGATAGATGGTGCACTTCGGGCAGACGGCCGAAACCATCTCGACGTCGAGATCGATCTCGACGCCCCAACCCTGGTCGCCCTTCGGATAGTGGCTCTTCTGGCCTTTTTGGTTGTACTTGACGAAGTTCGCGGTTCCAAGCCCGAAGTTCGATCGGTACGTCGCGAGATCGGACTCGACGTTGGGATTATCGAAGGCGTCGACGATCGCGACGATCTGGCCCGCGCCCTTCGTGCTCGAAGGCAGGTTGTAGCGCGCCTGAAAATCCGCGGGCGCCCACCCGGAGACGGCGGGGCTGATGCCGCTCTTCGATTGAATGAGCGCGAGGCACGTCGGCACACCGACGACCTGCGGACAGGCCGGCTTTCCGAATCCTTTGCCCATAGGCAGCAAACGGGATTGCGCCGCGGCGGGGCCGGACGCGACCGGCGGATTGGTCGAGCCGCCTGCACTGCAGGCGGCGACGGCGAGCGCTGCGAGCAGCGGCGCCGCAAACTTGACGTATCCGTTCATTGAGGAAGCTCCTTTTTCGACACTCTGGGCCGACAGGGTTACCCTCGGACAACGCGCCTACCTCCGGCTTGCTTGGAGAGGCTCGGTAAGGCATCCACTCGAATGCTCGTTCCCGCAATCAAGCCATGAATGACGTCATGAAGTTCGCGCGCGTGGCCGCCTGCGCCGCCCTGGCGCTTGCGGCGTGTTCGGGATCCTCGGGCCACAGCACGTCCTACGGCTCGGGCGACCCCAATCTCGCGGCGGCTAATCCGGGCGGCGGCCCGATCGATCCGTTCCTCACGGACGGAGCCGCCGTGATGCGCGCGCTCGACGCGATCGCGGGGCGTTCGGGCAGGCCGTTGCGCGTCACCTCGATCAACGCCGACCAAATGAATGGCTTGATGGTCGACGTCCAGGAGCCCTCACACCACATCAACGTCGATCGCTACGTCGTCGCTCCGAACGGAACGCTGACCGGCCCGGCGCCGGTGAAGCTGATGTCGCTGAGCGGCGGTCCGATCACCGCCGCCGAGGTCGACGCGCGTGCGTTCGATCCCAAGGCCATCGCCTTCGTGCGGTTGACGCCCACGATCCGCGCGGCCATCGCGAAGTCTCACTATCCCGACGCGCGCGTCACCGAATGGGAGCTCGGCGGGATCGGACCCGACGACCGGAAGTACATCTATTTCGAGTCCGCGCGCGCGCGGCCGGTCGCGGTCGTCGATCCACACCTCAAGATCCTGCGAATGCAGTTCTAACCGAAGGAGACTCTACATGCGTTTATTCTTCACTTCGCTCGCCGTCGTCTTGGCGCTACTGACGGTCACGGCGTGCAACGGAAAGTCCTCGTCGGACAACACGTCGACCGAGGCGAGCGCGGCGGCATCCCCTGCGGACAGCACCGCCCCCGCCGAGAGCACGTCTCCCGAGGCAAGCGCGAGCTCCGCCGCCGGGACCATTCCCACCTATCCCGGCGCGGCGACCCAGGCGTCGGGCAGCAGCAGCAACATGATGGGCAGCGCGGCGGGTTCGGTGATGAGCACCGATGACTCGTTCGACAAAGTCTACGCGTGGTACCAGCAAAATATGCCCGCCGGCTCCGAGAAATCACACGTGACCTCGCCGGTCGAGAGCGCCGTCTTCACCGTCGGCGAGCCCGGATCGGGTCAAACGTCGGTGACGATCACGACGTCTGGCGGTAAGACGATGATCGCCGTCGCCAAGGTCAAGATGTAGGAGCACGGCATGTCGTTTCGAGGCTCGGCGGCACTGTTCGCGATCGCCTTCGCCGTGGCGGCGGCGGCCGGGCCGGCCGTCGCGTCGCCCGAGCGCGACGTGATGGCGGTGGTGAATCAATTCATCAGCGGGTTCAACACGGGCGATTTCAAACGCGCCGTCGCGACCTGCGCCTCTCCGGCGTCGATCATCGACGACTTCCCACCGCACGAATGGCACGGCGTCACGGCGTGCGCCGACTGGGCGTCGGCGTACGCCGCCGATGCAAAGAAGGACGGAATCACCGGCGGCAGGGTGACGATGGGCACGCCGTGGCGCGTCGACGTGACCGGAACCCGCGCGTACGTCGTGGTTCCGGTAGCGTTCTCGTTCAAAGATCACGGCAAGCCCGTGAAGGAGACCGGCGCGGTCTTCACGGTGGCGCTGCAGCGGCTCGCGCCGGGCTGGCTCATCACCGGGTGGGCCTGGGCTAGGCATTAAAACGCAGCCCAGCGAGGGAGATCGCCTCGCCGCCCTCGGTTACCGGCAAGAGCTGTCGCGAGTGCTCTCGCTTTTCGACAATTTCTCCGTCGCGTTCAGCTACCTCAGCCCGATGGTCGGCATCTACTCGCTGTACACGCTCGGGCTGGGCACCGGCGGTCCGCGCTACATCTGGACGATCGTCGCCGTCGTCGGGCTGATGATGCTCGTCGCGCTCGTCTTCGGCGAGCTCGCGAGCGAGTATCCGCTGTCCGGTGCGCTCTATCAGTACGGCAAATACACCGTCGGCCCGCGCTACGGCTGGTTCATCGGCTGGATCTATGGCTTCGCGTTGCTCGCGACGGTGGCGTCGGTCGACTCCGGTGCCGTCGGTTACGTGACGTCGCTCTCCAACATCTGGTTCCACACCAAGCTCGATCCCGCCGACCACCTCACGATCTTCGCCATCGCCGGCGCCATCATCGTGTTGTCGGCAATTCTGAACTCGGTCGGCGCGAAGATCATGGGCTTCGTCGCGCGCTTCGGCGTTTACGTCGAGACGATCGGGACGTTCGGCGTCTTCCTCGCGCTGGCGATCTTCGGATTCCACCAGGGATTCGGCTTCGTCTTTACGACGCAAGGCGTCGAGCACCTCAAGAGCAATCCGCTCGGGCTCGACTTCGGCGGCAACTGGTGGACGGGTGCGGCGCTGGTCGCCATTCTCGCCAACGTCTATATCTTCTACGGCTTCGAATCCGCGGGCGACATCTCCGAGGAGACCCTCGACGCGCAGCGGCAGGTGCCTAAGGCGATGCGCAGCGCGCTGCTTTACGGCGGCATCGCTTCGTTCGTGCTCGTGCTCGGGCTGCTGCTCGCGACGCCGTCCGCGGGTATCGGCGGCGTGGTCGCCGGCGGCGTCAACACCATTCTCGCCGAGCTGCCGGGCTGGCTGCAAGACTTCTTCTTGGTGATGGTCGTCGTCGCGTTCTTCAGCTGCGGCACCGCCGTCCAGGGAGCCGGCGCGCGCGTCGCGTTCGCGCTCGCGCGCGACGGCGCGCTCCCGCTGAGCCACAAGATCCGCGCGATCTCGACGCGCCACCGCACGCCCGGCAACGCGATCCTCGTCGGAACGGTCGTCCCGTTTCTCTTCTTGCTGCTCGTGCTGGTCAACCCGAGCAAGACCGTCCGCGTGCTGTGGTTCGACTATCCGGCGAACGTCAACGCGCTCTACGCCCTCGTTTCGTTCGCTACGTCGGGAATCTACCTCGCATTTTTCCTCACCGTCGTGGGTGCGCTCGTCGCGCGCGCTCGCGGCTGGAAGCCGAGCGGCGTCTTCACCCTGGGGAGGTGGGGCGTGCCGGTGACGATCGGCGGAGCGCTCTATCTGCTGCTGATGTTAATCGACATCGTCTGGCCGAGCTCGCTCTCCAGCGGACGCGCCGTCTTCAACTACGGCTGGATCACGCTCTTGGTGATGGCGCTCATCGTCGGCGCCGGCGCGATCTACGAAGCGATCGCGCGGCCCGATCGCGAGATATCGAAGACCACCTGATCCCAGCGCCAGAGCCGTTCGAAGAAGTCGCGCGCGCCGTCGGTGCCGTGCTCGCCGGCGATCTCCGCGATCGTGCGGCGCCCGTCGACCGCGGCCAGCAGCCGTTCTTGCGCGGGATCGATCGGGAGGTAGAGATCCGTGTAGGTGTGATTGCGGTTGATGAGCACCGCCGCCGCTCCGTCAGGCAACCGCTCGTGCACGGCGACCGTGCCCGCTGCGCGCACGGGCACGTAGTGCCTCCAGTCCGAGCCGCCGAAGTCCACCTCGCGTACCGGCCCCGCGTCGCGGCGATACGCGATTGCCGCGTGCCGAACCATCGTGCCGCGAAAGAGCTCCAGCGCGGCGAACTGCCGCTCGGGGGCCAGCGCTGCGATCCGCGCGGCGTGCGGCGTGGATGCGATCGCGCCGCACGACGGCAGATAGGGCGCCTGCCGCATCCAGCGGCCGAAGCGCAGACCGGCGCGTTGCAGAAACTCCAGAAACTGCGGCACGCAGTAGGGACGATCGTGCGGATGCAGCAGCGCGTCGGCGAGCCCGGCCTTGCTCGCGAAGTCCGGCGACGTCCGCAAGAGCGGCACGAGCGGATGATCGGGCGGCAGCGCTCGCAGGCTGGCCGCCAGGTCGTCGAGTCTCCGGCTCGCTCCAGCCCAACCCCAAGCTGCGACAGTACTCCTGCAGCAGTGTAGACGCCGGCGCGGCCGTACGGCGCGTAGACCATCACGTGCATCGCCCCGTCCGGCGCCAGCACGTCGCGCAGCGCGCGCAGGCCCGCGTCGGGATCGGCGAGGTGATGCAGCACGCCGGTGCAGACGACGTGATCGAAGGCCTCGCCCAGCTCGCCGGCGCGCTCGATCGGCGAGCAGGCGCACCTCGAGGTTGCGCAGGTCGTGCGTCTGCCTTCAGCTCGTCGTTCGAACGCGATGCTCGCGGCGCTGACGTCGATCCCGACGACCCGGGCGCGCGGCCAGCGCAGCGCGTAGTGCGCGGCCTGCATCGTGCCGCAGCCGGCGACCAGGATGCTGCGGTCGTCGCGATACGGCTCGTCCGGCCAGAAAGAGATGGGAATCGGCGCGCCGGCGCTCGTCGTCCCACGCGCGCCGGTAGGCCTCGAGGTCGTCGACCGGCGGCGGGTAGGGATGGCTCTCGTAGAAGTCACCCACCCGCTCACCGACGGCTTCCGCCGCCTTGCGTCGGACACGCTAGCCGTGCGGCGTCTTCACCTGCTCCATGACCGAGTCCAGGTTGAACGACGCGGGCTTCTGACGCGGCGGGAACTTCTCGAAGTCCTCGATCTGCCCCGCGATCACCGCCTGCATCAGGTACATCTGCGGGACGTGATCGACCATCCAGTCCCAGTAGGTGTTCGAGTTGAAGTCGGCCCGCTCGAACGGATCGCGCCGCAGGTTCACGATGTGCGGCACCCGCAGCTTGACGAACGGCTCGGCCCACTGCTGCATCTGATTGGCGCGCTGCACCGACAGGTTGAACTTGTAGTCGCCGACGCGCACCGCGATGACGTCGCCGTCGTCGCTGAAGTAGACGATCGCGTTTCTCGGGCTCTCCTTCGACTCGCCCGGTGAAGTACGGGATCATGTTGTAGCCGTCGAGATGGACGTTGAACTTCTTGCCGCCGACCGTGCATGCCGTCGAGCAGCTGCTGCGTGACGTCCGGATTGCCGGCGGCGGCCAGCAGCGTCGGGAACATGTCGATGTGCGAGACGATGCCGTTGTAGACCGATCCGGGCTTGATCTTGCCCGGCCAGCGGATGAAGCACGGCACGCGCCAGCCGCCTTCCCAGTTGGAGTCCTTCTGGCCGCGGAACGGCGTGTTGGCGCCGTCCGGCCAGGTGTCGTTCTCCGGCCCGTTGTCGGTCGAGTACATGACGATGGTGTTGTCGGCGATGCCGAGCTCGTCGAGCTTGTCGAGCATCATGCCGATCTGCTCGTCGTGCACGACCATGCGGTCGCTGTACGGATCCTGGCCGCTCTTGCCGAGGTTCTTTTCGGCGACGTGCGTGCGGAAGTGCATCGCGGTCGAGTTGTACCAGAGGAAGAACGGCTTGTCGGCCTTGGCCTGCTTCTCCATCCACGCGAGCGCGCGCGGCGGTGATCTCCTCGTCGATCGTCTCCATGCGCTTCTTGGTGAGCGGACCGGTGTCTTCGATCGTCTGCTTCCCGACGCGCCCCCAGCGCGGGTCGACGGTCGCGTCGTCTTTGTCGGTCGCCTTGCAGTGCAGCACGCCGCGCGGCCCAAACATTTCCTTGAACTTCGGGATCCTTCGGATAGTCGGGCAGCTCCGGCTCTTCCTCGGCGTTGAGGTGATAGAGGTTGCCGAAGAACTCGTCGAAGCCGTGCACCGTCGGCAGGAACTCGTTGCGGTCGCCGAGGTGGTTCTTGCCGAACTGGCCGGTGGCGTAGCCGAGCGGCTTGAGCATCTCGGCGATGGTCGGGTCTTCCTTCTGCAGGCCGACGGTGGCGCCGGGCATGCCGACCTTCGTCAGGCCGGTGCGGATCGGGTTCTGCCCGGTGATGAAGCAGGCGCGCCCGGCGGTGCAGCTCTGCTGCGAGTAGTAGTCGGTGAAGAGGCCGCCTTCGTTGGCGACGCGGTCGATGTTGGGCGTTCGGTATCCCATCATGCCGTTGCTGAAGCTGGCTGATGTTCCAGATGCCGATATCGTCGCCCCAAAGGATCAGAATATTGGGTTTTTTGGCAGGCATTTTGTGAAGCGTTTCTCCCTTCGGACCGAGTGAGTTGATTGCGGCTTGAAGGCAACCCTGTCGAGGGGGCGCGAAATACGGGCACTTATGAGGTTCACACAGCTCGGGTCCGCCTTCGCCGCCGTCTTGTTTGCGGTCGTGGCCGCTACCGCCGTCGCCGCCGCCCAGGAGCCAGCGTCGCCCGCTCCCGCCTCGACGGCGGAGCCGACGTTCATGGACCGGCAGTACGACGGGCGCTCCCACTTCATGATCGCGCCCTATATCTGGGGTCCGACGGTCAAGGGAAACTTTCAGTACTCGATTCCTGGGCTACGCAAGCTGCGGGGCGGGGCCGGTCCCATCGTCGGCACGATCCAGGTCGGGCCGAGCGACTACGTTCCGAAGCTCAATACGGCCGGGATGCTGGCGCTCGATTATCGCAAGAACGAGTTCGAGCTGTTCGGCGACGCGATCTATCTGAACGCATCAACGACGGCGAGCATCTCGTCGGTCTTCAGCGGGCCGTTCGGCAAGCTTCACGTGCCGCTGACCATCGACAGCTCGGCGCGTCTGTCGACGGCGATCTGGGAGGTCGCGGCCGGTTGGGCGGTCGCGCACGGTCATAACGCCGACTTAACGGCCTTTGCCGGAATCCGTCAGTTCCCGGTGAACGTCGTCGCCGATTATACGGCGACAATCACGAAAAAGAAATTCGCCGTTCCGCCCGGATCCGTCACCATTTCCGCCCACACCAACGACGTGATCTGGGGATTGAAGGGTCGCGTTTTCTTCGGCGGCGACCATTGGTACGTCCCATACTACGCCGACTACGGGACCGGCAACGGCAACACCAGCTGGGAGGCGTACGGCGGCGCCGGCTACGCGTTTCCCCACGGCCAAACGTTCATCGCCCTGTGGCGCACGCTCAACTACAACGACTTCACACCCGTCTCACACGTGCAGAAGCTCGGCCTGTCCGGGCCGCTGCTGGGCTACACTTTCGGCCTATAGCCGCGCTGCGGAGAGAACGAACGCCAGGTCGGCGGCGGTGATCACCACGGTCACCGCCCAGCCCGCGCAGGCGAGCCGCCGAGAGATCGGGCGGCCGCGCATCGTCTGCGGATTTCTTGCGACGAGCAGCGCGAGCGCGAGCGTGACCGGCGTTACCAGTCCGGCCACCACCGACGCCCAGTAGAGGAGCGCGATCGTGGGGATCGGCAAGAGCGCCAACGCGCAGCCCGCCAGCAGCGTCGCAAAGATGGCGCCGTAGAAAACTTTC
The DNA here is from genome assembly GCA_963711625.1 of Vulcanimicrobiota bacterium. Taxonomy (GTDB): domain Bacteria; phylum Vulcanimicrobiota; class Vulcanimicrobiia; order Vulcanimicrobiales; family Vulcanimicrobiaceae; genus Cybelea. Next base: position 2,665,829 of record OY970207.1, read on the forward strand.
GCGTCACGCGGCCGCGTCGTTAGGCTCGCGCGCGTGCCGAGGGTCTGCGCGACCACGTAACCGTTCGTGGCCGCGATGACCGGGATCGCAATGGCAGCCGAGGCCAGCAATCCGGCGCCGAAGAGCGGCCGGTCCCACGATCCGGCGAGCGGCTTGAGCGCGACCGCGGCGTCGGCGGCGGTCAACATCGCGTGATGACGCCCCGACGTCGCTGCGGTCGCAACGAGGATGAAAAGAAAACTCGAGCCGGCCACGAGCATCCCGATTACGGCGTCGGCGTTTACCGCGCCGAACTCCGACGACGGCGGCCGCCGCTCGGCCACCTCGATCGACTCCCAGAAGTAGACATAGCTCGTGAGCGTCGTACCCAACAGCGCGATTACGGCGGCCAAGAACGCCGGGGACAGCTCGAAATGCGGAACGAGAATACCGCGCAACACGGCTCCCCAGTCGGGTCGCGCATCGATCGCACTCGCGACGTAACAAAAAAAGATTAGGGTGAGCCACGCGAGCGCGCGCTCGACCTTGATGTACGACTGCGTCGCAAGCAGCAAGCCCGCGGCGAGCGCGAGTGGAACGACGAAGTAGTAATACGGTATCCCGACGAGCAGCGTCAGCGCCTGCGCTCCAGCCTGCACGTCGGCACCGAGCGTGAACGTGCCGATCGCAACGATAGCGACCGCCCCGGCAAGCGCAACGCCGCCGCCGTAGGTTCGTTCGATGGCTTGCTGTAGGTTCAGCTGCGAGACGGCGGCCACGGACGCAGCGACGGCCTGCACCACAGCCAGCATCGGGAGCAAGAGCACGACGAGCCACGCCATTCCGAATCCCGTGGTCGCGCCGACCACGGCGATCGTGCCGACGGTGGTCGGATCGTTTGCGGAGGCCCCCGATACCAGTCCGGGTCCGAAGGCGCGGGCAAATCTTCGGCGGTTAATCGCGCACGCAGCGGAAGCCGACGTGTGACATGCCCGTGTCGATTGCCTGCGGGGAGCGGGCCGCGGGCCGGAAGCGCAGACAGTAGCTGGGAGAGCACAGGAACGACCCGCCCTTGAGCACCTTGCGCGGCATCGGAACGTTCGGCTGGCACGGGTCGTAGCTGAGCTCGCGCGCGCCGGCGGCGCAGCACGGAGATTCGACCAGCGTCCGGTCGTTCACGAACCAATCGCTGGTCCATTCCCACACGTTCCCGGCCATGTCGTAGAGCCCGTAGCCGTTCGGTGCGAACTTTCCAACGGGCATCGTCCGCGGCCCATGGCGGTGCGTGCTCTTCCACGGAAACTCGCCCTGCCACGTGTTGGCCGCGGGCTTTCCGCCGGGCTCCATCTCGTCGCCCCAGACGAAGCTCTTACCTTCGAGGCCCCCCCGCGCCGCGTACTCCCACTCGGCTTCGGTGGGCAGCCGTTTGCCGGCCCAGGCCGCGTACGCGTCAACGTCTTCGAGCGCCACGTGAACCACCGGGTGATCGGGCCGCGAGTCGATCGAGCTGCCGGGCCCCTCCGGATGCTTCCACGACGCGCCGGGCATCCACGACCACCACTGCGAGTAATCGCGCAGGTCGACGGGACCGGGCGTCATGTGAAACGCGAGCGCCCCGGGCACCAAATTTTCGACGGGCGCGCCGGGAAACTCCGCGGGATCCAGTGGCCGTTCGGCGATCGTTGCGTAGCCCGTCTTCCGGACGAACTTCGAAAACTCCGCATTGGTAACGGTATACGGATCGATCCAGAAACCCTCGACGCTCACGTTGCGCACCGGCGCTTCCTCGGGATAGAACCGGTCGGATCCCATCGCGAAGGTCCCCCCGCCGATCCGGACCATACCGTCGCGCGTCGTCCCAATCATGCGTTGCCATTTTGGCGCGGCCGAATCGGGGCCCTCGTTCCTAGCCCGGCGTCTCGCGAGGCAGGTATCGGTAACCGGCCTCGCGCAATTTCCGCAACCGCATAAACACCTGGGGACGAGCCTCGAAGAAGACGTTGAGCGCCGGCCAAAAGCCGCCGTACGTGCGCATCTGAGCGAAATAATCTTCGACGTTCACTTCGTCCATCAGCCGCCGCCCGACCGCGTTGATCAGCAGGCCGCGAAAGCCCGTCGGCGAGAGCGCCGCACCGTAGCGGTCGCGGGAGTACGTGCGCACCCGCTCCAGCGGGCTGTGAAGCCACTTGATCGATGAGATGTACGTCAGCAGCATCTCGTTCCAGACCGCCGTATGATTGAGCCGGATCGCGCCCAGCTCGTGCGCGAGCACGAACGAAATGACGTCCATCGTCTTGCGGTCGTCGATATCGAAGATGCTCTGATGGATGACGATGTATTTCTCGCGCCACGACGAGAACGTCTGGGAGAAAGGCGGGATGGTCCCGCTCGTCAGGAAAAGCTCCGGCATCTCGGTCATACCGAGGCGGCGGCAGTGATCCTCGAACACCGCATACACCTCCGGAAACTGCGTCTCCGACAGCCGAACCGAATTCCCGCGGACCGACGCCTCGCGGCGATTACGGTTGAGCACCAAAAGCGGGATGCCGATCAAGGCCGTGATCGCGAGAATACGCAAGAAGCCGATCTCCTTGCTCAATAATGCGTGCCCCTTGAGCCAGCCCGGCTGAAAAAAGACCAGGGCGATCGCCAGCGCCATCAGCAGAAAGTTGACCGCGATGGACGCGGCGAGGATCGGCCGCTCGAGCGGATCGCGGAGGGTCGACTCGTCGATTAGATCGCCGGGGTCACGCTCCAGCGTCGCCATAGATCAACGCCGTCTTCGTCGTTCCGTCCGACAGGTAGTCGCGCAGCGGCATCTGCATCGCCTTGAAGAACTCGTCAGCGGCGTCTTGACCCTTCTTCTCCTTGCCGTCGCCCAAGATGCGCGTGGAGAAGCCGAACTCGGCGACGAGCGGCTGAAAACGATCGGGCACCGGACGCGCCCACAGCGCCAGGCTCGCGTGCGCCGTGACGCCGCGCCCGAAGTACAGAGTCCCCAGCGTCGACTGAATTTCGAACACCTTCGCGCCGTCCACGACGCGGAGCATCTGGTCCAGGCCCAGGCCGAGCGTCTTGAGGTGCGGAAGGGCGTCGGCGAGCCGCGAAATCGGCACCTCGGCGGCGATCTCGGGCGCTTCGACGATCACGTTGTTCGAGTAGATCTTCTCCATCGTGCCCGTGACCTCACCGCGAATCAACTCTTCCTTGAATTTCTTCTTCTGCAGCCGCGGCAGGGTCGTGTCGGTGTCGAACTCGGCGGCCTTCTCGTAGTCGGACGCCCGGCACTTGAACGTGAGCTCCCACGTCTCGTCGGGCCATCCGCCCTCGCGCACTTGGCGGATCCTGAAGATCAGCTTGTTCTTGCGCAGATCCTCGGCTTCCGTGTCGTAAAACTGCACGATGCGCAGCTGCGAGTCCAGCGCTTCCACGGGCTCGTAGCGAACGCCGAGCTTCTTCGCGATGCGTGCCAATAGCTGGTTGAACTCGAGGAGCGCCTTCCGCGACGGAAACTTCTCCGGCTTCAGCAGAAGTTTGAATTCGCGATGGGTCACCAATGAAGCCGCGCCCGGCTTGCCTGCCGTCTTGCCCAATCTACTCTCCTCTTTATTCCGGGTTCTGATCGAACTCGGCGCGCAGGCCTTCGCCCAGCTTCTTCCGGCTCTTCTCTCCCTGCGTCAACGGCTCCGGCTCCCACGGCTCCCACTCTTCCCAGCCCAGTGCCTGGGACATGAGCCGGAAGCCGAACCCCACCACGAACGCGATCCCCGTCGACGCGACCGTGGATAAGCCCCAGACTTGATTGCACAGGAGATACGCGATGGCCGTCAAGCCCGCGGCCGTCACGAAGAACTCGCCGCGAACGAGCTGCTTCGGCACGACGTTGCACGCGACGTCGATGATCCACCGGCCGGCCGTCGTGGCGATGATGCCGATCAGCACCGCGGCCGCGTATCCGAGGTGCGCGCCGATCGCTGCCTGCGCGCCAACGATCGCGTACCACGGCAGCGAGAACGCCGTCATGAATTGAAAGAGGCCGTCTTTGAAGCGCAGCTCGCTCGCGTAGTCGACGATCAACGCCACGGCGGCCGCGCTGAGGCACAGCATCAGGTACCACGGATTGATCAGCGGCGCCGGGACCTTGTTGACCAGGATGTCGCGAACGATGCCGCCGCCGATGCCGCCGGCGTAGGCCAGGATGATGATCCCGATGACCGTGAAGTGCTTGTAGTGGTCCGGCCGGCGCGCCAGCAGCGCGCCGTTGAACGCGTTGGTGGTCGCCGCCATCAGCGAGATGTAGTCGAGAATCGTGAGCTTGCTGAATCCGAAGTCCGAAACGATCAGCGGCGTCATGCCGGGGCCTCCTTGGCCGTACGTGCGAAGTACACCCCGAACAGCGTCGTCACGACGAACTGAACGACGAAATACGTCAGGACCGTTGCGACGACCCCCGAGGTGAGGCTCGTCGACGCGATCAGGGCGGCCAGACCGATGTTGCGCAGGGCCGTCCCGATTCCAAGCACGCGCCGGTCCTCGCGCGCTGGCCCCCCCAGCAGCCATCCCGTTCCGAGCGACAGCAGCACGAGGCACAGCATCGCCCACATTCCGTTCGATCCGTACACGGTCGCTACGCTCGCGATCACCTTCGGCGACAGGATGCCCAGCAGCGCGATGACCGAGACGGCGAACACGATCTGCGCGGGGCGGCTCAATCGGTCGGCCAACGCCGGAGCTCTTTCGCCCACGGCGATGCCCAGCAACAGCGGCACCAGCTGAAAGAAGACGAGCGTCGTAAGGAACTGCGTCATCGGCAGGCGTTCCGCCGCGCCCGCCGGCAGCACGCCGGGGATCGCCGCGGTCAGCGGAACCGTGACGATCGAGAGGAGCGGCAAGAAGATCGCAAGCTCCACCGCGAGGCTGAGGCGACCGCCGCGCTTTCTCACCGATGAGAGGACGAAGGGGACGCCCGGCGCGATGGCCATCAGCATGAAGCCGGTCGCGACGTGCTCGGAGTGTTCGGGAAGGCGAAAGAGCATCTCCAGCAGCACGCCGGCCGCAGGGACGATGATGAAGTTGGCCAGCAGAGCGCGCCCCAGCAAACCAACCCGCTTCAGGCTCTCGAACAGATGAGCGCGATCGACCTGCAGACCGGCGCCGAACGTCAGTGAGGCGAGCACGATCGCCGCGAGGAGCTTCTCCGGACTCATGAATTCGCCTTAGTGTAACACCCGGCCGGTCGGCGGTCTAGTTTGCGTCCTCAGCGGGCGAACTCCGCGAGGTGGTTGCTCGCAATTACGTAGGACCAGGCGCCGCGCGACACCTGCACCGAGCCCGAATACGGCGTGCTCAGCTCCAAGATAAGTCCGAAGAACAGGCCGATCGAGCCGGCCAGCAGCGCCGTCATCGTCATTTGCTTCGCATAACTCCGCACTCCGAAGAAAAACGTGAACGCGATCACAAAAGCAGCGCCGATCAGCAGCGCCTCGAGCATTCCGTCCGGAAGCCGGCTTCGCGCCTGAACCAGGCGGAGCCGCCGCGTATCGGCGAGACTCTGGAGACTGTGAAGTTCCCCTTCACGAACGACGCTCGATGGAGCGGAGAGCGTGAGCCGCAGCGCGCCGTAGAGCAGCTGTCCGGTTGTGTCTTGAGGTCCGCCGCCGGCTCCCCATGCGGAGTCGCGCACGTCCATCGCGTAGCGCGCGATCGCGCGCTGCAGCTCGGCCCGCTGCGGTGTTTGCATCTGCCCGGCGAAGTTAAAGGCGTCGCCGACGTACCCCGCCTCGAGATCCGCGGTCTGCTGCGCCGAGGAGAAGCCGGTCCACACCGTTCCGACCAGAAATCCCAAAACGACCGAGTACAACACGCCGACGACGCCCATCAGAAAGCCGGCGACCTCGTGGTGTTCGCTCAACCGCTCCGGCGAAACGAACTTGCGCAGTACCGAGTGTGCCGCGACGGCGACGGCCGCGAAGGCCCCCGCGAAGAGCGGCAGCGCGTACAACACCCAGAGGCCGCTCAGCCAGTGCACTCGACATCCATTGTACGGTGTCGCGCCGAATCACTTCTATCCCAAAATGGCAGACTGCGCTATTCTAGGTGCCATATGAAAGCGCCCGACATCGCCGTGCTCACCTTCGCGTGCCTCTTCGGCGGCGCGCTGGCGGGCATCGGGCTTCGCAAGGCGCTGCCGGAGCATCATCTAAGCGACGAGTCGCGGCATCTGCTGGGCATGGGGCTCGGTACCATCGGAACGATCGCGGGACTCGTCCTGGGCCTGCTGGTGGGCGCGGCAACGACCTCCTACAACGCGCAGCGCAGTGAGATTCTCGAGGTCGCCTCCCAGGTGATCGTGCTCGACCGGCTGCTGGCCCACTACGGCCCCGCGGCGGCGCCGGCGCGCGCAGCCCTACGCGAGACGGTGGCGGATGCCGTGCGCCGGATCTGGCCCCAGGACGGATCGAACGGCGCCGCGGTAGGCCCGTCGCTTCGCGGCGAGGCCATCCTGGATCGGATCGAGGACCTGGCGCCGGCAAACGACACCCAGCGAACGCTCAAGGCGGCCGCGGTCGGGTTGGCGATTGGGCTCGCGCAGATTCGCTGGCTGATGGTCGAGCAAAGCGAGTCGGGCATCTCGATGCCGCTACTCGCCGTCCTCGTCTTTTGGTTCACGATCACCTTCGTCGGCTTCGGTCTCTTCGCGCCAAGCAATACAACCGTCGTCGTCGCGCTGGGTCTCTGCGCGCTCGCGGTTTCGGGCGCCATTTTCGTGACGCTCGCGATGTACACGCCGTTCGAGGGCATCGTGCAGATTTCGAGCGAACCGATGCGCGACGCGCTCGCGCGCCTGGGTCAAAGGTGAACCAACGGTGATCGAAACCAAGACGGTCGACCGCGCCGTCGACGTTGCATCCGTCGTGCTCATTTCCGTCGCGGCGGTCCTCTCGGCGATCTGCGGCTATCAATCCGCGCGCTGGAGCGGTCAGCAGACGCGGCTCTACAACGTAGCGAACGCTAGCCGGACGCTCTCCGCCGAGGCGGCGGCACGCTCGAACGCGTTGACCGTCATCGACGTCGCGGTGTTCCTGGATTACGTCAATGCGGTCGACGCCGGCGACACGCGCAAGGCACAGTTCCTCTACAAGCGGTTCCGCCCCGAGGTGCGCCCGGTGATGCGCGACTGGCTCGCCACGAAGCCCTTTACGAATCCCAAGGCGCCCTCGTCGCCCTTCGTGATGAAGCAATACGCGCTGAAGACGAACGCCGAGGCCCGCGACCACGAGGCGGTCGCGAAGGCCACCTTCGGGCGGGCTACGGCCGCGACACACAACTCCGACGACTTCGTATTGCTGACGGTGATCTTCGCGGGCGTCTCTTTCCTGGCCGGCATCAGCACGAAGATGACCTTTCCGCGCCACGCGATCGTGGTAGCAGTCGGGATCCTGGCGCTCGCCTATGGCACGGGCCGCCTAGTTCATCTGCCCTTTCTCTAGCCCGGCGATCTCGTTCCACTTCCACGTTCCTCGATCGGCCTAAAAATCGGCGGTTCGGGTTTGGGGCGTGCGGGACGAGAAGCCTCCGACTGTTTTCGGGCCAGCCACGGATGGCTGTTTCAAAGCTTTGCCGACCCGTAAAAAGCGGCGGAGCAGGAGCGCCGCAGGACGCGGCGCGACGAGCGTCTTCGAGTCCCGCATGCCGCGAGACCCGAACGCGTTTATACCCCTAGCTGCTCGACTTCGTGCAGTGGATCGAGGCCGTCGTCACCTTGCCTTGCGGATCGGTGATGGTCTGCACGTCGTTCGTCTCGGTGTCGCTTACCTTCGTCAGCACGTCGCTCACGTTGGTTCCGTCGAGGCCTTTGCTCGTCGACGTCATCGTGTTCGCCTGCCAGCCGGGCGTCGAGGCGAGGAAGTATCCGCCCGTGTTGTCGGTGCCGATGTTCACCCAGACCTTAGCGGTGGGATCGTAGGTGGTCCAGTTCGTGCTCTTCACGGTCACCGTGCGGTACTGATCGAACGGCGGCGCGACGTCTTGGGTCACCATCCACATGCCGTCGCTGTCGACGGTCGTCGTGCTGGTGTCGGGACGCTGCTTGCCGCGCAGCATCTGCGTACAGTTCCACGTTCCGGTGAGGAACATCATGGAGCTGAAGTCGGGCTTGGACATTGGGACCATCGTGGGGGCCGGCGCGGGCTGCGCGGTCGAAACCGCGGGCGCGGCCACGAAGGCAAGAGCAAACGCGAGGGAGCTAAGGATCAATAATGCTCGGTGGCGCATGTACGTTTTCTTTCATTGGATAGTAACAAGGTTAGCGCGTTCGCCGAAAGGCGCCCGCTTCCTTGGAGGGCAGTCCGGCGGCTAGGGCGTGAGCTTGAAGATCGCTCCCTCGGAGTTCGCCCCACCCGCGGTCGTGGCGCCGTAGAATGCGCCGTTTAAAAGCGTGAGCCCGGACTGCGGAATCGCCGCGTCAGGCTTGCCGCGGAAGTTATAGAGAACGCGCTCCGCGCCGGACGTGTCCAGCGTGAAAATCGTGCCGACATTCGACGCGCCGCCGTTGCGAGTCGTGCCGTAGAGCGCGCCGTCGAGGATTGCGAGACGCGAGTACGGGTACTGCCCGTCCGAGCCGGACGCGCAGCAACTGAAGCTGTGGAGCACGCGTTCCGCCCCCGACGATTCGTCGACCGAATAGACCGTGCCGTCGCCGATCGCGCCGCCGGCGATCGTCGTGCCGTACAGCTGCCCGCCCATCGCGGCGACGCCGGCGGCTGGATACGCGCCGTCGGCAGACGAGGTCGTGTCGGCGAACGCGTGCAGTGTTTTCTTCTTGCCGCTCGGACTCAGCGCGAAGACCGTTCCGCATCCCGTGGAGCAGAGCGCCGTGGTGCGTCCGCCGTACTCCGTGGTTCCGTAGAGCGTGCCGCCGATCGCGGTCAGGCGCGCGGCCGGCAGCGCGCCGTCGGCGCCGCCCTTGAAACGATACACGACGTTCTCCACGCCTGTCGCACTGACCGAAAACACCGTGCCGCAGCCGTCGAAACAGAGCCGCGCACGCTTGCCGCCGTATTGCGTCGTGCCGTAGAGCTTGCCGTCGAGCACCACGAGTCCCGCCGCCGGGTGCGCCCCGTCCTTCCCGCCGCGGAAGAGGTAGAACACGTTCTCGGGTTTACCGCCGGCACCGAGCACGAACACCGTTCCGCAACCGCCCGGGCATCCGCTGCCCCCCAGCGACGTCGTACCGTAGAGCTTGCCGCCGAGCGCCACGAGTCCGGCGAGAGGCGCGTATCCGTCGCCGCCGCCGGTGAAGCGATACGTCACACGTTCCGCGCCCGACGCAGTGACGCTGAAGACCGTTCCGCACCCGATGTAGCATTGCGACGTCGTCTTGCCGCCGAACTCGGTGGTGCCGTAGAGCGTGCCGCCGACTGCGATCAGGTCGGAAAACGACCCGTAGCCGTCGTTGAATTTCGCCCCGAATCCGTAAAGAAGCTCGTAGCCGCTTTTGGGCGAGTCGGGAGCCGACGCGCTCGGGCCGCGCGCGAGCGGAGCGATGCCGCTTCCAGCGGAGCACGCGCTCGCGGCGCTCAGCAGCAGCGCCGCCGCGAGGGCGCTATTCCGTGTCAACCGGTTCGTCCGAGGGCGGCTCGGCGACGAACATCGACATCGGGTACTTCGACGGTATCGGATCGAACGCGCGCGGAGGCTGATCGAAGTTGAAGCTGTTGACGATGCTGGTCGCGCGCGTGTCGGTATATCCATCCTCGGTGGCGCCGAGCCGGGGAAGCCCAAATGCCTGCTCGACAAATTTCAGGATGCTGCCGTATTCGTAACGAGTGTGTTCGACGTATCCCTTCTTGGCGTACGGCGAGACGATTAGGCACGGGACGCGAATTCCCAGGCCGCGGAAATCGAGCTGCGGGGGAGCGGCGTTGTCGTACCATCCGCCCCAGTCGTCCCACACGATGACGATCGCGGTGGAGTCCCAAAACTTGCTCTCACCGACGGCGTTCACGATCGACGCCACCCACGACGGTCCGCGGTCGCTGTGCGCCGCCGGGTGATCGGAATCTTGCCGGCTCGGCGTGATCCACGTCACACCTGCGAGCTTGCCGTTCTTCACGTCGGTCAGGAATTTGTTCTGGGGCGCCGCGATGTTACCGGGCCAATCTTTGCCGTAGCGAACGCTCTTGATCGCCTCGAACGGCTCCCACATTCCACCGTCGAGCACCCGCGTCGCGTAGATCCTCCACGACACGCCGGCCGCGTCGAGCGTCGTCGCCATCGTGTTGAACTGCGTGAAGCACGGGAACGGCCCCGTGTAGCTGACCTTGCGCGACGGTCCGACGACGCCGCTGATCGTGCCCGGCGGCGAGTCGCAATCGTCCGGCGTATGGTTCGGGAAGTCGACCTCGGCCTTCGTCGGCGTCAGGTTATCGGTGCCCGCGATCAGCGTCAAGTGCCCTGTAAAGCTCCCGCCGAACTCGGTCGGAAACATGTGATCGGCCAGCACGTAACGCTGCGCCATCGTCCGGTACGGCGCGATCAGAGTGTGTTCGACGTACGAATAGGCCGGATCGGGGCCGTTGTGCGGATTCTTCGTGCCGAACTCGTCGAACCCGTCCATCTTTCCGTTGTCCCAGTCGTGGAGCGACGAGTACCAGTCGTGGCGAAGGTCGGGTCCGTCGAACGTGATCTGACGTAGGTTGATCTTGCGCCGGTTGCCGTTCTTGCCGATGGCGTAGCCGTACGTCGGCGCGTCCGCACCCGGGTACCCGGCGAAGAAGTTCTCGAAGCTGCGGTTCTCTTGAACGACGACCACGACGTGCTGCACGTACTTTCCGACCGGGCCGCCCCCATCGCTCGCTTCGCTCACCGGAGGAAGCATCGGCGCGGACGACGAGAGTGAGCCGTTTGACGAACATGCGGCGCACAGCGCGAGCGCGATCGGTGCGAGGAGGCGTGCCGGTTTCATCGTTTCGCTTTAGTAATCGGGCAAGTCGCGGGAAACGCCCTGCTTCAAAAAGTAATCGGGCGGAAATTTTGCCGGAATTCGCTTGAATTTCGACGGCGGCTGCGAGAAGTCGAAGCAGTCGCCGAGGTCGTCGGCTCGGACGTCGGTCGTGCCGAGTGAAGGCAAGCCGAAAACCTCCTCCGTGAACTTGAGCACGCTGCCGAATTCGTGCTGTGCATGGGAGATGTAATGCGCCTTCGCGTACGGCGAGATCACGATCAGCGGCACGCGGAAGCCGAGTTCGTACGAGTTATAGATCGGCGGCGGAACGTGGTCGTACCAGCCGCCCCAATCGTCCCACGTGACGACGATGGCGGTGTCGTTCCAATACTGGCTCTCGCCGATCGCGTTGACCACCGACGCGACCCACGACGGACCCGACCCGTTCGTCGCTCGGGCGTGGTCGGACGAGACGTTGCTCGGCGTCACCCACACGACGTCGGCGAGCGTTCCGGCGGCGACGTCCTTTAGCACCTGGGACGACGGGGAGACGACGTTCGTCTCGTATTCGCGGCTCGTGCGAACGTGAAAGATCGCGTCGGGCCCGTTCCAGATGCCGGCGCCCGGCGTGTCCACGTAGTAGCGCCAGCTGATGCCGGCGTTATCGGCGAGCTCCATCAGCGACAGACGCCTGAAGCACGGATACGCGTTCGCGCTCAGCTTGCCCGCCTCGTCGATGAGCGGCACCAGCGAACCGGGCGCCGAGTCGCAGCCGCCGACGCGCCCTCCCTGCGGGTTGATCGGATTGTCGGCCGCCCGCAGCGGCGATCCATTCGTGATCGTCGACGTGCCGCTGACGATGTACTGATGCGCCGGAAAGCTCGGCCCCTGGTTCGTCTGGAACATGCGGTCGGCGAACGCGTATCGCTCCGCCATCACGAAATACGGCTTCACCTCATCGTGGGGCACGTAGCCGTACGTGCGCAGATTCTTGGGAGGGCAGAGGCCGGCGCCCTCGCAGTTGGACGAGTCCTTGTCGAACCCGTCGAGTTTGCCGCCATCGTACTCGGCTTTGAAGTCCGAGTGTTTGTGTCCGATGTCGTAGGGCGCGCTCAGACTGATCGGCGCGAGGTTCACGACTTGGCCCTTGGAGTTGAGTCCGCTGCGTGCGGTATCGGCCCCGGGCAGACCGTTGAACAGGTTATCGATCGTGCGATTCTCCTGAAAGATGATGACGACGTGCGCGATCTTCGAGGAGGGGCCGGTCCGCTCGAAATCCAAGGCGCGGCTGAACCACGGCGGTGAGGCGCCGGCTTGGCCCGCGGGCGGCGCGACTTGGCCGCACGCGGCCAGTGCCGTTGCGGCGGCGAGCAGCGCGCCTCGGGCGCGAAACAATCGGGAACCTACGGAGAAATCGCTATCGCCACGGGCCCATCGAGGCCGTTGGCGATCGAGCGCAGCAGCTTGCCCTGCGACGCGTCGTAGACCGAGAGCGTACTCGGGCAGGTATTCGCAACGTAGAGCGTGCTCGATTTGCCCATCGCCATGGTCGTGGGGCAGGCGATGCCGTGCGTGATTACGCCTCCGAGCGCGCGCGTGCTCTCGTCGTACCAGGATACGGTGTTGTTCGCGTAGTTCAACACGTAGAGCGTACCCGACACCGAAATGAGGCTGCGCGGTTGGCGCACGTCCTTCTTGATCACCGCGCTCGGCGTCTTCTGACCGGGGGCGAAAATCGCGACCGAGTTGCCATGGTAATTTGCCACGTAGAGGTTCCCGGCGTCGTCGAATGCGAGCGCGTCGGGCGTCCGGACACCTCGCACGAGCGTGCGGAGCAGCTTGCCTTTGTCGGGCGTGTAGACGGTCACCGTGCTATTGGTCCAGTTCGCCACGAAGAGGTTGCCGCCGTGGTCGAAGGCCAACGCCTCGGGTCCCTTGACGCCCTTGAGGATGGTCTGCTGCGCCAGCTGCGAGCCGTGCCCGTACACGGTGACCGTTCCCGCGCCGTAGTTCGCCACGTAGAGCTTGCCGGACGGGGCAATCGCAAGCGCGTAGGGGCCGCGCACTCCGTCGGTGAGCACGCGTCCCGGCGTCGACTTCCCGGCCCCGTAAACGGAGACGCTGCTGTTGATGCTCCCGCTCCCACTGCCGTAGTTGCCCACGTAGAGGGCGCCCGACTTGTCGAAGGTCAGCGAGTCCGGAAACTGGACGCCGGTCGTAATGCTGCGCAACAGCGGCTTGCCGCCCGACGCATAGACCGTGACCTTGCTTCCGTACCAATTGGCGACATACACATTGCCCGCCGCAAGCGGAGCCGATCGGGCTGAATCCGCGGATCCGGGCGGCGGCATGGTGCCGTCTCGCCCCACTGAGCAAGCGGCGAGCAGCATAGCCGCGAACGCCGCGGCAAACGGTCGATTCATTCGCGTCATTCGCGCTGGGAGGTTCTCAGTCGGCCGCGCGAAGGCCTCCGCCGTTACCAAGAGCGAGGCGCCTGCGCGATGAGTCGCCCCAACGTGCGCACGATTTCCTCGCGGTCCGCAAGCTGACTCCACGGCGGGGTGATCGTCGGGATCTCGCTTTGCCGCTCGCCCGGAATGGCCGCGCTCATCAGTCCGAGGGGCGTCGCTTGATAGCCCGCGACGGTTCGGAATAGCAGGTCCGCCCAGAAGGCGTTGGCCCAGCCGAACTCCGGCCGCGTGAAGCGAGACGGATCGTTGGGGTCGACGGATTCGTGCATCAAGCCGTCGATGGTGTCACTCCGGTCGAGCATGGAGATTGCGCTGAGGATATCCTCGCGGCGCGTCGCCGTGAGGCCCGCGCCGATGATGCCGAGCGGCCACACCCATCCCTTGGGCGTGTGCGGGCTGCCGATCCCCGTGGCGTATTTGCCGGTGTAGTAGTACGGATCGCTGACGCTCAGCGTGAAACGGCGGGTACCGGCATAAGTCGGATCGTCGTTGCCGCACCACCCGTACCACGGGAGCGTCGTAAGGTTGGGGATGTTCGCATCGTCCATGAGTTTGACGTGGCCGTAGCCGTCGGTCTCGTAGGCGTACATCCACCCGAACTTCGGATTATACGTTTTTCCATAGCGCTCGACGCCGGCCTGGACCTTCGACGCGAGCGCGGTGGCACGGCGGGCCAGATCGTCGTCACTGAACGCTTGCCGCGCGGCCCGGGCGAGCAGCCGCATCGCGACCACCGCCATGGCGTTCTGCGGGATGTTGAATCGGTACGCCACTGGATCGTCCGACGGCCGGAAGGCGCTCCAGATCAGGCCGGTGCTTCGAGTTGTATCGCTGGTGGGTCGGCACCGGTTCCGGCCACCGGTAGCGGCTGCACGCCGCGTGGCGCTGCTCGCATTCCAGCGTGCTCACGATCGTGCGCATCGCGCTGTGGAGGGTCGGCGTGAAGATCGCGCGGTCGTGCGTGTTCGCGAAATAGACGAACACGAGCAGAACCGGCCACGCCAGCGAATCGATCTCCCACTTTCGCTCCCAGACGTGATAGTCGGCGCTGAACGCCTCTGCGTACGGATCGACGAGAATGTTCTTGGCGTCACGCTGGATGACGCCCTCGAAGGTGGCGTGCAGCTGCACGTACCGGCTCACGAAGCGGATGTACGGAACGGTCTGCGCGGCCGAGTCGCGCAGCCACATCGCGGGGATGTCGCCGGTCTGCACGTACGTCGTTCCGTCGGACTCTTTGAAGAAGTCCGCGAACAGCTCGTGAAAGAGCGTCTCCGTGTGGATCGGCCGGATCCCAGACTCGATCGGGATGTTCAGCGTCTGTGCCGGCGCCGGCAGCGCGGCGCAGAGCGCGCAGAAGGCGCCCCACAGGAGCGCGGCGAGGCGGGCGGGGGCCTTCACGCGGAAGCGTTAACCCAGGTAGGCGGGCGCCGTGTGCAGAGCTCCGCTGCCGTTGTGCCAAAGCGCGTATTGCAGCGACTGCTTGGAGTTCATCGAAAGCGCTCCCGTTCGCCCACTCGGGTCGATAGCGATGACGCAATACATGTCGTCGTGCAGGTTGGGCGCGGTCTTCGTCATGTAGGCCATGGCCTCGGCGCAGGCGTCTTGCGGGTGCGCGCCGCGCGCCATCGCCCGCACGATGAAAATGGAGGTGCAGTAGTTCACCATCACGTCGCCGTTGCCGGTCGCCGACGCGGCGCCGGCGGCGTCGTCGGCGTAGTATCCGCTGCCGACCAGCGGCGAATCGGCGACCCGCCCCGGGATCTTCCACTCGAGCCCGCTCGTGGAACAGCCCGCCGCGATGTGCCCGTGGCCGTCGATGCCCACCATGCCGACGGTGTCGTGATGGTTCGCGTCAATCCAATACGTCTCGTGATTCGGCGTGTTCTTCCACTTCAACCACGCTTCGAGGCTCTTGGGCGTGAGCAGCTGCTGCGGCTCGAATCCCATCGCGATGGCGAACTGCAGCGCGCCTTCGCCGGCCATCGTCGTGTGCCGCGTCTTCTCCATCACCAGCCTGGCCACCGAGATGGGATTTTTGATCTTGTGGAGGTTGCAGACGGAGCCCGCGCGATGACGCGTCCCGTCCATGATCCCGGCGTCGAGCTCCACCTCGCCCTGCGAGTTTGGCAGACCGCCGTAGCCGACGCTATCGACGTTAGGGTCGTCCTCGACGACGTTGATGCCCTTCTCGATCGCGTCGAGCAGCGACCCGCCCCCGGCGAGCACCTGCGCGCCGCGCGCGTTCGCTTCGATGCCCCATTCCCACGTCGTCAGGAAAACGGGACCGCTCGCGGGTGACGCCCCGGGCGCCGGAGCGCCGGTCGCGAGCGCCGCGGTCGCGGCCCCGGTGCTCGCCAAGAAGGCTCGGCGGTCGAGTGGCTCCATCGGCGCTAGCGCGTGCAGCTGCTGTCGATCGTGACGCTCGGAGGCGCGCCCGTCAGCACCTCGCGAACCGTGACTTTGTTGTCGCCGACCTTGGTGTAGGTGACCTCGTCTTGCATCGACAGCGGTCCCATCGACGACGTTCCCGTATAGCTCTTGCCGTCCGTCGACGTCAAAAACGCGTGCGCACCCAAGTTGTCGGCGTCGACTTGCCAGTAGGATCCGACGCGATCGCTGTAGCCGAAATAGAAATCGCCGGAATACGTGGGCGTCGCCACGTGATTGTGCACGGTGTTACGCGGCGCAACCTCGAACGTCGCAGTGCCCTGATCCGTATGCGCCGGCTGACCCATCATCGCGGGCACGTTCGTCACGCAATTCCACGGCGCGCCGAGCAAATACGAGTACGCCGTCATCTTGTCGGTCAGGTCGGCGGCGCGCGCCGACGTCGTTCCGGCGAGGCTTGCCGCGACCGCAATCGCGGCGACGAAACCGAATGATCTGCGCATACGACTACTCCTTTACCAGGCAGAGCTTGGCTGCCGAGCGTTTCCTTCCGCGAATCGGTCTCTCCTCGCGAATTCCTCCGTCCATAGGGAACTTAGCCGTCGCACGAATACCGGGCGAGATCGAACAGCTCGTCCTCTCGAAAGCCCAGCCCGGCGTAGAAGTCTTTGAGGTGCGGCTCGCGCCGCGGCAGCTCGACCATGACGCTGGAAGCGCCGGTTTCGCGCGCGTACGCGACGACTCGCTCGACGAGCCGCCGCCCGATACCGCGTCCGCGCGACGATTCCTTGACGTAGAGGTCGCTCAGGAACCAGATGCGGCGGCAGTGCCACGACGACCAGAGCGGATAGAGCGTGATGAAGCCTTCGGCGTCGCGTTCGTGCCACGCAACGAACACGACGGCATCGTCCCTCGCGAAGCGCTCAGCCAAGAACCGCTCCGACTCCGCGAGATCGTGGTGTCCCGCGAAGAACTCGCGATAGGCATCGAAGAGCGGCGCGACCGCCACGAGATCGCGCGCCGTCGCGAGCCGAGGCTCGCCGGGCACCATATTCCCTACGGCGCGAACTCTCGGCGCAAGACGAGCTGCGATCGCAACCCGCGCAGCAGTTCAGCAACCACCAAGACGGTGCCGTCGATGATCGCGTAGCCGCCGGCGATAGCCGAAGGCGGATTGCCCGAGGCCACGTGCAGCCACGGCGTCTGCGACAGCCACATCCAGCTATGGAACCAGGTGCCGAAGAGCTCGACGTCCGTCGTCGCGATGAACAGCGCGGCGAAGAACGCGCGGCGCGGGCTGTAGATGAGGACGTACGCGAAGAGCGGCAGCCACACGAACCCGTGAACGTCGACGCGACCCGTCAACGACGGGAGTGCGGTGAGGCCGCCGACCGCCCACAGCACCGCCACCGCCAGGATCGCCAGGCAGAAGCCGCGTTCGTTGCGGCGCACGAACTCCGTCGATGCCAGCGTCAGGCCGAAGACGTAGATCAGTCCGTGTCCGAAGGGAACGAAGAACGGAATGCCGCCAAACCGATAATGATACGCGCCCCACACGAGCGATCCCATCGCCTCGAAGCCCGTCGAGACGGCCGCACAGACCCATACCACGCCGCGGTCCCGCGGCGGCAGCCAACGCGAGAAGAGCCACAGCGCCGCGAACGTCACGAGACCCAGCACGAACTGGTCCGGCCACGCGGCGCGCGCGTGCGAGTCGGCGAAGAGCATCAGCGGACCGTACGCGAGCACTGCGGCGAGCACCCAACGCGACGAGACGGACACTAGACGTCGACCGGCACTAGAGCTTGACCTGCACCGAGAAGTACATGTTCAGCGCCAGCGGAAAGTTGCCCGAGAACGCGTCGCCGAACGACGGCACGAAGCTCTGCGAGAAATACTTCGTTTGGGGCACTCCGTTGGCGGCGGTGTCGTTGGGACTGCTGCCGTTGTAGAAGTGGCCTCCGTTATAGAACGTGTTCGTGCTGTAGCCGCAGATCACGCTGCTGGGGGCAAAGGCCCGCGTCCATGGCGTGCTCGAGCCGCCGAAACACTCGTTCACCAGGTTCGTGACGACTGCGCGCGCCGTGATGCGCGGGGTGAAATCGTACGACATCTGCAGGCCGAGATTGAACTGCCACGGCTGCCGGTACTGTCCGAACGAGTCGAACGTCCCCGTCTGCGGGTTGGGGATATACAGGTAGCCGGGCGTCGTGCCGTCGCTCGTCAGCGCGTGCCCGCACGACGTATAATCGGCGGTGAGCGGGTTGACGTTCTTGATGCCGAGGCTGCCCTGGTTGGCAGAGCAGCTGCGCGGATCGAGACCCTGCACGTCGGCGGGCGTGCCATAGGCCGCACCTTCCTGCAGTTCCATCGCCGGCGTGAACGCGAACTTGTTATGACGGTAGTTCAAAATCAGCGCAAACGTGTTCGGGGAGAGGTACGGGAAGTCGAGCCCCGGTGCGTACCACCCCTGCGGGTCGAACGTCGCCGCGCGCGACATGTGGAAGTACGGATTGAGAATCGACGATGGCCCGCACTTCGGCGCCGGGGTACCCTTGCCGTTGTTCTTATAACATTCGGCGCCCCCGCCGGCCTGCGTCAGGGCGTTGAACTCCTGAATGTCCTGATTGTACTGATCGACGGGCCCGACCGTGCTGTTGAGGTAGTCGCTCCATTTTTCAGCCGCGTTGGTGTACGTGTACGAGAACGTCCCCGAGAAACCGTTCTTCGTGAAGTCGCCCTTCGTCACGAGGAGCTCGACGCCGTCGACGCGCAGCGTGCCGGCGTTGAACGACGGCGAGACGCCGAGGCTTGGCAGGTCGGGCGTCTCGTAAAGCTGCTGGGTGCCCCACCGGTAGTAGGGCGTCACCTTCATCGCGAGGTCGGTGCCCTTGAAGTGATGCTCGATCGAGAAGTCGTAGTTATTCGAATACTGCGGCTGCGCCTCGTGCAGCGGCGAGCTGTAGCCGAACGGGATGAAACCGAGCAGGTTCGACGCGAGGTTCGGCTGGAGCGTGTCGTACTGGATCTCGTAGTTCTGCGGCTGCTGCGCGTAACGGCCGGCGGAGGCGCGAAGCACCGTATCGGGGTTTACCGTATAGGTCATCGAGACGCGCGGCAGTACGTACGAGACCGTATACGATGACGGGTAGGCGTTCGTCAGCAGGATGCCGTCGGTACCGTTCGGATGTACCGTCTGCACCGGCGTGCCGGTCGACTTGTCGATCGGGCATTTGAACGAGACGTAGGGCGTGTAGACGTAGATACTCTGCGGGGGCTGCGGCACGAATATCGGCTGCCGCGTGACCGGGTTCACGCAAAACTCGCGCTGCGCGGCCGCGAACCAGAAGTTCGTCGCGGGATCGTTGGTGTTCGCAAGGCCGTAGGTGTCGCCTTCGAAGCGCACCGCACCATTGATGTACCACTTGTCGCCGGGGCGCCACTGATCGCTCAACGACGCGTTGGTCAGCTTCGGAACGACCGCATTGATGTCGGCCATGCCTCCGAGGTAGGTCAGCCGCATCGAGGCACCGCCGGCGCAGGCCGGCGACCCCGCGGGGACTTCGCCGTCCGCGCACGGATCCTGACTACCGAGATAGCCGTAGGGCGCGTCGAAGCGGCCCTGCGAGACGTACTTGTTGCACGGCGCCGGATCGCCGAGATGGTAGCGCGGGCTGTTTCCCGTCGCGAAGCACTCGGAGCCGTTGGTGAAGTTGCTGACCTGCTGCCCGCCGGAATTGTCGTAGTTGCGGTTCGCATAACGCAGCGTGTTCGAGGTGATGTACGAGACCATGCCCTCGAGCAGGTGCTGGCTGGAGAGCTGATCGGCGAACTGCATCTCGAGGCCGCCGGTGTGCGAGTCGACCTCGTACTGGTAGTTGGTCACGCCCAGCGACACGTTGTTGCCCCAGCCGTTGGGAGTTGCCCGGTTGGTGTTCGAGTAGAACGTATATCCGAAGAACCGCAGGTATGCCGTCGTGCCGAGGTTCTTCTGATATTGGACCTTGAAGATGTTGGCGGTGTCCCACCGCGCGTCGCGGAAGTTCGACGGCACCAGCTGCGCGATTTGCACGCCGTGGCCGTTGAGCGGACACGCGTTCGGAACGTCGGTCACATTGGCGCAGCGCCCCGTGGGCGATCCCGGATAGAAGTAGGCGATCTTCGGCGTCGAGGCGGACGCGAGCCACTGCGTGTTGGTGGGAAACGTGTAGAAGTCGCCCCACTGGTTGATATGCCCGTCGTAGAAGTCGGGCGGTGACTCCAACAGGCCGTCGTTCTCTATGCCCATGCCCAGCGGACCCGCGTCGTCGAGGCTCGAGTAGAACTGCGTGTAGTTTGCCGACGACATGAAGAGCAGCTGGACGTCGTCGCGACCGGCATCGCTCCGGTGCGGGATGCCGACGTGGACGTTGGCAACCACGTCGCGGCTATTAAACGCCGACGGCTGCCCGAAGTTCGACGGATACGAGCCGAAGCAACCCGGGTCGTTGGAGATGAGGCCCTTCTTGACGGCCGGATTGCTGTACGTCGTATTGTTTCGGCAGCCGGGATAGACGGCCGGCCAGAAGGGGAGTTGCGTGGTGACGTACGACGGCCAGTAGCCATACGGGATCGACGATATGAGGCTGGCGCCGTTGTACTGGTCGAAGTACCGCAGCGCCTGGTTCGTGCCGCTGATGCCGACGTAGTACGAAAACATCCGGTCGGGCGTCGATCCGCCGGCCTCGACACGGGCATCGTGGTAGAACGTCGGCGTTCCAAGGCCTAAGCCGCCCGTCGCGTAGCCGGGATACGTGCCGGTCTTGATGACCTGGTTGATGAAGCCCGCCAGCCCGGTCGCGTTGGCGTCCGCCCCGCCGCCGCCGGTATAGATCTGCAGCTCCTGTTGACCGAGCGTCGTTTCGGAGTTGCCGGGATAGTTGTCGAACGACCGATTGATCGGGACGCCGTCGTACTCGTAGCCGATCTGGTCGTAGTACCCGCCGCGGATGTAAACGGTCTGATTGACGCCCACCTGGTTCGGCGGAACGTACGAACCCGGCATCGAGGCGATCGCCGAGTAGGCGTTGTTGAGTCCGCCGCCGCCGCCCAGCGTCGACGCGGCGCCGGTCAGCGCCGGGTTGACGGAGTAGACGTCGGTGCCCGTTCCGGACCGCACCGGACTCAGCGACGAGCGCGACTGCACGCGCGCAATCTCTTTGAGGCTCTTCTGGAGCGCGATGGGCACGGATTGGCTCTGGTCGGCGAAGACCGAGATGCCGGCCACCGACACCATCGTGTAGCCGGGCCGCTCCGCTGAAATCGTGTACGTGTCGGGTCCGAGCGAGAGGAAGATAAAGCGTCCGGACGCGTCGCTCGTAACGTGCGCCACTTGCGACGGACTCGAAGCCGTGACGCGCGCATCCGGGATCGGCGCCCTCGTCGTCGCATCGACGACGGTTCCGGTGATCGTGCCGGTCGTGCCCGCAATCGCGGGGCCGCACACCGGCAGCATCAACGCGGCCACGAGCATCGCCCGCGCCGAGCCGCTCAGCAAAAAGCTCCTCATCCGCTCCTCCAAACGCAACGTTAGAGAGGCTCTTAGTAGCTTCGAGCGGTATCATCCTCCATGAAGAACGCATTGGGACTAGCATCCCTCACGCTCGCCATGGCGGTTGCCCTGGCCGCCTGCGGTAGCGGCGGCGCGGGAGCGCCGGCCGTGGGAACCGGGCAATCGAGCACCGCGGCACGCGCGAGCGGCGACGCAACGACTCGAAACTATAGCGGCGAATACGCCGGCAACGTCAAGGACAGCGTGTATAAAAAAGGCACGATCGCGGCGTCCTTCGCGCAGTATCAAACGGCCGTGGGCGGCTCGATGACGCAGATGGAAGAATCGCACTCGTCGGCGATGTCCGCGTCGTTCGAGGTGAGCGGCACGGCGTTTACCGGCACCGCGGCGGCTACGCTCGGCTCGACGGTCTGCGTCTTTACGATCGGCGGGACGTACGACACGGCGAAACATACCTTGCATGGCTCGTATCAGTCCGCCAACGGCTGCTCGACCGAGAGCGGCACGTTTACCATGAAACAGCAGTGCTACTACGCCAAGCCGGGTGCGGACGCGGACGTCGGCGGGCTAAAACAGTGCTAGGTAGGCCTGAAACTCTAGACCGATAGCGCGCTGTCGACCGCGCGGTCCTCGTTCCAGGCCGCACCCTCCTCGAGCAGGCGCGACAGCTCCGGTTCGGGTACGGCCTCGGCGAGAGCGGCGCGAAGGCGCTCGAACAGCGCGCGTTCGTAATCGACCAGTTCCCAGTCGGCGGCGCGAAGCGCCGCCTCGGCAAAGGCAAAAAGCCGCGCCGCCCGCGTAACGTCGCGGTCTCGCTCGGCGATCGCGATGTACGCAATTGCCGCCGGCACGAGAATCGGATGGCGCGCCTTGGCCGCCAGCGCGAGCGATTCGCGAGCGAACGGCTGCGCGCGCGAGAGATCCCCAATCGCCAGATAGAAGCTCGCGAGGTTGCTCGCGTAGTACATCGTCGCGAGGTCGCTGCGCGCGAGCGACCGCGCCTCGAGCACGCGATCCGCCGCCGCCCGGTAGTCGCCGGCCTCCGCCTCCCATTGCCCCCACCATTCGAGAGCGCGCGCGGTTTCCTCGTCGCGCCCGAGTGGCCCGAAGAGCTCGACGCTTTCGGCGAAAAGCGCGCGCACGCGCTCGACGCCTTCGGTCGCGAACGCGGTCGCGCAACGGCGTAGCGTGTCGGCCAACAGCCGCCGGTCGCCGCTCGCGCGCGCCAGGTCCAGCGCTTCCAGCGCGGCGGATCGCGATTCGTCGTGACGGCCCTCGGATGCGAACCGCGTGGCGACCTGCGAGAGCGCGCGGCTGAGGCCTCGCTCGTCCCCAGTGCGGCGGTAGAGCTCGGCGGCGGCCAGCGCTTGCGCGAGCACCTTCTTCACCACGCCCTGGTTGCCGTAGAGCATGGAAAGCCCGTAGCGCAGCGGCGCTTCGACGGTCTCCGGCAGCGCCGACGCAGCGGTCAAGACGCGCTCGCACCAATCGATGCCCTCGGCGAGCAGCGCGAGCCGCACGAAGATCGGGCTGGTGCCGGCGGCGATGCGGGCGCCGAGGGCGCGATCGTTCTCTTCCTCGACGGTCCAGCGCAGCGCGACGCGAAAGTTTGCGAGGTCGCGCTCCGTCCGCGCGAGCCAGTCGGGAGCGGGATCCGTGTCGTACTCATCGTACGCCGCTCGAGCGACCGCCGCGAACGCGGCGGCGTGCCGGCGCATAGTCTCTTGCAGCGCTCCTTCTTCGGTGAGCTTCTGCGTGACGTACTCGCGAATCGGCTCGAGCAGGCGATAACGGGCTGCCCGTGCGTCGGCGACGACCAGCGACTTGTCGACGAGCGAGCCCAGCGCCTCGAGCATCTCGAGCTCGCCCGCGCCGTCACCGCACACCTCGCGTGCGACCGCCAGCGTGAAGCCGCGAACGAATACCGAGCACCGCCGAAGCACCCGCCGGTCGCCCTCCGATAGCAGGTCGTAGCTCCAATCGATGAGCGCGCGCATCGTCTGCTGGCGCGGGCGCCGGTCGCGGCCGCCGGACAGGAGCCGCAGCTGCAGATGCGCTGCCAGTTCCGCGACGGGGATCGCGCGCACGCGCGCCGCTGCGAGCTCGACGGCCAGCGCGATGCCGTCGAGCCGCTCGCAGATCTCGTCGATCGCGGCGGCGTCGCGCTCGGCGCGAAACGCGGGATCGGCCGCGCGGGCGCGATCGGCGAACAACTGAGCCGCGGCGTGCGGATCTAGGGTTTCCAGGCGATAGATTCGCTCGCACGAGATGTCGAGCGGCTCGCGGCTGGTTACGAGCAGCGTCACGTGCGGGCAGCGCGCTGCAAGCTGCGCGGCGATATCGGCGACCGCGCCGACGAGATGCTCGCTGTTGTCGAGGATCAGCAGCAACTCGCGCTTCTCGAGAAACGCGAGGAGCGAATCCGCGGGAGCGCGGTCCGGCAAACGCGGCGCGCCCAGCGTGGAGAGCATCGCGTCGGGCACCGCCGGCGCGTTGACGATCGACGACAGGTCCACGAACCACGCGCCGTCGCGCTGGTCGGCGAGCAGGCTCGCCGCAACCTCCAGAGCGAGCCGCGTCTTGCCGATGCCCCCCGCTCCGACGATGGTGACCACCGCCCCGCCCTGCAACAGCGTCTCGACTCGCACCAAGTCGTCGTTGCGGCCGACGAAGCTCGTCGTCTGACGCGGAAGATTGTTGGGCGGGGTCTCGAGCGCGCGCAGCGGTTTGAACTCAGCGCGCAGTTCGGCCCCGACCGGCTGGTAGACGCTCTCGGGCTCGTCGATGTCGCGCAGCGGTAGCGTGCCGAGATGGCGCAGCGTGATGCCGTCGGGAAGGTCACAAACGGCGAGGTCCGCCGCGACGCGCGAAAGCAGGATCTGGCCGCCGTGTCCGGCCGAGAGCAGGCGCGCGGTGCGGTTCACCGCCGGACCGAAATAGTCGCCTCCGCGTTCGTCCGTCTCGCCGGCGTGCAACGCCATCCGCACGGCAAGGCCTTCGATCCTGCCAAAGTCTTCGCGAGCGATGCGCCGCTGGACGCCGACCGCAGCCGTAAGCGCGTCGCCGATCGTCCAGAACGCCGCACAAAACGCGTCGCCGATCGTCTTGAAGACGTAGCCGCGATGCGCCTCGATCTCGGAGTGCAGGATCTCGTCGTGCCGGCGCAAGGCGTCGCGCATCGCGTCGCCGTAGCGCTCCCAACGGCGCGTGCTGCCCTCGATGTCCGAAAACAAGAAAACGACCGTGCCGGTAGGAAATTGCACGTCGAGACGTTCACGCCCGGCTCGGCGCGAACCCTTTTCCGCGCCGCCGCGAGAGGAGACTAGAACGATCATGCCGTCCACGCACGAGAAGTCGATCGAGATCAACGTCGACGACGTTCGCGACCTCTTTCGCGAGCGGGAGTTCGACCCGTTCGCCGACGACGTCGAAACGATCGGGAGCATAGCCCGGCTGGCGCAGCTCCCGCATCTCGTCTCACAACTGCGGACCGTTCGTCTGTGCGTGATGGTGCCGGCGGCGGCGATGGCGCGGCATACCGAGGCCGACGTGCAGCGCGCGTTCCGCCGCTACTGCGATCACGCCGTCGCCGAGGCGCGCCGCAAACTCGCGGCGATGCGGTGGGTGGGTTTGCGGACGCTGCTGGTCGGCATATTCTTCTTCGGGATAAGCCTGGCGGCGTCGGCGGCGGTCGGGCGCCTCGCATTCGTGCCCGAGCCGCTGCGCACGCTCGCCGTGGAGAGCCTCATCGTTGCGGGCTGGGTTGTGATTTGGGGGCCGCTCGACACGCTGGTCGCCGGATGGTGGCCGCAGTGGGAAGAGGAGCGGACGTTTCGCGCCCTCGGCAAGGTTCCGCTGTCGGTGCGGCCGGTCAACGCCCCTTAGCCGCTCGCCGCTCGCCGCGATTGGGCCGGGCGAAGAACAGCGTCGCGATCAACGCGGCCAGGAGCGCGCCGGCGAACGGCCCCGCCGCGTAGATCCACGCGAGATCGGCGATACCGCCCAGGATTTGCGGCGGGATCGAGCGCGCGGGATTCATCGACGCGCCGCTGATGGGTCCGTCGAAGAAACCGCACGCGGCGACGGTCAGCCCGACGGCCAGCGCGGATTGCTTGCCGATCGCCGCGTCCTCCGCGGCGGTCATCAGGATCACGGTCATCAGTATGAACGTCACAATCGTTTCGGCGATTGCGGCCTCGGCGCGGCTGAACTGCGGGCCGGGATGGCTCGCACCGAGCGCGATCGTGTGGCCCCAAAACGCGAAGATCAATAGCGCCGCGGCGAATCCGCCGGCGAACTGCGCTACCCAGTACCACAGCATTTGCCCGACCGGCATCGCGCGGCGAACGGCGAAGCCGAGCGAGACCGCGGGGTCGAGATGCGCGCCCGAGACGCCGGAGAACGCATAGATCAGCGCCGTCGTAATGAATCCGCGCGCGAGCCATCGCGACACGAAGTCGACGTTGCCGGCGCGCGTGAAGTAGAGCACGTCGACCGTTGTCGCGACGAGGGTGATCGCGAAGGTGCCGACGAGTTCTGCGCTCGCCTTCTGAGCGATCGACGCCGGCCGCGTCTCGCCCCCGTTGCGCGCCACGTCGCTTTCATACCCACTTATGGAAAAACGAGGGCCGCGAACCCGCAGCCCTCGTTGCCTAGGAATCTGGCTAAACGCTAGTTGTTGTTATGGCGGCGCATGAACGCGTTGATCGGCACCACCGGCTTCGAGAGCACGGCCACCAGCTCGGCGCGGCTCTTGACGTTGAAGGTCTGGAAGAGCTGCGAAAGCTGGTTGCGCACGGTGTTCGGGCTGCGGCCCAACTCTTTCGCGATCTCCGTGTTCCTGCGTCCGGCCCGGACGAGCTCCAGAACCTCGCGCTTCGCCGGCGGGATCCGATCCAAGCGCAGCACCGAGTTGCTCGATGCCTCGGCGACCCGGCGGGCTATCCAGCTGTGCGGCCACGGCTCGATCTGACGCGCCGCCCGCGTCGCCCAACGCCGGTCGTGCGTCGCGTCGAACATGGCCAACGCGCAGAGCGCCGCTCGCCAGGCATAGTTGAAGTCCTCGAAGATCGACCACGCTTCGGTGAGCGCCGCCTTTCCTTCGTCGGCGTCTCCGAGGCGCAGCCACGCGATGCCCTGCGAGTAAGCCTCGAATCCTTTGACGCGCGGGTCGGTCCCATACGATAGGATGGGGATGACCGAGCTCGAGAGCGTTCGGAATCGCGCGAGATACTGCTCCGCGATCGGAGGATCGTCGTGCGCGAAGAGCTCTGCCAGCACGAGCAGTGCCGCACGCTCTTCGCCGTTTGCCTCGTTCCACGGCACGCGCTGCGCGATCTCGTGCGCCTCGAGCAGCTGCTCCGTCGCGAAGGCCATCTCGCCGGTATTCTTCGCGAGCAGCGCGCGATCGAGGTAGCAGAAGACGCTCCAATGCTCCGAGGGCGCCAGCCGGGCGGCCTTGCGGAAACCGGCAAAGGCGGCCAGCTCGTTACCGTCGAGTTCGTCGATGGCGCCCAGGAAACGCGTTACGTGGAAACGGTCGAGCTGCAGCGCCGGCGTCCACGGAAGTGCTTCGAAAACGCTGCGGACGCGATCGCCCACCTCCTGCAGCGGCAGCTCTCGGCAGAGCAGCCCCAGCGTGGTGAGGGCGTTGGCGCGCAGGTATTGGTCGGGCAGGTCGGCCTGATCCAGCTCGTCGAGTGCCTTCTGCAGCTCGTCGACCTGGCGTAGAATCTCGCCGCGGCGCAGCGCAACCCATGAGAGCAGGATCCGCGCCCGGGCCCGGTTGTTCCGGTCGTCGGACTCGAGTTGCTCCTCAGCGGCCTGCGCGGCGTCGCGGTAGTCTTGCTTCATCCATGCGATCAGACCGCGATAGTGGACCGCATCGTAATACCACTCGTGGTCGCGCCCCATCGCGGTCAGCGCGCGGTCGATCAGCCGGCGGCCGGCGGCGAAGTCCCGCGTGAACCCGAGCGCCGCGCCGAGCAGCACGTCGCGGGCTAGTCGGGCCTCGGGACAGTCCTTCGGGATGTCGGAGAGGGCTGCGATGACCTCCATGTAGCGGCGCTCGCGGATCGCGACGCGCGCTCCCGCAAGGACGGCATCGAAGCCATCCGCGGCGGCAACGAGCTGACGGCAGCGGTCAAAGTCCGCAGCCGCGTATGCCCGATCGAACTCTCCGGCCTCGAAGCCGGAGCGGCTAAGTATCGCGCTTGTAAACATCGTCCCCATCAACTGGTTAAAAGCATGATTTTAGGGCCCCGCGTTTTTATCGCCGGACAATGCTGCCGCCATTGTACCACATCGGCCGCACGGTCCCTTCCAATACGGCCTAGTGGCTCCGAGGCGCCGGGCCACCGCCGATTACGTCGCCGGGCCTCACGGCCGGGCCACCCCCAGTGACGTCGCCGGGCCTCATCGCCGGACCGCCGCCGACCACCTCGTGCCGGTGCATGCGGGTGTTACCGCGCATCGCCGGGCCGCCGCCGACCACCTCGCTCGGGCGCATCGCCGGCCCGCCGCCGACCACCTCGCCCGGGCGCATGGCTGGGCCGCCGCCGACCACCTCGGCATTATGCATCTGGCTCGCTGAGGGCAGCATTGAACCGCCGGACAGGCCGCCACCGGCGCAGCCGCCAAGCAATGCAGCGGCTACGGCAAGGGAAGCCACGACGATCATCTTACGCATTTATGTCTAAGCCTTTCGGCGCTGGGGGCGCCAGGAAGCAAAACTAGTAGTACGAATATACTAGTACCAAATAGCCTCCAAGGATAGGGCCGCTTGGCAAACTTTGCATCTACTTCTAATATACCTAGCGGGATCGGGGTACCATTGGACATCGACTGGGGTCTCTCCAAGCGTTTGAGGAGCCCCTCGCTTCGTGCTGTCCCGTGGCGGAGGCCGAGACCCGTCTTCTATCGCCATTCCAAATGAGGGAACTTCACATGTCTCACTCTCTACTTCGCTCATGTAAGCAAGCGCTGACCGTCCTCGGCCTCGGAATCGTCGTTCCGGGGATCGCGGCATGCAGCGGACCTTCATCGGCCACCCCTGCGTTAACGTCGCCCGTAAACGACGCAAGCAGCGGCGTGCGCAGGACCAGCGCCTACACGTTCAAGACGCTAGACAATCAGGACGATCCGAAGTTCAACGAGTTGCTCGGGGTCAACAATCTCGGCAAGATCTGCGGCTACTACGGCAGCGGCAGCCGCTCCGATCCGAGCGTCGGCTACATCATCCGCAAGTACGGCAACTCGCACTACCGCACCGAGGTGTATCCCGCAGCGACCAACACCGTCGTCACGGCCATGGACAACCACAACGACATCGCCGGCTGGTATACGACTAACGTCGGTACGTTCGGGTTCATCTACACGTCCAACGGCTTCTGGCTCAGTTACAAAGACCCGCATACCCACGGCTCCACGAACGTGACCAAGATCCTCGGCCTAAGCGATTCGAACCTCGGCGTCGGCTACTACACCGACACGAACAACGTCAAGCACGCCTTCGAGCTCATCGTACCCACCGGCCAGTTCCACGGCATCGTCCCTCCCGGCTCGGTCAGCGCCGTGGCGTCGGGCATCAACGGCAAGGGCGACGTCGTCGGCTACTTCACGAAATCCGACGGGTCGACCGAAGGATTCTTCTTGAAGGGTGGCGTCTACACGGAGTTCACTTATAAAGGAAGCGCCAAGATGACCGAGGCGCTGAGCATCAACTGGCAGGACGAGATCGCCGGCATGTACACCGACTCGGTGGGCAGTGTCCACGGCTTCGTGCTCGACAATCTGCTCGGCACGCCGCTATGGATCGCGCCGATCGACGATCCGGGCGCGAATGGAACGACGGTCATTTCGGGGATCCAGAACCACCACGATTTGGTGGGCTACTACGTCGACGGCGGGGGAAATACGAACGGCTTCCTGGCGATGCCGTCGGGCAAATAAAGCGGCTTAGAGGACGAACGTCTCCCAGTCGTACGGCGAAAAGCCGCGGGCGACGTCTTCCCATCCGGTGCGGTAGGACTCGACGATGCCTGCCGCGTCGGAGAAGCCGACGGTGGTAACCGGCAACGTCTTAGTTGGCCGGATATATCGCAATTCGGTCTGCGGAACGCTCTCGACGTAGTTCGCGAGCAGTCTGTTTCCGCGCGTCACCCGGCCGAGCTCGGTCGCGGTGAGGCGGTCGAGCGCGCGTCGTCCCACCGACTGAAAGTAGGCCGTGCGCATCTCGACTTCGAGCAGCTTGCGCTGCATCGTGCCGTACGCGCCGAACGCGACCTCGACGGCGTCGTCGAGCCCCGGCTCGGGCTCGAACGGCGGATCGAGCAAGATCACGTCGGCTGCGTCCGCGATCGAGTGCGCGATGCCGACCGGCGAGTTGCTCGCGACGCCGCCGTCGCAGTAGGCGTTGAGCGTGCCGTCCGGTCCCGGCATCATCACCGGATCGAATGCGATGGGAATCGCGGCCGACGCAAAGAGCGCCTTGTGCAGCAGGTCCGGCGTGGCTTCGCGCACTTCCGTCTGGGGACCGAGCGAAACCCTCAGTGCCCGCGTCACGCGTTCGCTAAAGCCCGCCGTCCGTTCGCGCGGGTCGAGGAAGAAGTATTCGGGCCGCTGATGCGTCAGGTTCGTCACCGCCCAAATCAACGGCATCACGAGCGGGAGCGAGGGATCGACGTTGCCGGCGATCCAGTCCGCGACCGGGTCGCTCTGCAAGATTCCGCTCTGATTGCGCGCGAGGCCGGCGAGGCTGACCGCGGCGGCGGCACGGTCGAGCAGCCCGCTCTCGGGGTCGCGCAGCGCGGCGTACTGACGTTTCGGACGAATGATCCGTGCGCCGGCGATGCCGTACCACAGCTCGCGCAGCTTTCGGTATTGCCCCGTCGCCACGAACCAGCCGTTGAGCGCACCGATCGATGCCCCGCAGACCAGCTCGTAGGGCGGAAGCGCCGCGCCGTCCCCGACCCCCGCGACCGCCGCGAGCGCCCCGACGACGCCGGCCTCATAGGCGCCGCGCGCGCCGCCGCCGCTTAGCACGAGCGACGAACGCAGCGGCTGCGCCGTCGTGCTTGCCGCTCCGGCCGCGACCGGCGCGAGACCGGCCGCGCCGAGGGAGGCTAAGAAGCTCCGCCGCGCGATCAAATCATTCGGCGTCGGGTACGCGCGCGTCGAGCGGCCGGTGCATGAAGTACTCTTTGTGCAACGTGGTCGGAATCACTTCAAACTTTCGCGGCGCCCGATCGAAGCGCAAGCAATCCGTCGCAGGCGACGCCGCCCGAGCGTCGCTGGCGGAAAGCCGCGGCAAGCCGAAGACGTCTTCCACGAAGCGCAGGATGCTGCCGTGCTCGTAGTGGACGTGCGACACGTGTCCCTTGCGGGCGTACGCTGAGACGACCAGCATCGGGATTCGCATGCCGAGCCCGTCGTAGTCGACCATGGCGGGGGGTTGCGGATCGTACCAGCCGCCATAGTCGTCCCAGAAAATGAATATCGCGGTGGAATTCCAATAGGGCGACTCCCCGATCGCGTTGACCAGCGACGCGACCCACGACGGGCCGGTGTTCGAGCCGCATCCTGCGTGATCGGAGTTCGCACAGGTCGGCGTTATCCAGCTCACCGCCCGCAGCTTTCCGTTCGAAACGTCGTCGAAGAACTGCGTCTGCGGCGTGATCACGTCTTGCTTCCAGTCGGGGCCATCGTAGATGTGTTTGACGGCTTGATACGCGCTCCAGATGTTCCCGTCGCCGAACGTCTTCGTCGTATAATACGCCCACGAGATGCCGGCTCCGTCGAGCTCGTCGCCCATCGTCGTTGGATCCCAGCAGGCCTGCTCCCGGCCTTTGATCTCGCGCTGCTGCGTGACCATGTTGATATAGTTGCCAGGGCCGGTTGCGCAGCCCCAATTGGCGGCCGGGTAGTTGACCGCCGACTCGGCCTGTCCCGAGATGATGTATTGATGCGAGATAAAACTGCTCGCGTCGAAGTTCGACGCGTACATCTCGTCGGCCAAGACGTATTGCCGTCCGATCGCGAAATACGGCGTCGTCTCAGAGTGCGGAACGTAGCCGTATTGGGGATCGGGGTTGGGGCACGACGGTCCGCCCTGGCCGCAGTTGACGTACTCCAGGTTGAAGCCGTTCATGCGGCAGTCGGTGCCGGGGAAGCTCCCCGTCCCGTTGCAGGCTTGGAAGAACGACGTCGAGCTGTGATCGATGTCCCACGCGGTCTCCAGCCCGATCGGGGCGAGCTTGATCTTCCGGCCGTAGGAGTCGTACCCGTACTTCACGGTCTTCGCGCCCGGGAAGCCGTAGAACAGGTTGTTGAGCGAGCGGTTCTCCTGAACGACGATAACGACGTGCTTGATCTTGCCGCTCGCACCGTTGAGGCGCGCCTGACGCAGCGGCGCGGAGGCGGGGGCCGCCGCCGGCGAGACGCCGGCGGCGGTGCAGCCCGACAGCAACAGCGCGGCGGCCGCCGCTGCGTTCGGCCTCATTGGTTGTCGGGCGGGTGCGTGTCGATCGGCTGGTGCATGAAGTACTGTTTGTCGTACTCCGACGGGATCGTCTGAAACTGGCGGGGGCCCTTCTTGAAGTTGAAGGCGTCCGTCTCGGGCGAGGCAGCGCGCGCGTCGCTTGCGGCGAGGCGTCCGAGGCCGAAGATATCTTCGACGAACCGCAGGATGCTGCCGTGCTCGTAATGGACGTGCGAGACCCGCCCCTTGCGTGCGTACGGCGAAACGATCAGCATCGGGATTCGCAGCCCGAGGCCGTCGTAGTCGAGCAGCGCGGGCGCCTCCGGGTCGTACCAGCCGCCGTAGTCGTCCCAGAAGATGAAGATCGCGGTCGAATCCCAGTATTGGGATTGCCCGATCGCGTTGACCAGCGACGCGACCCATGAGGGGCCGGTCTTCGAGCCGGAGCCCGCGTGGTCGGAGTTCTCCCACGTCGGGGTGATCCAGCTGACCGCGCGCAAATTGCCGTTCGAGACGTCACTGAAGAACGTCGTTTGCGGCGTGATGATGTCTTTTTGCCAGTCTGCGCCATAGTAGATGTGCTTGATCGCCTGATAGGCGCTCCAGATGCCGAGGTCTCCGTTGACGGTGGCGGTATAGAATCCCCACGAGATACCCGCCGAGTCGAGCTCGTCGCCCAGCGTCGTCGGATCCCAGCAGACGACTTCGTAGCCGCCGATATGCCGTTGCTGATTGACCGTGCTGATCATGTCGCCCGATCCGCCGGGGCAGCCCCACGAGCCCCACGGATAGTTCACCGCCGACTCGGCCTGCGCCGAGATGATGTACTGGTGCGAGATGAAGCTGCTCGCGTCGAAGTTCGACGCGTACATCTGATCCGCCAAGACGTACTGCTTGCCCATGAAGAAATACGGCTTCGTTTCGGTGTGCGGCACGTAGCTGTACTGCGGGTTGGGGTTGGGACACTTCGGCTGGCCACCCCCGCCGCAACCGACCCACTCCTGGTTGAAGCCGTTCATCTGACAGTCGGTGCCCGGGAAGCTTCCCGTTCCGTTGCACGCCTGGAAGAACGACGTCGAGCTGTGGTCGAGATCCCACGTCGTCTCGAGCCCGACGGGCTGCATCGTGATTTTTTGATTCGACGTGTTATAGCCGTACTTGGCCGTCTTGGCGCCGGGAAAACCGTAGAAGAGATTGTTGAAGGAGCGGTTCTCCTGAACGATGATGACCACGTGCTTGATCTTGCCCGCGCCGGCGGATCGAATGACGCCCCGCCGGACGCGCGGCCGCGCCGGGACGATCGCTTGCGCGGCCGCCGGAGGCCCGTTGGCCGCGGGCAATGCCGGCGGGGTGGTCGTGACGCTGTTGCCGTTGCAAGCAGAGAGGAAGGTCCCAACGGCCGCGATTGTCAGCGACCGTCTTCCGAGATGACTACAACGCATGCAGGGTCTCCTTGCTGAGTGAGGTTACTGCGTATCTGGCCACCGCGTGTCGCGCGGCTGGTGCATAAAGTACGCCTTATCGTTCGGAGCGTTGATGACTCTGAACTTGCGCGGACCCTTCTTGAAGTTGAACGCATCTTTCTCCGGCGAGGTCGCGCGTGCGTCGCTCGCGGCAAGCTGTCCCAGCCCGAAGAGGTCCTCGATGAAGCGCAGGATGCTTCCGTGTTCGTACTGCACGTGTGAGACGTAATTCTTCTTCGCGTAGGGCGAGACGATTACCATAGGGATTCGAAGGCCGAGCCCGTCGTAGTCGAGCATCGTCGGCGGCTCCGGATCGAACCAGCCGCCGTAGTCGTCCCAGAAGATGAAAATCGCGGTCGACTTCCAGTATTGCGATTCGCCGACCGCGTTGACCAGCGACGCGACCCACGACGGGCCTTTGTTCGAGCCGCACCCCGCGTGATCGGAGTTCCCGCACGTCGGCGTGATCCAGCTGACGGCGCGCAGCTTGCCGTTCGACACGTCGCTGAAGAACTGCGTCTGCGGCGTGATGATGTCTTTTTGCCAGTCTGCGCCGTAATAGATGTGCTTGATCGCCTGATAGGCGCTCCAGATGTTGCCGTCGCCGTTGATCGTGGCGGTATAGAAACCCCACGAGATGCCGGCGGAATCGAGCTCGTCGCCCAGTGTGGTCGGATCCCAGCAGACGACTTCGGTGCCGTTGATCTGACGCTGCTGCGTTACCTTACCGATTAGGTCGCCCGAGCCGCCGGGGCAGCCCCAGGCGCCGTACGGATAATTGACGGCGGATTCGGCTTGGCCGGAGATAATGTATTGATGTGAGATGAAGCTGCTCGCGTCGAAGTTCGACGCGTACATCTGATCGGCCAGCACGTATTGTTTAGCCATCTCGAAATAGGGCTTGGTTTCGGTGTGCGGCACGTAGCTGTACTGGGGATTGGGGTTGGGGCATTGCTGCTGACCCTGATGGCCGCAGCCGACGTACTCCTCGTCGAAGCCGTTCATTTGGCAATCGGTGCCGGGAAAGCTTCCGGTGCCGTTGCAGGCCTGGAAGAACGACGTCGAGCTATGGTCGAGGTCCCACGTCGTCTCCAACCCGACTGGCTGCAGCGTTACCTGTTGACCGCTGTGCGTGTAGCCATACGTTGCCGTCGTTGCGCCGGGGAAGCCGTAGAAAAGATTGTTGAAGGAACGATTCTC
Organism: Vulcanimicrobiota bacterium; assembly: GCA_963711625.1. GTDB lineage: Bacteria > Vulcanimicrobiota > Vulcanimicrobiia > Vulcanimicrobiales > Vulcanimicrobiaceae > Cybelea. The sequence continues at coordinate 2,700,306 of OY970207.1, forward strand.
TTGAACGATGATGATGACGTGTTGGATCTTGCCGCTGCCCGACGAGCGGTGAACTCGCCGCAGCGCCGCGATCTGCGGAGGATGAGCGACCGCCGACGGCGGCGTGTTTGCCGCGGGCAGGTTGGGCGTCGCCGCAGGGAGGTTGGTGTTTCCGTTACAGGCTGCGAGGAAGAGCGCGAGAGCCGCAAAAGCCAGCGGCCGAGTACAACGCATGCGCGTTCTCCTTATTTGTAGCAGGGTGACCTGAGCTACCTTACGCGAGCGCTCGCGCTGAATCCCCCGATGAAAAGAATGACGTGCATCATTATTTGGCGATGCTGCGCGCGCCGCGCGGAAGACCGTCGAACGTCATCCGCAAGCGCGTTCCTTCGGCCGTATCGATCGTGAGCTTGCCGGCCACGGCACGGATGATTCGCAGACCGAAGCCTCTGCCCGGAAGCGGCGTACGATCGACAAACGATCCATCGTCGGAGACGTCGATCGCGAGCTTGCCCCCGCGCAGCACCCGTGCTCGAAGCTCGAGAGAGCGCGCGTCGTGCGTCGCGCTTCGCGCGTAGGCGTGCTCGACGACGTTGGCGAGCGCCTCGCCCGCAGCGGTCGTCACGTCGTCGAGGGAATCCCGATCGAACTGCAGCGCCTGCAAGAATGCTTCGAGGGCGTGCCGGACTTGGGCGACGTTTCGCGACTGCGCGGGGCAGCGCAGACGCAGCTCCGAGGCCCGGCTCACCGCCGAGCCTGCTCCACGAGGTAGTCGAGCGCCTCGCCGTGTTCGGCGAAGATCTTGAATGCGCCGGCGAGGCCCGCGTACTGCACGAGCCGGGCGAACTGCGGCGTCCGAATGACCAGGGCCACCGGTAGATTGTCGCGCTGGGCCGTCACGCAGAAGCGCAACAGCTCGGTGAGGGCGATCGAGTCGGCATACGTCACGTCCGCCAAGTCCAGGAGGACGGCGCCGGCGGTCTCAGAGCGACGCAATGCGTCGCGAATCTCGTTCTTGCGACCGATCTCCAGTTCGCCGCTGAGACGAATCGTTTGAATTGGATCGCTTTGGTTCACGCAATCCTCCGAAGTGCAGTCGGGCCCGACCTCGAGAGCTTTCCCGTCCGGACACCCGCGGTAAACGTACCCGTACCCTCCGGCGCGAGGGTAACCCCGCCCGTGGGGGTTTCGAAGCGCACGGTGAGGATGGCCACGTCGTCGGAAACGCCGCGGCCGCCGAAGATTCGATCGCGGATCGCCTGCGCTATATCGGCCTGCGGACGCCGAGCGACCGATTCGATTGCCTCGAGCAGCGCAGCCTCACCGGCCGCCAGATCCCGCGAGTGCTCGATCACCCCGTCGGTGTAGAGCACGATCATCGCCCCGGGCGACGTCGGGACGCGGCGCAGTGCGAACGCCGTGTCGGCGCTTACCCCGAGCGGCATCGATCCGAACTCTAGCAGCCGCGCCGGCGTGTTGGGCTCGAGCAAGACCGGCGGCGGATGGCCCGCCGACGCATATACGAACTCGTACGTGCGCGTGTCGACGATTCCCGCGATCGCCGTGCTCGGCGGGGCGTTGTCGCGAACGAGTTCGGCGTTGACGCGTTCGAGCACGCGAGTGGGATCCGAATCGCGAAGCGCGCCCGAGATCAACAGCTGCCGCGTGCGGTTCATGGCGATGACCGCATCCAAGCCGTGTCCCGTCACGTCGCCGATCGCGACGAGCACGCGACTGTCGGAGAGCGCCAAGGCGTCGTACCAGTCGCCGCCGACCTTGGCCTCTTCGCTGGCGGGCAGATACGTTGCGCTGAAGCGCAGCGTCGGGAGCGTGGGAAAGAGGCGCTGCGAGAACGCCTCCTGCAGCGTGTCGGCGATCCGTCGTTCGGCGTGAAGGGCGGCACGCGTCTCGGCCGCCTTCGTGCGCTCGAGCTCCTGTTCTTCGCGCTGTCGCTCGAGCCGCATCCCCAGCCGGTATTGCTGAACCGCAAACAGGACTGCCGCCACAACGACGACCACGACCGCCGCCGCCGCGAAGATGCCGACGAGGAAAATCGCACCCTCGGTGCGGCGATCGATGAGCGCTTCTTCGTTGGCGAGCGCGGTCTCGATGCGGGCGACGTCGATGCGAAATCGGTCGACGAGCCACTTGCCGTGCAGCTCCAGGTAGGAGTTCGCTTTCTTACGGTAGCGCAGCGGTGCTGCGACGTGCGCGTTCCAGCGTTGGTTCACGTACACCGCATCGTCGAGGGCTCGCAGTGACTGCCCCAGGTGCCGGTCTTCTAAAGCTCGCCGCAGCCGCCGCACCGCTCCGGGAAAGGCCGCGACGCCTTGATAGTAGGCGCCGAGCAGCACCCGCTGGTGGATGGTCGCGTATCCGCGGATGCCGGTCTCCTCGTCGAGCTGCGCGCGAAGAACGTCGGCCGCGCGGATGCGCGCCACGCGAATGCCCTCCGCGCTCCGAAACGAGTCGGCGACGATCGAGCGCAGCAGCCAGCCGCCCACGACCAGAGATGCGGTCAAGACGAAGAGCAATGCCAGCGTCAGGACGAGAGGCGCATACGTGCGCGACGTCATCGTAAAGCGGGCATTGTTCACGTGCCGGGCGAGCCCTGCCGTGGTTCTCGAGCCCGCGCTAGTGCCCCAGGTGCCAGCCGTGCGTCGCGCAGCGGTACGGCTGTAGGCCGCGTGCAGTGCGAGGGATTGCGCGTTCCGCAGCCTTTTTCGTTTCGTACGCGGCCTTCGGCGCGCCGTTGCTCTTGTAACACGAGCGAGGACCCCCGGTTTTCCGGCCCGTCATTCCTCGCCGTCGAAGTAATCGAGCGCCTCGGAGCGGATCAGCCGCCGGTGCGGCGATCGCACGACCCACTTGTCGCTGTCGGGGTAGTGGCACGACTCGCCGATCGGATTGTCGGCGATCACGTAGATCACGAGCGGCTCCGCCCCGTCGTTGACGAACTGGTGCGGCTCCCCCGGTTTGAAGATGCAGGCGTCGCCGGCGGCGACCGGCGTCGGGCCCCCATCGTGCCGGAGCGTTCCCGAGCCCGACATCACGTGATAGAACTCCCACTGCGCGCTGTGCGAGTGATACGGATAGGGCGCCTTGCCCGGCGGAATGCGGAGGATCTCGACGTCGAAGGGGTGCCGCTCGAGCAGATCCGTCGAGTCGCGGTTGCGGCCGAGCGCCTCGGACACCTCGATGCCCTCACCGGCAAACTTGCCCTTGGGCGACGACCACGTCGTGGGTTCCAGCTCGTTTGTGTTAACTTTGTGCATGCGCGCAAGTTCCTCCGCCGCGCGACGGAGTCCCCGCCGTCCCAGGCCCAGCGCCGCTCCCTTGCGAACCACGCTTGTCCACTAAGACAATGAGACGGATTCCACATCGGCCGCCGTCGGTCGGCATCGTTGCAGCCGTGGTCCTGGCCGGGTGCACGTCAACCGCATTAACCGCTCCGCCACCATCGCTCCCGTCGGGCGACGCTCGGTTCGCAGGGTCCGTTCCCGTGCTCGCGTTGCCCGCGCCCCTGCCCTTGCATGGTCATAAAAAGCGGCGGGCCGAGAGCGATTTGTTTGTCTCAGACGGCGGCAACTCGGTCTTCGAATTCGATAACGCATATCACGGCCTCGTCGGGACCATCACCGCCGGCGTCAACGGCTCCGACGGCCTCTGGGCCGATAAGAAAGGAAATCTCTACGTCGCGAATTCCGGCAACGCCAGCGTGACGGAATACAAGAAAGGCCGTGGGACGCCGATCTGCACGTATTCTTCGGGAGTGGCGGATCCGATTGCCGTGAGTGGCGACGACGCTGGAAACGTCTACGTGGTCGATTTCAACTTTGCCAATAGGCCGGGGCACGTCGACCGGTTCGCACAATGTATGAACTCCATCGTCAAGCAATACGACGTCGAGGGCTCTCCCGAGGGCGTCGCGCTCGACGCGAAGGGCGACATCTTCGTGTCGTACCAGGGGCCGAGTGCCGGCAATTTCTTGGAATTCAAGCGCGGCGCGAAGACGCCGACGTTCCTGGCGGCGACGGTCGTTTCCGCCGGCGGCTTGATCATCGACAAGAATGGCGTTCTAATCGCCGACGACCAAGCCGGCGCGATCGATCTCATCGCACCGCCCTACGCACAAACGCGGCTCTTCGCAAGCGGAGTTCACGATCCGCTCCATGCCTCGCTGAACAAATCGGAGACCCTGCTGTTCAACGCGAATGTCGGCCTCGGCCTGACGTATCCCGGCACGGTGACGATTTACTCGTACTCGTCTAAGATTCTGTTGGAGACGATCACGCAGGCCGACGGCATCGACGGGGCCTACGGTGTGGCCGACTCTCCAAACGCCGTGTTCTGATGCCGCAGTCTGTAGTCTACTGAAAGCTATGGATGGCGAGGGTGCGAGTGATGCCCTCGTCGTCGAAGCTCCAGATCTTCTGCGCGAGGACGTCGACGCAGCCGCCCTCCTTCTGCAGCGTTCCCTCGACGATGAGGGTTGACGAGCTGCGGATCGGGCGCCGAAAGGCTTCGTAGACGTCGGGACGGACGATGACGTTGACGAGTCCCGTCTCGTCCTCGAGCGTGAGAAAGACGAATCCCTTCGCCGTTCCGGGACGCTGACGGGTGATGACGAGTCCGCCGGCGCGGCACCTAGCGTTGGGCGGGAGCGACTGCAGCTGCGCCGCGGGGACGACGCGCTGCGCGGCGAGGAGCGTTCGAAAATGCTCCATCACCTGGCCCGACGGCGTGACGCCGGTCGACCAGAGATCGAAAGCGACGAGCTCTTTACGCGCCGGCGATTCGAGCTGCGCGGCCGGTTCTTCGCAATCCATGAGCGCGCCGAGCTCGCCGCGCGCCTCGCGCTCGTCGATGCCGCGCAGCGCCCACATGGCTTCGCGGCGCGATGCGTACCAGGGGGCGAAGGCGCCCGCGATGGCGAGGTTCTCGAGCGTCTCGCGCTCGAGCTGCGTTCGCTGCGCGAAGGCCAACACGTCGTCGAAGCTCCCGCCCGCGAGCGCCGACTCCAACCGCTTGCGCTGCACGTCGCCGAGCCCTCGCACGAGATGGAATCCCAGCCGCAGCGCGCCGTCGTGCTCGACGTGCGACCAATATCCGCTCGCGTTCACCTCGATGGGCTGGATCGCCACGCCGTGGCGCCGGGCATCGTTGACGAGCACCTCCGTCGAGTAAAAGCCCATCGGCTGCACGTTGAGGATGGCCGCCGCGAAGACGGCCGGAAGGTGACACTTCAGATACGCCGAGGCGTAGGCCAACAGCGCGAAGCTGGCGGCGTGCGACTCGGGGAAACCGTAGTCGGCGAAGCCTTCCAGCATGTGGAAGAGCTGCTCCGCGGCGTCGCGATCGATGCCGTTGGCGACCATGCCGTCGACGAGCTTCGCGTGAATCTCCTCCATGCGCTCGCGCGAACGCTTGTGTCCCATCGCGCGGCGCAGCCGATCGGCCTCGCCCGGTGAGAAGCCGGCCGCCTCGATCGCCAATCGCATCCCTTGCTCTTGAAAGAGCGGAACGCCGAGCGTGCGCTCCAGGACCGGCTTGAGCTTGGGATGCGGATAGGTCACCGGCTCGGCACCCGATCGCCGGCGCAAGAACGGATGGATCATCTGCCCTTGGATGGGCCCGGGGCGGATGATCGCGACTTGCATCACGATGTCGTAGAAGCACGCCGGTTTGAGACGCGGCAGCATCGATTGCTGCGCTCGCGATTCGATCTGAAAGACGCCGACCGTATCGGCGCGCTGCATCATCGCATAGGTCTTCTCGTCGCCGGCGGGGATCGTGTGCAGCTGGAGATCGCGCGCGACGGCCGGCGGCAGCCACGAATCGCCGCGCCCGACGCATAGCCGATAGAGCGTGAACGCCTCGCGCAAGAGCGAGAGCATCCCTAGCCCCAGCAAGTCGATCTTGATCAAGCCGAGGTCCTGCAGGTCGTCTTTGTCCCATTGCACGACGGTGCGATCGCGCATCGTCGCCCACTCGACCGGCGCCACGCTCACCAGCGGGTCGCGCGTGATCAGCATTCCCCCCGAATGAATTCCCAGGTGGCGCGGAAAGCTCGCGATCCGGCGGCAGAGGCTGAACAGCAGCTCGGGGCCGGCATCGTCGGGCAGCGTCTCGCGCGCGTCGAACTCGCGCGCGATCGCGCCGACCTCGTCCAAACTCAGGCCCAGCACCTTGCCGACGTCGCGAATGGCGGACCGCGTTCTATAGCTGATCACCTCGGCGACCATCGCCGCATTCGCGCGGCCGTAGCGCTCGTAGACGTACTGAATGACGAGCTCGCGGTCTTGATGGGCGAAATCGATGTCGATGTCGGGAATCTCGCGACGCTCCTCGGACATGAAGCGCTCGAAGAGCAAGTTCATCCCGATGGGATCGACCGCGGTGATGCCGAGCGCGTAGCAGACCGCCGAGTTCGCCGCCGAGCCGCGCCCCTGGCAGAGAACACCGAGCTCGCCGGCCTTGCGCACGATGTCCCAGACGATCAAGAAGTAGCCCGCTAGATCCATCTTAGCGATGAGGCCGAGCTCGTATTCGAGTTGCCGTTCCACGTTCGTCGCGAGCGGCACGGCGTAACGCTTTGCGGCCCCTTCGTAGACGAGCTCGCGCAGATACCGTTGCGACGAGCTTCCCGGCGGCACGGGAAAGAGCGGAAACTGCCCCGCCAATCGCTCGAGACGAAAACGGCAGCGGCGGGCGATGGCGGCGCTCGAGGCGATCGCCTCGGGATGCCGCGCGAAGAGCCGCCGCATCGCGGCGGGAGACTTGAGACGATACTCGGCATTGGGGCGAAGGCGGTTGGCAGCGCGTGCGGCGGCGAGCGTCACGCCGTCGCGGACGCACGCGAGCACGTCCGCGACCAGAGCGTCGTCCTCGACGGCGTAGACGACTGCGTTGGTCGCCACGATCGGCAAGCGGCACTCCCGCGCGAGACGCACCAGCTGCAGGTTGCGCTGCGTCTCCTGGAGCGTGAGATGCTGCTGGAGTTCGATGTAGAAGCGGTTTTCGAAGATCGCGCTCAAACGGCGGGCCTCGCGCTCCGCCGCTTCGGGACCGTCCTCGAGTGCGCGCTCGACGCGGCCGAACGGACCGCCGGAGAGCGCGATCAATCCGTCGCTGCGGCCTTCGAAATCCTCCAGCCGAAGACGCGCGTCGCCCTTACTGCCCCGCATCTGCGCGCGCGAGATCAGCTCGCAGAGATGCGAGTAACCGCGTTCGTCTTCGACCAGGAGCACGATGCGCGAACCGTCTTCGAAGGTAAGCTCGCTGCCGAGGATCGCCTCGGCTCCGCGCTGTCGCGCGTGGGTCGAGAATCGCACCGCACCGTAGATGCCGTCGCGATCGGTCAGCGCGATCGCCGCCAGACCGAGTTGCGCCGCCGTCTCTACCAGTTCTTCGGGATGCGAGCCGCCCTGCAAGAAGCTGAAGTTCGACCAAGCGTGGAGCTCCGCATATTCCTCACGGATCACTGATAGATGCCGCGGAGGTACCAGCGCGAGCCTTGACGGTAGATGCGTGCGAAGGTTCCGCTCTCCAGCACGACGTCGTATTCATCGCGCGCGACCGGCCCTCCGACTTCGCTGGGGATGGTCGGCGCCCGTTCGGCAACGCGCCACGGACCGGAGCATTCGCGAACGGCTTCCCGATCGACGACCGCGGGCTCGCCACCCCGCAGGAGGACGGGGACTTCGCGCACTTCCAGGAGCCGCAGCTGCGGCACCAGCTCGGTATGCACGTGCGGCTTCTCGAGCATGTCGCGCGGAGGCAACCTGAAAGGTTCGTAGCTAAAGCGCTCCTCGAGCAGATGGGCGTCGCGCGTTTGGGCTCGAGCGACGCCGGCGCCGAGCGCCGCCTCGAGCCGCGCGATCGTGACCGCCACGCGCTGCGGATCGAGATCGTCGGCGCAGAAAAGAGCCTGCGCCTCTCCTCCTTCTTCCAACTGCAGCGCCGCGACGCGCAGTCCTACGATCGCCGCCGCAAACGTCGTGCCCTCGAGTTTGGCGCGCAGCATGTCGAACATCGTACGCTCGTGCGCGGTCGGCGTCGCGAGAGGCACGTCGAAGTCGCAGGCATCGGCATCCTCCAGCTCGATCGCCAATCGCAATGCGCCGGCGCGCTTGCCGCAGCGCTCGAGATCGGAGCAGACGCGCGCCAGCACTACGCGCAGAGCGAAGAATACCTGAGCCTCGTCGGCGGCGCGCCCTTCGCCGAAGATCGACGCCTCGATCGCAACGGCATGGCCGCGCGCGACGAAGGGACGGCGGTCGATGCCCCGCGCGAGCTCGTGCCAGCTCGACGACGCGGTGCCGAAGCGGCGCACGAAGGGTCCGTGCGGCAATCGGGCCAGATCGCCGAGCCGGCGTATGCCGAGCAAGCGAAGCCGTTCGATCGTCGCGGGTTCGATCTCCAGCAGGCCCAGCGGCAGCGGCGCGAGCAGCGCGCATTCGGCGCCGGGTTCGCAAACGCTGCCGTCGGCAACGTGCGCGGCCGCCTGCGCTGCGATCTTGCTCGGCCCCATTCCGATCCTCGGCACGAGTCCGAAGGGAAGCAGCGTGGAACGCGTCCGTGCGATCCACGCCGGTGCGTCGCCGGCGATGCCGCGCATGTCGAGAAACGCCAAACCCGGACGAACGTCGTCGACGAGCGGCGAAACCGCATCAAGCGAGTCGAGCATCTCCTCCCAGAGCTCGCGCGGCATCGCTTGCGTCGCCGAAGCGACGCTAACGCAGAGCAGCATCGCCGCGCTCCTCGCATCCCACGCGCACGCGCACCGTTCGGCCCGCGATCGCGTGCCGGTGCTTACGCAGGCCGACGCAGAGCTCGAAACCTGCAACGGTTCCCCACAGCCCGCGCTGACCGTGCGTCAGGATTTTCGCCGGCGCGCAGTGCAAGCGCACGGCGGCCGCGGCCGTCAGCGCGGCACCCGCGTGCGCCGCGACCACGATCAAGAGGACGCCGCTGCGGTGCGCGAGCGTCGCCAGCCGAGCCCAGATCGCGTCGCGCAGAACGATCGCCGGCATCAACACCAGGCGACAGATGCGCGAGCGCAAGAGGATGTCGGCCGCACGCGCCATCGCGAGCGCCTTGCGAGCGGGGACGATCAGGACCCGTTCGAGGCGCGCTCCCGCCTCGGCGAGGGCCGGCGGATAGAGAGCGCCGTCGTCGAGGATCGCGACCAGGCTCCGGCGGGTCATTCGTGCCACGAGACCGGCCGCGAGGCTCCAACGGCCCGTCTCCCCCTCGAGCGTCGCCACGCTGCCGGCCGGGAAGCCGCCGCCGAGGAGATGATCGAGTTCGGGAATCGCGGTCGGAATGAGGCCTTCCGCCGGAAGGGCGACGGGCTGAGCGCTCAGGCTGTTTTTGAGAAGCTCGAACGCTCGCTTGCGCCCCTCGGCAGGGGCGCAATAGCTGGACGCAGAGGGTGCCGGCGCCGCCATGGGAGAACCATGCTATCGAACATATGTTCGATTGTCAAGGCGCCGTCAGGCCGATCTGAGCCGCCGGTTTTCTTCTTCGAAAATTTGGACGAGGCGCTGTGGATCGCAGGGCCGTTCGAGCAGCGACTCGGGATCCCACTCGCTGCGATTGGCGTTGAAAAAATCGCCGCCGTACACGTGGATGGCGCCCGTGAGCCGGCCGATCGGATTCGTGACCGAATGGATGATGTCGCGGCCGAGCGGCACGACATCTCCGTCGCAGAGCGATTTCGCCCCGGCCGCTTCGACCTTGTGCGAATCGTCCGGAAGCCGCCGCCAAAACACGTTGTCCTCGCGGCCCGAGTAGATGCCGATCACCGCCCACATGTCGTGGTTGTGTGGAAAGAGGGTCATCTTCGGGGCCCATATCACGTTGAGGATCGTCAGTTCGGGCGACCGATAGAGCGGTTGAATCTGCGCGCGCTCCGGTTCGCCGAGTGCAGCGAGGATTGCGGCGGGATCGCTAACTGCGCGCGCGACGACTTCGCGAACGGCCGCGGGCGAACGGTCTTGCGCCAGCGCGGCACGGCAATCGACTGCGAACTCCTCGACGTCGAACATGAGACCCTCCGAGAAGTCTAGGCGTTCGTCGATTCGCTTAGCGCCTCCCTTTCGTGCGGCGCCATCAGATCCATGATCGGGCCGATCGGCACGATGCGCGTCGGATTGATGTCGTCGTGCGTGTAGTAATAGTGGCGCTTGATCTGATCGAAATCGACGGTCTCGGCGATCCCGTCGATCTGGTAGAGATCGCGGAGATAGCCGTAGAGGTTTGGGTAGTCGGCGATGCGGCGCAGATTGCACTTGAAGTGTCCGAAATAGACCGGATCGAAGCGCACGATCGTCACGAAGAAGCGCCAATCGGTCTCGACGGGCCGCGGGCCGAAGAGATAGCGCCGGTCGCTCAGGCGGTCTTCCATCGCGTCGAGGGTTTCGAACACGCGCCGGGCCGCGCGTTCGTAGGGCCCCTGACGGGTCGCGAAGCCGGCGAGGTAAACGCCGTTGTTGACCGTTTCGTAAAGCTGCGCGTTGAGCCGGTCGATCTCGGCGCGAAGCTCGCGCGGATAGAGATCGAGCTTCGGATGTGCCGCAAACGCGTCGAACTCGCTTTCGAGCATGCGCATGATGTCGTCGTCGGAGTTGCTGACGACGCGCTTGCGCTGCGCGTCCCATAGCAGCGGCACGGTGACGCGCCCGCGGTAGCCGGGATCGGTGGCGAAGTAGGCCTCGCTGAGGAACGCCCAGCCGTTGAGCGGATCGGGTTCGGACGGCATGAATCGCCAGCCGCGCTCGTCACGAACCGGGTCGACGACGGTCATGCCAATCGCGTCTTCGAGCCCCTTGAGCTTGCGGACGATGACCGTGCGGCTGGCCCACGGACACGCGAGCGAAACGTAAAGATGGTAGCGTCCCGCCTGTGCGGGATACTCGCCGCTTCCGTCGGCCCGCACCCAATCGCGAAATGCGTCCTCCTGGCGTTTGAAGCTGCCGTCGGAGGTCTGTTCGTCGGGAAACTGCGGCTCGATCGTCACGACGCTTGTTCGTCAGGCCTTGTCGGCCGGTGCGAAGTCGAGCGATGCCGAGTTGATGCAGTAGCGGGTTCCGGCGGGCCCCGGCCCGTCGTCGAAGACGTGGCCGAGGTGCGAGTCGCAGCGCTTGCACCGCACCTCGATGCGTTGCATTCCGTGGCTGGAGTCGTCGAGCAGCCGGACGTTTTCTTGTTGCTCGGGATTGGTGAAGCTCGGCCAGCCGCAGTGCGACTCGTACTTGGCATCGGCGGCGAAGAGCGCCTGACCGCATGCACCGCAGACGTACGTGCCGTCGTCTTTGAGCTGCAGCAGCGTGCCGGTGAACGGCGCTTCGGTGCCGGCCTCGCGCAGAACGTGGTAGCGTTCCGGGCCGAGCTGCTGCCGCCATTCCGCGTCGGTCTTCTGAATTTCGGGAGTAACGTCGTGCTTCATCGTCGGGCTCCTTGCGTTCTCATAACGAGCGAAGGCGCCAAAGCGATGCAGGGCGCAATAGCCCGCATGAAGCTCCTCTTCGAAATTCTGCTGTCACTGATCTTGCACCCGATCGCGATGATCCTGATGTGGATCAACTTGATCGCGCGCGGCGACATGACGACGGCGAAGAAGGTCGTCTGGTTCGTGGTGAGTATCGTGTGGGGGCTCGGACCGATTCTCTACGTGCTGGTCGCGGAGGGAGCGCTCTGGTAGGGCGCTCGCCTCGCTGCGCTATCGCGGAGGCCGGCCGGTTACCGTGCCGTGGACGCCGCCGTGAACGGTCCCGCCGCCACCACCGCCGCCGTTCCACGGCCGGCCGCCCCAGCCGCGGCCGCCGCCCCAGCAGCAGCCGCCACCGCGCCATCCCCAACCCCAACCCCAACCCCAGTTAATGCCGAGGCCGAAGCCGTAAGGATAGCCGTAGCCGTAAGGATAGCCGTAGCCGTAGGGAGAGCCGTAGCCGTAAGCACCGGGGTAGTAGCCGCCGTACGGATTGTAGCCGCCGTACGGATAGTAGCTGCCGTACGGATTGCCGTCGTATCCGTAATACGGCGAATAGGGGGATGAGGCCACGTCGATGCGGTTGGCTTGGTACGTCGGACCGTCGCCGTAGCCAAAGACGGTAACCTTCATGCCTTCGACAAGGCGAATGCCGGTCGGATTGATGATCGTGCCTTGGTGCAGCGTGACGTGGTCGGTGTAGCCCTTGTCGTCGTGCATGTAGACTGTCCATTGACCGTCGAATCCGGTCACGACGCCCTTGATTCCGCCGTGCTGTCCGTAGCTCGGAGGCGGCACCGCGTACGACGGCGCGGGCCCCTGCGGCCCGGCCGGCTGCTGCTGCGGATATGGCTCCTGTTGCGGGTAGGGCCCTTGCTGCGGGTAGGGCTGCTGCTGCGGGTAGGGCTGCTGCTGGGGATAGGGCTGCTGCTGGGGATAGGGTTCCTGCTGCGGGTAAGGCTGTTGCTGCGCGCCGGCCACGGCCGGAAGCGCGAGGCAGAGCGCCGCGAAAAGCGCGGCGAGACTCTTTGTGGGGATCGAAAACGGCGACTCCATATCAGTCAATAGTATAGCGCCCGGTGGCCGAATGCGGGGTTAGAATCCGTGCAAAAAGGGGCTCGGCGCCGCTTGACCCCGACGTTAGGTCAGGGAGTAGGCTGGGGCGCGAGGTATACGATGCAAACGATGGCTGCCGGGCTGCTCCGGATCAAGGAATTCGCGCGACAAGCCGGAGTCACGGTTCGGACGCTGCACGTCTACGACCGTCTCGATCTGCTCAAACCGGCCGGGCTGACCGATGCCGGCTACCGGCTCTACGGACAAGCGGAGCTCGAGCGGCTCGAGCAGATCCTGGCGCTGCGTTTCGTCGGTTTCAACCTCGACCAAATCAAGGAGCTGTTGCACCGATCGCCGCAGCCGCTGGTCACCGCGCTGCGCATGCAGCGCGAGCTGATCGGCCGGCAGAAGCGCCGCCTGGAGTCGGCGATGGCCGCAATTGACGAGGCCGAACGCGCGCTCGCGCGCGACGCGTCGGCCGACGTCTGGGGCACGCTCCGCACCGTCTTCGAGGTATTCAGAATGCAGAACGATTGGGAGTGGACCAAGAATTACTATTCGCCCGAGGCACGCGAGAAGTTGGAAGAGCGCATGCGCGACGTTCCGCGCGACGTCGTCGAGCAAGGACAGCGCGCATGGAGCGCGCTACTGGCCGAGGTGGAAGAGGCCGCGGCCGGCAGCGTCGATCCGGCGAGCGACTCGGCGCGGGCGCTCGCGGAGCGCTGGAGTGGCTTGGTTCGCCAGTTCACGCACGGCGACGCGGAGATCCATCGCGGGCTGAACCGGCTCTGGTCGGACCAAACGCACTACCCGGGCGACTTCAAGCGCCCGTGGAGCGACGCCGCCGACGCGTTCATCAAGAAGGCGATGAACTGCGAAGGGAGTGGAGCCGTCGACCGGGATTGAACCGGTGCTCTCGCCCTTACCAAGGGCGTGCTTTACCACTAAGCTACGACGGCGCAGAGTCGACTCCGGCAGCGATACTCCGTTGGCGGTCCCGGCCCCTACCGGCAAGCGTGGGCATGGAAAGAGGGTCCCGCCGCCGAAATCGGAGCGCGCAGGAGGGAATCTTTTTTCATGTATCTTTCTTCTAAGATTGTGCGTCATATCGCCGTGGGCGCGGTTGCGTATTTGGCGATCTTCTCGCTCGTGACGCCGGCGCGCGCGCAAGTACGTCAGCAGATGGCCGACAAGGTTGCGGTCAATGCGGCGCATCAGCTGGTCACGAAGATCAACGGTCAGAGCTGCAGCGACTTCGCGGGTATGATGTCTCAGATGAAGCAGGGCGGCTCGGGTTCGAGCTCGAGCGGCATGTCGTCGAAGCTCAAGGGCAACTCGCAGGCGCGAACGGACTTCGTCAACATCGTCGCCGGCCCGCTGCTCAACAAGATGATAGACTGCAACATGATGCCCGGAGGCACGTGATGCACCGCCCGTGCAGCGCTGGTTTTTAGCGGCCGCAGCGGCCGCGCTCGCGGCCGGATGCGGCGGACAATCCAGTCCGTCGATTCCGGCCGGTTCCTCCGATCCGCCGCCGCGCCGTTCTCCGATCGCCCACGTGGTGATCATCATCCAGGAGAACCGCACGGTCGATAATCTTTTCCGTGGCTTTCCGGGCGCCGATACGGTCGACGCCGGGACGAACTCCAAAGGCCAGCGGGTGGCGCTCCGCCCCGTCTCGATGACCGCGCCGTACGACATCTCGCACTCGCACACCGCGTTCCTCACCGAGTACGCGAACGGCGCTATGAACGGCTTCGATCGCGCCCACTCCAACTGCACGCACCATACGGGCCAACCAAAGTGTCCGCCGCGCGGCGATCGTGCCTACGCCTATCTGCCGCGCAGCGAGATCCAACCGTATTGGGAAATGGCGCGGGAGTACACGCTGGCCGACGAGACGTTTGAAACCAACCAGGGCCCGAGTTTTCCCGCGCACCAGTATCTCGTCAGCGGAACGTCGACGACGTACGACGGATCGCCGTTGCGTGCGTCCGAGGAGCCGCGCACCTCAACCCGGCACTTCACCGGCGGCTGCGATTCGCCCAAGGGATCGAACGTGAGCGTCATCGACGAGCAGGGGCACGAGAATCAGAGCGTCTATCCCTGCTTCGATCGCACGTCGCTTATGGGGCTTGCCAACAACGCATCCGTCAGCTGGCGCTATTACCAAGCGCGGCCGCTCGACGGCGCGTGGCACGCCCCCGACGCGGTGAAGCCGATCCGCGCCAGCGCGTCGTTCGAGAACGTCGTGAGCCCGTCGGCGCAAATTCTCAACGACGTCGCCGACGGACGTCTCGCGAACATCGTGTGGGTGACGCCGACGGCGCGCGCCTCGGATCACGCCGGCATCACCGACGGCAGCGGCCCGTCGTGGGTGGCATCCGTCGTGAACGCGATCGGCGAGAGCCGGTACTGGGATTCGACCGCCATCTTCGTGTTGTGGGACGATTGGGGCGGCTGGTACGATCACGCCAAGCCCAAGGTTTACGACTCGTTCGAGCTCGGCTTCCGCGTGCCGCTCATCGTGATCTCGCCGTACGCGAAGCAACATTACGTCGCGCACCGGCATTACGAGCTCGGCAGCATCCTCAAATTCACCGAGAAGACGTTCGGGTTGCCGTCGCTGGGCACGACCGACGCTCGCTCCGCCGACCTCACGGGATGCTTCGACTTTCACGGCGGCGCGCACCGCTTCCGGCACATTCCGTCGCAGTACCCGGCACGATACTTCCTGAGCCGGCCGCCCTCGAATCTCAACCCGGACGACGATTGGTAGCGCGATGATCCGCGCGTCGCTTTGCCGTATCGCGCTCGTGCTGATCGGCGCGACGCTCGTGGGCTGCTCCGCATTCACCAGCGGCGCGAATACGCCGGTGCCGGCGCAGAACGCGGCCGCCGGGGCGCGGCGCGATTACACCGGCCCGGTCAAAATGCTGAAACTGCAGATCGCCGGCAAGCTGCCGAGCGCGTTGCGGCGCGCGGTGCTGAAGCACATCCTCGGTGAGATCCGCAACCGCGAGCGCCCCCAGCTGCGCTTCGACCCGAACGCGGCGGTCGGGATGTGGGTCAGCGACGGCTACTTCGGCTACATCTTCGGCCAGAGCAAGAAGGGCAACGCGACGGTGACCGCCATCGACACCGTTGCGAACGGCTGCTACTACAACTACGGCATCAAAGTCGATCGCGCGCAAAACCTGTGGACGTCGTGCTACAACAACGCCGAGGCACAGGGTGGAGCAGTGCAAAAATACGCGCCCGGTTCGGGCACGCCGTCGGCCACGTACGACGACGGCTTCGCGTGCGGCAGCAGCTGCGCGTTCTATGGCTTCGCCAACGACGTCGCAACCGACTCGAACGGTCACGTGTTCGCCGCCAACGAGTTCTCCGAATCGTGTGTCGCCGGCAACTGCACGTATTCCACCTATCCGGTCACGTGGTGGAACGCGGGCGCCTCGGGCGCGAGCCCGTCGGGCATCGCCGACTCAAATCTACAGAACGCCTACTATCTCGACACCGACCGCGCGGGCAATCTCTACGTGTCGGGCTATGGCTGCACCTCGCCGAGCGTCTGCGGCTATCTCGTCGACGAGATCAAGCATCCGGCGAGCGCAAGCCCGGCGATCGTCAATCTCATTGTGCCCGGCACGACCTACCTGCAGGGCCTCTCGGTGAGCAACGGCGGCAAGATGCTCAACGTGGTCGAACCCGACGCGCGTAAGGTCGCCCGCTACACGCTCCCGTTCGCGAAGAGCGAGAAGCCGGCGTTTCTCGGCCCGACGATCGTCGACTACGCGGGCTACGGGTCGCCCATCGACGGCGGCTTCACCGCCGACGACTCGCGGATGGTGCTCGGAGATGCGTGGGGTTGGCTCGACTCGGGCGACGTCGCGCGCAACAAGTGGACCGGCGTCGTGGGCATCAACGTCAACCAAGACAACCTCAGCGTCGCGCCGGTCCCGTCGGATAGATAACACCTGATGGCCACGGCGAATCGGCTCTGCGTCGCGGCCGTCGCGGCGGTGCTGACGGCATGCGGCGGTGCGACGGGCGGCGCGCCCGTCGCCGGTCCAGTCTCGCTCGCGCGCGCGCCGAACCTTTCCTCGCCCATCAAGCACGTCGTCATCATCGTGCAGGAGAATCGCACCGTCGACGACCTCTTCAACGGCTTGCCGGGAGCGAACACGGCGCAGTCGGGGGAGAACTCGCACGGCCAAACCGTCGAGCTGCAGCCCGAGTCGCTCGCCGCGCCGTACGACCTGTCGCACGCGCACTCCGCATTCAAAACCGAGTATGCCGGCGGCAACCTCAACGGCTTCGATCTCGAACGCATGGCGTGCAACAAGAAGACGCCGCCCAGCGAGTGCCCGCCCACGACCGTGGCCGCCTACGGCTACGTTCCGAAGGACGAGGTCCAGCCGTACTGGGACATGGCGCAGCAGTATGCGTTCGCGGACGACATGTTCGAGACCGATCAGGGCCCCAGCTTTCCGGCCCATCAATACCTCGTCAGCGGCACGGCGACGATCGACTACGCCTCGACGCTACGTGCGTCGGAAGAACCGCTGACCGCGGGCGGCAAGTTCACCGGCGGCTGCGACTCGCCGCAGGGTTCGATCGTGCAGGTGATCGACGTGCGCGGCAACGAGAACCGCACGGTTTATCCGTGTTTCAACCGCATCTCGCTGATGCAGCTGGCCGACGAATCTTCGATCGGATGGCGCTACTACCAGGCGCGGCCGAAGGACGGCGCGTGGCACGCGCCCGATGCGATTCGATCGATCCGCTACGGAAGTTCGTACGCCAACGTGATCTCACCGTCGGAACGGGTGCTCGCCGACGTCGCGCAGGGCAAGCTTGCGAAGATTACGTGGGTGACGCCCGACGCAGCGGAGTCCGATCACGCCGGCACCAACGACGGCAGCGGTCCGTCGTGGGTGGCGTCGGTCGTGAACGAGGTCGGCGAGAGCAAATACTGGAGCTCTACCGCCATCTTGCTACTGTGGGACGACTGGGGCGGGTGGTACGATCACGTCCGGCCGCCGATCTACGACTCGTTCGAACTAGGCTTTCGCATACCCCTGATCGTGATCTCGCCCTACGCGAAATCGGGGTATGTATCGCACTCGCAGCACGAGTTCGGAAGCATCTTGAAATTTACGGAGCAGACGTTCGGGCTGCCCTCGCTCGGAACGACGGACGTGCGATCCGACGATCTCGCCGACTGCTTCGACTTCGGAGCGAAGCCGCGCCGCTTCCGGCACATCCGATCCAAGTATTCTGCGCAGTACTTCATGCGCCGGCCCGCCTCGTACCAATCGCCCGACGACGACTGGTAGCCAAATTAAAGAGGCGTCCGCGATCCGCGAACGCCTCTTTGGGTTCCGGCGCGTTTACGGTGCCGGCTTGGCGCCCATCGCCGTAGCCTGCGATTTGCACATCAGCTTGACGTTGTTCTTCTTCATCATCGCTTGCTTTTGCTCCATGGTCATCCCGGCCGACTTGGCCTTCATCTGCGCCTGGGTCATATACATCTTCGTGGTCATGTTGACGCCGACGACCGAATCGCCGGACGCGCACTTAGGCATCATTGCGGAGGCCATGCCTTGCGCGGAACTCGGCTGCATGCTCGCCGCCATGATACACGCGCCCAAGGCCAGAACCGTCAAAATAGTCTTCATATAATCTCCAATTAGGAAAGTAAAAAAGCAAAAAACCCTTGTCTGGTGTTCTTGACGAGAAAAACGGGGCCCTCCGCAGACAGCCCCATCCTTCATTTGCCTGACGCGGCGACGTCGAACGCTGCCTACTTGTCGGAGGGCTGGTAGGCGAAGCCTTCCGAACCGTCGGGCATGTCGGCGCTCGCGTGAACCTTGCAGACGTTGGTTGTGACGGTGCAGCCGTCGGCCCAGCCGTAGGCATCGCCGAACCCGAGCTTGGTATCCGTCGAGTTGAAGCCGCCGGCAACCGGATCGCCGAGGCCTTCGATGTCGGTAGCGGTGGGGCCGATCGACGAGCCCATCACCCCGCCGGTCCACTCAGTCGTCACTCGGGAAGCCTGGTCGGTCACCCAGACGCGGCTGCTGCCGTTGCTCGTGTAGACGCCGCCCGCAAAGCCGAGCGAGCCCGGGTTCACGATCGAGACGGTCGACGGCGACGTGGTCGGCGATGTGACCTCGCCGACACCATAGCCGCAATTGTACGGAGAGCTGGTCTCGCAGCCGTAGTACGTGAACCAGATGTTGCCCGAGCTGTCGATGTCGCCGTAGTAGATGTCACTGACGGAGTTGCTTCCGGCCGACGTGACGTCGATCAGCGTCGGCTGCGAAGCCGGGCTGCCGTTCGGCCAGTACTCGAAGCCTGCGCCGCTGCCGCAGAACTCCGAACTGCCCACGAAATAGCAGTTTTCGTAGTACGTCAGGTTTGCGAAGACGTAGCTCGAGTTCTCGAACTGGTCGAACGTTTCGCTAAAGAAGATCGTGCACTGACTGGGCGCGATGTTGTTGGGACAGCCCACGTTGTACGTACCCAGCGGCGCTCCGGCGCTGCTGTATTCCTGCGCGGCTCCCGCATCGAACGATGCGTTGCTCTGGCACGCGGTCCAAATGTTGTGGTTGTGGTCGATCTTGACCGTGATGGGCGAGTAGCAGCCGTCGGACTCGGTGTCAATTGAGGAGACGGTTTTGAACTTCTTGCTGAGGCCGAGGAGGAAACCGAACGAGGTGTCGTCCGACCACATCTTGGGGGCAATATCGGGATGAAAGCGGTAGCGCGGACGGGCATGCCCTTGAACGCGGCTGAGCTGCCACTTCAACGCGGCGCGGGGCGACGGTCCAGGAAGTTTGCCGGCGACCTGCATCTTCAACCGCTGCAGCGGCGAGATCTTACCGTGAGGGATCTGCCACTTGGGCGCCCCGGCGCCATGCCCCATCGGCTGACCCGCGGAGGAGGAACCGGGCAGGGCCGAGGGACCCTGCGGCGAGGTGGAACAACCTGCCAACAGTGCAGCCGCTAGGGCAACACTCATTGCGGTCGCCATTGATAAGCGCATGTTGTCGAGCTCTCCTTAGTGAGGGCAGACCGCACTATCGCTTCGATGGCGCGGCCCGAAGCAAGGGATTGCCAGCATTCGGCAGGTTGCATGCTCTCCCTTTGCTCGCCCAGCAACGAAGGCGCCGGTCGTTCGACCCCTGTGGGATACGGAATTTGCCGAACGGTTCAGCCCTTGGGCGCGGGACCCTCAGGGGATGAAGTTCTTGCTGTCCACGGCGCTCGAGGGAAGGGCGAGGCCGTTGGCGGCGCTCAACGTCGCGATTGTATTGCCGCGCGGGAACGTGAGCACGACGACGGCGGCCAAACCCGCGTCCGTGACGTACGCCTGCTTCTTCGCGCGGCTAATCGTCACGTGGAACGGCTCGAGCCAGCCCGTCCCAAGCTTCGTCGTGATGCTGCCGTAGGGAGGCTTGATGATGTCGACGTTCGCGGCAACCTGATCGCAGACGATCAAGCCTCCGTTCTTGTCGGCAACCATTCCGCCCGGGTACTGCAGGGTGACGCCGAGCACAAGGCCCGCACAGCCACTCAGTCCGCCGAAGTATTCGATGATGCGCCCTTGCGAGCCATCAAAGTAGTCGGCGAACACGTTGCCGTTCTCGTCGACTGCTACGCCTTCCACGGTTCCGCCGGGGCTGCACGACGCGACGACGGCGTCGGTAGCCTGACTGTATTCGTTGACGAAGCCGCCGTCGAAGTCGGCCTCGTACACGTTCCCGGCCTCGTCGGTCGTCACGCCGACGGGATCGTTCATGCCGCTGGCATAGGTGAACGTCGGCGCCGTCGCGCCGGGAGCGTACTCCGTGATGTTGCGCGCGCGGTAGTTGGCCACGTAGAGATTGCCGGCCTGATCAACCCAGTTTCCGTCGGGGCCGGCACTCGGATCGCCGATGCTGCCGGCGTTCGTCCATCCGTCGTTGTCGAAGATGGCGATTGAGTCGGTGATGAAATCGTCGACGTAGAGTTGCTTCAGACCGGCTTTACGGTGACGGACTCCGCGTAGCTGCCCGGCGTGGACCTGCGCCAATGCCGGCACCCTCGCCAAGCCGGAGTGCGCGGAGCCGGCGGCCGAGTGCGCGCCGGCCGTCGAAGCGGGAAGCGCCGAGCCGCGATCCGGGACGCTGCCGGAACACGCGGACAGGGCGACGGCTCCAATGCCAATAACCGCCGACGCGAAGACTCCAAGATTTCGCATACCCGGCATTTTCTGGTGGGGGCGGGAAATCACCCGGTATTGGGTGGAGCGGGCGGCGGGAATCGAACCCGCGACTCTTGCTTGGAAGGCAAGGGCATTACCACTATGCAACGCCCGCGAAATTTGGGCAGGGCTGGATTCGAACCAGCGTAGCGCTTTCGCGCGCCAGATTTACAGTCTGGTGCCATTAACCACTCGGCCACCTACCCTCGGAACGCACCCCTTGGCACGAGGGGCTTCCCTGGGTACGATAGGGAGGCTACGGGCTCCTCGGGCGGTGACGCCGGTTATCCGCAAACGGCCTCCTCATGAACCTCTCATGTGCCCCCTAAATGGGTACCTTACCATGGAAGCCATAGCAAACTCGCCTGCGAACTTTGGAGTCTTCTCACGATGGCTCGCCTGGCGACCCTCGCGGTTGCCGCACTTCTAGGGTTTACCCTCGCCGGTTGCGCCGGCGGGGGCCTCGGGCAATCCGGGGTTTCATTGCCATTTGCCGGCGACGGCATGCAGACGGTGAGCGACGCCGCAGACGCGCTCGACGCCCACCGCGTTTCGGGGAGTGACAGCGCGAAGTCCGCGATCGCCGTGACCGACGCCCTGGGTTCGTACGTTCGCGACATCACCAGGGCCCAACGCTCGCTCGCCCGCTCGAGCCGAGCGCCATCATCGGCACGTGCCAAGCAGATCGTCTCGCGCTCGGCACTCGTAATCCGGCCGGCCGCCGGTTACGTCACCGAGTATTGCCAGAGTTCGGCGGGCTTCAGCGCCCGAGGGATCCCGTCGCTCGACGCCACCTTCGGCTGGGAGAGCGGCGCACTCTCGGGAGGCTCGCGTACGATCGACGCCCGCGGCTCGTCCACCTGGGTGGCGAACGCCAGCGGCGCGGTCGTCCAGGGCTCCATCGGCGGCCTCGCCGTCGGCCGGAGCGGCGCGGGTGCCACGTGTCCGATGACCGTACCGCCGTACGTGGTGAAGGGCGGCACGTCGGCCAGCGCGTTCTCAATTCCGATCGCGATGACGTTCCATCGCGGGACGCTGGCGAGCCTCAACGTCGAGGGCGCACGGTTTTCGAGCGGCGAGAGCCTCTACGTCACCAGCGGTGCCAGCCGCCGGTCGCTGCGCGTGAGCGGAACGATCAGCGACGCGCGCGCCCCGGTCGCGACGTTCCGCACCGACGTCCTGGGCAACGGCACGCTGACGATCACGAGCACCGGCGCGCAGTACGTGATCGCCGACTGGATCGTCTCGGGAATCTAGCTTAGTCCGGCGCGACGCACGCGACGCGTTTCGACGACGCCGCGGTGACGTGTTTTGCCGCGACCGTTCCGGCGTGTGCATCGACGGTCACCTTCGCGCCCTTGCTCCCGTTCGACAGTTCGATCATCTGCGACGTTGGATTGGCGTCGTCGATATCCGAAGCGATGCCGGGCGCTTCGGCGATGCGCACGTGCCCGAGGGCCAACGAGATCGCGGCCATCGTGCCGGCGGAACACGCGGCCAGCGCGTCCTTGAAGCCGATGCTCGAGGATTGCAGCGTCACCTTCGAGGGCCCGCCGGCGGCGCCGAGCGACGCGACGAGCAATGCAACGGCGAAGGGTTTCATAGCGAACTTCATGACCGGGCGATTCGACTCGGACGTGGGCCGCGCCTAGGGGGCTTTCCCGGCGCTGCGAACATAGCGCGGTTGTGCGGCTGACGCAAGAGATCGACGAAACGCTCCGCCGAGCGGAGCTTGCGGGCACGCGGCAAGGGGTCGAGACCGTGCGGCGGTTGTACCCCGAGGTAGGCGCCGAGAGCGTCGAGGTCGCCGGCGGCTTCGCGCGCTTCACCGGCGTCGACTCGCCGCTCTCGCAGGCGTTCGGCGTGGGCGTGTGCGTGCCGGCCGGTGAGGCCGACGTCGCTACCATCACCGAGTTCTACGAATCGCACGGTGCGACGCCGCGTGTTTACGTGACGCCGCTCGCGCACCCGTCGCTCGGCTCCGCGTTGGCCGCGGCCGGCTATGCTCCCGTCGAGTACGAGAACGTATTGGCCTCGCGCGATCTCGCCACGCACGCGGCGTACGACGACCGCATCGCGGTCGCTGCCGAATTCGGCGAGTGGGCGCGCGCGTCGGCGCGCGGATTCATCGAGCGCGATACGCTCGCGCCGGGCGACGACACGATCGCGCTTGTCCTAGCGTCGTCGGACGGCGTCGTGGCACTCGAGGTGCGCGATGCCGAAGCGATCGTCGCAACCTGCGCGATGGACGTTCGCGAGGGCTGCGCGGCGCTCTTCGCCGGCTCGACGCTGCGAAGTCATCGCGGTCGCGGCTGGCACCTTGCGATGATCCGCGACCGCATCGCGCGAGCGCGCGATGCCGGCGCGACGCTAATGCGAGCGACGACGCGACCGGGCAGCGTCTCGGAGCGCAACTTCCAGCGCTGCGGCCTGCGCACGCTCTACACACGCGCGTTATGGGAACGCAAGTACTAACATTTGGCAGTCAAACCTTGAATGCCATGCATATGGCACATGTTGACTGCATGATTACAACATGAATGTGAGGCGGTCACGCGCGTGCGCGATTCCAGGATGCGGAAGGCCAGTAAAGGTTGGAGCTATCAAATATTGCTCCATTAGGTGCGGTCACGTCGCACAGAAGAATGATTATATCCGCCGCTTGAGCGTCAGTGAGACGGTAGCTCAACGCGATGGCTGTACGTGCTCGCCGTTAGACTACGCGCGCGGTCACACGTATCGCTGCAAAGCAGAAAGATTCCTTTTGCGAGGCGGCTTTCATGGTTATGTCGATCCAGGCTTCCTCGCTCGCGCGTTGAGAGACTACTATGGTGAGCATTGCCAGCGCTGCGGCTGGTCGCAGCGGCACCCAAAGACTGCTAGAGTCCCCGTTGAGGTGGAGCACATCGATGGTGATTGGGAAAACAACCGTTTGGCGAACCTCACACTGCTATGTCCCAACTGCCATTCTCTTACGCCGACCTTTCGTGCGTTAAATCGCGGCCGCGGCCGGGCGCACCGCCTCGAAACAGACGATTCCGACGCCATGACAGAGCCCATGCAGGCTCCGGGGCGAGACTCGATCGTAGAGGTTTTTGAAACGCGACCGAGACAATTGGAGCTACCCCAAATGCCGACGTAGCGAAGCGGTCTAACGCACCCGATTTGTAATCGGGCCCCCGAGAAATCGGGATCGTGGGTTCGAATCCCACCGTCGGCTCCATCACTCTGCGCTAAGAAAGATTCTATTATGCCACGAGTCGTTCACTTCGAGATTCACGCGGCCGACCCGGATGCGGCTGCCAAGTTTTACTCGGCCGTCTTCGGTTGGAACATCACGAAGTGGGAAGGGCCGGTCGACTATTGGCTGGTCGCCACCGGAGAGGGCCGCGGCATAGACGGCGGCATCGTGCGACGCGTGGGCGAGAGCGCGAAGCCAGGAGCCGCCGTCAACGCGTTCGTGTGCACGATCGACGTCGAGTCGGTGGACCAAACGCAGAGCGCCGTTCTGAGCAACGGCGGATCGATCGCGGTCGAGAAGCACGAGGTTCCCGGCGTCGGGCTGCTCGCGTACTTCAAAGACACCGACGGAAACATCTTCGGCGCCCTGCAACCCGCCCAACAATAGCGAAGGCGCCCTTGCAACCCGTCAGGCCCAAGTGGACGCAATCCGGACTCGTGCTCGTCTGCGAGCGGTGCTTCAAGGAGCGCATTCCCGACGAAGATCCGGAGGTCGCCGAACGGATCGGCGACTTTCATCTGCGCGACTGGCTCAAGCAACGGCTGAAGGATGAAGGCCGGTGGGGGCCGATCCGCGCGATCAGCACGAGCTGCATGGACGTCTGCGCGCGCGGCCGCGTGACCGTCTGCATCGAGCCGAGCAACGGCGAGCCGATCGTTATGGTCGTAGATCCCGTCGAGGAGAAAGACGCGGTCTATCGAGCGGTCGTGGAACGCCTAGGCGACCGCGCGCCGAATGGCCGCGCGAGCGAGGAGCCGGGTTGAGTCGAGCACCGGCAGCGGCGAGTTCGACTCGTTGAGGATCAGCGGAAGCTCCGTGCAGCCGAGGACGACGGCATCGCATCCGGCCGCCTTCATCCGCTCGATGACGCCCCGCAAATAAGCGACCGCCTCGGTGTTGAAAACGCCGTGGACGAGCTCGTCCATGATGATGCGGTTGATCTCGTCGCGTTCTTCTTCGCTCGGGCGCATGCGCTCGATGCCGCGCGCCGCCAACCGCTGCGGATAGACGTCGCTCGCGACGAGCCAGCGTGTGCCGGTCAAGCCGAGCCGGCGATACCCACGGGTCGCCGCCTCGTCGGCCACGACGTCGGCAATATGCAGCCACGGCAGCGGCGAGCGCCCCTCGATAAGAGGCAGCGCCTGATGAATCGTGTTATCGGGGCAGATCAGGAAATCTGCGCCGCTCTCCGCGAGCTTTCGCGCAGAATCGAGCATCAGCTCGCCCACGCCCCGCCAGTCGTCGCGTTCCATATTCGCGCAGTACTCGGCGAACGACGGCGAGTGCATGGAGATCTCGGGATGCGCGTGCGGCCCTAACGTCGAGGCCGCCTCAGTGCATATCGTTTGATAGCAGAGCGCGGCACCGGGTGCCGAGCACGCGACGATCCCGATGTGCCTTACTGGAACTCGAACTCCGCGAGGTTCTTTTCGATCTTGCGTTTCACGCGCTGGAGCGCGTTATCGATGGACTTCACGTGACGCCCCAGGTCGCGTGCCATCTCCTGGTAGCTCTTGCCCTCGAGGTACGACTCGAGCACCTGCGACTCGAGCTCGGAGAGATTTTGCCGGATGCGCTGGCGGATGTCGTCGGAGACCTCTTGCGTCACGACCAGCTCCTCGGGGTCCGAGGTCTTCTGCGAAGCCATGACGTCGAGCAACGTTCGCTCGCTATCCTCGTCGTAGATCGGCTTGTTGAGCGAGATGTACTGATTGAGCGGGATATGCTTCTGCCGCGTCGCCGTCTTGATCGCGGTGATGATCTGGCGAGTGATGCAAAGCTCCGCAAACGCGCGGAAGCTCGAAAGCTTGTCGGCCTTGAAGTCGCGCACGGCTTTGTAGAGGCCGATCATACCCTCTTGGATGATGTCTTCTCGGTCCGCCCCAATCAGGAAGTAGCTCTTGGCCTTGATGCGAACGAAATTCTTATATTTGTTAAGAAGGTATTCCATCGCGAGGTTGTCGCCGGTTTTCGCGATGGCAACCAGGTCCTCGTCGACCCGCTGCTGATACTCGACTCCATCCGACGCTGGATGGGTAATTGCCATAATTTTCTATCTGCCTCGTGGGTAAGACGAGCCGCATGCGCAGGCCGCAGCCCGTCGGGCGCGGCACGTCGAGGCTAGTATATAGGAGGTCCCCCCTCCCTCGTCAAGGACGAAGCGAGCCCTCTCGCTGTCTTAAGGCCTCGTAAATCAAGATAGCGGCAGCCACCGAGGCGTTCAGGGAGGCCACCTTGCCCCGCATCGGCAGCCGAATCAAGTAGTCGCACTCCCGCTTGACTACCTGGGTGAGACCGGCGCCCTCGGCGCCGATCACCACTGCCAAAGGCCGATTGAGATCGGCCTCGCCCAAGCCCGTGGCCTGGTCGCTCGTGTCGGCACCCGCAATCCAGATTCCGGCCTTCTTCAGCCGCCGCAGAGCGTCGGCGACGTTGGCGACGCGCGCGATCGGCAGGTGGGCCGTCGCGCCCGCCGCGGCCTTGCGCACCGTCGCGTTCACGCCGGCCGATCTCCGCTCCGGCAGAACGACGCCGTCGGCCCCGGCCGCCTCGGCCGTTCGAATGATCGCCCCGACGTTGTGAGGGTCGGTGAGGTGGTCGAGCACCACGATCAGGGGCGGCGCGCCGCGGTCGCGTCTTCCCGCGATGACGTCGTGCAGCGATGCGTACTCAAAGGGCTGGCCGATGGCGACGACGCCCTGGTGCGCCTTGAACGGAACGCGATCGAAGAACTCCCGCCGCTCGAAACGCACGCGCACGTTCGCTTCCTTTGCGGCCGCGAGCAGCGCGCGCAGTGCACCATCCTTCGAGCGATCGGCCGCCACGTGGATCGACCGCAGCGGCTCGCCGGCGGCGAGCGTTTCGCCCACCGTGTGAATGCCGTAAATTACGATCGTCGAAATCGAGCGCAGGTGCGCGCCCGGGTCCGCGCGCGTTCAGCCGGCGGCCGCGGCGCTCCACGTTGTGCCTTCCTTGGAATCCTTGATCTCGATGCCGCAGCGCTGCAACGCGTCGCGCAGACGATCGGAAGCGGCCCAGTCCTTCGCGCGACGAGCCTCGTCGCGCAACTCGACGACGCGCGCGATCGCCTCGTGCGGCGCCGCACCATCGATGGCCCCTTCGATGCCGGCCTCGCGCAAAGCGGCCCGCAGGCGTTCGACGAAGTCCGGCGCCAGTTCCGCCACCGGCTCCTCGAGCCACGAGTCGTTGGGTGCGACGCCGAGCACGCCGAGCCAATACGCCAGCCGTCGCGGGCTGGTATCGGGGCGCGCGGAAAATTCGTAGAGAACCGCCAAGGCGGCGGCGGTGTTCACGTCGTCGTCGAGCGCGGCTTCCATTCGTGCGTCGAGCTCACCGGTCGAAACGTTCGGCGCGCTCGCACGCACCAGCGCGCGATACGCGGCCTTCACGCGGGCGAGGCCGACGCCCGCCGCGCCGATCGAATCCTCGGTGAAGTTCATCACCTTGCGATACCCGGTCTGCAGGAAGAGCCAGCGGATCGCCTGCGGATCGTGTCGCTCGAGCAATGCCGAGAGCGGCTCGAAGTTGCCGAGCGACTTCGCCATCTTGCGGTTGTCGAAGAGCAGTAGGCCGCCGTGCGCCCAGAAGTTCGCCATCGGAGGGCGCGCCATCAGCGGCTCGCTCTGGGCGATCTCGTTTTCGTGGTGCGGAAAAATCAGGTCGGCGCCTCCGCCGTGAATGTCGAAACCCTGGCCGTCGGGATCGAGCAGCGCCCGCGCCATCGCCGAGCACTCGATGTGCCAGCCCGGCCGCCCGTCACCATAGGGCTCGAACGCCCACCGCGGCTCGCCGGGCTTCGCAAACTTCCACAGTGCGAAGTCGAGCGGATCCTCCTTGTTTTCGTCGACGTCGATGCGCGCGCCGGACTCCAGCTCGTCGACGTTGCGGTTCGAGAGACGCCCATAGCCGGCGAACGTTGCGACGCGGTAGTAGACGCCGCCCTGCGTCACGTAAGCGTGGCCGGCCGCGACGAGCTCGCGGATCATCCCCTGGATCGGCTCGATGAACTGCGTGGCATACGGCTCGCGATCGTATTCGAGCACGCCGAGCTTGCGCATTGCCGCCTTGAACTCGGCGTAGTAGCGCTCGATGATGGCGTGATAGTCTTCGCCGGTCTCGCGCGCAGCGTTGATGCTGCGATCGTCGATGTCGGTGACGTTCTGAACGTAGGTCACGCGATATCCGCGATGGGTCAAGTAGCGCCGCAGGACGTCGAAAAAGAGAAAAGAGCGAGCGTGGCCGAGATGCGCTTGCGCCGAGGGCGTGAGTCCGCACACGTAAATGCGAGCCTCGCCGGCGCGCAACGGCTCGAACTCCTCGACGCTGCGCGTCCGGGTGTTATAGAGCTTCACGAGCGCGAACTCAGATGACCCAGCTCCAGGCTTCGTCGGACGACTCGCTTTGCTCGAGCTCCGCCAGGCGCTTTTCGAGCAGCTCGAGCCGGCGCTGCAGTCGCACGATGGCGTCGGTCGTCGGGTCGGGCATGTGCACCTGCGGGCGGTCCGTCACGACGCGGATGGGTTTGCCGTCTTGAGCAACGACGCGCGCGGGAACTCCCACGACGGTAGCGTTCGCCGGCACGTCCTTCACGACGACCGATCCGCCCCCGACCTTCGCGTTATCGCCCAGCACGATCGCGCCGAGGACGCTGGAGTTGACGCCGACCGTGACGTTGCGGCCGAGCGTCGGATGGCGCTTGCCGTGTGAGAGGCTCGTTCCGCCGAGCGTGACGCCCTGATAGATCGTGCACCCGTCGCCGATCTCCGCGGTCTCGCCGATGACGACGCCGCTGCCGTGATCGATGAAGATTCCCTTCCCGATCGTCGCCCCGGGATGGATCTCGATGCCGGTCAAAAAGCGCGCCACGTTGGCCAGGAAGCGCGGGAGAACGGGAACGCCGGCGCGCTCCAACGGATGCATCAACCGGTGCGCGACCAGTGCGTGGAACCCGGGATACGAAAGCACGACGTCCAGCCAGCCTTGCGCCGCGGGGTCGCGCTCGAGCGGCGCCCGCAGATCGGCCAGGACGTCCTGGAAGGCCATTTGCAACAGTTTAACCCAGGCCGTCAACGAGAGGCTGCGCGGAGGAGTAGCGCCACCGCGTACACGGCCACGCCGGTTCCGTCGCCGGTGTAGCCCATGCCCTCGCTCGTCTTGGCCTTGACCCCCACCGCATCTACGCCCACGCTCAAACGCACCGCGACGTTCTCGCGCATAGCCGCTACGTGCGACGCGAGCTTCGGCCGATCGACGACGATCGTCGCGTCGACGTTGGCGATGTCGAAGCCCGCCTGGCGCACGGCCTCGGCGCAGCGTTCGAGCAGTTCCATGGAGTCGGCATCCTTCCAGCGCGCGTCGCTCGCCGGAAAGCGCGAGCCCAAATCATCGAGCGCCGCTGCGCCGAGCAGCGCGTCGGCGACCGCGTGGGCGAGCACGTCCCCGTCGGAGTGACCCAACGAACCGCGCTCGTAGGGCACGCGAACGCCGCCCAGCACAAGGGTGCGGCCCTCGACGAGGCGGTGGGCGTCGAAGCCGTGTCCGATTCGCATCATCCTTCGACGAGCTCGGGACGGCAAGCGGGGAGTGACGCGGCACGCGCCTCGAGAATCGCGCGAGCGCGCGCCACGTCGCCCGGCAACGTCACCTTGAAGTTCTCGCTGCTTGCCGCGACCGCGATCACCTCGACGCCGCACGCTTCGAGTAGCGCCGCGTCGTCGGTCGCCGCAACCCGTTCGCGATGCGCGCGTTCGTGCGCAGCCGAGAGTTCGGCCGCCATCGCGAACTGCGGCGTCTGCGCGGCCCACAGCGTGGTGCGATCGAGCGTCGCGCGCACGCGACGCGAATCCCGTTCGACACTCTTGATCGTATCGACGACCGCCGCCGCGAGCAGCGACGCGCGGCCGGGACGCACCTCTCGCATGCCGGCGCGCACGTCGGCCGCGAGCACCAAGGGCCGCGCGCCATCGTGCACGAGCACCGCGTCGCACGCGTCGGACACGGCGCGCAACCCTTCGTAGACGCTCGCCTGACGCGTCGCGCCGCCGCGCACGACGCGCGTGGTCCGTCCCGGCGCGACGCGAGTGGCGAGCGCGCGGATGGCGTCGATCGACTCCGGTTCCGTGGCCACGACCACTTCCTCGATCTCGGGCATCTCGGCGAAGGTTCGAATCGACCATCCTACCATCGGCAGGCCCGCGAGCTCGAGAAACTGCTTCGGGGTGCCCAAACGAGTACCGCGTCCCGCCGCGACGACGACGGCGGCCCACTTCACGAGGCGACGCCCTCGCGCTTCGGCCGGGCGAAGATCATTCGGCCGGCCACCGTCTGCAGCACGCTCGTGACGATCACGTCGGTCTCTTCGCCGATCAAGCGCCGTCCGTGCTCGACGACGATCATCGTGCCGTCCTCGAGATAGCCGACTCCCTGATGGAACTCTTTTCCCTCGCGGAGCACCGCGACGTGCAGCTCCTCGCCGGGAAGCACGACCGGCTTCACCGCGTTCGCCAGCTCGTTGACGTTGAGCACCGTCACACCCTCGACTTGCGCGACGCGGTTCAAGTTGTAGTCGTTGGTCACGAGCTTCGCACCCAGCTCCTGCGCCAGTCGCACGAGCCGAGCGTCGACGTTTCCCGGCGCCATATCGTTGTAGTCGCGCTCGCTGATCTCGAGCATCGCGAGCTCCTGCAAGCGGCTGAGCACGTCGAAACCGCGGCGCCCGCGAGTGCGTTTGAGCGGATCGACCGAGTCGGAAATTGCCTGCAGCTCGCGTAAGACGAAACGCGGCACGATCAGGGCCCCGTCGAGGAAACCGCTCTCCACGATCTCGACGATCCGTCCGTCGACGATGGTCGAGGTGTCGACGATCTTAGGCACGCCCTGCGCGGCGCCGCTCGCCGTGCCGCGCGGCACCGGAACGATGCGGATTTTGGCGCCGATGCGCGCGCCGAGATAGGCGGCGAAGATGGCGACGATCAGATACAGCACGATCGCGACGTAGGTGCCCGCTCGGCCGAAATCGGAGATCAGCTCGAATACGATGCCCTTGATGAGAAAGGCGACGAGCAGACCGACGACGAGCCCCACCGCGCCGCCGGCGATCTCCGCCGGCGTCAGCCGCTCCATCGCCCCCTCGGCCTGACGCAGCTGCACCTCGAACAGCGCCTGAGCGAACGGCGCCAGCAGCGCGCCGACCACCGCGCCCGCGACCGGCGACAGGATGAGAAACGCCACCTGCAAGGCCTCGTTTGCGAAGTGCGGCGACAACAGGCTGAAGTACGCCTCGCGGCCCAACAGAAAGCCCGTCACGCCGAAGACGACGATGAAGGCGGCGCGCAAAACGGTCTCGGAAAGGTTGGCCGGGTTTACTCGAATGTTACGAAGGCTCCGCAGACATCGTTGGCAAGAAAGATACCCCGCCGGGTCAATCGCACGCTATCACCGACGCGCTCCAGCAGCCCCGTTCGTGCGAATCGCGTAAAGACGGGGGCGTAATCCTCCATTACGTCGATGCCATAACGTTCTTTGAACTCGCTCAGCCCAACCCCCTGCGCGGTCCGCAAGGCGAGCATCATCGCCTCCCCCACGCGCCTGCGGCCTTCCAGCCGCTCGGCTTCCGACGGGATCGGCCGGCCGGCGCTCGCGGCCGACACGTACTCCTCGAGGGAGCGCGTGTGCACGCTTCGCACGCCGTCGCGATACGACGCGGCGCCGACGCCGAGACCGACGTACTCCCCGTTCGCCCAGTAGTTGAGGTTATGCGCGCAGCGATGTCCCGGTCGCGCGAAATTGCTGATCTCGTACTGCTCGTAGCCGGCGGCCGCCAGCGTCTCGATCGCGATACCGTAGAGCTCGGCTTCGCGCACGTCGTCGAAGAACGCGCCCGGGTCGCGCGCGCGCCACGCTGCGAACGGCGTTCCGTCTTCTACGGTCAGCCCGTAGGCCGAGCAATGGTCCACATCGAGCGCGATTGCGGCCGCGAGCGTGCGCCGCCAGCTTGCCGCCGTCTGTCCGGGCACGGCGAAGATGAGATCGAGCGAGAGCGAATCGAAGCGCGCGCCGCGCGCCGCAGCGACCACCGCGGCAACCTGTTCGACGGTGTGCTTGCGGCCGAGCGTCAGAATCTCGGCCGGTTCGAACGATTGCACGCCGATCGAGAGCCGAGTAACGCCCGCATCGCGATAGGCGGCGAAGTCGCCCTCGCGCACCAGCTCGGGATTGATCTCAATCGTGACCTCGCCGGTGCCGGGGAAACGCCCGCGCAGCAATCCGAGCAGTGCCACGACGTCCGACCGGTCGTAGGCGTTGGGGGTGCCCCCGCCCACGTACGTGGTAGCAGCCGAACACCCCGGCTCGCGTTCGATCTCGGCTGCGAGCGCGTCGAAGTAGCGCCGCGCTGCGCTCGAACGCAGCGGCCATTTCGCAAAGTCGCAGTACGGGCAAAGATACGGGCAGAAGGGCAGATGGACGTAGACGCCGGCCACGGCGCGGCCTCGTTTTACGTCGCGGCGAGATGCGGTGCGATGAGCCCCGTAATCTTGCCGACGACGTCGTGATTGACTTCCTGCACTGCCGCACCAACGGCGTGCTTGATTGCGTTGCGCCCGGCCCGGCCGTGTGAAACGATACAGTTGCCCCGCAACCCCAGCAGCGGCGCGCCGCCGTACGTCTCGTAGTCGAATCGCTTGCGCAGCCGCTTGAGCGCGGGCGCAAGCATCGCCGTCCCGATTTTAGTCACCAGGTTTCCGCCGAGCAGCGTGTCGCGCATCACGTGCGCGAGATCGGCGAAGAGTCCCTCGCCGGTCTTGAGCACGACGTTGCCGACGAAGCCATCCGCGACGATGACGTCGGCGATGTTGTGGAACAGATCGCCGCCTTCGACGTTGCCGATGAACCGGACCGGCGCAGTCTCGAGCAGGCGCGCAGCCTCGAGCACGAGCGCGTTGCCTTTGCTGCGCTCCTCGCCCACGGAGAGCACGCCGACGCGGGGCTGCGCGATGCCGAGCACCGCCGTCGCGTAAGCCGAACCCATGATCGCGAACTGCTCGAGCCACTCGGGCCGGCAGTCGACGTTCGCGCCCGAGTCGAGCAGAACCGTGGGTCCGTGCAGCGCGGGCCACACGGTCGCTATGGCCGGACGCGAGATGCCTTCGATCGGCCGCAGCTTGATCAATGCGACCGCCAGGAATGCGCCGCTGTTCCCCGCCGAGATGACCGCATCGGCCTCGCCTCGCTTGACCAGGTTCACAGCGACGCCCAGCGACGTGCGCTCGCAGGTGCGCGCCGCAACCGACGGCGCGAGATCCATCGCGACCGACTCGGGCGCGTGGATCAGCGTGACTCGGTCGGCGCCGGGGCCGCGCAGAAGCGGGCGAACGCGCGCCTCGTCGCCGACCACCAAGACGGTGGCATCGAACTCGGCCGCGCCGAGCAACGCACCCGCTACGATCTCGTCGGGAGCGTGGTCCCCTCCCATCGCATCGACGGCGATGCGTGCGCGGCTCATGGCCGTCGCTCTTTGGGGGCCACCCCCGGAATCCTTGCCCAGAGTCAACTTTTCGGTCTCGATGCTTGGGGTTGCCGGGGGGTCGGGGCTCGTGGTACTATCCCTCAGCTATGGCGAAGCGGTGCGAAGTTTGCGGCAAAGGCCCAAAAGCGGGCAACAACGTCAGTCACGCGATGAACAAAACGAAGCGTCGCTGGCTTCCGAATTTGCAGTCCGTCCGCATCGACGACCGCGGCGTCCACCGCACGGCCCGCGTCTGCACCGCGTGCCTGCGCTCCAACCGGGTGACGCGGCGCGCCTAGCGCGCAAAGTGATCCCACCCCGAACGTTCGAGCTCCGCTCCGTTCCAGAGAATCCCCGCCCCGGCGCGTAGCGCGCCGACCCGCAGCAGCTCCTTCCCGAATCGCGCCTTGTAGCGCGTCGCGAGATGCCGGTACGCGCGCGGCGCGACGGCGGCGATGAGTTCGAAATCTTCCCCGCCCGCGAGCGCGAAACGCTCCGGGTCCTCGCCCAGCGTTTCCGCTACCGCAGCGGCGGCCGTTGAGACCGGCACGCGTTCGACGATCGCGCCGCAGCCGCTCGCGGCCGCGAGCCGAGCGAGATCAGTCGACAGGCCGTCGGAGCAGTCCATCATCGCGCGGACGTGACGGCTCGCCGCCAAAAAGCGACCCTCGGCGTCGCGCGGCTCCGGGCGGCGAAACGCGCGGAGCGCCTCGTCTGCGGCGGCGGCCGGAACGCGGTGCGCCGGCCGTGCGAGTTCGAGGCCCGCACGCGCCGCACCCAGCGGCCCGGTGACCGCGATCACGTCGCCCGGCCGCCCACCGTCGCGCGTCTTCGCGTCCGAGCGACGCACCTCGCCCACGACGGTGATGGCGATCGTCAGCGCATCCGCGCGCGACAGATCTCCGCCGGCGATCGCGAGCTTGCAACGCTGCGCGCACGCGAACAGGCCGCGATACAGATCGAGCAGGTCATCGAGAACGGTCGTCACGGGCAGACCGAGCGCAACCGTTGCGAGCACCGGCCGTGCGCCCATGGCGGCAAGGTCGCTCACGTTTGCCGCCATCGCTCGCCACCCGGCGTCGGCCAGCGTCATCACTTCGCGCGTGAAGTCGACGCCCTCCACCAGCATATCGCTCGAGATGGCGCTGCGGCACGAGCGCGACGGCTGCCAGAGCGCGGCGTCGTCGCCGATGCCCGTGGTGAAGGGACGAATCGCGTCGAGTATCTCTTCTTCGTTCACGCCAAGAGCGCGCGCACGCGGCGCAGCTCGGCCGCCGGATCGGGCGCGCCGAAGACCGCCGAGCCCATCACCAGCACGTCGGCGCCGGCATCGACGAGCGCTCGCGCGTTCTCCGCGCCCACGCCGCCGTCTACTTCGATGAGACACGCGGGGTTGCGGCGATCGATCAGCGCGCGCGCCTCGCGAACCTTCTCGATCGCGCGCGCGATGAATTTCTGCCCCGAGAATCCGGGGTTGACGCTCATCACGAGCACGGTGTCGCAGTCTTCGATCACGTCCTGCAGCATCGCGACTGGCGTCTGCGGACAGAGCGCCAGGCCGGCCTTCGCGCCCAACTCGCGGATGTGCACGAGCAGCCGCTGCGCCAGCGGCGTCGCTTCGAGATGAAACGTGATGCGGTCGCAGCCGGCGGCGCGAAAATCGTCCACGTAGCGTTCGGGTTCTACGATCATCAAGTGCGCGTCGAACACGAGCGGCGAGAGCTTTCGCAGGTCGCCGATGATCTTCGGGCCCCACGTGATGTTCGGCACGAAGCGGCCGTCCATGACGTCGAGATGAAGGTACTCCGCCCCGCCGTCCTGCACGCTCGCGATCTGCTCGGCGATGCGCGCGAAATCGGCCGAGAGCAGCGACGGGGCGAGCAGGGTCACGAGGCCGCCCTTCGCTCGGCGGCGTTCGGGAGCCCTCTAGAAGTCACTTGACGGCGACGACGACGGTTTGGCGCCGTACACCTTCGGCGGCTCGGTGCCGAGGCGCGTCTCGCCCACCAGCGCGTCGTTGACGTACATGTCGAGCACGGACGTGCCGAGCGCAGTCACCGTAAAGTCGAGCTTTTGCCCGGGCTGGGCGAACGCGTGGTAGAGATCGTACTGCCCGGTTGCGTCCGTGAGCGCGAGCCGCACGTCGAGCTGGTCCGGGTTCGGTGAGGTCGAGTTCTCGTTGGTGGGCACCGAGACGAGGACGTGTACCTGGCGCAGAACGTAGCCCGACTCGTTCGGGCCCGCGCTCACCTGCAGCGCGACGGGATCGTACGACGCGATCCTGGCCTTCGGCGGCGGCGCCTGCCGCGCCACCATACCGTGCGGCGGGGCGTTGCGGCCGAGCGGCGTCCACACGATCTGTCCCAGCTTCATCCCGCCCTCGGAAGCGAGCGCGCGCGCCTGATCGATCGTGAGTCCGACGAAGTTCGGAACCAGGATGCTCGCCTTTCCGCCGCGGCTTACGACGAGCTGCACGGCGTCGCCCTGATGCACGCTCACGAGCGGCGCCGGGTTCTGCGAGATCACGTGACCCTCGGGGATCACGTCGCTCTTCGCATACGTTACTTTCCCCAGCTGCAGGTGCGTCTGCGACAGGTCGAGCTGCACTTCGCGCAGCGACTGATATCGCAGGTCCGGCATGAGGCGCGCGACGATACCGTCGCTGAGGACGAACGAAACCTGACGTCCCTCTCGCACCGCGGCCCCGGCCTCGGGACGCTGCATGATGACGACGCCCTGCGGATAGCGGTCGCTCGTGGTGTGATCCACCACCGCGGAGCTCAGCTTCAGACGCGCGACCTCGGCGTTTGCATCGCCGAGCGTCTGGCCGACAAACGACGGCAGCGTCACGGTCGCCGACGAGGGCAGGAGAAAGTCATAGATCTGGCGCCCGAACCACACGACCACCGCGACGAAGATCACGAGAACGATCGGGAAGATCCAATCGCGCGGCAGATAGGTTGCGAGCGACGATCTCAGGCGAGCGCCTCCGCCGGCACGCAGCTGAAATCGAGATTGCTGAAGACGCGCTGCACGTCTTCGTGTTCTTCCAGCGCGTCGAGGAACGCCAGCGCGGCGGTCAGCTCTTCGTCGCGAAGCTCGATCTTGGTGTTCGGGCGCATGCCGAGGTAGACGCCGGAGATCTTGGCGCCGGTCGCGCGAAGCTCGTCGCGAACGCCGGCGAGCCGCGCGAGCTGCGTGTAGATCACCGCGAGGTCCTCATCGTACTCGATGTCCTCGACGCCGTCGATCAGGGCCTCTTCCATCAGAGCCTCCTCCGACTTGCCCGCGGGATCGAGTTCGACGACGCCGACCGAATCGAACATCCAGCCGACGCTGCCGGTCTCGCCCAGGGTGCCGTCGTGCCGGCTGAAGAGAAACCGCAGTTCGCCGGCGGTGCGATTGCGGTTGTCGGTGGCGGCGTCGACGATGACGGCCAGCCCGTGCGGGCCGTAGCCTTCGTAGCGGATCTCCTCGATCGCCGCCGCGTCGCTCGCACCGGTGGCGCGCGCGATCGCGCGCTTGATGTTCTCCAGGGGCATGTTGAACTCGCGCGCCTTCTCGACCGCCATCTTCAGCCGATAGTTCGCCTCGGGATCCGGCGAGCCGCCCTTCGCCGCGAGGATGATCTCCTTGCTGAGCTTCGTGAACAGCGCGCCGCGCTGCGCGTCGACCTTGCCCTTCTTCAGCTTGATGTTATGCCACTTCGAGTGTCCCGACATCCGTATGTTCCTCGCGCCGCCTCTTCGCTAGCCCGGCCCGATAATCCAGGTCGGGAACCACATTCGCGCGTGCCATGCGTCCCAGCTGATGGGGTGCGCCGCCAAGATCGGATAGAAATAGACGAAGCCAAGCGCGGCTACGGCCATGTAGGCGCCGACGCCGAGACCGCCCAGCCAGCGCGCGCTCTCGCGCGCCTTCGCCCACAGCGCCAGACGCTGCAGCACGATCACGTTGCAGAGGCAGATCAGCGGAATATTGACGTAAAAGTGATACGCGAACGTCAGGCGCGGTGACGGGATCCACGGCAGCCACTGCAGCAAATACGTGATCACGATCAACGCGTAGGCCTTGTTGCGCTCCCGCCACGCCAAGACGCCCACCCACGGAACGCAGAGCAACCCGAACCAAAGGATCGCGGGATTCGGGCAGCGACGTGATCTCGTAGACGCAGCAGCCCTTCGGATCCGCCGTGTTCTTGCGTTGATCTTCGTAGTAATAGGCGATTGGCACCCAATCGATCGGCCACTCCCACGACTTGGACGAATACGGGTGCGTCGCCCGCAGGTTGTGGTGATAGTCGTACATCGTCCGCTGCCGGTCGACGAGATCGTTGAAGTTGTGGATCTCGCCGGGGTCGGGAGCTTGCCGCGCCAGGTCGGGCACCCAGGCCAGCAGGTAGACCGTGGCGCTCACGAATACGATGGTGAGCAGCGCGGCGTCGATGCGGAAGCCGCGCGGATTGCCCCACAACGCGGGGCGTCCGCTCGAAGAAATAGCGCTGGAGCCAGATCGCAACGAGCACGATGAAGCTCACGCCGAAGCCCATCACGCCGTACCATTTGCTGCTGACGAGCAACCCCAGCGCCACGGTGAACAGGATCAGCCACAGTTTCGCCGAGCGCCCGCGCTCGACGGCCCCTCCGGCTCGAATCTCGTCGGCGGCGTAGGTGGCCTCGCCCTCGGGCGTTTCGTAGCGGACGCTCGCGTCGCGGCGATACTCGATCGTCAGCGGCTCGTCTCGATAGACCAGCGCGCCGGCCTTGCTCGCGGAGCGCGCGCCGCCCTCGATTTTACCGCGCGCGTCGATCGTTCCGCCGTCGGCGGCAAACAGCTCCGTTCCGGCCTCTCCGCGCAGCGCGTACGACCCCTCGGCGTAGGTCAGCTCGGTGCGTCCGTCCGCGAAGAGCCGCGGAAATACGGCGTAACGAACCACGAGGTAGGCCGCGCACGCGACATACACGCCCGCAACGGTGGCGGCGTGCCCGTCGAATCCCCACCAGAGCCGGCCGAGGAGCGCCACGGCGAGGCCGCCCCCCGCGGCCGCGAGGGCGCCGATCGCGAAGCCCGCCCGCGGCACGACGACGTTCGAACGCTCCCCGACCTGTGAGCTGATCCAGAAGCGATAGAACGCGTAGGCGGCGAGGGTCGCAAAGAACACCACGAAGCCTTCGGGCGTCGCGATGCGCGACTGCACGAAGTGCATGCCGTCGAAGGTCAGCAGCAACGCCGTCAGCGTCGCGAAGAGCGTCGATCCGGTGACGCGCTTTGCGAAGGCGTAGAGCAGCATGACCACCAGCGCACCGAACACCACGTCGAGAAATCGCCAGCCGTACGAGTTGTCGCCGTTGGCGACGTGGCCGATTACGGCGTTCAGGCCCGTCCAGCCGCCCAGGCCGTGCCCCTTCGGCATGCCGCCGAAGAGCACGATCGAGAGCGTGACCAGCAGCTTGGTCAGCGGCGGGTGCGTGTTCTCGTAGATGCGCAGGTTCTGCAGATACTCTTCGCCGGCCCGTGCGAAGTAAATCTCGTCGAACACCTTCCCCGGCGGCCACCAGTAGCCGACGAAAGAGAGAATGAAGTTGCCGATGCCCAGCGCACTCGCGATCGCGTAGTCGAGCGCGCGCATCGTCGATAGCCCTTCGCGCGGCGCGAACCAGTCGCGCACCGTCTCGCCCGCTTCCGCGGAGGCCGCCGGGCCTTCGCGCGGCGCAGCCGCCTCGCCGGCCGTCGCCGCCTCCGTCGCGCCCAGATATTGATAGCCCAGAACGAAGAACGTGCCTACCGCAACCAGCGAGAGAACGGTCGTCCACGGTCCCCACAGGTTCTGCGAGTTGACGCCGGGCACGCTGTTGGTCACGACGTAGAGATACTGCAGCCCGTACATGAGGTTGGCCAGCAGCACGACGGAGAGCGCAACGGCGCCCCACAGGTAGCGGCGTGCGAAGGGCAGGCATGCGATCGTGAAGAGCAGGCCGTTGAAGAGATAGCGCTCGTGCATGCGCGTCGCCAGCACGAAGAACGCCAGCGCCGCGATCGCGCAGCCCTCGAGCAGCGCGCGCGGCGTGCGCGCCTGCAGGTAGCGCCACACGATAAGCGCCAGCGCCGCGACGACCAAGACCACGCCCCAGAGCCACTGCGGCACGAAAAAGATCGGCTGGCTATCGGGCAGCCACAGCGTGCCGCGCAGCGCCCAGAGGTTGAACGCGTTGACGCTGTTGTAGGGGTACACGCTGGCGCCGTAGGCGTAGAGATCGATACAGCCACCCGAACGCGGCGACGGGGTTGCTGGGATGGAATGGCTCCGTCAGCGCCAGCGTCAGCAGCAGGGCAGCGCCGATGCCGATCGCGGTCGCCACGATGCGCGCCCTGCGCCGGAGCGGATCGGCGAGCGCGAACGCGAGCAGCAGCGGCAGCAGCACCGCGGCCTGCGGCTTGATGAGCAGCGAGTACGCGAAGAGCAGCCACGCACCGACGATCCAGGCGTCCTTCGATACGCCGCTTCGCGGCTGCTCAGGATGACAAGTGGCGTCGTTTGGGTCGCTACCGGCGCGTAGCAGCGCGTAGATCGCGAACAGCGCGAGGCCGCCCGAGATCGAGTCGACCTGTCCCCAGATCGCCGAGATGTAGATGGTGGCGGGGTTGAGTAGGTAGAGCGCCGCGGCGCCGAGCGCGATGCCGGCGCTCGCGAACCGGCGCACGATCAAGTACAGCAGCGCACCGACGCCGAGGTCGGCGAGGATCGCGGGCAGCTTGACCATGGCACGCAGCACGGCGAACCCACCGTCGTGCGCGCCGAACACCAAGTGCCAGAAATGCCCGACGGCGGCGAGCACGTAGAAATAGCCCGGCGGGTAATCAGCAAAGCCGATCGTCGAATAGAACGACGCGAATCCGTGGTCGCGGAGCGCGAGCGCCCACGCGACGTACGTCGAGACGTCGGTCTTGAAGCCTTCGTTCTTGATGAAGAACAGGCGCATCAGCAGCCCTGCGACGAGCAGCGCCGGCAGCCCCCACGCCAGCGCGTCCTGCCTGGCGGGCGCGCGGACCGTCTGATTCGCGTTCACGCTGTGTACTCGCGCCGCTAACGAGCCGGCGTGAGGCCGAGCGAGCCGCAGAGAAAATCGCGCAGCTCGCGTTAGGGTGGCGCTCCAGCACCGCGAGATGCTCCGCGGCAGCCTCGGCGGCGGCGGCGCGCGCACCGAGCGAGTCGAGCGCGTCGACCACACCTTCGACGGTCGCGTTCGTCGAGCG
Source organism: Vulcanimicrobiota bacterium (assembly GCA_963711625.1). Lineage (GTDB taxonomy): Bacteria > Vulcanimicrobiota > Vulcanimicrobiia > Vulcanimicrobiales > Vulcanimicrobiaceae > Cybelea. The sequence continues at coordinate 2,741,107 of OY970207.1, forward strand.
GCTCTCCCGAGGCGTAGGCGGTCGGCGACCGCCTCGCGCGCCGCCGACGGCGGCTGCGCGATCGCCCAGACGACCGGGAAGGTCCACTTGCGACGCGCGATGTCCGCAGCCACGGTCTTTCCGGTTTGGTCGACCGTCGACCAGATGCCCGAGACGTCGTCGCGGATCTGAAATGCCATGCCGTACGCGCGCCCGACCGCGCCGTAGCTGTCGACCGCGGCGGCGTCGCAGCCGGCGGCGTGCGCGCCGAGCCGGCACGATGCGTCGAAGAGCTGCGCGGTCTTGCACTCGATCATCCGGTAGTACCCGGGCAGATCGACCGTCGCTGCGATTCGAAGTAGAGATCGAGCGATTGCCCTTCGCACATGACCGCGTGCGCTTCGTGGAGCAAGCGCTAGCATCTGCAGAACCCGCGGCGGATCGAGCCGTCGCGCGGCGTGTTCGAGGCTGAGGAAGCTGAGCGCGCACATCGCGTCGCCGGCGTTGATTGCGCGAGCGACGCCGTAGGCGCTCCATAGCGTCGGCCGGCCGTGGCGCAGCTCGTCGCGATCCTCGATGTCGTCGTGCACGAGCGAGTAGTTGTGAAAGATTTCGACGGCGACCGCCGCGTCGAGCGCGTTCTCGAGCGGCGCGCCTTCGCCGGTCGCGACGCGCATCACCATCTGCGGACGCAGCCGCTTGCCGCGCCGCGCGGGTCCGTAGGGCGCGTAGCCGAAGTGGCGCAAAAGCATATCGGAGATCTCTCTCGATCCCCGATATCCGGTAATTCGCTCTTCGAGGGCGCCTTCGAAATGCTCGGCAAGCGTCGTGAGGTTATGCAGGGGCTGCCAGCTCCTCCATTCGCGCCTCGACCTGGTCGACGAGCCACCCCGGCGTCGACGCGCCCGACATCAGGCCCGCGACGTCGACGCCCGTCGAACCACTGCTGCTTGCAGCTCGTCGGGACCCTCGATGTGGTAGGCGCGCGCGCCGTGCGACTCCGAGAGGTCGGCGAGGTGCTTGGTGTTCGCAGACGTCTTGCCGCCGACGACGACCATGACCTCGACGTCCTCCGCGAGGCGCAGCGCTTCGTTCTGGCGGTTGTGCGTGTCGGTGCAGATCGTGTTGACGGCGCGCACCTCGTAATACTTGGCGGAGAGCGCGCGGACGATGTCGGTGAATCCCTCGCCCGACCACGTGGACTGCACGACGACGCCGACGCGGCTCGAGCGCGGCAGCTTCTCGACGTCGGCCGTGGTCTGGATGCACCACGCGCCCGGCACGTGGCTCAGCGTGCCCTTGACCTCGGGGTGGTTGGGGTCGCCGATCACGACGATCTTGTAGCCGTCGGCCTTGAGCTTCTCGGCCTGCACGTGAATCTTCGTGACCATCGGGCAGGTCGCGTCGATGATCTCGAGATTCTTCTCCTTGGCCTTCTCGAAGACGTCGACCGGAAGTCCGTGCGCGCGAACGAAGAGCGCGCCCGCATCGACCTCGTCGACGGCGTGCGCGTTGCGCAGGCCGCGTGCCGCCAGCGACTCGACCATCTGCGGGTTGTGCACGACGTGCCCCAGGGTCGTCACGTCGCGTCGCGAGGCGATCGCCTCCTCGGCCTTTTTGACGGTGATCGCAACACCGAAGCAAAACCCTTGGACGGACGCTTTACGAATTTCCACGGATACTCCCAGCCAGCGCTTCGATCGCGTTCATGATCTCCGCCGTAAACTTCGCCAAGTCGTCGCGCGTTGCTTTCCGGCCGCCCGGCAGCGCAAGCGGCGCACCGAACGCGACGTCAATCGCGGCCGAAGCGACGCGCCCGGCCGCTGCCGAGGATGCAGGCGGGCACGACGGGCGCTCCGGCCAGCGACGCCAGCAGGGCGACCCCGATCTGGGGCGTGACCGTACCCTCGCGATTGCGGGTGCCCTCGGGGAAGATTCCCACCGCCCCGCCATCGTCGAGCACGTGAAGCGACCGCTTGATCGCGGCGGTCGCGCTGCCGCGCCGGTCGACCGGGTAGGCTCCCAGGGCGCGAATCACCGGCCCGAGCACCGGGATCTCGAACAGCTCCTTCTTCGCCATATAGCTCGATGCGGCGCGGGCAAAGGCAGCCCATCAGCGGGCGGATCGAGATACGAGACGTGATTGCACGCGACGATCAGCGGACCGCCCGCCGGCACGTTCTCGGTGCCGTACACGCGCGCGCGCCAGACCGTGCGCGCGAGCAGCCGCACGAAGACTCTCGCGAAGTCGTAGAAGCCCGCGTTTATGGCCGTGCTCCGCGCGACGATTGCGCAGATCTCGTCGACGACGCGCGCGGCGTCCATGTCGCTCGAGTCGATGACGTGCGCGTCGGGCGCCGGCGCGAGCGGCGAGATGGGACGCGTACGATCGAGCCGGTCGCGCTCTTCGATTTCCTCGGCGAGGCGGCGAGGGTCCACGACGACGCCGGCCTTTTCGAGCTGCAGCCGGCGGCGCGCGATGCGCGCGGAGACCGATGCGGTGAGGAATATCTTCACGCATGCTTCCGGCAAGACGACGGTGCCGATGTCGCGCCCGGCCATCACCACCGAGCCCTTCCGCGCGATGTCGCGCTGCGCGCGCACCATCGCCGACCTCACCTCGGCGTGCGCGGCCACGGTCGAGACGATGGCGGTCACCTCGTTGCTCTGCAGCGCCTCTTCGTCGAGCTCTTTGCGACCGGCGAACACGCGAAAGCCCAGCGGCGCCGACTCGTCGAGGGCCACGTTGATCGGCGCGTCGTTCACGAGGTGCGCGAGCGCGGCGCCGTTATCTACGTCGGTACCGGTGCGCAGCGCCGTGTACGCGACCGCGCGATACATCGCTCCGGTGTCAAGGTAGAGCACGCGCAACCGAGCGGCCGTCGCGCGGGCGACCGTCGTCTTCCCCGAGGCGGCCGGCCCGTCGATCGCGACCTGCAGGGGCGTTCGACCGTCGTGTGAGGCGGGCACGCCGCCGGATTCGACCGGGCGAAGCAGCGGCCCCGCGCCGGGCCGTAGAAGCCTAGCGCCCACGTTGGCAAAAGCGCGATCGGTCTATTTCTGTTCGGGGTGCGGGTTCGAATCGGCCCGCTGGCTGGGGCGCTGTCCGCAGTGCGACGCCTGGAACTCGTTCGACGAGCGCCCGTTGCGGGTTGCCGCTCCACGCGACCGGCGTCCCGACGCCGGACAACCCGCGGAACCCGTGCCGCTGGACGAGGTCGGTTCGGCCGATGTCGCGCGCCTGCGTGCGGGCATGCCCGAGTTCGACGCCGTGCTCGGCGGAGGGATCGTTCCCGGCAGCGTGATCCTCGTCGGAGGGCCGCCCGGCGCGGGCAAGTCGACGCTGTTGCTGCAGATCGCCGCGCGACTGGCTCGGCATGGGGAAGTGGTCTACGTCTGCGGCGAGGAGTCGGCGGCGCAAGTGAAGCTTCGCGCGGAGCGGGTGCTGCGGCAGGGCGCGGAACGGCTGCTCGTGTTTCCCGAGACAAACCTTCGCGCGGTGCTCGACCGGCTCGAGCGGCGCCCGCCGCTGGCCGCGATCGTCGACTCCATCCAAACCGTCTGGCTGCCGGAGTCGGAAGCCTACGCCGGCAGCGTGACGCAGGTGCGCGACTGCACGCAGGCGCTGATGGACTTCGCAAAGCGGACCGGATGCGCGACCTTCATCGTGGGTCACGTGACGAAGGACGGAGCGATCGCGGGGCCGCGATTGCTCGAACATCTCGTCGACACGGTGCTCTACTTCGAAGGCGAGACCAGCGGGGAATACCGCATCCTACGTGCCTACAAGAACCGCTTCGGTTCCATCGACGAGATCTGCGTCTTTGCGATGCACGACGAGGGCTTGCGCGAAGTCGCCAATCCGTCGGAGCTCTTCCTCGGAGAGCGCAGCGCAGCGTCCCAGCGGCTCGTGCGTCGTCGCGTCGATCGTCGGCTCGCGGCCCGTGTTGATCGAGGTGCAGGCCCTGGTCGGCGAGACGAGCTACGGCACGCCGCGCGGCTCGCCAATAACCTCGATCAGCAGCGGCTCGCAATGATCCTGGCCGTGCTCGAACGACGAGCCGGTTTCGCGTTGGGAACGCACGACGTCTACGCATCGGTCGCGGGGGGATTGCGGGTCGCGGAGCCCGCCGCGGACCTCGGAATTGCGCTCGCAATCGCGTCGTCGTTTCGCAACGCGGCGATCCCAAGTTCGGTAGCGGTCTTCGGCGAGCTGGGCCTATCCGGCGAGGTGCGCGCAGTGGGCGCCGCCGACCGGCGTGAGGCGGAGGCGCGCAAGCTCGGCTATACGCAGCTCATCTCACCGGCCGTCGCGCGCGACGTTTCCGAAGCGATCCGCCTGGCGATCGGCTAGGTTCCGCGCACGTCGCGCTTCAGGCGGTCGACGTCGGCGAGCGTGGTCTCCTTCGCCTGATTGAGCGCCGAGCCGAGCTTCTCGCCCGGGGTCATTTCGTCGCCCGCGAGGTCGCGCCTCGCCGCCTCACCCTCGGCGGCACCCCGGTGCGCCGCTTCGTCGACGGCGTCCTTGACGTTTGCGGCCGCCTTCTTGACCGCGTCCAGGCCTTTGTCCAACTCTTCCTTGAAGCTCATGGAGGCTGCATTACCCGCCGATGCGGTTCTTTAAGCCGAATCGGAAAGGGCGCCTCGCAAGCGTTTTTCGAAGACGGCGGTCGTGGCGCTCTTCGAAATCGTGCCGAACCTGTCGGAAGGCCGCGACTCAGCGACGATCGACGCGGCCTGCGCCGCCGTCGAGGCGACCGGCGCGCGGCTACTCGATCGCAGCAGCGACCACGAGCATCATCGCAGCGTCTTGACGGCGGTCGGCGATGCCGAGCAGGTGCTCGCCGCTGCGGTCGCGCTCGCCGGCATCGCGCTCGAACGCATCGACCTCCGCCGGCACTCCGGCGTGCATCCGCGCATCGGCGCGCTCGACGTTCTTCCGTTCGTGCCGCTGCGGGACGCCGGGCTCTCCGAGGCCGCGGCGCTGGCCCATCGCGCCGGTGCCGAGATCTGGCGCCGCCACGGGATCCCTTCCTTCTATTACGGCGCCGCGGCGAAACGCTCCGAGCGCTCGCTGCTTCCGGAGATCCGTGCAAATGCCGCGTGGCTGCCCGACGAAGGCGACCTGACGCGGCACGCGAGCGCCGGCGCGATCGCCATCGGAGCGCGCAACGTCCTCATCGCGTTCAACGTTGAGTTGGCGAGTGCCGATCTCGCCGCTGCCAAAGCGATCGCCCGCGCGGTCCGAGAGCGGGACGGCGGCCTGCGCTCGCTGCGGGCGCTGGGGCTGGCCCGCGGGTCCGATCGCGTGCAGGTCTCGCTCAACGTCACGGATTATGCTGCAACCCCGCTCTATCGCGTCGTGGAGCTGATCCGCCGGCTGGCCGCGGAACGCGGCATCGAGCTTTTACGCTGCGAGCTGATCGGCTGCGTTCCGCGGGCCGCGGTCGAGACGGCCGCGGCATATTATTTGGGAGTCGATAGCCTGTGAAACGTTTCTTCCTCGCGCTCGTTATCGCGCTGCTCGTTCCCGCCTCGGCGGCGGCGCAGAGCGGGCCGGGCGACGGTGGCATCTTCACGACCACGCTGCGCAACGGTTTGCGCGTCGTGGTGGTGGAGGATCGCGCCGCTCCGGTCGTCCAGAGCGCCGTCTGGTACGGCTTCGGTTCGCTGCAGGAGACGCCGGGAAAGACCGGTCTCGCTCACGCGCTCGAGCACATGCTGTTTCGCGGAACGCCGCAGATCTCGGCCGGCGGTCTCGACGATATCACCGCGCGCCTCGGAGCCCAGATGAACGGTGAGACGAGCTACGACTACACGCAGTTTTATTTCGAGATGCCGGCGGACAAGGTCGACGTGGCGCTCTACATCGAGGCCGATCGCATGCAGCATGCGGCCCTTCGTGCGTCGGATTGGGCAATCGAGCGCAACGCCGTCCTTAACGAGCTCGACGGCGACGCCAGCTCGCCCTTCTTCAATCTGCTCGCGCGCGTGCGTGCCGCGGCGTTCCCGGGGCAGCCCGCGGGGCGGACGCCGCTCGGCAGCCGCGAAGACGTGGCGCGCGCCACCGTCGCCGACATCGCGCGCTATTACCACGAGTGGTACGCGCCGAACAACGCGACGCTCGTCGTCGCCGGCGACGTGTCGCACGCAACGATCTTCGCCAAGGCGCAGCGCTATTTCGGCGCCATTGCTTCGAAGACGCTGCCCGCCCGCCAAAACTCGAGCCCCGTTCCGTCCGCGGGTCAAACGGTCGAAGCGGAGTTCCCGTTCCCGTTCGAGATCCTCGATCTAGCCTATGCGATTCCGGGCGACACGCAGCGCGGCGAGCCGGCGATCAGCACTCTCTCGACGCTGCTGGAGAACCAGCGCTCGCCGTTCTATCGCGCGCTGGTGCAGAGCAACATCGCACTCGCGATCGAGGCCAACGCCGATACGCAGCTGCGCGGCGGTCTGCTGCACGTCTTCATCGTGCTCAATCCGGGGCGGAGCGCCGCCGAGGCGCAGTCGGTATTTCAAGCCACGCTCGACTCCGTGCTGCAGAACGGTTACGATCCCGACTTGGTCGTGGCCGCGAGACGGCTGACTATCGCCGAGCGCCTCTACTCCACCGACTCGATCGACGGCATCGGCAGCCTGGCGGGTTACACATACGGCATCGTCGGCGAGAAGATCTCGTCCGAGGATACGCGGCTCGCGGCGCTGACCGGCGACGACCTCGTCGCGGCCACCCGCACGTACCTGCGCAAGCCGACGGTCGTGGGCCATCTCACGCCCAACGAGAGCCCGCCGCGGGGCAGCTCGCAGAAGAGCAGCGCGGAGGCGAGCGACGACTTCTCCAAGCGTGTCCCCAACGGACCGATCGTCCAACCCGCGTGGATCGCCAAGGCGGTGCGAACGCCCACCACGGCGCGCAGCACGCTTCGCTCCCGTCGAGTTCCGGCTCACGAACGGGCTGCGCGTGCTCGTTCAAGTGAAGAACGACCGCCCGACGTTCGTGCTGCGCGGCAGGATCGCAACGTCGCCCGCTTTCGAGTCTCCGGCTAAGGAAGGCATCGCGCGCCTGGCGTCGTCGGCGGCCGATTACGGGAGCGAGCAATATCCGTTCGCGCAGCGGCGCAAGGCGACCGACGAGATGGGCGCGTTCGTCGAAACCGGCCAGGCTTTCTCGGCACAGGGAACGCCCGGCGACTTCGAGCGAATCGTCGCCATCGTGGCCGACGGCGAAGCGCATCCGACATTCGCCGATCCGTGGTTCGGCATCGAACGTTCGCAGCTCGCCAACAGCCTGCAGTCCGAAGGGAATATCTCCGGAGTGCAGATCGACCGGGCCTACAACCGGCTGTTGCTCGCGCCCGACGACCCGACGCTGCGGCAGCCGACGGCGCAGAGCGTGACGGCGATCGCACGCGACGACCTGCTCGCGTATACGTCGAGCTACTGGCGTCCGGACCTCACGACGATCGCGGTCGTCGGCAACGTTTCTCCTGCGCGAGTGCGCGCTGCGCTCGAGGCGACGTTCGGCACGTGGCGAGTGAGCGGCTCGAAGCCCGACGCCCGACTGATGCCGATTCCGGCCGCGGCCAGCGGCCATGACTACATCGGCACGGCCGCCAATCAAGTCTACATCCGTCTCGGTCAGCCAGCCCTATCGCGCTCCAGCAAGGACTACGACACGTTCCTGGTGCTCAACCAGATCCTGGGCGGCAGCGGAGCGTTCGAGTCGCGATTGTGGCAAGAGCTTCGCCAGAAGCGCGGCCTGGTGTACAGCGTCAAGCAGCTCGCTGCAGTCCGACGGCGACCGCGGCGACTTTCGCATCGAGCTCAGCGCATCGCCGCAGCGCGTCGTCGAAGCCGTCGACCTCGTGCGCAGACGAACTGATCGCGCTGCAAAACGAGCCCGTCTCGGCGACCGAGCTGCAAGAAGCGAAGATCCGGCTCGTCGGCAATGCGTTGCTCGACGAAGCGTCGTCGACGGGGCAGGCGAAGCAGCTGATTGACATCGAGACCAACGATCTGCCGCTCAACTACTACGGCACGCTCGACGAACGCTTCGCGCGCATCACCGCAGCCGACGTCCAGCGCGTCGCACGCGACTACTTGCGCCCCGGCAAGCTGATCGAGGTCTACGCGGGGCCGTCGGGCCCGTGGACGTATCGCGCGCTATGATCGAAACGATCGATCCCACGACCGGGCGCGTGCTCGAGCGCATTCCGCTGATGGATCCGTCGCAGATCGAGGCGCGACTCGGCGCAGCCGCGCGCGCGTCGCGCGGCTGGAGCACGGCGTCGCTCGACGATCGCGCCGCGCTGTTGCGAGCGTGCGCCGCGCAGTTGCGCGCGGAGAGCGACGCGCTCGCGGCGACCGCGGTTCGCGAGATGGGCAAACCGATCGTCCAGGCGCGCGCCGAGGTGGAGAAGTGCGCGTGGGCCTTCGAGTACTTCGCCGACCACGGCGCCGAAATGCTGACGCCGCAGCCCGCGCCCTCAAATGCCGCGCGCAGCTACGTCGCGTTTCGGCCGCTCGGAGTCGTGCTCGCCGATGATGCCGTGGAACTTTCCGTTCTGGCAGGTGGTGCGGGCCGCAGCTCCCGCGCTCATGGCCGGCAACGCGCTGCTGCTCAAGCACGCGGCGAACACGACGCGCTGCGCGCTCGAGCTGGAGCGCGTCTTCCGCGACGCGGGCGCGCCCGACGGACTCTTCGGCGTGCTCGTCGCACGCGGAGCGGGAATCGCTCCGGTCGTCGGCGATCCGCGCATCGCCGCCGTCACGCTCACGGGCAGCGAAGCGCCGGCGCCGCCGTCGCGCGTGCCGCCGGCGAGAGCCTCAAGAAGTGCGTGCTCGAGCTCGGCGGCTCCGATGCATTCGTCGTCTTCTCCGACGCCGACCTCGAGGCGGCGGCGCGCACCGCGGTGACGGCGCGCTTTCAGAACAACGGCGAGAGCTGCATCGCCGCCAAGCGTTTCATCGTCGAGGACGCGCGTCTACGAGGAGTTCTTGGCGCGTTTCGTGGAGCGTGCGGGCGACCAAGTCGTCGGAAATCCGATGGAGGAACGCGTCGCGATCGGCCCGTGCGCGCGGCGCGATCTGCGCGAAACGATGAACGAGCAGGTGCGCGCGACCGTCGACGGCGGCGCCCGCGCGGCGCTCGGCGGCAAGCCGCTCGACGGCGACGGCTTCTTCTACGAACCGACGATCGTCGACGGCGTGGTTCCCGGCATGCGCATGTTCGACGAGGAAGTGTTCGGGCCGGCTGCGGCCGTCGTGCGGGCGCGCGACCGCGAGCACGCTATCGAGCTAGCCAACGCGTCGCAATACGGCCTCGGCTCCAGCCTATGGACGCGCGACGTCGCGGCCGCCGAGGCAATCGCGGGCCGCGTCGAGGCGGGCTGCGTGTTCATCAACGGCATGGTCGCCAGCGATCCGCGCCTGCCGTTCGGCGGCGTCAAGAAGAGCGGCTACGGCCGCGAGCTCTCCGCGTTCGGGATCCACGAGTTCGTCAACGTCCAGACGGTGTGGATCGCCTAGGAAACCTCTGACGTGAGCTCGAGCAAAGTTCCGGCGGTCACATTTGGCTTTTGGCTCACCAAGATCGCGGCGACGACGCTGGGAGAGACCGGCGGCGATACGCTCTCGATGACGCTCAACCTCGGATACGCCGCGTCCAGCGCGATCTTTCTCTCGGTGCTGGCGATCCTGGTCTGGCTGCAGATCGCGGCAACGCGGTTCAATCCATTTCTCTACTGGGCGACGATCGTCGCGTCGACGACCGCCGGAACCACGATGGCCGACTTCTTCGACCGGTCGCTCGGAATCGGGTATCTCGGCGGCTCGCTGCTGCTGCTCGGCTGCGTGCTCGCAACGCTCGGCCTATGGTACGCGGTCGAGGGATCGGTCTCGATCGACACGGTGAGGACGCCGCGTGTCGAGACGTTCTACTGGGCGACGATCACGTTCTCGCAGACGCTGGGCACGGCGCTCGGCGACTGGGTCGCCGCAACCGGGTTAGGCTACGTCGGAGGCGCGGGGGTCTTCAGCGCGGCGCTCGCCGCGGTCGCGGTGGCCTACTATCGCACCGCGATCTCACGGGCGACCCTGTTCTGGGCGGCGTTCATCTTGACTCGCCCGCTCGGCGCGACGCTCGGCGACTTTCTCGACAAGCCGCACGCCGCCGGCGGTCTCGCCATCGGCAGACCGCTCGCGTCGGCGATCGTCGCAGCGCTCGTCGTCATCTGCATCCTGCGCTTTCCGCAGCGCGCGGCCGAAGCCCACTCGAGCTGACGGACGCGCGCGGCGCTCCACACGTGCTGCCGAACGAGGGACTCACCGTTCCCGCGAAGACGCTCGTCGCGCCACCTCCATGTGGCGCTCCTGCTTCGCTGCTTTTTCGGGAGAACAAAGTTTTGAAACGGCCCTCCGGGCCGGCCCGAAAAAGTCAGAGACTTCGCTTGGAACGGTGAGCCCCTCGTCCCGCAGCACTGAAGACAAGCTCCACGCTGCATACGTGCTGCGGCGGGACTCCGACCCGAGCGCCATTGACACGATGTCAAAACTTACACTAGCAGGTGGCGCGAGGGCGGCGTAGCAGGAGCAGCACAGGACGTGCCGCGACGAGCGACCGCCGCAGCACGTATGCAGCGTGGAGCTTGTCCTCGGTGCTAGGAATGACGGGTCGGTTACGATGATAATGCGGTGCAGTATTCAGCGATGCGGTCAATGCCGGCGCGCACCTGCTCCGACGCGCCGACCCAGCTCAAGCGCAGCCAGCCTTCCATCGCGTCGCCGAATGCGACGCCCGGAATCGCAACGACGTCCTTGTGCTCGATCAGCTCGTGGGCGGCCGTCAACGACCGCGTGCCCTGCGGCAGCCGCACGCAGGCGTAGAACGTGCCGTCGACGGGCACGAACCGCAGGCCGCTCGAGCGCAGCGCCGCGAGCAGCTCTTCGCGCCGCGCTTCGTACCAGCCGGCGTGCTCCCGCAGCGCGTCCGGCGTGGTGAAGACGTGCAGCCCTACTTGTTGCGCGAACGTGTCGGCGCACGACGTCGCCCAGGCGTGCACCTTGATCGCCTGCTCGACGAACTCGGCCGGCGCGAGGATCCAGCCCAGGCGCAGGCCGGTGAGGGCGTTACTCTTGCTGAGCGAGTTCGTTACGATCGTGTGCGGGTAGTCGCGCGCCAGGTCCACGGCGCCCTCGACGAACGTCTGCTCGCGGTAGATCTCGTCGTGGATCAGCCACACCGGATCGCCCGCGCGCCGTTCCAGCGCGCGCACGAGCGCCCCCGCGGCGTCCTGCGTGAGCACGCGCGCGGTCGGGTTGCATGGCGAGCAGATCACGACGGCGCGCGTCCGTTCGCCGATGGCCGCGACGATGCGCTCGGCGTCGAATGCAAAGTCTTCGTCTTCGGACATCGCGACGCCGCGTGCGGCGATTCCTTCGAGCGCCGCCATCTTGCGGTACGACGGGAACGCGGGCTCGACGATGAGCAGCTCTTCGCGTGCGGGATCGAACAACGTCTTGATCACCACGTACATCGCCTCTTGCGAACCGACGGTCACGCACACGTTCTCGGCGCCGCTCATGCCGGGGTAGCCATAGTAACGCGCGATCGCGACGCGAAGCTCAGGGTCGCCGGCGTTGGGAGAATACTTGACGCCTCGGCGCTCCACGTGTCGCATCGCGGCTTCGAAGTGTGCGCGGTTCGGCAATAGCGACGGCTCGCCGAGGCCGAGATCGATCGGAGCTGCTCCGTTTCAGGCTCGAAATCTCGCGAATCAGCGATGGCGCTATCTCCAGGACGCGCGGATTCATACGGCCAGCTCGTAGTCGCGAAGCGCTGCGTTGAGCGACGTCTTGAGATCGGTCGACGCGCTGCGCGTGCCGACGATCAGCGCGCACGGCGTCGCGTACTCGCCGGCGGGGAAGCGCTTCGGCACCGAGCCCGGAATGACGACCGCGCGGGCGGGCACGCGGCCCTTGGTCGTCACCGGCTCGCTCCCGCGTACGTCGACGATCGGCGTGCTCGCGGTCAGCACGACGCCCGCTCCCAGCACCGCCTCGCGTTCCACCCGCACGCCCTCTACGACGATGCACCGCGAGCCGATGAAGGCGCCGTCTTCGACGATGACCGGCGCGGCTTGCGGCGGTTCGAGCACGCCGCCGATGCCGACGCCGCCCGACAGATGGACGCCCTTGCCGATCTGCGCGCACGAGCCGACCGTCGCCCACGTGTCGATCATGCTGCCATCGTCGACGTAGGCACCGATGTTCACGTACCCCGGCATCAGGATGACGCCGCGTCCGAGGAAGCTGCCGTAGCGGGCGACGCCCGGCGGGACGCAGCGCACTCCGAGCCGGTCGTAGTTTCGCTTGACCGGCAGTTTGTCGTAATAGATGATGGCGTCGCTGGTCCGATCGCCCATCCAACCGATCTCGCGCCGAGCGAAGTAGAGGAGGATCGCTTCCTTCACCCAGGCGTTGACGATCCACTCGCCGTCGCGGGGTTCTGCAACGCGCAGCGTTCCGTCGTCGAGCCGTTCCACGACGTCGTCGACGGCTCGACCCTCAGGGCCGCGTGGATTTCCCTCGCCACGAGCGAGCGCTTCGATCCGCTCGCGCAATGCATCGCCGGTCATCGTTCAATCTTTAGCGGCGGGTAAGAAAAGTTCCGCCGAACGCGAAATCCACCACTCCCCTGCGGGGATAACGCTCTATTAAAGGAGGTTCCGTGCCCAACTCGCCGGCCGAGGAGCAACGAATCAACGCGATCCGCTTTCTAGCGGTCGACGCGGTCCAGAAGGCCAACTCGGGGCATCCGGGCCTGCCGATGGGCGCCGCCGCGCTGGCCTACACGCTGTGGACGCGGCACCTGCGCTTCAACCCTCGGGACCCGCATTGGCTCAACCGCGACCGGTTCGTCCTGTCCGCGGGCCACGGCTCGATGCTCCTCTACGCGCTGCTGTATCTGACAGGCTACGACCTCACGCTCGACGACATCAAGAACTTTCGGCAGCTCGGAAGCAAGACGCCCGGTCACCCCGAGGCCGAACGCACCGCCGGGAGTCGAGGCCACGACCGGGCCGCTCGGACAAGGCGTCGCCAACTCCGTCGGAATGGCCATCGCGCAGGCGCATCTCGGCGCCGTCTACAACCGCGACGACGCGGCGATCGTCGATCACTACACGTACTGTCTCTGCGGCGACGGCGATCTCATGGAAGGGATCAGTCAAGAGGCGATCTCACTTGCGGGCCACCTCAAGCTCGGAAAGCTGATCGTCTTCTACGACGACAATTTGGTCTCGCTCGCGGGACCGACCGACGTCGCGCTTTCCGACGACCCGGTCGCGCGCTTCGATGCCAGCGGTTGGCACACCCAGTTCATCGACGCCGATCACGGCAACGACGTCGCGACGATCGATCACGCGATCGACGTGGCAAAGAACGTCACCGACCGGCCGTCGTTCATCGCCGTCCGAACGCACATCGGCTACGGGTCGCCGCGCCAAGACAGCTATCTCGCGCACGGCGAGCCGCTCGGCCCCGACAACGTCAAGAAGTCGAAGGAGCTGCTCGGCTGGCCGCTCGAGCCCGACTTCTACGTTCCCGACGACGTGCTCGCGTTCTATCGCGACATCGGCGCGAGGGGCGCCGAGTTCGAGAACGAGTGGCGCGCCACGTACGACGCCTGGAAGCGCGCCAACTCCGATCTATCGAGTCAGCTCGAGCGCGCGCTCGCGTGCGAGCTGCCGCCCGACCTCCCGTGGCCAACCTTCACGGCCGAGAACGGGAGCATCGCGACGCGCGACGCCGGCGGCACGGTGATGAACGCCATCGCCGCGGCGCTCCCCGAGCTCGTCGGCGGATCGGGCGACCTCGATCCCTCGACGAAAACGTATCTCAAGAACTGCGGCGACTTCGAACCCAACGACTACGCTGGACGCAACGTCCACTACGGCGTCCGCGAACACGCGATGGCGGCGGCGACCAACGGCATCTCGTTGCACGGCGGGCTGTTGCCCTTCGCCGCGACGTTCTTCAACTTCGTGGATTACCTGCAAGCCGGCGTTGCGCCTCGCGTGTCTCACGGGAATTCGTTCGATTTACGTCTTCACGCACGACTCGGTCTTCCTCGGCGAAGACGGCCCCACGCACCAGCCGATCGAGCAGCTCGCGATGCTGCGCGCGACACCGAACTGCTTCGTGATCCGTCCCGCCGATTCGCTCGAAACGCTCGAGGCGTGGAAAATCGCGGTCGCGTGCAAGGGCGCACCGACGGTGCTCGTGCTGACCCGCCAGAAGCTGCCGTTCCTCGGCGCGCGCGACGCCGCCGTGAGCAAGGGCGCATACGTTCTGGCCGACGCACCGGGGGGGAGTCCGGATCTGATCCTGATCGGAACGGGCTCGGAAGTCGCGCTGGCAGTCGACGCGAAGAAGATTCTCGACGAGAAGGGCATCGCCACGCGCGTCGTGTCCATGCCCTGCTGGGAGCTGTTCGACGCCCAGCCGCAGGCGTATCGCGACCAGGTCCTTCCGCCGGCCGTCGCGGCACGCATGTCCATCGAGGCCGGTGCCACGATGGGTTGGGCCAAGTACGTGGGCGACCGCGGCTTCGCGCTAGGCATCGACAAATTCGGCACGTCGGCGCCGGCGGCGGCCATCGCCAAGGCCTACGGGTTCACCCCGGATAACGTCGCCGACCTCGCCCTCAAGAAGTTTGCTCTCGCCGCCCGTTAGGAGACGATCGATGAAGAATCAAGTCCAGCAGCTGCTCGACGCCGGGCAGAGCGTATGGCTCGACAACGTGCGGCGCAGCATGTTCGCCTCGGGCGAGCTCGATCGCCTCATCGAGAAAGGGCTGCGCGGCATGACGAGCAACCCGACGATCTTCGAGAAGGCGATCGGGGCGGGCACCGATTACGACGAACAGCTTTCTACCCTCATCGGCACGGATCAGAGTGCCGACTCGCTCTTCTGGGACCTCGCGATCCAAGACATTCAGAGCGCCTGCGACGCGTTTAAGTCCGTCTTCGAATCGTCGGGCGGCAACGACGGCTTCGTCAGCCTCGAGGTCTCGCCGCTGCTCGCCCACGACACCCAGGGCACCATCGCGATGGTGAAGGAGCTCTGGGAGCGCGTGAACCGGCCGAACGTGATGATCAAGATCCCGGGCACCAAGGAGGGCTTGCCGGCGATCGAAGAGTCGATCTATCGCGGCTACAACATCAACGTCACGCTGATCTTCTCGGTCGAGATGTACGAGACGTGCCGCACTCGCCTACGTGAAGGGACTGCGGCGGCGTGCGGACGAGGGCAAGCCGATCGACAAGATCCGCTCCGTGAACTCGGTCTTCGTCAGCCGCATCGACACGGCCGTCGACAAGCTCCTCCAAGACCGGATCGCCAAAGGCGAGAAGCTCGACCACCTGCTCGGCAAGACCGGTATCGCCGGACTCAAGCTGACGTATCAGACGTTCAAGGAGGTCTTCGAGGGCGACGATTTCGCCCCGCTGCGCGCGAAGGGCGCCGCGGTGCAGCGGCCGCTGTGGGCCTCGACGTCGACGAAGAATCCTCACTATCCCGACCTGATGTACGTCGAGAGCGTCGTCGGACCGGACACGGTCAACACGATGCCGCCCGCCACGCTGGACGCACTGCTCGATCACGGCAACGTGGTCCCCGACACCGTCGAGGCCGACCTGCGCGGAGCCGCCGACGTTATGCGCGGCCTGCAGGAGGCGAAGATCTCGCTCTTCGACGTCACGCACGACCTGCAGGTCGAAGGCGTCAAGCTCTTCTCCGACTCCTTTGCGGCGCTGCTCGGCGCGATCGTGTACAAACAGAAGCTGCTGGCGTCGGGCGGGGCGCAGCGGGTGCGCCTCGCGCTCGGGAAGCACGACGGCGATTACGCGACGGCGCTCGACCGGCTCGCGAACGAAGATTTCCTCAAGCGGATCTGGGCGCACGACGCGACGTTATGGTCGAACGACGCCGACGCCATCGCCATCATCAAGAAGTCCCTGGGCTGGCTCGACATCCAGCAGCACATGCTCGAGGAAGTGGCGGTGCTGCGCGCGTTTGCGGGCAGCGCCAAGGAACAGTACGAGTCCGCCGTCGTCTGCGGCATGGGCGGCAGTTCGCTGGCACCCGACATCCTCGCCGACACGTTCGGACCCAGCGGCGGCTATCCGCGGCTCTTCGTGCTCGACTCGACGTGCCCGGCACAGATCAAGGAGCTCGAAGCGCAGATCGACATCCCATCGACGCTGTTCGTCATCTCGAGCAAGAGCGGCACGACCACCGAGCCCAACGCCTTCTACTGCTACTTCCACGAAAAGGTCTCGAAGGAACGCGGAGCCGCGATGGCGGGGCGCAACTTCGTCGCGATCACGGATCCCGGAACGAAGCTCGACAAGGAGGCGCAGGACGAGTCGTTCGTCGCCGATTTCGAAAACGACCCCAACATCGGTGGACGCTACTCCGCGCTCTCGTTCGTCGGCATCGCGCCGTCGGCGATCGCCGGCTACGACGTGAACTTGTTGTTCGATCGAGCCCTCGGCGCGATGCACGCCAACGACCGCACCGTCGACCCGCGCAGCGCGCCGGGCGTGCGCTTCGGCGCGGCGATCGGCGGCCTTGCCGTGGACGGACGCGACAAGCTGACGATCGTCACGCACAAAGCGGTCAAGGCGTTCGGCGCGTGGGCGGAGCAACTGGTCGCCGAATCCACCGGCAAACTCGGCAAGGGAATCGTCCCGATCGAGGGCGAGCCGCTCGGCGCGCCCGACGACTACGCCGACGACCGCACGTTCGTCTACGTCGGCGCGAATCTCCCCGATCCCGAACCGGGCGTCGAAGAGAAGCTGCGCGCGCTCGAGGCCGCGGGCCATCCCGTCATCCGCCTCGACATGAACGACCGCTACGACCTCGGCGAGCAGTTCTACCTTTGGGAGATCGCCGTCGCCGCAGCGGGCGTCATCCTCGGCATCAACGCCTTCGATCAGCCCAACGTACAGGAGTCGAAGGACAATACGGTCGCGCTGCTCGCGCAGTACGGGCGCAACGGCAGCTTCGACGAGCCGAAGCCCAACGTCGAGGGTCCCGCGTTTGAGCGTTACGTTCCTCTCGGGCAGCAGCGAGATCGCCGCCGAGAACCCGGTGCAGGCACTGGCGGGGCTGTTCGCGCAGCTGCGGCCGCACGACTACAACGCCATCACCGCCTACATCGCGCGAAGCGACGCGCACACGGCGCTGCTGACGGATCTGCGCGTGAAGGTGCGCGACGCCCACCGCGTCGCGACCACCGTGGGCTTCGGGCCGCGCTTCCTGCACTCGACCGGACAGCTGCACAAGGGCGGCCCGGATACGTGCGTCGTGCTCCAGATCGTCGCCGACGATCCGGACGACCCGGTGATCCCGGGCATGAACGTCGGGTTCCGCACGCTGCTCGCGGCGCAGGCGCTGGGCGACTGGATGTCGCTCGACAAACGGCATCGCCGCGGCGTCCGCGTGCACCTCAAGGGTGCGGTCGAGCCCGCGCTGCGCGCGCTGATCGCGGCGGTCGACGACGCCCTCGCGGTCCGCGCATGATCCAAGCGGCCGGCGAGGCGGCGAACCCGCTCCGCGAAGGCCTCGCGGCCGATCGCGTCAGCAATCCGTGTAGCATCGTCTTCTTCGGCGCGAGCGGCGACCTGTTCAAACGCATGCTGCTGCCCGCGGTCTACTCGATGCGCCTGGGCGGGACGCTCCCCGCCGACTTCGCGCTCGTCGGCTTCGCCCGGACGGCCTACACCGACGATCAGTTCCGCGATTACTGCCGCCAGCAGCTCGATCAGTTCATGCCCGCCGACTCCAAGCCGCAGGGCGCGCTCTGGGACGACTTCGCCAAGCGGATCAGCTACATCACCGCCGACTTCAACGACACCCGCCACTTCGTCGAGCTCAAGAACCGCCTCGCCGAGAACGACACGGACTTCGGAACCGCCGGCAACCACCTGTTCTACCTCTCGACGCCGCCGCCGGTCTTTCCCGAGATCATCAAGCACCTCAAGCGCGCGGGGCTCGACAAGAGCGACCGACGGCTGGACGCGGGTCATCGTCGAGAAGCCGTTCGGGACCGATCTCGAGTCGGCGCGCACGCTGCAGAGCGCGATCGAGGCGGCTTTCACCGAGAACGAAATCTACCGGATCGACCACTACCTCGGCAAGGAGCCGGTGCAGGACATCATCGCCCTGCGCTTCGCGAACACGATCTTCGAGCCGATCTGGAATCGGAACTACGTGCAGAACGTGCAGATCACGTCGGCCGAATCGCTCGGCGTCGAGGAGCGCGGCGGGTATTACGACCACGCCGGCGCGCTGCGCGACATGATCCAGAACCACGTGATCAACTTGTTGGCCCTGGTCGCGATGGAACCACCCATCAGCTCGGACGCCGACGACATCCGCAACGAGAAGTACAAGGTGCTCTCCGCGATCGAGCCGCCGTCGCCGGCCGACGTCTGGTCGATGTCGGCGCGCGGCCAATACGGCCCCGGGACGATCGACGGTCGCCCCGTGAAGGGCTATCGCGAGGAAGACGACGTGGCGCCCGACTCCAACACCGACACGTATGCGGCGGTGAAGTTCTACATCGAGAACTGGCGCTGGGCCGGCGTACCGTTCTACCTGCGTTCCGGAAAGCGTCTTGCCGCGCAAGATCGCCGAGATCGCCGTTACGTTCAAGCCGATTCCGCACCGCTTCTACGGCGACTCGACCGATCGCATCGAGCCGAACGTGCTCGTGATCAAGATCGAGCCCGACGAAGGCATCTCGATGCGCTTCGAGGCTAAGGTACCTGGTCCGAAGGCGCACATTCGCAGCGTCTACATGGACTTCAACTACGGCACGGGGTTCGGCGTGGTGTCGCCGCCGGCGTACGAACGTCTCATCGGCGACGCGATGCTCGGCGACCAGACGCTGTTCACGCGCTGGGACGCGGTGGAGCGCGCCTGGGAGATCGTCACGCCGATCCTCGAAGTGTGGCACGGCACCAAGGACTTCTCGTTTCCCAACTATGCGGCGGGAAGCCAGGGACCCGAGTGCGCGAACGTCTTGTTCCCCGACTGGCGCCGTCTGTGACACCGGACCTCAGCTCGCTGTTCAACGATCTCTCCGAGTCCCGCCGCCGGCGCGGTCGCGACGCGCGAGTCGCGACGATGACCGTGGTGATGCTCTTCGAAGATGAGGCGATCGGCGAGCTGGCCCGCGAACGGATTCGGGCGCTGAGCGCAAAGCATCCGTCGCGAGTGATCGTGCTCGACGCGTGTCGCGACGAACGGCTCAATCGCGTCGAGGCTGCCGAATGGATCGAGCTGGGCGTCAAGGGCAGCGGCCCCGAAATGCTCCGTGCGGCGGTCGGCGCCCTCCGCGTCCCAGACGCGCCGATCGTGTTGCTGTGGATCGCGTGCGGCATCGACGCAGACGCCCGCTTCGCGTCGCTCGCGGAGCTCGCGCAGACCGTGGTCTACAACAGCTCGCTGCTCGATACGGGACACGCCGCGCTCTGTCAGCTGGTCGACTACGTCGACGCGCACCCCGACGTTCCGCTCTCGGACATCGCCTATCTGCGCCTCGAGCCGTGGCAGGAGTGCGTCGCGATCTTCTTCGACGGCTCCGACGTGACTGAGCTCGCCGAGCTGGAATCGGTCGAGATCGGCTGCGGATCCGAGCCGGAGGCGTTCTATCTGCTAGGCTGGCTCGCGAGCCGGCTGCAATGGACGCCGCAGTCCGAAAATTCGCTGGTCACCGCGGCCGGAAGGAAGGTCGGCTTCGAAATTCGCTGCGAAGGCGAGCCGCGGCGCGTTCGAAGAGTCGCGTTGCGGACGTCGAGCTCGAGCTTCGTGGCCGAAGCCGACGACGCGGCGGAGACGATTCTCCTGAGCGTCGCGGGCTCGTCCCGTCATGCGCCGCGTTATCGCGCGATCAAGAATCGCGGCATCGCCGCGCTGGTCGAGCGCGCGATCCTGTGGGGCGAGAACGACCGGGTGTTTCAACACGCGCTGGCATCCGCCGGCCAGATACTCTCGATGAGAAGGGGACGCACATGACCGGCCGCGGCGAACTGCAGATCTATCGCAATCCCGAGACGCTCGCCACCGCATTGGCGGAGCTGTTCGTGACGACGGGCAACGTTGCGATGGCGGATCGGGGTGCGTTTTACGTTGCACTTTCCGGCGGCAATACGCCGCGCTCGGCCTACGAGCTGCTGGCTCGCGAGCCCCTGGTCGAGCAGCTTTCGTGGAGCGACACGTTCGTTTACTTCGGCGACGAGCGGTGCGTGCCGCCGGACGACGAGCAATCCAACTATCGAATGGCACAGAAGGCCTTCCTCGACGCCGTCCCGATTCCGCACGCCAACGTTCACCGCATCGCCGGCGAAGCCGATCCGGGCCACGCAGCCAACGAGTACGCGTCTATTTTGCGCGCCGATCTCGGCAACGCGCCGGTGTTCGATCTCGTCATGCTCGGGCTCGGGCCCGACGGCCACACCGCGTCGCTCTTTCCCGGCGCGGCGCCCGACGTCGACGACGAAGCGCTGGTGCGGGCGGTCTACGCAAACTCCCAGATGACGTGGCGCGTCACCATCACGCCCAAGGTGATCAACCTCGCGCGCACCGTCGCGTTCGCCGTCGAGGGCCTCGACAAGGCCGCGGCGCTCGCGGCTGTTTACGAGGGCCCGATCGATCCGTCCAAATACCCGGCGCAGATCGTTCACCCCGCCTCGGGCCGGCTGATTTGGATGGTCGACGAGCTGGCCGCCGGGATGCTCAAAGAGAAGCACTGACGCCGCGGCCGTGAAGCGGCTGATCGTCAACCTGGTGCGGCGCTGCGCGCCTCCGCTCAGGATGACAAGGTGCAAGGTGCAGCGCTGCGCGCCCCTGCTCAGGACGACAGGAACGGTGACCGTTTCAGGATGTTAGTGTGAAAGGGCCTTCGAGCCCAGCGTCTTTAAGTCCACGCCGTTGTCGCGCAAAATCGTGCCCTGCACGCGCTGGAGCTCGACGACGGCCTTGTTGAGCTCGGTCTGCGCCTGCAGCTCGCGGCCGCGCGCGCGCTCCAACTCGACCTGGCGCTGCAGCACAAGGAACGTCGTCGACGCTCCGTTGCTGAACTTGCGAGCCTCGCTGGCATAGACCGCCTCGGCCGATTCGCGCGCCTTCCCCGCAGCGGAGAGGCGCGAGAGCGCCGACTGATACGCCTGCAAGGCGTCGCGCGCCTCGGCGCCGATACGCTGACTCACGCTCTGCATCGCGAGCGCGGCCTGATCTTCTTCTTGCGCCGCGGTCAGCTCGAGGCCGCGCGCGGTATTGTGCTCGAGCGGGATGTTGAAGTTCAGCGAGATGTTGAAGCTGGGATAGGTTCCGGCCCAGAGGTTGTGATACGCTTGGGCCATCGTGCCCTGCGAGCCCGGCGGCGGCGTCGGGCATCCACCGGTCGGCAACTGACACGAAACGGTTTCAAAACTCGGAAGCGGCGCTAGCAGGCCTGCGAAACCATTGCTCATGTAGAGAATTTGCAGATCGGCTTGCGGCAACGCCTGATTCCGCGCGTACGACCGATCGACGTCGGCCGCGCGCCGCTGGTCCTGCGCCTGGCGTACCTCCGGACGATTTAGCTGCCCGAGCGCGATGATGGCGCCCAAGTCGCCGGCGCTCGGCAGCTGCTGCACGGGCGACGAGGGGACGAGGTTCGCCTGCCAGATCGCATCCTTCGGATCGGCCACGATCAGGCTCTTCAGTTGAATCTGCAGCTGCGATACGGTCTGCAGCGCGGTAAAAACCCCGGCCTGGAAGTTGGCCACCTGGCGCGCGGCCTCCACGGCGCCCGACGCCGGCGCGACGCCGCGGGTCGCGAGCCGGATGACGCTGCGCTGCTGCAGCGCGGCCTGTTTGAGCGCGTCCTCCTGAATCGCCACGGCACGCCACGCCGCGACGAGATTCCAGTACGAGTCCTCGACCTGCGCGATCGTGTTCGAGGCCTCGACCAGGGCCTGTGCCTCGTTGGAGTCCGCGTTGATCGTGGAGAGCTTGAGGTCGCGCTTCACTGCGTTCATACCGAAGTTCTTCAGCAGCGGCTGCGTGACCGAGAGCGTGAGCGCGGCCTGATACGTGGGGTTGTACGTGTTGATGATCGTGTTGTTGAACGTGCGCGTCTGCACGATGCCGGCCGAGTAACTGGTGCCGTTGACGCCCTGGCCGTTGATGCCGTACTGGAACGACGACGAATGTTGGATGATGTTACCCGGCCCCTGGGTCGAGCATTCGAAATACTGGCCCGTGAACTGGTTGTAACAGAGATAGCGGCCTGTCTCGCCGGGTCCGGAGAAGAACACGTTCTCGGGCGGCGTCACGGAAAAGCTCGACGACGGCTCGAGCTTGAGCTGCACGTCGAAGTTCGATTTCGCCTCCACCACACGGTACTTCGCGAGCCGCACGTTCGAAGCCGAGATCGCCAGGTTCGGGTTTTTGAGCAGCGCCATCGCGACGGCGTCCTGCAGGCCGATGCCCACGAACGGCCGCTCGGTGACGCCGACCAACGTGGCGGCGCTCGGCTCCGCGTTGGGCGCGCGATAGCCGGGCGCAACGCTCGGAACGGCTGCCATGTTCGGCGACGGGATCTCGGTGGGCAGCAGCGCGCGGCGCGGCAGGCCGGCCGCCGGATCGGCGGACGTGCGCTGCGACGGCAGCACCGCGAGGAGCACGACGGCGATCGCGACGATCGCCGGGAGCGCGCGAGCTTTCATCGAGACCGTCGTGCTACCGCGCGAGCGCCTGCGAGCCAAGGGTCTGGAGATTGACGCCGTTGGTGGTGAGGATCGTCCCCTCGACGCGCTGCACCTCGACGACGGCGCGGTTCAAATCGGTCTGTGCGCGCAGCTCGAGTCCCCGCGACTGCTCCAGCTCGACTTGGCGCTGCAGCACCAAGAACGTCGTCGACATGCCGTTGTGGAACTTGCGCAGCTCGCTCGCGTAGACCGACTCCGCGGCCTCGCGCGACTTGCGCGCCGCCGAGAGGCGCGAGAGGCTCGACTGGTAGGCCTGCAGCGCGTTGCGCGCCTCGGCGCCGATGCGCTCCTCCACGCCCTGAAGCAGCAGCTTGGCCTGCGTCTCCTCCTCGCTCGCCACGCCGCGCATCCCGCGCGCGAGGCTGCCCTGGATCGGATAGCCGACGACGAGCGCGATGTTGAAGGTCGGGAAGTAGGCGGCCCACATATTGTGATAGGCGAAGGCCATTTTACCCTGGGTATTGGGCGGCGGCGTGGGACAAGCCAGAAGGCTGCTGTTCGTTTGGCAGTTATTGGTAAGAAATGCGGGCGTTGGCGCGAGCAGGCCCGCGAATCCGTTGCTCAGGTATTGAATCTGCGCGTCCGCTTGCGGCAGCGACTGGTTTCGCGCGAACGCGCGGTCCAGATCCGCTTGCAGCTGCTTGTCGTGCGCCTGACGGACCTCGGGCCGGTTCTGCTCGCCCAATGCAATGACCGTCGCCAAGTCGTTGGCGGTCGGCAGTTGCACGACCGACGACGACGGCACGAGGTTCGCCTGCCAGATGGGGTCGCCCGGATCGGCGACGATCATACCTTTGAGCGCGGTCTGCAAGCGCGACACCTCTTGGAACGCCGCGAACACGGCGTCGGCGAAGTTGGCGACCTGCGTCTCGGACTCGACGGCGTCGATCGCCGCGCCCTGACCGCGCTTGGCGAGCCGCACGTTGGTCTGCTGCTGCGAAATCGCCTCCTTGAGCGACGCCTGCTGGATCACGACGTTGCGCCAGGCCGCGACCAGATCCCAGTACGTGTCCTCGACCTGCGAGAGCGCGGTCGAGGTGTCGACGAGGCTCTGTGCCGACGATGCGTCGGCATTGACCATCGCGAGCTTCAGCCGTCGCTTAGCGGCGTTGGTGCCGAAGTTCTTGAGCAGCGGCTGCGTGACCGCAAGGTTGAGCGTCGCTAGGTAGTACGGGTTGTACGCATTGAAGATAGTATTGTTGTAGGTGCGGCTCTGCTGGATGCCCGCCTGATAAGAGCCACCTTCGACCGTCTGGCCGCCCACGCCGTATTGGAACGACGACTGATGCTGGATGATGTTACCGGGCCCCTCGGTAAATATCGGCCCCGGCGTGTACTTTCCGACATCTCCAGGACCGGCCTCGAGAAAGTTCGACGGCGGATTCACCGAAAAATTCGACGAGGGCTGCAGGTGCAGCTGCACGTCGAACTGGCCCTTCGCCTCGACGATGTTGTAGCGCGCGACCCGGAAATCCGAAGCGGAGACCGCGAGGTTCGGGTTCTTGAGCAGGGCCATTGTGATGGCGTCCTGCAGCGAGATGCCGACGAACCGCTGCTGCGTGACGCCGACGATCTGCGCCGCGCTCGGCGCGACCTGCGGCGCGTGGTAGCCGGGCGCGACGCTCGGCACGGGCGGCATGATGAGCGTGGGGATCGCCGTGGGGATGATGACGCGTTTGGGCAGCGTGTCGTCCTGCTGTGCGGAGAGACGCTGCACGGGCAGGACGGCCGCCGCCAGCGCGGCGACGGCGACGAGCGCGGATAGACCACGAGTCTGTATCATCGTTATTCTCCCAGGGCGACGCCGATGCGCGGCCGTCGAAGTAACAGCACGAGCGGAGCCAGGCCGATCGTGATCACGGCGACCCAGCGCGACGTGTCGGCGTACGATTGAACGGCCGACTGCGCCGAGACCAGGATCCGCAAGCGATCCATCGCGACGCGGTTCTGCTGGCCGCCGCCGAGCTGCACGTAGCGTTCGGTCGGAAGGCGATCGAGCGACTGCGTAGCGGCCAGCTCCGTCTGATGGATAGTGAAGCCACGCACCAAGAGCGTGATCAGGATCGCCGCGGCGACGCTTCCCCCGATCTGGCGCGAAAGGTTGAAGAAAGCCGCCGTCGCCGGAACTTCTTTGTCGGGGACGCTGCCGATGACGGCGACCGAGAGCGGCACGAAGATCTGGGCGAGACCGATGCCGCTGAGAATCAACGGCAAGATCAAGCTATGAAAATCCGAGAGCGGGGTCGTGATATTCGCCAACATCCAGTTCGAGAGCGCCAGGATGGCAAAGCCGATCGCCGCCTGCAGGCGCGGATCCACGAGCCCGCGGCCGGCCAAGAACGCGGTGAGCGGCGTAAAGGCCAAGACGGCACCGGCGCGGATCATGACCGTCGCTCCCGAAAGCGTCGCCGTAAACCCGAGCGAGTTGATGAGGTACTGCGGCAGAATGATGATCGAGCCGTAGAGGCTTACACCGAGCACGGCGCCCAGAATGCTGCCCGCCGCGACCTGCCGCAGTTTCAAGACGCGGAGGTCGACGACGGGGAACGGAGAGCGCAGCGTCCACCAAACGAACGTCGCGAGCCCGGCGACCGATAAGAACGTAAACAACCGAATCCGCGCGTCGTCGAACCAGTCGTACTGCTGGCCGTTCTCCAGCACGAACTGCATCGAGCCGAGCCCGATGCACATGAGGATTAGGCCGACCCAATCGAGACGGCGGTAGTGCCCTTCGACGGGGTTTCGCAGAAAGTTCCAGATCAGCGTCGCCGCGATGATCCCAATCGGAATGTTGACGTAAAAGATCCAGTGCCAGTTCCAGTTGTCCGTGATCCACCCGCCGATGACGGGGCCGAGAGCCGGGCCGACGATCACGCCCATCGCGAACACGCCCTGCGCCTTGCCTTGCTCCTTGATGCCGTACGTGTCGCGCAGAATCGCCTGCGACGTCGCGATGAGACCGCCGCCGCCCAGGCCCTGGACCAGCCGCCAAAACACGAGCTGCCCGAGGCTGTTCGAGAGGCCGCACATAAGCGACGCGATCGTGAAGATCACGATCGACGTGAAGAAGTACTGGCGCCGGCCGAACCGCGCCGCGAACCACGGGTTGAGCGGAATCACGACGACGTTGGCGATGAGGTAGGCCGTGACGACCCACGCGCCCAGGTCCACGCCGACGCCGAAGTTGCCCTGGATGTTCGGCAGCGACACGTTGACGATGGTGACGTCGATGATCTCCAGCAGCGTCGCGGTGATGACCGCAATGCTGATAATGGCCCTGCGCCAGCCGTGCTCGACGACCGGGCTTTCGTACGCGCTGCGGAACACGCGCTACTTCACGTTGACGTAGGTTTCGACGCTCATCCCCGGCCGCAACGGCATGTCGGCTCGCTGGTCGTCGACTTCGATGCGCACCGGAATGCGCTGGGTTACCTTCACGAAGTTTCCGCTCGCGTTCTGCGCCGGCACGAGCGCGTAGGTATTCTCCGACGCCGGGTTGATCGAGGCCACGTGGCCGTGGAACGTGACGCCTTTGTAGGCGTCGACCTTGACGTCGACCTTCTGCCCGACGCGCATCTTGCCCATCTGCGTCTCTTTGTAGTTCGCCGTGATGAAGATGCGGTGCGGCACGACGGTCATGAGAGTTATTCCCGCGCCGATCGTCTGGCCGACCTCGGCGCTCTTCTCGCCGACGTACCCGTCGATCGGCGAATAGATGTGCGTGTAGCTCAAGGCCTGCTTCGCCAGATACAGCTGCGCCGCGGCGGCCTCGACTTGGCTCGGATCCGACGCCTGCGCGAGCTTGCCGCGCGCCGTGGTCAGTGCGCCGGTTGCTGCGGAGACGCCGGCTTGCGTGGCGGAAACGCGCGCCTGCGCCGCGGCCACCGCGGCCTGCGCAACGCCCACCTGGTCTTGCGCCGCGCGGAGTTGCGCGGCCGCACCCGCCGACTGCGCGCGGACCGCATCGAGCTGCTGCGAAGCGACGTCGCCGGTGCTCACCAGCGAGCTGACGCGGTTGTAGTCGGCCTGCGCCTTGGCATTGGCTTGCTCGGCCGCCGGAACTTGCGCCTGCGCCGCGTGCATCTGCGCGGTCGCTTGCGCGACGGCGTCTTGCGCGGCCGGCACCTGCGCCGAGACGTTGGCGATCTCGCCGCTGGCCTGCGACACGCCGCCCTGGCCCTGTTGCGTGGTCGCCCGCTGGTTGGCCATCGCGAGGTCGTACTGCGCGCGCGCCTGGCGCAGCTTGGCGAGCTCGTCCTTGTCGTCGAGCACGATCAGCAGCTGTCCGCGATGGACTTGCTGGTTGGTGTCGACCAAGATCTGCGTGATGCGCTCGGGGATCTTACTGGTCAGCGCGACCTCGTCGGCCGCCACGTGCGCGTCGTCGGTGCCCTCGTGCGACATCATGTAGGTCAACACAGGGACGCCCCAGACGAGCGCCAGCACGACGACGACGGCCGCGCCGATCAGAAAGAACAGCCGCTTGCGCGGCCGCCCGCGCGATTCGTCGGCGTCGAGGTCGTCCGAATCGCCCGCAACGGCCCGGCCCGGGCCGTTGCTCTTCCGCTCGGTGACCGCTTTTTGCTGATCCAGCTCTCGCGTATCCATTACGGGTTCCTTACTCCATTGAGAAAGACGTCGATATAAAACCGTAGCGCATCATCGGGCTGGCCCCGATGCAGCGACGAGTCGGGAAACTTCCTACGACCGAGCGCGTGCATGAAGATGAGTCCCAGGAAGACCATGGCGAGGCGCTGGCCGTCGCCGCGCAGCTCGCCGGCATCGATGCGCCGCTGCATGAACTCGGTCAGCACGGTCAGGATCGCAAGCTGCGGACGCCATGCGGTCTGCGCGAAGATGTCCTTTTCGTACTCCTGCTCGACCAGCGACCAGCGGATCATGTCTTGCAGCGACTCGAACCGGTCGAACATCATGCGCGCGATCACGAGCAGATCTTCGGCGAGGTCGCCCGTGAGCTGCGCGGCGACGCCGGCGAGCTCCAGGTAGCCGCAAAAATGCTGCGCGCACGCGACCAGCAGGGCCTCTTTCGTGCCGAAGTGGCGGAATATCGTCGCCTCGTTCACGCCGGCCACGTCGGCGATCTCGCGCGTCGTCGAGCCGCGCTTGCCCTTACGGCCGATCACCTCGCGCGTCGCGATCAGAATGCGTTCGCGGGTTTCCTCGGGCGAGGCGGAGCGGACCCCCTCGCCGGGGCGGCGTGTCTCGATCACTGGTTGCCCTGGCCCGTTGCGACCGGAACGTTCGCCTCGTAGTCGCCGTAGGTCGCGTCGGCGACGGCGTGCACGTGCGGGATGTCGATCGTGGCGTGCTGCTGTGCGAGCACCGAGTAGGCGCCCTGCGTGCGATACCACTCAGACATCGTGATCTTGCCGCCGTTCGTGTAGTACCACTCCATCCGTAGAAGCGCGTAGCTGTAGGAATCCACGTATGCGAGCGTGTGGTCGAGGATGTCGCTATGAATTTTCTTGGTGAGGCGGAGCACGATCGTCGGCCGGCCGTCGAGCCAGACGGTGCCGTCGGCGGAGATGTTCTGGTTCTTCTCCCACGCTCGCGGGCTGCCGACGTCGTCGAAGAGCTTGCCGAAGCCGCGCGCGTAGCTCGGCATCCGGTCGAAGACGACCACGTAGTAGTCCGGGCGCTTGAAGTAGGTCGTGCCGTCGAGCTTCGGCGCGAGATAGGGGAAGTTCAGCATCCGCACGTCGACGTGAACGCGCGCGCGAAACGATCGCAGCGTCGGATTGCGGTCGGCCATGCGGGTGACGACGGCGTGCGCGTCGAGCGGCGTCGTGTTGGCTGCGGGGACCTGCTGCCCCGCGGCACATGGAGTGGTGGAGAGCGCGGCGGCGCCGAGGGCGATTGCGAGACCCCGCATCGCTACGCTGCCTGCGCTTCGACGAGCGGAAAGAGCTTATCGAGCCCGGTGACGGAGAGCGTGCGCAGCACTTCGGCGCGGCTGGTGCGCAGCGCCAGTTCGCCGCCGGCGCCGCGCGTGGCGCGCAGCAGCTCGATCAGGCAGCGCACCCCGTCGGTGTCGAGGCTTTCGAGCGCGCCGAGGTCGAGAATGACCCGCGCTCCGGTCTGTGCGGCCGCCAAGACGGCGGCCTCGATCGCCCGCGATGGCTCGGGGCGATACTCGATGACGATGGACTCCATGCTCCGCTACGGCGCCTCGTGTTCCAACTTCGCGATAATTTTGCAAGTGGGTACTTGCACGCAAAGTCTAACACCGGGGGCGGGCCAATGCAAGTGCTTGCACGCACCCGCCTGCTTCGGGGCCGGGCGACGAGCCGGCTAGCTGTGGTGCGTCATGGCGCCGCCCGAGGGCCGGAAGCCCTTGGCCTTGGCCGCCGACGGGCAGAGGTACTCGCCGTGGGCGGTCTTGCCGTAGTACGGATCGCTCGGCTCGTGATAAACCTTGGTCTTCAAGTTCACCCACACCGCCTGCACGGCGCCGCAGTTGGGCGGCGCGACGTTCGCCGCGGCCCCCTCCATGGGCTCCGCGGTCGCCGCCGAGCGCGAGGCGCCGGTGCTCGCGGCATTGTTGGCATTGCTGGACTTCCCGCCGCCGCACGCGACGATACCGGCGAGCGTGATTCCTACGATTGAAAGAAGGACGAGTGCGCGCATGCCGTCTTGACCCTCCGAGCGTTTCGAGCACGGAACGTGCTCATGGAACGAGGCGCTTCGCGACCTCCGTCAGCGCTTCCCGGGCGCGCCGCGCAAGTGGCGACGGCTCGCCGACGTAGACGCGCAGCCCGCGCACGAACGTCGCCTGCACCCAGGCGTCCTCGCCGCGATAGATCAGCGCCGGCAACGGCGGCGACCACGAATCGATCTGTGACGCGTCGAGCACGACGTAGTCGGCCGGCGCTCCGGTCACCAAGTCGCCGCCCGGCATCCGCAGGGCGCTCGCGCCCTCCACGGTGCCCAGCGCGAATGCCCGCGCGGCGCCGAGCGCGGAGCCATCGAGATGGCGAATCTTCTGCAGCAGCGCGGCGGCCCGCATCTCGCTGATGAGCGATGGCCGCACGTCCGCGTCCGTACCCAGGCCCATAGGGACGCCCAGCGACTGCAGCCTCATCACGTCGCAGATCCCGTCGCCGAGGTATTGATTGGTCATCGGATTGTGGATGACGCGCGCACCCGAACGCGCGAGCGCGGCCGCGTCGTCGTCGCTCAGGTAGATCGCGTGAATGGCGACGGTTCGTTCGTCGAGCGCTCCGAGGCTCTCGAGCAGCTCGACCGGGGTCTTGCCGAACCGCTCGAGCGTCGCGCGGCCCTCGTAGGACGCTTCGGCGACGTGCACGTGCAGCATGCAGTCGGCCTCGCGCGCGAACTCCGCGGCCGCGCGGATCATGTCGGGAGAGGCAGCGTGCAGCGAGTGCGGCGCCACGCAGACGTTCGCATCGGGATGCCGCCGCATCAGCTCGCGCGTGCGGTCCGCCGCCGCGTCGATCGTCTCCCGGAACTCCGGCGGCGCGTAATCGGCGTCCATCCACGTGCGAGCGAAGACCAGCCGGATGCCGGTGTCGCCCGCGGCGCGAATCGCCGCCTCCGCGCGATCGTTTCCCTCTCCGTTGAGGTAGAAGAACTCGGCGACGGTCGTGATACCGGCGGCAAGCATCTCGGAGAAAGCCGCGACGAAGGTCCAGTACACGTCCGGGGCGGTCAGCTGCGGCACGACCCGGTAGAGCGCGTCGCTGCGCCACTGCGCGAACGGCAAGTCGTCGGCCCATCCGCGCAGCAAGATCTGATACGCGTGGCTATGGCCGTTGACGAATCCCGGCACGATCAGCCGGTCGTCGGGAAAAGATCGCTGGCTCAGGTCGCGCGCCCGCTCGCGCACGTCGCGAAAGTCGCCCGCATCGGCGACGACGCCGTCGCGCACCGCGAACGCATAGTCTGTGCGGAGCTCGCCCGAAACGATGGCGCGGGCAGCGCGAACGAGCTCGCTCGTCATGCGGCCGCTACAACGCCGTTCTTGAAGACCGCCGCGGCGAGGTTGCCGCCGAACTGCCAGCCGAACTCGTCCGGCGAGTCGAGCCGCAGCGCGACGAGATCCGCGGGGGCGCCCGGACGAAGGCGGCCGGCTTCGACGCGCAGCGAGTGCGCCGCAGCGCGCGTGACGCCGTAGAGCGCCTCCGCGGCCGAGAGTCCGAGGAGCTTGCGCCCGAAGTACGCCACCGTCTGCAGATTGAAGCACGGGGAGGTGCCGGGGTTGAAGTCGCTGGCGAGCGCGACCGCGCCGCCGGCTTCGAGCAGCGCGCGCGCCGGTACGCTCCGCGGCAGGTCGAGATAGGCGATGGTCGCCGGACACGCGACGGTCACGATGCCCCGCTCCGCGATCGCGCGAACGTCGCGGTCGTCGATGAAGTTGCAGTGGTCGACCGCGTCGACGCCGAGTTGCGCGGCCATCGCCGCCGCACCTCCGTACGCCATCTCGTCGCAGTGCACCCGCAGCCGCATGCCGTGCAGCCGCGCGGCGTCGAGATAACGGCGCGTCGCGGCGACCGAGAAGAATCCGGGCTCGCAGAAGGCGTCCGCGTATACCGCTCCGTGCGACGCCGCCGCGGGAATTACCTGATCGATCAGATAGTCCACGAACGCCTCCTCGCGGAAAAACTCCGGCGGAAGGGCGTGCGCGCCGAGGAAAGTAGCGACGAGGTTCGGCACGTTGGGATCCGCGCGATGGAGGGCGATCAAGTCGAGCAGCTCGGCCTCGCCAGGCTTGTGCAGCGCGTAGCCGGTCTTCGTCTCCAGCGTCGTCGTGCCGTGCGCCAGGATCGTCTCGAGTCGCGGCCGGATCGTGCGCTCGTAGAACGCTTGCGGATCGAGCAAAGCGTCGCGCGTGCGCTCGACCGTGTAGAGCATGCCGAGCGACGGCGCATCGCCGCGTAAACGCGCCGCGAAATCGGGCTCGCGATCGCCCGCGAAGAGCGGGTGGGCGTGCGCGTCGACGAACCCGGGGAAGATCGTGCAGTCGCGCACGTCGACGACGTCGCCGTCCGCGCTTATCGCTGAGTTTTTGCCGATCGCGGTCACGAGTCCGCCTTCGATCAGGATTGCCGCGTCGTCGATTCTCCCGAGCGCGTCGAAACCGATTCCGCACTGCGGAGCCTCGGTATCGCAGGTAACGATCGTCTTGGCGCGGACGATCACAGACGCCAATCGATGCCCTTCGCGTCCGCCGTTTCGATCGCGATCTCGTAGCCCGCATCGGCGTGGCGCACGACGCCCATCCCGGGATCGGTCGTCAGCACGCAGCCGAGCCGGTCGCGCGCGTCGTCGCTGCCGTCGGCAACCACCACCATGCCCGCGTGCAGGGAGTAGCCGATGCCGACGCCGCCGCCGTGATGGAAGCTCACCCAGTGCGCGCCGGCCGCCGTGTTGAGCAGCGCGTTGAGGATCGGCCAATCCGCGATCGCGTCGCTGCCGTCACGCATGGACTCCGTCTCGCGGTAGGGCGACGCGACGCTTCCCGTGTCGAGGTGGTCGCGCCCGATGACAATCGGCGCTCCGACGGTTCCGTCGCGCACCAATTCATTGAACGCGAGCCCCGCCTTCGCGCGATCGCCGTAACCCAGCCAGCAGATGCGCGCGGGCAGACCCTGAAACGCGATGCGTTCGCGCGCGAGATGCAGCCACCGCGCCAGCGACGCGTCGGCGGGAAAGAGCTCGAGCAATTTCTCGTCGCAGCGCTCGATATCGGCCGGATCACCGGAGAGGGCCGCGAAGCGAAACGGTCCCGAACCGCGGCAAAAGAGCGGGCGGATGAAGGCCGGCACGAAACCCGGAAACGCGAAGGCGCGCGCGAACCCGGCGCGCTGCGCCTGCGCGCGAATGTTGTTACCGTAGTCGAAGACCACCGCGCCCGCGTCGAGGTAACGCACCATGGCCGCGACGTGCGCGCCGCAGCTCTCCAGCGCGCGTCGCTGATACTCGTCCGGATCGCCCTTGCGTAGCTCGGCAGCTCGTTCGAGCGAGAGACCGGCGGGAACGTAGCCGTCGAGCAGGTCGTGCGCAGACGTTTGATCGGTCACGGCGTCGGGACGAAAACCGAGGTCGTAGAGCCGCGGGAACTCCTCGGCCGCATTGCCTTCGTAACCCACCGAGACGGCCTCGCCCGCCGCCTTGGCGCGCTCGACCTCGCGCAGCGCCTCTTCGCGCGAATCGGCGACGCGGTCGAGGTAGCGCAGGTCGCGCCGCCGTTCCAAGCGCGAGCGGTCGACGTCGACGACCAGGGCGATGCCGCCGGTCATGGCGATCGCGAGCGGCTGCGCGCCGCCCATGCCGCCGACTCCCGCCGTCAGCGTGACGCGGCCCTGCAGCGAACCGCCGAAATGCTGACGCGCCAGCTCGGCAAAGGTCTCGTACGTTCCTTGAACGATCCCCTGCGTGCCGATGTAGATCCACGAGCCGGCCGTCATCTGGCCGTACATCGTGAGGCCCTTCGCCTCGAGCTCGCGGAAGACGCTCCAGTCCGCCCACTTCCCGACGAGGTTCGCGTTGGCGATGAGCACCCGCGGGGCGCGCGCGTGCGTTTTGAAGACCGCTACCGGCTTGCCGCTCTGCACGATCAGCGTCTCGTCGCCGCGCAGGCGGCGCAGCGTCCGTACGATGGCGTCGAACGCCTCCCACGATCGCGCTGCGCGGCCGTTGCCGCCGTAGACGACCAGATCATCCGGCCGTTCGGCTACGTCGGGATCGAGGTTGTTCATCAGCATCCGCAGTGCGGCTTCTTGCGGCCAGCCCAAGCACGAGATTTCAGTGCCGCGCGGCGCCCGAACGGGAGCGCGGCGGGCGATGACGCTCATGTGCGGCGCAATTCTCGCAAGCGTTCCCGGCGCCCTTCGCGGTCACGCCCTTCCTTCGCGTTGCGTTTAGAATGACAAGGGTGGGCGATTCACGAACAGCGTCGACGCATGTAGCCCACTCTGCTTTCGGGGTCAAACATGCACTCGTTCAAGCGGTCGCTCTTCCTTCTCACGCTCGCGGGCGGATTTTTGGTCGCCCCTCTCTGGGTGTTCGCCGGTACCACGGGGTCGATCACCGGCACGGTCGTCAACGGCACGACCAAAGCCCCGATCGCCGGCGCGCGCGTCGTCGCCGCGAGCCCCTCGCAGACCGTGACCATCACTACCGACGCGACCGGACGCTTCTCGCTGCTCTCTCTGGCGCCCGACACCTATACGATCTCGGTCGCGAAGGACGGCTTTGAGACGTTGGCGACGACGGGCGTCTCCGTCTTCGCCGATCAGCTGCAGACGGTCCGGGTCACGCTGACGCCGTCGCTTCGCACGATCGCTCACGTCACGTCGCGGTCGAACATGGATCTCGTCAAATCCGGCACGACCAGCGACGTCTATTCCGTGAATGCGGCGGTCACTGCGGCTGCTGCGGGGATCGGCGGCGGCGGCAACTTGAACAATGCGTACTCGGCCATCGCCACGGTTCCCGGTACGTTCGTGCCTCCCAACCAGCAAGGCTGGAATGAGGTCGTCTACATCCGGGGCGGCAACTTCGACCAGGTGGGCTACGAGTTCGACGGCGTCCCGGTCAACCGCTCGTTCGACAACTATCCCGGAAGCACGGCGGGGACGCTCGGCCAGCAAGAACTGCAAGTCTACGCGGGTGGCGGAACCGCAGGCGAGAGCACCTCCGGATTGGCGGGGTTCATCAATCAGGTCATCAAGACGGGGACGTATCCAGGATATGCCTCAGCTAGCGGCGGCGTCGGTACGACGACGTACTATCATAACTTGCAGGTCGAAGCCGGCGGCGCGACCCCCGATCGCCTGTTCTCCTACTACGTCGGCATCGGCGGTTACAACCAAGACTTCCGCTACCTCGACCAGTTCAACGGTTCCAACCTCGGCGACGTCTGGGGTTACCCCGCGATTGCATTCAACACCACGCGGCAGTTCTTCGGCGGTGTCTATCCCGAGTGCAGCTACTCGTTCCCGAGCAATCCGGCGTTCTACAACGGACCGAATCCCTCGCCGGTCTACAATCCGTTCGGGTATCAGGGCATGCCGGGGTCCGTGCCGCTGCCGGTGAACACGCTCCGCAAAAGCGGTCTCGGCCACAACCCCGGGTGCTATCAGACGATCACGCCCGCTTACAACGCGTTCGGCGTCTCGAACCTCGCCGACCGCGAAAACGTCGTCAATCTGCACGTCGGCATTCCTCACCGGCGCGACTCCGGTCGCGACGACATTCAACTTCTCTACAACGTCGTGTCGCTCCAGACCGGCTTCTACAGTTCGCTCAACGACCTCGGTCCCAACGTCATCACGCAGCTCAGCCAAGTCGTGTACGGCGAGACGGTGCCCGAGGTCTGGCCCGACTTCGTTACCTGGCCGAGCGGAACGCATTTCGGCCAGAACGCCGCGGCCCTGAAGCCGATCGCCTACTTCGCTCCGGGCTCGCCCGGCGACCGCTGCGCGAACGTCGATCCTTACGGTTTCTACGGAACCGCCCCCGTGCGCGGCCAGTGCGCGGCGGGAACGTTCTCCGCGGTGCCCCCCGACAATCGCGACTCCTATTCGAACAATGCCTCGATCGCCAAGGTTCAATACCAGCACAACATGGGCTCGAACGCCTACTTTAGAATCTACGGCTACACGTTCTATTCGGATTGGCTCCAGACAAGCGCGCTGAGCTGGGGCACGCCGTTTTTCGGCTTCGGCGGTCTCAGCTACGACTACGAGCTCGAGTCGCACACCCGAGGCCTGTCGTTCACCTACGCCAATCAAATCAACTCGGAGCATCTGCTGACCCTCGACGCCAACTACGTCGACGCGTCGACGAACCGCTATAATAATACGAACTTCAATAACAACCCTTACACGAGCGCGACGAACCTGACGAACGGGAAACAGTGCTTCGCGTACTATACCGGCACCATCTACAAAGGCGGCCAAGTCTACCAGAAGGGACAGCCGGCGCCGTGCAACAGCCCGTTGACGAGCGGTACGTTCGCCCAGCCAGCGCCGGGACCGGTCGTGCCCGGCGCAAACTGGCAGGTCAGCTTCACGGGCAACTCGGGATTTCTCAACACCGTCGAGCCCAACTTCTACGCGGTGGCGCTCCAAGACCAATGGAATCCGACCGACAAGCTCAACGTCCAAATCGGGCTGCGCGAAGAAGATTACGGCTACAATCTCAGCAACACGTCGAACAACGGTCAGAACTTCTGGTTTTTAGCCGGGCAGCGCGAGTTCTGCTACAACCCGGTGACGCTGTCGCCATACTTCATCGCCACGCCGCCCGCCAGCGGCCGCCCGCCGATCCCGTTCGTCGGCTTCAACTGTCCCGTCGACAACTCGATTCCGGCCCACCCCGTTCAGACCGTTCATCCCGACGGCAAAAGCGGCCATCTGCTGCTCAGCAACAACTATAGCCCGACGATCAACGACTACGCGTTCACGCCGCAGCTCGGCATGACCTACAGCCTGAATCCCGACACCGTGCTGCGCCTATCGGCCGGGCGTTACGCGCAAGAGCCGCAGACGTATCAGGTTCAATACAACGCCAAAGACAACAACCTCGCCTTCGATCTTTTTCAGGCCTTCTGGCAGTACGGGTATACGACCCCGCGTCACGATCCGCTGGTGCAATACTCCGACAACTATGACCTTTCGTACGAGCGGCGCTTCAAAGGCACCGATATGTCGATCAAGGTGACGCCGTATTATCGCTACGCGACGAATCAGATTTACAGCGTCGGCCTGCCCTTCGGCCTTGCCGGCGGCTTGAACTCGGGAATCGAGCGCGTCGCCGGCTTCGAGACCGAGTTCACGAAAGGCGATTTCACGAAGAACGGCCTGTCTTTCGTGATATCCTACACGTACACCAACGCCGCCGAACAGTGGGCCAACTTTCCGGGCACGTCGATCAATCCGATCGACTCCTACAACCAGGACATCCAGAACTTCAACGGGCTCACCAAAGCCGGCGGCGGTTCGCAGTGCTACGAGAACCACCTCGGGAACGTCTATCCCGACCCGAAGTGCATCCAGCTCAAGCCTCAATATAATCGGCCGATCTCGAATCCGTACTACGCGATGAAGCCGCAGGCGTTGCTCGCTCGGGACGGCTGGTATCCCGTCGGCCTCGACTTCGCCTACATCTCGCCGAACGTTGCGAGCATCCTCGTGAACTACAAGCACAACCGGTTCAACGTGACGCCGGCTCTGACGTTCAACGAGGGTTCGACCTACGGCAATCCGTCCGACATTTACGGCAACGACCCGCGGGTTTGCAAGAGCAACTCGGCGGGCTTCGTCAACTCGCCGATTCACACCAAGAATCCCTTGCAAGCCGACTATACGACCTGTTTCTCGGCCGCGACGCAGAGCGGAACGTCACCCGGCTCGCTCTTCATTCCAAATCCGGAAACGGGCACGTTCGATACCTTCGGCGCTTTCCGCGAGCCGAGTCAGATCAACTTTAGCTTGCAACTCGGCTATCAGCTGACGCCGCGCGTGAAGGTGACCGGCCTGCTCGCGAACCTGCTCAACGCGTGTTTCGGCGGATCGTCGGAGCCCTGGACGAAGCAGTACCCGCCGAACGGTTACACGTGCGGGTATCAATCAAACTACTATTACGTCTCGAACTTCTACAACGGCACCGGTCCGAACGACCGCGGCGCCAACGGAGTCGGGCTCAATCCCGCGTTCAAACAGCCCTTCATTCCGGCGTACGCCGACACGAACGCGTTCGTTTTGCCGAACCCGTTCAACGCCTACCTTCAGTTCAACGTGTCGCTGTGAGCTGACGCTCCGTCGCGGCCTCCGCGGCGCGTACGAGCCGTTGCGACCGGATCAGCTCGCGCGCCGCGACGATGTCCGGCGCCGGCGGGCGGTCGTCGGTCCACGGCGCGATCGTCTCGCGCGCCAGCGTCGTGCGCGGCCTGCGTTCCGCGTCCCGACTTGAGCGGGCGCCGGAAATCGGTCGCCGACAGCGCGCCGAGCAGCTCGCAGGCCAGCGCGCCTTCGACGTTGTCGAGCACGCGCAGCAGATTGTTCGCCGACGTCATGCCCATGCTGACGTGATCTTCTTGGCCGGCCGACGTGGGGATCGAGTCGACGCTCGACGGCCACGCCAGCCCCTTGTTGTCGTTGACGAGCGCGGCCGCCGTGTATTGCACGATCATCAGCCCCGACTGCAGGCCGCGAGCGCTCGGTCAAGAAAGAGCGGCAGCCCGCGATCTTCGGCGTTGAGCAGCAGGTAGAGGCGGCGCTCGGCGATCGAGGCGAGCTCCGAGATCGCCATCTTGAGGAAGTCGATGACGAGCGCGACGGGCTCGCCGTGGAAGTTGCCGCCCGAGATGAAACTCGCCGTCCTCGGGAAAGACGAGCGGATTGTCGGTGACCGAGTTCGCCTCGATCTCGGTGACGCGGCGCACGTGCGCGATCGAATCGCGCACCGCGCCGTGCACGACCGGGATGCAGCGGAACGAGTACGGGTCTTGGACGCGGTCGCAGTCGGCGTGCGACTGCCACGATCTCCGAGCCCGCGAGCAGCGCGCGCAGGTTCGCGGCGACGCGCTCCTGGCCCGGGTGCGGGCGCAGCTCGTTCAGGCGGCGGTCGAAGACGCGCTCGGTGCCGAGATACGCCTCCAGCGACATCGCGCCGATCACGTCGGCCGCGGCCGCGAGCCGCTCCGCGCGCAGCACGCCGAGCGCGGCGATGGCCGTCATCACCTGCGTGCCGTTGATCAGCGCGAGGCCTTCCTTCGCGCCGAGCGCGATCGGCGCAAGCCCGGCGCGCTCGCAGCGCGTCGGCGCTGGGCAGCCGCTCGCCGCGATAGAACGCCTCGCCCTCGCCGATCAGCGCGAGCGTCATGTGCGCGAGCGGCGCGAGATCGCCGCTCGCGCCGACCGAGCCTTGGCATGGCACCACCGGCGTCACGCCACGATTGAGCATCGCGACGATGAGGTCGAGCGTCTCGGGCTTTACGCCCGAATGGCCGGCCGAGAGCGAGTTCGCGCGCAGCACGCCGGCAGCGCGCACGAGCGGAATCGCGAGCGGCGTCGCCGGTTCCGGCCGCGTGGCTGCGGACCGAGATTGAGCTGCAGCGCTACGGCGTCGGCCGGATCGACCGGCACGTTCGCAAGCCGTCCGAAGCCGGTCGTGACGCCGTAGATCGTCTCGCCGCTCGCGAACCGGCGTTCGACGAACTCGCGCGCCCGCGCGACCCGCTCGCGCGCGGCGGGCGCGATCGTTACCGGCGCTCCGCCGGCAATCGCGTCAATCTGCTCGAGGGTGAGATGCCGGCCGTCGAGTCTCGACAGCGGTCAAAGCTGCGACCAGTCCGGAACGACGGGCTTCGCAAACGGCGGACCGCTCTGAATCACGATCGTCTCGCGGTCGTGCAGCACGATCGCTCGCGGATTGCTTCCGTGCCAGGCCTTCCCGTCGACCCAGATCGAGAGCCGCTGTCCGTGCGGCGCGGTGAGGCGTCGCGGCCTTGCGTCCAGCTCAGGTCGGGCCCCCAGATGTCGAAGAACTGCCCCAGCGTGAACGAGCGTTTCACCGGCGACTCGATGTGAATGTATGCCGTCGCCGCTGTGCGTGTGGATCCAGTAGAGACAGCCGGCGCCCTGCGGCATGCCGATGTTCGCCGGTACCGCCACCGCGTGACCGCGATCGTAGAGCTGCAGCGACGCGTGAACGTGCTCGACGGCGCCTTCCGTGCGATCGCAGTGGATGCCGTCGATCGGCAGCCCTCCAAAATAGCTCTGTGCGACGCAGCGAGCGACTGCCAAGAATACCATCGCCGCCATGTTCGCTGCGCGCGTTCGAACCTACCCGCGCAGCAACCACGCCGAGCGTATTGTGCATAACGAAAAAAAATTGTGGACAGCTTGTGAATTTCCGCAAGCGGCCGCTTGTCGATTCCGCGAGGCGCGTGCTACGATTTACGAGCTTCGGAATTCAACTTCGAAGTGTGACGAACGTATCGTTCGCGACCAATGCAAACGCGCGAAACATTGCGATGAGCGATGATTCCGCAGCAACGGTCAAACCGCCGCGCCGGCGTCAGTGGGGCTTCCGCACGGTAGCCAAACAGGCGAGGCAGGTGAGTGAATACGTCGGAGCCCGTCGAGGCGAAAGCCGCGACGGGTTTCGTAATTGTGGGCGTCTGCTTTGGGACCTCGGGTGCTCGGACGCTCGTCGCGACACCTCCGTGTGCCGCTCCTGCTCGTGCGCTTTTTCGGGCGAACGAAGTTTGGAACAGCCCTCCATGGCTGGCCCGAAAAAGTCGCAACGCCTCGTCACCCGAGGTCCCAATGCCGCCGCCCGCTGTTGTTTTAAATGCGGTTGTCGATGGGGGCGCCATCGGCGGACCCGACGCGGGACCGTTTACTCCGGAGCGCCGCTTCGACCGGTGTATTTGCTGGAGATTTCCGAACTCAGCGCGGCGATGCGTGTGCGGGCTTCCGGCGGTTCGACGATCTCGGCTTGGACGCCCCAGCCGAGGATCCAGCGCACCAGCTCGTCCACGTCCGCGACGCGATACGCTATCTCCGCCGAGCCGTCATCCAGTTGGCGTACCTCGCGCTCGGCGACCACGCGTGCCGCCACGGCCGCCTTCGCCACGCGCGGCGCAAAGCGCACCCGGACCTCGGTCGTCTCGTCGGCGTGCAGCACGCCGCTGATCGATGCGGCGGCGTAGGCTTCGATGCTGAAACTGCTCGGACGCACGAAGGTCTCGGCGAGCATCACCGGCTCGCTCACGCTGTCGACGGCGAAGGTCCGCAGGTCGCGCCGGCGGTGATCGTAGGCCACGCAGTAGACGCGGCCAGCGTTGATGACGAAACCGTATGGGTCCACGGTGCGCTTCGTGCGACGTCCCTCCTTGTCGGAGTAGGCGAAGCGAATGCTGCGCGACGCGCGCTCGGCGGCCGAGAGCCGCGCGAACGCGTGCTCGCCTCGCTCGTCGAGGCGGATCTCCGAGAGCCGGAACGCTACCGGCGATCCGGCGTCGACTCGTGCGCGGGCGCCGCGCTCGGCGCTGCCGACCAGTTTCTCGGCCACCTCGTCGATCGACGCGCCGATCGTACCGCCGATGCTCGCTCCCAGCGAGCGTAACGCCACGAGCCCGAAGAGCTCGCCGCTGGAGAGATCGAGACGCTTGAGGCTGTAGCCGCCCGCGAACCGATAGACGTTCGGCGCCCGGTCGAAGTAGATAGGGAACCCGGCGTCGGCGAGGATTGCGAGATACCGGCGGAGCGTTCGCGTGCTGGGGCGCCGCCCTTCCTCGGCGATGCGGTCCTTGAGTCCCTCAAATGAGTAGACACCGCGATCGATAGCGTTGAGCAGCCGGACCAGCAGGACGACTTTGGATTCCCCCTCGGGGGCGCTCATTGCGGTTCGGCCGACGCTTGCGGCTTCGGGAAGCAGCCGTCGGGCGACGAGATCGGGGGCGCCGTGGGCTGGGGCGCCGTCGCCGAGACGCCGATCTGAACGGGATAGAACGAGCCGCCGTCGGTCATGGTCTGCACAACGGTCCGTTGCGTCTGTCCGGGCGGCAGATCGAACGACGTTATCGCGTAAGGTACCGGTGTACGCACGCAGCCGACGTCGACCACGTTGCCGTTGATCAAGAAAGCGCCGCGCGCCGGTCCGGCGATCGGCCGGAAGAACAGATAGGCCGTGGTGGGTGAAGTTCCCGGGTTCGAGAGCGTGAGGTCGAGGGTATGCACCACGCCATAGTCGCCGTAGTCGTGGCCGGCGGCCCCCGCGTCGGCGTTGCGCGGCGTCGGGTCGGTGTCGCCGACTACGAGCGTCGCGTCGGCGCCCCCCGCCGAGTAGCTCAGCGCGTGATCGCCGAAACCGGTGATCGCGAATATCCCGGTGCGATGATGGCCGTCGCCCGGCAGGACGTTCCCGCCCAGCAGCGTACGCGGGTCGACGCCCGGCGAAACCGCGAGCACCGTCACGACGACAGGGCCTCCCGAGAGCACGCGCAGGTCGACCGCACCGGCCGCCAGCTGGCGCGCGGTCAGCGTCACGTCGGCGAGCAGATACGGCTCGTCACCCGAGAGATCGACGATCACGCCCTGGCCCCGCGCCTTGGTCAGCAAGAAGTTTCTGGTCACCGCGTGGCCGACTTGCATGACGTCGATGTTCGGCCCCGCAGGCGCGTCGACGACGTGAACTTCGGTCGCATCCTGCGACGTGGAGGTCAGCGCGACGACGAGGCGACGCGTATCGGCGCTTGCATCGTGATAGTAGTACAGGCGCGTGGGGCGATCCGCCGCGACCGTGCCGCGGAAGAGCACGCCATCTTGCGTCACGTGCTCGGGGTCATCGTCATAGAAGAGCAGGTCGGGCACGAACGGCGGCAGCGAGCGGTTCACCACGTCGACCGTCGTCGTTCCCGTCTGGTCGAAGAACTGAGGGTTTCCGCCGATTTGCACCGGCACGGCGAACTGCACCGTAGCGCCGGGCGCGAGGGGGCTGGGCGGCGGGGTGACGGGCGCGATCGTGGTCTGCGTGCCGGGCTGCGACCTGGTGAGTCGAGCCACGACGCCGGCGGCCTGTCGAGCGAGCCACGCCGGATCGGCGGGGTCGCCGGTGACGGTGAGCGTCGTCTGCGGCACGATCGTCCCGGCGTTGAAGGCTACGCGAATCGCGACGTCCGCCTGCGCGCCGCCGGCGTCGACGAGGTGCAGAGTATCGCTGCCGGTCGCCTGCGTCGCCGTGATCGTCACTTGGGTGGCGTCGGGGCTCACGATCACCGTGACGAGCTTCTGATCGAGCGTCGCCGTCAGCGGCGCGACGGCTCCGCCGACCGATATCGTCTGCTGTTGCGCCGGATTGAGGCTCACGCTCCCGGTCGAGAGCGTGAGTTGACCCGGCGTCGCCTGCGCAAGGACGATTGCGAGGAGCAGCGTCGTCTTAGGTCACTGCGGGTTGCGGCGGCGGAGCCGCCGGTGGCTCAACCGAGGGAATCTTCGAGAACTTGAGCTTCTCCGGGTCGTCGGGATCGACGTCGGCGAGGATGTGATCCCCCGAAACGACGGCGCCCTTGAGCATCTCCTCGGCGAGCTCGTCCTCGACATTGCGCTGAATGGCGCGGCGCAGAGGGCGGGCGCCGAACTGCGGGTCCCAACCCTTTCTCGCGAGCACCGCTTTGGCGGCATCGGTGATCTTGAGCTCCATTTCCTGAGCCCGGACCTCGCGCACGACTTTCGCGAGCTCGAGCGTGACGATCGCCTCGATCTGCTCGCGCGTGAGCTGGTGGAAGACGATGACCTCGTCGACGCGGTTCAGAAACTCCGGACGGAAGGTCTGCTTGACCTCCTCGAGCACGCGACTCTTCATCCGCTCGTACGCCTTGACTTCATCCTCCGCCGAGAGCTTCGACTGACGGAAGCCGATGTCGGTGGTGGTGGTCATGCCCGTCGCTCCAACGTTGCTCGTCATGATGATGACCGAGTTCTTGAAGTCGACCTGGCGGCCCTGAGAGTCGGTCAGGCGGCCGTCCTCGAGCACCTGCAGGAGCAGGTTGAACACGTCGGGATGCGCCTTCTCGATCTCGTCGAGCAGCACGACGGAATACGGACGCCGGCGCACCGCTTCGGTCAGTTGGCCTCCCTCTTCGTAACCGACGTAGCCCGGCGGGGCGCCGACGAGCCGGCTCACCGAGTACTTTTCCATGTACTCCGACATGTCGATTCGGATCATGGACTCTTCGTCGTCGAAGAGAAACGCGGCGACGCTGCGCGCGACTTCCGTCTTGCCGACCCCGGTCGGACCGAGGAAGATGAACGACCCGATCGGGCGGTTCGGATTTTTGAGGCCCGCGCGCGAACGGCGGATCGCGCGGGTCAGCACGTTGATCGCCTCTTCTTGGCCGACGACGCGCTCGTGCAGCAGCTCGCCCATCTTGAGCAGCTTCTCCGTCTCGGCCTGCGCCAGACGGTGCACGGGAATCTTCGTCCACGCGGCGACGATCTCGGCGATGTTCTCGGGGGTCACGCGCAAGACGCGGTCGGAGGCCGCCTTGCGGTCGCGCCACTCCTGCTCGATGTTGGCTTTCTCGAGGCGCAGCTTCTCCTCGCGATCGCGGATGCTCGCGGCCTTGTCGAACTCTTGGTTCTTGACGACGGCCTCTTTTTCGGCGATGAGCTGGCGCAGCTGCGCGTC
Source organism: Vulcanimicrobiota bacterium (assembly GCA_963711625.1). GTDB lineage: Bacteria > Vulcanimicrobiota > Vulcanimicrobiia > Vulcanimicrobiales > Vulcanimicrobiaceae > Cybelea. Next base: position 2,785,092 of record OY970207.1, read on the forward strand.
CGCCTCGCGAAGTGTGGGCGGCGGCATCATCGCCTGCAGGCGAACGCGCGAGCTGGCCTCGTCGATCAGGTCGACGGCCTTATCGGGTAAGAATCGGTCGGTGATGTAGCGGTCGCCGAGCTTGGCCGCGGCGGCCAGCGCCTCGTCCGTGATCTCCACCTTGTGATGCGCCTGATAGCGCTCGCGCAGGCCCTTGAGAATTTCGATTGTCTCTTCGACCGTCGGCTCGCCGACCATCACCGGCTGGAAGCGGCGCTCGAGCGCCGAGTCCTTCTCGATGTGCTTGCGAAACTCGTTAAGGGTCGTCGCGCCGATGCACTGCAGCTCGCCGCGCGCCAGCGCCGGCTTGATGATGTTGCTGGCGTCGATCGCCCCTTCGGCCGCGCCGGCGCCGACGAGCGTGTGCAGCTCGTCGATGAAGAGGATGATCTCGCCGGCGGCGCCGCGGATCTCGTCCATCACGCGCTTCATGCGCTCTTCGAACTCGCCGCGATATTTGGTGCCTGCAACGAGGCCGGCGAGATCGAGCGTGATGACTCTGCGTTCGCGCAGCGGCTCGGGAATGTCGCCCTTGATGACGCGCTGAGCCAAGCCCTCGGCGATGGCGGTCTTGCCGACGCCGGGCTCCCCGATCAGCGCCGGGTTGTTCTTCGTACGCCGCGACAGAATCTGAATGACTCGCTCGATCTCCGTGTTGCGTCCGATGACCGGATCGAGCTTGTTGTCGCGCGCGAGCTGGGTGAGATCGCGTCCGTAGGCGTCGAGGGTCGGCGTCTTGCTCTTGCCTTTGGGGGTGGCCGGCTGGCCCTCGGCGCCCAGCAGGGAGGTCGTCTGAACTCGCACCTTCGCCGGGTCGACGCCGAGGTTGGTTAGCACGCGAGCGGCGACGCCTTCGCCCTCCCGGATCAGGCCGAGGAGCAAGTGCTCGGTGCCGATGTAGTTGTGGTTGAGCTGGCGCGCCTCTTCGAACGCGAGCTCGATCACCCGCTTCGCGCGGGGCGTGAAGACCATCTCCTGCTGAACGGTCTGTCCGCCGCGGCCGACGATTGCTTCGACCTCCTGACGGACTTTGGAGAGGTTGACGCCGAGCGATTCGAGGACTTTGGCGGCCAGGCTCTCGCCTTCGGAGATGATGCCGAGCAGGATATGCTCGGTCCCGATATAGTTGTTTCCAAGACGCTGTGCCTCTTCCTGAGCGAGCACGATGCTGCGCCTAGCTCGCTCGGTGAAGGGCTCCCACATGGACATCGATCTGGCTCTTCCTTTCCTACCTGCAACTACCTACGACCATCTACAATCGTTGCGGCTCGGAAGCAGTTGCGCTCGTCCCCGCACGCCTGCCTGGATCGTCCTCTGACAGGTTTGCCCCTCGGCGCACGAAAGTCCTAGAAGATGCCGACCGTCGAACAGGTGCGCGAAGCGCTGGTTGAAGTCAAGGACCCCGAGCTAAATCTCGGCATTTTGGAGCTCGGTCTGGTCTACGACATCAGCACCGAAGGCGAGAACGGGGAGAACGTCACCGTCATGATGACGCTGACCTCGCCGATGTGCCCCGTCGGGCCGATGTTCAAGAAGTCCGTCGAGGATCACGTCCTCGCGATCGAGGGCGTCAAGAACGCGAACGTGGAGATCACCTTCACGCCGCCCTGGGATCCGGCCACCATGGCCTCGGACGACGTGAAAGTCATGCTCGGAATCTGGTAACGCCTTCCCCCACTTTGTCACCCTGAGCGAAGCGCCCGAAGGGCGCGTAGTCGAAGGGCGATCGGAGATAACGCCCGTCGCAAGACGCGTCCGCCGTCCTACACGGGATGCTGCGGTCGCTCGTCGCGCCACGTCCTGTGGCGCGCCTGCTATGCCGCGCTCGCGCCACCTGCGAAGGAAGAGTTAATCACATCCTGTGAATGGCGCTCGCGTCGGAGTCCCGCCGCATCTCGCGTAGGACGTCGGGCGCGTTGCACAAGTTTTTCCTGTCGCTCGCCCTTCGACACGCGCCGCTTCGCGGCGCTGCTCAGGGTGACAAAAGCTTAGTGCGCCTGGTAGTTGGCCGCGTGCGGGTAGATTCGCGTCGGGATGCTCGCGAACGCCGGATCGCCGCACTGCCAAAGCAGAAACGCGTATTCGTCGGTCAGCAGTTCCTCGCTCTGCGTGCGAGATGCCGCTAGGAACCCGTGCCCCGCGTCGTAGTCGACGCGCAGCATGATCGGACGCCCGCTGGTCGTCGCGCGCGAGAGGCGCGCCGCAAACTTAGCGAGCTCCCACGACGAGACGCGCGGGTCGTTGTAGCCGGTCACCAGCATTACGGCGGGATACGGCGTCCCCGGAACGACGTGCTCGTAGGCGTCCATCGCGTAGAGCGCTTTGAAGCCCGCTTCGTTCTTCACCGTCCCGAACTCCGGTATGTTGGGGGGACCGTTCGGCGAGAACTCCATGCGCATCGCGTTGCTCGCGCCGACGACGTCGAGGGCCGCCGCGAACAGTCGCGGTTCCGACGTGATCGCTCGTCCGATCGTAATTCCTCCGGCGCTCGTGCCCTCGCCGGCGAGATGCGCGGATGAGGTGTACTTGTGGGCGATGAGCCATCGCCCGCAGCCGATGAAGTCTTGCCACGTGTGCGGCTTGGTCGCGATCATCCCGGCCCTGTGCCACGCCTCGCCGTACCATCCGCCGCCGCGGACGTGGCAGATCGCGTAGACGCCGCCGCGCTCGAGCCACGCGACGCGGGTGGAGCTGAACGACGGGTTGATCTCGATCCCGTACGAGCCGTACGCATTCAGGTACGTCGGATGGGAGCCGTCGAGCGCAAGTCCCTTCTTATAGATGAGGGAGAGCGGCACCATCGTGCCGTCGGCGCTGCGCGCCTTGACCTCCATCGACGTGTAGGGCGACATGTCGACGTTCGCGACCGCCTTGAGCTGCGTGTCGCTCACCGCCCCGGCGGCATTGACCGCGTAGTACAGCAGCGAGTGCGTCCAGGACGTCAGGCCGAACACGGCACCCCCGACGCGCGGATCCGTCGCGATCGCGTTGATCGCGCCGTCGTATGGCAGTGTGACGCGCGACGCCGCTCCCGGCGCACCCGCGTCCGAGAGCGCGATCCGGGAGATCTGCCCGAACCCGCCGTCGCGCGAGAGCACGTAAAGACCGTCCGCGGCGACGCCGACTTGCTCGACGACCGGCCGCCCCGCCGCCACGACCGTCTGCGCGGCGGCCACGTTCGGGGCCGCGAGCGACATCGCAATCACTTTGAAGGTCGGCGCATTCTTGTGCGTGACCATAAAGATGGTCGAGCCCTTGAAGTCGTAGTTCGTCACGGCGTCTGCCGTCGTCGCCACCGGCGTCCACGCCACGTCGGCCGAGTCCAGCGATGTGGCCTTGGCTGCGTAGATCGTCGCCTCGTTCTGCACGCCGTGCACGACGACGCCGAGCGTGTAGGGCGAGACCGGCGAGCCGGCGACGATGGGAAAATCGGTTATGCCGAACTTGATTTTTGGATTGACGCCGTAGCCGAAAACGGGCACGTCGCGATCGGGGTCGTTGCCGAGCACGTGGACGTAGGCGACGGCGCGCGTCTCCTTGTCGTTTTCGGACTCGCCCGGCTGCAGCTTCGGAAAGCGCACGTAGTAGAACGAGTTGCCGTCGGGGCGCCAGCTCGTGGCCCCAATGTAGTAACAGCGGTCGATCGCATCGGGCAACACTTTGCCCGAGGCGGTCTCGACCACGTGTATGACCGCCGCCTCGGAGCCGCCCTCCGAGATGCCGTATGCCACGTACTTGCCGTCGAGCGACGGCAGGAAGTAATCGATCGTGTAGTGCTTGCCGGCCGACGCCAGGCTCTGCGGATCGATCAGCACGCGCTCGTCGCCGCCGGTCCCCTCGCGAACGTAGAGCTTCGGCGAATTGTCGCCCGGGTTGAGCTTCTCGTAGAAGTAGTACGGTCCGTCGACCGTGACGCTGCTGACGGAAGCGCCGGCATTATCGAGCTCTTTGATGCGCGAAAAGAGCGCGTCGCGAGCCGGCCCGAGGTTGCCGAGAACCGCCCGCGTGTAGGCGTTCTGATCCTTGAAGAACGAGACGACCGCGGGGTTCTGCATGTTTTCGAAGTAACGGTACGGGTCGGTGACCGACGTGCCGTAGATCGTCGTGGCGACGGGCCGCGGCCGCGGGACCGCCGGCGGCGTCGGAAAACCGTGCGGCACCTGCGACTGCGCTCCAATGCCGCTTCCCGGCAGCACGAGCGACGCGAGGGCAACAAAAATGGCAGCAAAAGCAAGTCGTGGCATAAGCGGCCCTATTCCACGGGCGCCGCAGCGAGCCTACCCGCGAGGAAGGCGCCGCTTTAGGATGACAACGTTGGCGCGGCGGCAAAACCCCACCGCGTGAAGAGCCGCTCCGAGAGATACGACGAGCTCGCAAAGAAACGCGAGCTGTCGGAAGCGCCGGCCGGCGCCGATGCGACCGCCAAGCAGCACGAGCGTGGGAAACGCACGGCGCGCGAGCGCGTCGAAGGTCTGGTCGACGAGGGTTCGTTCGTTGAGTTCGATCGGTTCGTCGTGCATCGCACGAATGCGTTCGGTCTCGACGAAAGAGAGTTTCTCGGCGACGGCGTGATCACGGGCCGCGCGACGATCGACGGCCGCCAGATCTTCCTCTTCTCGCAAGACTTTACCGTGCTCGGCGGGTCGCTCGGCGAAGCCTTCGCCGAGAAGATCTGCAAGGTTATGGACCTCGCGGTGCGCACGGGATCGCCGCTGATCGGCATCAACGACTCGGGCGGCGCCCGCATTCAAGAGGGCGTGGTCTCGTTGGGCGGCTACGCCGAGATCTTCTGGCGAAACGTGCAAGCCAGCGGCGTGATTCCGCAGATCAGCTTGATCGCAGGCCCGTGCGCCGGGGGTGCCGTCTACTCGCCGGCGATCACCGACTTCATTCTCATGACCGAGAAGATCTCGCAGATGTTCATCACCGGCCCCGAGATCATCAAGACCGTCACCGGCGAGGACGTCACGTTCGAGCAACTGGGCGGCGCGAACACGCATGCCACCCGCAGCGGCGTCGCCCACCTCGTGGCTGCGGACGAAGCGAACCTCTTCGATTTGACCCGCGCGCTTTTCTCGTTCATCCCGCAGAACAACGCCGAGGAGCCGCCGAGCTTCGACTGCGACGACGACCCGAACCGTCAGGTGACGGCGCTCGACGATCTCGTGCCCGACGCGCCGAACAAGCCGTACGACATGCACGAGGTGATCGATGGCATCGTCGACTACGGCGACTTTTTGGAAATTGCGCCGCTCTACGCGCAGAACATCATCTGCGGCTTTGGCCGCGTCAACGGACGCTCGATCGGAATCGTCGGGAATCAGCCGAGCGTGCTGGCGGGCGTGCTCGACACGCGATCGTCGGTGAAGGCTGCTCGGTTCGTGCGCTTCTGCGACGCATTCAACATCCCGCTGGTCACGTTTGTCGACGTACCCGGTTTCTTGCCGGGAACGGACCAGGAGTACGGCGGCATCATCCTGCACGGCGCTAAGCTGCTCTACGCCTTTGCCGAGGCGACGGTGCCGAAGATCACGGTCATCACCCGCAAGGCCTACGGAGGCGCCTACGACGTCATGGCGAGCAAGCATATCCGCGCCGACGTGAACCTGGCGTGGCCCACCGCGGAGATCGCGGTGATGGGAGCCGAGAGCGCCGTGAAGACGATCTTCCGCCGCGAGATCGCCGCCGCGAACGACAAAGAGGCGAAGATGCAGGAGCTGATCGACGAGTACACGGAGCGCTTCGCGAACCCCTATATCGCCGCGCAGCGCGGCTACGTGGACGACGTGATCGAAGCGCGCACGACGCGCGCCGCGATCGCCGGAGCGCTCGACATGCTGCGCGACAAACACGTCGCGCGGCCCGACCGCAAGCACGGCAACATACCGTTATAGGACGCAAGAGGAGTTGGTGACCGAGTGAAACTGTTGGAAGGTAAACGCGCGCTGGTGACCGGGGTCGCCAACCGCTGGTCGATCGCCAGCGGAATCGCGCACAAGTTGCACGAGCACGGTGCGGCGATCGCGCTCACCTATCAGGGCGAGCGCGTGAAGGGCGAAGTCGAGAAGCTGGCCGCCGAGCTGGGTGGGCCGGCCGTCGAGTGCGACGTCTCCAACGATGCGTCGCTGCAAGCGATGCGCGAGCGGCTCGACCGCGAGTTCGGCCGCCTCGACACGCTGGTGCACTCGATCGCGTTCGCCAACAAGGAAGATCTCGCCGGCAGAGTCTTCGATACGTCGCGCCCGGGCTTCGCGCTGGCGCTCGACGTATCGGCTTACTCGTTGATCGCGCTCGTCGCGACGCTGCGCGAATCGTTCAGCGAGAACGCCTCGATCGTAGCGATGACGTACCTGGGCGCCACGCAGATCGTTCCAAACTACAACCTGATGGGCATCGCCAAGGCAGCGCTCGAGTCGACGGTTCGCTACCTCGCGTTCGACCTGGGCGACCGCGGCATTCGCGTGAACGCGATCTCCGCCGGGCCGATCAAGACCGCGAGCTCGCGCCAAGTCGGCGGTTTCTCGCGAATTCTCGACGTGGTGCCGAAGGTCGCCCCGCTGCGCCGCAACGTCACACCCGACGACGTGGGCAACGCCGCGGTCTACCTCGCGTCGGATCTGGCGAGCGCGGTGACGGCCGACGTGCACTTCGTCGACGCCGGCTACCACGCCATGGGAATGTATCCGCCCTCCTTTGTTTAGCAAGATACTGATCGCGAATCGCGGGGAGATCGCCGTGCGCGTCATTCGCACGGCGCGCGAGATGGGCATCGCGACCGTCGCGGTCTACTCCGACGCCGACCGCGGCGCGCTGCACGTCGAGCTGGCCGACGAGGCCTACCACATCGGGCCCGCGGCCCCGACCCTGAGCTATCTCGACGCCGATACCATCATCGACGCTGCGCGGCGGTCGGCGGCGCAGGCGATTCACCCCGGCTACGGCTTTCTGGCCGAGAACGCCGCATTCGCGCGCCGCGTCGTGAAGGACGGTTTCGTTTGGATCGGGCCGCACGCCGACGCGATCGACGCGATGGGCGACAAGCTGCGCGCGCGGCAGGCGATGCAGGCCGCGGGGGTTCCGTTCGTGCCCGGCGGCGTCACGGCGGTTCCCGACGTCGCGGCCGCGCGCCGCGCCGCGAAGACGTACGGCCTGCCGCTCGCACTCAAGGCGGCCGCCGGCGGCGGCGGCAAGGGGCTGAAAGTGGCGCAGACGCTAGACGACGTGGAGCCGGCGTTCGAGACCGCGCGCCGCGAGGCCGAAGCCTACTTCAAGAATGGGACGATCTACGCCGAACGCTATCTCGAGAATCCGAAGCACGTCGAGCTGCAACTGCTCGCCGACAAGCACGGCAACGTCGTTCACTTCGGCGAACGCGACTGTTCGCTGCAGCGCCGTCACCAAAAGCTGTGGGAAGAGACGCCCGCGACGATTCCGGAGCACGTGCGCGTGGCGATGCGCGCGGCCGGCCTGCGCGCCGCCGCCGCGATCGCGTACGATTCCGCCGGAACGATCGAGTGTCTCGTCACGGGCGACGAGTTCTACTTCTTGGAAATGAACACGCGCATTCAGGTCGAGCACACCGTCACCGAGATGACCTCCGGCGTCGACCTCGTGCGCGAGCAGATTCGCATCGCGGCTGGCGAACCGCTAGGCTACGCGCAGAGCGACGTGGCCATCCGGGGCGTTTCGATAGAGGCGCGCGTCAACGCCGAAGATCCAGCGCGCGAGTTCCGGCCGGCGCCGGGCACGATCTCCGCGTATCGCGAGCCGGGCGGCCCCGGCGTGCGTGTCGATTCGGCCGCGTACGCCGGCTGGACGATTCCCACCGAGTACGACTCGCTCGTCGCAAAGCTCGTCGTATGGGCGCCCGATCGCGATGCCGCCGTAGCACGCCTACGGCGAGCGATCGACGAATACGCGATCGAAGGCGTTCCGACTACGCTGCCGCTGCTGCGCGCCCTCTGCGACCATCCGTCCGTCGTCGACGCGAGCTACGGAACCGCCACGCTCGAGGCGTTCGCGCGCTCGTGGCGGCCTCCGCCGCCAAAGCCGTTCTCCGTGGAGCCGCCGCCACCGCGGCGCCGCACGGCGCCGCGTCTGGCGGCGCTGCGCCGCGGCACGAAGGCCGGTACCGGCGACGCCGTCGTCTCGCCGATGCACGGCGTCGTGGTCGAGTTGCGGGCCGCCCGCGGCGATTCCGTGGACGAGGGCGCGATCGTGGCCGTCATCGAGGCGATGAAGATGATGAACGAGATCCGCGCGCACCGCGGCGGGACCGTCACCGCCGTGCACGCGGAGCGCGGATCCAGCGTCGAAAGCGGATCGCCGCTGCTGACGCTGGACTGACGAACGGGGTCCCTTCGGCGGCGGCGCGAAGGCCGCCGCATGCGATCCATAGCACTCGCCGCGCTCGTTGCGTTGCTTGGCGCCGCGCCGGGCGCTAGCCCATCGCCCGTACCGGTCGCCGCTTCCACGACCTCGCCGATCGACCTAGCCCGCAACCGGGTCGACACGATGCTGCGCACCGGCCATGCCGACGCGTCGTGGTTTGCGGACAGCTTCCTCGCGCAGGTGAGCGCGACTCAAGTCGACGACGTGATCGCGACGCTGACGAAAACGCTGGGCGCGTACGCGAGCCTCGACGTCACGCCCGAGAAGTTCGTCGCCCACTTCGCCAATGGAACGGACGACATCCTGATCCACCTCGACGCGCAGAGCAAAATCGACCAGCTGCTCTTCAAGCCGCCCGCCGTCGGCGGATCGTCGCTCGACGGCGCGCTGCGAAAGCTCGCAAGCCCGGGCGCCACGCTCTCGTACGTCATCGAAGAGGGCGGCAGCGACGTGGCGGCCCTCGATCCTTCGCAAGCGCTTGCGGTCGGCTCCGCGTTCAAGGTCGCGGTGCTCAACGGCTTGCTCGATCAAATTCGCGGAGGACGCCGTCATTGGAGCGATGCCGTTCCGCTGCGCGACGCTTGGAAGAGCCTGCCCAGCGGCGTGTTGCAGCGGTGGCCCACGGGTACGCCGGTCACGATCGCAACCTACGCGGCGGAGATGATCTCCATCAGCGACAACACCGCCGCCGATGCGCTCGTGCGGCTCGTCGGACCGGCCGGCCTCGCGCCCTACGCCGGCGGCAACGAACCGTTCCTCACCACGCGCGAGATGTTCACGTTGAAATCGGACGGAGGCGCTCCCCTGCGCGCGCGCTACCTCGCCGCGACCACATCGAGTCAGCGTGCGGCCGTTCTACGCAGCGTCGACGCCCTGCCGTTGCCCTCGCTGCGCACCCTCAAGGCTAGCCCCGATCTCGCGATCGAGTGGCACTACAGCGTACGGCGGCTGTGCGCGCTGATGCACCGCGTCGCCGCCCTGCCGTTGATGACAATCAATCCCGGCATCAACCTGGGCGACCTCTTTCGCCGCGTCGCCTACAAGGGCGGGTCGGACGGCGGCATCATTAACATGACGACGATGGTCACCACGAAGCGCGGAGCGCAGATCTGCTTCTCCGCGACGCTCAACGACGCGGCCAAAGCGATCGACGAAACGGCGTTCGAGTTCGTCTACGCCTCCACGCTGCGCTTGCTCGCCACGCGTTAGGCAGGGCGGGCGGGCGACCCGCCGGGCAGCGGCGTAGTACGCACGACGATGGCGCGCGAGCTCAACGACTCCGGAATTCCGGTCCGCCCGGTCTACGACGCGGTGGAAGGCGAGCGGCCGCAGCTCGGGGAGCCGGGCTCCTTTCCGTACGGGCGCGGCATTCGTAAGGACATGTACCGCGGGCGGCTGTGGACGATGCGGCAGTACGCGGGCTTCGCGACGGCGGCGGAATCGAACGCGCGCTATCGCTACCTGCTGGAGCGCGGGCAGACGGGGCTCTCGGTCGCCTTCGACCTGCCGACGCAGCTCGGCTACGATTCCGACGCGCCGCAGGCGCGCGGCGAGGTGGGTAAGGTCGGCGTCGCGATCGACTCGATCGCCGACATGGAGACGCTTCTCGACGGCGTGCCCCTGGATAGCGTCACCGTCTCGATGACGATCAACGCTCCGGCGGCGATCCTGTTGGCGCTGCTGCTCGCCGTAGCGCGCCGGCGCGGCATTCCGTTCGACAAGCTCGGCGGGACGGTGCAAAACGACGTCCTCAAAGAGTACGTCGCGCGCGGCACCTATATCTATCCGCCAGGGCCGTCGATGCGCCTGGTCACCGACGTGATGGCCTATTGCGCTCGCGAGGTTCCGCAGTGGAACGCGATTTCGATCTCCGGGTACCACATTCGCGAGGCCGGCTCGACAGCGGTGGAAGAAATCGCATTCGCGCTCTCCAACGGCAAGGCGTATCTTCGGGCGGCGCGCGACGCCGGCATCGAGCTCGACCTCGTCGCGCCGCGCATCTCCTTCTTCTGGAACGCGCACAACGATTTCTTCGAAGAGATCGCAAAGTTTCGCGCGGCCCGTTACCTATGGGCGCACATCACGCGAGACGAGTTCGGCTGTACCGATCCGCGTTCGCAGATGCTTCGCTTTCACACGCAGACCGGAGGCTCTACGCTCACGGCGCAAGAACCCGAGAACAACGTCGTGCGTGTCGCGCTCCAGGCGCTCGCCGCGGTGCTGGGCGGCACGCAGTCGCTGCATACCAACGGCCAGGACGAGGCGCTCGCGCTGCCCACCGCGCAGAGCGCGAAGGTCGCGCTGCGCACGCAGCAGATCATCGGCTACGAGTCGGGCGTCGCCGACGTCGTCGACCCGCTCGCGGGGTCGTACTACGTCGAGACGCTCACCGGCGAGCTGATACGTCGCGCGCGAGCCGGCATCGAGGAGATCGACGCGATGGGCGGCAGCATCGCCGCCATCGAGAGCGGCTGGATGCAGGCCCGCATCGCCGATTCGGCCTATCGCGCGCAACAGGCGATCGAGCGCGTCGAGCAGGTCGTCGTCGGCGTCAACAAGTTCGCCGAGAGCGAAGGCGCGCCCGAAGTCGAGCTGCAACGAATCGACGAGTCCGTCGAGCGCGATCAAGTGGCGCGGCTCGCGGCCTTCCGCGCGGCGCGCGACGCCGACGCGGTGCGCGGCCATCTCGCGCGCATCCGCGCCGCTGCGGCCGGAACGGAGAACCTGATGCCCCGCTTCGTCGATGCGGTCGATGCCGGTGTCACGCTCGGCGAGATCTGCGACGTTTTGCGGGACGTGTTCGGAACCTATCGGCCAAAGGAAGTCGTCGCGTCATGGTGATCGACCACGTCGCGATCGTCGTGAAAGACCTCGAGGCAACGTTGCGGCTCTACACCGAGACGCTCGGTTTCAAGGAGATCTACCGCGAGGTCGTCTACGACCAAGGCGTCGAGGCGGTCGGCTTGGAGGCAGGGGAATCGTGCGTCGAGTTGCTGCGGCCGCTCGACGACGACTCGCCGATCGCACGCTTTCGAGGTGACGCGGCCACGAAGCTGCACCACACGGCTTACCGCGTGCCCGACATCGAGGCGAGACTCGCCCAGCTCAAGGCCGCAGGCGTTCGTTTAATCGACGAGCACGCGCGCCGCGGGGCGCACGGAAACCTGATCGCGTTTCTGCATCCGAAGGCGACGCACGGAGTCCTCATCGAACTCTGCCAGCGTTGATCTCGGGAACCAGCGACCGGCGCCGCCGAGCGCTCTTCTGGTCGACGATTGCGTCGGCCGCCATCCACCTTATCGTCCTCACACTGCTCTTTTATGCGGTCGCTCGTATCATCGTTCCGCACGGCAGCCGCGAGGTCGTCTCGCAGACGCACGTCGTGACGATCGCGAAAATAGCGCCGCCGACGCCTGCGGCGCGCCCGCGTCCCGTCCGCCACGTTCGCCAGCGCGAGTCGGCTCCGGCAACGACGCCGCGTCACGAGATCGCGAAGGAAGTGTTGTCGCCGGCCTCGCCGGAGCCTCCGCAGCGCCACGTGCCGGTGCCGTCGCGGCTCGAGCGCGACCAGGCCGGCTTCGCCCGCGAGGTCGCGCAGCTGAATCGGCAAAACGATCCGCACGCGATGCCGACGATCGACCCGTCGGCCCGCCAATCGAGCAGCAAAAGTTACGCGTTTCAGATTCCGTCGTCGATGCGCGGCGACGAGCACGGCAACGGCATCATAACACCCGTTCGGAGCTGGCGCGACAAGGGTCGCGATTGCTACTACGGACGCTACGAATTCACGTACCCGGACGGCGCGATGGAGAGCGGCGACATCGTGTGGCCGTTCTGCTTCGACCCCGGCTCCGATCCGTTCAAAGAGCCTCCCCACCCGATCCCGTTCCCGCTTCCGCTGCTCGGCTTCAGGCTCCCGGCCGACGCGCAGCTGCCGCCGATCGAAAAGGAAGTCTACCAGCAGTGGGCAGCGGGCAACGGCGGCGTTTCAGTGCCGTAGCAGCGGCGTGTCCGCGAGGCCGTTGAGCACGAACTGCACCGCCAGAGCGGCTAAGATGATGCCGAGCAGACGGCTCACCACGTGGATCCCGGTCGTTCCGATGAGGCGTTGCAGCAGCGACGAGCCGCGCATGCAGAGCCACGTCACGAGCAGCGCGACGGCGTAGGCGATGGCGACGACGGCGAGTTCCAGCCGATCGCCGCGTGAGAGGTTCACGAGCAGCAGCACCGTCGCGATCGTGCCGGGCCCCGCGATCATCGGCACCGCCAGGGGGAAGACGGCCGGATTCTCCGCCGCGGCCGCCTCGCGCTCTTCTTCTTGCGTTCGCTTCGCGCGCGTCGGACGAGCGAACAGCATGTCGATCGCGATCAGGAACAATAAGATGCCCCCCGCAATCATGAAAGCCGGGAGCGTGATGCCGAGATAATCCAGGATGATGCGTCCGACGACACCCATGAATAGAATCAGTCCGCCGGCCACCAGAACGGCCTGATCGACGATCTGATTGCGCCGCTCCGGTGAGACGCGCGCAGTCGAGCCGAGCGTCATCGGAATCATGCCGATCGGATCGATGATCGTGAATGCGGTCGCGAATGCCGTTGCGACGAACCGTACGTCCATGATGCGACGACAGGGTATCGCCTACCGAAGGCCAACGTCAAGCCCTCGATGCACCACGGCGGCCAACGCCGGCGATGAACGGCGCCGTTAACATCGACGATCTGCGACGCATGGCGCGGAGCCGGCTCCCGCGCGTCGTTTTCGACTACATCGACGGCGGTGCGGACGCCGAGCTGACGCTGCGCGAGAACTCGCGCGTCTTCGAAAGCGTCACGTTTCGACCGCGCAACGCGGTCGCCGCGACGCCGTGCAGCTTGCGGACGACCGTCCTGGGCACGGCGCTCGACCTGCCGTTTCTCCTCGCGCCCGTCGGCAGCAGCCGTCTGTTCTTTCCACGCGGCGAGTGCGTCGCCGCGGCGCAGGCGGGCGCGGCGGGCACCGCCTACGTCTTGTCGACGCTCTCGGGATGCCGCTTGGAAGACGTTAAGGCGGCGACCACGGGGCCGGCGTGGTATCAGCTGTATCTGGTCGGCGGCCGCGAGGTTTCGACGGCGGCGATTCGTCGCGCGCGAGCCGCGGGCTACTCCGCACTCGTCGTGACCGTCGATACGCCGGTCGCCGGTCTGCGCGAGCGAGATCTGCGAAATGGCGCGCACGCGCTGGTAAAAGGCAGTCTTCTGCAGCGCCTGCCCTATGCGTGGCAGTTCGTCGCGCGCCCGCGCTGGTTCGCCGATTTCATGCGCGACGGCGGATTGATGAAATTTCCCAACGTCGTCTCGAGCGACGGGGAACCGATGCCGTACGACGACGTCGGCGGCGCGCTCGAGCGCTCGACGGTCGCCTGGGAAGACCTCGCATGGATTGCCGCGGAGTGGGGCGGCCCGCTCGTTATCAAGGGCATCCTCACGGAGGAGGACGCACGCCGCGCCGCCGACGCGGGCGCGCACGCGATCGTCGTCTCCAATCACGGCGGACGCCAGCTCGACGGCGTTGCACCGACACTCCGCGCTTTGCCGGAGATCGTCGCGGCCGTCGGCGATCGCTGCGAGGTGCTGCTCGACAGCGGCATTCGGCGCGGAAGCGACGTCGTGAAGGCATTGTGCGTGGGGGCGCGCGCCGTGCTGGTCGGGCGTGCCTACGCCTACGGGCTGGCGGCGGGCGGCGGCGCGGGCGTCGCGCGCGCCATCGAGATCTTACGCAGCGGCGTGATCCGCACGCTGCGGCTGCTCGGCTGCCACGACGTCGCCGCACTCGATGGCTCCTACATCGAGTGGGATCGTTTGCCGTGAGAGGTCGCCTTCATTAAAGAATGACGCTGTACATTAGGGGGCGGGTGCCGGCCACTGGTATTGCGGTGATCGGCAGCCGCACGCCGCCCGTCGAAGCAGAGGCCTTCGCCTACCGGCTTGCGTTCGAGCTGCGGGAGCCCGTGATCGCGGGCCTCGCCCCGGGCATTGACGCTGCCGCGCACCGCGGCGCGCTGGCGGCCGGCGTGGCGACGGTCGCGTTCGTCGGCTACGGGTTCGGCCGGACCGACCCGCCCGAGCACGAGGCTCTCGAGCTCGCGATCGTCGACGCCGGAGGAGCGGTCGCCACGCTCGTCGCTCCAGGTGCTCCGGCGACCGCCGAGTCCCTCGTCGCGCGCGATCGCCTCCAGGCCCAGCTCGCGCGCGCCGTCGTCCTGATTTCGAGCGAGCGAGTGGGCGGTGCCGCACACACGATGCGGTTCGCCGCGGAGCTCGGCCGGGCTCGCTTCGCGGTCGCCGCGCCCGAAGGAACCGACCCCTCGGAACCATGGGGGCTCAACCGGCTCTGTCTCGCCGAAGGCGCCATTCCGTTACCATTCGATCCCTCGGGTGCCATGGCAATTATCGACTACTGCTTGGGCCGCCAAGATGGGGGAGCGGCCCGAAGCCTGCCGAACAACCGGTGACCCGGGGTATCCCCGGCTATACTCCAGCTACTGCTAAGGAGACTCACTCTATGCGATTGTTATCAACAGCGCTGTGTACAACGGTCGCTGTGGCGTTACTAGCGGGCTGCTCCGGCAATATGTCCCCGGGAACGTCGGGACCGAGCACCGCTGGGCAAACGCAATCCTCGATGGACTCTCACGGGAAGTTCATTCCGCACTTCTCGTATCCGGCCAGCGTCGTTCCGAAGGGCCAACTCGGCCTTCGCGGCAACGCGCTGAGAACAAAATTCTCGCCGGATGCTAAGAAGCGCGCCGGCGTAGGCGGAATCTACGGCAGCCAGTTCTTCGCTTCCCTCATCAACGGCTATCCGCACAAAAACACGTCGAACGGCCCGCCAACGTGCAGCCTCGGCGCCAGCTATGTGAACGGCGTCGCCGTTGACGGCAAGGGTAACCTGATCGATCCGGACGGCGGCAGCCGCACCGTTATCGTGTACCAGGGCCCCGGAATGTGCGGATCCGAAATCGGATCGATCACCGACTCGTACGGCCAGCCGGCTGACGCCTCGAGCGCCAACGCGGCAACCGGAACGATCGCCGTCGGCAACATCTTCGATACCAGCGGCAACGGCAGCCTCTCCATCTGCTCGCTGTCGGCGGGCTGCACCCAGAACCTCACCAACTCGAACATGGTGGAAGTCGCCGGCGTCGCGATGTCCAATAGCGGCGACTGCTGGGCTTC
This sequence comes from Vulcanimicrobiota bacterium, assembly GCA_963711625.1. Taxonomy (GTDB): domain Bacteria; phylum Vulcanimicrobiota; class Vulcanimicrobiia; order Vulcanimicrobiales; family Vulcanimicrobiaceae; genus Cybelea. The sequence goes on from OY970207.1 coordinate 2,800,740, forward strand.
CGCCACGAACAGCCTCGGATCGGCAACTCTGACCTACTTCGCCGGTTGCACCGGTGCCGGCCAAGCCACGACGGGCTTCGCCAACACGTACTACGGTGGTCTCGACATCGACGCTAACGGCAACCTCGTTTCGATCGATGCGTTCACCCCGGCACTCCGCGTGTACTCGGGCTGCAACCCGGCTTGCACGCTCGTCGGCGGTCCGTTCCCGCTGCTCGATGACTGCGTCTTCGGGCACGTGAACAAGCAATCCATGACGTTCGCATGCGGCGACTATATCCTCGGCCAGATCGACGTCTACTACTACAGCCCGACGTCGCTCACGTACTGGTACAGCTTCAACAACGGCCTCAGCGTCAGCGACGACGTTGAAGGTGCGGCGTACAACCCGCGTTCGAGGCAGTAGCAGCACAGACACTCCCGATTAAGGGAACCGAACAGGATGACCGGCGTTGCCGGCCATCCTGTTCTCTTTTTATCCCGCCGCCGCGCCCTGCTTCAAAGGTTGGGCGCGATGCCGACGTCGACCGACGTCTCGAACGTGCGGCTCCAGGGAAGTCCGATCGAGAGCGCGGCAATGTGGTATCCCGGATCGAGTCGCGCCAAAATCGTCTCGGCGTAGCGCCAGAGCAGCGCGCGGTCGCGGTCGGCCGTCGCCGCCGCGTCGTCGGGCCCGAGCATCGAGTGATCCGTGACGCCCTGTGCGGCGAGCGTCGCGTTGAGGTCGGGTCGCACTAGATCGTGAAACGCATAGTCGTCGAGGAACCTGACGAACGTGAACGTGTGGTGCGCGAGCGCGTCATAGGTTCGCATGCGTCGCCCCGCACCCGCGGCGATCGCCTCGGCGAGCGCGGTCCCTGCGGTGTTTGCGTTCGTGTTCCACGACGAGTATGCGTCCAAACGCGCCGCGAGTCCCGAGTCCAAGATGCGCTGCGCGAAGGCCGCCTGATCGCCGTACGAGGTCAAGAACGAGAGGTCTGCCAGCGCAACCGACCGGCCGCGCGCGGCGTCGTCGCGCATCGCGGCGGCGAACGCGGCGTCCTGCGACGCCGCCGTATTCGGGACGCGCACGTAGAGCATAATATCCGGGCGATCGTCGTCGCGTACGCCTCCGCTTACGCGGATCAGTGCGGCGATCGCTCCGTCGATGGGCGCGTACTCGATGGGATCCTGATACGACGCGCCCCCCGGGGTCGAGTAGCGCACGCCGATTCGCGGCGTCCACGCGGCGGCGCGAGCGAGCGATCGCGCGACCAGCGTCATCCCCAACTCGTCGGCGCCGGGCTCGATGGATACGCGCCCTTGCGCGCCGGAGGCGGCGAGATCGGCTTGAAGCGCGCGTACGTCGCGAAGGTGCAGCCCGATCGGTCCCGCGTCGTCCTGCCCGAGCACGAGCAGGTCGATGACGCCCGATCCGGCCATCGCGAGCAGATGCCGGTCGACGGCGAGATCTCGCGCACGCGTCGCGAGATAGTCGTCCATCACCGGTCCGGCAAGGTCGCGGAGACGCTGCGCGCGCGCCCTTTCCTCGGCCGAAGCCGGAGGATCGTGCAGGTTCGCGTACTCTTGCAAGTACGTCCAGATCGGGTATGCCGCGAAGTACGGCGTGCCCGCGGGAACGCCGGTCGGCGCGAGCCGCATGATCGTGCCGAACGCTCCGATCCACGCCCGCGGATTCCTAGCGCGCAGATGCGCCAGCTCCGCTAACCGGAAGTAGGCGTCGGCGTACGACGGACCGGGAACGCGCGACGCGATCAGGCCGCCGTACGCGAGCATGTCGGTCGAAATCACGAAAGTCCCGGCGTTTCTCGACGCCTCACGATTGAGCCATGCGATAAGGGCATCCGAGCGCCCGGGCACCAGGAAGCGCCCGAGAAGCGCGGGCGGCGGCGCGTCGACCGTCACGCCGGCGATGCGGCCGAGCATCACCGGAAGCTGCGCGGTCACGGGCCGATCGTCCATCGGAACGAACGCGATCCGGCGGCGAGCAGCGCGCAGAGATGCATCAGAGCAGCGCGCGCAGCGAGCCGCCGTGCCGCTCGAGCAGCGCGCGCGCGGCGCACGAGTCGACGCCGCGGCGCAGCATCACGATCGCCACCTTCACGTTGCCGCCCGCACCCTCCAGCGCGGCCCGCGCGCGATCTTCGCCGACGTTCGCGACGGCCGCCACGAGCCGGCGCGCGCGTTTTCGCAACTTCGCGTTACTCGCAACGACATCGATCATGAGATTGTCGTGCACCTTTCCCAGGCGCACCATCGTCGCCGTTGAGATCGCATTCAGCGCGATTTTCTGCGCCGTGCCGGCCTTCAGGCGCGTCGATCCGGCCAGCGCCTCGGGACCCGTATCGAACACGATCGCCTGCTCTGCCGCGCGCGCGAGAGCCGAGTCGGCGACGCTCGTCAGGCCGAGCGTGAATGCGCCCGTGCGCCGCGCGCGCACGATTGCGGCGACGACGAACGCCGCGCCACCGCTCGCGGAGATGCCGACGACCGCGTCGGTCCCCGCACACGCGGCCAGCGCCGCGTCGCCCGCCGCTCCGTCGTCTTCCGCGCCTTCGATCGCTCGCGTCAGCGCTGAGGCGCCGCCCGCGACGTGCGCGCGAACCAGCTCGGGGGGCGTGCCGAACGTCGGAGGCATCTCGGCCGCGTCGAGCGCGGCGATCCGGCCGCTGCTGCCGGCCCCAACGTAGTGCAGCGTGCCCCCGGCGGCGAGCTTCGCAGCGATCGCGTCGACCGCGCGCGCGATCGCTGCGGATTGCTCGGTAACGGCATCGACGGCGCCGCGCTGCTCGCGCACGAGCAGCTCGACGAGTGCCGGCGTCGCGAGCAGGTCGAGGCCCGCGCTGCGCTCGTTCGCAGCCTCCGTCGGTGGAAGGCGCTCACTCACCGGCTCCTGCCGCCTCCGCCGCGACGCGCTCGAACAGCAGGCGAAGATTTACCGGGGCGATTGCTCCCAACGCGACGGCGCGGCGCGCGCCGGTCGCACCCGGCACGTTTGCAGCTCGTCCGCGCAGCGTCTCGTAGCCGAGCACGGCAAACGCCATCGCCTCCTTTGCATCGACCGGAATCCCCACAGCGTCCGACGTTTCGACGCCCGCACGCCCGTGCCGTGCCGCAATCCGCGCGAGCAACGAGGCGTTGTGCGCCCCGCCGCCCGAAACGGTGAGCCTCGCGTCGCCGAATCCTTCCCGCTGGATGGCCTGCGTCACCGAGGCCGCGGTGAGCTCCGTCAGCGTCGCCGCTCCGTCTTCAACCGAGAGTCCGTCGATCGCCGGGCGAAAGCGGTCGAGGAAGTGCGCGCCGAAGCGTTCGCGACCCGTCGTCTTGGGCGGAACGGCAGCGAAGTAGTCGTCGCCGAGCATCGCGTCGAGCAGCCGCGCGTCGGCGCGGCCCGCCGCCGCGAGCGCGCCGTCACGGTCGAAGGCTTGCGCGCCGTCCGTGCGTTCGCACACGAACGCGTCGAGCAGCATGCTGCCCGGCCCGGTGTCGAACGCGATCGCACACTCCGGCGCGGCGCCGGGGCGAAGTAACGTGACGTTGGCGATGCCCCCCAGGTTGAGCGCGGCCCGGTCCTCGTTCGCGCCGCCCAGCAACAAGGCGTCGACGCGAGCGACGAGCGGGGCGCCCTGACCGCCCGCCGCGCAGTCTGCGCTGCGAAAATCGTAACAGACCGTGACTCCGGCAAGCTCGCGAATCACGAATGCGTCACCCAGCTGCAGCGTTACGCCGGCGGTGCCGTCGTGCCAGATCGTTTGGCCGTGCGAAGCAACGAACGCGACGTCATCGCTGCCCGCAGCCGACCGCGCGGCTCGTCCGAAGGCGCCGCCTAGATCTCGATGCAAGTGCGCGAGTGCGGCGGCGGTCCCGGCGTTCGGCGGCAGCGCGCGGGTAAGCGCGTCGCGCAAACCGTCGTCGAACGAATGCGTTTGAAAACGCAGCAGCTCCAGCGAGTACCCCTCCCGGCGAGGCCGAACCGAAACGAGCGCAGCATCGATGCCGTCGAGCGACGTACCGCTCATCAAGCCGACGGCGAGCATCAGGCGTTCACCGACTCGACCATCGCTTCGTAAAACGCGGCGCGCAAGTCGCGCGTATCTTCATCGCGCCCGAAATACACGGCGTTCGTTAGCAGCACGCCGACCAGATCGCGCGTCGGATCGGCCCACACGCACGTTCCCACGAATCCGGTGTGACCGAAGGACGAACGATCCATGTAGCGGCCGCACGAGTTTTCGTCGCTTGTCTTCAGCGCCCAGCCGAGCCCGCGGCGCAGCACGGGATCCGCGGCCTGTTCGGCGATCGCGTCGCGCGCAAGGATTTCCGGGAGGAGAGCGGACGGACGCCCGTGCAGCGGCGCAAGATAGCATTGCGCAAGCGACGCGACGTCGGCGGCGGTCCCGAAGAGGCCGGCGTGGCCCGCGACGCCGCTCATGAGATACGCCTTCTCATCGTGCACGAAGCCTTGAACGCGTCCGCGCCAACCGTCGTCTTCCGTCGCGGGGATCGATGCCCGGTCGCGTGCCGCCGGACGAAACTGCGGGGACGCTCCGAAGGAGCGCGCGACCACGGCGCCGAGCGACGCTCCGGCCACGCGCTCGAGCACCACGCCCAGCGCGATGAAACCGAGGTCGCTGTAGATCACCCGCTCGCCGGGTCGCGCGACGAGCGGAGCGCGCAGCGCGAAGTTGGCAACGTTTTCGTTGACGATGGTGCGATAGTCGGCGCCCGAGTTCATCCCCGACGTGTGCGCCAGCAGCATTCGCGGCGTGATCTGCGCGTGCGGTCCCTCGCTCCACTCCGGCAGGATGGCCGCGAGCGACTCGTCGAGCGCGATGCGTTTGTGCGCGACGAACTGAAGGATCAGCGTGCTGACGAAGACCTTCGTAAGCGACGCCAGATCGAAGCGCGTGTCGGCATAAACCCGACGCGCGAGCGAATCCGTTCGCGTAACGCCCACCGCGCGCTCGTAGACGACGCGTCCGCGGTGCTCGATCCGGGCCACGGCCGCCGTGAACTGCGCGCCTAGGGCGTCGCCGAGCGGGGGTTCGACCCGAGTCACGCCGCACGCACCGGCAGAGTTCCGGTCGGCATCGAACCGCCGAAGAGCACGTCGGCCAAGCCGCCGGCAGATGCCGGATCGTCGCCGTAGGCGGCGAGCACGTGGCGCGCCGCGGAAAAGAGCGGCGTGTCGAACGGCTCGCCGACGGAGACGATCATCGCACCGGGATAGCGCTCGAGAATCCGCGCGATCGTCTCGGCCTGTCCCGCGTGGCGGTGAGCTGCGCGAGCGAGCACGATGGGGCGCCGTTGCCGTGCGGCGAGCGCGCCCAACAGCGCCTCGCGCTCTTCAGCCGCGGGATCGAGCGAGGCGAGAAACTCTTCGAGCGCTGGCGCCTCACGGTCGAGCAGCGGACGCGCCGCACCGAACGAAACCGCGATCGACGTCAGCGGATCTGCGTGCGGAAGGCCGCGCAGCAGCGTTACGGCGCGGCGCGCGATCTCGCGGCCGATGCCGGGATGCGGCGGAAACTGATCCACCGGGAGCGGTGTCGCGCCGGCATCGCGCAGTCGCATCACTCGTGCGTGCGCCTCCTCGAGCCTCGCGAGCGACAGCGCGCCGCGCTCGATAGCGCGCGCGAGGCCGTCGATGGCCTCGAGCGCGGCGTCGGGGTCGTGACTGAAGACGAGCAGATCTGCACCGGCCGCGACGGCCGCGACCGCGCGATCCGCGACGCCGCGCGGCGCCACGGCGCCCATCTCCATGCAGTCGGTGACCACGGCACCTCGAAAGCCAAACTCTCCGCGCAGCAGATCGACCGCAATCCGAGACGAGAGTGTGGCTGGATGCTCGGAGTCGAACGCGTTGACCAGCAAATGTCCCGTCATCATCGCTGGAGCGTCGCGCGCGACGGCCGCAAACGGCACGAGATCGCGCGAGCGAAGCTCCGCCTCGCCCGCGTCGATGCGCGGCAGCATCTCGTGCGAGTCGGTGGCGGTCGACCCGTGCCCCGGAAAGTGCTTATAGCACGGAACGATGCCGCCGCGCAGCAGGCCGGCGCCGAGCGCCGCTCCGAGGGCGGCAACACGGCTCGGATCGTCGCCGAACGAGCGCGTGCCGATCACGGCGTTGCCCGGATCGAGCGCCAGATCGAGCACCGGAGCGAAGTCGAGGGTTGCCCCCGCGCGGCGCAGGTCGAAAGCGATTTGTTCGCCCGCTCGCCGCGCCGGATCGGCGTCGCCCGCCGCGCCGACGGCCATCATCGGCGGAATGGGCTCGACGCCGTTGCGCAGCCGCGCAACGCGACCGCCCTCCTGATCTATCGCGATGAGCGGAGGCAACGCGGGTTCGCGCGCCCGCAGGCCATCGGTCAGCGCGCGAATCTCCCGCAGCGTAACGCCGTCGCCTCCAAACAATACGTATCCGCCAATGCCGGCCAGCCGTTCGTCGACCCGCAGTCCGGAAATGCCGGCCGCCACGACGCCGCGTGCGAGGAACGCCGCGTCGCTCACGCGATTGCTTTCCCGGTCGCCGCGTCGAAGCGGCGCACCGCGTCGGCCGGAAGATCGAGCTCGATGCGATCGCCGGTACGGGGACCTCCGCCGGCCGCAACGCGAACGGCGAGCATCCCGCGTGCCGTCGCGACCTCGAGGTAGGCATCCGCTCCCGTCTCCTCGCGCCGCGCGACGTTCCCTGCGAGGGCGCCGCCGTGTGCCACTGCGATTCGCTCGGGACGGATGCCGACGATCGCTCCACCGTATTCGAAGAGGTTCATCGGCCGCTCGCCGAGGAACCGCGCGACCGCCAACGTTTGCGGCGAATCGTACACGCGCTGCGGCGCGCCCGCATCCTCCACTCGTCCGTCGATGAGAACCGCGAGCACGTTCGCAACGCTCATCGCTTCGACGTGGTCGTGCGTAACGTATACGATCGGGCCGCCGAAACGCTGACGAACGCCCGTCACCTCGTCGCGCACGCTGCGGCGCAGCGATGGATCGAGGTGCGCGAGCGGCTCGTCGAGCAGCAACGCCACCGGATCGGAGAGCAGCGCGCGTGCGAGCGATGCGCGCTGGCGCTCGCCGCCGGACAGGAGACGCGGACGGCGATCGAGGTGCTCCGCGACGTGCAACGACCGCGACGTCGTCTCGATGCGCATTTGCGCGCCGGCATCACGCCGGCGCAGCGCGAAACGCAGATTCTCGCGCACGGACATGTTGGCAAACAGCGCGTCGTCTTGAAAGACCAGCGCGATGCGTCGCTCTTGCGGCGGACGTCCGACGATCGACTCGCCGTTGAGGCGAACGTCGCCGCTCGTCGCGCGCGCAAGGCCGGCGATGACGCGAAGGAGCGTGGTCTTACCGGCGCCCGACGGTCCGACCACGGCCATCGTCGAGCCGCCGGCCGCCTCGATGGAAACGTCATCGAGCGCTCGCCGCGCACCTCCCGGATAACGGACGACGAGCGAGCGCGTAGACAACATTAGGGAACCTCTGAAGGCCGATCGATCGTGCGGTACTCCTCGCGCGCGGAGGCATCGCCGGTCCGCGCGCGGTCGACGACGCCGCGCAGCCACGTCACCGCCTCGTCGTCGGCTTTCCTCCCCGCGAGCACCAGGCGCAGCGCGATGAGCGCCAGGTCCGGCGTTCGCGCCCCTAGGCGCGCGATTCCCTCGTAAAACGGCGCCGCCCCTTCGGCAGCCGGGCGGGCGTCGAGGATTTGGCGCACGACCTCGGCCTTCGATGGCGACCCGTCGAGAAGGTAGCCGTCGAGCGACTCGAACTCCATCGGCCATGGGTTTCGCCGCACGGACCGCTCTGCTCTTCGCAGTCGCGATGGCGACGCTCGGAGCCAGCGGAAACGCCGGCGACGCGGTGCGATTACTCGAACGGATGCGCGCCGCCGCCGGCCCGGTCTGGCAGGGCCACTTCGTATCGGTCTCCCGGCTCACGCTGGGCGGCCAGCAGAACGTCGTGTCGAGCGACAGCCAAGGCCTACGGATCACCGTGCGCCACTGCACCGGCGAGCTCTGCAGCGGCACGTATTTCGACGGCGTCCACCTCTACTCGATCAATATGAACGGCACGACGGTCGCACAATCGCTGGAGCCCGAGCCCTTTCTGCGCTCGCTGCGGCTCGTCGCGTCGCTCTCGTTTCTTTCGCCGTCGTTCTTGACGCATGGCGGACGCATCGGCGGAGCGGGCACTGCCGCGTTCGGAGGAAAATCGTATCGAACGATCGTGGTGGGCGACGTCAACGCCGTGCCGTTGCGGCTCTACGTCGATCCGCAGACCGCACTGATTCGCCTGGCGCGGGACGCGAGCGGCAGCGAAACGTTCGAATATCGCAACTACCGACGCGTCGGCGGATTCACGCTTCCGTTTCTCGTGCTGCACGACGGACAGACTTTCGAACGCTACGACGACCGCGCGTCCGTGTCGTCCGCCTTGGCGACGCCGCACGGTCTCGTGCCGTCGTTCAAGGGAAGCCCCGCCGCGATACCGACCGATCCGAAGTCGGTGACGCCCATCGCGGATTGTAGCGTCGGCGGCGTTGCGGTTCGCTGCCTATTCGATTCGGGCAACTCGGGACTCTCGATAAGCTCGGAACTCGCGAGCCGGATCGCGGCGCCGGTCGTCGGCACGTACGCGGTGCGCGGACTCGGTGGATATACCACGCAAGTCGTTCGCGCCGGGCCGCTCCGCGTCGGAAACGCTACCTACGGCGACGCCTACTACGCGGTGCTCAGCGATCTGCGCCGCTACGGTTACGACGTCGTGCTGGGCGCGGACGTGCTGGGTTCGACGGGCGTCCAAATCGACGGGGGGGCGCACGTCGTGCGTCTGGCGGCGTCGCCGGTTCGCAGCACGATCACGCTGCCGATGACGTTCGAAAACTTCGTACCGGTCGTCACCGTCGGCTTAGGCGCCCTCGAGACGCAGCTGGCCGTCGACACGGGCGACGAATCGAACATCAACCTCGCATACGACTTCTATTCCAAGCATCCGGGCCTGTTCGCCGTGACGCAGCGGCGCACGGTCGGCGGCATCGGCGGAAGCAGCGTCGAGCTGATCGGCGAGATCCCGCAAGTGCGCATCGGTGATTATCGCACCGGCGCGCAGCGCATCGGGACGACCCAAACGCTAGCGGGCACGGCATTCGGCCACCTGGGCGCCGCATTCTTGCAGCAGTTCGTCGTGCAGTTCGACTACGCTGGGGCGGCGCTGCACCTGACGCCTCGAACCTAGGGAACTTAAAAGCGCGTCTCGGCCGCTTAGCGTCCGGACCTGCCCGCAAACCGCCGGACGGCGGTACTCGTGCTCGTGCTTAGGCTCGTGCTCGTGCTGACGCTCGGGCTCCGCGGTGCCGCGCAATCGACTCGCGAGCCGTCAACGAGGCACGCCTGACTCGTCACGCGATCGATCCGCCAGAGAGCTGCGCCCTTCGGAATGTATTCGTATCGCAAGAACACCTGAAAAATTGCGGCGAGCAGGGCGAGCATTGCGACGGCGAGTAATGCGGGCCGGCGTGCCGAATCGAATCTGAGATTATCTTCCATTCGATGCTCGGTGACGGAGAGAGTGAAAGGGGTGTGTTGCCCCTTCGCACGCCGCGATAAAAGTTACCTGCTGCCCGGGAAAAACAAAAAAATCCGCGAGTTAACGCACGCTTAACGCGTGTACGAGCGCTAACTACATCGCCGTTTTGTGCGATATCTTACAAGAGACCGCTCGTAAACCCGCACGCGCCTTCGAGAGTAAGCTGCTGGGCGCTCCCTGGCGTCAGCCACACGAACCACGTATCGTCGCCGACGATGCCGTCGACCGTGATCCCCGCCCACGTTTGCAACGCGCGCACGGCCGTCGTGGTCGCGGGGCCGAAGATACCGTCGATCGCACCAGCATACGGCGTGAAGGAGACGGCGACGTCGCCGCCGGCGAGCGCCTTCTGAAGCCAGGCAACGCCTGGTCCCTTGGAACCATCCTTCAACTCCGGCGACGCTTCGCGATAGCTCGGCAGCGCCGCCCACGTCAGGGGTCCGACGATGCCGTCGACGGTCAATCCTTGGCTCTGCTGAAACGTCTTGACGGCGGTTTCGAGGCCGGCATCGAACGTGCCGGTGATCGGGCCGAAAGGGTTCCACATGAGGTGACGCGCGAAAACACGCTGCAAGCGTTTGACGTCGTCTCCGGTGGAACCGAGAGAAATCGTAGAAGGCATGATTCGCTCCTCCTGGCGTAGTCGCCGGAGTTCGAACCCGTTGCGGCTCCTTCCCCTCGTGGCAATCGTGCTTCCCGGCGAGCGCGAAGAAAGGACGGCGCGATACGTGCCGTTGCCTACGTATACGTAAAGTCGCCGGCCGCGGCGCTGCCGGCTTTGGTAGTTACCGTCACGGCGACCGGTCCCGGCGCGCCCGATTGCGGCGCCGTCGCCGAGATCTGCGCGTCGGAATCGATTGCAAACTGAGCCGCGACGGAACCGAATGCGACCGCCGTCGTGCCCGCGAGGCCCGAGCCAGTGATCTTCACCGTGCTGCCGCCGCCGGCGGGTCCGCTGTTCGGTGCCATGGCGCTCACCGCTGCAGGTGCGGCCGAGGGCCGTGACGGCGTGAGGATGACGTCGGCAACGCGTTTGATGAGCTCGCGGAAGACTTCTTCGCGATAGCCGACGACGAAGGCGATCAGATAGTAAAGCAGGTTCTGCGGCGCTTGCGCCCCCGCGCCGGAGGCAATGCCGAGCTGCGAGCCCGCGCTCGGATTGGCAGCCAGAATTCCGGACTGGAAGATGAGGCACGCGACGACGGCGAGGCTGACGCCCATCAGCGGGCGCGTGAAGTGCCACAGGCTCCAATCGGGATCCCAATCTTTTCGATGATCGAAGGCGCCCGAGAGCGAGATGACCACCGCTCCGAGCGCGCCGAACCACGCGACGCCGATCGGCAGCGAACCGAGCATCGCCGGAAACAGTTGATGCAGCCGGCTCGTGGGAGAGGGGTCCGTCAGATAGGCGATTGCCAACGCGAAGAGGATCAACAGGTAGACGACCTCGACGAGGACGACGGATCCGCGGCTGCCCCAGAAACTTTTCACGACAGCGACAGTCCTCCGACGCCGTCGCGCGCGACCCCTTCGTCAGGGTCGGTGTCGCCGAGCGTCGAACGTGCCCCGAATGAGTTTTGCGAAGACGCTCCTCCCGGCAGCGATCCTCGTGCTCGCCGTAACGGCGTGTTCGAAGGGATCGAACGGCGGTTCCGCCTCGTCCTCGAGCGCGTCGGCGGCGTCGACGGCGGTGGGGGCCAAACTCTTTCTGGCCAACTGCGCGAGTTGCCATCAAGCCGACGGCAAGGGCGTCGCCGGAACGTTCCCGCCGCTAGCCGGCAACGCCGTCGTAACGGGCGATCCGGCGAAGGTGATTCATATCGTTAAATACGGCTTAACGGGCGCCGTTTCGATGGCCGGAAAGCCCTACAACGGAATGATGCCCGCGTGGAGCCCGCAAATCTCCGACGCCGACATCGCCGCAACGCTCACATACGCGCGCGCGTCGTGGGGCAACAACGCGAGCCCCATCACGGCCGATCAAGTGAGCGCGGTTTCAAAGTAACGGCCGGGCCTGCGGCGTTGGATCGCTTTCGCGCGAGCGACGGAGCCGAGCTCGCGTTCTCTGACGCTGGTTCGGGGGCGCCCGCGCTCCTGCTGGTTCACGGCTGGCAAGCCGATGGATCGGTGTGGCGCGGCGTCGTCGACGCGCTGGGTCCTTCGACGCGCAGCGTAAGCGTCGACCTGCGCGGCTCCGGCGCGTCGGCGAACGCGTACGGCCCGTACTCACTCGAACGCCACGCCGGCGACCTGCGCGAACTCATCGACGCGCTGCGCATCGGTCCGGCCGTCGTCGTGGGCCACTCGATGGGCGCAACGGCGGCGTTGCGCCTCGCGCTCGATGCGCCGCAGGCGGTGCGCTCCCTCGTGCTCGTCGCGCCGGTCCCGGCGAGCGGGGGCGGCTACTCGCCCAAGGGCGAGGCCTTTCTACGCTCGACCGCCGGAGACGCCGGCGCGCGGAGAAGTTGGCTGGCGCGAACGTTGGCGAGCCCGCCCGACGAAGCCGCGCTCGAGCGCCTCTGTGCGATCGCAGCCGCGACACCGCGTGAGGCCGCGTTGGAAAGCTTCGAATCGTGGGCGTTCGCCGGCTTCGCCGACGAGACGCGCGCGATTCGAGCTCCCGCGCTCGTCATCGCGCCGGAGCACGACGCTCCGGACGCCGCGCACACAAGAGTTGCGGCCCTGCTGCCAAACGCGCGCTTCGCCGTGATCCCAAACTCCGCGCATTACGCGATCGTCGAGCGGCCCGCCGAGATCGCAGCGCTGATTCGAGATTTCGTTTGAGCGCCGAGCGCCGGCGCCTGGAACGCGGCCGCGACCGCGCCGAGTGGCATCGCTGGGGGCCGTACCTCAGCGAGCGGCAGTGGGGCACGGTTCGCGAGGATTACAGCGCCGACGGCGACGCGTGGGACTATCTCCCGCACGACCACGCGCGATCGCGCGCGTATCGCTGGGGCGAGGACGGCATCGGCGGCATCTGCGACCGCTATCAGGAGCTCTGCTTCGCGGTCGCGATGTGGAACGGCAAGGACGCGATCCTCAAAGAGCGACTCTTCGGGCTCACCGGCCCCGAAGGCAACCACGGCGAGGACGTCAAGGAGTACTACTTCTTCCTCGACTGCCTGCCGACGCACGCGTACATGAAGATGCTCTATCGCTATCCGCAGGCCGAGTATCCGTACGCGCGGCTCGTGGAGGAGAACCGGCGACGAACGCGCCTCGATCCGGAGTTCGAGCTGGTCGACACCGGCGTTCTCGACGAAGATCGCTTCTTCGACGTCTTCGTCGAGTACGCGAAGGCCTCGCCGGACGACATGCTCGCGCGAATCACCGTCGTGAATCGCGGCCGCGGAACCTGCAAACCTCACGCTGCTGCCGACGCTATGGTTTCGCAACGTCTGGTCGTGGAAGGCCGGCGTCGCCAAGCCGTCGCTCGAGGCCGAGCAGACCGCGCCAGGCCGTCACATCGTGCGCGCGACGCACGAACGGCTCGGCGTCATGCGGCTCTACTGCGAGGACGCCGGCGAGCTGCTCTTCACCGAGAACGAGACCAACAACCGGCGGCTGTTCGACGCGCCCAACGCGGAACCGTACGTCAAGGACGGCATCAACGACTGCGTCGTCGGCGGAAGGCGCGACGCGGTCAATCCGCGGCGCCGTGGGCACGAAGTGCGCGGCGCGCTACGAGCTCGCGCTCGCGCCGGGCGAGAGCCGGACCGTTCGCTTGCGCCTGTGCGCGCAGACGTCGCGCAGGCCGTTCGGCGACTTCGACGCGATCTTCCGAACGGCGCATCGCCGAGGCCGACGAGTTCTATCGCGACCTCAACCGGTTCCCGCGTCAGCGACGACGAACGCGCCGTGCAGCGGCAGGCGCTTGCGGGACTGCTTTGGAGCAAGCAGTTCTACAACTACGTCGTCCACGATTGGCTCCACGGCGACCCGCTCCAACCGCCGCCGCCTGCCGCGCGCGAGCGCGGCCGGAACAGCGGCTGGGATCACTTCTATAGCGACGACGTGCTCTCGATGCCCGACACCTGGGAGTATCCGTGGTTCGCCGCATGGGATCTGGCGTTTCATTGCGTCGCGCTCACGCTCGTCGACCCGGAGTTTGCAAAGGTTCAGCTCTCGCTGCTGACGCGCGAGTGGTACATGCACCCCAACGGACAGGTGCCGGCCTACGAGTGGGCGCTTCGGCGACGTCAATCCGCCGGTTCAGGCGTGGGCGGCGTATCGCGTCTATCAAGATCGAGCACAAGCGGACCGGGCGTGCCGACTACTTCTTCCTCGAGCGCGTCTTCCAGAAGCTGCTGCTCACGTTCACGTGGTGGGTGAATCGCAAGGACGTCGAGGGCCGCAACGTCTTTCAAGGCGGATTCCTCGGGCTCGACAACATCGGCATCTTCGATCGCAGCGCGCCGCTGCCGGACGGCGGCCGGCTCGACCAGGCGGACGGCACGAGCTGGATGGGCGTCTTCACGCTCAACATGCTGCGCATCGCGCTCGAGCTCGCGCAGCACAAACCCGTCTACGAAGACATCGCGTCGAAGTTCTTCGAGCACTTCCTACTGATCGCCGACGCGATGAACAAGATCGGAGGCGACGAGGACCGCGGCCTGTGGGACGACGACGACGGCTTTTACTACGACTACCTGCACGCGCGGCGGCAAAGTGATTCCGCTGCAGATCCGATCGCTCGTCGGGACTCATCCCGCTGCTCGCGGTGGAGACTTTCGACGGCACCATTCGCGAGAAGCTCCCGAACTTCGCCAAGCGGGTGGAATGGTTCGTCGCGCAACCGCCCGGATCTCATGGAGAACATCGCCGAAATGCAGGCGGGCGGCGTGGGCGTCCGGCGCATCCTCTCGATCGTCGACCGCGACCCAGCTGCTGCGGCTGCTGCAGCGAATGCTCGACGAGACGGAGTTTCTCTCGCCGTACGGGGTCCGTTCGCTCTCGCGCGAGCACGCGCGATCACCCGTACTCGTTGGAGTACGCGGGAATCGACTACCGCATCGACTACGAACCGGCCGAGTCGACGACGCGGCTCTTCGGCGGCAACTCGAACTGGCGCGGCCCGGTCTGGTTCCCGATCAACTACCTCATCATCGAGGCGCTGCAGAAGTTTCATTACTTCTACGGCGACGATTTCAAGGTCGAGATGCCCGACCGGATCGGGAAAGCTCATGACCCTGTGGGACGTCTCGATGGAGCTCTCGCACCGGCTCATGCGTCATCTTCACGCGCGACGCCGACGGCCGGCGCCCGGTCTTCGGGGCGAACGAACACGTTTCAGCGCAATCCGCTCTGGCGCGACTACATTCCGTTCTACGAATACTTCCACGGCGACAACGGCGCCGGGCTCGGCGCCAGCCATCAAACCGGCTGGACCGCGCTCGTCGCCAAGCTGATCCAGCAGCACGGCGAGTACTGCAGCCAAGGAAAACACCCGTTCTCGTAAGAAGCGGTCGATAATATCAACGGGATGGAGCTCCCGTAAACCGCCGACCGGCTGATGGCTCCTGTTCAAAACTTGCTTTGACGGGAGCTTTTTCTATGTGGCTTACCGCGGGAATCTGGATGTCGTTGGCGGCTGTCAGCGGCTTCGTGGCCATCCGCCTGAAGATGCCGGCCGCGCTGATCGAGATCATCGTCGGCATGCTGGCCGGCAACCTGATCGCGCTGCACACGACCGCCTGGATCGACTTCGTCGCGGGCTTCGGCAGCATTCTGCTCACGTTTCTCGCCGGCGCCGAGATCGATCCGGCCGTCCTACGTCGGCAGTTGGTGCCCTCGTCGGCGATCGGCGCGGCGTCGTTCGCAGCGCCGTTTCTAGCCGCGATGGCCTACACGTACTTCGTCGCCCACTGGACGCCGGACGCCGCCAAGATCGCCGGCATCGCGATGTCGACCACGTCGGTTGCCGTCGTCTACGCCGTGATGATCGAATCGGGCCTCGCCGATAAGGACTTCGGCCAGCTGATCCTGGCTGCGTGCTTCTTCACCGATCTGGGCACCGTCGTCGCGCTGGGCCTGCTCTTCGCTAACTACAACCTGTGGCTGGCGGCCTTGGCGGCGGCGATTGCCGTGGCCGTCGCGATCGTTCCCAAGGTTCTACCGGCGGCGATCGAACGCACCAGCCGCTACGTGAGCGAGCCGGCGCTGCGCGTGCTCTTCGCGATCATCTTCCTGCTGGCAGCTCTTGCCACGTCGGCCAAGAGCGAGGGCGTGCTGCCTGCGTACTTCCTGGGTCTCGCGTGCGCGGGTATGATGATGATGCTGCCCGACGTCAAGCGGCGCTTGCAGACGACGACGATGACGCTGCTCGCGCCCTTCTATTTCTTAAAAGCCGGTACGTACGTGGAGTTCGGCGCCGCCGTCTCGGGCATCGGTCTCATCGCCACGCTGTTCTTGGTGAAGGTCGGCGCGAAGATTCTCGGCGTGCTGCCGCTCGCGCGCACCGCATTCCGGTATGGAGCCGCCAACGCCAACTACCTCACGCTGATGATGGCGACGGGCCTTACGTTCGGCACGATCTCCAGCCTCTACGGGCTGACGCACCGCTACATCAATCAGTCTCAATATACGGCGCTCGTGACGGTGGTCATCCTCACCGCGATCGTGCCCACCGCCATCGCGCAAGCCCTTTTCAAGCCCGAGCAAGACCCGCAGGAGATGGAGGCCGAAGTCCCCTAGCGTGAGCGGAGGCCTCCATGATATTGCTTTCGATCGTTCTGCAGGCGGCGCTCGCGGTGCCGCTGCTGACGCCCGCAACTCGTGATAACCACACTGGGTTCGACTTCCTCGTCGGCACCTGGAGCACGCATTACCGGATCCTTCGGCACCGGCTCAGCCACGACGACGTGTGGTACGATTGCTACGGCCATTCGGTCGTTCGCCGGTTCTGGGGAGGCAGCGGGAACCTCGAAGTCGGCGACCTGCGATGTCCTCCGCCGCGCGGCCACATCGAAGGCATGACGTTGAGAACGTACGACGCCGCGACGCGCCAGTGGTCGCTCTACTGGGGCACGAAGAAGATCGGGCTGGCGATGCCGCCGCAGGTGGGGCACTTCGACGCGAGCGGTGCCGGCGAGTTCTTCGCCGCCGACAAGTACGAAGGAAAGGCGGTCGTCGTCCGCTACCGCTGGACGCTTTTAACGGGCGATCATCCACGCTTCGAACAGGCGTTTTCCGCGGACGGCGGCAGAACGTGGGAGACCAACTGGACGACGGACTACACGCGCGTGCCGGCGAACGACGTTCCGAGCTTGTGACCCCTTTATGGGACTCGCTCGGATCGCACGTGCGACACGTCGACGGCGTCGACGGCGTGGCCTTCGCCGTGTGGGCGCCCCACGCTCGACGCGTCGCGGTGGTCGGCGATTTCAACGGCTGGGACGCGCACCGGAACTCGATGCGCCGGAGCGGCGACGACGGCGTCTGGGAGACCTTCGTGGCCGGCGCGCGCGAAGGCGCGCGCTACAAGTACGCGATCGAAGGAGCGGCGGGAGAGACGCTGCCGCTCAAGAGCGATCCCCTGGCGCGCTACGCCGAAGCGATGCCCGGGAACGCGTCGATCGTCTGGAGCGATCCTCCGCGGGTGTGGCGCGACGCGCGCTGGATGCGCGAGCGCGCGAGTCGCATAGCCAGCACCGCGCCGGTATCGATCTACGAGGTTCACCTCGGTTCCTGGAGACGGCGCGAGGACGGCCGCCCCACGAGCTATCGCGAGGCGGCCGCCGAGCTGCTGCCCTACGCGCGCGACATGGGCTTTACCCACGTCGAGCTCCTGCCGCTCGCCGAGTACCCGTTCGAGGGATCGTGGGGATATCAGGCGACGGGGTTGTTCGCGCCCACGAGCCGTTACGGAACGCCCGAGGATCTGCGCGCGTTCGTCGAGCGCGCCCACGAGCTGGAGCTCGGAGTGATCTTCGATTGGGTTCCGGGACACTTTCCCAACGATCAGCACGGCCTTGCGCTCTTCGACGGGACGCCGCTCTACGAGCACGCCGACCCGCGCCGCGGCCGCGCCCCGGAGTGGAACACGCTCGTCTACGATTACGGCCGCGCGGAGGTCGCCAACTTCTTGATCGCGAGCGCGCTCTACTGGCTGGAGGAGTTTCACGGCGACGGTCTGCGCGTCGACGCGGTATCGTCGATGCTCTACCTCGATTACGGCCGGGCGACCGGCGAATGGACGCCGAACGCCCACGGCGGCAACGAGAACCTCGAGGCGATCGAGTTTCTCCGCCGCCTCAACGAAACGATCGCGGCGCGGCATCCCGACGTAGCGACGTTCGCCGAAGAATCGACGATCTGGCCGAAGGTGACGGCTCCCGTCGCTTCCGGCGGACTCGGATTCACCTACAAGTGGAACTTGGGCTGGATGCGCGACACGCTCGCCTATGTTGCAGCCGAAGACGGGGAACGCCCAGACCGCTGGACGGCGTTGACGCAAACGTTCTCGTATGCCTACGGAGAGCGCTACGTGCTGCCGCTCTCGCACGACGAAGTCGTGCACTTGCGGGGCTCGATGCTCCAGAAGATGCCGGGGAACGATCGGGCGCGGTTCGCGAACCTGCGGCTCTTGCTCGCCTTCACGTTCTTCTATCCGGGCAAGAAACTGCTCTTCATGGGCTCCGAGTTCGGCGACGCGCGCGAGTGGAACCACGACGCACAGCTCGACTGGAGCCGGCTAGATGACGCGATGCACGCCGGCGTGCGCAACCTCGTGCGCGACTGCAATGCGATCTATCGCCGGTCGCCCGCACTGCACCGGCTCGACGCCGACCCGACGGGCTTCGCGCTGCTCGACGATGCGCGACCCGGCGTTGTGGCATTCGCGCGAAACGCGGACACCGAGGCCGGTCGCGTCGTGATCGCGATCAACTTCACGGCGGAGCGACGCGGCGTTACGCTCGCCCCTTTGCTTGATGGAATCTACCGCGTGGCGATCGACACGGATTCGCGGCGTTACGGCGGCGACGGCGAGCGCGCCGAGATCTTGAAATCGCCGGCGTCGCTCGAACTGCCGCCGCTCTGCGCGTTCGTGTTCGAGGCGACGTCGTGAAGGCCGTCGTGATGGCCGGCGGCGAGGGCTCGCGGTTGCGTCCGCTGACGTCGCGGCGCCCCAAGCCGCTGGTTCCCGTGGCGAACAAGCCGGTGATGCACCACATCGTCGACCTGTTGCGCCGCCACGGTATAGGAGAGGTGATCGCGACTCTCCACTACCTCGCCGACGAGATCGAAAACTACTTCGGCGACGGCGGGGCCGCGGGGGTGGCGATGGAGTACGTCGTCGAGGACACGCCGCTCGGGACGGCAGGCGCAGTGAAGCTCGCGCAGGGGCGCCTAGGTGACGGCCGATTCGTCGTCGTCTCGGGCGACGCGCTGACCGACATCGACCTGAGCGACCTCGTGGCGGCGCACGAGCGCAGCGGCGCCGTCGCGACGATCGCGCTGCAGCGCGTCGCCAATCCGCTGGAGTTCGGCGTGGTCGTGACCGGCGAAGACGGCCGCATCACGCGTTTCCTCGAGAAGCCATCATGGGGCGAGGTCTTCTCCGACACCATCAACACCGGCATCTACGTGCTCGAACCCGAGGTGTTCGAATATATGGAATCCGGTACGAACTACGATTTCGCGAAGGACATCTTCCCCTTCATGCTGCGCGACGGCCGCGCGCTCTACGGTCACGTCACGGGCGGCTACTGGAGCGACATCGGCAACCTGCAGCAGTATCTGCAGGCGAACTACGACGCGTTGCGTGGAGCGGTTGCGGTGGAGATTCCGGGCACGGAGATTCGGCCCGGCGTCTGGGCCGGCGAGAACGCGCGCGTCTCGCCCGACGCCGTCGTGCGCGGCCCCGTCTGCATCGGCGCGAACGTTACGATCGAACGGGGCGCGGTGGTCGAAGAGCTGACCGCACTGGGCGCGTCGTCGATCGTGGCGCAGGGCGCGCGCTTGACGCGAACCGTCGGTTGGGAGGACGTCTACGTCGGCGAGAATGCGACGCTGACGGGGTGCACGCTCGCCGATCGCGCGATCGTCAAGGATCGCGTGACGGTGATGGAGGGCGCCGTCATCGGGCGCGGCAGCACGCTCGGCAGCGGCTCGACGGTGCCGGCGGACATCAAGCTGTGGCCGGATAAGTCGGTCGCGTCCGGTTCCATCGTATCGATGTCGCTCATCTACGGCATCAAGTGGCCGGGATCGCTCTTCGGGGCCGACGGCGTGAGCGGACTCGCGAACATCGAGATCACTCCCGAGTTCGCGCTGAAGCTCGGTCAAGCGCTGGGATCGGTGCTGCGGCCGGGCCAAAGCGTGATGACGAGCCGCGACGGACACCCGGCATCGCGGCTGACGAACCGCTGCATCATCGCCGGCCTGCTCGCCGTGGGCACGAACGTGCACGACCTGCGCGAGGTGCCGATCCCGGTCTCGCGCTATGGGGTGCGTATGTCGGGCGACGCGGGCGTGCACACCGGGATCTCTCCCGACGATCCCGACCAGTTCTTGATCGAGTTCTTCGATGCGCACGGCGTGAACCTCGATGCGAGCACCGAGCGGAAGATCGAAAACATCTTCTTCCGCGAGGATTTCCGCCGCACGCCGATGGAGGCGGTTGGACTGCTCGACTTTCCCGAGCGCTCGATCGAGGCGTACAGCAGCGGATTCCTCGAGGCGCTCGCGCCGCGAGCGGTCCGGAACGCGAACTTACGCGTGGTCATCGACTACGCTCACGGCGACGCCTCGCTGATCCTACCGCGAATCCTGAGCGACCTGGGCATCGAGATGGTCGCGATCAACGCCTTCTTCGACGGCACGAAAGCGCTCACGTTCACGGCCGATCGCGCGCGTCACTTAGAACAGCTCGCGAACGTGACCACGTCGCTGCACGCCGGACTCGGGATCCTGCTCGATTGGCGCGGAGAATCGCTCGCGCTCGTCGACGACCGCGGCCGGATCGTCGAGGGCAGCCGTTTGCTCGCGCTTTTGACGGCGCTCGTGGCCGGAGCGACGCCGTGCGCGCGGATCGCAGTGCCGGTCATGGCCCCTACCGCGATCGAGCTCGTGGCGCGCGAGCACGGCGCCACGGTGATCCGCACGCGAACCGACCGCCGCTCGCTCATGGCACTGGCAGCGCGCGAGGGATCGACGCTCGCGTTCGCGGGCGGTGCGAACTACGAGCTCATCTTCCCGGAGTTCGCGCCGGTGTTCGACTCGCTCTATGGGGCGGCCAAGGTAATGGAGCTCCTCGCCGGCCAACGGCGCAAGCTCAGCGAGATCGTCGACGAGCTGCCGTCGTCGCATCTGGCGTCGCGCCGCGATCGTTGTCCGTGGGAGCGGAAAGGTCAAATCATGCGCCGTCTGCTCGACGAGACCAACGGCGAGGACGTCGAGCTGACCGATGGCATCCGCGTGGCGCGCGAGGGCGGTTGGGTGCTCGTGCTGCCCGACGCCACGGATCCGCTGTTCAACGTCTACGCCGAGGGGCGCTCGGAAGAAGAGGCCAATCGCTACGCCGACGAAATCGCGTCGCGGATCGACGAGCTCGCGCGCGGCTAGTTGCAAGGCTTTCGGTGTCCGCTCGATAACCTTCCCGTGGCCCCATTGGGAGTGATGGGCGAGGAGCGTGTTATGAGAATTGCCGACGTTAGCCACTATGCGCCAAGCGTTCTTGCCGTTTGTCTGGCCGCCGGATGCGGCGGCGCGACGCAGCCGCCCGTTGCCGGTCAGGCGCCTGCCGCCGCGTCGCGCGTGACGCACGACGGCGGCATCGATGCCGCCAAGACCGGCTACAAATCGCTGTACAGCTTCGAGGGCCCGCCCGACGGCGAACAGCCGACATCGGGACTCACCGCGTTCAAAGGAGTTCTCTTCGGAACGACGTCGCTCGGCGGCTATGACGGAACGCCGTGCAACTCGTGCGGCACCGTCTACTGGATCAATTCGGCCGGTTTCGAATCCGTGCTGTATAAGTTCTCGGGCGCGCCCGACGGCGCGTACCCACAGGCGGGCGTGACCACGATGGGCAGCGCGCTGTACGGCACGACGTACGCCGGCGGCCGCGACACGTGCTCGGGCGAATGCGGAACCGTGTTCGCCGTGACGGCTGCGGGGCGCGAGCGCGTCGTCTACAGCTTTTTTGGCGGGACCGACGGAGCCAATCCCAACGGAAGCCTGCTTCTTTACGGCGGCCGGCTCTACGGCACCACCGAGCACGGCGGCTCCGCGAGCCTTGGGACGATTTTCTCGGTCGGCAAATACGGAGACGAACAGCGGCTTCACGCGTTTATCGGCGGCGCCGGCGACGGCGCGTCGCCGATCGGGAATCTCGTTTCATTCACCGGTGCGATCTACGGGGTCACAAGCGGTGGCGGTTCGGCCAACGACGGCACGATTTTTCGAATCAACCCCAGTACACGCCTCATCCTGATCGAGCATTCCTTCACCGGGATCGACGGTAAGAATCCGGTCGGGCTCGTGGTCTCGCACGGTAAGCTCTATGGCGTGACGTCTGCCGGCGGCGCCGACGGTAAGGGCGTGCTGTTCTCGATGGACGGGTACAATCGCTATCACGTCGTTCATGCGTTCCGGGGAACGCCGAAGGGCGATGGCGCATATCCGGCGGCGCCGCCGATCGTGGTGAAAGACGTTCTCTACGGGACGACGCGCGGCGGCGGCGGGCATGGTAACGGCGCCGTGTACGAGGCGACGGCGTCGGGACTCGAGGCCCTGCTCTACAGCTTCGATCGCACGCCCGACGGCGTGCACCCGGAGTCCACGCTCGTCTACCTCGACGGCAAGCTGTATGGAACGACTCTCAACGGCGGCCGCGCGCCGTCGTACGGAACCGTCTTCCGCGTAACTCCGTAGCCTCGCGAGCTTACGACGACTTCGGTGCGGCCGGCTTGCGAGCCAGCAGCGGCACGGCAGTCCCCGCGAGCATCACGATGGCCGCCGGCAGCAGCCACGCAGTGACCGAACCCGTGGCGTCCTCGAGGCCGGCCACGGCCAGCGGCCCCAGGATGCCGGCTGCAGCGGCGGCGGTGATGATGAACGAATAGTCCTCGCCGAGGAATCGCGTGCCGAAGAAATCGGCCATTACGGCCGGCGCGATGCCGAAGATTCCGCCGAAGCAGAGCATCATCAGCGCAAAGGCGACGGGCGCCGCCTCCGGGCTCGCCGCCTTCGCGATGAAGAGCAGCGCGACGCCTTGCAGTGCGAAGCAGATCGCGAGCGATGCCCGCCGGCCGATGAAGTCCGACCACCACGCCCACACGAAGCGGCCGATGCCGTTCGCGGCCGACAGGTAGCCGAAGAGTACGGTCGCCGAGGCGGCCGTGAGGCCGCTGACCTTCGAGTAGATCGGCACGGCGTTGCTGAAGAGCGCGAGCCCGCAGGTGGCATTGAGAAACACCACGAGCCACATCATGTAAAAGGCGCCCGTCCGTAGCATCTCGGCCGGCCGGAAGTCGCGTTCCAGCGCGAGCTTGGCAGCCGCCTTGGGGATGCTGAAGCCGGCCGGCGGCGCGTGGATCACCAGCGCGCTCAGTCCGCCGACGATCAAGAACACGATCCCGGAGACGAAGAACACGTGTGCGATCACGGCAATGTCGGCGGCGGCGAGCCCCGGCGCCATTGCGAACGGGCGTCCCGTCATCGTCGCGGCGTTGCGCGCCGCGACAACGGTATCGGCGGTGTTAGCGACGCGCCGGAACGTCTCGACCGAGCCCACGACGAGATTGAACGCGAGTGACCCCAAGCCATAACCGCCCAGGATCACGCCGTTGGCAAGCCCACGTTCTTCCGGAAACCACTTCGTGATGGTCGCTCCCGGAACGACGTAGACCATGCCACAGCCAAATCCCCCGATCGCGCCGTACGTCAGGTACAGCCACCAAAGTCCGAAGCGTTGGAGCCCGAGCCCCGCCAGCAAACTGCCTGCTCCCCAAAGCACCGCCCCGGCGAACGCAACGCCACGCGGGCCGAACCGGTCGTGCGCGTAGCCGCCGGCGACCGCTCCCAGCGCGAAGAAGACGATGACCAGCGAGAAGACGAGCGCGACTTGGATGCTGCTCCATCCGAAGAACGCGATGAGCGGCCGCGTGTAGAGGCTCCAAGAGAAGATCGTTCCCGCGACCGACATAACGACGAAGCCCGCCGCCAACACGATCCAACGTTCGCTCGGACGCATCATCCGCTCACCTCCAGCTTTCGCGAGAAAATCTCTAGAACACGAGGCCACGTGTATCGCCGCGCGGTCGCGATTGCACCGGCACGAATGGTCCGCGCGAGCTCGCCGTCGGCGAGGATCGCCTCGAGTCCGTTCGCAAGCTCGCGCGCGTCGCCGGTTTCGCAGACGATCGCGTTTTCGAACGGCTGCGCGTAATCTTCTCCGGTCGATCCCGTGACGGCGACTCCGCCGACCGCCATCACTTCGAGCCCGACTAGCCCGAACGGCTCGCGACCGCTGTTCGCGAGCACCGCGTCGGCGGCCCGGTACAGGGCCAGCAGTGCCGCCTCGGGGACGAACGAGCGAACGTCGACGATCGGCCCCCCCGCTCGAGCCAGGGCGCCGATGACCGCGCTTGGATCGCCGGAGTCGGGCGCCACGCGCTCGACGCCCAGACCCAGCTCGCGCGCGCGCTCGAAGACGGCCTCGCCGTACGACTCACGGCCGCCGCGCGTCAACAGCGTCGCCTCGGGGTGTCGCGCTCGCAGCCGTGCGAACGCCTCGACGGCCTGCATCCAGCGCTTGTCTTCCTCAAACCGCGCGACCTTGACGAAGAGCGGGCGGCGCAGCTGCTCTTGCGCCTGATGCACGAGCTCGCGTGGCGCCCCGTCGATCAGCCGCTCGGGGATGCCGTTGGGAATGACGCTCGCTTCGACGCCACGCTGCTGCAGTTCGAACTTCATGTAGCGGCTCACGGTCGTGATTCGGGCGGAGCGTGCCAGCGACGCCCAATCGATGCCGTCAAACCCGTAGGTATTGTTAGCGTTCCAGACGAGGATCGCGCGCTCGCGCAAACCGCGCTGCGTCAGCATCGCGTCGAGCTCGATCGTGCACGCCGCGGTCTGCCACTCCTCCGCGACGATCAACACCGACTCTCCGCGGGCGGCGGCGGGCGCGACGATCGATTCGGTCACGAACGGCGGGACGCTTGCGGTGTAATCGTTCATTTTTCCGAGCTCGCCCTCGTAGACGCCGCCCGGAAACTTCGAGGACACGCTTTGACACCAGCGCCGATACTCTAGACTAGGCGAGACGCGCTCGGCCGCCGGGCGACCGGGGTCGCCCACGAAGACGAGGGTCGTGCGTACGCCGGCGTCGGCCAGGGCGCCGCTGAGCTCGGTCACCCGAGTACCGAGGCCGCCGACCATCGAGTAACGGTCCGGGCCTTCGAACGCAAGTAGCACTGCATTGCGAGGCAAGAGAGCCATCGAGCCGCTCTTTGCAGATGGCGCCGAAACTCCCGCACGTGCGCCGGTTCGTAAGCCGGAAGTAAGATACGCGGTTCCGAAGGGTACGAACGATAAAGATGCACGTGTCCAAGGGTGCCGTCGCAGGCGGCGCGTCCCTCGTGTTATTATCGCTGGCGGCGGCGTTCCGCGCCGCTGTGGCCGCGCCGCTGCCCTCCGTGGAGGGCGACCCCGACCCCCCCGGTTACACGTTCAAAGTCGACGTCGGCATGGCGATGCGCCACTTTCCGTGGCTGCATTTTCACATGTTGGGCGACGGCGTCTTCCAGCCGGGCGTGAGCTACGTGGTGCATTTCGACCAAGTACCGTGGTTCGTGCCCCGGCAGCATCACGACGCCGATTTGTCGATGCTCGACCCGTTGATGTGGCCCGGTCGCTTCACGTACGAACAAATCGGCGAACGCAACGGTCAGAGG
Organism: Vulcanimicrobiota bacterium; assembly: GCA_963711625.1. Lineage (GTDB taxonomy): Bacteria > Vulcanimicrobiota > Vulcanimicrobiia > Vulcanimicrobiales > Vulcanimicrobiaceae > Cybelea. The sequence goes on from OY970207.1 coordinate 2,826,233, forward strand.
ATCTATGCGCTTCATTCCCTCGACGCGTCGCTCAAGAGCGCGACCGTGGCGCTGGGGCCGCGAGGCCATGCGAGCAAAGTGGACGCGACGTACAGCGACGGAACGCACCTCGACATGAGCGTGACCTCGAGCGACGTCGGCGGATTTCTGCTTCCGGCCACGTTGACGGCCAACATCGACGAGCCGCACATGGCCTTATCGGCGAACGCCGACTTCAAGAACTACGACTTCAAAGCCGAAAAGACCGGCGTCGCGACGCCGCCGTGAGCGGTCTCGCCGATCGCGCCTGCGTGCCGTGTCGCGGCGGCGTTCCTCCGCTCGACGACGCGCAGATGGCGCCGCTTCTCGCGCAGCTCGGCCCGGGATGGCACGTCGTCGAACGGCACGACGAAAAACGCGGGGCGGTGAGACTGCTTACCTGCACGTATCGGTTCGATAACTTTGCCGGGGCGATGCAGGCGGCACTGCGGATCGGCGAGATGGCCGAACAGCAGCAGCACCATCCCGACCTGCACGTTTCGTGGGGACGGCTCGCGGTGGAAATCTGGACGCACAAGATCGGCGGTCTGACCGAGAGCGACTTCGTGTTCGCCGCCAAAAGCGACGCGCTCGTCATGGGCGAGGAGCGGCGCCGCACCTAGCCCTACGGCTGCGGTTCGGGGATGTCGAACACGCGGTCGAAGCCCACGAGCGCGAAGACGCGCCGCAGATTTGGGTTCGCGCCGAGGAGAGCGATCGTGCGCGCGGGGTTGCGCAGCCGGAGCGTGGAGAGCTCGCGTAGTGCCGTGGCGTCGATATAGGTCACGCCGGAGAGGTCGATCGCGAGCGGCTCCTCGCCGTCGACCGACTCGAACAGCGCGCTCAGCTCGTGCCGTCGCGTTACATCGTACTCTCCGGAGAGCGCGATTCGCCGTCCGTCCATTCTCTCGATTCGTTCGTAGGATTTTAGGTAGGGGCCGCAAGGGTACGACCGGTTGCGTGCCGGTCCTGCCTTGAAAGAGGGGACCGGCGTGAAGCCGACCCCCTCCCCTCGCTACCCAGGCCCTGGCTGGATCCGGGAAGCCTCTTAATCATACGACAACGTTTGGGCGGCAGGTCCAGTTAGGAGTCCCTAAGTACTCTCTGAGGCATGCTTAAATGGACGCTCCAACGGTGGGCCCCCCTGCTGCTGTTGCTCGCCGCTGGGCGCCCGTTGCCCGCTCGTGCGATCCCGCTTTTCGCTCATCAGTACCGGGTCACGTGCGAGAAGTGCCACTCGGTGATTCCGCACCTCAATGAGTTCGGCGCGGCCTTCCTGGCCAACGGTGAGCGGTTCCCCGGCATCTCGTCCGGGCCGGCGGTGCCGCTCTCCCTGAAAGTCAACTCCGTCTATTCGAGCGAGCACCAGGGCGACGGTCCCGACGGCGCCGGACTGCCGAAGGCGGTCGTCGATGAAGTCGAAGGGTTCTCGTCGGCGACCCTGGGCTCGCGCGCCAACTATTTCGTCGAGCAATACTTCGTTGACGGCGGCGAACCGGGCTTACTGCGCGACGCGTGGATCAACGAGCGCATCAACCCCTGGAACGCTAAGATCCCAATCTATTTGCAGGGCGGCCAGTTTACGCTGCCACTGCCGGTCGATCCGGAGACGTTTCGCGACACGTATCAAGCGTATACCGTCTACGAGCAGAGCGTTGGCGGGAACTCGTTTACCTTCTTCGATCCCGCCATGGGCGTGCGGCTCGGCGTCGGCGACGCGCTGCACGGGCTCAGCGGCCAGCTCTTCGCCGGTCCCGGTTACACGCGTCAGAGCGGCTTGCCCGCAACGGGCACCGACACGCAGGTCTATTTGCAAGACGCAGTAGGTCCGTTTACACTGAGTGCCTTCCGATACGACGGGCTCCGGCCGGTCGCCGGGCAACCCTACGACCGCTTCGACCGGTTGGGGATTGGGTTCACGTACGGACAGTGGCAGCGCTTCTCCAGCGAGTTCGTGATCATCAACGGCTGGGATTCGAACTGCGCCACGGCGGGGCTCATCGGCTGCAGATCGAGCGGCGGCTTCGAGCAGCTGCGTTACGCCTTTAACCGCAAGCTCTTCGTCGAGGCTCGGTACGAGGGCACCGACGATCCGGTCAACGGTTTCACCCGCGACGGCGTGTTCTTGCTGGGTTACGGACCGACTGAAAACGCGCGCCTCACAATCGAGGACGTGATCTCGCATACGCCGCAAACCAACAACACGATGAACGTCCAGTTCACGTTTGCGTACTAGGTCGTGCACGCACTCGCCGCCACTCTAGCCCTCGCCTCCACCCTCGTGGCGCAGGTCGCCGAGCCGCGTTCGATCGATACCGCGAAATCGACGGCTCGGTTCAGCGTGAGCCACATCTGGGTCGAGCGCGTCACGGGAACGGTGCCGATCGTCGCCGGCTCGGTAACGCTGCCTGCCGGCTCCTCGATCCCCACGAAGGTCACGGCTACGCTGGACGCAACCCGCGTCTCGACGGACGAGCCCGACCGCGACCGATCGCTCGGGTCGCCCGACTTCTTCGACTCCGCCAAGTATCCGCGCTGGACGTTCGTCAGCACGAAGATCGTGCCCGAGGGACCGGCCGCGTTCGCAATGGACGGCGATCTGACGATCCACGGCGTCACGCAGCCGGAGCACTTAGACGTCGCCGTGCGCGGCACGCCGGGCGATCCCATCTACCGCGCGACCGGGCACATCGACCGTCACGCGTTCGGCATGGCCGTCACACGCCTCGATCCCACGATCGGCGCGACGGCCGACATCTCACTGGACGTTACGCTGAAGTAGAGCGGCCGCGCTCCCACCGCTGGACGAACCGCAGCGCGAAGCGCTCCTCGGCGGTGAGCTGCGCGCCGCGCCGCGAGCCCGCCGCAGCCTTGCGAACCGGCAAGCAGCGCAGCCGTGCGTAGGTCTCGAGGACTGCGGGATGCACGTATGCCTTCCGGCACACGGCCGGCGTGTTGCCGAGCCGGGCCGCGACGCGCGCGAGTGCCGTGGTGAGGCGCTGCTTCGCGTCGCCGTCGTCTTCCGCCGGCTCCGCGAGCGCCGCGATGCATTCGACGGTGCCGATCCACGTTCGGAAATCCTTGGCGGAAAACTCCTCGCCCGCGATCTCGCGGATGTAGGCATTGACGTCGTCGGAGCCGACGCCATTGATCGCGCCCGAGTCGTCGACGTAGGTGAAGAGTTCCTCGCCCGGCAGGTCGCGGCAGCGTTTCACGATGCGTGCGAGCCGGCGATCGTCGAGCGTGATGCGGTGCTCGCGGCCCGTCTTGCCGCGGAATCGCAGCCGTACCTGCGAGCCGTTTAGGCTTACGTGGCGCGTCCGCAGCGTCGTGAGCCCGAACGATCCGTTCGCCGCCGCGTACTCTTCGTTTCCGACGCGCACGCCGGTGGAATCCAGAATGGCCACGATGGCGGCCAACACCTTGCGTCGCGACAGGTCGCGCAGCGCCGAGATCCTTGGCGACGGCGGCACGAACGGCCGGGAGCGCACGCCCGAAGGCGACCAGGCGGTGATACTTCGCCTCGTCGCGCACCTCGTGCCAGCGCTTGTGGTAGCGATACTGCTTGCGGCCGCGCGCGTCGCGGGCCGTCGCCTGCACGTGCCCGTTGGCGATCGGCGAGATCCAGACGTTCGTATAGGCCGGCGGAATCGCCAGCGCGCGGATGCGCCCCACCTCGCGCTCGTCGCTGACCGGCCTGCCGTCGGGGTAGACGTAGGCAAAATGCCGGCCGCGCCGCCGGCGCGCGATGCCGGGTTGGCGATCGTCGATATATCGTAAGCCCGCTTCGCGAGCCGCTGCCGGAGCGTCCATCGTACTCCGGGCTTTCTACCGCATCCTTGCGCGGCGCAAACGCGACGAGAAGCTCGGACCGCTTACGAACTCGGGGTCGTAGCTGCTTGCGCTTGCAGTGCAGCCGTCGCGTTCGTCACCGCCTCGAGCATTCGATCGTAGGCCTTTTTGACGACGTCCGGTTTTCCGCCCGCGAAGACGATCTCGGGAAAGCTCGTCAGCACGCGATCGATCGTGTGGTAATAGGCATTCTCGAGCAGACCGCCCGGCACGTAGAAGGCGTCGCGCGCGGCTTGCTCGCGCGCGGCGATCGCTCTCATCGCAGTCGCGTCGCCGTTGGCTTCGGCCTGCTGCATCGCAACGTCGGTCGCGTGCGCGGCGGCCTTGAATGCGGTAAGCTCGTCGCGCAGGCGGCCGAACGTCTCCGCTCCGTTGCTGACCTCGAATTCCGTCAGTTGAACCGGCATCAGGTCCTTGAGCAGCTGTTGAGACAGTTCTTCGATGCGCAGCGGCTCGACCGTAGCGTTGGCGGCCCGCATCGCCTGAATCCCCGTTACCTGCGCCATCGCTACGGCCTGCCGCATGCCGGGATCGTACGTGTGCAGACCGTCGAGGTTGTCTTCGGCGGTGTGGTGCGCTCCGAACGAACCGTAGTATCCGTTCGAGGTACTCAGGATGCCGAGCATGTAGGACAGATTCTGATGATCCGATCCGCCCGAGATCGGATTGAGCAACGGCGTACTGCGTTCGTCGCGCTGCCCGAGCACGCCCGAGCCGTCGGCCGCAGGCACGATGTCGCAGATCTGCTTCATGAAGGCGTACAGCCCGGGCGAGGCACTGACGACGAACGGATCGCCCGTCGTGAGCTGATCGGTGTTGATGTATTGAAACACGTTCTTACGCAGCTGAGGCCCGTATTCGTAGATATAGGCCGCCGAGCCGAAGAGGCCCAGCTCGTGACCGTCCCACGAGGCGAACTCGATCGTTCGCTTCGGTTTCCAACCGGCGCCGGCGAGCGCGTGGAAGGCGTCGGCGTCCTGAAGCAGCACCGTCGTGCCGCTTCCCGGATCGATCGCGCCGAATGTCATCGCGTCGCGGTGGCTGCCGATCATGACGATCGAATCCGGCTGCTCGCTGCCGCGCATGTCGCCGAAGACCAGCCAGATCTTCTTCAGGCTCGCGATCGAACGTCGTGCGCACGCGCACGATCTCGTTGCCGCCGAAGCGCTGCACGAACTCGTACATCGGATGCCACGACTGCGGAACCACCTGCCCGCTCATCCCGGCGAGCAACGTGCGCGCAGTGCTCTGCGTGATGCTCAGTTCGGGAATCGTTGCATGGGGAATCTCGTTCCAATCTTTGTGGGCGGCGCCGATCGCCGGCACCTTGCCGGCCATCGTGGGATCGCCGGGCGGAAACATCATGAATCCGCGCGGTGACATTCCACTCATGCGTTCGGCCATGTTGGTGTTCTTGAAGTTGCCGTTGGGCCACATGGCGCCCCCGCCGTAGCCCGTCGTGGCCGGGTCCATGAACTCTAAGATGCCGGCGACACCGCGCTTGGTGAGCTCGTTGTACGCAATCCAGCTCGGGTCGAGCGCGCGAATGCCGCCCCCGCCGGGCGCGGCCAGGCGCACCAGCGCGATCGCCCCCTTGAGGCTAACGCGTCGCGCGTCGATTTCGGTTAGGTCGGCCTTCGTCGCGGCGTTGACGTAGACCACGGGACCGGTGACGTCGCCGTCGCCCGACTCCTCGAGAAACGGCGGCCCGGCCATGCGCTCCCACTTGGTGGGATGCCCTGGGGTGCCTTCGAGCAGGTCGAAACGTACGCGGCGAGGCGAGATCATCGTGAGGCTCTGCTCGCGCGGGCCCGTCACCTCGACCGAATATTCCGTAATGTGGGTCGTGAAGCCGTCGCGTTCCAAGCGGCGCTGGACGTAGAGCGCCGTCGCGTAATCGGCCGCCGAGCCCGCGCGATGCGGCACCGACGAGAGATGGCGCTCGATTTCCATCGCATTGGCCATCGTGGGAGCGCGCAGCATCGTCTTCTCCGCGGTCAGCTCGCCGGCGACGGCCGGCCCTGCAGCCCAGCCGACGAGTGCCGTGTCGGACGAAACAGTCGGCGACGGCGCCGTGGCGGCGGCGCTCAAGGCCGGGACGCAAAGGGCCGCAAGAAAGAGCCGCATCGTCAAACGCATGAGAGTCCCTCCGACGCTCGACGATGCAGCGCAACGACTCAAAAAACCTGCCGCGCAGGCGGCTATGCGGGCTGCGGCTTCCGCTCGTGTAAGAAGACCGAGTTACCCTCCGTGTCGGCAAAGCCCGCCATCCGGCAGTTCGCCAGCTGCAGCTCGAGCGCGATGCGAACGCCGCGGGCCTTCAACGTCGCGACGGCTGCATCCAAATCGGCGACCGCGAAGAGGATGCCGTTGCTGGGCTGAAACGGAATCGTCTTGTTACCGCCGCCCCATAGACCGAACGTCGTGCCGTCGGGGAATTCGTATTCGGCGCCGCGATTCTCCGGATAGACGCGCGCCGGCTCCAGATCGAGAACGTCGCGGTAGAATGCGATCGCACGCGCCGCGTCTTTTACCATGTATCCGCTGAGATCGATGCCGGCGATGCCAAGCGTCGAGACGAAGCCCGTCAGCTGCCCGAGGATCGCCGTCCAGCCGCCCTCGTGGCGGTCGCGCTGCTCGACGTCGCGGAAGTTCTCGTGGGTGAGCACGAGCTCGGTTTCGTTGCCTCGCTCGAGAAACTCAACCGTCAGCAAGGTGTCGCGTTTGAGCGCCGGATCGTCTTCTTCCCACGACCACGTGCAGACGATCCGTTCGGGCTTGCGGAGCTCGCGGTAAACGCCGCCGACGACCATCGTCTCGCCATCGGGCTGGCGGAACGAGACGCTATAGGCGCCGCCCACTCGAGGATCGATGCGAACGTCGCCCACGGTCACGTCGCCGGGCCCGAAGAAGCGCGATACCGCCTGCGGATCGATCCAAGCCGCAAAAACTCGCTCGCGCGGAGCTCGATACGTGCGGCGAACGACGAGTCGGGCCGGCGCGGCGGTTTGGGTGTCGCTCATGATGACCTCTTTCTTCTCGGTTTCGATGTGCTTGCAAGATACGTTTCGAGACGATCCAGCGTGGCGTCCCAGAACCGGCGCTGCTCGTCGAGCCATCGGGAAGCGGCGTCGATGGCTCCCGGCTCGATGCGGCAACGGTGCACGCGGCCGACGACGTCGCGCTTGAGCAGCCCCGCGCGTTCGAGCACCTTCACGTGCTTCGAGATGCCCGGCTGCGAGATCGAGAATCCGGCTGCCATCTCGCCGACGCTCATCGGCCCGTGCGCCAACCGTTCGACCATGCGCCTGCGGGTCGGATCCGCCAACGCCGCAAAGAGCCCGTCGAGCCGCGCATTGTTTACCATAGAGTTATATAACCTTACAGCAAACTATTGCCTCCGTCAACGGCCGGGTCAGACGCCGCACTTTGGGATTTTGGCAGCCGGCGGCGGATCGTAGGGATCCCGCGGCGAGTACATGTCGCGGTGCGGGCCCCGGCCGTCGACCGTGACGGAATACGTCGGCTCGCGGCCGCACCAGGCGTTGAGGTCGAAGCGTTGGCCCTGCTTGCTCATCTTCGTGACCGTCAGCGTCGCCGAGACGAACGGTGACCGCGCTCGATGCGCACGGCCGGGCCGCCGCGAATCAAAAACGCCGAGCCGCCCTTCCCGCGCATCAGCAGGGTTGCGATGCCGTGCTTATCGACGACGAGGCCGCTGCGCTCGTCGATGCCGATGCCTAACACGACCGGCGGATGCCGCCGGACCCGCCCGTCGGCGATCTGCCGCGCCATGAAGACCGCGGTGCGGCCGAAGCGATCGCGCGTGACGAAGTGCATGTCGGCGACCGCATCGTCCAGGGACGGGAACCGCAGGAAGCCGTACGTAAAACTGATCAGCCGTTCGTAGGGGTTATTGACGGCGTTGACCGACGTCGCGTCGCGGCGATCGTCGTTGCGAGCGTCGAAGGCGTACTGCGACAGGATCGCCTCGCCCGCGCTCGTTCCGCCCACGACGCCCCCCTTATCGTAGACGCGCTGCACCGCGCGCGAGAGCGCGGTATCCTTCCACGGCACATAATCGGCTTGATCGCCACCGGCAAAAAAAATTGCCGTCGAGCCCTCGACGATCGTTGCGGCGGCACGCAGCGTCGCGGGCGGCGTGCACGGCGGCAGCAGCAGCGTTCGCACCGAGTGAAACGGAGCGAGGCGATAGATGTAGCGGTCGTAGTCGTTGTTGCCGTACGCTCGCAGCACCACGAGATCGCCGGCGCGCCGATGCGGCGAACCGGCAACGGTGTCGTGGATCCAGACGAACTCGGCGTTGACGTCTCTTCCGCCGCCGCCGAGCACGAGGCCGGGACCGTGCGGCACGACGCGCTCGGGCTGCTTGGCTCCGCGCGGCTTGTAGAAAACCGGGTCGCACGCGGCGCGAGCCTGCGTGGCGGCGGGCCACGCCTGCGGTACGACTGGGATCGCCGGAGCGCGGCTGCACGCCGCGGCAACGCCGAGGGCCAATGCGGCGATCGGGCTCCCTTTCGAGCTCATGGCAAGATATGCGCCGTCACCACCGTCTGCTCCCATGGGCTTGCGCCGACACCCACTTTGTGTTACAAAGTAATTGACTTTGCATTGCAAAGTGATACGCTCGCGAATGAGGTTCGTCATGGTCAAACGCCTGATCGCACTCACGTTCATCTTCGGCTGCGCCGGCCTGGCGTGGATGGTTCTCGGGGCGACGCTGGTACAGCGAACGGAGCAATCGGACTCGACCCAGCGCGAGAAGCTGACCGCGCAGTGGGGCAGCGCGCAGGCACAGCCGGCGCCCCAGGTGAGCGCGCGGGTCGCCGTCGAGAACTACAACAAGGACAAGAAGCGTGTCGAGCGCGGCTACGAGACGGTCGACGTGCCGCTGCGGGCGAGCCGGATCGACGTGCGTCTCGATCTCGAACAGCGGCGCGACGGTCTGCTGTGGTACAACCTCTACAACGTCGCGTTCACCGGGCGCTACCGCGTGCGGAACGACACGACCGCGCGTCGGCTCTCCGCGCACTTCTCGTTCCCCTCGACCGATGGGACCTATGCGGATTTCGACGCCTCCATCGGAGGCCGGCCGGTGGACGACGCGACCGCGTTGAGTCAGGGCTCGGTCGCCTTCGATCTGGCGCCCGGGAGTTCGACGACGATCGATCTCGCCTATCGCTCGCGCGGAATGGGCACGTGGACCTACCGATTCGGTACCGACGTGAGCTCCGTGAACGATTTCTCGCTCGTCATGACCACAAACTTCGATGCGATCGACTTCCCGCCGCAGACGCTGCTGCCAACCGTCGAGCAACGCACGCCGCACGGGCGCCGGCTGGCGTGGCGCTATTCGACCCTGGTGACGGGCAACGGTATCGGCATGACGTTTCCTTCGCCCATGCAGCCCGGGCCGCTGGCGCAGCGGATAACGTTCTGGGCCCCAGTCGCACTCTTCTTCTACTTCTTCGTGATGCTGGTAATCACGACGCTGCGGCGCATCGACCTGCATCCGATCAACTACTTCTTCCTCGCGGCCTCGTTCTTCGCGTTCCATCTTCTCTTCGCGTATCTCGTCGATCGAATCCCGATCGAGGCGGCCTTCGCGATTTGCTCGCTGGTCACGCTTTTCTTGACGATCTCCTACCTGCGGCTCGTCGTCGGCTGGCGCTTCGCCGCGGTAGAAAGCGGACTCGCGCAGCTCGTGTATCTGATCCTGTTTTCGTACGCGCTGTTCAACGAGGGCTGGAGCGGGCTCACGATCACGGTCGGAGCGATCTTGACGCTGTTCGTCGCGATGCAGGCGACGGGGCGAATCCGCTGGAGCGCCGAAACCCTCGAGCACCTATGAACAAAGCGCGATTCGAGGCTTTCTCCGACGGCGTCTTTGCCTTCGCGATAACGCTGTTGGCCCTGGGCTTCGTGCTGCCTGAGATGCACTCGCCGTCGAACGGCGAGCTCACGACGGCACTGGTGCGGCTGTGGCCGAACCTCATCGCCTACGGTTTGAGCTTCTCCGTGATCGGCCTGATGTGGCAGAACCATCACGCGCTCTTTCGCCTGGTGCGTCAGGTCGATCGGAGGACCGTGTTCTGGAACCTCCAGCTGCTCGCGGGCACCGTGCTCATTCCGTTTGCAACGACGACTCTCGGCTCGTATCCAACTCGCTCGCCGTCGACATTCTTCTACGGCGTGGTACTCTCGATATGCGCCACGTTCTTCAATCTGATGCTGTGGCATCTCGTGCGTTCCGACGCCTTCGAGCCCGACGTCGACCGCGCGGCGGTGATGGCAACCGTGCGCGGGTATCGCCTCGGACAGATAGTCTATATCGGCGCGACGCTCGTCGCGCTGGTGGCCCCGATCGTGAGCTTCGGCGCCTACCTGGCGCTGGTCGTGTACTTCCTGGTGCCGCGGGGCGCCGATTCGGACTCGCCGATCAGCGCCCGCCGCTGGTAACGTCGTTTAGTAGGGCGCCCCGGGCTTCGACCCCGGATAGACGGCGATGCCGTCGCCGGTGGGGGTGCCGGGCACCTTGATCTCAACCAACGGTTTGTGGCTCGGACGGCGAGCCGGTCCCGGGAAGTTCCACACCGAGAGCGTGTCGGCTGAAACGTAGGCGCGGTGTTCGTCGCGATCCACCGCGAGGGCTTCGGGCACGAGCCAGGGCCGCTTGTCGGGCGACATCGCGCCGTGCTGGCGGTGGCGCCCCATGTGACCGAAGATGTGCGACATTGTCGTCTTGCCGGGCTCGAAGAGCCCGCAACGATACCAGAACGGATCGCAAACCGCCAGCGCGCCGGTCTTCGTGGTGACGATCGCGCCGTCGGAGACGAGCTTTAACCCGAGGTCCTTCGGAGCGCCGGCGCCGGCGGTCCACTCGTCGATTCTCGCCTTGTTGGCTTGCGTCATAAACGACGCGTAGACGTTCCCTTGGTTGTCGACGGCGACGAAGCCGCCGTTGCGGCCGTCCGGATCGGTCAGCGTTCCCGTGGGAGCCGTACTTCCGCTTGCATAGACTTCGACGACGTTCGTCGGGCTCACGTCATTTTTGTAGTCGGCCACGTAGACGGTATGCGACGACTCATCGACGGCCACCGCGTTGGGCTCGCCGTTCGGATCGTCGAGTGTCAGCGTGGGCGTCGTCGCACCGGGCGCGAACTGATACACTTTCCTCGCGCCGGCGTCGGCGACCCAAAGGTTGCCCATCGAGTCGGTGAAGAGGCCTTGCGGAATCTGGAAGCCGGCGATGCTGCCGCACGGCTTCGCGCCGCGCGCGACGTTGCCGTAGATCACGATCGAGGCCGTGTATGCCGACACGACGTACACGACCGATGCTGGACAGCTCATGGCGTGAGACTGTGGTGCCGTTTGTCCTCCGCTCGGGGAGAACGACGGCGACGTCGGGGAAGAAGAACAGGCGGCGACACCTAACGTCAGAATCGCGGCGCCGATAATTCGGGACGCCGCGGTGAAGCGAAAACCAAGCGGACTCATCATAGTAGCAACCTCCTGAGCGGATGATAACACGCTCGCTCGGACGGCAATATGCACGAGGGTCATCTTTACTTTATCTTGACTATTGGGACGGGTCAGCTTTCCGCGATGCGCCGATTGATCGGCAGCGCCAGCATCGAAGCGCGCGCCGCGGCGTCTTCGATGGCCGCGGCGAAACGTTCGAGCTCGTTGCGGGCGCGCTCGGCGGCCGCGCCGGCCTCGGCGTTCATGCCGGCGGCTTTGAATCCCGCAGCGGCGGCCCACCAGATATAGTGCGGCCAGGTACCGCCGCTGAAGCCGTCGCCACCGAGGCTCTGCAGCTGATGCGCGGTCGCCAACGCATCGCCGGTCCGGCCGGCCCCGACGTAGGCAAGCGTGAGATCCGCAAGGTCGTCGACGTAGTCGCGGGCCTCCTGAAGCGGCCGGCGCAGCGCGAGCCCGGCCTCCATGTGTCCGATGGCCGCGGCAACGTCGCCCAGCACCCGCTCGGCGTTGCCGAGATTGGAGAGCGCCGCCGCTTCGAACACGGGGTAGCCCAGCTCGTGCGCGTCCTTCAGAGCCGCCTTCGCCAGCGACTTCGCCGCCTTCGCCTTGCCGAGCTGCAGATTGATGAAGCTCTGGTTGACTTGATTGCTCACGCCGATTCGCTTCTCGTGCACAACGTCGAGCAGCTCGTTGGAGCGTTCGATCGAGAGCAGGGCTTCGCTCATTTGGCCGAGCCGCATGAGCGCGACGGTACGATTTGTATACGTGAGCGCGAGGCCGCGCTTGTTTCCGATGGACTCGTACGCGTGCAGCGTCAGATCGAACTCGCGCATCGCGGTCGAGTAGTCGCCGAGCCACGCCGCGCTCGCCGCAATTCGCCCGCGCGAGAATGCCTCGCCCTCGCGATCGTTGATGGCCAAGTAAAGGGCGAGTCCGCGCTTCGAGAGATCGAAGCATTCGCGATACTTCTGCCGGAGAAGCTCGGCCATCGCGGCGCTCGACAACGCTCGCGCCTCGACGGACCGATCGGCCAGGCTCGTCGAGCGCGCGTGCATCGCATCGAGGTACTCTCGCGACGCCTCCATCTCGCCGACGTTCGACGTGATCTCGACCAGCAGAAAGAGACTATCGAACTGCCCGCGGAGATCGCCGATCCGTTCGTAGATGGTGAGCGCGTTGCGCGCGAGGTCCAGCGCTTCAGGCGAGCGGCCGCAGATTTGCTCGTGCGTCGCGGCGTGCACCAGGGCCTGCGCGCGGGCGTCGTCGTTGTCGAGCGTCTCGGCCGTGCGGCGCAACGCCTCGATCTGCACGGCCTCTTCGTCGGAGTTCCCCAGGCTGCGAGCCAGCAGCACGCGACGGGTCAACACGCCGAACTGCGCCTTTAGGTCGCCGGCCGAGAGTTGATCCAGCGCCTCGATGTCGTGCCGTTGTTCGTCGCGGTCGCCGCGACGCGCCCGCGCTCGCTCGCGCACGTCGAGCGCCGAGGCGCTCAGCCGAACCGACGAGGAGAGCGCGAGGGCGCGCGTTGCGAGTTCGATCGCGTCGCCGTAGGCGTAGACGCTCGCCGCGCCGCGGGCCGCGGTGACGTACCACGCGGCGCCGCGCTCGAGATCGCCTGCGCGCTCGTGGTGGTGCGCGATCTCGCGCGGCAGCGCTAGGTCGCGCTCGCCGGCGACGCTTTCCAAGTAGCGCGCGATTCGCGAGTGGCGTTGAGCGCGAAAATCCGGCGCGATGCCGTCGTAGATGGCTTCGAGGATCAGATGGTGGCCGAATACGTAGTCGTGCGTGGTGCGCGCGCCGGCCTCGCGCAGGATGCGGCGGTCGAGCAGTTCGTCGATGCCGCGTGCGACCGCGGCGGCGGGCGCGTTCGACACCTCGCGAACGAGCGACACCGTGAAGCCGATGCCGGCGACGGCCGCGACCTCGGCGACGCCCCGTGCCTCATCGCCCAGCGCCGCCACGCGGCCGGCGATGAGGCCCGCGACCGACGTCGGGACCGCGGAGTCGGGGGCCGACCGGTCGAGCGCCGCGCTGATCGCTTCGTTTAAAAACAGTGCGTTGCCCTCGCTCTGCGCGTAGAGGTGGCGCGCCAGGTCCGCACCGCCCGCGCGCAGATCGTCCATGCGTTCCACCAGATCGGCGACGTCGCGTTCGTAGAGGCGGTCGACTTGGACGTCTTCGACGTTGGCAAACACCGCCAACGAGCGTTGCAACGCGCGAACGGGATGCTCGGGCGGCGTCTCCTCATCGCGGCACGTGCCGACGATGAGAATCGGCGACCGGCCGATGTCGCGGACGATCGCGCCGAGCGCCTCGGCGGTGGCGGCGCCGGCCCAATGCAGATCTTCGAGCACGATCACGAGCGGCCGTGGCGACGCGAGGCTCCGCAGCGCGTAGACCAGCGCGTCGTGTACGCGCGCCGTCTCGCGTTCGGCACTCTCCGGCGGCGCGACGGCCGTTCCGTCGGTGTCGCGTAGGTCGGGCAAAAGACGCGCGAGCGTGGCGCGCCAGGCGGCGTTGGGGCGCGCCTGCAACAGCGGCAGCGCCGTGCGCAGCGCCTCGACGATCGCCTGATACGGCATCGATTCCGGCGCCGACGTCGTTCCGGCGAAAACGCGGCCGCCCTCGCCCTGCACGAGCCGGCAGAGTTCGGACACAAGCCGCGTCTTGCCCGCGCCCGCCTCACCGCCGAGCAGCGCGAACGTGCCGGCGCCGCGCGCCGCACGCGTCCACGTCGCACGCAGCTTCGCCAGTTCGCGCTCTCGCCCGACGAACGGCAGCACGACCGCGGCGTGCGGGGCGGCTTCGTCCTCGCGGTGCGCCGGCGCGACGCTGCCGGGTATGGCTTCGTTGCGCAGGATCGACTGCCGGAGCGCCGCCGTTTCGGGCATCGGGGCGATGGCGAGATCGTCGCGCAGCCGTTTGGCAAAGGCCTCGTACTCGGCGAGCGCACCGGCAGTATCGCCCGATTCGTAGCGGATGGCCATGAGATCGCGCAGCGTGTCCTCGCGCCACGGGTCCACGGCGAGAATGCGTTTCGCGTAGCCGACCGCCGCCTCGTAGGAGCGAGCGGCGCGCCGGCGATCGAGCACGTCTTTCAGCAGAGCGAGGTATTTGGAACGCAGGCGGTCGCGCTCGGCCAAGACCCAATCTTCGTACACGTCCTCGAGCAGGTCGCCTGCGTACAGCTCGACGGCACGCTCGTGGTCGAGCGGATCGTCGCTGCGCCGCTCAAACTCGACGACGTCGACGAACGCACCGGCGCGCGCGTTCCAGGCGACGCTCTCGGCGTCGACGACGAGCCACGGCTCGCCCGACGGCGCGGGTAACGCCTTGTTCGCCAGATACAGGTAGCGCCGGAGCTCGGCGAGCGCCGCGCTCTCCTCATCCTCCGGGAAGAGAACGTACGCAAGCGTTTCCCGCGCCACCGGCTGTCCGCGCTTGAGGATCAGGTAGGCGAGCATCCCCATCGTGATCGAGCGTTTGGCGAATTTGATGGGGACGCCGGCAAAGCTGACGCCGGCGTGACCGAATAGGCGGACGTCGAGCTCGGAGAGGGGCGGCGCCGCGCGCTGGGCCATGGCATACTTTTCGTACGACGGGCCGCCGGAATCCCTGCACGGGCCGTCGGTTGCCGCGCCCGAGGAGGGGTCGCGTTTTCGCCACCAAAAGGCGTCGGCGTGTTGTTTGGGCGCCACGATGCTAAAAGGAGAACGACGGTCGGCCTTATCCGCGACGTCGTCGAAGTGGTTGCCATCGTCGCGGCCGGTGCCTGGGCCTTCTACATCTTCGCCTACGAAAACCGGATCAAACCGTCGCAGGCGAGTCCGGAGGTCAACTTCACGGCGACGATGCAGCGACTCGGCGAGACGAACGGGCTCATCGCCGTGCGCGTCCACCAGACCATGCACAACTTCGGCACCGTGCCGGCAAATTTTTTAGGCCTCGCGGTCAACGTGTACGGCGAGCGGGTGACGCCCACCGGCGAGAAGGCCCAGCCGCCCGAGCCGGACACGCGCTACAAGTATCAAGCGCTCTTCCGCACCAGCCGGCCGGACCCGATCTACAGCATAGCCTACGTGACGCGGCGAGGCGATCCCGCGAGCACCCAGTCGACCGATCTCGACCCCGGCGATACGCTGCAGAACGACTATACGTTCTTCGTCCCTCGCGGCCGCTACGATCTGCTGACCGTCGAGATCAACGGCGTCTACGTGAAATCGCAGGATCAGAGAGTTTCAACGCAGATCGTTCGCTCGCCGTCGGGTTCTGCAATGATCTCGGCCGCCAATGCGGCTGGCGTAACGACCTACGACACGAACCCGCTCACGTCGCTGAACCTGTGAGACGTACGGTGCGGTTTGCGCCCGTTAGTCACAGCACGGTTAGCCGGGAGGCGGCCACGGCGTCGTGCGGATCCACCCTGAGCGCACTCCGATACGCCGCCTTCGCGGCGCTGACGTTCTTCAGCGCTTCCTGAACGCCGCCGATCGCATCGTATGCCGGCGCTGTCTGGAAGCGCTGCAGGTTTAATTCGCCGAGCGTCATGGCGTCCCGGTAGCGTTTCTGACCGACGAAATCGTCCACCAGGTACTCGGTCGTGGCCTCGACCTGCGCGAAGCGATGCACCGGATCGTTGACGAACGCCCCGTACGCGTCGCGCATGTCGGCGCCGTCGTGTCCAACCGCGCTCGTGATGACGTCGCGGAAGGCAGCCGGAATGGGGCGCGCAATCGCCTCCAAAGCCGGATCCGTTCCCTTTTCGAAATCCGCCTCGGTAAGCTCGGCGGCGATCTCGGGCCCGGTAGTGTCGCGATAGTCCCGGGGGCCCATATCCTGCCAGTACAGGGACGAGATGTTGACGGTTATCTTGCTCCTTGGCAGGACGAACGGCAGAGCGTCGCCATACATATTCGGCCTTTCGCCGGTGGGCTCGCCGACGAAGACCGCGGCAGTATCCCGCTCCAGCCGGTCCACCAAGTTCTCGGCAGCCGACTGCGTGGAGCGGCCGATTACCACGAAGAGGTGTCCGCGGCGGTTCAGCCTGGGATGCTGGATGACTCGGTCCACGACGGAAGGCGTGAGATAGTTATTGCCTCCGCCGTTCATTCGCAGATCGATGATCATCCTGTCGATGTTGTTTTGATCGGCATACGCAAACGCTCGCGCGAAGAACGCGTCGAACGTCTCGTCATCCGAGTCGCCGACGATGCTGCAACGGACGTAAAGCGTTGCCGAGTCGGCGCGGGCGAACCACAGGGGATGCTCGAGATGCTGTTGGTAGAGCGGCACCGTTTTTCCGCGCACGTCGACCCAATCGGAGTCCGGTGGCGCACCCAGGTTGTAGCCGACCGTGAAGGGCTTTCGAAGCACCGCAACATCCACGACGTGCGTTCGTCCAGACAACTCCACGCCGAACCGGGCGCTGTCCGCGGTCGCAGACAGGCCAAGCGCCTTGAACACCTCGCCGCGGATCGTGAAGGGCAGCCACCAGCGCTTGGTCCAAACGTTTGATGCGTCGGCTACCGTGCCGAGACGCCGCTCGGATTCGTCGGCCGGCACGCCGCCGATTGAGGTGATTCGTGCGCCGACCAGATCGCGGTACGCCGGCGAAGCGGCCTGGACGTAGAGACCGTCGGGATATCGGTATACTTTGATCGGGAAGATGTAAAAGTTCATCGGAGGCCGCGACGAAAAGCCAAATCCCGTGTGAGCATCGCCGATCGAGGCCACGAGCTGCTTGATGGCCACGATCGCGGCTGCGTTCCCCATGGATGGAAGTCGCCGGCGGATGGTCTGGACGCGCCGCTGGAACGCCGATCGGGAGATCGCGTGAAAGGCGTTGACGTGATACTGCGTCAACGCATTGGCAAGGAAGGTCAGATCTATCTGCCAGGATGAGTCTGCCGAGGCAACGGAGCGAGGAGATAGGCCGCAAAGAATCGCCGCGATCGACGCTGCGGCGATCCGAGCCGACGCTCGTATAGTCCGGCGCGCGCCGCATTCTCGTTTGGGCACGACAAGACGTTACAACGGAAGCGCACTCAGCCCCGCTCGATCCGCCACGCGCCCGCCCCGATAAGACCGCTGGTCCGGCGGTTTCGTGAGATAGCAGGCTGCCACTCGGTCGATCGTAAGCCGCTCGCTCGGAACTTCTGACCAGAGCGAGGCTTGACGGTTCTTTGATAACCTGCAAAGAATCGCCGCGCTATAGTAATGGCAATGAGAAACCCCACAAGAGCGCCCCGCATCGGCCGGGTTCGGGCACAAATGCTGGTTGCGTTAAGCCTCGCGGCGGCGACGTCGCCCGGCGCCGCCTACGCGGGCGTCGACCTGCAGCCCTATTCGCACACCTATAGGGTTGTCGCTACTATCGGCGGGAAGCAGGTGGTCACGACTCAGTGGAAGGACACGCTGGATACGATCGTCGTCGCCGGTAAGAAGGCCGTCCGGCGTACACAGGTATCGTTGCAAAGCAACGGGCGAAGCCGGACCTGGGTATCCGTCTTCGAGCCCGGCTCGTTCGCCCCGATCGCCGACACTTTCAACACATCCGAGGGCGAGATCTTCGCGCGCGCGTTTTCGGACGATACCGCGACCTCGTACTCCTCGAACGGCGCCGACCTCGGTATCCTAAAAACGTCCACCGCGCACCTTCCCAAAGGCTACAGCGATTTCAACGGCGGGCAGTTCGGCTTAGCCCTGCTGGGACTGCCGCTCGCGCCATCCTACAAGACGACACTCGTTACCTTTGGACCGACCGACGCTGCGGTCCAGCTCGTACCCATCGAAGTCTTGCGGCGCGAACAAATCCAGATCGCAGGACGCGCCGTCGACGCGCTCGTGGTTCGGGCGACGTTCGCCGCAAAATACTACCCGGACGAAGGCGAGAACTTCATGACCTTTTGGCTCACGAAGGAGGCGCCGTACGTCGCCCGGCTCGTGACGGACGCGCCCCAGCAGCACTTGCGTGTGACCTTCGATCTCGAAAGCTCGTAGCTTACACGACGTCGTCGGGCTCTCCATGGTGGGCGTCCCACTGATCCTGCCGGTTTTCGTCGAGGCTGCTCTCCCCATACTTTTCCTGCTCACGCCGCGCAGCTTCTGACGGTGCGAGCGGCAGCTCTTCGTGCGCGGCCACATCGGGTGCGATGTCCTCGATCTCATCGTCCGGATACGGTAGCTTGTCGTCGTTCATATAGTCTCACTGTTTTGAGCGTTTGCGACGGCGGGTGAGCTCTCGGTCTGCCCGAAAGGCCAAGGGATGACGCCCTTGACGCTCTTTGGCGCTCTCGCGGTCGCCGCGATGATGGTGTGCTACGCGATGGAGGGCCGCGCGCGCAGCTTTACTTTGGGGTTCGCCGGAGCATGTGCTGCCGCCTCGGCATATGCTTGGATGGCGGGGACGTGGCCGTTTGGTATAGTCGAAGCGGTTTGGGCCGTCGTTGCGTTGCGAAAGTGGCAACTACGCTCGTCGAACTAGGCAGTGAACGCAACAATCCTCGAAGTCACTCCGTGATCGCGTAAATCCACCACCGCGCGTCGCCGCGCCGCGCGTGTCTGTCGTAATAGATTTCAACTCTTGCTCCAGAGGTTGTCTCGAGCTCGAACCAATGCCGATCGAGGTATGCATCGCCGCGGTCGGACTTCGTGGAGCGCCAGGATCGTAGCACCGAGACGATCGATAACGTTCGATCACTCCACCGAAAGGCGCGTGGAACCGGGGGTTCGCTCCCACTCGTCGCTGCGACGAACTCTGCATCCGCCGCCACAAGCGGCGCGCCAACGAATCGCCGCATTTCGATGCGATCAGCGGCCGTATCGAGCG
Organism: Vulcanimicrobiota bacterium; assembly: GCA_963711625.1. Taxonomy (GTDB): domain Bacteria; phylum Vulcanimicrobiota; class Vulcanimicrobiia; order Vulcanimicrobiales; family Vulcanimicrobiaceae; genus Cybelea. The sequence goes on from OY970207.1 coordinate 2,845,434, forward strand.
GCGCCATCCTTCACCCAATCGATGAAGGCTTCCGGCGGCAGACAGTCCACCGTGGAGTTAATGGCGACGATCACGTTCGACGGTGTGCGCATTTGATCGAGTAACCACCTCACCGCGGCTTCGTCGGCATCACGAGCTTGTGCAAACGCCAGAAAGCATTCGTCGCTGATCTCGGGCTTAGGCTCAAAGGACTCTCGCAGATCGGCCAGCGCTACGGCATTGTAGGACACCTTCGCAGTATATGCCTGTCTCAGAACGTCCAGAAATTCGTTTCGCGAAACGTTGATGGTTTCGAACAATACTCGATCCAGCGGGCAGTCAAAGAAGACGTAGGGACCGAGCGTTCCGCCGATAGCGGCGCGGCCCTTATCGATAACGCGCGCTAAAAGCTTGACGTCGTCGAGCTTTTCATGAGCGCTGCGCGGTTCGTTCGTCCGTAGGTCGATCGCATGAAACATGGGGTCAAGTTCTTACGAGCGAACGACGGAGCCATTCGTCGAAACCGATGCGGCCGAGCCGCGCATCGCCCAACGGCACGAGCGCGCGGCCCTCGACCCGGCCGCCGTAGTAGCGGGCCTCGGGGTCACTCACCACCGTACGCGGGTCGCCGGCTGCCTTCAGATAGCGCGCGACGAATTCGTCGAACGGGGCTCGTTCCGGGCCGGCGATCTCAACAATGCCGTTTCGCGGCGCAGCGAGTGCCTCGCCGGCAACGATTGCAGCAACATCGTCCGCCGCGATGGGCTGGAATAGCGCGGGCGAAATCCTAACGACGTTTCCGGTCGTATTTGAATCGGCGATACGGCGAAGGAACTCCAGGAACTGGGTCGATCGGACGATCGTATAAGGGATGCCGGAGGACTCAATTAGTTTCTCTTGCGCGGCTTTGGCGCGGAAATAACCGATTTCCGGATTGCGGTCGATGCCGACGATCGAGAGCGCGACGTGGTGCAAAGTGCCGGCCGGGGCTTCGGCTGCCAGAATATTGCTGCAAGAGGTCTGAAAGAATTCCAGCGCCGCGCGGTCCTCAAATGATGGCGAATTGGCCAGGTCGATCACCGCTTGCGCGCCTGCCGTAGCCTCCTTGAGGCCCTCACCGGTGATGGTGTTCACGCCGGTATTCGGCGCGGCGGCGACAACCTCGTGGCCGCCTTGACGCAGAATGGCGACGGTCTTCGATCCGATTAGGCCGGTGCCGCCGATGACGACGATCTTCACGTTGTTCCTCCCGGATTCTCACGCCCACGCGGGCCAAGAATTGTAATTTGAAGTGAAATTATCGAAGAGTGTCAACAGGCGAACGTTCGGCATGGCGAGCGTCCATGTCAGCACCAGCGAGTCGCGCGAACTCAGCGGGCAAGCGGTCGCAACGTAACAGTAGTTCTGCGCTAGAAGTGTTTTGCGCATGTTTTCCGCCGTCCGCAAAGGAGAAGGTACAACATCATGAGCGATCTCCCGAATGTCGTCTTAGTCCACGGTGCTTGGGCAGACGGTTCAAGTTGGAGTGCCGTTATCGAACGCTTGCAGGCTACAGGCTACAACGTTACGGCGCCGCAGTTTGCGTTCGATTCGATCGAGCACGATGTCGCGCGACTCCGCAACGTGTTGTCCCGCCAAACCGGACCTACCATCCTAGCAGCGCACTCTTACGGCGGTCAAATCATGACTGCGCTTGGAACCGAAGCGCCGAACGCCGTCGGCCTGGTGTACGCCGCCGGCTTCGGGCTAGACCAAGGTGAGTCGATCGGAGCGTTGCTCGCCGGCGGGGCGACTACGCCCGCGCTCGCGCACGTCGACGTCGACAAGCAAGGTTTTGGGTGGCTGCCGGAGGACGATTTCGTCAATCATTTCGCGGCCGACGTAGATCCAGTGAAAGCCCGAGTGATGTACGCGGTTCAGAAGCCGTTTAACATGGCGGCGTTTTCGGACGTGATGGGCACTCCCGCGTGGAGGGCGATACCTTCCTGGTTCCTTGTGGCGCAGAACGATCAGGTAATTCCTCCGGACGCAGAGCGGCTCTTCGCAAAACGGATGGGCGCGAAGACCGTAGAAATAGCGTCGAGCCACGTCGCGATGGTTTCTCACCCGGACGACGTTTGTAAGCTCGTCGTGACCGCCGCGAGTGCCGTGCCCGCGGCGACCTAACGGCGCGGATTGGGCACGTGAAATGAATGTTTTGTGCGTAAGCGACGGATCGGACGACGGTTACGAGACCGCAAAGCTCCTAGCCGGCCTGTTCGACCGGAGGCTCGTCGACAAGATCAGGATTATTGTCGTCACGTTCCCCGCACACGAGAGTCCGCTTTGGGACAAGGCCGATAATCGATGGCTAGCCGAGGACGACTTGCATCAAGCCATGAGCATCGTAGCTCAGGAGCAGCTCGAGCGTTTTAAGACGGCCTTCGAAGCGCACGCGGAATCGGTCGAATCGGAGATCACGGCGGGCGACCCGGTTCATAGGGTTTTAGAAAGCGCGGAATCTCTCGGTGCGGGCCTAATTTTGCTCGGAATCACTAGCAACGATGACCGACGCGAAGTACACCGGATCTCGTCTAAGATTGTATCGAAATCGCCGATACCGGTGGTCGTCGCATATGGGCGAGCCGAAGTTAACTCCGGCGATCGGCGATAAGCTGGCAATCTTCACCGATCGAAGCGCAGCCGCTCGTTCGAGAAGCGCATTTCTTACCGGGCGTTATCGGAGGATCGAATGCTCACTGCGATTATAACGTGGATCGAAGAGCGCACCGGCTTCGTGTCGATGACGCAGAGCTTCTTGACCGAAGATATTCCCGGCGGCGCAAGTTATTGGTACGTTTTCGGCAGCGCGGCCCTGTTCGCGATGATCGTGCAGATCGTCACGGGCATCTCCCTGACGTTGTTCTACGCGCCGTCGACGGCGACGGCTTGGGAGTCGACTCGGGCCATTTACCTCAATCCATGGGGCCATTTCCTGATCTCGGTGCACTACTGGGGCGCGTCGGCGATGGTCGCGCTCGTCGTCCTGCATTTACTGCAAGCACTTATCTGGGGCGCGTATAAGTCGCCGCGCGAGCTGCAGTGGGTCATCGGCGTACTCTTGGTTCTCGTCACCCTGGTGTTGGGCCTCACCGGCTACTTGCTGCCGTGGGATATGAATGCGTACTTCGCGTCGCGGGTCGCGCTCAACATCGTCGGCCTTCCGCCGGGCGGTTCGATCGTTCAAAGCATCGCGCAGGGCGGCGGCGCGCTGGGCACCGAGACGATCAATCGCTTCTTCAGCCTGCACGTTTGGCTGATGCCGGCAGCGCTGCTCGCGCTGGTCGGGGCGCACTTGCTGATCTTCCGCCGGCAGGGCCCGGCCGGACCCGCAATCGACGACGTCCGCGGGCTGCCGCGGGGGCGTTTCTGGCCGGATCAGTTGTTCATGGACGGAGCGGTGGCGTTCATCGTGTTCGTCATCATCGTGCTGCTCGCAGGCTTCATGCCGCCCTACCTCGATGCAAAGGCCGATCCAACGGTTTCAAATTTTACGCCCTACCCCGCGTGGTATTTTTTGTCGCTCTTCGGCTTGCTCGCGCTCGTGCCGCCCGAAGTGCATCTTGGGGGCCTGACGATCAGCACCGAGCTCTTCGCGACGATCGTCGTGCCGACGCTCTTCGGCGTCGCCGTGCTGCTGGTGCCTTGGCTGGATCGCAGCCCGACGCGCGCCTTGCGCTCGCGAATGGGGGTCCTGCGCGCGACGACGGTTGCGTTGATAGCGATCGCCGGGCTCTCCGTTTTCGCGCAGGTCGGCATCATGCGACGACAAGCGGCCGCAGCGCCGTCGCCGCCCGAGTCGGTCGTGCTCGGCGCCAAACCTGCGCGGGCCGCGACCGTGAGTGGCGCAAGCGTCTATTCGACCAACTGCTCGTCGTGCCACGGCGCCCAAGGGCAGGGCGTTTCCGGCGCCTTCCCGCCACTGGCGGAGAATCCGGTCGTTACCGGCGATCCAAACAAAGTCATCGGGATCGTGCTCGACGGTTTACGCGATGCAATTACGGTCAACGGACAAACGTATCACGGGACGATGCCGCCGTGGAAGGACGCGCTCTCCAGTGCGGAGATCGCCGCGGTCGTCACGTACGTCCGCGGTTCGCTTGGCGACAATCACGGTTCGGCCGTTACGACGGCCCAAGTCGCGAGGTTTAAACCGTAACCTCCAGCCGGCGCGTTTATTTCCAGCTAAAGACGACAAGGCCCGTCGGAGTATTGCTCTTCCAGCCTTTCCAGCCGCGAAACTTTAGAGCGCTGGTTTCGATGTATGACGAACCGCCGCCGCCGCCGCCGGCCGCTTCGTAATCATCGGCGGAGTCGTCTTGTCCAGCGCCGCCGCCGCCGCCGCCATAATAACCGCCGCCACCAGCTCCGCCGCCGGCATAAGCGCGTCCCGACACACCGCCGGTGCCGCCGTCGCCGCCGACGCCCAGCGATCCGCCGATGCCCGAACCGGCTGTGCTTGAGCCGCCGCCGCCTCCGGACCCGCCGGTATTTTGCGTTCCGCCTCCACCGCCGCCACCTGCGGCACCGTCACCATGACCGGCGCTTCCGGAGCCCGCGGTGCTCCCGCCTCCCTTTCCACCGCTTCCCCCGGTATCGGCTGACTCGTCGCCGTTGGCGCCGGCGCCCCCGCCGCCTCCGGCAACGAGAATTCGATCCGCCAGTTTAAAGCCGGCCCGCCGTACGTCCGACGCGCCACCGCCTCCGTATCCGTTGCAGTCGCAAGAGGTCTCCGAGCCCCCGTTACCGCCGCCGTTAAAGCCGCCGGCCTGCCCGGAGCCGGCGCCGCCGACGAACACGTAGAGCTGCTCCCCTGATGTGACCGGAATTACGGCGAACACGCGCCCGCTGCGCCCGCCGCCAACCGAAGCCGGCCCCGCGCCCATGCCGCCTCGGGCAACGATCGTGAGCTTCTTGACGCCAACAGGCACGATGAACGACTGCCTGCTGCCGGTATAATGAAACGTTTTGTGCTGTGTCAGCGCGTCGTTGGCTTGGAACACCGTGGGAACTGTGCCGACGGCGCTGCCGCCTCCACAGCCCGCCAGCATGGCGATAACAATGCCGGCCAATGCATGACGGGTCGACCTCAGAGTCTTCATATGGGGTGCCTCCTGAAGCGCAGTGGGATGCCTTCGAGACGACAGCGTTCGGTTTCGCGCGAAGGGGTGCCTACGTGCGCCCGCGTCCGCCCATGCCGCCGTTCTCCAAGAATAAAAACAAGGCCTCACAAAACATCATATTCTGTGAGGCCTTCAAATGGCTCCCGGTGTTGGACTCGAACCAACGACCCGCTGATTAACAGTCAGCTGCTCTACCAACTGAGCTAACCGGGATGGGCCGACCAGGCTTCAACGGCCAGGAACGCTCCCCTCCCGAGCGGGTATATGCCCGGATGCCGGAGCCCGCGAAACGCGCCCGACCTGCGCCAAGCGTTCCTGCCGACGTTGATGACGCGAGCATCGAGGTCGACGGGAGGCGCGTCACGCTCACCAACCTGCGGAAGGTCTACTTTCCGAAGCTGGCACTTACCAAGGGCGATCTGCTGCGCTACTACCTGAGCGTCGCCGGCGCGCTGCTGCCGCACGTCGCGAACCGCCCGATGGTGATGAAGCGCTACCCGCACGGCGTCACCGGCGACTTCTTCTATATGAAGCGCACGCCGTCGCCGCGGCCCGAGTGGATCCGCACGTGCACCATCGAGCACCGCTCGGGCAACGTCATCGACTTTCCCGTCATCGACGACCGGGCGTCGCTGCTGTGGATGATCAACTTGGGCTGCATCGATCTCAACCCGTGGTACGCGCTCTGCGACGATCCGAACCGCCCGCTCTACATCCACTTCGACCTCGACCCCACGCCGGAGACGCCGTTCTCCGTCGTCCGCGAGGGCGCGCTGATCGTCGCCGACGTGCTGCGCGGCCTGCGCATGACGCCGTTCGTCAAGACGACCGGCAGCAAGGGCGTGCACATCTACGTCGCTATCCGCATCGGTCCGACGCAGCACGAGGTGTGGGAGATCGCCAAGGAAATCGGGCATCAGATGGCTCGCGCGCATCCCGACGTGCTCACCGCCGAGTATCGCGTCGCCAAGCGTCCCGAAGCGCCACGTGCTGGTCGACTACAATCAGAACGCCTGGGGCCGCACGCTGGCGTCTATCTATTCGGTGCGCGCGAACGAGGCCGCGATGGTCTCCACGCCGGTCGAGTGGTCCGAGATCGAGGCCGGCTGCGAGCCCGCCGACTTCACCATGTTCAACGTCGCCGAGCGCATCGCGCGTCGGCGATCTGTGGAAGCCGCTGCTCTCGAGCCGCGGCCGCTTCAAACTTGCGGTTTGAAGCGCTACTCTTGCGGCCGCCCATCGAACCGATGGAGACGCGCCACGCTCGCGCGCATCCCCGAGGGACCGGAGTGGACGTACGAGCCGAAGTGGGACGGCTTTCGCTGCATCGCGTTTCGCGACGGCGACGACGTCGAGCTGCAGTCGAAATCCGGCGAGTCGCTGACGCGCTACTTCCCCGAGATCGTCGCCGCACTGCTGCGAGTGCGGCCGGCAGAAGTTCGTCACCGACGGCGAGCTGCTGATTCCAAGCGGCGACGGCGCCGATTTCGACGCGCTGCTGCAGCGGATCCATCCGGCGGAGAGCCGCGTGCGAACGCTGGCCGTCGAGACGCCCGCGGTATACGTGCTCTTCGACCTGCTGGTCGACGATCGCAGCGCGCTCTTCGAGCGCACGCTCGAGTCTCGCCGCGAGCAGCTCGAGAGCCTTCGTCGAGCGCAACTTCACACCGAGCGGCAGCGTGCGGCTCTCTCCGGCGACGTCCGACGTCGCGCTCGCGCGGCAGTGGCTCGGCGGCAGCCTGGCGCGGCTCGACGGCGTCATCGCCAAGCGCGACGTGCCCTACGCGTTCGGCAGCCGCGACGCCGCGGTCAAGATCAAGCGCAGCTACACGGCGGATTGCGTGTCGGCGGATTTCGCGCCTCGTCCGACGGCACGATCGCGTCGCTGCTGCTCGGCCTCTACGACGACGAGGAAAGCTGCATCACGTCGGCTTCGTCGGCTCGATGGCGCGCGAGCGAACGCCGCCGGGCCGGCGAGTTGCTGCGGCCGATCGTCGAGCCGCCCGGATTTACCGGGACTGCGCCGGGCGGTCCGAGCCGCTGGCGCCGCGAGCAAGGAGTCGGAGTGGTTTCCCGTGCGGCCGCAAGATCGTTGTGGAGGTCGCCTTCGATCACGTCACCGCGCGGCGTTTCCGCCACGCCGCGCGCCTACTGCGATGGCGTCCGGACAAGCCGCCGCGTCAGTGCACGATGGAGCAGCTGCTCAGTCCGAGGTAGTCGTCGGCGCTCCGTTCGCTATCGCTCGCTTCGCTCAGAATGACGACAGCAGAGCTACGGAATCGTCAGCGGTTGCTGCAGCTGGATCGTCACCGATTGGCCCTGCGGTGACCACGATCGGCTCGTGCGCTGTCGCCGCATATACGTAGCCGCCGACGGTCGTCGTCGGGCTGTTGGACATGCTGGAAGATCCGCCGCCGCCGATGCGCATCTGCCACGCGATCGGTCCCGGCGTCACCGTGCCGTTGGGCAACGGAGGCGCCGCCATCATCTGCTGCTTGTTCTGCGCGACGGCCACGGGATTGTACGGCGTGACGCGCTTGTTGACCACGTAAGCCACGATCATCTTCTTGCTGCCGTTGGGCAGATGGATCGTCGTCAGCAAGAAGGCAATGCGCGCGCGATTGGCGCCCGACGGCTGATCCACGTCGGTCACGACGCCGTGAATCTCCGAGTTCACGAGCGCCGGATGCGACGTATCGACGACCTTCAGCTTGAAGTCCGTGCCCACCTTCGAGCGTCGCCGAGTTGATCGCCTCGTCGAGGACGCACGCGATCTTGGTCCCGGCTTTGAACGTCTGCGACGGCATGAGGGTCGTCGCACCGCGCGGGCGCAAGCGATGCCAGCGCGACGAGTGCGGCGAGCCCCGCCGCGTTAGCTTGCAAAGTTCGGTACACGCAGTTGTTCTCCATGAAACGCGGTGGCCCGGCGAAGCGCTTCGACTCGATCGACGCGTTCCCACGGCAGGTCGAGGTCGGGACGGCCGAAGTGACCGTACGCCGCCGTCTGCTTGTAGATCGGGCGTCGCAGATTGAGATGATGAATGATCGCCGCCGGCCGCAGGTCGAAGATCTCCATGACGGCCTGCGCGATCCGGTCTTCCGGCACGTGAGCGGTGCCGAAGGTTTCGACGAAGACGCTCATCGGGTGCGCGACGCCGATGGCATAGGCCACCTGCACCTCGCAGCGGTCGGCGAGCCCGGCCGCGACGACGTTCTTCGCCACCCAGCGCGCCGCATACGCGCCCGAGCGATCGACCTTGGTCGGATCCTTACCCGAGAACGCGCCGCCGCCGTGGCGCGCCATGCCGCCGTACGTGTCGGCGATGATCTTGCGTCCGGTCAGCCCGCGTCGCCCTTCGGGCCGCCGACGACGAACCGGCCGGTCGGATTCACGTAGACGCGCGTGCGCTCGTCGCGCATCGAGCCCGGGATCACGTGGTCGATCACCTTGCTCGGTGATCTCGCGGCGAATCTCTTCCAAGCGGAATCTCCGGATCGTGCTGCGTCGACACGACCACGGCCTCGACGCGGACGGGGCGATCGTCCGTCGTACTCGACCGTCACCTGCGACTTGCCGTCGGGACGCAGGTACGGAATGTCGCCGTTCTTGCGCATCGCCGCCAGATGACGCGTGAGGTTGTGCGCAAGCACGATCGGCAGCGGCATCAGCTCTTCGGTCTCGCGGCAGGCGTAGCCGAACATCATGCCCTGATCGCCGGCGCCGAGGCGTTCGAACTCGTCGTCGTCGCCCGCGCGAGCCTCGTAGCGAGCGGTCGACGCCGAGCGCGATGTCCGGCGACTGCTCGTCGATCGACACGCTCACGCCGCACGTCTCGGCGTCGAATCCGATGGCCGAGCGCGTGTAGCCGACGTCGCGGACCACCTCGCGCGCGATCTTCGGAATGTCGACGTACGTCTTCGTCGTCACCTCGCCGGCGATGTGAATCTGGCCGGTGATGGCGAACGTTTCGACCGCGACGCGCGAGTGCGGATCGTCCTTGAGCAGGGCGTCGAGCACCGCGTCGGAGATTTGATCGGCCAGCTTGTCGGGGTGACCCTCGGTCACCGACTCGCTGGTAAAGAGTCGCTGATAAGCCATGTGCTTCGTCTACGTCCCTTCGCTCCACGAGGCGATGTATTTCACCTGCTCCGGAGTCAGCACGTCGATGTCGACGCCCATCGACGAGAGCTTGAGCCGCGCGACCTCCTCGTCGATCTCTAACGGGCACGTCGTAGACGCGGCCCTTCTCCAGCTCGTCGTGATGCGCCACGAGATACGCCGTCACCAGCGCCTGGTTCGCGAACGACATGTCCATCACCGCGGCCGGGTGCCCTTCGGCGGCGGCCAGGTTGATCAGGCGGCCGTCGGCGAGGATGCAGACGCGGCGCCCGTCGTGCAGCTCGTACTGCTCCACGAACGCGCGCGGCTCGATCTTGTCGCGGCGCGATCCGCGCGGATCGCCTCGAGGTCGAGCTCGTCGTTGAAGTGCCCGGAGTTGCAGACGATCGCGCCGTCCTTCATCAGACGGAAGTGCTCTTCGCGTACCACGTGATAGTTGCCGGTCACCGTGACGAAGATGTCGCCGATCTTCGCGGCGTCGTTCATCGGCATCACGCGATAGCCGTCCATCACCGCTTCGATCGCCTTGCGCGGATCGACCTCGGTGACGACGACGTGCGCGCCCATGCCGGCGGCGCGCGACGCGATGCCGCGCCCGCACCAGCCGTAGCCGACGACGACGAGCGTCCGGCCCGCAAGCAGCACGTTCGTCGCGCGGACGATGCCGTCGAGCGTCGACTGGCCCGTTGCCGTAGCGGTTGTCGAACATGTGCTTGGTCAGCGCGTTGTTCACGGCGACGATCGGATAGGGCAGCACGCCGTCGCGCTGCATCGCCCGCAGGCGAATGACGCCGGTCGTCGTCTCTTCGCAGCCGCCGATCAGCTCGCCGAGCTGATCCGTGTGCTTGGTGAAGATCGTCGTGACCAGATCGCAGCCGTCGTCCATCGAGATCTGCGGGTGCGTGGCGATCACCGACTCGATGTGCGAGTAGTAGGTCGCGTTGTCTTCGCCCTTGATCGCGTAGGTGGCGATGCCGTACTCGCAGAGCGCCGCCGCGACGTCGTCTTGCGTCGACAGCGGATTGCTCGCGCAGAGCGCGATCGACGCACCGCCGGCCTGCAGCGCGAGCATCAGGTTCGCGGTCTCGGTGGTGACGTGCAGGCACGCGCCGATGCGCACGCCGTTGCAGCGGCTTCTCCTTCGGAAACGGTCGCGAATCTGTGCCGAGCACCGGCATGTAGCCGGCCGCCCACGCGATCCTCGATCGGCCAGCTCTCCGCAAGGCCAAGGTCTTTAACGTTCCTGCCCTCGACGGCTCGGGGCTCGATCCAAAAGGGGCACTCTTTATTGACTCCTGCAGGCGATGAGAAAAGGCTCGCGGGCCTTTCGCCGCAGGCGACGCCGAACCCATCCGCTAACCAGAATCGCGTGGCAACGATCGACGATTACCTGCGCCGCCTCGCCTCGAGCGACCCAGTTCCGGGCGGCGGAAGCGCCGCGGCGCTCGCGGGCGCCCTCGGCGCCGCCCTGGCGGCGATGGTGGGTCGCATTCGACTCACCGCCGATCGTCGAGCTCGTCGAGCGCGCCGATCGCCTGCGCGACGAGCTCGACGACGCACGCCGTCGCGACGAAACCGCCTACGCCGCCGTCGTCGCGGCGCAGGCACTGCCCAAGCGCGACGACGCCGAGCGCGCCGCGCGTCGAAACGGCCGTCGAGCGTGCGCTACACGCCGCCGCGGAGGCGCCCCTGCACGCGGCTCGCTGGCGCTGGGCGTGCTCGAGCTCACCGACCGGCTCGTCGAAGCGCCGCGTGGTGCGCTCGCGAGCGACGTCGGCTGCGCCGCCGAGTTCGCGCGTCGCATCCGTCGCGTCGTGCGCGTACAACGTGCGCGTCAACCATCGCTACATGCGCGACAAGGCGGCGATCGCACGAACAAGCCTCGCTGCTCGCGGCCGTGGAAGAGGAAGCGTCGCGGATTCTCGCGCGCGTGCGCGCTGCGCTATAAGTTCAGATAGGTCGCGGCGGCCATGCCGCCGAGGATCTGCCCGGCAACTTCGCTCGTGTCTTCGTCCTTGGGGCCGCTCATCGCGCCGACGTAGAACGCGAAGGCAACGTGACGGCCGCCCTGCGTGGTGATGTAGCCGGCGAGGCCTTTTTCCACGACCTCGCCGTCGTCGAGGTAGTTGGTCGCTGCCGTCGGTGCCGGTCTTGGCGATGCACCTTTCCGCGCGCGGGCGATCCGCTCTGAATGCTCGAACGAGCGTCCCGTCCACGCCCATGATCGGCAGTCCGCGATAGAGCTGCGGATACCATGGCTGCGACGCACCCACGCAGGTAGCGCACCATGAAGTCGGGAGTGAAGAAGGCGCTGCTGCCCTCGACCGTCCTGCTGCGCGGCCTGATTCGCGTCGAGGCCGCGCCGACTGTAGCAGCCGATTCTCGAGCGCGAAATCCGGATTTGAGATAGTCGCTCTTTGCCTGCGCCATATAGACGGCCCACATATACGGCATCAGTGCGGCGTGCAGATTGTCGCTGACCTTCAGCGTGATGTAGGCGTCTTCGGAGAGCGGCGGCGAGACGTGCTGCGCGACCAGGTTTGCCGGGCGTAGGTCGCGACGAGGTGCCGGCGAGGTCAACCGGCGGCCCGTCGCCCGCGATCGAGACGCCCGCGTCTTGCAGCGCGAGCGTGAACGCCGCTTGCGCGAAGACCGTCGGCTCGGGAACGCGATAGGCGTAGAGAACGCTCGGGCCCGGCGCGCTGCATCCCGCGATCGTCACCGACGTGGTTGCCCGCCGGCGTCGCGCACGTCTGCGCTCAAGTCGATCGTCGCATCGCTCTTCGGCGCGCCCGTCGTCGCGTGATTGACGAACGTGACGTACGGCGTCTGCGGCGAGACCGCGATCGATACCGGATCGCCCGCGATCTTGCCCGGGCGTCACCGTCACGTCGACGACGTTGTCGTTGACGACGATCGGCGACACGATGACGCCGGTGCCGCCCTCCGCGCCCTGGTCGGGAAAGAGCGACGTGTCGACCAGCGACGCGGCCGTCCACGCGCTTGATGCCGGCCTTGACGAACCTGCGTCGGCGAGGTCGCGCAGCACGGCGAGCGGATCGCCCGGTACGGCCTTCGTGTCGGCCGAGCCGTCGTAGGCGTGGTCTTCGTTTTCGAACGCCAAGCGTGCCGTCGGCCGGATGCGCTGCGAGAGATTCGGATCGCCGCTCGCGACGAGCACCAGGTCGCCGTGGAGCACGCCCTGCCCGTCGATCGGTACCGGTGCGATAGACCGGCGTCGTCCAGCGGAAGTCGGGCCCGAGCAACGCGAGGCTCGTGCCTTCGGTCAGCAGTTTCGTCGTCGACGCCGCCACCATCAGCAGCGTGGGATTGCGGGCGTAGAGCACGCGTTGCGAATCGAGATCGTAGACCTCGCCGCGCGACGACCGAGTGCGCGAGCCGCGGCGTGCGCGTCGGCGCGTCAATCGCCGCGCCAGCGCCGCCGCGCGACGCCGCGATCACGCCAGGACTTCGACGAGTTCGAGGAAGGGCGCGATGGTCCTCGGCGTCCACCTCCATGCCGACGCCCTTGGTGTGATAGCGGATGTCGTGGAAGTCCATGCCGCCGGTCATCACCAGGCCGTAGCGCTTGGCAATCTCGCGAAACTCGCGCGGTCTCGGCCGCATCGTGGAGCGGATAGAACACTTCGAGGCCGCGCAGCCCGTGCCGGCCCCGCAAGCTCGTCGATCAGCGCGCGGTCTTCAGACGCCCCGGGATGCGCCAGCACCGGAATGCCGCCCGCCGCCGCAATCGTCTCGATGGCGTGCTGCGGCGTCGTGTAGATCTGCGGCACGTAGCCCGGCCTGCCGCCGCTCAGAGCATGCGCGGAAGGCTCGTCGACGCTGTCGACGATGCCCATGCGAACCAGCGCCTTGGCGACGTGCGGGCGCCCGATCGCGTCGGCCGCCCGACTTCGTGAGCACCTCTTCGAGCGTAATCGCGTAGCCGGCCTCGCGCAGCTGCTCGACCATCGTCACGGCCCGCAGGCGCCGCTGTCCTGGTTGTACTCGAGCAGCTCGTTGATCGGCGAGGGTCCCAGGCGGCACGCCGTACCGAGCACGTGCACTTCGTTCTTGCGCCACGTCGTGTTGATCTCGATGCCGGTGATAACGCGGGCACCGGCGGGCGTCTCGAAGTGGCCGTAGGCCGCCAGCGTGTCGTGATCGGAGATCGAGAAGAGCTCGACCCCGCGCTCGCCCATGAAATCGGCCAGCTCCTGCGGGCTCAGCGTCCCGTCGCTCATGTTGGTATGCGAATGGAGATCAATCTTCAACGGTGACGACTCTCTCTTCTTCTCCTGACGGCGTTCGACTACCTTACGGCGTTCGACGATCAGCGAGATGGCGGTGCGTTCGCTCTCGCCGATGGCGACGACGACGAACGACGGGATGCAGACGAGGTCGAGCTGGGCGCTTGCAGGTAGCTGCGCGCAATCGCCACGGCCTTGATGGCCTGATTGATGGCTCCGGCCCCGACCGCCTGCAGCTCCGAACTCTCGCGCTCGCGCAGGGCCGCGGCGAGCGCGCCGGCCACGGCGTTGGGATTGCTCTTTGCCGAGACCTTTAAGGTGACGTCCACCGCTCATGCGATACCCTTCAAGAAGATCGCGCTTGATCTCATTGGCCTTCCCTGAGGCCGGGTCGATCCGACACGACGGCGCCGCAGAACTGTTTCGGACCGGTCTTCTGAACGCTGAAACGCTCCGAGAGATCCGGTAAGGAACCGGTCGAGCACGGCACCCGACTCCATCCCGATGACGCCTTCGGTCGGTCCGGTCATGCCCAGGTCGCTGATGATACGCGGTGCCGCCGGGAAGAATCTGCTCGTCCGCGGTCTGCACGTGCGTGTGCGTCCCGTAACACGCAAGAGACTCGACCGTCGAGGTACCGGCCAAGCGCGATCTTTTCCGAGGTCGCTTCGGCATGCACGTCGACGATGACGACCGGGGTTCGTGCGCGCAGGTCGGCCACGAACGCGTCGGCACAGCGGAACGGATCGTCGACCGGCGGCATAAATGTTCGACCCATGAGATTAAGCACGCCCACCGTCACGCCGTCGGCGACAAAGGTCCCGGCGCCGCGCCCCGGCACGGCCGGCGGGTAGTTCGCCGGCCGGATGACGCGATTGGTGTTCTCCAGGTACTCGCCAAAGTCGCGCTTATCGAAGATATGGTTGCCGCTCGTGATGAAGTCGACCCCGCTCGCGAACATCTCCTCGGCGGTCTGCGCGGTCAAGCCGAAACCGCCCGCGGCGTTTTCGCCGTTGGCGATGCAGGCATGGATCTGGTACTGCTCCCGAAGCAGCGAGACGCAACGCTTGAGCGTGTCGCGCCCCGGGGACCCGACGACGTCGCCGATGAGCAGGAGGTTGAGCGCGACTCTCTATCGGCGAGCCGAGGCCTTCGCTTTCTTTTGCGATTTCAGGAAGTATACGAGCACGCGCTTTTCTTCTCTAAACCCGACCAAACTCTTGGACTGCGCCGGGTCGCGCAATGCCTCGATGGCATAGAGCGCGGCTTCGTCTTCGGCCGCCGGATCGGCTTCGAGGTGATCGTCGGGAAGCGGGTTGCGGACGAGCGCCTCGCCGCAGCGGTCGCTGAAGAACCCCACCTGCAGCTCCAGCTCTTCCTTGGAAAAGGTCTCGAGATCGCGCGTCACGTGGACGAACGTCAGCGACGGTCGCTTTCGCACTCGACGCTGCAGCGACGCGCGGCTCGTCCTTCGCCAGCGCGAGAAAGCCGTCGACGTGCTCTTCGATCGCCTCGGCGATCGCGCTCTGCGCCGTGCGGTCGAGACGCTGGCGAACCGCGAAGGTCAGACGCAGCGTGCGGTCGCCGGGCAGCGAGCGGATCGACGCGAGTTCCGGAAAGCGCACGAGCAATGCGCAGACCAAGCTGACGGTGTCGGCATTTTCGACGAGTGGTCGCGTGCTCATCATGGCTGCGGTTTTCCTTCGATGCTCCAATCCCACCGGAGGCAAGATTCGCCAAGGGGGGCAGGGTCAGTACGACGCCGCCCCAAGGTCTCCCCTTGGCGCCTCCTAGAAAAGACCCGCGTGACCCTCCGGAAGGTTCCGGGCGCGCTCGCGCTAGGCTTGCTTGCCTCCTTGGCGGCCCATACGGCGCTCTACGGCGGCGGCCACGTGATGGGCGGCGCGTTCCACGACGTTGCTCGTTCAATCGTCGATTGCTGCCGTCGCCGGGCTCGCCTTCTTTTTTGGCGCGGTCGCTTGGAGCGGTTCTCGCGGGAGTCGCCGACGGCAGCGTTTTGGCGGCTCGCCTACGCGAACGCCTTCCGGATCTCGGGGCGCTGCTGGCGAGCAGCGGCTCTATGGTATTCCGCCGTCGAGGCGGCCGAACCGCGTCACGGCGGCCCCGTGCCGCTCGCCGCGCTGATCGGCATCGGGCTCGCCGCGTGGCTCGTGCTGCGCCTCGCGCGCGCGCTCACGGGCCTCATCGCCGGCGCCGTCTTCGCCATCCTCCGCGTATCATTCAGCACGCGCACGCCGTCGTGGCGTCGCCGCCCGTACATACGCCCGGCGCAGCGGCGGACGCCCTGCGTCCGTCGCCGCTTCGCTCGTCCGCCTCCGATCGCGTTCGCCCGCGCGTAAGCGCGCTCGATCGCACTCACTAGCACGATCGGAGGATCCTATGTCTCGGCTTTTTGCGGCAAGCATTGCCGCGCTCTTGGCGTTTTCATACGCCTGCCCGGCACTCGCGGCCGTCAGCGGCCTCGTCCGCGGCACCGTGACGATCGACGGCAAACCGGCCATCGGCGCGACGGTCACCCTCGAAGGCGAGGGCTCGAAGTTCGTCGCCAAGACGGCTGCGAGCGGCGAGTATGTCTTCTCCAGCGTTCCGTTCGGCACGTATCGCGTCACGGCGGAGCTGCCGGGCGTGTCGCCGCTGCAGCTGACGGTCTCGTCTGAGCAGCGGCGAGGTCGCGACCGTCGACCTGCCGCTCACCAGACTACGGCAGATCGGCCAAACCGCGGCGCGCGCGCACGCCGGCGTCTCGAGCTACCCGCCGTCGGTGCACCAGATCGACCGCGCGCAGATCCAAACCTCGCCGGTCCAAAACAGCCTCGACCAAACCCTCGCGACGCTGCCCGGCGTCATTCCCTTCTCGTACAACGAGCCGGTCATCAACGGCTTCCACGGCGTCGCCTACAACATCGACGGCGCCCCGCTGCCGCTCGCGACGACGTCGAACTTCGCGGAGATCATCGATCCCAAGATCATCGACTCGCTCGAGCTCTACACCGGTGCGATTCCCGCCGAGTACGGCGGCGATCGCATGGGCGGCGTGGTCAACATTATCAGCAGCCGCCCGACCGACGTGCCACCGAGGATTCTACGGCGTCGTCGAGGGCGGCTTCGGCAACCAATCCCAGGGCGTGGGCCAGCTCGAGACGGCGGCGCGCTTTGGCTCGAGCGAGGCGTTCCTCAACGCGAACACGCAGAGCAACGCTCGCGGACTGGATGCGCCGACCTTCGACGCGATTCACGACAACTCGTCGCAGAGCGATCAGTTCTTCCGCTTCATCACGCAGCTGACTCCGCGCAGCACGCTGGCCTTCGACTATTCGAACCAGCTCGCGCAGTTCCAGATTCCGATCAACACCGATCCGAACAATCCCTACGACCCCATCTTCACGCCGGCGGGCACCGACGACGTGCAGCGCGAGTACGACCGCTTCTCGAACCTGAACTACACGCTGACGTCGAAGGACGGCAACGGCGTCGTCCAAGTCATTCCCTGGTGGCGATCCACGCGGATCAACTACGACGGCGATCTTCCCAACGACGTGCTCGGCATCACCCCGAACTTCGGCGCCGACGCGCGCTGCGCGAACTGCGCCGCCCCCGACGACGGCTCGGGCTCCGGCAGCGGACAGCTGCACAACGTCGGCCTGCTCTCGAACACCTACGCCAACTACATCGGACTGCGCCTGTCCGACTTTCGCGCCACGAAGAACCACGCGTGGAAGGTCGGCCTCGACGTGAACCGCGAGAACCTCGTCGCGACCCAGGCCTTCGCGTGCTACTACGCGGAAGGCTGCGGTGCGACGTCGGGCACGCACGACCAACCGTACTACCTCACGGCGCCGCCCGACGCAGGGCCAGGCCGGTTCGCAGATCGGCATCTACGCCCAAGACAGCTGGCACGTCTCGAACTACGTGCATCTTCAACTACGGCCTGCGCTACGATCACTCGACCGGCTACACGGGCGGCTGGATGTTCAGCCCGCGCCTCGGCCTGAATCTGTGGGACGGCGGCAAGAACACGTACCACGTCTTCTACGGCCGCTTCTACGCGGCGCCGCTGCTCGAGGACGTGCGGCAGGACTGCGTGTTGCTCCAGGGCTGCACCGGCGTGCCCGTCTACAACCTGCAGCCCGAGCGCGACTCCTACTACGAGATGGGCTGGCAGTATGCGTTCAATCCGGCCTTCACCGGCTCGATCAATGTCTTCCGCCGGACGGCCGTGAACGTGCTCGACACCACGCAGCTGCTCAACACGCCGCTCTTCGCCGTGTTCAACAATGCCATCGGCATCGACAACGGGCGCCGAGCTCCGCTTACAGGATCGGCTGCAGAACGGCAACGCGTGGTTTCTGAGCATGACGTACTCGGGCTGCGTACGCGGCCTGCGTCTCGGGCGCCACGTTCCTCTTTCCTCCCAACACCAACCAACCCGGCGTGCCGTGCATCGCCCAGCTCGCACCCGAGGATCACGACGAGACCGTGGTCTCGACCGCCGCGTACACCTGGCGGTTCGGAGCCGACCGCGGCTGGTTTACGACGCTGCAAGGCAACTACGGCAGCGGCTTTCCGGTCGCGTTCGAAAGCGCCAACGCCAATCTCAGCGGCCGGCTTCCGGCGCACACGACGTTCGACATCGCCGCCGGACGGAATCTCACGCCGGGTCGCAGCCGGTCAAGACCGCGGCCTCGGCATCTCGCTCATCGTCGACAACGTGCTCAACCACCAGTACGCGATCAAGGTCGCCAACGGCTTCAACACGACGCAGATCGCGAACGGCACGACCTACCTGCTGCGTCTTTCGGCGCCGTTCTAGACTAGCGCCCCGACACTAACGTGCGCAGCCGGCGCACAGCCCGTAGAGCGTCACGGCGTGCTCCTTGACGCGGAACTTCGGGGGCGCCAGCTTGCGCACGTTGTCCAGGCACCCCGCGATGTCGAAGACTCGATCGCATTTCTCGCACTGGAAATGGTGGTGGTGGCCTTTATCGGAGCGCTCGTACCGTGTGGGCTCCCCTGGAATTTCCACCGGCTCGATGGCGCCCGCCTCGAGCAACGCCCCGACCGCGCGATAGACCGTCGCAACGCCCAGCCCTTCGGCGCGCCGCGAGGCTCCCTCTAGCAGTTCGGCTACGCTGAGCGGTCGCTCGGCACGCTCGATGGTCTCCCACAGCGCGTCGCGTTGCCTCGTCTTGCGGCCGCTTTCGCTCACGACGTCCTCACTGGCTCTCATGTTTTTCTCCGCGCCGCACGCCTCCCGCGTAACAAGCTTGCATATTTGATAATGATACGCTATTATCATATTTCGCTGCTACCCCTACGAGGAAATCATGAGTCAATTCGTGCGGCGCGGCGTTTGCGCCGCGATCGTCGGCCTTGCCGTGGGCTTCATTGTCGCCGCGCCGTCGGGGGCGACGAGCGCGAGCGCCTTTCTGAGCGGGACGGTTTCGGCCGACGGGGCACGGGCCGGCCGAGTCGAGGTAACCGCGTCCGGAAACAACATTACCGTCAGAACGCTGACGGATGCGAACGGACGATTCTCCTTTCCGCCGCTCGCGCTCGGAACGTACGATGTCGAGGCGCATCGGGGCGACTTGCGCGGGCGGCTGCGCGTCGACCTCAGTAGCGACGGCGCGATCGTCACGCTCTCACTTACGCCCCCTAAGCAGATCGCGCAAGTCACCGTCTCGCGTACGCTCGCCATGCGGGGCAGCGGCAGCGACGTCACCTTGAACGGCGCCGATTTGACTCGTCTCCCCTACAACAACAGCTTCCCGGAGATGCTCATACAGCTGCCCGGCGCGGTGCGCGGCGCCAACGGCGTCGTCCATATCAACGGAGACCATGGCGTCATCGATTATCAGATCAACGGCGTCGCGCTTCCCCAAGGGCTCAACCGCGACATCGGCAGCGAGATCGACCTCAACGATCTATCGTACGTCGACGTCATCGAAGGCGCGTATCCCGCCCAATACGGCCTCAAATTCGGATCGATCCTGAACCTCACCACGAAGTCCGGCACCGGGCCCGCGGGCTTTGGCGACCTTTCGACCGTCGGCTCTTACACCGACGTCAACACGACGTTGGATTACCACGCCCCCCTCGCGGGAGGCGGCGGCTATGCCATATCGCTCGGCGGCTCGCAGACCACGCGCGGCCTCGATCCGCCCGACTTCGCTTCGCCGCATAACGCCGCAAGCAACGTCAATCAATATGCCGACGTTGCGATTCCGGCCGGCGGCAACAGCTTCACGAACCTCACGTTCGTGCATAGTTACGGCACGTTCCAAATCCCGAACGACGTCGATCACGGCGAGCCCGCCACGACCGACGACAGTGAGACGCAAGAGGACAGCTTCTTCAGCCTTCAGTTCCGGCGCGCGCTGGGCGACAGCGGAGGAATCACGTTTGGTCCCGCCCTCAAGGTCTCACACATCGCGGATTATGGCGACCCTGTCAACGATTGGATCTATGGCGAGGCGCTCAACGTCGAGCCGCCGCCGTTCGGGAACGGCGGAACGCCGGCCGATTGCGCCGATGCGGTCAAGACCGGGAACTTCGGTCCGACCACCTGCGGCTACTCGCTCGCCGACAGTCGCACGGCGATCGACTACATCGTGCAAGGCGATTACTCCCAGCGTTTCGGGGCGCACGAGGTGCGCGCGGGCGTCTCCTACGATTTGGCTCGGATCGACAAGGACTACGCGTTCACGCTGCAGCCCAATAACTTCTTGGCGCCGATCGTGACGCCGGGAACCCCCGCGGCGCCGGCAACCGTCGTCGACGACGCGCCCAACGTCGGCAACACGTATCAGTCGTACGTCCAAGACAGTTGGCGGATGAGCCGCCTCTGGGAAGCCGACTACGGGATCCGCTACGACTTGTTTACGATCAGGTCCACGGAGTTCTCCCAGGGTTTCGGCGCGTTCAGCCCGCGGTTGAAAGTGACCCGGTATCTCGGCAAACGTGCCAACGTCTACGCCTACGTGGGGCGGTTCTTCGAACCGTTCTCGTTCGAAAACGTCTCGCCGACGGCGGCGCGATTGCTGAACCTTCCCCTGCAGCCGACCCTCGCGCAGTTCGACCTTAAGCCCGAGCGCGACACCCAGCTCGAGCTGGGCGGCCACCTTCCGCTCGGCGCAGGCGAACTCGGCTTTCGCGTCTGGCAAAAAAACGCCAACGACCTCATCGACGACACACAGGTGGGCGTCACGCTCCTGCATCAGGACATCAACTACGTGCTGGGCCGGCTGTCGCAAGAGGCAGTCAACTACGTGCAGCCCCTCGCGCGCAACGGGCGGGCCTATCTTTCGATCGCGCATACGGTGTCGCTGAACAAAGGGTGCGAGACGCAGCTCCTCGCTCCGTGCTTCGGCTCGCCGGCGGATTTCACGCCCGCCGATCACAACCAAGCCTACAGCGTCGCAGGTGGCATATTGAGCAACGGCGCGGGCGGCGGATGGTTCTCGGCCGACGCCGAGTATGGCAGCGGGCTTTCCTCGAATATTTGTCCGGACGGGACGCGGGGCTACTGCGCCGCCACTCCCCATACGATTTTCAATGCGAGCGAGGGCATTCCAATCGGAGCGAATGCCTCCCTCACGATTGGGATCCAAAACCTTCTCAACGACCGATTCTATGTAACGCTGCTCAACGCTCAGGGGAACCACTACGCGCCGCCGCGGACCTTCACGGCCGGCATCCAAGCAGGTCGCCCGTGACTGAAACGGAACCCGGCCCGGTTATACTTGCGAGCCATTCGCGAATTACCGTTTCGGCCCGCGATGACGATCCCCGGTCCTCATCGAAGGACTCGGCATAGAGCCCGCGGGATTAGAATTTTTGGAGCTATGCACGATCTCAACCGCGGGAAAATCGTCGTTACCGGGGGCGCCGGCCTCATAGGCAGTGCCCTGATTTGGGCTTTGAATCGCCGCGGCCTCGAGGACATACTGGTCGTCGACCGGCTGGATCGTTCCGAGAAGTGGAAGCACCTCGTCCCGCTGCGGATTGCCGATTACGCCGACGCCGACGACTTCGAGGCCGGTCTGACGGAAGGGCGCTCGTTCGGCGACGTTCGCACCATCTTTCACCTTGGCGCGTGCTCGTCGACTACGGAGACCGACGCCGACTATCTGCTGCGGAACAACTACCAGTACACGAAGAACCTGGCGCAGTGGGCCGTGGATCACGGCGCTCGTCTGGTCTACGCTTCCTCGGCGGCCACCTACGGCGGGATCGAGGCGGATCTCTCCGACGAGGCCGACCTGCATTCGCTTCGACCGCTCAATGCCTACGCGTATTCGAAGCATCTCTTCGATCTGTACGCGCAGCGCACGGGACTCGACACGAAGATCTGCGGGGTAAAGTACTTCAACGTCTTCGGGCCTAACGAAGACCACAAGGGCGAGATGCGCAGCATCGTGCAGAAGGCCTTCGAGCAGATCCGCGAATCGGGCAGCGTGCGCCTCTTCAAGAGCTACCGTCCCGAGTATCGCGACGGCGAGCAGCAGCGCGACTTCATCTACGTCAAGGACGCGGTCGAAATGACGCTGCATCTCGGGCAGAGCGGCGCGACCGGCCTGTTCAACGTCGGGTCCGGCCGGCCGCACACTTGGTTGGAGCTCGTGCGCCCGATCTTTCACGCGCTCGAGCTTCCGGAACGCATCGAGTTCGTCGAGATGCCGCCGCATTTGCGTGGCAAGTACCAATACTATACGTGCGCCCGCATGCGGCGGCTCTCCGCGACCGGCTACGACCGGCCGGTCACTCCGCTCGCCGACGCCGTGGTCGACTACGTCACCAACTACTTGGTGCCGCAACGACCGCTGGAGATCGACGACGCAGCGGTCACCGCCCCACTGAAAGCCATCTCTTAGAAGGAAGCCGATGCCAGAACCGAGCCGTGCAGAACGCCGCCGCCAGCAGCGCGGAGGCGCCGCACCCCCGCCGCGCCGTGACCCGATGCGTCCGATTTACATTGGAATCGGCATCGCCGTGGTCGCGATCATCCTCGTATTCGTCGGCTTCAACTTGTGGCAGAGCCGCTCGGTGGCGCAGGCCAACGCGACGCCGACGCCCGGCCCGAACGCCAGCGCGAAGCCGATCCAGCTGACCAACGGCGAGAATCTGGGCGTGAAATTTTCAAAGGATAAATATCCCGACACGCCCACGGGCGGACGCGGCCACACGACTGACGGCGTCGCCTGCGGCACGCAAGAGTACGCTACGCTGCACGTGCACACGCATCTGGCTCTCTTCTACAACGGCAAGCAGATGCAGGTGCCGCCGTACATCGGCTTCGCGCCGAACATCTCGGGCGGCTGCCTGTACTGGATCCACACGCACGACGCGAGCGGAATCATTCACATCGAGGCGCCCGACATCGCGCCGCCCCAAGGCGGCCCGTACACGCTCGGTATGCTCTTCGACATCTGGGGGCAGCCGCTCACACGGGATGGCGTCGCCGGGCTCGCCGGGTCCGTAACCGCCTACGTGAACGGCTCGAAGTACGACGGCGACCTGAGCGCGATTCCGCTCGGCGCGCACCAGCAGATCGTTCTCGAAATCGGCACGCCCCTCGTCGCGCCGCCCAACTACGCGTTCCCGCCGGGCGTATGACCGTTTCGCGCTAACGCGCGATCTTTGCAACGGCCGCGTCGAGATCCCGGTACGATATCTCGCCGCTGTCGAGATAGGTCACGCGCTTGTCGCGCGCGATCGCGGCGAACGTGGGGAACCCGCCTTGCAGATAGAGGTTGGCGACGCTGAGCAGCGGATCGTACGCGACCGGATACTCCACGTGGAATCGGCGCGTCCAGTCGAGCACGTCGCGCTGCGACGATGCCGACGTGCCGTCCATCGCTGTTTCGCTCCCCGAGACGGCGACGAACTCGACGCTGTTACGATACTTCCGGTAGAGCTTGTCGACGACCACAGTTTCGCGCTGACAGTGCGGGCACCATGTGGCGAACACTTCGAGGAAGACCGGCTTCGTCGTCTTGTTGAGATCGAAGAGCCCGGCCGTCGTCGCCACCTCGAACCACGGAGCCGGCTGGCCGACCTGGGCCTTGCCGACGATCGGCGCCTGCGACGCGGTCTGCACGCGCCGGCGCTCGGGCCCGAAGAAGTAATAGAGCACGGCGCCGATCGCGATGACGGCGAGAACGCCGATCGTCGCAAACGCAAGCGATCGCCGGTTCACGCGCCGCCCAACTTGCGATCGACGGCCAGCGTGCCCGGCGCGCGCCAGGTAACGAACGCGCTCGCGGCCGCAAGCATCAAATCGAACGCGACGTGCGGCCAATCGGCGACGGCCGAATCGGTGGGGCCGAAGCAGCCGCAGGTCGCCGGGATGTGCCGGACCACGGCCGACGCGACCGCGCCCGCGTAGAGCAGAAATTGAGCGGCGACCACGGCGGCAACGAGGCGTGTGAACAGGCCAACCACGAGATAGCCGCCGAGCACGATCTCGAGATACGGCAGCGCCAAGGCGAGCGGCCCCGCGATCGCCGCCGGCACCAGGCGAAAGCCCGCGATCGCGGCGGCAAGCTCGGTCGAATGACCGACCTTGAGGCCGCCGGCAATCAGCAGCAGGGCGCCCAAAACGACGCGGACTACGAAGACCGCAGTTTCCATCGGCGACAATCGTTGCGCTCCGGCGGCGCGAACCCCTGGTAGAATGAGCGCATGACGGCGCTCGTGGCCGCCGCGCTGGCGGCCCTGATCCCCCTGCACGGCGTGGTGATCCAAATGTTGCCCGATCGCTCGGCCATCGTGCGCACGGACGTCGTCCCGGGCATGCGCCCGGTGGAGATTCGCCGCTACCGGTTCGAACCGCCGGCGACGTTCCCGGACAATACATCCATCGACGCGCTGCTCGACGACGGAGGAAGGCCGCCGATCATGCGCTCTCCCGTTGCCGCTGCGGCCTTCGCGCCCGGACTACCCGACGCGGGCCGGGTCGTGCCCGTCACGATCGGCTCGCGCCTGCCGGCCGCCGAGCTCGTCGACCAAAACGGGCGCCTGGTGAAGCTGGGATCGGCCTTCGACCGCAAGACGCTTGCTGCTCTCGTTCGTCTTCACGCGCTGCCCCGACCGCACGCTCTGTCCGGCGATCAGCGAAAAGTTCGCCTATCTCCAGCAGCGGCTCGATCCGGCGCGCTTCGCGATCGCCGAAATCACGCTCGATCCGCAGTACGATTCTCCGGCGATCCTGCGCGCGTACGCCGCCGAGCACGGCGCTCGGGGCGACGACTGGGCGCTGTTAACCGGGACGGGTTCGACCATCACTCGCGTGCTCGATCAGTTCAGAATCAGCTCGATGCGCGTGAGCACGAGCAACTTTCTGCACGACGACCGCCTCTTTATCGTGGCGCCGGACGGGCGGATCGCCGATATCGTCGAGACGGGCGAGCTGGGATCCCGAGAGCGTCCTCGCCCAAGCGCGCGCGGTTTCCGGGCTCGCCAGCAATCCCTTCGAGCGCCTCAAGCTGGCGCTCGTCGCCGAGGCGATCGCGCTTTGCGGCGGCAGTCAGTCCGCCGGCATCGCGCTGCTCGAGCTCTCGCTCTTCACGCTCCTGACCCTGTTCTCGCTGCTGGGTCTGTGGGCGGTTGCTCGCGTGCTCTGGCGACGGAAGGAAGCATGACCTTTCGAGCGGGGCAAGGAAGCGTCGGAGAAGGGCATGGAACAGCAGGCTTTCTTGGAGCGTGCCATCGAGCAGTATGGCAAGGCGACCTATAACTTCGCCTATCGCCTGACGCGCAACGAAGCCGATGCTCGCGACCTCACTCAAGAAGCCTTCATCCGCGTCTTCAAGGCCTGGAAGAGCTTCAAGCCAGGCACCTCCTTCCTCTCCTGGATCTATCGCATCGTCACGAATCTGCACCGTGACGAACTTCGGCGTCGCAAGGGACGTTATCAGGAAGAGATCCCCCAAGACAACGAGCCGCAACAATACGGCAGCGGCCGTCCGCTCGCAATTCAACCGATCGAGGAGTATGTCGAAGGCTATCTCAGCGAACCGGTTTCCAAAGCACTCGCGGGGCTCTCGGCCGAGCAACGCGAGATCGTGCTGCTCGCCGACGTTGAAGGCTGCAGCTATCAGGAGATTGGGCAAATCGTCGGCTGCTCGGTGGGAACGGTCCGGTCGCGGCTGCACCGCGCCCGCGGGCAACTCCGCAACCTCGTCACTCACCATATGAAGTCGTCACCATGAACGAAACGCATCCGACTAAGGAACAGCTCGTGGACTACCTCCACGGCGAACTTCCACCCCACGACGACGCCGCCGTGCACGCTCACGTTGCGGCGTGCGCGGAGTGCGCGCAGGCGCACGCCGACGAAGCCGCCCTGACCGGCCTGCTGCGAGCCCATGCCGCCGCGGAGGAGCGCGAGCTGCCGGAGAGCGTGGTCGCGAACATTCGCGCCGCCGTCGCGCAGAAGCCGAGCCCGCTGGAGCGCCTGCGCTCTGCGTTGCGTCCCGTGATCCTCGTTCCGGCAGCGGCGGCGGTCGCGGTCGCGCTCTACATTGGGTTTGTGACGGTCCGCGCCCCCGTGCCGGCGACGACGATCGATGCGGCCTATTACGTGGATAGTCACGCCGCGCTTTCGGCCAACGCGCCCTTCTCCGAGGACGCGCCGATGCCGGCGATGCTCACCTCCGAAGCCTCGTACTCCGACGAACGACCGGTCGATGAAACCCGCTAGCCTGCTGGCGATCGCACTGGTTGCCGGCGGCATCGCATTCGCGAGCGCGCAGCAGGCCCATTCGCCGGCGAAGCCGGCGCACTCCGGCGCGCAACCTTCCGGCCTCGCGCCGCTCGAAGCGCTGCTCTTCGAGGCGTCGTCGGCGCCGTCGACGGTATCCTATACCGGCACCGTTGTGGTTGTGCGGATCGGCAGCCGCTCGGCGGAGGCCTCGGTCTATCGCATCGAGCATCGCGCTCCCGACCAGACGCGGCGCGTCTACAGCGCTCCGTCGGCTCCTCTCCGGCGATTCGGTAGTCAATAGCGGCGATGCGAGCTTCGCGATCGACGCCAAGCGGCATCGCATCGTCGAGACGCGCAACGACGCCGTCGAAGACTCGACGGCGCTCAACGCCAACTTCACGCTGCTGCGCGACAACTACCGGATCGTGCGGACCGGCGTCGAGACGTTCGACGGCCGGCCGCACGATCGACCTGATGCTGATCAGCAAGCGCAACGAAACACTCGACGATGCTCGTGCGCATCGACCGACGCGACCAAGATCGTGCTCGACAAGGAGGAGTTCGCGCCGGACGGTTCGCTGGTCAGCGAGGTGCGTTTCGACGAGATCCGCTTCGCTCCGGCGATGCCCGCGAGCGATTTCGCGCTGCCCACGCAGTATGCACGGGTGCCGGGCCCGGTCTTCGGCGAGCCCTCGGAAGATCTCGACCGCGTCGTACGCAACGCCGGCTTCGCCGCTCGCGAGCCGCGCTCGCTGCCCGACGGCTTCTCGCCCGTCGAGGGCAGTCTCGTCGAGCTCCGCGGCGTGCTCACGGTGCACTTCCTTTATTCCGACGGCATTCGGACCGTCTCGCTGTTCGAGAACGCCAAGGCGTCGACGCTCGACATGACGCGCCTTCAACCCCAAGCGCTCCAGGTCGACGGCCGCGACGCGCAATACGCCGAAGACGGATCGACCGCGCTGCTCGCGTGGAGCGACGGCAACCTGCACTACACGCTCGTCGGCGAACTTGGCCTCGTCGATCTCCGCCAGATCGCGCCCTCGAATAGAAAAGCCCTGACGAAGACGCCAGGGCTCTTTCCTCGTTCTATCGCTCCTAGAGCTTGATGTTCGCCGTTATGTAGAACTGGAGCGGGGTCTTGGTCGAGAAGTTCACGGCCGAGACCAACGCCGGGCCGAAGCTCGGTTCGTACGGGAACTTCCGGAACGGCTGGATCTGTCGAGCCGGGGTAACCGGGCGGATTGACGACCGCGCCGGGCGTGCCGTACGGAGCGACCGGATAGATCGTGCCCCCAGCTCGCTGGTTCCGTTTCCGTACGCGCAGATGTTGCCGTCGGTGAACGACCAGGGCTTTGCGTGCCGCCCCAGCAGTAGTTGACGATGTTCGTCAGCGATACCGACGACTGGATGCGCGGGCTGACGTCGTACGACATCTGCAGGTTCGCGATGATCTCGTTGGGCTGCGTGAACGCGCCGAGCGCGTCGTACGCTCCCGGTGTACGGATCGGGAATACCACGACACCGAGACAGTTCGAGGCATTGTAGCGGTCGCCGAAAAGCGGCTTGCCGCAGCCGCTGGCCGGGTCGATGCCGGCTTCGGAAATCGGATCACCGTACTTGCCGCCGCCTTGGAATTGCACCGACGGCGTAATGGCAACCTTTGGTGCTTGTAGTTCAGGACGAGCGTGCCGACGTACGGCGAGCCGAATCCTTGCGCCGATTTAGACCCAGGCGCCCGGGAAGGTGTCGAACGTCGGAAACGTCTGCGCCGGTATCGACCAGCGCTTGCGGCGGCTGAGTTCCAGTACGGATTGGCGATCCGTCCGACGGACAGCCGCCGCCCGGCAACGCGCCGACCGGCGTTCCGTCGCCGTTGTAGCAGGCGTTGGCCGGTTGCATCCGTTGCTCGTGCTGCCGCCGCACATCGTGTTTGGATCGAGCTCGGATGGTTCGCGCAGAACTTCGTGTAGGCGTTGTATTGCGCGATCGAGTTGTTGATCGGCCCAAGCACCGTCGCTTCCCGATGCTCCGGCCGCGATCGGCCCGTAGTGGATGTACGAGTTGGTGTAGGCGAACGAGAGCAGTCCCGAGATGCCGTCGCGCGAGAAGTCGCCCTTTTGCATCTGGAACTCGACGCCTTCGCTGCGCTGGCTTCCGACGTTCAGGCCGGAGACGAAGCCCTGGATCGGGTCGAGGAAGAACTGCTGAATCTGATTTTGCGTCTGGCGCAGGAACGGCGTCAGCTTGAACGAGAGATCCGTGTCCTTGAAGCGATGCTCCCACGAGAGGTCGTAGTTGATCGAGGTCGGCGGCTGAATCGGATAGCCCGGCGTGTTGCGGCCGAAGGCCAAGAAGTGCGACCCGATGTAGTCGGCCAGGTCTTCTTGCCGCGTGTTGTACTGCTCGAACGCGGTGTTGGGCGCCTCGCGTGTACCGCCCGTACGAGAAGCGGAAGACGTCGTCGGGATTCGAGGTGTACGTTCCGCTGATGCGCGGCTGCTAGATGTTGAACGTATAGGTCTGCGACGGGACGTTCTGAACGTTCGCGGCGTGCGAACCCGGCGGGACACGTCTGCTCCCGGGACTCGGATTCGCGTCCGGAAGCGCACCGGTCGGTTGTTGACGCAGTTGTCGAGATTGTACGCGTTGAACCAGAAGGCGCGCGCTGCGGCCGACCCGCCGAGCGGCGGGTCGAGCGTGTTCTGCCCGACGAAGCCGTAGCTGTCGAGCCGAATGCCCGCGTTGATAAGCCACTTGTCCGTCGGCCGGAACTGATCGGTCATCGACGCCGAGTAGAACGTTCGGCTATCGTACCGCTGTACGTGCCGGCGAGGCCGTTTTCCGCGATCATGTAGGTGCAAGCGTTACCGACCTGCGGCTTGCCCGGAATCGCACGTGACGCCGCCCAGCGACGGCAGACCGAACGATGGCACGGTCGTATTCGCGGCGGCGCCGACAGCGCGATCGTGTTACCGTGACAGTTCACGACGGCGCTGCGCGCTTCCGTACCGTGCGAAGCAATAGCCGCCGTATGGATCGTTGCCGAATTCACGAGGACGGCCTCGTTGCCGCCGACGCCGTAGAAGCCGTTGTTGTCGCGCACGATGTTGGCCGTCGTGTACGATCCTGCAATGCTGAGCAGGTTCTGCTGGATTGATCTGATCCTGGAACTCGGCGCTGAAGCCCGCGGGTGTGCGTGTTCAGCTCGTAGTCGGGGGCGTCAGCGGACAGACGAAGTTGCAGAAGCTCGTGCTATACGGTCCATTGAGGAACCAATCGCTGTAGAACGTGTAGCCGTACAGCCGCAGGAACGCCGTCGAGCCGAAGTTCTTCGTGTACTGCACTTTGACGATCGCCGTGTCGTTCTACGAGTTGTCGCGCGCCGCCGATGGAATCGACGTTGGGATTCGTGACGGCGAGCCGGTGTTGGTTCCGCTCGGGAAACGTGTAGGGTCGGACGCAACTCGCCATGCGCGTTGAGCGACGTTGCGCTGTAGGTGCCGCCGACCGACTGATTGCAGCCCCACGTAGTAAGTGTTGAGCCAGGTTACCGGCAGCGACGAGCCATACGGGAACGCTGCCGCCGCCGTAAAGAGCGAGTTAATCTCGCCGTTAATCAGATTCATGCACGCCGTTCCGCTCTGCGCGGCCGGCGCCGGTGCAGAACGGGGAAGCGACGTCGTTGCCGGAGAGGTAGATCTGGTTCTTCAGTGCCTCGTCGGTGTAGAGGATCTGAACGTCGTCGCGCCCGGCGTCGTTGTGATGCGGAATGCCGATGTGCACGTTGGCGACGATGTTGCGCGCGTAAATCGTCGCGAAGTTGCGCCGTAGTTGCCGGCGGGCCCAAGCGGAAAATAACGAGTTGCCCGTACCGCCGAAGAAGAGCGACCAGCCGGGAGCGAACGGATTCCCGTACGGGTCCGCCGACGATGCCCAGCGGCGCCCCGAGCCAGTTGTCGTACTCGGAGCCGTTGTTATTGTTGACGTAGTTCGCACGCCTGGTTGCAACCGGCAATGCCGATGTAGTACGAGAAGAGGCGGTCGGGCGTGGCGCCGCCGATTTCGATCGAGCGCGCGATGGTAGAAGGTTGGGCGTCCCGATTCCTGAGCGAGCCCGTCGCGTAAGCCGGGATACGTGCCCGGTCTTGATGACCTGGTTGATGAAGCCGGAAAGACCTTGGCCTTCGGAGTTGGCCGGGTTGGCGCCGGTATAGACCTGAACTTCGGCGTTACCCAGCGACGACGCCGAGCTCGACGCGTAGTTGTCGAACGAACGGTTGACCGGAACGCCGTCGAACTCGTAACCGACTTGGTCGTAGTCGCCGCCGCGAATGTTGATCGTGGCGTAGTAGCCGGTCTGGTTGGGGATGACGTAGGCACCCGGAACCGTCGAGATCGCCGAGTAGGCCTGATTGATGCAGTCCGCCGCCGCCCAGTGCGGCGGTCGCGGCTTGCGTCGCGGCGTTGATCGAGTAGACGTCGGCGGTGGTGCCGGATTTGACGAGCGAGCCGCCGCCGTTGACGTCACGTGCGCGATCGTCTTAAGCGCCTTCGGTATGCGCACCGAAACGATTTGCACCGTGTCGGCGAAGACGATTTGACCGGGAACGCTCGTCGATTGATAACCGCTCTTCGACGCGGTCACCGTATACGTGTCCGGAGCAAGCGTCAGGAACGAAAAATGACCCGCGGCATCGGTCGTGACGGTGGCCGTTTGCGAGGGGCTTGTAGCGGTGACTTCTGCTCCCGCGACGGGAGCCGACGTTTCGGCATCGAGGACCGCTACCAGTCAGACCGCCCGTCACGCCTGCCAGTGCCCATGTTTCCTGGCAAACGAATGCGACGAGCAGCACGAGCGCGGTGGCGAGATGCCGGAGCGATCTCCGTCATCATTCGTACCTCCTCGAGTTTTCAAAATTTGCAAGCGGGCGCCAATGCGGCGTACCCGTTGCTTAATCGAGGCTAGTTCGTCAGGGCTCGCTCAGCTTCCTTGAGCGAGCTCGTTCGAAGGCCTGAGCACGCTCGCGCGTACGTCGCGCGGAAGGGCGCACTGCTTCGGCGCCGCTCGGCGGCGGCGCGCTGCTTCGATCGGCGACCTCGGCGATCGCCGCGATCGAGCGCTCGATGGCGTCGAGGCCGTAGCCGCCCTCGAGCACGTAGGCGACGCGGCCGCCGCAATACTCTTCGGCCACGCGGCGGATGGCCGCCGCAAGCGGGCGCGGCCGCCTCGACGCCGACGCCAAGGTCGCCGACCTCGTCGCCGGCGACGTAGTCGAATCCGGCGCTGACCATCACCGCGTCGGGACGAACGGTCTCGCGC
The DNA here is from genome assembly GCA_963711625.1 of Vulcanimicrobiota bacterium. Taxonomy (GTDB): domain Bacteria; phylum Vulcanimicrobiota; class Vulcanimicrobiia; order Vulcanimicrobiales; family Vulcanimicrobiaceae; genus Cybelea. The sequence continues at coordinate 2,876,992 of OY970207.1, forward strand.
GACGAGCGGAAGCAGGCTTCCCAGACGGCGACGAAGCGCTTCGGTCGAGACTCCGCTCGCCGGCAGCGGAACGTTGGCGACGAGTCGTCGTCGAGCAGATAGCTGCGCGTGCCGGTGCCGGGATAGGCCGGATGGCGTGCGTCGAGACGTACGAAAGCCCGGCGCCGGCGACGGCTTCGGTTCCGTTGCCGTGGTGATAGTCGAAGTCGACGATCAAGACGCGGCCGCCGTAGGCCGCTTGGTAGCGCGCGCGCGGCGATCGCCACGTTGTTGAAGAGGCAAAAGCCCATCCCGCGATCCGGCTCGGCGTGATGACCGGGCGGCCGAACGAGCGCGAAGACGGCCTCGCCGTTCGCAGAGCGTGGCCTCGACAGCCGCGATCGCACCGCCCGCGGCGCGCCGCGCCGCGCGCCACGAGCCTGCGTCGACGATGGTGTCGCCGGTCGAAAGATAGCGCGCGCTCGTCAGCCGGCCGATCTCGCGTTCGACGAGCTCGACGTAGGCGCGAGTGTGCACGCGCTCGAGTCTCCTCGTCGGTAGGCATCGCGCGCCGCGATCGGCTCGGCGAGCACGCCGCGGCGCGCAGGCGCGCGACCACGGCTCGACGCGGTCCGGACGTTCGGGATGCGCGACGCCGCGCAGATGCTGCGGCGTAGAGTGGATCGGTGACGAACTTCAGCGCGCGCCGTGCTTGGAATGACACGGACTGCGTCGCGGCCTTGCTGCACGTCTGTCGTAGTCCTTCGTCCCCTTCTTCATCATCGGCAGCAGCCGCTTGTACGTCGCCGCCGCTTTCGTGCACTGATTGGCGCCTGCGTACGACTTCGCGGCCATGTAGAGCAGCGGCGGATTCGCGTCGAGGTAGCCCTTGGCCGCCTTGTCGAGCGCGTCGAAGATTTGCGCCGCCTCTTTGTAGTTGCTGCAGCTCGAAGTCGGCGCCCGCGACGCACGCGAGCGTCGCCGGCGAACGCTGAATCTCGAAGCTCTTGCCGCAGGCGTCGCGCGCGCCCGAGTAGTCGTGGACTCGCGAATAGGCTTGGCCCAGCAGCGCGTAGCCCTGCGCGTCGGGCGAGATCTGCGTGTAGTTCTTGAGGTAGCTCGACGCTGTCGTTGAGGCTTGCCCCGCTGCATCGGAAGCCTCACCGAGGCCCATCAGCGCGCCGGCGTTGTCGGGATCGAGCGCCAGGGCGGCTTGCCACTGTGCCGACGGCCTTGTCGTATTGATGCTGCGTCGCGAAGTAGTCGCCGTAGGCCACGAAGCCCGCCGGGACCTTGGGATACTGCGTGATCATCTGCTGCAGGATCGCGACGCCTTGCGCGTCCTTCTTCTCGCTGAACGAAGTAGCCGCCTTACGCACCATGATCGCGACCTTCTCGTCGTCGGTCGGCGCGGCGACGATGGCGTCGTCGTAGGCGGCGACGGCTTTCGCGTCGTCGTGCTGGCGGCCGTAGAGATCGGCCTTGAAGACCAGCGCCTGAACGTTGCGCGGATCGATCGCCAGCGCGCGGCCGATCGTCTGCAGCGCCATCGGAATGTTATCTTGCTGCGCGTAGGTCGTGGCGATCTGGAAGATCGGTGCCGTGTCTTTCGGGTTGAGGACGAAGCGCCGCTTCGAACGTGCGCGCGCATCGTCGAAATGCTGCTCCGCCGCATAGACGCTACCCAGCGTCATCAGCGCCCCGGGATCGTTCTTGTTGAACGTCACGGCGCGCTTGGCGATGCGCTCGGCGTCGTTGTAGCGCGTTCGTCTTGAGGTAGACGTCGGCCAGCTGCGCGAGCACGCCGAGGTTGGTGGGATCGAGATTGGAGGCTTGCTCGAGGTCGTAGGTTGCCACGGCGGCGTTGCCCATCTGCTCTTGGCCAAGCCGTCGTAGTAGTAGACCTGCACGGTCTTGTCGCCCGAGCTGCAGCAAGTGCTGCGTATACTGCAGCGTGATGTCGGGCCGGTTGACCTGCAGATATTGCGCCGCGAGCTGCGCCATCGCCAGTCTGATCGCTCGGGTTTGCCTTCAGCTTCGCCTGAGCCGCGGAATCGCGACGTTCGGCGGCTCGGGGCTCGCCGTCGGCAATGCCGACGGCGACGGCGAGGGACTCGGCGTGCGCTTTCTTTGCCCCGCCGAAGAGCCCGGCTTGCGCCGTCGGCGTCGTGGCCGCGACGCCCACGACAAAAGCGAGCGCGATCAGCGCGATGAGTCCGAAATTCGTTTCAAGAGTACCTGTCCTTTAGCATGCTTCGATCATTTTCGTCAGCTCGGGCACGATGCGAAACGCGTCGCCGACCACGAGCAGATCGGAGAACTCGGCAATCGGCGCGGCCGCGTCCTTGTTGATGGCGACGATCGTGCCGGAGGACGCGCATGCCGACTTTGTGCTGGATGGCGCCCGAGATGCCGACGGCGATGTACAGACTTCGGCGTCACCGTCTTGCCGGTTTGCCCGATCTGCAAGTTGTACGGCACCCATCCGGCATCGGCCGCCGCTCGCGATGCGCCGACGGCGCCGCCGAGCGCACGGGCGAGTGGCTTCAACAACGTGTCGAAGGGTTCCGGTCCGCCGAGCCCGCGGCCGCCGGCAATGACGACCGGCGCTTCCTCGAGCGCCAGCTCGCCGGCGCCTTCCTCGACGTCGCTCTCGATCGTGCGCGGCGTACGTCTTCGGCCGGCTTCTCGAGCGGCACGATCTCGCGCGCCCGCGCCGCCGGGCGCCGCGGCAAAGGCGTTCGGGCGGACGGTCGCGACGCCGTAATCGCGCGGGCGCAGCGCGCACGTCGGTGACGAGCGCGCCGCCCAGCTTCGGCGAAACGCAGATCACCGCGCCGCCCTCGACGTGCACGTCGACGACGTCGGCGACGATGCCGGCGCCGAGCCGCGCCATGAGGCGGCCCGGCGACGTCGCGTCCGGAAAGCGTGTTGGGGATCAGCACCAACGACGGCCCGGCGCTCTGCGCGGCCGCTTGCGAGATAGTCGACGACCGGATCGAGCAGAAAGCGTCGACGTCGGGATCTTCGTTGACGTAGATCGTCGTCGAGCGGATAGCGCGCAAGCGACTCGGCGAGCTTCGCCGCGCCCGGCGCCCAGACGACTGCGGCGGCCTTGCCGCCGAGCGCGTCGGCGAGTCGCCGCGCCTCGGTCGCGAGCTCGAACGTGACCTTGCGCGTCTGCGCCCTGGCGATGCTCGACGTAAACGATGACGTTTTTCACGGCTCAGACCAGCTTCTTCTCTCTGAAGAAATTCGAAGATCGCCTGCGCGCCGGCCGCGCCGTCGGCGGCTTCGACCGGTCTCGCCCTTGCCGCGAACGGGCGGCGGCGCAAACGCGCGCAGCTCCGTCTTCGAGCCGCCTGTCGCCGACGGGCAGCTCGAGCGCGAGGTCCGGCAGCGCAGTCGTGGCGATCGTCTTTTTCTTGGCGCCCATGATGCCTTTGAGCGACGCGTAGCGCGGCTCGCCGAAGGTCAGCGCCGTCGTGAGCAGGGCCGGCAGCGGCGCGCGAACGGTCTGATAGCCGGCGTCGGTCTCGCGCTCGACCGCGCAAGCTCGCCGTCGACGATCTCGACCTTACGCGCGTTGGTGACGCACGGAAGCCCGAGATGCTCCGCCAGCGCGCCGGGAACGGCGCCGGTGCTGCTGTCGTCGGTCAGTCCGCCGACGATCGAGCAGATCGAAGTCGAGCTTGCGCAGCGCGTGCGCCATCGCGTAGGCAGTCGCCCAAACGTCGCTTCCCTCGAGGCCTGCGTCGCTAAGCAAGACGGCGTCGTCCGCGCCCATCGCCAGCGCCTTGCGCAGCGTCTCTTTCAGCGGCTCGGGCGCCATCGAAAAGACGGTGACGCGCGTGTCGCCGCCGGCGCGTTCCTTCAGTTGAAGCCCGGCCTCGAGCGCGTACTCGTCGTACGGATTGAGAACCGTCTCGACGCCGGTGCGCACCAGACCGTTTGGTCTGCGGATCGATGCGCTTCTCGGCGTTCGGATCCGGAACGAGCTTAACCGTCACCACGATCTTCACGTGGTTATAGCGACCTCCGTCGGAAAGGCGGGGATGGTAAGAAGAACCGTGGGCACTTTGGTTATCGGTGCGCCGCCGGACCTGCCGCCAAGCGGCAGGTCGCACACGTGCGCTGCGAACCGGCCGAGGATGCCGCGCCCGATGCTCGCCCTGATCTTGCTGCGCCCTGCTGGCGCCCTGTGCGGCTCCGGCGGCCGAGATCGCCGCAGCGAGCGCCGTACGCGACCGAGCAACGCCCGTCACGCTCGTGCTCGACGCCTCGCGAGCGGCCGCGCGGCATCATGTTCGTGCACGAGCGCATGCCCGGCCGTCCCGGGCGCACTTCACGATCGTCTATCCCAAGTGGATTCCGGGCGAGCACGGACCGACGGGACCGCTCAACGACCTCGCCGACGCTGCGCGTCTCCGCCGACGGCACGCCGCTCGACTGGCATCGCGATCCGGTCGATCTCTACGCCTTTCACGTCAACCGTCCCGCCGGCGCGCGGCCGCGTCGACGTCGACTTCGACGTGCTGATGAACGCGCCGGGCGACATGATGTCGACGCACTCGCTGGCGGTGTGAACTGGAATCGCGCGCTGCTCTATCAGGACGGCGTCGACTCGCACCAGTATTTCGTGAAGCCGTCGATCGTTTTGCCTCCCGGAGTGGGATTACGCGACCGCGTTGCGCGGCGCGATCGCGCAGCGGCGACCGCGTCGATTTCGACGGTTACGCCGCTCGACATGCTGGTGGATTCGCCGCTCGACTTGGGGCGCTACGTGCGGAAATGGGATCTGTGGCGCGACGGCGACGCTTTCGTGCAGCTCGACGCGTTCGCCGACTATCCGCAAGTCCTCGAGATTCCGAGCGGGTTGCTCGCGGCCTACGAGCGCGTGCCGGCGGAGACATTCGCAATGTACGGCTCGCGCCACTTCGACGATTACCACGCGCTGCTCGACGCTCAGCGACTCGGTCGACCTCGCAAGGCATCGAGCACCATCAGTCCAGCGACAATCGCGCGCGCCGACGATTTTCTCACCGATCCGGCGCGACTCGCTCACCGACGGCGATCTCGTCACGCACGAGTTCTCGCACTCGTGGAACGGCAAGTATCGCCGGCCGGCCGACCTGACGACGCCCAACTTCCAAGTGCCGCAGAAGACCGATCTGCTGTGGGTCTACGAAGGCATGAATCAATACTCGGCGACGTGCTCTCGTTTCGCTCGGGCATTCGCGAGCCCAAGCCATATCCGGAGTACGTCGCGAGCGTCTACGCCGACATCGATTACGAGACCGGGCGGAGCGACGACGCCGATCATCGACGTCACGACCGGCGCGCCGTACTATTACGTGGCTCGCGGCGAGTACGGCAATTCGCCGCGGCTCGGACGACTTCTACGACTGAAGGCGAGCTGGTCTGGCTCGACGTCGATACGATCATTCGTCAGCGCTCGAACGGCGCGCGCTCGCTCGACGACGTTTCTCCATCGCTTCACCGAGCCGTCGCACGACCGGCCCGATGGTCGTGACCTACACGCGCGACGCAGGTCGAGCAGCTGCTCGACGAGGTCGAGCCGTACGATTGGCACGCGTTCTTCGCAACATACGTGTATCCGCCGCGACGCATCCGCCCACCGACGAGCTGGCCCGCGCCGGATGGCAGCTCGTCTACACGGCCCAGCCCAACGTGTTTCTCGCCGGACGGCCGCCGAACGATCACGAGCGTGACGGGATGGTACGCCTACGGTGCCAACCTGAGCGACGAGGGCGACGTGCAGGACGTGCGCGAAGACTCTCCGGCGTGGAGCGCCGGCCTGGCCCCCGGGATGAAAGTGCTCGCGGTCGACGGGCCAGCAGTTTTCGCCGGAGACGATGGAGTATGCGGTGAAGCGCGCGACCAAGTCGACGTCCGGCCGATCGCGCTGATCGTGACGCAGACGGCTGGTATCAGACGCTCTCGCTCGATTATCACGACGGACTGCGCTACCCGCATCTCGAGCGCGTCGCCGGAACGCCCGATCTTCTGACCGCAATCGCATCTCCCCACGCAGCCAAATAAATAACGGAGGTACTCGACATGCTACTCTCGCGTCTCTCGCTGGCAGCGCTCGCGTTCGCCGCGCTGTCGGCGATCGCGTCGGCCTCGCCGGCGCCGGTGATCGTGTCGCCGGAAACCGTAACCTGGAAGGCCGTCCCGGGCTTCAAGGGCTTCGAAATGGGGCCGATCGTTGGCGACCCGAGCAAGGCCGGCGCCTATTACGCCTACTTCTTGAAAGCATCCGACGGTGCCAAGGCGCCCCCGCACTACCATCGCCTCACGGAGAACGTCGTCGTGATCAGCGGGACGTTCTTGGTGGGGATCGGCGACACGATGAACGTCGCCACGATGAAGGCGCTCGGCCCCGGCTCGGTTGTGTCGGTGCCGGCCGGCGTTCACCACTATGCGATGGCAAAGGGCCCGACGGTCATCGAGATCAGCGGCATCGGTCCCGACACGCTAACGCCCGTTCACTAGCGCGTGAGATCGCGCGCCCGCGGCTGGGCGGCGCTCGCCGCAGTCGCGATCGGCGGCTGTACGGCGCTCCACGGCGCCGTGCAGCCGCTGCCGGGCGACGGCGGCATTGCGGGCGGTGCCGTTCGCGCACGCCTCCGGGATCACGCGATCATCGGTTTCAGCGTCGACACGCCGAAGCGCGCCACGACGGCCGGCGCCCAAGGTATCGACACGACGATTCTCTACGGTGGATCGCCGGCGCCGGGCAGCGCGCTCCAAAGGGCGCTGGCCACACGCGGGATCTCGGTGATCGACGGCAGCATCTCGGGCCTGCTGTTCTATTGGGAGTGCCATCGCACGCACACGACTAAGCCGCCGCCGAGCAGCTACGGCTACAACCCCTATTGCCGCACCGACGAAAACCCGCGCATCAGGTCCGAACCAATCGTGCTACGCGAAGCCGCCCGCATTCTTGCGCACGACGCGAAGCGTCCCTACGTCGTGGGCTACTGGGTGCTCGACGACTGGGCGTGGTGGGATTACGGCAGCGGCCGCAATCTGCTGCGAAAAGTGCACGCGGAAATCGCCGCGCAGACGCCGGGGCTGCCCGCGATCTGCGGATTCGGCGCCGGCATCGCCAAGCCGGGGAAAGTGGAGTGGGATCCCGGCACCGCCGCCAACTATTCCAACGGCGGCTGCGACGTGGTGGGGTGGTACAACTACTCGCCGTTCGGGCGACGCCATCCGTCTAACGGCAAACGCCTCGATTGGTCGATGACGGCGTTGCTGCCCGCGATGGCGCGCAGCTTAGAGAAACGCGGCTGGCACCTGGCCAAGACGCCGCTCTACGGCATCGGCCAGGCATGGGGCGGCTCGTACGCGCGGCGCTTCTATCAGCCGGGCTTGACGCGCGGGGAGATGCGAAAACAAGCGACGGCGTTCTGTGAGTACGGCGCGCGCTATGTTGGTTGGTACGCCTGGGACGACAGCGGCTTCGAATCGCGTACTGAGACGCCGAACGATTCGGCGGCCGTGCGCGCGGGCATCGCCGACGGCATTCGCGCGTGCCGTGCCATCTGGACGATCTAGCGAAGTCTAATCCGTTCCTCACGGCGTCGACAGGCCGCGGCCGTTGCGGCGGCTAGAATCTACCGTAGGCACAATGCCGAAGGAGGTTTTAGATGTCTTTCGTTCGTTGCTTGGGACTCGCGGTCGCAGCTGCTGCGCTCGCCGCGTGCAACGATTCGGCGTCGAACGCGGCACCCGCAGGACCGAATGCCAGCGCCACGACGATCACGGTGACCACCGCCAAGGGCGCACCGATTTCGCAGCTAGAAGTCACCCTATCGACCGGAATCCTCGACGGCGAGGCGACCGGAGCGATCGCCTCGGATCCGACCGACGGAGTCGGGCAAGTGAAGTTTTCGAACTTGCCGGTGACCGGTCAGCTCTGCGTGTCGACCGCGACGACGGTCGGCGGTAAGGTCTATCGCGCCGATCACTGCGCGGATCCGTTTCCCGCGAACTACACGCTCAAGTTCAGCCCCAAGATGCCGGGTAGTTAAGCCGAGCCTCTCCCGCGGCGCGTTCGTTTAGAGTTCGCGCCGCCGGGGGATAAAGCGCCAAACTGCTTCGCGGGAGGTACAACACAAGTGGGCATTTTGGCGTGGATCATCTTCGGGCTCATCGCGGGAGCCGTGGCCAAGTTTCTCGTTCCCGGCGAGGGCCCCGGCGGTATCCTCGGCGACATTATCGTGGGCATCCTCGGCGCGGTCATCGGTGGATTTGTCTACTCGACGTTCGGCCACATCGGCGTGACCGGGTTCAATCTCGGCAGTTTCGTGTGCGCCGTCATCGGCGCGATCATCTTGCTCGCGATCATCCGCGCCTTTACGCGCTCGCGACCGGTGTAACGTAGGGATGAGGCGGAGGGCTTCGGAAACAAGCCCTCCATGGCTCCCAAGCCGCTTCTCGCAGGTACATGGCTTGGTCTAATTCTCGCCGGCTGTTCTTCGAATTCCGGGCCGCCGAGCAGCGCGCAAAGCGATCTCCCGGCCGTGCGGTCGACGACTCTTCCCATCAAGAACGTCGTCGTCATAATTCAGGAAAACCGCAGTCTCGTCAATTTCTTCGCCGGATATCCCGGCGCTAACGCGCCGGCCTTCGGCTGCGCAACCGCCGACAGCCCCAGCGAACTCGGCTCGCGCTCCTGCCCAGCCGGCGACGTATCCGTGCCGCTGCATGAGGACACGTTCGAGGGAAATCAGGGAGAGCTGCCGCACGACTGGAGCACTTCGATCAAGGATTGGAATGGCGGCAGGATGGACGGCTTCGCGCAAGGACGCCCCAAATCCGATAAAGACGCCGCCTACGCGTATATCGAGCGCTCCGAGATCCGTCCCTACTGGACGATGGCGCGACGATACGTGCTCGCGGATGAAATGTTTCCAACTGAATTCGGCGGAAGCTTCACCGGCCATCTCACGCTGGTCGCCGGAACAGACGACCTCAAACCGCCGTCGAAAGCGGAGGTCGACTTCCCGAGCAGCGGGCCGTACGACTGTGATTCCTCGCAGGGCACGACCACCTCGTACCTGACGACCGATCGAAAAATCCGTTACAATGGCCCGTTTCCGTGCTTCGATCAATTCAACACGATGGCCCAAGTGCTGGACAGCGCCCGCGTTTCCTGGAAATTTTATGCGTTCACGCTTCTGAACGCCGGCATGTGGGAGCCATTCGAGGCGATCAAGTACGTGCGCTACGGACCCGACTGGAACGCCAACATCGTTGCGCCCGAAACGACGGTCTTGAACGACGCAAGGCACGGGCGCCTGTCATCGGTAAGCTGGGTAACCCCCAACGAGAAGAATTCGGACCATCCAGCAGCGCAGAGCGACACCGGACCTTCGTGGGTCGCCTCGGTGGTCAATGCCATCGGCGCGAGCAAGTACTGGAACACGAGCGCGATCATCGTGACATGGGACGATTGGGGCGGCTTTTATGACAACGCTGCGCCACCGCAACTCGACTACCGCGGGCTCGGCATCCGCGTGCCCTGCCTCATCATCTCGCCGTACGCCAAGCGGGGTCACGTATCGCACGTGCAATACGAGTACGGCAGCATTCTGCGCTTCATCGAGGAGGTCAATGGCATCACGCCCGGCAGCATCGGGCCGACCTCACTCGGCTACACCGACGCTCGCGCCAATAGCCTTGACGACGCGTTCGACTTCACCCGGAAGCCGCGCAAGTTTTCGAAGATTCCTTCGAAATATCCATTAGAGTATTTCTTGCACCAGCCCCCATCCGACACGCCGCTCGACACGCAGTAGCCGTACGGGCTAAGCTCGATACGCACCGCCGTCGCCGCGAATAGGGGCCGCCGTTTCACGCGAATCCTTTCCGTCGCCACCTTGCAAAACGCCTACAATGCGCGATAATCCGTCAGGCTGTTCGTGGCACTAGTTCTCGAATCGCCCCTCCCGATCCCGAGCGTTTCCGTCTCGTCAGTCACGCAATGTGACACCTGGCTGCTAAAGTGCCCACTACGATGACTTGTGGCGCACGGTCCACCTGTATGTCAGTCTTAGTATTTATGTGATCCGGCAATGCCGACGTCTTCGGCGACTTCCTCGCTGGAATTTGACTCACTGACGATGCGGCCGCTCGGCATGGCGTACTCGACGCCTTTATTCTCGAAATATGAGCCGGAAGGCACGTTATTCGTCGCAAAAACGTGTTTGGTATCTTTGGTGGGATCAGCCCAGATCGCGCCGTTCGTACCGACGTACCCGAATGAGCCGATCTTTTTTAAGCCGCCGTTTTGAAACAACCACTGCGTAATGCGCCCCGACGCGCTCGAAGTGCCCTGGTCGTTGATCCAGAGATATGAACCGGTTGCGCTCTTTTGAAATGCCAGGCCGCCCGCCGTGTCGCCGAGTTCTCCCGGCGTCCCGATTGGCGTGAAGCTGCCGGTGGCGGGCGAGAGTTCGTCGACCTCAATCCCGTAGGTGCCTTGGCCTTCGACGTAGACGTTATCGAAACGATCGACGGCGACGTAAGAGAGACTGCTCAGATTAGCATCAGTATACGTTGCTGAGGGCTTGGTCTTATGCGGCGGAAATTCGCTGAGCAGGTTCGATGGCGAGTTGCTAACCCAAACGGTGCCTTTGCTGTCGGCCGCTATACCTACGGGTGTACCGGTCAGGCCGGTGAGGGTGTAGCGGTATTTCCTTTTGACGAGGACGTAGATGCTTTTCCCGCTGCCCTCGTAGAGCGTATTCTTGGCGTAGAAAAGTCCGCTTACATCAGAGTACGTTTCCTCATAGACAACGTCTATGTCCCAATTGCCCGACTTCGGAACCCACCAGATGCATTGCTGACCAGGATCGAACCCGGCCCCGCAACTCTTTGTCACCTGGTCAGGCGGCTCCACTGCGCTGACATCTTGCGACTGGATTGGGGGCGTCGATGACGAGAGCTGGGAGGTACCTCCGCAGCCGCAAATCGCCACCACCGCCGCGATCAGGCCGATAAGTGTTGGCGCCTTCATAGTCCCCTCCTTTGTGAGCCTCAGGCCTCGCATTATAAAACGACGTATAAGGGCATCCTTCGACTTCGCTAAGGGTAACACGATTTGGGATGGCCGGGAGTCGAACCCTCATCCGGGGATTCCAGCCGCCCCCGTCAGTTACAGAATAGTGTTATCCCGTAAGGCTATTCCGTCGCACTGGATCCCCGCCGATCCCGTCCATACCCGACCGTTCCGACCCGTCCGTGACAAAATCTGACACCGTGGAGTATCTTGCTAGTTCGCGCCCCACGCAGATGCGATGCCCGTAAAAACCCAACCACTCGTCGTTTTCTGCAGCGTCACCGCCATGAAGCCCTTGTAAGAGGCAGGTTTGCCATTCTGCGTGTCGGTGAACGTGACGGGATAGACCAAGTACGCGTGCTTGCCTCTCACCTCGGCGTAGGTGGGTTTGCCGAGCGAAAGGATACCCAAGGTTGCCTGAATGGCCTTGTTGTTCGCTTCGTAGCCTTCCATCCAGTCGGCGCAAGTTTGCCAAGCATAGGGCGGGAACCCATCGACGATGGACGCGTGAGGTGCGCAAGCGGCAGCGACTGATTTAAAATTGCCCTTATTGATGTCGGAAGCCAAATTTTTGACCATAACCTGCAAATCCGATGCGTTTGAAGCGAATCCGGGGCTTGCCCAAAGGATGGCTAACGTACAAGTGCTGACAAGCAGCAGGTCGCGAACATGTCTCGTTGCACGATTCATAGCTTTTCATCTCCCTCATGCAGCCGCGGCAACGGCCGCCAGACGATCTCTAGAAGGCCAAAACACTCACTGCGCACCGCCTCGCCCTTGGGCGCTTACTACGTTTGCGGCCGAGTTGCCTCGTAGTCGCCATTGGCGACGCAAAAGGCGCTCTGATATAGAACCCATGACATAATACCGACCGTTTCCGACCCGTCGGTGACAAAATGTGACACGATGCAGGCCGACCTCGGGAGGCCCGGAATCCACGGGCCTTGTGAACTGGGAAGCCATTGCGGCGGTCGGACAGGTTCTTGGGTCGCTGGGCGTGATCGTTTCTCTTCTTTATCTTGCGACACAGGTGCGTCAGAATAATCGCGCCTCGACCGTCTCGGCGAAGCTCGTCCGGACGTGGTGGACGCGGGTCGGTAGAAGCAGTTTCGGGGAGAACTTTTACCAGATTCGTGGACCTCGAGATCCGTAAGCGCGAAGCAACGAGCATTTGCGCGTTTGCCGAGCGGTATACTGCGGCTTGGTGCAGTCAGGATCCCGTCGCAGTCGCAGCCTTCTTTTCAACGGACGGATCGCTGACCATCAATGACGGCATCCCGTCGAAGGGACGCGCCGCCATCGCGGAAGCGGCGCAACGCTTCATGGAGGATTTCCGGATCTGGCAGTCGCGCTGGACGGCGTCGCCGAACGCGACGGCAAGACGATCTATCGGTGGACGCTGTCCGGCACCGACACGGGGCCGGGCGGCGGTGGAAAACGCGTTCGTATCAGCGGATTCGAGGAGTGGCGGTTCGGCGACGACGGTCTGATTGTAGAATCGCACGGTCATTTCGATGCTGCTGACTACGAACGCCAGCTCGAAACTTAAGACCACCTAAAAAGCAGCTTGTCATAGCCATTTCTGGGCGTAGCGCTTCGTTCTCAGCTCGTTTTCAGCTCACGTCTACATAGCCCGATAACTGGCAACCGAGGCGCGAATCCGTCCAGTGAGCAACCCCGCGCGGGCTCCCGCAACGTCGCCGGCTACGTCGAGTACGTGAACGTCGTGCTCTTGCAGCCGGGGCAGGCGAACGAGAGCTGATTCGGACCGGCTTTCACGTCGAAGGTGATGACTTCGCCCGCTCGACCCGCGGGAATCGCCCCCTGCGCGGTGATTCCTAGTGTATGCGGGTTGGCCCAAATCGCGATGCCGATATGCATGGTAACCGGCGCGCTCAGCGCGACGCTGAGCACGCCGTGGTGAACGGCTGCGCCCGTCAGGGTCGGAAAATCAGAAGGCGGAAACCCGACCAGCGGTACGTTGTAGTACGACGTGGGGTCCTGCGCGTATTCGAAGACGCGCGTCGGCAGCGTGTGCCCGGCCAGGAACGACATGCCGGCGATCTTATCGTGATAATCGATCGTCGCCGGATAGAGCGTCTGCCCGTTTAGGATCGACGACGGGACGGCGACGCCGCCTGGGATAAACGGAAATGCAGCGGCGCGCGGCGCGGCCGAGAAGGTGGGCCCGTCGACGGCCACTTCTGCCAGCGTCTCAAGCCTCATGCGGTCGTGCACCGCCTGATCGTAGAGTGCGCCGAGGATCTCCGGGTCACCGGGGTTGGTTTCGTCGTGGCTCTCCTGCTGCGACATCATGACGACCGGCTGCGTTTGACCAATCGCCGCGTACGCGTCGGCGATCTCCCGGATGAACGTCGCGCCCGCCTGAGGCGTGAATCCGCCCCGTTGCTGCAAGTCGTCGGGATCGGTCGAGAAGTAGTCTTCGTCTCCGCTCAAGTAAGCTCGGGTTAGATCGCGGGCCGTCCACTCGAGGGCGAGAAGCGGGCATTGGCCGTTGCGATCGGGACGCTTGTACGAGCTCGGGTCCGAACAATAGCTTCCCCAGGGCGCGCCGTAGTCCCATGTTCCGTCGACGCCGTGGCTATTCCAAGTGATGCCCCAGAACGCGTGGTAGCCTTGCGACATCAAGTGCGCGATCTTGCGCTCGTGGCCGGCGCCTTCGATGCTGACCTCCGGAACATACCACGAAAACCGGCCCTGCATCTCTTCGATAAGCCTTCCGCCATCTTGCGCCTCGACGTCGTCGCCGTTTTTCTGGTGGTAGGACTCATAGAGCGGCGAGTCGTCCTTCAGATACTCGAAGTTGCCGATCATCCACGACTCCGGAAGATGCGCGGCGACGGCGGAGCCTTCGATGCTCTGCATTCCGGCAAGCGAGTAGGCCTGCTGAAGCGACGTTGCGACGAAGCGCGTCTGTGTCGGTCCGTTGGGAATTGCCCACGCCGGCCGGGGCGGATTCGGATTAGCGCTTAGCGCCGCAGAGTTGCAGCGCGTTCGCAAGTAGTCGATCGGCGAGAAACTTCGGGCCGGGAGTGCGTACCATATGACGCCCTCGTATGATACCTCGCAGGCCGAGGAACTGGCATCGACGACACGCGAGCCAGGCGCGGTCGATCCGCCGGGCACGTTAGGGACAAAGAGAATACCGCCGCCCGAGCAAGCGGCAAGACCGAGAACGACAAGCCATGCGCGTGCCTGGCTTTTCACGCCTGTGCGATTCGCTCGGAAAGCGCTGGTTCCCGCACCGGTCTATCACCCCTGTACGCGTCAGCCATCGTGCTCAACGCGGCACCCGCCGCACTTCGTGGCATGAAACTCGCTTCGAACGGCTGCGGACGTCTCGAGCGCCGTCATCCGCTAGGCCATCGCCTTCGCAGGGCCTAGCCGTTGCGGCGAGTCGCAGACTATTTGTTCGCCGCCGTCACGCCGAGCGGGAGCACGAAATTACCGGTAAAGACGGCAATCGGTGATCCGCCGGCCGGGTACTTAAAAATCTCGCCGCCGTCGTTGCCCGCATCCGCGCAATAGACAAAGCCCTTAACGATCCAAGTCTGTGAGCAGTCGCTGGAACCCGTCAATTGTACCGTGCCCTTCAACGTCGCAGTCGTTCCGCTGATCGTGTATTGATAGAACTCACTCGTATCCTGATCGAAGACGGTAAAATAGTTGCCGTCCCACTGCAGGGAACCGGGAAACTTCACCGTGTTGCTCGTCGTAATCGGTTCGAACTTACTGCTGCCACTCGGGAGCTCGACAAGCTGGAAGACATCGCTGCTGTTCCAACCGTCGGCGAAAAGATTTCCATGGTTGTCATATCCGTCGAAATACTCTGCGTTTAACTGCGTGGTCATTATGGTGCCCGAACCGCTCGCGTTCTTGTAGATCACGACGTCGCCCCTACCGGAGCCGCCGAAGATCCCGACTGCAAGGTCGCCCTGCGTGTTCATGGCGCAACTGGATGGCATACCGACGGAGTCGGCAAGCCTCTTGAGCTCCTTTTTGGGAACGCCGAACTCCGTGATCCGGCCATGGGCTTGGACGATCCAGAAAATCTGCTTTCCATAGCCATAGAGCACGTTCGTGCAGGCCTGCCCGCCGATGTGCTCGATCGAACCGATCTGGTGATTGCTCTTCGGATAGTCGAAGATGTCGGCGTACGTGCCGTAGTTGTTGCTGATATACTCATAGTGCTTCGAATTCGTAATCCGGTCGGGAACGATCGTCGCGTAACGCGGCATCGGATTCAGCCGAGCTGCCGTCACCGGCGTTCCGTTCACGTAAAGCATCTTACCGACGTATCTGGCATTGATCGCGGCACTTGAGGGCGAGGTTGTCGAGCCGCCGCACGCCGAGCAAACCGCGAGCGCGATCAGGGCCGCAGCGTACCTAGCAAAACCAGACGTATTCATGAATGTTGCTCCTTTTGAAGTAGCCTGCGAAGCCCGGAGAGACTTTCGTACAGCGCGTGACGGGATTCCAGGTCGAGTCGGTCCATTCAATCGCAGTGCCGTCGCTCATTGTCTTTCAGCCCTCCCCCGATGGGTCCATCGATTTCGTTGAACGGATAGGTAGTTCCGGTTCGGCTGGTTGGCGAAAATGTCGCAGGGAGGCCAGGCACCTGCCTACTCATCACGAAGCAGCGAAGACGAGTTCTTCGACCGGCGCACTTTTTCGTTAGCTTGCTAGTGCGTTGAACACCCTCGGCTCGTCGTCACGCGGCTAGACAAATGTTAGAGACGGGGGTCTAAAACGATCTAGGGCGACGAAAAAGTCAATGCAATAACGCGAATACTTTTTGGGATGGCCCGGAGTCGAACCCACGCCCGGGAATACCAGCCGATCCCGTCCGTTCCCGAAAAGAGTTAATCCGGCACACTTTCCGCTGCGCTGGCTACCCGGTCGTCCCTTCTTGTCCCAACTGTTTCCGACCCGTCCGTGACAAACTGTGATAGGTTAATGCCTCGCACGCCACGCTTTCCGCTCGGGTGATCTGGTGATCGTGACACGCTTCTTTTCAAGGGCACGGCGCTCCACCAAACTGGCGCTAACAGCATTGGTGTTAGTAAGTTTGCTTGCCGATGGGCAGTAGCGCGTCGACATCCGGCGCCAGGACAACGGGGAGGTGTGCGCCAGCCGGCGAATTGTTAGGTCGTCGAAAACATCTCAGTTGCTTAAGGAGGAATTCATTGCTTTCCATCGTCTCGTTCGCACGGCGCTGGGCGCCGATCGCCTTGCTTGGCGCACTGGCCGCAGGCTGCTCGGATTCCGGCATTTCCGGCACGAACTTTCCCGCCAGCGGCCCGGATGCCGGCCGAAGTGTCGCGCAAAATCGGATGCTTGCGCAAGGCCGCAGCCCGCATTCGCAAAACACACGTTCGCAGTCGAGGGGTTGGATTTCCCCCGATCGCAGACACAAAAGTCGCAAAGGCCTGATCTACTGGGGCAGTTACGACAACAGCACCATCACCATTTTCGCTTCGAAGGGCGTCAATGGTAAGGAGAAGGGCCAGATCACCACTGGTTTGTCCAATCCAGAGCGGCTCTTCGTGGACAAGCAGGGAAGCGTCTATGCGACCAACATCGGCAACAACACGATCACCGCGTACAAACGCGGTCAGACCTCGCCGTTCATCACGATCAGTAACGGCGTGAACGCGCCAACCGGCATCACGGTGGATGCCGCCGGCACCATCTACTGTGCCAACGTCGGCAACAACACGATTACCGTCTATCCAAAAGGACAGACGTCTCCGTCGCTCACGATACCGTACTTCGCAGAATACCTCGCGACCGATGCGCACGATAACCTGTACGCAGCCGGTAGCGCCGTTGAGGAGTTTGCACCGGGTTCGACCAGCGGCAAGGATCTCGGCCTTCCGTCCTTTCCTGGCGCTTTAGAGGTCGATCGATCGGGAAACCTCATCGTGCTCTACGGCAGCTCGGTCGAGTACTTCCCGGCAGGTCAAACCACCCCATCGAAGCAGATCAGCGTCGATGGATCGCCGTTCGCACTGTCGCTGAGCGCCAACGAAAAGCAGCTCTACGTCAGCACCGAGGTCAGCATCCCGTTCGTCATTGAGAGCGTTGCCTACCCCAACGGCACCGCGTTCACGACCAAGCTCACGGGCAACGCTGGCGAGTGGCCGATCGCGGTCAGTCCGGACAACGCGCTGGGCGGATAACGCCACAGCTGAAAAGTCCAGTTGCCGCTGATCTTTTCGGTCGGCGGCAACTGGAAGTAGCGACAGCAACACCTTACGTTGCGAGCAGGCGAACATGCCGCCCCCGCCGGCGGCGAGACGATGCCGTCGCGCATATTGCGAGTAGCACGCAACGTATAGATTATCTGCTGAGTCTGGCACGACGTGCCTGGCGCCGTACCACGTCGTGCACGCCGGCCCCCGAACGCTTTCCTAGCGTAAAACGGTGTCAGCCGTGCATGGGTTGAGCGACCTCTCGGGGAACACCGCTGACTCACCCGTTTAGCTTTAAGGGGGAAATCATGAGTTTTCGCATCATCGCTATTCTCATATTGCTTGCGCCTATCGCGATCGGATCGCTCGCGCTCGCAAATGGAGTAAATGGCCAAACGAAATCTCTGTCGAGTAAGCACGCGGCTCAAGACTACGCAGCTTTTAAAAAAGTTCAAAATGACCCGGAGTTTACGGCGGCTCTCAACAATACGCAGGCCGACACGGCAAAACAAATCCTAGTTCGAAATGGCGCCGATCCTAAGATGATCCTTGGGGTCGAGCAACGTCCAGCCTTTAGCCTGTCGAACGGTCATCAGTCGTCGCTGGGCCGTGCATCGACGGGTTGCATGGAGTGGGAGTGGATACGCGTTGATACATATGGCCTCTTTGGCTCGGACGACGTTACCTACGTTGCCGAGTGCTTCAAATGGAGCGGGTTGGACAATGCCTATCATGGCGGCTAGCTAAGGTCCGATGCGGGTTAGAGCAGCCCGCAATCAGCTCGCTAAGGAGCCGCGATCTACTTGGGATGGCCGGGAGTCGAACCCGGACGCCCTTTCAGGCTGCAGATTTTAAGTCTGCTGTGTCTGCCAGTTCCACCACCATCCCGCTTTGCGGGGCTGTCCTTCGACGCGCGCGCTTTCGCGCGCTGCTCAGCCCTTCGACTTCGCCGCTTTGCGCCGGAGTTTATCCTGAGCGAACGGAGTGAGTCGAAGGGCTCAGGGTGACAAAAACGTTGCGTTAACGGCCTTCGCTGCGTCCTTCGACGCGCGCTCTCGCGCGCTGCTCAGCCTCGACTCCGCGCCCTGCGGGCGCTTCGCTCAGGGTGACAAAGAAAGTCTACTGACGGTAGTGTTCGACGATGTCGCCGCTGCGCAGGTGCGCCACCCCGGGGTCTTGTCCGGCGTCACGCCGTGCTCGGCGCTGGCGTAACAGATCCCAGTATTGATCGAGCCGCACCGAGATCGCCTCGAGCCGCGAGCGATCCTCCTCGGTCAACTTGCCGTTTTCGCCGTGTTCGAGCAACCGGTGCTCTTCGTCGACCAGGCTCTCGATGTGTTCGTGTATCTGCGTGTCGTTCATGGACGAAATCCCTTTCGCGTCCCGGAACCTGCGCGCATGGGCGCGGCGGGTCCTCCCGCGGCGTCGCGTTCTTGCAGCAAAATGCCCAGCAGCAGGTCCGAAGTCGTCGCGACCGCGTTGTCACGGCCTAGCAGCTCGAGCGCCGTCTCGAGCATCGACGATGCCCGCCGGCAGAATGTCGGCGCGCTGCGCCCGCATTCCCACCACGGCCTTGCGTTCGTCGAGATTCATCTTCAGCAAGCGCTCCAGCGTTCGCTCGAGGTCCTCACGTGTCAACGTCGTCGTCGGCGCCGCCCGCGGTTTCCCGCGGACGATCGCCGCGGTCGTCGTCGCCGTTCCGCCCACCAACGCCAAGTGCTCGACGTCGGGACAATCCTTCAAGGGGCTGCAGCGCATCGCGCGCGAGCGTTCGCGCCTTCTCGACGTCGGCATCGCTCGCCGCCCCTGCGCTGCCGCCCAGTGACGGAACGGCCTCGGTGAGACGGACCGCGCCCATCTCGCACGACACCACCTTCTCAGGCTGCAGCGAGTCGCCGCAGGCATACTCGGTGCTCCCGCCGCCGAGGTCGAGCACGCCCGACGCGTTCGCCGCGCAGCGGGCCGAATGCCGTCAGCGCGCCGCGATACGACGCGATCGCTTCCTCTTCTCCGGAGAGCACGCGCAGCGGAACGCCCAACAGCGCCGTGACGCGCTGGGCGAACTCCTCGCCGTTCTCCGCTCGGCGCAGCGCGCTCGTGCCCACGACGAAGAGGCGCACGTAGTGCCCTTTAGCGGCGCGAGCGTGCTGCGCGATCGCGTCGAGCGTGCGCGCCATCGGTTCGTCGCCCAGCCGTCCGCGCTCGCCCAGTCCCTCGCCGATGCGCGTCCCGGTGGAACGCACCAGTTCGACGCGCGGGCTTTCCGGCTCGACGTCGGCCAGCACGAGGCGCGTCGAGTTCGTGCCGATCGAGACGATCGCGTAGCGTTTGCTCAACGATGCTGGGATTCAAACAGCGCGGCGCGGCGCTTCTTGCGCAAGAAGTGGCGCTCGGCGGCCGGAACGCGATCGGCCGGCTCCCACTCCTCGCGTGCTGTCGCAGATAGGCCGCGATCTGCTCTTCAAGTCGTCGTCGCGAATCTGCGGCGCCAGAGAAACCGCAAAACGGCGGCCCTCGCGGCGCACTTCGAACGCCAGCCGCTTGCGGCGCGATCGAGCGACCGCTGGTATTCGTCGCGGTGCGTTTCCACGTCGTGCACGCTCGCGCTAGCGAGCTCGCCTTCGTCGAGGCGCACGGTCGCGCCGTACGTGTTGAGGTTGATCACGATGCCGCCCGAAGTGCCGTTCACGGAGCGGGCGACGAATCGGCCGCCGGCTGGGGAGAAACGAAGATCAGCGCCTCGTTCGGCCGCACGAGGCGCAGCCGGTCGTGGATTTCCGGCACCGCGCCCTGCGGATCGCGTAGGCGGCGCAGTTCGCGCAGTTGGTCCTCGCGCTGAGCCTTGAGCGTCGCGATCTCGGAGCGAATGGATGCCAGCTCGTGCGCCGCGGCGATATTTTGCCCGATCGCCCGCGCGAACTGGATGACGACGAGGGTCACGACGAGGAGCGCGATGGCGGCCGCCGTCATGCGCCCCGCGAACCGAAGCGCCGGCCGGGCCCGACGCGCTCAATGCACGCTTCCGATCGGCGCCAGCCCTTCGGTCTGCCATTCACCCAAGCGCCGGTATTTTCGATATCGCTCCTCCAAGAGTCCGTCCGGCGTGAGCGGGGCAAGGCGCTCCAGCGCGGCCACGATGGCGTCGAGCGTGCGCGTCATGACGTCCTGCGGCGTTGCGGTGAGCGCCGCCGAGTGGTTCGGCGATGACCTCGTCGACGATGCCGAAGCGGCGCAAATCATCGGCGGTCAACTTCAACCGCGCCGCCGCTTCCTCCGCCTTTCCGGCGTCGGACCACAGGATTGCCGCGCAGCCCTCCGGCGAGGCCACCGAGTAGGTGCTGTTTTCGAGCATCAACACCCAGTCCGCAATTGCGAGCGCCAGCGCACCGCCGGAGCCGCCCTCGCCGACGACGGTTGCGACGATCGGCACGCCGGCCGTCGCGAAGGTCCTGCAGGCACGTCGCGATGGCTTCGGACTGCGCGTGTTCTTCAGAGCTGATGCCCGGGATCGGCGCCCTTTGGTATCGACGAACGTCACCAGCGGCAGCCGGAAGCGCGCCGCGAGCTTCGCCAGCCGCGTTGCCTTGCGATACCCTTCCGGTGCCGGCATGCCGAAGTTTCGCCGCAGGTTTTCCTTCGTGTCGCGCCCCCGCTGCTGGCCGATCACCACGACCGGACGCGATCGCAAGAAAGCGAAGCCGCCCACGATCGACGGGTCGTCGCGGAAGTGGCGGTCGCCGTGGAGCTCGTCGAACCGGTCGAAGCGCGAGATGTAGTCGAGCGACGTCGGGCGGCTCGGGATGTCGCGCCATGTTGACCTTTTCCCACGGCGACAGCTTTCCGAAAAACTCGTGGAGGATCTGTTGGTACTTCTGCTCCAAAGCCGCGATCTCGCTCGACATGTCGAGCGGTTGCGCCGCCGACGCTTGGCGCAGCTCGGCAATCCGCCGCTCGAGCTCGGCCAAGCCCTTCTCGCGCTCGACGATGACGTTATTGCTCATGCTCCACGTATTCTAGCAGATGCACGAGCGTCTCTTTGAGCTTGCGCCGATCGACCACCATGTCGATCGCGCCCTTCTCCAGCAGAAACTCGGCCGTTTGGAATTGGTCGGGCAGGCGCTGACGGATCGTCTGCTCGATGACGCGGCGGCCGGCGAACCCGATCATGGCCTTCGACTCGGCCACGATGACGTCGGCTTGGAATGCGAACGATGCAGAGACGCCGCCGGTCGTCGGGTCGGTCAACACCACGATTAGCGGATTACCATCGTCCATGAAGCGCGGCTACGGCCGCCGTCGTCTTGGCCATCTGCATCAACGCCAGCATACCCTCTTCCATGCGAGCGCCACCCGATGCGGCAAAGATCACGCACGGCACCTTGCGGCGCCGCGCCTCTTCGAGCAGCAGCGTGATGCGCTCGCCCGTTACGCGCCCCATCGTGCCGCCCCGGAAGTGAAAGTCCATCACCGCGAGCGCGACCGGGAAGCCGCCGATGGCCGCAAACCCGCACACCACCGACTCGGTGAGCCCGCTCTTCTCGCGATCGGACTTCAGCTTGGCGGGATACGACTTCTTGTCGGACCAGCTCAACGGATCGGTGGAGGCCACGTCGCCGCCGATCTCCGAGAACTCGCCGTCGGCGATGGACTCGATGCGATCGTACGCCCCCATGCGGAAGTGATGGCTGCAGCGGCTGCATACGTACGAGTTAGCGGCCAGGTCGCGGCGATACAGCACCTCGCCGCACTTCGGGCATTTGCTCCACAGCGCGGCGTCGTTGTTCTCCGCGCCCTTGGCGCGCCTCGAAGCGAGCCAGTCCGGCATCGGCATCAGGCCTTGTTCCCTTTCGCCGGCGGCCGCAGCGCCGCGGCGTAGAGCTTGCCGAGCTGCTTGATGTAGTTGAAGATCTCGCGCTGGTTAAGCTTCGACTCGCCCACAACACGGTCGGTAAAGACGTACGGCACCTCGATCGCCTTGCCGTACTTCGCCTTCGCGATCACCTCGAGCCCGATCTTGAAACCGATCGGGTCGAGCGTCACGCCCGTCAGCGCGTCGCGCCGCACCAGGAAGTAGCCGCTGGTGACGTCCTTCAGCGGCGTCAGCGGACGCGCGAGCCAGCACGCGACGCGCGACGTGATCACGCGGCGCGCCGGCCAGTTCTTGATGCCACCGCCGGGAACGTAGCGGCTGCCCACCGCCAGACCGTACCGGCCCGACTCCAGCGCGGCTACCATCGGCGGCAGCGCCTTGACGTCGTGGCTGAAGTCGGCGTCCATGGCGCCGAGCGCCACGGATTGCGCGCGCGCGATGGCCCAGCCGTCGATGACGGCACTCGAAAGCCCGAGCTTGCCGCTGCGGTGCAGACAGCGCACCGGATAGGTGCGGGACAGATCGTCCACCAGGCGGCCGGTGCCGTCGGGGGAGTTGTCGTCGACGACGATGATCTCGCCGTCAAGCGAGTTCGCACGGAACGTCGCATCGAGCGCGGCGATCAGTTTCCCGATGCCCGCGGCTTCGTTATAGGTCGGAATGACGATCGAAAAGGGAAGCGGCATGCGCGATCGATGTTTCTACGACGCCAAGGAGCCGATCACCGCCAATAGCGCGATGGCGGCGGTGTCGGTTCGAAGAATGCGCGGCCCGAGCGATATCACGGCAGCGCCGGCGTCGCGGGCCGCCTCCGCTTCGTCGTGCGTGAATCCGCCCTCGGGCCCGACGACCACCAACGCGCGGCCCGCTGCCGGAAGCACCGAACGCAGCGCCTCGTTCAGCGACGCGCGAAGAGCCAGCTCCCATGCGAACACCACGGCGTCGTAGTCGACGAATCGCGCGAGGAGCGCGTCGAACGGCAGCGGCGGCTCGATCGCGGGCACGGTGTCGCGCCCGCACTGCTGTGCCGCGGCGCGCGCCAGGCGCCCCCAGCGCGCGAGCCTTTCCTCGCCGGACGCGCCGCCCCACGCTGCGTTCGCAATAGAACGGAAGAAAGGCCGCGGCGCCGAGCTCCGTGCACTTCTGCACGATCCCGTCCATGCGCGTCCCCTTCGGCACCGCTTGTGCGACGTCGACGGCGAGCGCCGCCGGACGATTGCCTTCGGCGACCTCGACGAGGCGGACGCGGACGACGGTACCGACGTCGTCGATCGACGCGGCAAACGACGTCGCGGCGGAGTCGACGACCTCGATGCGGTCGCCCGCGTGCAGGCGCAACACTCGGACGATCTTATGCGCGTCGCCGCCGTCGATCTCGACGGTGCTCCCGACTTCGCGCGTGCCTTCGACGAAAAATCGGCGCGCCGTCACTCGGGACGAAACGCGTCCTTCACCCGCTCGAAGAAGGTGCGCTCCTCGATGGCGTCGCCGCCGGCGTGCGCGTATTCCTCGAGCAGGTCGCGCTGCCGCCGGTTGAGCTTCGTCGGAACGACGACGTAAACCGTAACGTGATGGTCGCCGCGATGCGACGCCGCGCACGGTCGGCATGCCGTGCCCGCGCAGACGCAGCGTCGTGCCCGTTTGCGTGCCCGCCGGTAACGTCATTTCCACGTGGCCGCCCAGCGTCGGCACGTCGATCGCGGCGCCGAGCGCTGCCTGCGGAAAGCTCACCGGCACGTCGACGAACGTGTCGCGGCCGTCGCGTTTGAACACCGGATGCTGCGCGAGACGCAAGTAGACGTAGAGGTCGCCGGCTGGGCCGCCGTGCGTTCCGCCTTCGCCGCTGCCGGCGATGCGAATGCGCGCTCCGTCGTCGACGCCGGGCGGCACGTTCACCGTCAGTCGCGTCTCGGTCTCGCGGCGGCCGCGGCCGCCGCAGCGGTCGCACGGCTGTCGGGATCACGTGGCCTTCGCCGTCGCAGTGCGGGCACGCCGTTTGGGTGACGATCTGGCCGAGCGGCGTGTGCCGCGCGGTTCGCACGGCTCCGCTTCCGCCGCAACGGTCGCACGGCAACGATCATCGTGCCGGGCCTCGCGCCGCTGCCGTGACAAGCGTCGCAGTTGGCGAGGCGATCGAAAGCGATCTCCTTGGTCGCGCCGGCGAACGCTTCTTCGAGCGTAATCTCCACGTCGTAGCGAAGATCGGAGCCGCGCTCCGGTCCGGCGCGCCGTTGCTGCGTGGCGCCGCGCACGTTGCCGAAGAACATGTCGAAGATGTCGCCGAAAGCGCCCGAGCCGAATCCGAAGTCCCCCGGACCCGACGCCGAGCCGTTGCCGACGACGCCGAACCGATCGTACTGCGCCCGCTTGCGGGGATCCGAGAGCACCTCGTACGCCTCGTTGATCTCCTTGAAGCGGTGCTCGGCCATCGATTTGTCGTGCGCAACGTCGGGATGATGCTCGCGCGCGAGCCCGCGATAAGCTCGTTTGATCTCATCCCCGGATGCGTCGCGATCGACGCCGAGGATTTCGTAGTAATCGCTCGTGGGCATCTTACGCTTGGGGTAGGTCCTCGACGTCCGAAAGGCGCTGACTCAGCGTTTCGGCGGTGCCGGAGGCGAGCGCGAGCAGACGCGCGTAGGGCATGCGCCGCGGACCGAGGATCGAGAGCATGCCGAGCGCGTGCGATCCGAAGCGATACGGCACGGTGACGACCGAGAGATCGGCCAGCTCGTCGCTGCCGAGCTCGTGGCCGATCTTCACGCTGGGCGTTTCGGCGTTCATGGCGTCCGACGACGATTTCGTAGAGCGTCTTCTGTTCCTCGACGATTCGCAGAATCGAGCGAAGTTTGCGCAAGTCTTGGAACTCAGGCTGGTCGAGCAGGTTCTGCGCGCCGGCGGCAGCGATCGCCGGCTGTTCGCTCGAACGCGCCGTGTGCGCCGCCTTCACGACCGCGCCGCGCAGGTCGTCGGAGACGCCCGCCTCCTGCGCGGCGAGCGCGACCTCGCTCTCGGTCACGTCGCGCAGCGAACGGTCGGCCAGGCGCGCGTTGAGCGCGTTGGAGAAGCGCGTCAGATCGTCGGGCTGCACCTCGGCGCCGAGCTCGAACAGGCTCTGCGCCGCGACGCCCAGCGACGTCACGACGATCGCCACGCCGGTGTGCGGCGAGAGCCAGATCAGCTGGATGTGCTTGAAGAGCTGTCGCCTCTTGCTGCGGCTTGGTTACGAAGGCCAGATTGTTCGAAAGCCGCCCCAGCAGGCGCGTCGTGTGATCGATGATCTCGTCGAGCTCGCGGGTCGCGTCGCCGAGCTCGTCGTGGATGCGCCGGCGCTCTTCGTCGAGCAGCTCCTCGGGCTCCATCAAACGGTCGACGTAGGTGCGATAGCCGGCGTCCGATGGGATCCGCCCCGCCGACGTGTGCGGCTGCACCAGGTACCCGCCCGCCTCGAGCTCCGCCATTTCGTTGCGAACGGTGGCCGAGCTGATCCCCAGGTTGTATTTCTGGGTGAGCGACTGCGAGCCGACCGGCTCGGCCGTCGCGATGTACTCGTAGACGACCGTCGCCAGGATATAGGCCTTGCGCTTGCCGAGGCCGCTGTTCTCTATCACGCCCCCTACTGTAGCACTCCGGCGTCGGGAGTGCTAGCCGGAGCCGAAGCCTGCGCCCGCTCGATTGCTTGCGAGAGCTCGTCCCAGCTCAACCCGCCGACTGACACGTACGTGACTGCGCCGCTCGGCGCCGAGGACGAGAGTGACGGGAATCTTCGGAGACCGAGTAGATGTGAAAAACGGTCCCCTCTAGATCTTCGACCAACGGCAGCGCGATGTTCGATTGGTGGAGGAAGCGGGCCGCGACGTCGGGACTCTCGGCCGAGACCGTGACGACGGCGACGTTGTCGTAGGTGTCGCTGGGCTCGCACGAACTCTCTGAGTTCCGCGGTGCAGACGTGACACCAGCTCGCCCAAAAGTCGATCACGACGACCTTGCCGCGAAAATCGGTGAGCGAACGCGTCCCGTGCGCGGTTGGAAAAACGAAGTTCGGCGGAGGCGCATCGTAACGGATCGTTGCGAGCCCCGTTGACGGGGCGGTCAGCGCCGCCAGGACGAGTGCAGCCAGCATCGTCAGGTGCGAGAATTTCGGCAGGCATGGCTCTTCCGCCTAGGTAACGCTGCGATGCATGAGCAGCTCCGCAATCGAGTCGCTACTCGAAGAGAGGCGGCGCTTTCCACCCTCGCCCGAGTTCGCCGCCGCAGCCAATGCCTCGCCGGAGATCTACGAGCAAGCCGAGCGAGACTATCTCGAGTTCTGGGCGTCGTGGGCGCGCAAGCTCGAGTGGATCAAGCCGTTCACCGACGACGCTGGAATGGAACGAACCGTTCGCGCGGTGGTTCGGCGACGGGAAGCTCAACGTGTCGGTCAACTGCCTCGACCGTCACGTGCGCGACGGCAACGGCGACAAGATCGCGTACTACTTCGAAGGGGAGCCAGGCGACCGCCGAACGATTACGCTATCGCGAGTTGCTCGACGACGTCAACCGGTTTGCCAACGGCCTGCGCACGCTCGGTATCAACCGCGGCGACCGCGTCGCCATCTACATGCCGATGATTCCCGAGCTGCCGGTGGCGATGCTCGCGTGCGCACGCATCGGTGCGGCACATTCGGTTATCTTCGGCGGCTTCTCGCCCGAGTCGATCGTCGACCGCGTCAACGACGCCTCGTGCGTCGCGCTCATCACCGCCGACTACGGCTGGCGTCGCGGCGACAAGGTGCCGCTCAAGCGCAACTGCGACATCGCGATGGAGCAGAACGCCCTCGATCCGGCATTGCATCGTGGCGCGGCGCGTCGGCGACGAAGTCTTCATGCGCGAGGGGCGCGATTACTGGTGGGACGAGGTGTCGCGGACCAGGCCGCCGAGTGCGGCCGGAGGCGATGAACGCCGAAGACCTGCTCTTCCTGCTGTACACGAGCGGCACCACGGCCAAGCCCAAGGGCATCAAACACACGACGGCCGGGTATCTGACGCAGGCAGCGATGACGCACAAGCTCGTCTTCGATCTCAAGGAAGAGAGCGACGTTTACTGGTGCACGGCCGACATCGGCTGGGTGACGGGACACTCGTATATCGTCTACGGTCCGCTGGCCAACGGCGCGACGAGCGTGATCTACGAAGGCACGCCGGACTTTCCCGACAAGGATCGCTTCTGGGAGATCGTCGAGCGCTATCGCGTGACGATCTGTACACCGCGCCGACCGCGATCCGCACGTTCATGAAGTGGGGCATCGAGTATCCCGGCCGCCACGACCTGTCGTCGCTGCGCTTGCTCGGGACGGTCGGCGAGCCGATCAATCCCGAAGCGTGGATCTGGTATCGCGAGTGGATCGGCGGGAACCGCGTTCCGGTCGTCGACACGTGGTGGCAAACGGAGACCGGCGGCATCATGATCGCACCGCTTGCCCGGCGTCACGACGCTGCTGCCGGGCAGCGCGACGCAGCCGCTGCCGGGGATCGCGGCCGACGTCGTCAACGACCGCGGCGAGTCGGTGCCGCTCGGAGGCGGCGGCTACGTGGTGCTCACGCGACCGTGGCCCGGTATGTTGCGCGGGATCTGGGGCGACGACGAGCGCTACGTCCAAACGTACTGGTCGAAGTTTCGCGCACAAATACTTCGCCGGCGACGGCGGCCGGCGCGACGCGCGACGGCAACTACTGGTTCATGGGACGCATCGACGACGTGATGAACGTCAGCGGCCATCGCATTTCGACGACCGAGGTCGAGAGCGCGCTGGTCGACCACCCGGCGGTCGCCGAGGCGGCCGTCTGCGGCAAGCTCGACGAGATGACGGGCCAGGCCATCTACGCCTTCGTCTCGCTCAAGGGCGCGGCAACCGGTTCGGCCGAGTTCGCCGACGAGCTGCGCGACCACGTCGGCGACGAAGCTCGGGAAGTTCACCCGACCGAAGTACATCACGTTCACGCAAGAACTGCCCAAGACGCGAAGCGGCAAGATCATGCGCCGGCTGCTGCGCGACATCGCCGAGGGGCGAACACTCGGCGACACGACGACGCTCGCCGACTCGTCGGTCGTGAAGGAGCTTCAGGAGCGCGCGACGTCGGAAGTCACTCAGGAAGAGTGAAGAACGCATCCAGGTCGTCGAGGTGCTCGATCCGCGTGGCCGGCGGCAGCGCCGAGAGGATCGTCGCACCGTAGCGCGTCGACGCGGCGCGGCCGTCGAGCAGTGCGACCAGACCGCGATCGCTGCTGCTGCGAATGAGTCGCCCGAAGCCCTGTTTCGAGCCGCACCGTCGCGGCCGGAATCATGTAGTGCTCGAAGCCGTCGAGACCGCGCGCCTCGAGCGCGCGCACGCGCGCCATCACGAGCGGATCGCTCGGTGAGGGAAACGGCAGCCGGTCGATGATGACGCACGAGAGCGCATCGCCGACGACGTCGATGCCTTCCCAAAACGTCGCGGTGGCGAAGAGCACGGCGCCCGGCGTGCGCCGAAACCACTCGAGCAGATGCGAGCGCGGCAGCTCGCCCTGCACGCGAACCGGAAACGCGATGCGCTCGCGCACGAGCGCGTGCACTTCGCGCAGCCGCGCGTACGACGTGAAGAGCACGAAGGCGCGGCCGCCGCGTCCGGTCGAGACACTCTTCGACCAGCGGCGCGGCGCGGCGCGCGAAGTCCGACGACTTGGGATTGACGTCGGGCGGCGCGATGAAGAGCCGCGCCTGATCGACGTAGTCGAAGGGCGACGGCGCGACCAGCTCCTGCGCGTCGTCGACACCGAGCGTGCGGCGCAACGAACGCGAACGATCCGTCGGTCGCCAGCGTCGCGCTCGTGAGCACGACGCTGTGCGTGCGCGCGAAGAGCGTGGCGCGCAGAAAGTCGGCGACGTCGTGCGGCGCGCAGTTCACGGCGTAGCGGCCGTCGGCTTCGCCGCGCTCGACCCACGCGATCGCATCGTCGGCCACCGGCGCCAGCGCGATCGATGGCCGACTCGTGCGCGAACACGGAGCGCATCGCCAGGTCGCGCCGGCGCTCCGCTTCGGCCTCGTTCTCCGCGCTGCGTTTGAGCGCCGTCGAGCCAGTTCGCGAAGAGCCAGTTCTCCAAGCCGTAGAGCGTTGCGCGCAGCGCTTCGAGCGCCGGCCACGCGTCGTCGTTGGCCGCCAGCGGATAGCGATCGACGGGCACGCGCGCGAGACGCCGATTCGAGCCGCGCGCATCGCCTCGTCGAACTCGGCGTCGAAGTCGCGCGGCAGGTCGTAGGCGCGCCGCAGCTTGCGCAGCATGCGACCGATCGTCGCGCGCGAGACACGGCGGCGTCAGCGCGTCGGTCGCCCAGCGTTCGCACTGGTGCGCTTCGTCGAGCACCGCGACGTCGTACGGCGGCAGCAGTCCGCCGCCCATCGCCAGATCGAGAAAGAACAGCGCGTGATTGACGACGACGAGGTCGGCGTACTTCGCCTCGTCGCGCTTCTTGAAGAAGAAGCAGTCGCGAAAGTGCGGGCAGATCTCGCCCGACGCACTCGTCGGCGTCGGCGTCGAGCTGTTCCCACTCGTCGCCGTGCGGCACGAAGGCCAGCTCGGCGCGATCGCCGGTCTGCGTGCGCTCGGCCCACTCCCACATGCTGCTGCATCGAGCGCGACGGCGCGACGCAGCCGGTCGGCACGCATGCGCTCGAGCTTCTGCCGGCAGAGATAGTGCGCGCGCCCTTTGAGCAGCGTGACGCGCAGCGGCGGTGCCGAGCGCGCGCTTCGACCAGCGGAATGTCCTTGTGCACGAGCTGCTCTTGCAGCGCGATCGTGCCCGGTCGAGAGCACGACCTTCTTGCCGCTGCGGATCGCGGGCACGAGATAGGCCAGCGACTTGCCGACGCCGGTGCCGGCTTCGACGATCGTGTGCACGCCTTCGAGGATGCCGCGCTCGACGAGCTGCGCCATCTGCAGCTGTCCGGGACGCGGTTCGAAGCCGCTCAAGCGTCGCGCGAACGGGCCCTCGGCGCCGAAGATCTCCTCGAGGTTAGCCGGTCATCGGCCGGCGATTCGTATTCGGTCTCGAGTTCGCGTCCCGGTGCCGGCGTCGACGACGACCGGCGCGACGCGACGCGGCGGCACGTAGAGTCGCGTAGCGTCAATGACGAAACCCGGCGAGCAGTCCGGCGACGTGGGCTTGCCACGCAATCGCCGGCACGGTAAACGTGATGATGAGGTTGATGACGAGGATGCCGATGTTGGCGCGCACAGCTCCATGCCGGGCTTTCCGAGCTTGAGCCCGATCGCAAAGAGCGCGCCGAAGAGTCCGAAGATCGCGCCGCTGGCGCCGACGGTCGGCACCATCGGACGCGCTGAAATAAACGACGCCAGTCCCGACGCAACCAGCGACACCATGTAGACGACCAGCATGCGCCACGATCCCATCGCGTACTCGATGAAGCGTCCGAGGAACCACAGCGACATCATGTTGACGCCGATGTGAATCAAGCCGCCGTGCAGGAACGCGCCGGTGATGATGCGCCACCACTGGCCGTCCTGCAGCACCAACGCCGGAATGAGCGCGCCGTCAGCAAGCACGCGCTCGATGCCGGCGCTGATCGCCGCCGAAGCCGCAGAGCATGCCCGGATCCGCCGACGTAGATCTCCCACAGGTAAGCCGATGACGTTGAGCGCGATGAGAAACGCGTGTGATCACGCGATCATCACCATGCGCGCGAGCTCGAGCGAGATGGCGTGGCGCTCGCCGCCGACTTCGATCGTGATCGGGCCGCCCAGCGGCGCCTTCTCGACGACTGCAGAGCGCGCGCCGGGGCGCAAACCGACTTGCCCAAGATAGCGCAGAATCTCGGGCATCTGCTCGGTGACGCCGCGAAACGGTCGACGTTCGCGCCCGGCTCGACTTGCGCGAGCGGGACGCCGGTGCGCACCGGTTCGCGTCAGATCGTCGGGCGGAATGGGATGCCCGTGCGGGCACGTCTGCGGATCGCCGAGCGCGGTCGATGAGCCGCTCTTCGACGCGGTGCGTGATGGCGTGTTCGAGCATGCACGCCTCAGCGTAGACTTCGTCCCACGGCATGCCGAGCACGTCGGTGAGCAGGCGTTCCGCCAGCCGGTTGCGCCGCACGACGCCGACCGCGACCTCGAGACCCTTGCGCGTCAGCTTGATGTCGCCGCGCACCTCGTGCTCCACGAAACCGTCGTTGACGAGCTTCTTGAGCATCCCCGAGACCGAGGCCGGCGCGACGCCCAGCTCGGTCGCGAGCGCGGACGTCGTGACGCCCGGGCCCTCACGCTCGAGGCGATAGATCGCCTTCATATACATCTCGAACGACTCGGCGAAGTGCGAGTGCGAGTGACCCGGCATAGCTGCTTTAACTTCGCGGCGTGCCGCGGAGTTCCGCGACGGCGGCGGCCAGCTGCTCGTGCATCGCCTGCTTCTCTTCGGCCGCCGGCAAAGCGTGGCGTCGATCGCGTTGCGAACGTAATCGCTCCAGTCCGCGCGCCGCCGGCGACGCGCTCGACCAGCTGCGTACTCGCGCTCGATCGACGTGCCGAAGATCGTCGGGTCGTCGGCAGTCGATGGTCACGACGCATCCGCGCGCGATCGAAGTCGAGAGGAACGGATGCGGGATGGCCGGCCAGCGCCGCGCCGGTCAGCCGGTTCGACGTCGGACAGATCTCCAGCGCGATGCCGCGCGTCGGCGAGCACTAGCGACCATGCGCGCGATCCTCGAGCGCGCGAATGCCGTGGCCGATGCGCTCGGCCCGCAGCAGGTCGACGGCGTCGCGCACGCTCGGCGGCCCGTCGGCTTCGCCGGCGTGCGCGACGCGGTGCAGCCCCTGCGCTCGCGCGAAGGCGAACGCGTCGACGAAGAGCCGCGCCGGAAAGCGCGCCTCGTCGCCGCCGAGCGCGATGCCGATGACGTCCAAGTCGGTCATCGCCGCCATGGTGCGCGCCGTTCGCAGCGCGGTCTCGGCGCCGAAGTTGCGCGTGAGATCGGCAACGAGCTTGAACGTCGCGCCTGCGGCCGCGCCGCGACGCAGCTCCGCGACGATCGCCTCCATCGTCGCGCGCACGTCGAGCTGCGGGATTGAAGAACGTCCACACCGACGGCGAAACGAAGAGCTCGCCGTAAATCACGCCTTGCGCCGAGCGCATCTTCGACGAACTCGCGCGCCAGCCGCGCGTAGTCCTCGCGGGTCGCGCAGCGACCGGCTCACGGCGGCAAAGATATAGAGAAACTCGCGAAAGTCTTTGAACGCGATACGGATCGGCGTCGGATCGACCGGCTCGCCCACCTTGTCGTCCGAGTAGCGCCGCGGCGCCGGTCGGCAGCCGGCGATAGCGCAGCGGCACGCCGTGCTTCGCCGGCCAGCTCGACGAAGGTCGCGGCGCGCAGACGTGCCCTCGAGATGGCAGTGCAGGTGGATCTTCGGAATGCGTTCGACGCAAGCGAGCCGGTGGCATACGAGTCCGCTTTCGGCACGGACGCTCCGGGCACCGCGCCGGCGCCAAAGCAACCGGACGGCAGGGCTGCAACCTACTCGTCGTAGAGTAGTCGTTCGCATCGCGGGGTGGAGCAGTCCGGTAGCTCGTCGGGCTCATAACCCGAAGGTCGGTGGTTCAAATCCACCCCCCGCAACCGAATTTTCGGGGGCACTCCTACGGAGCCGGCGTCGCGCGGCCGTACGGCGTCTTGAAACTCCCTTCGACGACGGGCGCGTTGGGATCGTCGCCCGGTTGACGAACCGCCGGCAGAATAAAGTTGGGAACGTAATCCTGTTGCACGTGCAGGCCGACCCGGTCCGCGTAGTTCGATCCGAACGCGCCGATGACCAGATCGAAATCCGGGATGACCATGATTACCTGCCCGCCATTCCCTCCCGCAAAGAACGCACGAACGGTCCGGTTCTTGTACGGATACGCGATACTCCACCACAGATAGCCGTATTGGATTCGGCTCAGATCGTGTAACGGCGCCGAGGCGCGAGCGACGAATCCCGCGGGGAGAATTCGGCGCCCGTTCCACGTTCCGTTATTCAGCATCAACTGGCCGATCTTCAAGAAATCGCGGGGCAAGATTTCGACACCGCCGCCCCCGTACGGATGCCCGACGCCGTCCAACGGCCACGCGTATCGGGTGATCTGCAACGGGTCGCCGATGAGCCGGTCGAAGGTGTCGAGCGGAAACTCTCCCGTCGCGCGTCCCACGACGCCCAGCGCTAAGTTCGGGTTCGTGCTGCAGTAGACTGAATGCGTGTCCGGGTCGTACGCCATGGGCACACGCAAGACGTAGCGATAGTAGTCGGGCTCGGCCGTTTGGTCGAGCATCGTGTCTTCGTTGCCGGGCGCTGCCGGATTCGAGTCGTCGCAGAAGTAGCCCGAGCGCATCATGAGCAGATCCTCGAACGTCATCGCCTTCTTGCGCGGATCGAGTCCGACGGGAAACGTGCCACCGTACATTACCTGATACACCGGCGTCGATAGCTGCAGCGGCGCCCCGGCCTCCATGGCTGCGCCCGCAACGGTAGCCGTGATGCTCTTGGCGGCCGAGCGCGTCTGGTGCAGCGTATCGCGATCGAAGCCGTGAAAGTACTCTTCGAGCACGAGCTTGCCATGGCGAGCGATCAAGATCGCGTCGACTTGGGGCGTGTGCACCGATTCCATCGGCATGTCGAGAATGTACTGAACGAATTTCTGGAGGGCCGCTACGTCGATACCGGCGTCGGCGAGCGAGCCGGTCGTCCAGCCGTCGTCGCGTTGCAATGGTACGCGGTAACGATACGGCGCCGGCGTCCTGCCGCCCGGGTAGAACGTGCTGTCGGGATCCGAATCGCGCGTGAAGTCGTACGTGCCGCCGCGACCGGGAAAGAACAGCGACAGCGTCTGCGTGTCGGGGTGGAAATCGCCCGTCGCGAGCGTGCGTTCGGCCCCCGCTCCGTTCCAGCGCCCATACAGCGCGACGGCGTTGCCGCTGCGGCCGATGCGATCGGCGTCGTACTGCGTGCCGAAGTTACGCTCCGGATTACGCAGGTAGGCCGGCGTCGCACCCCCCGCGTCGGCCCGAACGGCCAAATAGAGGGTCGCCGTATCGTCGAACGGGTGCACGTTGCCTTGCCACCGGTTCGGACCGGCCGCCTCCAGGACCACGGGCACCGCGTACCGAGAGCCGCTGAGCACGGAGTGCGGCCCCGTCCAGTGGGCGTGGATCGCGCCGTCATTTTGCAGCCGGCCTTCGAATGAACCCTGGTCGGCCGGAAGCGCGAACCGCAGGCGCCCGTCGTCGAACGAAACCCCGATCGTCGTCCCCGCAAAATCGGCCGTCCAGCCGGTCGGCGTTCGTTGGACGATCAGCGCGCCGCGGGCATCGGGGCCGAAGCGCAGCTTTGCGGCCCACAGGCCGGCGAGCCCCGGCGCCGGCCGAAAGACCGGCGCCGCGCCGGGCAGCGCAAGGGCAGCGCACAGCGTCGCAACGACGCGCGATTTTGCTATCACCACGCCCCGAGCATGACACGGCCGCGAAAGCCCCGTCCTCAAAAAAACCTAACTCGGGCCGATTTAGCCCCTCACGGTCCACGCACGAAAGCGCGGATCGCCTCGAACCGGATCCATTCGCGGATCGAGGCGAAGCAGGTCGAGCTCGATCGGTTTGGTGACGTGCGCTTGAACGAGGGCGTCGCGGGCCCGCGCGCGATCGCCGAGCGCGATCCACGCGAACGCCATATCCAGCGGGTAGTCAGCCTGTGCTCCCTCGCGTTCCATTAGACGCAACAGGGCCTGCGCTCGATCCCGCTTACCTTCCCGTGCGAAAATCTCCGCCGCCAACGCGGCGCGCTGCCAGCGCGGAAGGCGGCCAAAGGCGGCAGCCGCGCCCGCCGAGTCGCGCGTCCGTTCGCACGCGAGCCCGAGCAGAACCTGCGTTGGACGCCGGTAGGGATAGATGGCCAGGGCGTCGCGCGCGAACCCGACGGCGTCGCGATATCGCCGGCCGTAGAACGCGTCTTGGGCCAGCCACGCGTACGTCGCGGGCGACGCCGGCTCGAGGGCGAGGGCGGTCTGATGCTGCCGGGTCGCCGCGTCGATCGCGCCGCGCTCCAGCAGCGAGTTGCCGTACCAGTGATGGGCGAGGGCGTACGACGGATCGAGGGCGATCGCCCGCGCGAACTCGGCATCCGCGCGCACGTCGTCGCGGACGAATGCGTGCAGCGCCATCGCGAGCGACGTGTGCGCTTCGGCCGAGCGCTGGTCGAGGTCGACCGCACGCGCCGCGCTTGCGTAGGCGCGATCCACGATCCGCGCGCACTGCGCCGATGGCGAGTCGCAGAGAACGTCGTACAGCGCGAGATAGGCGTCGGCCCGGCCGGAGTAGCCCAGCGGATTGTCCGGATCGCGGCGGACGACCGCATCGAAGTCGCGCAGGCTCTCGCGTACGCGCGCACCCTCGAACCGAAGGTTCCAGTGATAGCGCGCCAGCCGGTACAACCGCTGCGACTCGGGCGTCAGGCGCGCGAACGCCGGTAACGGCGTCGCCTGTGAGCCGGCGAGGATGCCGAGGGCGACGACCACGGCAGCGACGCGCGCGAAGAACGGAATGGAACGAGGGCGCCCGGCGCGTGCCTGTGCGACCGGCTCGGCGGCAACGGTGAAACGATAGCCCCGGCACGGCACGGTTTCGATGGCGCCGCTCAAGCCGCCCGAAGCTAGGATTTTTCGCAGGCGATAGACGTTTTGCGTGAGATTGCCTTCCTCGACGGTCCGATCCGACCATATCGTGTCGAACAGCTCGTCCTTCGTGACCAGCTCGCCCCGCGCGGCGACCAGCACCGCGAGCGTCTTGACGACCTTCGGACCGAGAGCGAGCCGCTTGCCGCCGCGATAGAGCACGCCGCTCGCCATATCAAGTGCGAACGGGCCGAATCGAACCGATTGCGCCATACGCTTTCGCAACCTGCCTTCCTTAACGAATCGCCGCGCTTTCGATCGTTCGCGCGCCGTCGCGCAGGTCGAGACGATCGAAACGCTGCTTGACGCGCGCGAACAGCTCGGTGGCGCCGCCGCTGCGCCGGGTATCGCCGAGATACGTCGCGTGCCCCGCCGCGACCCCGTAGACGCCGAACCGACTCGCGCCGCTGACGATCACGTAGTACCAGGAACGGTCGCGCGCGTAGATGGCCTTGGCCGCGGGACCGGTGCCGGCGAACTGCGCGTGCGCGAAGTGGCTGTGAATCATCGCCAGCGTCGCGGGATTGGGAGCTGGCGGTTGCACGCGCCCGAACAGCAAACCCAAGATCAGTGCGGCCGCCGCAGCGGCGGGTATCCACCACGCCGGCACTCCGCGGCGCGCGAGCGGCACGACCACGGGCGACGGCTCCCGCGACGGGGCGGCCGCGACGGCGACGGCCCGCTCGAGCGCGAGCACCGTCTCCTCGGCCTCGCCGACGCGGCGCAGACACTCCGCGCAGTGCGCGACGTGCGCGTCGACGGCGGCGCGCTCGTTCTCGTTGAGCGCTCCGACGGCGTAGAGCTCGGCGTTCTCGCCGACGTGCGCGTCAGATGGCATCGTGGACCTCCGGAATCAGCTCGCGGCGCAGCGCGCGCAGCGCGGAACTCAGCCGTCCCTTGACGGTGCCGATGGGGATGGCGAGCTCGGAGGCGACTTCGTTGAGCGTGAGGCCGCCGAAATACGCTCGCCGTACCACCGCGGCTTGGCCGTCGGTGAGCCGGGCGACGGCGCGCGCGATGCGGTCGCGTTCGATCGGATCCTCCTCGAGCGCGTAATCGCGCGGACGTTCGAGCCGCGCGGCAGCCTCGTCGAGCCGGCCTCGCTCGCGAAGGCGCGTCAGGGCGCGGTTGCGGGCGCAGGTCACCAGGAACGCTTCCAAACTGCCGCGAGCGGCGGCGTACGCCGTGCCGCTGCGCCACAGATGCAGAAAGACGTCCTGCACGCACTCGCGCGCGGCTTCGGAGTCGCGCAGCAGCCGCAGCGCCGTGGCGTGCATCCGCGCCCCGAACTGGCGGTATGCCGCCTCGTACGCGGCGGATTGCCGGCGCGCGAACTCATCCTCCAGCGCCTCGTCGCGCACCCGTCAGCCCAGCGCGCGGTCCTCGAGCCGAAGATTGCCGGCCTCGATCTCCACGGTCCGGTAGCCGATGGCGCGAAGCAAATCCTCGTGCGCGAGCGTCACCGGACCTGGCTTCGCCGCTGCGCCCGGTTTCGGCTGCGGGTACGCCGTGGCGTCGGCGCTCGCAAAGCGGATATTGCCCTCCTGATGGGTCACGATCTGGTGGATGTGCCCGTTGAGCACGGTCACCCGATCGAACTTCTGCAGAAGCGCGAGCGCCTTAGACCCGTCTTCGGTCGTCCAGCCCCACTGCGGATAGAGCGCATAGAGCGGCACGTGCGTGAAGACGACGACCGGCGTCGAGGCGGGCACGGCCGCCAGATCGTTCGCGAGCCAACCGAGCTGATCGCTGCCCAGCAGGCCAAGCTTTTCGAAGTTGAAGACGTTGAGCAACACCACGTAGTGCACGCCGCGGGCGTCCCACGACGCCCAGCCACCGGCAGTGGAGTGCGGCACCTTGAAGTTGGCGAGGTACGGTTTGAAGTCGTTGCCGATCACGTCGTGCTCGCCGGGGAGCGCCACGAGCGGCATGCGCAGCTGCGAGAGTAACGCTCGGGCATCGTCGAACTGCTGCGCCGTTGACAGGTGCGTGATGTCGCCCGTGTGCACCACGAATGCCGGCTGCACGGGCATCGCGTTGATCGCGTCGATCGCCATCTTCAGCGTGCCGGCCACGTCGGGATTGGCGGCCTGGTGAAAGCCGATGTGACTGTCGCTAATCTGGACGAACTCGACGGCCTCCGCGGTTCCCGCCGCGACGGCACGGCCCACCAGCAGCCCGCTCGCGCCCAGCGAGTACGCGATGCCGGCGCCGGTCCAAGCTACGTGTTCTAAGAACGAACCGCGCCTCACGGCGTCGCCGCCTTCACGACAATCGTGCCCTTCATGAAGGGGTGCAGCGCGCAGAAGTACGCATACGTACCGGGCTTGACGAAGACGTGACGCCAGCGCGCGTTCGTGTCGAGCCCCTTCGAGTCGAAGGAACCGTCGGTCGCAGTGACCGTGTGCGCGTCATCGTCGTCGTTCGTGAACGTGACGGCCTGCCCGGCGGCGATCGTCAGCACGGCGGGGGCAAAGGCATCGCCTTTGATCTGGACGTTCGGCGCGCTTGCCAGCGCGGGCGTCGGTGCGGCCAGCAGCGCCGCCAGGAGCGTGATGGATAGCTGTCTCATACCCGCCATATGCTCGACGGCGCAAAACGGTTTGGGGTGCCGGCCATCGTTTTCGCGCTCGCCGCCTGCGGCGGCGGTCCGGCGGCGCCGAGCGCCGCGCCCAGCGCGGCCGGGGCCGGCCGCACGGCGCGGCTGATCTTCGACGACGAATTCGACGGCGGGAAGCTCGACGCTTCCAAATGGTTCTGGTGCTATCCCAGCGGCGGCCCGCACGACTGCACGAACAATCAATACGGCATTCCCTACCGCGAGCGCGAACAGTATAGGCCGTCGCAACTCGTCGTCGAGGGCGGCGCGTTGCATCTCGTCGCCGTGCGGCACTCCATCATGCCGCACTTTCCATGGACGTCGGGCATGGTGACGACGGGCGGTCCGTTCACGAAGCGGCCGCGGCCGTTTTTCGCCTTCAAGTACGGCTATGCGGAGATGCGCGCGAAGCTGCCCTCCGGCCACGGCTTCTGGCCGGCCTTCTGGCTATTGCCGGCGAGCGGGGCATGGCCACCGGAGATCGACGTGATGGAGTGGCAGGGCGCGCAGCCGCGCCGCGACTACATGACGGTTCATTTCTCCGACGCTCGGACGTCGAACGATTCGCTGCAGGCCACGTTCGACGGGCCAAACTTCTCGCGCGCGTTCCACGTTTTCGCGATCGAATGGACGTCCGACACCCTGACGTGGTACGTCGACGGAACGCCTCGCTTCGACGTCACGGCAAAGCAGATAGAGTCGCACGGCGGCCATTTCTTGCGCGCACCGATGTACGTGCTGGTGAACCTCGCCGTCGGCGGTTGGGTCAGCGGGCCGAATCGCCGAACGCCGTCGCCCGCCTCGATGGTCGTCGACTACGTTCGCATTTACGACCGGCGGCCGTAACCGCTACAGCGTCAACCGGCCGCGGGCGATCTCGAAGTCGGCCATCCCGTAGTACACGTCGAAGGCACGTTCGCCGACCCGATCGATGGCGGTGGGGAAGACCACGTGGCCGACAGCGCCTTGCAATTCGCCGCGCATTTCCGGAACGAACAGCGGCTCCGGCGACCGGAAGACGACGCGGTCGATGTGCCGAGCATCGTGGACGATCAGGCCGGCGCAGTAGCGCAGCAGCGTGTCGCCGTCGGGATGCTTCAGTTCGTCGACGCCGTGCACGACCGATAGCCATCCTTCCTCGATTCGCACCGGCGGCGTGCCGGCGCCGGCCTTGATCGCCCCCCAAGGCGCCGGCGGCAACTCTAGGCGATGCGACTCGGCGACGCTACACAGGGCGTTGATGTCGCCTCGCACGGGCTCGAGCGGAACGTAGCCGATCGCGATGCCCTCGCGTTCCGCCGGAGGCAGCGCCTCGATGAGCGCCAGCGCCTCCTTGCCGTCCTTCACGGAGAGCTGCAGCGTGGGCCGGTGGTAGAACGCGAGCGATTCCACGCCCGACGGTGACGTGACGGGCTCCGGAAAGAATGCAGCATCTTTGTCCGCACACGAAGCGCCGCTGTCTCTGAATTTGAGCAGCCCCAGCCGTTCCCATTCCACGCCGTCGTGCGACACCGCCACTGCCACATCCGGACCGCGCGGCCCGAGCGCCACGTACGACATCACGTAGCGATCCAACACCGGCACGAACGTGACGCGCGGGTCCTCGCACCCGTAGCCGGCCGGTCCGGCGCCCAGCTCGTACGGCACCGACGGCTCGAGTGCGAAACCGCGCGCCTCGAGTGCGAGCGAACGGTCCGGGAGCTCGCGAGCCGCAAACGACCCGATGCGCGAAATATTACCCGGCGCGACCATTCGCGGGTAGATCCTCAGCGAGCCGTCGCGCAGGCGCGCGCACGCCGGGTTGAGCACTCCCAGCGCTTCCGACACGTCGTCGTTTGGGGTCAGCACGACGCCCAGCCGGGAGAAAGTCACTCGGTTCAACGATAGGGACACGACCGGCGAGATCTTACCCGGCGAGCAGCCCCGCTTCCCGTCCCACGCTCGCAAAAGCACCCAGTGCCCGGTCCATCTCGCTCTTGGTCAGGGCGGCGCTCGTCTGAACCCGAATGCGCGCGGTGCCCTCGGGCACCACCGGATAGCCAAACCCCGTCACGAAGACGCCCGCTTTGAGCAGCTTGTCGCTCAGCGCGATCGCAAACGCCGTCTCGCCGACGATGATCGGAACGATCGCGCTCTCGCTCTCGAGCGGCGTGTAGCCGACGCGCTTGAGCCCCTCGCGGAAGTACTGCGTGTTCTCGCGCAGCTTCTGCACGAGCTCGGGGTGAGCGTCGAGGTAGTCGATCGCAGCGAGCGAGCTGCACGCCACGGTCGCCGGCAGGGCGTTGGAGAACAGCTGCGGCCGAGAGCGCTGGATCAGCGTGTCGATCAGCGCCTCGCTGCCGGCGACAAATCCGCCCGCAGCGCCGCCGAGTGCCTTCCCCAGCGTGCCGGTGATGACGTCGATCGCGCCCGTCAAGCCGTAGTGCTCGACCGTCCCGCGCCCCGTTTTGCCCATCACGCCGGTGCCGTGCGAATCGTCGACGACCGCGATGGCGCCGTACCGCTTCGCCAACGCCACGATCTCGGGCAGCTTGGCCAGATCGCCCTCCATCGAAAAGACGCCGTCGGTCACGACGACGATGGGGAAACACCCCTGCACGGCGCGGAGCTTCTCTTCGAGGTCGTGCATGTCGCTGTGTTTGTAGCGCTCGCGCCGCGCCTTCGACGCGAGGCGAACGCCGTCGATGATCGACGCATGGTTCAGCTCGTCGGAGACGATGGCCGACTTCTCGTCGCAGATCGTCGGAAAGAGCCCGGTATTGGCGTTCCAGCACGAGACGTACGTGAGCGCCGCCTCGGTTCCCAAGAAGCCAGCGATGCGCTCCTCGAGAGCGCGGTGCACGTCGAACGTGCCGCAGATGAATCGCACCGATGCGGTGCCGGCGCCGTAACGGTCGAGCCCGCGCTTTCCGGCCGCGATCACATCGGCATTGTCGGCAAGCCCCAGGTAGTTGTTGCTCGAGAGCACGATGACGTCGCCCGCCTCTTCCATGTGCACCTCCGGCGCCATAGGCGTCGTGAGGTGGCGCAGGCGCTTATACGTTCCGGCCTTCTTCAGCGCGTCGAGGTCGGTCTGCAGCTTCTCTTCGAATGCCTGGTTCATGGTGTGCGGCTATCTCCTTTGAAATCCAAGACGATCTTGACCGCTTCGCCCTTCTCCATCAGCTCGAAGGCGCGGTCGAATTCGGCGTACGGCAGCACGTGCGTAATGACGGCCCGCGGGTCCACGCGTCCGGTCTTGACCAGCGCCTCGGCCTGATACCAGGTTTCGAACATGCGCCGGCCGTTGATGCCCAGCACGGTGATGCCCTTGAAGATCACGCGCTCGGCCAGGTCGAGCGTCACGGGGTTCGACGGTATTCCGAGCAGCGCGGCGGTCCCGCCGTTGCGCAACAGTTTCAACCCGGTGTCGATAGCGGCGCCGCTGCCCGACATCTCCAGCAAGACGTCGGCGCCGTCGCCGTTGGTCAAGCGCGCGATCTCGGCGGGCACGTCGTCGCTCGTCGCGGCAAACGCCGCGTCGGCGCCTAACTTCTTCGCCAGCTCGAGCCGCGCCGGATTGACGTCGACCGCGTAGATGGCCAGCGCGCCGGCGGCGCGCGCCACTTGAATCGCCAACAAACCGATCGAACCGACGCCGCTGATCACCACGGCTCTTCACGCTGACGCCGGCCGCCATCACCGTGTGCACGGCGTTGCCGAGCGGATCGAAGATCGCCGCGCACTCGTCGGGAATCGCGGGGTCGAGCCGCCAGACGTTATACTCCGGTATGGCGACGTATTCTGCGAACGCTCCGTCGCGATCGACGCCGACGATCTGCACGTGCTCGCAGATATGCGCCTGGCCGGTGCGGCAGAGCAGACACGTCAGGTCGGCGACGTGGCCCTCGGCGGCCACACGATCGCCGGGACGAACCGTACGCACCAAGTCGCCGACTGCCGCAACCGTTCCCATGAACTCGTGGCCGACGACCAGCGGGGGCTTGATCCGCCGTTGGGCCCATGCGTCCCACGAGTAGATGTGGTGATCGGTCCCGCAAAGCCCCGCCTTCTCCACGCGAATCAGCACGTCGCCGGGCGCGACCTGCGGTATCGGGACGTCGGTCAACACAAAACCTGGGCCGGCGCCAGGCTTGACCAGGGCCTTCATCGACGAAGCCATGAGGGCCCCGTAATTTCACGGAAGCGCCGGGAAACCTACTCCTTTGCGAAAACGGCGAGATCGCGCGGAGTGATGAACACCTCTTCGTCGGTGCGGAGCTCGAGAGCGCGGAAGCGCTCTTGCGTGATCTCGACGTGGACCACGGCGCCCCAATCGGTGATCGCTTCGATTTTCACGAACGGGCCGGCCGCGTTGATGTGCTTCGTCCGTGGCCCTGAAGTGATCGCCGCCGTTGGGCTGGCGACGCGATCTCCAGCGCGTGCGGCCGCACGAATACAAGGTGGCCGGTTTCCTCGCGGTGGATGCGTGCGGTGCCGTCGTCGATGCGGCCGTGAAATAGGTTCACGTTGCCGAGGAAGTTATAGACGAACGACGTCGCGGGATGGTGATATACCTCGTCGGGCGTGCCGACCTGCTCGATCTTGCCGCGATTCATTACGGCCACTTGATCGGCGACCTCGAGCGCCTCGTCTTGATCGTGCGTCACGAAGACGCTCGTGACGCCCACCTCGTCGTGCAGCTGGCGCAGCCACCGGCGCAGCTCCAGGCGCACCTTCGCGTCGAGCGCTCCGAACGGCTCGTCGAGCAGCAGGACGCTGGGCTCGACCGCCAGGGCTCGCGCCAAGGCGACGCGCTGGCGCTGGCCGCCCGACAGCTGCGACGGATAACGGCCGGCCTGATTTCGCAGCTGGATGAGCTCGAGCAGCTCGCCGACGCGTTCGCGAATGCGCTGCGCCGCCGGCCGCGTGCCGCGCGGACGCACGCGCAACCCGAACGCGACGTTCTCGAAGACGGTCATGTGCCGGAAGAGCGCGTAGTGCTGAAAGACG
The DNA here is from genome assembly GCA_963711625.1 of Vulcanimicrobiota bacterium. Lineage (GTDB taxonomy): Bacteria > Vulcanimicrobiota > Vulcanimicrobiia > Vulcanimicrobiales > Vulcanimicrobiaceae > Cybelea. The sequence goes on from OY970207.1 coordinate 2,920,471, forward strand.
AAGCCGACCCGGCGTTCGCGCGCGCTGCGATCGCTGAAGTCCTGGCCGTCGAAACGCACCTCGCCCGAATCGGCCATTTCGAGGCCGGCGATGATGCGCAGCAGCGTCGTCTTACCGGAGCCCGACGGCCCGAGCAGCGCGACCAACCGTCCACGCGGGATGTCGAGATCGACCGTATCGAGGGCCGTGAAGTGGCCGAAATTTTTCGTAATCCGGCGAACGGTGATGCTCATGCGACGTCTCCCGCAGGTTTGTTCGCGCGCCATTCGACGAGGCTCTTGAGCACCAGCGTGGCGAGCGCCAGCAGCGCGAGGAGCGACGCGACCGCGAACGCCGGCACGAACAGGTAATCGTTGTACAGCACTTCGATTTGCAGCGGCATCGTGTCGGTCAGCCCGCGGATGTGGCCCGAGACGACCGACACCGCGCCGAACTCGCCCATGGCGCGTGCGTTGCACAGAATCACGCCGTAGAGCAGGGCCCACTTGACGTTGGGCAGCGTCACCCGCAGGAAGGTCTGCCAGCCGCTCGCGCCGAGCGTCAGCGCCGCTTCCTCCTCGTCGTTGCCCTGCACCGCGATGAGCGGCAGCAGCTCGCGCGCGATGAACGGAAACGTCACGAAGATCGTCGCCAGCACGATGCCGGGCACGGCGAAGATGATCTTGACGTCGTGCGCCGCCAGCCACGGTCCCAGCAGCCCCTGCGCGCCGAAGAGCAGGACGTACGTCAGACCGGCGACGACGGGCGAGATCGAGAACGGCAGATCGATCAGCGAGATCAGCAGGCTCTTGCCGACGAACTCGAACTTGCCGATCGCCCAGGCGGCTGCGACGCCGAAGACCAGGTTCGCGGGCACCGCGATCGCGGCGGCCAGCAGCGTCAGCCGGATCGCCGAAAGCGTGTCGGGATTGGCGAAGCTGTGCAGATACGCCGCGACGCCCTGACCGAACGCCATCGCGAAGACGAGCAGCCAGCGGCGCCAGCAAGGAAGGCGCCCAAGAACACGACCGCGACGCCGATCAGCAGGCCTCGAATCGGCGCCGACTCCGTGGTCGCCGTGACGGCCGCGCGGCAGCGCGCTAACCATTGGCGGCCAGTACGGGCGTCAACGGCACCGCCGCCGGAGCGTCGGCGCTCTCTCGCCGCGAGCTCCAGCGCTGCAGCGTGTTGATGCCCAGGAGCATCACGAACGAGATCACCAGCATGACGACCGCGATGGCGGTCGCCCCCGCATAATCGTATTCCTCGAGCTTCGTCACGATCAGCAGTGGCGTGATCTCGGTGCGCATCGGCATGTTGCCGGCGATGAAGATCACCGACCCGTATTCGCCCACGCCGCGTGCGAAGGCGAGCGCGAACCCGGTGAGTGCGGCGGGGGCGATCGCCGGAAACAGCACGCGTACGAACGTCTGCGAGGCGGGTCGCGCCGAGGCTCGCCGCCACCTCTTCGAGCTCCTTGTCGAGGTCCTCCAGCACGGGCTGCACCGTGCGTACGACGAACGGCAAGCCGATGAACGTGAGCGCCACGACGATGCCCAGGCGCGTGAACGCGACGTGGATCCCGAGTTGCGTCAGCGGGTGGCCGAACCATCCGTTCGAAGCGTAGAGCGTGGTGAGCGCGATCCCGGCAACCGCGGTCGGCAATGCGAACGGCAGGTCCACCAGCGAGTCGAGCAGGCGTTTTCCGGGGAAGCGGTAGCGCACGAGCACCCACGCGACGAGCGTCCCCATCACGAGGTTGATCGCCGCGCCGACGAGCGATGCGCCGAACGAGAGCTCGTACGATGCGACCGCCCGCGGCGTCGTGACGACGCGCCAGAAGGCGTGCCATCCGATCTTCGACGTCTCGACGAACGTCGCCGCCACCGGAATAAGCACGATCAGCGACAGGTACAACATCGTGAATCCGAGCGTCAGCCCGAATCCGGGGATGATGCTCCGGCGCCGCAGGCCCAGCTTAACGAGCACGTTACTGATTCGACTGATAGATTTGGTCGAAGACGCCGCCGTCGGCGAAGTATGCCTGCTGCGCCTTCGTCCAGCCGCCGAAGCGATCGATGTCGACCAGCTTCATCGGAGGAAACTGAGCCCCATACTTCTTGGCGACCGACGCGAGGCGCGGCCGGAAGTAGTGGCGGGCGATGATCTCCTGCGCCGGCGGCGAGAACAGGTAATCCAGGTATCGCCTGGGCCACCGTGCGGGTTCCCTTCTTGGCGACGACCGCGTCGACGAGCGCCACCGGCGGCTCCGCCAGGATGCTCAGCGACGGGCGGACGATCTCGAAGCGCCCTTTGCCCAGCTTGTTGACGGCCAGCAGCGCATCGTTCTCCCACGCGATCTCGACGTCGCCGATCCCGCGCTCGACGAACGTCGTCGTCGAGCCGCGGGCGCCCGAGTCGAGCACCGGCACGTTCTTGTAGAGCTTCGTGACGAACGCCTTAGCGGATGCGGCGTTGCCGCCGGGACGGCTCGTTGCGTACGCCCACGCGGCGAGGAAATTCCAACGCGCGCCGCCCGAGGTTTTGGGATTCGGCGTGATCACCGAGACGCCGGGCTTCACGAGGTCGTCCCAATCGCGGATGTGCTTGGGATTGCCCTGACGCACGAGAAGGACGATCGTCGACGTGTACGGCGTGCTCTTATACGGCAGGCGCGTCTGCCAGTTGGCCGGCAGCAGCTTCGCCTTTTGCGAGATCGCGTCGATGTCGTAGGCCAAAGCGAGGGTGACCACGTCGGCGGCCAGGCCGTCGATCACGGCCCGGGCTTGCTTTCCGGACCCGCCGTTAGACTGCTGCACGGTGACGCTCTTGACCGGTCTTCTTCTTCCAATACTTGGCGAAGACGGCGTTGTAGTCGTCGTAGAGCTCGCGCGTCGGGTCGTAAGAAACGTTCAGAATCGTCGCCGGTGGCGGAGGCTGCGCGGCGAGTCTCGCCCCGGAGACCGCCATCGCGAGGGCGACGAGGAGGAGCGCCGCCCTCAACGGTCGTTTCGTGCTTTGGTTTTTCATGATTTAGAAGTCGTACTCCAGCATAGCGCGGCTATATTTGAAGATGGGAAGGCCGCCGAGTTCCGTCGACCCGATCGACGACCCGGCCGGACAGTTCGTAGCGGCCGCGCCGCAGAATGTGTTCGAGAGGTCGCGCTCGCCGTAGCGATAGCGCAGGAGCAGCCCGCGATAGGCCCCCGGGCCGACGTGACTGAACCGGTAGCGGCCGTCGAACCACCAGATCTTGGTGTTTTCCGAAGCGAGCGCGTTGCCGTAGTCGTACCACGCGTCGGCCGCCTGGACGATCCACTTCTTATTGGTCGACGTGAACGTCAACGTCGCTTGCCACGACGTTCCGGGTGCGCGCCGGTCGGGCTGCCCCTGCAAGAAGTTCGTGGTATAGAACGGATCGCTCGTCGTGTTGTCGGTATACGGACCTGCCCAGCCGCCGTAGTAGATCTGCGTCGTGCCGTCCTTATTGTTGAAGCACTGGCCGGCGTTGAGCGGCAGGAAGTATGCGAGCGTCGCCTTCGCGGTAATTTGATTGTTCGTGTTGCTGCAGGTCACACCCGCGGGCAGAAAGACGCTATCGTTCTTCCACGGGACCGAATCGTAGCCGACGGTGAGCAGGAAGTTCTTGGTAATGTTGGCGCCGATCTGCGCGCCGATGGCCTGGCTATCGACCTTGCCGATGTAGGACTGTCCGCTGTTTTCCTCCCAGCCGCCTTGCATGGCGACGAACGGCGCCCACTTGCCGTGGAACGTGTACTTAGCGTCGAACCACGACATGTTGACGAGATCGGCGACGTTGTAGTAGTAGCCGTTGGCGGATAGTCCAGTACCGGACGGATTGGTATATCCCGCTCGCGCCATCGTAAAGCCGTCGGTAAAAATTCCGTTGCCGCCCGGAACGACGATGTTGGCGGGCAGTCCCGCGTTGCCGGCCGGGTAACCCGTCAGCAACGTCTGGCGGCTGAACGCCGAGCTGGTACGCGGCTCGAACGCCAGCATGTCGGCACCGCCGACGTTCCAGCCGGACGGCGCCGTGTAGTTGAGGTAGCCGCCTTCAAACGCCTGCGGCTTGAGCCGTGTATCGGCCGGATTCGCCCATGGCGACGTAAAGAGAATGTTGCCCATCGCACCGTCGAAGCCGTGCGCCTTGTAGGCGAGATACGCTTCGTAGAACGTGCTCAGCGTGAAGCCGGGCACGGTGTCGTCGGGATTGGTGTTGGGCGGAACTTGCTGCACGCAGTTCGGCGACGGCTCCGGCGCGTTCTTTGAGATGGTTCTGCGGGACGACGCACGGGCCATCCATCGGATTGGCGTAGAGGTACGTGCCGCCGACGTCCCAGCCCGAGTTTGCGAAGTTGTAGTCGCCGTGCACGGCGATCGCGCTGTTCCACGTCGCCTGGTTGACCGCGTTGTTGTTGTACTTTGCGCCCGGCGCGAAGTCGAACTGCGTTCCCGGATTGTTCGACGCGTTCTGCCGCGTGAAGTAGTACGAGCGGAAGATATCCGCCGAGCGTCAGCGGATTGGGCGTCGGCGGCGGCGGCGCGACCGTCGCCTCGGGAACGGGGGGCGGTGGCGGCGGGGAAGGAGCCTCGGTCGGCGGCGGCGTCGCCGGAACGTATCGCACCACGACCAAACGCCTGTCGGGAACCCACTGCACGTAGGCGCCCATGCCCTCGGAGATCACGCGGATCGGCACCAGCACCACGCCGTGGTACACGATCGGCGGAACGTCGAGCGGACGCGATTCGCCGTTGACGATGACCTCGGGTTTGCCGACGGTCACCACGACTTCCGCGCCCGGTTTGGAGATGGTGGCGGTTTGCCCCGCAGCGATCGTACGAGACCGAGGCTCCCATCTGCTCGAACATCGAGCGCAACGGTACGTAGATCGTTCCGCCGCGGGCCAGCGCCGCCAGTACGCGCCCCTGCTTAAGGGTGTCGGGCGTGGCATAGACGTGACGGTCGTTGTAGAGAATCGGGATCGCCCCGGACGGGGGCGATCCGAAATCGGCCGCGGGCGTCGAGCCCTGTGCCACCGGTGTAGCCTGTGTTGCCGCCGGGGCCGCGGTCGGACTCAACGCCAGGACGCCCCAAACAGAGCGCCGGCAATAGCCGACCTTCATCGCGAGCAGGAACCTCCTCTTAAGCAGAAGTGACTCAAATCAATATTCTGCGTCAACGATTGATGACTATGAGTCACTAATCCTGTCTCTGCTCGAAAAAGAAAACCGCCCGGCCGAGATCCGGCCGGGCCTTTCGCGTGCGTTTCGTTTGGGGCGAGGTCTAGAAGTCGTACTCGAGCTGAGCGCGGTTGTACTTGAAGAGCGGAAGGCCGCCGAACTCGGTCGAGCCGATCGAGGTGCCGTCCGGACACGTCGTGTCCGCCGCGCCGCAGAACGTGTTCGAAAGCGAACGCTGCGCGTAGCGGTAGCGCAACAGCAGCCCCCGATACGGGCCCTTCGTGACCGCGCTGAAGTGATACTGGCCGTCCAGGGTCCACTCGTTCGTGTTCTCCGGCGCCAGCGCGTTGCCGTAGTTGAACCACGCATCGGCCGCGATGAATACCCACCGCTTGTTCGTCGAGGTGAACGTCAGGCCGACCTCGATACGACGTTCCGGGCGCGCGGCGGTCCGGCATGCCTTGCGAGATCTGCGTGGTGAAGAACGGATCGCGTCGCGTAGCCGTCGGTGTACGGGCTCGCCCATCCGCCGTAGTAGATCTGCGTCGTGTCCGTTGGGGTTGTTGAAGCACTGCGCCGCGTTGGTCGGCAAGCAGGTAGGCCAGCGTCGCGCCCTTCGCGCAGATCTGATAGTTGGAGTTGCTGCAGGTCACGTTCTTCGGCAGGAAGACCGAGTCGCTCTTCCACGGGACTTGGTCGTATCCGAGCGTTAGCAGCGATGTTCTTCGTGACGTTGGCGCCGATCTGCGCGCCGAAGACCTGGCTGTTGATCTTGCCGATGTACGACTGACCGTTGTTGCTCTCCGAGCCGCCCTGCAGGGCAATGAACGGCGCCAACCGGCTGCCGCCGAACGTGTACTTTGCCGTCGACCCCACCACATGCTCACGATGTCGCTGACGCCGTAGAAGTATCCGTTGGCCGAGATGCCGCGCCGGGTTCGCATAGCCGATCTTGCCCATCGCGAACCCGTCGGTATTGATGCCGTTGCCGCCGGGGACGAAGATGTTCGAAGCCAGACCGGGGTTGCCGGCCGGATAGCTCGTCAGCAGGGTCTGACGGCTGAAGTCGGAGCTGGTGCGGTTCTCGAACGTGAGCATGTCGGCGCCCTCGATCGTCCAGTACGACGGTGCCGTGTAGCCGAGGTCGCCGCCCTGGAAGGCCGCCGGTTTCAGCCGCGAATCCGACGGGTTGGCCCACGGCGTGTTGAACAGCACGTTACCGAGCGCGCCGTCGAAACCGTGAGCCTTGTACTTCAACGTAGGCTTCGTAGAACGTGCTCATCGTGAAGCCGGGCAGCGTGTCGTCGGCGTTCGTGTTGGGCGGCGTCTGCGAGACGCAGACAGCACCCTTCGCGTGGTTCGCCGGCACGACGCACGGGCCATCGATGGGGTTGGCGTAGAGATAGGTGCCCCCGACGTCCCAGCCGGAATTACGCGAACGCGTAATCGCCGTGCGACGGCGATGGCGCTATTCCACGTGGCCTGGTTGACGCCGTTCGAGTTGTACTTCGCGCCAGGTGAGAAGTTGAATTGCGTCCCCGGATTGTTCGATGCGTTCTGGCGCGTGAAGTAGTACGAGCGGAAGTAGCCGCCGAGCTTCAAGGGATTGGGCGTCGGAGGCGGCGGCGCGAGCGTCGCCTCGGGAACGGGCGCCGGCGGCGGCGCGGGCGTCGGCGGCGGCGGCGTGGCGGGGATGTATCGCACCACGACCAGACGTTTGTCGGGAACCCACTGCACGTAGGCGCCCATGCCTTCGGAGATCACGCGGATCGGCACCATCACGACGCCGTTGTACGACGATGGGCGGAACGTCGAGCGGGCGCGACTCGCCGTTGACGATGACCTCGGGCTTGCCGACGGTCACCTTGACCTCGGCACCGGGCTTCGAGACCGTCGCCATCTGGCTCGACGGGTCGAACGAGACCGCCGCGCCCATCTGCTCGAACATCGAGCGCAATGGCACGTAGATCGTTCCGTTGCGCGCGAGCGCCGCTAGCACGCGCCCCTGCTTGAGCACGTCGGGCCTGGAATACACGTGGCGGTCGTTGTAGAGAATCGGAATTTGGCCGGTGGGAGGCGATCCGAAGTCGGGTGTTGCGTCCGCCTGCGCGACCGGTGTTGCCTGTGTTGCCGCCGGTGCGAGAGCGGGAGCGCCCAGAACGATCGCCGCCGCAACGATGCCGGCGCGAACCAACGAAAATGACACGGTTACCTAGTCTCCTCGTGTGGAAAGGAGTTGTGCACTTGCAGATTAGTCTAGCGCTCGCCGATTAAGACGCCGTTAACGCGATGCCCGCGTTATGCGCCTACTTGCGTAGCTTAGCAAGCGAGCTATCCGAACCGGCCGGTGATGTAATCTTCGGTCCGCTTGTCCCGGGGCTTGGTGAAGATCGTCGCAGTCGTGTCGGTCTCGAGCAGTTCGCCCGAGCAGGAAGAAGGCGGTGTTGTCGCTGATGCGCGCCGCCTGCTGCATCGAGTGCGTCACGATGACGACCGTGTACTCTTTTTTGAGCTGCTCGATCAGGTCTTCGATCTTGCTGGTGGCGATGGGATCGAGCGCCGACGCCGGCTCGTCCATCAGGATCACTTCGGGGTCGACCGCGAGGCAGCGCGCGATGCAGAGCCGCTGCTGCTGGCCGCCCGAGAGCGCGAGCGCCGACCGGTCGAGGCGATCCTTCACCTCGTCCCAGAGCGCGGCGCGGCGCAGAGCTGCGCTCGCAGATCTCCATCAACGCGCTGCTGTCGCGCTCGCCGTGAATGCGCGGCCCGTAGACGACGTTGTCGAAGATCGGCTTTGGGAAACGGGTTGGGCCGCTGAAAGACCATGCCGATGCGGTAGCGGATGGTCACCGGATCGACGTCCGGTGCGTAGATGTCGCGATCGTCGAGCAGCACGCGGCCCTCGACGCGCGCGCCCGGCGTCAGGTCGTGCATGCGATTGAGCGCACGAATGAACGTCGACTTTCCGCATCCGGACGGACCGATGAGCGCCATCACGCGGTTCGCCGGCACTTTGAGCGATGCGTTCCTGATGGCGTGAAAGGCGCCGTAGTAAACGTCGAGGTCTTTCGACGTTGATCTTCGTATCGGTGCGACTGCGCCGGTCGGCGTTCGTCGTACATCGGCCGATCGTTCGTCGCCGCCGCGATGCCCGTCGGCGTTTAAGGAACGTTAAGGCCATTACCGGCGTTCGCGTTTGATGCGCATGATCGGCAGGCGAATCGTGAACGCCGTGCCGCGGCCGAGCATCGACTCCGCCGAGATCGATCCGCCGTGCGCGTCGACGATGCCCTTGACGATCGCGAGGCCGAGGCCGGCGCCGCCGCTTCCGCGCGTGCGCGAGCGATCGACCACGTAGAAGCGCTCGAAGATGTGCGGCAGATCGCGGTACGGTATGCCTTCGCCGGTGTCGCGCACGCGCAGCACGGCGTCGCTGTCGCGCGCGTCGAGCTCGACTCGGATGCGGCCGCCGCCGCGCGTGTGGCGCAGCGCGTTGTCGATCAGGTTGACGAAGACTTGCGCGAGGCGATCGGGATCGGCTTCGACGCGGACCGGCCGCAGCGCCGCGAGCTCGAGCTACACGCCCTTGTTCGATGCTTGCTGATCGAACGAGGCGACGATCGGCCGCGCGACCTCTTCGAGATCGACGTCGCGCAGGTCGAGCTTCAGCTGGCCCGACTCGGCACGCGCCTGCTCGAGCAGCTGCCCGACGAGCGCGGTCAGCCGGTCGACTTGAGCGAGTGCCTGAGGAACGAACAGATCGCGCGCCTCTTCTTCGGGCGCCTCGAGCACGGTCTCGAGCATCAGCTTGATCGACGAGAGCGGCGTACGCAGCTCGTGCGAGACGTTGGAGAGAAACTCTTTGCGCGCGCGGTCGAGGCGGAGGAGCGCCGTCTGGTCGTCGGAGAAGCACGACCACCGACGGCTGCGTCGTCGCCCTCCTCGGTCGATCGGATAGACCGACACGCGATAGGTGCGCTGGCCCGCCGCGCCGGTGAGCATGCAGCGGCGCTACGGACGCCTCGCCGCGCAGCGCGTCGGCGATCCGCCGCTCGAGCTCGACGTTGGGAATGGCCTCGATGACGTGCAGATCCGATCGCGCGCGCCGGATCGAAGCCGAACGTCGTTCCCGCGGCCGCATTGGCGAACTCGACTCGGCACTATTGGTCGACCAGAACGACGCCGATCGGCAGCGCGCGCACCAGGCGCGCAAACGCCGCATCACCCGGCAGCGGAGCCGCCCGCGGCTGCGCGATGGGCTGCGGCTCTGCGATCGGCGGCGCCGGCTGGCGCGAGACGCACGCGCAATTCCAAAGCCGCTCGCCAGCCCGGCAAGCGCGGCAATCAGCACCCACTCGAACGGCGTCAAGCCTTGAACATGTAACCGCGGCTGCGCACGGTGAGGATGTGCCGCGGCGAGCGCGAGTCTTCTTCGATTTTCTCGCGCAGCCAGCGGATGTGCACGCTCACCGTCTGCTGCTCGCCTTCGAAGTCGTAGCCCCACACCTTGTCGAGCAGCGTCTGCCGCGTCACGACGCGGCCGTGGTTCTCCATCAGCACGCGCAGCAGCCCGAACTCTTTGGGCGCCAGCGCCACCTCGTGTCCCGCGCACCGTCAGCTGCTGCCGCGACGGATCGAGCACGATGTCGCCGAGCGAGATCGCCTCCTCGTGCCCGGTTTGGATCGAGCTCTGCCGCCGCAGACGCGCCTTCACCCGCGCTAGGAATTCGTGCAGCGCAAAAGGCTTCGTCACGTAGTCGTCGGCGCCGAGCTCGAGCGCCAGCACCTTGTCGATCTCCTGATCCTTGGCCGTGAGCATGATGATCGGCACGGGGCTGAACTTGCGAATCTCCTTGCACGCCTCGACGCCGTCGAGCACGGGCAGCATGATGTCGAGCACGATCAGGTCGGGCTGCTCGCGCTGCGCCATCGCGATCGCGCTGCGGCCGTCGCCCGCGGTCACGACGGCGTAGCCGCTGCGTTCCAAGTTGAAGCGCAGCGTCTGGAGGATCGCCGACTCGTCGTCGACGACGAGGATCTTCTTATTGAAGTCCGGGCTTTTGACCAGCGGGATGCGTGGCGGCTTCATCTCCGGCGATTCCGTTCATACGATTTCACTATCGCGCTGTAGTCCAGCGCGCCGTCCCCTCTTGCGGAGCGAGTGGTGTAGAGTTGGTAGGCCAGCCCCGTGGCCGGCATCGGAAAGTCGAACGCGCGCGCGGCTTCGAGCGCCGCCGCGAGATCCTTGCGCAGCAGATCGAGCGCGAACCCGCCGTCGAGCTTGCCGGCGAGCCACGTCTTCGGCAGCCACTCTGCCGAGCAGGTAGTTCGAGGCCGTCGCGGTCGCGAGCACCGCGCGCACGCTGTCGAGATCGGCACCGGATCGCTGCGCGAAGACGAGCCCCTCGACGTTGGCGATCATGACGTTGGCGATGATGATCTGATTGACGAGCTTGACCGTCTCGCCCATACCAACCGGCCCGAGGTGATGGGGGTTGCCCATGGCGCGCAGCACCGGCTCGGCGCGCGCGTACGTTTGCGCCGACGCGCCGACCATGATCGTCAGGGTGCCGTCGCGTGCGCGAACGGGACCGCCGCTGACCGGCGCGTCGACGAACTCCACTCCGCGCTCGGCGAGGCGCTCGCGCGAAGTGCCGGCTCGAGCACCGGAGAGATCGTCGACATGTCGATGACGAGCGACCCGGGGCGCGCCCCTTGCGCGACGCCGCGCGCTCCGAAGAGCGCTTCTTCGACTTGCGGCGCGTCGGGAACGCACAGGATCACGGCGTCGCTGCCGGCGGCCGCGCCGGCGGGATCGGCCGCCTCGGAGACGCCGTCGGCGCGCAGGCGTTCGAACGCGTCGCGGCTGCGATGCACGCTCGCGGCCACGTCGAATCCCGCCCTGCGCAACGAGCGGGCCATCGGCTCGCCCATCGCGCCCAACCCGACGAATCCGACGCGCGCAATCACGCCCGGCCATTTGGGCGCGGCCTCAGGATAACCTTCGAGGGGCGGCGAAGGCGCGAGGCACCATGACAGCAACCGTATCGCCTTCGGTCAAACGCCCCACGTTCGACGACATGAACCTCTCGATCGGCAAGCGCACCCGCCTGCACCGCTTCATGTACGAACACGGTCCGGCAAACGGGACGCTGATGATGCTGCCGATCGATCAGGGCCTCGAGCACGGGCCGATCGACTTCTTCGACAATCCGGACGCGATCGACACGGACTGGATCTACCGCCTGGCGGTGGAGGGCAATTTCTCCGGCATCGCGCTCCACGTCGGGCTTGGCCGAGAAGTATCAGCAGGCGTACGCCGGTCGCGTGCCGCTGCTGCTGAAGGTCAACGGAAAAACGAACATCCCGCCCGACGACGAGGCGTTCAGTCCGCTGACGTCGTCGGTCGAAGACGCGGTTCGCCTAGGCGCCGACGCCGTCGGTTACACGCTCTACGTCGGCAGCCCCGCGCAAGAGTTAGACATCGCGCAGTGCAACGAAGTACGCCGCGACTGCGACCGCTTCGGCATGCCGCTGGTCGTCTGGGCGTATCCGCGCGGCTCGGCCGTCAAGGCGAAGGGCGGCATCGATTCGCTCTACGCCGTCGACTATGCGGCGCGCGTCGCGTGCGAGATGGGCGCCGACGTCATCAAGCTCAACGAGCCCGTGTGGAAGCCCGACGATGCCGCGAAGCTGCCGAAGCCGTACGACACGCTCGCGTTCGACGACGTCGACGGCCTGCGCAAGGTCGTGAAGTCCGCCGGCCGCAGCCTCGTGCTCGTCTCGGGCGGCAGCAAGATGGGCGACGACGCGACCGATTCACAAGGCCCACATCGCGATGGCCGCCGGTTGCGTGGGCCTCATCTTCGGACGCAACATGTGGCAGCGCAAGTGGAATGAGGCGCTTGCGATGGCGACGCAGATTCACAACGTCATGGACGACTACGGACAATCGCAGTAGCCGTCTTGTCACCCTGAGCAGCGCCGCAAAGCGGCACCCTTCGACTCGCTTCGCTCGCTCAGGACAAGCTGTGTCGAAGGGCGTGCTGAGTTCGCGCGCTACATACCGCATCGGGGCCGCTCGTCGCCCACCTCCTGTGGGCTCCTGCTTAACCGCGCTCGCGCCACCTGCTGAGGTAGGTCATGACATCCGTGTCAATGGCGCTCGCGTCGGAAGCCCCTCTGTGGTACGTAGCGCGCGGCTGCACGCGCTTCGAACGCGCCTTTGCCGTGCCGCTTAGGGAGACAGTTGCTAAAAAGTTAGTGTGCTGTTGCGTGGGCGGCGGCAGCGCAGTGCGCGCACTGCCAGCCCACGGCGCCGCCATGATCCTGCGGCACCATCTGATCGCGCGACCCGCGCCGGCCGCAGACGCCGCACGCATAGGTCGATCCGGCGGGAGCCGGGCCGTCGGAACGCTCGTTCCGCTTCGCGATGTAAACGGTGAGATAGATCAGCAGGCCGACGACCCACGGCGCCCACGCGAAGAAACTGTCGAAGGTGTGGCTGGAGACCTGCGGGTTCACTTCTTGAAATAATCCGCGTTGATCTGCGTGAAGTTCTGCCACTTCTCCGGCACGTCGGAGTCGGCGAAGATCGCCTCGACGGGGCAGGCCGAGACGCACGCTCCGCAGTCGATGCAGACCTCGGGATCGATGTAGAGCATCTCGTCGTCATCCTTGCCGTGAATGCAATCGACCGGACAGACGTCAACGCACGACTTGTCCTTGGTGCCGATGCACGGCTCGGTGATGATGTAGGCCATAGAATTCAGCTTCCTCCGCCGAGCAGGCGCGCCCTTCAGACGGCCGGCCTGGCCGCGAATCGCGCGCACCAGCCAGAGTAACACGATGGCCCCGATCAAGGCGCAGACGAAGCTCGGAAGGTTGAATCCGGTGACGCCGACATGTCCGAAAAAGCGGTAGAGCCAGCCGCCGATGACGGCACCGACGATGCCGACGATGACGTCGGCGACGATACCGCCCGGGGCCTCGCCCGGCACGATCCAGCGGGCGAGCACGCCCACGATCAGGCCGAAGACGATCACCCACAAAATCCACATCGGCTTTTCACCCTCCCGCGCGAACCCGCACAGGTACCGTGCGCGCCCGCGGTGCAGCTTTACCCATTATGAAGCGTACTTTCATTTGCCTGCTCGCCGCGCTCGCCGTGACGAGCGCCGGCGCGTTTGCGGCGCCGGCTGCGGCAACCGAGATCACGGCGTCGGGCACGGGCAGCGTGTCGATGCCGCCCGACACGGCAACGGTGAGCGCCGCCATCGAAACCAACGGCGAGAACGCCAATGAGGCGATCTCACAGAGCAACGCCGTGTACGATCGTATCGTGGCGAGCCTGGCAAAGCTGGGCATCGCGTCGCGGCGACGTCTCGCTCGCGTACTATAACGTCAGCTACAATCCGCGCCCGCGCTCCGCGCCGCCGAGTCCCGGCGAGCGCTACGGCTACACCGTCTCGCGAAACTTCTCGGTGAAGGTGCGCGACATCGGCAAGGCCGGCGCCGTGAGCGACGCGTGCACCGCGGCGGGCGCCACATCGATCAACGGCGTCAGCTTCGGCCTGGCCGATCCGACGGCGGCGCGCTCGCAGGCGACGATCAAAGCCGTTGCCGACGCGCGCTCCAACGCCGAGGCGCTGGCGCAGGCCGCCGGTCTTCACGTCACGTCGATCAAGAGCATCGAGCTCAACGGCGGTCCGCAGCCGGGCCCGGTGCCGATGATGCGCATGGCGGCCGCGCCCAACCCCGCCACCGAGTTCGACACGTCCAACGTCAACGTGACCGTCTCGGTGAGCCTGGTCTTCCTGGCCGGGCCTTAGACGAGCGGGCGAAACCCGAGGGCACGGCCGGCGGTAGTTGAGGGCGATGAACGCAGCGTGTGAATCCTGCGGGGCCGTTCCGGCGCCCGTCTTCCTCGGAGGCCGGCGGCTCTGCAGCGCGTGCGCCCAAAAGCGGACGGTCGCGAGCGCGCTCCCCTTCGTCGGAGCGGCGCTCGCTGCGGCCGGCCTGATCGCCGGGAGCGCGTTGCTCGCCGAGAAGTTCCAGGGCGAAGGCAAGGTGATCGCCGCTCGACGACCTCGGCAGGCGCCTGCGTGGCGGAACGCCGACGCTCGCCGCCTACTCGCGCGATCTCACGGCGCTGGCCCGCGAGGGCAAGCTCGATCCCGTGATCGGCCGCGATCGCGAAATCGAGCGCATCGTCTCGATCCTCGCGCGCCGCAGCAAGAACAACCCGTGCCTGGTCGGCGAGCCCGGCGTCGGCAAGACCGCGATCGTCGAGGGCCTGGCGGCCACGCATCGCGGCCGACGACGCGCCGGCGGCCCTGCGCGGCAAGCGGGTTCTGGCGCTTTCGCTCGGACCGCTCGTCGCCGGCACGAAGTATCGCGGCGAGTTCGAAGGGCGCGTCAAGCGAATTCTCGACGAAGTGAAGCGCAGCGCGCGCGACATCGTGCTGTTCATCGACGAGCTGCACACGCTCGTCGGCGCCGGGTCGGCGGAAGGCGCTCCGCTCGACCTCAGCGCCATGATCAAGCCCGAGCTCGCGCGCGGCGACCTGCAGTGCATCGGCGCGACGACGTTCGACGAGTACCGGAAGTACATCGAGTCCGACGCGGCGCTCGAGCGGCGCTTCCAGCCCGTCATGGTCGAAGAGCCGAGCATCGAGGAGACGACCGAGATTCTGCGAGGACTGCGCGAGCGTTACGCGCGTCATCACCGCGTTACGATCGGCGACGACGCAATCGAAGCCGCGGCGCAGCTGTCGGCGCGCTTCATCGCCGACCGCTTCCTGCCCGACAAGGCCATCGACCTCGTCGACGAGGCCGCGGCGTCGGTCGCGCTCGCGAACCGGGGCGACGTCGAATTTCCACGCGTGACCAGCGCCGACGTCGCCGCCGTCGTGACGCGCTGGACGGGCATCCCGCAGACGTCGCTCACCGAGTCGCAAGCCGGCCGCCTTCTGGATCTCGAACGTATCCTGGCCAAACGCGTCGTCGGCCAAGAGCGCGCGATCTCCGCGGTCTCCGAAGCGATTCGGCGCGCGCGCACCGGCTTGCACGATCCGCGCAAACCGCTGGGCACCTTCCTCTTCCGCGGACCGAGCGGCGTCGGCAAGACCGAGCTCGCCAAGACGCTCGCCGAGGCGCTGTTCGGCAGCGAGGCCGCGCTCGTGCGCGTCGATCTCTCCGAGTTCACCGAGCCGCACACCGTATCGCGGCTACTCGGCGCACCGCCCGGATACGCCGGCCACGACGAGCCCGGACAACTCACCGAACCGGTCCGGCGCCGGCCGTATTGCGTCGTGCTCTTCGACGAAATCGAAAAGGCGCACCCCGACGTCGCCGCGATCCTGCTCCAGATCCTCGACGACGGGCGCGTCACCGACTCCAAAGGCCGCACCGTCGACTTCCGTCACGCGCTCATCATCCTCACGACGAACCTTGAGGACGACGAACTGGGAGTTGCTCTGCGTTCGGAGATGCTCGACCGCATCGACGAGGTCGTGCCGTTTGCCGAGCTCGGCCTCGAGCAGATCGAGGCGATCGTCACGATTCACGTCGAGTCGCTCGCGAACCGGCTCGGCGCGCGCAACGTCGAGCTGAACCTGTCCGACGACGCGAAGGTCTATCTCGCGCGCGTCTCGATGGCTTCGGGCAGCGGCGCGCGCTACGTGCAGCGGACGGTCTCGCACTACGTCTCCACGCCGCTCTCCACCGCGCTACTGCGCGGCGAGCTTCGCGACGGATCGTCGGCCGAGGTGACGCTCGACGGCGACGCGCTGCGGGTTCGTGCCGCGTAGCGGCGAGGGAGCTAAGGCAGAAGCGCCGGGCCGCCGGTCGTCGCCGGCGACAGCGCGAGGGCGAGCGGCGCGCTGACGCCGCTCATCAGCGTCGACCACGATGCGCCCGCGTACGGCGGCGCGTATACCGTGACGGTGTTGTTGCCGTAGTTTGCGACGTAGAGGTTCCCAAGCGCGTCGATTGCCAACGCCAGCGGTTGGCTCTGACCGCCGACGATCGTCGTCGGCGAGCCCGAATAGGGCGCCGTGTACTCCGTTACCGTGTTCGCCCCTTGATTGGGCACGAAGAGATTGGCCGAGGCGACCGCGATCGACCCCTGCTCGTTCACGCCGTTGGTGATCGTAGCGACCGGCGCGCTCGCGCTCGAGAACGGCGGGGAGTACTCAACGACGGAGCTGGGCGTCGAGTTCAGGTTCGCAACGAACAGGTTGCCGCGCCCGTCGAGCGCGAGCGAACTCGGCGTGTTGAGACCCTTAGAGATCGCGATCGGCGGCTGCGTGTAGGGCGGCGCGTACTCGGTGACCGTATTGCCCGCGGCGTTGACCACGAACAGGTTCGAGCCGGAATCCACGGCTAAGCTCACCGGATCGTCGACGCCCGCGGCGATCGTCGCAGCCGGCGATCCGCCGTAGGGCGGTGAGTACATCGTCACCGTGTTGCTGCCGTTGCCGTTGGCCACGAACAGGTCGCCGCGCGCGTCGAGTGCGAGCGCTTGCGGACGGTTTACGCCGATGGCAGATCGCGATCGGCGGCTGCGTGTAGGGCGGCGCGTATGCCGTCACGGTGCCGGTTTGATTCGCGACGAACAGATCGCCTGCCGGATCGAAGATCAGCGCCTGCGGCGACGTTACGCCGTTTGCGATCGTCGCCAGCGGCGAGGTCGCGGCGTTGACATAGAGCGTGACGCTGTTCGCGCCCGAGTTCGCAACGCCCAGGATCTGGCGCACGTCGGCGCGCGTCGTTCCGCTGCACACTGCGCCGGCCTGCGAAGCATGGATTGCCGGTTCCCGTGTAGCTCGCGGCGGCGCGCAGCAGCGCCGTGCCGTTCGGCGACGCCGGCGGCGTGACGTAGAACAGATTCGGGGCGGTAGCTGAGACCTGCGACACCGCAAGCGCGAGCGAGCCGCCGGCTTGATTCAGCGAGAAACTCGCGCCGTTGCCGCCGATCATGACGTTTTGGTTGGCGTCGAGCACCTCGACGAGCAGCGGATGCTTGCCGGCACCGTAGAGGTCGATGCCGCCCTGCGCGTTCTGCGCGCTCATCGCCGAAGCCGGCACGACCGCGAGCTGCGCGGGAACGCCGCCCAGGGTCAAGTTGACGGCGTTGGTGGCGGACGGCGCCACGGAGAACGCAACCGCCGCGTTGCCGACGGTACCGCTATACGTCCCGGCCGGCAGCGTGAGCGCGAGCTGGCACGTCGTGCCCCCGCCGGAGGCCGGCGAGCAGCCGCTCGAGGTCGGACCCACGAGACCGTTTGGGTGATCGCCGCGGGCCCGTTCACATTGATGGCGAGCATCTGCGATCCGGGCGGCGGCGCGGGAGTCGGCACGCCGGGCGTGGTTTGCGCGGCCGGCGGCGGCGCGTTTCCAAGTGCGTTGGTGCCGGCCGGCGGCGGCGACGGCAGCAACGGCGGCCGGTTCGGTGGCGCCGCGACCTGGCTTCCCGCGGGGACGTAGATCTTGACGACGGTGTTTCCCGCGCCGGCCCCGCCGCCCAGATTCCCGAGCGGCGTGAGCAGGCTGCCCTGTCCGCCCGCGCCCGCGCAGCCCGCGGCCAACGCCGCGGCCAGCGCGGCGGCCGTGCTTCGGGCTCGCGTTTGCAGGCGAAGCATGTGATTACCGGAGCATGCGCTCGACGTCGGCGCGCATGTCTTGCGGCGAGAGTTCGCCCACGACGATCTTCTGCACGACTCCACCGCGATCGATAAAAACGTGCACCGGCAATCCGTTGACGTTGTACTGGTCGCGCAGCACGCCGCCGTCGACGATCACCGGGTAGATCAGCTTGTGAGCGTTGCGGAACTCCGCTGCCTTGTTGGGGCTTTCCATCACGTCGACACCGACCACCGCCAAACCGCGCGGGCCGTACTTCGCGCCAGATCGTTGATCGACGGCGCCTCTTCGTTGCACGGCGGACACCAGGTCGCGAAGAAGTTCAGGTAGATCGCTTTCCCGTGCAACGAGGCAAGCGAAAGCACTGGGCCGCCGACCGTCGGCTTCCGACCACGGCGGGGCCGCCTGGCCGACGTGGGCCTATCCGGCTGCGCCGACGCGGACGCGCCGCTCCCATGCGCGCACGCGCCGAGCGCGAACGCGAGGGCGAGCGCCGCTCGCGTGACGGGAAGGCCGCCGAGGCGCTTACCCATAGCTCGGATAACCGATCGACTGCAAGGTCACGCTGCATCTGCTCGACGAGTTCGCCGACTGCGCCGAAAAGCCGCTGCTCGCGCACGAAGCGCAGGTCGCGCAACGCGAGCTTCGCGCCCGTAGATCGTGTGCTGGAAGTCGCGCAGCCACGCCTCGACGGTCCGCTGCGTTCCGCCGAACTGCGGATTGGTCCCGATCGAGACCAGCGCCGCGTAGTCGCGGCCGTCGTAGCGCGCGACGGCCGAGTAGACGCCGTCTTTCGGCAGCAGCTTCTGCGGGACGCGCACGTTGGCGGTCGGGAAGCCCAGCGCGTGCCCGCGACCGGCGCCGATCTCGACCGGCCCGCGCAGCTCGTAACCGGTGCCGCCAAGCAGCTCGTCGGCC
Source organism: Vulcanimicrobiota bacterium (assembly GCA_963711625.1). Lineage (GTDB taxonomy): Bacteria > Vulcanimicrobiota > Vulcanimicrobiia > Vulcanimicrobiales > Vulcanimicrobiaceae > Cybelea. The sequence continues at coordinate 2,939,215 of OY970207.1, forward strand.
CGCGCGAGCTCGCCGTCGGCGATCGAGCGCCCGGATGCGCGTGCTCGAGACGCGCTCGCCGCCCTCGCTCACCGGCTCGACGGCGATCGCACGCGCGCCGTGCCGCGCGAGCATAGTCGGCCATGAGCGCGACGTCGCCGGCGCGCTTGTGCCCGAAGCGAAACGTCGAGCCGACGACGACCGCCGCGCACGCCGCAGCCGCGTCGACCGAGATGTCCGAGAAACGCCTGCGGCGACAGCGTCGCGATGCGATCGTCGAACGCGACGAAGAAGCACTCGTCGAAGCCGGCCGCTCGCGAAAAGGTCGAGCCGCTCCTGCGGCGTGGAGATCAGCGGCGGCTCGGTCCCTGGACGCAAATGCGACGCCGGATGATTCGCAGAACGTCAGCACGCCGCTGCGCCAGCCCGGGCTTGCGCAGCTGCGCAGCGTGCGCCGCGCGATCTCGCGATGCCCGCGATGGAAACCGTCGAAGAATCCGATCGCCAGGACGAGCGGCCGATCGCCCTCGCGCGTCGAGATCGTGACGTACTTCGCATCACACGAACACCTTGCGCGGCGCCAGCAGCGCGCCGAGCGCTTCGCCGACGCCGACCAGCGTCCGCGACTCGTCGCGCACGAAGACGTGGCGTCCCGTCGCGCCCTCGGGCAGCGGCACCACGCGCCCGGCGCGAAAGTCGGCCGATTCGCGCAGGTCCAGCACGATCGTCGGAAACGGAATGATGTGCTCGGGCGCGATCAGCGCGCGCTCCGGGATCGTCGGCGATCTCGTCGAGCGTCAGCGCCTCGTAGAGCACGAACGGTCCCGACGCTTCGCGCACCAGCGCGCCCATGTGCGCCGGGAATGCCGATCGCGTCGCCCAGGTCGTGGCAGAGCGTGCGGACGTACGTGCCCTCGCTGCAGGCGATGCGCAGCCGCGCGCGCGTATCCGCGCGGTTCGAGCTCGATGCCCAGCAGGGTCAGCCCGTAGATCGTGATCGTGCGCGCGCGCGCGTTCGACCGTCTTCCCTTCGCGTGCGAGTTCGTAGAGCCGCTGCCGGCCGTGATGCGCGCGCAGAGTACATCGGCGGCATCTGCGCGATCGCGGCCGACGAATCGCCGCAACGCCGCTTCCAAGCGCTCGGCCCAATCGGCGGGCACGTCGCGCGTTCTCGACCGTTTCGCCGTGCGCGTCCTGCGTCGTCGTCGAGCGCCCGAGCACGAGCGTGCATGCGTAGCTCTTGCGCTGATCGGCGAGCAGCGGAATCAACCGCGTCGCCTTGCCGATCGCGATCGGCAGCACGCCCGCCGCCTGCGGATCGAGCGTACCGAGATGGCCCGCCGTCAGGCGCCGGTCGGCGGCGTAGAGCGCGTAAATGCGGCGCACGCGCGCGACCGCGCGCGCCGAGCTCGGCCCGGCGGCTTAAAGAGGTTGACGAACCCGATCACACGTCGCGTCGAAGATCGCTTCAGGCCTTCGGACCAGCGCCGCTTCGACGGCGCCGAACGCGTCGTCCAACGGCCCGTCGAAGGTCAAGCCGGAGGCGCGGAAGTGTCCGCCGCCGCCGAGACGCTGCGCCGCAGCCTGCACGTTGAGCGCGGCCGCTCGAGCGCAGGCTGACGCGGATCTCGCCGTCGATCGCCTTGAACAGCGCGGCGACTTCGACGCCGTCTTGACCGCGCAGCGTGTTGACGATGTCCTCGGTGTCCTCGCCGTCGGCGCCGGTCTGCGCGAGCATCGCGTCGTCGACGTACGAGTAGCAGTAGCGGCCGTCGTGCTCGAAGCGTCATCGCGTCGATGATCCGCCCGAGCAGCTTCGTCGCCGCGACGCGCTTGCGCAGGAAGATCTCTTCGGTGATCTCTTCCTTGTCGGCGCCGCGCTCGCATCAGCTCGGCGGCGAGCTCGAGCACGTCGGGCGTCGTGTTGGAGTGCATGAACCCGCCGGTATCGGTCATGATCGTCGTCAGGATGCAGGTCGCGATGTCGCCGGTCGATCGGCACGCCGAGCGCCGCGCAGCAGATGCATGACGACCGTCCCGGTCGAGCATTCGCGTCTCGAGCACGTAGTTGAGCTTACCGAAGAGCGAGTTGCCGAGATGATGGTCGATGTCGAGCATGTTCTCGCGCTCCACCGGCGGCAGAAGCTCGCCGGCCCGCGTGCAGTCGCTCATGTCGCAGAAGACGCAGAGCGTGTCCGCGCGGCAGATCCGGCGGCAGCTCGCGCGACACGAGACCGGCGTCCGGCAGGAAGCGCAGGTTGCGCGGCACGGAGTCCTGCTGAAAGTAGCGCGACGCGCTTTCCGAGTCGCTTGAGCGCGAGCCCGAGCGCGAGCCCGGCCCCAAGCGTGTCGCCGTCGGGCTTTACGTGGCTCACCATGACGAAGCTGCGCGCGGCGCAGCTCGTCGACGACTTCTGCGGTCGACGCGAGGTGCGGCGTGCTCTCGATCATTCCGCCTCCTCCGGCGCGCCGGCCGCAGCCGCGCTCGGTGCGGCCGCCTCGCGCAGCGTCTTTGCGAGCGCGATCGCGCGCTCGGCCGAGCGATCTTCCACGAACGTGAGCTCCGGCGTATGGCGCAGATCGATCTTGCGGCCGAGCTCGCCGCGCAGGAACCGGCCGCGTGGCTGCAGCGCGTCGAGCGACTGCCGCGCCTGATGCCGATCGCCGATGACCGACACGAACACCTTGCAGTGCCGCAGGTCTTCGGTGACCTCGACGCGCGTCACGGTCACGAACGCCAGCCGCGGATCTTGCAGCTGCTTGCGAGATCGAGCGTGCGCTAGGATGCGCTGGATCTCGTGATCGATCTTCGCGATTCGCTGCGCCTTCATGCCTTGACCAGCTCCGCCGCGACGTGCTCCAGTGCGTAGGCCTCGATCACGTCGCCTTCCTTGAGGTCCTGGAAGCTGCGCGACCTGGATGCCGCACTCGAAGCCCTCGGCGACCTCGCGGACGTCGTCCTTGAAGCGGCGCAGCGTTCTCGAGCTCGCCGTCGAAGACGACCGACGCGTCGCGCACGACGCGCACCTTGGCGTTGCGCGTGATCTTGCCGCTCGTCACGTAGCAGCCCACGATCGTGCCGACCTTGCTGACCTTGAAGATCTGGCGCACTTCGGCGCGTCCGAGCATGACCTCGCGCTCGATCGGCGCGAGCATGCCGCGCATCGCCTTCTTCAGATCGTCCTCGATCTCGTAGATGACCTGGTAGAAGCGCAGGTCGACGCCTTCGTTCTCGGCAAGCCGCCGCGCCGTTTCGTCGGGCCGGATGTTGAAGCCGATGAGCACCGCGTTCGAGGCGCTCGACGAGGTTGACGTCGTTGGGAGAGATCGCCGCCGACGCCGCCGTGGATCACGCGGATCTCGACTTCGTCGTTCGAGAGCGACTCCATGCGCGCGCGCAGCGCTTCGACCGAACCTTGCCCGTCGGCCTTGATGATGAGGTTGAGCGTCTTGCTGCCCCTCGGCCGGCATCGACATGAACGTCTCGAGCGAGACGCGCTGCGTCGCCGACGCGGCCATGCGCACGTCGCGCCGGCGCGTCGCACGCTTCTCCGCGGTCTCGCGCGCGACGCGCTCGTCGCAGACGACGCTCAGCGTGTCGCCGGCCGACGGAACGTCGGAGAGGCCCATGATCTCGACCGGGATCGACGGGCCGGCCTTCTTGACCTGCTTGCCCTTGTCGTCGATGAGCGCGCGCACTTTGCCGTAGGTGCCGCCCGCGACGACGATGTCGCCGACGCGCAGCGTGCCGTTCTGCACGAGCACGGTCGCGACCGCGCCGCGCCCGCGATGCGAGCGCCGATTCGATGACGACGCCGCTTGCGCGGCGGTTCTTGTTCGCCTTCAGCTCGCGCATGTCGGCCTCGAGCAGCACGGTCTCGAGCAGGTCGTCGATGCCGTCGCCGGTCTTCGCGGAGACCGGCACCATCTCGATGGTGCCGCCCCAATCGACCGGCTGCAGGCCCTGCTCGGCGAGCTGCTGCTTGACGCGATCGGGCTGCGCGTCGGCCTTGTCCATCTTGTTGATCGCGACGACGATCGGAACGTTGGCCGCCTTGACGTGGGCGATCGCTTCCTTCGTCTGCGGCATGACGCCGTCGTCGGCGGCGACGACCAGAATCGCGACGTCGGTGACCTTCGCGCCGCGCGCGCGCATCGCGGTGAACGCTTCGTGACCGGGCGTGTCGATGAACGTGATCTTGCGATCGTTCCGCTCGACGGTGTACGCGCCGATCTTCTGCGTGATGCCGCCGGCTTCGCCGGCCGCGACGTTCGCTTGGCGGATCTTGTCGAGCAGCGACGTCTTGCCGTGATCGACGTGGCCGAGCACGGTGACGACCGGCGGACGCGACGTCAGCATCTCGGGCTTGTCCTCTTCCTGCTCGACGGTGACTTCTTCGCCGGCCTCTTTGACGACCGCGTTGAAACCGAAGCGCTTGGCGATCTGCGATGGCGACGTCGCTCGAGAATGTTCTGATTGATCGTCGCCATCGTGCCCGATCTTGATGAGCTCCGCGATGACGTCGCGGGCCGGAACGATCATCGACGTCGCCAGCTCTTGGACGGTGAGCAGGTCGGGGATCTCGATCGTCTCGAGCGTGCGCGCGGGCGCGGCCGCGACGGTCTCGCCCTTCTTCTTACGCTGGCGCTCCTTGTCGAGGAGCAGCTCCTTCTCGCGGTCTTTCTTGGCCGCGGCCTTGTCCTCGTGGATCCGGACGCGATCGCCGGGCCGCCCGCCCGCTCGAGGGCGCGGGCCCGTCGGTCGGCAGGGCGCCCGGCCGGCCGGCGGCCAGGGCCGGGGCGCACGCCGGGGGTCATCGGCCGGAACGGTCCGTTGCCGGCCGGCCGGCGCGCGGGCGCGATCGATCCGGCGGCGCGCCGCGCGCGGCGGCGCCGCGCCCTTCCCGCCCTGTCCGGGGAGCGCCTCGCCGGGCCGCGGAGCCACGCCGGGACGGCCCGGCAGACCCGTCCGCGGGCCGGGTGAGGCCGACGCGGTGGTCGGGGGCGGCGCCGCTTGGCGCTTGACCATCGAGGCCTGACCGGCAGGCACCGGGCGTAGCTGCGGAATCGACTCGGCGGCGGCGCCGCGCGGGCGCGGCCGGCGCGGCGCTGGACCGGCGGGGGTTCGGGCGCGGGCGGCGGGAGCCGGCTGGCCGCTTGCGGCGCGGGCGGCCGGGGTCGGCGGGACGAGCGGTCGTCGTGCCGGTCACCGGCCGCAGCCGGGGAACCGGCGCCTGCGGCGCAGGTGCCTTCGGCTGGGCTTTGGCGGCCGGAGGGGCGCTGGCGGGGCGGCGGCGCAGCGGCGCTGGCCGCGGCAGGCGCCGGCGCCGGCTTTGCGGGCGCCTTGTCGCTTGGCTTCAGCACGCTGCGGACCAGATCGGCGATCTGATCGGGAACGACGCTGAGCTGGTTTTTTGCCTCGAAAACGCCGCCGAGGCGTTCGTTGAAGAGCGTCGTCAGCTCTTTCGAGGTGAGCCCGACCTCTTTGGCGAGCTCGAAAATTCTTACTTTTCCGGCCAAATTCACTCTCGAGCGCGGGCGCTCGAGTTCCCATCAGTTGGAGCGCGGAGCCCCGACCGACGGTTTGGCTCCGCTAGGTAATCAAAGGTCCACCCTCATCGGAGGGGACGGTCGTCGTACGAAATCATGAGTTCATTTCTTGCACGGGCTCTTTATTAAACCACATTCTGCCGCCGCGGTGCCAAGCCCCGGGTACCGCTTGTTCTTGACGGCTCGCGAGCGCGCAGCGGCTCGGAGCAGAGGTACGCGCCGCGACCGGGCTGCTTTCGCCGGACGCCGGGAACGTCGGGGCGCCAGCCGGCGTGGGTCCGCACGAAGCGGACCAACTCGGCCGCCGCGAAGCGCCGGCGGCAGCCGACGCAGGTCCGGACCGGGTCTATCCTTCGTCCTGCCCCAGCCGCTCGCGCCGGAACTCTTCGAGCTTGCGAATGAGCTCGGCGTCGATCTCGACCCTCGGGCACCTCGGCGACGGCCTCTTCCGTGTCGGCCGCGGGCTGCTCGGTCGCGTCGCGCTCGGCGCGCTCGACCAGGTAGCGCTCGCGCGACCGTCCGCCGATTCGGTCTCGCTCGCGATGTCGAGCCGCCATCCGGTCAGGCGTGCAGCCAGACGCACGTTCTGACCGTCGCGGCCGATCGCCAGCGAGAGCTGATAGTCGGGAACGATCACCAGCGCGACGCCGTCGTCCTCGAAGAGCTCGACGCCGATCACTTTCGCCGGGGCCAGCGCGTTCGAGATGAACGTCGCCGGGTCGGCGTCGTAGCGAATGATGTCGATCTTCTCGCCGCGCAGGTCGTCGGTGACGTTCGCGATGCGGCTCGACTTCGGCCCGAGGCACGCGCCGACGGGATCGACCTCGGCGCGGTTGCGTCTTCACGGCCACCTTCGAGCGGACGCCCGGCTCGCGCGCGATCGCCATGATCTCGACCGTGCCGTCCGCGATCTCGGGAACCTCGCAGCTCGAGCAGCCGCTGCACGAGCCCCTCGGCCGCGCGCGAGAGAATGACCTGCGGGCCCTTCGGCGACTTCTTGACGTCGAGCACGTACGCGCGAATGAAGTCGTTGATGCGATACGACTCGCTCGGCACTTGCTCGTCGAGATACATCACCGCTTCGTCGCGGCCTTCGAGCGTCACGTACATGTTGCGCTGCTCGTAGCGCTGCACGGTTCCGGTCACCAAGTCGTTGAGCTTGCGCACGTACTTGTTGTAGACGGTGTCGCGCTCGGCCTCGCGAATGCGCTGCACGATGACCTGCTTCGCGGTCTGCGCGGCGATGCGTCCGAAGTCTTTCGGCGTGACCTCTTCGTCGAAGAAGTCGCCGATCTGGTAGGGCCGGCCGGCTTCTTTCACCGAGATCTCGAGCTTGGGATCCTCCACCTCGTCGACGACCGTGCGACGGTGGTATACGCGGTAGGCGCCGCTCTGACGGTCGACGATCACGATCGCGTTCGACTCGCTGCCGAAGTGCCGCTTGTACGCCGTCAGCAGCGCCGCCTCGAGCGCTTCGAGCAGCATCTCGAACGAGATGTTGCGCTCGCGCGCGATGAACTGCAGGACGTCGATGAGTTTCTCTTCAGTTGCCGTGTTTTCTGCCGTTGCCATGCCCTTGCTTCCGTTGTAGTTTGTCGCGCCGCAGATCGGCGCGCGGATCGTATTCTAGGTTTGCCGACTTGATCGTCGCCATCGGCAGCAGCAGTTCGCCGCGTTTCGGTTTCCACGACCACGGCCTCGCCCCGCAGGCCGCGCAGCACGCCGCGATGCGTCTTACCGCCGTTGACCGTGAGCGTGGTGAGCGACGCGAACTCGCTCGCCGGCTAAATCGCTCGTAATCCGCCGGACGTAGAAGCGGTCGGTCCAGACCAGCCGATTCGACTTCGAGCGTATATGGCGCGTCGAGCTCGCCGAGCGTGCCGGCGATGCGTGCTGCAACGCGTTCGCAGAGCGCGAGATCGGCGCCGCCGGGACGGTCGATCGTCACGCGCAGCTCGGTCGTTCCGCGCACCGGCCGCGCGTGATGCGCCACGATTTCCAATCCCGGAAAGTGCGCGTCGTGCACGATCGCGTCCAGCTCCCGTTCGAACGAAACGGCAACCGCCGCACCGCCCCTCGACCCGCTTTTCATGTTGCTGCCTTGGCCTGCTCTCTGAAGCAGCGAAGCGCGGGACCTGCCCACGCTCCTTGAAGAAACCACATCAAGGATAGCTAAAACGGCGACGGGCCGCAACCCCTCGTGGGCGCGACCCCTCGCTCTGTTTGCCTATCTTGCGATCGGCGCGCCGCCGGAATATCGTCCGGCTGCCGTGGGCGCGCTCCAGGCGGCCCGTTACTCGGCGCGTGCGTCGCGGGCCCGATGGCCCGGTGGATTTTGCGGTTCCAACCGCCCTCCTTCGTGTTTTGACGAAGCGTGCCGGCCTCTCCGGCACACTGAAATTCTAGTGCGACAAATGTCGAAATTCAAGGGGGAAAGCCCGCAGGTTACGGCGACGAAGCGGGCGACGGAACGAACGGCACCAAAAGGCGTCCGTCGCACGGTTGCGAGACCATGCCGTCGACGATCGGTGCCAGGCCGGCCGCAAACGGAGACAGCGGCGTGTTGGCGTGGCCACCTCCGCCGCCGATCGTGATCTGGGTCCCGTTCGCCGGGCCCGAGTGCACGCTGTTCTGCACGTTGGATCCGCCCGGAGCGTCGGCGTAGCCACCGCGTTCGGCTTGTGGATAACGCACCAGCCAGCCGGTGCAGATCGTCGTCGGGCCCGCCTTGCGCGCGGCGATCACCCACATCTTCACTCGCGCTCGCCGCCGGTTCCGTGGACCTCGTAGATGTATTTCGTCTGCGCCAGTACGTCGGGCGGCGGCGTCGGCTCGAGCCTGCCGCGCAGCGAGTACGACGGCGAGTACTGACTTGCTCGTCGGGTTTACCGGGTTGTTCGGAAGCATGGCGCGCAGCTTGGCGTTGATGTTCGGGCATTCTGCGACTTGGGCGCGGCGGTGGCTGCAGCTTCGGGCGTCGGACGGATCTCGACCGGACGCGCCGGCGATCGCACGCTCTTCTGCGCGCTGCCCGGCCGCGGGCCCGGCGAGGCGCCGCCGCTCGGTCCAGGACTCGGCGCCGTGCCGGCCGTGCGCGCCACCGCCGTGGTGCTGGTCGGGCTGGGGTTCGGGACACCCGCGCGTGCCGCGGGCGGCACCGATGCGCGAGCGGCCGGTGCCGCGGTCGAGCGGGGTGCGGCCGTGGCGCGGGCGACCGCCGCGGCCGTCGGCGACGCTTGCGGCATGGCCGGCGCGGGCGTCACGGCGCGCGCAGTCGGCCGTACGAGCGGCGCGGGCGGCTTGGGCGACGGGCGCGCCGACGGCGCGCTCGTGGGCACCGGCGACGGCGCTGCCGTGGGCGGCGGCTTCACCGCCACCGCCACCGGCGCGACGGTCGGAACGTTGACCGGCGCCGCCGGCACCTCGGGATTGGGCCGCGTTTCGAAGATGTTGTCCGTCGGCTGCGGGTTGGGCTGCGGCGTCTGCTGCGGCAGCGGGCGTGGATTGGGCGGCGCGCTCGGCACGATCTTCGCCAGTTCGTGACGGTTGACGGGCAGCCGCTGCGCCTGCGGCTGCGCGAGCGGCGCGTGGCGCGGCGGCGCGACGACGCGGACGTGCGGCACCGGCTGCGTCGCGCGCACCGCGGCCGGTTGGTTGGCGACGACCACGGGCGAGGTTCGCTCGATCGTGACGATCTCGCCGCCCTGCACGCTCTCGGTGGCCCCTTGCTCCGACGAGCTCACGAGCACCGAGAACAGCAACGCAGCGAGCAGCGCGTGGAAAAGCAACGACGCGAGGAAGCTACCCGCCAGTCGTTCCGGATATCGGCGGTCCTTCGGATCGCGCTCGAACTTCACGGCGAGAACTTAAGTGCGCTTAATCGAGCGCAGGAGCCTGCCGTTGCGGACGCACAAGGCAGCGCGCGTGATGGAACCCATTTTACAAAAGCGCACGAAGATCGTTGCCACCGTCGGGCCCGCCTCGCGCGATCCGGCGATCCTCCGCTCGTTGTTCGTTTCGGGCGCGAACGTCTTGCGCCTGAACTTCTCGCACGGCAAACCCGAGGAGCACGCCGAGGTCATCGCTGCGGCGCGCGCGATCTCCGCCGAACTGGGAATCCACACCGCCATTTTGCAGGATCTTCCCGGCCCGAAAGTCCGCACCGGGCCGCTGGCCGGCGGCGCCGCGTCCGTGCGCCTCGAACGCGGCGCGCGATTCGTCATCACGACCGAGCCGGTCGAGGGCACGGCCGAGCGCGTCAGCACCACGTACCGGGACCTGCCCGCCGACGTCGCCATCGGCCAGCGGCTCTACCTGCAAGACGGACAGATCGCCGTGCTGATCGTCGGCAAGAACGCGACGGAGATCGAGACGACGGTCGAGTTCGGCGGCCAGCTGCGCCCGTCGCAAGGCATCAACTACTCCGACGGCTCGCTCAACATCCCATCGGTCACCGATCTCGACCTGACCTATCTGGAGTTCGGGCTGCGAGCACGACGTCGACTACGTCGCGCTGTCGTTCGTCCGCTCGGCCGAGGACGTGGAGCGCGTCGAAGGCGTTCATCGCAGAGCGCGGCAAGCGCGTGCCGGTGATCGCAAAGATCGAGAAGCACGAGGCGCTCGCCGAGCTCGACGCCATCATCGCCGCGGCCGACGGCATCATGGTCGCCCGCGGCGACCTCGGCATCGAGATCCCGATCGAGACCGTGCCGATCGCGCAGAAACAGATCATCGCGAAGTGTAACCGCGCGAGCAAGCCGGTGGTGACGGCGACGCAGATGCTCGAGTCGATGATCGCGTCGCCGCGGCCGACGCGAGCCGAGGCAACCGACGTTGCGAACGCGATCTTGGACGGCACCGATGCCGTGATGCTGTCGGCTGAGACGGCGCTGGGCGCGTATCCGACCGAGGCCGTGCGGATGATGGCGCAGATCGCCCGCGAGGTAGAACAGCATTATCCGCACGCGTCGCTGCGCGACCGCCGGCTCGAGAACTTCGCGCCGACGATCGCCTCCTCGATCGCCGAGGCGGCGACGCGCGTCGAGCACGGAGCTGAAGATCCCCTACATCGTCACCGGGACCACGACCGGAAACACGGCGCATCACATCGCGGCGTTTCGGCCGAGCGCGCGGATCGTCGCGCTGACGCCCGACCCGCGCGTCGCGCGCCGGCTCGCGCTCCTGTGGGGCACCGAGTCGCTGCTGATCGATTCGTACGCGTCGATCGACGTTCTGCTCTACATGACCGAACGGCAGATGGTGCGCGAAGGCCTCGTGCGGTCGGGCGATCTCATCGCATTCACGACGGGAATGCCCGTGGGTTCCGGCGGCACCAACGTGCTCAAGATCCACCAGATCCCCTAGGCTATCGCCGAACCGCCTGCAGTAGGGCGCGCGCGTGGCGCATGGCGGCGTCGTGCGACTCGCCCGAGAGCATGCGCGCGATTTCGGCCTCGCGATCCTTGGCGCCGGAGATCTCGCGCACGACGATCGACGTCTCGCGCTTGCGCTCGATCTTATCGAGCACGTAGTGGCGCTGCGCCCACGTCGCCAGCTGAGCGAGGTGCGTCACGCATACCACTTGGCCGCGCCGCGCCAGCTCGCCAAGCCGCGCGCCGACCGCGGTGGCCGTGGCGCCCGCCGATGCCGGCGTCGATCTCGTCGAACACGAGCGCGGACCGCGCGTCGCGCGCACCTGCAAGCCCGACGATCAGCGCGAGCAGCACGCGCGACAGCTCGCCGCCCGACGCGACGCGTCCGAGCGGCCGCACCGGCTCGCCGGCATTCGCCGCAAAGAGAAACTCGACGCGCTCCGCGCCTGCCGGACCGATGCGCTCGAGCGTTTCGGTCGCGACCTCGAAGCGCGCCGACGCCAGCGCGAGGTCGCCGAATTCGCCCGCGATGCGTCTGGCCAGCGCCGTGCCCGCCTTTGCACGCAGCGCGCTCAACGCCGATGCGGCGGTGTTCAGCTCGCGCGCCGCTGCCTGCGCCGCCACCGTGAGCTCGGCGACGCGCCGATCGCGACCCTCGTACTCTTCGACGAGTTCGCGCGCCCGGCGCGCGGCGTCGAGCACGCCGTCGAGCGATCCGCCGTACTTGCGCTTCAGTCGCTCGACCAGCTCGAGGCGTGCGTTGATCGCTTCGAGCTCGGCCGGATCGTACTCCGCCGTGTCGAGCGCGCCGCGCGACGTCGGCCGCGAGGTCTACCGCATCGGCTTGAAGTGCGCCCGCGCGCACCGACATGTCGCGCAGCCGTTCGTCGAACTTCGCGACGCCGGCGAGCGCCGCGCCGGCGTCGCCGAGCGCCCCCGTCGCACCGCCGTCGTCGGCGGCGAGCGCTTGACGCGCGGCGTGCAGCGCCGAGGCGATGCGTTCGACGTTGTCGAGAAACGCGCGGCGTTCGTTGAGGCGTTCTTCCTCGTCGGGCTCGAGACGCGCATCGTCGATTTCGCGCGCGGCGAAGAGCGCGTCGTCGTAGCGCTCGCGGCCGCGGCGCTCGTCGGCCGTCAGGCGCGCCAGCGCGTCGGCGCTCGACCGCGCCAGCTCGTACGCTCGCGCGACCGCGCCGCGCGCGCGCAACGCCGCGTCGCCGGCAAACCGGTCGAGCAACTCGAGATGATAGCTCGGCGCGAGAAGCTGCTGTGCTTCGTGCTGGCCGACGATCTCGACGACGGCGTCGCGCAGTTCGCGCAGCGTAACCGGCCGTCGAAGGGCGCCCGTTGACGCGCACGCTCGATCGGCCGGCATCGCTCATCTCGCGCGACACGGTGGCGCCCTCGCCCGGATCGAGCTCGAAGCCGTCGCCGGCAGAGCCGCGCGAGCAGCGATTCGTCGGCGTCGAACTCGAGCGTCACGAGCGCGCGGCGCGCTCCGCGCCGCACGACGTCCGCGCCCGCACGGCCCCCGAGTGCGAAGTCGAGTGCCCCAAGCAGCATCGTCTTGCCGGAGCCCGTCTCACCGCGTGAACATCGTCGCGCCGCCGGCGAACTCGACGTCGGCGCGTTCGATCAGGCCATAACTCTCGATCACCAGCCGGCGCAGCATTCGGTCCTACGCGGAGCTTTTAACGCCGGGGATCCTTGATGGAAACGCCCCACAGCATCTTCTCCTCCAAGCCGGTCGAGGAAGTGCAGCGGTGCCGTCCGCGCAAAGTAGACCCGCTTCGGGTGGCAGCGGATCACGACGCTCGAGTCGGGCGCGATCTGGCTGAGCACGTCGCCGTCGCACTCTAAGTGCGCCTGGGCGCTCTCGGAGTCGCTAGACGATCTCGATGCGCGACCGCGTCGGAACGATCAACGGTCGCGAGAACAGCGTGTGCGGCAGGAGCGGCACGACGCCGAACGCGTCGACGCTCGGAGCGATCAGCGACCCGCCGGCCGACAGGAAGTACGCCGTCGATCCCGGTCGGCGTCGCGACGCAGATGCCGTCGGCAGCGATGCGCGTGATTGCGCCGTCGTCCACTCGCAGCCCGAACGGAACGATGCGGGAGACCTCGCCCTTACGCACGACGACGTCGTTGAGCGCGAAGAACCGGCGCTCGCCGTACTCGGCTTCGAGCGCGGTGCGCTCGTCGATGAAGAGCCCTCGCTCCACGAGCGCGGGCAGGTCGCGAAGGTGGGGGTCGTCCTCGTCGAGCTCGGTGAGAAAGCCCAGGCGTCCGGTGTTGATGCCGAGGAGCGGGACGTCGCCTTCGACCGCCACGCGCGCGGCGCGCAGCAGCGTTCCGTCGCCGCCGACCGTGATCAGCAGCGGCGCGGCCGATGCGAGCCGCGCCGTCGATCACGTCGAAGCCCGCGTCACGAAAATCCGTGGCGACTCTGGTCGCGATGGCGCGCGCGTGCTCGCGCGACGTGTCGACGTACAGGGCGACGATCTTCTTTGAAAGGGCGAGCGTGGCCGTCATCGTTCTGCCCTCTTCGTCGAGCGACCGCCTCGAGTCGTGCGTCGTCGAACGGGTGTGCCGCTCCGCCGCAGCTCCATCAGAAACTCACGGTTGCCGGCCGGTCCGAGCAGGGGCGATCCGGCGAGGGACACGCGGGACGAGGCCGAGCGCCTCGGCGGCGGCGCGCATCTCGCGCAGCACGTCGCGGTGGACCGCCCGGTCGCGCACCACGCCGCCGCCGCCCAGGCGTCGACCGTCCGGCCTCGAACTGCGGCTTGACGAGCGCGACGACGACGCCGTCCTTGCGCAAGTAGCGCGGCGGCGCGCGCGAGGATCGTGCGCAGCGAGATGAACGACGCGTCGATCGACGATGACGTCGAATCCCTCGGCGAACGCGTCGTCGGGCAGGAGCCGGAAGTTCGTGCGCTCCATCACGCGTCACGCGCGGGTCGTTGCGCAGCCGCCAGTCGAGCTGACCGTAGCCGACGTCGAGCGCCGTCACGCGCCGCCGCGCCGCGCTGCAGCAGACAGTCGGTGAAGCCGCCGGTCGACGCGCCGACGTCGAGCGCCTCGCGACCGCGCACGTCGATGCCGAACTCTTCCAGCGCGCGCTCGAGCTTTTCGCCGCCGCGGCTGACGAAGCGGCGCGGCCGCTCGATCTCGATCCGCGCCTCGGGGGCCACGCTCTGCCCCGCCTTCATGGCCACAACGCCTTCAACGCGTACGCGACCCTCCATGATCAGGCTGCGCGCCTGCGAGCGCGTGATACCGTCGCGCTGCGCGACCGCCTCGTCAAGGCGGCGCGCCTTCAGCATCCGGCGAGCAGCTCGATGTAGACGAGGCGGCCGCCTTTGAACGCAAAATTCTGATACTGGCCACACGCATTCTTGGCATCCGACGGGTTCCCGTGGATCGTCGTGTACGACAGCATCTCGACGCCGGCGCTCCCCGGCACGGAATGCGGCGACGTGCGTCCGTAGAGGCCGAGCACCGCCGCCCGCGTCATTCCCAGCGCGACGCCGCGGGCCGTGCGCGCGAGCCCAAGACTCGCGGAGCGAACGCTCATCGGCGGCGCACCCACTCCCGACGCGAGGATCGTCGTCCTCTCCGCGCAGCACCCTTCCTGATAGAGCACGACCTTGCGGCCGGCGTCGAATACGACGTGGCCTTTCGTCGGCCCGGCCGGCCCGTATTCGAAGGCCGTTCCATTCGCGAGTTCCGGGCAACCGCGCGCTGCGAAGGAGAAATCGTGGTACGGCGTGGGCGAGCTCACCGGCGTGGCGCCGCAGATGAAGTAATCGTACGCGTGCGACCACGAGGCCTGTCCTTTGCTCGACGGTTCGAAGCCCTGTCCGATCCGTGGCAGCCACGGCCGCAGCGCCGCGTTGCGATCGCCGGTCGGCGCCGCCTCCACGAGGGCGCACGTTAGGACGAGTGCGATCGCAGCCGTAACGAACCGAAGCATTATTTCTCTACCCACGTTCGCGTTTGCGCCTAGAAGGGGATTTGCTTGGCCCCTGGTTCGCCCATCGCTTCGTCGATCTGCGTCTGCGCGCTCTTGAGCAGCGCCTCGCATTCGCGCGCGAGCACCTTGCCTTCTTTGAACAGCGCGATGGCCCGATCGAGCTTGGTGTCGGGGTTTTCGAGTTCTTTCACGATCGCGTCGATGCGATCGAGCTTCGCCTCGAAGTCGGCGCTGTCACTCATCGTGCACCACCCGTTCGACGGTCGCCCCGAGCCTCCCGTGAAAGAGCTGCGCCTCAACCGAGTCGCCGACGGATACGTCGCGCGCGTCGCGAACGGCCCGGCCCGCCAGCGTCACGATCGCGTACCCTCGTTCGAGCGGAGCGTTCGGATCGAGCGACAGCAGCCGGCTCCGCGCGAGCGCGAGCGCGCTGCTTCGCGCCGAGAGAAGGCGGTCGCGCGCGGCGGCGATCTTTAGCAGCGTCGCCGTGAGACGTGTCTGACGCGAGCCGAGCCG
Organism: Vulcanimicrobiota bacterium; assembly: GCA_963711625.1. GTDB lineage: Bacteria > Vulcanimicrobiota > Vulcanimicrobiia > Vulcanimicrobiales > Vulcanimicrobiaceae > Cybelea. The sequence goes on from OY970207.1 coordinate 2,954,608, forward strand.
GTGACGTGGATTCTGCCGCTCGATGCGATTCTGCAGCAGCAGAAGGCTCCGCGTCGAGCGCGACAGGTGGCGATCGATGGTGTGGTCGAGCTCCTGATCGGCGCGATCGCGGCGCTGCGCCTGTCGCGCCATCGTGCGATCGATCGCCGTCGCGAGCCGCTCGCGCTGCCGGGCCAGTCGTCCGGTCACCTCGACCCACGCGCCCGCGATGTACTCCGCCGCGGCCGTCGGCGTCTTGAAGACGGCGTCTGCCACCTCGTCGGCGAGGTGCGAGTCGCCGGTGTGGCCGATCGCCGTCACCACCGGATGGCGCGAGCGAACGATCGCGCGCACTACCGGCTCGGTGTTGAAAGGATAACGGTCCTCGTACGATCCGCCGCCACGCAGCAGGATGATCGCGTCCACGTCTTCACGCGACGCGCGGTCGATCGCCTCGGCGATGTCGATCTCGGCGCCCTCGCCTTGGACCCGCGTCTCCACGAAGCGCACCGTTACGTTCGGCGACTTCTCCCGGAGCGTGGTTTCGAAGTCGTCGGCGCCCTTGCCGCGTGCCGAGACCAGTGCGACGCGGCGGGGGAAGCGCGCGAACTCCCGCTTGCGCGCGCGCTCGAACAGTCCCTCGGCCTGCAGCCGTTTGCGAAGCGCCTCGACCTTCGCGGCGATCGCACCGACGCCGCGCAGCTCGATCGCCAAGACGCGCAGCTGATACTCACTCGTGCGCTCCCAGATCCCGATCGCGCCCGTCGCGACGACGGCGGCCCCGTTTCGAAGCGGCGGCAGCTTCTTGGCGTCGTTCCAGTAGACGAAGCACTTCAGGATCGCGTGGTCGTCCTTCAGGCTAAAGAAAACGTTGCCGTTCGGCTGCGGCTTCCAGCCGGAGATCTCACCCGCGATCGCGATGCGCGCCAACTCCGGACGCCGCTCGAGCCAGCGCCGAAGCCGATCGGAGAACTGCGAGACTGTGAGCGTGAGGATCCGCTGGGGATCCTCGAACAGCGTCACCTGTGACGGCCGCTCGGTGACGCCGACGGCGACTCCGACGGAGCCGGCGTTTCCGTCGGCGGAGGCGTGATGTCGTCGGGAGGCGTCGCGTCGACTGGCGGCACGGTCGGCTGCGGCAAATACGCCCCGCCGCTCTGAGGCGAGTCGGGCTCGGCATCGTACGCGTCGATCGAACGCCCGCAACCGACTTGCGGCTCCGTGCCCTTCAGATAGTATTCCGTGCCGCGTCCGCAGCCGGCAACCTTCTCGACCTCATCGGTCGGCACCGCGAAATCGTGCGGCGGCGTGTTCGCGAGCGCCGCCTTCATGAAGCGCGCCCAGATGCGCGCCGGAATGTTGCCGCCGTACGACTCGTTCATCGCGCGAGTAGTCGTCGTTGCCGAGCCACACGGCGGCGACCAGGTCCGGGGTGAAGCCGACGAACCACGCGTCGCGGAAGTTCGAGGTCGTGCCGGTCTTGCCGGCGGCCGGACGGCCGATGACGGCGTTCGGATACCCGGTGCCTTCGTCGATGACGTCTTCGAGCATCGACGTCACGATGTAGGCGGTGCCGGCGCTCACGACGTCGGTCGCTTGCGGCACGCGGTTGTCGAGCACGACACTGCCGAGCGAGTCTTTCACCAGACGAAACGGCGTGGGTTCGATGTGTAGGCCCCCGTTGGCGATCGTCGCGTAGCCGCCGCCTGATCGAGGACGGTGACGACCGACGATCCGAGCGCGAGCGAGAGGTTCGCCTCGAGCGGCGCCGTCACGCCCATGCGGTGGGCGTACTCGATCACGTTGTCGAGGCCGACGCGCTCGGCGATCTTCACCGCGACCACGTTGCGCGACATGCGCCAGCGCCTCGCGCAGCGTGATCGCCCCCAGATAGCGGTTGTCGTCGTCCTTCGGCGACCAGCGCGTGCCGTCGCCCATCGGATAGCTCACCGGCGTGTCGTCGACGATCGTCGACGCGGGCATCCCCGAGTCGATCGCGGCCGTGTAGACGTAGATTTTGAACGACGAGCCCGGCTGCCGGCGCGCCTGCCACGCGCGGTTGAACTGATTGCGCAGCGAGAACTCCGGCGCCGCCGACCATCGCCAGGATCTCGCCGGTCGACGGACGGAGCGCGACGAGCGCCGCTTGATGCGCGCCGATGCCCTCGGCCTCCGCGCGGCCGACGCCCCACGTTACCGCTTCTTGCGCGATCTTCTGCATGCGCGTGTCGAGCGACGTGTAGACCTGCAAGCCCGCCTTCCTCGACGGCATTGCGTGCCGAAGAGCGCTGCGAGTTCGCGCGATCGCGTAGGTCGTGAAGTACGGATAACGGTACCCCTGCAGTCCGGCGGCGCTGTTGCGAGATGAGTCCGAGCGGCCCGTCGTAGGCGGCGTCGGCCTGCGGCGGCCGTGACGAAGCCGCTCTCGACCATGCGGTCGAGGACGTGCCGCTGCGCGTCGCGTGCCAACTCGAGGTTCGACGAACGGCGAGTAGTCGGACGGCGCCGCGACGAGCCCGCGAGCATCGCGGCCTGCGCGAGCGTCAGCTTGTCGACGCCGCGCCCGAAGTAGGTGTGCGCGGCGGCTTCGACGCCGTACGCGCCGGCGCCGAGGTAGATGATGTTGAGATAGCGTTCGAGGATCTCGTCCTTCGTGTAGTAGCGCTCGATCTCGATCGCGAGCAGCGCCTCTTGCACCTTGCGCGAGATCGAGACCTGGTCGTTGAGGAACAGGCGGCGCGCCAGCTGCTGCGTGATGGTCGAGGCGCCTTGAAACTGCTGGTGCGTCAAGTCGGCGAACGCCGCGCGCACGATGCCGCCGAAGTCGACGCCGTGATGCTGGTAGAAGTTGTGATCTTCGTTGGCGATGAACGCATCGCGCACGAGCGGCGGCATGCGCGCGATCGGCACCCAGACGCGGTTCTCGCGGTAGACCGATGCGAGCTGCGTGCCGTCGCGCGCGAAGATGCGCGTCGAGCTCGCGGGTTGATAGTCGGCCATCCGGCTGATGTCGGGGAGGTTGCGCCCGTACGCCGCCACGATACCGGCGACCGAACCGAGCGCGAAGAGCACGATCATCAGCAGCGCGACCAGCAGGCCGCGCCAGAAACCGCCCCCGCCGCGCTTGCGCTTACGCCCGGGCATTCGCGACCGCGCTCAAGACGCCGTTGACGAAACGGCCGGAGTCTTCGGTGGAGAAACGCTTGGCGAGCGCGACCGCTTCGTTGATCGCGACGGCGGCGGGCGTCTCGGGCCGGCAATGCAGTTCGAACGTCGCCATTTCCAGCAAGAGCCGATCGATCGTCGGCAGGCGTTCGATCGTCCAGCCTTCCAGCAGCGGGCTTACGATGCGATCGGCTTCCGGCGCGTATTCGAGCGTGCCGAGCGCAAGTTCCTCGACGAACGCACGCTGCTCGCGATCGGCGCCCGTCGCCGACGATCTCGGTCAACGCCTCGCGCGGCTCGCGGTCGCCGATCACGACCGAGTACAGCACCTTGAGCGCCTTCTCGCGCGCGGCCGGCGCGACGTCATCCCACAACTCGGCGAGCCGGCGGCGAGGAGCTCGTTTGGAAGGAACTCGACGTCGTAACCGCCCTCGCGAAACGCCGGCGTCGGCGAGGATGTCCAGGCAGAGCTCGCGGGTCGTGCTGCACGCCCTCCACGAGCGTCTCGCGCAGCGCGCGCTCCATGCGCGCGATCGCCGACGTCGCGCGTGTCGCCGAACGCGACGATCTTCGCGATCATCGAGTCGTAGTACGGCGGGATGGTCGCGCCGGCGTAGAGGTGCGTGTCGACGCGAATGCCCGGACCGCCCGGAAAGACGACTTTCGACACCGTGCCGGCCGCCGGGGCGAAGTTGTTGCGCGGGTCTTCGGCGTTGATGCGGCACTCGATCGCGTGGCCGCGCGCACGCAAGTCGGTCTGCGCGTAGCCGAGCGGCTCGCCCGCCGCGATGCGGATCTGCTCCTTGACCAGATCGATGCTGTAGACCATCTCGGTCACCGGGTGCTCGACTTGGATCCGCGTGTTCATCTCCATGAAGTACACGTCGTCGCCGGCGACGAGGAACTCGAGCGTTCCGGCGTTGGTGTAGCCGACGTGACGCGCGATGCGCGCAGGGCCATCTCGTGCGAGCGCCGGCGGTTGCGCGCGGAGAGGTTCGGCGCCGGCGTCTCTTCGATCATCTTCTGATGCGCCGGCTTCTGCACGGAGCAGTCGCGCTCGCCGAGGTGCACGATCTTGCCGAAGTCGTCGCCGAGCACTTGCACCTCGATGTGCCGCGGGCGATCGCATCAGCTTCTCCATGTAGACGCGCCCGTCTTTGAAGCTCGCTTCGGCTTCGGCGGTCGCTCCCGCGTAGGCACGCGCGCAGTTCGCTGGCGATCGCGACACGACGCGCATCCCGCGCCCGCCGCCGCCGGCGGTCGCCTTGAGCAACACCGGATAGCCGATCGTTTCCGCAGCCGCGCGGCCTCGTCGACCGAGGCGAGGACGTCGCTGCCGGGCGTCGTCGCAACGCCCGCCTCGTGCATCACGCGCTTCGCCGTCGCTTTATCGCCCATCGCGCGATCACGCTCGGCTTCGGGCCGATGAACGTCAGATCCGTGGTCGCCGCAGATCTCGGCGAAGCGCGCGTTCTCGGCCAAAAATCCGTAGCCGGGGTGTACCGCGTCGCAGTGCGTGATCAGCGCCGTCGAGATGATGTTCGGAATGTTGAGATAGGATCGCGCCGCCGGCCCGGGCCCGACGCAGAACGCCTCGTCGGCCTGGCGAACGTGCAGCGATTCGCGATCCGCTTCCGAGAAGATCGCGACGGTCGATACGCCGAGCTCCTGACACGCGCGATTGATTCGCAGCGCGATCTCACCCCGGTTGGCGATCAGGACTTTTCGAAAGATGTCAGTTTCCTCGTTCGACCAAGAAGAGCGGCTGACCGTACTCGACCGGCGCGCCGTCGGAAACGGGCATCCCGATGAGACGCCCGGCCCCCATGCTGTGCACCGGCGTGCGAATGCCGAGCGCCTCGACGAACCCCAGTTCGCGATCGCCATCGAGCACGTCACCGGCGGCCGGCGCCGGCCGGCTGAGGTGAAAGATACCGACGAGGTCGGCCTTGATCGTATCCACCCGCGCTGCCGTCGCAGCGGCCGGTGCGCGGTCGGCCGTTTCGGCGGGTGCAGCGGCGCGCGTGGCGCGCGCCGACCTCGACGAGCTCGCCGTCGCGAGCGATGCGCACGCACGTCGCGCCCGACTCCTCGAGGAATTGCGCGAGCGCGCGAACGCGTTCGGCGACCGAGGAGGCTGCTTCGTCCGGCATGAGTGTTCGGCTTTCGCGCTCGGCGAGTTCGACCCCCGCGAGCTCCGCCGCCGTCAGCGCGTCGCGCAGCGGCGCGAAGCGATCGTCGATCTCCGCCAGCGGAACGAGCACGAAGGCGCGCTCGCGCAGGCGCGGGTGCGGAACGCGCAGACTAGGCTCGTCGATGTCGGCGTCGTCGTAGAGCAACAGGTCGAGATCGATCGTCGCGCGGCCCCCAGCGTTCGCGCTCGGCGCGGCCGAGCTCGCGCTCGACCTCCTGCAGCGTCGCGAGCAGCGCGCGCGGATCCAATTCGGTGTGCAGCGCGACTACGGCGTTGAGAAACCACGGCTGATCCGTCACACCCCACGGCGCGGTGCGATAGCGCGACGATGCGCGCCGACCGCTACCGAGCGCGCCGAGCGCCGCGACGGCGCGTTCGACGTTGCGCCGCGGTCGCCGCGTTGGATCCGACGCCGACGTATGCGCGGTGTACGGTCACGTCATCGCGAGCGCGAGGATTGGCGCGTCGCAGCGTGACCGACGGCGTCGCTCCGTCGAGGATCGCCGGGTTTCGAAACGGTCACCTGCGCGCGCGAGCGATGCGCGCGTCGTCGAACACTGCGTCGAGCAGATCGCCCGCGAGCCGTTCGAGCAGCGCGTACGACGTGGTCGCGACGATCGCCACGAGCCGCGCGTGCAGCGCCGCATAGTCGATCGTCGCATGCAGAGTCGTCGGTCTGCGACGCGCCGCGCGAGATCGATGTCGACCGTCACGTCGACGTCGAAGGGCTGGCGCCGGTGCGCGCTCCGCGGCTCGCGCGCCGTGGCGGCCGTAGGCGCGCACGCCGCGCAGGCTTATTCGGTCCACCGTCGGCGGCCTCCAGCCGCGCACGATCGCGTCGGCGACTGCGACGACGTCGCGCGCGGCGGCGACGTCGTGCACGCGAACGACGTCGATGCCGGCCCGGACGGCGAGCGCCGTCGTCGCGGCCGTTCCGAAGACCCGTTCGTTCGCGCCGCGCCCGGTCAGCTTGCCGATCGTCGACTTGCGCGAGGTGCCGAGCATCGTCGGAAAGCCGAGCGCGACCAGGCGGTCGAGCGAGCGCAGCACGGCGAGATTCTGCTCGGCGGTCTTTCCGAAGCCGATGCCGGGATCGAGCACGATGCGTTCCGGCGCGATTCCCCGCGCGCATCGCGCGCGCCGCACAGCCTTCGAGATAAGCGCAGCACCGCGTCGACCACCGGCTCGTCGTACTGCGTTCCGTGCTGGTTGTGCATCGCGACGATCGGCATCGCCAGCTCGGCGGCGGCTTCGAGCAGGTCGTCGGCGCATCCCCACACCGAGTTCACCAGCGTCGGCGCCGGCGTCGTGCGCCGCGCGCAACACTGCGGGTTTGTAGGTGTCGACGGAAATCGGTGCCGCGGGCAGCGCTGCGCGCAGCGCGCGAATCGCCGGCACGACGCGCGCGATCTCGACCTCGTCGTCGACGGGCCGATGTCCGGGACGCGTCGACTCGCCGCCGATGTCCAAGAGGTCGGCGCCGGCCTCCCACTGCTGACGACGCGCGAACGCGGCGGCGCTCGCCGCATCCTCGATCCCGTCGCCCGAGAACGAGTCCGGCGTCACGTTGACGATGCCCATCACGTACGTTCGCGCGCCCCAACGCAGCGACGCGCCCCGCACTCGAGCGCGCCGCGCTCTACCCGGCGATCGGCGCGAACCATTCGCGTAAGCCCGCGACGACGAACGTCGAGCCGGTCACGACGACGACGTCTTCGAACGCGGCGGTGCGTCGCGCGACGGTGAAGCGCTTCGACCGGATCGTCGATCGCGCGGCCCCAGCGCGCCGAGCGATTCGGCCATCGTCGCTAAGCGCCCCGGTGGCATCGCGCGACGCCCGGAAACGGTAGAACGACGTAAACGTAAACGTCGCCGGCAGCCGGCGCAAGATTGCGCAGAATCGACGCGCGTCTTTGCTCTCGCCGATGGCGACGACGTAGTGGATGCGGCGCCCGGGGAAGCGTTCGCGCAGCGAAGCGACGAGCGACTCCGGCTTTCTCTTCGTTGTGCGCGATGTCGAAGAGCACGGCAGGCGTGCCGAGAAAGAGCTCCATCCGTCCGGGAATCTCCAAGTGCGCGAATCCGCGCGCGACCGCGTCCGCCGCCGGGCGCAGTTCGGGGCGCGAGCTGTTCCAGGACGGCGATCGCGGTGGCGGCGTTGACGCGCTGAAAGATCCCAAGACCGGCATGGCAAGGCGATAGACGCTCGCGCCGTGCGCAGCACGAGCGTTTGACGCCGCCGGCCGGGCGATCGGACTCGACCCGCACGACGTCGCCGGCATGGACGACCGGTGCGCCGACCTCGGCGGCGTAACGTTCGATCACGTCGCGCGCGGCGGCGGCACCGGCGCGACGACCAGCGGCACGCCGCGCTTGGCAATGCCGGCCTTCTCGCGCGCGATCGCCTCGAGCGTCGTGCCCAGCACGTCGGTATGGTCGTAGCCGACCGACGTGATTGCCGCAACGACCGGATGCGAGGACGTTCGTTCCGTCGAGCCGGCCGCCCGAGCCCGACTTCGATCACGCCGACGTCCACGCGCTCTTCGGCGAAGTAGGCAGAACGCCAGCGCCAGAAGCGTTTCGTAATAGGTCGGCCGTCCGTGCTGCGCGGTCGTCCGCTCGATCGCCGGCATCATCCGCGTCGAGCAGCGCGGCGAAACGCTCCGGCGACATCGGCTTCGCCGTCGATGCGCGCGCGCTCGGTCATCGAGCGCAGATGCGGTTTGGTGTGCAAGCCCGGTGCGTTTACCCGCGCCGGCAGCGCCGCAGCGATCATCGTCGCCGTCGAGCCCTTACCGCTCGTGCCGCCGACGTGAATGGTGGGATAGGCCGGCTGCGGATCGCCGAGCTCGCGCAGAAAGGCGCGCATGCGATCGAGCTTGTAGGACGTGCGGCGCGAAACGGTCTCGTCGATCGTGTCCGAGCAGGTAGGCTTCTGCGTCGCGCGGAAGCTCGGGATCGACGTTCATCCGTCCTCAACCCGATCGGCCAGAGCAGTTCGAGCGCGTGCGGAAGCACCGGCAGCACGACGTCGAGCACTCGCGCGACCGCGCTTGAGGACTGCCCGGCAGATTGACGATCAGCGTGCGATCGCGCACGCCGGCCAGCGCGCGCGAGAGCATCGCGCTCTTCGATGCGGGCGATCGACGCCGCGCGAATCGCCTCCGGCGATGCCGGGCACTTCGTAGTCGAGAACCGCCGCGGTCGCTTGCGGCGTGCGATCGCGCGGTGAAAGCCCCGTGCCGCCGCTGGTCAGCACCAGATCGGCCGGCCCGCGAATCGGCGAGCTCGATCAGCTCGGCCTGCAGCGCCGCGGGATCGTCGGGCAGGACGCGCTCGCGCACGATCGCGTACGCGGCGCCCGAGGCGCTCTTTCATGATCGGAATGCACTCGTCGGCGCGCTCGTCCGCCGGCCGCGCGATCCGAGAGCACGATGAGCGCCGCGCGAAAGCTCACGGCGTTCGCTCCAGGCTCCGCTCTTGCCGCCGCTCTTCTCGAGCAGCCGCACCGACTCGATCGTGATGCCCTTGTCGAGCGCCTTCGACATGTCGTAGATCGTCAGCGCGGCGATCGCCGCGGCTACCATCGCCTCCATCTCGACGCCGGTCTGCGCGGCGGTGTGCGCCTCGCGCCTCGATCGCGCAGCGCGCCGTCGTCGCTGCCAGCTCAAGCGCACGTCGACGCTGCTGAAGCGGCAGCGGATGCGCGAGCGGGATCAGCGCCGCGGTCTGCTTGGCGGCCATGATGCCGGCGAGCTGCGCCGCCACGAAGGCATCGCCTTTCGGCAGCGTCGCCGCTCGTAGCGCGCTTCTCGCGCCGCGGCGCTCATTCGAACCAGCGCCTCGGCGCGACGCCCGGCGCGACGTGACCGCCTTGCGGAGACGTCGACCATCGCGAGGCTGCCGTCGCTGCGCGACGTGGGTCGGCTTCATCGGCGGGCGCGCTCTGAAACCGCGCCCAGATCACGCACGAGCAGCGCGAGCACCCAGAAGCAGGACGAGGTGCGTAATGTGATGCGTGTGCGGTCGGACCGGATTCCGTGAACGCAGTTGATCTTCCCGAGCCCGTAGAGAATGCCGACGACGAAGAAGACGATGGCCAGGACCATGGCGATGACTCTCATGTGATGACTCCCTTGCGTGCCAAGAAGAAACAGATCGCGCCCACGACGACGCAGTACCAGCCGAACGGGCGCAGATCGTTCGAGCGGAAGTATCGCGTCAAAAAGGCGACCGACAGATATGCGGCAATGCCCGCGGCAATTCCGCCGACGCACGGCCTGAAGGAGCACGAGTGCGCGCTCGGGCGCAAAGAGCTTCGGCATCTCGAGCAACGCCGGCGGCGAGGATGACCGGCGTCGCGAGCAGGAACGAGTAGCGCGCGGCATTTTCGTGATCGAGGTCGCAGAGCAACCCGCGACCATCGAGATGCCCGAACGCGAGATGCCCGGGAAGCAGCGCGAACGATTGCGCGAAACCGATTCCACGCTGGCCGGATAGCTCAGCGCTTCGATCGGCTTGTCGGGCCGGCCGCTCGCCGCGTGCTGACGGCGCCGCAGCACCTCGCCCGGAACATCAGCAGGCCGTTGACCACCAAGAAGAGCCGCCGCCGGCGCCGGCGAGCCGAAGAGCTTGCGCACCGGTATCTCGAAGATGACGCCGAGAATTCCAACCGGAATCGTGCCGATCACCAGCAGCCACCCGATGCGCTCGTCGCGATCGTCGCTCGTGCGGCCGCGCACGATGCTGGCAACGAGCGCGCGAACGATCGCGGCCCACTCCTCGCGATAAAAGACGACCAGCGCCAACGCCGTGCCGAGATGCAGCACGACGACGAACGCGAGAAACGACGGATTCGAGCGGTCGATGTTGTTCCACTGCAGCAGCGGCCGGAACCAAAATCGTGTGGCCGAGGCTCGAGATCGGGAAGAGCTCGCTGACGCCCTGCAGAAGCGCGAGGACCATCGCTTGAAAGAAGGTCACCGCGCTCGTTATCCCGCCGAGCTTCCACCGCCTTCACCACGCGAAGAACTTGACGCTGAAAGTATAGGCCGCCGCGATCGGTTTGCAGTCGTGCAGCGCCGGCGAGTAGCGAGCGTCGCGCGCCATCGACACGCGCGACGAGATCGAGCGACGAGTTCCCGCTGCTCTGCGCGACGCTGGTCGCGGACGACGCTGACCCGCGCGTCGAGCTCGCACGTGCACGAAGGCGGTGCCGCTGGTACCGGCGGCGCGCGCGTCGGGCGCAATGTCCGGCGGCGACGGCGTCGCGACGACGGCGGCCTGGCGCGTTGGCGCGACGCGCAACCCGAAGCCGGCGTAGCACTCGGCGCGACGTCGGCGGCGGCGACGGCCGGCGGCGGCGGCCGGTCCCGACCCTCCCGGGCTCGGCGCCGGGGCCGGTGCTCGCGGGCGGCTTTGCCGAGCTCGGCGCGCAGCGTCGACGACGGCGCGGGCGTCGGCCGCGGCGGAGGCGGCGGCGTCGGAATCCTCGTCATCGCAATCGACGCCGGACGGTGCTCTATCGAAACGACCTCGGCTTGGCTTTGCGCCGTCGGCGATCGGCGGGTGCAGGCCGATCGCGACGATCAGGTGCAGCAGCAGCGAGAGCGCGAACGCGACGACCAGCAGAGCGCGGCATGCGCTTCATGCCGCATCGATCACGCTGGGACGTCGCCGGCGCGAGCCTGCTAGTCGGGCTGGAAGTCGACGCGGAAGAGATAGTCGCCGGTGCGTCGGGCTGCACAGTCGACGAGCTTGGGCGAGTAGGTCGACTGCCGCGCCGCGCGCAGCGCCGCCTGATCGATCGCCATGTTGCTCGAGCTCTTATAGACCTTCACCCCGATCAGATTGCCGCTCGGCCCTACGGTCACTTCGACTTCACGGTCACGGCACCCAAGCCGAGGTCTTTCGCCGATTCCGGATACTCGGGCTGACGCCGGATTGGTCACGGTCGCTTCGACGTTGGGATTGGCGCACGCGGGCTTCGGCGTCCCGGCCGGCGCGGCGGGCGCCGGGTTGCCGTTCCCTGGCCTTGCGGAACGCCGTTCTCGTTGCCGGTCTTCGGCTGCGCGTACGGTGTTCTCGGTCGAGCCGGTCGACGCTTTGCTGCTGGTCTGGTGAACGAGGTTGACCTTGAGCTTCGGCTGCTGCACCGCTGCTGCTTGGGCGGCGGCGTCTTCTGCGGCGGCGGCGTGGGCGTCGGCGGCGGCGTCGGCGTCGGCGGCGGCGGCGTGTGGACGATCGACCTTATTCTTCTTGGACATCGTCACTTGTTCGGTCTGCTGCTCTTCGGCATGCTTGTTGAAATTCGGCAAGACCGACGCCGATCGCCAAGATGCGCGACGAGCGAAATGACGAACGCCCAGCCGAGGAAGCTGCGGACGCGTTCGCCGGTCGTGATGTAAGCCGCCGCGTTTTGCCATGAGCTACTGAGTCACACCCTGGGGCGTGCCCTCGACGTGATTGGCCAGGCCGAAGTCGGTGAGGTCGACCGATTTCGCCGCGTCCATCACCTGAAGAATGACGCCGTAGCTCGCCTTCGGATCGGCCTTGATGATGACGCTCTTGAACTTGTGATCGGTGGCGTCTTGGAGCTGCGCGAAGGCGGCCTTCGCGTCGCGGATCGTCGACCTGATTCGAGCCGATCTGCACGTGGTCTTGTCGTCGATGATGACGACGATCTGCGACGGCTGAACCTTGTCCTTGTTGTAGGCGTCGGGCAGCTTCGGCTCTTTGGTGACCGAGGCCAGAATGATGAAGATGATCAGGAGGACCAACAGCACGTCCGTAAACGGCGTGATGTTGATCGTCGACATTACCTCATCTTCGCCTCCACCAGTGGAAACGGCCACGTCTATCTATCCTCCACTCCTACGACGTGACGAAGCCGACGTCTTCGAGACCGGCTTGCTTGGCCGCGTCGAGAATCCGGATGATGATGCCGTACGGCGCCTTCGCGTCGGCGACGATCGCGACGTGATGGTGCGGCTTCTTCTTGGACGCGTCGTACATCACGCGGTAGATGCCGACGTCGTCGGTCTTCGTGCCGTCGACGAAGATGACGCCCTTATTGTTGACGTCGACTTCGATGTCGTTCTTGTTCTTGTTCTGCGTCGAGCTGTTGGGGTTCTTGTTGGGCAGCTCTTTCTCGAAGCCCGGCGGCGCGACGAGCGCGGCGAGGATCATGAAGATGATGAGCAGGACCAGCAGCACGTCGGTGAACGGCGTGATGTTGATCTCCGCCATCACCTCCTCGTCTTGCTGCGCCGAAAGCAGTGACACGTTCGTGCCTCGCGCGCCGTTACTTGGCGCCGGCCTTCGTCGGCTGGTACAGCTCGGTCGGGATCGGCGCGCCGGTGTTGTGGAAGTGCAGCATCTCGGCGAGCTGGTTGGCGGCGACGATCATCTCTTGGTTGTAGTTCTTGATGCGCGACTTGAAGTAGTTGAAGAAGACGACCGCGATGACGGCGACGATCAGACCGGTCGCCGTCGTGATCAGCGCTTCGGAAACGCCCGCGGCGACGACGGCCGGCGTCGAGTTGCCCTTGAGCGCGATGTCTTGGAAGGCCCGGATGATGCCGAGAACGGTTCCGAAGAGACCGACGAACGGCGCGATGACGGCGATCGTACCGATGATCGCGAGGTTGCGCTCGAGCGAGTTCAGGTGCTCCATCAGCGCGATCGAAAGCGCGTCGGTGATGTCGGCGCGATTCTTCTCGCCGCGGCGGAGGCCGAACTCGAGAATGCGCGGCAGCATGCCGCGGTTCTTCCTACAGATCTCGATCGCTCCGTCGAGATCGTCGGCCGAAACTTTCGTGCCGATCTGTCGCAGCAGCCCCTTCGTGTCGGAGTGCTGCGTCTGGAAGAAGACGAGACGTTCGATGACGACGGCGAGGCCGACGATCGAGATGAGCAAGAGCAGCCACATGTCCCAGCCGCCCTGCTGCATGAGACTCATAAATCCGGAAAACACGGTGTACTACGACCCCTCCACTAGACGTATGCTGCGGCGGTCCCCCCGCCCCGTGAGGGCGAGCCATTGGCCTACCCCCGGCGAAAGTCCTGCTAATATTATTAGCCGCCTCCGCCCGACTGCCTGAGGCCGGCGTGGCGTTGAGGTTCTTTTTGACGAACGTTTCGATCTGTAGCGAGAGCGCTTCGTTGCCCTCTGCCTTGGCCTGCTGGTCGGCCTTGTCGAGCGCGTCGGCGGCCTTCTTCTTCATGTCGTCGTTGTGGCTCGCCGCCCATTGTCCGGTCAGCGCGATCCCTTCGGCGAAGTTCGCTTGCGCGTCGTTCGGCTTGATCGCGAGAGCCTTGTCGGCGTACGCTTGCATCTGCTTGTAGTCCGGCTTGGCACTTCTCGCAATTGCAAACGCGGCAAGCGTGTTTGCTGTGACCGGAAAGCTCGGGTCTCCCAGAGCCGCGGCTTTATCGAAGTCGCTTAGGGCGTCGTCGTGTCCTTGGCGTCCAGCGGCCGCCTGGCCATCTTTGATTAGGGTTGCGCCCATCGCGGCCGAGCCCGGCCGTGCTGCTGGGATCGAGCTGCTTGATCTCCGCGGCGATGGCTTGCGCGCCCTGCTGGTCGTTATTGGCTACGTACGCCTGCAGCAGCTCGGAGTCGATGTTCACCTTCGACGACTTCGGGAATCTTCGGATCGTTCATGGCCGCGTCGTGCGCCGCTTTGAGCGTCGTCAGCGCCGTCGGCGTTGTCGCCGTTGCCAGCTGCGCGACGCCCAGCGCGAAGCGGGTGTTGGTCGTCGGGATCGAGCGCGCACGGCCTTCTGCGCGTATCCCAGCGACTGCTCGGGTTGTCTTGCGCCACCTTCACGGCCGCCGCCGCCAGGCTCAGTGCCGCGGCTTGTTTGAACTGCTTGCCGATCGTCGGCACTTTGTCGAACGCGGCGGCGGCCGTCGTCGAAGTCGCCGGCGTCGTACGCCGCGATGCCGAGCATCTGCGCGCAGCGACTGGTCGCCGGGTGAGTTCGAGCAGCGCGGACTGCGCCTTCGACTTGCGCCGCCGCGTAGTTGCCTGGTCGAATCAGACGCGGCAACTGCTGCGCGGCGGGGCTCAGCGTCGCCGCCGGCACGGACGGCCCGCTCGAGCTTCCTCCGAGTTCATGACGACCGACTTGCCGTTGAACTTCAGCGTGAAGTCGTAGAACGCCGTGATCGGGCGCGAGCCACGATGCGCCGGCCGGTAGGTCGAGGTTTGCGCGATGTCCATCGCCGCGGCGTTGTCGCCCGAGTTGCTCGACTTGATGACGTCGGATGGCCTTGTGCGACCCGTCGGCGTTGACTTGAACCTGCACGATGACCGTCCCGCTGCCGGCGATCGACATGCGACGTCTTGCCTTGCTTGAGAAGCTTGGCCGGCACGAACTCGTTGGAGTACTGTGCGCAGCGCCGGCACGGGCGAGCGCGAACAGAGCCGCGACGGCGCGGCGCGATGATTCGACAGAAGACGTTCATGGCTATACCTCTGAGTTCGGAAGGTCTTCGAGACTCGGTGTCCCGCTTGCTACGAGGCGGTTCGTCCGTCGGCCTGCGATGCCGCTCGAGCGCCGCGCGCTCTTTCGCCGTGAGCGGGCGAACCTGCCCGGACGGCAGCCTACGCCGAGAGCTGAACGGACCGAATCGCGTTCGCGTCAGCGCGACCACGCGATGGCCGAGGCTTCGAACATCCGGCGGACTTGCCGGTTCCGTCCCTCGTGGATGGTCAGTCGACGACCGATCGGTCGCCGTCGAACGCGACGGTGCGCACCGCGGCCTTGGCGTCGGCCGCCGAAAGTCGATCGAGCGAACGCCGGCGCGCGAGCCGGCGCACGTCGTCGGCGCGAGAGCCGCCCGGCGATGGTGGCGCGGTAGGTCTTCTCGACGCCGAAGCGCGGGTGCAGCAGGCGGTGCGCCAGCTCGCCGTCGTTGGTGAGCAGCAGCACGCCCGTCGTGTCGTAGTCGAGACGCCCGACCGGAACCACGCGCGGCCCCTGCGGAAGCAGGTCGGCTACGGTGCGCCGTCCGTGCGGGATCGCGCATCGTCGTCACGACGCCGGCCGGCTTATGCAGCACGAGGTAGCGTCGGCGCGTCCGGCGGCGCGACCGGCGACGCCGTCGACCTCGACGACGTCGCCGCCGGATCGACGATCGTTCCCAGTTCGCGCACGACGCGGCCGTTCGACGCGCACGCGGCCGCCGGCGATGAGCTCGTCGGCCGCGCCACGGCGCGAAGCCGACGCCGCGCCCTGCGCTAAGCAGAAGGACCCGGTTGCAGAGGCCGGCTTCGGTTTGAGGCATGTCCGGAGCGCTAGTATTGCCGTTGCCGCCGTCTTCGTAGCCGCGCGACATCGAGAGCGCCTCTTTGGTGACGGTCTGCAGGAACTCTTCGTTCGTGCGCGTCTGCGCCATCTTGTCGAGGATGATCTCGGTGATGTCGCCGGTGTTGAGCACCGCGGTCGCGCGGCGCAGCATCCAGATCTTGCGCATCTCGTCGGGCGAGAGCAGCAGCT
Source organism: Vulcanimicrobiota bacterium (assembly GCA_963711625.1). Taxonomy (GTDB): domain Bacteria; phylum Vulcanimicrobiota; class Vulcanimicrobiia; order Vulcanimicrobiales; family Vulcanimicrobiaceae; genus Cybelea. The sequence goes on from OY970207.1 coordinate 2,970,452, forward strand.
CTTCGTGACGCGTGCCGGAGCGCTTGATGTCGATCGCCGGGAAGACGCGCGATTCGGCGAGCTTGCGGGTGAGGTTGATCTCCATGTTGCCGGTGCCTTTGAACTCTTCGAAGATCACGTCGTCCATCTTCGAGCCGGTCTCGATGAGCGCGGTCGCGATGATCGTGAGCGAACCGCCCTCTTCGATCTTGCGCGCCGCACCGAAGAAGCGCTTGGGCTTGTGCAGCGACGCGGTGTCGAGACCGCCGGAGAGCGTGCGTCCGGAGCTCGCCACGACCTGGTTGTAGGCGCGCGCGAGACGCGTGATCGAGTCGAGCAGAATCACGACGTCTTTGCCGAGCTCGACGAGACGCTTGGCGCGCTCCATCGCCAGCTCGGCGACGGCGGTGTGATTCTCGGGATGCTCGTCGAACGTCGAGGCGACGACCTCGCCGTCGATCGTGCGCTGCATGTCGGTGACTTCTTCGGGCCGCTCGTCGACGAGCAGCGCGATGATGTGCGCGTCGGGATGGTTGATCGAGATCGAGTTGGCGATGTTCTTGAGCAGCGTCGTCTTGCCGGCCTTGGGCGGCGAGACGATCAGCGCGCGCTGGCCCTTGCCGATCGGGCAGAAGAGATCGATGACGCGCGTCGAGAGCTGCGTCGAGCGGACTTCGAGCTTGAAGCGCTCTTGCGGGTAGATCGGCGTGCCCTTTTCGAAGACGCGCCGTCCCTTGATCGCTTCGGGATCGAAGTCGTTGACTTTATCGACGCGGATCAGGCCGTAGTACTTTTCGCTCTCTTTCGGGCGGCGCGCTTGGCCTTCGACCATGTCGCCGCGGCGCAGTTCGAAGCGGCGGATCTGCGATTGGCTGACGTAGATGTCGTCGTTGCCGATGTAGTAGCCGGCGCGGCGCAAGAAGCCGTAGCCCTCGGGCAGGATGTCGAGGATGCCGCTGGCCATCTCGATGCCGGAGCGCGAGGTCTGCGCCTGCACGAGCAGCGCGACGATCTCGTCTTTCTTGACTTTGGCCGGCGTCGGGAATCTCGACTTCGAGTTCTTTGGCGATGTTCGACCAGTTCGGTCTTCGTTTTCTCGCGCGAGCTGAGCCGCGGTCAGCATCGGCGGCACTTCGACCTGCGGAAACTGGTCGTGAAAGACGGCCTGATGTTGCGGGAAGTGATGGCGGCGGCGCGCGCGACGGCGGCGTCCGCCGTGCCCCTGTTGGGGGCGCATATCGTTAGTTGGGGCGATGTTCCGTTTGCAGAAGAGTATCTCTCTCTAAGAGTCGCGCACGCCAAGCTTCGACGACCGAACGGGCGAGGCTGCCTTCGCGGTCAGATCGGTGACGTGAGCGTGGGGATGTCAAATGACGTCGCGGCTGTCGACAAACGACCGCAACGCGACGCCCACACTATAGCACAGCCCCACGCGGGCGTTCAAGCCGGGCTCAAGCGAGCCGGGCCGCTGACGTAGGGGCTTCCGGCTTCGTAGAAGCGCAGCCGCCGGTTCGCCGCCTGCGTCATGCCGATGCGCGGCTGCGCCGCACGCGCGCGTGAGCGCTCCGTCGGCTGCGGCCAGCCATAGCGCGCGAATCGGTCGAACAAATCGATTCCGTCAAATGAACGATCGATGGCGAGCGCGCGGCAGAGCCGGCCCGGACCCGCGGCAAAGGTCGCGCGCGACTCGACGTCGCGCGGCGCGCGGCGCATGATCTCGAGACCTTCGAGCGGCTCGAGCGCGCGGACCAAGCACGCCCGCGCCCTGCTCCGTCGGGCTCGCTCGAGAGATTGAAGCAGAACGACGTTCCGTAGATGAGATAGACGTACGCGCGGTGCGGCGGCCCGAAGAGCGTGGCGTTGCGCGCGCTCCGGCCGCGATACGCATGGCAGGCCGGGATCGTTGCGTAGATACGCTTCGGTCTCGACGATGCGCCCGGCGGTGACGCCGTCGGCGTCTGCGGCGAACGAGCACGCAACCGAGCAGGGCTCGGCGAGCGCGCGCGTTTCGATGGGTAACTCGGCCGGCGTCAGCCGGGCGAACGTCATGCAGCGACGTTCAGCGCTACTTCGGCTCGCGCCCTTTGCGTGAGCTCGTCCGTGTCGCCGGTCCGCACCGCGAACGCCGCGAGCGCGTTGAGCGCGCAGCGCAGGCGCACGTAGGCGAGTGCCAACGTCTCCGCGACGCCGCGGCCGGTCGCGAGCTCGTCGACGAACTCTCGATCGCGGACCACGAAGCGGACGTTGCCGAATCCCCGGCGACCGAGCGCCCGTGTCACGGCGGTGAGCGCCGCGTATGCGACGCCGCGTTCGGGAGTAGGCGACTGACACGTGAAGCCGACGCGCAGCACGCGGCGAGAGTGCTCGCCGGTCAGGCGCGCGTATGCTAGGCCGTTACCCCGCTCGTCGGCGGCATAGCCGACCGTGGCCTCAACGGCCGGGCCAGCGCCTCGCTTCGTTCCCATACCATCGCCTCTACCCCATTTTAAATCGAACGTATGTTCGAGTCAAGCAATCCGAGCGGCCGTATCAGGCTCTCGTAGAGCCCGAGCATACGGTCGATCTGAAGGTCGATCGAAAAGCGCGCGGCCGCGGTGCGGGCGAGATCGGGCGCCAGCGGTGGCGCCGGTTCGGCGATGGCGCGGGCGAACGCCTCGGCCGTCGCCGGAACGATGCGCGCCGCCTCGCCCAAGACGTCGCGGTTCTGCGGCGCGTCGGCGGCGATCACGCGGCGTTCCGGCGGCCAGCGCCTCGGCCAGCACCAGCCCCTGCGTCTCGGTCGTGCTCGGCATCGCGAACGCGTCGGCGCTGGCATAGAGAGTCGGGCAGGTCTTCGCGCGCGACCACGCCGAGGAAGCGCGTCCGCGAGGCGACGCCGAGCTCGCGCGCGAGTTCCTCGAGTTGCGGGCGCAGCGGACCATCGCCGGCGACGGCCAGGCGTAGCGGCTGCTCGCCCGTCAGCGCGAGCGCATGCAGGAGCAGCTCGACGTTCTTCTCCTTCGCGAGGCGCCCAACGCAGAGCATCAGCCGATCGCCCGGCGCCGCACCCAGGCGTGCGCGCAGAGCGTCGTCGCGGCGACCCGCGGCGAAGTCGGGCGACGTCGATGCCGCTCGGAACGACTTCGATCCGCACCGTCACGCCAAGCTCGCGCAACCGGTCCGCCATCGCGGGCGTCGGCACGACGACCGCGTCGGCGAGATTGGCGAACGTGCGCGTCAGCTGCGACGCGGCAAAGCGCGTCGCGTTCGGTTCGAACGGTACGTAGTGCGCGTAGGCTTCGAGCTGCGTGTGATACGTGTAGACCAGCGGCATCCCGTAACGGCGCGCGTAGCGCAGCCCCATCCAGCCGGTCACGAACGGCGAGTGGACGTGCATCAGCGATAGCCGCTTGATGATGCCGTTGCGATTGCGCCGGCTCACCAGCGGCAGCGTCAGCCGGTACGCCGTGCGGGTCGGCAAGCGGCAGCGAGGGCATCCGGAAGACCGGGCCGTCGGCCTCCTCGTAGCCCGGCATGTACGGGGCGAAGCAGTAGACCTCATGCCCGCGCGCGCGCAGACCGTCGGCGAGCGCCTCGACGGAGGCGACGACGCCGTTGACGACCGGCCGGTAAATTTCGGTGAAAAACCCGACGCGCAGGCCTTCCATGCACCGCCTCTCTTCGCTCCGGAGGCCTGCGGGGCCCGGCGGAAGGAGGCTCCTTTCGCCGTGCGACTTCCGCCATAGTCGGGTCTCGAAAAGGGTATGGTATAGTGCGCGAGTTACTACACCAGCCTGCCGATTGAGACAGCAAGCAGGCTGTGAAATCAGGCGTTATCCGGACCCGTCACCCGCGGCCGTTGCGCCGCTTCCCCAAAGCACGACTCGCCCATCCATCGTTGGAATCTCTGCGTGGTGTAGCAGTTCCGACCCTGAGGCGAGTCGAGAGAAGAAAGGAACATCGGGTTGATCGGACGATTCGCCGGCGCCGCACTCGTCGTTGCCGCCCTTACATTGCACCCGGCCGCCGCCGCGCCGGCCCCCAGCTCGGGCGCTGCCACGAAGATCACCTGGCACCGCGACGGCGTGCTGACCTGGGAGCGCGTCGAGCACCGCGCCGATCGCACCGGCTACGATTCAGCGCCTAACGCCGCATCTCGCCGTCGGCAGCTCGAAGATGCTCACGCCGGCTCTCCCGGCGAACTCGAACGTGCGGTGCGCTACGCGCAGCGCGACGGGGGTCCCGTTCACCAAGCCGTCGTGTCGGACCACCGTGATTCGCGTGCCGAAGGCGCGCATCGTTGCGGAAGGCATCGGCGACTCGCCGCTGGCCGACTTCGAAGCGCACGGCATCGCGCATATGACGATCGATCGCGCGACAGCGCGATGCGCATGGTGGCGACCGCGTACACCGCGAACTGCGCCGGATGCGGCGGCATGACGGCAATCGGCCGGCGCGCCGGACACGGTATCGTCGCGGTCGATCCGCGCGTCATTCCTCTGGGCACGCGGCTCTACATACCCGGTTACGGTGTCGCCGTCGCCGGCGACACCGGTGGCGTCGATCGTCGGGCATCGCATCGATCTCGGCTTCGACTCGGTGCGCGGCGCGCTGCTCTTCGGCCGGCGCGACGTTACGGTCTATCGGCTCAAGTAGCGTAGAATAGCGGAGTGTCAACTCCGCGCCGCCTGCTCGCGCAAGCCGGACTACGCCCGAAGAAGCGCTTCGCGCAGAACTTCCTAGAAAACGCGTCCGCAGCGCGTCATATCGCGCAACTGTGCGTTGCCGGTTCGCCGCCGGGAACGCCCACACTCGAGATCGGCGCCGGCACCGGTGCGCTGACGCTCGCGCTGCTCGAAGCGGACGCGGACGTCACGGCAATCGAGATCGACCCCGATCTGGTCGCAGTGCTGCGTTCGCGCGACGACCTCGCGCGCGCAACGATCGTCGAGGCGGACGCGCTCACGTTCGATTACCGGCGGCTGGGCCGCCGGCCGCCCGTGGCGCGCCGCCGGGAATCTGCCCTACAACGTCGCGACGCCGGTGATGCTGCGCCTGATCGAGATGGAAGGCGGTCCGCACTCGCTCACGGTGATGGTGCAGAAAGACGTCGCGGAACGTCTACGCGCGGCCCCCGGAACGCCCGCATACGGCAGCCTCTCCGTCGCCGTCCAATACGCGATGCACGTCGAGATCGCGTTCGACCTGTCGCCGCGCTCGTTCTATCCGGCGCCGAAGGTGAACTCGAGCGTCGTCCGGCTCGTTCGGCGCGAGGCGCCGGCGGTGCGCGCCGCGCGACCTATCGACGTTTTGGAAGGTCGTACGCGGCGCGTTCGCGTACCGGCGGAAGACGCTCGTCAACAGTCTCGCACTGGCGCTGCACGCCGATCGCGGGACCATTGAACGGGCGCTCTATTGCAGCAACATCTCTCCGGAGCTTCGCGGTGAACGACTCGACCTCGGCGATTTCGCCCGTTTGGCCGACGCGCTGGCCGAAGAATAGCTTCAGCGGGTTCTGGACGTGGCTCGTCGTCGCGTTCTACCTGCTGCTTATCGGGGGTGCCGCCCTCGCGCAGCTCGAGCAGGGGCCGCTTCCGCAGATCAGTCCGCTGCTCTTCGATATCGGCATCGCGCTGCAGTTCGCCGTCGAAGCGGCTGCTCGCGGTGCTCGTGCTCGCGATCCTGCCGGCCCTCTCGAAGTTCAGCCTGCGCGAACTGGGATTCCGCAGTGCCGACCACCGCGACGCTCGGGATCGCGCTCGTCGGCGCGGTGGCAATGGTCGTCGTCTCCGAGGGCAGCGCTACGTCATCGAACACGTGGCGCACCGCGCCCACGAGCAAGACATCGTCCAGATCTTCAAGACGCTGCACGACCCTACGACGATCGTCCTGTTCGCGGTGTTCGCGGTCGTGTTCGCGCCGTTTGCCGAGGAGACGTTCTTCCGCGTCTTCTTCTTCAATCTCGGCCTGCGGTACGGCGGGTTCTGGGGTGGCGCGGTCGTCAGCGGCGCGCTCTTCGGCATCGCACACGGCGACGTCTACGCGGCGCTGCCGCTGGCGCTCGGCGGCATCGTGCTGTGCGGGGTCTACTACCTCACGCGCAACGCGTATGCGTCGATGATCTCGCACGCGCTCTTCAACGGCCTCTCCATCGTTGCTGCTCCTGGCGTTCCCGCAGGCTACGAAGTAACCGCGCGCACCGCCTCGACCACGGCGTCGGCGGGAATCGCAAGCGTGTCGAGCTGCTCGAGGCGGTGGCTCAGCGACGGGCGGCTTGGTCGTCGACGCCGGCCGGCGGTCGAACCCGCGGTCGCGCACGTATCGCCCGACGAGGTGGATCGCATCCGGATTCGGCTCGTCGTACCAATCGGGATGGTGCGCGAGCCAGAGCCCAACGGTGGGGACGCCGCCGCGCGCGATCGCGACGTGCAGCGGACCCGCGGGAATGCCGACGAGGAGATCGGCGCGCGCGACGAGCGCTTTGTAAAGGCGCGCGAACGGTTCATCGAGATCGCCGAAGAGCGCGCGGAATCCGGCGACCCCCTCGCCGAGATCTTCGTCGTCCATCGAAACGAACCGCCACGCACCCGGTTCGCGCCGCATCGCCGCCACGAACGCGCGCGCCTCGGAACCGTCGCCCCAGTTCTTCCGCGCGGCCGTCACGCCGCGCCGCGAAATCACGCCGACGCGCGCCGGCGCGGGGGCGAAGCGCGCGAGCCGTTCGTCGACGAGCATGCGTGTCTGCGCCGGCGGCGCGAAATCGATCGCGTTGCGCAGCGGCTGCGTCAGATCGAACTCCGCGAGCCGCTCGGCCCGAGTCAGCAGCCGCGCTGCGTTGCGCGCCTTGGTGTGAAACGGATACGCCGTGCGACCCTCGGTCTCGGGATAGTCGGTCCAGAGCAACGCGGTGGGACGAAAGCGTCGCGACCGCGGCGGCGAGCGTTGCGGGCAACTCCGCGCGAACGGCGCGGCCGTCGCAGCGCCGCAGCGTTAGGCCGAGATGCGGCGCGCCGGCTTCGGCGCCGTCGGTCGGCCGGCGAACGCCGCTAAAGATCGGCGCAACGCCCGACGCGCCTTCCATCATGCTGACGTAATCGTCGCCGAACCGCGTGATCGCGTACGCGTTGGACTGCTCGAGCATCGGCACGATGTATCCGACATGCACCCAATCGCCCAGCCCGTGCGGCCAATAGATGAGTACGCGCTCGCCGCGCAGCGCCGCGAAGCGGCCGCGGTCTTCGCGCATCGCCGGAAGCACCAGCTCGGAGAGGCCGGAGGTCATCGCAGCGGTACGCCGCCGCACAGTCTGCGGCGGCGCGCGCCCCGCGAGGCTCGCGAAGAACGCGCCCGCGTCGGTGTCGTAGGCGGGGCACGCCGTCGCGCTGCGGATCGGGATGCGGATCGAGGCGCACGCGCGGGTTCGCCGCGGCGACCGCCCACACGCCCTCTCGCGGCGCGTGACAGCGGTCACCGTCGCTTCGCCATCTCGCACGGCGACCGCGCGCGCGTAGGCGTTCCAATCGACGACGTAGGGCCAGCGCCCCACGCGCAGCACCGTATCGTTAAAGAACAGGCGTCACGACGATCGCGCACGGCACCATCGCGCGCGCGAAGCGGGGACTGCGCAGCGACGCCGAAGGCGGCGGCGGCGGCGGTAGCCGCGAGCAGCGGCGCGGTGTAGTGCGAGCCGATGCGGCTCGGCTCGTAGTTCCAGGGCCGCATGAAGACGATCTCGGCCAGCAGCGGTATGCCGAGCAGCAGCCAGCGACCGATCGCGAGCGGCGCAAACGCGAACGGCACGAGCAGGAAGACGATCATCGTCAGCTTGCCGGACACGTCGTAAGATCGCAAGCCAGTACGGCGGATCGTTCGGCCGTGCGCCCAGCGACTCGTTCGAACGCGGCAGAAGCCGACGCCGTTCGCCACGGCCAGCACGCAGCAGCGCGAGCGCCGATGCGCCGGTCCCACCACAAGCGCGCACGCCGCGCCGAACCAGAGCACGAAGAGAATCTGGTCTTCCTTGAGGCCCATCAGCAGCGCTGCAGCGATCAACGCGGGCCAGAACGAGCGCCGCCGGACGGCCAGCGCGCCGCAGAATGCGAGCAGCGGCACGAACGCGTTCTCCGAAAAGTTGTCGTAGCCCAGGCCCTGCGCGGCCGGTGATCAGCAGGTAGGCGATGGCGAGCAGGTTGGCGTTGCGCGCGCGCGACGCCGAGCTCGCGCGCAAAGAGGGCGAGCGGAATCGCGGCCGCCGCCACGGCGAGCACCTGCACGACGATCAGCGTCTGCGGCGCGCGGAAAGAGCGCGACGAGCGGCGCGAGCGCCCCGAGCACCCACGAGTCGTGCACCTCGAAGTGCGGACGCCATTCGCCGAAGTTCCACGACGAGCCGTGCCGCAGGTTCACGAGCGTCTGCAGATACGTCCCGAGGTCGGCGCCGTAGCGAAGCGCGTAGAGCTTGTTGAGATCGAGCGCGACGTAGACCGCCGCGAATACCGCGGCCGCTACGTAGGTTGCCGCGTCACGCCGCCTGCTCCTGGTAGACGCGGTCGACGATCTCGCGCAGGCGTTTTACGAACTGCGCTGGGGAGAAGCGCTCGGCATGCGCGCGCAGCCGCGGCGGCGCGAAACGCGACGCGTCGAAGCTGCGCAGCGTCGCAGCGAGCGACTCGGCGTCGGGCTCGTCGAAGAAGGCGCCGGTGTCGCCCTCGACGATCGTTTCGAACGCGCCGCCGCCACGATACGCGATCGTCGGACGGCCCGCTCGCCGCCGCCTCGAGCGGGACCAGGCCGAAGTCTTCTTCACCCGGCACGATCGCGGCGCGCGCGTTGCCGAGCAGTTCGTTGAGCCGCCCGTCCGGCACGTAGCCGAGCATCGTCGTCGTCGTGCCGCGCGCGACGCTCGCGCAGCGCGCGCTCCGCCGGACCGCTCCCCGCGACGAGCAGCGGAACGCCCGCGATCGCAGCGGCGCCGATCGCCAGATCGATGCGCTTGTAGGGCAGCAGCCGCGATGCGACGAGGAAGTAGTCGCCTGCGGCCGGCGCCGATCGTAAAGCGATCGAGGTCGACCGGGCAGTGCAGCACGTCGCTGTCGCGTCCGTAGTACTTGGCGATGCGCGCCGCGACGTTGCGCGAGTTCGCGACGAAGCGCGTCGGGCGGCGTGCGGCCTCGCGATCCCATTCGACGAGCCGCTCGACGAGCGGGCGCGCCGGCGCGCGGCACGTACTCGTCGGAGGCGAAGGCGAAGCGGCTGACCGTATTGATGTAGCAGACGTGAACGGCGCCCGGCGGAACGCGTACGCCCTTCGCCCATGCGGTCGTCGAGCTGACGATCGCGTCGAAGCCGCGAAATCGAACGCTTCAAACGCGCGCGGATAAAGCGGCGCGAGCGCGCGAAAGTATCGGTTTGCGAACGGCAGCGCGAGCCAGGTACGAACTGCGCACGCGGTCGCGCCGGAAAGAGATCGCCCAACGCGCGCTCGTCGTAGAGCGCGGTATAGATCGGCGCCTCGCGGCCACGCCGCAGCGATCCGGGCGAAGACGCGCTCGGCGCCGCCGCGCTGGTTCAGGTAGTCGTGAACGAGCGCGACGTTCACGAGAGTCTCCTAATCTTGCAGATTCGTGCCGCGCGGCAGTACGAGGGCGATCGTCGGATTGCCGAGATACGTTCGCGCGACGCGCTGCACGTCGTCCGGGGTCGTCGCGGCGATCGCCGCGAGCGCGCGATTGATGAAGTCCGGCGACGCGCTCTCGCGCGAGAAGACCGCCGCGAGCCACGCGCGCGTCTCGAGCGTCGTCGCGTCGTTGGCGAAATCGCCGGCGGCCTCGGCCTTGAACTCTTCGATCGAGCCCTGCAGCCGCGTGGCGGCGAGCACGCTGACGACCGAGAGCGCCGTCGCGAAGGCACGGCTCGGATTGCCGATCAGGCCGCCGTTGACGTAGAGCACGAGCGTCGGCGGCGCGCGATCGTAGGCGTAGACGGCACCGACCGAGCGCGACGCGAAGGTCGGCGTCACGACGCCCGGCACCTGTGCGATGTCCGACGAGCGTGCGGCGCACGAAGGCGGCGAGCACGAGCATCGCGCCGAAGTCGCGGCTGTCGACCTTCGGCGCGGGATACTGCGCGATCAGCCACGGCGACGCGATGTCGCGATGCGCGACGATCTCGCGCGTCGCGCCGCTGCAGCGACGCAACGTGCACCGGAACCGGCGACGTCGTGCCCTCGGGCAAGGCGGCGGCCAGCGACGACGAGCGCGTCGGGCGCGAGCGCGTCGAGCCGGCCGGCGGCGCTGATGAGCGATGCCGCCGCGCCGGTAATACGCGCTGATAGAACGCCGCGAACGTCGCCCGAGAAGAACTGTGCGAGCGACGCGGGCGTGCCGAGTTCCGGAAGTCCGGCATTCGCCTGCGTTGACGACGACGCCGCGTTGAGCATGTCGAGGCCGACTTGCAGCGCCACGGTCTGGCTCCGCGCGATCTGCCGCACGAGCGCGGCGCGCGCGTCGCGCACGGTCGCGGGCGAAAAGTCCGGCGACGCGAGCGCGGTGCGAAACAGATCGAGCACGGCCGGAGCGTCCTCGGCGAGCGCCTCGACGTAGAAGCGCACGTCGCTCGGATCGACGGTGAAGCGAACCGAGCCGCCGTGAGCCGCGATCGCGTCTTGCAAGCGGCATCGCCGGCGTTGCCGCGACCGGCGTGCTGCAGGATCGTCTCCGCGACGAGCGCCGCCAGACCGTTCTGCTTTCATCGTTTGCCGATCGAGCCCGGCGCGTACGACGACGGCAACGCCGACCAGCGACGACGCGCCGTCGGATTGCTTCACGACGATCGTGCCGCCGGAATTCTCGAGCGTCGGAGGCGGCACGACGGCGATTGCCGCGGCGCCGCGAGGGGCGCGATCGCCAGCATAGACGCGGCCGCGATCGTGCGGACTACTGCGATGTTCACGGAGATTCCTTCTGCGGCGGACGCAGCGATCAGGTCCACGATCACCGGGTTGTGGAGGTAGCGGCGCACGACGTCGGCGACGAACTGCGGATCGAGCGTCGCGGGCCACCTGCTCGTAGTCGCCGCTCGTGATGCCGGGCGCGTACTGCAGGTTGCCTTCGACCGTGTACCAGCCGAGGTTGTCGGCTCGCTGCTTGCGGCGTCTGCGTATCGGTAGCGACGTGATAGAGAAACGCTTCGCGAGCGGCGTCGAACGTCTGCGCGTCCATCGGCTGCGCGAGCGTGCCCGAGCGCCGCGAGCACCTTCTGCTCGGTCTGCTTCTCGTGATCGCCGCCGATCGTGACGACCATGACTCCGGGATCGTGCAGCGTGATGAACTGGCCGACCACGAGCGCGTCGCTGCGCGAGCGATCGAGCCCCTTCGAGACGACGCCGGTGCGCTCGCGGAAGAGATAGTCGGCAATGAAGTCGAGCGCGGTTGCGGCCTTCTGATCGGCGATCGGCGGACCGATCCACGCCAGGCCGACGCCGTCGATCGACCCGGTCGCGGTCGCCGAGACCGGCGTTCGCGCGAGCGTCGAATCGAACGGCGCGTCCATCGAGCCGCCGCCGCTCCCGTCGGTGACGGCGGCGACGCTCGACGCGTCGACGTTGCCGGTCAGCGTCAGCACCGCGTTCTCGGCGCGGAACGCGCGCTTCGCGAACGCGTCGACTTGCGCCGGTCGAGATGCTGGTGAGCTGCGTCACGGAGTCGGGCAGCGGCGGATAGTGCGCTGGGCCCGCCGCGAAGACTTGGTTGAAGAGCAGATCGTGCAGCGTGGCGTCCGATTCGTAGCGTTGCTGCACGCCGAGCACGGCGGCGTTCGCGCGCGCCGTTTTCACCGCGGCGTCGTCGACGTGGGCGCAAAGTACGCAGCGGTCATCGCCGCGACGATGCGGCGCGCGCGCCGATGCCGGCACGACGGCGCCGATGCCGACGATGTCGGGATAGACGGCGATGTTCAGCTCGCCGCCGACCTGTGCACGAGCGCGTACAGCGACTTGCCGCTGGCGAGCGGCGCAACGGCCGCGGCGGTCGCGGCCATGTTGCGAGATGCCGGGCGTCGCGTTGTCGTATCCGGCGCCCGGCGCGCGGAACCAGAGCCCGATGGCCGCCGACGCCGACCGTCGGATCGGGATCGAGCACGTACGATCCGCCGCGCGGCAGCGGACCCATCGATTGCGCCATGGCCGCAGCGCACCGGCGGCAGCGCCGCAACGACGCCGTCGCGGCGAGCGAACGTCGCGGCAGCGAGCGCCGCGCGAAGCCTCATGCAGGTTCCGGCGAGATCTTGGGCGGGAGTCGCGAGGGCTTCTCGACGCGTTTGGGCTCTTCCGCGGGCGACGCTCGACCTGTGCGTCGGATGCGGGCGCTGCTTCGACGCCGGCGGTCCGATCGAACGGGCGTCCGCTCGAGAATGGCGCGCACCTCTTCGGCCTCGACCGTCTCGTACTCGAGCAGCGATGCCACCATGCGCTCGACCTTGTCCCAGTTCGTCGTCGAGCAGCGTCTTGCCCGTTGCCGTAACACGACTCGATGATCTTGCGCACCTCGGCGTCGATCTTGCTCGCGACTTCTTCGGAGTAGTTTCGCTCTTCGCCGAAGTCGCGCCCGAGGAAGACTTGGTGCGCGCCGCGTCCGTATTGAATCGGGCCGAGCTCGCTCATGCCGTACTGCGTCACCATCCGGCGCGCCAGCTCGGTCGCCTTCTCGAAGTCGTTGCTCGCGCCGGTCGTGACGTCGCCGAACTTGATCTCTTCGGCGAGGCGTCCGCCCAGCGCCATCGTGATCGACGGCCAGCAGCTCTTCGCGCGTTTGGCTGTGACGGTCGTCTTCGGGCAGCGACCAGGTGATGCCCGAGCGCCATGCCGCGCGGGATGATCGTGACCTTGTGCACGGGATCGGCCTTCTCGAGCAGGCCGCCGATGATCGCGTGGCCCGATTCGTGGATAGGCGGTGGTCTCCTTCTCTTTCTGCGACATCACGAGCGACTTGCGCTCGGGGCCGACCATGACGCGATCGATCGCTTCGTCGCAGTCGATCATCTCGATGAAGTTCTTGTTCTTGCGCGCCGCCAGCAGCGCCGCTTCGTTGAGCAAGTTCTCGAGATCGGCGCCGGAGAATCCGGGCGTGCGCTTCGCGAGCGTCTCGAGCGAGACTTCCTTACCGAGCGGCTTGTTGCGCGCGTGCACTTCGAGGATCTTCTCGCGGCCCTTGAAGTCGGCGCGGTCGACGACGATCTGACGGTCGAAGCGTCCCGGGCGCAGCAGCGCCGGATCGAGCACGTCGGCGCGGTTCGTCGCGGCGATCAAGATGACGCCGGTGTTCTGATCGAAGCCGTCCATCTCGACCAGCAGCTGGTTGAGCGTCTGCTCGCGCTCGTCGTGACCGCCGCCCAAGCCCGCGCCGCGCTGGCGGCCGACGGCGTCGATCTCGTCGATGAAGACGATGCACGGTGCCGACTTCTTCGCCTGGTCGAAGAGGTCGCGAACGCGCGACGCGCCGACGCCGACGAACATCTCGACGAAGTCGGAGCCCGAGATCGAGAGGAACGGCACGCCCGCCTCGCCGGCGATGGCGCGCGCCAGCAGCGTCTTGCCGGTTCCCGGCGGACCGAGCAGCAGCACGCCCTTCGGAATGCGCGCGCCGAGCGATTGGTACTTCTTCGGATACTTGAGGAACTCGACGATCTCGGCGAGCTCTTCTTTGGCCTCGTCGACGCCGGCGACGTCGGCGAACGTCACCTTCGGCCGGTTCTCGGAGAGCATCTTCGCGCGCGAACGCCCGAACGACAGCGCCTGGCTGCCGCCGCTCTGCGCCTGACGCAGAATGAAGAAGAGCAGCAGCACGGTGATCGCCAGCGGCCCGAGCGTCATCAGGCTCGAGAGCAGTCCCGTGTTCGACTGCTGATCGAAGCTGATCGCGCCGCTCTTGACCTGCGATAGACTTCGTCGACGAACGTCTGGTCGACGTTGGGAACGGCGACCGTGTACTTGGTGCCGTTCGACGAGGTCGCCGACCGCGTTGAGACCCGTCGCGTGGAACGACTGAACCTGCCCGGCTTCGAGCTTCTGATAGAAGGCGCCGTAGTCGAGCCGCGTCTCACCCTCGCTCGGCTGGACGAACCGCTCGACGATGATGAAGACGGCGACGACCGCCAGGATGATCAGGATGATGGACCGGAGATGTTTGCTCACGTTGTGGTTAGACCGTTTTGACCCTCTCGAAGCTCGGCTAAGTAAGGAAGATTGCGATAGAGTTCCTTATAGTCCAAACCGTAACCTATGGCGAAGACGTTGGGCGACCGCCAGCCGGCGTAGTCGACTGCGACGCTCGACCTCGCCGGCGGCCGGGCCTTGTCGAAGAGCACGCACGTGCGCAGGCTCGCGGGTCGCCGCCCTCCTAGCAACGCTCGAACGTACGCCAACGTGCGGCCGTTGTCGACGATATCGTCGACGATCGACGACGTTGGCCCCCGTCGACGGGCAGGCCGGCGTCCATCACCAGACGCGGCTGCCGCCCTCGAGCTTCCTAACGCGTCCCGTACCGTTCGACGCAGATGTAATCCACCATGATTTCGCTCGGACCGTCCGCTCTGCCCGGCGAGCGCCCGCGCGAGGTCGCCGGTAAAGCAGAGCGCTCCCTTCAACACCCCAAGCAGCAGCAGCGGTTTCCGGCGGTAATCCGCGGCAATCCTAGCCGCCAAACGCTCGACTGCCGCCGCGATCTCTTCGGCGGCCGTAGATCCGGCGCCCGACCCCGGCTCTCGCTGCTCGCCGCCGTCACTCCCTGCTTCATACCCGCGATGGCCACCGCGCTCGATTCTCAGAGACGACCCCAGGCTTCATATGAAAGATGCCGGTCCGGCCCGCCTTCCAGCGCGCGGACGGCCGCTTCGACGTGCACGAAGTCGATGTCGCGCAGCTCCGTCTCGTCGCGCCAGCTCGCTGCGCGCACCGCGCGCGCGCAGGTCGGCGCGCCGCGTTCCGTCGTGCTCGTCGGAGACCAGCGTCGCCGCGCGCGCGACGGCCTCGTCGAGCCCGGGGAAGAGCGGGCGCAGCGCCTCCAGCGCCTCGCGGACGGCGTTGCGCCGCAGGCCGGCGTCGGCGTTGGTCGGGTCGACGGCGTACGGCAGCGCCCGCGCGTGGCAGTAGGCGCGCAGGTCGTCGGACGGCGACGCCGATGAGCGGCCGCGCGAGGTCGAGCGCCGGCGTCGAGCGGCCGCCGCGCGCGCATGCCGCGCAGACCGTCGGGACCGGCGCCGCGCAGCAGCGCGAGCAGTACCGTTTCGCTCTGATCCTCGGCGTGATGCGCCGTCGCGACGACGCCGCAGTCGCGCCGGCGCGCAGCGTCGATCAGCGCCGCGTAGCGCGCCGCGCGCAGGCTCTGCTCGTCGCGCGCCGGCGTCGGTCCAGCGCGACTACGTCGAGCGGCAGTTCGAGCGCGCCGCGACTTGCGAGCGCCACGCACTCGTCCTGCCAGGCCGACGCGCGCACGCCGTGATTGACGTAGGCCGCCAGCAGCTCGATTCCGGCATTCGATTCGCGACCGCGTGCAGTCGCCGCGGCCAGCGCGACCGAATCCGGACCGCCGCTGCAGGCGACCAGCACGCGTTCGCCCGGCACGAATGACGCCGCCGCGCTCGATCGCGCGTTCGACGTCGCGCTCGGGCCGCAGCGCCTCTCACCGCCGGCGCACGTGCGCCGCGATCTCGCGTTCGACGTCGCGCTTCGCGACCGCGGCGCGCTTGTCCCAAAGCTTTTTACCGCGCGCGACGACCGAGCTGTACCTTGGCGATGCCGCGCGTGAAGTAGAGGCGCAGCGGGACGATCGTCAGGCCCTTCTCGGCGACGCGGCTCTGCAGCCGCGCGATCTCCTCTTTGTGCAGCAGCAGTTTGCGCGGCCGGCGTCGGCTCGGTGTTCGAGAAAGCTGCCCTGCTGGTACGGCGGAATGTGCATGCCGATCAGCCACGCTTCGCCGTCGCGAATGCGCGCGTAGGCTTCGGTCAAGCTCGCGCCGCCGGCGCGAACCGCCTTGACCTCGGTGCCGGTAAGCACCAAGCCCGCCTCCACCGATTCGAGGATCGTGGTACTCGTAACGCGCGCGCCGGTTATCGATCGTCGGGCGTGGCTCATCGCGCGTCGCGGAACGTCGGATTGCGGCGGTCGTCCGCGGCCTCGAAGCGTGCCGCGCGAAACGAAGCTGCCCTCGGCGTGCGCCAGCACGTGCCGGCGCCGTCGAAGATGCTCGCTTCACGCCGAGCACGTTGCGGCGCTGCCACGTCACGTGGCCGCGCACCTCGATCGGCACGCTCGAGCGGCACCGGCTTTGCGAAAGCGCACGTTGACGTGGCCGTGACGCCGCGGTGACCGGCAAAACCGGCGGCGTGCGCCATCGCCTCGTCGAGGAGCGCCATCACGATGCCGCCGTGCGCGATGCCGCGCCATCCTTGATAGACCGGAGCGAGCGTAACGCGCGCCGCGAGACGCCGTCGCCGTCGGCGGCACGATCGAAGTGCACGTGCATGCCGATCGGGTTGGTCGGACCGCACGCGAAACAGTTTCCGTCGTCGAAGGGTACGTCGCTCATCGGCCCACGCTCAGGCGGTCGACGAGATAGGCGGGCAAGCCCGCCTCGCGCATCTTCTTCTGCACCTCGGCGATCGGATACTCGTAGCGCGATCCACGCGACGCGCCGTCGCTCGGGATCGTAGAGCACGAACGAGGGCGCGGATTGAGGTCGCGCGGTTGGCCGACGCTGCCGACGTCGATGATGTAGCGCTTGGAATCCGCTCGAGCTCGCAGCTCGCCGCCGTGCTGCATGTGCTTGTGCCCGATGGTGCCGTCGACGTCGAGCGACCAGTACTCGGCGATGTGCGTGTGGCCGACGAAGACGATGCGCGCATCGGTCGCCGCGAACGCGCGCGCCGCCGCGGCCTTGTCGAGGATGTACTCGAAATAGTTCACCGGCGCGCCGTGGACGAGCAGAAAATCGGGCAAGCGCAGCTCGTAGGGAAGCGCGTCGAGCCAGGCGCGGCTCGCGGTCGTCGAGCACGCCTTGCGTCCAGCCGATCGCCTCGCGCGCCGCGCCGTTGAAGTACTCCACGCCGAAGTTCTCGACCGCGGCGAGGTCGTGGTTGCCCAGCACCGCGTGGCTGCTGCGCTCCGCGCAGCGTCGCGACGCACTCGTTGGGGTTCGGCCCGTAGCCGACGACGTCGCCCAGCGACACCAGGGCGTCGTCGGGCGCCGATCGCCGCGAGCACCCGCTTCGAGCGACTCGAGGTTTCCGTGCACGTCGGAGACGATCGCGTAGCTCACCGGTCAAACCGCGATTTCGGCCAGCACGGCGCGCAGCGCGGCGGCAGAACGCGCGGCGCATCGGCTCGGTTCCGGCGCTCACGCGAATGTAGGCGTCGAGCGGCGGCGCGCCGGGCTTGCGCATCCAGACACCGCGCTCGAGCAGATCGTCCATCACGCGCGTCGGCTCGCTCGCGCGAGTCCATTTCGATGCAGACGAAGTTGGTCCGCGACTCGACGTAGCGCCGGCCGAGATCGCGGGCGAGCGCGTAGTAGTCCTCCCGCGCCCGTGCCGTCTCGCGCACGACGTAGCTGCCGAAACGCGTCGTCGCTCAGCGACGCGAGCGCGCCGACCTGCGCGTTGCGGTTGATCGCCGTAGTGCAGGCGAATCTTTTGGAAGCGTGTGCGCGTTGTCGCGCGTCGTGAGCGCGTACCCGATGCGCGCGCCCGCCATCCCGTAGGCCTTCGAGAACGTGCGCATCCGGATGAGACGATCCTCGAACGCCGGCGGCAGCAGCTCGCACGTCGTCGACGAAGTCGGCGTACGCCTCGTCGAGCAGCAACAGGCTGCTACGTGGCAAAGCGTCGTAGAAGCGCGCGATCGTCGTCGCGCGCAATGAAACGCCCGCTCGGATTGTCGGGATTCGCGAGATAGACGATCGACGGCGAGTCGCGGCGCGCGGCTGCGAGCAGCGCTTCGCAATCGGGCGTGCCGTCGTCGCGATAGTCGGCGTAGGCGGGCGGCCCCCGTAGCCGACCACGTGATAGTTGAAGCGTCGGATACGTGCCGCGCGTCGCCAGCGCGGCCGCACCGGGCGCGACGAACGCGCGCACCGCCAGCCCCATCAGATCGTCGATGCCCGACCCGACGACGATCTCTTCGGGACGGCAGCCGTGCTTCTGCGCGAGCGCGTCGCGCAGGTCGAGCGATTCCGGATCGCCGTACCACGCGAGCCGGTCGAGCTCCGCGCTCATCGCGGCGATCGCGTTCGGCGACGGTCCGAACGCGCTCTCGTTCGCCCCGAGGCGCACGAGCTCGCGCAGACCGCGCTCGCGCATCAGCTGCTCGGGACCGACGAACGGCGTCGTTGCCGGAATCGCCTGCGACCGCGGGCGTGGGACGGATCAGGATCAGCCTCCCAAAAAACGATGGACCGTAACGAGCGTTCCCGCGGGCCACGCTTCGTCGCGCTCGTCCATCACGACGTAGCCGTCCGCTCTCGCGGTCAAGCTCACTGAAAACGAGCGCAAGGGAAGGGGATGCGCCAAAGGCAGCCCCCCATCATCCTGTAACCGAACGGGAACGTACCACGTCCAGTTCGACCGGCTTCGCGCGGGCTGCGCCAAACGAGCCTGCAGCGTCGAGCTCGCCGGCGGAGCGCCGCACAGCGCGGCGACGATCGGCGCCGCTACCGCCTCGAGCACGAGCAGCGCCGACGCG